>CAWGLI010000001.1:0-790378 GCA_963823385.1 uncultured Actinomycetes bacterium
CTCGGAAGTCCGTGTGACCGACCCGGCTCGAACGATGAGTGGGAGGAGTGGGTTGCCCGGTCTTTCCGACGAGCCTGACAACAGTCGGGAGAGCGTTGGCTGTGCGTGACGCAGACGTCTGGGACGGCGCACCGGTTTCAAGGGACGCAACTTCACGAGGACACTCGGCGGCCGGCGATACGAACTGTACTACAACGGGCCGCGCCTGCACATGGTCGTGCTCCGCGCGAACGACACCGAGCTACTGGGTCGTGAACACGCTGCTCGACCGGCTGTCCAACGAGACCATGATCGCAATCGCCAAGGGCCTACGCCCGCTGGCGGCGGTCAAGCGCTGAGGAGAGCACCTCGAGTACCGATGCCAGGCCGGTGCCGCGCCGATGTGCGCCCCATCGCATCGCGTACGTCTGAGCGTTGGGGTTTCTGGAGAAGCGGCTATCGTTCTTTTGAATATTCTTCAAGAGCTTTCATGGCTGATAACCGCGAACCATCTCGCTTCACCGACAACTTCGTGCGGCTTCTGGGTCTGCACGGGCTGACGCAGCACTTCACGGCGCAGCTGCTCGGTGTCTCGGAGGCGACGATGAGTTCGCTGGATGAACGGGAAGTCGACGCCGTCGCTTGCGAAGGCGATCGATATCGCTGATCTGTTTCAGATCAGCACGGACAGGCTGATGGGTGCGGAGTTCTCGGATCTCCTTGCCCAAGAGCTCGCTGATCCGGAGCGCTATCGACAGGGTCGAGAAGCGCATCCGGCGCGGCCGCACGAAGCTGAAGTCCGTGTGAGCGACGACAGTCCCGGCGACGTGTGGGAGGACTGGCGTCCGGCAGAACCCGACCCTGAGGCCGAGCACTTCAAGTGGGGGTGGAACGAGGTCGACGGGGAATCGATCTGGCCGGTAGGTGGGCCTGGTGACGGTTGGCCGGCGCACGCGGAGCAGCTCGAGGCGGCGTGGGGGAGACGGCCGGACACTAGTGCCGGCGATGTGCTTGGTATGGCGGAGTATCTGCCCGCTCGAGAGTCCGATGCAGCCTGTGTTGTCATTGATGCCTACTACGGCGAGCACGTGCCGGGCGGCGTGATCGGCTGGTTCAAGGATGCGTTTCCGGATACCGAGATACGCCTCGTCGGCTCCGAGTGAGTGTCGCGAGCCGCTCGCCAGGTCGGCTAGAATCCACCTGGATTGCGCGCTTTTCAAAAAGTTGTAAGAGCGTGATCCGTTAAGAATATGTTAAAAGCCCTGCAAATGGGCTGTTTTTGGGCGGTTAGCTCAGTTGGGAGAGCACCAGCTCTTCTCAACTATCTCTTACTTTTCTTAAAGTCCCGCTATACTTTCTTATGTGGGACTTCAAGATTACAGTACAGAGCTGAATGCGAACGTCCAGGCGTTTCTGACCAATCTGCGGCGGCGCGGGAAGTCACCTCGGACGATCCAGCGTTGGTCTGTTGAACTCGATCGCTTTGTCGCGTGGGTGGGCGGAGCGCGAGCTGCACGAGATCGACGCAGGTTCGCTTGAGCTTGGCTTCCTTAGCGAGTGGGAGGCTGCTTTTCAGGATCGCAACGGGCGCGCACCAGCGCTCAACTCGACACGGGCTGTGATCCAGGCGGTCAAGAGCTTCTACATGTTCCTTGATCGCTTCGGCCTGCTCGTCGATGCCGACGGTGGACTGATTCGCAACCCGGCGCTCGCGCTTGAGCTGCCGGTGATCCCGGTCAAGCCCGAGTTGGACTGGCTGCGCGCAGACGAAGACGAGGCCTTGCTCTCGTGCCCGATGAACGCACGCGAGGACATCATCGTCTTCCTGCTTCGTATGACCGGTCTCAGGCTGGGCGAGGCGCTTGCGTTGACGAACCGTGACGTGAGCGTGGGGGAGGGGTCGGTCACGGTGACGACGTCGAAGACGATGGCTGGTTTGCGGTCGGTGCCGATCAGTCCCGAGCTTCGCCCGCACATCGAGCGCTGGCTCGCCTTCACGCGCTGGGAGGGCTTCTACCGGCCAGACGGTGCCTTCCTCGCCACCCGCCACGGCACGCCGATGAAGGCGCAGTACGTGGGGCCGGTCGTGGCGCGGGTGGCCGAGCGGGCCGGCATCGCGCGGCGTGTCACGCCGCACACGCTGCGCCGGACATTCGGCTCCGATCTCGTAAATCGTGGCGTGCGGCTCGAAGTCGTCTCGCGGCTTCTCGGGCACGCGTCGACCTCGATCACAGAGAAGTGCTACGCGCGGCTTGAGGACACAACGGTTCGCGCCGAGATGCTGGCCGCACTCACCGGCTAGACAAGCGAAAGGAGAAGTGATGGACGACAACATCGACATCAATCACGTAACCGAGACCGAGACCGGGGGAGAGGCGGCCGACGCCGACCTCGCGCCCGAGTGCGGCAACTGCGGCAGCCGCAGCGACTGGCAGTGGGAGTCGCTTGTCGACGAGTCTGGTGAGGAGCGCTGGCTCTCGATCTGCGGCTGCGGGCAGATGGCGGCGTTCCTGCCCGACCAGCCAGATGTTCAGCCGGAGGATCCTTTGCGGGCGTATCTGCTTGGGCTCGCGCGTCCAGCCATCTCCGAGAGCCCGCCGTGGGTCCGCCTCTTTCTACGGACCGTGCAGCAACCAACCCCGGTCCGTTGGCGTTACTTCTGGCAAGGCTGCCCTCTCTGCCAGACATCGATCCGCCTCGAGATGCACGCGTCACCACGCCCGAATGTCGTAGCCACTTGCACGATCTGCCTCGCCTGCGGGTTCGTGACTGCGAGCCATACCCTCCCCGGCCGGCTCACCCAGTCAACGACGCGCGGCTCCGCCTGGGACCCGGCATGCCCGGCCGTGCAGCGTCTGCGCGACAGCGCGTTGCGGCCCCACATGGCGCTTACCATCGACGGCTGGCGCTACCCAGGCGACTGGTCAGACTGGCTCGCCAGCTAATGCGCGTCTTCCTCGATGACGCGCGGGACGCGCCCCCGGGTTGGGTGCGCACGTATACCCCGGACGAGACGATCGCGGTCCTCGCCACCGGCAAGGTGACCGAGCTCTCGTTGGATTATGATCTTGGGCTCGACACGCCCGAAGCGGAGCGAACTGGGTACACGGTGCTCGCCTGGCTCGAGCGCGAGATTGGTGAGGGCCGGTGGCAGTTCCCGCTTCCGCGCTTCGCGATCCACAGTGCCAATCCACCCGGGCGCCTCAGAATGCAGCGCGCCATCGAGTCGATCGAGAGGTTGGCCGACCGCGGCTGATCCAGATCCCAACTACATACTGCTGATGATGGCCTCGTAGTCCTTGTACATCGCCTCCCACTTCTCCTCGGGCAGGTGCTTCTTAACCGCCTTCGTGAATGCCTGAAGCTCCCGCAGCATCTGCGCTTCCGTCGCGGGCAATCCTTCGCTCTCCATGCGCTTTAGTTCCTTCGCAGCCCGGATCACGTCGGTGGTCTCGGGGACAGAAACCCCCGCGTCGATCATCTTCAGCCCGACCTCGACGACTGTGCGCAGTGCATCCTCTGGCGTCGGCTGCTGCGGTGGAAGCGCGTTCGGATCGCCAAGCATCTTGCGCGCACGTGCCGATTTCAGGATCCACTCCTCCGGTTCAGGCCCGTAGAGGTGCTTGCGGGTGTGGACGGAGAGGTTGTTGGCGGTGAAGAACTCATCGCCAAGTACGCCGTTGAAGTGACGCCGAACGCTGGCCTGAGATCGCCCGTCACGGAGCATCGCGTCTATCGCGCCTCGGTGGTCTGACTTACAGACCTTGCAGCGAGAATCGCTGATCAGGAGGCGCGGGGCACTCGCTCCATTGCCACTAGCTTCCGAGGCGCTCATGCTCCCTCCGGACCGAGTAGCGTTGCCTCGGCACGCTCGAGGCGCTCGCGACTCTGCGAAGCGCTGTCCGGCAAAGCGCGGCTCCTCGGCGATGGGCAGGTGGTGAAGAGCCGACGTGCGAGTCGAAGGATCGCCCAGGCGTACCTGGTGGAAGACAGACGCACTCCCCGTTCCGTTGCGAACAACGTTTGTCGGCGGCCGTCGCACTCGTCCTGCTGAACGTCGACGTAACCGCTTCGGCGCAGCACGGCCAGCGCGTCTTTGGCTGTTCGCTCGGAGCAGTTGAAGTGACGGGCCGTTGCCCTGACGAAGTCCCCGTACCCGAACCCCGGCCCATCAGCGATTACCGCCAGGATCGTCCCGAGGTCGACCTTCTCGTGTCCATAAGCTCGAACGCTCATCTCACTCCTTATCGGCCCGATACGGAGTTGTTTGTAGTGCTCGGGCGGCTGTGAGCCGGAGGATCGCGGAACTTTCTCGATCAACCCAGGACAAAAACGGATACAAGGTCTGAACTCCCGGACGACAGCGCACTTTCTGGGACATCAACGGAACAGAATTGGCGGCATACGGCGTCGGATTAGG
Source organism: uncultured Actinomycetes bacterium (assembly GCA_963823385.1). Classification (GTDB taxonomy): domain Bacteria; phylum Actinomycetota; class Thermoleophilia; order Gaiellales; family Gaiellaceae; genus Gaiella. The sequence goes on from CAWGLI010000001.1 coordinate 4,400, forward strand.
AACGATCGAGTCGGAATTGCCCTCGTACCAACCATTCCGAACGCATACGGGCGCAAGATAGGTGCAGTCGTTCCAACTTCGAATACGGCGTTCGAGGCTCGCCAGGCTCGACCCAGAAGATGGGAACCCATCATCGAGGGAAGTCCACACCCAAGAGCACACTCGTGAGCCTTAGAACCCGCATGAATACTTGGTTTGCGGGCTACACAGACGACAGACGAGCACGATACGACCCCAGATATGCATGTCAAGCTCGTCATCCACTGCACGGTCTCTACTGGTAGTGGGGCAGTGGGAAGTGGCCACCCTCGTTGGGAGAGCAGACACTCAGACCCATCATCAGCGTGGCGTTTGAGCCACCATCAGCGACCCGCAAACCCGCATGAATACAGGGATTCTGCGATATCACACTGTGATCGAGGCTCACCAGCGACCTGGATCGAAGCCGTGAACCCGAGATCCGTCAACTCGCGAGGGGCCATCAGCAGACGAGGCTCGACCCAGAAGATGGGAACCCATCATCGAGGGAAGTCCACACCCAAGAGCACACTCGTGAGCCTTAGAACCCGCATGAATACTTGGTTTGCGGGCTACACAGACGACAGACGAGCACGATACGACCCCAGATATGCATGTCAAGCTCGTCATCCACTGCACGGTCTCTACTGGTAGTGGGGCAGTGGGAAGTGGCACGCTCTGCGCGTTGGCTGAAATCTGTGTGATCTCGCTCGCGGCGAGGGCTTAGAAGACGTTTCAGCGCCTTCTTGTCGAAGGAGGAAGCTCATGCCGGTGATCTCGACGCGACCGACGCGCTGAGAGCCCTTCTGCGGCGGGAGGTGCACGACACCAGAACCGGCGATCGCTCGGAAACCGCTTGAATAAGCCATAACGCAGAGATTGGCCGTGATCCCCATGTAGTCCGCTGCGGGATTCAGACCCAGCCCGAGGTCGACACCTACGCTCGGAGATGCAGGGTCGGTGAACGGAATCGAATCAGCCAGTCGAACGGAGCCCTGCGACGAACTCTTGAACTGTCGAGACTGCATCCAGCTTGAGGCGGGCTAGTGCTGCATCATCGCCTGGCTCCTCGAGGAACTGAGCATAGGCCGTGGGCCCGTCCTGATCCACATCGCGAAACCGCTCCTCGAGGAGAGCGATGGCTTCCTGAACCTGGGGGTGGTCGGCCACCGTGCTAGCTCGCGCTGCTCGTCCGCATGCTCGAGGTCCCTCCGCGTAGTTCAGCAGCGTGAAGACGAGGTCGTACGCGTCCTTGTTGTCGTGCCGATCCTGGAACGCCAGGATCTTGAGCACGGTGTACGGAAGGAAGTTGGCGACGCGGACGGTGACGCTCGAGCGACCTCCACCGTCCAGGCGCTCAGCCGCGATCTCGCGCTCGATGAAGTCGTCGCGGACGAGGTGCGCTCCACGCACGTTGAACGCGCTCATCTTCGAGCCGGCTGACTCGCCCTTGGGTTGGAAGATGTGGCCGTGCGAGACGGTGTCATCGATCTCGTCATCGGCGTCGCCCTGGACGAACATGTGCTCGCGCCCCCCTCGGGCAACTGTCCGACGAGATACCGCGGCGCAAGACCTCCGGCCAGGTAGATCCGCTCGCGCCATGGTCCGATGTCGCCGAGCAGCGTGACGGGAGCGCGCTCGCATCGCGCAGTCGTTGCCTCGTCGTAATCGGTGTGGTGATCGCGTCGGCTCAGAATCCGATCACCTCCCTTCGGAGGTGATCGGCTTGCTCCCGTCCACGGCGAGGATCACGGCGGAGGTCAGCGTAGAGCCGGAAGCGGTTAGCGACCCAGACGTCATCAGTCCGTTCGCGGTACGCAAGCGTATCGTCGCTTCTCGCTTGCAGGAACACGACGTTGTGGCCGTCATCGACGGGCTGCGTGTCGGCGGCCCGATGGAGCGCGCCCGGCTCTGCGGTGGGCGCGACCCATAACTCGACGATGGGAATCGCTGTGATGAAGGGGGCGACTATGCTGGCGCCGGCCGCGCCGGTGAACCCGAAGAGAATCTCGGCGTGGTCGAGGTTCTTGGCAAGACGACGAATGAGCTCGCCGGGGCTCCGTGCCAGGAGGTACCCCTTGATTCGGGCTGGCTGCTCATCCTGCTCTTCTGCCCAGAGGTCAAGAAGTGCAGCCGGGTTCTGAACGCGTCGCACTTGACGCGGTCCCGCGCCCTCGCTAACAACGATGCCCTCGCTCTCTAGCCGAGCGAGGACGCGGTGGGCGAGGCCGGCCGAGACGCCAGTCTCCTCGGCGAGGTCTCGCAGGGTTACCGTATCGGCGCAAATCGTGCCACGCATGAGGCCCGGGCCCTGCGGGGCCCCGCCCGGTACCCCCGCGAAACAAAAACGTGCACCAGTGATCGGTTTCACGAGTGTGAGGTCTCCACAACAACCGATCTCAGGCGCGGTTCTCCGGGACGAACGAGTGAGTGTCTCCCCGCGCACCTGCCTCCAGGAAGCGTCTGCCGGTCGGCCCAGGCGATTGTCACATCCGGACAGCGCTTGATCCCTGGCGCGACATGCGCTCCTGCTTGCCGGAGCATGGGTACCCGTCGTCCGGCGGGTTGACAGCAGCCCCCGAAGGGGAGGTGGGCAGATGGGTTCTGACAGCGGGGCCGTCCGGGTCTGGCACGACAGCGTGTTTGGGCATTCCCGAGAGATGCCGGTCGAAGATCTGCTTGTCTACGTCTTCTCCCGCCTCATCGGGGCAGGCAGCGGTGGTCGGGCGTTCACACGGTCGGTGTCGGTCGCTCTGGCCGGACTCAGAGCCGTCGCCGAAGCCGACACCGCGAGGGGGCAGCAGGTGATCCCGGCACACGGGTGGCCGGACGGACGGACAGTGATGAGGCGGATCGACACGCGACCGGCGCAGCTCGACCGGATGTGGCACCACGAGCTCGCACAGCACGGAGCCAACGCGCGGCTACCAACACCGATGCTGGCGGCGTTCTTTCCCGCGCCCGCATGGAGCGCCGCTGAGCTCTCGATACGCGTCGGCCCGATCGTCAGCGCCGATCTCCTGGAACGATTCGTCCGCTCCGAAGCCCTCCGCCAGCTGAACGGCACGCGTGCGCGGCCGAGCGGTGGAACCGTTTCCAGCGGCACGCTCGAGCAGACGCTCGCCGGAGGCCGGCGGTTCTTCCGCACCGTCAGCTGGTACGCACGTCGCGGCACACGCTTCACGGGCGCGGGCGCCTGGCAAGCGCTGCCGCCGCTCGCCCGCGCCACCGATCTCGGCGCGATCCCGGCCTGCACCGACCGCAGCTCACCTCCAATCCCCCTCGTACAAGACGCGCTGCAGTGCCTCGACCACACCGCTCGCACAAGCAGCGGGCACGAGCTGACACTGACCATGCGCAACCGATTCCTGCTCGGACTAGTCGCCGCCACCGGTGCACGCATCGGCGCCGTCGCCCATCTACGCGTCAGCGACTACGACCCACGCCACACATTCCCAGACGGCAGCGCCGGCCCCGCGGTCGCACTGCGACCCGGCAAGACACTCCCCCCAGAACACATCCGCTGGAAAGCACTCCCCGACGAGCTTGCCGCATGGCTCGAAGAGCACATCACGCACGCGGGCCTCACCGAGCACTCGCCTCTCTTCCCACGCGCCAACAACCCCAACGCCCACGACAGCATGTCACCATCCTCGCTCACCAAGATCCTCTCCGGCTCCGGCGGACGCCGCCCCTTGTTCCCCCGCACCGACAACCCCGCACACGGATACTCCGCCCATACGCTCCGCCACCTCGCCGCACGCCTCGCACTCGCCTCAGTCCACCACGGGCTCTGCACCGACGACCCCACCGTCCCCCCGCACGCCTACCTGGCCAGCCTCCTCGACCACCACAACCACCATGATCCCCACGGCTACCTCGACACCACTAGCGAGGCAGCCCGCGAAACCCTCAGCCGCCACATCATCCACGCCAACTGGCAGATACTCCGCGGACACCACCACGCCGCAGCCCTCAGGCAACTGGCCACCCACCTCACAACCACCCAACTCCGCGCCACCCGCCGCGCACTCCTCGAAGCAGATCCGACTGCCAGCAGCGACCCCGCCCGCTTCCGTCGACTCCTCCACACCACTCACTACCTCACAGCACTCATCGACGACGCCACCAACACCCCACCACCACGGCAACCATGTCAACTACGTTGAACTCGACGGGCACCGGGTTGAGGCGGTCAACGATGCGAACCCGGGTGACCGCCTCTACATCGCCCTGTCGAACAAGCAGGCAGTCGACGAGGCAGCCGGCAAGTGTGGCAAGCCTGACAAATGCTCAAGCGCGACCCAGAAGCTTGTCGGAGCCGCGGATCTCGCGGCCATGTTCCTCCCTACCGGTCTTGGCAAACTCGCGGCGAAGCTTGGCATCACGCAGGTCGTCAAGGCGCTCGCGCGTGGACGAGGCGCGTCTGCGACTCGCGAGCTGCTGCCGAGTTCGAAGCAGTTGGCCAAGTTCGACCGGCAACTCACCGAACACGGCCGCGGCTCGGTGGAGAAGTCACAGCGAACAATCGAGCGCCGACTGGAAGAGCATGTTGGGAAATTGGGTTCGATCCAGCGCGCAGGTGGGCACACGAGCTCGGTTGAGAGGGAAATCCGCAACTACCTTCGCGAGCTCGAGGCGATCCGCCGCGTACTAACGAGGTCGAAATGAACAACCCTCAGTTTGAGATAGCGTTGCTCGCGAGACTCCTTGAGGTCAGCGCCCAGGTGCGCCGATTCGACACGAGTGATGAGCCAGAGGCATGGGCGCTTGCGCACTTCCTCGTTGATGTGTCCGAATCTATGGCGAAGATCCAGGGCTCGCTGATACCAAGCCTCGTCTCTCAGGATGATGCTCAAGGCATCGACGACACGCTCCACGACATCGGCGAAGAACTCCGCCACCTTCTCTATCACCTGATCTCATCGAGGTTCTATGCGTACCTCCGCGAAGAGGACCGCTGAACGCGTGATCGATCCTCGGCCAGCCGGTCTTGAATCGCGTCAACGGCCTGCCGCAAGCCGGAAGAGCACGTCAACCCTGTCAACTACGTTGAACTCGACGGCCACTCCGTCCAGACGATCGACGAGATGGGTGCGAGCGTGCAGCTTGGCGCCTCGGGCGGCGGCTACTGGATCCCGTACGTTGTGCTTCCTGGCGATTCGTCGACGGGGAGTGGCGGCCCCGGTGGCGGTATCCGCGGTGACGCCAGCGGTGGCGGCGCAACGTCCAACGGCTCCCGGTCGAGGTCGCTCGCGGCTGTGGGGCCCGGAGAACGGTTTGGAAGGAATCCGATCTCGGTCTATCGCGCGCTGTTCGACGTTCTTCGGCGTTCGGGCGTCTCGAAATACAAGAATCGATCGGGGCAGTTCAATAGCACCGGAGGACGATCACAGGCTAGTGCCGACTTCCAGGTGTTGACGTCCGGCCGCGCAACCGCGAAGCCGAAGACGGCGAGGGACGGGGGCGCGATGTGGACGGCACAACTGCCGAAGGAGGCTGGCGGAGGAACGATCGTCTTCCGCCCAGGGACTCTGACCAGGCCAGCCAAGCTCGAGATCCATGGCCTACGTGGCGTCCGCGATATCAAGATCACCTATCCGCGCTGAGGGAAGGAGGACCTGTGCGTGTCAACTGCTCGAACGTCCAGGACGCGATACTGCAGTTCTGCACGTCGGTTGCGCCGGACCCGCAGTTGAGCCCGTTTCGCCCTGATGTTGCAGCACGAGGCCTCCTCTATCCAGCCGACTACCGGCTAAGCGCTGAACAGTTCGCTGCGCTGCGTGACACCTCTGTCGCCCGTGGACAGACCGGGTTCGTCATGCAGTCAATTCTCCGCGACTACAAGACGGGCGAGCTCGAGCAAGACTGCGTAGCTGTCGTATGGTCCGACCCCAACGCTGAGAGCGCGCGTATCGAATCCCCAATCGAGTCGGTGATGGTTGACAACGGCGGCGAATGGATCATCGTCTTCGACATTGAAGACTTCGCGGTTATCGGCGGCTCGAAGGACTTCGTCGACGAGTACTTCCGCCGTCTAGGCACGACGTCCACCGACAACATCAAGAGATACGTCCAGGACTTCGAGCCTCCGCCTGAACTGAAGACGACCCTCCTCCAGTACGCGGACTGAAAGGACACGCCAACCTTGTCAACTACGTTGAACTCGACGGCCACACAGTCCAGGCGATCGACGAGATGGGTGCGAGCGTGCAGCTTGCCGCCCCGGGCGGCGGCTACTGGATCCCGTACGTTGTGTTTCCTGGCGAGCCGTCGACGGGGAGTGGCTCCGGTGGCGGTATCCGCGGTGACGCCAGCGGTGGCGGCGCAACGTCCAACGGCTCCCGGTCGAGGTCACTCGCGGCTGTGGGGCCTGGAGAACGGTTTGGAAGGAATCCGATCTCAGTCTATCGCGCGCTGTTCGACGTTCTGCGGCGTTCGGGCGTCTCGAAGTACAAGAATCGATCGGGGCATTTCAATAGCACCGGAGGACGATCGCAGGCTAGTGCCGACTTCCAGGTGTTGACGTCCGGCCGCGCAACCGCGAAGCCGAAGACGGCGAGGGACGGGGGCGCGATGTGGACGGCACAGCTGCCGAAGGAGGCTGGTGGAGGGACGATCGTCTTCCGCCCAGGGACTCTGACCGGGCCAGCGAAGCTCGAGATCCATGGCCTACGTGGCGTCCGCGATATCAAGATCACCTATCCGCGCTGAGGGAAGGAGGACCTGTGCGTGTCAATTGCTCGAACGTCCAGGACGCGATACTGCAGTTCTGCACGTCGGTTGCGCCGGACCCGCAGTTGAGCCCGTTTCGCCCTGATGTTGCAGCACGAGGCCTCCTCTATCCAGCCGACTACCGGCTAAGCGCTGAACAGTTCGCTGCGCTGCGTGACACCTCTGTCGCCCGTGGACAGACCGGGTTCGTCATGCAGTCAATTCTCCGCGACTACAAGACGGGCGAGCTCGAGCAAGACTGTGTCGCTGTCGTATGGTCCGACCCCAACGCTGAGAGCGCACGTATCGAATCCCCAATCGAGTCGGTGATGGTTGACAACGGCGGCGAATGGATCATCGTCTTCGACATTGAAGACTTCGCGGTTATCGGCGGCCCGAAGGACTTCGTCGACGAGTACTTCCGCCGTCTAGGCACGACGTCCACCGACAACATCAAGAGATACGTCCAGGACTTCGAGCCTCCGCCTGAACTGAAGACGACCCTCCTCCAGTACGCGGACTGAAAGGACACGCCAACCTTGTCAACTACGTTGAACTCGACGGCCACCGGGTAGAGGCGGTCAACGATGCGAACCCGGTTGACCGGCTGTACCTCTTCTTCTCGGAGCAACAGGCCGTCGACGAGGCTGCCAGCAAGTGCGGAAGGCCTGACAAGTGTCCGAGCACGACGAAGAAGCTCGTTGGGGCTGCAGATCTCGCCGCGACTCTCTTGCCGGCTGGTCTGGGTCGGCTCGCAGCGAGGCTCGTCGTTGCGCGGTTCGGCGTTCTCTTCGCGAAGTCCGGTGCCATCGTCGCCGCTGATGGTACGAGGATCGTTGGGTTTACGCGACATGGGATCAATCGTGTCATCGGTGATGGAGCGAAGCGGGCGGGTGTTGCTCCACGGGCGCTTCTCGATGCGGTGAAGCATCCAATCAAGGTCGTGGAGGGAACCGACCGTCTAGGACGTCCATTCAAGGTGTACGTAGGAACACAGGCACGTGTGGTGGTCAATCCGAGGTCGGGCCGAATCGTCTCGGCGAACCCTCTGTCGCGCCGGGCAGCGAGATAGCGGATGAGTGAGAGGAGAGCCGTGTCACTGTCGAAGGCGCAGGCTGAATACCTCCGAGGTGCTGACTGGCTTCCGCCAGAACTGCGGGCGCTCGCCGTGCGAATCACCGTGCGACGATCGGACGATGATTCGTCGCTGGAGGATCGAGAGACAGTGGAGCAGCTCCGTACTGCGCTCACTGAGCGACTGGCCGAGGTTGGCTTCGACAACGACTACGAGCCGACAGGCGAGGGCATGGTTCTTGAACAACTCATCGACGCCCTGAGCGCCCCGAATCAATAGAACAACAGCAATGCGAGGCACCCCGGCACCTTGTCAACTCCGCTGAATTCGACGGCCACGCCGTCCAGGCGATCGACGACGCGGGGTGCGAGTGTCCGGCTCGCTGCTGCGGGCGGCGGCTACTGGCTTCCGTATGTGGTCTTGCCTCTTCTTGCCGAGTCAGGTGAGGGTTCGGGCGGCGGTCTACTTGCGGACGAGTCGGTCCCGTGTCCGAAGGGTCTGTCAGCGAGAGCGGGCGAATTGGGAGGGTCGGCAGAGCGGAGCGCCTGTGGCGGTCGCGCTAGCGTGCTGGTTCGAAGTCGCCGTGAAGGACGTCCGGGTCGAGGTCGGCGCCGTTTGGCCACACGACCGTCCCCAACTCGGCGTCGACGTGTACCTGACGAAACAGCGCGGGATCCTTCCGCAGCGGCTCGAACATCGGCCCCCACAGCTCGTGTTCGAGATCGAGCGTCTGTTCGCTCCCGTCATCGAAGCGAACACGGAGGACGTAACCCTCCAGCGGCTCGACAGCGACGAGCCGGGCGGTTGTCGTACGGGTGCTCATGGCAACGGGTCGATAGTAGCCAGCGGCTCATGGGCTCGTGCTCTCGCCCAGTTCGCCTCGAGCTCGCTGCGATGCATCTCAGCCCACTCGCGTGCAAGCCTGAGCGCCCGCGGTGGAAGCTCCCCTCCCAGCACCTCGAGCGACGCGATCACGAGCTGCGCTTCGTGCTCACCGTAGATCGCGTGGAAATGCGGTGGCTCGTGGTCGCGGTAGTACATCGCAATCACGATCCCGTAGAACGAACTGATCCGCGGCATAGAGCTATCGTCGCTCGCCGCTCGGACACACACAGCGCCGCGACACCGCGCGCTTCACCCGACCGTCAACCTCGTTGGCAAGGTTGCGCGCAACCCAACTCGGACGTAAGCCGCTCAGAGTTCGTCGGCATGACTGAGCCCATTAGCACTTGGCGTTCCGGGCGGAGCCGGCGGGAGACCGTAGTCGGTCTGGAAGTAGCTGCGCACCGCTGCGTACCACGCATCAAGCGAGGCGAAGAGCACTGCAGACCCAGCGTCAGTTTCCTCTCCAATCATCCTGATCGTGCCATCGGCCTGGATAGCCGCCTGGAAGACGCCAACAGCGAAGATCACCTCCGTCTCGCTGTGAGGTGCGATGCTGTTGACATCAAGGATGAAATCCGGGCTGGTCGGATTCGGGCTAAGGATCTGCTCACTTTCGAACATCTCGATCCCACCGAAGTTGACCCACACCCGATTGAGTTCGTCTGGGATGCGAACAGGGAGCGATGCGATCGTCTTCGCGACGACGGAACGTGGCACGGAGCCCTCTTTGTAGAAGACGCTCGGATATGACGCAATATCTCGTTCGAGTTGTGACATCAACGAGCTCCCCTGGCTTTCGATCGGGAAAGGAAGGTGATGAACCGACCAGTCCTAGAGTCGAGTCGCACGCCCCGCCCGAGCGCATCGAACGCGTCAGTCGTGCGTGTCCCCGCTCTAACCGTCGTTGGCCGTCCGAGTATCTGGCGCACCAGCTGCTGCGCATTCGCATCGGTTGGCCGAATCCCACTGAACTCCGGGTCGCCGCGGCCAACCTTTTTCTGAAGCGCCCGCATGCCGCGGCTTACGTACCGGTTGTACGGCTCCGAGGCGGTACGAAGAGCAGTCCGAACCGTCGAGTTCGAGAAGGCCGGTAACGCCGTGCGCCGCGCGCTACCGCCGAGTCGTCCGAAGAGTCCGTCGTCCCTCGTCGCGGTGCCGCACAAGTCGCGCTGCGGCCCCTTACACGACGTGACCGAAGAAGCGTCAGACCTTGCCGATCCGACCCCACCACCGCCATTGGCATTATCGCCTGCCTCGACGGCAACATACGCAGTCCAGTAGCCGCCGCCCGAGGCGCCAAGCTGCACGCTCGCACCCATCTCGTCGATCGCCTGGACGGAGTGGCCGTCGAGTTCAACGTAGTTGACGGGGTTGACGGCCAAGGCCCGTCGGCGGTGCTTTGACGGTTGTGGAAACGGGTGCGACGCTCGCACCTAGTCCCCGTTGGGTCGCCGCTTCCCGTCACGTTCGCATCGTCACTAGGCCGCGTCTTGCCATTCTTCGTTTGATGGCAACGGAGCTCCGATCAGCCGCGCCCGAAGGCCGCTTCGGCGAAGACGGGATCGTACTATTTCGACGCCTGACAACCAGAGCAAGGCGCTACTCGCAAACACCGTGATTCCGTTCGTCTCCTCATACTGAACGAGCCCGTGCTCGTCGCTCGGACGAGTTCCGGCGCGGATGGTGCCGTGATCGTTGAGCGTGAGCCACAGTGACGCTCCGCAGTCGTGCAGGAGACGCTCGGCACTCGAACGAATCTGGATGGTGAGATCCGACTCACGCGGACCTTCAGCCCCGGCCTCGTGGTGGCCGATTTGCCGGTTGATGATCTCGACGAGTTGGCTCACGCGCCCTGCACCACCGCGCACGGTGCTCAGCCGGTACGGAAGTGGCTGCTCTGTGCCGTGGGCAAAGATGTTGATCTGGAACCCTTTGATGATGTGGAGCTTTGGCCCGACCTCCACACGAGCGATATCGCTCAGGGGCATCACCATCCAGATCGGCATGCCGCTCCGTGGTGACCCGATGAAGACCAAGCGCCGGTCAGTGATGGCAAGCAGCCCCGCTACCCAGTAGGTGTCCGCGGCTTCTTCCTCAATCAGGTCCTCGTCTTCGGCAAGCAGATCGCGAAGCCACGGTCGCTCACGCTCGATCAGTGCGGGGACTCGACTCATCGACGCGTGGCTGCCATCATCCCGCAACCCAAGACGATCGCCGGAGCGAGCCCGCTCCGCTTGCGAAGCGCCTCGCTGATTGCGACGTAGCAGGCTGCCGCCTCCTCCGGATTGTATCGCGCCACCTCGGCGCTCACGATCCGAGCAATCGTCTTAACGGTCTGACGGACCTCTGTTGACGCGGCGGCGAGCTGCTTAAGCGCCTTTCTCGCCGCCTGTGAGCCCGCCTTGACCGCCTTTACTGCTCGAACCAGATCGTCGAACGACACCCTCAGACCAAACCGAGCGAGATGGCCGAGGCTCAGACGCAGCGCAGAAACAGACACCCCACCCGCCACAAGCGACGTGACTTCGGCCACGAAGAGAGCCTTCTGTCCAAGCGACAGGCAGGTGTCCTCCTTGCCACACCTCTTCGCTGCCTCTTCCGCGGCCTGGTTGTTCGACTGGATGATGTACTGCCGGTCACCGAGGTTCGCGCCCTCGACGTCCTGGACACGGTGCCCGTCGAGTTCAACGTAGTTGACCGGGTTGACGCTGGCGCCCCGGCTCTCTGAGGGCGTGCGATCAACGCCGTGTTGCCGACAGGAATCAACCCGAGGCTCACGACGCGTGGCAACCAGGCCGTTAGATCTCAACGATGTCGCAGCCATCGAGGACTCCCTGTCCGAAGATCCTCATCATCCTGTCGCTGACGCATAGACGAAGCGCATCGTCGACCCAGCAGTCCGGATCCGGGCTTGGCTGAGGGCGGAGCCACTGATACGTCTTGTGAGGTGCATCCCCGTAGACTGCTGTGTACTCGCGACTCGGGATCACGCGTGCCGGCTCGAGGGTGAAGCCGCTCAGTCCTGCCTCGGCCAGCGTCGCACCTAGCGCGTCACTGACCAGATAGACAGGAAACGACTCCAGCAAGTCATCCTCCGTCGGCGCGTCAAGCACGTACTCGACCGCCTCGACCCGAGGCGGATGAACTGAGGGGTCGATAAGCGTGCCTTCACCAAGGACACCGCCGACGAGGGGTTCCAGCGCGTATGGCATATCCCTATCCCTTCCTCGGGCGAAACCGTGAACCGAACTCGCGATCGACACGTCTAACCTGGGCGAGCACCTCCCTGCGGGTTGCGGTTGGGTGCGTCTTGTAGAAGACATTCCACGACTTGCGGATCGCGCTCAGGTGAAGGCGTGGGTTGTGCGCTACGGGGATCCCACGAAGATGGCTCACCGCGTTGATCTCCTGTCGGGTGAAAAGCCCCGGGTACCGCGACAGAACCTGCTGCTCAATGGCGTGATGAACGACGACTTTTCCCCTGAGTTCGGGATGCGCCGCGAAGAACCGCTCTCGATAGTCGTAGGTACGGGCGACGCGACCACTGCCCCCGGCTGACCGACCGGGACGCCTGAACAGCCCTTCGCCCGCTGTCCCGCTCCCGCACAGATCAGTCCGCGGCGGCCTGCAGGACGACACGGCAGCAGCGTCAGCGCTGGTCGTCCCGATCCCGCCCGAACCTCCTGACTCGGCGAGCACGGGCAGAACGACATACGGGATCCAGTAGCCACCGCGCGAGGCGCCAAGCTGCACGCTCGCACCCATCTCGTCGATCGCCTGGACTGTGTGGCCGTCGAGTTCAACGTAGTTGACAAGGTTGCTCCGCCCACTCTCAGGAGTTTCGACTGAGGTGGATGGCGCGTGGCCGGGCTTGGAAGAAACGCTGCACAACCGTTATCCGAGGATGTCAAGTTGGCGGCGCATGTTGGAACCGCACATCGACCGAAGGTCGCGTCCGACCGGTTCCTCCGATCTAGGCAGAAGCTCAAGAAACGAGACCAAGATCAGCCCTTCGACATCAGCCGACCCAAAGCTGTGCGCAGCTTCAAGACAGTCCATGACCGCTCGTACGTGCTCCGTCGCAGTCCCAGCCTGTTTGATCTCCGCTTCGAGGTGACCTTCGACTTCGCTCAAGAAGAAGTGAGGCAGGAGCCCTTGGTTGTCGTCGAGGTGGACTTGCAGGAACGGAAGTAGCCACGGGTTCGCGTAAACCAATGCCCCGATAAACGCTACCTGCGCAGCGTTCTGTGGGGCTCTCTCGACGCCTTCCTCCATCATTTCTCTACCTACCCTTCTTCCCTGTCTTCAAGGCGTCACGCAGGTCACGCAGGAGTGCCACCGCGATCCGACGATCGCGATCGTTGAGTTGACCAGAGCGCAAGAGGTTTCGTAGACCGTTGATGCCTTCATGAGCCTTCTGGATATGGAACTTCCCGCCGACCATCTCACCCGTCCGGAGTTCGTGTCGGACGGCATCCGATGTCGTGCCTCGTCCCACCCTGGTCGGCTTGTCCGCCGCGCTATAGAGATTGCGGACGATGTTCGCCAGCTTCTTGTCGGTGACCTTCGGAACTCTCGAGCCCTGCAACACGAGGTAGACACGGCCGAGGCCGAGGCGTAGAGCAAGCCTCCCGAATCCCGTGGGAACGAACAGCGAGAGGAGTTCAGCTCCGCCAACAACCTTTGCTTTCGAACTCGGGCACTTGTCCGTGTTGCCGCACTTGCTAGCCGCCTCGTCGACGGCCTGCTGCTCCGACAAGAGGATGTACAGACGATCGCCGGGGTTCGCATCGTTGACCGCCTCTACTCGATGCCCGTCGAGTTCAACGTAGTTGACGGGGTTGCCGGCGGCGAGGGCGTAGCGGTTTTGGGTGAGTGGGTCTTGGGAGAGGCCGAGGTTGTCGAGGGCGTCGGTGTAGAGGTCGACCTGGAGGAAGCGTCCGCTGGTGGCGCTGTAGCGGCGGGCGCCCATGTCGAGGAGGCTGGAGGCGGTGTCTTGGCGTTTGCCGGTGTAGCGGTAGGGGTTGGTCTTGGTGTTGAAGCCGGCGGCGGTCTTGGTGAGTGCGCTGTTGGGTGCGCCGTAGGCGGTGTAGGCGTAGGACTCTTTGACCGTGTTGTTTTGGTCGATGAGGAGGCTGATCGAGCCGTGGGGGTCGTAGAGGTAGCTGTAGCGGTTTGAGCCTTCGCTGATGGTGGCGCGGGCGCCGGTGGCGTCGTAGGCGTAGCGTTTGGTTGTGGCGCCGCTGCCGGTGAGGACTTCTTTGGCGAGCATGGTGGTGTCGCCGAGGTACGTGTAGGCGTAGCTGGTGGTGGCGCCGGAGATGGTTTCGGTCTGGCTTGCCGGCCGCTCGAGCGGGTCGAGGGTGATGTCGGTGGTCTTGGAGGCGCTGGCGGCGCCGTTGTAGTAGCGATACCCGGTCAGCTGACGCTTGTAGTCGTACAGGTAGTCCTCGAGCAGGTCGCTGCTGCCCGCCGCGGGGCAACTGGTGCCCGCGTAGGCGAGCTTGACGATGCAGTCGACGTCGCCAAGTGAGTCGTAGAGGTAGCGCCTGTCGGTGCCTGTCGAGTAGTCCTCGGTCTGCAGTTGCTGACCCGTGTAGGTGCGGGCGGTGCCGTTCGCACCCGTCGTCTCCTGGATCGCGTTGCCCTGCACATCGAGCGTGAAGAAGGTGGTGTCACCTGTCCCCGCGTAGTCGCTGGTCACACGCTCTCGCGCATCGTACGCCCAGGCGGCCGTGCATGTCGCCGAATAGCAGGGCGCGGTCGCGCTTGGCCCCTTCAGCTGGTACGTGTCGAAGGCCCGGTTCCCGTTCAGGAAGACGCCACCGGTTTCGTAGCCGAGCGTGTGCGACTCGATCATCGTGCCGGATCCGTTCTTGTTGGTCAGCGTCTTCAGCAACCCGTTGTCGAAATAGGTACGTGCCGAGGACTGCTCGTTGACCCACGAGCCAGACGGACGCTTCTGCAACGTCTGCGTATCCAGCTCACCGCGCGTCGTATACGTGTAGGTGAGCTGTTCGTCGTCGGTGGATGAGCCGGTGGCGTAGTCATCGGTCTGCGCGGTGGGCTGGTCGGCGGCGTCATAGGTGAGATCGAACACACGGCCCGCTGCCGTCTGTGAGCCGCCGCTGTTCTCCTCACGGTTGTCGGTCAGCCTCGTGGTGTTGCCGTGGAGGTCGTAGGCGTAGAGGGTGGCGAGGTAGGTGCCGGAGACACCGGGCTTTGGGGTGCGCACCTTGGTCGGCTGGTCGAGCGAGTCGTAGCTCGAGTCGACCTGCAACGCGGTCTGTCCGGGGCTGAGCACCCCGGTTGCCTCGAGCGCCTGGGTGCGGTTGCCGTTTGCATCGTAGAAGTAGAGGGCGCGTTCTGCTTCCTCGTCGACGCGGGCGCGCAGCAGACCGTCGGGCAGGTACTCCCAGTACATCGCGTGCAACAGATCCAGCGTTCCCGGCTGCGCGGTTTGCTCGGCGACCCTGCCGGCCTGCCACCCTTCGGCTGTGTAGTCGAACCGCACCGTGGGGATGGCGGGATCCCGCGAGGACGCGATCCAGCCCGGATCCCAGTATGCGACGGTCGTCTTCTCCTGCGCCGTCACCCCCGCGGGTGTCGCCGCGGTCGTGGGCAAACTCGTCCACAGTTGGTTGCCGATCGCGTCATAGGCCTGGTGGCGATAAGCAGCGGCGGTTGCCCCGGTGGTACCCGTCGCGTACTGCGCGGCAGCCTCGGAGGCTGTGAGCTCACGGGTCCACACGGCGACCTCGTCGAGGAACCCGTTGGGCATCGAGTCGGCGGCTGCATTCCAGGCGGTGGATGCGAGCACGAGGTTGCCGGTTCCGGCGTAGTCGGCGGCCGCAGTGTCGGCTGCGACCTGAAGACCGTCGCGGTAGATGGTGCGTGCGTTGGAGGTGGCGTTGTAGGTCAGTACCCAGTGGTGCCAGTCGAGGTCGGTGTAGGTGGGGGTTGTGTCGAGATCGTTGTTGTAGAAGCCGAACCTGAATTTGTTGGTGGAGATGAACCCGATCCGCAGTCCGTTGTTGCTGGTTTGGGTTCCTTGTCCGACGGCGTAGTCGGTGGAGTTGATCGAGGGGCGTTTCATCCAGAGGCTGATCGAGAAGCTCTGGTTGGCGAGCGCAATGCTGGCCGCGGTTGCCTGATAGTTGGAGGCGGGCGTCTTCATCGCTGTGTTCGTATCGGCGATCAGCGGGCCTGCGACGCCAAGCGTGGGGCTGTTGACGTAGGTGCCGTTTCGGCCGTTGCCGGAGGAGTCGGTCATGGTGGTGCCTGAGGCTTCTCCCAGGCGCCAGTAGGCGTAGGGGGTTTGGTTGCCGATCACGGTGCTGAATGTCGGTGAGGTCGGCAGCGTGGTGGTGACGAGTCGCGAGAGGGCGTCGTAGCTGTAGCTTTCGACGTGGTCGGTGTAGGGCGCTTGGCCGCCGGCGGTGTCGTAGGCGCGTGGGGTGATCAGGCGTTTGAGGTTGCCGAGAGCGTCGTACTCGCTGATCGTGGTCAGGGTGCGGCCGGTATCGAACGGTTCGATCAGCTTGCTGCGCAGGCCGCGGTCGTCGTAGACCGTCTGCGTGGATTTGCCAGCGGGGTCGGTGGTGAGGGTGGTTTGCCCGTTCTCGTCGTAGGTGGTTTCGGTGACGCGATTGAGCGGGTCGGTCTGCTTGGTTTGGCGGTGGGCGGCGTCGTATTCGAGTTTCTGCGTGTAGGGGGCGGTGGTGTAGACGTAGGGGGTGGCGGTGGGGCTGGGGCAGCTGGTGAAGCTGGAGGCGCCTTTGGGGGCGGTGATCGAGCGCAGGTCGCCCGCGTCGTCGTAGCAGTAGTTGGTGACGCGCGTGGCGCCGGACTCGGTCGCGTAGTTGGTGACGGTCTGTTCGCGGTCGAGGAGGTCGTAGCTGGTTTGGGTGACGTAGTCGTCGGCGGCGGGGGTGTCGACGCCGTTGGGTGTGGTGGTGCGGGTGATGCGGCCGGCGGCGTCGTATTCGGTCTTGGTCTTGTCGGGGCCACCGTCTGCTGCGCCGCGCGGGCCGGTGACGAGCGTGTCGCGGTCCATCGCGTCGTAGGTGGCGGTGGTGACGGCGCCGTTTCTGCCGTCGCCGCGGCCGTAGTGGGCCGCCTGGGTGAGCGTCTCGTTGTCGTTTGCGTCGTAGCCTGTGGTTTCCCAGATCAGCAGGCCCGGCGTCAGCACGGTGGATTTGGGTTGGGAGGTGGCGGTGAGGCGGCCGTGTGCGTCGTAGAGGTATTCGCTGCGGTAGTGGCTTGGCGTGCCACCTGTGTAGGAGGCGTGGTTTGCGTCTTGTTCCCAGAGCAGGTTGCCGTTGGCGGCGTAGGCGGCTTTGCTGATGCCGCCGGCGGGGTCGGTGACCTGCGTCGGCAGCCCGTTTGTGTCGTAGGTGTTGTAGGTGGTGGTGCGGGTGATTCCGTCGCCGTTTGCGGGCAGCGTCTGGGTGGCGAGCGTGCCGTTGGTGTTCCAGGTGTTGGTGGTGACGTTGCCAAGCGGGTCGGTGATCGTGGCGACGAGCCCGCTTGCCGTGTAGGTGAACGTCCAGCGATAGTCGGTTGGGTTGCCGGTGGTGGCGTTGCCGCGGGGCTTGACGAGCGCTGTCAGCTGTGAGATGTGCGGGATCGAACGTCCCGGCTCCCAGTTGCCGCTGGCGTCGTTGGCGTCAACAGCGATGTTCGTGTACTCGAAGGTGGTGTGATTGCGAAGCTCGTCCCAGGTGTCGGTGCGGTACCCGTTGGCGTTGTAGGCGTACTCGACGTACTCGCCCGAGGGGGCGGTGACCTTGCGGATCGTGTTCGTGACCTCGTTGGACGCGGTGGCGTCGGCCCACTCGATCGTCGTGTCCGCGCTGTTGACGGGGTCGTCGAGCTTGGTGACCCGGCCCTCGGTGTCGAACGTGTACACCCACACACGCGACAACGGTTTGGTCTCGGTCGTTTCGCGGGTGGTGGTGTTGTAGGCGAGCGTGGTTTGGTTGCCGGCCCGGTCGGTACGGCCGGTGACGCGCCACTGTTTCGCATCGGCGGCGGTGGAGTACGTGTACTGCGTTTCGCCGCCGCGGAAGTCGATCAGCGAGTACAGCTTCGATGAGTGCACAGTCGCGGGGTCGGGGTTCTGACGGGCCGTGTAGGTGGCGATCGCGGGGCCGCTGCCCGTTGGTGTCGTGTAGGTGAGGATCAGCTCACGGGTGGGGGTAGGCATCCCGTCGTCGCCTGCGCCGCCGCGTTCGCGGATCGAGCGCAGGTTTCCGTCCTCGTAGTAGGTGAACTCGAGCGCGTGCCCGACATGATCGGTCAGCGTCTTCAGCTTCCCGCGCAGCGCGCGGGTCGGGGTTTCCGCCTTCGTGTAGTAGGTGAGCGTGAAGTCGCGGCCACCGGCGTCGGTGACGGCTGTCACGCGTTTGGCGAGCGCGTAGGCGTCCTCACCCGCCGCCGGCGTGGCCAGCGTGTAGGTGAGCGCGTTGCCGTTTGCGTCCTGCACCGCGGTCGGGTAGCCGGCGGCGTCGTAGACGAAGCGGGTGCGGTCGGGCTTCCACAGCTCCCAGCCGGTGCCGCCGGTTGCTTTCAGGTACAGGTGCACGCCGGGTGGTGCGGTGTAGTAGGTGCCGCCGCTGTTACCGGTGAAGACGTGGTAGGAGCCGTCTGCGTCGGTGAACCCCACCCATTTCTGGGTGCGCCCGGCGGCTGTGTCGGCCGCGTTTGGATGCACATCCAAGGGCAACCCAAACGGCGTCAGCGACGACAAGCTGAGCGACCAGTTGTTGCCAACCGGTGACACCGACCCGTGCTCGAGCGAGTTGTAGGTGAGCGTCACGTTGGTGTTGATGCCGCGGCCCGGCTGTGAGAACGGTGTCCACTGGATCGCGTTGTTGCCGTTTGCCAGGTTCAGCGAACTGGTGACACCACCCCCGAGCTCCTCCCCCGAGTAGTACTGGTAGCGCTCCAACCCCAGCTCATCATCGACCCTCCGCGTCACCGTCACCCACTGCTCGAACGGCGCATTCCCCTTGCCGGCGAAATACGAGGAGGCACCGGTGTCGTAGAGGTCGATGCGAAGCAGGTAGCGGGCCCGGTACACGTTCGTCGGCAGCGTCGGCGGGTCGACGGTGACCGCCACGTTTCGCTGCTGCCCGGCGCCGAGGTCGGCGCCGATCGACACGTTCGCCGAATCCGTCACCACCGGCGTCGCATCCGCGCTCAACCAGCGGTAGCGAAGCTTGATCGACGCCGTCGGCCAGCTCTGCGTCGACGTGTTCGTCAGCGACACCGTCAACGGCGCGCCGTCCTGGGTTCCGGCAGCGGGGTCGTAGCGTTGCTCGCGCGGCATCCCCGTGGTCGAGAGCGTCGCCTTGTACTTCGTCCCGGATGTGTTCGCGACCGTGATCGGATACCCGCTCGAGGTCGTTGTGTTGCCATCGGCGTCGTAGGCGCGGCTAGTCAATGTCCGCGACCCGTCGTAGACGGGGAACGCCAACGTGTCCAGCGACACCGAATACGGCGAGCTCGTGTCGGTCGCGAAGCGATCCCCGTCGACGTAGAACTCGACCTTGCTCACCGACACGTCATCCGAGGCGGACGCGGTCACCGTCCACACCCCGGCACCACCCGCGGTCGCATTCGTGACAGAGGTCGTCGGCGCCGCGCTATTCGCAACCGTCACTGACACACCAGCCGAGGTCTGCTGGTTGCCGGCCTCGTCGGTTGCTCGCGCGCTCAGCGTGTGCGAGCCGTTGGACGCTCCCGTCGTGTTCCACGACACCTCATACGGCGCGGTCGTGTCGGCGCTGCCAAGCGCGTTGCCATCCAACAGGAACTGCACCTGGGTGACCGCGCCGTCATCGACCGCACCCGCCTTCACCGTCACCGTGCCCTTGACCGTCTCGGCGGCGACCGGCTGAGAGACCGCGACGGTCGGCGCGACCGCGGTCGATCCGTCCTCGTAGCTGATCGTCAGTCGCGGTCTGAGCGCGATCGACCGGGAGAACCCATCAGCCGCGTAGTACACGGTCGACTGCGACCCGTTCTCCGAGCCGTACTTGATCAGCACGCCCTCATGCCCCTGCGTCCCGTCGATCCACTGCTGCAACAGCGCCCCGATCTCCCACGAATCCCAATGCTGGTAGCTCCCGCCCGCCGAGGAAGCGGTCGCCGTCGAGTCGAAGTCGCCACCCGTGGTCGCCCAGTTCAGGCTCGCGTACTTGTCACGGTGGTTCCAGGTCGCGCCACCCTCCTTCCACGACGCGCTCACCCGGTGCAGGTTCAACGCACCCGTGCTCTGCAACGCGTACATCTCCACCTGCGCCGAACTCACGGTCGCCCCCGTCGGCACCACATGCATGTCGAACGCCAACAGCGCCCTAGTCGTGTTCGACCCGGCCGAGCCCACGATGATCGACTGGCTGTTCCCTTGCTCGGTCGTCGGCGCCGCGCTCGTGATGTGCGTCCCGCGCGCCGACCCCGTCAAGAACCCCGGCTGGATCACCACCTCACCGTGACCCTGAGCGGGAAGCTCCGCCCGGAGCTCGTTCGAGGGGAACGACCCCGCATCGGTGACCGTCACCACCTTGTAGAAGAACGTCGAGGCGGGCTTCGCCGTCGTATCCCGGAACGTCTGCGCCGAGGAATCCGCGACCGTCCCCACCAACGTCGCCGCCGAAGGCGTGAACCCCGCCTGGCTGCCGCGGTGCACCTCAAATCGCTGGAACCCCGGGAGCGCCGTCGCCGCGGCACTGTAGTGGGCCTGTACCCGTGTCTGCGACAGCGCGGTCGGATACAACGCCGCCTCGTCGATCCACCCGTAAAACGGCAACGTCACCCCATCGGTGGCGCCGATATGGAACCCCGACGTCGAAGACACCAGTGTCTGGTTGGTCACCGTCCCCGTCACGTCAGCGCCGTCGATGAACAGCTTCACGGTCGAGCCCTGCTTCGTCGCCGCCACGTGATGCCAGTGCGTGTCGGCGATCGTGGTGGTTGACTGCACGATCGACCCGACGCCGTTCTTTCGAAGCTCGAGCTTGTTTGCAGTGTTGACACGCAGCCAGAACCCCGAGCCGAAGTCGTTGAACAACGACATGTCGCGAGCGGTCAGATCCGAGCGCTTGATCCACGCCTCCAGCGTCAGCGTGTCGTTGACGCGGATCACCGGATTGTCCGCCACCTTCACATACCCTGCCGGGCTCCCAAGCAGCCGCGTCGACAGATCGAGATCCGCCAACGCCCCAGCCTCAGCGCGCTGAACACCCGTCGCGTTCTGCACACTGGCGGAGACGCCACTCCCAGACGAATCCGCAACCACCGTAGACCCGCTCGCCTCGTTCAAACGAAAGTACGCGACCGGCGCGTCGGCAAGCACAGCATTCAAGTACGCCGAGGCACCGCCCGCGAAATGCTGCCAATACAACTCGGCGCCGTTGGCATGCAGATTGACCGACGGGTTGAGCTGCACACCGTCGGCGACCCACGTGATGTCCAAGTACGGCGCGAACGACGGATCCGACCAACGCGAAGAGCGCCACTTGTAGCCGATCGCGTCGTTGCCTCCGTTCTTCTCCAGGATCAGCCCGTAGTTCGCGCTTGTGCCGTTGACCATCCCCTGCAACGTCTGCGTCAACGTCTGTCCCGTCCAGCGCTGCCAGGTCAACGTCGGCGTCGTCGTGAACGACACCTTGGCCAGAAGCGTCGAGGCGACGCTGACGCTCGCCCACGGCGTCGCGGGTGACCAGCCGGGGCTGTTCAAGGCACGCAGCTCGACATCACCGGTGTGACCCGTACCGCAGCTGGTGGGGAAGCACGCGTTCAAGTACGCGTTCAGACCAGCATCGAGAACCTTCGCGCCGGGCGGGATCTCGGCCAGATCGAACGTGAGCGTGCTCGCGTACTTGGCGGCGCCGGCGCCGTTTCGGCCGGTGCGGATCTCGCCGGCGGAGACGTTCGGAGTGCCGCCGCTGGTCGTGTCGTACTCGCCGTCTGCGACGTCGGGCTGCACAAACACCGTCGGGTCAACAACCACCGGGAACACCCGCTGCGCAGACGACAACCACTCCTTGTCGATCTCCAGCGTCAGCGTGAACGACCCGTCCTTCTGCTCATCGACCGCCATCGCGACCTTGCCACGCGCAGCGGACCACGACTCCGGCGCGGTCACCGCCGAAGGCGGCTGCGGCAACGCCTGATCAGCCGAGTCACCCGCCACCGGCGCCAACACCACAAACGCCGGCTCCGCCGAGTCGTCAGCAAAGAACCACACGCTTCCGTCCTCGCGCTCCTCCGCTCGAAGCCGCACGCCCGTCTCGGGCTGCAAAGTGAAGCGATACGAGGACGGTGCGTCGCGCTCGCGCAGCACCAGGTTCTCCTTCAACCCATCAGGGAGCAACGCGTACTCGAGATCGACCCCTTGCAGCACGTCAGGGAAGGAAACAACGTTCTCGTCGGCCTTGACCCCGCTCGCCTCCGACGCACCCTCCAGCGACACCGACACCGGACCGGCATCCGTCGTCAACGACAAGAAACCGGCCTTCGAGGTCGCGGCCAGCTCCACCGAAAACCTGTTCGCCCCGGAGGCCCAGCGCACACCCTGCTTCGCCGAATCCTTGAACGACGCATCGATCGACTCCCACACCTCAGACGACGCGTCATAGAAATGCAGCGACTGCTGCGACACCACCGTGCGCAACGACCCATCAGCCTCACGCACCGTCTTCGAATGCGCCGAACGCAACGCCACCACCTCAGCACCCACACCCGGACGCGCCTTCGCCGCCTGCGCCCGCGACGCATCCCACGGCCCCGGGAACAACATCACCCCCACAGCAACCGTCAAGCACGCCACCAACAACTGCCCACAAGCCGCGACCACCCACGCGAAACCACGACCGACAACCCCGAACCAGAACCGCGGCGAACCAAACACCACGACCTCCTCGAACGGGAGCCGCCCAACGATGGCTCGGCTCTCTATGGACTAACGGCGACGCGGATCATGACGACCCCACCGGACAGAAGGGGCTTCCTGATCATCGTCGAGCTCAAGTACCATCTCTTGAAGTTTCTTCAGGAGAAGTGAATGGCCGATAACCGCGAACCCGCACGCTTTACCGACAACTTCGTCCGCCTTCTCGGTGTCCACGCCCTGACCCAGCACTTCACCGCACAACTCCTGGGGGTTTCCGAAGCGACCATGAGCTCGTGGATGAACGGCAAGTCGACGCCGTCGCTCGCGAAGGCGATCGATATCGCCGACCTCTTCCAGATCAGCACCGATCGCCTCATGGGAGCAGAGTTCTCGGATCTCCTTGCCAAGGAGCTCGCCGACCCGGAGCGCTACGACAAGGTAGAGCAGCGCATCAGGCGCGGCCGCACGAAGCTCAAGTCCGTGTGAGCGAGGACAGCCCCAGCGACGCGTGGGAGGACTGGATTCCGAATCTGTCTGGACCTGATCCGGGCACAGAGCGTTTCAAGTGGGGCTGGAACGAAGCAGAAGGTGAAGCGGTGTGGGAGGTAGGTGGACCTGGTGACGGGTGGCCTGCACACGCAGCCGCGTTGATGACGGCGTGGGGGAGGGAACCGGACCTACGACGCGGCGACGTGTTGGGTACTGCCGAGCACGTCGCCGGCCGAGACTTTGATCCCGCCGTCGTATCCATCCAGTCCTACAGATCGCCGGTTCCTGACGCGATCGTCGCCTGGTTCCGCGAGGCGTTTCCCAACGCCGAGATACGCGTCGACCCTCTCGAGTGAGTGTCGCGAGCGGCCCCCTGAGTCGGCTAGAATCGCCCCGGATTGCGCGCTTTTCGAAAGGTTGTAAGAGCGTGATCCGTTAAGAATGTGTTAAAAGCCCTGCAAATGGGCTACTTTTGGGCGGTTAGCTCAGTTGGGAGAGCACCAGCTCGACAAGCTGGGGGTCACTGGTTCGAGCCCAGTACCGCCCATTCCGACCCGTGTAGCCAAGCCGATTTGGCTTGGTTGCGCGGGTCATCTGGGTCTGGGCTGTCGCATGGGCGCGTCTGATGCACACCCCCGTGCACACCCCCGTGCACACCCGAGCGCAATAGCGGAGACTTCTGCAGAGTGAACGCCGAGATCGTCGCGCTGGCCGGCATTGTCACAACAGGCTTGATCGGGCTCGCTGCCGCATGGAACGCGGATCGAGACCGAAAGGCGCGAGCCATCGAGGCGACATCGCAACGAGAGCACGCGGAGCGCAGCGCACGCGCTGAACGCCATCATCGGATGCGTGAGCGTGCATAAGCGGACGCGGCCGCGTTCCTGGAGCTACAGCGCCTGCACTACTGGCGTTTCGGAAGCTCGTTCGGCGATCCTGACTACACACCTGAGCCACTTCCCGATCGGGATTACGCAGCCGTGGCAGGGCGCCTGGCGGTGGCCGCTCCGGACACAGTGCGAGAGGCAGTTGAGCTCGCGTACCAGCGAGGGAACCTGTTCGTCTTCGTCACTGAGGCGACGTGCGGCGCAGCGGAAGTAGGGATCGGATCGTTGAGCCAAGCCGACCACAAAGCGAAGCGCCACACTGAGGTTTTGGAACGGATCGACGCCGCCAGGGAAGAAGCAACGGACGCGATCGATGACGCTCTGCGCCTTATGCGCGACGAGCTGAATCGGCTATGAGGAACCGACCGCGCCGTCGACCCGGGCAATGGCGCTTCTCGCCGCGCTAATCGCTACGCGCTTCTCTCACCTGTTCTCAGAGTACTCCTCGCTTGTCTCGGACGAATCAGGATGCACTCTAGAAGGCGACGAAAGTCGGTTTCAGAGGCGCAGGAGAGCTGGCTGAACTCATCAGAGACCACTGGGGGCGATACGCGGGCTCTCAGCGCCGCGTTCGAACGCGCCGTTCACGTCCGGGCCGGACCCGAACATGCCTGCAAAATCGAACTCTTTCGTCGCCTGGGTGTGCACCAGGGTGTGCAGGCAAGGAGAGAACACGCGTCCCCTCGGCTACAACAACTCAACTACTACCGCTCGACGGGGGTCGCACTCAACGATGCCGGACCTGTTCGGAAAACGTGATGGTGGGCCGTTGAATCCTTTTCGATATCACGATCCCCGTGCGCCAGTGCTCCGACATGTTCCTCGACGCTACGGATCGTCGGCGGCGATCAAGCGTCGTGCGAAGCGCCGTGGGTCAAGCCGCTCGAGCCGGTGGGCACACCGCATCGGTCTACGAGACGGCCGAGCGGGCCCGCATTCGAGGCCGGACGGTACCGTTCGTGTCGTGGCCCGGGACGATGAGCTCGAGCGCCATCGGGCCGCTCTCCGGCGCAGGGTCATCGCGGACTTCATCGATCGTTGGGGAGTCTGCGAACAGGGTCACGTCCTCACGGACCTGAATCGCGACGGGCAGGGTCGCTGCTGGTGCTGCTCGCGCGGCCACGAGCGCGCGTTCGAGACTCCCCGGCGAGGCATAGGTCAGAGCGAGTGAGCAGTCCGAGCACGTCCCGGAGGAAGGAGGTCATGCCGTCGACGTCGCACGTGCGCACGCCGACGTAGCCGATTCGCTTGACCCTCACTAGAGAAAGCTACGGGGGCGACGGAGGCGGGGTCGGCGGTGGTAGGACGCCGCCGTGCGCCAGAGTTCGCGAATGTCACCTGAGTGCGACGGCATCTCATAATTCGCCTACGAGCGAAACCCTGGTCAGAGACTGAAGCCTCTGGCCACCCCCGGCGGCCGGAGATCGGTGGCGGGAAGTTGGAAGGCCGCCGGGGCGGCCTTCCAACACGACTGAGGGTTGAGAACTGCTGCGGTTAGCTGATCGTCAGCTCGATACCTGAGAGGGCGATTCTGGCCTGTGTGTCCCGGCGTCTCAGTTACCACAGGCCCACGTTACGGTGATGGGCTTTCCGCCCTGTTTGGCCGAGAACGTACCGCTCCTGAGGCCCTTGTTCAGCACTACCTTCGCGGGGCCACTGAAATCAGTTCCGGGCGCCTGAACCAGGGCGGAGATGTCCCACTTGGCTCCGTCAACGTACGTACCGGGCCGCTTCGGCTTCGGCCTGATAACCAGGCTGGCGAAACTGTTGACCTGCTTCTTCGCCCTGTAGGTGAGAACGCCGATGAAGAACCCCATGCTGGTGGATTGACTTGTGCTGGCGCCGCAAGCCCCACCAACGATCTTTGATTTCTTGGTGCCGATCTTGACCGTCGCCTTCGCAGGCCCGCAGTACAGCGTGAGACGATCGCTGCCACTCGTGATCGTCTTGACCGCCCCCGTCTTGTTCATGGCCTTCGTGCATTTCGGCACGACCGTGGTGGCCGCATCCCCAGCGACGGCAGATGACACAACCACGACGCAAGACGCAAGGCCTACAGCAAAGACGAGGATCAGACGCATGATGTCTCCTCCGCCGTTCCCAACGTCAGCAAGACACCGAACACCAAGGAAACGCCAGACACCATCGGCAGCGCCGAGGATCTCCCAAACATGGCACATCCGCCTTCCGGGGTTGATTCCGGAAGGGGCGCTCAGTCGCTCCGCAACGGCCGCGCTGTCGCGACCGCACCCTTCCCCTGAGTGGAAGGCCCCCCCTGATGATATTGGACGGTTCTAACAGATCAGCGGCTGCCACGTTGCCACGATGGCTGGCACGAACCGCCACCCTCACCGGATACGGCACACTTGCCGTCCTCCTCGTCGCGGGACGCAAGCGACCCGCTACCCGCCTGAGGTAAGGGACTGCCAGCACTCGGGTTGGGGAGCGGGCCGCGTGGCCTGCGCCAGCGTTCGGGAATGTCACCCGAGAACTGGCGTCGATCAGGCGCTGCCGCACGTCTCGGCCTTGAGTGCGTCGGCTACAAGGGGCGGTCGCCTAGCGGGGGCTGCGTCGCGTGCACGGGAAGCTCGTGCGGGTCATCGCCTGCCGCGTCGCCGTAGTGGCCCTGTGCCGGCCAGGGGGCAAGGGTGAGGAAGAGCCGCGTCGGCTGCAGCGCACGCAGCGTATGAGGCTCGCCGGGCTCGAAGACGATGAGCGTGCCCTCCACACACGTTGCGGTATCAGCTCCGCTGGTGCACGTCACGCTCCCCCGCAGGACGTGGACTAGCGCCCGCTCGCGAACCTGATGGTCGCCCATCTCCTCGTCCTGCGCAAGGTCCATCACAACGCCACGCGCTTCGGGGTTCGAGAAGAGGACTCGCGGGCCGGTTCTGCTTCCCTCGTTCGCTGCTGTCAGGTCCCAATGCTGCATGTGGGCAATACCTCCGAGCCCACGGTCGATCGTCGCGGGCTGTTGCGGCCGGGCGGGTAGGCCGCGCCGCTCGCCCAGTGTATGCCAGTGGCGACGTCGGATCCCAGCGGCTCACCGCAATGCAACCGTGACGGTTTGGCGTGGCTCGACGACGTACGGCATGCGCGAACGGGATGCGAGCATGCCCGATGGTTCAGAGACGTCCATTGAGGCAGACCTCGGGATCCGCGCGCCAAGACCTGGTGGGGCGCCAGCCCGTCATTGATGCTTATGCTTCGAGTAGGCCAGTGGACGTTGCGCTGATTTCACCTCTTCGTGTTCTGATCGCGAACGAGCGCAAGGATCGGCTGGAGTTGCTCGCCCGGGTTGTCATGGGCCTCGGCCACGATGTCATTGCTCGCGAGGTCGACGCCAAGGAAGTGGGCGCGGTCACGGCGCGGGAGCATCCCGATGTGGCTTTTGTCGGGCTTGGATTGAGCTCGGAGCACGCGCTGGAATTGATCGGGGAGATCGTTCACGAGTCCACCTGCCCGGTGATCGCGCTGCTTTCCGCGAAGGACCCGAGCTATATCCGGGAGGCCGCCAAGCGTGGCGTGTTCGCCTACATCGTCGACGCCGACGCCGAGGAGCTACAGAGCGCGATCGAGATCACGCTCCACCGTTTCGCCGAATATCAGAACCTTCAGGGTGCGTTCGGGCGTCGGGCGGTGATCGAGCAGGCGAAAGGCATCCTCATGGCACGCCACGCGATTGACCAGGAAGAGGCGTTCGCGATGCTCCGCTCTCATTCGCAGCACAACGGACGGAAGCTGATCGACGTTGCAGAAGCGGTGGTCGAGAGCCACCTCTTGTTGCTGCCGAGCCCCTCGGCAACGACAGCGCACGACGTCGATACGGCCTAAGAAGACCCGTCGCCGGACGCCGAGAACGGCTAGGCCGCTGACTCCAGCCGGCAGCGCAGATCGGGCGGCCCCCACCGCCTGCCGTGGTTGCAGGTACGCTTACACGGCTAGTCAGCTTTGAAGCGACTGCGGTTCGCCGAAACCTACGGCGATCCAGAGCGGTCGCGGCCCTCTTCTCAAGCACTGCAGAAGGCCTTCCCGGCTGGGGAGCGTTTGCGGCGACGCCTCGACACAGATCGAGGGAGCCATTGGGAAGGAGCATGAGATGAGAGCGAACACGAAGCATCGACACATGCGACGCGCGGGATTCGCGAGCCTCGCCGGCTCGGCTGCACTCGTAGCGGTAGCCGCCATCATGGCGGCGACGCTCGCCGGGGCGTCGGGTGCCGCGACAAACGCCGCCCCGAAGAACACCGGGGAGCCGTCGATCAAAGGCACGCCTCGCGTCGGCCAGGTCCTGCAGACGACGCAAGGCACCTGGGCCGGCACCACGCCGATCGAGTACGACTACAGCTGGTTCCGGTGCGACGGGGCCGGCAAGGCGGACGCGTCGGACTGCAAGCGGATCACGAACGCCAACAACGCCAGCTACGTCCTGCGCGAGGCCGATGCCGGCTCCAGGATCCGTTCGCAGGTGAAAGCAACCAACGACGACGGCTCCGACACGGCAACGTCGAACCCGACAGCGCTGATCACGTCCGCCAAGCCCTTCAACACGGACGAGCCGTCGATCAAAGGCACAGCCGTGGCAGGCAACGTGCTCAACGCGAACCGCGGCCAGTGGGGCGGAGAAGACCCGATCACGTACTCGTTCGTCTGGCTTCGCTGCAATCCGAAGGGCAACAACTGCAGCGAGATCCAGGGTGCGAACGACCCGGAATACGAGATCCGAGACAGCGACACCGGTCGCACGATCCGCGTCCGGGTGATCGCCAGAAACGACCGTGGGTCGACATCAGCGATCTCGAACCCGACAGGCGTCGTCGGCTCGAACAGCCCGCCGCCGTCCCCCGGGAACTCCGTGGCAGTCAGCGACCTGAAGGCCGCCGGCGACCGCCTCGTGATCGCCTCGGTGCAGTTCTCACCGAACCCGGTGAGAAGCAGCACCGCACCGATCACGGCACGCATCCGGATCACCGCACGAGGAGGACGACCGGTCAACGGAGCGATCGTGTTCATGCGGGCGACGCCCCTGGTCGTACAAGGTCAGACCCAGGCCACGCAGGCCGACGGCTACGTGACACTGACGCTCGTTCCAAACCGGTTCTTCCCGCAGCCGCGGAACGGCTTCAACGTGCAGTTCTTCATCAAAGCCTCCCGCAAGGGCGACCCAGCACTCGGCGGCATCGCCGGCTACCGACTCGTCCAGGTACGCCTGGCCGGGTAGACGCGACAACCACCAAGACAGACAACGGAGGAGGAGGCGGCCTGGCCGCCTCCTCCCCTGCAAATAGGCGTCGTCGCGAGCCCTTCGAACGGCAACCAACAGTTGCAGCCCGAGGCACGACGCTCCGTGTTCTCACTCGATCCGCCGCCGTTGTTGGAGCATCGCGGCAGCGGCCAACCATCCGTCGAGCGTCACGCGCGGCGGGTCTACGTGCAGGTTCCGTGATGCCCACAGCCCGCGCGCGTTCCGCAGGTTCCGCATCGTGCAGCCGGTGCGAGTGGTCAGCTGACGTCCGATGAATATGACCAGGCGTGGAAGATCGCCGGCGAGGACGTTCTCCGTTATCGCCATCTTTCGGCCGCGACCGCCGGCGAAGTAGCTCGACAGGTATGCAGCAGCCTGCACCCCCGGCCAGAACCTGCGCCCAATCTTGTGCCAGCCGTCGACGAACCCGAACCCGTAGCGCGGCGCCATCTCCCCAAGCGCCGTGACGTAGGCCTCGGCCCAGCGGACGTGCTCCGGCGACTCCACCGAGATCACGCCGTGCAGGTGAGCGAGTCCGCGTTTCTGCTTCTCCCACACCCGTGCCGCCAGTCTGCCTTTGAAGCGCGTGGCTCGATCCGCCCGCACCTTCGCGGCACGGTGCAACTCGCTCCACCAATTCCCGGCGTGTCGGTTGAAGGCCTCGGCGATCTCCGGATTGACCCGACAGCCGCGAGTGCCCGAGCACTTCTCATTGGGGGGATGGGAGCAGTAGTCGGGATCGAACGGGTGCAGGTCAGCGCCGGGAGCGGTCACTGAGAACATGACCGACATCTTCAGCTGCTCGAGGTTGACGAACAGCCTGCGCCTCGTGTCGCGCGCCCACGTCGGCGCGTACTCCGGGCACGTCCGTGCCGAGCAGCGACGGACCTCTTCCGGGATCGGCCGGCCCACGAGCATCGATGGAACCGCCGCCCGGGGGCAGTCGCTCGCGAGACAGCTCCCCGGGCGACCGCAACCCCCACGCCACTCATCGACCCGACAGCTCCTCCAAGAGCAGCGCCGCGATCCGACGCAGCCCCTCCGAGCCAGCCAGCATGTCCCGAATCCGTCCAAGCGCAGAGTAGAAACCAGTCGCGGACAGTGAGATCGGACGACCCTCCGCGTCCACAAGAACCCCCTGCAAAAGCAGCTCAAAATCGGCCCACGTGAACGACAGTTGATTCGAGGGCGGCCCATTTCGAGCCCAGTACCGCCCATCTCACGAACACAGGGATTGCGGGGCCTCGGGTAGGTGTACCGAGGCCCCGAGATCTCTCTATCTCTCTCTCACGCACACACGAAAAATGAATCGAGTCCTGCGGGAATCGAGTCACGAAGAAAGAGCACACCGGGGCCGCCCTGACCACAGCCCCGAACGGGACGAGCGCAGACTGACAATTCGGGAATGTCTCTCGAGCGGATCCTTCGACTGCACAGATGCGGCAAGATCGAGCGCGTAGATCGGTGTGCCGTCAGGGCAGCTGCCTGATCACCGTCGCCCTGAACGGTGCGGCCAACATCTCGAGCAGAGGCTCGTAGGCCCCGGTGGCCGCGGCCTCGTCCATGTGTGCCGCCCGCGCCTCGGCCGACTCCCACTCGGCAATCTCGATCAGCATGTCCGCGTCATCGAGCACCTCGTAACGGGTGCTGCCCAGGAAGCCACGCTGGCTCGGTCCATGCTCCGCCACGATGCTCTCGATCAGACTCTCGAGCTCGGCTCGTCTCCCCGGTTTCGCCCGGAGCTCGACTATCACCGTGATTGCCACTCCATCACTCCCCTCAACCGTCGTCTGCGATGCATGTCACATGCTCGCGGAAGCGCTCAGCGATGGCGACCGTGCGCGCGCACTCTTGACGCCTGTCGATCACGAAGCGAGAATTCTTGCCCTGCTCACCCACGTAGAGGAGGGAACTCATGCCCGGAATGATCGCCCCGCTCGCAGCGGACAAGGTCGGCGACTGGGAGAAGTGGATCGCGGAGTTGAGCGGCCCCCGGAAGGCTGAGTTCGACGACATGAATACCCGGCACGGCCTGACCGAGCACGCCGCTTACCTGCAAGCGATGCCTGACGGGAGCTACTCGGTTCTCGTCATCCACGAAGGTCCCGGCGGTGATGCCTTCATGGCGAATGTGATGAGCTCGGACAACGAGTTCGATCGCTGGTTCGTCGAATCGGTTGCCACGATCCACCAGCTCGACCCCTCCGGTCCGCTGCCGCCCCTCGCAGAACGGCGCTTGTAACACATCCGGACACTCTCGCGTCCTGAGTGACCGAGGCGACTGCGGCGTGAGGCGACCAAGCGATCTCAGCTAGCCGTCTCTGAGGCGCCGGACGAACATGAGGGCCGCCGCGGCTGAACACGCGGCTGCGATGACGCCGACGACGGCGGCCGCAGATCTGCGCTTCCCGTCGATGCCCTTGCGCAGCTCGGCGAGCGCGTCGGCCAGCTGCTCGCGCTCGGCAGCGATCTCCCGACGGATCTCCTGCTCACTGCGACGCTCACCCGGCATGGGGTCCCCTCAGGATCTGCTTCGTCAGGCGCGCCTCGGCGATCGCCTGCTTCGGCGCCAGCGGTGTGCCGTCCCGGAAGAGGCTCCGCGAGACGAGCACGAGGACGAGCACGACGAGCACGAGCATCGAGAACACGATCAGGAGCGCAAGCCACCAGGGAACGACGAGCGCGAGCACGGCGACGACCGTGGCGAGACCGAACCCGACGGCGAAGAGCAGAAAGACACCGGCGGCCACGGCGGCTCCCGCGCCGGCGCCCAGGCTCACGCTCTTGTGCTCGAGCTCGGCTTGCACGAGCTCCTTCTCGAGCCGTACGATCGACGCCGCGTGCGCCACCGCCCGTCTGGCCGAAGCGCGGATCCGTGGGGTCGGCCGAGGCGGATCGTCCTGGCCCACGGTCGGCGTCACGCTGCCTACTCCTGTCTCATCTCGAAAGTCGGCTCGTGCGCGCCCGTGTCGAGCCGGAACGGCGGGTAGTCGCGGGTCATGAACGCCCCGTAGGCGATCACGCGCAGTACCCAGCGGTCGAGACCGAGCACGAGGTCGAAGATCTCCTGCGGGTAGCGGTCCCTGAACAGCAGCACGGCGCCGGCGACGAGGACGAGGATGCCGACCAGTCCGAGCGACCATCCGCCCCCGGCGAAGATCCCCGCGATACAGAATTGCGGGATACCGAGCAGCCACCAGCCGATCAGGGGGAGGCCGCGGCGCAGGTCCTGGGGATACTCGATCGCCAGCCGAGCCGGGTAGTCAGGTACCTCACCGAGCGTAAAGGGTGGGTACTCATCCGTACCGAGCGCACCGAACGCGTAGAAGGCGACCCGCCATGACCAGCGCAGGACCCCCACGTTGAAGTCGAAGATCCCCCTCGGGTAGCGCCCCGTGAACAGCACCGCGAAGAACGCGATCAACGTGAGCACGGCGAAGGCGACCCAGAGGAAGAACAGCACCACGAAGTGGGGAATCGCGAGCAGCCACTTGACGAGCCACAGCCAGCGGCTGAGGTTGGGCGCCAGGACACCGTCGAGCGCGACCGGTGGTCTTCGTGTCTCTACGTGCATGACAACACCTCCTGCGCACAAGGCTCGCCGACCGCGGCCACCCGCGCATCGGGGGTGAGCACGATCGCCTATACGAACGGACTACGGAGCCGACCCGTGGCTGATTCAGCCGACCTGCCGACCCGGACGCGGTGTGGGCGGTCGCCGCCGAGCGGCTCAGGTCGCAGTCGACTCGCCCGGGAGGAACTCGAGCCGGCAGATGAGGCCATCCGCCACCTCGAAGACCACGAGCACAGGCTGCTCGTGGGCGATCTCGCCGCTCTCGACCCAGCGCTGAACGAGTCGGGCTTTCATCTCGACGCGCCTGTCCGATTCCACGAACGTGGCGTCCTCGACGCTCTCGGTCAGGTGCTCCGGCGGTGCTTGCCCGGCGCGCGCTTCGAGCCAGGTGGCACGTCCGCGTAGTGTTGCCCCCGGGAACGCGAGCTCGGCGTCTTCTGCGAGCAGCATCGCGGCCGCGGCGGAGTCGCCGCTGTCCAGAGCATCCGCGAAGCGGTGGGCGACCTCCGTGTCCGGCGATCTCCGTTCGCTCATGGCGCGAGACTGTACTTCGCCGGCGGCGTCGTCCGGCCGGATGCCCGCCGGTGCCACGAGCGCTCGCGAGTAGCATCGCGGGTCGATGAAGACCGTTCTCATCGTCGGGGCCGGCCGCTACCAGCGCGCGGCGATTCGCCGTGCGACGGAGCTCGGCCTCCGCGTCGTCGCCGTCGACCGCAATCCCGACGCACCCGGGCTCGCCGAGGCCGACATCGGCCGGGTTGTCGACTTCGCCGAACCCGACAAGGTGCTCGCGGCCCTCGCCGACCTCCGGATCGACGGTGTCACCACCGTCCAGGCGGAGCGCGCCGTGCCGATGGTGGCGCGGCTCGCCGAAGCGCTCGGCGTTCCCGGCATCGGTGAGGAGACCGCCCGACTGATGAGGAGCAAGCCGGACATGCGGCGGCGACTCGCCGAGGCAGGCGTCCCGCAGCCGCGGTTCACGACGCTCGCCGCCCCGGACGACGTGGAACGCGCCGCGCAGGAGGTCGGCTTCCCCGCGGTGCTCAAGCCCGGGTCGGGGAGCGGCCAGCACGGCCTCTTTCGCGTCGAGTCCGAAGCTGAAGTTCGTACCCACCTCGACGAGGCGATCGCCGTCTCGCCCGGCGAGGAGGCGATTCTGGAGGAGTACGTCGACGGGATCGAGATGAACGGCATCGTCGTCGTGCGTGACAGGCGCGTGCTGCTCGTGGTGCTCGGCGACCGGCTCCGGCCGTCCGGGCTCGGCTTCGGCGTGAGTTGGATCCATCTCTACCCGCCGCACCTCACTGGGGAGCTGCTCGACGCCGCGCACGGGATCGCCGCCGACACGGCGCTCGCGCTCGGGCTCGAGAGCGGGATCGCGTTCCCCCAGCTGATCGCGACCACGGACGGAAGGGTGCTCGTCGTCGAGTGCGCGGCGCGGATCGGGGGGATGATGGCCGAGCTGCTCGAGCACGCGCTCGGGGTCGACCTGCTCGAGGTGCAGCTTCGCCTGGCGCTCGGCGAGGAGGTCACGGAGGAGATGGTGAGACCGCGCTTCGAGCGGCCCACGGCGATCCGCTTCCTGACCGCAGAGCCGGGTCATCTCCGGCCCGGTCGGGTGACGCGCGTTGGGCCGCTCGACCCGGTGCTCGCCTCGCCCGGGGTGGTCGACGCCTCGATCTACTCCGCCGTGGGTGAGACGATCGTCCCCGTGCGCGTGATCTCCGACCGTCGCGGCTACGTGATCGCCACCGGCGAGACCCGCGAGCAGGCGCTCGACCGCGCCGACGCAGCCGCCGCACTCGTCGAGATCGACGTGGAGGCACAGCCGTGAGCGGCGAGAGCTGCACCTTCTCGCTTGACCACTACCGGGAGCTGCTCGATGCAGCCAAGGCCGGCGGCTACCGCTTCGCGGGCTTCGACCGGCCCCCCGAGACCGGAGATCTGATCCTCCGCCACGACGTCGACCTGTCCCTCGAAGCCGCCCTGCTCATGGCCGAGGTCGAGGCCGACGCGGGCGCGTGGTCGACGTGGTTCCTGATGACGCGCTCCGTCTTCTACAACCTCCTCTCGGAGGAGGGCGAACGGACGATCGCGCGTCTCCGGGAGCTCGGCGGCCGGGTCGCGCACCACGCGATCTGGCCCAACGTCGATCTCGACGAGAGGTTTGACCCGGTTGTCGCCTGGCACAACCCGGACCGCGCGTACCAGACGGCACCGATCGCCGGCGCCACCAATGCGATGAGCGAGCCGTGGTACGACCCGGCGCACTTCCGGTCCGACTCGAACCAGAACTGGCGCTTCCGCGACCGCCCCGGGCACTGCCCCCACCGAGAGCTGGCAAGCGGCGAGCTCGACTGGCTCCACGTGAACGTCCATCCCGAGATCTGGGCCTACGAGGGCACGACGATGCGCGAGACGATGGACGCCTTCCTCGCAGCGGAGCGGGAGCTGCGACTGGGGCATCTCCGCGCCGACCGCATCGACCTCTCCTAGCCTCGACGCGAAGGCCCGCGGTTTGGGCGTAACACTTCAATTAGTATAGAATCGGCTGTCCACCAAGGCATCTCTGCAGGAGGGAGGCGCAATGACCCTGCGCATCAACGACGAGGCACCCGACTTCACCGCCGACACGACGGAGGGGCCGATCGCCTTCCACGATTGGATCGGTGACGGCTGGGCGATCCTCTTCTCTCACCCGAAGGATTTCACGCCCGTTTGCACGACGGAGCTGAGCGCGGTCGCCGGCTTGAAGCCCG
Organism: uncultured Actinomycetes bacterium; assembly: GCA_963823385.1. Lineage (GTDB taxonomy): Bacteria > Actinomycetota > Thermoleophilia > Gaiellales > Gaiellaceae > Gaiella. Next base: position 39,946 of record CAWGLI010000001.1, read on the forward strand.
AGTTCGATCGCCGCAACTGCAAAGTGCTCGGAATCAGCGTCGACCCGGTCTCGAATCACGAGGCCTGGTCGAAGGACATCGAGTCGCTCCACGGCAACGCTCTCAACTATCCACTCGTCGGCGACCCGACGCTCGACATCGTCAAGCAGTACGACATGCTCCCTGCGGATGCAGGCGACACAGCGGAAGGCCGAACACCAGCCGACAACCAGACGGCCCGCGCGGTCTTCGTGGTCGGGCCCGACAAGAGGATCAAGGCAACGCTCACCTACCCGATGACGACCGGGCGAAACTTCGCCGAGATCCTGCGGCTGCTCGACTCGCTGCAGCTGACCGCCCGGGAGAAGGTGTCCACTCCCGCGGACTGGCAGGACGGCGACGACGTGATCATCGTCTCCGCCGTCTCCGACGACGAGGCCAAGGAGAGGTACCCGGACGGCTGGGAGCAGCCGCTGCCGTACCTGCGCGTCGTGCCGCAGCCGGCTCGCGGGAGCTAACGCTCAGCGCCGCTCGAGCGCGAAGCGCGCCCGGGCGGCGTCCTCCAGCTCGTGCTCGGCGAGCGTGAGCTCGAGCTGCCGAAGCGCCGACTCGTGCTCGGGGATCCAACGCCGCTCGATCGCGCGCAGCCGCCGGGTCGTGGCGACGAGCTCCGCGGCGACTGCTTCGTCGGCCGCGCGCGCGGCCGCGAAGGCTGCGGCGGCGCCCAGGGCGTTGCGATGAGCGTCCGCACAGAGGGCGACGCCGGCCCCGCCACCCGAGGAGACGGCGCCCTTCTCCGCGGTGAACTCGACCTGCACCGAGTCGGGCACCATCGTGCCGAGAGCGTTGCGCCAGGTGATGCTCGCCTTCGCGGAACCGGCGCCGTGCAGGGCGGCCAGCCGCAGGCGTCGCGCACCGGCGAGCGCGAGCGCGCGGTCGTTCCACTCCGCCGCGGATCGTCCCTGTTCCTCCCAGACGGCGGCGGCGGCGGCCAGAGCACTCGCAGTCCGTTGCCGCTCGCGCAGGAGCGTCTGGCGCTTCTGCTCGAGCACCTCCGTGCCGCGCTCGGCGACCTCGAGTCGCCGCAGGAGCCAGAGACGGCCCGCTCTGCCCGGCGGCACCCTCATCTGCCACCTCCTGCGCGGCCGTAGTGCGTCGCGAGTGCGTCCTCGGACACCATCGTCAGCTCACGCTCGGGGAGCGTGGAAGCGACCGCCCACGCGCGGTCGAGCGTCTCGTCCAGCGGTCTCAGCTCGGCGCCGTCCTGGCCGACGAACCCCGACTCGAAGGCCTCGAAGAACTCGAGGTAGCCGGCCTCACCCTCGCTCAGCGCGTCGACGCCCACGACCTCGGCGAGGTCCGCGATGCGGCGAGCCTGGGCCACGAGCGCGTACAGCTGCGCCGCGATCTCCAGATGGTCTGCCCGCGTCTTCGCGGGGCCTGCGCCCAGCCGCATCAGCCGCGACAGCGACCGCAGCGGGTCGAACGGCGGATACACGCCCCTCACGTGGAGATCGTGGGAGAGCACGATCTGGCCCTCGGTGATGTAGCCCGTCAGGTCGGGGACGGGATGCGTGATGTCCTCGCCGGGCATCGTCAGCACCGGCACCTGGGTCACGGATCCCTCCTTCCCGTGGATACGGCCCGCGCGCTCGTAGATGCTCGCGAGGTCGCTGTAGAGGTAGCCGGGGTAGCCGCGACGGCTCGGGATTTCACCGCGCGAGGAGGCCACTTCGCGCACCGCCTCGCAGTAGCTCGTCATGTCGGCCATCACGACGAGGACGTGCCGGTCGAGGTCGAACGCGAGGTGCTCGGCGATCGTCAGTGCCAGCCGTGGCGCGGTGATCCGCTCCACGAGCGGGTCGTCCGCGGTGTTGAGCACCAACACGAGGTCGTCGGACGGCTCCCGCAGCTCGAGTCGCTCGCGCATCATCGAGGCGTCGGCGTTCGTCACGCCCATCGCGGCGAACACGACCGCGAACGGCTCGTCCTGCACCGTCGCCTGCGCGGCGAGCTGTGCGGCGAGCTCGAGGTGCGGCAGCCCGCCGATCGAGAAGATCGGGAGCTTCTGTCCGCGCACGAGCGTTGCCAACCCGTCGATCACCGACACACCGGTGAGGATCGGGTCGCTGGGAGTCGCCCTGGCCGCCGGGTTGATGGGGTGACCTCCGATCTCGCGCAGCTCGGCGCCGACCACCGGCGGGCCTCCGTCCAGCGGCTCGCCGCGACCGTTGCACACACGGCCCAGCCACGCCTCCGACACGGGGATGCGCATCGGGCCGCCGCCGAACGACACGCGGGCGCCCCCGAGGGAAAGCCCCTGCGTGCCCTCGAAGACCTGCACCACGGCGAGCTCTCCGGCAACCTCGAGCACGATGCCGTGCCGGACCTCGCCGGTGTCGAGATGGATCTCGGCGACCTCGTCCCAGCCGACGCCCTGCACGCCCTCGACGCACAACAGCGGGCCCTTGATCGACGTCAGCGCCGAGTACTCGACTGGGGCGCGCAGCCTCATGCCAGTTCTCCGAGCACGGCGAGGAGCCGATCCTTGATCGCCTTCACCCCGGTGGCATCGTCGGGAGCCGTCGTGTCGCGCGCCCGCGAGGCGGGTGAAAGGTCGAGCTCCTCGATCCGTCCCGCCGAGACACCCCGCTCGACGAGGCCCACGCACGCGTCGTGAACGCTCAGGACGAGCTCGAGCAGCGCTTGCTGCTTCGCGGGTGCGCAATATGCGTCGTTGGGGCTCAGGCTGCTCTGTTGGAGCACCGAGGCACGCAACAGGCGACCGGTCATCATCGTCACGCGCTCGCGATCGGGAAGTGATCCGGCGCCCACGAGCTGCGCGATCGACTCGAGATGGTCGGCGTCCGCGAGCAGGCGCAGCGCGCGTTCCCTCTGCGCGTTCCACGCCGGCTCCTGCTGCGAGAGGTGCCACTCCGCGACGCGCTCGGCGTCACGGGTCGACGAATCGCGCCAGCTCACTGCCGGGTAGTGGCGTGCGTACGCGAGGTCGGGGTCGAGCGACCAGACGCACCGCACGAACCTGCGCGTATGGGCGCTGACCGGCTCGGTCATGTCGCCGCCCGGGGGGGACACGGCCGCGAGGATCGTCACCGATGCGTCGTCGCCCCCACACGTCCGGACGCGCCCCGCTCTTTCGTAGAAGGCGGCGAGCGCAGAAGCGAGACCTGCCGGGTACCCCTCCTCCGCGGGCAGCTCGCCCGTCCGCGAGGACACCTCCCGCAGCGCCTCCGCCCAGCGTGACGTCGAGTCGGCGATCAGCACCGTGTCGTACCCCATGTCTCGATAGAGCTCGGCAACGGTGACCCCGGTGTAGATGCTCGCCTCCCGGGCGAGCACGGGCATGTTCGACGTGTTCGCGATCAGGACCGTGCGGTCGAGCAGCGGACGCCCCGTGCGCGGGTCTTCGAGCCTGGCCATCTCCTCGAGCACGTCGGCCATCTCGTTGCCCCGCTCGCCGCAGCCGACGTAGACGATGACGTCGGCGTCGCACCACTTGGCGATCTGCTGCAAGAGCACCGTCTTGCCGGTCCCGAAACCCCCTGGCACGGCGGCGCTGCCGCCGCGGGCGACGGGGAAGAAGAGATCGAGCGCGCGCTGGCCTGTCCGCAGCGGCACGTCGGTGCGCACCCGCTCGGCCAGTGGCCGCGGGCGCCGCACCGGCCAGTGCTCGGCGAGCGTGACGTCGACACCGCCGACCCGTGCCACCGGTTCCGCCACCGTGTAGCGACCAGGCGGTGCGATCCAGTCGATCGCTCCCCCCGTGCCGTGGGGCACGCGGGCGCGGAAGGTGATCGCCTGCGTCTCCGGCACGTCGCCGAGCAGGTCTCCCGGCCCCACCTGGTCGCCTTCGGCCCGGGTCGGAGTGAACGGCCATCGTCTCGTCAGGTCGAGCGTGCCGGGACGGTCTCCGTCGCCGAGGACGGCGCCTGCGCCCGAGAGCCTGCGGAGCATCCCGTCGAAGACGCCTCCGAGCAGCCCCGGCCCGAGCAGGGCTCGGAGCGGATGCCCGGTGGCAACGACGCGGTCGCCCGGTCGCACGCCACCCGTGTACGCGTGTACCTGCACGATGGCAGTGCGTCCTTCGAGGGAGATCACCTCGCCCGGGAGGCGCGCCTCGCCGATCTCGACGAGCTCGAGCATCTCCGGCTCGAGCCCTGCGACCGAGAGAACGGGGCCGCTGACGCGGTGGACGGTGCCGGTGCTCATCGCCACAGCGTCTCCAACTGCTCGCCCATGCCGTCGACGACGCGATCGGCGAGGCGCGGCAGCGTGTAGTCGACCGAGGCGCTGCCGCGGCGGCCGATCACGCCGCCGAGCCCGGACGGGTCGACGGTGACCTCGGCGTCGTCACCGAGCTGTGCTCTCACCGCCTGCGACAGCCGGTCGAGGAGCTCGGGGTATCGCGGGTCGTCCCGAACGTCCTGGACCACCGCGCCGCGGGCGGAGCGCCGGAGTGACTCCAGCTGTCGACGTCGGGCCGCGAGCACGATCTCGCGACTCCGGCGGCTCGCGCTCGCACGGCGGCGTCCGGCCTCGCGCTCGGCAATCCGCCCTCCCTCGAGTCGGCCCTGTCGCGTCAGCCGGCGGGCCTCCGCCTCCGCTTGGGCGACGATGCGATCGCAGCGCGCCGCGACCTCGGTGCGGCGCTCGACGGCATCGGCCTCTGTCTCGGCGCGCAATGCCCGACGGAGCGGCTCGAGGTTCATGCCGGGATCACCGCCCAGAGTGGATCACCGGCACCGAGCCGCTCGGGCAGCGCTGCCCGAGCCTCGGCTGTCACGAGCACCAGCGAGACGTCGTCGGTGAGTGAAGCCCACGCGTGCTGTACGCCGTCGGGGTCGGAAGCGTCGATCACGTCGACGCCGGCGAGCGCATAGCCGGCGAGCTCGTGCACGCGACCGATGGCGACAATTCGTGTCATGCCTGCCCGATGAGAATGATCGCGATCACGAGACCGTAGATCGCGATCCCTTCAGCGAGACCCACGATCACGAGCGTGCGGCCGAACATCTCCGGCTTTTCGCTGACGGCTGCGAGAGCCGCCGCCCCGGTGTAGGCGACGGCGAACCCGGCGCCGAGCGCCGAGCCGGCAACGGCGATCCCGGCTCCCAGGAGCGCCGCCCACGAGGAGGACGACGTTGCTTCCGCATCGGCCGCCTGCGCCGGCTCGACGATGCCGGCGAGGAGGAGCGCGGCGAGGACGAGGGTGGCGAGGACGACGAGGCCGTTCACGGCGAGCAAACGCCGAAACCCACGCGCGGGTGCCCGGCGCAGCATGGCCGTCGTGACGGCGAAGACGAGGGCGATCGCGGGCAGCGCCCACAGGATCGAGCTGATCATGGCTCCTCCTCTGGAGAGAGAACGGTCATCGACCACGGCGAGAAGGGGTGCCCCTCGCCGGTGAAGAGTCGGGAGTAGAGCTCGTAGTACTCGAGGCGGAGGGCCTGGACCGCCGTCACGAGACCTTCGAGCCCGAAGGCGAGAGCATTGCCGGCGACGAACACGAGGATTGCAGCGATCACGCCGACTGCCCCGCCCCAGAGGGCGGTCGCTGCAGCGAGCACGATCGCACTGATCGCTGCGTGCATGAGCCCGAACGCCGCCAGCCTCGTGAAGGAGACGAGGTTGGAGAACAGCCGGATCACCGCGTCGACGAACTCGATCGTCGCCTGCGTCACGGCGGTCCCGCCGCGCCCCGCATCCAGGGCGAGCCCGACCGCGAGCAGGACGAGGCCGAGGAGGGCGATGGCGCTCCCGCCGATCGTGACAAGAGGGAGGTCGAAGTAGACGCCGCCCGCGATCACGAGACCGCCGACGAACGCGAGCAGGCCCGCGACGCCGAACTGGGCGAACACGGCAGCGCGAAGCCCGTCACCCCGCCACCGGTTGACGATGCCGAGGACGTAGCTGGTCGTGAGGAGCACGGCTCCGACGCCGAGGGCCGCAACGAGGAGTCGGATCGGCTCGTCGAGCGGGTTCAGCCAGAGGGTCGGCACGAGCTCGGTCGGACCGAACGCCTCCCCGTAGAGCAGGCCGAAGAAGGCCCCCGACAGCCCGGCAGCACACACGATCACCCAGAGGTGATGGACGGACGCGAAGCGTCCTACCCGCCTCCGGCGCAGCCAGAGGGCGAGCGCCACGAGGAGCAACCCGTGCCCCACATCGCCGAACATCATCCCGAACATGACGACGAACGAGACGACCGTGAACGGCGTGGGGTCGATGTCGCGGTAGCGGGCGGTGCCGTAGGACTGCACGAGAGGTCGGAACGGCTGCTCCAACGCGACCGCGCTCAGGAGCGTAGGCGGCTCGACCCAGGCGGGCGGGGGCAGCTCGACGATGGCTGCGTCGAGAGGGGCGAGGCGCTCGTTCAGAGGCTCGACGTCGGTCGCCGGCGTCCAGCCGAGCCACGCGGTGAAGGAGTGATGCGCTACCCCGAGTCGCGCGCGGCGCCAGAGCTCCACCTCGCCGGCCAGCGGCGGCCACGCACCTGCCGCTTCGAGAGCGGCGAGGTCCGGGGCACGGTCGAGCAGCACCGGCTCCGCAACGTCACCGGTTCTGCGGCGGCCGAGACGACGAAGGGCCTCGACCTCTTCGCCCTCGGGCAGCGGGAGATTGCCAACGAGCTCCACACAACCGCTCCGGGCAAGCTCGACGAGGCAGTCGCGCTTCCGGGCCTCGGGGGCGACGACGGCGATCCTGCTCATGCGGGCCGGGAGAACGATGTCAGCAGAGGGCATCGACCACCTCCTGCGTCGGCGCGGTGCCCGGCCGCGCCGCGGCTGCGAGGGCCGCGTTCACGCGCAGCGCATCGAGCGCGAGCAGCGCGACCGCTCCGACCACGATCCCGCCGCTGTCGAGCCGGCCGCGGATCATGCTCTCCGCATCGAGCCGAACCCGACGCCACCAGACGAGCTCGGCCTGCCACAGGACGCCGGGCTCCTCGATGCTCTCGAGCGTCCACGCCGCGTGTGAGGGCAGCCGCTCGCGCAGGTCGGGCAGCGTCGCCGCCGACACCCAGGACTGCCCGAGTCCGAGCCCGCGGATCTCGAGGGGGTCGAAGAAGCGCCCGGCCACGAACATCTCCGTCGCGAGGAGGATGGCGAGCGCTCCCTCGGCCCAGGCGCGTATCGTGGGCACCTGCCTGGACACCCGCTTCGCCCAGGCGAGCCGCAACCAGAGCTCGATCTCCCGCGGGTCGTCCCCGCCGGCATCTCCCCACGCGGAGCGCCCGAGCAGGCGACGCAGCTCCTCCAGGCTGCTCGCCTCGGCGGCGGCTTCCCAGACCGACGAGAGGACACCGAGCTCGAATGCCGGTCGCAGCTCGCTGCCCGTCAAGTACGCGATCCGATCCTCGATGTTCACGAGCTCGAACCACGAGGCCATGGCCCGGAGCTCGACTGCGGCGTCCTGGGGAAGCCACGCGGCGAGCACGCGGGCGGCGAGCGCGACGGACGACGCGACGGAGTGCTGAGCGTCCTCCAATGTTGCGTCTCGGGTCAGCGCCGCGCCGTACCCACCGGGGGAGACACGCAACACGTCGATGGCGTCCGGCAACGACCCGGCCTCGGCGAGCCGTCGCGCGACGTGAGGCCCGGCCCGACGCCCCAACAGCAGCCGCGCCCTCACGCTGCCAGCAACCCAGCGGGCGCTCACGGCTCCGCCTCGAGGACGTGCTCCGTCACCTGACGGACGAGGGCGGGAAGCCGCTCGGTTCCGAGTCGGTCGATCCTTCGTGCCTCGTCCTCGGCGCGCGCGACGATCTCGGCGGCCGCGACATCGGCGGCGCGCAGCCCCGCTTTGAGTGCGTCTCCTCGCTCCGAGTCGGCCCTGCTCCGTGCGTCGGCGAGGATCGCCGTCGCTTCCTCCCGCGCCTCGTGGAGTCGTCGTGTCGCCATCTGCTGCGAGCGCTCACGCAGGGCGGCCGCCTCGCGCTCCAACTCGTCGAGGACCGCGAACACGGGCGCGAGCTCGATGGCAGCCTCGTCACCGACGGCCGCGGGGACACCCGAACTGCGGCGGAAGCGCTCGAGGAAGCCACCGATCGGCCCGATCGATGTCCCGACGGAGCGATCAGGGGCTCCCTCGACCACACCATCACGATCACAGACGGCGACGGCGGGGGAATCGGGGCGGCCTACGCGTCGTGCTGTGGGCTTCCCGCACCCGTCGTCCACGTATCCGGGCGACTCCGGCGGCCAAACCGCCGTCGCTACGCTGCCTCCGGGTCATGGGCAAAGCGCTCTTCGCGATCGGGGTCGGCATCGCAGCAGCGTTCGTCGCGGTCGCCGTCGGAGTCATCGCCGGCAACGATGGCTCGTCGAGCGATCCGTCCGCATCGCCGACGCTCGTCGGGCCGGTGTGGCAGTGGGAGGCGCTCCTGTCGGGCGACGGCTCGACGGTTGCGCCCGACGACCCGTCGCAGTTCACCCTCGAGTTCCGCTCGGACGGGTCGGTGGCGGTGCAGGCCGACTGCAACCGTGGCATCGGCACCTACACGGAGGCCGGCGGGTCGATCGAGATCAGGGTCGGCGGCCTGACGCGCGCTGCCTGTGGCGACGACTCGTTGAGCGAGCGCTACCTCCGCGATCTGGGTTACGTGCGCACGTACGTGTTCAGCGAGGGGAAGCTCTACCTCGACCTGATGGCCGACGCGGGCGGGCTGCGCCACCGTCAGGGCTGACGCGCACCGTCTGCGCGCGCCCATGCGGCACGCTAGGTGCGGGAGAATCCGCCCCAGGGCCCCATGTACGTGCCGCCGAAGGCGTCGAGCAGCTCGCGTGCGGCGGGGCTAGGGTCGCCGTAGACGACGAAGCGCTGGACGTCGACGCTTGCCATGAAGCGCGCGGCCCACTTCTCCATGAAGCCGTTGACGTGCGCGACCATCGCCTCCGAGTCGGCGTACTTCTCGTAGATGTGCACCGTGCCGGCGTCGTCGGAGATGTACCACTCGTAGCAGAGCGTCTGCGGCTCGGCGCTCGTGCCGGCCACCATCTCGTCCATCAGCGCCTTGAACGTGTCGAGCTCGCCGTCCTTGACGCCAAGCTCGATCACCCAGGAAACCTGACCTTCCATCGTGTCCTCCGTCGTCGGGATCGCATTCGACTCTATACCGATTGCCGAAATGGACGAGACTGCGGTCGTGGGTGCCAGCGTCTCCTGGATCACGGTTGCCCCGGTGAAGGGGCTCGCGCTCGTCGCACGGGACGAGGTCGTGGTCGAGGCGTACGGGGTCGCGGACAATCGACGCCTCCACCTGGTCGACGACGCCGGGCGGCTCGTCAACGGGAAGCGCCTGGGCGGGCTCGTCCAGGTCGTGCCCGACCTCGACGTCGCGGCCGGCAGGCTCAGTCTCAGCTTCCCCGACGGCAACGTGGTCGCCGGAGCGCTCGAGCCGGGCGAGCAGATCATCACGCACTTCTACGGTCGTCCGGTGACGGGGCGGATCGTGGGGGGAGAGCTCGCCGCATCTCTCTCGTCGTTCGCCGGTGAGCCTCTGCGCATGGTGCTTCCCGACGACGCCGGGGCCGGCGTCGATCGCGGCGGCGATGGGGCAGTGACGCTTCTCGGAACCGCGTCGTTGGAGCGGCTGGCCGGCGTGGCGGGCGTGGGGAAGGTCGATCCGCGGCGCTTCCGGATGCTCTTCGGCGTGGACGGCATCGGCGTCCACGAGGAGGACACGTGGATCGGCCGAGATGTTGCTGTCGGTGAGGCGGTGATCCGTGTGCGTGGGAATGTCGGGCGCTGCGCCGTGACGACGCAGAATCCCGATACGGGCGTTCGCGACCTGGCGACGCTCGAGGCACTGACGGCTTATCGCGGGGTGATGGAGACGACCGAGCCGCTCCCGTTCGGTGTGGTGGGTAGCGTCGTGACACCGGGGCGCGTCGCCCTTGGCGACGCCGTGGCACCAGCCGTCTGACTCCTCGAATCGTGTGCACCACACGGTCGGAGCCTCGTTTCTGTCGATCCGGACTGGTTGCGATCCGCACGGGTCGCTAGCGTGCAGGGCATGAACGAGGAGTACGGCACCCCAAACACGCGCGGGGACGAAGACGACTGGTTCTCCGGACCAGGCGCAGAGCCTGGCGACGCGGACACGGTCGTCTGGGAGGACCCAGAGCCGGAGCGCCCGGCGCCGAGGCGCAGGAGCCCGATCTCCGGTCCCTGGGTCGCCATCGCCGCCCTCGTCGGCGCTATCGCGCTGATCGTGGTCGGCATCCTCGTCGCCCAGAGCCTGACCGACTCCGACGACTCGAGCGCCACCCCGACGGTGACGACGCCGGCCACGACGCCGGCCACGACTCCGACCCCGACGACCACGCCGACGACACCCGAAACCACCCCGGACGCGACGACGCCCGCTCCGGACGCAATCACACTCCCCGAGGGTGTCACGCTGCGGTCCGGCGACGACGGCCCGGAGGTCGAGGCTCTGCAGCAGGCGCTTGCGAAGCTCGGCTACGACCCGGGCGCGATCGACGGTGACTACGGGCCGTCGACGCAGGCTGCCGTCGTCGCGTTCCAGACCGCCGAGGGCCTCACCGCCGACGGGATCGCAGGCTCCGAGACCCTGAACGCCCTCGCGGCCGCACTGTCGACCGGCTGACTTCGGCTCAAGCGGATTCCTGGCGTCGCTCGACGAGGACCGCATTGAACGACGCGGAGAGCTCGATCATGCGGCCGATGAGGAAGAACCCGAAGAGCAGCCCGGCGGCGACGCCGAGCACCCCGTACGTCTCCTCCTTGCGCTCGAGCCACGGGAACAGGATCAGCGAGTAGAAGAGGTGGAGCGCCGCCATCCCGATACCGAAGAATGCGGCGCCGGGGATCAGGTCCAGCCAGCTGCGGGCGGCGTTGGGCAGCAGCCATCGCGACACGAGGAACCAGTAGGCCGGTAGCCCGAGCAGCGCGACGACCCCGAGCACGACGGCGAGCGCGCCGTCGAGTTGTGCACGGAGAGGCGTGAGCGCCTGCCCGGCGAGGATGCTGCCGGCTGTCAACAGGAGGAAGGTGAGCGTTGGGGCGACGGGATTGCCGAGTCTCGGCACAGGGATCCTCCAAGCGAGGGCGGTCACCGACCGCGCCGTGCGCAGCAGGATCGCGGTCTCGTAGAGGACGAGCCAGGTGGCGACGAGCAGGGCGACCACGCGCGCGAAGCCGGTGATCGTGCCCGAGGTCTGGGCGATGGAGGCCGCGAAGTAGCCACCGATGCCGACCTCCTCGAGCGCCTCGTTTGGATCGACCGCAGCGGCGTCGACATAGGTGCCGAAGGCGACGACGAGGAAGAAGCCGATCGGGATTGCCCAGATGAAGAGCCGGTACGCGATCGCTGCGGCAAGGACGCTGCCTGCGATCGAGGCGTCGCGCCGGCCCGTCCACCAGGCGATCTCGGCGGCGACGCTCAACGGGCCGTGCGACGTGACGCGCTGCAGCCAAGCGACGGCGCCGGCGGTCATCCGTGCCCACCTCGTGTCGTCGAGCGGGCGCCCCGCGAGCTCTGTGAGGGCCGCCTCCAGGGAACCCTGCGCCGGTTCGACGTCGGCGGTCCCGGGGTCGATCTGCGATGTTGGCTCTAGGTCGCTCATGGTCGTCCGGCGCTACGCGAGGCCTCGATTGCGATGGTATGCGAGGGTCACGCCGTCGACGTCGATCACACCCGACCGGGAGGAGACTGCAAATGAGGACCCGTGCAGCTGTACTCGAGGAGTTCGGCCGACCACTCGTCGTCCAGGACGTCGACCTCGCCGACCCGTCCGACGGCGAGGTGCTCGTGCGCCTCGAGGCGTGCGGCGTGTGTCACACCGACCTCTACACGGCCTCCGGCGCCGACCCGACCGGCTACACCCCGTGCGTCCTCGGGCACGAGGGCGCCGGCGTCGTCGAGCGGGTCGGGCGCGATGTGACGCTCGTCGAGCCCGGCGATCACGTGATCACGTTGTTCGCACCGGAATGCGGTGAATGCATCCACTGCAGGAGCCCTCGGACGAATCGCTGTGTGGCGATCCGCGATCAGCAGGGCCTCGGCTTCCTCCCTGACGGCACGGCGCGCTTCTCACGGGAGGGTGTGCCGCTCCGGCACTTCATGGGCACGTCGACGTTTGCCGAGCACACGGTGATGCCCGAGATCGCCCTGGCGAAGGTCGACCGCGACGCCCCGCTCGAGGGTTGTGCTCCCTTCGCCTGCGGGCTGTCCACGGGGATCGGTGCTGCGCTGTACACCGCACGTGTCGAGCCCGGTGCGACCTGTGTCGTCTTCGGGTGCGGGCTGGTCGGGCTCGGTGCCGTGATCGGTTGCCGTCTCTCCGGCGCCGGGCGGATCATCGCGGTCGATCTGTCGACCGACCGCCTGGCGATGGCGCAGCATCACGGCGCGACCGACACGCTGACCGCCGCCGACGATGTCGTCGAATGGATCCGCGCCGAGACCGGGGGCTTCGGCGCGGACTTCACGTTCGAGGCGACAGGGAACGTCTCGGTGATGCGCCAGGCGGTGGAGGCAGCACGCGAGGCTTGGGGGCTCGCGACGATGATCGGCGTGGCCGGAAAGGGGGAGACGGTCGACATCGTGCCGCGGCTGCTCATCACCGGCCGCCGCGTCACGGGCTCGTCCTTCGGCGGTGTCAAGGGCCGAACCCAGGTGCCACAACTCGTCCGGCGATGGCTCGACGGTGAGATCGACGTCGAGGCACTGCTGAGCCACCGGCTCACGCTCGACGAGGTCAACCGCGGCTTCGAGCTGATGGAAGCCCAGGACGGCATCCGCAGCGTGATCGTGTTCCGGTAGAGCGAGCCCGGGCTCAGGCGGCTTGCTGCTCGCGCGCGGGAGGCTCGCTACGGGCACTGCGGGGCGGGCGCGCGAAGACGACGGCTGGCACGTCGGGGCGGTTGTGCACCACGAAACGCAGGCGCTTCAGGCGGAGGTGCTGCTCGAAGGCGCCGATGCCCGCCTCGTCGTCGGGGGCGAAGTACACGTGCTTGCCGTCGCGGAGCCACTGCTCTTCGAGCTCGATCCAGGTCACGCTCTCGGTATCGGTGAGCACGACGCGCTGCGCGTACCCCTTTCGAGGGGTCGAGGCGCCCGCCGTTCAGGCGGCGAGTGTGACGCGCAGCCGGTCGAGAGCACGTTCGCGGTGTGCGTCCTGCAGCGCCACGACGGCGTCCGTGTCGCGCTGGGCGACGGCCTCGACGATCGCGTCGTGGGCACGGTCGGCCTCGACCGCTTCACCCGGCAGGGCGTAGTAGAGGGCGCGATACGCCTCCGTCGAGTCCCAGAGGAGGTCGACCAAGCGTAGGAGCGGCCAGCTGCGAGCCAGTCCGTGGAGGAGCTCGTGGAAGGAACGGTTTGCTTCGAGCCGCGAGGCGAGATCGCCCCGAGCCGCGACCGAGCGGCAGGAGGCGGCCGCGGCGCGGAGTGCTGCGATGTCTGCCTCCGTCGCCAGCGGCACCCCGCGACGGATCGCCTCGGTCTCGAGCAGCCGCCGGAGAGCGTAGACCTCCTCCAGGTCGGCGAGGTTCAGCTCCGTCACGACATATCCCCGGCGGGGGCGGTACGTGACCAGCCCTTCCCCCGCGAGCCCGTGGAGCGCCTCTCGGAGCGGGATCATGCTCACACCGACGCGCTCCGCCCATGCCTCCTGGCTGATGCGCTGACCCGGCTGCAGCTCCCCTTCGAGGATGGCGGCACGGAGCGCCTCGGCTGCGCGATGCGGCGCCGTCGGTCGCTGCTGCGACGGGGTGGCCATGGTGCTCCTCCTACCGGAACGCCGGTGTGCCGGTGAGCGCGCCGCCGACGACGAGTGTGTGCACCTCGTGCGTCCCCTCGTAGGTGAGCACCGACTCGAGGTTGTTCATGTGTCGGATCACGGGATACTCGAGCGTGACGCCATTGGCGCCCAGCACCGAGCGGGCGCTGCGACAGACATCGAGCGCACCGCGCACGTTCCCGAGCTTGCCGAGGCTGACGTGCTCCGGTCGAAGCGTCCCTGCGTCCTTCATCCGGCCCAGGTGGAGCGCGACGAGACCCGCACGGTTCACTTCGAGCGCCATCTCCGCGAGCTTCTGCTGGGTCAGCTGGTACGCGGAGATCGGTTTCCCGAATACGAGTCGTTCCTTCGCGTACTCGAGCGCCGCCTCGAAACAGGCACGGCCCGCGCCGACCGAGCCCCACACGATGCCGTAACGCGCTTCGTTGAGGCACGAGAGCGGTCCGCGCAGCGTGTGGATCTCCGGAAAGACGTTCTCCTCCGGTACGCGGACGTCCTGGAGCACGAGCTCGGAGGTCACCGAGGCCCGCAGTGAGATCTTCTTGTGGATCTCGGGTGCTGTGAACCCCGGCATGTCTTTCTCCACGAGGAACCCGAGAATCTCGTCGCCGTCGGTCCGACCCCAGACGACAGCGACGTCGGCGATCGTGCCGTTCGTGATCCACATCTTGGCGCCGTTCAGGATCCAGTCGCCGCCGTCGCGGCGGGCGTGGGTCCGCATCGAGCCCGGGTCGGAACCGGCATCCGGCTCGGTGAGACCGAAACAGCCGATCGCCTCACCGCGGTGCATCGCGGGCAGCCACCGCTCCTTCTGCTCCTCGGACCCCCAACGCCAGATCGCGTACATCGCCAGCGATCCCTGGACGGAGACCGCGCTGCGCACGCCGGAGTCGCCCGCCTCGAGCTCGAGGCACGCGAGACCGTAGGCAACCGCACTGGCCCCCGGCAGGCCGTAGCCGTCGAGGTGCATGCCGAAGAGCCCGAGCTTCCCGAGCTCGGTCATCAGCTCTCGCGGCAGCTGGCCCCGCTCGAACCAGTCGCCGACCTCCGGCAGCACCCGGTCGCGCACGAACTGGCGCACCGTGTCGCGGATCGCACGCTCCTCCTCGTCGAGCAGCGCGTCGAGCGCGAGGTAGTCGTACGGATCGAGTGCGGGGAGCTCGGTCTGGACTGCCACGGGAACCTCCGGGTACGGGAACGCGTGGCGAAAGTTTATAGAAAACGCTCTGGAGTGTCCCCGCTACGGGCAGCAGATGAGAGAGGCCCCCGGATCAGCGGGGGCCTCTCTCCGGCCGGAAGGGACCTGAACGGCCGGGCGATCTCGAAGCTCGGGTGGCGACAGTCTGAGCCCGAAGGAGACGAGCAGCGTGCCGAGGCCTCGCACGGGAGATGGCCGGGTCACTGTTCCCCTCGTTGCCTGCAGCGTCGCCGTGCGCGTTGCGGCGATCTCGCGGCGGATGTCGATGTCGATCGGCTCGAGCATGACGGGATTCTCCTTTCTTTCTCCATTCGGAGTATCTTTATATCGAGAAGCTTTCTATCAAGATACATCGAGAAATGCTTGACGTCAAGAATCTCGATATGGAAACTACGTCCATGACCCGCAGAAAGCCCGCACCCCCCGATGCCGTCGACAAGGGACTCGAGGTCTGGGGGCGCGAGCTGCCGGACCTGGATCTCGAGACGGAGGGCATCGTCGAGCGCCTGCACCGGCTCGGCCGTCATCTCGAGCGCAGTCACGGCGAGACCCTCGAACGCTTCGGGATCACCTGGGGCGAGTTCCGCGTACTCGGCGCGCTGCGCTGGGCGGGAGAGCCCTATCGCGCGTCGCCCGGGCAGCTCGCGTCGACGTGTGACCTCTCGAGCGGCGGCATGACGGCGCGCCTCGACAAGATGGAGGATCGTGGACTCGTGCGGCGGCTCCCCGACCCCGACGACCGCCGCGGTGTGCAGGTCGAGTTGACCGACGCCGGCTGGAAGCTGTGGCAGGAATCGGTCTCCTCGCAGGCCGAGCGAGAGCAGGCATTCACGATCGGACTGACGGCCGCCGAGAAGCGTGAGCTCAACGATCTGTTGCGCCGCCTGTCGCACGGCCTCGACCGTGGCGCCAAGACGCGCTCCGCGAAGGCGTAGAGCGGGCGCAGGGCGGCGGTCTGTACGGTGGCCGCATGGCCGCCGTCCGCAGGTTGATCGGCGTGTACGACGCGAACGGGTCGTTCGGAGGGGAGGTTGCCTACACCGTGGGCAAGATTCTCGGTCGCAGGCACTGCGCGCTCTGTGAGATCACCCATGGCTGGTCGCCGGTCGAGAAGCGCGCTTCCCGCGCGTGCCGCGCCGGGTTGCCCGTCCCGTTCGAGATCGTCCACCTCGACGAACGGACACCGGCGGTCGCCGAGGCGAGCGAGGGGAGGACCCCCACCGTCCTGGCCGAGACCGACGAAGGGCTCGTCGAGCTCGTCGACCGCGAGGCACTGGGTCTCCTCGGCAGCGATCCACGGCGGCTCGTCACCGCGCTCGAGGACGCCGTCGTTGCGCACGGGCTCGACTGGAGCGCGTCAGACTGACTCGCCGTGAGGCTCTGTGGGATGAGCCGTACCCGCAGCACCCTCCTGGGGAGGAGCGGGCTCGAGGCGACCGTCGTCGGCGTGGACGAAGAGCCCACGTGCTGCGCGCTTGAGCTGGGCGCTGAACGGCCCTCCCTGCCCTGATGGCGGCTCGGCCCAGGCGGCGGCGACCACGGCACCGATCAGCAACGCCGTGGCATACATGTAGACGGTGTAGAGAAACACGAGAGCCGCTGTCAGCGACCCGTAGACGACGGAGAGATCGGAGGTCTTGCGCAGGACGAAGACCGAGAGCAGCGAGACGCCGAACAGCAGTAGCGCGGTCACGAACGATCCGGCAACGGCGTCGCGAAAGCGGAGCCTGTGCGCCGGGACGAAGCGGTACAGCAACATCACGACGATCGTCGATACGAAGACGGGCACACCGTTACGGCTGGCCACGCCGATGCCGCCGTCGCCGATGCCGAGCCAGTCCGTGAAGCGCTCCGCGTGCTCGGTGACGATCTGCACGGCGAGGTTCAACGCAACCGTCGACAGGACGAGAACCGCGACCGCAAACACCAGTAGGACGTCGACGAGCTTGCTGCGCACCGCCGGCCGCGAGCGGTCGACGCCCATCGCCTCTTCCAAACCGACCCGGATCGCGGCCATCATGCCGGTCGCCGCCCACGCGAAGACGAGGAGCGAGAGCAGCCCGAGTGCACTCGCCGGTTGCGCGATCCGTGTGATCGCGTTCGTGACGTCCTCGGCGCCCTGGTCGGACAAGGGCAGTGCGTCGATCACGCTGTCGATCACGCTCTCACGGATCCCGTCGTCCGTCAGCACGATCCCGAAGATCGAGACGAGGATGATCGCGAGCGGCGCCAGTGAGAACAGCACCCGATAGGCGATCCCGGCAGCATGCTGGGGGCAGCGCCGCGCGAAGTACATGTCGATCGTCGTCGGCACCACGCCGACGAGGCGCCGGAGGATCGCCAGCGGCCAGACGAGCACGCGCACGAGTGCCGATCGATTCGGCCGGGGGGCGTGCTCGACCACGCGGCCAGTCTATGGGCCCGTCCAGCGGGCGCTCGACGGGGCCGGGTCGACGTGAGCGCTCGCGGCTCGAGTCGGTAACAACCGGAGCTGGGAGTCCCGCGCCTACAATCCTCGCCGTGAAGGTCGTTCTCCCCGACGACACGGAGCTCCAGCTGGCCGACGGCGCGTCGGCGCTCGATGCGGCACGGGCGATCGGCCCCAAGCTCGCCGAGCAAGCGGTGGTCGCGCGGGTCGACGGTGAGGTACGTGACCTGCGGCTCCCGCTCCCCGACGGAGCGCGCCTCCAACTGCTCACTACTCGCGACCGTTCCGATCCCGACGCGCTCGCCGTGCTGCGCCACTCGACGGCCCACCTGCTCGCGGAGGCCGTGCGCCGCCTGCATCCGGGAGTCAAGGTCGCGATCGGCCCGGCGATCGACCAGGGCTTCTACTACGACTTCGAGTTCCCCGAGCCGATCCACGAGTCCGACCTCGAGGCGATCGAGGAGGAGATCCGGCGCGAGATCGCCGAGGGTCGAGCATGGGAGCGACAGGAGACCGGAGCGGACGAGGCGCGCAAGCGGTTCTCCGAGGAGGGGGAGACGTACAAGGTCGAGCTCGTCGACACGGCCGAGGGCTCGATCTCGCTGTACACGCAGGGCGACTTCACCGACCTCTGCCGGGGGCCGCATCTGCAGGACTCGTCGCCCATCAAGGCGGTGAAGCTGACGAGCCTCGCGGGCGCCTACTGGCGCGGTGACGAGCGAAACACGCAGTTGACCAGGATCTACGGCACGGCCTTCTTCACCCAGGGCGACCTCGACGCGCACCTGGCGCGCCTCGAGGAGGCCCGCGCTCGTGACCATCGCCGCCTCGGGCAGCAGCTCGACCTCTTCCACTTCGACGAGCGCTCCCCGGGCTCGCCGTTCTGGCACCCGAAGGGCATGGCGGTGTTCAACGCACTCGAGGACCTGCGCCGGGCCGAGAACGCGCGCCGCGGCTACTCGGAGGTCAGGACGCCGCTCGTGTACGAGAAGGCGCTCTGGGTCACGTCGGGGCACTGGGAGAAGTTCCGCGAGAACATGTTCCTGATCCCGGTCGACGACGATCAGACGTACGCGATCAAGCCGATGAACTGCCCCGGGCACATGCTGCTGTACGGGTCGCGGCTGCGGAGCTACCGCGAGCTTCCCCTACGTCTCGCCGAGGCAGCGCCGCTGCATCGCAACGAGCTCGCCGGCACCCTGCACGGTCTCACGCGCGTCCGGTACGTGACGCAGGACGACGCCCACATCTTCTGCGCGGTGGAGCAGATCGACGCGGAGCTCGACGGGTCACTCGAGTACCTCAGGTTCCTCTACGGGCTTTTCGGCATCGAGCCCCGCGCCGAGCTCTCGACCCGCCCCGAGAACAAGCTCGGCACCGACGACGAATGGGACTTCACGGAGGGCAAGCTCGTCGAGGCGCTGGAACGGCACGCGATCGAGTACTTCGTCGGGGAGGGGGAAGGCTCGTTCTACGGACCGAAGATCGATCTCCACATCACCGATGCGCTGGGCCGGTCGTGGCAGCTCGGCACGATCCAACTCGACGCACAGATGCCCGCGCGCTTCGGGCTCACGTACATGGGGGCCGACAACCACGAGCACCCGGTGTTCGTCATCCACCGCGCGCTGTTCGGCTCGCTGGAGCGCTTCATCGGGATCCTCATCGAGCACTACGGTGGCGCGTTCCCGCTCTGGCTCGCTCCCGTCCAACTCACGATCCTGCCCGTCGGCGAGAGCCATCGTGAAGCGGCCCGTGCGCTCGCCGACCGCGTGCGCGGCGTGGGCTACCGCGTCGAGGTGGACGAGCGCGACGAGACGCTCGGCCGGCGGATCCGCGACACCGAGTTGGCCAAGGTGCCCTACGCCGTCGTCTGGGGCGATCGCGAGAGCGAGCGCAGTCTCGCCGTCCGCGTCCGCGGCGAAGGCCAGGCCACGATGACGCTCGACGAGCTGCTCGAGACCTTCGCTGCGCAGATCCCTTCGTCCCCGGCGCCGTAGGGGCGCGGCAAGCCTCACTCCTACGACAGCGGGCCAAGGAGCTCGCAGCGTGGCTGTGACGGCTGGACAGCCGTGTCGGACTGAAGTCCGACACGGGGCGGGGTGCACGGTCGCCTCGCCCGTGTGAGGTGGGGCCTCGTTCCCCGTGTCCGACTTCAGTCGGACACGGCTGTGGGCCCGTGTGACGCGGGGTTGCGGCTGACCCGGGTGAGGCAAGCCTCGCCCCTACGAGCGGCTGTCAGCTGCTACCCTCCTTTTTCTGCAAAGCAGGGACGGCATCGCCCCTCACCACGACGGCGACGGCCGCGCGTGGTTCAACCGAGTCGACGCGACGAGGTCCGGTGCCGCTCGCTGCAGCGGCAATGTCATTGAACAGGAGGATCGAGTCGGCTTGGTGAACAGCCTTTGAGACCGCGGCGGCGTCCAGAAGACCGGACACGTCCCGTCGTCCACCAGGATCGAATCAACGATGCGATTCGCGCGCAGCGGGTCAGGCTCGTCGACGAGAACGGGGGCCAGGTCGGGATCAAGCCGACGAAGGAGGCGCTCGAGTACGCGTTCAGCAAGAACCTCGACCTCGTCGAGGTCGCTGCGGGCGCCGATCCTCCGGTGGCGCGCGTCATGGACTACGGAAAGTGGCGCTACGAGCAGGAGCAGCGGGCGAAGCAGGCGAGAAAGCACCAGTCGCAGATCCACGTCAAGGAGATCAAGCTCAGGCCGAAGATCGGCGATCACGACTACGAGACGAAAAAGGGCCACGTCGTCCGCTTCTTGCACCAGCGGGCGAAGGTGAAGGTCACGATCATGTTCCGGGGGCGGGAGAACCTCCATCCGGAGCGCGGTCGGATGTTGCTCGACCGTCTCGCAGAGGACGTCAAGGAGATCGGGCAGGTCGAGCAGACGCCCACCCTCGACGGACGCAACATGGTCATGCTGCTCGGGCCGACGAAGAACGCAGGGGTGAAGCGCGATGCCGAAAGTGAAAACAGGGAGCGGGGCGAAGAAGCGGTTCAAGGTGACCGGGGCGGGCAAGATCCTGCGCCGTCACGGGATGAAGAGCCACAACCTCGAGAAGAAGTCGTCGAAGCGTAAGCGCGGCTTTCGCAAGGCCTACGACGTCGCGGCAAGCGACACGAAGTCGGTCTCGAAGCTGCTCGGAAGGGGTTGAGCGATGCCTCGCGTGAAACGATCGGTCCACGCGCGCAAGAAGCGCCGCAAGGTCCTCGACCAGGCGAAGGGGTACTACGGGCTCAAGAAGTCCCACTACCGCTACGCCAAGGAGCAGGTCGACAAGTCGCTCGTCTACGCCTACCGCGACCGCAAGAACCGCAAGCGAACGTTCCGTTCACTGTGGATCATCCGGATCAATGCGGCGGCGCGCGCCAACGGCCTCTCCTACAACCAGCTCATGCACGGTCTCGGCAAGGCAGGGATCGAGCTCGACCGCAAGTCGCTCGCCGACATCGCCGTCAGCGATCCGGCGGCGTTCTCGGCGGTTGCGGAGCGTGCCAAGGCCGCGCTCGCCGAAGCGGCGTAGGACCGCGCTGCGGCCGGCGCCCGACGTCCACCGCCGACCGTGCGGGATCACGTCGGTTCGCTGTGACGACGAGGGCAGGGCGTGATCACGTCTCGCGACAACGAGCGCCTGAAGCTCGTCCGCAAGCTCCTCGGGGGACGGAAGCATCGCGTGGAGACGGGGCTGTTCGCCTGCGAGGGCGAGGATCTCGTCGACGCGGCGCGGGCAGGCGGCATCGAGCCGGTCGACCTGCTCGTCGCCGGCGAGAACGTCGAGCCCGAGCTGCTCGCCTCCGTCTCGACTCTGCCGCATCCGGCGCGCGTGATCGGCGTCTACGCGCGTTCCGCCCTGCCGAGCCGGCCGCTGCCGGTGTGCCTCGGGCTCTGGCAGCTTGCAGACCCCGGCAACGTCGGCACGCTGCTCCGCACAGCAGATGCGTTCGGCGCCTGCGTGGCGCTCTCCGACGGGTGTGCCGACCCGCTGTCCCCGAAGGCGCTTCGCGCCTCCACGGGGGCGATCTTCCGCGTGCCGCTCGTGCCGTGGCACGAGCTCCCGGAGCGTCGGGTCGCGCTCGTCTCGCACGGCGGCACTCCGCTCGTCGACGCCGATCTCGCACCACCCGTCGCCTTGCTGCTCGGCTCCGAGCGCGAGGGGCTCCCCGACGACCTCGTCACGATCAGTGAGAAGGCCACGATCCCTCTGGCGGATGGGGCGGAGTCGCTGAACGTCGCCGCGGCGGGCGCGATCGCGCTCTACGAGCTCTCGAGACGCCGGTTGGCCTGTTCCTGAGAGCGCTTCGCGTCGACCTCGGCGAGCCCCTTGGCCACGAGCTCGCTCGCTCGTCGGAGGCGCTCTCCTGCTTCGCGGCGGTACTGGCGCCAAGCCTCGATCTCTTCAGACGTCCTCTTCCGCTTCTTCATCGTCGGATCCTCCGAGTAGACTCCGACGAGCTTCTCCAGCTCGGCCCGGATGTCGCCGAAGATCCCGAGCGCGATCAGCCACTCCTCACGTTCGATCACGTCGGTCGTCACGCGCGCACGAGCGTGCCGACGCCGCGAGCCGTCGCAAGATGTCCCGCACGGACGAGCGACGCCTCTACCAGGCGCCGCCTCCGCCGCCCCCGCCGCCGCCGCCCGCCGCCACCGGAGAAGCCGCCGCCGCCACCGCCCGAGCCCGAGGAGGGTGGGGCCAGCGCCGAGCCGAAGCCCGAGGAGAGGTCGCCGATCGAGATCGAGGTGGCGCCCGAGCCGAGGTCACCGGTCGGCGAGATCCAGTAGATCGAACTCTGTTCTGCGAGCTCCTCGGGCATGTGCAGGTGGGCCGCCTGCAGGACGCGGTCGGCGATGCCGAGCGCGATCCCGTACACGAGATAGCGCTCCCAGAGGGCGAGCGACGCAGGCGGAGCGTCGTGCAGGCGGGGAAAGTCGGAGAGATAGCGCCGGAACGCCTCCCAGCGCTGCGACTCCGCGACGGCCTCGCGTGACCGCCGCCGCCAGAGCTTCCGCCGGCCCAGCGCGACGACCACGATCACCAGGTTCATGAAGGACGCCACCGCCAGCGCCAGCAGGACGACGTCGCTCCAGCGTGGATAGACGGTACGCCAGCCGTCGATCGCCTGCCAGCCCATGAGCGCTCCGAGCGCACCGAAGACGAGGGCCGCCACGCCGAGCGGGACGCCGCCGCCCGACGTGAACCAGCCGCGGTCGCGGGTCGACTTCGCGACGTTCTCCTTGAACGAGCTGAAGCGCTTGGACATCGCCTCGCGGTCGGCGGCGATCCGCTCGCGGAAGCGGGACAGCCGCTCGCTCCCCCCGTCGAGTACGTCGTCGACGACCTTCGCCACGTTCTGCTCCCACGCGGTCAAGGGCACAGCGTCATCACCCGCGCTGAGCTCGAGGTCGTGGACGAGCTCGTGGCGCAGCCCGGCCCAGATCGGTCGCTCCGTCGTCGCCGGCACGGCCTGGTAGCGACCGCGGCGCACGAGGTCGAAGAGCGTTGCCGTGAACTCGAACGAGCCGACGCCGCCGCCCTCGCTGATCAGCACCGGCACGAGGGCCGGCTGGAGGTCGGTCGGCGGCTCCTGCTCGTACTCGCGGTCGTAACCGGTGTCGAGCTCCCGCCCGAAGCGCCAGTACACGGCCGCGACGACGGCGAGGGCCGGGAGGACACCGAGCAGCAGCACGATCAGCGCACTGCGACCCGGGTGGGCAACCGCGTCGTCGATCCGCTCCTTGTCGCGCTCGTAGGCCGCGGCATCCGCTTGCTCCTCCGCGACGATCTTGGCGAGCCCCTTTCCCTGCACCACGCGCATACCGGTGGTGGACGTGAAGGCGGAGCGCGGGTACAGCGTCCGTTGCTCCACCCACTGACCGGAGGGCACGCCGAGCGCCCGCAGCAGCGACGCGTTGGCTCTCAGCTCGACATCACCACGGACCCAGACCGGGTGCCCCCAAGACTTGGCGACCTTGCCCGGCCCGGCCGTGACGGCGACGAGCTGGGAGAGGCCGACGGGCCACTCGTCACCCCACACCTTGAGATTGACGTCGACGACGTCGTCGTAGGCCACCGCGACGCCTCTCAGCCTGTAGCGGACTTCGAACGTCCGTTCCTCGTCGGTCGCGCGGTAGTGCCAGACGACGCGGGCGTCGTCGCCGACCCGCGTGACGCCGAAGCTTCCGGCCACGTCGTCGCAGCCGAGCTCGATGCACGCTCCGGGCGCATAGGGCTTTCCACCCTCGAGGACGACGAGATCCGTGAGCGCCTCTCCCGGTCGCAGCGGGATGTCGCGGTAGGCGCCGCTGAACGGTCCCGAGAAGGAGAACGTGATGCGCTCCTCGACGCGGAGCGACCCGTTCGCTTCGACGCGCACCTGGACGTTGGCGCGGGGAAGGACGTACGACTTCGCGGAAGCCGCGGTCGGGACGAGCAACGCCGCGAGGACGGCGAGGAGGGCGACCGTCGCCGTCCGCCCGGGCGAACGCACGATCAGCTCGCCGCTGCCCCGGGATCTCCGGTGCCGAAGCTCACCTGCGGCACCTCGCGCTGCGCATCGTCGGTCTCGAAGAACTCGCGCTCGGCGAAGCCGAACGGGCCTGCGAGGAGGATGCCGGGGAAGGTCTGGATCGCGTTGTTGTAGGTGAGCACCGTGTCGTTGTAGACCTGCCGCGAGACGGCGATGCGGTTCTCGGTCTCCGAGAGCTCGGACTGCAGCTGCCTGAAGTTCTCGTCAGCCTGCAGCGCCGGGTAGGCCTCCGCGACGGCGAACAGGCGACCGAGCGCCTGACCGAGGATCCCTTCGGCCTGCGCCGTCGCGGCCGGCGTACCAGCCTGCTGGGCGGCGGCGCGAGCGTTCGTGACGGAGTCGAACGTCTCGCGCTCGTGCGCCGCGTACCCCTTCACCGTCTCCACGAGGTTGGGGATCAGATCCCAGCGACGCTTGAGCTGCACCTCGATCTGCGCCCACGCGTTGTCGACGCGGTTCCGCAGCCGGACGAACCGGTTGTAGAGCGTGATCACGAGGATCACCGCGAGGCCGACGAGCACGAGGATCACGATCAACCAGACCACGACGACGACTCTAGAGCACCGTGCTGCCGAATTCCACGGCCTGCGGGATCAGTCGGGTCGCCTGCACACCCAGATCATGTCTTCGCCTCCGTCGAACGGGCGGCGGTCGAACCAGCCGTACAGTGCTTCGACGATGAACCCGGCTTCGTCGATCAGCCGCTCCCACTCATGGCAGTCGAGCCAGTGCAGCGTGAACGACACCGACTCGCTCTCGCCCTGAACGGAGAGCTGGAGCGTGCGCGATGCCTCGTCCCAGTCGGCACGCTCGAGGATGCCCGGCTCGCGCTCGAGCCACAGCCCATCCGTCTCGGCAATGTCCTCGGGCGAGGGTGCGAACACGTCGAAGACGAAGCGCCCGCCCGGCTCGAGCAGCGCATGAGCCGCCTCGAGCGCACGGAGCTTCTCCTCCTCGCTCGCCAGGTGGAGCAGCGAGCGGAACGGGCACACGACGAGACCGACGCGCTCGACGACGGGTGGCGTGCGCACATCGCCGAGTCGGAGATCGACTGCTGCGTCGACGCCCTCCGCCTGTGCATAGACCCGCGCAACGGCGAGCATCTCGGGCGACTGGTCGACGCCGATCACGGCGACGCCCGCCTTGGCGATGGGGACGGAGATGCGCCCCGTGCCGACGGCGAGCTCGACGACCGGGCCGCCGGCGGCGAGCGCCTGGTCGACGTAGAAGCCGACGTCCTCCGTCACCGAGACGGACCACGGGTCGTAGATCCCCGCGATCGCGTCGTAGAGTGGCGCGGTGTGGTGCGGTTGGGGGTCTGACGCCATCGGGTCGATGCGATCGGTCATGCGGTTGGGGGTCTGACCCCGGGGGTCAGACCCCGGGGGCGTCGATGGGGGGCAACGGGTTGTTGGCGCCCACCCGGGCGATTCAATCAGGCACGCGCGTGGCGCGGGAGCGGGTCGCTAGCCAGGCCGCTTCGTCGGGAGAGGACGCTGGTACGCTCGCTGGCCATGGACGTGGAGGCCCTGCAACGGGAAGCGCTGGACGCCGTCAGGGCGGCCACGGCGGTCGACGAGATCGACGCGGTGCGGGTCGAGTACCTCGGTCGTCGCAGCGCGCTCAAGCTGGCGCTGCGGGAAGTGCGGGACCGCGAGACGGGGATCGCCCTGAACGCGGTGCGGGTTGCGCTCGAGGAAGCGATCGACCTTCGCGCGGAGGAGCTCGAGCGGGCAGAGCTCGATCGGCGCCTGACGCGCGAGCGGGTCGACGTGACGTTGCCCGTCGCCGCGTACCGCCGCGGTCGCCTGCATCTGATCACGCAGATCCGGCGCGAGGTCGAAGACATCTTCCTGGGCCTCGGGTACCGCGTCGTCGACGGGCGCGAGGTCGAGACCACGCGCTACAACTTCGACGCGCTCAACTTCCCCGCCGGCCATCCCGCGCGATCGCCTGCAGCTTCGCTGTTCCTCGACGAGCAGACGGTCCTGCGCACGGAGACGTCGCCCTCGCAGATCCGGACGATGGAGGCCCAGACGCCCCCCGTGTACATCGTCTCCCTGGGGCGTTGCTACCGCCGCGACACGCCGGACGCCACGCATACGCCGATGTTCCACCAGGTCGAAGGGCTCGCCGTCGACGAGGGCATCACCCTCTCCGATCTGCTCGGCACGCTCGACGTCTTGATGAAAGCGCTCTTCGGGCAGGAGCGACGAACGGAATTCCGGACGCACTACTTTCCGTTCACGGAGCCCTCGGTCGAGCCGTACGTCTCCTGCCATGTCTGCGACGGCGACGGCTGTGCCGTGTGCCGCCACTCGGGCTGGATCGAGCTCGGCGGCTCCGGGATGGTCGACCCCAAGCTGTTCGAGTTCGTCGGCTACGACGCCGAGCGCTACACGGGCTTCGCGTTCGGCCTCGGTCTCGAGCGCATCGCGATGCTCCGCCACGAGTTCCCCGACCTGCGCGAGCTCTGGCGCAACGACCTTCGCTTCTCGAGGCAGTTCTGACGATGAGGGCGCCGCTCTCCTGGCTTCGCGAGTACGTGACCACGGGCGCTTCCGCTCACGAGCTCGCGCGTCGGCTCTCGATCTCTGCGCTCGAGGTCGAGCGCGTGATCGACGCCGGCGTCGCGGACGAGGGCGGCAATCTCGACCACTTCGTGGTGGGTCGTGTCCTCACCGCCGACAAGCATCCGAACGCCGACAAGCTCCAGCTCTGCCAGGTCGATGTGGGCAATCCCGATCCGCAGCAGATCGTGTGTGGTGCCTGGAACTTCGGCGTGGGGGCGACGGTCGCCGTCGGTCTGCCGGGCGCGCTGCTGCCGGGCTTCCCGGGGCCGCTCGAGGAACGTGCGCTTCGCGGTCAGGTGTCGCGCGGGATGATCCTGGCCGAAGACGAGGTCGCGCTCGGCCCCGACCACTCGGGGATCATGCTCCTGCCGGACGGGATCGAGCCTGGCACGCCGCTCGTCGACGTGCTGCCCCTCCGTGACCAAGTGCTCGATGTCACCCCGACGATGAACCGAGTCGACCTGCTCTCGATGGTCGGGCTCGCTCGAGAAGTGGCGGCGCTCACCGGTGGCGCGCTCCACCCCCCGGCGCCGGAAGACCCGCCGATCCGGCATCCCGAGCTCGTCGACGTGACGGTCGACGACGCGGACGGGTGCCCGCGGTACATCGGTCGCACCTTCCGCGGGGTCGCCGTCGCCCCGTCGCCGCAGTGGCTGCGCACCAGGCTTCATCTTGCCGGGATGCGGTCGATCTCGAACGTCGTCGACATCACGAACTACGTGATGCACGTGTGGGGGAGCCCACTCCACGCGTTCGATCGCGGTCTGCTCGCGGGTGGACGCATCGTCGTTCGGCGCGCGCACGCGGGGGAGGAGCTGCGAACGCTCGACGGCACGCTGCGGCAACTCGAGGAGACCGACCTGCTGATCACCGACGGGGAGAAGCCGGTCGCGCTCGCCGCGATCATGGGTGGGCTCGAGTCCGAGGTCTCGGAGGAGACGACGGAGCTGCTGCTCGAGGCCGCCAACTTCGAGCCGGTCGGGATCCTCCGCACCTCCGAGCGCCTCGCCGTGCGCACCGACGGGTCGAACCGCTGGGAAAAGGGGGTCGATCCGTACCTGGCCGAGCCGGCCGCCGCGCTTGCGAGCCGGCTGCTCGTCGACCTCGCCGGGGCGGAGCTGGTCGGCTCGACCGACGCCCACACCGGGTTGCCCGATCAGCCAGTGGTGACGCTCCGACCCGCGCGAACGAGTCGACTCGTAGGGTTGGACATCGCAGAGGCCGAGCAACGCTCGATCCTCGAGCGGCTCGGCTTCGCGGTCACCGACGACTGGGCGGTGACCGTCCCGACCTGGAGGGCGCGTGACGTCACGCGCGAGATCGACCTCGTCGAGGAGGTGGCCCGCGTGGTGCTCGACCAGGTGCCGTACACGATGCCGCTCCGCCGGTCGGTCGTCGGTCATCTCTCCCCGTCGCAGCGTGCACGCCGGTCGATCGAGGACGTGCTCCTCGGGGCGGGGTTCTCGGAGGCCTACACCTGGAGCCTCACAGCGTCGGATCCCGACCCGAGCGCGATCCACCTACCGGATCCCATGAGCGGCGACCAGGCGGTGCTCCGCACGACGCTGCTGCACGGGCTCGTCGACGCGGCCCGTGTCAACGTCGACGGTGGAAGCGAGGGCATCGCGCTGTTCGAGCTGGCTCGTGTCTACCTCCCCGCCGGCGATGGGCTACCTGACGAGCGCTGGCATGTCGGCGGTATCACCGAGGGCGGCTATGCGGCGGCACGCTCCGTGGTCGAGGCGATCTACGACGCCTTCCATCTCGAGCTCGAGCCGAATCGTGCCACCGAGGAGTTCCTCCATCCTGGCAAGGCGGCAGCCGTTCCGGCTGGCTGGTACGGCGAGCTGCATCCCGCGCTGCTCGAGGGCTCGTGGGGTGTCTTCGAGCTCGATGTGGAAGCCCTGCTCGCCCCTGTGCCCGAGCGGATCCTCTACGAGGACGTGATCACGTATCCGGCGAACCGGCAGGACATCGCCGTGGTCGTCGGCGAGGACGTCGAAGTCGGCGCGCTCGTCGCGGCGGCGCGGGAGGCCGGGGGCGAGGAGCTGCGCGAGGCACAGGTGTTCGACGTGTACCACGGCGACCAGGTCGGCGCAGGGCTGAAATCCGTCGCTCTGCATCTCGTCTTCCAGTCGCCCGAGCGGACGATCGCCGACGACGAGGCGAACGAGCTGCGCGAACGCATCGTGTCCGGCCTCGCGGACCGATTCGGAGCCGTGCTCCGCGCGTTGTCCTCGTAGAAGCGAGGCCGGCGCGCCTCGGCGGATTACAGCGTTCGTCCTCCGACCACCCAGACCGGCCCCTGGGTCGCGGTATGTCCGGACTCGGAGAGCAACCGGCGGAGGCTGACACTGCCACCGATGCCGTCGGCATCGAGGCCTTCGAACGACCGGCGAGCCATGCCGGGCGACACTCCGTAACCTGCGACGCGCGCACACCGGAAGACGAAGCCGACGATGTCGTGATCTCGGGTTGGGTTGAGCGGCGCACAGCGGAGCGACGCGCCAGGGAGGAGCTCGCTCGAGTCGACGCGGAGCTCGCAGAGCAGGTCGCTCCAGTCTCCGGGAAGCGTGTCGAGCAGTTCATCCCACTGCTCGACGAGTGAGGCACCCGTTGTCGCCGCGACGGGCTCTGCGATGCTCGCCTCGCCTCTCTCGAGCACGCACCACACGCGATCGCGGTCGAGACGGGCGAAGACCCGCCGCGCAGCATCGGCGCCGTTCGTGCCCCCCGAACGGCGGACATGGAGCACCAGCGTGTCGCCGACGCGGCCCGGGCTCATCGATCCGAGCACGAGCGCTGCCCGGGCCAGGTCCGACGGCTGCTCGGTGGTGAGGGTCAACCGCACCTCCTCCCAGTCCTGGGGGAGGTCCGTCTCGATGGCGGCCCATTGGTCGGCGAGCTTCACGACCGCGTCAGCATAATGACGCGCATGACCCAGGTCGAAGGAGAGCTGCAGGCCGGTCTGATCGATCCCGTCCCGGCCTGCCGCTGACGATGGCGACCGAGGTCAAGCTGCCCCGCCTCGGGCAGGGCATGGAGTCGGGGACGATCGTCCGCTGGCTCAAGCGGGAGGGCGAGGCCGTGCGTCAGGGCGAGCCGCTGTACGAGCTCGACACCGACAAGGTCACGCAGGAGGTCGAATCCGAACAGGACGGTGTCCTGCTCCGGATCCTCGTCGAGGAAGGCGAGGTGGAGGTGGGAACGTCGATCGCGGTGATCGGCGCCGCCGGTGAGGACGTCGCCACCGGGACCGCGGAGACCGACGAGCCCGACCCCGCCACCGACCTGCCATCAGAGGCAGCTCCTGCTTCCGCACCGGCGTCCGAACCCGTCGTTCCCCGCGAGGCAGGAGCCGCCGTCGCACCTGAGGCACAGCCCGACGCAGCGACGCTCACGCCGCGGGCCGGTCGCATCAAGGCGTCGCCGCTCGCTCGCCGCATCGCACGCGAGCGCGGTGTCGAGCTGGCGACGGTCACGGGCACCGGCCCCGACGGACGAGTGCTCGCAGAAGACGTGGAGCGCTCCGCAGCGGCACCGACCGCGACCGCAGGCGGGACGGGAGCAGCCCTTCCGCTCGAGGTACCGCCGGAGGTCGTCCAGCTCACCTCGATTCGCAAGACCATCGCCCGGCGTCTCACCGAAGCCTGGGCGGCGCCGGTCTTCCAGCTCGGCGTCTCCGCCGACATGACAGAGGCACTCGCTCTCCGCGAGCGGCTGGTCGAGCGTCGCGCGGAGGGCGCCGCCAAGCCGACGGTGAACGACGTTCTCGTCAAGCTCGTGGCAGCGACGCTGGCCCGGCACCCCGCCGTGAACGCGACCTTCACCGGAGACGAGATCCACCGCTTCGCGTCGGCGAACGTGGGCATTGCGGTGGCTGCGCCGGCCGGTCTCTTCGTCCCGGTGATCCGCGCAGCCGAGCGCCTGACGATCCAGGAGATCGCGCAGGCTCGAGCCGACCTCGTCGACCGCGCCCGTGACGGCAAGCTGACCCTTCAGGATCTCGAGGGCGGGACGTTCTCGGTCTCGAATCTCGGCATGTACGGCGTGGAGCAATTCGTCGCCGTCCTCAACCCGCCGCAGGTGGCGATCTTGGCCGTCGGGGCTGTCCGCGACGAGGCTGTCGTCGTCGACGGCGAGATCGACGTGGCGCCGCTCGCCCGTCTCGTGCTCACGTGTGACCACCGAGCGATTGACGGAGCCGACGGCGCGGAGTTCCTGCGCACGCTCGTCGGGCTCATCGAGAACCCGGCGCTCGCGCTCTAGCCGATGACCGTCGTCCTGCGTAGGGGTGGCGTTCAGGACGTCCGCTTCCTGCGCGACATGCTCCATCACGCCTACTACTGGAAGGAGCGCCGGCCCGGTGGAGGCCCCGGCCCCGTCCAGCTCTACGTCAAGTCGTGGGGACGACCCGGCGACACGGCGATGATCGCAATCGAGGATGGGTTTCCCGTCGGTGCGGCGTGGTACAGGTTGTTCACGCGCGACCGGCCCGGCTACGGGTTCGTGGACGAAGCAACGCCGGAGCTCGCGATCGCAGTGGTTCCCAGCCGTCGCGGCCGCGGCATCGGTGACGCGCTTCTGACCGCCCTGCTCGAGCGTGCCAGGGAGGATGCCCGGCCCGCGCTCTCGCTCTGCGTCGACAGCCGCAACGAAGGTGCGATCAGCGTGTACCGGCGCCGCGGCTTCGAGGCGGTGGAGGCAGAGGGCGACTCGCTGACCATGCGCGCGAAGCTGATGTGACACGCGACGCCCGGCCGGTAGCATCGCCGGGGCGAGCTACGTGAAAGGGTGAACACGAATGGAATGTGACGTCGCCGTCCTCGGAGGCGGCCCCGGGGGATACACGGCGGCGATCCGTGCGGCCCAGCTCGGCGCGAGCGTCGTCTGCATCGAGCGCGAACCGGCACTCGGCGGCACCTGCCTCCGCGTCGGCTGTGTCCCGACGAAGGCCTGGGTGCAGAGCGCACACGCACTCCACGCCGCGCGGGAGACGAACGCGAAGCTCGGCGTCGTCACGTCGGAGCCAAGTCTCGACTTCCCGGCCGCGGCCGCTTGGAAGAACGGCGTGGTGAAGCAGATGACCGGCGGCGTGGCCTCGCTGTTCAAGGCCTTCGGTGTGACGTGGGCCGCGGGTCACGGGAGGTTCACAGGACCGAACACGCTCGCGGTCGAGGGTGCGGAGGACATCACGTTTCGCGCGGCCGTGATCGCGACGGGCTCGTACCCGATGCGACCGCCGATCCCCGGGCTCGACGCGTCACGCTGTGTCGACTCGACCGGGCTGCTCGCCCAGACGGAGGTTCCGCGCCGGCTCGTCGTCCTCGGCGGCGGAATCATCGGGTGCGAGTTCGCATCGATCTTCGACCGCTTTGGTTCCGAGGTGACGATCGTCGAGATGCTCGACACGCTCATCCCGCAGGAAGACGACGATGCTGCGAAGGAGCTCGCGAAGCAATTCAAGCGTCGTGGCATCGAGCTGCACCTCGGCAAGCAGTGCACCGGCGTCGAGGATCAGGGCTCACAGCTCGTGGTGCACTTCGGTGAGGGTGAGACGGCGGCCTGTGATCTGATGCTCGTTTCCGTCGGTCGCGCGCCGCTCGTCCAGGATCTCGGACTGGAGGCACTCGGCCTGGAGGGGGATCCACGCACCGGTATCGCCACCGACGACCGGATGGCCACTTCGGTGCCGCACGTGTTCGCGGTCGGTGACGTCGCCGGTCGGTGGCAGCTCGCTCACACCGCGTTTCGGGAGGGCGAGATCGCTGCCGAGAACGCCATGGGCCACGACAGCCGCCTCGGCAAGCCTGCCGTCCCGCGCCCGATCTATACGGATCCCGAGATCGCCGCCGTCGGCCTCACCGAGCGCGAGGCACGCGAGCGTCACGGCGACGCGATCGCCGTCGGCCAGTTCCCTTGGGCAGCGAACGCCCGAGCGGTGATGTCGGGGGACACTGGCGGCTGGGTGAAGTCGATCCACGAGACGACGTACGGTGAGCTTCTCGGTCTCGTCATCGTCGGGCCGCACGCGACCGACCTGATCGAGGCGGGTGTGGTCGCACTGGATGCGGAGTGCACGGTCGAGACAGTCGCCGACGGTATCGCCGCCCACCCGACCCTGTCCGAGGCGATCAAGGAGGCCGGGCTCGTGGCTCTGGGTCGTGCGATCCACTTGCCACCGAAGCGTCGCTAGATGATCGAGCCCACGGGATCGTCTGCTGCGGGGGGCGACGCTCGGGCGTCGGGCACCATGCGGCCTTCACCTGAGCGGAAGCGTACGAACGAGGTCGTGGCATCGATCATCTAGGCTGTCCGGCATGGATCGTATGCCTAGGAACGCTCTGACAGCCTGGATCGCCTGGTGGGTCCTCCGCCGGCGCCTGCGGCGCTCCGATCACGTGCTGGCGGCGGTCGGCGTGGCAGGGCTCGAGTTGTTCGGCCCCCGCCTCTTCCTCGTACGTCGCCTGTTCGTGCTCGTGATCGCGCTGACGGTCGTCGGCCTCGTCGCGGTCGCCGTCGCGTGGTGGGTACTCCATCGGCGCGGCGCGGACGGCGGTGGCGAGGACGACGAAGACGCCCCCGTTCCGCCCCCTGCGCCGGACACGTCGGACGTCTTCGTCCCGGTGGACGAGGCTGCAGCTCCCGCCGGCGCGTGAGCGGGCTCACGCGGCACGTCGCGCCGGGCGTGCTTCGCGACGCCCTGGACGGGCTCGTACCCTACGAGCCGGGCAAGCCGGTGGAAGAGGCCCAACGCGAGCTCGGCATCGACCGCATCATCAAGCTCGCGTCGAACGAAGGCCCCTTCGGGCCGTTCCCGGCTGCAACCGAGGCGATCGACCGGGCGACGGTCGAGTTGAACCGATATCCCGACGGCGGCTGCTTCCGGTTGCGCTCCGCGCTCGCCGCCATCCACGACGTTCGCTTCGAGGAGGTCATCGTCTGCGCCGGTGCAGACGCCGTGATCGGGTGTGTCTGCCAGGCGACGCTCGATCCGGGCGACGAGGTCGTTACCGGCTGGCCGTCGTTCGTCACCTACGTGCTCGAGCCGTTGAAGCTCGGAGCTGTGCCAGTGCGTGTCCCGCTGCGGGACGACCACTTCGATCTCGACGCGCTGCTCGATGCAGTCACGCCCAGGACGAAGCTCGTCTTCATCTCGACCCCCAACAACCCGACCGGGACGATGACGTCACGCGCGGAGCTCGACACCTACTTCGACCGCGTGCCCGATCACGTGCTGACCGTCGTCGACCAGGCGTACTTCGAGTACATCGACGAGCCGGACTACCCTGACGCGGTCATCGAGTATGCGAAGCGGGGGCGCCGTGTGCTCGTGCTTCGCACGTTCTCCAAGATCTACGGCCTCGCCGGGCTGAGAGTCGGGTACGGCATCGGGCCGGAGGCGGTCATCGCCGCGATCAGCAAGGTGCGGCGGCCGTTCGACGTCGGTACATCGGCGCAGGAGGCAGCACTCGCGAGCCTCGACGACACAACGGAGCTGATGCGACGCCGCGCCGTCAACAGGGAGGCGATGGCGACACTGCACGCGGTGCTGGCGGCCGCGGGCTTCATCCCCGCAGGTCCGGCCGTTGCGAACTTCGTCTTCGTCGAGGTCGGCGACGCCGCTGCGCTCGACCGTGCGTTGCTCCACGAAGGCGTCCTCGTGCGGCCGATGGCGCCGTTCGGGGCTCCCGACGCTCTCCGGATCACCGCCGGCACCCCCGAGGAAATGGCCATTCTCGGCGAAGCGTTGGGCCGGGTCACAGCCCGCACGTAGGGAGTCGAGCTGCGATCGTGAAGCATGCGTTGTGACGCGTAGGCGCCCCCTGTCCGGCCGAATCGCTCCGCTATCCTCGAGCTTCGGGCGCTCCGCGCCCGCTTTCGCATGAAGACGACACTGAAGAGAGGCGTTGGCCGGGGTCACGGCTTCAACGGGAACGGCGGCGCCGCCGTGCCGCCGGCACCGGTTTCGCCGGTGGTGCTGTACCGTCAGCCGCCGCCGGCGCATGGCGGGAGAGCCCGGTTGGCGTTGCGGATCGTGGGGTGGGCGGGGTTCGTGCTCGCCATGTGCGTCGCAGGCGTGGCCGGAGGCTCGTACCTCTACCTGCATGAGTCGGTGGCGGCGGTTGCGCCACGTTCGGAGGGTGTGCGTGCTGCTGCGAAGACGCTCGACGTGCCGTTGCCCGGGCAGCCGGCCAACGCGCTCGTGATCGGGTACGACAAACGGGCCGACGAGGCTGAAGGGACCCCTTCTCGCTCGGACACCGTCATGCTCGTGCGCGCCGATCCTGGCGCGAAGACGATCTCGCTGTTTTCCTTCCCGCGCGACCTGAGCGTGGAGATCCGCTGCCCGGGTCAGGGGACGTACGTGGCGAAGCTCAACGCGGCGTATTCCGCCTGTGGTGAGCAGGGCGCGCTGGAGACGGTGAAGGCGCTCACGGGCGTCCCGGTCAACTACCTGGTCACTGTCAACTTCCGTGGTTTCCGGCAGCTTGTCGACCGGCTCGGTGGTGTGTGGATGGATGTCGACCGACGCTACTTCAACGATCGTGGGGGGCCCGGTGGGTACGCGAAGATCAATCTGCAGCCCGGGTATCAGCTGCTCACCGGGTACAGGGCTCTTGACTATGTGCGGTTCCGGCACACGGACTCGGATCTGTTCCGTAACGCGCGGCAGCAGCAGTTCGTGCGTGCCTTCAAGGAGCAGATCGAGTCGAGCTTCACGCCGCTGACGTTGCCGAAGGTGATCAAGGTGATCACGAACAACGTGGAGGTGGGTCAGGGGGGCGGTAAGGATGTCGACGCGAGGACGGTGTTGTCGTATGCGTTGCTCGCGTACTCGCTGCCGTCGGGTCATGTCTTCCAGACCCGACTCGATGGTGTCGAGGGCTCCGCCGATCTGTCCGTGTCCTCGGAGAACATGCGGCGCGCCGTGGACGAGTTCACGCACCCGGACGTGGAGGCTCCCCGCAAGGCGACCGCGGTCGCGCTCGGCGAGAAGGTGAAGACGCCGGTGCTGCGGCCCGGTCAGACGACGGTCGCCGTGCTCAACGGCAACGGCGTGTCCGGGTCGGCGTCGACGGCCAACTACCTGCTCTCGCAGCGCGGCTATCAGGCGGTGCTGCCCCCGAACGGGATCCCGGCGAACGCGCCGACCTTCGATTTCTTCCGCTCCGTCGTCTTCTACGATCCCTCCGTTTCCGGTGCGCTGCCGGCCGCACGCAAGATGGCGGCGCTGTTCGGATCGGCAGACGTGAAGCGCGTCCCACCGGAGATCAAGACGCTCTCCAACGGTGCGATGCTGGTCACCGTCGTCGGGCAGACGTTCCACGGGCGGCTGGCGGCCGCGCCGACCGACCAGACACCGGACCGGCAGAAGGCCGACGTCGTCTCCGGCGCCAGCGCAGCCTACGACCAGGTCAAGGCGCTGAAGGACCGCGTGCCGTTCCCGCTGATGGTGCCGACCGTGATCGAGCGGTCGTCATGGATCGACCGCGAGCGGCCGTCACGCCTCTACTGGATCGACGAGGACGAGAAGCACAAGGCAGTCCGGCTCACCTACAAGCTGGGAGGCACGAACGAGTACTGGGGCATACAACAGACCTCGTGGCTCGACGCACCGGTGCTGGAGGGCCGCAACTTCACGAGAACACTCGCCGGCCGCCGGTACGAGCTGTACTACAACGGCCCGCGCCTGCACATGGTCGTGCTCCGCGCCAACGACGCGAGCTACTGGGTCGTGAACACGCTGCTCGACCGGCTCTCCAACGAAACCATGATCGCCATCGCCAAGGGCCTACGCCCGCTGGCGGCGGTCAAGCGCTGATCGTCGATCGCCCGAGCGCGACCGACGGTGAGCACCGCGGAGCCGAACCCGGGTCGGCCCGCCCCGCCGCTCGCGTATCCTCCGCCCCTGGCATGAGTGGGAGCTCAAGGCGAGTCGCGGTGTTCGGAGCCGGGTACGTCGGTCTCGTCACCGGCGCCTGCCTCGCGGAGCTCGGCAACCGCGTCACGATCCGCGATGTGCTTCCCGACCGCATCGCGATGCTCCGGCGCGGCGAGGTGCCGATCTACGAGCCAGGTCTCGACGAGCTCCTGGAGCGGAACGGCGACCGCATCGGCTTCACGACCGACGTCGGCGAGGCGATCGACGCGGTCGATGTCATCTATGTCGCGGTTGGGACACCGCCCACCTACTCGGGTGATGCCGACCTGGCAGCGGTCTGGACAGTCGTCGACGAACTGTCGGCCGTCGAGGGGCGCGTGATCGTCGTCATGAAGAGCACGGTGCCCGTCGGCACCGGTGAGAAGGTTCGGCACCGACTCGACGCGCAAGGGCTCGAGCACGTCGGGTACGTCTCCAACCCCGAGTTCACGGCCGAGGGGACGGCGGTGCGCGACTTCATGCATCCCGACCGCGTCGTGATCGGCGCGTTCGACGAGGCGGACGGCGACGTCGTACAGGACCTGCACGGGGGCATCGACGCTCCGGTCGTGCGCAGCGACGTCGCATCCGCGGAGATGATCAAGTTGGCTGCGAACGCTGCGCTGATGACACGGATCTCGTTCATCAACGAGATCGCGAACGTCTGCGAGGCGACCGGAGCAGACGTCGTCAAGGTCGCCGAGGGCATCGGGCTCGACCGTCGCATCGGGTCGAGCTTCCTGCGCGCAGGCGTGGGGTTCGGCGGCAGCTGCTTCCCCAAGGACTCTCTCGCGCTCAAGCAGCTCGCGGCGAACTCCGGGTACCACTTCCAGCTGCTCAACGCCGTGATCGAGGTCAACGAGCTACAGAAGCGGCGCGTGATCGGCAAGCTCCAGCACCATCTCGGGGCGCTGCGCGGCAAGACGGTCGCGCTGCTCGGGCTCGCTTTCAAGCCGCACACCGACGACGTCCGGGAGGCGCCGAGCCTGGTGCTCGCCGGCCGTCTGCTTGCCGAGGGCGCCGACGTGCGTGTGTGGGATCCGATAGCGAAGACCGACGAGGTCCACGGCATCGAGCACGTCGCCTCGGTGGCGGTTGCGGTCGAGCACGCCGATGCCGTCGTGATCGTGACGGAGTGGCCGGAGCTGGCCCAGCTCGACTGGGCCGGTCTCGGCACGACCATGCGGACACGGGTCATGATCGACGGGCGGAACATGCTCGAACCGGACGACCTGCGCGCCGCGGGTTTCACCTACGAGGGCATCGGGCGCGGGACAGGATGACCGGCTCGTCCTCGCACGGTCGTCGGGTCGTCGCGTGAGCCTGCCCGCGGTGGTGCTCGTGGGAGGCCAGGGCACGCGGCTGCGGCCGCTCACCGAGCGAACACGGAAGGACATGCTGAGCCTCGTGGACAGGCCGCTGCTCGCGTACACGTTCGAGCACCTCCGCCGTCACGGGGTCACGCGCGCGGCCGTTTCCTGCGGCTACCTGCCGACGCAGATCGAGGAGCATTTCGGGAATGCCTACGGAGACCTTCGACTTTCCTACAGCGTGGAGGACGAGCCGCTCGGAACGGCCGGCGGCATCCGGCATGCGGCGCAGCATCTCGACGAGACGTTCTTCGCGCTCAACGGGGACTCGCTTCGCGAGGCCGACCTCGACGAGCTCGTCCGCTTTCACCGCTCGACGGGCGCACGCGCCACGATCCTGCTCACGCCGGTCGCAGACCCGAGCCGCTACGGGCTCGTGCGGCTCGGCGCGGACGGTCGGGTTCGTCAGTTCCTCGAGAAGCCTCGCCCCGAGGAGATCGACACGAACCTCATCAACGCGGGGCTCTACGTGTTGGAGCCGGATGTGCTCGAGCTCGTGCCGCAGGGGCGCGCGGTGTCGATCGAGCGCGAGGTGTTCCCGACCCTGTGCGAGCACGGAGAGGTCTTCGGCCTCGCGCTCCCCGGGTACTGGCTGGATGTCGGAACACCGGCGACGTACCTGCAGGCGCACCGAGATGTCCTCGAGCGCACGTTTCGCACGGAGCTCGGTGACGCGCTCGGTCGCGACTACACCCTCGTCGACGAGACCGCGATCGTCGACCCGCAGGCGCGACTGGTTCCCCCCGTCGTCGTGGGCCCCGGGGCGGTGATCGAGGCGGGTGCCCGTGTCGGGAGCCTTGCAGCGATCGGCGCCGGTGCTCGCCTCGGCCGAGGCTCCGTCGTCGAGAACTCGGTCGTCGGCAACGCGGCCGACGTGGGAGAGCGAACATCCGTGATCGGCTCGATCGTGGGCAAAGGCGCCCGCATCGGTCCCGATGGGGTCGTCGCTGGTCTCTCCGTCGTCGGTCCCGACGCGGTGCTCGGCCCGCACAACGAGCTCGACCATGGTCTCCGTATCGGCGACGGCATCGAGATTCCCGCTGGAGCCGTGCGCTTCTCGTGACCGGCTACCGCTTCGAGCCGCGGCGCATCGACAAGCCCTGGGGTTGGGAGCTCGTCTGGGCCGAGGCGGAGTCGTATGTCGGCAAGCTCCTCTTCGTGCGGGCGGGGCATTCGCTGAGCCTGCAGTACCACGAGGTCAAAGACGAGTCCTGGCTCGTCCAGGAGGGGCGCGCGTCGCTCGAGCTGGGCGAGGTCGGAGGCGAGCTCGAGACGGTCGAGATCGGGGAGGGAGACGCCTTCCGTTACCGGCCGGGCACCGTGCATCGCATCACCGCCGTCGAGGACACGCTCGTGATCGAGGTGTCGACGCCCCACCTCGACGATGTCGTGCGGCTCGAGGATCGATACGGGCGCGCGGGACGGTGAGCGCGAAGGCCTAATCTCCCCGCGCTTCGCGGCCGATATCCGGTGGATGCGTCCAGTGCACTGGATCGTGCTTGCCATGGCGCTCGCGATCGTCCCCGCGGCCGTGCTCCGCGGCGGCGGCAACGTATGGGAGCTGTGGTACGTCGGCGTCTGCGTGCTCGCAGCGATCGGGGTCGCTGTCGGTGCCCGGATCAACCGCACGCGTGATCGGAGGCCCTGGTGGCTGATCGCGGCTGGGGTGGGGCTTGTCGCTGCGGCCGAGCTGGCCTCGGTCGCCGCTGACCGCGCGGGCCTCGACGTCAACTACCCGTTTGCTGCCGACTTCCTGCGGTTGGCCGCGTACCCACTCTTCGCCGCAGGCCTCCTGATCTTCGTGCGGCGTCGCACACCGGCGCACGACTGGGGAGCGATCCTCGACGCCGCTGTCGTTGCGGTCGGCCTTGGCTCGGTGCTCTGGGTCCTCGTCCTC
Organism: uncultured Actinomycetes bacterium; assembly: GCA_963823385.1. GTDB lineage: Bacteria > Actinomycetota > Thermoleophilia > Gaiellales > Gaiellaceae > Gaiella. Next base: position 79,644 of record CAWGLI010000001.1, read on the forward strand.
GACTCCGTGGCCTCCGACACCTCGCTGTCGGTCGAGGCGAAGGCGGTGTCGGTCCTCTTCGTCGTCGCTGCGATCTGCCTCATCGGTCTCGTCGTGCGCCTCGTCGTCACGACCGGGCTCGGAGTGATCGCCAACTCGTTCATCGCGAGCGCGGTCGTCCTGCAGCTTCTGGGCGACGGCATCTACGTCGTCGGCCGCCTCGACGGCTGGTACTCGCAGGGAGGCGCTGTCGACGTGATGCGTGCGGTTGTCCCTCTCCTGTGGGCCGCCGCGGCGCTCGACCCGTCGATGTTGCAGCTCACACGGCTCGTGGAGGAGCCCGACTCATGGCCGACCAGGCGCCGCATCGGGCTCCTCGCCGGTTCGGTGCTCGCGACGGCGGCCACAGTCCTGATCGGAACGGTGAGAGGCGTCGACGGTCTCTCGGAGGTCACCGTTGCAGCGGCAGTCGTGCTGCTGCTGCTCGTCAGCGCGCGCCTCGGCACCGTGGTCGTGGCGCTCGAGCGGTCGGCGGCGCGTGCCGCCGTGCTCCAGACGGGCGCGGCGGCGCTCGTGGCGGCCAGGTCGATCGAGGAGATCCGCGCCGTGTCGGCTGACACAGCCCAGATGCTTTGTGGAGGGCGTCGTCACGCCTACGTCGAGGTCGAGATCACGGCGCGGCCGAACGTCGCCGTGCTCGATGCCGTCGTCGTCGGCGGTGGCGAGATCGGCATCCAGATCCGCGGTGAGATCCGCCGTGAGGGCTCACTCGGACGGTTGGGGACAGCGACGACGTTCATCGCCCCGATTGTCCAGCGTGAGCGACTCCGCGGCGCGATCCGCCTGACCGGCGTGCGCGCGCTCGCGTGGCATGTCCACCAGGGCCTCGCGACTCTCGCCTCGCAAACGGCGCTGGCGCTGGAGAGCGTGGAGCTCGGCGAGGACCTGCTCGAACGGCGAAGCGAGGCTCGTTTCCGCACGCTGGTCCAGAACTCGACCGACATCATCGCCGTTCTGGAGGAGGATCTTGCCGTCCGTTATGTCACCCCTTCGGTCGAGGCCATGCTCGGCTATGCGCCCTCGGATCTGATCGGCAGTAGCTTCGCCTCGATCCTCGACCCCACCGAGGTGCCCGACGCCCAGAGTCAGCTGCGAGAAGGGACGGCTCCGCGAGGCGTGCTCGAGATCGAGCTTCGCCTGAGGCATGCCGACGGCAGCTGGCGCGACGTCGAATGCGTGATCAGTGATCTCCTCGCCGACCCGTCCGTCCGGGGGCTCGTCGTCACCGCCCACGACGTCACCGACCGCCGGCAGTTGGAGGACCGCCTCACGCATCAGGCGTTCCACGACGCGCTCACCGGGCTACCGAACCGTGCCCTGCTCACGGATCGAGTCGGCCACGCGCTCGAGCGTGCGAAGCGGTCCGGCTCCGACGTGGCGCTTCTCTTCCTCGATGTCGACGACTTCAAGACGGTCAACGACAGCCTCGGGCACACGGCGGGAGACGAGCTGCTCGTCCAGATCGCCGAGCGACTCCGCGAAGATCTGCGCAGTGCCGACACGCCTGCCCGCCTCGGCGGCGACGAGTTCGCCCTGTTGCTCGAGGACACACACGGGGCGGAGGGCGCCGGCCGCGTGGCCGAGCGACTTCTCGATGCCTTCGCCAGGCCGATCCAACTCGGAGAGACGGTCGTCCAGGCTCGCGCCAGCATCGGCATCGTCGTCGCGCGCCCGGGTCAGACCGCGGACGAGTTGTTGCGCAACGCCGACGTGGCCATGTACTGGGCCAAGCGTCGCGGCGGACACAGCTTCCAGCTCTTCGAGCCGCAGATGCACGAGGCAGCTCTCACCCGGCTCGAGCTCAAGAACGACCTGGGCCGGGCGTTCCACGCCGACGAGCTCGACCTCGCGTATCAGCCGCTCGTCGATCTGGAGACGGGAGAGACGGTCGCCTGCGAGGCGCTGCTCCGCTGGACGCATCCTGCCCGGGGACCGATTTCGCCGAGCGAGTTCGTGCCGCTCGCGGAGGAGACCGGCCTGATCAACGACATCGGGCGCTGGGTGCTCGAGCGGGCGTGCCGTCAGGTTCGCTCGTGGCAGCTCTCGTTACCTGGGCATGAGGGCATCTCCGCCAACGTCAACCTCTCCGCAAGGCAGATGCTTCAGCCGTCGTTCCGGGATGACGTGATGCGTGTCCTCGCCGACACTGGCCTCGAGCCTCGGCTGCTCGTCCTCGAGATCACCGAGAGCACGCTGCTCGAGGACGTCGAGGGGATCAGCGCGCGGCTGGCGGAGCTCCGCGGGCTCGGCATTCGCATCGCGATCGATGACTTCGGCACCGGGTTCTCGTCGCTCGGCTACCTGCAGCGCTTCCCAGTGGATGAGCTCAAGATCGCCAAGGAGTTCGTCGACGAGGTGACCGACGAGCGACGCGCCCGGTTGGTCGAGGCCATCGTCACGCTTGCCGCGTCGCTCGATCTGCGAACCGTCGCCGAGGGCATCGAGCGAGAGGATCAGCGGGATCGCCTCCGCGAGCTCGGCTGCAACCTCGGTCAGGGATACCTGTTCGCCAGACCCGTGATGGCGGCTGACGTACCCGCGCTGCTCGCCGGTCCCGCCGCGCGCGCTGCCTGACCCGGTCGGGTGGACGGCGGGTAGACTCGGCCGCACTCAGACGCCGCGCGACGTGCTGTCGCGCGATCATCGACACATCCGACAAAAGAGGCTTCATGGCTACGACCAAGCGTTACGACGTCAAGGATCTCGCGCTGGCCGCGGAGGGCATCCGCCGCATCGAGTGGGCTGACCGCCAGATGCCCGTTCTGGCCGCGATCCGCGCCCGGTTCGAGCGGGAGCAGCCGCTCGCGGGGTACCGCGTCTCCGCCTGTCTTCACGTGACGACCGAGACGGCGAACCTCATGAGGACGCTGCAGGCGGGTGGCGCCGACGTCGTTCTGTGCGCCTCCAATCCGCTCTCCACCCAAGACGACGTCGCAGCTGCTCTCGTCGACGAGTACGGCTGCAACACGTATGCGATCAAGGGTGAGGACAACGACACGTACTACAGCCACATCGAAGCCGCCGTCGACCACCGGCCGCACATCACGATGGACGACGGTGCCGACGTGATCGGCGTGCTCCACTCCCATCGCCGCGAGCAACTCGGCGACGTGATCGCAGGTACCGAGGAGACCACCACGGGTGTGATCCGATTGAAGGCGCTCGAGCGCGACGGAAAGCTCGGCTTCCCCGTCGTTGCCGTCAACGAAGCGCGCACGAAGCACCTGTTCGACAACCGCTACGGGACGGGCCAGTCGACGATCGACGGCATCGTTCGCTCGACGAACGTCCTCCTGGCGGGGAAGCGGTTCGTCGTCGCCGGTTACGGTTGGGTCGGTCGCGGCGTCGCGATGCGGGCGCGTGGGATGGGATCCCACGTGATCGTGACCGAGGTCGACCCCATGAAGGCGCTCGAGGCACTGATGGACGGCTTCGAAGTGCTGCCGATGGAGCGCGCCGCGGAGATCGGCGACATCTTCTGCACGGCGACCGGCGACAAGCACGTGATCGCCGGCGATCACGTGGAGCGGATGAAGGACGGTGTGATCCTCGCCAACACGGGCCATTTCAACGTCGAGATCGACATCCCCGCGATCCGCGAGCTCGCCACGGACACACGCGAGGCGCGGCAGTACGTCGACGAGTTCACGATGGCGGACGGCCGTCGCATCTACCTGCTCGCCGAGGGCAGGCTCGTCAACATCTCCGCGGCGGAGGGTCATCCCGCGCTGGTGATGGACATGTCGTTCGCCAACCAGTCGCTGGCGGCCGAGTACGTCGTCCAGCATGCGGCCGAGCTCGAGCGAAAGGTGTATGTCGTCCCGGCGGAGATCGACGAGGAGATCGCGCGGCTCAAGCTCGAGACGATGGGCGTCGCCATCGACGCGCTGACCGATGATCAGGCGCACTACCTCTCCAGCTGGGACGAAGGAACGTAACCGAGAGCCGGTGCCCGCAGGTCGGGCACCCGCGGGATGCCTGACCTCGAGCCACATCGGATCGTTCGTCTCGAGGACGACGCTGTCGTCGTGCTCGACCAGCGCCGGCTTCCGGAGGAGGAGGTCGAGCTTCGCTGTCCCTCGGCCGCGGCGGTCGCAGAGGCGATCCGCTCGCTCGCCGTACGCGGTGCGCCAGCCATCGGCGTCGCCGCCGCCTACGGGTTGGCGCTCGCTGCGGCCGTCGGCGAGGACGTGGACACGGCCTACGCCACGCTCGCGTCGTCGCGACCGACGGCCGTCAATCTGCGCTGGGCGCTCGACGAGATGCTGCCCGAGCCGACGCGCGAGCGGGCCGAGCGGATCCACGCCGACGAGGTCGAGCGCTGCCGGCTCATGGGCACGCACGCCGCCCCTCTCTTCCCGGTCGGCTCGAGGGTGCTCACTCATTGCAACGCGGGCGCCCTGGCCACCGGCGGGTACGGCACCGCCATCGGTGCCATCCGTACGGCCTGGGAGCAGGGACGCGTGGAGCACGTCTGGGTGGGCGAGACGCGACCGCTCCTCCAGGGCGCGCGGCTCACGGCGTGGGAGCTCGAGCAGCTCGGCATCCCGCACGCGGTCGTCGTCGATGCTGCAGCGGGGTCGCTGATGGCGGCTTCCCGGATCGATGTCGTCGTCACCGGGGCTGATCGCATCGCTGCCAACGGCGACACGGCAAACAAGATCGGCACCTACGGGCTCGCCGTGCTGGCCGCTCATCACGGCATCCCGCTCGTGGTCGTCGCACCGACGACGACGCTCGATGCCACGCTCGAGACCGGTGAGAGCATCCCGATCGAGGAGCGCGACGGCGACGAGGTGACGGATCGCTTCGCCGCCGTGAATCCAGCCTTCGACGTGACACCCGCCGGGCTCGTCCATGCAATCGTCACCGAGCGTGGCGTGCATCGGGCACCGTACGCGGCGACGCTGCCGCGCCGGTCGGCGGAGGCTCGATGAGCGCGATCGCTGATCTCGACACAGGCACACGCGAGCTCCTCGAGCGATACGGGTTCGCCGAGGCGCGCTTCGAGGAGCTGCGTGCTCGTGTGGCATCGGGAGAGCTCTCGCCCGCCTCCAACGTCGTAGTCGGGGAGGTCGAACCGCTCCGCGACGGCGATGTCGTCGCTCTCCCCGAGCGCGGTACGCAGGCGTACGCGGAGGCGTGGGAGGCGGGGCGTGACGCGTTGCGTCGAGGTCGGGTCGCGTCCGTTGTCCTGGCCGGAGGCATGGCCACCCGCTTCGGCGGTCTGGTCAAGGGGGTTGTGGAGGCCCACGACGGGAGGAGCTTCCTCTCGTGGAAGCTCGGCGAGACCGCCCGCCTCGGGGCTCAGCTGGACGCCGAGATCGCGACGGCCGTGATGACGAGCTTCTCGACCGACGACGTAACCCGGGCGCACGTGGCAGACCTGGACGTGCCCGAGCCGATCTGGTTCTCGCAGTTCGTGTCGCTGCGTCTCGTGGCCGACGGGTCGCTGTTCCGCGGGGACGACGGCGCGGTCTCCCCCTACGCCCCGGGGCACGGGGACCTCGTCGAAGCCATTCGTGTGTCGGGTGCGGCTGCGGCTCTTCGGGAACGAGGGGTCGACCTTGTCGCCGTGTCGAACGTCGACAACCTCGGTGCCCGTCTCGATCCCGTCGTGATTGGCACACATCTCCTCGGCGGTGCGGCCATGACCTCGGAGGTCGCCCGCAAGGAGGGAGACATGGGAGGCGCGCCCGCCCGCGTTGACGGCCGGCTCGTGCTGCTCGAGGCACCCTGCTTCCCACCCGACTTCGATCCCGATCGGATCCCCGTGTTCAACACGAACACCGCGACCTTCGACCTCGCGGTCTTCGACCGGGCCTACGACCTCACGTGGCTGTACGTCGAGAAGAACGTCGACGGCCGCTCGGCCGTGCAGCTCGAGCACCTCTACCACGAGCTCGCCTCGTTCGTCCCGGCACGCTTCGTCGAGGTGCCCCGCAGCGGCCCGCGCGGCCGGTTCTTCCCGATCAAGACCCCCGGCGAGCTGGACCGCGCGCAGGCAGGTCTCGCGGAGATGCTCGCCGCAACCCCGCTCGACGACTAGCCGTCGACGACTGCCGGGTAGCGGGCGACCGCCGCGAGCCCGCCGGTCGGGGAGTCCTGGAGCGCCAGTGTTCCGCTGTCCACTTCGACGAGGCGTCGCGCGATGGCGAGGCCGAGCCCGGAGCCATGGGAAGTGCGGCCGCGCCAGAAGCGATCGAACGCGCGCACCTTGTCCTCGGCGGAAAGGCCGGGGCCGTCGTCGTGCACAGAGACCTCGACGTCGCGCCCCGTCCGCCGCACGAGAACTTCGACGGAGCCGCCCTCACCGACCGCCTCGACGGCATTCGACACGAGGTTGTCGAGCAGCTGCTCGAGCCGGTCGCGGCCGGCTCGCACGGGAGCCTCGAGGTTGGTCACGACGCGCAGGGCGACCCCCCGCTCGTCGGCGAGCGGCGTCCACGCCGACACCCGCTCGGTGGCGACGATGGCGACGTCGACCGCGACGGGGGCGGCGACGTCGTCGCCAACCCTCGCCAGCTCCAGCAGCCCGTCGACCAGCTGTGCCAGTCGCGAGACCTCGCCGCTCGCTGCCTCGACGTCGCGCGCCACGTCGTCCTCCGTCGACGCGGCGATGTTCTCGAGCCGGAGGCGGAGGGCGGTCAACGGCGTGCGGAGCTGGTGGGACGCGTCTGCGATGAAGGAGCCGTGTGCCGTGAGGAGGGCCTCGACGCGGTCGACCATCGCGTTGAACGAGCGGGCGACAGCCTGCACCTCGTGAGGGCCTTCGACCGGCGCCCGGGCCGCCAGGTTGCCGCCGGCGACCGCGACCGCCGCTGCCTCCAGGCGGACGAGGGGGCGCGACGCCCAGCGGGCCAGCCAGACGGCGAGAGCGGCCGCGACGGCGAGCGCGAAGCCCGAGATCGCGATGAGGGCGAGCCACGTGTTGCGAACGCGCGCGTCGGCGGTCGACGTCGGGTACGTGATCCGCGCCGCGCCGTGAACGGCGCCGCTCGAGGCGACCGGGACGGCGACGTAGAGGAGACCCGTCCCCAGCGTCTCGGAGCGGCGGGTCCCCGTCGCCACATCACCGGCCAGCGCACGCGCGATCTCGGGTCGGGTGGAGAAATCCCGCCCGATCGAGCTCGCGGCGTCGACCACCGAGACGCCCCTGCGGTCGACGACGACGATGCGCCCGCCCGTCTCCGTGAGGTACCGGTCGGCGAGCTTGGTCACCGTGGCGGGCGCAGGCGCGCGTGCCTCGAGTGCGTCCTCGGCGAGCGAGGCGACCGCGGTGGCGTCTCGCTCGACCTTCGTTTGCAGGTCGCGGCGCTGCGAGCGGGCGGACTCGATCCCGAGCGGCACGACGAGTACGCCGAGCAACACAGCGGTAAGCGCGAGCATCGTTACGAGCAGTCGCGCGGTCACGGGCGCAGGCGGAGGCCTACGCCGCGGATCGTCTCGATCAGCCCCGGGTCGCCGAGCTTCCGCCGGAGTGATGCGACATGGACGTCGACCGTTTTCGCCGCCCCGTACCACGACGTGCCCCACACCTCGCGCACGAGGCGGTCCTTGGGCACGACAACGCCCGGCTGAGCGGCGAGGGCCACGAGCACGTCGTACTCCTTCGGCGTCAGCTCCGGATCGACGGCGCTGCCGCCGACGGTGACGCGGCGTCCTCCGAGATCGATCTCGACTGCCCCGGCGCGCAGTATTCCAGGCTCGTCGGTGTTGCCTTCGCCGCCCGTCGTTCGCCTGAGCACCGCGCGCATGCGCGCAACCAACTCCCGCAACCCGAACGGCTTGACCACGTAGTCGTCCGCGCCGAGCTCCAGGCCGACGACACGATCGACTTCCTCGCCGCGGGCCGTAACCATGATCACCGGGACACGGGAGCGCGCGCGCAGCTCGCGGCACACCGTCAAGCCGTCGACGTCGGGCAGCCGCACGTCGAGGAGGACGATGTCGGCCCAGTCGGCCTGGCCGAGCGCTGCGCCGCCCGTCGCGACCCGGGTCACCTCCCAGCCCTCTCGCTCGAGTCCCTTCACGAGCGGCTCGGCGATCGCGTCCTCGTCCTCGACGACTAGCACCCTCACACCTGCCATCGTAGGCCGCTCACGAGCCGCCCCAGGCCACCTACTCGCCATACATGGCGAACCTTTGCCGCGACTTTGCCCGCGCCTGGGCATCCGTCTCCTACCGTCGGCCTCGGATACGACGAACGGAGGAGCATGATGAGGAGAACCCATGCATTGACGGCGAGTGTGATCGTCGGAGCGGCAGCCGTCGCCGGCGTCCTCGCGGTCGGTAAGACCCAGGCGCTGGGGCAGTCGAGCACCTCGACGCCCGAGGTCGCACTTGTGGAGCGCGCGGCCGCGCTCGATCGGGCCGAAGCGCAGATCGCGGAGCTGAACAGGAGCCGTCCGCCCGCCCTGCCGACGTCGTCAGCACCCGTCGGCGTCGTCGCGGCGCCGGTGGTCACCGTCGCGACCGTTCCGCACGCCGACGACGACGTCGACGACGTCGACGATGACGACGAAGACGACCGCTTCGACGACCGTGGCGGTAGCGACCACGAGGACGAGCACGGCGACACCGATCGAGACGGCGACGGCGGCAGCGACCACGACGCCGGAGAGAGCTGGGATGACTAGCGTCGGGCGGGTCTACGTCGCCACGGGTGCGGTGCTGCTGTTCTTCGTCCTCTGGGCGATGATCGCCTCGAGCCCGTGGGCCACCGCCGTCGACGACCCCGGTGGGGACGCGCTGGCGCGACGCGAGACGATCGTCCGTCAGCGCGCCGCGGCGGCGGAGCAGCGCTACGAGGCGCGCTGGGCTGCGTACAGGGCAGCGCTTTCCGCCAGGAGGACGGCAACGACGGTCAGCACCACCGTGCCGCGGGTGCGCATTGTTCACGCGCCCTCGGTCGCCACGACGCGGAGCTCGTGATGGTGGCGACGACGTTTGCGGGCATGGGCACGACGATCGAGCTCCGGGTCGATGCATCGCCGGGTCCCGACGTCGACGCCACCTTCGTGCGGGCCAGAAGCGTCTTCGAGTGCGTCGAGCGGACATGCTCCAGGTTCGACGACGCGTCCGAGCTCACGCGGCTGAACCGCGAAGGCGGGGGGCGGGTGTCGCCTGTGCTCGCCGAGATCCTGCGGCTCGCCTTCGACGGCCGGGAGCGCACCGGCGGGCTGTTCGACCCGACCGTCCACGACGCGGTCGTGGGCGCCGGCTACGACCGCACCTTCACCGAGCTAAGGGCGGTCGAGGCAATCGTGCCCGCGCCCGCGTGCGGGGACGTGGAGCTGGACGGCGAGCACGTCGTACTCGGGCCGGCTACTCGGATCGACCTCGGCGGCATCGCCAAGGGCTACGCGGTGGATCGTGCCTGTGAGGCACTGGCCGCCTGTGGGCCATGCCTCGTCGATGCCGGTGGCGACGTCGCCGTTCGCGGTACCTGGGCGGTTGGCGTCGAAGGTGGGCCAACTCTCGCGCTGACCGACGCGGCCGTCGCCACCTCCGGGCGTGACCGGCGCGTGTGGCCCGCCGGTGCCGGCACCGGGCACCACCTGATCGACCCGCGCACCGGGGCGCCCGCGGTGACGCGGACGCTCCGGGCAACCGTCGTCGCTGCGACTGCCGCTGAGGCCGAGGTGCTTGCGACGGCGGCGTTCCTCGGCGCGGCGGTCGCAGCACCGACGGTGCTCGTCCGCGACGACGGGCGCGTGACCCTGGCCGGGGGCCTGTCGTGAGGCACGACCCGACGTTCTGGATCATCGCGCGGTCGGCGGGCCTCACCGCGTACGTGCTGCTCACGGCGTCGATGCTGGCCGGGCTCACCCTGAAGACCCGCGTACTCGGCCGGGTGGTGAAGCCGTCGGCGATCACGGACGTCCATCGTGCGCTGGCGCTCGCGGGGCTCGGCGCCCTCGTTCTCCACGGGATCGCGCTCGTGCTCGACGCCACTGTCCGCGTGACGCTGTTCGCGCTCCTCATCCCGGGTCTCGTCGACTACCGCACGTGGTGGGTGGGTGCGGGCGTCATCGCAGGCGAGTTGATGGCGCTGGTCACGGCGTCCTTCTGGGCGCGCAAGCGCATCGGCGTCCGGGTGTGGCGGAGCCTGCACTGGCTCTCGTATGCGGCGTTCCTGCTCGCCTCAGCCCACGGGCTGATGGCTGGATCCGACACCGGGCGCCCGTGGACGCTCACGATCTACGCCTCGGCGCTCGGCAGCGTCACGCTCGCGACCGGCTGGCGGGCGCTCGGGCGGCCGACGAAGGCGGCGGTGGCGCGAGCGGCGGAGCGACGCCGGGCCTCCACCGTGCCGGACCGGGCGTAGGCTTGCGTGATGCGCATCGCACGTCCGCTCGCGCTGACCGCCGCGCTCGCCGCGCTCGCCACGGTGGGCGCGCTGGTCGCCTTTGTGCTCCTCTCCACGATCGGCGGTGCTCCTGCGGACGATCCGGTCGGGCGTCTCCGCCCGATCGCGTCCGGCGTGACCGTCACCACCGCGCCGGTCCCTCGCACCCGGACAACTCCCACAACCACTACGACGTCGACGGCGGAGACGGCTACCACGCCGCCGGCGCCAGTTGCCACGACCACGGACGATGACGACGACCACGGGCGGGGACGCGGCAGGGACGACGACGACTGAGGTGGTGGGGCCCCGCAGACACGGCCGACTTCCGACACAGAGGCGTGAGAGTTGTGTCCGTACGGTCGGGACGTGGCTCCATGGTGGCTCCTGCTGCCGCAGCGGTGCGCCGTCTGCGACGTGCCCGGCTCGGGGCTCTGCGTTACCTGTCGCGCATCTCTCGTGCGACTGTCGCCGCCTCTGTGTGAGCGCTGTGGCGCGCCGGGCGCCTGGCCCGTGCGGCGGTGCGTGGAGTGTGCCGGACGGAGGCTCGCGTTCGCGTCCGCAAGGGCCGCCGTCGTCTACGACGCCGCTGCGCGGAGATTCGTGCATGCATGGAAGGAGGGGGGACGACGCGATCTCTCGTCGGTCGCCGGGTGCCTCGTGGCCGAGGTCGTGCGACGTCCTGCGGCCGAGGTCGTTGCGTTCGTCCCCTCCGACCCGGCTCGTCGGCGCGCGCGCGGGCACGCCCCTGCCGAGTCACTGGCCCGCGCGCTGTCGTCGCACTGGCAGATGCCGGTCGCGTCGCTCCTCTCTCGCACACGCCGGCTCGAACGTCAGCGCGGCCGTTCGTCGGTCGAGCGGAGAGCCAATGTCCGCGGAGCCTTCACCACGACGTGTGCAGCTCCGCAGGTCGTGTGCCTCGTCGACGACGTGTTCACGACCGGAGCGACCGCGGCTTCGTGTGCGTCGGCACTTCGGCGCGCGGGCGCCCGGAGCGTGGACGTGGTCTGCTTCGCGAGGACGCTACGCGGCGGGTAGAGTCGAAGGCAGGAAGTTGAACGGGCAAGGAGGCAACGATGCGTCTGCAGCTGACTGTGCGGCACGGCTCGATGAACGACTCGGTGCGCGGCTACATCGAACGCAAGCTGACGAAGCTCGAGCGCCGGATCCATGACGCGACGCTGATCGAGGTCGTGCTGGACCGGGAGACGAACCCGAAGATCGCCGACGATCACATCGTCGAGGCCACGATTCATACGAAGGGACCGACCCTCCATGGACGCGAGGCCGCGACGACGTACGAGGCAGCGACGGACGTGCTCGTCGACAAGCTCGAGCGGCAGGTCGAGCGCTATCGCGACAAGCGCGGACGCGAGCGACGGCGCCGCCCGGCGCCCGTCGGGCCTGGGGAGCCACCGGCGCTGGCGAGCGAGGAGCCCACGGCCTGACCGGACAGCTCCCGCATGATCCCGGACCACACTGGGGCGAGGTGGGGATCCACGGGATGCATCGCCAGAGGGAGTGGGACGAGGTGGCGACCGTTTCGGCGCCCGCCCTGCCGGGCAGCGAAGCGCATCTCGTCGTCCTCGCATCGGGGCGCACCCTCGTCGAGGACGGCTCGCTCTCTCTCGACCCCTCCGTTCTGATCGCAGGGCTGCGAACTCCGCCACCCTTCCGCGCGTGGGCGGTGCACCGGAGCGACGGTCTCTGGGGTATCGCCGCACGCCGGATCGAAGTCGTCGAGCTCGACGCGGATCCGGGAGGCGACGATGTCGAGCTCGTCTGGGACGGGGTCGAGCGAGCGCTTCGCGTCGGCGGTGAGCCTGCAAGCGAGGGCGGCGCGGAGCTGGACGAGATCGCTCGCGGCCGCTACGACACGTACGTCGTCAATGCACAAAGGCTCGAAGGCAGCCTGTGGGAGGTCTCGGTAACGCCGCTCTGACCCGAAGCGCCTGCGCAGCGTCCAGCCACGCGCCGTCGTCACGGTGCCTGGGTCGACTTCGTGGCTGCGCTCTACCCGCCAGACCAGCCGCTACCCTCTTTCGAATGACCACCCAGAACTTCGGACGCTTCGAGAAGGTGCTCCGGCTCGGAGAGGGCCGGCGTGTCAAGCGACTCGCCGAGCAGGCGGCCTACATCACGTCGCTCGAGCCGGACTTCGAGGGTCTTTCCGACGCCGAGCTAGAGGCCAAGACCGTCGAATTCAAGCAGCGCGTCGAGAACGGCGAGTCTCTCGAGGATCTTCTCTTCGAGGCCTTCGCAGCAGTCCGTGAGGCTCGCCGGCGGGAGTCGGGCCAGCGCCTGTTCGACGTGCAGTTGATGGGCGGCATCGTTCTCCACGAGGGCGACATCGCCGAGATGAAGACGGGTGAGGGAAAGACCTTCGTCGCCAGTCTGCCGCTCTACCTGAACACGCTTGCCGGTGACAACGTGCATCTCGTCACCGTCAACGACTACCTGGCGAAACGCGATGCGGAGTGGAACCGCGGCGTCTACGACCGGCTCGGCGCGACTGTCGGCTACATCCAGAACATGATGCCCTTCGCCGAGAGGCGCGTCGCCTACGGCGCCGATATCACCTACGGAACGAACTCCGAGTTCGGCTTCGACTACCTCCGTGACAACATGGCCGTGTCGCTCGACGGCGTCGTCCAGCGCGGCCACGTCTATGCGATCGTCGACGAGGTCGACTCGATTCTCGTCGACGAGGCGCGTACCCCGCTCATCATCTCCGGCGAGCCGGAGACGGCGGCGAAGACGTACTACGACTTCGCGCGGGTCGTGAAGGAGCTCGAAGGGGCGCCACTGACCCGGAAGAGCGCAAAGGGAGAGGACGAGACGGAGCTCTCCGGTGCCGACTTCCTCTACGACGAGAAGTTCAAGACGGTGTCGCCTGCGCAGAGCGCGATCGACAAGGTCGAACGGGCCCTCGGCGTCGAGAACCTCTACGACCCCCGCCACGTCCAGCTCGTCAATCACCTGGGTCAGGCGTTGAAGGCACAATCGCTGTACAAGCGCGACATCGACTACGTCGTGCAGGACGGCGAAGTCAAGATCGTCGACGAGTACACGGGCCGCATCATGGAGGGGCGCCGCTGGAGCGAGGGCCTGCACCAGGCGATCGAGGCCAAGGAGGGCGTGCGGATCCGCGAAGAGAACGTCACGCTCGCGACGATCACGCTGCAGAACTACTTCCGCCTCTACGAGAAGCTCGGCGGCATGACCGGGACTGCGAAGACCGAGGAGAAGGAGTTCGTCGAGATCTACGGCCTGCACGTCGTCGAGATCCCGACGAACGTGAGCGTCGCGCGCGCCGACCACAACGACTTCATCTTCAAGTCGAAGGAAGCGAAGTGGAACGCCGTCGCTGACGACATCGCAGAGCGGCACGAACAGGGCCAGCCCATCCTCGTCGGCACGATCGCCGTCGAGACGTCGGAGTACCTCTCGGATGTGCTCACGCGACGCGGCGTCCCGCACAACGTGCTCAACGCGAAGGAGCACGAGCGCGAGGCCGAGATCATCCAGTACGCGGGGGAGCCCGGCGCCGTCACCATCGCCACGAACATGGCGGGCCGTGGCGTCGACATCAAGCTCGGCGAGGGAGTGCGCGAGGCCGGCGGGCTGTACGTTCTCGGCACCGAGCGACACGAGTCGCGGCGCATCGACAACCAGCTGCGCGGTCGCTCCGGCCGCCAGGGAGACCCGGGCGAGACCCGCTTCTACCTCTCTGCACAAGACGATCTCGTCCGGCTCTTCGCCGGCGACCGGATCCACGGGATCATGAGCCGATTCAAGATCCCTGAAGACCAGCCAATGGAGGCGTCGATCCTCTCCCGCCAGATCGAGAACGCGCAGAAGAAGGTCGAAGAGCAGAACTTCGTGATGCGCAAGAACGTCCTCAAGTACGACGACGTGATGAACACGCAGCGCATGGTCATCTACGAGCAGCGCCGCAGCGTGCTCGAAGGCGAGGACCTTTCCGGCGAGATCCGCCAGTGGGTCGAGGAGGTCGTCGCCTCGCACGTCGCGCAGTTCACCGAGCTCGAGGAAGTGGTCGAGTGGGACCTGCCCGGGCTCGTCGCCCAGATGGCCTTGCTGTACGGCTCCGACATCACAGTCGAAGAGCTCCGCGACGAGGTGGAGCTCACGCGCGAGACGCTGGTGGAGGAGTTCGTCGAGGACGCGCTCGACACGTACACCGAGCGCGAGCAGGAGTTCGGCCCGGAGTTGATGCGGGAGATCGAGCGGTTCGTCACTCTCCAGGTCGTCGACGCGCGCTGGCGCGAGCACCTCGAGGCCATGGACTACCTCCGGGAGGGCGTCCACCTCCGCGCGATGGCGCAGAAGGATCCACTCGTCGAGTACCGGGGCGAGGGCCATGTGATGTTCGAGGAGCTCGGACGCGCCGTGCGCGAAGAGGTCGTGATGACGCTCTTCCACGTTCAACTGCAGCCGGACGAGCCCGAGCAGCTCCAACCCGTCGAGGCGCCGAAGCAGCTCGCGTACGCGCACGAGACCGCCGCAGGAGCAGACGCGATCGCGGCAGCCGGCGGCGCAGCCACCGCCGTCGCCGCACCGGCGGCTGCAGGCTTCGTGCAGCAGCAGGTCGTCAACGAGCACCGTGACGTCGGTCGCAACGACCCGTGCTGGTGCGGCTCGGGTAAGAAGTTCAAGCGCTGCCACGGCGCCTGACGCCACCGGGCGCGTTCGGCTCGCGCCGGCCGGAGCCCGGCTCCGCCGAACGCTGACGCCGCCGACCGCACCGGGCTCTCCGGGTCTGTGCTTGCGCACTATCCCCTACGGCCCGGCACGCTCGGCGACGCCCCGGAGGCGTCAGGAGGCCTGAGCGGCGACCGGTCGGCACCGCCTCCGGGCGGCGGAGCCGCCCTTCGGCGGCGCCTCGCGCCGCTGCGCGCACCCGGCTCTCCGGGTCTGTGCTCGCGCACTATCCCCTCCGGCCGTGCGCGCGCAGCGACACGCCGGACGCCGCTCCATCCGGATATCACCTACGCCCCGGCACGCTCGGCGACGCCCCGGAGGCGGCAGTAGACCTACCTGAGCGGTGACCGGTCGACGTGCTCTGCGGGGCGGCAGAGCGGCGTGCTCGGGCGGCTGGACTTCATAGTTGAGGCGTGCATCGACGCGCGCATGTCCTCTCGCTCCTCGTCGCGGCTACGGTCGCGCTCGCTGTCTTCGGAGTACTTGCGTCCGCGGTCGTTCGCGACACGAGTCTCGCCGACCTCGATCGCCGCGTCGCAGAATGGGTCGCGGCCGAGATGCCGGGTTGGGCAGAGTGGTCGGCGCGGCCCTTCACCTGGCTCGGCGGTTGGGTCGGTCTCACGATCGTCTCGGTCGTGCTCGTGCTTGCATTGCTCGTCGCCCATCGGCTGTGGGATGCCGTTTGGGTCGCACTGGCGGTGACAGTGACGCAGGTGCTCACGGCCGTGACCAAGGGCGGATACGACCGACCGCGCCCCGACGCCGGCAGTGCGATCGAGCTCCCTTCGTCGTCGTCGTTCCCGAGCGGTCATGCCTCGGGCGCGATCGTCACGGCAGGTGTCCTGGCTGCGCTAGCGTGGCCGCGCTGGCGGAAGCACCACGGCGTCGTGCTCGCCGTGGCAGCGTTCGTCGCGTTCGCGGTGGGTGCGAGCCGCATCGTCCTCGGCGTCCACTACGTGACCGACGTCATCGCCGGGTTCGCGTTCGGGGCCGCGTTGCTCGCCCTCCTGCTCGTCGTCCGCCTGCTCGTCGGCCACCGAGGCACGTCCACATGAGCTCTCGCCGTCTCGAGCTGACCGTGGCGCGGCTCGCGCCCGAACGCTGGGACGACTTCCTGGACCTGCACTCGGAAGCCAACGGTGCCGGCTGGTGCCGATGCGTCGCCTGGTGGGTGCCGACGTGGGAGGGCTGGGGCGACCGGTCGCAGGCCGAGAACACCGCGCTCCGGCGCGAGCTCTGCGCGAGAGGGCACAACGACGGGCTGCTCGCGTACTCCGGGAACGAGCCCGTGGGCTGGTGTCAACTCGGCCAGCGTGACCGGCTGACCAAGCTCGTAGCCCAGTTCGGGCGAGACCCGGACGACCGTGTCTGGGCCGTCACGTGCTTCCTGGTCGCTCCCGCGTGGCGGCGTCGCGGCGTCGCGGGAGCCCTTCTCGACGCTGCCGTCTCGACAGCACGCGACGCCGGCGCCCATTTCCTCGAAGGCTATCCGCGGGTTGGCGCCGACGAGCCCGGCGAGATCTGGACCGGCTCCAGCGGTCTCTTCGAGCGGGCGGGGTTCGTCGTCGTCCGTCACGGTGACAGGCGTTCGGTCGTCGCACGAGCTCTCTGACGACGTGGTCTGACGCCGCCGGTACGATCGCCGAGCATGGCCGACGTCACCCACACATCCCTCGAGGAGCAGCTCGACCAGCTCGGGGCCCGGCTCGCCTGGGTCCGTGACTACCTTTGACCCCGCTGGCCTGACCGCACGTACGGCGGAGCTCGAGGCCGCGATGGGTGCCCCGGGCTTCTGGGACGACCAGTACGAGGCCGCCAGGGTCTCGCGTGAGCACGCGCGGGCCACACGAACGCTCGAGCGCTGGGAGCGCCTCGAGAGCGAGGTCGCCGACGCGCGGGAGTTGTGCGAGCTCGAACCGGATCTCGAGTCGGACGTGGCGGAGCAGCTGATCCCGATCCGCGCCGAGCTCGACCGCCTCGAGGAGGAGGCGCTGTTCACGGGCGATTACGACGCAGGCGACGCAGTCGTCTCGATCACGGCCGGGTCAGGAGGCACCGATGCGCAGGACTGGGCGGAGATGCTGCTGCGCATGTACCTGCGCTGGGCCGACTCTCGAGGCTTCGACGCCGAGCTCGTCGAGGCGAGCCCGGGGGAGGAAGCCGGGCTCAAGTCCGCGACCATGACCGTGAAGGGCGAGAACGCGTACGGATTGTTCAGGGCCGAACGCGGAGTCCATCGACTCGTACGACTGTCGCCGTTCGATGCGGCGCACCGTCGACACACTGCCTTCGCCCAGGTTGTCGCGGCGCCGTTGCTCGGTGAGACCGCGGAGATCGAGATCGACGAGAGCGACCTCCGCGTCGACACGTACCGTGCGTCCGGTGCGGGCGGGCAGCACGTCAACAAGACCGACTCGGCCGTGCGCATCACGCACGAGCCAACCGGAATCGTCGTCCAGTGCCAGAACGAGCGCTCGCAGACGTCGAACAAGGCGACCGCGATGCGGATCCTGCGCAGCCGCCTGGCCGAGCTCGCCGAGGAGCAACGGGAGGCAGAGCTTGCGCGCGAGCGCGGTGCGAAGCAGGACGTCGGCTTCGGCAGCCAGATCCGCTCGTACGTGCTTCACCCGTACCAGCTGGTCAAGGATCACCGTACCGACGTCGAAGTCGGGAACACGCAGGGCGTGCTCGACGGCGCACTCGACGAGTTCGTCCACGCGTACCTGCTGGCCCGCGCCGCCGGTCGCGCGTAGCCGTCGACACTTTCTGTCCGACTCCCTCGCCGGGCTGGTGAGAGGACTTGGCTACACTGGAACGAACCGAGACCGGAGCGGCCTGACGGCCGCCTGACCTTCTCCCTCCGGTGCAGGACGAGCCTCTCCAGACCGACATGGCCGATCACGAGACCCCTGACGGCGCGACCGCAGTCGCGGAACCGCTCGCCGATCCCGGCGCCAGCGAGGCTCGCTCGAGCGCGGCGGCGGCGATGATCGTGTTCGAAGGCGTGCACAAGGTCTACGAGCCGGACGTGACCGCGCTCGCCGGTGTCTCGTTCGTGATCGACAAGGGCGAATTCGTCTTCGTCGTCGGTCCGTCGGGCTCGGGCAAGTCCACGATCATCCGTCTCCTGCTCAAGGAGCTCGACGCGACGCGTGGCAGGATCATCGTCGGCGGTCGTGACGTCGGCCGCCTCAAGCGCTCGAAGGTGTCACTCTTGCGCCGCAACGTCGGGTGCGTGTTCCAGGACTTCAAGCTGCTCCGCGACCGCAGCGCCTACGAGAACGTCGCGTACGCGCTCCGAGTGCAGGGCGAGACGAGCTCGTCCGTGCGCAGGAAGGTGCCGGAGGTGCTCAACCTCGTCGGGCTCGCGCACAAGATGGGCTCGCGCCCCGACGAGCTGTCCGGGGGCGAGCAGCAGCGTGTCTCGATCGCGCGTGCCGTGGTCAACCATCCGCCGCTGCTCATCTGCGACGAGCCGACCGGGAACCTCGATCCAGACACGTCCGTTGGGATCATGCAGCTTCTCCACCGCATCAACACCGCCGGGACGACGATCCTGATGGTCACCCACGACCGCGAGATGGTCGACAAGATGCGGAAGCGCGTGATCGCCCTCGCCGACGGGTGTGTCGTGCGCGACGAGCGCCGTGGGGGGTACGAGACCCTGTGACCCGTCTGCGCCTGGTGGCATCCGAAGCGCTGCGATCGATCCGTGCCAACCTCTCCACGTCGTTCGCGGCCACGATGACGGTCCTCATCGGCATGTTCCTGCTCGGGCTCCTGATCGCCCTCGGCACCTGGGTCGTCTCGTGGTCGGATCACGTGAAGAGCCAGCTCGAGGTCAAGGTGTTCTTCGTCGAGGAGGTAAAGCCGAAGGACGTGAACACCGTGCGCCTGTACCTCGAGCAGGACGACCGCGTGAAGGAGTTCCGCTTCGTCTCCAAGACGGACGCCCTGCGGCGGATGCAGAGGAAGTACCCCGAGCTCACCGCGAACCTCCCGTCGAACCCGCTTCCCGCCTCGTACGAGGTTGCGCCGGCCAACGCCGAGGACGTGAAGAGCCTCGCCGCCGACCTGCGCGCGCAGAAGTTCGCAGGCATCGAGCGGATCAAGGACGGGCAGCAGACGTCGAAGCGCATCCTCCAGGTGGCGCGTGTGATCGAGGCCGTCTTCCTCGTCGCCGTCGTCGTCCTGCTCGCTGCGTCGGTGCTTCTGATCGCGAACACGATCAGACTGTCGATCTTCTCCCGGCGGCGCGAGATCGAGGTGATGAAGCTCGTGGGCGCCACGAACTGGTTCGTGCGCGGCCCGTTCATGCTCGAGGGACTGCTCTGCGGCGCACTCGGAGCTGCGGCTGCCGTCGTGCTGCTGCTGCTCGGCAAGGAGCTCGCGTTGCCCGCGATCTTGGGCCACATCGACACGTCCGACGACGTCCGGGCTCTCGGGTTCACGTTGACGGCGCTGATCCTGCTCGGCGTCGGGCTTGCGGTCGGAGCCGTCGGCTCCGGGATGACCCTACGTCGCTACCTCAAGGTCTGAGCCGCCACCCGCGGCCCTCGTGACGGTCACCGAGTAGCGTCTCGCGGTGCCGGGTCGAAGGAGATCGCACGGGGGCCGCAGACCCCCCAAGCGTCCGAGCCGGGCGCAGCGGCATGCGCGCGCCGGGGAGGCGTACCGGCGGGCCGCAGTGAAGCGGGCCGAGCACCGCATCGAGATCCGGTTACCGGAGCGGCGGACCGAGCCGGAGACGATCGTCGCCCATCTCGGCCCGACGAACTCGGGGAAGACCTACGAGGCGCTGCGCTTCCTCGCGGAGACCGGACGCGGGGTGTACGCCGGACCGCTGCGGATGCTTGCGCAGGAAGCGCACCGTCGGCTGTCTGCGGAGTTGGGGGCGGAGCGTGTCGGGCTCGTCACCGGGGAGGAGCGAGTCAACGACCAGGCTCCGATCCTGTGCTGCACCGTGGAGATGGCCCCCGCTTCCGGCGACGTGCTCGTTCTCGACGAGGTGCAGTGGGCGGACGACGAGGAACGGGGAGCGGCCTGGACGAGGCTCATGCTGGGCGGCGAGTACCGTCACATCCGTGTACTGGGCGCGCTCGACGCGCTCCCGCTCGTCGAACGGGCCTTCCCCGGGATCGAGCTGCGCACCTTCGAGCGCATGCTCCCGCTCGAATGGGTCGGGGAGCGGACGCTGCGCTCGCTGGCGCCGGGCACCGTTCTCGTCGCCTTCAGTCGCAAGGCGGTGCTCGCCCTGGCCGGCGAGGTCCACCGGCTCCAGCCCGACCGCGTCGCAGTGCTCTACGGCGCCATGCCGCTCGCGTCCAGGCGCGAGGAGATCGACCGCTTCCTCCATGGCCACGCCGACGTCTGCGTGGCCACGGATGTGCTCGGCCACGGAGTCAATCTGCCGTGCGAGACGCTCCTCTTCGCCGAGACGACGAAGTTCGACGGCCAGCAGCGTCGCGATCTCGCGCCGTGGGAGATCGCCCAGATCGCCGGGCGCGCGGGGCGCTTCGGACTGGTCGAACGCGGTCACGTCGGCGTCCTCGCCGGCCTCACGTGGGGCCGTGCCGATCCGGAGCTCGTACGGGCTGCGCTCGAACCGCACGTGTCGCTCCCACACGGTCACAAGGGGTACCGGATCGTCGACGAGGCACGGATCGGGCCGCGTCTCGGCGATCTGAACGTCGAGGATCCGCGCGACCTCGACGCCGCGCTCGCCGCCTGGCACCGTGTCGCCACCCGACAGTGGGCGTACGAGAGCTGGCTCGCCGTCGAGTCGCTGGTGCCGATCCGGGGTCGTCTGGCGGCCGTACAACGTCATCTCTCGGCCCGCGGCCGCCGTCTGTCGCTCGCCGACACCTGGACGCTCGCGAACGCGCCGATCGACGAAGACGGGGCAGAGATCCTCGGTGTGCTCGCCCTCGCCGTCGCCGGCGACGCAGCGCAGCGTCCCCTCCTGCAGTGGCTGCTCGATGTGTCGCGCCTCCGTGACTCGTCGCTCGAGGAGGCCGAAGAGGCTGGTCGTCTCGCAGGCTTCCTCCGCTGGTTCGCCCTCCAGTTCGAGGGGGTGGGGGGCGTGACCATCGAACGTGCCGCTGCGCTCGAGGAGGCAGCCGCGTTGCGTGTGGTCACGCGGCTGAAGGTCGAGGTCGGAGCCGGGAAGATCGGGCGGTGCCGTTCCTGCGGCAGCTCGTGCGCACCCTGGTTCCCTCTCTGCGATCGCTGCGCCCGCCGCTGAGCCGCGCAGCGTGCAGCGCAACGGCTCCGCATTCGCGCCGCGTGATAGAACCGGGCGTATGAACAGGGATGAGATCCGCAAGCTGCCTGTGTTCGCCGAGATCAGCGATGCTGGCATCGACCGCGTGGTGGAGTGTGCAGCCGAGCTCGAGGTGCCGGCCGGCCAGGTGCTCACGCTGCAGGGCGACACCGGGTCGGGAATGTTCGTCGTGCTCGAGGGGACCGTCACGGTGGAGCTGCGGGGAGGACCGGTCGAGCTCGGGCCCGGCGAGCCCGTCGGCGAGCTCGCCTTGCTGGCACCCGACGCGGCCCGCATCGCCCGCGTGCGCGCCAAGACGCCGGTACGCTGCCTCGGCCTCGGGCGCGACGACTTTCTCGGCCTCGTGTACGGCGAGCCGGCTCTTGCCCTGGCGTTGTTGCGAACCCTCGCCACTCGCCTCGCGGGAATCCAGGTCTCGTAGCGACCCGCCGCGCCGTGGCGAAGAGCGGACAGCAGACCGGCACGAAGTTGATCGCGGACAATCGCCGCGCCCGATACGACTACGAGCTGCTCGAGCGAGTCGAAGCGGGTCTGGCGCTCACCGGCACCGAGGTCAAGTCGCTCCGGGACGGGCGTGTCACGCTCGCGCATGCGTACGCCGACATCCGTGACGGGGAGGCGTGGCTCGTCGGAGCGTCGATCGACGAGTATGCGCAGGGTGCGGTTGGCGGCCACCGACCGGATCGGGAGCGCAAGCTACTACTGCACCGGCGTGAGATCGATGCACTGCAGGGCAAGGTGCGCGAGAAAGGACTGACACTCGTCCCGACCCGCATGTACTTCTCGGGGGGGCGTGTCAAGGTCGAGCTGGCCCTGGCGCGCGGGCGCGAGAGGATCGACAAGCGGCGGGTCATTGCGGAGCGTGACGCAGGCCGCCAGATGGAGCGTGCGCTCCGTCGCAGGCGGTAGGAGCCGGCGTGTCCACGACGTCGTCGGCCACGGGGGTTCGCTGGGACCTGTCGCGCGTGTTCGCCGATGCGGCGGCCGCTCGCGAAGCGCTCGCCGAGGCACGGCGGCGCGCGGCCGATCTTGCCTCGCAGGCCGACGCGATAGCGGACGCGAGCGCGTCGGACATCCGTGCGTTGATCGACGACGCGAACGAGCTCGCGGAGCTGCGCGACACGCTCGATCCCAGCTACGGCTATGCGGGGCTGCGCCTTCTGGCCGACAGCGGTGACGCGGAGGCTCGTGATCTCGTCGCCGAATGCGAAGCCTCTCTCGAGGTGGTCAAGAACGCACTGCGCGCCGTGCAGATGGGGGTGGGGGCCCGCCCCGAGCTCCGTGGCGCCCACGAGCTCGGACCGTACCGGTACTGGGTCGACCATCAGGTTGCGCGTGCCTCCGAGCGCCTCGGCGCGGGCGCCGAGGCGGCATTCGCGGCCCGCGAGCCGACCGCGTCGACAGCCTGGGGGCGACTCTCCCAGGAGATCCTGACTTCTTCTTCCGTCGAACTCGACGTCGGTGAAGGCGCCCGTCCACTCGGGGTCGTCGAGCTCCGGCTTCTCCGTCACCATGCGAGCCGCGACGTCCGTCGGCGTGCTCTCGACGCCCTCCACGGCGTGTATCGATCCCACGCAGACGTGTCGGCAGCATGTCTCGACGCCGCGATTGCGGACCGCGTCGCCGAGGACCGACTCCGCGGGAGGGAAGACCCCATGGGGGCCACCCTCGTCGTCGACGGAGTCGATCGGTCGACCGTGGAGACGGTTCTCCGCGCTACCGAGGAGCGTGCGGACATCGTGGCGGACTGGTACGAGCGCAAGCGCCGTGCGCTCGGCGTCGATGCGATCGAGGCGTTCGATCGCTTCGGCCCAGTCGGCACGGACGCGCCGGCCGTCACGTGGCAGCAAGCTCTGGCGGCGTCGACGGCAGGTTTCGAGGACGTGTCGCCTGGGCTGGGCTCCCTCGTCGGCGACGTGATCGCTGCGCAAGGCATCGACGCCGAACGACGCCCGCGCAAGGGCGGCGAGATCTTCTGCGCATCACTCCCGGGACCCAACAGGGCGTACGTATTCCTCAACTACCTCGACACCGCCAAGGGTGCCACCGACCTCGCGCACGAGCTCGGGCACGCTGTGCACGACGAGACCGCAAAACGCGTGCTCCCGTGGCTCGTGCTCGTCGAACCGGCGTCTGCGGCGTTCTTCGAGGTGCCGTCGACGCTCGGAGAGATCGTCGTCGCCGAGAACCTGGCCGCTTCGATCGGCGGCGAGGAGGGGAGGGCGGTGCTGCGCGGTGCGCTCGAAGGGCTGATCTCGTTGCTCTACGAGGCGGCGGTGCTCACGCGCTTCGAGCAGGACGCGTGCGGTCGCCGCGCCGCCGGGCACGTGCTGACCGCGGAGCGCCTCGACGGGCTGTGGGAGATCCGGGACGGCGCGGTCAACGGGCGGCTTGCCGAGCCGCTCGGATTCATGAACTGGCCGCATCCGTTCCAGGCGCGCTTCTACGGGTACCAATACACGTACGCGATCCTCGCGTCTCTTCGTCTCTCCGCCCTGCGCCGCGACGACCCGGCGCGCTTCGGCCGTGACTACCGCGCGATGCTCGAGGCAACCGGCACCGGCCCTCCGGCAGAGCTGCTGGCTCGCTGTGGGCTCGATGTCACGCAGCCCTCCGTGTGGCACGAGGGGTTCGACGAGCTGGAGCGGCTCTGCGCCCTCGCCTGGTAGCCCGCCAGGCGGTCTCGCGAGGCGTCAGTCGATGCCGGCGATCGCGGTCCTCAGCGTGACGCGGCCCGGCTCGACGCGATACCCGTAACGCTCGTTCAGACGGCGGATCGGCTCGTTCCGGTTCTCGTTCCAGGTCACGAGCCGCGCGTACCCGTGCTCCTTCGCCCACGCGATCTGGCGCCGCTTGAGCGCGCCCGCGATCCCACGGCCGCGCCAGGCTCGCTTCACCGCGATGAGGTCGTGGAGTGCGTTCGGCGACACGGCGCCGGGCAGGATGGACAGCTTCGCATAGGCGACGACCTCGCTGCCGGCGAAGGCGACGAACACGGCGTCTCGCGAGTCGGAAAGGCCACCCATGTCGTTGTCGAGCCAGCTCTCGAACGTGGGGAGCTCGTTGTGCTCCTCCCCCGGGATGTCGGGCTCGGCCTCGACGTAGACGGCGTAGAGCTGCTCGTCGATGCCGGGTCGGTCGGCCCAAGCGGCGACCTCGATCCCGGGTGGAGCGTCGATTGGTAGCGGCTCGACGGCAGCGAGGTCGAGCACCAGGCGAGAGTTCCGTCCGATCTCCCGAAAGCCTCGTTGATCGGCCCACGCGAGGCTGGCCTCGTCGTCCTCTGCGACCGTCGTCTCGACAGCGACGCAGCCGCGCTCCGCGCTCCAGCGCATGAGCTCGGTGTAGAGCTGCTCCCCCACACCGTGACCTCGCGCCCCCGGGGCCGTCCACGCCTCGACGAATGCCGTGCCGGGCGGCGCGTGCCAGCCGACGACCCCGATCCCCCCACCGACGTCCGCGTCGCCCTCGACCGCTACGAGCCAGGTCATGTCCTCGGCCTGACGCCGCCAGTCGAGCAGCGCCTCGACCGTCAACGGATCGTCGAGGCGGACCACGTCGTGCACGGCGACCACGCGGTGCAGTTGGTCGGCATCGACGGGGACGATCTCGGCCATGCGGTCAGTCTATGCCGGTTCCCCAGGCCGGCTTGGACGAAGCCGCCTGGCGGAGTAGGCTCGGCCTACCCGGCTACAGAGGCAAGGAGGCGTTGAGGTGGAGCGACGTATCAGGCTGACGGTCAACGGCGCACATCACGAGCTCGAGGTCGAGCCGCGCGAGCTACTCGCCTACGTGCTTCGCGACCGACTGGGGCTCACGGGGACGGTGATCGGCTGCGACACGTCTTCGTGCGGGTCGTGCACCGTGCTGATCGAAGGCGAATCGGTGAAGTCGTGCACGATGCTCGCAGTGCAGGCCGACGGAGGCGAGATCACGACGATCGAGGGTCTCGCCGGCACCGACGGCTCCCTGCATCCCGTGCAACAGGCCTTCCACGACCACCACGCGCTGCAGTGCGGCTACTGCACACCGGGCATGGTGCTCGCTGCCGTCTCGCTGATCGCAGCGGGTGAGGCAGGCAGTGAGGCGGAGATCCGGAACGGGCTCGAAGGGAACCTCTGCCGCTGCACCGGGTACCACAACATCGTGCTGGCCGTTCAGACCGCGGCCGGGGTGACGTCATGAGCGTCACCGAACGGCTCGTCGGCGCGCCCGTGAAGCGCAAGGAAGATCGTCCGCTGCTCACCGGGCGCGGCAGCTACGTCGACAACATGTCGCTGCCGGGCATGGTGTGGATGGCGGTCGTCCGCAGTCCGTACGCGCACGCTCGTATCGCGCGCATCGACCTCGATGGGGCTCGCGCCGCGGAAGGAGTGGTTGCAGCGTTCAGCGGGGCGGATCTGCGCGACGACTGGAAGGCGGGGATGCCGTGCGCGTGGCCTGTGACCGAGGAGATGAAGAGCCCCGAGCACTTCCCGCTCGCCGTCGACGTGGCGAAGTACCAGGGCGACGGCGTAGCAGTAGTGATCGCAGAGTCGCGTGCGCTGGCGAAGGACGCGGCCGAGCTCGTCGACGTCGAGTACGAGTCGCTGCCGGTCGCTGTCGAGGTCGAGGCAGCGCTCGAAGCCGGCTCACCGCTCGTCCACGACGACCTCGGCACGAACGAGTGCTACGTCTGGAAGCTGGCCACCGAAGACGTCGACGACGTGTTCGCGAAGGCAGACGTCGTCGTCTCCCGGCGCTACCACCAGCCACGGCTTGTGCCGAACGCGATCGAGCCGCGCTCGATCGTCGTCCGCCCCGAGCCTGACGGCAGCGTCACGTACTGGGGAGCGACGCAGATCCCGCACATCCTGCGGCTTCTGGCCGCGGCGACGCTGGGTCTCAACGAGACGAAGCTGCGTGTGATCGCACCCGATGTCGGTGGCGGCTTCGGCTCGAAGCTGGACGTCTACGCCGAGGATCTGTTGACGATCGCACTCGCCCGGAGGCTCGGGCGTCCGGTGAAGTGGACGGAGGAGCGGTCGGAGGCGTACGTGGCGACGATCCACGGGCGCGACTTCGTGACGACGTACGAGCTCGCGGCGTCCAAGGAGGGCAAGATCCTCGGCTGCCGCGCGGACGTGAAGGCGGCGATGGGGGCATACCTCCAGCTCGTGACCCCCGGTGTCCCGTTGCTCGGAGCCTGGATCTACTCCGGGGCCTACGACATCGGTGCGTACGGCGTCACCTTCACCGGCGTGTTCACGAACGCGACGCCGACAGATGCGTACCGGGGAGCCGGTCGCCCCGAGGCGACCTACGTGATCGAGCGCACGATGGATGCGCTCGCGGACGAGCTTGGCATGGACCGGCGTCACGTTGCGACGGGAGAACTTCATCCAGGAGTTCCCGAAGACGATCGCGTCCGGGCTGACGATCGACTCGGGCGACTACGGGGCGTCGCTCGATCGGCTTCTCGAGATGCTCGGTCTCGACGAGCTTCGTGCCGATCAGTCGGAGCGGCGCGAACGCGGCGACGTGAAGCAGCTCGGCATCGGCTTCTCGACGTACAGCGAGATGTGCGGCCTGGCCCCGTCACGCATCCTCGGTGCGATCCGATACGCCGCCGGTGGCTGGGACGCGGCCACGGTGCGCATCCTCCCGACGGGTACCGTGCAGGTGATCACCGGCACGTCGCCGCACGGTCAAGGGCACGAGACGTCCTGGTCGCAGATCGCGGCGGACATGTTCGGCTGTGGCGTCGATGCAGTCGAGGTGCTCCACGGGGACACGTCGGTGTCGTCGGTGGGGATGGACACGTACGGGAGCCGCTCGCTCCCCGTCGGCGGCGTTGCCTTGTGGCACGCGGGGCAGAAGGTGATCGAGAAGGCCCGCCAGATCGTCGCGCACGAGCTCGAGGTCGCACCCGACGACGTCGAGTACGACGCGGGCACGTTCACCGTCAAGGGCTCGCCGGACAAGACGAAGACGATCCAGGAAGCAGCCTGGGCTGCCTTCGCCGCACACAATCTTCCCGAGGGCATGGAACCGACCCTGGAAGCGACCGCGGTGTACGACCCCCCCAACTTCTCCTGGCCCGCCGGGGCGCACGCGGCCGTCGTCGAGGTCGACACCGAGACCGGTGACGCCCGTTTGATCCGGTACGTCGCCGTCGACGATGTCGGCTCGGTCGTCAATCCGCTGATCGTCGACGGCCAGGTGCACGGCGGCATCACGCAGGGCGTGGCGACCGCGCTGTACGAGGAGGGTCGATACGACTCCGACGGGCATCTGCTGAACGCGAACATGGTCACGTACCTGGTGCCGTCGGCGGCCGAGGTCCCGTCGTACGAGCTGGATCGCACGGAGAGCCCGAGCCCGACGAATCCGCTCGGGGTGAAGGGCGTGGGGGAGACCGGCACGATCGCCTCGTCGGCGGCCGTGATGAACGCCGTCGTCGACGCCGTCTCGCACCTCGGCATCACGCACATCGAGATGCCCGCCACGCCGGAACGAGTCTGGCGTGCGATCGAGGAGGCGAGACAGTGATCCCGGCACGGTTCGACTACGAAGTCGCCGAGAGCGTGGAGCATGCGGTCGCGTTGCTCGCCGCCGACCCCGACGCCCGCCTGCTCGCCGGCGGGCACTCACTCCTGCCGGCGATGCGTCTCCGGCTTGCTCGTCCGTCGACGCTCGTCGACATCGGCCGGATCGGTGAGCTGTCCTACGTCCGTGACGGGGGTACGCACGTCGCGATCGGCTCTCTCACACGGCACAAGGACGTCGGCGCCGATCAGCTTCTCCGGCAGCACTGCCAGGTCGTCGCGCACACCGCCGCGCAGATCGGAGACCCGCAGGTGCGTCACCGCGGCACGATCGGCGGGTCGCTCGCGCACGGCGACCCGGCGTCCGATCTGCCCACCGTGATGCTCGCGCTCGGAGCCGACATCGTCGCGCACGGCACCGACGGGGAGCGGGTGATTCCCGCCGCTGCGTTCTTCACAGGGCCATTCGAGACGGCACTTCGGGTCGGCGAGATGGTGACCGAAGTGCGCGTGCCGAAACTCGCCGCGACGACCGGCTGGTCGTACCTGAAGGCTCACCGAAGGGCGCAGGACTGGGCCACGGTTGGTGTGGCCGTTGTCGTCCACCGCTCGAACGGTGGAGTCGACGCCGCGGCGATCGCGCTGGCGAGCATGGGTGGGACGCCGCTGCGCGCCGCGGCGGCTGAGGATGCGTTGACGGGCGGGGCGTCCGTCGCCGCTGCAGCAGCCGTCGTTGCGGATGGGACCCAGCCCCCGAGTGATCACGCGGGCTCGTCGGAGTACCGCGCTCACCTCGCGCGTGTGCTCACCTCCCGCGCGATCGAGCAGGCGCTCGCGTAGAGAGCAGACGGCGGCGTCGGACTTCTGCCCGGCGCCGCCGTCTGCTGGTCCTACGAAATGGTGCGCGTCACACCGGTGTGGGCATGGTGGACAGCGCGCGCTGCAGCGCCTCGTCCGCGGTCGTGCCCTCGCAAATGAGGCGATGCCGAAGCACGAACGGCGCCATCACGAGCACGTCATCGATGGTGACCGTCTCGCGGCCCTCAAGGCGCGCGTTGGCTTTGGCTGCGCTCAGCAGGTGGATCGCCGCGCGGGAGCTGGCGCCGAGGATCACGCCGTCGAGCTCGCGGGTGCGCCGTGCGAGCGCCACCACATAGCGGGCCACACTGTCCGGGACGATCGTGGCGTCGAGCTCCTGGCGTGCCTTGTCCAATCCGACGATGCCGAGCAGCGGGCGGATCTCGCCGAGCATGTCCGGTGTGACACCCGTGTGCGGGAGCCGCAGCATCTCCACCTCGTGCTCGGCGTCGCAGTACTCGAGCGAGATCTTGAACAGGAAGCGGTCGAGCTGCGATTCGGGCAGCGGGAAGATCCCCTCGTGCTCGTACGGGTTCTGCGTGGCGATCACGAGGAACGGATCGGGCAGGCGGTGCGTGTGCCCCTCGACGGTGACGGTACGCTCCTGCATGGCCTCGAGCAGCGCCGCCTGCGTCCGCGGCGGAGTACGGTTGATCTCGTCTGCGAGCAGGATGTTGGTGAACACAGAGCCCTGGACGAACGTCGGCTCGCCCGCCTTCATCACGTAGACGCCGGTGATCTCGTCCGGTGAGGTGTCCGGCGTGAACTGGATGCGGCGGAAGCTCGCACCGAGGGCGTGCGCCATCGCGCGGCCGAGCAGCGTCTTCGCGCTCCCAGGAGGGCCCTCCACGAGGACGTGACCTCTCGCCAGTGCCGCGACGAGCAAGAGCTCTACCGCGCGGTCCTGACCCACGACGACCCTCGAGACCTCGGCCTTCGCCTCTTCGCGTAGCGATTCGAGGCTTTCGTATGTCGGCTGCCTCACCGGAATCCTCCCGTCGAACGTCGGTTCACCTGCGTCTGAGAGTACTCGGACACCCGGATTCTGTCGCCCCAGCAGGCTGTCAGGAGCCTCAAGCCGGGTGCAGTGCCTGCCGACAGGGATTTCGTGGCCCCTGTGCCGCTCCAGATAGTGCCTTCGGCGTCGATCGCAACGCCCAGGCCGACGCTGCAGTCGGTCCGCACGCGTGGCTTGCGCGTCGTCGTGTTCACGACGTCGTACCCACGTCACGACGGAGACTTCGCAGGCGTCTTCGTGCGCGATCTCGTGGAGCATGTCCGCGCGGGCGGGGCACGTGTCGACGTCGTCGGGCCCGGGACGTTTCGCGACTTCGGTCTGACCGCACCGACGGGGCGGGGGCTTGTCGGTAACGCCCGTCGGCGTCCCTGGGCGGCGCCGCTCG
This sequence comes from uncultured Actinomycetes bacterium, assembly GCA_963823385.1. Classification (GTDB taxonomy): domain Bacteria; phylum Actinomycetota; class Thermoleophilia; order Gaiellales; family Gaiellaceae; genus Gaiella. Next base: position 109,827 of record CAWGLI010000001.1, read on the forward strand.
CGGCCGCGGGCATGGCGCACGCGCTGCGGCGTGCGGCAGACGGAGCAGACCTGGTGCATGCCAACTGGCTCGCAGGTGCCGTGATCGCGCGCCTGGCCGGACACCCCTACGTCGTCACGCTCCATGGCTCCGGCAGCGCGGGTCGGTTCGACGACCTCTCTCTCGCGGCCCGAGCTCCGGCGCTCGTCCGGTGGGCCCTCGAGCCCGCCCGCGCCGTGATCTGCGTGTCGGACACGCTGGCCGACGCGATACGAGCGATCGGGGTCGTCAACGTCCAGGTGATCCCGTCGGGAGTCGACATTCCTCCCGCCGTCGTCGCACCCGATGAGCCACCGTTCGCGCTCTTCGTCGGTCGCCTCTCGGACGAGAAGGGCGTCGACGTGCTCGCCGACGCTACGCGTGATCTCCCTCTCGTCGTCGTCGGCGACGGCCCGCGACGGGACCTCTTCCCAGGTGCTCTCGGCTTCCTGCCTCCGTCCGCGGTTCACGGTTGGTACGACCGCGCATCCGTGATCGTGCTGCCCTCCCGCCGTGAAGGGCTCGGCAACGTTCTGCTGGAGGCGATGGCACACGGCCGCCCGGTAATCGGGACGGACGTCGGTGGCATCCCATCCGTGGTGGAGCACGGACGTAACGGCTTGCTGATCCCGTCCGACGACCCGGATGCCCTCCGTGGCGCTTTGACGCAGCTGCTCGCCGACCCAGACCTGCGGTCACGTCTCGGCTCTGCCGGACGCGAGCTGGTCCGAGCGCGGGCGAGCTGGGAGTCGGTCACCGCCCGGACGCTCGCGGTGTACCGCGAGGCAGTGGAGCAACGTCCGGTGCGCAGCCGCGGTTGGCGCCCCGTGTTGCACCGGGTTTGACGGAGGCTATCGCTCGAACGCTCCCCCAGCTACGCTGAACGGGTACGAACATACGGGGGCGACCAGGTTTCGACGTGGTCGGTTCTCCGGTCGAATCGCGAGCCGAGGTCGCCGGTAGGCCTCGTAAATCAACCGGCAACAACGCAAGTGCGAAGAACGATCTCGCACTCGCCGCCTAGTCGAATCTAGGTAAGGCGACGTCCCGCCTGGCTGGGCCCGAGGCCAGGGTCGGGGCGCCAACGATCGGGCTCGGCACCGAGGGAGAGCCAATCGCCTGAGGTGCGACACCGAAGGATGGCTGGCCTGTCGGGTGGTCGTCCGGGAACCGCCCCGGCAGGCGAGATGCAAGCCCGGACTACGCTCGTAGACATTCGCTCGGTGCGACCGCGGACGCGGGTTCGATTCCCGCCGCCTCCACTCGGCTCAACGGTCTCGCGCTGGGCGACCCCGTCGCTTCGGGCTGCTGTCCGCTCCGCGACGAGCGCGACTACCGCTCGATGTAGGCCGTGATCGGTGGAATGACGCCGTGCTTCTCCATCTGGGCCATGACTTCAGGGAGGAGGCGAGGCGAGCATCGCCTGCAGGGCTGCGACATCGCTGACGTCGGCGGTGATGGCGACGTTGTTGCTCCCGTCGGCAGCGACGTGGTCGGTCACGTTGGTGCCGGATCCCGACTCGATCGCGGCAGCGCGGTCCGCTTTGCCGTCCAGCCAGCGCTCGACGTCGATGACGGCGTGAGTGATGACGACCTTTGGCATGCGAGTCCTTTCGATGTGGGGGGTACCGTGCGGCAGTCTATTGCAGACCGGGCAGTCGGAACTGCTCGACGACGGCGTCGTCGAGTGGCAATGGCGCCGTGCTCAGGAGATGCTGCCGGAGGCCGCGATGTTTGTGGAAAGAGAGGGCCGCGGCCCGCTATTCTCTCCGGTGAATATACGAGAGCGCGGTTTCAGGGGCTCGTCCCCTTTCACCCGTTCGCAATTGGGTGGAAGGAGGTGCAAGACACATGGCAACCGGAACCGTGAAGTGGTTCAACGACGCGAAGGGCTACGGCTTCATCGCTCCCGACGGGGGTGGTAAGGATCTCTTCGTGCATCACACGCAGATCCTGGGTGAGGGCTTCAAGTCCCTTCAGGAGAACGACAAGGTGACGTTCGAGGAGCGCGAGGGGCAGAAGGGCCCCGAGGCGACGAACGTCTCGGTCGTCTAGCTCGTATTCGGGGCGCGGCTCGCCGGAGCCGCGCCCCGTCTCAGTTCGAAGGGACGCCCATCACCAGCGAAGACAAGATCGAGATGGACGGCGAGGTGCTCGAGGCTTTCCCCAGCGGCATGTTCCGTGTCGCCCTCGACAACGGCCACGAGTTGATCGCGTACACCGCGGGGAAGATGCGTCGGTATCGCATCCGGATGTCCCCCGGTGACCGGGTCAAGGTCGAGGTCTCGGCCTACGACCTGAACCGCGGCCGCATCGTCTACCGGCACCGCTGAGCTACCCGAGCTGCCAATCGACGGGAGGCCCGCCCGCTTCCACCAGGATGCGGTTCGCCCGGGAGAAGTGCCGGCAGCCGAAGAACCCGCTGGCCGCCGAGTAGGGGGACGGGTGAGGGGCTTCGAGCACGTGATGCCTCGCGCGTTCGACGATCTCGCCCTTCTGTTGCGCATACCGTCCCCACAGCAGGAAGACGAGCCCATCGCGTCGCTCGGAGAGCTCGCGCACGCACCGGTCGGTGAACTGCTCCCAGCCCTTGCCCGCGTGTGACGCTGGTCTCCGCGGTGACACGGTCAGCACCGCGTTCAGCAACAGGACGCCCCTCTTCGCCCAGGCCGTGAGGTCGCCACTTGCCGGGACGGAGACACCGACATCGTCGTGCAGCTCCCGGAAGATGTTCTGGAGCGAGGGGGGCTGCCGCACACCGTCGCGAACGGAGAAGCAGAGCCCCATCGCCTGCCCGGGACCGTGATACGGATCCTGGCCGAGGATCACCACCCGGACAGCCTCGAACGGGGTGAGCGCGAGGGCATTGAAGACGTCGGCTGCCGGGGGGTAGAACCCACGGCCTGCGTCGACCTCGGCGACCAGGAACGCGCGGAGCTGCTGCATGTGAGGCTGCTCGAGCTCGTCGCCGAGCACGGCGCGCCAGCTACCGTCGATCTTCGGCTGCACGCGGTGGAGTCTACGAAGCAGGCGGCGCTGGGTCGTCCGAGCGCTCGGGTTGAGCGAGCGCCGCCGGTTGCGGCCGTGGTGCCTGCTTCGGGGGAGCGTCGAGCATGCGCCGTGGGTCGACGTCGGCGACGGCATCGCGAACTTCCCGCATGCCCAGACCGAGGCGGCGGGCGACGTCCGGAACGCCCTTCGCGCCGAAGAGCAACGCCACGACAGCGAGCAGGATCACGACTTCCCACATTCCGAGGCCGAGCGGCACGACCTGATCGTACCTGCCCCGCGGAGCCGCTACCTCTTCTTCTTCTTGCCACCCGTCTTGCGGCCCGCGGCGCCGGGTCTGCTCGACGCGGCCGATGACTTGACCGGCATTCCGGCGCCACCATGCTCGAGCCTTCGCCGCTGCTGGCGGTTCGTCGGCTCCACTGCGGGCGCATCCGACCCCGCGGCGTCCATGTACGCCTTGCGTTCCGCCGGCGTCAGTACCCGCAGCGCGCGCTGCACCTGATCGGGCGAGGTGGGCTCGCCGAACGCCTGCATCTTCTTCACCGCGCTCGCGAGCTCGGGGTTCGACCGTTCCAGCTGCGAGACGGACATGCGCTGGAACCACCGCTTCATGAACGGGATTCGCGCGAGCAACACGACGACAGGGCGGAGGTAGCGCCCGTTGCGTACGCGTCCGAGCACGGCCACCACGAGCAGCAGTACGAGCAGCACGCCGATGACGATGAACGGGATCCAGACGTAGCCGGGCACGACGAGGATGATCGTACTGATCGCGCGTCTGTGCCGTGTCGGTCAGGGGCGGACGGCTCCCTGACCGGCACGGTGGTCGCCAGAAGACGACCAGCTGGGACGGTGCGTCGTACGGGGCGATCGTGCCATCGTCGTCGGTCTGGAAGAGCAGGGTCGGCGCACGGCGGTGTACCCCCTGTCCGTGGGATGCTCGCTGGGAAGCAAGAATCAGGTGTGCAGGGGTTTTCAATGCCCGTCGAGTCGTATAGGCTGGTCGACTCCCCCGTGCACTTCCGTCGCATCCTTCCTGTGACGGCCGCGGTCGTCGTCTTCGTGTCGCTCCTCCTGGTCGAGGGCGGCGTCGCCGTGCCCAACGCCTCTCTCGTCGCGAGCGCCAAAACGTGTCCCGGCTCGCGGTCGTTCGACGCCTCGCCCTCGGAACAGCGGACGGCGCTGCTCTGCCTGATCAACTTCGCGCGCTCGACGGCCGGCCTTGGCTCCGTGCACGAGTCGGGCACGCTGTCGCGTGTCGCACGGGCCAAAGGTCGAGACATCGTGCTCTGTCGCGACTTCGACCACCGCGCGTGCGGCAAGCCGGTGTTCGCCAAGCTCGACGCCTCCGGATACCGATACCGGCTCGTCGGAGAGAACCTCTACGCCGCACAGCGACCCACCGGGACTGCGCGCGATGCGTTCGTCGCCTGGCTCAACTCGCCGCCTCATCGGGATGTCATCTTTCTTCCGCGCTTCAGCGATGCAGGAGTCGCGCTGTTCCCGCTCACGAGGTTCCAGGGCACGCACCACGTTCAGCTCTGGGTCCTGCAGCTCGCTCGCCGCGCGTAGCCGTCGCGGCAGGATTCCGGGCACGCGCGCGGAAACCGCGCCGCGAGCCTCGTGAAGGAGCAGAGCCACAAACGTGAGATGGCGGCCGCCGTGCGCGGAGACTTCGCGCGGCTCCGCGATCGCGGTGTCGTCGCGAGGATAGGGTCCGACGCGCCTTCCGTCCCCTCCTCGGTCTCTGCCCAGGACGGGTCGAACGAGTCGCCCGCTTCCGTTCCGGGGACGCTCGACGAGCAGGCGACACCTGCATCTCGATCGTTCGCACGGCGCCTCTTCGGGCGCGCGTAAACCCCGCTTCGGCGCTGCTACGGTGGCGCGATGTTCGCGCTTCGTCGCCTCGCCCACGCCATCTGGGGGGACGAGGTCGACCGCGCTCTGCGCCCCGTGCTCATCGTCAGCCTGGCCGCCTCCACGGCCGGCTCCACGCTCTGGAGCTTCATGGCGATCTGGGCTGTCGACGAGTTGGACGCCAAGGCGCAGCTGCCGCTGATCTTCGGTGTCGGCGCGCTCCTCGCCGGTGTGTCGGGCTTTCTCGGCGGCCACCTCTCCGACCGCTTCGGGCGCCGCCGGATCATCCTGCTCGGCGAGGGCGTGATGGTCGCGTATCCGTTGCTCCTGCTCGGCGTCTCCGGCGACAAGTGGGCCGCGATCGTGGCTCTCACGCTCGCCGGTGCGCTCGGTGCGCTCGGCGGCTCGGTGGCGCAGGCGATGGTGGCCGATCTCGTGCCGCCAGAGAAGCACGAACCGGCGTATGCGACGGTCCGCGTCGCCTCGAACTTCGGTGTGATCATGGGGCCTCCGCTCGGCGGCGCGCTGCTGATCTTCGGCGGCTGGTCGTCGCTCTTCGTCACCGTGGCCGTTCTCTCCGCTGCCGCGTGGCTCCTCGCGTTCCGGCTGCTGCCGCGCCGCGGCCTCTACGCACCGGAGGGGCCACCCGAGCGGAGCTCGATCGGTGTCATCTCGCGGGATCTGCCGTTCTTGCTGTTCCTCGGCTCGGCCGTCTTCGCCTGGCTCGTCTACGTTGCCTATGAGATCGTGCTGCCGGTCTCGCTGGTCGACGGCTTCGGCTACCAGCCGGCGGCGTGGGGCTTCCTCGTCTGGATCAACCCACTGCTCGTGACGCTCTTCCAGCTACGGCTCACGCGGGCAACGGTCCGCGTGCCCGCCGCGTCCAAGCTCGTGGTCGCGATGTTGACGATGGGGCTGCCCTTCCTGTTGCTCACGAAGACGCACGCGCTTCTCCCGGTCATCGTGGTCGTGACGGTGTTCGTCGTCGGTGAGATGTTGTGGGTACCGACGTCCCAGGCAGTGATCGCCGACCTTGCGCCGGCGGATGTCCGAGGCGCCTACATGGGGGCATTCGGCTCGACGGCAGCGATCGGGTTCGCCATCGCGCCGCTCGTGGGCTTTCAGGTACGGAACAGCTTCGGTGACGACGCGACATGGGTCATGTTCGCCTTCATCTCCGTCGTCGCGGCAGCGCTCGGCGGGCTGGCCTGCGCAGGTTTGGCACGCCGCGCGCGCACACGAGAAGCGGCCGCCGTCCTCGGGACATGAAGCGCGCCGAGCGGGATCTGATCATGCGGCAGGGAATCGTCCTGCCCGAGACGCCACGCGATCGGCGGCAGCGGGAGGGCCTCGAGGAGGACATGCTCTCGAGCCCGCTCGCAGGGCGAGCGCTCCGCCTGCGACTGCGGAACTTCCACGCTGGAGCGGACGGGTATCTCGCGTCGCTCGGCGGGCCTCTGCCCTACATGCAGCGGCTCCGCGACATCGAGGAGCTGACGGCGTCGTCGAGCGCCGAGCTCGCGACGGCGTGGCGGTCGCTCGCAGCCGAGTGCGAGACGCATGAGGAGTTCGAGCGCCGCTGGCAGGCCGCGGCGCAGGACATGTCGTTCGTGGAGGTGAACGACCTGATCGAGGGCCACAACCGCTGGTTCCCCGTCGAGTCCGGACTCCCGATGGATCCTGCCACGGGCGACTTCGCGCTCGTCAACGGAAGGGACTACCGGCTCGAGCCACGCGATGCAGCCTGGGTGCTCCGGCGTTTCCCGGCGGATCTCGCGCTGGCTACCTGACGGCGCGCACGAGGACGTCGATCGCGGGTCGCTGGGCGCCGTCCACCTCGCGCCGGACCTGCTCCGCACGCACGATCGTGAGACCGGCCTGCTCCAGGCTCGCGCAGATCTCCTCCTCCGTCCACAGGAGTGAGGGATCGCTCGGGCCACCCGTGCCTTCCGTCAGGTTGCGGGCGTGGTGTTCGACGAGGAGCAGCGTGCCTCCGGGAGCGACGGCCTGCGCCGCGCGATCGAGGAGCTGTAGTCGCTCCTCGGCGGGGAGATGAACGTACGCGATCAGCACGAGCTCGAAGGCCCCTGGCTCGAGGTCGGTGACGAGCACATCGCCGACCTCGAGCTCGAGCTCGACACCGCGATCGTGAGCGAGTTGTCGAGCGCGTTCGATGGCGACGGCGGCGTAGTCGACACCACGGACGCGCCAGCCGCGCTCGGCGAGCCAGATTGCATTGCGTCCCTCGCCGCATGCGAGATCGAGGGCGCGGCCCGGTGCGAGCTCGGTCGTCTCTGCAGCCACGAAGCGGTTCGGCTCGAGGCCCCAGAGCAGGCCGCCTGCTGCGTAACGGGCGTTCCAATCCTCGCGGTTCATACGGGATGCGTCCGGCGTTGCACGGCAACGGTGATCGCGGCGAGGGTCATCGCCGACAGGCTTGCACAGAAGACGTAGGGAGCGGAGTCCCCACCCACGTCGGCAAGACCGCCGCCGATGAGTGGCCCGAGTAGCGCGCCGGTCGCCCAGGCCGTGTTCATGAGGCCGAAACCGAGGGACTGGTTGAGCCGCGCATGCTCCGCCCGCACGCTGACGAGTGTGATGCCGGGTGCGTAGAAGAAGCCGTACGCGACCGCGGCAGCGATCACGAGCACGATCAGGGCAGGCGGGTGTGGGGCGAGCGCGAGCAGGACGGCGACGACGGTCGAGGCCATGAGCCCGGCCCGGATCGGGAGCAGGCGGCCACGCCGGTCGGAGATGTGCCCGGCGACGGGGTTGACTCCCGCTTCCGTGACACCGGCTGCCACGAACACCGCCGTGATGGCGGCGATGCCGTACCCCGCCTCGTCGAGGGCGAGTGGTACGAGCACGTCGAGGACGCCGAAGAGCAGCGCAGGGAGGAGGCTGAGCAGGAGGCCGGCAACGAACGCAGGGTCGCCGAGGGCGCGGCGTACGGACCCGAGTGCCCGTGGCTCGAGAGCAGCGGCGGGCTGTGCCCAGGCAGCAGCGGCCAGCACGGCCGCAACAAGCGCGCAGCCCACGAATGTCCACTGGATCGAGATGAGACCGGCGACGCCGCCGAGAAAGGGGCCACAGACGAACCCGACGATCGCAAACGAGAACACCGTGCCGAGCATCGCGCCGCGACGCTCGCGCGGAACCCCCGCAACGAGCCAGGCAAGCGCACCCGCCCACGTGATCGCACTCGACAGCCCCTGCACGAGTCGCGCGAGCCCCAGAGCGAGGGGCCCGCCGGCGAGCGCGAAGGAAACACTGGAGAGGCTCAGCACGAGCAGGCCGAAGACGACGGCGTTCTTCGAGCCGATGCGGGCGGCCAATGCGCCCCCGGGGATGCCGCCGAGCAGTGCACCCGCGCCGTAGGCGCCGACGAGCAGCCCCGCCTCGACCTTCGACAGGTCGAAGTCGCTCGCGTACCCGGGTATGAGCGGGATGATCGCGCCGAACAGCGCCGTGTCCACGAACACGACGATGCTGACGATCGCGACCAGTCGACGCACGGAGCGCAGCCTAACCGCGCCGGCCGAGCGATCCTCGCGCCCGGATCGCCGCCTAGCCGTAGGACCACAGAAGTGCACCGAGCCGGTGGTGTCCTCGTCCGGCTTTCCGACTGACCGCCGCCGAAGCGGCTGCCGATCGGAGAGCCATCAACCTCGGTCACTCCGTGCTCGGTGCACTCGGAACACTATGGGCCTGATTAACGCGTGTCAAGCGTCAACTGGATCAGAGTTGTCGCAAATTGCGGTGGAATCGCGCGGATGATGCATTTTCACGCGACTTGCGCTCAGTTGGATGTAATTGCACGCAAAAATGCACCGAGCGGGATTCACCTTCGTCCGACTTCCCGACTGACCACCGCCGAAGCGACTGCCGATCGGGGAGCCATCAACCTCGGGCTCTTCCTGCTCGGTGCAATAGGGAATCTAGGGCACGAGGCCGGCGGAGTCAAGGGCCTCTCGAGCACCTCGGTCGCAAGAAATGCCGCAATTTGCGATGTTTCCTACACGCGCACAAGAAACTTGTGGTTCGTGCAAGGTGCTCTGGAAAGGTTCCGGACCAGGAATTCGCCGAGCCGGGTGCGTTTTCGTCGACGCCCCCGAGTGACATTCCGCTTCCGCGTACCGCCTCTCGGAGGAGCTTCGTCCTACCGACGCCCCGTGCTCGGCGCAGATGGGACTCTATGCTGCGTTCCCGCACCGGATCAAGGGGGGCGACGAACGATTTGCACGCAAATTGCGACCGTCTGGAGACGAGATGACCGAGCGGCACGTAGTGGTGACGGGAGCAGGCAAGGGGATCGGTCGGGCGGTGGCAGAGCGCCTCGCAGGCGACGGGGCGTCGGTGACGCTGATCGCCCGCGGCCGCGCCGGGCTCGAGGAGACCGCTGCGCGATTGGGCGGGCGCGCTCACGTCGCCCCGTGCGACATCCGTGATCGCGGGGAGGTCGAACGCGCCGCACGTGGAGCCGTTCGAGCTCTCGGCGCGATTCACGCGGTCGTGGCGTGCGGCGGCATCGGCGGGGAGAACGAAGACGGGGACGGCGATCGCTTCGACGACCTCGTGCAGACGAACCTGTCCGGCACGTACTACACGTGTCGTGCGGTCTACCGGCACCTGGCACCGGGGCCCGACCCGCGGCACATGGTGGTGATCTCGTCGATTCTCGCCCGGATCGGCGTTTCCGGCTACACGGGCTACTGTGCGTCGAAGGCCGGTGTGCTCGGCCTCGTCCGCGCGCTGGCCGTCGAGCTCGCACCTGCGGGTGTACAGGTGAACGCGATCTGCCCCGGCTGGGTCGACACGGACATGGCCTGGGAGGGGCTCGACGCTGCGGCGGCGGCGTCGGGCGAGACCCGCGAGGAGGCGTACAGGGAGGCGATGCGCGCGGTCCCGCTGGGCCGGATGGCGAAGGCCGCGGAGATCGCCGGGACCGTCGCGTGGCTCCTGTCGCCCGACGCGCGCGGGGTGACCGGGCAGGCGATCGACCACAACGGCGGCGCCTGGATGGGATGACGCGAGACGTTCGCTCGAATCCGCACTTGATTGTTGTCAGCGAACAGTCGTAGGATCGCCCGGTTCAGCCGAACATCGATCAAGGGAGGCGGCACGTGGCTGACCAACGACAGGTAGGGAGCGTCACCTACCGCGAGGCCGGCGAGGAGTACTTCAAGCAGCGCAAGCTTCGCCGCTACGCGGGTGTCTGGTCGCTCTGGGCGCTCGGGGTCGGGGCCGTCATCTCCGGCGAGTACTCGGGGTGGAACTTCGGCCTCGATGCAGGCGGCTTCGGCGGCCTCCTCGTTGCGACGATCGTGATCACGGTGATGTACTTCGGCCTCTGCTGGTCGATCGCCGAGATGTCGCCGGCACTCCCACACACCGGGGGTGCGTATTCGTTCGGCAGATCGGCGATGGGCCCGTGGGGTGGCTTCGCCACCGGTGTCGCAGAGACGATCGAATACGTCGTCACCCCGGCGGTGATCGTCACCTTCGCGGCGAGCTATCTCGATTCGATCGCCGAGAGCTGGTTCAACGGGAGCCCGCCGCTCTGGCTCTGGTGGGCGATCCTGTACGTGATCTTCGTTGCCCTGAACGTCGTGGGCGTCGAGGCGAGCTTCCGGTTCACGGTCTTCATCTGCGTGCTGGCGCTCGGGATCCTGTCCGTCTTCTACGTCGCCTCTCTCTGGGAGTTCTCGTGGGACAACCTCACGAACATCGCGCCCGAGGGTGGCAACTCGGAGTGGTTCCCGTTCGGCGGTGTGGAAGGCATCTTCCTCGCTCTCCCGTTCGCGATCTGGTTCTACCTCGCTATCGAGGAGCTCCCGCTCGCAGCAGAGGAGTCGGCAGATCCGAAGCGCGACATCCCGAGGGGGACGATCTACGGCCTGATCACGCTCGTCATCTTCGCCTTCCTCGTCCTGTTCCTGAACACGGGCGTGACGGGAGCCGAGGAGATCAGGGTGTCGGGCGAGCCGGTGCTCGACGGCTTCCGTGTGATCTTCGGCACGGGTGGCGAGACGACTGCGAACATCCTCGGCCTCGCTGCGGTCGCCGCGATCATCGCGAGCTTCCACACGATCATCTTCGCCTACGGACGCAACATCTTCTCGTTGTCCCGTGCGGGCTACTACCCGCACTGGCTCTCCCGCACCCACGGGACGAGGAACACGCCGTACGTGGCGCTGATCGGTGGCGCGGTCGTCGGCTACGGCCTCGCGTTCCTGCTCGACCAGGCGACCACCAACGAGTGGCTCGGCGGCAACCTGAGCGTCGCGTTGCTGTCGATGGCTGTCGGCGGTGCCGTCGTCTCGTACTTCCTGCAGATGGTGTCGTTCATCCTGCTCCGGCGGAACCTGCCGGGCATCGAGCGGCCCTATCGCAGCCCGGTCGGCATCGCCGGCGCCGTGGTTGCGGCAGTCATCTCGCTGATCTCGTTGGCGGCGCTGTTCTGGCGGGACGACTACCGCCCGGGCGTCGTGGGCGTGGCGATCTTCTACGGCCTGGCGATGCTCTACTTCGCGCTCGTGGGCCGTCACAAGCTCGTGCTGTCGCCGGAGGAGGAGTTCGCGATGAGCCGTGGCGAGCACGGCCACCCGGAGATCGAAGGGTACGGGCACATGCACATCCACGGTACGAAGATCGAGTTCGAGGACGAGGGCGGGACGCCGCCGAGCTAGCGTCCCTGCTTCGTTCGTACACCGAAAGCACGCGAGGGCCGGCAGCAGCCGGCCCTCGCGTCGAGCGAGGGGTTCCCATGGTGAGCTTCGAACAGCTGAAGGAGCAGGTGGCGACGGGCGAGGTCGACACCGTCGTCGTCGCCTTCACAGACATGCAGGGCCGCCTGATGGGCAAGCGGCTGCACGGCGAGTTCTTCGTCGAGGAGATGGAGGCCGGCCACCCTGTGGAGGGCTGCAACTACCTGCTCGCACTGGAGATGGAGATGGACCCGGTGCCGGGGTACGAGATCGCCAGCTGGGAGCAGGGGTACGGCGACTTCGCGGTCGAGCCCGACCGGGCGACGCTCCGCCGCATCCCGTGGCTCGAGGCGACGGCGCTCGTGCTCGGAGACGTGCTGTGGCACGACGGGTCACCGGTGCAACCCTCGCCCCGGCAGGTGCTGCGCGCGCAGATGGACCGGGCGGCGACCCTCGGCTTCACTCCCATGGCCGGGTCCGAGCTCGAGTTCTACCTCCTCAAGGAGACGTTCGCGGAGGCGCACGAGAAGCAGTACACGGGCCTGACGCCATCGGTGCCGTACATCCTCGACTACCACATCCTCGGCACGACGTACGACGAGCCGTTGCTGCGCGCGATCCGAAACGGGATGCACGCGGCCGGGATCAGGGTGGAGACGTCCAAGGGCGAGGCGTGGCCGGGACAGCAGGAGATCAACTTCCGCTACGCCGACGCGCTGACCATGGCCGACAACCACACCGTGTACAAGAACGGCGCGAAGGAGATCGCCTTCCAGCACGGCTGCTCGATCACGTTCATGGCCAAGCCGTTTCAGGACTGGATCGGCAACTCATGCCATATCCACTCCTCGCTGATCCGGGGCGGTGAGCCCGCATTTGCGACCGACGACACGCTCTTCGACCGTTGGCTCGCCGGGCAGATCGCTTGCGCCCGCGAGCTCGCGCTCTTCTTCGCTCCCACGATCAACTCGTACAAGCGCTACGCGGCTGGAAGCTGGGCACCAACGACGTTGGCGTGGGGTCACGACAACCGGACGTGCGGCTTCCGGGTCGTCGGCCACGGAGCCGCGCGGCGGGTGGAGACGCGGATCCCGGGTGGAGACGTCAACCCGTACCTCGCGTTCGCGGCGATGATCGCCGCGGGCCTGCACGGCCTCGAGAACGACCTGGAGGCACCGCCGCCACTTCAGGGAAACGCATACGAGTCCGACGCCGAGCGCTTCCCGTCGACGCTGCGCGAGGCACTCGCCTCGCTCGAGGAGGGCACGATGGCTCGGGCCGCACTCGGCGATCAGGTCGTCGACCACTACCTCAACTACGGGCGTACGGAGCAGCGTCTATTCGACGCGTTCGTCACCGACTGGGAGCGCACGCGCTACTACGAGCGCGGGTAGCGAAGTCGCCGGTTTCCGACGCCACTTTCGCGGTATCGGGCACCGACGCGTACGCCGCACGGATCAGTGGACGATGAGAACGTCCGCGGTCGCCTTGTGCGCGACCTCGTCACTGACGCTGCCGCCGACGATCCGTGAAACGAGGCCACCGTCGTGGGCGCCGAGCACGATGAGGCTCACGTCGCGCTCCTCCGCGAGATCGAGGATCGTCCGGGCGGGATCCCCGAGTCCGGTCACCGTCTCGATGTCGACGGCGCCGAGCTCCGACAGCCTCGCAGCTGCCTCCTCGAGCTCCTGCTCGTGGTGGGCGGGCGGGTCGGTCGGGTCGTAGGGGCCGACGCTGCGCGGGGCGAGGCCCGCGACCGGTGCGACGCTCGTGACGATCAGCTTGGCGTCGAGAGCCTTGGCGAGCTCCGCCGAGCGCTCCACGACGCGCGCCGTCATCGGGCGCTCCTCGTAGCAGACGAGAATCGTGTTCATGAAAACCTCCTTTCCCGCCGAGCATCGCTGTCGAGCGAGCCCGTGGCATCGGGGGAATTCCCGTTCTGCCCGTGCGGATCGCTACGTAGGGCTCTACGCGCCGCAGCGCGTTGTCAGCGTCCCCGTTGCGTACATTTCCGCGCGTGGCCGCGACTCCCATGATCGGCATCACGTCGTATGCGCAGCCGGCCCAATGGGGGGCATGGCACCTGTCGTGCGCCCTCATCCCCCTGATGTACGTGGAGTCGGTCGAGCGCGCCGGCGGGCGCGCTCTCGTCGTCCCACCGAGCACCGACGCGGTCGAGGAAACACTCGACGCGCTCGACGGCCTCGTCCTCTCCGGCGGCATCGACGTCGACCCGGCTGCCTACGGCGCCCAGGCGCACTCGACGACCGACGAGCCTCAGGCGCATCGGGACGCCGGTGAGCTCGCATTGCTGCGGGCGGCGCTCGAGCGAGACATGCCGGTGCTTGCCATATGTCGTGGCTTCCAGTTGCTCAACGTCGTTCGCGGCGGCGACCTCGTCCAGCATCTGCCGGAGACGGTCGGTCACGAAGGCCACAAGGAGATTCCCGGGGTGTTCTCGGAGCACCCCGTCGAGATCGCCGACGGGACACGCCTCGCCGAGGTGGTGGGCGCCCGACACGACGTCAAGTCGCACCACCACCAAGGTGTCGGCCGCATCGGAGACGGGCTCGTAGCGACGGCTTGGGCGGAGGACGGGACGCTCGAAGGCCTCGAAGATCCGAACAAGCGGTTCGCGCTCGGTGTGCTCTGGCACCCGGAGGCGGGGGAGGACAAGGCCCTGTTCTCGGCCCTCGTCGAGGAGGCTCGCGGCTACCGGTCGGAGCGCCGCCCCGTGCCGTCATAGCGCCCACGCGACCGGATCGGGGAGAATGGCTCCTGATGGCGAAGACGACGCGCGTTCTCGTGGCCGCCTCGGTGGTTGCTGCCGCCGTGGTCACGGTCGTGCAGCCGGTCGGTGCAGCGTCCGTGGTCACGACGTGCGGGGCGAACCGGAGCGGCTACGTCGTCTATGCGAGCGGCGTCGCGTGCCCGACCGCGAAGAAGCTCGTCACGACCATCGGCAGGCTCCGCTACCGCAAGCCCAAGGTCACGATCGCCGGTTTCCGCGGATACGTGTGCGTTGTCACGTACAACCGCAGGACGAAGAAGATGAAGGCTGGGTCGTGTCTGCGCAAGGGCACGCAGGCGACGGGCTTCGGCTGGACGAAGGACGGTGCGACGGTTCCGCTGCCACCGGGTGTGACGCAGCCTTCGACCGACGGCGGCGCATGAGCAGACGTGCCGGGTACACGACAATCGCGAACGAGGAGTGACCGTGGCGGGACGGCTTGACGGCAAGGTGTGTGTGATCACGGGTGCCGGCGGCGGCATGGGCCGAGAGGCCGCCGTGGTGTTCACAGAAGAGGGCGCGAGTGTGTGCGTCGCCGACGTCGCGCTCGAGGCGGCGGAGCAGACCGTTGCGCTGTGTCGTGACGGCTCTGCGTTCGCGTTCCAGGTCGACGTCGCAGACGAGCCGGCCGTACAGGCGATGATGACGGCGACCGCCCACCGGTTCGGCGGCATCGACGTCCTCTACAACAACGCTGGCATCTCGCCGGACGACGACGCGTCCGTCCTCGACACGTCGGTCGACGCGTGGCAACGCGTGCAGGACGTCAACGCGAGAGGGGTCTTCCTCTGCTGCAAGCACGGGATCCCGTACCTGCTCGAGCGTGGGAAAGGGTCGGTGATCAACGTCGCATCCTTCGTCGCACTCCTCGGAGCGGCGACCTCGCAGATCTCGTACACGGCGTCAAAGGGGGCCGTGTTGGCGATGAGCAAGGAGCTCGGAGTCCAATTCGCCCGCGAAGGCGTGCGCGTGAACGCCCTGTGTCCCGGACCGGTGGAGACGCCACTCCTGCTCAACATCTACGGCTCGGATCCGGACGCCTACGAACGGCGCCGCATCCACTGGCCGATGGGGCGGCTCGGCAAGCCGCGCGAGCTGGTCGACGCCGCGCTGTTCCTGGCAAGCGACGAGTCGTCTTTCGTGAACGCGGCGACGTTCGTCGTCGACGGCGGTATCACGGCTGCGTACGTCACGCCGCTGTAGGAGCGGGACCTGTCCCGCCCGGCGCCGCCCGGCCCGGCACCCGAGGTTCCGACGGCACGGGGTCTGACCCCTCCGGAGCCTCCACCCGTCCTTCTGGGGTCAGACCCCTCTGGAGCCCCACCGCACCTACGGCTCGGTGGAGATGAAGACGCTCTTCAGCTCGGTGTTGTGGACGAGCCCCTCCATACCGAGCTCCTTGCCGACGCCCGACTGCTTGTAGCCACCGAACGGCGCCTGCGGGAACACCGAGCTGTTGGAGTTGACGCCGATGCCACCGGTACGCAGGGCGCGGGCCACGCGCAGCTGCCGGGCGCCGTCGCGCGTCCAGAGCGACCCCGACAGGCCATACGGTGTGTCGTTCGCGAGCCGGATCGCCTCGGCCTCGTCGCGGAACGTGATCACCGAGACGACCGGCCCGAAGATCTCCTCCCGGCTCACGGTCATGTCGTTGGTGCAGCCGTCGAGGACGGTGGGGCGGAAGTAGTAGCCGTCGGCGAGGCCGGCGTCCTCGGGGCGCGCGCCACCTTCCACGAGCGTCGCGCCCTCCTCCAGCCCGGTCGCGATGTAGCGCTCCACCGTCTCGCGCTGCTCTGCCGAGACAAGGGGGCCGACCTCGGTCTCGGATCGCTCCGGATTACCGACGACGATCGCGCGCGTCGTTGCCACGTACCGCTCCAGGAACTCGTCCTTGACCGACTCCTCGACGAGGAGGCGTGACCGTGCGCAGCAGTCCTGCCCGCCGTTCTCGAACACGGAGAACGGGGTCAACCGGCCGGCTTTCTCGAGATCGGCGTCGGCGAAGACGATGCAGGCGCTCTTGCCGCCGAGCTCGAGCGTGACGCGCTTGATCGTCCCCGCGGCCTTGCGCGCGATCCCGACGCCCACCTCGGTGGAGCCGGTGAAGCCGACCTTGCCGACCAGGGGATGCTCGACGAGCGCGTCGCCCACCGCACGACCAGGCCCGGGCACGACGTTGAGCACACCGTCCGGCAGGCCCGCCTCGAGCCCGAGCTCTGCGTAGCGCAACGCAGAGAGGGGGGAAAGGCTCGCGGGCTTGAGCACGACGGTGTTGCCGGCCGCGATCGCGGGCGCCGTCTTCCAGTTTGCGATGTTGAGCGGGAAGTTCCACGGCGTGATCAGCGCCGCCACGCCGATCGGCTCGCGAAACGTGAGCACGATCCCGTCGCGGTCGACGGGGATCGTCGAGCCGAAGAACTTGTCGACCGCGCCGGCGTAGTACCGCATGACCGCGGCAGCGTTGCCGGCACACCAGCGGGCGTCGCCGATCGCCATCCCCATGTCGCGCGTCTCGAGAAGCCCTAGCTCGTCGATGTTCGCCTCGAGCAGGTCGGCCCACCGGTAGAGGACCTTCGCGCGCTGGATCGGCGTCCGCGCGCCCCAGTCCTCGAACGCTCGTGCGGCTGCGCGGACGGCGCGATCCGCGTCCTCCGCACCGGCCTCTGCCACCGTCCGGAACACCGAGCCCGTTGCCGGGTTGACGGTGTCGAAAGTACGACCCTCGGCAGCCTCGACGCGGCGGCCGTCGATGACAAGGCCTTCGGCTGTCACCGTGCGCTCACGACTGCTGGTCGTGGTGCCGCCTCGCCTCGCGCCACTCCTCTTCGTAGCGCTCTGCGTCCGCGAACTCCTGCTCGGTGCGGCGGGCCGTTTCGGGATCTTCCTGGGCGAGCGCCTCGGTCTTGCGTGTCGGGCGCCGGCTGGCGATGAACGCGAACACGACGAGTGGCACGACGATCACGGCCATCACGATCCAGGGGATCACGAGCGACAGCCTCCGTGGCTCAGGCGCCGACGACCTGGACGAGCCAGCGTCGGTCGCGTTCACGGTCGAGCTCGAGGAACAGGATCCGCTGCCACTGACCGAGGCAGAGCTCGCCGTCGCGCACGGGGATCGACTCGCCGGCCGGCCCGAGCAGCATCGACATGCAGTGCGAGTGACCGTTGCCGACGTCCTGGTCCTCCTCGCAGATGTTCTCGGTGCGGCGATCCCAGTCGTCGTGCGCGTAGTAGTGCTCCGTCGGCACGAGCCGGCGAAGCAGCACCGCGAAGTCCTCCAGGAAGCCACGCTCGAACTCGTTCACGCGGACGGAGCACGTCGTGTGCGGAGAGTAGACGCAGCAGATCCCGGCCTCGACGCCGCTCGCCCGAACTGCGTCGCGGACCTCGTCCGTGATGTCCGTCACCGTCAGCCCGCCCGCCGTGCGGAGGCTCACCTCGTGGTGGTACGTCCGCATCACCGCCGCGCCGTTGCCGTTGGCGGCAGCTTCGGCGGTGGTCGCTGTCTCCGGAGCGGCGGCCATCTGTGACGACATTGTGTCAGGTGAGGCGGCTCGTCGGCGGAGCGAACCAGCCACAGCCCCTCCTCGGCGGCGTGGTGTCGGCGTGGGCGGTTCTGGCCTTTCGCCGGGCGGAGCCCGGCTTCGGCCGCGGGGGCGCGCTTCGTGGCTGGGGCGGGGGGTAGGCTGCCTGCGCGGGCCCGTAGCTCAGCTGGTTAGAGCAGCCGACGGGCGTGGGGGAACCCCTGGTTCCCCCACGTGCCCCCTCCTCGGCCGTGTGGTGTTGGCGTGGGCGGTTCTGGCCTTTCGCCGGGCGGAGCCCGGCTTCGGCCGCGGGGGCGCGCTTCGTGGCTGGGGCGGGGGGTAGGCTGCCTGCGCGGGCCCGTAGCTCAGCTGGTTAGAGCAGCCGACTCATAATCGGTTGGTCCCTGGTTCGAGTCCAGGCAGGCCCATAAGGCAGGGGTGTGCGAGTCCAGGCGGGCCCACCTTTCCGCAGATCGAGAATCTGCAGGGCAGATGCTCGATCGCCACGATCCCTGAAGGCGTCGGCTTCGCCGCCGCACACATCACTTCAGCGCCGTGGCGGCCAGAGATTCGCGTGACTCGTGTCTGCGCATCGGTCGGTCATCGGGCACCGCCTCCGTTGCTATCGAGTGAGCACTGCCGCGAGTCGTCGTACGCCTTCGTCGATCTCCGCGATCGTCGCGCGGCTGAAGCACACGCGGAGGTGTCCCTGACCGCGCTCGTCGAGGAAGAACGGGCCACCCGGGACGACGGCGACGCCTGCGTCGGCAGCCTCGGCCGCGACGACACCAGAGTCGACGCCATCCGGCAGTGTCAGCCATGTGAAGAAACCGCCCGACGGGCGTGTCCACGCGACGCCGCTCGGCATCGCGGCATCGAACCCACGCATCATGGCGGCGCAGCGCTCCGCGTAGAGCGTGGTGGCGTCAGCCACTTGACGGGCCAGCTGTCCGCCTCGGCCATACGCCTCGACGACACGTTGCGTGAACGCGCTGGCGCACTGGTCGGTGAGTTGCTTCGCCCAAGCCAGGCCGTCGACGACCTCGGGCGGCCCAACCGCCCAGCCGAGACGGAAGCCCGGAGACAGGATCTTGGAAAACGTCCCGATCTGCACGACGACCTCCGGGTCGAGCGACCAGAGAGACGGCTCCGGACGGTGGTCGTACGTGAACTCGCGGTACGCGACGTCCTCGAGCACGAGAAAGCCGTAGCGGGCGGCGAGCGCGACCAGAGCTCTCCGGCGCTCGCCCGACAGCGTGACGCCCGCCGGATTCTGATGATCCGGGTTCGTGTACACGAACTTGGGTCGCAGCCCGCGCGCGAGCGCCTCGTTCAGACGGTCGACCTGCAACCCGTCGTCGTCGATCGGCATTGCCTCGATGCGCGCACCGTGGCTGGCGTAGGACATCAGCGCACCGAGGTAGATCGGCGCCTCGACGACCACGACGTCACCGTGCTCCAAGAATGTCGTCCCAGCGAGTTGCATTGCCTCGATCCCGCCGCTCGTGACGAGGAGCTCGTCGTCGGCAACGGCGCGCCCCTCTTGCGCTTCGAGGCGCTCGGCCAGGTAGGCACGGAAGCTCGGCAGTCCGCGGGTCGCCGCATACTGGAGTCCGACAGCGTCCTCGGCCGTCGCCACCTCCGCCGTGACCGCGGCGAGCGCATCCCGGTCGATCGCGGCCGGGTCGGGGAAGCCGCCTGCGAAGGAGATCACGTCGGTGCGGCCGGCGAACCCGATGATCGCGGCGATCGCGTCTCCGCCCTCTGCCCGGGCGCGGGCGGCGAAGGTCTGCCGCCAGTCGACCGTCCCCCTCGCTGCCTGGTCGCTCATCGAACGGTCAACGATATCTCCCCGTGGCCGCCTGCGAACGCCCGCCGAGCAGGTCCCGCGTCCAGGCGTTCGGGAGGAACAGCGTGGCGACGATCGCCCCCACCACGAAACCGCCGACGTGGGCGAAGAACGCGATGCCGACGACGCTCTCCGGGTGACTCAGCGTGTAGACACCCTCGAGGGCCTGGATCAGGAACCAGACGCCGAGCATCGCGATAGCGGGAATGCGGACGAAGAGGCACGGGACCACCCAGGCGAGCACGCGAGCGAAGGGCCGCGCGACGACGAAGGCGGCGACGACGCCGGAGATCGCGCCGCTCGCGCCGATGTTCGGGATCTCCGCCTCGCCTGCGGTGAACGCGAGCGTGAGCCCGCCCTGCAGAAGGTCGGCGCCGAGGCCGGCGACGAGGTAGAGGACGAGGTAGCGGACATGGCCGAGGAGGCCCTCCACGAGCGGGCCGAGGGCGGCGAGGAAGACGAGGTTGCCGACGAGGTGCGACCAGCCCCCGTGCGTGAACATCGCGGTGAGCGTGTCGATGAGCCACGGTCGTCCGAGTTCGAGGCACGAGTCGTCGATCTCGCACGGGCGAAAGCCGAGCGACCCCGCCGCCTCGTCGACCCCCACGCGTACCTCGTAGGCGAGCCAGACGAGAACGCTGGCGAGGATCAACCCGATCGTCACCCACGGGAATCGCGCCGGGCGCTCCAGGTTCCCCAGCGGGAGCATGTCTCACGTCTCCCCGGCCTGCTCCGCCGCGCGGCGGAGATCATAGAAGAGGAGACACCAGCACGTGCCGACGAGCGCTGTGAGCGCGCTCAGCGGGACCGCCGCCAGCGCGAGCCCTGCAACGGCGCCTATACCGGCGGTCGACACGCCGACATCGTCCGGGAGCACGGCCCAGGCGATCGAGATCCCCGCGAATACGACCAGGCCGAGCGCGAATGCGAGCACGGCGACGCTCGCGAGTAGGCGCCCGATGGTCGAGAACGTCCTCGAGCGCGTGAGCGTCCAACTGCGGCCGAAGGAGCCGAGCACGGTCTCGTCCTCGAGCACGATCGACGGCACGACGAGCGCGAATCGGGCGACGAAGAAGAGAGGGACGAAGAGCAGATACGGGGACAGCGCACTCACGGCAACGAGCAGAACAACGGAGACCGAGAGCGCATTCGCCCTGCGCGCGGCCCGCCGGACGATCTCGGTGAGTGTGATCCCGGTCTCGCCGGTGCGGATCGCCTCGACGGCACAGGCCACCGTCGCCTGTGCCCAGTAGACCCCGCTGATGAAGAGGAGCACCGCGATCGCCAGCCACATCGAGAGCAACCAGACGTCGTCCGTGCCGCCGCTCCAGTCCGACACCTCGAGCGGCAGGAGCAGCGCAGCTATCCCGAGCAATCCGAGGTAGAGCAGCATCGTGGAGCCGAACAGCACCCTCTTCTCGGCAGCCAGGAGGCGACGAGCACGCGGTAGCACCCCGTCACCGGGTCTGCCGGTCGACTCGAACAACTCGGCGGTCGAGGCAGCGGTGGGCATCGCGATCGTCGTCTGTTCGGTAGACCGAGCGCGCGCGACCTCGCTCCGGGAGAGACGGTCGCGCCAGGCCCGAGCTTCCGGGCGGGCCAAGAGCGAGACGAGGTCGGCCAGCAGCGGGATCACGAGAACGGTTGCGGCAAGGCCGCCGTATGCGCGGGCCAGCGCACGTGAAACAGGGAGGCGCCCACCCGTGGACATGTCGCGGAGGCAGATGCCGAGCTCGTGCTGACCCGGCGTCCACCCGGGCCCGCGCTCGGGCCCGCCGTACGCGTGATAGAGGGCGAAGTAGAGCGGGGCGACGACGAGGAGCCAACAGGCGACCAGCCAGTCGACCACTCCCTCGTCGACGAGGGAGACGCCGAGCGCCAGCGCGGCGCCGAGCCCCACACCCAGCACGACGACGTCGAGGACGAACGCGATCAGGCGCCGTGTGAGGTCGACCGAACGCTCGCGGTCGGCGACACGCCCGGCCAGCGCCACGCCCGCATCGGTCATGACTCGTACCTCCCGACGCCATCGTCACACGCCGCGCAGTGGGTTGCGTCGGGGACGACACGGATCGATGAATCAGGGCGCACACGTACATCGAGCTCCGGTAAGGAGCGCCCGGGGGCCCCGTGAAACGGCGACCCCCGGGACAGCGGCGCAACCTCGGGGCCAGACGGAAAACCGTCTGTGGGGAGAGGAGTCGCGCCGACTCAGGTGGTATCTCTTTCACACAGGGAGTAGGTTTGCCAAGGGCACGTGCACCCGACCCGAAAGGAAAAGCCGCAAAATGGACAAGCTCGCTGAACTGTCGCATGGCGCGAAGGTCGTTCTCGGCTCCGCCATCGCCTTCTTGATCGTCTCGTTCTTCAAGTGGCAGGAAGTGTCTGCCGATCTCGACGGCTTCGGGTCGGTTTCGGCGGGCCAGAGCATGTGGAACGGGATCGGCGTGATCGCAGGACTGATCGCCATCGTGCTCGTCGTCTGGCAGGCGGTGCGCCTCGCCAACATCAACGTCGAGCTCGGGGTCACCCCGTCGATGATCACTGCGGCGCTTGCCGTGCTGCTCGTCATCTTCACGTTCATCAAGTTCATCGCCGACAACGAGTTCAGGACGTTCTGGGCGTGGCTCGGTCTTGCGCTGGCGATCGTTGTCGTCGTCGGCGCGTGGATGAACATGAAGGCCGCCGGTGAGGGCCTCGGCGACGTCCGCGACAAGATGTCGACCATGGCCGCGAGCGCTGGGGTGGGCTCGTCCGCCAGCGCCGACGCTCCTCCCGCCCCGGCTGCGCCGGAGCCGCCCGCGGCTCCCGAGCCCCCGGCGGCGCCGGCAGAGCCAGCCGCACCCGCACCACCCGCCGATCCGTCGCCCGACGACGAGAGCGGCGGAACGACACCCGCAGCCTGAGCTCCACGGGGCGCTCCCCGGTGATCGGACCGGGGAGCGCCCGGCTACACTGCCGTGATGGCGGAGATCGGGACGCTGCGCGTGAAGACGGGCCTCGCGGAGATGCTCAAGGGCGGGGTGATCATGGACGTCGTCGACGCCGAGCAGGCACGCGTCGCCGAGAACGCCGGCGCCTGCGCGGTAATGGCGCTCGAGCGCGTGCCGGCCGACATTCGGGTCGAGGGCGGCGTGGCGCGGATGTCCGACCCGCAGAAGATTCGCGAGATCCAGGAGACGGTCTCGATCCCGGTGATGGCCAAGTGCCGGATCGGCCACTTCGTCGAGGCCCAGATCCTCCAGGCACTCGAGGTCGACTACATCGACGAGTCCGAGGTGCTCACACCCGCCGACGTGCTGCACCACGTCGACAAGCATGCGTTCACGGTGCCCTTCGTCTGTGGCTGCACGAATCTCGGCGAAGCCCTACGCCGAATCGCGGAGGGAGCGGCGATGATGCGGACGAAGGGTGAGGCGGGCACCGGCGACATCGTCAACGCCGTCACCCACATGCGCTCCGTGTTCGGGGCCATCCGCCGGCTGCAGTCGCTACGCGACGAGGAGCTCTACGCCGAGGCGAAGGAGCTGCGGGCGCCGTACGAGCTCGTGCGCTGGGTCGCCGAGCACGGGCGCCTCCCCGTCGTCACGTTCACAGCGGGCGGCATCGCCACGCCGGCCGACGCGGCGCTGTGCATGCAGCTCGGCGCCGACGGCGTCTTCGTCGGCTCCGGCATCTTCAAGTCGGGACGGAGCCAGGAGCTCGACCGCGACGGCTGGGTCGAAGACGTCTCCCGTCGCGCGCGCGCGATCGTCGAAGCAACCACGCACTTCAACGACCCCACGATCCTCGCGGACGTGTCCACCGGCCTCGGGGCTCCCATGGTCGGAATCGCCGCCTCGTCGCTCGCCGAGAGCGAGCGGCTCGAAGTCCGCGGCTGGTAACACGCACAGTCGTCGGGGCGCCCCGAACGCCCGCGGTGTGCGCGCAAGCGGCTCGCTCGCCGCCTTCACGTCTACAGCTGGGCGCTATCCGGCGGCGTAGGCGATTCCGGCCCCGACGACGGCTGCGAGGAACGCGCTCCCGGTCAGGAGGAAGACCCGGCGCAAGATCTCGCGAGTATCGGTCCTTCGGCGTCGCACGACCCAAGTATCAGCACAAAGGGCGGAGGGCGCCTCCCCCAACCGAGGGAGGCGACGGTCATACGTGGCGCCGAGCTGCGGATCTACACTCTCGGCGTGGCCGAGACTGCTTGCCGCATCGGCGTCCTCGCACTCCAGGGTGGTTTTCGTGACCACGCCACCGTGTTGCGACGGCTCGGGGCGGACGTCGTCGAGGTGCGGCTCCCTGCGGATCTCGAGTCCCTCGACGGCCTCGTGATACCGGGTGGCGAGTCGACGACGATCATGCGTCTCGCGCGCCTTTACGGGCTCGACGAGGCGATTCGCCACTTCGGGAGACCGATCCTCGGAACGTGCGCGGGCATGATCGTGCTCGACCGCGCCCATCTCGGCATCGTCGACCTCGAGGTCGACCGCAACGCGTACGGGCGCCAGGTCGCGAGCTTCGAGGCCGACCTCGCTGTGAACGGCGACGAGGCTCCGTTTCGCGGCGTGTTCATCCGCGCCCCGCGCGTACTCGACACCGGGCCGGGCGTCGAGGTGCTGGCGGAGCTCGACGGCAACCCCGTGCTGCTCCGCGACGGGGACGTGATCGTCGCGTCGTTCCATCCGGAGCTCACGGATGACCCGCGTGTTCACGAGCACTTCCTCACCCTGGTTCGCGAGGGGATGCATGTCCGGGCATAGCAAGTGGTCGACGATCAAGCACAAGAAGGGCGCGGCCGACGCGAAGCGCGGCAAGCTCTTCTCGAAGCTCTCACGCGCGATCATGGTCGCGGCCAAGGAGGGCGGTGGAGACCCGGTGACC
The DNA here is from genome assembly GCA_963823385.1 of uncultured Actinomycetes bacterium. Lineage (GTDB taxonomy): Bacteria > Actinomycetota > Thermoleophilia > Gaiellales > Gaiellaceae > Gaiella. The sequence continues at coordinate 134,454 of CAWGLI010000001.1, forward strand.
AACCTGGCCCTCCAGAACGCGATCGAGAAGGCGCGCTCGTACTCCATGCCCAAGGACAACATCGAGCGGGCGATCGCCAAGGGAACCGGTGAGGGAGGCGACGGCTCGACGTACGAGACCGTCGTCTACGAGGGGTACGGGCCCGACGGTGTCGCCGTCCTGGTCGAAGCCCTGACGGACAATCGAAACCGCACGGCATCGGAGGTGCGACACGCGTTCACCAAGAACGGCGGAAACCTCGGAGCCACCGGAGCCGTCGCCTGGCAATTCGAGCGGCGGGGCGTCGTCCTCGTCGGTGCCGAGGGGGCGGACGAGGACGAGCTGCTGCTCGTCGTCGCCGACGCGGGCGCCGACGACGTCGAGCGCGACGGCGAGCTGTTCCAGGTCATGTGCCCCCCGGAGCAGCTGACAGCCGTACGCGAGGCGATCGTCGACGCGTCGCTGACCGTCGAGTCGGCGGAGCTGTCGATGGTGCCGAAGACGACGGTCGCGATCCAGGACGAGACGACCGCTCGCAAGGTCGTGCGGCTCGTCGAAGGGCTGGAGGAGTCGGACGACGTACAGGGCGTCTACGCCAACTTCGACATCCCGGAGGCCGTGCTCGAGTCGGTCGCCGGGTAGAACGCGCGGCGACCGGTCCGATCGCGGAAGCGCGAGCTACTAGCTTGCAGCCGCTCGCGCGATCGTGAGCCCGCCGCGACGCAGGTGCGCCGTCAGGTAGCGGACACCCGCTGGGCCGGCGACGATCCCACGTCGCACGCCCTTCGGGATCACCGTGGCGAGACCGGTGCGGAGCTCCGCCTCGGTGTCGTCCACGGTGAGGGTACCGCCGCCGGAGAGGACGACGAGCAGGACGTCCCGCTCGTCGTTGACGTGCTCGGCGACGTGGTCACCGGCTCGCCACGAGAGCAGCGTGACGTTGAGGTCGTCGCTCGCGGCCCCGTACAGCGGGCCGCGGCCGTCCCCCGCGAGCAGATCCACGATCTCGGCCACGGTGCCGACGGTAGCAGCACTACCCGGCCGCGCAGACCGCGGGATCGGTCGTCCGGAGTGCCGCATACCCTCTTCGCGTGAGAGTCCTCGGCATCGACCCGGGAACCGCTGCGTGCGGATATGGGATCGTGGACGAAGGCGACGGGCGCATCCGGGCGGTCGTCGGTGGGTGCTGGCGCACCAGCCCGCGTGAGCGGCCGGAGCTGCGGCTGAGGACGATCTTCGACGGTGTCACCGCGCTCATCCGCGAGCACGCGCCCGACGCCGTCGCGCTCGAGGAGTCGTTCGTCGGGGCCGACGCCCGCATAGCGCTGTCCGTAGGGCAGGCGCGCGGCGCTGCCCTCGTTGCGGCCGCGTCCGCCGGAATCGAGTGTGCCGAGTACGCGCCTGCTCGCGTGAAACAGGCGGTCTGCGGGTACGGTCGCGCCGACAAGGAGCAGGTGCAGCGCATGGTGCGAACGATCCTCTCCCTCGACGCGACGCCCGCCACCTCGCACGAGGCCGACGCGCTCGCGGTAGCCATCTGTCACGCGCTGCTACCCCCGCTCGCGAGGCTCGCATCGTGATCGCACGGTTACGCGGCCGCGCGGCAGGGCGTACCCCCGACGGGCTCGTGCTCGACGTCAACGGTGTCGGCTACCTCGTCGCAGCGACGCCCGGCGTGCTCAGACGAGCCGAAGGAGGTGGCGAGATCACCGTCGAGACGTATCTCCACGTGCGGGAGGACGCACTGCAGCTGTACGGCTTCGCCGACGCGGAGGAGCGGGAGCTGTTCACCCTCCTGCTCGGCGTCAGCGGCATCGGCCCGAAGGTCGCGCTCGCGGTCGTCTCGGGCTCGCCCACGTCCGACCTCCGTCGCGCGATCGTGCTCGGCGATCACGCGCGCTTCCAGGCGATTCCAGGGATCGGCAAGAAGACGGCCGAGCGGATCGTGCTGGAGCTCAAGGAGAAGATCGCCGATGGCGTCACGGTCGGCGGAACGTCCGCCGCGGCGGGCACTGCGCCCCATCTCGTGGCCCGCGACGCGCTCGTCGAGCTCGGCTACTCCGTGACCGAGGCCGAGCATGCGCTCGCGGCTGTCGATCCCGATCTGCCGGCCGAGGAGCGAATCCGGCTCGCGTTGCGGACGGTCGCCGTATGAACCAGTTCCTCGCCCCGACGCTGCGCCCCGAGGACGACGAAGTGGAGCGCAGCCTGCGCCCCCGCCGTCTCGACGACTTCGTCGGTCAAGATCGGATCAAGGAGCAGCTCGGCATCGCGCTCGACGCCACGCGTGCGCGTGGCGAGGCGCTCGATCACGTGCTGCTCGTCGGCCCACCGGGTCTTGGCAAGACAACGCTGGCGCAGATCGTCCGGGAGGAGCTCGGTGTCGGCATTCGCTCCATCGCCGGCCCGGCGCTCGAGCGCAAGGGGGACATGGCGGCGATCCTGACGGCGCTCGAGGAGCGCGACGTCCTCTTCGTCGACGAGATTCACCGGGTCAATCACGCGATCGAGGAGATCCTGTACCCGGCGCTCGAAGACTTCAGACTCGACATCGTCGTGGGGCAGGGGCCGGCGGCGCGAACGCTCACGATCGACCTTCCTCCGTTCACCCTCGTGGGCGCGACCACGCGGACAGGCTTGCTGACGACACCGCTTCGCGACCGTTTCGGGATGACGTTCCGGCTCGGCTACTACGAGCCCGAGCAGCTCACGGCGATCGTGCTCCGCTCGGCCGGAATCCTCGGCGTCGAGGTCGAAGGCGAGGCGGCGGAGGAGATCGCGCGGCGATCGCGGGGCACGCCCCGGATCGCGAACCGGATCCTGCGTCGTGTGCGTGACGTGGCCGAGGTGCGCCACCAGGGGAGCGTGACGACGGATATCGCGCGCGAGGCGCTGGAGCTCCTCGAGGTGGACGGGCAAGGCCTGGAGCGAATCGACCGAGACCTGCTCGCGGCGGTCGCGCACAAGTTCGCCGGTGGCCCGGTCGGGCTGTCCACGCTGGCAGTCACGCTCGGGGAGGAACCGGACACGATCGAGGATGTCTACGAGCCGTTCCTGCTCCAGCTCGGCTTCCTGCAGCGCACACCGCGCGGACGCGTGATCACTGACCTGGGGCGCGCGCACGTGGGCGCGAACGACGACGAGGGGAGCCTGTTCTGAGCACCCAGCAGATCTGGACACCCGGCATGGCCGGCCCGCTCGAAGAGCTCGTCAAGAGGATCCACCGACGCATCGACACGTTCCGCGACGAGCACGGCCTCGAGCAGGTCGCCGTCAGCGTCGAGCTGCTCGACGGGTCGCTACTGCGGTTGGCCCGCCTCTCCCACGAGCCCGGCTTCGGGTTCGTCACGCTCTGCCCGCACCGAGACGACGGCGAGGCGGAGGAGCTGATCGTGCCGCTCGGAGCGATCAGGGAGATCCGAATCGGCGCCGTGTCGCCGGAGCTCAAGCTCGGGTTCTCGGTCCCCGCCGAGGACTGACTTCCGGCGCGGACGTACGACGAACCGGCTCTGGCTCAGCCCCGGTACTGCACCGCGTGCCACGAGGGTGTAGGCGCCAGCTCGAGCAGCGCTCGACCTCCGCGCGGCTCCGCGTAGCCGAAGTCGCCCGAGCTCTCGTCCCATGCGACCTCGAGCGAGCCCGCCTTCACGCGGTGATCGAGGTAGGCGCTGCGGAACACGAGCTTGCGCAGCCAGTAGACGAGAGACTCTCCGTCGAGCACGCCCACCTGTTCCCAGTGGCGGCCGAGATAGCGACCGAGGGCGCTTCGGGGGTCGGCGATCCTGCCCTGCCACGCCAGCTCGACGAGGTCGCCGGTCTCGTCCTCGTCGAGGTCGTTGCTGGCGACGAGGCCGAGCCGGACGGCCGCAGCCGTCACGCGCTCCTCGAAGTCCTGCGCGCCGAAGTGGAACTCGTAGCGCATGAACTCGATCACGTAGTCGTCGCCGGAGACGTAGTTCTCGTCGCTGGCGGTCACCACAGAAGGGTAGCCTCGCAGCGATGCGCGACCGCCGCTTGCTGATCGGCACGATCGCCGCCGTGCTGGTGATCTGGCTCGGCGGCGCAGCGGTGACCAAGTACTCCATCGAGCAGATGGCCTACTTCGCGCCGATCGCCGTCGTTGTGCTGGGCGCGACGGCGGCGATCGTGCTGCTCTGGGTGAAGATCGTGCTGCAGCTGCGCGCGGAGCGCCGCGCGCGGTCGGAACGCTGAGATCGGCCGTGCAGGCCACGGCGGCGAGGCCCCGGAGCCGTGAGCCACCGCAAGCGGTGTCTGACTGAAGTCAGACACCTGCTGCACGTGCGCGACCGACACCCCGCGGCCACGAACCGCGCCGCAGGCTCCGGTGGTGGAACCTGGCCGGGGTCAGACCCCAGGGGTCTGACCCCTGGGGTCTGACCCCAGAACACAAGAACGTGGATACCGCGACCGCGAAGCGGGCGCCTTTAGGTCTTCGCGGACGGGAATACCGCTCGGCGGATCCCAACCTGCGGGAATGGCGGAGTGACGTCCGACGATGGACGTACCGTCGAACGACGATGGATGGTGGCCGCTGGACGATCCGTGATTGCGACTTCGAGCAGGTCACGGCACTCGCTCGCGCGACCGGGCTGAGCGATATCGCCGCGCGGGTGCTCGTGCGACGAGGGCTCGGTGATCCGGCCGCAGCACAGGCGTTTCTCGCCGCCGAGCCGCCCGGCCACGACCCGATGCTGCTCGGTGACATGGCCGTCGCCGTCGAGCGGATCCGGCGCGCCGTCGCCGCGGGCGAGCGCATCTGCGTCCACGGCGACTACGACGTCGACGGGATCTGTGCGACGGCGGTTGCGGTGCTCGCGCTGCGGGAGTTGGATGCCGACGTCACATGGCACATCCCGAGCCGGTTTGACGAGGGCTATGGGCTCGCGGCGGAGACGCTCGAGCGGCTGGGCGCCGAGGGCGTCGGGCTCGTGGTCACGGTCGACTGCGGCATCACCGCCGTCGATGAGATCGCCGGGGCGCGACGCCAGGGCCTCGATGTGATCGTCACCGACCACCATCGCCCCGGCGACCGACTCCCCGACTGCCCTGTGGTAGCGACGCGACCGTCGTCCTACCCGTTCCCGGAGCTCGCGGGCACCGGCGTCGCGCACAAGCTTGCGCAGGCGCTGCTCGGCGCGGATCATCCGGCGCTCGCACGCGAGCTCGACCTCGTGGCGCTCGCCACGATCGCCGACGTCGTGCCGCTGGTCGACGAGAACCGGGCACTCGCCAGCGCCGGCCTGCGTCGTCTGGCGCGGACCAGTCGACCTGGCCTGCGGGCGTTGATGCGCTCAGCGCGCGTCGATCCAGCTGCGGTGGACGCGTCGTCGGTTGGTTTCCGCCTCGCTCCCCGGATCAACGCGGCCGGCAGGTTGCAGCGCGCGGACACCGCGCTCGCGCTCCTCCTCACGGAGGACGACCACGAGGCGGAGCTGCTGGCCGCGGAGCTCGAGGAGCTGAACCGGGAGCGTCAGGCGGTCGAGGATCGCATTCTTCGAGAGGCATCTGCGCGGGTCGCCGGCTGGACGGATGCCCAGCGCGCGCGGCGGGGCTATGTGCTCTGGGACGAGGGCTGGCACGAAGGTGTGATCGGCATCGTCGCCTCGCGCCTCGTCGAGCGGTTCGGCCGCCCCGTGGTGATGATCGCCGCTTCGCACGATGGCTGGAAAGGATCGGGCCGTTCCGTTCCCGCATTCGACCTGCACGGCGCGCTCGCCGCCTGCTCGAGTCACCTGGAGCGTTTCGGCGGCCACCGCGCGGCTGCCGGGCTGTCGATCGCGACAGAGGAGCTGGAGCCGTTCGCCGAGGCGTTCGCTGACCACGCCGACCGTGTGCTCGCGGAGGACGACCTGCGACGCGAGATCCTCGTCGACGCCGTCGTCCCGGGATCCGCGCTGACGCTCTCACTCGCAGAGGAGCTTGACCGTCTCGCCCCGTTCGGGCTCGGCAACCCGGATGTGACGCTCGTGGTCGTTGGCGTCGAGGCGTGCGACCCGACCACGGTCGGTGACGGCAAGCATCTCCGGTTCCGCATCCGGCAGAACGGATGCGATGCCGGCAGCGCGATCGCTTTCGGTCAGGGCAGGCAACTCGAGCGTGTCCGCGACGGGGGTCGGCTCGACCTTGCTTTCCGGCTGAAGGAGAACCGCTGGAACGGGAGCGTCGCGCCGCAACTCGTCGTCCGTCAACTGTTCGACACCGACGAGCGCTACGACGCCTTGAGAGACGAGCTCGCAGCGGCGTGGAGGGCCGGAGAGCAGGCGTGGTCGGACGACGTCAACCGAATCTTCGCCGAGCTCGGACTCGAGAAGGGTGTCACCGGTCGCCAGCTGCTCGAGTCACCGTCGTTCCGGGCGCTCCTCGCCCCCGACGGCGTCCCGGCCCTACCGCGCGCCGCCTGACCGACCCGTGACAGCCCGGGATGACGCTGGCGGCGGAACGGTGCGTGCCAGCGAGACGAACAGGCGTTGCACGCGCCAGAGTCGAAACCGTCGACGGAGCACCAGCATGGTTCGCTCAGGTTCGGCGTCCGCTGCGCCGATCCTTGGCGAGAGCAAGCGGAAAGTACACTGAAGCCATGGCAGTCCTCGACGCCGAACGCCACCACGAGCATCTCGTCAACGAACTGATCGCGACGGTCGAGACCTACAATCCTGGTGTCGACAAGGGGCTCATCCGGCGCGCCTTCGACTACGCGGAGCGTCACCACCGAGGGCAGGTGCGACGCTCGGGCGAGGACTTCATCAACCATCCGTGGGGCGTCGCGCAGGTGTGTGCCGAGCTCCACCTCGACGGGCAGACGATTGCGGCGGCGCTCCTCCACGATGTCGTGGAAGACACCGGCGCCGAGCTCGAGGAGGTGCGTGCCGACTTCGGGCCTGAGATTGCGCAGCTCGTGGAGGGGGTCACGAAGCTGACGCGCATCTCGTTCTCCAGCCGCGAGCAGGCGGAGGCCGAGAACTACCGGAAGATGATCGTCGCGATGGCCCAGGATGTGCGGGTCATCCTGATCAAGCTCGCCGACCGGCTCCACAACATGCGCACGATCGAGTACCTGGGCAAGCAGAAGCAGGTGCAGAAGGCAAAGGAGACGGTCGAGGTCTACGCACCACTTGCGCACCGCCTGGGGATCCACGCCCTCAAGTGGGAGCTCGAGGACCTCTCGTTCCAGATCCTGCACCCGCGCAAGTACTCCGAGATCAAGGCAATGGTGGCCGACCGTCGCGCCGACCGCGAGGCTCAGGTCGAGCTTGCTGCGGAGTTGCTCGCGACCGAGCTCGACAAGGTGGACATTCCCGCGGACATCCTGGGACGTGCCAAGCACTTCTACTCCATCTACGACAAGATGGCGAAGAAGGGTCGTGAGTTCAACGAGATCTACGACCTGACAGCGATGCGCGTGATCGTCGAGCGCAGCGGCGAGGAGGGCACCCGGGACTGCTACGGGGCGCTCGGGATCATCCATTCCCTGTGGAAGCCGATGCCGGGTCGGTTCAAGGACTTCGTTGCCATGCCGAAGCTGAACCGCTATCGCTCGCTGCACACGACCGTGATCGGGCCCACCGGCACACCGCTGGAGATCCAGGTTCGCACGCGCGAGATGCACGAGGAGGCGGAGTTCGGCGTCGCCGCGCACTGGCTCTACAAGCGCGGCCGCTCGAAGAAGTCGGACGACGAGTGGCTCGCCTGGGTCAACTCGCTGATGGACTGGCAGGGCGACGACCAGGACGCGGCCGAGTACATGCGAACGCTGCGAACGGACCTCTTCGACGACGAGGTCTACGTCTTCACGCCCAAGGGCGAGGTGAAGACGTTGCCCTCGGGGGCCACGCCGATCGACTTCGCGTACGCCGTGCACACCGACGTCGGGCACCGGACCGTCGGTGCGAAGGTGAACGGCCGCATCGTTCCACTGCACTACCGGCTGAAGAACGGCGACTTCGTCGAGATCCTCACGTCGAAGTCGGGTCGGGGGCCGTCGCGTGACTGGCTGGCGCTCGCCGCATCGTCGCGCGCGAGGAACCGGATCAGGCAGTGGTTCCAGCGGGAGACGCGCGGCGAGACCGAGGCCAAGGGCCGCGAGGCGCTCGACCATGCGTTGAAGGCACAGAGCCTCCCGTATCGCAAGCTCCAGGGGTCGGCTGTCCTCGCCCAGGTGATCCGCGAGCTCGGGTTCAAGAAGGCGGAGGACTTCTATCTCGCGCTCGGCTCAGGGAAGATCGGCACCGGACAGGTCGTGAACAAGGTGCTCCAGCGCCTCAAGACCGATGAGGTCGCGGCCGAGCCTGCGGTCACCCGCAAGCCGGCGAAGTCTCGTTCGACCGTTGCAGGCGAGCGTCTCGGCATCGTCGTGCCGGGCATCACCGACGTCCTCGTCCGCCTCGCGAAGTGCTGCAACCCCGTGCCGGGGGATGAGATCGTCGGCTACATCTCGCTCGGCCGTGGCATCACCATCCACCGCGACGACTGCCCGAACGTGAAGGCGCTGAAGCGGAACCCCGAGCGCTTCACCGACGTCGCGTGGGAAGAAGGTGCGGCCACCTCGAGCTTCCGCGTCCAGGTTGCCGTCGAGGCCTGGGACCGCCCGCGCCTGCTCGAGGACGTCGCACGCACGTTCTCCGAGCAAGGGGCGAACATCGTCGCCTACGGCGGCTCGGTCGAAGACGGGCTCGCGAGAAACTGGTACACGGCGGAGCTCGGCGACGTGAAGGATCTGCGCTCGCTGCTTTCCGGCCTCCGACAGCTCGACGCCGTCTTCGACGCGTACCGCGTCACGCCCGACTGACGATCCCTCGTCGCGAACGCGACGTCGCCCCTCGCTCGAGGGAGCATCCCTCGTTCGAGTGGGGTACCCCGTTCCAGGGATCGAGTCACTCGCCCGAGGGATTGCGCCCCCCTGGCAGGGGACTACAACGAGTGCGGGGGAGGGGAGCCGATGCGTCGACCGCCTGGGGCTCGCCCCGGGCGGTCGCGCCGGCGCCCCTGATCTTCGGCGCAGGCGGGGATCCGCCGAGCGGATTCCCGCCGCGAGGATCCCTGAAGGCGTCCGCTTCGCTGCCGCGGGATGTTGGTGTGGCTCGGGTTCGAGCGTCGGCACGCGGGATCGTTCCGGGGTCAGACCCCAGGGGTCTGACCCCAGCATCACGTCTGCCCTAGGAGGCTGAGGGGCGGTTCGCGGCCGAGGGGTTGTCGCTTGCGAACGTGGGGGGTTCGGGTGTTGGTGTCTGACTTCAGTCAGACACCGCTGTGCGGCAGCTCGCGGTCCCCCAGGACTCGCCGCCGGTGTCCCTAAGAAGGTCGGGCGTGCGGGGCGATGCGGGGGTCAGTCCCTTGGGTCTGCCCCCCGCTGCGGGACCGCTCACGGCTCCCAGGTCTCGCCGCCGGTGTCCCAGCCGATCAGGACGTGCGCGGCGATCCGTGCGGCGACGTGCTCGAGGAGCGTCGCGTCCGGGTCTCCGTCGACGAGGAGCTCGCCGACCGTCGTACCCTGGTACACGATCGGCGTCGTCGTCCGTCGGCTTTCGTCAGGTGTGCCGGCAACCGGGCCGTGGGTCAGCGAGCCGTCGTCGAGGAACAGGATGCCCGCCCAGGAGATCTCGGGCTCCGCGGCGAGTATCCGCACGGTCTCGCGTAGCGCGTCGTCGGCATCCTCCGCGTGATCGAGGATCTCGACGAGTGCCTCCAGCGCGCCGGAGCTCACTCGTCGAGATCCTCGCCCTCGAACGCGCGGATCGGTGCCCGCAGGCTCTCGGAGATCGGCATCGGCCGTCGGCTGTCGAGGTCGATCAGAACCACTGTCTGGGCCGCTGTGACCATCAACGTCCCCTCAGGCAGGCGGTAGGCAGAGCACTCGTAGGTCACGCTCGTCCGGCCGATGCGGCTGATCCGGACGAACGCCTCGATCAGATCGTCGAACCGCGCCGGCGCGTGGTACTCGACGCTCGAGGCCCGCATCACGAACTCGGCGCCGTCGACCGCGAACTGGCCCAGGTGCCGGTGGTACTCCGTTCGCGCATGGTCGAAATACGGCAGGTAGCGGCCGTAGTAGACGACGCCCTGCGCGTCGGTGTCCGAGAACCAGACACGTGCGAGCGCCGAGTACTTGAAGGGCGGCCGCTCCCCCGTGACACGACCGAGCTCGAGGGTATCCGTCACTGCTCGATCCTATCCAGGTGAAGACCGGTTAGAGTCAGCTCATGTCGCTCGTCGCGGAGCACATGTCGCGCGATCTGCTCGTCGTCGATTCGGCGTCCACGATCGGCGCCGCAGCCCGCGAGATGGCGTCTCGAAACGTCGGCACCGTGCTCGTGGTGGACGATGGGCGCCTCGTCGGCATCCTCACTGAGAGGGACGTGCTGCGTGCCGTCGCCGGCGGCTGGGACGAGAACGAGCCAGTCTCCGCCCGAATGACCCCGAATCCCGAGACCGCGGAGTCGGAGGACACCACCGATCATGCGGCGACGTTGATGATCCACGGTGGCTTCCGGCATCTGCCGATCGTCGACGGACAGGACATCGTCGGCATCCTCTCGATCCGGGATCTCGTTCGGGTCGCGCTCGCCGACGCAGCTCCCCGCGGCGCGTAGCGCGTGCTCAGCCGAGCGGGGCGCGCGTCACTGCCGGCAGCGGCTCGTTGACGTCGAACACCTTCGCGCGGACATCCGTGTTCCCGAAGCCGGCCAGGCGGACCGTGTGCTCCTCGACGTACGCGCGCGCCGACGCCTCGTCGTCGAAGAGGTAAATGCCGCCGCCGAGGCCCTCGACCTCGCTCTCGGTCCACACCTTCCAGCGCAGACCGGGGGTCTCGGCGATCATCTCGGCCAGCTCGCGGAAGGCGCCTGCCATCTCCTCGCCCCACGGGCCCTGCATGGGGAAGTCGAACTGCACCAGGTTCGGCATCGCGTTGCTCCTTCGTCGTCAGTCGAGCGGCCAGTCGGGCCTGGTCGGCTCCCAGGGGCCGGGCCAGCCGGCGTAGGCTTCACGGGGGTGGTCGGTCGGCGTGTCCACCGACGCGCCGTGGCGTCGCGCCACGTCGCTGACGGGGTAGTGGATTCGCTCGTCGTCGGGTCTGGCGCCGATCATGAGGATCGCGCACGGGCCATCGCCCGCTCCGACGAACACGTGCCGTGTCCCTCCCGGGCAGTGGAAGAAGTCCCACTGGCGGAGGGGGCGCTCCTGCTCCTCGACGAGCAGCAGGCACTCCCCGTGGAGCACGAGGAAGCCCTCCTGTCCGCTCTCCTCGTGGTAGCGACACGCCTGCTGACCCGGATGGAGGACGTGGACGTTGATGCCGAGGTCCGGCCAGCGGTGCTCATCGCCCTCGAACGCCACGACAGACCCGGAATGCTGGTTGTGATGGGCCACGGCGTCGGCGACGTTGAGCACGAACCAGCCCTCGGACGTCACCCGCCGCCCATGCTCGGTCTCGGTGACGGCTGCCTCGGGGACGACCTCTCGCTCGCTCATGCCGTTTCCCCCGCAGAGCACGTATCTGCAAGAGCAGATCCGTGCTCGCGACAACCCCTGAAGCGGCCGCTGGCGCGGCCGGTCTCGGCCATCGACGCGAGAGGGGTCGAAACGGGACGTCTCATGCCCGGATCAGGTCGAGGATCTCGTCACGCCGCGCGACCATAGTCGCCTGGTCGAGCGCCTCGAGGTTGAGTCGAAGCAGCGGCTCTGTGTTGGACGGGCGGACGTTGAAGTGCCAGTCGTCGAAGTCGACGGAGATGCCGTCGAGGTGCGTGACGACACCGCCCTGCGCGACGTAGCGCTCCTTGATCTCCTGGAGCTTCAGGGGAACGTCGGCGACCGGTGTGTTGATCTCCCCGGTGAGGTGGTACTGACGCCGGTACGGCGCGAGGAGCTCGGACAGCTTCGGGCCGCCTGAGAGCAGCTCGAGCATGAGCAGGAAGGGGACGACACCCGTGTCTGCCTGCGAGAAGTCACGGAAGTAGTAGTGCGCCGAGACCTCACCGGCGAAGACGGCATCCTCCTTGCGCATCCGGTGCTTGATGAATGCGTGCCCGACGCGGTTCACCAGCGGGGTGCCGCCGGCGGCCTCGATCGTTCGCGGCACCGCCCAGCTGGCGCGCACGTCGTAGATCACCTTGCCACCGGGCTCACGGCCGAGCATCAACTCGGCGAGAAGGGCGGTGACGAAGTCGCCCGGGACGAACTCACCGGTGTCGTCGACGAAGAAGCAACGGTCGGCGTCGCCGTCATATGCAACCCCGAGGTCGGCCTGCTCCTCCCGCGTGCGGGCGACGATGAACTCTCGATTCTCCGGGAGCAGTGGATTTGGCTCGTGGTTGGGGAACGCCCCGTCCGGCTCGAAGTGGCACGGAACCACTTCGACCTTCGGGAACCGCTCGAGCACCGGCGGCAACATCACGCCGGCCATGCCGTTGGCGGCGTCGACGACGACTTTCAACGGCCCGACCGTCTCGGCGTTCACGAAGGACACAACCTTGTCGACGAACCCCGGCCAGACATTCTCCTCGCGCACGGTTCCCCGCTTGGTCACGTCGCCGAACCCCGCCTCGGCGCGCCGGCGCACCTCGTCGAGACCGGAGTCGCCGCCGACGGGGAGCGCTCCACGGCGGACGATCTTCATCCCCGTGTACTCCTTCGGGTTGTGCGACGCCGTCACGCACACGCCACCGTCGAGCCCGAGGGCGCCGACGGCGTAGTAGATCATCTCGGTGCCGACCATCCCCAGGTCGAGGACGTCCGCACCGCCGTCAGCCGCTCCGTCCATCAGCGCAGCAGCCATCGTGGGCGCCGAAAGCCGCATGTCGCGCCCGACGGCGATCGCGCGCGGCTCGAAATGCTCGACGTAGGCGCGTCCGACCGCGTATGCCCCCTCCTCGTCGAGCTCCGACCCGTGGATGCCCCGCACGTCGTACGCCTTGAAGACTTTCGGATCGAGCACGAGCCCATCGTACGGAGGCTGCGGCCCGCGCGGCGCAGTCGGGGCGCTCCGCGGGAGAGAGCATGCGACGGTCGCGCCCTCTCCCGCGGCACGCAGCTACGAGACCGTCAGCAGCGTCTCGACTTCTTGGTGAGTGTGAGCGGCCCGCTCCCCGCCTGCTGTACGACGGCGGTGACGCTGAGCGTGCCCGTGAGCCCGTCCATCGTGAAGCGGCCGGTGTACGGTGCGCGGGCATCGCTCGCCTGTTTCGTCCGTGCGCCACCCTTCACGGCGAACCGGACGCGCTGTGTCGTTGCCACGGACGAGGGAGTGACCTCGGCGACGAGCGTCTTCTTGACGCACTTGACCGTGAGCACCGGTTCGCACGAGCCGCTCGTCAGGCCGACCGCGATGTTGTCGGCGTAGCCGTAGATCGCTCCGCCCGACACCGGCCGCTGTCCGGTGAGCACGACCCGCAGCTGACGCGTATTGCGCGGCACGAGGCGCTGGGCGGCCCGCCGAAGCAGGGTCGTTTCGGCGAGCGTCGCACCGCGGACCCCGGGGACCGCTACCTGTCCCAGCTTTGCCCCGTCCTCGGACAACAGTTCGAGTGCGAGCTGGATGCTGGAGTCGGGGTTCCGCTTCAGAGAGCCGAGGTACCCGGACAGGCACGCCTTCACGCCGCCGGCGTCGATCTCCGCGGCAGCCGAGCTGACGTCGATCGTCTGGCTGGCGACCGACCTCTGGAGCGGGTATCCGGCCCAGAGGAAGTTCCTGCCACCGCCGATCTGCGCGCTGACCGCCTTCGACGGGTAGTAGGGATGCGCGCCGTACCGCGCCGCGACGAATCCAGCGTCCTTCTCCGGGACGGTGCTCCACTCCCAGCCCGGTGGGATGAACTTCACTGCACCCGGGTTCGCGATGTTCGTCTGACCTGGGCCCGCTTCCCCGCCGGGGTTGTTCACGAGGTTGCCCTGCGGGATTGCCGCGACTGCGACGGCGACCACGCCGACGAGCCCCGCCACGACGGCGAGCACGACCAACCGGAGCTTCATCTCCACCTCCTCGCGCGGGCGCCGTACACCGTAGCCACCGCGCCGGGGCAGAACGACCGCATCCGTCATTGTGCGAAGGGCGCTCAGTCGCCCGCAACGGCCCATACCTGGTGCCGACCCCTCCCCCTCACCGGAGGCCTCCGCCCTGTCGAAGACGACCATATCCCACCGTCAGGACGTGTCAACGTCCACGACGTCCTCGTCAGGTGCTCGCGCGGGTCGTCACTGTGAACCGTTTCCGGGCTCGAGCAAGACCTCGCGGATCGGGCTACGAGACGTCCTGGTACGGCCATGTCACCGGGATGAAGATGGCTGCTCATCGGACGCTCGAAATCGCAACCGACGTCGACCCGGGCGACACCGAGACCTGGGAGCCGATCTGCGCGGCAGCAATGAGATTCGCTTTGAAATCCGAGGCGGGCGACGGAATCGAAGCCGCCAGGGTGTTCGAATCCGACGGTGTGGCGCGGGTCACCTGCGGGTGACATAGCAGGACGCTGAGCGACGCCCTTCTCTCGAAGACATCGGCGGTAGGTCTACGACACGTGGGCAGCCGGGCCCCGGATGTCCTCCCTGAGCCCGAGCAGAACGTCCTTGATGATCTGCGAGGACTCCTCGTCGGGTGACTCCGAGATGATCGTGGCAGGGCGTCCGAACCGTGCCAGCGCATCGCGGAGCGGCCCGACCCTGAGCGTCCCCTCGCCGTAGGGGAGATGCTTCGTCTCGTTGCGGTTGGCGAAGGCAATGTCGGAAACGTGGATGTGGAAGGGGATCGGGTCAGAGCTCGATCCGGGCTGAAGCGACTCCGAGTCCGACTCATCGATGTGAGACGGTGCTTCCGGCTCGAGGACGGCATCGACGGCGGCGAGCGCCTCCACGAAGCGCTCGGACTCCAGGAACGCGCCGTCGCTCGTCGCGTGCATGTGGGCGAAGTCGAGCACCGGTCGCACCCAGTCGACCCGTGCCGCGATCACAACGCAGTCGTCGACCGAACCGAGGTCGCGGACTCGCCCCATCACTTCGACGCCGAACGGCACCGCCCGCCCCTTCGCCACGAGCCGCTCGCGCAACACACCCAGCTGCTCGACGACGGCCGCGATCGCGTCCTCTCGCGATCGTCCGAGCAGGAAGCCTGGGTGAAGGACAACGAGCTCGGCATCCGTCGCCGCGGCGATGCCCGCGGACCGATCGAGCGCGCCCACCGCCGACGTGAACTTCCGCCCGGAGGGCTCGAGATGCCCCATGAAGCCGAAGAGCGGCGCGTGCACCGAGAGGGCGACGTCGTGCTCGCGTGCGAGCACACCGAAGCGCTCGGCCCAGGGGTAGTCCATCCAGAAACCGCTCTCGAAGTCGATCTCGCACGCGTCGTAGCCACGATCCAGAAGGAGCTGTACCGCCTCGTCCGGCGACTCGTGCGAGGGCACGCGCGCGGGGCCGACGCGGATTCGTCCCATGACGCGACTCTACCCCCGTCGCCCGGGGACGAGCCCTCGCACGCCATGTAGCCGGACGTGCAAAGCGGGTTTGCCCTGCAAATGGGCAGGTTGTCGGAATCGGCAGCGCCGGCGATGCCGTCCGATGGGGCCCGTACGCTGCCGTCCATGGAACAGCCCACGCGCATCGATCTTCTCGAGCTCGACATCGACCTCCGGCTCACGGACCTCTGGCGCGAAGCGGCCGACGTCACCGAGTGGAGCCTCGACGTCGTCGCTGCTTTCATGCGTGCGTCGTACGGGAAGGGCTACTGCGACGCCCTGACCGAGGAGTCACCGGGTGCGCTGTGCCACGAGCACGGCTACGACGTACCGGCACGCGAGCTCGACTATCGCCAGACCGCACGTCGCGACGCGGCGTAACGGTTCCGTAAGCAGTAGCGGGCGTACGCGGGTCTACACTGTCGGTGATGGCCAGGAAGGGGTCGCCAGCTCGTCTCGTGATCGCGCTGTCGATTGCGGCGGTTCTGGCTGTCTTCCTCCTCTACACGTCGATCGCCGGCGGTGGTACGCCGTCCATCTCGCCGAGCGAGCTCGCGGGGCGCAGTGAGGTCGTCTCGCTCGCGGGTCTCGTCGTCGGCCCCGTCACGGGTGATGCCCACGACGGCGGGCTCCACTTCAAGCTGAAGGACATCGAGGGCGATGCAACGGCGACGGTCCCCGTGGTCTACACGGGGTCGGTGCCCGACCTCTTCCGCGTCGATCGGCACGTCGTCATCGACGGCAGGCTCGAGAGCGGCGTGTTCGTGGCGACGCCCGGAACGATGATCACGAAGTGCCCGTCCAAGTACTCGGACATCGAACCACCCGCCTAGCGCCGGAGAGATCGTGCCCGAGCTCGGGAACGCCGCTCTCTTCGTCACCCTCGGTCTCGCCGCCTACGCGCTCGCCGCCGGCGTCGTTGCAGCCGTCACGAGGCGACGCAGGCTCGCCGTCTCCGCGCGGAACGCGCTCGTCGCCTCGTTTGCGTCGACGGCCGTTGCCTCCGGCGTCCTGCTCACGGGGTTCCTCCGCGACGACTTCTCACTGTCGTACGTCGCGGCGACGTCGAGTCGAGAGCTTCCAGTCCCGTACAAGATCTCTGCGTTCTGGGGAGGACAGGAGGGATCGCTTCTCCTGTGGCTGCTCGTACTGACGGCGTACGCCGCGCTCGTCGTCCGCGCCAAC
Organism: uncultured Actinomycetes bacterium; assembly: GCA_963823385.1. GTDB lineage: Bacteria > Actinomycetota > Thermoleophilia > Gaiellales > Gaiellaceae > Gaiella. The sequence continues at coordinate 151,079 of CAWGLI010000001.1, forward strand.
CGCCGTCGAGCAGCCGACCTGATGCTCTGGGTGACACCGGTGCTCGGCGGGGTCGTGGTCGCGTTCTCCTGGCTGCTCGTCGCCGTGTCGAGCCCCTTCGACACGATTGCTGCGCCGCCCGACGGGCGCGGTCTCAACCCGAGCCTGCAGAACCCCTACATGGTCACGCACCCGGTCCTCCTCTACGTGGGGTACGTCGGGCTCGCCGTGCCCTGGGCGTTTGCGATGGGAGCACTGCTCTCGGGGCGCACCGACGAGCGCTGGATCGTCGCCACGCGTCGTTGGACACTCGGCGCCTGGGCTGCTCTCGGGCTGGGCCAGCTGCTGGGCTCCCACTGGGCGTACGTCGAGGTCGGATGGGGTGGTTACTACGCGTGGGACCCTGTCGAGAACGCCGCGTTGATGCCGTTCCTGGCCGCCACGGCGTTCCTGCACTCGGTGATGATCCAGGAGAAGCGCGGCATGCTCCGCGTCTGGAACGTCGTCCTCGTCTCGCTCGCCTTCTGCCTCTCGCTGTTCGGCACGTTCCTCACACGCTCCGGCGTGGTCAACTCCATCCACTCCTTCACGCAGAGCTCGATCGGGCCGTGGTTCCTCTCCTTCATCATCATCGCGGTCGCCTTCTCGCTCGGGATGTTGCTATGGCGCCTGCCGCTCCTCCGCTCGAAGACGAAGCTGGAATCGCTCGTTTCGCGCGAGGCGACCTTCCTCTACAACAACCTCCTTCTCGTCGCCCTCTGCCTCACGGTGCTCTGGGGCGTCCTCTGGCCGATCGTCACGGAGGCGGTGCGCGGGGAGTCCGTGGTCGTCGGGCGGCCGTACTACGACTTCTTCCTCCGCGTCTTCGGGCTTCCGCTGTTGCTGCTGATGGGTGTCGGCCCTCTCGTCGCCTGGAGACGCGCATCTCTACGCGGGCTCGGCCGGACGTTGGCGTGGCCGGCCGGTGTTGCTCTCGCGACCGGCGCCGTGCTGCTCGTGTTCGGCGCCGGGTCTTCGATCCCCGGTCTTGTCGCGTACACGTTCTCTGCCTTTGTGATCGCCGCGATCGTCCTCGAGTTCTCCCGCGGTACCACGGCGCGGCGAGCGCTGACGGGCGAGCGCGTGCCACGCGCCTTCGTCGCGCTCGTGGGGCGGAACCGGCGCCGGTACGGCGGCTATGTCGTCCATTTCGCCATCGTCCTGCTCGCCGTCGGCATCGCTGGTTCGAGCGCCTACGACCTCGCCGTCGAGGGCCGCCTGGCGCAGGGCGAGTCGATGCGCGCAGGCGCCTACGACCTCACCTACCGGGAGCTCGTCGAACGGGAGGCGGCGAACGCCACCGAGGTGCGAGCAGTGCTCGGCGTCGCGCGGGGCAGCGCTGACCTGGGCACACTCGAGGCCGGCAAGAACGCGTACAGCGTCGAGCAGCAGGTCTCGAACGAGGTCGGGATCAGAACCGACTACCTCCGCGCAGAGGACCTGTTCGTGATCGCCGAGCAGGTGAACGACGACGGGAGCGTCTACCTCCGGGTCTTCGTCAAGCCTCTCGTCAACCTGATCTGGCTCTCGGGTCTCGTGTTTCTCGCCGGCTCGTTGATCACGCTCTGGCCTGATGCGCGCGAGGAGCGTCGACTCGCGACCCGGTACGCCGAGGCCGGCGCTCCTTCTGGAACAACCCCCAGGTCGTGATTCCGGCATTGACGTTGACGGTCGTGCTCGCCGTGGCGTGCGTCGTGTTCGTCGCGCTGCCGTTTCTCCGCGAGCCGGAGCCGGCGACGGATCATGTCGACGACTTCGACCCCGCAACCCGAGCTCGCCTGGAGCTCGCGGAGGCGCGTGACCGAGCGCTGGAGGCGTTGCGCGAGCTCGAGGCCGATCATCGCTCCGGACGCATCGCCGATGACGACTACCGGGCCTCGGTGGGTGGGCTGCGCCGCGAGGCGGCACAGGCGCTCCGTGCTCTCGACGCGGGGCAGGAACGACCGACGGGCCAGGGAAGATAGCCGTGATGGGTCGACTCACCGCGGTCGTCGTCCTCGCCGTGCTGCTGGTTGCGGCGCCGGCAGCGAGCGATCCGGGATCGGAGAAGGAGCGTCTCGACGCTCGCATCGACGAGCTGCAGGATCGGATCGACGACGCCGGGCAGCAGGAGACGGTGCTCACGTCAGAGCTCGCGGTGCTGAGCTCGCGGGTCAGAGCGGCACAGGCAGCCGTCGTCTCCGAGGAGGCGCAGCTCACGGCCGTCGAACGGGAGCTCGCTGCGCAGGCCGCGCGCCGACAAGCGCTGGATCGTCAGGTCCGCGATCTCGCCGAGCGCCTAACGGGGCTGCGGCGCGAAGAGGCGGCGGCGATCGTCTCGCTCGAGCGCCGCGTCCGCGAGATCTACATGGCGGACGAGCCCGATCCTGTCGCTTTCATGTTCGGCGCCGCGTCGTTCGGTGACCTGATCGACACGATCGAGTTGCTCGACAGGATCGGTCGTCAGGACGAGGAGATCGTGCGCACGGTTACACGATCGCGGCAGCGCATCGCGGACGCCGCCCGTATCGCGCGCGCCGCCAGGGCGGAGGCACGCGCGGTGGAGCGAGAGATCGAGGCGCGCGTGGCCGAGCAGCACGCGATCAGAGATCGCCTGGCAGCGGGTCGGGATGCGCTGGCAGCGGCCGAGGACGGCAAGGAGGCGGCTCTCGGGACGATTCGTGAGAACAAGGAGCATTTCGAGGAGGAGGTCGAGGCGCTGGAGGAGGAGAGCGCCGCGCTCGCCGCGCGCATCCGCGCTGCGCAACAGCCGAGCACGTCGTCCGGCCCTGCCCCGGTTGCCAATCCCGGTGGTCTCGCGTGGCCGGTGAGCGGGCCGGTTGTCAGTGGCTTCGGGCCACGAGGCGGTCGCCTGCACGAGGGGATCGACATCATCGCGGCGAGCGGGACGCCCGTCCGTGCGTCCGGGGCCGGTGTCGTCATCCACGCCGGATGGCTCGGCGGCTACGGGCTGCTCGTGGTGATCGATCACGGCGGCGGCCTGTCGACCGCCTACGCCCACAACTCCTCTCTCGCGCTGGGAGTCGGCTCCCAGGTCGCCCAGGGCGATGTGATCTCCTACGTCGGCAGCACCGGGAACTCGAGCGGTCCCCACGTCCACTTCGAAGTGCGAGTGAACGGTACGGCCGTCGACCCGATGGGATACCTGTAGACGTCGGGCCGACGGTCAGGCGGCGAGCTCGGACGGGCCGCCGTGATCGACGCCGGCCGGCAACTCGTCGGCGACGACGACATGGAGATCGGGTAACGCGCGCCATCGCTCGTCGAGTCCCAGGCCGTACCCGGCGAACAGCTCATCAGGGACGGTGAAGCCGATCCACCGCAGCGGCACGTCGTCGACCAGGCGGCGGTAGGGCCGATCGAGCAGCGTTACGGCCGTGAGGCTGGCGGGGCCGCGCAGGGCGAGTGTCCGGACGAGAAACCCGAGCGTGAGGCCCGTATCCACGACGTCCTCGACGATCACGAGATGGCGCCCCTCGACCGATCGATCGAGATCCTTCAGCAGTCGAACCTCGTCTCCGGCTCCCCCGACATACGGCGCGAGCTCGATCACGTCGAGCTCGTGGTGGATCGGCAGTTTGCGTGAGAGATCGGCGAGGAACACGGCGCTCGACTTGAGCGGCGCGATCAGCACCGGGTCGAGGCCTTCGAGGTCGTCCGCCATCTCTCGACCGAGCTCCGCGACGCGCTCCCCGATCGCCTCGCGGGCGAGATAGATGTCGCCGATCGGATGTCCCCGCTCGCGCAGTGGGTCGGCTGCGGACATCAGGTTGCGTCCAACCGTTCGAGGTGCGCTGCGGTCACGATGCGAGCCGGAGCCGGTGGCGCTGGGCGAGCCGCTCGATATCGCGCCGGTAGAAGAGCTTCACCTTGACGTCCGGATAGAGGCGCCGGACGTCCCGTAGCTTCCGGTTCTTGCGGGTGACGAGCGACTGTTTCATCACCGTCACCTCGACGTAGAGCTCCTGTTCCGGAAGGTAGAAATCGGGCGTGAACGCACGGGTGACGCGTCCGTCCGGAGCTCGCTCGAGCACGAAGGATCGCGGCTCGTAGTCCCACGGAATACCGTAGAAGTCGAGGATCTTCGCGCACTCCAGCTCGATGGGGTTGGCGAAACGGGGTGCCTCGACACCGCGGTAGGCACGGAAGACGAGCGTGTCCGCTGCTTCGGACGGCACCGCGGCAACGGTAGCGGTGTGCTCGGACGACTCTCAGCGACTCGTCACGAAAACCCCTGGAAAAAGAGGGACTCGGACTCGTAGACTGCACACATGGGGTCACAGGCGACATTTCGCATCGCACATCTCTCGGATCTGCACTGCGGTGGGCCGTACTTCGAGCCGAACCTCCTGGTACGCGCGATCAGCGAGATCAACGACGTTGCCCCTGACGTCGTCGTCTGTACCGGAGACCTGACGACGCTCGGCTTCCGCCACGAGTACCAGGCCGCCCGCGAGTACCTCGACCGGCTCGACTGCGATTCCCTGGTCGTCGTCCCCGGGAACCACGACTCCCGCAACGTCGGCTACGTGCACTTCGAGGAGCTGTTCGGCCCGCGCAACTCGGTGTTTCGCAAGGGTGAGGTCTCGATCGTGGCCGTCGACTCGACGGAGCCCGACCTCGACCACGGGCAGATCGGGCGTGGGCGGTATCCGTGGATCGAGCAGGAGTTCGGCGCGGAGCCCGCGACCCTGAAGATCTTCGTCCTGCACCACCATCTCCTGCCCGTGCCCGGTACCGGCCGCGAGCGAAACGTCGTATACGACGCCGGAGATGCGATCGAGTGCCTGCTGCGCTCGGGTGTCCATCTCGTCCTCTCGGGGCACAAGCACGTTCCGTACGCATGGCGGCTCGAGAACCTCTTCGTCGTCAACACGGGCACCGTGTCGTCGCTCCGTCTGAGGGGAAACACCCGCCCCTGTTACAACCTGATCGAGGTGACGGGGGCGCATGTCGACATCTGGCGCAAGCACCCCTTCCACGGGCAGGAGCGGATCATCCAGTTCTCCGTCGACACGTTCGAGTACGAGAAGTACACCGGGCGGATCGAGCGTGAGGTGTCGTCGCGGTGAGGCGCGTGGTCGCCCTCATCGACGGGGAGCACTACGCACCCGTCGTGCGCGACGCCATCGCCGAGTTGGACGACGAGGTGGTCGCTGCCGTCCTCGTCGGCGGCACCGAGAAGCTGCGCGGCGGAGAGGACTACGGCGTGCCGCTGGTCGACGGCTTGGAGCGGGCGATCGAGGACCTGGAGCCGGACGCAGTCGTCGATCTCTCCGACGAGCCAGTCCTGGGCCCGGTGGAGAGGTTCCGACTCGCGAGCCGGACGTTGGTACACGGGATTCCGTACGAAGGCGCAGACTTCAGACTCGACCCGCCCGTGTTCTCTCCGGTCGATGCGCCGGCGATCGCTGTCTGCGGGACGGGCAAGCGCGTCGGGAAGACCGCTCTCACCGGCTACCTGGCGCGCCAGCTTGCCCAGCAGCGAAAGATCGTCGTGGTCGCCATGGGCCGCGGCGGACCGCGCCTGCCCGAAGTCGTCACCGTGCGACCGACGATCGAGGCTCTGGTCGCGCTCTCGCGCGCCGGCCGACACGCCGCATCCGACCATCTGGAGACAGCGGCTCTCGCGGGCGTGGAGACTGTCGGCTGTCGGCGCTGCGGCGGCGGTCTCGCCGGTGCCGTGATGAGCTCGAACGTCCTCGAGGGTGCAGCCGTCGCAGTCGAGCTCGAGCCCGAGTTGATCGTGTTCGACGGGTCGGGCGCGGCGCTGCCCCCGGTCGACGTGCAACAGCGGGTGCTCGTCGTCGGTGCACACCAGGAGCTCCACGTCGCCACCGGGTACCTGAACGCGTACCGTGCGCTGCTGGCCGATCTCGTCGTGGTCACGATGGCGGAGGAGGACACGCCGCACGCCGAGCTCGCCGCGGAGTTGCAGCAGCTCGTGCGTCCCGGTGTGCCGGTGGTGCGAACGACGTTGCGGCCGCATCCGGCCGAGTCCGTGGCGGGTGAGCGGGTCGCGTACTTCGGAACCGCGCCCGCGTCGCAGCACGGACGAATCGCGGTCGAGCTGGGCGACGTCCACGGAGCCCACGTCATGCACGTCTCCGGTGCGCTGGCCGACCGCGGGCGCCTCCGTACCGAGCTGGCGGACGTCGACGCCGAGACGTTCGTCGTCGAGCTGAAGGCAGCTGCGGTGGACGTCGTCGTCGAGGAGGCGATGCGGCGCGGGGTACGGGTCGTGCTTGCCGCCAACGAGGTCGTCCCGCTCGCCGGCGAGCCCGATCTCCGCGCCGCCTTCGACACGCTCGCCGACACCGCAGTGGCGTTGGCGCCGGCGAGGGTGACGTCGTGAGCGAACGCAGGTACCTTGCGCCGCTGCCGCTCGGGGGCGACGAGGGCCCGCCGTGGTCGAAGGGGCTGATGTCCCGGGCGCTTGCTGCGACCGGGCTCTCCATGACACGCGCGTACGAGCTGGCTCGCCACGCCGACGCAGACATGTCCAGACGGGGAGCGGACCGTCTCGATCTCGATCGCCTCGCCGAGCTCGCCAACGACGTCCTCGGCGACGACGACGGGGCGCGCACGATGCGCCGCCTGCGGAGGCTGCAGGCACTCCAGGAGCTCGATCTACCGATCGTCGTGCTCGTCGGGGGCGCGACCGGTACGGGGAAGTCGACGATCGCCACCGAGGTTGCGCACCGGCTCGGGATCACGCGCGTCGCGTCCACCGACTTCATTCGTCAGACGATGCGGGCGTTCTTCTCGCGGGAGTTCATGCCGTCGGTTCACTACTCGAGCTTCGACGCAGGGCTGGGTCTGACGAAGGCGGAGGAGGACGAGGCGGGAGACCCGATGCTGCTCGGGTTCCTCGAGCAGACCCGGCGAGTGCTCGTCGGCGTCGAGGCCGCTATCGACCGGTCGCTCACCGAGCGCTGGTCGATGGTGCTGGAGGGAGTGCACCTCGTCCCGGGGATGGTCACCGTCGATCGACACGACGCACTCGTCGTGCAGTGTGTGGTGGCGATCTCCGACGAGGAGGTGCATCGCAGCCATTTCTGGGTCCGCGACCGCGCCACGGATGGTCTGCGACCGCTCGACAAGTACCTCGACGGGATGCCCGAGATCAGGGCACTCCAGGAAGCCCTCGTCGCGCGAGCCGAGCGGGCGGACATCCCGGTGATCGAGAACACGGGCCTCGATGCCGCAGTCGGCCAGATTCTCGACCTTGTGCTCACCGGCGCCGGTCGGCTCGTGCGCGCGTAGCGTTTACACTCGAGGCATGGTCACGAAAGACGACATCGTCGAGGCACTGCATGGGGTCGAGGATCCGGAGCTGGGCATGGACATCGTCGAGATCGGCCTGTTCTACGACGCCGAGATCGACGGGTCGAACGTGCGCATCATCCACTCGCTGACGTCGATGGGATGCCCGGCGGGGCCGATGATCCAGGACGGCATCCACGACGCCGTCGCAGCGCTCCCGGGTGTCGAGGCGGTCGAGGTGGAGCTGACGTTCGAGCCGCCGTGGACCCCCGACCGCATGTCCGAGGACGCGAAGTTCATCCTCGGCTTCGGCTGGTAGGGCAGCGCCGGCTAGCTGCTGTCCGTCGGGTTGGTCTCGGCCAACCAGCCCGTTCGCGGGTGGTCAGCCGGGAATCGACAGGACGATCTTGCCGAGCTGCTCACCTGCTTCGAGGCGCTCGTGTGCGGCACGACCCTCCGCGAGCGGGTACACGCGGTCGATGTGCACCCGGGCGCGTCCGTTGCGAACGAGCTCGTACGCACCCAGGAAGTCCTCACGCGTCCCCATCGTCGAGCCGAGCACGGTGAGCTGCTTCCACCAGTAGCGATGGAGCTGGGCGGGCGGGTTCGGCCCGGACGTCGCCCCACAGACCACGACCCGGCCAGCCGGCCGGACGGCTGCCAGTGACCGCGACCAGGTCGCCTCGCCCACGGTCTCGACGACGACATCGACACCGGATCCTGTGGCTTCCTTCACGGCGGCCACGACGTCACCGGTCTCGTGGTTGACACAGACGTCGGCGCCCCATTCGCGCGCGCGCTCGAGCTTCGCATCGCTGCTCGAGGTGACGATCGTGCTCACACCGAGCGCGCGGCAGATCTCCAGAGCGGCAAGTGCGACACCTCCCCCGATCCCCCAGATCAGCACCCATTCACCGGCTCGCACCTGCGCGCGGCTCAGGAGCATGCGGTAGGCGGTCTCGTAGACGAGCGGGAAGGCCGCGCCTTCCTCGAACGACAGTGCGTCGTCGAGGGGGAACACCTGGACGGCGTCGATCGCGACGAGCTCCGCATGGGTTCCGTCCCCATGCTCGCCGAAGACCTTGATGATCGGGCCTTGCTCGATCCCGGGATTGATCACGACGCGGTCGCCGAGCTCGAGGCCGTCGACGTCGTCGCCGAGGCCCTCGACCACCCCGGCTCCGTCGGACCCGAAGATGTGCGGCTTCGGTGCGGAGGGGAGTCCCTTCCGCACCCAGACGTCCAGGTGGTTGAGAGACGCCGCGCGTACGCGAATGAGCACCTGGCCGGTGCCGGGCTCGGGATCGGGGGCGTCCTCGTAGCGGAGGACGTCCAGCCCGCCGTCCTCGTGGTTGCGGAGAGCTTTCATGGCAGGATCTTGTCATGACGAGCGCCGCGCTGACGCGGCTTGCAGCGGAACTCGGTCTCGATGCGGTCGGTGCCGCTCCTGCCGCGCCGTACGAGGAGACGGAGCGGCACATCGCGGAGCGGCGCTCGCGAGGGCTCTTCGGCGGCATGCGCTTCACGATGGCGATCCCCGAGATCTCGTGCCATCCAGAGACGCTCCTCGACGGCGCGCGCACGGTCGTGTCCGCGGCCCTCTGCTACTACGTTCCCGGATCACGGCCACGCGCCGGCGAAGGAGCGCTCCCGCGCTACGCCTGGCGTGACCACTACGACGACCTGCGCATGCGCCTGGACGAGCTGGGACAACGACTCGGGGGCTCCTACCGCGTGCTCGTCGACGAGAATCAGCACGTCGACCGGGAGGGTGCGGCTCGCTCGGGTGTCGGTTTCTACGGCAAGAACACCATGCTGATCACACGGAGCCACGGCTCCTGGGTCGTGCTGGGGACGCTGGTCACCGACATCGAGATCGAAGCCACACCTGCGCTCGATGCCGACTGCGGTCAGTGCCGGCTCTGCATCGACGCGTGTCCGACCGGCGCACTCGACGTTCCGGGCGAGCTCGACGCCACGCGCTGCCTCTCCTACTGGACACAGGCTCCGCAACCCATCCCGGAGCCGTATCGGCGTGAGCTCGGTGCGATGGTCTACGGGTGCGACATCTGTCAGGACGTCTGTCCCTGGAACCGCGGCATCGAGAGACGACGCGCCGATCTTTCGCTTCCGGGGGACGCCGAACCCGTCGTGTCCCTCGTGGACTGGCTCGAGAGCGACGATGCCGAGCTCACGCTGCGGTACGAACGGCTCTTCGTGCCCCGCAACGACCCTCGGTGGCTACGGCGTAATGCGCTGGCCGCTCTGGGGAACACGGGCACGGCGGAACACGCGCCCGCCGTCGAGCGCTTTCTCGATGGGCCCGACGAGATGCTCCAGGAGACGGCCGCCTGGGCGCTCGCCGAGATCGCCGGGCGCACGGCAGGCAGCTGAGACCGTCGGACGGTACTGCTACGGATTCCCGCGTGGACGATCGGCTGGCCATACTCGCTCACGAGCTACGGAGCTCGGTGGCCGCGCTCGTGGCCGTCGCCGAGGCGTTGGCCGCAGAGCGTCAGACACTGCAACCGGAGCAAGCCCGTCGCCTGGTCGAGCTCGCGGTGGCCGCCGGGCGAAGCATCGAGCGCCTGCTCACTGATCAAGACGTCCTGTCGATAGCTGCTCGGCCGATCGCAGTCGAGCAACTCCTCGACGAGGTCGTGCGAGGCCGCGCCGGTCTCGACGTCGACCCGGGTCTCGTGGTCGTGGCAGACGCCGTGCGGCTTCGTCAGGCAGTCGAGAACCTCCTGGAGAACGCGCTTCGCCACGGCAGCGCCGTCGAGGTCACCGCCCGGGCGATCGGTGACGATATTCGCATCGCGATCGCCGACGACGGGCCTGGTGTCCCGCCCGATCTCGATGTCTTCGCGAGCGGCGTCAGCGGCGTCGGGTCGACCGGCTACGGGCTGGCTGTCGCACGCGCGATCGCCGAGGGCCACGGCGGTCGGATCGAGCTGTCGTCCGAGCCCCCGGCGGGGGCGACGTTCACGCTCGTCCTGCCGTCCGGAGCCGACTGAGCCCGAGCTCCTTCTGCAGCTCTCTGGCGCGACGAGCGATCGTGCGACGCATGGGTGCCGGTTCGAGCACGATCGACTCGCCACGATCTGCGAGCACCTCCGAGAGGAGCCAATCCTCGGTCTTGTACGGGAGATCGGAGACCGCGGAGCGGTCGGTCAGCGGCCGGGCGCCGCGCTCGATCTTCCAACGCGCAACGGCCGGCGAGTGCCAGACGATCGCGACGTGCGGCTCCGACAGGTAGTTGGGGTCGTAGCCCTCGCGAGGATCGAAGCGGTCACCGGTGACCCGGGCAGAGCGCATGCGGTCGAGCCGATAGGTGCGCGGCCCGTCCACCGTGCGGTCCCAGGTGTGGACGCGCCACACCGGCAGCTCGCGCTCGAACGAGTAGGGCTCCACCAGGCGAGTGGTGGGAGTTTCCTCACCCTCCTTGAGGTACTCGATCTCCACGAGGCGCCGCTTGTCTGCGCCCCGGGAGAGGGTTCGTACGAGCGTCTCCTCGTCGCCGGACACGCGAGGCTCCGGGGTCTGCGCCAGCTCGAACTGCCCGAACGTCTCCTCGAGCTTCCGGCGCACTCTCTGCAGCGGCGTGTGCGCCTCCGCCGCGATCGTCGGACCGACGTACTCGATCGCGAGGCGGATCGCGCGCGCCTCGAGCGGTGTCAGTTTCGGTGACTTGCGGAACACGTCGCCGTAGAGCTCCTTGTCGACCCGAACGGTGCCTGCCTCCTCGTTGACCTCCGCGTAGACCGTGTAGCAACCGCCCCCGAAGTTGACGAGGTTGAGCAGGGACAGATGATCCTGCAACTCCTCGCGCGGAATCGAGAAGCGCTCGGCGAGACCAGCGGCGTCGAGGGTCGCGTCGCGGCCTTCGCCGCACGATGCGAGCAGGTGTGCGAGCAGCGATTGCAGGACGCCGAACCGTTCCGGTGCAACGGGGCCCACGGGCCGCTCGACCGCGTGAGAGCCGGTATCGACGCGTCGCGTGCGTGCAAGGGGCTGCGTCTCCGCGTCGTGCCCCGTCTGGAGCTCGGTGAGTGCCGCCGCGACCGCGTGTCGGAGTTCCGGCGGCGCGAGGGGAACGGCCCGTCCGTTCTGCCGGAGTATCCAGCTGACGAGGGGCTCGAGGCGTGAGACGTCGGTCGTGAAGACCCCATCGACGAGCACGCCCGCATCCGCGAGCGTGCGGTGCACCCACCAGGCGGTGTCGCCTTGAACCTCGATCTGCGCCGTCCCGATCGACTCGCCGATCTGCCATGGCCGGGGTACACGATGGGCCTCGACGTCGAATTCGGCCGGAAGGCGAAAGTCGCGCTCGCGTCGCGTCGCGAACCGTATGTCGGAGCGGATGCGGGAGATCCGGAACGTTCGTGTCGCCTCGCGATCGAGGTCGTGACCGATCACGTACCAGACGCCTTCGTCGAGCCTGAGCGCGTAGGGGTTGAGCCGGCGCTCCGTCTCGCGATCTCGGTTCGGCGACCAGTAACGGAACGTGATCGTCCGCTGCTTCGAAATCGCCGACTCGAGCTTCGAGAGCCTGCCGGCCAGCTCTGGTGAATAGTCCGGCACGCTGACTCGGACGCGTTCAGCCGTCGCCGTCGTTACGGCCGGGAACCCCGGTCGGCCCAGGGCGAGGTTCTGAAGCGCGAGCCGAAGCGGCTCCGAATAGGCGAACTTGCCCTCCAGGTAGTAGAGAGCAGTCTGCAGAGCCGCGAGCTCGTCGTCGTCCAGCTCGAGGCGGTCGAGGAAGTAGTTCTCCGATCGGAGCGTGTACAGCTCCTCCCCCGTGAACTCGTCGCGCTGGGAGTGGAGCGGCACACCGAGGGCCGTCAGCTCGGCGCGGTCCGAGTAGAAGCGGCGGGCAAATGCCTCGTCGGACATCTCGGAGTAGCCCTCGACGTTGCCCTTGACGTCCCGCGCGGTGAGCGGTCGGCGCTCCGCCATCAGGAAGGCGACGAGCGAGAGCTGTCGGATCAGCTTGTCGGCGTCGTGCGACACGGTTCCGCGAGACTACCGCTCTGAAGCCCGAGGCAGAGGGAGAGGCCGTTCGGCTGAGCCGCTAGGCGGCTGCGGCGGCCCGGGTCACCGAGCGCTCGAGGTGCTGGTGCGAGGGGCAGTAGTCACGGCCCGGGAGCGGTGTTCGCTGGCATGCCTTGCCCTTGCGCGTGGTCGCCTTGCAGCGAGCGATCCCGCCGTCGAAGAGACCGGCTTCGACCTGGGCTTCGATGAAGGAGACAGCGGCGCCGACACCTTCGCCTACCGCCCAGGCGACCTGAGCCTGCGCGGTGATCGGGAAGTACCGACGGATGTCGAGGAACAGCGTGCGGTCCGGCCGGGCGAAGTAATGGGGGTCGGCAGCGAGCCGCTCGACCGTCAGCTCGCACTCCTGCAAGACTGCACGGCGATACGCGAGCCTCGTCTTGCGGTCGGCGTACGGGTCGATGAGATCCTTGACCGACCGGTAAATCGCTCGTGAGTACTGATACATGCAGGACTGTAGCTGCGCGACGTGCTCTTCCATCTCTGATCGCACTCCCTGACCTGAGCCGTGGGCAGAAGCGGGGTGGGGGCCCGATGCCCCATTGCAGAGACGCAGTCTACCCGCTGCTGGCCTCTGTTACAAGCGCCGCACAAGCGTTTTCATCCTCAGCAACGGATCATGAGGCAATTCGCTGCACACGGGCTGATTTCGACACACCTCTCGCGCGCTGCAATCGGCTCGTCGCCTCCGCCTCGCTCGTAAAACGACCGGCAAAGACCATCCAGTAGCCGGGCTGGAGGCTCGGGAACCGGGACGAGTCGATGATGCCGACTCCCTGCAGGCCGTTGGCTCGTGCGTCACGCGCCGCCTGTACGGCAACGGCGCGTCCACGCACCTTGGGCACGGAGAGGAGGACGACCGTCCAGCCGTCGGCGGCAGCGGGCCACGTCGCCGGAGCGGGCTCGGCGGAGCCTTCGGGAGCGGCGACTGCGACGCTCCCTCCGGTCGCCGTCACGACTGTTGCGGTCGGCGCAGGGTCGCTGGTCATCCAGACGGCGAGGACCGCACCGCCGAGTGCGACGGCGCCGAGCACGGCCAGCGGCCCGAGAAGATGTCGCGGCTCGACGGGGAGCACGCCGAACCGTCCGGGCCCCGGGACACGCAGGCCGCAGTCGAGGCAGTACTCCTGTCCGGCGGCGAGAGCGGCGCCGCAGCGTGGGCAGCCCGGCGCAGCGGCGTCGGTCACTCGTCGGCCGCTCCGACGTCGGGCTCGCTGTCGTCGGTGGTCGCGCCGACGAGCCGTCCGCAACTCGGGCAGTAGCGCGCGCCGATGAGCATGGGCGCGCCGCAGGCGCAGATCGAGCCGGCGCGCTTCCGCAGGCCGCGCGCGCCCGCCAGCAGCGCGTCGATCTCCGACGTACGTGCTTCGATCGCGACGAGCTCCGCGCAGCGCTCGAGGACGAGCTCCTCGTTGAAGTGATCGCGCCTGTACATCTCGAGCGTCAGCCCGCCGAGATCTCGGAGCCGCTCCTCGCGGAGCTGGAGCAGGGCGCGGCGCTCACGACGCAGGTCGGCCGACGTCGGCCCGCGCGGCCCCTTGGTGAACACGCCCATCGAGGAGAGGATAGTCAGGCCGTGTTCGGACACCAGCCAGAGACGTGATGCCACGACCGCGTTCGTGCCATCAAGCCTCTAGGTGAGGTTGACGACGACGAGGCGCTCCTCGGTCATCTCGCGGACCGCCCAGGCCGGCCCTTCCTTCGTGTTGCCCGAGTCCTTGATCCCACCGTACGGCATCTGGTCGGCCCGGAAGGTGGGTGCCTCGTTGATGGTGACACCGCCGAACTCGAGCTTCGCGCCCGCGCGAAGCGCCGAGCCCAGGTTGCTCGTGAAGATCCCGGCCTGGAGGCCGTAGCGCGTGTCGTTGGCGAGCGCGATGGCCTCGTCGAGCGTGTCGTACGGCTGCAGCGTGCACACCGGCCCGAACGCTTCGTCGCAGGACAGCCGGGCCTCCGTCGGCGGGGATTCGACGACCGTCGGGCGGATCAGCTCACCTGCCAGCGAGCCGCCTGCGAGCAACGTGCCGCCTCCCGCGACGGCCTCCTCGATCCAGCCGAGCACGCGGTCGCGCTCCTGCAGCGAGATCAGCGGCCCCACATCGGTCTCCTCGTCCCCCGGATCGCCGACCCGCAGTGCCTCGACGCGTGGCAGGAAGCTGCCCTTGAACGCCTCGTAGACGTCGCGTTGGACGTAGATGCGCTGCACCGAGATGCAGCTCTGCCCTGCGAACGAGAACGCGTTCGCGGCGCAACGGGCTGCGGCGTCCTCGACGTCGGCATCGGCCGCGACGATCACGGGTGTCGCGTTCCCGAGCTCGAGGCCGACCTTCTTCTTCGCCGCGCGCTCGCGGAGCTTCCAGCCGACCGAGCCGGAGCCCGTGAACGTGATCAGTCTCACGCGCCCGTCGTCGACCAGGACGTCGCCGATGTCGGCAGCCGGGCCGACGACGACGTTGAGCCAGCCGGCCGGCAATCCTGCCTCGGCTTCGAGCTCGGCGAGGAACAGTGCCGACAGCGGCGTCTGCGAGGCCGGCTTCAGGACGACTGCGCAGCCGGCAGCGAGTGCCGGCGCGATCTTGTGGGCAACGAGATTGAGCGGGAAGTTGAACGGGGAGATGGCGCCGACGACGCCGATCGGCAAGCGGAGGGTGATCGCCAGCTTTCCCTCGCCGGCCTGGGAAGCGTCCATCGGGACGACCTGACCGGCCAGCGTCCTCGCCTCGACGGCCGACATCGTGTACGTCGACATCGCCCGTGCGACCTCGATGCGCGCCTGCTTGAGGGGCTTGCCTGCCTCGGCGCTGATCAGCCGAGCCGCCTCGTCCGCCCTGCGTCCCAGCGCTCCGGCAACCCGGACGAGGATCTCGGCGCGCTTGTGCGCGGGCAGCGGCTCCTCCATCGCGCGGGCGGCTGCATCGATGGCGCGACGGGTCTCGTCGGCGCCGCCGCGGGCGACACGTGCGACGAGCGATCCGTCATACGGCGAGCGGACGTCCAGCCATTCGTCGGTCTCGATCCACTCCCCGTCGATGAAGAGGCGTCGCTCCAGCGTCGTTGCCGCCATGCGGGGAGTCTACGAGACTGTCCCCGTGCGGGGCCACGACCAAGACGAGGTTCGCCGTGAGGCGTACCCGATCGGTGCAACGGCGACGCTGCTGCTGCTGGAGCACGATCCGCATCCTCTTCATGCCCGCCTGCGCACGAGCGAGCCCGTGTCGTGGCTGCCCGTGCTCGACGGATGGCTGGTGACTCGGCACGACCTCGCCGAGATCGTGATGCGCGACAACGGCACGTACACCGTCGACGACCCGCGGTTCTCGACCGCGCAGGTCGTCGGCACGAGCATGCTGTCGCTCGACGGGCCCGAGCACGCACGGCATCGTGGGCCATTCGCACCGGCCTTCCGTGCTGCTTCCGTGCGCGACCAGCTCGCGGCCGTGGTTACGGACGAGGTCGACCGTCTGCTCGGCGCGGTCGAGGCCGCAGGAGAGGCGGATCTCCGTCGACGTCTCACGGGCCCCCTCGCCGTCGCCACGATGGCTCGTGCCCTGGGACTCGAAGAGGCCGACGCGTCTGACGTGCTCGCCTGGTACGAGGGGATCGTCGCTGCCGTGACTCGCATCACCGCCGGGCAAGCGGACGACGGCTCGGGCGCCGGAGCGTTCGCCGCCCTTCGGGCAGCGCTCGAGCAAGCGTTGGACGCCGAACCGGGCGCTTCGCTCGTCGCGGCAGCTGCCGCGACGACGGGGGAAGGCGGACTGTCGCGCCCGGAGGTCGTGTCGAACGCTGCAGTGTTGCTCTTCGGGGGCATCGAGACGACCGACGGGATGATCGCGAATGCGTTCTGGCACCTCCTCTCGTCCCCCGGCGAGCGTGCGCTCGTCCAATCGGATCCCGGGCTGCTGCCGGGCGCAGTAGACGAATCGCTGCGCCTCGAGCCGGCGGCCGCGGTGGTCGACCGCTACGCGACGACCGACACCGTGCTCGCCGGAGCGGTGATCGCTCGCGGTGACCTCGTTCGCGTATCGCTTGCCGGAGCCAACCGCGACCCGGCTGTCTTCCCGGACCCGGATCGCTTCGACGTGCGTCGTGCGAACGTCCGACGTCACCTGGCGTTTGCGCAAGGGCCGCACGTCTGCCTCGGCCTGCATCTGGCACGGCTCGAGACGCGCACCGCTCTCTCGGCGGCGCTGGCGCGACTGCCGGGCTTGCGCCTCGATGAGCGCCGTCCCAGCGCACCACGTGGGCTCGTCTTCCGCAAGCCGGACACTCTCCACGTGCTCTGGGACACCCCGGGCTAGAGGTTTGATGCGGGTTGGAAGCGTGCAGATCCTCCCCGAGCGCACCCCCTGACCACATCAAGCCTCTAGACTTCAACGATGCCCGACGCCTTCATCGTCGACGCTGTCCGAAGCCCCATCGGGAGGCGGAACGGGTCGCTGGCAGAGCTGCGGGCGGACGACCTCGCCGCCCAGGTTCTGAACGGCCTCGTCGATCGCCTGGACGTGGATGCGGGCGAAGTCGACGACGTGCAGATGGGGTGTGTGACACAGGTCGGCGAGCAGGCGCTCAACGTCGGCCGCGTCTCGCTGCTCGTGGCGGGCTGGCCCGAGACCGTGCCGGCGACGACCGTGGACCGGCAGTGCGGATCGTCCATGCAGGCCGCGTTCAACGCCGCGGCGACGATCCAGGCAGGGCACATCGACGTCGTCGTCGCTGCAGGTATCGAGCACATGACCCGTGTGCCGATGGGATCGAACATGGGAACCGATGGCTGGTCGGGCCTCAACGAGAAGCTCGGTGAGCGCTGGCCGGTCGTCCCGCAGGGCATCTCGGCCGAGGTGATCGCCGAGGAGTGGGGGCTCACCCGGGAGCAGCTCGACATCTACTCCCTCGAGTCGCATCGCCGCGCCGTGGCCGCGATCGACGAGGGCCGCTTCGAGCGCGAGATCGTGCCGATCGAGGTCGGCGCCGCAGGCGCGGCCGTGCTGCTCGCGGTTGACGAGACGCCACGCCGCGACACGTCGCTCGAGAAGCTCGCCTCACTGGCCCCGGCGTTCAGGCCCGACGGAGTGGTCACCGCCGGCAACTCCAGCTCGATCGTGGACGGTGCTGCCGCCATGCTCGTGGCGAGCGGAGCGGCAGCCGAGCGTCTCGGGCTCGAGCCGCGCGCGAGGTTCGTGTCTTTCGGCCTCTCCGGCGTCGACCCGTACCGCATGCTGCACGGCAACCCGCAGGCCTGCGAGAGCGCTCTCGCGAAGGCGGGTCTGACCTGGGACGACATCGCCGTGGTCGAGGTCAACGAGGCATTTGCTTCCGTCGTCCTCCAGTTCCTCGCAGACACCGATCTGCACGAGCGCTGGCAGGCGGGCGACGTCAACCCGAACGGCGGCGGCATCTCGCTCGGGCATCCTCTCGGCGCCACCGGCGCGCGTATCACCGCGACGCTGCTCTCCGAGCTCGATCGTCGGCAGGCCCGCTACGGGCTCGCCACGATGTGCATCGGCCAGGGCCAGGCGATCGCAGCCGTCATCGAGCGCGTGTAGAGCTGGTCGCCTCAACAGCCCGGAGCTGGCACGTCGGGCGTGAGGCTCGCCCTTCGACGGGACGCGGCGTCCGTGGCGAGAAGCGGTGTCCGACTGAAGTCGGACACCTGATCGAGAGGCCCGCGTCGCGGGCCTCCGATTCCTGTTACGGCTCGACGAGGTCGCGTTCGACCTGAGCTGCGACTTCTTCGGCGATCTCGATGAACGCGCGTGCTGCCGGCGAGTGGTGTCGGTCACGGTGCCAGACCACGGCGATGACGCGGCGGGGGATGACCGGCTTCAGACGGAGCACCTTCACGCGATCGTCGACGGGGAGGACGGCGAGGAGTGGCACGAGGGCCGCGCCGTATCCAGCCGCGACCAGTCCCTGCACGGTGCCGTTGTCGTCCGAGCGAAAGCCGTAGTCGACGTCGAAGCCGGCGTCGCGAAGAGCCGACTCGGCAACAGCACCACTTGCGCACAGGCTGGCGCCGATCAGTGGGAGGTCGTCGACGTCGTTCAGGGAGGCAGATGAACGCGTCGCGAGAGCATGATCGGCCGGGACGGCGAGCACGTACGGGTCGCTGGCGAGTGCAAGCGCCTCGAATGGGCCGTCCGGGAGCGGTGGGCTACAGAAGGCGAGATCGATGCCACCGGACTCGATTCCCGCGTAGATGTCGGGATCGGTCGACGGCTCCGACAGCGCGAGCGAGATGCCGGGCCACGACGAGCGGAACTCGCGCATCACCGCTGGGAGCACGTGTGACCCGAAGCTCTGGTACGTGCCGACGCGGAGCGTTCCCGTCTCTCCCGCGCGGAGCGCAGCCATGTCGGCGCGGGCGGCGTCCAGTCGTGCGACGATCGCCTCGGCGTGACGCAGCAGCAACGCGCCTGCCTCGGTGAGCGACACTGCGCGGGGGCCACCCGGTCGCTCCAGAAGTTTTTCACCCACGACCCGTTCGAGCGTCGCGATCTGCTGGCTCACCGCTGATTGCGTATACCCGAGCCTCTCGGCCGCGCGCCCGAACGAACCTGCGCTCGAGACAGCCTCTAGAGCTGCGAGATGGCGCAGTTCGACTCCCAGCCAACTATCAGGTTCGGTGATCGTTGTCATCAATACCTCGATTTGTGCTGATAGTACACGACGGTCATGATGGGTGCATGGAAATCGCATTGATCGTCTTCATCGTCGCCGTAGGGCTGCTGTCGATCATCGAGGGCGCCGACTCCCGGATCGACGAGGTCGCGCGGCGCCGGCGGTACCTCGGATGAGCAGCCGCCTTCCCCGGTCGTTCGCGTCGGCGGTCGGAAGCCGTGACGAGATCGTCATTCGGCACGAGCTTTCGACCGACCACGCGTCGATCCGGGATCTCGCCGACCTGACCGGACGGTCGCTTCCGCCCGGCCGGCTGCTCGTGGCCGAGGTCGACGGTGACCTCGTCGCGGTCGCCGGCGAGGACGGCTCGACGCTCGGCGACCCGTTCCGGGTCACCCTCGACGTCGTCGAGTTGCTGCGGGTTCGCGTCGGTCAGCTCCGCGCCGTCGCCGCGTAGCGTTCGACTAGCATCCTCCGCCGTGACGGACGTGCGGAGGATCGGCGTGGTCGGGCTCGGCGCAATGGGCGCCGGGATCGCCCAGGTCGCGATCGAGGCAGGCTTCGACGTCGTCGGCCGCGAGGTCTCGAACGACCTCTGCGACGTTGCCGCCGGGAGGATCGGGCACTTCCTGACGCGGAAGGTCGAGAAAGGGCAGCTGGAGGCGGAGGCGCGGGACGCGGCCGTCGCGCGCCTGAGCACGACGACCGACGTCGACGACCTGGCCGGTTGTGACCTCGTGATCGAGGCGATCGTGGAGGAGCTCGACCCGAAGAGGAAGCTCTTTCACGCCCTCGAGGGCATCTGTGGCCCGGACGCGGTGCTCGCGACCAACACGTCCGCGCTGTCCGTCACCGAGATCGCGGGCGCGACCTCGTCGCCGGAGCGCGTGATCGGCATGCATTTCTTCAACCCGGCGCCCCTGATGCCGCTCGTCGAGATCGTCCGCGCGGAGCTCTCGTCCGACGCGGCGTTCGAAACGGGGTACGCCGTCGCTGAGCGGATGGGCAAGACGCCGGTCCGTTGCCACGACACACCGGGCTTCGTCGTCAACCGCATCCTGATCCCGCTGCTCAACGACTGCATCCGCGTCTTGGACGAGGCGCGCGTGACCCCCGACGATCTGGACGCGGCGATGACGAGCGGCGCCGGCTGGCCGATGGGCCCGTGCACGCTCGTCGACCTCGTCGGCATCGACGTCCACGTCCACGCGTCGGAGGCGCTGTACGAGAAGCTCCGTGAGCCCAGGATGGCGCCACCGCCGCGCATCGTCGCGATGCGCAACGCGGGGCTCCTCGGGCGGAAGAGCGGGCGCGGCTTCTACCGCTACGACGACTGACCCGGCGCGGCCGCCGGCAGGTCGGGAAGGCTGCGTGCCAGCACACGCAGGACAGGTGGCACGACGACGGTCGTCAGGATGGCCATCCCGACGATGATCGCGAACGTCTCGTCGCCGAGGACGCCGGCCTCGATCCCGATGCCGGCGACGATGATCCCGACCTCTCCGCGCGGCACCATCCCCGCAGCGACGAACAGCGCCTCCGCCCGGCTCAGGCCGCGTGCACCTGCGTACGCCCCGACGAGCTTCGTCACCACCGCGACGACGGTGACGAGCACGACGACGCTGATCACGGTGAGCTTCGCGTACTCACCGAGCTCCAGCTTGAGACCGATCGACGCGAAGAAGAAGGGCGCGAAGAATGCGTAGAGCGGCGCGACCTCCTCTTCGATCGGGTGCTGCTCCTTCGTCTCGGCCACCATCATTCCCGCCAAGAAGGCGCCGATGATCGCCGCGAGGCCGATCTCCGCTGCGATCGCGGCCAACCCCAGGCAGAGGATGACAGCCGGTAGGAGCGGTGACTCCGAGAAGCGCGGCGCCTTCAGCATGCGCGGGTAGCGCCGCATGAGGCGCGTGCCGCCGAGGGCGAAGAAGCCGACGAAGGTGAACGCCATCGCCGCGATCACGAGCAGCTCGGTGAGATCAGCGCTTCCGCCGACAGCGACGGCACTCGCCACGGCCACGACGAGCATGGCGAGGATGTCGTCGACAACAGCGGCGCCGAGGATCGTACGGCCCGCCCGGGTCTCGAGCGCGCCGAGGCCGATCAGCACCGCCGACGTGATCCCGACGCTCGTCGCGACCAGGGCAGCTGCGAAGAACAGCGACGTCGCCGTGTCCTCTCCGCGTCCCGCGGCAATCGCGTACCCCCCGGCGAACGGGACGATCACCCCGAGCACGCCGACGAGCCCCGCCGAGCGCCCGACGCCGAGCAGATCGTGGAGACGGGTCTCGAGGCCGACCCAGAAGAGGATGAAGACGACGCCTAGCTCCGCGAACACCTCGAGCACCTCGGTCGGCTCCACGAACCCGAGCACGGCGGGCCCGATCACGACACCGGCGAGGATCTCGCCGATCAGCGTGGGCTGGCCGAGGCGCTTGAAGATCTCGTCGCCGATCTTCGCTGCGATCAGGATCAGGAACAGATCGAGCAGCGCGTCGGCAACACCACTTGCGGCGGCGAGAGGGATCACGACGTGTCTGGTGCTCGATCAAGACGTGCGCGACAGAGCGCAGATATGGAGAGCATGCCGACGAAGCGGCCGTCCTCGACGACCGGCAGCGCCTGCTCTCCCGTGTGGAGGAACCGCTCGGCGGCATGGGTCTGGCTCTCGCCGCCGTCGAGCGGCTCGACAGCGCGCGCGTAGCTCGAAACGGGCTCGTCACGAGCGCGTTCGGCCCGCTCGTCGAGACCCGCTGCGTCGTCGGGAAGGAACGACGTGTGCCGAAGCTCTGCGAGGTAGCGAGGGAACACCGCGCAGAGGACGTCGCGTTCGGCGAGCAGGCCGACCACGCGTCGCTCGCTGTCGATGACGGCGATCGCCGGCGCGTGCGCCGCGAACAGGCTCGTCACGGCCTCGGCGAACGTCGCCGTGTCCGGGACGGAGGCATCCGTGAGGGGGAGGTAGCGGAGCTCCATCAGAGCTGGAACAGGAGGAGGTAGGCGGAGGCGATCACGAGCGACACCAGCGTCACGGGCAAGCCTACTGCCATGAAGCGGAGGAACGAGACCGGGCGACCGGTGCGGTCGAGGATTCCGGTCGCGGCGACGTTCGCCGCGGCGGCGATCATCGTCGCGTTGCCGCCGAAGCACGCGCCGAGCGAGAGCGACCACCACAGACCGTCGTTGAACTCGACGCCCTGTACGCGATCGACGACAGGGATCATCGCCGTGGTGAAGGGGATGTTGTCGACGACGGCGGAGCCTGCCGCGGCCCCCCACAGGATGACCATGCCCTGTGTCACCGACGAGCC
This sequence comes from uncultured Actinomycetes bacterium, assembly GCA_963823385.1. Classification (GTDB taxonomy): domain Bacteria; phylum Actinomycetota; class Thermoleophilia; order Gaiellales; family Gaiellaceae; genus Gaiella. The sequence continues at coordinate 173,350 of CAWGLI010000001.1, forward strand.
CCCCGTGATGTCCGCGAGCCAGTCCGCGATGTCGTCGACGATGCCGCGCTCGACGAGTCCACCGACCATCACGAAGAGGCCCACGAAGAAGAACAGCGTCGCCCACTCGACCCGCTCGAGCGACTTCTCGACATCGACTGCAGCCACGAGCAGCATCACGGTCGCGCCCACCATCGCCACTACCGCGGGCTCGATGTGCAGCGGGGCGTGCAGGAAGAACGCGACGATCGTGCCGAGCAGCACGGCGAGGCTGCGCTTCACCCGCGTTGCCTGCCGCAGGTCACGGGCCGGGTCGAGACGTTGGATCTCGCGCGCACGCTCGGGGTCGACGACGAGCGAGCGGCGGAACACGAGTGCCAGCACGGCGGTGACCGTGACGAGCGTGAGCAGCGACACGGGGGCGAGGTTGACGATGAAGTCGTTGAACGAGAGCTCGTCGACATGGGTGCCGATGAGGATGTTCGGCGGGTCGCCGATCAGCGTCGCGGTACCGCCGATGTTGCTCGCGATCACTTCGGTGAGCACGAGAGGGATGACCGAGATGCGCAGGACATCCGCGATCAGGAGCGTGATCGGGACGACGAGCAGGATCGCCGTGAGGTTGTCCAGGAACGCCGACAACAGCCCGGTCATCCCGGCCAGCAGGAACAGGAGCACGACCGGGCGCCCGTTCGAGATCTGCGCCACGCGCAACGCCAGGAAGGTGAAGACCCCGGTCGGCTCGACGAGAGCGACGATGATCATCATCCCCGTCAAGAGGCCGAGGGTCGCCCAGTCGATCGAGTCGATCGCCTGCTCCTGGTCGAGCACGCCGAGCACGACCATCAGCCCCGCTCCGGCGAGCGCGACCGTCGTGCGATGCGCCCAGTCGACGGCGATCAGCGAGAGCGCCGCGACGAAGATGATGATGGCGGCGACGTCGATCCGAACAATCTATCCCGGTGGCCGACTCGGCTCTCGTTAGAGTCAGCGCGAGCCTGCGAGCTGCCCGCACGCGGGTCGCAGAGCTCCTAGCCGCATGGTCACCGACCTCGTCGTCCTCACACTAGGTCTCGTTTGCGCCGCCGGTGGCGGCGAGCTGTTCGTGCGTGGCGCCGTCGGCGGCGCCACGGCTGCCCGTGTGCCCCCCGGCATCGTCGGAGCTACGGTCGCTGCGTTTGCGACGTCCAGCCCGGAGCTCTCGGTGGCGATCAGCTCCGGGCTCGACGGACGCTCCGAGCTCGCACTGGGCGACGCGCTCGGCAGCAACGTCGTCAACATTGGTCTCGTGCTCGGGGTCGTCCTGCTCGTAGGGCGGATACGGGTCGGCGGCGGCGTGATCCGCCGCGACATCGCTGCAGCGCTCGCGATCCCGCTCGTCACACTCGCATTGATCCTCGACGGAACGGTGAGTCGGGCGGACGCGGCGGTCCTGCTCGTCCTCTTCATCGTCTGGCTCGCCGCCTCGTTCGAGGTCGCGCGTCGTGGTCGCAGCGCCGCGCCGGAGGTGCTCGGTGAGCATTCACTCGGCCGCTCCCTGATCGCGGGGGCGATCGGCCTCCTGTTCCTGATCCTCGCCGGGCGGCTGATCGTGTCAGGGGCAAAGGGCCTCGGCACGGAGCTCGGCTTCGAGCCGTTCGTCGTCGGTGTCGTCTTCGTCGCCATCGGCACCTCCGCCCCCGAGTTGGCGACCGCCGTGATCGCGAGGGTGCGCGGCCACGACGAGGTCGGGCTGGGCACGATCCTCGGCAGCAATGTGTTCAACGGGGCGTTCATCGTGCCGATCGCAGCGCTGCTCTCCCCGATGACCGTCGATTGGAACGAGATCGCGATCAGCCTGCTGTTCGGGATCGCGCTCGTCGCGCTCGTCATCCCGTGGCACAGCGGGATGCTCGGTCGCGGACGCGGCATCGTCCTCCTCGCCGGGTACGTGGCGTCGGTCGTCGTGCTGCTCGTCACGCACGGCTGAGCGGCGCTTCAGCACCGAGCCGGCGCAGCAGCCAGTTCGCCCCGACCGTGTCCGTCAGGCCGTGCGCGAGGATCGAGGCGAGGACAGTGAACGAGGCGACGTCGAACACGAGCGTCCGATTCGCGTCGCTCGAGGACAGCACGAACAGTGCGAACAGCATCGACGCGACACCCTTCGGCCCGAACCAGGCGATGAAGAGCTTGTGTGAGAGCGGCTCGCGTACCCGCGAGAACGACAGCAGCACCGCAATCGGGCGCGCCACGAAGATCGCGAACACGATGAAGACGGCGAGCTTCGGGGTCGACCCGCTCCAGCCGGTGGCCACGATCAGTGCCCCGAAGACCGTGAACGTGACGACCTGGAAGAGTGCGCTCAGGCTCTCGTTGAAATCGAGGAAGTCGTCCGGGATCTCGTGACGGGCGACAGCGAGCGCGATGCCGCCGACGAACACGGCGATCAGACCGTTCGCGAGACCCGTCTGCTCGGCGAGCCCGAACGCGGCGAGCGCGAGCCCCAGCGCGTACACGCCCTCGTACTTGTGGTCGATGCCGCCCCCCGGGAGCCGGAAGAGGAGCCAGCCGCCGGCGAGCGCCAGGCCGACGCCGATCACCGCGCCGGCAAGGGCTTCACCGGCGAGCCTCGCGGCCTCGATGCCCGGGCTGTCGGCGCCTGTCGCGAGGGCGAGGAAGAAGAGCACGAACGGGAGGGCGAGCCCGTCGTTGAGCCCCGACTCCAGGTTGAGCGTGTGGCGGATCGTGGCCGGGATCCGCTTCGCGGTGACGACGGACGACGTCACGACGGGATCCGTGGGGGAGAGCACAGCCCCCAGGAGGAACGCCTCGGCCCAGGAGAGCGCCGGGAAGAGGCCCTTCGCTGCGAGCGCGAGGAGCAGCAGCGTGATCGGCATCGCCAGGACGAGAGCGAGCGCGGCGGGCGTCCAGTGGTCGCGCAGCAGCTCTCGCTCCACGACCAGGCCGTCGGAGAACAGCGTCAGCACCAGCGCCAGCTCGACGACGATCACCACGCTCTTGGCCCCCGGGCTGACGTCGACGACACCCGTCCAGGCCAACACCGCACCCGCAGTCACGGACAGGACGGAGATCGAGAGCACCGTGCCGCGAAGCCAGCCGGAGAGCGCCGCCGCCGCGATCAGCAAGGCCCCGACGATGAGCAGGGCTTCGGCGGACGCGACGTCCACGGGCGGACTCTACGCAGGGCCGTGAAGCGCCGTGGCGCTTACACATTCCTAACGGTGCACTCACCCAATCACCTCTGTCTCTCCGCATACTGGAGACATGCGCCGGCTGGCAATCGTTGCTCTCGTGCTCGCGTTCACCATGCCGGCTGGAGTGCTCGCAGCCCGAGCCCCGGTCGGGTCGGTCGAGTTCACCGACGCGCGGGGCGCGATCACGATCAAGGCGCGCGGCCCTCTCCTCGGCCGTCTCGACAGAGGAACGCTCCAGATCGTGGATCTGACACCGGCGGACCAGTGGAGCCCGCGTGTGAACGGCGTACCGCGCGGGCGCGTCGTCGGCACGCGAGGGCGCGACGTCGGCTTCTACATCCCCGGGGGGCGCTACCGGGTCGTCGTGCGGGGCGAGGGGATCTTCATCTCTGCCCGAGGGCAGGGCATCGTCACGATCGAAGCCGATCCCGACGCGACCGGAGCGGCGGGGACGTTCTCGGTCGACGACGAGGGCCCGCAGCCACTGCCGGACGCCGTCACCCGCTTCGCCTACGGTCTCGAGGTGTCAGTCGTGCCGTTCGGGAGCTCCACGCCGTGACCACGGCAGCCAACGTTCTCGTCGTCGAGGACGAGCCGTCGATCGCGTCCTTCATCGCTCTCTACCTGAAGAACGCCGGCTACACCGTGCGTACGGCCGGGACCGGTGGCGCGGCGCTGAATGCCGTCGCGGCCGAGATGCCGAAGCTGATCCTGCTCGATCTCAACCTGCCGGACATGGACGGCGTCGAGATCTGTCGCCGCATCCGCAAGAGCTCTGACGTGCCGATCCTGATGCTGACCGCGCGCGACGAGGACGTGGACAAGATCATCGGGCTCGAGGTCGGCGCCGACGACTATCTGACGAAACCGTTCAACCCGCGCGAGCTCGTCGCGCGCGTCAAGGCGGTGCTCCGTCGGACGAGCGGCGAGAGACGCCGTGACGAGGGCGACGAGATCCGTCATGGCGACGTGCTCATCAACGCAGGGCGACGCGAGGTCTTCGCCGGTGACGAGGAGATCCAGCTCGCCCCGAAGGAGTTCGACCTCCTGTGGGAGCTGCTCGATCACCGCGGGCTGGTGCTCACCCGCGACCAGCTCCTGGAGCGCGTCTGGGGCTACACGTTCGCGGGTGATACGCGAACGGTCGACGTGCACGTTCGGCAGATTCGCCGCAAGCTCGGTGACGCCTCGCCGATCGTCACGGTCTGGGGTGTCGGCTACAAGGTCGGCTCCGACCGAAGCCCCGCGCCGACGGGGTAGACGCCTACCCTTAGGGCATGTTCGGGTCGCTGCGCGTCCGGCTGCCGGCCCTCTTCCTGCTCGGCATCCTCTTCTCCGGTCTCCTGGCGGCCGCGATCGCGTTGCGGCTGTTCCAGGACTTCACGCACACGCAGTCGCTGGAGGAGCTGCAGCGCGAGGCATCGGGGCTCTCCCAGCTGTATGCCGATGCTGCGCTCCGCGCGACCGACGAAGGAGCCGCCGCCCCCGACTTCGCAGCCGAGAAGCTGGAGCTGGCGACCGGCGACAGCCTGTTCTACGCGGGTGTCACCGTCTTCCCGGGTCAGGAGTCGGGCCTGCAGCGAATCCCGGTCGCGTCACTGCCGGCCAGCGTCGACGTGTTCGCCGGACCACAGACGTTCGAGTTCGTCCCCCCTGGTGAGACGCGGCCGTTCCTCGCCGCGTCCGAGCCGCTTCTGCTGGAGCCCGAGACCCAGCCGTTCGGCGCCGTGATCGTGGCCAAGCCGCAGACGGCACTGCGCGAGCAGTGGCTCCCGCTGATCGCTCGGCTGGCGATCGCCTTCGGCATCGGAGCCCTCTTCGCAGCCGTCCTCTCGTGGTGGCTGTCCCGACGGATCACGGGCCCGGTGCTCCTGCTCTCGCGCGCATCCGACCAGATCGCCGCAGGGGACTACGCCGTGACCGTGCCGGCCGTGCGCGGCAAGGACGAGATCAGCCACCTCTCGGGGAGGTTCGGGGAGATGGCAGCCCGGCTGGCCGCCACGGAGGAGCGTGAGCGTCAGTTCCTGATGACCGTCTCCCACGAATTGCGGACGCCGCTGACCGCGATCAAGGGTCACGTCGACGCACTGCGCGACGGTTTGGTCGAGGAGCCCGACCTCGTCGCAGAGTCGTTGTCGATCGTCGCCGCCGAGGCCGTCCGCCTCGAGCGACTCGTGGGCGATGTCCTCGATCTCGCCAAGCTCCGCGCGCACCGCTTCACGGTGCAGTCGGAGGAGGTCGACATGCCCCGTCTCGTCGAGCAGGCATACGGTGCGTTCGGCGACGAGGCCCGCCGGCGCGCGATCGACTACCGGTTCGTCGCCGAGGGCACCGGGCCGTCGCTGCTGACGGATGGCGATCGGGTGCTGCAGGTGATCACGAACCTGCTTTCCAACGCGTTCCGCTGGACACCCGACGAAGGGACGGTCGCGCTCGTCCTCAGGCAGGGCAACGGGACGGTGCAGGTCGAGATCGCCGACTCGGGACCCGGGATCGCACCCGATGAGCGCGAGCAGGTGTTCCGTCCCTTCCACTCGACGGACACGCAAGGCACCGGGCTCGGTCTGCCGATCGCGCGGGAGTTGGCGGGCGCCCTCGGCGGGCGGATCGAGTTGGAGAGCAGTCTCGGAGTGGGTAGCCGATTCCGCTTGGTGTTGCCGGCACCCCCTTTGTAGAGCAGCGTTCGGCGCGACCGATACCACTGGCATGCTGTCGGCTGGACGCCGTCCTGTGTGGAAACCGATGATCCACCCCCGATCGTCGAAGCGCTGTGCGCTTGGTCCGGTGAGCGTCGGATGAGGCTTGCGAGGGCGACAGACGGGACTCCGGCAGGCCCGAACGGTGATCGCGGGATGTTTCGCGAGCTCGTTCGTCAGGCGGCCGCGGCGGCCGGGACGAGGTACGCAATTCTCGGTCGGCTCGACACGAGCGCTCGCGTGATCGAGTCTCTGGCGCTGTGGGCCGACGGCGAGCACCGCGACCTGACCTACGGGCTCGACGGCACACCCTGCGCCAACGTGATCGACGACGGCCTCTGTGTCTATCCACGCGACGTTGCACGGCTGTTCCCGGAAGACACGATGCTGGTGGAGCTCGGCATCGAGAGCTACGCGGGAACGCCGATCCAGAACGCCGACGGGCGACCGCGGGCACTCCTCGCGGTCTTCGACACCGCCCCGCTCGACGGCCCGCGCGCTCTTCCGGCCCTACGCATGTTCGCCGCCCGTGTCCGTGCCGAGCTCGAGCGGGTGGACGCGGAGCAGCGAGAGTCGGTGGCCAGGGCGACCGTCTCTCGCGGGGACGCGATCCTCGCCGCGGTCGCGGACATCGCGGAGCAGTTGCTGCGCACGGAGACGTGGCAGGACGTGGTGCCCGTCGTGCTCGGTCGCCTCGGCCACGCGGCAGCTGCCAGCCGTTCGGCTCTCTACCGCACGACGACGTCGGCGGACGGCTCGGTGGTCTCGACGATGACGCACGAATGGACGGCGGACGGTGTCGCGGCGACCATCGATGTTCCCTTCTGGCAGTCGTACATCGAGGACCCGCACGACGTCGCGCTGTTCCGACAGGGCGTGATCCAACACTCCACATCGTCGGAGGCTTCCGCCGAGAAGTTCGCGGTTCTTGCCGCCGGAGGCACCATGTCCGCGGTCGCTGTGCCGGTGTTCGTGGACGGCGAGCTCTGGGGGCAGCTCGGCCTGGACGAGTGCGCGTACGTGCGCGCGTGGGGAGCGGGTGAGGACGACGCGCTCCGTGCAGCCGCCGGAACGCTCGGTGCCGCGATCTCACGGGCCGAGGCTGCTGCTCGCCTGACCCGCCGCGAGCGCGTGATGGAGGCGGTTGCGACGGTCGCGGAGCGTCTTGCGCGCGCCCCCGACTGGCGCGAGGTGATCCACGACGTGTTGGGGCTGATCGGATCCGCTGGCGAGGTCGGTCGAGCCGATCTCTTCGAGTGCCGCGTCGACGGCACGCGAGTGACCTCGACCCTCACGAGCGAGTGGGTCGCGGACGGCGTCGAGCCGTCGATCGACGACGTGTGGACCGACTGGGGCGAGATCCCGGAGCACGCCACAGCGCTGTTACGGGGTGAGACGGTCCAGAACTGGGCCGATGACGTGGGTGGCCAGATGCGCGACGTCCTCGAAGCAGAGGGCACCTCGTCGTTCATCAGCGTGCCCTTCTTCGTCGACGGCGTGCTGGCGGGATACGTGGGCTTCGACGACACGGAAGGCGATCGCCACTGGACGACCGGAGAGGAGGAAGCACTCCGAGCCTTCGCCAGCGTTGTCGGCTCGACGGTCGAGCGCGAGCGGAGCTCCGCGCGGATCCTCGCCGGTGAGCGGATCTTGGCTGCGGTCGCGTCCGTTGCGCGCCTCCTCCTCGACGCACCGAGCTGGGAGGACGTCATCGACGAGATACTCGCCATGCTCGGCGGGGCGGCCCAGGCCAGCCGCGCGTACGTGATCGAGAGCCGCGTCGTCGGCGATGATCTTTGCTCGACGTTGGCGCACGAATGGTGCGCGGCAACGGCGACACCGTTACAGCGGGAGGTCTGGATCGATTTCGTGGAGCATGCCGCTGCCGCCGAGCGCCTGCTTCGGGGCGACGTGGTCGAGGTCGTGACCTCCGAGCTCGACGACGACGGGTTGCGCGCCCTCGTCGAGATCGAGGGCAGCCAGTCGTACGTCGGGGTGCCGTTCTTCGCCGGCGGAGAGATCGCCGGATACCTCGGGTTCGACGAGGTGACGCACGCGCGGCGCTGGGAGAGCACGGAGATCGACGCGCTGCGCGCAGCCGCCAACCTGCTCGGCAGCGCGATCGAGCGGGCGCGTGGCGTCGACGTGCTCAAGGCCCGCGAGCGCGCGCTGACCGCGGTCGCTCGCGCGTCGCAGAGCCTGCTGCACGAGCCGTCGTTCTGGGACGCCGTCGACCCGATGTTCTCGGAGATCGGCGAGGCGACCGGCGCGAGCCGCGTGTTCCTCGACCTCGTCACCGAGCGCGCGGACGGTAGCGCCGTGTCGTCGTACGTCCGCGAGTGGACGCGGGACGGGGTCTGCGCGGTGATCGACGACCCCGTGTGGCAGAACATGCCCGTACGGCCTGAGCTGCTGGAGCGGTACCGTGCAGGTCACGGGATCCAGGCGTTGACGCGGGACCTCGAGGGACCGCTGCGTGTTGCCCTCGAGGCCGCCGGTACGAAGTCGGGAACGGTCGTCCCCGTGGTCGTCGGCGATCACCTGTGGGGGATCCTCGGCTTGGACGACTGCGTTGCCGAGCGAGTCTGGGCCGCCGCCGAGATGGATGCGCTGAGCCTGGCAGCGGACGCGCTGGCGGCCGCGGTCGCGCGGTCCGAGGCCGACGAGGCAGCACGTGCCGGTGAGGAACAGCTCTGGCAGGCCCAGCGAATGGAGGCGGTCGGCCGCCTAGCCGGTGGCGTCGCACACGACCTGAACAACTACCTGACGGCGATCGTCGGCTACGGCGAGTTCCTGCGCGACGATCTCCCGGAAGCGGCGCGCGGCGATGCCGAGAGCCTGCTCGCAGCCGCGGAGCGTGTCCGGCAGCTCGTGCGACGTCTGCTCTCGCTGTCGCGCCCCTTGGAGGAGGCCGTCGCGGAAGAGGTCAACCCAGCCGATGTGGCGCGCGGCATCGAGCCGATCCTGCGCGCCCTTGCAGGTCCGGACGTGACTGTCGCGTACGACGTGCCGCCGTCCGCCCCGGCGATCGAGATCGCAGGGGACGAGCTGGAGCGCGTAATCGTCAATCTGGCACTCAACGGGCGCGATGCGATGACGGACCGTGGCGTGCTCACGATCGCGGTCGACTACGACAGCGAGTCCGTTCGTATCTCGGTTGCAGACACCGGGGAGGGGATGGACGAAGACGTGCGGGCGCGCTCCTTCGACCCCTTCTTCACGACGAAGGGGCGAGACGGAGTGGGGCTGGGGCTGTCGACCGTGTACGGCATCGTCAATCGGCGGGGCGGGCAGATCGACGTCGAGAGCGCCGTGGACCGCGGCACCCGTGTGACCGTCTCGTTCCCTCGGGTCGACTGAGCCCGCGGCGATCTGCCGCAGTACGATCGACCGCGTCGTGACACTGCTGGCCCGTGCCGACGTCGTCCCGCTGCCGGCGCGCCGCTCTGCGAGGCGAGCCGCGCTCGTGTCGCTGCGACCGCGGCAGTGGGTGAAGAACCTCCTGCTCTTCGCCGCTCTCGTCTTCGCCGCGAAGCTCGGTGACCTCGACCGCTGGCTCGCCGCCGTAGCCGCGTTTCTCGCCTACTGTGCGGCGTCGAGCGCCGCGTACCTCGTCAACGACGTGCGGGATGTCGACGCCGACCGCCGACACGCGGTGAAGCGCCGACGCCCCGTCGCCCGAGGGGAGTTGTCGGCAGCCAGCGCGGTTGCTCTCGCGTGGGCTCTTGCCGCCTCGGCGCTGTTCCTTGCGGGCGTGCTCGGCGCCGCGAGCGTCGTCGTCCTCGTGTCCTTCCTGCTCCTTCAGGGCCTGTACACGGTGGGGCTCAGGAACGTCGTGCTCGTCGATGTAATGGCGATCGCGATGTTGTTCGTGATCCGCGCAGCGGCAGGCGCGGTGGCAATCGACGTACGCATCTCGCCGTGGCTCCTCGTCTGCACCGGCCTGCTCGCACTGTTGCTCGCCTTGGGCAAGAGACGCGCAGAGGTGGTTTCGGCTGGGCAACATGCGCCAACCCGTCCGGCGCTGGCCGGCTATCCACTGGCGGTCACCGATCAGCTCTTGACCGTGGTGGCCGCGGCCACGATTGGGGCGTACGCCGTGTACACGTTGACGGCCCACGACACGAGAGCCCTGCCCGCGACGATCCCGTTCGTCGTCTACGGGGTCCTGCGCTATCTCTTGCTCGTCCACCGGCGTCAGGCCGGCGAGGATCCGGAGAACATCCTCCTGGGCGACCTTCCGACGCTGGTCACCGTCGCCGCCTGGGTGGCGACCTGCTCGGCGCTGTTCGTGCTCTCTGCCTGAGCGGCGCTTCGACCACCAACCCAGCAGGTCGTCGTCGAGCTCACGATGGGTCGCGCCGACCCCGTGACTCGAGATCAGCCAGCCTGGGCGTACGCCGTGCGGCCAGGCTCTTCGTGTGGCGTTGGGCTTCCGGCGGGCAGAGGTACGACGTCGCCCGGTCCGGTGCGCACGCGCGACTCGATCTGCTGCAGGCGCCCATCGACGCCGTGCCAACCGCTCGCCACGAGGTCGACGAGCACCTCGAGGTCGTCGATACGCGCGCTCCGCTCGGCGAGCAGCTCCTGCTCGACGCGCTCGAGCCGCCGGTTCGCCTGGTTGACAAGCCCCTTGATCTCGGCGAGCGTACGTGCCACCGGGACGACCTGTCGCCTGATGCCTTCTTGGACGGCCCCGTCGACGCGATCGGGGAGTCGCGACGCGAAGTCGTCGGCCGCCGCTGTCAGCGAGTCGATCTGGGCTCGCGCCCGCACGAGCGCCGCCTCCAGCTGCGTCGTCTCGAAACGCCCCTCGCGGGCCTCGGCAACACGTTTCCGAGCTCGCTCCAACGCCTGCTCGTCCATGACGGGCAAGGCTACTCTGGCCGTCGGATGAGATCGAGCGAGCTCGACTACGACCTCCCGGCGGAGCTGATCGCGCAGCACCCACTCGAGCGCCGCGACGACTCACGTCTGCTCGTCTACGAGCGCGCTACCGGCGAGATCCAACATCGCGCTTTCGGAGAGCTGCCGGGCGAGATCGACGGCTTCCTCACAGTCGTCAACGACTCTCGGGTCGTGCCGGCCCGGCTACGGCTACGCCGTTCCAGTGGGGGCGCTGTCGAGGTGCTCCTCCTGGAGCCGCGGGGCGACGGCGTGTGGGAGGCGCTGGCGCGCCCGTCGCGCCGCCTGCGCGTCGGCGAACGACTCGGCGCCGTCGAGCTTCGCGAGGAGCTCGGCGACGGTCGGTGGCTCGTCCAGCTCGACGGGGAGCCCCACGGCGACGTGCCCCTACCGCCGTACATCCACGAGCGCCTCGCTGACCCGACCCGCTACCAGACCGTCTACGCGGACGAGGCAGGCTCCGCTGCTGCCCCGACCGCCGGGTTGCACTTCACACCGCCGCTCCTCGCCCAGCTCGACGTCGAGCGCGTGACCCTGCACGTCGGGCTCGACACCTTTCGCCCGCTCACGGCCGAGCTGCTGTCCGATCACATCGTGCACGGCGAGCGCTACGACATCGCGCCCCTGGCATGGGAGAGAATCCGCGACGCCGAGCGCGTGCTCGGCGTGGGCACGACGACGACGCGCGTGCTCGAAACAGTCGTCCGCACCGGCGAACTGCAAGGGCGGACGGGCCTGTTCATCACGCCGGGCTTCTCGTTCGAGCGGGTCGACGCGCTGCTCACCAACTTCCACCTGCCGCGATCGACGCTGCTGGCGCTCGTGATGGCGTTCGCCGGCGTCGCCGAGACACGGCGCATCTACGAGACCGCGATCGCCGAGCGGTACCGCTTCTACTCGTTCGGGGACGCAATGCTCATCCGATGAGCGTCCGTCGCGTACCGTCCGATCCGACATGAGCGCGTTCACGCTCGAGGCGACCGATGGGACGGCGCGCGCAGGCACGATCGCCACCGCACACGGTGCGATACCCACGCCTGCGTTCATGCCGGTCGGCACGAAGGCGACCGTCAAGACGCTCCATCCCGACGAGGTGCGCTCGTTGGGCGCCCACGTCGTCCTCGGGAACACCTACCACCTGCACTTCCGCCCCGGGGCGGACGTGATCGAGGAGCTCGGAGGACTGCACGCGTTCTCGGGGTGGGACGGCCCGATCCTCACCGACTCGGGCGGGTTCCAGGTGTTCTCGCTGCGCGACACGCTGCTCGGGGTCGACGACGCCGGCGTCACGTTCCGCTCCGTCTACGACGGACAGACCGAGCGCTTCACCCCTCAGTCGGTCGCCGAGATCCAGCGGCGACTCGGCTCCGACATCGCGATGTGCCTCGACATCTGCCCGCCGGCCGACGCCACGCCGACCCAGCACGAGGAGGCTGTTCGCCGCACGAGCCTCTGGGCCGAGCGGCAGCTGGAGCTTCCACGCGCGCCCGGCCAGCTCCGCTTCGGCATCGCCCAGGGGGGAACAGACCCAGACCTACGACGGCGTTCCATCGCCGAGGTGACGGCGCTGCCGTTCGACGGCTTTGCCCTCGGTGGGCTCGCTGTCGGGGAGAGCCGGGAGGAGATGTTCGACACCGTCGGTTGGGCCGCGCCGCTCCTGCCAAGCGATCGGCCGCGGTACTTCATGGGGCTCGGCGACCCGGTGGGCATCCTCGAGGTGATCGCGCGCGGGATCGACATGTTCGATTGCGTCCTACCCACGCGGACGGCACGCACCGGCTCTGCTCTCACGAGCGACGGGCGCCTCAACCTCCGCAACGCGCGCTTTGCCCGCGACCCGCAGCCGATCGAGGAAGGCTGCGCGTGCCCCGCGTGCACGCGCTTCTCGCGTGCCTATGTGCGACATCTCGTCAACCAGGACGAAGTGCTCGGCCTCAGACTGCTCACGGTGCACAACCTCTGGTTCGTGCTGCGGCTCACCGCCGCGGCGCGGGAGTCGATCGTCGGTGGGACGTTCGCAGCGTTTCGCGACCGCATGGTTCGCCGACTGCTCCGTGCCGACTCTGCATAATCTGTGGGTCGAATCGAGCGGGGCGTGTGCCCCAGGGAGCGGCCGTGCCCAATCTGATCATCATCGTCGCCATGTTCCTCCTGCTGTGGGTCCTGCTGATCCGTCCACAGCGCGCCCGGCAACAGAAGCAACAGCAGATGCTCGCTGCGATCGAGATCGGAGACGAGGTTCTCACCGTCGGCGGCCTGTACGGGATCGTCCGCGAGATCGACGAGGAGGACGACCTCGTGGTCGAGATCGCCGAGGGCATCCAGGTGCGGATCGCCCGCAAGGCCGTGGGCACCACGGTCAAGCCGGAGGACGAAGACGACGACGATCTCGACGCGGAGATCGAGCCCGACGACGTGGATCTGGTCACCGTCCCGGACGACGAGGCGAGCCTCGAGGCCACCCAGAAGCGGCTTTCCTGAAGCGCCCGCGAGAAAGGGTCGTTGCCAGTCGTGAGGAATCCGTGTGGACGCGGCAGCGTGAATGCCGCCGTAACACTGACACAGCTACCCTGACCGCCGGACCGTGACACGTCGCGCAGCCTTCATCGTTCTCAGCCTCGTCGTCGCGGCGCTCGTCGGTGTCGCGCTGCTCGCGATTCCCTCGAGCCCGTTCCACAAGGAGACGACGCTCGGGCTCGACCTCCAGGGCGGCCTCGAGGTCACCCTGCAGGCAGTCCCGCCGCCCGACCGCGAGCTGACCGGCGAGGACCTCGACCGCTCCGTCGAGATCATGCGGAACCGGGTCGACCGACTCGGCGTCTCCGAGCCCGAGATCCGCACGCAGGGCGACGACCAGATCACGATCCAGCTCCCCGGTGTCCGCGACCAGGCGGCAGCAGCGAAGATCATCGGGAAGACGGCGCAGCTCGAGCTCTACGACCTCGAGACATCGCTCACCGGGCCGTCGATCGACGCGCGCGGCAACCCGGTGGCGACGCCGAAGCTCTACGACCTGCTCGCGCGCGTGCAGGCGCAGGCGAAGAGCGGCTCGCCTCAGGAGTGGTACGTCTTCAACGCGGACGAGAAGCTCGTGATCGGCCCCGTGGCCACGCGCGACGCGGCACTCCGAAAGTTCGACGGCAAGGTGCCGCCGGGGCACAAGCTCTTCGCTGTTCCCGAGGGCACCGTCGTCATCCGGTGCGGCGAGAACGCCGTCGTATGCCCGGGGCAGCCCGGCAACGTGCGCTCCTGGTACCTCTTCAAGTACGAGCCGCCGGACGTCCCGCAGATGACGGGCGCGGATCTCAAGCTCTCCGGCACGCGGGCGGACTTCGACACGAGCCCCGGCAGCGGCGGATCCCCGATCGTGACGATGGAGTTCACCGACCGCGGTGCGGACCGGTTCGAGGAGATCACGCGCGCGGAATGGATCCGCGGCCGGGTTCGCCAGGCGCCGCAGCACTTCGCGATCGTGCTCGACCGCGAGATCCGCACGTGGCCGCAGATCGACTACACCGACTCCTCGCTGTCGGGCGGGATCGGGGGCGGCCGAGCGCAGATCGAAGGCCTCCAGTCGCTCGACGAGGCGAACGAGATCGCGATCGTCCTCCAGACGGGTGCGCTGCCGGTGAAGTTCGTGACCCTCGACCAGACGGCGATCTCGGCGACGCTCGGCAGGGACTCGCTGGAGGAGGCGAAGAAGGCCGCCGTGATCGGTCTGCTCGCGGTCGCGTTCTTCCTCCTCGTCGTCTACCGGTTCCTCGGCGTCGTCGCCGTGCTCGGGCTCTTCGTCTACGCGGCGTTCCTGTATGCCGCGATCCTCGCTTTCAACGTCACGCTCACGCTGCCGGGCATTGCCGGTCTGGTGCTCACACTGGGGGTGGCGGCCGACGCCAACATCGTCATCTTCGAACGCATCAAGGAGGAGGCCCGCGCGGGTCGGTCGATACGCGCGGCCATCGCCACCGGGTACACGAAAGGCTTCGCGACCATCGTCGACGCGAACGTCGTGACCGCGATCACGGCGCTCGTGCTGTTCGCCGTGGCGACGTCGAGCGTGCGCGGCTTCGCACTCATGCTGCTGATCGGCACCGCGATCTCGATGCTCACCGCGGTGCTCGCCACCCGGGCGTTCCTCGCAGTGCTCGCGGGTCTGCGCATGCTCGACAACCCCCGGCTGATGGGCTCGTCAGGCAGCGGCATCCCCTCCTGGCTCCGCCGCGACTACATCGGGTTGCGGCGCATCTGGTTCGCGATCTCCGCCGTCGTGCTCGCGGTCTCCATCCTCGCCATCGGCATCAACCAGCTCAATCTCGGCATCGACTTCGAAGGCGGCACGCAGATCTCGTTCAAGACCCCATCTCCGGTGGCGCTCGAGGACGTTCGCGTCGCAGCGGCCGAGGTCGGGCAGGCCGATGCGGTGATCCAGGGGCGCGGCTCCTCGACCGACGGCGCCTACGAGGACTTCCAGATCCGCACCGAGACGCTGACCACCGAGGAGGCCCGTCAGCTGCAGGCCGGCCTCGAACGCGAGGTCGGGGCGGACGCGTTCGGCGCGAAGAACGTCTCTGCCAGCTTCGGGCAGCAGATCGCGAAGTCGGCGCTGCTCGCCATCGTCGTCTCCCTGCTCCTGATCGTCGGCTACATCACGCTGCGCTTCCAGTGGAAGTTCGCCGTCCCCGTACTCGTCGCGTTGGCGCACGACGTCCTGATCACGATCGGGATCTACGCCTTGCTCGGCCGAGAGGTGACGACGGCGACCGTCGCGGCGATCCTCACGGTGCTCGGCTACTCGATCTACGACACGATCATCATCTTCGACCGCATCCGCGAGAACATGCCGCTGATGAAGCGGGCGTCGTTCCGCGTGATCGGCAACGTGTCCCTGTGGGAGACGATCCCACGTTCGCTGGCGACGACGTTCATCACGATGCTGCCGATCCTGTCGCTGTGGCTGTTCGGTGGCGACACGCTCAAGGACTTCGCGTTCGCTCTCCTCGTCGGCATCGGATCCGGCGCCTACTCGTCGATCTTCGTCGCGGCACCACTGCTCGCGATCTTCAAGGAGCGCGAGCCGGAGTACGCGCGGCGCCGCGACGACGAGAGCGCGCTCGCCGACGTCCAGTCCGTCGGTGGCGCGCTGGCGATGGAAGCGGCCGAGCTTGCCGCCGAGCCCGAAGCGTCCTCGCCTGCATCGGAGCCCGCAGTCGGCGCCGCTCCGGCCGCGGCACCGACTTCGCCCACGTCCTCGGCGAAGCGTGAGCGCCGGAGGCAACGTCGCTCCTCTCGGCCTCACGGCCGGGCCCGCTAGACGCTCGCTGCCGCAGGTCTCTGCTACACCTCAGGCGTGGACGACGACGCTGGAAAAAGTTCAGACGGAGCAACCGCGCCGTCCCTCGGCCAGCTGCTGCTCGCCGGCGTGGGGTGGGCCTCGATCGGAGTGGAAGCACTCGACGAGCTCGCAGACGAGCTCGCACGGAGGGTCGGCGTCGACGTGTCGGAGATGCGGGCCGCGGTGCGGGACACGGCCACCTCATGGCGCCGTGAGGCCGAGCGCATCGGAGCCCGCAGCGACGACGCCGTCGAGCGCACGCTCGACCGACTCGGGTTGGCTCGACGCGACGAGCTGGACGATCTGACCCTTCGTGTCGCCCAGTTGGAGCACCGTCTTCGGCTCCTGGAGCCCGAGGCTCCCGCGCCCGCCGACTGAGCGATTGCCGTCCGGCGTTTCGGGGCGCCGCTCTATCGCAGGAACGTCCCGGCTGCCACACTGCATGGGTGGAGACGGCACGCCCGCGACGCTCGCTGGGACGACTGTCCGAGATCGCGCGTGTCGCCACGCGGCACGGCTTCGGCTACGCGTTCGAGCGCCGTGGCAGCACGCAGGGCGACACAGCCGGTGACCGCGGCCGCCGCCTGCGCGAGATGCTCGACGAGCTCGGTCCGACGTTCGTGAAGTTCGGGCAGCTGTTGTCGACCCGCCCCGACGTGATCCCCCCCGACATCGTGTCGGAGCTACGGAAGCTGCAGGACGACGTGACGCCGATCGCCTTCGAGCGGGTGGAGGAGGTGATTCGCGCCGACCTCGGGCTCACGGTCGAGCAGGCGTTCGTGTCGTTCGACGAGCGCCCGATCGCCGCAGCGTCGATCGGGCAGGTTCACCGCGCGACGCTGCCGAACGGCGAGGACGTCATCGTGAAGGTGCAGCGACCGGATGCACCGAGGCAGATCGAGTCCGACATCCAGTTGCTGCGCTCGGCGGCGCGCGTCGTTCGCGAGCGCGTGCGCGCGCTCGACTTCATCGATGCCGGCGCACTCGTCGACGAGTTCGCCCGCTCGATCCGGCAGGAGCTCGACTACCAACAGGAGGCGCGCAACGCCGAGGCGTTCCGACGGAACTTCGCCGGGGACGCGCGCGTCGCGGTGCCGCGGGTGTGGTGGCGGTACACGACAGGCCGTGTGCTCACGCTCGAGCGTCTCGATGGCACTCAGCTGCGAGATCTCGACGTCTCCGGCTGGCCCGACGAGGAGCGCCGCGAGCTCGCCTATCGCATGACCGACGCGTGGATGACGATGATCTTTCGTCACGGGTTCTTCCACGGCGACCCGCACCCGGCGAACATCCTCATGCTCGAGGACGGCGCGCTCGGCCTCGTCGACTTCGGTCTCGCCGGCCGCCTGTCGCCGGAGGACATGTCCCGCCTAACGCGGCTGTTCGTCGATGCCGCAACGGAGAACGTGGCGGCGCTGCCCCGGCGGCTCGCCGATCTCGGAGTCGAGTACCCACGTGACAGCGAGGACGAGCTGCGGTCGCGGCTCGAGGAGCTCTACTACCGCTACTACGGGATCAGCCTCTCCGAGATCGACCCGATGGAGGTGATGCGGGAGGCGTTCTCGCTCATCTACACGATGAACCTTCGTCTGCCCACGCGCTTCGTGATCCTCGACAAGGCGATTGCGACGCTCGGCTCGGTGGGTGTCGAGCTGTATCCGGAGTTCAACGTCTTCGAGGTCGCGAAGCCCTACGCGAGGCAGCTCGTCGCGGAGCGTCTGTCACCGACGAGGCTCGCCCTCCAGGCGCAACGCGAGGCGCGCGAGCTGGTGGGCGTCGCCCGCGACGTCCCCTACCAGCTGCACGACATCCTCGAGGCCGTACGCCGTGGACGGTTCGAGATGACCGTGCGCAACCCGGGCGTCGACCATCTCGAGGAGCGCCTCGACCACGCAGTGAACCGCGTCGTCGTCGGTCTGATCGTCGCCGCCGGGCTGCTCGGCTCGTCGATCATCGGCGCACTCGCCGCCGAGGGCCCACGCGTCGTTGGTCTCCACTTGCTGTCGCTGATCGGGTTCACGATCTCGGGCGTGTTCGGGATCTGGCTGATCTGGGGCGTCGTGCGATCGGGACGGCTCTAGATGAGCCGTCCCACGGCGTCGCCACGTCCCAGCGCGTCCAGCTCGTGCCCCGGCAGCGACGATCCCGTGGAACTACTCAGCTAGATGGTTGATCGGCAATTCAGGCACCCGCGACTGGCGGCTGTGACACGGCGCATCGCGGCACGCTCGCCCGTGACACGTACCAGCAGGTACGCGTCACGGCCGATCGCACCACGCTGCTTGGTCACACCCGTCCTCGACGGGCACCCCAATTACCGATCAACCATCTAGGGCGACGTCCGCTCTTCCCGCGTGACACTGCATCTCCCTGTCGTCTGGTCGCCCGCGCACGCACGGCACGTCCCGGGTGGTGAGGTCTGGATCGGTGCTCCGATCGAAGGCGACGAGGTTCCGGAGCGAGTCGACGCCATCCTCGCCTCGCTCACCGCCGCCGGTGCGACGCTCGTCGAGGCCACGGAGCACGACGACGAAGCGCTGCTGGCGGTGCATGACTCGGGTCTCGTCGCCTTCGTGCGCGACGCGTGGGCGGCCTGGCACGCAGCCGGTTATCCGGACGAGCCAGGGCAGGACCGCGTGGTCGGCTACATGTTTGCGCACCCCGGGTTGATCGAGGGTGTTGAGCCACTCGTACCGTCCTCGGCTGCGGCACGCACGGGAGCGTGGGCGTTCGACACGATGACCCCGATCGGCCCTGGCACCTGGGCCGCCGCGCGGGGCGCCGTCGATTGTGCGCTCACGGCGTGCGACCTCGTGCTCGCAGGAGCCCCGGTCGCGTACGCGTGCACGCGCCCGCCGGGACATCATGTGACACGCCGCGCTTACGGCGGCTCCTGCTACCTCAATAGCGCGGCAGTCACGGCACACCGGTTGCGAGACGCCGGGTACCGGAAGGTCGCGCTCCTCGACCTCGACGCGCATCACGGCAACGGTGCGCAGTCGATCTTCTGGGAGCGCGCCGACGTGCTCACGGGCTCGGTCCACGTCGACCCCGAGGCGGGTTGGTTTCCGCATTTCCTCGGCACCGCGTCCGAAGCCGGCTCCGGGGCGGGGCTCGGCGCGAATCTCAACGTTCCGCTCTCGCCCGGTTCCGGCGACGATCCATGGCTCGCAGCAATGGACGAGCTCGTGGCGTTCGCCCGCGCCGGTGGCGCCGACGCGCTCGTCGTGGCGCTCGGGGTCGATGCCGCTGCAAGCGATCCCAACAGCCCGCTTCACGTCAGCGCAACCGGATTCGAACGCGCAGGCCACATGCTCGGGCAACTCGCGGTCCCCACCGTCGTCGTACAGGAAGGTGGATACGAGATCGACACCATCGGCGTGCTCGTCCTCGCTGCGCTGGAGGGGCTGGAGGCCGGGGTCGGGCATGCTCGACGCGTCCTGGCTTGACTCCCTGGTCAGTGCCGGGGGATGATCCGCTGATCCCTGGGGCCCAAACGGAGGAGACCGTCGTGAGAAACCTGCGCCGCCTGACCGTCGCGCTCGTCGTCGCGCTCGTTGGACTTGCATCTGTCACCGTGACCGTCGCGCTCGCCGCGGAAGGCGACGAGAAGGTCGTGCTCACGGTCGGGAACGTGGGCAAGCTCGACAGCCCGAACGTCACCGTCGGCTACACGGTCGAGGCCTACGAGCTCTGGAACCTCCACTACGCGACACTGACCGACAAGGCGGCCGACGACTTCGCCCTCATTCCGGGGCTTGCCGAGTCGTGGGAGGGGTCGGACGACGGGCTGACGTGGACGTACAAGCTGCGCGAGGGCATGACGTGGTCAGACGGCGAGCCGCTGACGGCCGAGGACATCGCCTACACGGTCAATCGCGCCCGTGACGAGGAGTGGCTCAACCACTTCTCCACCGTCGAGAACCTCACTGCGGAGGCGGTCGACGACACGACTCTCGTGCTCACGTCGAAAGTCCCCGACCCCAAGCTGCCGATCATGGACGTGTACATCGTCCCGAAGCACGTCTACGAGGAGATCCCCGCGGACGAGATCACCAAGTACGCGGGCCTCGACGGCGTCGGCTCCGGCCCGTTCGTCCTAGCGGAGAACAAGCCCGGTCAGTTCTGGCGCATGGTCGCGAACGAGAACTACTGGGGAGGCAAGCCCGCGATCGACGAGGTCGTGTTCCGCGTGTTCTCCAACGCCGACGCGATGGTCTCGGCGCTCGAGCAGGGCGAGCTCGACGCGGCCATGGCGGTTCCGGGGTCGGCATTCGAGCGGCTCTCGACGACCGAGGGAATCGTCACCGTCGAGGGGCAGCAGGGCGGGTTCGACGAGATCGCGCTCAACGCCGGTGCCGGCTTCGGGAAGCCGCATCCGTCACTGCTCGACGTCCGCGTGCGGCAGGCGATCGCCCACGCGATCGACAAGGACACGCTCCTCGACCGCGTCTTCAGCGGCATCGGCACGACGGGCGAGACGATGTCCGTGTCGCCGAACCCGAAGTGGATCCCCGAGCTGACGGAGGAGGAGACCTTCGAGTTCGACCTCGAGAAGGCGAAGGCGATACTCGAGGAGGCGGGGTACAAGGACACGGACGGTGACGGCATCCGCGAGATGCCGGACGGCACGAACCCGCTCGTCTACCGGTACGCCAATCGCACCGAGTCCCAGTACGCGAAGCCGATCGCCGAGTTCGTCACCGGTTGGCTGAAGGAGATCGGCATCGACACGAAGATCTCCTCCTACGACGACAGCCAGCTCGGCGAAGTGGTCGGCAAGGGGGAGTACGAGGTGTTCTGGTGGGGCTGGGTGCCGTTCGTCGACCCGGATCCGCAGCTCTCCTACTTCACGTGCGATCAGGTGAGCCTCGACCCCGAGGACCCGCTCAACTACTACAACGACGCGAGCTGGTGCAACGAGGAGTACGACAGGCTGTACCAGGAGCAGAAGGTCGAGCTCGACGAGGAGCGGCGAGTCGAGATCGTCCACGAGATGCTCAAGCTCTTCTACAACGAGGCGGCGTTCATCGTCACCGACTACAGCCCCGACCTGCAGGCGTACCGCACCGACCGCTTCGAGGGCTGGTTGCAGCAGCCCGCCGAGACCGGCCCGGTGATCTTCTCGAACACCTCGCCCACGTACTTCAACCTGACGCCGATCGCGTCGTCGGGAAGCGACGACGGTGGTCTGTCGAGCGGGGCGATCATCGCGATCGTCGTCGCCGGCGTCGCAGGCGCGGCGCTCATCGGCATCTTCGTCATGCGCCGCCGAAGCGCCGGAGAGCGCGAGTAGGGCGGACTTGGCCGTCGCGAGTCGTGTGGGGGCGGGGCCTGTCCCGCCCCCGGGGTCGTGGAGTGGGGTCAGACCCCACGGGGTCAGACCCCACGGGTCAGATTCCGCGCAAGCAGCGCCCGGGCCTCACGGGGTCAGACCCCACGGGTCTGACCCCGCGCAGGTAGCGCCGTGACGTGAGCGCCCGCTACGCGATCGGGAAGATCCTCGGCTCGCTGGCGACGCTCGGCTTCGTCGTCGTCTTCAACTTCTTCCTCTTCCGGGTCGTGGCCACCGACCCGGTGGCTGTCCTGTTCCGCGGCCGGAACCTCTCGCAGTCCCAGCGCGATCAGCTGACCAAGGAGTTCGGCCTCGACGGCTCGCAGCTCGAGCAGTTCGCCCGCTACGTGGAGCAGACGTTCCAGCTCAACTTCGGTCGCTCGTACCTCACGAACCGGGGCGTGATGGAGGAGATCTGGGGCGCAGCGCCGGCGACGATCGCCCTGGTTGGCGTGGCCACGATCCTCTCGACCGTCTTCGGTCTCTGGATGGGAGCTGCAGCCGGTTGGCGCCGTGGCACGGCGAAGGATCGCGCGCTCACGTCGTCGTCGATGGTGACCTGGTCGATGCCGGACTTCTGGCTCGGCATGCTCCTGTTGACCTTCTTCGCGGTGCGTCTCGACCTGTTCCCGACGAGTGGCATCAGCGATCCCTCATCGGACGCGACCGGCCTCTCGAAGCTTCTCGACCAGGCCTGGCACATGGCGTTGCCGTGCCTCACGCTGGCCGTGGCCTACGTCGGGGAGTACGCGCTCGTCATGCGCTCGTCGATCATCGACGTGATGCGCGAGGACTACCTGACCCTCGCGCGTGCGAAGGGGCTCCGTGACATCGACGTCCGCAACCGCCACGCGGTGCGGAACGCGCTGCTCCCTTCGACGGCGCTGATCGCCATCAACTTCGGCTTCGTGATCTCGGGGGCGATCGCCGTGGAGACGGTCTTCTCCTGGCCGGGTCTGGGGCTGCTCACGTACGAGTCCCTCAGGGGCCCGGACCTGCCGATGCTGCAGGGCCTGTTTCTCGTCTTCAGCGCCTCGGTGATCCTGTTCAACCTCCTGGCGAACCTCATCTACCCGCTCCTCGACCCGCGGGTGCGGCACCAGTGAGCACGCAGGCAGCCACCGCAAGTGCGAGGCGCCTCGCCTGGGAGCGCCGCCGCCGAGCGTTCCAGCGCGGCTGGGCCGACTACCGGCGCGACCATGAGGGCCTCGTCGGCCTGCTGGTGCTCGTCGGCTTCGTGCTCGTCGCGCTGCTCGCGCCGCTGATCGCCGACAGCGACAGCCTGCGCGCCGTGAACACGACCGAGAACCCGGCCTGGGCGTCGCCGTCGGAGTTCGCGCCACTCGGCACCGACAGCCTCGGCCGTCCCGTCTTCGACCAGCTCGTCTTCGGCTCGCGGATCAGCCTGCTCGTCGGCGTCGCCGCCACCGTGATCGCCATCGTGATCGGCACCGTCGTCGGCGTGATCGCCGGCTTCTTCGGCGGCTGGACGGACAGCCTGCTCTCCCGGCTCTCCGAGTGGTTCCTCGTGATCCCGTTCATCCCGCTCGCGATCGTGCTGGCGGCGATCCTGGGGCCGTCGTTGCGAAACATCATCATCGTGATCGGCATCACCTCGTGGCCGACGACGGCGCTCCTGATCCGCGCCCAGGTGCTGAGCGTGAAGCAGCGCCTCTACGTCGACCGCAGCCGCGCGCTGGGTGCGTCCGGCGGGCACGTGATGGGACGCCACATCCTGCCGAACGTCATGCCGCTCGTGATCGCCAACGCAACGCTCACGGTCCCCATCGCGATCCTCTCGGAGACGACGCTCGCGTTCCTCGGCCTCGGCGACCCGCTCCAGGTGTCGTGGGGGCAGATGCTCGACGAGGCGTTCTCCGCCGGGGCGCTCGGTCGTGAGGCGTGGTGGTGGTACCTGCCGCCAGGCCTGTGCGTGATCGTCGTCGTCCTTTCCTTCACGTTGATCGGGCGGGCACTCGAAGGGATCTTCGACCCGCGGCTGCGCGAGGCGCGCCGATGAGCGATCCGATCCTCGTCGTTCGCGATCTGCACGTCACGTACCCGGGCGACGTGCCCGCCGTGCGCGGCGTCGACTTCTCGCTCGAGCCGGGTGAGACCCTCGGGCTCGCCGGCGAGTCAGGGTGCGGGAAGTCCACGATCGCGGGCGCGCTGCTGCGCCTGCTGCCCGCCGGGACGAAGGTCACCGGGGACGTGCTCCTCGGAGGCGAGGACGTCCTCGCGCTCAACCCCGGGCAGCTGAGGGCGGTGCGCTGGACGGCGCTGTCGATCGTCTTCCAGGGTGCGCTGCACTCGCTCAACCCCGTGCAGCGCATCGGCGACCAGATCGCCGAGCCGATCCGCGTCCACGGCACCGTCTCCGGAGACGACCGAGGCCAAGACCCGCGTGGCGGAGCTGCTCGAGACGGTTGGGCTTCCCGCCCGTCGCGCCGACGACTACCCGCACCAGCTCTCCGGTGGGCAGCGCCAGCGCGTGCTGATCGCCCTCGCGCTCGCCTGCGACCCGCAGGTCCTCGTCGCCGACGAGCCCACGACGGCGCTCGACGTGATGGTGCAGGCCCAGGTGCTGCGCCTGCTCGAGGAGCTGCAGGCCGAGCTCGGTCTCGCGATGCTGTTCATCACACACGACCTGTCGACTCTCGCGACCGTCTGCCGGCGGATCGCGGTGATGTACGCCGGTCGCATCGTCGAGGAAGGGCCAAGTCGTGAGGTGTTCGCGGACCCGGCCCATCCCTACACGGCAGCGCTCGCGGCCGCGTTCCCGGTGATCGGCGATCAGAGGTATCGGATGGCGCCGTCCGGGCTGGCGGGCGACCCGCCGGACCCGCGCGCGGTTCCGTCCGGTTGTCCCTTCCACCCTCGGTGTGCTCGTGCCATGGACGAGTGCGCGTCCTGGGAGACCGAGCACCGGGGCGTCGCGGACGGGTGGTCGGCAGCGTGCCTCCACATTGGAGCGGAGGCGTCGTGAGCGACGAGCCGCTGCTCAGCGTCCGCGACCTCCACGTCCATTTTCCCGCGCCGGGCGGGGCTGTTGCCCGGGCCGTGGACGGAGTCGATCTCGACGTCCGCGAGGGCGAGGTGATCGCGCTCGTCGGCGAGTCCGGCTGTGGCAAGACCACCCTTGCGCGGGCCGTGATGGCGCTCGTGAAGCCGCAGGAGGGCGAAGTGCGCTTTCGCGGCGAGTCGCTCTCGTACGACGCGAAGTCGCTGAAGCGCTACCGCCGCGGCGTGCAGATGGTCTTCCAGGATCCCACCGGTTCGCTCAACCCGCGGCAGACGATCTACGAGGCCGTGGCAGAAGGGCTGCGAATCCACGGGCTCTCCGACGGTGAGGAGGCCAAGGTCGCGGAGGCGCTCTCGATCTCGGGGCTCCGTCCACCGGAGCGGTTCTTCCCGCTCTACCCGTACGAGGTGTCAGGCGGACAGCGGCAGCGCGTCGTGATCGCAGGCGCGATGGCGCTCGAGCCGTGGCTGCTCGTCGCCGACGAGCCGGTGTCCAGCCTCGACGCGTCGGTGCGCGGCGAGATCCTCGCGCTCATGCTGCGGCTCGTGCGGGAGGCGGGCGTGACGATCCTCGTCGTCACGCACGACCTCGGGCTCGCCTGGAACATCGCCGACCGCGTCGCCGTCATGTACCTCGGGCGCATCGTCGAGATCGGGGGAACGGAGGAGATGCTGTCTGCACCGCGGCACCCGTACACACAGGCGCTGCTGTCGGTCGTCCCCGAGGCGAAGCAGATGGAGCAGCAGATCCTCGAGGGCGAGGCCCCGGATCCGACGCGCATCCCTCGAGGGTGCCGGTTCCATCAGCGGTGCCCGCTCGTGCAGTCCGGGGAGGCCGAGCGCCTCGGCATCCTGGCCCGCTGCGAGGGAGAGGATCTCGCCCTCGTGCCGACCCCAGGTGCGCCGGGCCACGCCGCCGCCTGTCATGCCCTGTAGCAGATCGTTACAGGGAAGTCACGCGAGCCGGCGCGGGATCGAGCGTTCGTAGCGCCGCTCGAAGCGCTGCAGGTCGCCCTCCCCGTGCTCCTCGGCAACGACCTCGACAGTAACGTGGTAGGCGTCTGCATCCGAGCGGACGTCGAGGCGCGCTTCGGTCGACACCTCGACTTCCGGCCACGTGACGCGGTACCGCGCGACTCCGGTGGCCCACGCTCGCGCAACGTCGTCGATGGCGACACCGACCGTCCCGTCGTAGTGCTCTTCGACGTGTCCGTCGAACGGGGCCGCGTACACCGCGCCGTACCCGGTGACGACCCGCGTCTCGCGACCGAGAACGTCCCGCTCCACGCGCCAGACCACGGGCGGCTGGGCCTCGGCGTCTCCGCTCGCCGCCTGCTCCGCGGTGGGCGGTGCATGGAGTTGCGGGACCGCCGTCGGCGATTCTCCGTCGAGAACGGGCAGCCGCAGCTCGACGCTCGACCGTTCGACGTCGAGGCTGCCGCCCGCGGGCGGTGGCCACGTGTTCGGCCAGTCGGCGCCGGCCAGGGCCAGCCGGATGCGGTGCCCCGGCTCGAAGACCCAGGACGTGGCCTCCAGCTCGAGCTCGATGTCGACGGGGGCGCCCGGCGTCAAAGGGGCAGGCTCGGCGTGACTCGCGCGATGCGTGAGGTTCAGGACGGCGCGTGCGACGAGCGCCGAGGTGCCGTCGGGGAACACGTCACAGAGCCTGACCGCAAGGTACGCGACCGGCCCCGTCGGCACGACCCGCATCCTCAGGCCTGGGTAGCCCATGATCTCGAGCTCGTCGTCGAGCGGCTCCCAGTCGTAGACGAGCGAGAGCGCGTCGTCGGAGCGCTGATCGTCGGGCTGACCCCAGGGGAGCTTCCCGGCGCACGAGTTCCATGCCGTCACGCCGACGTCGCCGCGCACGACGATCGTGTCGGCGCCCTCTCCCGGCACCGTGAGGATCGTCTCCCGCAGCCGCTCCGGCGGCCATGTCGGCTCGGAGCGCCATTCGCCCCTCACCACGGCGAGGTCGGGGGCCGGAGGCGTGGAGCGACGCGCGAAAACGGCGATCGGCGGCTCGTTGTCGATGCCGTTCGCGTCGCCTCGCAACCAACGGCCGAACCAGCGGCAGAGCTCGGGAACGAGGTCGATGTGGGGGCCGGGGAGGGAGGTCGCCTGCGACATGTGGCTCCACGGGCCGAGCACGAGGCGCTTCGGGCAGTCGAGCGCCTCGAAGGCGCGGAGGGTTGCATTGCGATATCCGTCGGCCCAGCCGCCGACGATCATCGTGGCGCACGTGATTCGCTCGTAGCCCGGCCGGAGGGAGCCGTGGCGCCAGTACGGGCCGTCGGTCTGCTCCTCGAGCCACCGCAACACCCACGGCGGGGTGCCCTCGAGCCGTCGTCGCCACTCGTCGCGCCAGCCGTCTCCGAAGACCGCCGGGACCGGGGGCAACGCGTTGCCGGCGATCATGTAGGTGACCCAGTCGACGAGGTCGACGGCTCGCAGAGCGCCACCCATGTAGTGGACGTCGTCGGTGTAGCGGTCGTCGGTGGCGTAGATGGGGACGATCGCCTGCAACGCCGGCGGTTGGAGGCAGGCGACCTGGATCGAGTTGAAGCCCGACCAGGAGGTCCCGTACATGCCGACGCGCCCGTTCGACCACTCCTGGGCGGCAAGCCACGCGATCACCTCGCAGATGTCGTTGTGCTCGTCGAGGGTGTACTCGTCGAGCGCGAGTCCTTCGGAGGATCCCGTGCCGCGGATGTCGAGCCGGCAGACGGCGAATCCTCCCTCCTCGCACAGCCGCTCGTACTCGGACGCGTACGACGACGTCAGGTCGTCCATCCGGTACGGCAACGCCTCGAGCACGACGGGCGACGGCAGCGTGTCCGGCAGCCACACGCGGGCCGCCAGTCGCGTCCCGTCGCGCATCGTGACCCACGCCCTCCGCTCGTCCACCGCGCCATCCTACGGCCGCGTACGATCGCGGCGACGTGGACCTCCGCCTGAGCGACGAGCAATGCCGGCTGCGCGAGGAAGCGGCGGCGTTCTGCGGGGGGCTACGGCCGCTGCTGGAGGCCGACCCGGACTGGCAGCGGCAGGGAATGCTCTCGGACGGTGACTCGCTCGCAGTCAACACAGCACTCGGGCAGGCGGGCTGGATCGGCATCTCGTGGCCGGCGTCGCTGGGTGGACGCGGGCTGAGCCGACTGGACGCGACGGTCGTGGAGGACGTCTTCGGCTACCACTGGCTGCCGCTGTCCTCGTACCTGCTGTCGTACAAGACGATCGGAGGGGCGCTCGAGCGTTTTGCCACCCGTGACCTGTGCGAGCTGTTGCTACCGCCGATCGCGCGGGGTGAGCTCGTCTTCTGCCAGGGCTTCTCGGAGCCCGGGGCGGGGAGTGACCTCGGCTCGTTGACGACACGGGCGACGCGGCACGGTGACAGGTTCGTGGTCGATGGCCAGAAGATCTGGACGTCGAGCGCCCAGTTGGCCGACTGGATCTACCTCGCCGTCCGCACGTCGAGCGGCGAGCGAAAGCATCGCGGCATCTCCGTCCTCGTCGCACCGATGGACACGCCAGGGATCGAGGTGAGAACGTTTCCCACGCTCGGTGGCGGTGTGCTCTGCGAGGTCTTCCTCGACGCCGTCGAGATCCCGGCTGCGAACCTCGTTGGCGCACTCGACGGAGGCTGGGACGTGCTCATGCATACGCTCGACTTCGAACGGATCACCGCAGAGAAGGTCGGGGGCGCGGTGTGGGTCGTGGACGGCGTCGAACGGCATCTGTCAGAGCGCGGACAGCTCGATCGCGCCGCCCGTGAGCGGATCGCCCGCCTGCGCGGCGAGGCCGCGGCGGCGCGCCTCCTCTCGTTCCGGGCCGCCGACGCACTCGATCGCGGGGTCGCCGCGAGCCACCTGTCCGCGATGGCGAAGCTCGCGGGCGCACGGCTCGTGCAACGGGCCGCTGCCGCTGCGGTCGACCTGCTCGGTCTGGAGGGGCTCGCCGAGGGCGCAGCCGCGCCCGTCGCCGGTCGTGCCGCGGGCATGCTCCGCGCGAGCGTCGGCTCGACGATCGCGGGAGGGACGGCCGAGATCCAGCAGCTCGTGATCGCGCGCAGGGGACTCGGCCTGCGATGAGCGCACCGCTCGAAGGGGTCCGTGTGGTCGAGTACGCGCAGTACGTGGCCGGGCCGCTCTGCGGGCTCGTGCTCGCCGACCTGGGCGCCGACGTCGTGAAGGTCGAGCCTCCCTCTGGCGACGGCTACCGGCGCGTGATGCCGGTGTCACCCGGCTTCGGCCGGTACTTCGTCCCCCTGAACCGCGGCAAGCGCTCGGTCGTCCTCGACCTGAAGACCCGGGAAGGGCGCGCAGGCAGTCGCGCGTTGCTCGCGTCCGCGGACGTCGCGCTCCACAACTTCCCCCCAGGGCGCGACGACGAGTTCGGGCTCGGCTGGGACGACGTCCACGCCGCATGGCCTGGGCTCGTGCTCGGCGTCGTCACGTCCTTCGGTGCTGCCGGCCCGCTCGCGGGGGCACCCGCTTACGACCTCGTCGCGCAGGCCCGCGCAGGGTTGCTCACGGCGCACGCATCACCCGGCGACGACGTCCCGGTGCGCGCGGGTGGCATCCCGATGGCAGACCTCACGGCCGGGTTCCTGCTTGCCTCGTCGGTTCTGGCTGCGCTCGTTCGCGCACGGACGACAGGCGAAGGAGCCCGCGTCGAGACCTCGTTGCTGCAGGCCGCGCTCGCCGTCCAGGTGCAGGATCTCGTGTGGCTCCCGGGCGAGGGGGAGGAGGCACCGCGGGCTGCCGGCCCGACAGATCTCGGCGCGCGCGCCGTCGAGATCCGGACCGGGCTCGACACGAACCCGTACTACCGCTGCTTCCGCGCCGCCGACGGGTACCTCGCGGTGGCGTGCCTCAACGTCGTGCAGCGGCGGGGGTTCATCGAGCTCTTCGAGTTGGAGGACACGACGATCGACGCGCCCGACGTCCTCCCGGACGACGAGCGGTTGCTCGCCGCGAAACGAGCGGTGACCGCCGAGGTGGCCCGGCAGATCGCCGCGGAGCCCATCGACGCCTGGACGGCCCGACTCGGGGCGGTAGGGGTGCCGTGCGGCCCCGTCCATGCGCGCGAGTCGGTGGCCGCCGACCCGCAGGTTGCCGCCAACGGGCTCGTCACGACCTTCGAGCAGCCGGGGCTCGGGACGACCACGACTCTGGCCCGGCTCGCTGGCGACGGAGCGCGCGGCGCCGCACCGTCGCTCGGGGCCGATACGGCCGAGGTGCTCACGGAGGTCGGCGCATGAAGTTCGTCGTGGGGGAGGAGCTGGAGCTCTTTGCAGCGTCCGTGCGTGGCGCGGTCGGTGACTGGGAAGCACCGCTCGAGCCGGCTCTCGGCACCTGGTGGGACGAGCGGGACGACGTGCTCGCCGAGCGCCTGGCCGCGCTCGGCTGGAGTGAGCTGTGGTCGTCGTCCGATCTGCTCGGCGCCGCGGTCGCAGGTGCGATCGAGCTCGGTCGTGTGGTCGCCCCGCTCTGCCTTCTCGACGAAGCGACGCTCGGTGTCCCGTTGGCGGTCGGCGGGCGCGCGCGGCACGGCGAGGGAGCGAGGTCCGCCGTGGACATCGTCGACGGCACGCTCGTCCAGATCCGGCTCGACGGCGCCGAGCGAGAGGCGTCTCTCGACGGTACCGGCACGCTTCGGCTCGCTTCCCCGGTCACGCGCGGCGATGCGCTCGACGACAGCAGCGAACGGCTCCTGGCGTGGAAAGCAGCGACACTCGGGTACCTCGCCGGCCTCGCCGCCGAGGCCGTCGCCGGCGCCGTCCGCTACGTGCAGGCGCGCGAACAGTTCGGCGCGCCCCTGGCTGCGCTGCCCGCCGTGCAGGCGAGGCTCGCCGACGCGGCGCTCGCAACGGACGGTGCCCGTCTCGTCGCGTGGGCTTCCGCTTCGTCTGACCCGGAGGCGGTCGACCTGTGCGACGGACACCTCAGCTGGGCTGCTGCCGCGTGCCACGACGTGGCGGCTTCGACGTTGCAGGCGTACGGCGCGGTCGGCTTCGCGCTGGAGTCAGGCGCGCACCGCGCTTTCCGACGGGCGGTGTCCGCACGGGCGTGGGTTGACGCTGTCGTGCGCGAGGCCGGTGCGACCGGCTGACGCTCGCAACGCCAGGTCGAGCTTGGCTCCTCGAGGCGTGACCCGATGTGCCGCGTGGGGACGAGTTGGCGCAATGTCGCCGCAAAGGACATCTGGCGCAGCGGCTCCCCCGTCCCTAGCCTCGCAGCATGAGATCGAGCGCCGTCCTGCTGGCGGATCCCGAGCCGTCGTCGCGTGCGTACCTCGAACGGCATCTGCGCGACGACGGGTACGAGGTCCTCGAGGCATCGTGGAATGCCCGGGCGCTCGACCTCGCCGAGCGCCATGCCCCCGACATCGTGATCGTCGCCGAGGCGGACCTCTGTCGCCGGCTTCGTGCCGGCGAGCCCGGGCGACGATGGGATCGGAACATTCCGATGATCCTGCTCACCGAGCCGGGGGCAGACATGGTCGAGAGGGTTCGTGCACTGGAGCACGGCGCCGACGACGTCTGCGAGCGCCACGTGTACCCCGAGCTGCTGGCACGGATGCGTGCCTTGCTCCGGCGCGCACGTCAGGGGCAGGCCGACGTGATGGAAGCCGGCGACGTCGTCGTCGACCTCCGGGCGCGGCAGGTTCTCGTCCGCGGTGCTCCGGTGCCGCTCGCGGGACGGGAGTTCGAGCTCGCGGTGCAGCTCGCTCGGGATCCGCACCGCGTCTTCACCAAGGCCGAGCTGCTTCGTGACGTCTGGGGCGTGAGAACCTCGCTACGCACGCGAACGGTGGATTCGCACGCTTCACGGCTCCGCCGGAAGCTCTGCCAGCTGGACACGGATCACTTCGTCGTCAACGTCTGGGGCGTCGGGTACCGGCTGCTCCCCTGAGCACCGGCCTCCGTCTCGCCCACGCGCTCCACCGCGGAGCTTCTCGTGACAGCCGGGAGGCAGGCGGGTTACGCTTCCCGGGTCGTACGCAGAATCACAAGTCGGTCGTCGGCCGCGTGACGGGTGGGGATGTCGTCGGACTCCACCTCGTTGAGCAGTGGACGGCTCGATGCCCTGGGCCAAGGAGGTCTCATGTGGAGGACTCGTTCAGCCGCGCTTGCCGTCCTGACGCTGGCGCTGACGATCTCCGTCGCGGGGTGCGGCGGTAGCGACAGTGGAGAGAACGACCTACTCGCCTCGATCCGTGACAAGGGCACGCTGACCGTCTCCACGGATCCGGCGTACCCCCCGCAGTCCGAGCTGAACAAGGACACGGGTGAGTACGAGGGCTTCGACATCGACGTCGCTACGGAGATCGCAGAGCGTCTCGATGTCGAGATCGCCTGGGAGGCACCGGCGTGGGAGACGATCATCGCCGGCAACTGGAACGGCCGCTGGGACATCTCGGTCGGCTCGATGACGATCACTCCGGAGCGGGCGGAAGTGCTCTACTTCACGCCGCCCTACTACTACACGCCGGCGTCGATCGCGGTGCACGTCGACAACACGACGATCACCGACGCAAGTGGGCTCGACGGGAAGAAGATCGGCGTGTGTGGTGGGTGCACCTACGACCTCTACCTGCAGGGCACGCTCGAGATCTCGCAGGACGAATCGGGTGAGGGAGTGGCGATCGAGTCGGTGGTGACCGATCCGACGATCGTCACGTCCGACACGGACTCGACCTCGATCCAGGACCTCTCCCTCGGAGACGGTCGCCGGTTGGATGCCGTGATCTCCGCGCAGCCGACACTCCAGGCCGCGATCGATGCGGACAAGCCGATCAAGATCGTCGGCGAGCCGCTGTACTACGAGCCGCTGTCGGTCGCTATCGACATGAGCTCGCAGCTCGATCCGCAGAGCCTCGTCGACGAGATCTCCAAGATCATCGAGGAGATGCACTCGGACGGGACACTCAGCACGCTCTCGGAGAAGTGGTACGGAGCGGACCTGACCACGGCCACCACGTGAGGTAGGCGGGTGGTTCGGTGACGGAGACACCGGGTGAGGGCGGCGCTACGAAAGCGCCGCCCTCACCGTCGGGCCCGTCGCCGGGCCGCCGCGAGTCGCTCGAGCTCAGGTCGGCACGGGTCCCCTTCGCGTTCAAGCTCGGTGCCGTCTGGGTGGTGATCCTGGCCGGGCTGGTGGCGCTGTTCGCGGCGGCGGACTTCGACACGGAGTGGATGCGCGAGAACGCCGCGTTCATCTTCAAGGGGCTCACGTGGACGGTGATCATCGCCGTGCTCGCGATCGCGCTCGCGTCCGTGCTCGCACTGCTCGGCGCTCTCGGCCGACTGTCGCACAACCCCATCGCAGTCGGTGTGGCCGGCTTCTACACGTCGTTCTTCCGCGGCACGCCGCTGATCGTGCAGATGTTCCTGATCTACCTCGCGCTGCCGCAGATCGGATTGGCGTTCGGCGACTTCTGGGCGGACCTGCTCACGCTGAACGTGCTCACCGCCGGCGTGCTCGCGCTCGGTCTCAACTACGGCGCGTACATGACGGAGATCTTCCGCGCGGGTATCCAGTCGGTCGGTCACGGTCAGGCAGAGGCTGCCGAGGCGCTCGGCATGACCTACCGGCAGAAGATGCGGAGGGTCGTCCTGCCGCAGGCGGTGCGGGTGATCATCCCGCCGACCGGCAACGAGTTCATCGCGATGATGAAGGACACCGCACTCGTGAGCTTCCTCGGCACGACGGTTGCGCAGATGGAGATCTTTCGACGCGCGCAGCTTCTCGGGAGAGCGGACTTCCGCAATCTCGAGGCGCTGATCATCGCCGCGCTCATCTACTGGGGGCTGACGACGATCTTCCAGTACCTCCAGTCACGTCTGGAGCGTCGGTTGAGCAAGGGCTATGTGCGCGGTACGGCGGGTGTCGGTGTCGCCGGGCAGCGGCCGTCGCGTGCGGAGGCGTCGTCGTGAGCGCGAGCATTCTCCGGGTGCAAGGGCTGTGGAAGGCATTCGGAGCGCACACCGTGCTCAAAGGGATCGACCTCGAGGTCGGCGTCGGGGAGGTCGTCGTCCTCGCCGGCCGGTCGGGATCCGGGAAGAGCACGCTCCTTCGCTGCATCAACTTCCTCGAGGAGCCGACGTCCGGGTCGATCGAGGTCGACGGGATCCGGATCGAGGGCGGCGGCCATCGCACCACGGCCAAGCGCGAGCAGGTTCGGCAGCTTCGCATCCGCACGGGGATGGTCTTCCAGGACTTCAACCTCTTCCCTCACCTCACCGTCCTCGAGAACGTGATCGAAGGCCCGCTGACGGTGCTTGGGAGACAACGTAGCGATGCCATCCAGTCGGGCCGTGAGCTGCTCGAGATGGTCGGCCTCCCCGAGAAGGCGGATGCCTTTCCCATCCAGCTGTCCGGCGGGCAGCAACAGCGCGTGGCGATCGCCCGGGCGCTGGCCATGAACCCGCGCGTGATGCTCTTCGACGAGCCGACGTCCGCGCTCGACCCCGAGCTGATCGGCGAGGTGCTCGCCGTGATGCGCCGCCTCGCGACGGAGATCGGGATGACGATGCTCGTGGTCACGCACGAGATGGGGTTCGCGCGTGAGGTCGGCTCACGTCTGGCATTCGTCCACGAGGGGGAGATCATCGAGGAAGGGCCTCCCGAGCGCGTCCTCGGAGATCCCCAGCGGGCCGAGACGCGGCGATTCATCGAAGCAGTGATCTGATCGGCGTTCCGCCGGGCTGTGACGGGCCCTGCCACTAGCGTTGCGGGATGACGCACAGGACCCGCTCTTGCCGCTTCGGCTTCTGCGGGCGCCGGGAATCGTGGCCGCCAACGCCGTGACGATGGTGCTCTGGGCCGGGCTCATCTCACAGCTCGTGTTCCTCCCCGTGTCTCTCCAGGTCCTCGGCATGTCACCGGTGGCTACCGGTGCACTGTTGGCGGTGCCGAGCATCGCGCCGGTGGCGCTCGCCCCGGGGTTCGGTGGCTTCGCCGACCGGCATGGGCCGCGTTTGCCGGTCGTGGGGGGCGGCTCCGTGATCGCCCCTGAGCACGCTCCTCGTTCTTCCTCTCACCGACAAGGGTGAGGTGCCGCTGTGGGCGGGAGCCGGTCTCTTCGTGTTCGGGCCCGGGCTCTCAGCCGTGGTCGCACCGATCACTGCGGCAGCGCTCGAGCCGGCGCCGTCCGGCCTCACACGTGTCGCCTCGGGCCTGAGTCAGACCGTCACTCGTGTCGGCGGTGTTCTCGCAGTCGCTGATGTCGGCGCCGTGGCCAGTGCCGTGTACGCAGCGGGGGGTGGAGTAGGGGCGAGTCCTTTCGAGGTCGATCTGCCCGCCGACCATCGCGACGCGGCCGTCACCCCGTTTCGCGCTGTCGCTGTCTGTGTCGGAGCGCTGTGTGCGCTCGGGGCCGCCCTCGCCGCGATCTTGCTCCCGTCAGGGTCGGTGTCACATCGTGACTCCTTCGAGCCGGAGCAGTTCGACCTTGCGTCCGAGCCCGCCCGCGTAGCCGACGAGATCGCCTGAGGCGCCGACGATGCGGTGGCACGGCAGCACGATGGGAATCGGGTTGCGGTTCATGACCATGCCGACGGCGCGCGCGGCACGCGGCCGACCAGCCCGTGCAGCAAGCTCGCCGTAGGTCGCGGTCTGTCCGTACGGGACACGCGCAAGCTCGGCGAGCACCCGCTCGGTGAAGTCGGTCGTCCCTCGCAGGTCGACCGTGAGGTCGAACGAGCGACGGCGATGGTCGAAGTACTCGTCCAGCTCGCCGCGCGCCGCGTCGATCGCCCGCGGTGATCGGAGCACGCCTCGTCCGGTGGTGTCTGCGATTCGGTCGAGCAGCGCCGCGGGATCGGGGTCGAACGAGATGCTGAGAAGCCCGCGATCCGTCACCGCCACGAGGAGATCGCCGATCGGGCTCTCGACCGTGTCATAGGCGGCATCGAGGAGACCGGAGCGGGCGGCAGCGTCGCGGAAGCGGCGGTCGAGGTCGGTCGGAGTCTTCATCGTCTCGTCTCCCTTCGCAGGCGGCGGACACCGGAGGACGTAGCCTGCCGGGCGGCGTCCGGGCTCGACCCGAGCGCGGCAGCGATGCGCTCGTAGTCGAGGTCGTAGCCGTACCGCAACACGACCGCCGCCCGCTCCTTCGCCGGCAGCGCGTCCGTGAGCTCGGCGAGCTCCACGAAGGCGGGCAGCCCGTCGACGTGCGGGATCTCCGGCATCTCGGCCGTTGGCCGGGTTCGCCGATGGACGTCCAGCGCGACGTTGCGGGCGATCGTCAGGACCCAGGCCCTGAGGTGCTCGGCGTGGTCGAGGCGTCCGTAGGCCCGCAGTGCTCGCAGGAACGTCTCCTGGAACGCGTCGTCGGCCCGGTCGACGCCGAGGGTCCGCCGGAGGACGCCGAAGACGACGTCCCGGTGCTCGGCGTAGAACGCCTCGAACGGCGGAATCCGCTGTGCCACGTCCTCCATCATCACGCGAAACGCCCTTCCGGGACGCGATGTGAGATCGGGCTGGAAGAGCGGTCAGTCAGAGAACGCGATCACGGTGCCGAACACGCGATACGCGACGATGCCCGCCATTGCTGTCAGTCGTCCTCGACGGCCATTCCGAGCACGTCCTCTCGGGTCATCTTTCCCACCAGCTCGGGGTGCGCGTCGACGACGTGGGCCTCGACCTTCGCCACCAGCTCGTCGTCGTCGGTCGCCTTCACGACCTCGCCGCACTCGCAATCGATCCTCTTGCCCATGATCCCTCCTGGAGTCGCTGTGACGGGAGTATCGACGACCGAGCATGAGCTCCCTTGTCGCAGGGTTGGCGGAACCTTGGCGGCGCAGTAGGTTCGAGGTCGTGGAGACGCGCATCCAGCTCTGCGGGGCGCTGGTGGCCCGAATCGACGGCAACCGTGTCGAGGATCGTCTTCCCGGCAAGCAGGGACGGCTTCTCTTTGCCTACCTCGTCCTCGAGCGGCGACGTCCCGTCGATCGGGACGCGCTGTCGTCCGTGCTTTGGGGTGAAGTCCGCCCCGAGGCTGCCGATTCGGCTCTCAGCGCTCTGTTGTCGAAGCTGCGCAGAGTCGTCTCACTCGACGGTCGGTCGGAGGTCAGGCTCCGGCTGCCGTCCGGTGCCTGGATCGACGTCGATGTGGCGAGTGCGGCCCTGCATCGGGCGGAGAGTGCAGTCGCGCGGGAAGACTGGGCGGGCGCTTGGAGCCCGGCGCGCGTGGCACAGCATGTGTGTGAGAGGCCGTTCATGGCTGGCGAGACCGCCGAGTGGGCCGCCGCACGTCGCAGGAGCCTCCAGGCGACACTCGTCCGGGCGCTGGAGCTGGCGGGGCTCGCGGCGGCGCGGATCGGCGGCTCCGAGCTGGACACTGCTGAACGAACGGCGAGGCGCTTGGTCGAGCTCGCACCGCTCCGCGAGAGCGGCACGCGTCTGCTGATGGACGTGCTCGAACAGCGCGGCAATCGTGCCGAGGCGCTACTTGCATACGAGGAGCTCCGCATCCGTCTGCGGGACGAGCTCGGTGTCGGCCCGTCATCCGAGACCGTCGAGCTGCACCGTCGGCTTCTCGGAGACGCTCCGCTCCATCTGTGACACTTCACACGTGAAGATCGCCGTCGTCGGGCACGTCGAGTGGATTCGCTTCGTTCGTGTCGACCGCATGCCCGCTGCGGGCGAGATCGCGCATTCGTTCGAGGACTGGGAGCAGGCCGGTGGCGGCGGGGCGGTCGCCGCTCTGCAACTGTCGCGTCTCGTCGATGAGGCGACGCTGCTGACCGCGGTCGGCGACGACGAGCTCGGGCGTGAGACGGTGTCCGAGCTCGAGGAGCGTGGTGTTCGCGTGCATGCCGCCGTCGAGCGACTTCCGACTCGTTGGGCGCTGACCCACGTCGACGAGCGCGGGGAGAGGACGATCACGACAGTCGGCCCGAAGCTTCAGCCCAGGGGCAACGACGACCGGCTCCCGTGGCACGAGCTCGCCGACATGGATGCGGTCGTCTTCATCGCGGGTGACAGCGACGCGCTCCTGCGTGCGCGTCGCGCGCGGATTCTCACGGCGACGGCGCGGGAGCTCGACGTGCTGCGGCGAGGGGCGGTGGTCCTGGATGCACTCGTCGGCAGTGGAGGGGATGCGGCGGAGCGATTCCGCCCCGGCGACCTCGACCCCCCGCCGTCACTCGTGGTGACGACGTCCGGGGCGCTGGGTGGGTGGATGCAGCCCGGCGGCCCGTTCAGCGCGGCACCGCCCCCGGGACCGATCGAGGACTCGTACGGCTCCGGTGACTGCTTCCTCGCCGGGCTGACGTTCGCGCTCGCGTCAGGCCTCGAGTCGGCCGACGCAGTCGGCTTCGCCGCTCGCTGCGGGGCGGCAGCCCTCACCGGCCGCGGAGTATCGCCCGACACCGTCGCGCTCCGCTGAATCGCCTCTGAGCGCGCTTCGGCCGAGCGTCGGCCGACCGGGGTCGGGCCCCGAGAATCGGTCGAGGGAGAGGTCTGCCTGTTTCGTGCCCACTGCTCGACGGAGAGCGTGCCGAGGGCGCTCGACAGCGCGGGAATCGTGGGAGCGAGGGGTTGCAAAGTGGGAGATTGTGGTCTAGAGTGGGGCTCCGTGGGAACCTCCGGGAAGGCGCGATGTACTACGGCGAGTACCAGCACACGATCGACGACAAGAGCCGGGTTACGTTGCCGGCTCGTTTTCGTGCGGCGCTCGCCGGCGGGATCGTGCTCGCGCGCGGCATCGACGCCTGCGTCGACGTCTACCCGCGCGGCGAGTGGGAGTCGCGCGTGCGCACCCGGATCTCCGAGCTCGACTCGTTCTCACGCGAGGCCCGTCAGCTCAAGCGTCACGTGTTCGGCGGAGCGACGGAGGACGAGCCGGATCGGCAGGGCCGCGTGCTCGTACCGCCGGCGCTCGTCCGTCACGCCGGCTTGGACAAGGAGGTGGTCATCGCAGGTGTCGACGACCATCTGGAGATCTGGGACCGCGCTGCGTGGGCGGAGCACCTGAAAGCCGTCGAAGGGAGCGCCGACGATGTTGCCGAACGTCTTGCAGACAAGCGCAGCTGATCACACGCCAGTCCTCGCCGACGAGGTGCGCGAGCTGCTCGCCGTGCAACCCGGCGAGACCGTCGTCGACGCCACGTTCGGCGCGGGGGGGCACGCACGGCTGTTGGCCCAAGATCTCGACGGTCGAGGCAAGCTCGTCGCGATCGACCGTGACCCGACTGCGCGATCCCACTTCGATCGCTTCAAGGCAGCCGCGGGCGTCGATGTGCGCTTCCTCCGCGGCGACTTCGCCGTCGTTCTGAGCCAACTCGCGGCCAACGACATCGGAGCGGACGCGATCCTGCTCGACCTCGGCGTCTCGTCGATGCAGATCGACCGACCCGAGCGCGGCTTCTCGTACGCGACGGACGCGCCCCTCGACATGCGCATGGACCCGTCGTCCGAGCCGTCCGCGGCGGAGATCGTGAACACCTGGGACGAGCGCGAGCTGCGGACGATCTTCCGCCGCTACGGCGAGGAGCGGTATGCGACGCCGATCGCGCGTGCGATCGTGCGCCGCCGCAGCGAGCGCCCGTATGCGCGCACCGGAGAGCTGGTGGAGACCATCAAATCGGCCATCCCGATGCCCGCCCGCTTCGGCGAGGGACACCCGGCCAAGCGTGTCTTCCAGGCTCTCCGCATCGCCGTCAACGACGAGCTGGGCGCACTCGAGACCGCACTCCCGGCTGCGGTCGAGATGCTGCGGCCGGGTGGTCGCCTCGCGGTGATCAGCTTTCACTCGCTGGAGGACAGGATCGTCAAGCACTTCCTGCGTGACAGTGCACGCGGTTGCACGTGCCCGCCGGACTTCCCCGTCTGCGCGTGCGGCAAGCAGCCCGACGTACGGGTGCTCACGCGCAAGCCCGTGCGCCCCGGGGCAGTCGAGATCGAGCGCAATCCGCGCGCGGCATCCGCGCGTCTACGTGCGGCCGTGAAATCGTAGATGTCGACGATCGCCGACACGTCGATCCGCGGCGCCAAGCGTCGCGCCACGTCACGCGTCTCGGAGCGGCGCTTCACCGGCGGAGTCGTCTGGATCGTCGTCGTCGCAGCTCTGCTCGCCGGCGTCGTCGCCGTCAACGTCGCCGTGCTTCGGCTGAATGTCGAGCTCGACGGGCTCAGTGTCGAGCGGGCGCAGCTCAAGGCCGACACGGCGCGCCTGCGGGCCCGCCTCTCCAGCGCGTCGGCGAGCGTGCGGATCGAGACGCAGGCACGCTCCCGACTCGGCGTCGAGCCCGCGGATCCGCTGCTGACCACGTACGTCGACCTCATCCCGGAGCGGTAATGGATCGACGGGCCAACCGTCGCATTCATCTGCTGTTGGCCGTCTTCGGCATCCTCTTCGCCGTCACGCTCGGGCGGGCCGCCTACCTGCAGGTCGTCAGAGGCTCCTCCTACGAGGCGCTCGCCGCGCAGCAGCACGTGGAGACGATCGAGCTCCCAGCAGGAAGAGGGACGATCTTCGACCGCACGGGAAAACCGCTCGCCATCGGCGAGCAGGCGACGACGGTCTACGCCGATCCTCGCCACATCGTCAACCCGCAGCGCGTTGCCGTCGTCGCCGGCAAGACGCTCGGCCTCGACCCGAACGAGCTGTACCCGCTGCTCCGCGATCGTTCGCGCGGGTTCGTCTACCTGCAGCGGAAGGCCGACCCGATCAAGGCAGCGAAGCTCGAGCGGAAGGACGTTCCGGGGCTCGGCTTCTACGACGAGGAGCGGAGGAGCTACCCGCAACGGAGTGTCGCGTCGCATCTGCTCGGCTACGCCGGCACCGACAACCGCGGGCTCGAAGGGCTCGAGCGGGCACTCGACAAGCAGCTTGCCGGCAGGGCCGGCTCGGAGGCGGTGATTCGCGATCCGTTCGGGCGCGCGATCGACGTCGTCACCTCGTCTCCCGAACGCCAGGGACGGAACGTCGTGCTCACGCTCGACCACCAGATCCAGGCGACTGCGGAGCGCATGCTCGTCGACGCGGTACGACGGTGGGGCGCGCGCGGTGCCACCGCGATCGTGCTCGACCCGAGAACGGGAGCCGTGCTCGCCCTTGCCAACGCACCGACCTTCGACGCCAACCGGTTTGCCGATGCGGCGCCCGACGCGCGGCGTAACCGCGCGGTGACGGACATGTACGAGCCGGGCTCGACATTCAAGATCGTGACCATCGCCGGAGCCCTCGAGGACCGCGTCGTAACGCCGACCACGTCGTTTGTCCTGGCGCCGACGATTCGCGTCGCCGACAGGACGATCCACGAGGCACACGGTCGGTCGACGAGGCGCATGACCGTCCGCCAGATCCTCTACGAGTCGTCGAACGTAGGGACGATCACCGTGGCTGAGCGGCTTGGTGCCGGTGGGCTCGCGTCCTGGATAGAGCGCTTCGGTTTCGGCAAGCAGACCGGCCTCGGCTATCTCGGCGAGAGCCCTGGCCTCGTGCTTCCGCTCGACGAGTGGTCGGGATCGACGATCGGTACCGTCCCCATCGGTCAGGGCATTGCCGTCACACCGTTGCAGATGGTCTCTGCCTACGGGGCGATCGGCAACGGTGGCGTGCTGGAGAAGCCGTACATCGTGGCGAAGGTGGGCGGGCGGAAGGTCAAGACCTCGGCTGGCCGCCGCATCGTCTCGAAGCGCACGGCCAACAGCATGATGTCGATGTTCCGTGACGTCGTGGTCGAGGGAACGGGATCAGAGGCGGCGATCCCCGGGTACACGGTCGCCGGGAAGACCGGCACCGCGCAGAAGCCCGAGAACGGACGCTACGCCTCGAAGTACGTCGCATCCTTCGTGGGCCTCGTGCCCGCGCGAAAGCCGCAGCTGGCGATCCTCGTCATGGTCGACGAACCTCACGGGGCGATCTGGGGCGGCGTGGTGGCGGCTCCGATCTTTCGCGATCTCGCCCGCTTCTCTCTGCAGTACCTCGAAGTCGCGCCCGACGCGCCCGAGACGAAGTCGTCCTCTCTCGTGGCGCTCGGCGCCGGTCGCACCGAGTGACGTCCGCCGGCTGCCGCCGCCCGGAACGGATCAGGACACCAGCCGAGCGGTCCGGTCGGCGCCCCTAGAATCCACGGCGGTGGAGCTCGAGGCGCTGATCCGTGCGCTCGCGCCGAGCGACGTGATCGGACGACGACCGATCGACGTCGCCGGCCTTGCGCACGACACGAGGAAGGTCAGGGGCGGCGCGCTCTACTTCTGCGTTCCAGGGCGAACCGCCGACGGCCATGACCTGGCTCGCGTCGCGGTGGCGGCCGGCGCTGCTGCCCTCGTGGTCGAGCATCCCGTCGACGTCCTGGTGCCGCAGCTCGTCGTCGCGGACACGCGCGCGGCGATGGCGGTCGCGGCCGACGTGTTCTACGGCGAGCCGACTCGCGCCCTCGACGTGGCGGGTATCACGGGCACGAACGGGAAGTCGACGACGGCGAGCGTCCTGCGTTCGATTCTCGAGCGAGACGGGCGCCCGACCGGTCTCGTCGGCACGATCGAGTGGATCGTTGGCGGTGAGGCCACGCCCGCGCCCTTCACGACGCCCGAGGCGATCGAGCTGCACCGGCTCTTCCGCGAGATGCTCGATGCCGGTGACGAGGCGGTCGTGCTCGAGGCCTCGTCCCACGGGTCGCACTATCGAAGGCTCGACCGGGTGCGCTTCGATGCGCTCGCCTTCACGAACCTCTCGCAGGACCACCTCGATCTCCACGGCTCCATGGAGGAGTACTACCAGGCGAAGCGCAAGCTGTTCACGGGCCTCGAGCCCGCGCCTGCGGCGGTCAACATCGGCGACCCCTACGGACGGCGGCTGGCCGACGAGCTGGACAGCGCCGGGAGGGCGCCTCTCGTGACCTTCGGGTTGCGGCCGGACGCCGAGGTGCGAGCCGACGGTCTGGAGCTCGACGCTTCCGGCTCGCGCTTCACCGCCGCCGGCATCGAGCTCACAACGCCGCTGCGCGGAGTCTTCAACGTGGAGAACGTCCTCGCGGCGGTGACGGCTGCGCTCCTGCTCGACGTCGAGGAGAGCGCCATCGCCGACGGCGTCGCGGCCGCGCCGCAGGTGGCCGGGCGCTTCGAGTCCATCGACTGTGGCCAACCCTTCACCGTGCTCGTCGACTACGCACACACGCCCGACGCGCTCGACCGCGTGTTGCAGGCTGCCCGGACGCTCGACTCGGGCCGGCTGATCGTCGTCTTCGGCGCGGGGGGTGACCGTGACGGCGACAAGAGACGGCCGATGGGGCAGATTGCGCGCGCCCGGGCAGACGTGGTCGTCGTCACCAGCGACAACCCGCGGTCGGAGGATCCCCTCCTGATCATCGGCGAGATCGTCGAGGGCACAGGGATCGATGTCGAGATCGATCCGGATCGCCGCTCGGCGATCCGGCGCGCACTCGCGCTCGCCGATCCGGGGGATGTGGTCGTGATCGCGGGCAAGGGGCACGAGCAGGGTCAGGAGATCGCCGGGGTGACACACCCCTTCGACGATCGGGTCGAGGCACGCGCTGCGCTCGAGGAGGTGGGAGCCTGATCCCCCTCGCGTGGGAGGAGCTGGTCGCGCTCGACCTTGGCGAGTTGAGCGGCCCGACGCCTGCGGCTGGCGTCGTGGGCCGGATCCACGACGACTCGCGGATTGCACGTCCCGGCGATCTCTTCGTCGCGCTCAACAGCGGAGGTCGTTTCGTCACCGACGCGCACCGGCGTGGAGCCGCGGCGCTCGTGCCGCGCGACCAGCATGCTGCGCTCGCCGCGCTTGCCTCGCTCATACGCTCGCGCTCGACCGCGCAGGTCGTCGCCGTGGTCGGCTCCACGGGCAAGACGTCGACGAAGGACGCGCTCGGCTCTCTGTGCCAGGCGGTCACGCCCACCGTCTTCGCCGACGCGAGCCGCAACAACGAGATCGGATTGCCGCTGACCGTGCTTCGCCTCGAGCCAGACACCCGGGTGCTCGTCACGGAGATGGGAATGCGCGGTGTCGGGCAGATCGCCGAGCTCTGCGCTGTCGCCCGGCCGACCATGACGCTCGTGACGGGGATCGGCCCAGAGCACCTCGAGCTCGTCGGCTCCGTGGCGGCGGTCGCACGGGCGAACGCCGAGGCGATCGACGCGCTCCCGGTTGGCGGGGTCGCGATCGTACCGGCTCAGGCAGAGGAGCTCGAACCGTGGCTCCTGCGCGACGACGTGGACGTCAGGCGGTTCGACCCGGACGCGGTCGAGCGGGTCGGCGATCGCTGGCGGTTCCCCGTGGCCGGACGGTCGATAGAGCTCGAGCTGTCGTTCGACCAGCGTCATCTCGTCGGCAACGTGTTGGCCGCGCTGATCGCGTACGAGGCACTCGGCCTCCCGCTCGACCGGGCGCAGGAGGGTGCGGCACAGATCGGGCTCTCCCCGTGGCGGGGGCAGGTCGTCCCGTTGCACGGCGGCGGGTTCGTCGTCAACGACGCGTACAACGCAAACCCCGTGTCGATGAGAGCTGCGCTGCGCGACCTCGCCGAACGCGCCGGGACGCGTCGCCGTGTCGCCGTGCTCGGCGAGATGGCCGAGCTGGGCGACGCGAGCGCACGCTACCACCGGGAGATCGGCGACCTGCTCGTCGAGTTGGGCATCGAGGTCGTCGTCGGTGTCGGCATGGCGGCCCAGGGCTATGCAGTCGAAGGCCTCTCTGTCTGGCGGCTCGCGCCCGATCGGGAGACGGCCGTGTCGGTGCTGGGCGACCTCCTCCGGCCCGGGGACGCCGTGCTCGTCAAAGCGTCTCGAGCCGTCGGGCTCGAAGGCATCCCGTCCCGCGTCGAGAACCTCTGCGAGGCATGGTCCGCGTCCTAATCGCAGGTCTCGTGGCGATGGTCATCGCCGTCGTGATCGGCCCCACGTTCATCGATTGGCTGCGCCGGCAGAGCGTCGGCCAGCAGATTCGAGAGGAAGGGCCGAAGCACCATGCCGCCAAACAGGGCACGCCGACCATGGGAGGGCTGCTCCTGCTTGCCGCAGCGGTCGCGCCGGTGCTCGCCGTCTCGCTGTACACGGTGCCGGGCGCAGCCGTTCTCGGTGCCACACTCGGCTGCGCGCTGATCGGCTTCGCGGACGATGCGCTCAAGGTGCGACACCGCCGCTCACTCGGGCTGTCGGGACGCTGGAAGCTCCTTC
Source organism: uncultured Actinomycetes bacterium (assembly GCA_963823385.1). GTDB lineage: Bacteria > Actinomycetota > Thermoleophilia > Gaiellales > Gaiellaceae > Gaiella. The sequence goes on from CAWGLI010000001.1 coordinate 217,962, forward strand.
TGCTCGCCCTGGTCACGGCGGGTGTCGGCTACGCGACGACGCAGGTCTCGTACATGGACACCGAGATCTACTTCCCGGTCGTGGATGTGAACATCGACCTCTCGTGGGCGTACTTCCCGTTCCTGTTCGTGGTCATCGCCGGGACCGCGAACGGCGTCAATCTCACCGACGGGCTCGACGGGCTCGCCGCGGGCACCTGCGCGATCTCACTGCTCACCCTGCTGGCGATCGCCTCGATCTCGTGGATCCGCTCGGGTCAGGTCGGACTGCGCAGCGACGAGTACCTCGACCTCGCGATCGTGGCGGCGGCGCTGATCGGTGGGGTGATCGGATTCCTCTGGTACAACGCCTTCCCCGCCGAGGTCTTCATGGGGGACACCGGCTCCATGGCTCTCGGCGGAGCCATCGCCACGTTGGCGGTGTTCACCGAGACGGAGGTGCTGCTCGTCTTCATCGGCGGCATCTACCTGATCGAGGCGCTGTCCGTGATGATCCAGGTGGCGAGCTTCAAGCGCACGGGGAAGCGTGTGTTTCTGATGGCGCCGATCCACCACCACTTCGAGATGAAGGCCTGGTCGGAGACGAAGATCATGGTGCGCTTCTGGATCGTCGGCGCGATCCTCTGCGCCGTCGGCTTCGTTCTCTACTACCGCTACTACCTTCGGTTCCAGCTGTAGCCGCGCGACCGGAGCATCGCCACAGGGTTCCGGCGCGTCTGGCGGTAGCACCCGTCGGTGTCGCGCTGCCCGAGACGGAGGTCTGGGGCGCGGCGCCGGTCGCCACACGGCTCGCGACCGACGACCTCGAGCCGCTTGCGCGTCGCAGTCCTGGGGTGGGGACGTGGCGGTCATCGGGCCGCATCACCATCACGGCGAGCTCGGTGACCGACGGACACGGTTTCCGGGACGGGCGTAGGCTTCCGGCGTGAGCCAGGCGCTGCCAACCCGTGTGCTCGTCGTGGGCCTCGCCCGCTCGGGCCGCGCGGCCGTCGCGGCGCTGCTCCGCGACGGAGTCGACGTCGTCGCCTACGACCGTGACACGGATCTGGGCACGGCGGGCCTCGCGGGGGAGGTCCGGCTCGGCGCGTGGGACGACGCGCTCCTCGGCGGCGTCGATCTCGTCGTGAAGAGCCCCGGTGTCCCTGGCGACGCGCCGCCGGTGGCTGCCGCTCGCGCGCGCGGTATCGACGTGATCTCCGAGGTCGAGCTCGGCGTCCGTCTGCTGTCCAACCCGATCGTCGGCATCACGGGCACCAACGGCAAGACGACGACGACGGCGTTGCTCGGAGCGATCCTCGATGCAGCGGGGTGGCCCTGCGAGGTTGCCGGGAACATCGGCCGGCCCCTGACGTCGCTCGTCGGTTCGACCGACGCCAACGCCTGGGTGATCTGCGAGCTCTCCTCGTTCCAGCTCGAGGACATGGCGTCACTCCGGCCGCGGGTCGCCGTTCTCGTCAACCTCGAGGCCGACCACGTCGATCGACACGGGAGCTTCGACGCGTACGCGTCGGCGAAGCTCCGGGTGTTCGAGAACCAGGGCCCCGACGATGTCGCGGTTGTGCCGCGCGGGTTCGGTGTCGTTCCAGGGATGGGTCGACGGGTCGAGTTCGCGGCCGACGACGCGCTCCCCGCCGAGCCGCTGATTCCCGGCGCACACAACCGCGAGAACGCCGCGGCGGCAGTCGCGGCCTCGCGTGCGATCGGAGTCCCGGACGGCGCGATCGGCGAGGCGCTCCGCACGTTCCCCGGCGTGGAGCACCGGATCGAGGAGGTCGGCGTCGTCGGAGGCGTCCGGTACGTCAACGACTCGAAGGCGACGAACGTCGCCGCTGCCCGGCGCGCCCTCGCGTGCTTCCCCGGAACACGCAAGCACGTGATCCTGGGCGGTCGTGGCAAGAACGAGCCATACGCGCTGCTCGCCGCCGCCTTCGAGTCGGATGACCACGCGTACGTGATCGGCGAAGCCGCGCACGAGCTCGCCGCCGCGCTCGCGCTGGCGGAGGTCTCCACCACCGAGGCCGGGACGCTCGAGAGCGCCGTCCGGCAGGCGGCCACCGCAGCCGCCCCTGGCGATGTCGTGCTGCTGTCGCCGGCGTGCGCAAGCTTCGATCAATTCAGGGATTTCGAGCATCGTGGGGAGGAGTTCCGGCGCCTCGTGGCGAAGCTCGCCGGGTGAAGCACGGGCAGCTCGAGCAGCGCGTTCTCGTCCTCGTCACGCTCGGGCTCGTCGCCTTCGGGCTGGTCATGGTGTTCAGCGCGACGTCGGCCTCCGCCGCCATCGGCGAGGGCGATCCCATGCGCTTCCTCGTCAAGCAGGGGCTCTACGCCTGTGCCGGCGCCGCTCTCCTCGTCGCCCTCTCGCGCTTCGACTACCACCGCCTCCGCCTGATCGCTCCGGTGCTGGTCCTCGGCGTGCTCGTGGCGTGCATCGCCGTGCTCGTGATCGCTGCTCCGATCAACGGCGCACGCCGCTGGTTCCTCCTCGGGCCGGTCAGCCTGCAGCCGTCGGAGTTCGCGAAGCTCGCCGTCTGCCTGTTCGCCTGCGCTGTGCTCGCGCGGCGCCAGGCGCCGCGGACGATGGGGGAGCTCATGAACCCGGTCGGCTGGGTCGTCGTCGTGATCGGGGGTCTCGTGTTGCTGCAACCGGACCTCGGCACGACGATCTCGCTCGCCGTGATGGTGTTCGCCATCCTCCTCGTCTCCGGAACACCCATCCGCGTGCTCGGCACGGCCTCGCTCCTCGCCATCGCCGCGGGTGTTGCGGCGATCTGGTTCGAGCCGTACCGGCGCGACCGCCTGCTCAGCTTCCTCGACCCGTGGCAGGACCCCGAGGGCTCCGGCTTCCAGACGGTGCAGGCGATGATCGGCATCGGCTCGGGTGGCATCACTGGACAGGGGCTGGGGCAGGGGATCCAGAAGATCAACTTCCTCCCCGAGGCGCACACGGACATGATCTACGCAGTCGTCGGCGAAGAGCTCGGGCTGTTCGGCTCGACGCTCGTCGTCCTCGCGTTCGGAGCCTTCGCGTGGGCCGGGTTTCGCGTCGCGCTCCGCTGCCGCGATCCGTTCGGCAAGCGCCTGGCCGCGGGCCTCACGACGCTCATCTGCGGGCAGGCGGCCGTGAACCTCGCAGCCGTGCTCGGCATCGCTCCGCTCACGGGAATCCCGCTGCCGTTCGTCTCGTACGGGGGCTCGTCGCTCCTCGTGTTGCTCGCCTCGGTCGGGATCCTCCTTAACATCGCGGTGAATGAACGCGTCATCGAAGCCCGCGTGCGTGGTCGCGGCCGGGGGAACGGCGGGTCACGTGCGTCCGGCGCTCGCGGTCGCGGAGGCTCTGCGCGACCGCGGCGCAACCGTGACGTTCGCCGGAACACGAGACCGCGTCGAGTCGCGGCTGGTGCCTGACGCGGGCTTCGAGCTCGACGCGTTCGACGTCACAGGCTTCCCTCGTCGACCGAGCCTCGAGTTGCTGCGCGCCTTCTGGCAGGCGATCAAGGCCCCGTTCGCGTGCTCGGGGATCCTCTCGCGCCGCCGACCCGACGTCGTGCTCGGCGGTGGTGGCTTCGTCGCCGGCCCGATGGTGCTGGCGGCGCGCGTGCGGCGGATCCCTGCCGTGCTCACCGAGGCGGATGCCCATCTCGGTCTCGCCAACCGTCTCGCAGCGCCCTTTGCGAAGCGTGTCTTCCTCGCGTACCCGATCCCCGGTCGTGACGGCCCCAAGTACCGGGTCGTGGGGCGGCCGATCCCACGCGCACACCAGGGTGCTGCACCGGAGGCCGGGCGGCGCAGGTTCGGTCTTCCGCTCGACAGGCCCGTCGTGGCGGTGTTCGGTGCGCTCGCGGGCGCACGGTCTCTCAACGAGATGGCGGTCGATGCCTGGGCCGGCGCAGGGCCGGCGGTCCTCCACATCTGCGGCGAGCGAGACTACGAGGCGCTCCGCCCGCGCGTGAAGCGCCACGACTACGTGCTCGTGGCACAGACCGACCACTTCGGAGAGGCGCTCGCCGCCGCCGACGTCGCCGTCTCACGCGCCGGCGGCACCGTGTGGGAGCTGGCCGCGGCGGGGATGCCGTCGATTCTCGTTCCGTACCCGTACGCGACCGCCGACCATCAGATGCTGAATGCCCGTCATTTCGAGGTTGGAGGGGGCGCCGTCGTCGTTGCGGACGACGAGGTCGGGCGCGTACCGGGGCTCGTCACCGAGCTGCTCGGCGATCGGGCTCGGCGGGATCGCATGCGCGGCGCCATGCTCGCCCTTGCACGGCCCGACGCTGCGGAGGAGATCGCCGACGAGATGTTCGCGCTCGCACGGGGCGGCGAATGACGGATAGCCCTTCACGTGACGGAGCGAGGCAAGACTCGCCGCTCCGCGGGCGTCGCTTCTACTTCGTCGGCATCGGTGGCTCCGGGCTCTCCGCCTACGCCAACATCGCTCGGGCCTGGGGCGCCGAAGTGCGAGGGTGGGACGTGCGGGACACGATCTTCCTCAGGACGCTCGAAGGCGTCGAGGTCGATCTCGGAGGCGAGCCGCTGCCACCCGAGGGATGGGAGGTCGTCGTCTCCACCGCCCACACGCACCGGGCGACGGGGCTGTCACGAGCGACGTTTCTCTCCGAGCTCGTGGCCGCCCGCCCGGCACTCGTCGTGACGGGTGCGCACGGCAAGACGACGACGTGCGGGATGATCGCGTTCGCGCTGCGCGCCACGGGGCACGATCCCTCCTGGATCATCGGCGGCGTCGTGCCCCAGCTCGGCGGGAATGCGGGCGCTGGCGGGGGGTGGCTCGTCGTCGAGGGCGACGAGTCCGACCGCTCGGTCTTCGCACTGCAACCGGAGATCGCGGTCGTCACGAACGTCGAGCTCGATCATCACGCGACGTATGCGTCGGAGGTGGAACTGCGCGAGGAGCTCGATGCGTGGCTCGCGACGCGCCCCCACGTCGTGCGCAGCTGGGAGCTCCCGCCGTGGACGGGGCCGCTCGGTGTGGCCGGCGAGCACAATCGCGCCAACGCGGCGGCGGCCCTGGCAGCGCTGGAGCTGGCCGGGGTGGATCCGCGCGCGGCGACGGACGCGATCGGACGCTTCACCGGTGTCGACCGGCGATTCCAGCTCGTTGGTGAGCGCGGCGGGGTAGCGGTCTACGACGACTACGGCCACAACCCGACGGAGCTCGGCGCCACGCTCGCCACGGCGCGTGAGCGCGTCACCGGTGGTCGGCTGATCGCCGTCTACCAGCCACACGTGTACGAGCGAACGCGTCAGCTGGCTCCCGAGCTCGCAGACGCGCTCGGTGCGGCTGACATGGCGATCGTGACCGAGGTCACCGGCGCACGTGACGAGCCACGCGACGGCGTCTCGGGACGCTGGGTGCTCGACCGGCTGCCGGTCGGGACACGCGCGGGATGGGCGCCGACCCTGGACGACGCGGCCGCTCTCGCCCTCGGCTGGGTGCGGCCCGGAGACGTGGTCGTCACGCTGGGTGTGGGGGAGCCGTGGCGGGTCGCCCGCGCGATCGTGGACGGGCTCGCCCCATGATGCGCCCGGTCGGGGAAGGCGTTCTCCTCTCGCGCCATACGACGATCGGCACGGGAGGGCCTGCGGCGGCGTTCGCCGAGCCGGCGACCCTCGGCGAGCTCGAGGAGGTTCTTCGCCGGGCAGCGGCGGACGAGCGCGATGTCGTCGTCGTCGGGCTCGGCTCGAATGTCCTGGCCGCAGACGAAGGTGTGGACGCAGTCGTCGTCCGACTCACGGGGGAGCTCGCAACCGCGTCGGCCGAGGGGGAGCTTCTCGTGGCGGGTGGCGGGGCGACGAATGCGCTGTGCCTCCACCGTGCCCGGGCGGCCGGCCTCGGCGGCTTCGAGTTCGCGTGTGCGATTCCCGGTACAGCGGGCGGCGGCGTTCGCATGAACGCCGGTGCCTACGGCTCCGATTGGGCGGCGATCGTAGAACGAGCCCTCGTGTGCACGGCCGATGCTGTCGACTGGATGACACCCGCCGATCTGGGGCTCTCCTACAGGCATTCGGAGCTCGAGGGCGGCAGGGTCGTCGCACGGGTCGAATACCGGCTCACTCCGCGGTCTCCCGAGCACGTCAAGCAGACGGCCGCTGAGCTGATCGCGCGGCGGAAGGCGACGCAGCCGACCACGAAGCGCACGTTCGGCTCCGTGTGGAAGAACCCGCCGGGCGACACGGGTGCCGGCCGCATGCTCGAGCTCTGCGGGCTCAAGGGGCACCGGATCGGCGGCGCGGTGATCTCGCCGATGCATGCGAACTTCATCGAGAATGCAGGCGGCGCCTCCACGCTCGACTGCCTCATGCTGATGGCCGAGTCGCGGCGGCGTGCACGCGAGCAGTTCGGCGTCGAGCTCGAGCACGAGGTCGTGCTGCTCGGGTCGATCTCGATCCCGGAGTAGGACCGAGCGCCCCCACGGCGAACACGTCCCCGTGGCCAGCGGGGGACGAGTCGCTCGTGGATCGCGTCCCCGTGCGCGCTCGGACGGCGTCGTCGTCCCGTTTCCACGCAGGAGTCAGGGCGGTTTCCTCGATCCGACGCGGCTCGCCCCGTCGGCCCGTTCGCTCCTGCTCGCGTTCGCACTGCTCGCCGGCGCGATCGCAGCGTACGTCGTGGCCCGTGAGACAGGCATGTTCGCGGTGCACGAGGTTCGCGTCGAAGGCGCCTCTCCCGCGGTGGCCCGAACGGTCGAGAAGGCGGTCGCAGACGCGAAGGGTACGAGCCTGCTCGCCGTCGATCTCGGCGCCGCCGATCGGGCGATCGAGGCGATCCCGACCGTCGCTGCGGCCACGCTCGACCGCGCCTTTCCGCACACGCTGCGTGTCACGGTGACTCCCGAACGGCCCGTCGCCGTCGTGCGCCAGGGAGCAGAGGCCTTCCTCGCCTCGGCGCGGGGTCGGGTCATGGGGACGGTCGAGCTTCGTACCCGTCCCGGGCTCGCCCGCATCTGGGTGCCGCGAGGCTCGGCGCTGCAGATCGGCACGCTCCTGGAGGGAGATCTCGCAGCAGCGGTCACCGCGGCGACCCCCCTGGCCGGTACCCGTTTCCCACGCGTGGTCTCGGTGGAGGCGACGAGCCGGGAGCTGACGCTCCACCTGCGCTCCGGTGTCGAGGTCCGTCTCGGTGATGCGACGGATGTGGCGCTCAAGCTCGCCGTCGCGAGACGTATCCTGCCGCTCGTTCGTACCGACGCCGTCTACCTCGACGTCTCGGTCCCGGAGCGCCCGGTCGCAGGAACGTCAACCCTCGACTCTCAGGTAGAGGTCGAGGTCGTACCCTCGACGTACCCTTGAGGTTTCCGTTGACAATGCCGAGAAGGAGGTCGTACCCTTGGTGCGAAACCCATTCGGAGCAGGGATGACGACAAACGTCAGACTCGATGAGAGCTTGACCTTCAGGTTGGTCGAGGGAGCGCAGACATGAACACCGGTGGCGGCAACTATCTCGCAGTGATCAAGGTCGTAGGCGTCGGCGGCGGCGGCACGAACGCCGTCAACCGGATGGTCGAGGCCGGGATCACCGGCGTCGAGTTCATCGCGGTGAACACGGACGCGCAGGCGCTCCTGATGACGGACGCCGACGTGAAGATCCACATCGGGTCGAAGGCGACCCGCGGGCTCGGTGCAGGCGCCGACCCCGGTGTCGGCCTCGAGGCCGCGCAGGAGAGCCGCGACGAGCTCAAGGAGGCGCTCAAGGGCGCGGACATGATCTTCGTCACCGCCGGCGAGGGTGGCGGCACCGGCACGGGGGGTGCCCCCGTCGTGGCGGAGCTCGGGCGCGAGCTCGGCGCGCTCACCGTCGGTGTGGTCACGAAGCCGTTCGGCTTCGAGGGCCGGAGACGCGCCGACCAGGCCGAGCTCGGCATCCAGAACCTTCGCGATCGCGTCGACACGCTGATCGTGATCGAGAACGACCGGTTGCTGCAGGTCGTCGACAAGAAGACACCCGTGACCGAGGCGTTCCGCATCGCCGACGACATCCTGCGGCAGGGCATCCAGGGCATCACGGACACGATCACCGTGCCCGGTCTCGTCAACCTCGACTTCAACGACGTGCGTACCGTGATGGCGGACGCCGGATCGGCTCTGATGGGCATCGGCTCTGCGAGCGGTGATAACCGGGCGGCCGACGCGGCCACCGCGGCTGTCTCGTCGCCGCTGCTCGAGACGACGCTCGACGGCGCGACCGGCGTGCTCCTCAACATCTCGGGGCCACCGGATGTCGGCCTGTTCGAGGTGACCGAGGCGGCCGAGGTGGTCACTGCCCACGCAGACCCGAACGCCAACGTCATCTTCGGAGCGGTCGTCGACGAGTCGCTCAAGGACGAGATCAGGGTCACGGTCATCGCCACCGGGTTCGGAGGGCGCCAGCAGCGCCGCCGCCGCACCGAGACGGCAACGACGAGCGCGCCGCCAAGCGTGGATCTCCGCACACGGCTCGGCGGCACCAGCGCGTCGGACGACATGGACATCGACGTCCCCTCGTTCCTCCGCGACGAATAGCGCCGACCATCTAGATGGTTGATCGGCAATTCAGGCACCCGCGACTGGCGGCTGTGACACGGCGCATCGCGGCACGCTCGCCCGTGACACGTACCAGCAGGTACGCGCCACGGCCGATCGCACCACGCTGCTTGGTCACACCCGTCCTCGACGGGCACCCCAATTACCGATCAACCATCTAGAGTCGTCCCCCGTGGAGGCGACGGACGTCGAGCTTCGCCGGACCCCGCTCTTCGAGCGTCACGTCGCCGCAGGCGCGCGCATGGTGCCGTTCGCAGGGTGGGAGATGCCCGTGCAGTACGAGGGAGTCATCCCAGAGCACAAGGTCGTACGCACGGCCACGGGCGTCTTCGACGTCTCCCACATGGGCCAGCTGCACGTCGAAGGGCCGACGGCGCAGGACTTTCTGCAGCGCTCGCTCTCGAACGACCTAGGTCGGATCGGTGACGGCCAGGCGCAGTACACGCTGCTCACGAACGAGCGCGGGGGCATCGTCGACGACCTGATCGCGTATCGGATCGACGCTTTCCACTTCCTGCTCGTCGTCAACGCCGGGAATGCAGCCGCAGCGTACGCGTGGCTCAAGCAGCGCGAGCTGCGGGGCTCCGAGGTGCGCGACGCGTCGGAGGAGTACGCACTGCTCGCGGTACAGGGCCCCGGTTCGATCGAGTTGCTCGGGCTCGCGGAAGCGCCTGCCTTCACGCATGCGATGGCCGAGCTCGACGGTGTCGAGGTCCTCGTGTGTCGCACGGGCTACACCGGCGAGCGGGGCGTCGAGCTGATGTGCCCGGCAGAGGACGCAGAGGCGCTGTGGGACGCGGTCATCACACGTGGCGCAGTCCCCTGCGGGCTGGGGGCCCGCGACACGCTCCGCCTCGAGGTCTGCTACCCGCTGCACGGCAACGACATCACGCAGGAGACCGACGCGATCTCGGCCGGACTCGGGTGGGCGTGCGCGCTCGAACAGGAGTTCACCGGGGCCGACGTCCTCCGTCGCGTGAAGGAGGATGGGCCTGAGCGACGGCTCGTGGCCTTCGTGATGGAGGAGAAGGCGATCCCGCGGCACGGGATGCCGATCGCCGGTGGCGGCGAAGTCACCTCGGGAACACACTCGCCGATGCTCGATGTCGGCATCGGTCTCGCGTACGTGCCGGCGGCGAGTGCCGCGCCCGGGACGGAGCTGGTCGTCGACGTGCGCGGGCGCGAGCGGCGAGGACGTATCGTCACGAAGCCGATCTACACGAAGAGGGAGGACACGTAGTGGCAGCCGCCGAGAGCTATCCGAACGACCTGCGCTACCACACCGAGCACGACTGGGCTCGAGTCGAGGGCGACGAGGCGGTGCTGGGGATCACCTGGTTCGCCCAGGACGCGCTGGGCGACCTCGTACACGTCGAGGTTCCCGCCGTGGGTGGGACGACGGCGAAGGATCAGCCCTACGCCGAGGTGGAGTCGGTGAAGGCCGTCTCGGACGTGATCGCACCGCTGTCCGGCGAGATCCTCGAGGTGAACGAGAAGGCCGTCGACGAGCCGGAGCTGATCAACGACGACCCGTACGGCGAAGGGTGGCTCGTGCGCATCCGCATGGCCGACCCGTCCGAGTTGGACGGGCTGCTCGACGCGGACGCCTACCGGACACACGTCGCCGATCAATGAGCGAGCCGAGCGGGTACCTCTCGCAGACCGACGACGATCGCGAGCAGATGCTCGCAGCGATCGGAGTCGGCTCGCTCGACGAGCTCTTCGACCAGGTACCGGACGGGGTGCGCCTGCGCCGCGAGCTCGACGTGCCTGCCGCGCTGGGGGAGGCAGAGCTCGTTCGTCACCTCGAAGAGCTCGCGGCACGAAACGCAGACACGTCGCGTGAGCTGTCGTTCCTCGGCATGGGGATCTACGACCACTACGTCCCGGCGATCGTCGACACGTTCCTCTCCCGCGGAGAGTTCCTGACGGCGTACACGCCGTATCAGCCCGAGATGAGCCAGGGCGTGTTGCAGGCCATCTTCGAGTACCAGACCGCGATCTGCGAGCTCACCGGCATGGACGTGTCCAACGCCTCCGGGTACGACGGGTGCACCGTCGCGGCCGACGCGTGCCTCATCGCGCGCCACCACACGGGTCGCTCCAAGGTCGTGCTCGCCGAGGCGCTGCACCCGCAGGTGCGGCAGGTCGTGAAGACGTACGCGCCCGGCTTCGGGATGGAGGTTGTCGAGGTGCCACACGTCAACGGCGCAACCGACCCGGGCGCGGTGGCAGCGGCGTCCGCCGACGCGGCGCTCGTGATCTTCCAGCAGCCGAACGTCTTCGGTGTCCTGGAGTCCGCGCCGGAACTGGCCGCCGCCGCGACTGCGGGTGGAGCGGTCGCCGTCGCGCACGTCGATCCAGTCTCGCTGGGCGTGCTCGAGGCCCCGGGAGCCTACGGCTGCGGCATGGCGATCGGCGAGGGACAGTCGCTCGGGTGCTACCAGAGCTACGGTGGGCCGCACTACGGCTTCCTGGCGGCGCGGCAGGAGTTCGTTCGGCGGATGCCCGGTCGCATCGTCGGCGAGACCGTAGACCTCGAGGGTGAGCGTGGGTTCGTGCTGACGCTGCAGACGCGCGAGCAGCACATCCGGCGCGAGAAGGCGACGTCGAACATGACGACCAACCAGACGCTGCTCGCACTCGGCGGCCTGATCACGCTGTGCTGGCTCGGCCCCGACGGCTTGCGCGAGACGGGGGAGGCGTGCATGGCGCTGACCGCGTATGCGAGAGAACGACTCGGGCTGCCGCTCGCCTTCGACCAGCCGACGTTCAAGGAGCTCGCCGTTCGCACGCCGCTGCCGGCGCGCGAGGTCGTGCGCAGAGCCCGCGAGCATGGGGTGCACCCCGGCTACCCGATCGGACGTGACTACGAGGGTCTCGACGACGTCCTGCTCGTCGCCTTCACCGAGAAGCGGACACGAGCCGACGTCGACCGCCTCGCCGACGTTCTCGCCGAGGTGTGTGGCTGATGGAGCTGATCTTCGAGAAGAGCAGGCCGGGGCGCCGCGCGGGCCGGCCTCCGCGTCCCGATCTCCCAGTCCCGGAGCTGCCGGAGGGCGTCCGCCGAGCGCAGCCGCCTCGGCTGCCGGAAGTGCCGGAGAACGAGATCGTGCGGCACTTCACGGCGCTCGCCGACCGCAACTTCGGTATCGACACCGGCTTCTACCCGCTCGGCAGTTGCACCATGAAGTACAACCCGCGGGTCAACGAGCGCGCGGCGATGATCACCGGCTTCCGGGACCTGCACCCGTTGCAGGAGGACGAGGGCGCGCAGGGCGCACTCGAGTTGACCTGGGTGCTGGAGCAGATCCTCGCCGAGGTCGCGGGCCTACCGGCGGTGACCACACAGCCGGCGGCGGGGTCGCAGGGCGAGCTCACCGGGCTGATGCTGATGCGGGCCTACTTCGAAGACCGCGGTGAGGGCGGGACGCGCGACACGATCATTACCGCCGACACCGCGCACGGCACGAACCCTGCGTCGGTGACGATGGCCGGTTACAAGCTGGCGAAGGTCGCCACGACCGACCGCGGCAACCTCGATCTCGACGACCTTCGGGCGAAGGTGAACGAGCGAACCGCGGGGCTCATGCTCACGAACCCGTCCACGCTCGGCCTCTTCGACGAGGGGATCGAGGAAGTCGCCGAGATCTTCCATGCCGCGGGAGCGCTGCTCTACTACGACGGCGCCAACCTGAACGCCGTGGTCGGCATCTCCCGGCCGGGCGACATGGGCTTCGACATCGTCCACTACAACCTGCACAAGACGTTCTCGCAACCGCACGGCGGTGGGGGCCCCGGCGCCGGCCCCGTCGCAGTACGGGACTTCCTGGAGCCGTTTCTGCCAACACCGACGGTCGCCCGCGAGGGCGACGTGTATCGCCTCGACCACGACCGGCCGAAGTCGATCGGCCGGGTCCGAGGGTTCGCCGGGCCGTTCGGCGTGTTCGTCCGCTCCTACGCGTTCATGCGCGCGTACGGCCCCGCCCTCCGGGAGATGTCGGAGATGGCGGTGCTGAACGCCAACTACGTGCTCGCCGGTCTCCGCGACGCCTACGACCTCCCCTACGACAGGCACTGCCTCCACGAGTTCGTGCTCTCCGCGCGCACGTTGAAGAGGGAGCACGGCGTGACGGCGCTCGACGTCGCGAAGCGCCTGATGGACTTCGGCGTCCATCCGCCGACGATCTACTTCCCGCTCGTCGTGGCGGAGGCCCTGATGATCGAGCCGACGGAGACCGAGACGAAGGAACGGCTCGACGAGTTCGTCGCCGTCATGCGGGTGATCGCTCGGGAGGCGGCCGAGAGCCCTGAGCGGTTGAAGGAGGCCCCGACGACGCGGTCAGTGAGGCGCCTCGACGAGGTGAAGGCGGCCAAGGAGCCCGTGCTCAGGTTCGACTTCGGCGTCGCCGTCGGCGGCGAGAGCTAGGGTGCCGCGGTGAACGGTCTCGCCCGCACGGTCATACGCGCCCGCTGGCTCGTCGTCGTGGCCTGGCTGTTGCTGACCGTGGCCGGCGCGGCGGCCGCCGGGAAGCTCTCGGACCGCTGGTTCCAGGAGTTCTCGATCCCCGGCTACTCGGCCTACGAGGCGAACAGCCGCATCTTCGACACGTTCGGGACGGCCCGGCAGTACCCGGTACAGCTCGTCTTCCAGGTCGAGGAGGGCGACGTCCGCCAGCAGGAGGGCATCGAGGAGGCGATCGCCGCCGTCTCGGCCCTCGACCCGGGATCGAGCACGAGCTCCTGGTTCTCGACGGAGAGCGATGCGTACGTGTCGGCGGATGGACGCACGATGTTCGCCGAGTTGTATCCGGCCGGAATGCCTGTGGGCTTCGTCGCCACGTTGCCGTTGGAGGAGATGCGCGACACACTCGCCGCGAAGGTGCCCGACGGCGTCACCACGCATCTCACGGGTGTCGATCCGATCTTCGAGTCACAGGGCGAGGCGGGTGGCCCGAGCGTCTTGGTCGAGACGATGATCGGTGCGGTCGGCGCGCTCGTGATCCTGCTGTTCGTGTTCGGCACCCTGCCCGCGGTGCTCGTGCCCATGCTCTCGGCGGCGGCCTCGATCCTCACGACGTTCCTGCTCGTCTACGGGCTCACGTACGTGACCGACGTCTCGCTCGTCGTCCAGTTCCTGGTCGCGCTGGTCGGGCTCGGTCTCGCGATCGACTACTCGCTGCTGATGATCTTCCGCTTCCGCGAGGAGCTGCGACACGGGCTCGACGTCGACGAGGCGATCGTGGAGACGATGCAGCACGCCGGTCGCTCGGTGATCGTCTCCGGCTCCACCGTCGCCATCGGCCTGCTCAGCATGCTCGTGCTCCCGCTCCCGTTCCTCCGCTCGATCGGGATCGGCGGGATGCTGATCCCGGCGGTCTCTGTCCTCGCCTCCATCACCTTCACGACCGCGATGCTGCGCATCCTCGGCCACCGCATCAACCGCATCCGCGTGATGCCGAAGAAGCTGCTCTCGTCGGACGAGGCCGAACGCGGCTTCTGGGCACGCTGGGCCGCGATCGTCTCGCGCCGTCCGCTGCTCGTGTTCCTCGCGGGCATGGCGGTCGTCGTGGCGCTCCTGATCCCGGCGTCTCAGCTCAACCCCGCCGACGCCCAGACGAAGGACCAGCCGGCAACCGGCGATGCCGAGGCCGGCCGCGGCATGCTTGCGAGCGCAGGCATCACCGAAGGCGTGTATCGGCCCTTCCTCGTGCTCGTGGAAGGCTCCTCCGATCAGGCGATGCTCGACGCAGTCGTCGCCGACCTCCGTGAGACGCCGGGGGTCGCCGGGGCGCAGGCGCCGCCCGGGGACGGCTGGCGGACCGGCGACACCGCGGTGGTCGAGGCGTTCTCGGCCACGGACGGGGCGTCGAAGGAGACGAGAGGCGTGATCGCGGAGATCCAGGACACCGTGCTGCCGGCGGCAGCGGCCGCGGCCGGCTCGGGCGTGGCGATGACGCTCGGCGGCCCAGCGGCCGAGGAGCGCGACTTCGTGCACGCCGTCTACGGCAACTTCCCGTACGTCCTCCTGTTCGTCGTGGGGCTCACGTTCATCCTGCTCGCGCGTGCGTTCCGCTCGATCGTGCTGCCGCTGAAGGCGGTGATCCTGAACCTGATCTCCCTCGCCTGTGCGTTCGGCGTCGTCGTGTTCGTCTTCCAGCAGGGGCACGGGAGCGAGGCGATCTGGGACGTGCAGGCCACCGGGGTCGTGATCTCGTGGATACCCATCATGATCTTCGCGTTCCTGTTCGGGATCTCGATGGACTACGAGGTCTTCATGATCACGCGCATCCGTGAGTCGTACGACGAGACGGGCGACACCAAGGAGGCGATCTCACTCGGTCTCGGCCGCACCGGCAAGCTCGTGACGAGCGCCGCGCTCGTGCTCATGTTCGCGTTCTTCGCCCTCTCGACCGGCCCAGGGCTCGACATCAAGCAGTTCGGGATCGGGCTCGCCGCCGGGATCATCATCGACGCCACGCTGATCCGGCTGCTGCTCGTGCCGTCGTCGATGCAACTGCTCGGCCGCTGGAACTGGTGGCTACCCGCCTGGTGCGCGCGCGTGCTGCGGACGCGACCGAGCCCTCTCCAGCCCGCCCAACCCACAGAGCCCCAGCCGGGCGAGGCATCATGACCGGCGTGGACGCTCAAATCCACCGGACCCGGGAGGAGTTGGAGGCGGGACTCGACCACGTGCGCTCGTCGCCGCAGGACGCCGGCGTTGTCGAGTTGATCGTGCGTCGTCCCGGTGTCGACGAGCGCGAGATCCTCGACCATGCGATGTTGGACGTCGAGGAAGCGCTCGTCGGCGACAACTGGCGCGCGCGAGGTCGGTCGGGCGGGCGCCCGGCCAATCAGAACGCGCAGATCACGCTCACGAACACACGCGCGGTCGGTCTGATCGCAGGCCCGCGCGAACGCTGGCCGCTCGCCGGTGACCAGCTGTACGTCGACCTCGACCTCAGCCTCGAGAACCTCCCGCCCGGGACGCGGCTCGAGGTCGGTGCTGCCGTGCTCGAAGTGACGGAGGATCCGCACACCGGCTGCGCGAAGTTCAGCGAGCGCTTCGGGCTCGCAGCGCTCGAGTTCGTCAGCTCGCCGGAGGGGCGTGCGCTCAACCTGCGCGGCATCAACACCCGCGTGGTGGAAGCTGGTGCCGTGCGCGCCGGCGACGCGATCCGTCGGCTCTGAGCCGGCGGTCTAGCGGGGCAAGCAGCTACGGGGTGTGGCTGTTCCCGGCGCGCGGTACGGCAGCGAGTTGTCCGCACGCGGCGGCGATGTCCCGGCCGCGTGTGAGCCGCACGGTGGTCGGGATGCGCG
This sequence comes from uncultured Actinomycetes bacterium, assembly GCA_963823385.1. Classification (GTDB taxonomy): domain Bacteria; phylum Actinomycetota; class Thermoleophilia; order Gaiellales; family Gaiellaceae; genus Gaiella. Next base: position 233,816 of record CAWGLI010000001.1, read on the forward strand.
CACGGTCGAGAACCGTCTTGAAGGCGTCGATCGCCGCGCGGGATGATCCTTCGTACATTCCCGTCGGGTTGTACGGGATCAGGTTCACCTTGAAGGCACCAGGGCCGAGAGCCCGCGCCAACATGCCGGCCTGGCTCGGGCTGTCGTTCACGCCAGCGAGCATCACGTACTCGATGAACACGCGCCGGCGCGTCTGCTCCCAGTGGGCTCTGCAGACGGCGAGAACGTCGGTCAGCGGGTAGCGCTCCTCGACCGGCATCAGCTCCCGCCGCAGTGACGGATCGGCTGCGTGGAGCGAGAGCGCAAGCCTGATCGGAGTGGTCACCTCCTCGACGAACCGCGTCAGCCCCGGCATCCAGCCGACCGTGGAGATCGTCGTGCGTCGCGGCGTGACACCGGTGTCGGGGAGCCGGCCGGCAGCTTCGAGCACGGAGTCGACGTTCAGCATCGGCTCACCCATCCCCATGAACACCACGTGGTCGACGGCCTCCACGCGGCGGTAGTGAAGCACCTGGTCGAGGATCTCGGAGGCGGTGAGATTGCGTCCGAAGCGCATCTGCCCCGTGGCGCAGAACGTGCACGTGAGCGGGCAGCCGGACTGCGACGAGACACACACCGAGCGGCGCCCGTCCCGGTAGCGCATGAGCACTGCCTCCACCGGATGGCCGTCGGCCGTGTGGAACAGCGTCTTCACCGTCCCGTCCTTCGAGTGGGCCTCTGTGACGACGGCGAGCGTCGAGAACGGCACGTCGGCCGTGAGCGTCTCGCGAAGCGCCCTCGGCACGTTCGTCATCGCGTCGTACCCGGCGGCCCCGCCGGCCACCCAATCCCACACCTGGCGCGCACGAAATCGCGGCTCCCCGCGGGCGGTGAGAGCAGTGTCGAGGAGATCGAGGTCCACGATCGACGAGGGTAGCGGGGACGATCCCGCCGTGACGTAGAGTGGCTCGGGTGCGCGGCCTCTCGGTTCCCTCCGTCCACGCAGCGTCATGATCGACCTCCGCTCCGACACTGCAACCCGCCCAACGGCCGGTATGCGAGCGGCGATCGCCGCTGCGGAGGTCGGCGATGAGCAGAAGCGCGAGGACCCGTCGGTGAACGCGCTCCAGGAGCGCGTGGCCGCGCTACTGGGGCAGGAGGCAGCGGTCTTCCTCCCGACCGCGACGATGGCCAATCAGATCGCGCTCAAGCTGCACGGCCGACCCGGCGACGTCCTCCTCGCGGAGCGTCACGCGCATGTGGTGATCTACGAGTACGGCGGCGCGGCTGCTCACGCGGGCCTGATGATCGAGCCGATCGACGGGGTCGATGGTCTGATCACCGTCGAGCAGGTGCACACCGCCGCCGCGCCGAGCACGAAGGTGGCGGACCAACGCGCTGTCGTGCTCGCGCTGGAGGACACGCACAACTCGTCGGGAGGGCGATGCTGGCCGCTCGACCGACTCGAGTCGCTCGTGACGGCTGCCCGTGACCTCGGGCTCGCGACACATCTCGACGGTGCTCGTCTGCTCAACGCGGCTGTTGCCCAGGATGTTGCGCCGTCGGCGATCGCATCACGCTTCGACACGGTGACGCTGTGCCTCTCAAAAGGTCTCGGTTGCCCCCTCGGCGCCATCCTTGCCGGGCGCGCCGACCTGATCGAGCGAGCCTGGAGGGAGAAGCACCTGTTCGGCGGCGCCATGCGTCAGGCCGGGATCGTCGCGGCCGCCGGCAACTACGCGCTCGACCATCACGTCGACCGGCTCGCCGACGATCATGCGCGCGCACGTCGTCTCGCCGCGGCCTGGGCAGACGCTGGGCTTCCGGTCGACCTGGAGCAGGTGCAGACGAACTTCGTACAGCTCGACGTCGGCGTGCTCGGTCTCGAGGCGGTCTCCGCCATCTCGTTGCTGCGGGAGGCGGGGGTCGGGCTCTCCTCCACGATCCATCCGACCGTGCTGCGCGCCGTGACCCACCTCGACGTCGACGACGCCGACGTCGAACGAGCCTGCTCTCTCGTCCCCGATGCCCTCGGCGCTGCCCATGTCCGCGCCTGAGTCACTCTCCCGCACGCTCGAGGACGTGCTACGAACCGCTCAAGCGGAGCAGCGGATGCCCGCCGTGGCGGCTGCCGTGTTCCGGGACGGCGATGTCCTCTGGCAGCAGGCTCTCGGCCTGGCCGATGTGGAGACGGCGGAAGCGGCGACAGTCGAGCATGCGTTCCGAATCGGCTCGATCACGAAGACCTTCACGGCCGTCTGCGTGATGCAGCTCCGCCAAGAAGGGCTCGTCGACCTGGACACGCCGCTTCGCACGTACGTGCCGGAGGCCCCCACTGGGCCAACCGTGCGCCAGGCGCTTTCGCACCTCACCGGCATCCAGCGCGAGGTCCCCGGCAACATCTGGGAGACGTTCGTGATGCCGAGCCGCGAGGAGGTGCTGGCGCGCCTGGAGGACACCGAGCGCGTCCTCCGGACGAACGAGCGCTTCCACTACTCGAACCTCGTCTTCTCTCTCCTCGGCGAGCTCGTGGTGCGAAGGACGGGCGCCTCCTACGCCGAGGCGCTCCGAACCCGCGTCCTCGAGCCGCTCGCTCTCGGTGCGACGGCACTCGTGCCGGACGGGGCGCGGGCGAGCGGCTACCTCGTCGACCCATGGTCCGATGCCGTCATGCGCGAGGCCGACGTCGAGCTGCCCGATCCGCCGGCGGCGATGGGGCAGCTCTGGAGCACTGTGGGCGATCTCGCCCGCTTCGGCGCCTTCCTAGCAGGGGGAAACGACGCCGTGCTCGCCCGAGCGGTGGTCGACGAGATGAGCATGGTGCACACGATGCTCGACCCCGAGGGCTGGACCGTCGGCTGGGGTCTCGGCATTGCCCTGCTCCGGAACGGTGAACGTGTCTTCGCGGGGCACGGTGGTGCGATGCCGGGCTTCCTCGCGTCGTTGCTGGTGCACCGAGCCGAGCGCACCGGAGCCGTCGTGCTCACGAACTCGGGCGCCGGGCCGAGGCCGGACCTGCTCAGCCTCCAGCTCGCCGAGGCGGCGCTCGACGCCCACACGCGTGTCCCGGACGAGTGGCGTCCAACGACCGTCCCCGACGATCTCCGCCCGCTGCTCGGCAGTTGGTGGACGGAGGGGCACGAAGTGGTCGTCTCGTTCCTCTCGGGCCGTCTGCAGCTGCGCGTCGTCGGCGCGCCGCAGGGCCGTGACATCGCGTACCTGGAGCAGGAGGCCGCCGATCGCTGGCGCGTCGTGGAAGGCTACGAGCGCGGCGAGCGCTTCGACGTCACGCGGGACGAGGACGGCGCCGTGACGAAGCTCTCGCTCGCGACGTACCCGCTCACGCGAACACCACAGACCTTCGGCCCGTAGGGCCGCACCTGTCCCGCCCGGCGTGTTCCGTCGGGCTACAGCGGCCGGTCGCCGGCCGTATAGAACAGAACGACCACGACGGCGTACGCCGCGACGAGGATGGCGCCGCGTGACCTCGACGCGTGACCGCCCCATAGAGTCAGCGCGGTGACGACGAGCGCCCCGCCGAGGACGAGGATCTCGACGGGACGGAAGCCGAGCGCAAGCGGGTCGATCAACAACGAGATGAGCACGACCGCCGGGATCAGGAACACCGCGACCTGAGCCGCGGATGCGAGCGCGATCTCGGCGGCGAGCTTGATCTTGCCGCGGTAGGCGACGACGACGGCCCCGCCGTGCTCCGCGGCGTTGCCGACAATCGCCACGATCACCGCGGCGACGAAGAACTCGGTGAGCCCGACCGACTCGGCGAACTCGTCGAGCGAGCCGACGAGGATCTCCGCCACGAGTGCCGTGACCACGGTGGCGACGGCGAGAGCACCGAGAGCCGCACGCAGGGACCAGCCGCTGATCTCCTCGTCCGTCGCGAGATGGAGAGAGCGATGTCGGCGCAGCGAGTACACGGTCGCCAGCAGGTAGACGACGAGCAGCACGATCGACACGGGGAGTGAGAGCCAGACGATCAGATCTCGATCCGGATCTCCATCCCACGAGGGGATCGCCGGCACGAGGAACAGAAGGACGGCAAGGCCGATGGCCGCGAAGGACAGGAAGCTCGACCAGCGATCGAGAGCACCGCGCGGGCCGGCGAGCAGTGAGGCTCCCAGGACGAGCAGCAGGTTCCCGATCACCGACCCTGTCAGAGACCCGCGAACGACCTCCGTGAGCCCCTGGTTGACTGCGAGCAGCGCGATGATCAACTCGGGAGCGTTCCCGAACGTCGCGTTGAGGAAGCCGCCGATGCCAGGGCCGGTGTGCTCGGCCGCGTGCTCGGTCGCCTCCCCGATCAGCCATGCGAGCGGGATCAGCGAGAGCGCCGCGAGCACGAACTCGACTGTGGCACCCGGATGCAGCGCGTAATGGACCACGATCGTCGCGGGCGCGAGCAGCAGGGACGCGAAGAGGGCTCGTCTCACCAAGACGCGACTACCCTACCGGCCTATGCTGCGGGCGGTTCTCTTCGACTGGGGCAACACGCTCGTGCGCTCCGAGCTCGATCCGAGGCTGCTGGCCGACGGCCATCGGAGGGCGCTCGCGGCCGTCGGTGGCGACGCGCCGGCATGCCAGGAGGCCTTCACCGAGCGCTACACCGAAGTCGTGCTCCTGCCTCTCCTCGCCCGGCGCGAGGACGAGGTCGACTACACGATGCTCGTCGCGGCGGTGCTGGAAGAGCTCGGCGTCACCCACGACGCGGATGCGGTTTGGCGGTTCGTGAGTGCCGAGCATGCTGCCTGGCGGATGGCACACCCGCTCGCGCTGGAGTCGCTCGAGTTGCTCGACGCGATCCGAGAGCGGGGACTTCGCACCGGGCTGGTTTCGAATCTCTTCGATCCGCCCGCGCTTCTGCGCCGGACGTTCGCCGAAGCTCGGGGTGCTGCCACGTTTCGACGTCATCGCGGTGTCGGCGGAGGTGGGCTGGAGGAAGCCGCACCGAGCGCTCTTCGAACATGCCCTCGATGCGCTCGACGTGTCACCCGAGGACGCCGTCCACATCGGTGACAAGAGGCGCGAGGACGTGGGTGGCGCCGACGCACTCGGGCTCCGCACGATCCAGGCGTGCTGGTACGTGGTCGACGACGGTGTCGGGCCCGAGCCGACCGCGCGTGCCGAGACTCGGGCCGACGTGCTCCGCCTCGTCGACGACTGGTTGCTCGCGCTCTGACCGGTCGACGTCGACCGAGCTTGTAACAGACTGTCACGAAGCGACTAGTCCCACGGGCGCTCCGTGTCAAGTCTTGCGGCGACCTGTGCGCTGGTGCCACGATCCAGTTCGTGAGCGAACCGCTGCACGCCCCCACCGAGCTTCCGTTGCGACCACAGGACGAGGTCGAGTGCCGCCGCTGCGAAGTGCATTGCGACAAGGTCGTGTATCCGTCGGCGTGCATCGAGCGCTCGTGCCCGTTCGTCTACGCGTACGAGGCCTGGGGGCACACGTTCATGGGCTGCATGCAGAAGGTGTTCGCCGTCGAGATCGACCTGGACCTGCTGCGCGCAGCGAAGCGGCGCCGCGGTGGGTTCGGAGCGGTCCGGGCTCGCCGGGTCCCGCTGCCCATGTGCGAAGCGGACGTCTGCTCGTGCTACGAGCATCGCGGCGACGACATCGGCTGCCGGAACCCGGAGTTCTTCGAGCTGCCGGAGCCGCGCCCGAGCTTCCGCGTCGTCGCGACGCTCGTCGACCGCTAGCGGGCGGTCTTCGCGCGCGCCGCGCGACGCTTGGCGTTCTGCAGGCCTCGCCGGTGGAGGTCGCGGAGTCGGCGAATCTCTTCGGCATCTGGGCCGCGACCTTCCGGTCCCGGAGTCTCGAGTATCGCCGGGAGCTCCTGGAACGAGGGGTGGGCGAGGAAGACCCCGAGCTTCGCGCCCAGCTCGCCGGCGCCGACGGAGGCGTGTCGGTCGAGGTTCGAGCCGAGCGCGGATGCGGCATCGTTGACGTGGAGACAGCGGAGCCGGTCGAGGCCGATCCGCAGGTCGAGCTCGGAGACAGCGGCATCGAGGGTCGCCGGATCCGTGACGTCGACGCCGCTGGCCCACCAGTGGCACGAGTCGAGACACACGCCGAGCCGCTCGTGGCCTTCGAGGGCGTCGACGACGAGCGCCAGCTCGTCGACGGAGCGGCCGATCGTGCCGCCGGCCCCTGCGCAGTTCTCGAGGCAGAGCCACAGGTCGTCGGTCGTCAGCTCGAGCAGCTCGCGTAGGGCGGGTGTCAGCCGCTCGACCGCCGTTTCGAGACCGGCGCCGAGGTGCGAGCCGAGGTGGAAGACCACCGCGTCCGCCCCGATCGCGCTTGCAGTGGCCATCGTCGACTGCATGGCAGCGACGGACTTGTCGTGGATCTCCGGGTCGGGGCTCGCGAGGTTGACGAGGTAGAGCGCATGGCAGACCACCGCGCCGATGCTCGCCTCGGCGCGGTGGGCCCGAAAGCGCGCCGCCTCTTCGGGCGCGTGCGTGGTCGGCCGCCACATGCGGGGGCTCTGTGTGAACACCTGAACGGCGTCGCAGCCGAGCTCCTGCGCCCGGCCGATCGCGTTCGAGATGCCCCCGGACGACGAGACGTGGGCGCCGTAGAGCACCGGCGTACGCTATCGGGCCGTGCCCGACAGCAAGCGCATCCCGCTCGGCCCTCTGCTCGAGCGCCCGTTCCGCCGCCTCTTCGCCGCGACGACCATCTCCACGTTCGGCGACGCGATCGAGCACATTGCCCTTGCGTTCGCTGTGCTCGCTCTGCCCGGCGCGGGGGCCGGCGACCTCGGGCTCGTGCTGGCCGCTCGTACCGTCGTCAACACCCTGGTGGTGGTGGCCGGCGGTGTCGTCTCCGACCGGATCCCGCGCAACGTCGTGCTCGTCGGAGCCTCGCTGCTCCAGGGATCCTCGCAGGCCGTCGCGGCCGCGCTCATCCTCACAGGCAATGCCTCCGTGTGGTCGCTCGTCGTGCTCGCTGCCGTCTACGGGGCAGGGAATGGGTTCGTGATTCCCGCGGAGGTCGGGCTCGTACCGCAAACGGTCAGCCCTTCCCGGCTGCAACAGGCGAACGCGCTGCAGGGGTTGTCGCGAAACTCGGTGAGCGTGCTCGGACCGGCTCTTGGTGGGCTGTTCGTCGTGGCGGGCAGTCCGGGTATCGCGCTGGCGATCGACGCGAGCACGTTCTTCGTCGCCGCGGCTCTCTTCGCCGCGATCCGGATTCCTCGCCGAGTCGTAGAAGAGCGCGCGGGCTTCGTCCGCGAGCTCCGCGAAGGCTGGCAGGAGTTCACCCGTCACACATGGCTGTGGTCGACCGTTCTCCTCTTCGGCGTCTCGAACATGGCCTTCGTCGGCTGCTGGGCCGTGTTGGGCCCGCTCGTCGCCAAGGAGCAGCTCGGCGGCGCCGGCGCCTGGGCCACCATCGCCGTCGCCTGGGGTCTCGGCGCCGTGGTCGGCGGTCTCGTCGCGCTTCGGTACCGTCCCCGGCGGCCCTTGCTGGCGGCGGTGATCGTGGCGTGGCCGCTCGTCGGGGAGCTCGCTGCACTTGCGCTCTACGCGCCGGTCTGGGTGCTCTCGTTTGCGGGGTTTCTCGCAGGAGGAGGGATCGCGCTCCACATCGCATTGTGGTTCACGGTCTTCCAGCGCCAGGTGCCGGAGCGCGCGCAGTCCCGTGTGAGCTCGTACGACGCGCTCGGGTCGTTCGTCCTGATCCCCGTGGGCATGGCGGTCGTCGGGTCGGTTGCAGATGGGATCGGGGTTCAACCGACGCTGTGGCTCGGCTTCGCGATCGCCGCTGTCTGTCAGGTCTCGCTCGTGTTCGTCCCCTCGGTGTGGGCAATCCGTGACCTCGAGCTTTCCGACTCGGCCGTGGCCGATGCCTGACTACGATCCCTCGATGACCGTTCGCGTGCGCATGGCGCCCAGCCCGACGGGCTTCCTCCACATCGGTGGCGTTCGCACCTTTCTCTTCAACTGGCTGTTCGCCCGCGGGCGGGGCGGTGAGTGCCTCCTGCGCATCGAGAACACGGACACGAACCGGGAGGTCGAGGAGTCGGTCGCCCAGATCGAGCGGTCGCTGCGGTGGCTCGGCATCGGGTGGGACGGGGAGACCCGCTTCCAGCTCGACCGGATGGAGCGATGTCGCGTCGAGGCGCGACGGCTCGTCGCCGAGGGCTCGGCCTACGAGGACGAGGGCGCGATCCGCCTGCGGATGCCCGCCGACGGCATCGTCGCATGGGACGACGCGGTCAAGGGCCCCATCGAGTTCGCCGCCGAGGATCTGGAGGACATGGTCATCCTCCGTTCCGACGGACGACCCGTCTACAACTTCGCCTCTCCGGTCGACGACTGGGTCGACGGCATCACGCATGTGATCCGCGGAGACGACCACGTCTCCAACACACCGAAGCAGCTCGTCGTTCTGCGCGCGCTCGGAGCGGAGCCACCCGTGTACGCACACGTTCCCAACGTGTTCGGGGAGGACGGGCGCAAGCTGTCGAAGCGTCACGGCGCTGTCTCGGTCGACGAGTTCCGGGCGCAGGGGTACATCGCGCCCGCTCTCATGAACTTCCTCGCGCTGCTCGGCTGGGCGCCCGACGGCGAGACGACGATCATGTCGCCCGACGAGCTGGTCGAGCGGTTCGGTCTCGATCGCGTCGGCAGCAGCCCTGCGGCTTTCGACTACGCGAAGCTCGACTGGATGAACGGGGTCTACCTCCGTGCGCTCCCGCCGCAGGCGTACGGGGACACGGTCGTCACGTACCTTCGCGAGCGCGGCCTCGATTGGGACGAGCAGCTGGTGCGGGCGATGGCCCACGCCGTCCAGGAGAAGATCGCCCGGCTGGACGAGCTGCCCGGCTTCGTCGGGTTCCTCTTCGGTGACGTGGAGCCCGATGCGTCCCTCCTCGACCGCGGGATCCTGGCTGCGGCCGCCGAGGCTCTCGGGGCGGTCGAGCCCTGGACCGCCGACACGCTCGAGGAGGCGCTCAAGGGGCTGTGTGAGTCTCTCGGGCAGAAGCCGCGGCAGGTGTACCTGCCGATCCGTGTGGCCGTCACCGGCTCGAGGGTCTCGCCGGGGTTGTACGAGAGTCTCGAACTGCTCGGCCGGGACCGTTCACTCACACGACTCCGGCGCGGCGCGGAGCTCGCAGCCTGATGAGCGAGCTGACCACACTTCACGATCTTGTCGGCGTCGAGCTCGGCCCGACGTCGTGGCTCGACGTGGCGCAGGAGCGGATCGACGCGTTCGCAGCCGCGACAGACGATCCGCAATGGATCCACGTCGATCCGGAGCGCGCCGCGCGGGAGAGCCCGTTCGGGCAGACGGTGGCGCACGGCTTCCTGACGCTGTCGCTGTGCGTCCCGCTCCTGTACGAGGTGTTGCCGACGTCCGGGCGCGTTGCGATCAACTACGGCGTCAACCGGGTTCGGTTTCCAGCGCCGCTCCCATCGGGCAGTCGCATCCGCGCTCGCTTCGCCGTGGCCTCGGTCGAGAATGTGTCGGGTGGTGAGCAGGCGGTGCTCGTGGCGACGGTCGAACGCGAGGGAGCCGACAGGCCCGTATGCGTCGCCGAGCTCGTCGTTCGGTCTCTGAGCGCGTAGCCCGCGCGGCTCTCTGGGCACTACTGGTACGGAGTCACGAGCCGTAGTTCCCCGAACCGCGGTCGCTATCCGCTGCGGATGCGACGGCACGACGCGTCGGTGACGCTAGGCGTGACGAAGGAGGGTCTCGTGACGAAGGAGGGTCTGATGAGCCGGGAGGTCGTGAGCACGAGACGTGAGCAGGTCGCGGGTGTCGTCCTGATCTCGGGTGAAGGCATGCGTGTCGCCGAATGGCTCCCGGGTCGGGCGGACGACGTCCTCGTCCTCGACTTCCCGCCACTCCGCGACGTGAAGGAGCTACGAGGCCCCGCCGCGAGCCATCCGAGGAGCGCGGCGGAAGCTGGTCCGGGTGCCCGGAGCGGCCGCCAGCGTGATCTCTTCGACCGGAAGTTGGAGCAGCACCGTCACACGTTCGTGAGGGCGGCTGCGACGGAGATCGGAGGCATCGCCGAGACGCGCGGCTGGCAAGCTCTCGTCGTCCTGGGAGACCCGCGCCTCGCCGCCGACGTCACGACCGTGCTCGGCGACGAGCTTCCGGTCGTCGAGGCGGGGCACGGAGCGCAATGGCTGTCGCCGACCGATCTCGCCGAAGTCGTGCGCCCCGAGATCGAGCGGCTGCTTGCCGACCAACAGCGATCGCTGATCGAGCAGATCCGTGGTGAGGCCCTGGCGGGCGGCCGGGGTGCGATCGGCCTCGACGATTGCGCGACCACGGCGTCTGAGGGACGGGTCGATGTCCTCGTCGTCGATCCGGCGCTTCCGGATGCGCCGGCGATCGCGTCTGCCGTGGCCGATCAAGGGGGACGAGTCGAGGACGTGCTGGAGGAGACGCGGCCTCTCCTGGACGAGATCGGCGGTGCCTGCGCGCTCCTGCGCTGGTGATCTGCGCACTGGCGTCGACCGCGCGCGCGACCTTCACAGCCTCCTGATGTCTCTCTGGTACCGTGGCCCTTGCTGTCGGGCAAGGACGTCGAAAAAGGGGCGCTATGCAGGGCAAAGCTTTGAGTTCCAGGTTCACCAAGATTCTGCTCGTGACGGTGGTCGTGGCCGGCGTCTTCGTCTCCACGGCCGCTGCGCTGAGGTTCAGCGACAAGAGCTATTTCGTACCGCCTGGGGAGGTCGGGACGCCGTACAGTCACCGCTTCGAGGGCGTCAATGGGTCGCCGCCATTCGATTTTCACGTGATCAGGGGCTCGCTGCCGCCCGGTCTTACCCTCGACTCGGGCGGTCAGGTCAGCGGAACACCGACAGAGTCCGGTGTGTGGTCGTTCTGGGTCGAGCTTTCGGACACCTGGTGTCCCAGCCACCCCGAGACCCCTGCGCTCAGCGCGAGTTCTCGATCGCCATCGCGCCCGACCTGCGGATCACGACCGAGTCCGCACCCGCGGCGACGCTGGCGACACCGTATGCGCTCCAGGTGGGGTGGACGGGCGGCGGCAACATCACGTGGGCGATCAGCGCGGGCGCGCTTCCGCCCGGCATGACTCTCGACCAGACGGGTCTCATCCAGGGGACGCCGACGACGGCGGGCTCGTTTACGTTCACGCTCCTGATCAAGCACGAGTTCCGCTCCGACACGAAGAACCTCACGTTGTCGGTGCGCGAGAGGCTCGCGTTCACGGTTCCAACCGACGTCCCGGCGGCGGAGGTCGGCGTTCCGCTGACGCCTCTCGGGCTCGCCGCCAGTGGCGGTAGCGAGAAGTACACGTGGGAGATCGACCCTGCGACGCTTCCGGCCGGCGTGGCCGTCGATGCCGAGGGCAAGATCGTCGGCACACCGCGTGTGGCAGGAACGTTCCCGATTGTCGTCGTGGTCAAGGACGACGAGGGTCGCTCGGCGACAGGGCAGCTGGTGATCACCATCGCGCCGAAGCTGGCTGTGGCGACCAGGCGATTGCCGCAGACGAAGGTCGGCAAGACGTTCAAGGCGCTCCTACGCACGAGCGGTGGCATCGCACCTGTTCGCTGGAAGGCTGTGAGGGGTGAAGGCCGCTTCCCTCCGGGAGTGCGACTGAACAAGAAGACGGGTCTTCTGGTGGGGAAGCCCCGCAAGCCGGGCGTGTACCGCTTCATGGTCCAGGCGACCGACGGCTTCAAGGTGACCGCGACGCGCAAGCTCGCGATCGTCGTGAAGGCGCCGCCGAAGTCGAAGAAGAAGCAGAAGAAGACGAGGTAGATCGGACCTCCGCAGGAGGGGCCGGCCCTGACACCGGCCCCTCCTGCGACCTGTCTGCCGTCGATCGCCTTAGTGGCATGGCGCCTCAGCGGGGAGGCGAGAGCCTGCCTCGGTGAATCCAGAGCGGCGGGTCACGATCACTCGGCGATGTCGTCTGATGAACGGCGCGAAAGATCGTCTCGACTATGGAATCCATCGCCGGCGACCGGCTCCGGTTACGGGTCATAGGCCGGGTTGCCAATCGGTCCGCTGCCGTCGTAGATCTTCGTGCCGTCGGGTGACGATGGTCAAGAGGTTGCTTGCGGTTGCGCTCTGTTCAGCGGCCGTCGTAGGTATTGGCACATCCGCCGCGCTCGCTGGTGAGGTGAAGGGACCGCCGTACCAGGGCAATCCCGTCTCCGGCGGCATCGTCACGCCGGAGAACAGCACCGCCGCGCCAGCGCACGCCAAGTCTCTGTGTGCGTTCAGCGGGCTCAACGACTACGACTCGGATCCGCCTGGTCAGAACGACAGGCAGACGCAGACTCCCAAGGACTCGCCCTTCCCGGGAGCGCCCGGTCTCGGTTTCGATGCGGGGGGATGGTCGTCTCCTGCAGAGGAAACGCGTGAGCTAGCGGCTTGGTTGGCCCCGGCGACGCAGTACGGTCGGGGCCAACCCAGATCGCTGAGCCAGAGCGTAGGCTGCTTTTCCGGCTCGGGTCGCTCGGCGCCGAACGCGAACGTTCCGACGAGCGGGCGGCTCATCCTCCTTCTGCGCGCTCCGCCCGTCGGCGCGAGCCAACCACCTGCGGGTGGCCGCAGGGCCGCCCGCACCCTGTTCGGGAGCGACTCGGCACCGGCTTACGCTCGTGGTTGGCCTCACCACACACGCGATGTCCACGTCCCGCGCCTTTCCGACGTCACCCGGATGCAGGCCTGATGCTCGGCGCCCGTGTACCTCGAGCGGTCGCGTTCGTCATGGCCCAAGTCCCAGGGCTCGTCCGGCGCGATCGGTCTGCCGCATCGCACGCATACCGCTTCGCCACGGGCGACGGCGGAAGCGAGACGAGCACGTAGGAACTGGTGGGCGGTGCCGTACTCGCGTGTGGACGTCGTCGGTCGTGGCACTTCCACTGACCGGTTGCCAGGGGGGAAGCGGGGGAGAGTCCTGCCTGCGGCGTGGTCACGCTGGCTCACGAGAATCAACGTTCGACCCGACCCTCGCGGCTGACGCGGACGGGAGCGGATTGCAGCAAGAAGCCGCCGCACACGCGATTGCCGCAGCCCGGTCATACGCTAGAAGAGCACTCCGGGCCGGAAAACTTGCGCGCCGCCTCAACGATTCACTCGGATGAGTGACCCGGTTGAGCGAGGAATGCCAAGCTCACCGGATCGATCTCCTGACCGGGTGCTTCCGCGCGGCGCCCGTTCGTCTCTGGCCCGGAGTACGCGCGGGCCGGGCCCGTAGATACGCGTGATCATCCATGGCGGTGATTTCGGTGCCACACGGGACGAGCGGACAGCAGCCTGAAGGGGATCCATCGTGGGGCGATTTCGGGGTGATATGGCCTCTCCTGACCCCCTGTGGCCCTCTAGCCGTTCGCTCCCCAGAAAGCAGAAAACCCCGCCTGAGCGGGGCTTTTCGCGCACGGCCCATACGGGATTCGGACACCCCTGCAAATCAGGGGGTTTTTCCCTGTCGGGGGTAGCACCGGGGGTAGCACCGGGTGAGCGCGTGCGGGCTACTTTTCGCTCACGCGGGATCGCGCATCGCCGCCGCCGTGCGCACTCACGCATGACCCGCGGGGTGGCCGCGCGGGAGTCGCCCACGCGGCCACCCAGTCTATGGTCCGTCTCTCCTTACCCGATTGTCTGCACCTGGACGGCGGTGATGACGGCGCTCGCGGACGACGGCTGACTGAGGGAGTCGCTGCATCGGAGCTCGGCGGCGCCGGCCTGCGCGAACGTGTGCAGCACGGAGAGCGTGACCTGGCCGGCTGCGGGCACCACGCCGGTCTGATAGCCGTACCAGCTGGCCGCATCGCTGCTCGTGCCGGCCCGCAGGCTGCAGGTGGCGACCGTCGAGCCGCCAGCGAAGTTCTTGCCGGTGACGTTGACACGGGCCGTGATGGCATAGGAGCCGGCCGACAGCGGCAACGAGGCGATCACGGCACCGCCCGAAATGCTCGGGAGGTCGGCAGTCGGTGCTGTCACCGATGTTGCCTTGATGGCGCCCGGTTCCCCCTTGTCACCCTTGTCACCCTTTGCGCCTTGCGGGCCGGGAGGCCCCGCGGGAAGCTGGCCGGGCTTGAAGTCGATCGCACGCAGCGACCCGTTCTTTACCTTCCCGCTGGTCACCGCGTCGCCGCGCAGCTTGGCGGTCGTGACAGCGCCGTTCCGGAGCTCGGCCGCGCCGATGCTGTTCTTCGGGACGACCGCGTTGTAGGCGGCTTCCCCGAGCGGTGTGATCCCCAACACCGCGACGAGCAGCGCGGCCGTGGAGAGGATGAGCGGCAGGCGGTCGCGCATAGAGCCTCCAGTCGTCGAGCGTTCAAGGTAGCGCGACTCTACGAAAAAGCGGCTGCGGCCGAAAGCCCCCGGCTACAGGAGCCCCTCGCGCAGGCGGCCGACGTGCTCAGCGAGCAGAAACGCGCGAAGCTCCACAAGGCCCGCGAGCGGGTCGTCGAGCGCCCGCAGGATCGTCTCCCGCTCGGGGATTCATCGCAACATCCCTTCGTAGTCGAGCTCGTTCTCGTCGGCGACGACGTGCGTATAGACGCGCGCCGTCGCGTCGGCGATCTGGCCGCCCTGAGCGTTGCCAGCGTCGGCGAAATCCCGGGGATAGCACCGGGGGTAGCACGGGGCGAGTTTTCCCGTGTCCCGCCGACACGCTCGAGCACGGCCCCGAGCACGCGGAAACCCCTGCAAACACGCGCAAACCCCGCATCTCTACGGGGCTTGCGGTTCTTCCGGGATGTGGTGCCCGAAGGCCCATACGGGATTCGAACCCGTGCCGCCGCCGTGAGAGGGCGGTGTCCTAGGCCACTAGACGAATGGGCCGGAGAGGTGGCAGTGTAGCGAACGCCTCAGCGGCGGCTTGTAGGGTGCGTTCGTGCCCGCGCCGCGCGTCCCGCTCGCGTTCGACAGGCTCTCCGAGCCGGAGATGCGGCAGCGCGCGGAGGACAATCTCGACCTCGTGCGGCGGCGGCGCACGGTGCGAGACTTCTCCACCGATCCCGTGCCGTGGGAGGTCGTCGAGGCCGCGGTGGCGGCTGCCGGCACGGCGCCGTCCGGCGCGAACCAGCAACCGTGGACGTTCGTCACCGTCACCGATCCCGCGCTCAAGAGCGCGATGCGTGAAGCGGCGGAGGAAGAGGAGCGGCGGAGCTACGACGGTCGCATGCCGAACGAGTGGCTCGCGGCGCTCGAGCCGCTCGGGACGGACTGGCGGAAGCCGCACCTAGAAGACGCTCCCGTTGTCATCGTCGTGTTCGAGCAGACATACGGCCTGGGGCCCGACGGGAGCAAGACGAAGCACTACTACGTTCGCGAGTCGGTCGGGATTGCAGTCGGCTTTCTCCTGCAAGCGTTGCATGGCGCCGGGCTGGCGACCCTCACCCACACGCCGAGTCCGATGGGGTTTCTCCGCGACCTGCTCGGCCGACCGGAGAACGAACGGGCAGTCGTCGTGATCCCCGTCGGCTACCCGGCGGTCGACGCGACAGTGCCCATGATCGGCAAGAAACCGCTCGACGACATCCTCGTGCGGCGCTGAGCGACGCTACGGCGTGAGCGGAGACGAGAGCTCGTCGGGCTCTCGCGCGTCGATCCGCTCCTCGAACCGGCGCCGGATCTCCTCTCCCGTGGCGAGCAGGTCGTATCGTGCCCGCCGCGGCGGCAGCTTCACGACTCGGACGGAGTCGTCCCGGTCGCCGTGGCAGCGTGCGTATGCGGCCGCCTCGTCGAGGGGCCTGAGGCGGTCACGGGTCCGCCGGAAGGCCACGTCGAGACACCTAGCACGTGGAGCACGCCGCAGGAACCCGCGATGCGCTCCGCGCTCCGCACTTTGCGCAGTATTTCTGTCCCGCGACGGTTACCGCCACGGCTTGCACGTCCATGGGCTCCAGTCGCGACCCGAAGCGACGAAGTACCGGTGAGCCGCTTTCGCCTGGTCGTATGGGCTCGAGCCGTGACCGTACCGACGCCGCTCACTCGACCCCATCTGGAACAGACCGCGGTACTGCCCGTTCTGCGCAGTCGGCCGCATGCGCGACTCGCAGTGAGCCACGGCTAGCGCGTCCTCGCAGTGCCGGCCTCCGAAGACCTGGCAGATCGCCGTGCGGGGCGGAGCGTTGCGGAGTGAGGCGAGCTGCCGAGCCTGGTCGCGCTTCATCGCTCTGGCGGCGACTCGTTTCAGCTGCCGCGCGACTGCTGCTTGCCGCTTCTTCGTCGTGACGAGGCTTCGGCGATGCATCCCGAGTTGCCGGCGAGCCTCGCCTCCGAGCTCGGGGTCGGTCAGCAGCCAGTCGTGGCGGTCGAAGAACCTGATCACCTGCTGGTTGTGCCGCAGAGTCTTGACGTGGCGTTCGAGCTTCGCTCCGAGCGCCTCCTTCGTCGGCTGTGCCTGCGCGGCTGATACCGCGCCGAGCGCGCACGCACAGACGACCGCAGCTAGGGCTCTCAGAACATGACCTCCTGATGGGGGACAGGGGCACGGCTCGCCTGAAAGGAGCCGTTCGTGTCACTCGCTCGTCGGACGGTAGCCGACGTTCCGGATGACGCACGATCTGAGCTTGATTCCTTACAAAACCTTGAAGAAGGCTGTTACGACCGTTGTCGCCCCGAACAACAACGGACGCCCCCGCGGGGAGGGCGTCCGTGAGGCTGCGGGGCAGGGATTCGAACCCCAACTTCCGGAGCCAGAATCCGGCGTCCTACCGTTAGACGACCCCGCAACGGGTCGAGGCAGTGTAGACGAACAGGCGCCCCGATCCGGATGCGAGAGGCTCGATGTGGTCAGGGTGCGTTCGGGGGAGGATCAGGGCCAGGGATCGACTATCTAGAGGTCGAGGCGGTACTCGGGAACGAGGCTCTTCTCGTTCTCCGCGTCGATGTGGGCCACGACTTCGACGAACGGCTCGAGACCTGACCCGCGAAGCTTCGCGCCGAGCAGGCCGTCGACCTGGAAGATCCCGGACGAGTTGTTCATCAGGACTTCCAGGCGCACCGGTTTCTCCGAGCCGTCACCGATCCGCACGGCCTCGATCGCCGCGGCCGACAACGAGTGCATCGAGACACGGCCTCGTTCGAAGGGAATCCGTGAGCGCCCCTTCGCCATGTCGAGCGCGTCGGCGACGCGGATGATGCCGGCCTCGATCGACAGAGGCTCACCGTCGGAGCGATGGCTCGTGATCGCCTGCAGCACCTCGGACACGATCACGGTTCGGTCCGGCTCCGCGTAGACGCCGTCGAGCAGTTCGCGCAGCTTGGGCTCGGCCAGGAAGAGGCTCCAGTCCTCGTGACCTCTGCGGTGTACCGACATGCCGACGTCGTGCGTGAGCGCCGCGAGCACCACGACGACTTCTGCCGCTTCAGGGGCGAGCCGGTAGTCGCGGACGAGTGAAGGCTCGACGCCGTGCTTGACGAGCTCGCGCAGGAGCTTGAGGGCGATGTTGGAGACGATCTGTGCGTGCACCCACGAGTGATCGTTGATTTCGAGGCGCACGACCGCGTTGACGTTGGCGACGTGCCACCACGCCTTCAGCTGGGTGTCGTTGTTCGCCCGCTCGAGCACCCGTTGCAGATCGCGGTTGCCACGCGCAGGTAGGCGAATGCGCATCTCGGCAACCGCCTCCGACGGCGTGAGGCGGGCTTCGCGAATGGCATCGGCCGTGACGGGCTCGTCGATCGGGGCGCCGTCGTCGCGGTCGGGCATCACAGAGAGGCCGGAGACGGGCTTTCGGCCGTGTCGGCGCCTGTGTCGTCTCCCACCAGCATGAAGTAGGCGACAGTGAGAGCGATCGCACTGAACGGGGCGACGACGGCGGAGGCGATCGTCGAGCCGATGACGATCTCGAGGAACCGTGGCAGAAACGAGAACACGGCGCGCAGCAGGCTGCCGGCGATCCCCGTCAGGATCGCGGTCACGAGGATGAGCCCGAAGACGCGCCACCCGTTTCCGCGCACGAGGGCTCGCGAGCGGCCGAAGGCAGCCCCGACGCTGCTTCGCTCCAGCACGATGACCGGCGAGAGCATCGACCAGATCGTGAGGAGGAACAGGCCCGGAGCGATCAGGAGGATGAGCCCGGCGGCAACCCCGATCCCCGCGAGGATCCCGGCAACCACGAGCGAGCCGAGCAACGGGGCGACGCGGGAGAAGATCTCGCGCGGCCCCGTATCGAGCGTGCCGTCACGGGCATCGTGGACGGCGATCACGATCGCTCCCTGGAGCCAGTACTGACCGACGATCGCCGTCGCCAGCGCGATCACTCCCAGCAGAGCAGCCTGGCCGCCCCCGCTGTCGGTGAGGGCGACCGCGAACAGGCCGAAGACGAGGTTCACGATCACGAACACGGCGAGCGCGAGCACGAAGAAGCGGACGAAGAACTTCGTGTAGAGGGTCCATGCCTCGTCCAGGACTGCGCCGATACTCATGAGTCGATCCTATGTCACGTCCGTCCAACGCGTCACGGGCGGGCGCGCTGGCCTCACGTCCGCCACCTGCGCCCCGCCGTAGAGTACGCGGATGCTCCCTCTGGAATCAGTGCCGAACGTCTCCGAAGGGCGCGACGTCGATGTCGTGGACGCCGTGGCAGCGGCATTCGCGAGTCGTGGCGCGCGCCTGCTCGACGTCCACTCCGACGTCGACCACCACCGCTCGGTGTTCACCGTCGTCGGCAACGATCGCGCGCTCGAGGACTCGCTGGTGGCCGGCGTCGCGGAGGCCCGCGCGCGCGTCGACCTCCGCGAGCACGTCGGTGTGCATCCCAGGGTCGGCGCGGCCGATGTCGTCCCGGTTGTGCCGCTCGACCCCGGAGACATGCCGCGCGCCGTCGCCACGGCCGCTGCCGTGGCCCGCAGGGTCGGTGAAGAGCTCGAGCTACCCGTCTTCCTCTACGGCGAGAACGGAGCGGGGCGTCGCCCTGCGTTCTTCCGACGTGGCGGGCCCGAGCAGCTCCAGCGCCGTATCGACAGCGGCGAGGTCCTGCCGGACCACGGCCCGAGACGTCTCGACCCGGCAGCCGGCGCGGTGCTGATCGGGGCTCGCAAGCCGCTCGTCGCGTACAACGTCGTGCTGGAGACCACCGATGCGGAGGTCGCCCGCGCTGTTGCCGCAGCTGTGCGCGAGTCGTCCGGCGGTCTGCCCGGCGTGCAGGCGCTCGGTCTCGAGCTCGCAGAAGGAGGTGGCGGGCAGGTTCAGGTGTCGATCAACGTCGTCGACCTGGATGCAACGCCGTTGCACGTCGTCGCCGAGCGCGTGCGGGCGGAAGCAACAGCGCGCGGCGTCTCGGTCGGCGATGCGGAGCTCGTCGGGCTGCTCCCCGTCGACGCGGTGGTCGCAGCATCGCGCGGGGCGCTCGGTCTCGGCCGGCTGGCCCGGGATCGCATCTTGGAGCTCCGGCTCGTCGGGGCGTAGAGAGATGTCGGGAGTCACGGCGATACGATCGGTGTCCATGGCTTCTCTCGCCCTTCTCCACAGCGCTCTCTCATGACGCGCTCGACGAACGGCGGGAGACCGGCGCGCCAGGCCCGCCGCCGCCGGGAGCCGCCGCCGCTGCCGCGTCACCCGTTTCGTGACTCTGCGCTGCTCCACGCAGTGTTCGCCCTCGTGATCATCGTCGTCGCGTTGCTCACGGGCGGGAGCGTCGTCACGGCGTTCCTCGTCGCCTGCGGCTACTTCGTGCTTGCGACAGGGTGGAGTTGGATGAGGTTCTCGCAGCGTCTCAAGGCGACTGCCGAGACGGACAGCAGTGAAGCGGTCGAGGGCGACGGTTGACCGACGCAGCCGTCGAAGAGCTCTGCGGCGATCTCTCTCGGATCCGCTCTCCGCGCGGTCCGGTTCTCAACGCACGGTCGTGGCAGACGGAGGCACCTCTACGGATGCTCCTCAACAACCTCGATCCCGAGGTGGCCGAGCACCCCGAAGACCTCGTCGTGTACGGCGGGACCGGGCGTGCCGCACGGTCGCATGAGGCGCTGCGCGGCATCGTCGCGACGCTCCTCCGGCTCGAGTCGGACGAGACGCTGCTCGTCCAGTCGGGCAAGCCCGTCGGTGTCTTCCGGACGCAAGAGGCTGCACCGCGTGTGCTGATCGCGAACTCGCTGCTCGTGCCTCGCTGGGCGACGTGGGACGAGTTCAGGCGCCTGGAGGCGGACGGGCTCACGATGTTCGGCCAGATGACGGCCGGCTCCTGGATCTACATCGGGAGCCAGGGAATCCTCCAGGGCACCTATCAGACGTTCGCGGCGGCGGCGGAGGAGCACTTCGGCGCTCCGGATCTCGTCGGGCGGACGATCCTCACCGCGGGACTCGGCGGGATGGGGGGCGCTCAACCGCTCGCGGCGACGATGGCGGGTGCCGCGATCCTCTGCGTCGAGATCGATCCCACGAGGATCGAGCGTCGACTCGAGACGCGATACCTGGACGAGGTGGCGACGTCGCTCGACGATGCGGTGCAGCGTGTCCTCGCCGCCGCGAAGGAACGTCGGCCGCTGTCGGTCGGCCTGCTCGGGAACGCGGCCGAGGTGTTCCCGGAGCTCGTGCGACGGGGCGTTGCCTTCGACCTCGTCACCGACCAGACGGCCGCCCACGATCCGCTGGTCGGCTACGTGCCGGCGGAGGTGCCGTTCGAGGAGGTCGAGCAGCTCAGGCGGCTCGATCCCGATCGGTACCTCGAGCTCGCGTCACGCTCCATCGTCGCGCACTGCGCCGCGATGGTCGAGTTCGTCCGCATGGGATGCTACGTTTTCGATTATGGCAACAACCTGCGAGGTGAGGCCCGTGCCGGTGGCCTGACGGACGCGTTCACATATCCGGGATTCGTCCCGGCGTATATCCGGCCGCTCTTCTGTCGCGGCATCGGTCCGTTCCGCTGGGTTGCTCTCTCGGGTGATCCGGCGGATATCCACGCGATCGACGAGACGCTGCGTGAGCTCTTCCCCGACGACGCACTGCTCCAGAAGTGGCTGACGCTTGCTTCCGAGCGGGTTGCCTTCCAGGGTCTTCCGGCGCGCATCTGCTGGCTCGGGTACGGCGATCGTGCACGCGCAGGGCTCGCCATGAACGAGCTCGTGCGCACGGGGCGTGTAACCGCACCGATCGTGATCGGCCGCGACCACCTCGACTCCGGCTCGGTGGCGTCGCCGTATCGCGAGACCGAGGCGATGCGCGACGGGTCCGACGCGATCGCGGACTGGCCGATCCTCAACGCCCTCCTCAACACGGCGGCAGGGGCGACCTGGGTCTCGGTCCACCACGGAGGAGGCGTCGGCATCGGGAACTCGATCCATGCAGGCATGGTCGTGGTCGCCGACGGGACCGACGAGGCGGCAGCGCGCCTTGCACGCGTCCTCACGACGGACCCGGGCACCGGCGTCATGCGCCACGCCGACGCCGGCTACTCCGACGCGATCGACGCAGCCCGCCAGGGCGGGCTCGACCTCCCGGGACTGCCACGTGGCGACATCCACGCCAACGCGCAGGCCGATACCCGCGACGTGGCACGATAGGGCGATGGCGAACAGGAAGCAGCGGCGGCGCCGCGAGAAGGAGAAGCGCCACGCGTACGAGATCGTGGAGATCGACTCGGAGGGCAACGAGACAGTGCTCGAGAGCGCCGAGTTGCGCCCCGAACCGTCGCGGAACGGCAAGGGGCGTGGGAAGGGAAAGGGCTCGAAGGGCAGCCAGCGGGGGAGGCAGGCGCAAGGGGGACGGTCGCGCCGCCAGCCGGTGCAGGAGCCGTCGTGGTCCCGCGTAGGCAAGCGTGGCCTCATGTTCGCGCCGGTGTTCTTCGTCGTCGTGTATCTCCTCGGCGGAGACGGGATGACGATCACCGGGCTCGTCGTGCAGACGCTCCTGCTACTCGCCGTCTTCATTCCCTTCAGCTACTTCATGGATCGGCTCATGTGGCGGGCCTACCAGCGTCGGTCGGCGAAGGGCGGCGACGGCTCGAAGTGAGTCTCGCAGTCGAGCGCCTCGAGCTCGGCCCCATCGGCACGAACTGCTACCTCGTGTGTGCGGAAGCGGGTGCCGCCGAGGCCGTCGTCGTCGACCCGAGCGGGTCGGCGGCCGAGATCGGATCTCGCCTGGAGGGGCTCGGAGCGCGGTGCACGGCGATTCTCGTCACCCACGGCCACTGGGACCATCTGCTCGGTGTCGCCGAGCTGGCCGAGAGCACAGGCGCACCCGTGCACATGCCCGAGGCGGAGCGCGTGCTGCTCGAGAACGCGGCGGCGTTCACGCCGCCCAACGTGCCCATCCGATCGTGGGTTCCGGAGATCACCGTCGCCGGCGGCGACGAGCTGGAGCTTGCCGGGATCGCGTTCCGTGTTCTCGACGTTCCGGGCCACTCGCCGGGTCACGTCGCCTATCTCGCCGACGGCTGTGTGTTCTCCGGCGACGTGCTCTTCGCGGGCAGCGTCGGTCGGACGGACTTCCCGGGCTCCGACTGGGACACCCTCGTCCGCTCGCTGGCGCACCTGTTCGGGATCGCTCCGCCCGAGACCGTCGTGTATCCGGGGCACGGGCCGGAGACCACGCTGGCGGCAGAGCTCGCGTCGAACCCCTTCCTCGACGAGCTCCGCCGCGAACGTCGCGCGACGACGTGACCTCCGGACTGCCGCGCTAGCGTTGTGAGCGATCGTCCCGCCGAGACCGGAGGCCCATGAGCGGACAGCGCATCGAGAGACCACGGGGGACGCACGACGTCCTCCCGTCCGAGATGCCGCAGTGGCGCCGGGTGACCGACGAGATCGAGCGCCTGTGCGCTCTGTACGGGTACCGGAAGATCCTGACACCCGTCTTCGAAGACACGGCTCTCTTCGCTCGTACGTCCGGTGCCGGCTCGGACGTCGTGCAGAAGGAGATGTACACGTTCAGCGATCGCTCCGACCGCTCGCTGACGTTGCGTCCCGAAGGGACCGCGCCGATCTGCCGGGCCTACGTCGAGCATGGCCTGCACCGTGAGCCGCAGCCTCAGAAGCTCTACACGGTCGCTCCGATGTACCGCTACGGCACACCCGGCAGAGGGCGCTACCGGGAGCACTGGCAGGCGTCCGTCGAGGCAATCGGCTCCGACGACCCGTCGATCGATGCGGAGTTGATCCAGCTCTACGACACGCTCCTCCGTCGCCTCGGTGTCACGGCCTACCACCTGGAGCTGAACTCCATCGGCTGTCGCGAGTGCCGTCCGGCGTACCTGCGGCAGCTCGGCTCGTGGCTCGCCGCCAACGACGCCCGTCTCGACGACCAGACGCGCGACAAGGCCGCAACGAGCCCGCTCCGGGTCTTCGACAACTACCTCGCCAAGCCGGCCCCTGTGCGCGCTGCCCTCGACGAGGCACCGACGATCGGCGAGTCCCTGTGCGAGGCCTGCGTCTCGCACTTCGCCGCGGTGCAGGCCGATCTCGACGCCACCGGGGTGGGCTACCGACTCGTCCCGACGCTGGTGCGTGGCCTCGACTACTACTCGCGGACGACCTTCGAGTTCATCGGGCCCATGGCGAACGAGAACTCCACGATCACGGGCGGCGGGCGCTACGACTACCTGATAGAGGAGATCGGTGGGCCACCCACGCCAGGTATCGGCTTCGGCGCCGGCATCGAGCGCCTGCTGATCGCGATCGAAGAGGAGGGGGTGGGGGCACCTCCGCAGGACGGCATCGACGTCTTCTTCGTGCTGGAGCCAGACGCGCCGCGGGCCCTCGTCGTCGGCTGGCTCGCGGCACTGCGCGCCGCGGGTCGATCGAGCGACCTCGACTACGCCGGGCGATCGCTGAAGGGCCAGCTGACGCAGGCGGGGAGGCTGGGCGCCGGCACGACGGTGATCGTCGATGCCGCCGCTGCCACCGTCCGCCGGCGCGGAAGCGACGACCAGTCGCTGTCCCACGACGCGGTCGTCTCTACGCTCTCGCCATGAGCTGGCGCGACCTGATGTGCGGCGAGCTTCGCGCGGAGCGCGTCGGGACCACCGTGACGCTCGCGGGCTGGGTAGCCCGTCGACGCGATCACGGAGGGCTCGTCTTCGTCGATCTGCGCGACCGGACGGGGATCACCCAGCTCGTGATCAATCCCGAGCGCGCGCCCGAGGCGGCGGAGCGAGCCAAGGCGATCCGCAACGAATTCGTGCTGCAGGCACGCGGTGAGGTCGTCGAGCGGTCCCCGGAGACCGTCAACCCGAAGATGCCGACGGGCGAGGTGGAGGTGCAGGTCGACGAGCTGACCATCGTGTCGCGTTCGACACCGCTCCCGTTCCAGCTCGACGAGGAGGGCGTGGACGAGACGCTACGGCTCCGGTACCGCTGGCTCGACCTGCGCCGGGAGAAGCTGCAGCGCAATCTGGAGCTGCGAGCACGGATGGTCGGGATCATCCGGCGACACATGGAGGCCGACGGATTCCTCGACATCCAGACGCCGCTCCTCTACAAGTCGACGCCGGAAGGGGCGCGCGACTTCGTCGTTCCGAGTCGGTTGCACAAGGGGCGGTTCTTCGCGCTCCCGCAGAGCCCCCAGATTCTCAAGCAGCTGACGATGATCGCGGGCTTCGACCGCTACTACCAGATCGCGATCTGCTTCCGCGACGAGGACTTGCGGGCCGATCGCGTGCAAGAGATCACCCAGCTCGACGTGGAGATGAGCTTCCCCGATCGGGAAGAGCTCTTCGCCTCCATGGAGACGATGTTCGCGACGATCTGGCAGCAGTGTCTGGGGGTCGAGATCGGGCGGCCATGGCCGCGGATGACCTACGAGGAGGCCGATCGACGCTTTGGCACCGACAAGCCCGACACACGGTTCGGCCTCGAGCTCGAGGACGCGACAGCGCTGACGCGCGGCTCCGGCTTCGGCGTCTTCGCAGGTGCGGAGGCAGTCCGTTTCCTCCGCGTCCCGCGCACGTACTCCCGGGCGGAGCTGGGTGCCCTGGAGGAGCTGGCGAAGGAGCGAGGCGCGAAGGGGCTCGCGTACCTGATCGGTGACCCGGAGACCGGTGAGCTGCGCTCGCCGATCGCGAAGTTCCTGTCGGTGCAGGAGGTCGACGTGTTGGCGACCCAACCAGGTGAGACGCTGCTCTTCGCCGCAGGCACGTGGGAAGAGACCTCGCGCGTGCTCGGGCACCTCCGTCTCCACCTCGGGCGCGAGCTCGGACTGATCGACGACGACGTCTTCACGTTCCTCTGGGTCACCGACTTCCCGATGTTCGAGTGGAGCGAGGACGACAGCAGGTGGAGCGCCGTTCACCACCCCTTCACGCGCCCCACCGATGCCTGGCGCGACAGCTTCCACGTTGAGCCCGGCAAGGCGCTGGCGTACGCCTACGACATCATCGTCAACGGCAACGAGCTCGGCGGCGGATCCTTCCGGATCCACGAGCCGGAGATCCAGGAGAAGGTCTTCGACCTGCTGGCGCTCACACCCGAGCAACAGCGCGCGCAGTTCGGTTTCCTGCTCGACGCCCTCGCCATGGGCGCCCCGCCGCACGGCGGGATCGCCCTCGGCATCGACCGCATGACGATGGTTCTCGCCCGAGAGCCGAATCTCCGCGACGTGATCGCCTTTCCCAAGAACCAGGCAGGGCTCGACCCGATGTCCGGCGCCCCGTCACCGGTGACCGACGAACAGCTCGCCGAGCTCGGCATCGCGCTCGTCCCCGAGGACACATGACCGCCACGACAGCAGTTCGCCTACTCGTGCTCGCTGCGGCGGCTCTCGTCTGTGGCCTCGGCGCGCTGGTGCTGATCGAGGCGACGGAGGAAGCACCCGCACCGACGGGAGCGGAAGGCGCCGTCGCCCCAGGTGGTTGGTACCAGGCGCTCGCGGCGTCGCGCGGCCCGGCGGGAGACGCCGAGAGGACATCGTGCGGGCTGATCCTCACCGAGCGCTCGCTGGGCGTGACGCATCCCGTTCTTCCGTGCGGGGCGAAGATCGTGGTGCGCTTCCGCGGTGAGACGGTCCTCTCCGAGGTGATCGACAACACGCTCGAGAGCGCCGGACGTCAGTTCGAGTTGACGGAGAGCCTTGCTCGCCTCGTCGGGCTCGACGGCACGCAGCAGGTGCAGTGGCGGTTCGCCACCACGACCTGAGCGGGTAGAGTCGATGGTGCTCGACCCTGTGCGTGGCCCCGGGCCCAATCCGTGAACCAACACAATCACGAAGGGAGCCCGGGTCGGGGACCGGCCTGGCCGGCGCCCCGCACGGCACCCACCTGGGAGCGCTAGGTTCGCTTCCGGCTCGGGGCATCACCGGCAGGGTGGAGCACCATGCGACTGGGGTGTCGCCCCGTACCGGCAACCGCATGAAACCGTGGAATGGGTCATGCCGATGTGCGCCGCCGGCGGTAGTCCCGCGGTAGCCCACGAGCTAGCCCACGGGGTAGCCACGGGCACGCCTTCGGCCGCCTTGGCACCGTCGATCCGCATGGTGCACAGCACCGGACCTTCGACATCCCCGCGGCTGACGTCCTGCAACACCTTCGCCAGCTTCGGCTCGTCCGCGAGCGCTTCTGTTCGGGGATCTGAATTCGGGGAGCGTCGGCACCCCCGCGGATGCAGCCCCGATCGTCGGTCGCGGGCCGGTACCGGCTGCGATGCCGACCGCCTGATCATCGTGCGCGGCTACCGGCAATCCTGCCGACCCCCTACGCTTCGTCCGTGAGCGAACACTCCGGGGTCGCGATCGTCGGCTGGAACTCCCAGTGGCCGGCGTTGGCCCGTGCCGAGGCGGCGCGCTTGACGGCTGTCGCTCCTGCGGTCGAGCACATCGGTTCGACCGCGATACCGGGGCTCGTCGCGGTTCCTGTCCTCGACCTGATCGTCGGTGTCGACAATGCCGACGCGTACGCTGACGCGGTCTCGGCCGCAGTCGAGAAGCTCGGCTACAGACCGGCAGACGAGACCGAGACGATCGGCTGGGTCGGCATCCACCTGAGGCGGGATGGCAACCCGCCCGTCGACGTCTGGATCGTCGAGGCACGCGGACACGAGTGGAAAGGAGCAATCGCCTTCCGCGACTATCTGCGCACGCACGCGGATGAAGCATCGTCCTACGCACGTGCGAAGCGTCGCGCCGCGGACGGTGCACCGACGCGTGACGTGTATGCAGAGCGAAAGCGCGCGACGATGGAGACGCTGGACGCCCGCGCTCGGCGCTGGAAGGCCCAGCACCCGAAGAGCTAGAGGCTTCTGACCCCAATCAAGCCTCTGGACGACAACCGTCCCTAGGCGGCCCGGGCTCCTGGAGGCTTGATGCGAAACTCGTGCGCCGTCGTGCTGCCGTCTCGGGTGCACGGAGCGCCCATTTCACATCGACCCTCTAGCTACCCTCGGCGTCATGACGGCGCGGCAGGTGATCGGTGATTCGGCACGCGGCGACGCGTATGCGGTCGCACGCCTGGTGGTCGAGGGTGATCGCATCCTCGAGGCGGATGCCCCCGGAATGTCCCGGTCGCTGACCGGTCTCACGCTGCTCGAGGCCGCCGCGATCGCCGGCGAGACCCTCGCGGCGGACGCCGTCGCGGATGCGATCGGCCGGTGCTTCACGGCCGCCCCAGACGGCGATCGGGTAGCTGTGGCCATGAGTGGTGGCGTCGACAGCGCCGTCGCGCTCGTTCGTGCCGGTCGCGGAGCTCTCGGCGTGACGCTACGGCTGTGGCTCGACCCGGCGGGTCCGGATGCAGCGCGTGCCTGCTGCTCACCCGAGGCAGTGATCGCGGCACGGGAGACGTGTCATTCCCTCGGCCTCCCACACGTGACACTCGACCTCCGTGAGGAGTTCCGCGCCGCGGTCGTCGAGCCGTTCGTGCAGGGCTACGCCGACGGTCTCACACCGAATCCATGCATCCGCTGCAACGGATCGTTCCGCCTCGACGCGCTCGTGGACTTCGCACGCGGCGCGGGCGCAAGCTCTCTGTGGACAGGGCACTACGCGCAGATCGTCCGGCGCGGGGGGATGAACCTCGTCGCTCGGGGCGTCGATCCGGCCAAGGACCAGTCGTACATGCTGGCGACGGTCGAACCGAAGTTGCTCGAGGCCGTTGTCTTCCCGCTGGGCACGCAGACGAAGACGGCAACGCGGGCCGAGGCCGAGGACGCCGGGCTCGCCGTCGCATCTCGTGCCGACAGCCAGGAGGCATGCTTTCTCGCAGGAGGCGACTACCGCGACTTTCTGCATCGGCACGGCGTCGCCGCTTCGCCGGGCGAGATCGTCGACGAGTCGGGGCAGCCCCTCGGCCGGCACGACGGCGTGTGGCGATTCACGCCGGGTCAGCGTCGTGGGATCGGCGTGGCTACCGGTGAGCCGCTCTACGCCCTGCGCACGGAGCCGGCGACGGCGACGCTCGTCGTCGGGCCACGACGTTCGTTGGCAATCCGCACAGTCGACGTCACGGGGCGGCTGCACGTCCGGGTCGCGGAGGCGGAGGCCAAGCTTCGCTACCGGTCGCCTGCGGTACGTACCCGAGTGGAGGAGACCGACGGCGGGTTTCGTCTCCATCTGCGGGAGCCACTCGACGCCGTGGCCCCGGGGCAGGTCGCGGCGCTGTACGTCGACGACGCCATCGTCGGCTCCGGCGTGATCGTCGGCGTGACGGGGTAGGATCCACGGCATGACCGTTTTGGGTGTCACCGGAGGGGACGTCGCTTATTGGGGCCTCGCCGTGTTCCTCGTTGCCGTCGGCCTCGGCTCCCTCTACATGCTGTTCAAGCTGGGCCAGCTCTTCGGGAGACTCTCCTCCTTCATCAGCGGCACGGAGCGGGACATGCTGCCGGTGGTCGTGAAGACCGGAGGCACCGTCGACCGCGTGAACTACCAACTCGACAAGCTGGACGCGGTCACCGACAGCGCCGTGGACATGGCCGACAGCGCCGACACAGCAGTGCGCGCCGTCAGCACCGCGATCTCGAAGCCCGTGGAGAAGGTCTCGGGGCTCGCTGCCGGCATCTCTCACGGCGTGTCGTCGTTCCGCAAGTCGCGCGACTTCGGTGCGGCCAAGGACTCGGCAAAGGCCGCGGCGCGGCAGCGCGAAGCGGACCTCGCCGAAGATCTGCGCGGGAAGGGGCCGACACCCCCATCGGCTGAGCGACCCGAGCGGACACCACCGCCACCGCCGCAGGCGAAGCCCGACCAGTGGCCGCGACCCACACCGACGCCGAAGCCCGACCCGGCGCCCGTGCCGCCGGACGAAGAGCCTCCAGCGGCCGCATAGCTCCGGGGTCTGCGCGGCTTCGGATCGGCGGCGGCGTTACGTCGCACGACCCGGTCTGACGAGGTTTGAGCGCCGGCGGGCGCCGCTACGATCACTCCGTGCGCACCACCGCCGAGCTTCGCGAGGGATTCCTCTCGTTCTTCGAGGAGAGAGGGCACGAGCGCCTGCCATCGGCGCCGCTCGTCCCGCCGGCGGACGACCCGTCGACGCTCTTCATCGTCGCCGGAATGCAACCCATGAAGAAGTGGTTCCTCGGCGAGGGCACGCCACCGGCCGCGTGTGTCGCGACGTCGCAGAAGGTGATGCGCGCGGGTGGCAAGCACGCCGATCTCGACGATGTGGGCACGACTGCTCGTCACGCGTCGTTCTTCGAGATGCTCGGCAACTTCTCGTTCGGCGACTACTTCAAGGATCGGGCGATCGAGCTCGCATGGGGGTTCGTCACCGAGCACATGGGCTTCCCCGGCGAACGTCTGTGGGCCACCGTCTTCGCAGGCGATCCCGAGCTCGGACTGGGGGAGGACGACGTCGCGGTCGCGGGCTGGCTCGGCGTGGGCATGCCGCGGGAGCGCATCGTCGGTCAGCCGCGCTCGGAGAACTTCTGGCAGGCGGCCGACACGGGGCCTTGCGGGCCCTGCTCCGAGATCTTCTACGACCGCGGTGAGGAGCACGGTTGCGGCGAGACGGACTGCGGGCCGAACTGCGAGCGCTGCGAGCGCTACCTCGAGTTCTGGAACCTCGTGTTCATGGAGTACGACCTCGCCGTCGACGGGTCGCTGACACCGCTGCCGCAGCAGAACATCGATACGGGCCTCGGGCTGGAGCGCGGTGCGATGCTGCTCCAGGGCGTGGATTCCATCTTCGACTCCGATGCGTACCAGCAGATCATGGACTGGGTGGCGGCCGAGTCGGGCGTTCGCTACGGCGACTCACCGCAGGCGACGAAGGCGCATCGTGTGCTGGCCGACCATGGTCGCGCGATGTCGTTCCTGATCGCAGAAGGGATCACGCCATCGAACGAGGGGCGCGGCTACATCGTGCGCCGCCTGATCCGGCGCGCCGTGCACCAGGGGCGCCGCATCGGGTTGGCCGGTATCTACCGCCTCCCAGGGGTCGTCGTCGAGCAGATGGGCGGCGCCTACCCGGAGCTGCGCGAGCACGCTGCGGAGATCGAGCGTGTCGTGCACGCAGAGGAGGAGCGCTTCGCCGAGACGCTCGAGCGGGGCACGAAGGAGTTCGCTGCCCTCGCCGGCCGGGAGGGCATCTCCGGCGAGGAGGCGTTTACGCTTGCCGCGACCTACGGCTTCCCGATCGAGCTCACCGTCGAGCTCGCGGAGGAGCGCGGACAGCCCGTCGACGTCGACGGCTATCGGGAGCACATGGCGCGGCATCGTGACATCTCGCGGGCCGGTGGAGAGACCGGCGTGCAGCGCGCAGCTGACTTCGCCCGGTCTGCGGGCTTCGAGACGACGTTCGTCGGCTATGGGAAGACGGACGTGCTGACGCAGATCGGGGCGCTCGAGGATCTCGGTGACGGGACGTTCCTCGCGAAGCTTCGCGAGTCGCCCTTCTACCCGGCGGGCGGCGGTCAGGTGACGGACGCGGGTTGGATCCAGCTCGATGACGATCCGGCAACGCGTGCCGATCTCGTCGACGCGTACCGGTTCGACAGCGATCAGGCCCTGCTGTTGCGCGGTACCGGATTCACCACGGGCGATCGTGTGAAGGCGGTCGTACCGTGGGCCGTCCGCTTTCCGACGATGGCGAACCACACCGGCACGCATCTCCTGCACGCAGCGCTCCGCAACGTCTTGGGCGACCACGTGAAGCAGGCGGGCTCCGCCGTTCGCGCCGACAAGCTCCGCTTCGACTTCGGACACGGCTCACCGGTCACTGCGGAGGAGCGTGAGGAGATCGAGCAACTCGTGAACAGGACGATCTTCGAGAACCACCCGGTCGTCACGTTCGAGACGCCGATCGACGCGGCACGGTCGCTCGGCGCGATGATGCTCTTCGGCGAGAAGTACGGCGACATCGTCCGCGTCGTCCAGGTACCAGGCGTGTCGACGGAGTTGTGCGGTGGCACCCACGTGCGGACGACGGCCGAGATCGGTGCACTCGTGATCCTCTCCGAGAGCTCCGTCGGAGCCGGCGTGCGCCGCATCGAGGCGGTGACCACGGGTGAGGCGTGGGCATATCTCCATTCGCGGTCGCGCGAGCTGGAGGAGGTGCGCGGCGAGATCGAGTCGCTGCGCAAGGAGGTGAAGCGCGCGTCGGCCGCCCCCGCCCGGTCAACCGCCGACCCCGAGGCAGACGTGCGGCCGATGGGAGGCGTCAACGTCGTCGTGCAGGAGGTCGCAGGGCTCGGCAGCGACGCCCTGCTCGAGCTGTCGGATCGCTTCAAGCAGCGCCACGCACCGGCAGCGATCGTGCTGGGGGCGGTGGAAGACGGACGTGTGCACCTCGTCGCCAACTTCGATCCGTCGATCGCGGAGACGTTGAGCGCGAACGATGTCGTGCGGGCCGCTGCGGCGCTCGTTGGTGGTGGCGGGGGCGGGAGGCCGACGATGGCCCGCGCCGGCGGCAAGGAGCCCGAGCGGTTGGCCGAGGCGCTCGCCGAAGCCGAGAAGCTGATCCTCGCTGCGCTGTGAGGATCCTCGCGCTCGACTACGGGTCGGCGCGTACGGGGGTCGCGGTCTCGGACGCGACGGGCATGGTCGCCCGTCCGGTCGAGGTCGTCGTAGGCGCGGCGGGGCCGGCCGGGCTCGACCGGGTTGCGGCACTCGTC
Source organism: uncultured Actinomycetes bacterium (assembly GCA_963823385.1). Taxonomy (GTDB): domain Bacteria; phylum Actinomycetota; class Thermoleophilia; order Gaiellales; family Gaiellaceae; genus Gaiella. The sequence goes on from CAWGLI010000001.1 coordinate 265,743, forward strand.
GACGAGCTCGGCGTGGAGCGCGTCGTCGTCGGGCTTCCGCTCACCCTGCGCGGGGAACGGGGCAGCCAGGCGCTCGAGACGGAGGACTTCGTCGCCGCCCTTCGCACTCGGCTCGCCGTGCCGGTCGAGATGTTCGACGAGCGCTTCACGACGACGCTCGCGCAGCAGACCGGATCGGAGACGGCGGAGGATGCGCTCGCGGCGGCGCACCTGCTGCAGAGCTGGCTCGACCGGGAGGACCTCGCGTGAGGTTGCTCCGCGCGGCGCCCGTGGCCGCGGCGGTGCTCGTGACCTTCGTCCTCGCAGGCTGTGGGTCCGACGAAGCCCCACCGCCTCCGACGACCGAGACCGAACCGGCACTCCAGGAGCTGGGCATCATCTTCCCGGAGGGCTTCACACGTGCCGAGATGGCAGACCGCGTGGCGGCGGTTCGGAAGATCGCGATCGAGGAGCGCAGCGTCACACCGCGCCTGACGCGTGCCGGGTACGTCGCGGCGACCGCGGCCGTCTTGCCCCCGCCGGCGTTTCGCAAGGAGGCAGACGGAAGAATCGAGGGGTTCCTGTTCCCCGCGACGTACACGTTCACGGAGGAGACGCCCGCGAAGCGCCTCGTCGCCGACCAGGTGGTGACCTTCAAGAAGCGGTGGGCCGACGTCGACCTCCGGTACGCACGGTCGAAGAACCTCACGCCCTACGACGTCCTGATCATCGCCTCGATGATCGAGAAGGAGACGGCGGTGGCGGCCGAGCGGCGGCTCGTCTCGGCCGTGATCTACAACCGGCTGCGAAACCGGATGGCGCTCGGGATCGACGCGACGATCCGCTACGGGCTCGACATCCCCGGAACGACGTCCTTGACGAACGAGGCGTTGCGCACGGATTCGCCATACAACACGCGGCTCCGCACCGGTCTGCCGCCGACGCCGATCTCGAACCCGGGTCTGGCCGCTATGCGGGCTGCGGCGCGGCCAGCCGATGTGCCGTTCCTGTTCTACGTGCGGAAGCCCAACTCGTTGCGCCACTACTTCACCGCGAGCGAGTCGGACTTTCTGCGCAAGGTGTGCGAGTACGGCTACGCGTGCTCGTAGGAGATACTCGACCCGTGATCGAGATCCAGGGAACCACGACCCTCGTCGGTCTTCTCGGCTGGCCGACGTCGCACTCGCTGTCGCCGCGGATGCAGAACGCGGGGTTCGCCCAGCTCGGGCTCGACTGGGCGTACGTTCCGCTCGTGACCCCACCCGAGTCGCTCGGAGATGCGGTACGGGGGCTCGTCGCCAGCGGGTTCGCCGGCGCCAACGTGACGATCCCTCACAAGCAATCCGTGATCGCGCTCTGCGACGAGCTCGACGAGGTCTCTGCGCGCGCCGGGTCGGTGAACACGCTGTCGATCGCCGACGGCCGGGTGGTCGGAAGCTCGACCGACGGAGCGGCCGTCACCGACCAGATCGAGGCGCACGGACGCCGCGCCCTCGTGCTCGGCACCGGCGGCGCCTCGAAAGCGGTTGCCGAGGCGCTGCGGCGGGTGGGAGCAGACGTCGTGGTTGCCGGGAGGCGTGACGCCCATTGGCCTCCGTCGAGCGTCGGTGTCGACGTGCTCGTGAACTGCACACCCGTGAAAGACGAGCTCGTCGTACCCCCGCGCGCGGGGATGCAGGTCGTCGATCTCGCCTACCGTACGGACGGTTCGGAGACCGCACTCGTGGCGGCCGCGCACGCAGCAGGGTGTGAGATCGTCGTCGACGGCCTCGACGTGCTCCTCTTCCAGGGCGTTGCGTCGTTCGAGCGATGGACGGGACTGCCCGCCCCGATCCAGACGATGCGCGACGCGCTGCGGGCCGTGTGACCCCGGGCGCTGTAGTTCGGCTCTGACGACAGGACGCTCGCGCTGCCAGTGTCGAAAGGGGTAGAAACCTCGCGCGAACGTCCGCGAACTACGGATGCGACTCGGTCCTCAAGGGGGCCATCGTTGATCTGCGATCGACGATCTCCCACGGAGGTTGGGTGATGAACTGCTTCGAATGTGCGAAGGCGAGCGACATCGTGCCAGCGGTTGGCCTCTGTCGGCACTGCAGCGTCGGACTCTGCCTCGACCACCTGATCGAAGCGAATGCGTACCGGGTCGCAGGAACGACGTTTGGCTGTCCGCATCAGATTCCGCACGCGATACCGCTTCGTGGCGTTCCGGCCGGCATTGCGATTGCCCGGCGCCATCACTCCGAGGCTGTCCCTTGAAAGCTGCAGCCGACGCCCCGCCGATCGTTGGGCGCGACCAGCAGTTGGCGTTGCTCTGCAAAGCGCTCGGACACGACGCTCGTATTCGGATCATGCGCCTGCTTCTCGCGCGGGATGCATGCTACTGCGGGCAACTCGTCGACGAGCTGCCCCTTGCCCAGGCCACCGTCTCGCAGCACCTGAAGGTGCTCAAGGATGCTCGTTTGGTCGTGGGTGAGATCGAAGGGCTGCGTACGTGCTACTGGGCAAGTCGCGAGCGGCTCGCAGAGCTGCACGCGCTCGCCGGCGACCTAATCGCTGAAGCGGTCGAGACCGACGGCGATGAGTGCGACTGAGACCACAACTCATCGATCTCCTCCGGCGGGACCTCCGCCGCCCGAGGCGGCGGTACTCACCAGGCTCTCGAGGCTCGACCGCTTCCTGCCGCTCTGGATCGGGCTCGCGATGGCCGGCGGGCTCGTCCTCGGCGCGCTCGTGCCCGGGTTGAACGACCAGCTCGACCGGCTGCAGGTGGGAACGGTGTCGCTGCCGATTGCCGCGGGGCTGCTGCTGATGATGTACCCGGTCCTGGCGAAGGTCCGGTACGAGGACATCGGCCGCATGAGCGACGACGGAGTGGGCAACTGGCGCTTCTTCGGCACCGCGCTCTTCCTGTCATGGGTTGTGGGACCGGCGCTGATGTTCGGGCTCGCCTGGCTATTCCTCGCTGACCAGCCGGCCTATCGGACGGGGGTGATCATCGTCGGTCTCGCGCGTTGCATCGCCATGGTGCTCGTGTGGAACGACATCGCGCTCGGCGACCGCGAGCGGGCGGCGGTACTCGTCGTCTTCAACGCGCTCTTCCAGGTGGTCGCGTACGCGCTCCTCGGCTACTTCTACTTGACCACCCTTCCGGGGTGGCTCGGCTTCAACACCCAGGGCTTCGAGGTCGGAATCTGGGAGGTCGCTCGCACGGTGCTGATCTTTCTCGGCATACCGCTCGCGGCGGGATTCCTTACCCGCCGGATCGGCATCCATCGGCGCGGCCGTGATTGGTACGAGCAACGCTTCATCCCGCGGATCGCCCCCCTGACGCTCTACGGGCTGCTGTTCACGATCGTTCTGCTGTTTGCGATCCAGGGCGATGAGATCACGGCCAAGCCGTTCGACGTCGCCCTGATCGCAGTGCCGCTGTTCGTCTACTTCGGTCTCATGTGGGTCGCGGGCTTCGCATCGGGCGTCTTGCTGGGGTTCCCCTATCCGCAGACGGCCGCCCTCTCCTTCACTGTCGCCTCGAACGACTTCGAGCTTGCGATCGCAGTCGCAGTTGGTGTGTTCGGCGCCACCTCCGGCCAAGCCCTCGCGGGGGTCGTTGGTCCGCTCATCGAGGTACCGGTCCTCGTCGGCCTCGTCTACGTCGCTCTCTGGCTCCGTCACCGCCTCGCGTGGCCGGAAGCGCGCCGACGCGAAGGCGTAGCTGCCTCACCGCCCGCGGCCTCGGTCGCACGCCCGGGCGGCGGCTGAGTCGACAGAGCCGTACGCCTCGTATCTGACACGACCATTCGGCGGCACGAGACTGACGTCCCATTCGTCCGGGGGCCCACAACTCGGACCGTAAGTTGGCGCTCAGGCGACATTCCCGCGCACTCGGGCAAGCGAATGGGCCGGGCACCGGAGGAGGGAGCGGATGGTGGAGCGTCAGCCGAGCAGGAAAGTGGCGGCCACGGTGAAGACGAGATACGTCGCGATCACAGCGTTCACGACAATCCCGGTTGTTCCCCGGCGATGCTCGCCGAGGCGACGCGCACGCGCGCCGAGCACCATTCCAATGACGGCGGGCAGCACCATCAGCGCGAGGAGGAAGAAGCCTGCGACGTAGCCCCACACACCAGCCTCGGAAAGCAGCGCTTGCTCCTCGAGGTCGAACACAACGAGCTGCAGGAACGTTCCGACGATCCCCGCGACGACAGCCGCAGCCACTGTTGCGGCCACCATCAGCAGCGACTGCGTCGCCACGCGCCGCCCGGGCTCCTCCGGCAGCGAGAACCGGTGTCGCTGAGTGACTGGTAGGGCCACACCGTCCTCCCTCGGTCATCATCATTGTCACTCGCGGCTGGCGCAGGGCGGGGTCTTCTCCGGCGGGAGGCTGGTGTGGCGGGTTTGGACTAGCGTGCCGGTGTGGGTGCGACGGTGCGCGGAGTGGCCGGTGATGCGCTTCGTGCGCTAGCGGAGGATCCGGATGCGTTGCTCGACCTTCCTGAGGGTGCAAGCCGATTCGCCGATGAGCGCTTCTGCCTGGTGATTGGCTCCGAAGGCCGGTGGGCAAGCGTGTCACGGCTGCGGCTCGACGACGATCGTGACTCGGTTCGGGCGGCGGTGGCCGACGTCCGCAGCCTCGTCGATGGCATCGAGAAGGTTGTTTGGAGCATTGGCTCCTCGTCCACGCCGGGGTCGCTGCCCATGCAACTGCGGGCGCTCGGGCTTCGCGATCCGGATCCGCCGCTCGAGTCGTCGATCGTTGCGATGACCTTGAAGAACGAACCACCCGCGGTCGAGGGCATTGAGACTCGAATGATCAGAGACTTCGATGACCACCTGGTGGGAGTCGAGATCATGCTTGCCGCCGCACAGTGGACGGCGCAGGATGCGGCCGCCGAGCGTGGACGAGCGAGGGAGACGTTCGAGCGTCGACAGCGTCGTGGGGGCCTGCAGTGGCTGGCGCTCCTCGATGGTGCTCCCGTCGCCTATGCGAGCGCCGTTCGCGCGACCTGTGGCTTCTTCCTGGAGGGAGGATCGACCCTTCCTCGGGCTCGACACCGCGGTTGCTACCGCGCACTCGTGCGAGCGCGATGGGACGAGGCCGTCCGAGTGGGCACCCCCGGTCTTTCCGTGCAGGCTCAGCTGGGCTCGTCCGCGCCGATACTTCGGCGGCTCGGCTTCGAGACCGTCGCCCACGCGACCATCCTCCAGTCATAGCTCAGGCGACATCCGCGCACACTCGCCCCGGCACCGGACGCGGTTCAGCTGAGGGTTGCGGGTATCTCGACGGCGTCCGCATCGTCGCTTCTCGCGTCGACAAGGAGCGCGAACGTGAGTGCCCCCAGGAGGATCGTTAGCCCGGGGCCGCCCGGGATATGGCCTGTGAACGCGCCGCCGGCGACCATGCAGGCGAGTGTCCCGAGCGCCGCCCCTGCCCCGAGGGGTGTGCCCGCGCGCCCGCGAACGACGAGGCCGACGCCGACCGCGACGATGAGAAAGCCGATCCCTTCGAGGAGGAAGCCGACGCCGCCGACAACGTCGTTCGGAACAGCGTAGTCACCAAGAATCCCGACACAGAGAACGATGAGCCCGACGAGGATGACCCGCCTGCCTTCGCGGATTGGCCGGGCGAGTACGAACAGCGACACCGTCACCAGCCCGAGCGCAACGAGGTAGGCGACCCCATACCCGTCGTAGACGGCCTTGGGATCGCCGCCCAGGAGCCCGTGCTCGAATAGCCATGGTGAGACGCCTGCCGGAACGAATCCCGCCGGCCCGCCCGAGCCATACGCCTCTTGGAATGCGAGCGCGAACGGCAGCGTCAAGGCGAGCCCGACGAGCGCCCCGAACACGACACCAAGCCGGGCCAGTACGAGCCCACTGCGTTTCGCCACTACGCCCCTCCCTCATGCGGTACGAGGAAGCCGCAGTCGCAGATCTCGCCCATCAATACCACAGTGCCGCGCAACAATCCTCTCCGAGATGTACTCGCTCAGGCGACATTCCCGAATGGCGGTTGTGCGACGTCGTCAGCGGCGCGGTCGTGTTCGAGGCGAACGTCGCCGCAAACAGCGACGGCTACGCAGACGCTCTGAGGCTCGTCGAGCGGCACGCGCCAGGTCGGCGTGCCTTCGCGGTGGAGGGGACAGGCTCGCTTCGGTGCCGGTCTGACGCGCTTCCTGAGCGGCCTCGACGAGCGGGTGCTCGAAGTCGGGTCGGTTGCGGCGCGAGCGCCGTTCCGGTGGCAAGACTGACGCGCTCGACGCAATCCGTGCCGCCCGCAGCGTGCTCGCGCAGGAGCGGCCGGCGACGCCGCGGGCAGCGGGCGATCGCCAGGCGCTGCAGGCACTTGATCGCCGCACGCGAAGGAGCAGTCAACGCCAAGACGGGCGGGGCTCTGCCAGCTGCGCGACCTGTTGATCACGACACCCGAGCCAGCTGCGGAGCGAGCTGCGGCCGCTGACGCGTGCACGGCTGCTTGCAGCGTCTCGCCAGCAACCCGACCCGCAGCGGCCGACACGACGCGGAGCTGCGCGGCAGCCTGCTCGCGCTGCGCTCGGTCGCCCGACGGGTGCTGCAGCTGACCGCTGAGGAGCGCGAGCTCGCCCGCGAGATCGAAGACGATCACGCGCAGACGCTCGCACCGCAGCTGCTCGACCAGCCCGGCGTCGGTCCGCTCGCTCGCTGCCCAGCTCGTCCTCTCCTGGTCCCACCGCGGCCGGATCGGATCAGCGAAGCCGCGTTCGCCAGGCTCGCCGGCGTCAGCCCCGATCCCCGCCTCCTCCGGCCAGACGATCCGCTACCGCCTCGACCGAAGCGGCGACCGCAGACTCAACCGTGCGCTGCACATGATCCTCGTCACGCAGACGCCGAACTCACACCCCGCCACGATCGCCTACATCGAACGGCGTCTCCAAGAGGGCAAGACCAGACGCGAGGCCAACCGCTGCCTCAAGCGCTACCTCGCCCGCAGCCTCTACCGGCTACTCGAGACACGGAGCACCACCGGCCACTTGACAAACATAGAAGCATCACTGGCGCAGGTGGCTTTTTTCTAGGCCGTGTGAAGGCGTCGGCGCCCGTCGCATCACTCGTACACTGGACGCTCGTGGACTCGCTTGTGAGCACCGACTGGCTGGCCGAGCATCTCGACGATCCGGATCTCGTCGTCCTTGACTGCACGGTGCAGGTCGTCCAGGAGCCGGACGGCACGATGCGGAGCGAGAGTGGGCGGGCCGAGTACGAGCAGGGTCACATCCCGGGCGCCGCTTTCGCTGACCTTCTGACCGATCTCGCCGACACGAGCAGTCCGTATGACAATGCGCTGCCGACTCCCGAGGCGTTCTGCGCCGCGATGGGCGCGCTCGGCGTCGGTGACGACTCACGCGTCGTGCTCTACGACGGTCTGATGTCGGTGTGGGCGGCGCGCGTCTGGTGGATGCTCCGCTGGGTCGGGTTCGACCGCGCGGCGGTCCTCGACGGCGGCATCGGCGCATGGGAGCTCGAGGAGCGGCCGCTCTCGACGGAGCCTTCGTCTCGTTCGCCGGCGACGCTGACGCCGAGACTCCGGCCGGAGTTGGTCGCCGATCGCAACGAGGTGCTTGCCGCGATCGATGACCCGGCCGTCGCGCTGATCGACACGCTGCCGCCCGAGCACTACCGGGGCGACTGGGCGCTCTACGCGCGACCTGGGCACATCCCGGGCGCGGTGAACGTCTCGGCCCAACTGCTGCTCGACGACATAGGGCGCTTCCGGCCGGACGCAGAGCTGACCGCGATCGTCGGTCGGCCTTCCGGCCGCCGCGAGATCACGTACTGCGGCGGCGGCATCGCCGCGTCCGCGAACGCGTACGTCATGGCGCGTCTCGGGTTCACCGACGTCGCCGTGTACATCGCCTCGCTGCAGGAGTGGGCGGCCGACCCAGCCAATCCGATGGTGATCGGGGACGACCCCTAGGCGGTCGCTCTGACGTCGAAGGACGCCGGGAGTACGACGAGCGCCAATCCCGACGACGAGCACATGCTTGCAGCTCCGAGTGTCGGCAGCTCAGCGACCGCCGCTGGAGCCGCCCGATGATGTGACGAGGACGAGGCAGCGGCGAACAGGAACGTCAGGAACGAGTAGTCGGAGGCCACGCGCACCGAGCGCTCGGCACACCGCCACTCCTCCGCGCATTCGCAGTCAGCTCATTCGCCCCCACCGCGTCCGCTGCGGCGTCGTAGCCCGGCATCTCGAACGGAGACGACTCGGACGTCCCGTCGGACTGCGACAGCCCCCGATCGAGCCATGCGTCGAAGACGGCGGCAAACTCACGGTGACAGATCGACTCGAGCGCCTGCACCCTCTCCCAGCGGCCGCTTCGTGAGCGAGTGCGTTGGGCGGATCGAGACCCGCCTGTGCTGCCGGCGGCGGCTCGTCAGTCCCTAGGAGTCAGGCGGCGACTCCGGGAACTGCGGCGCGGTGCCGCCGATCACGTCCCAGGGGGCCTTGTACGCAACCATCATGTGGTACGAAGGCTGGCGCTCGACGCCCCTCAGGGTTCCGGCCCCCACGTAGTAGGTGTCGCCGCCGCCCGCGTACAGGCTCGACCCGCAATTGGCGCAGAAGCAGACTGATGAGAAGCCGTCCTCGCTGAACGTCTTCATCAGCTCCTCGCCGGAGGTGACCTTGAAGTTTGTCGCCGCCACCTCCACCTCGACCATGCCCGGCCCGCCGCTCCACCGCTGGCACCGCGTGCAGTGGCAGAACCCCATCTGGCCGGGCTCGTACACCTCGAACGTGACCCGACCGCACAGACACGCCCCGAACATCGTCTCGCTCATCGTGTCTCCATTCTCGCTTGAACGGGGACGCTACTACGCGGGCCTCGCAACCGAGGAACGGCAAGACGGTGGCACCCGGGCCCACGACGCTAGCCCGCTCAAGGGACGGTAAGACTAGCGCACGGAAGTAGATCGTCTGTCGGCGGTCGCGGTGACCTGGCGGGTGCACTCGACATCTACCGTCAGTCGCTCGCCGCGCACGAAGCGGTCGGCGATCGGGCCGAAGAAGCCCGGATCCTCTCCGAGATGGCCGGGACGCAGCTCCGTCATGGGGACGGTGCGCTCGCGCGCCGCACCTTTCTTCGACTCGGTACAGGCGTACACGGACGTCGCGAGCGTTCTTGGCGTCGGGCTCTCGTTGATCGGGCTCGCGGCCACCGCTCTCGGCCGATGTCATGGCCAGTGCCACCGACGTCGGTGGCAAGCTCACGATCGGCGAAGCACTCGACCTGGCCAGGCTTCCTCGGACGTTCGCGACGTAGACGCGCGGACAGCACTTCAGCGCAGCCGCCTCGCGGCGCGTCCGAGAGTCACATCGTCGAGGGAAACCCTGCGCTGCGAGTGTGCGGGTAACGATTTGGGCACCGATCTAGCCGAGCAGCTGATCGAGCCCGCGAGTCAGGCCGACGCGATCGCCGACAGCCCTGATGGCGACGAGCGTCCCGGCGACGTAGGGCGCAGCGCTCTCGCCTGCATCGTGGCGGATCGAGAGCCGTTCGCCCCGACCGGCGAAGACCGCTTCCGTGGACACGGTGAAGCTCGGCAAGCGAAGGGAGTGAACCTGTGTCTCCGCGATGGTGGCACCACGCGCCTCGGGCTCACCGAGCACGTCGGCGACGGGAATCAGCGAGGCGGGCGAACGGACCCCGCTGAGGCGCTCGGCGAGCTCACGGGCCGTCCCGCTCGGCGCATCTGGCTTGGTCGCGCTCGCGTAGTCGATCACCTCCCACGCGTCGAGGTGGCGCGCGGCCTCGGTGGCGAAGCGGAGAACGAGCGCCGCCGTCAGCGAGAAGTTGCCGGCCGCGATCACGCCCACGGCGCTTGCGCGCGCCTCGCGGTCGATCTCCGCGTAGTCCGCGGCCGACAGGCCGCTGGAGCCGACGACGACCGCAACACGCCGCTCGACCGCTGCGAGGACGTTGGCCTTGACGACGCCGGCATGGGTGTAGTCGACGAGGACGTCGGCTTCCACTGCGTCGAGCGCCTCCACGACCGACGAGAAGCTCGCGGGGTCGGAGCGCGACACACCTGCGACGAGATCGAGATCGTCCGCCGCCGCGACCGCTTCGGCCACGGCACCTCCGGTCCAGCCGGTGACTCCGGCGACACAGACACGGATCACATCGCTCATGGCGTGATCGACCCTACACACCCGCGTCGTGCGCGCCGGTTCGGGAGCCCGTTGCGTCGCGCCCGGTCACGGTGCGAGACTTGCCGCCGATGGCGGAGGCGGACCTCGTCGAGATCAGACGGCTCGAAGCGGCCGACGCGCGCGAGCAGCTCGACGCGCTCGCTCGCGTCCTCGTCGACTGCGTCGAGGGCGGCGCATCCGTCCGCTACCTCGCTCCCTTCCGGCCCGAGCAGGCACGCGATGCGTTCGCGGCCGTCGCCGCTGACGTCGAGCAGGGCCGCCGCATCCTGCTCGCTGCGTTCCTCGACGGACAGCTGATCGGGACCGTCCAGGTGGCGCTCGCACAGCAACCGAACTCGCCGCACAGGGCAGAGATCGCGCAGCTGCTCGTCCACCGCGCCGCTCGCCGCCGCGGCATCGCGGAACGGCTGATGGAGGCCGCGGAGCGCGAGGCGCGAGCCGAGGGCAAGACGTTGCTCGTGCTCGACACCGTCACCGGTGACGCGGCCGAGCGCCTCTACACGCGCCTCGGCTGGACGCGCGTCGGCGTGATCCCCAACTACGCGCTCTACCCGGACGGGAGACCGTGCAGCACGACCTATTTCTGGAAGGAAGTCTGACGGGAGCCGGCCCGCCGGGCTACGCTGGCGCGATGGCCTTTCGCGTGGTTTTGCCCGACGACCTCGAGTGGACGACACGTCCGCACGAGCCCGGCGAGCCGGCGCGGCATGTCGCCGAGTTGAGCGAGGCAGCCGGCTTCGCCCACACGCGGGCGAACATCTGGCGCTACGAGCCCGGCGCTACCGGCCGCCGCCACGTCCACACGTTCCAGGAAGAGACGTTCGTCGTTCTCGCGGGCACGTTGTCGATGTACATCGGTGACCCGCCCCAGCGCGCGGATGTGCCTGCGGGAGCGCTCGTCCACATCCAGCCGGGCACGGCTCTCCAAGCAGCGAATCACGGCGACGACGAGCTCGTCGTCTACGCGTACGGCACGCCGCCCGAGCGCGAGCGCGCACAGATCCTCGACTCGGCCGTCTAGCACGTCGGCCCTAGACTGCGCCCATGACGCTCCACCTGGTCACCGCCGGGGAATCGCACGGTCCAGCGCTCGTCGCCATCGTCACCGGTCTGCCCGCCGGTCTCGCCCTCGACAGGGAGGCGATCGACGCCGACCTCACGCGACGCCAGCAAGGCTACGGACGGAGCCCGCGGCAGCAGCTCGAGACCGACGAGGTGGAGGTTCTCGCGGGCCTGCGGCACGCACGCACGCTTGGCACGCCGCTGGCGCTCGTCGTCCGCAACCGCGACCATGCGAACTGGACGTGGGGCATGAGCCCGTGGGCGCCCGAGGGCGAGCCGGCGGGCAAGGGCACGAAGCCCGTAACGCTCCCGCGACCCGGCCACGCCGACCTGGCCGGCCTCCTCAAGTTCGGCCACGACGACGTGCGCGACGCGCTCGAGCGTGCGAGCGCACGGCATACGGCGGTGCACGTCGCGGCAGGCGCCGTGGCCAAGGCGCTGCTCGGCACGATCGGTGTGACCGTCACGGGCACGCCCGTCGAGGTGGGCGGAGCACTCGGCGACGACGCAATGCGCGAAGCCACCGACACAGCACGCCGCGACCGTGACACCCTGGGAGGCGTCGTCGAGGTCGTCGCAGCCGGTGTGCCGCCGGGCCTCGGCTCCTATGCGGAGAAGGGCGATCGGCTCGACGCGCGCATCGCTCTCGCCCTGATGGGCATCCAGGCCGTGAAGGGTGTCGAGGTCGGCGACGGCTTCGCACTCGCACGGGCGAGGGGATCGGAGGCTCACGACGAGATCGATCCGGGGCTCGTGCGGCGCACGAACCGCGCCGGCGGCATCGAAGCGGGGATCTCCAATGGCGAGCCGATCGTGGTGCGCGCCGCGATGAAGCCGCTGCCGACGCTCATGCGGCCTCTCGACTCCGTCGACCTCACCACGGGCGAGCCGGCGCACGCACTGGTCGAGCGCTCCGACGTGCAGGCGGTCGAAGCGCTCGCCGTCGTCGCGGAGGCGGCCGTCGCGTGGGAGCTCGCGCGAGCAGCGCGGGAGAAGTTCGGCGGTGACGCCGTCGACGACATGGTCGCCGCCCACGGGCACTACCTCCAGCGGATCTCCGACCGGTGGCGTCCCCGCCTCTGAACGCCCTCGGCAGGCACCTCGCGCTCGCCGGCTTCATGGGCGCGGGGAAGACCACCGTCGCCGCGCACGTCGCCGAACAGCTCGGCCGTCCGTTCGTCGACCTCGACACCGAGGTCGAGCGGCGCACCGGGCGGGCTGTCGTCGACCTCTTCGCCGACGGCGGCGAGGCGAGCTTCCGGGAGATCGAGGCAGACGTCGCGCGCGATGTTCTCACGAGAGCGGAGCCTGCGGTCGTTGCGCTCGGTGGCGGTGCGGTGCTCGCCGACGCGACGCAGGAGCTGCTCGCACGTCGCGCGTTCACGGTGCTCCTCGACGTCGACCTCGACGTGACGTGGGAGCGCGTCCGCGGCGCGGGGCGCCCGCTCGCGCAGGACGAGCATACGTACCGGGCGCTGTACGAGGCCCGTCTCCCCGTCTACGAGACCGTGGCCGACGGCCGCGCCGACGACGTCGACGGGGTCATTCTCGCGGCCGCCGCCATACACGTCGCGGTGGGAGCGCTGGAGGAGCTGGCAGAGCTGGTGCCGGGCGACGGGCCCGTGGAGATCGTGATCGACCGCCACGTGTCAGGTATCCACGGCGTCACCGCACAGCTCGCACTCGGTGCACGCGACCGTGGCGTCCACGAGCTTCCACAGGGCGAGGCGGCGAAGACCGCGGCGGTGCTCGAGAGCCTGTGGGGCTCGTTGCGCATCGGTCGCGACGGGGTCGTCGTCGCAGTCGGGGGTGGGACGACGACCGACGTGGCTGGCTTCGCCGCGGCGACGTACATGCGCGGTGTGTCCTGGGTACCCGTGCCGACGACGCTCGTGGGGCAGGTCGACGCTGCGATCGGCGGCAAGACGGCCGTCGACCTGCCCGGTGCCAAGAACCTCGTCGGGGCATTCCACTGGCCCCGGCGCGTGGTCGTCGACCCGGCGCTGCTGACGACGCTGCCCGAGCTCGAGCGGCGGAACGGGCTCGCCGAGGTGGTGAAGACGGGCCTTCTGGCCGGGCGGCCGCTCTGGGAGCTTCCCGAACCGGCACAGGTACGGGCGTGCGCCGCCTTCAAGGGGGCGATCTGCCTCGCCGACCCGCACGACCTTGACGCGCGGGCCCAACTCAACCTGGGTCACACGTTCGCCCACGCCCTGGAGGCGGCTGCAGGCTACTCCGTGCCCCACGGGCAGGCAGTGGCGCTCGGGCTGCTCGCGGCCCTTCGACTGTCGGGTCTCGAGGAGGAGAGCCGCATCGTGGAGCGCGTGCTCGGGCCAGAACGGGCTCGCGTCGACCGTGAGGCGGCGTGGGCGGCCCTGGCGCGCGACAAGAAAGCTGTTGGGGGCCGGCCGCGACTCGTACTGCTCGAGGCGCCCGGCAGCCCGCGCTGGGGGATCGAGCTGCCCGAGGCAGAGGTTCGCGCCGCGCTCGACGAGCTGATCGCGCAATGAGCGAGCCTGTCTCGGGCGGCTGCCTCTGCGGCGCGGTGCGCTTCCGAGTCGCCCGTGAGCCGCTGCGCGGCGTCATCGTGTGCCACTGCTCCCTCTGCCGACGCTGGGGGACGTACGGCGGCGCGTACATCGGGGCACCGCGGGAGGCGCTCGAGCTGATCGACGACGCAGCGCTCGTGACCTACCTCGACCGCAACGGGCGGCAGCGGAGCTTCTGCGGGACCTGCGGAGCATCGCTCTTCTGGACGGCACCGAACGACGGCGGGATCTCCATCTCCGCCGGCGCGCTCGACAACGCGCGCCGAGCTGCCGCTGCTGCGGCACATCTACGTCGCGGATGCAGCGGATTGGGAGCAGCATCTCCACGGCACACCCACACCACCCACAGGGCTCGGCGTCGCCCGCCGTCCGCCACAAGTAGAGTCGAGCGATGCGCGTCCACGTGCTGAACGGCGTCAACCTCGACATTCTCGGGCAACGCGACCCGGAGATGTACGGGGACGTCTCCCTCCAGGACCTCGAGACACAGATCTACGGGTGGGCACGCGACTTCGGGCTGCAGGTGCGCTGCCGCCAGACGAACCACGAGGGTGAGTACGTCGAGTGGCTTCACGATGCCTACGACGGCGCCGACGCGCTCGTGCTCAACCCGGCCGCGTGGACGCACTACTCCTGGGCGATCCGCGACGCCGTCGAGCCATTCCCCGGCCCCATCGTCGAGGTACACATCTCGAACATCGACGATCGGGAAGAGTGGCGCCGCCAGACGGTCCTGAGCGGGCTGGCACACACGCGCATCGTCGGCCGCGGCATCGAGGGGTATCGCGACGCCCTCGAAGTGCTGCTGGGTCTTCGATGAGCCGGCTCGGGCGCCTGGCCGCGGGCCTGTCCGAGCCGCTGCTCGTCACGAGCCCGACCAACGTGCGCTACCTGTGCGGTCTCGAGAGCTCGAACGCCGCGCTGCTCGTCGAGCCGGACGGAGCAACCACGCTGTACACGGACTTTCGCTACGCGGCTGGGGCCCGCGCCGTCCCGGACGTGACGTTCGTCGAGACGCGGCGCGATGTCGTCGGCGAGATCGCCTCGCTGCTGGCCGGCCGGCGCATCGGCGTCGAGGCGGAACACCTGACGCTGGCACGCTCCGACGTCCTGGTCGCCGGGGGTGTCGAGCTCGCACCGACGCACGGGGTCGTCCTGCGTCTCCGCGCAGTGAAGGACGCCGACGAGCTGGCTGCGATCGGGCGTGCTGCTCGTGTCTCCGACCGTGTCTTCACCGAGCTGTCACGAGAGCAGTTCACGGGGAGAACAGAGCGCGAGCTCGCGTGGTGGATCGAGCGACGTTTCAGGGAGGAGGGCGCCAGCGGCCTCTCGTTCGACGTGATCGTCGCAGCGGGTCGCGGAGCCGCCTCGCCGCACTCCCACCCGGGCGATCGGATCATCGAGCCGGGGACGCTGGTGGTCGTCGACGCGGGCTGCGTGGTCGATGGATACTGCTCCGACTGCACCCGCACCTTCGCCACCGGCGCGCTGCCCGAGCAGCTCGCGTCCGCCTACGACCTGTGCCTCCGCGCCCAAGAGGACGGTCTCGCCGCCGTTCGACCCGGCGCGCACGGCCGCGACGTCGACGCAGCCTCGCGCGTGGCGATCGAGGCGGCAGGGCTCGGCGCCGCCTACGGGCACGGGCTCGGGCACGGTGTCGGCATGGAGATCCACGAGTCGCCGGTGCTGCGGCCGGAGTCGGAGGACGTGCTCGAGGTCGGCAACGTCGTCACGGTCGAGCCCGGCCTCTACCTGAGCGGGGTCGGCGGTGTGCGCATCGAGGACCTCGTCGCAGTCACCGAAAGCGGTTGCGAGCGACTGACGTCGTTCACCAAGGAGCCGATCACCGTCGAGTAGGTAGCCTGGGTTTCCGGCATGGCGGAGGTCGTCAACACGAATCAGTTCCGAAACGGGATGCACATCGAGCACAAGGGCTCGATGTGGCGGATCGTGGAGTTCCAGCACGTGAAGCCGGGCAAGGGTGGAGCGTTCGTCCGCACGAAGCTGAAGAACCTCGAGAGCGGGGCAGTGGTCGACGAGACGTTCCGCGCCGGAGAGAAGTTCGCGCGCGTTCACACCGAGGTCAAGTCGGTGCAGTTCCTGTACGACGACGGCAGTGAGGCGCACTTCATGGATCAGGAGACCTACGAGCAGTTCGGCCTCCCGCGCTCGGACATCGAGTCAGAGCTCGCGTACATGCAGCCCTCGTCGTCCGTCCAGATCCTCGCCGTCAACGGCAAGCCCTCGGGGCTCCAGCTTCCCTCGTCCGTCGAGCTGGAGGTCACCGACACGGAGCCAGGCGTGAAGGGCGACACGGTGTCCAACGTGACGAAGCCCGCCACGCTCGAAACCGGTGCCGTCGTGCAGGTGCCGCTGTTCGTCAACGTCGGCGACCGTGTCAAGGTCGACCCGCGCGAAGCGCGATACATCTCGCGCGCCTGAGCCCGACGGCGGCCGAGCTCGATGGGATCCGGTCCGCGGGGCCGGTCGCGGCTGCCACGCGGTAAGGTCCCGTGCCGATGCCGCAGCTCATCGACGCCACCATTCGCCTGCTCAGCCAGGAGCCGCTCGCTGGCGCCGTCCCGACCGGCGAGATACTCCGGATCGCCGAGATCCTCGACACGGCGGGTCTCGCGTGCCTCGAGGTGTCGGGCGGTGGAGCGTTCGAGTCGGCGGTGCGACGCGGCGTGGAGAGCCCGTGGGAGCGAATCCGGGCACTCGACGCGCGCACGACGACGCCGCTCGGGATCGCCCTGCGCGGACGGTTCCTGGTCGGCTCCCGTCCGGTCTCGGCCGACGTCGTGGAGCGTTTCGTCTCCTGTGCAGCCGAGAACGGCATCGACGTCTTCCGCCTGCACGATCCGTTGAACGACGTCTCCAACCTGCGCGAAGCCGGCGAGGCGATCGTCCGGGCCGGGAAGGCACTCAACGTCGGCCTCGTCTACAGCCCGGGGCGCACCGGGGAGATCGACACGCTCGTCGAACAGGCCCGTCTCGTGCCGGAGCTCGGGGCGACGCGGGTGATCCTCAACGACCCGAGCGACGCGTTGCTGCCACACCTGACCGAGGAGCTCGTCGAGCGCATCGGCGAGGCGACAGGACTGCCCGTGGGGCTGCACGTGCAGGGGGCGGTCGGCACGGGGCTGCTCAACGCGGTCGTCGCCACGCGCGTCGGGGCCGAGCTGATCGCGACGGCCGTCTATCCGATCGCGCTGACGCTCCATCGCGTCGCGGGACAATCCCTCGTGGAGGCGCTGCACGGGCTCGGGCGCGAGACGGGCGTCGACGTCGGTGCACTCTGGGATGCGTCCGACATCGTCGACGAATACATCGGCGACGAGCCGGTCGCTCCTGTCGCGCCGCGTATCGCGGTGCGCGCAGCCGAGTACGACCTCCCGGCTGGCCTCGTCGCGGCACTCGACGTCCATCTCCGCGCCCATGCAGCAGGAGATCGTCTGCTCGACACGCTCTCCGAGGTGCAGCGGGTGAGAGCCGATGCGGGTTGGCCACCCCTCGCCGCGCCGATCGGTCAGATCCTCGGCTCGCAGGCACTCCTCAACATCCTCTCCGCGCGGCGCTACGGGACCGTGCTCGACGAGTTCCGCCAGCTCGTGCTCGGTGCGTACGGATCCACGCCGGCCGCGATCGATCCCTCGGTGCAACGTGCCATCGAGCTCCTCGCGGCGGAGAGCCCCGCGCTGGAGGACGACCCGCCGAGCGCGGACGACGTCCGCGATGCTGCCTACGGGCTCGCATCCTCCGAGGAGGACCTCGTGCTCATCGCCATGTTCGGCGACGATGCCAGCGCGCTGCTGCAGACGATCCGTCGGAGGCACTCGCGCGAGGCGTCTCTCCTGGTCGGCGACGTCGACGCGCAGCGTGCCGAACGGATCCGCGAGCTCGTCAAGATCGTCCAGGAATCCGGGGTCGGCGAGATCGAGATCGAGGACGAGGGCATGCGGGTCTCCGTGCGCCGCGCGGACGAGCCCCAGCCCACGCTCGGTGTCGTCGTTTCGGGACTGGATGCGTCTGAGACCGGCGCGGCGTCGGGCAACGGCGGAGTCGTCAGGGTCGAGTCGCCGATGGTCGGCGTCTTCTACCGCTCGCCGGACCCGGGCATGCCTCCGTTCGTCGACGTCGGCGACATCGTCACTGCGGGTCAGACGCTGTGCATGCTCGAGGCGATGAAGCTCTTCAACGAGCTCACGACGGAGATCGACGGGAGAGTGCGCGCGATCCACGCCGAGAACGGTCAGGCCGTGGAATACGGGACGCTCCTCTTCGAGATCGAGCCTGTCTCAGTGCCGCCGGCGGTCTAGCGGTTCCGTGTTCGAGCGCGTACTCGTTGCCAACCGGGGGGAGATCGCTGTACGCGTGATCCGCGCCCTGCACGAGCTCGGTGTCGAGGCCGTCGCCGTCTACTCGACGGCCGACCGTGAGGCGCTCCACGTGAGGATGGCGGATCACGCAGTGTGCATCGGCCCGCCACCTGCTGCTCAGAGCTACCTGGCGATCCCGAGCATGATCGCCGCCGCCGGCACTACCGGTTGCCAGGCCGTGCATCCCGGCTACGGGTTCCTCGCCGAGAATCCGGCCTTCGTTCGTGCGTGCGCCGACAACGACATCGTGTTCATCGGGCCGAACGCAGACGTGATGGAGCAACTCGGGGACAAGGCCCGCGCCAAGACGGAGCTGAGGGCAGCCGGAGTCCCGCTCGTTCCCGGCACGGACGGCGCCGCGTCCCTCGCCGAGATGCGGCGTGTGGCCACGGAGACCGGGTACCCGGTGCTCGTCAAGGCGACCGCTGGGGGAGGCGGTAAGGGCATGCGCATCGTCGCGTCAGAGGCCGAGCTCGAGGTCGCGTACTCAGCTGCACGCATCGAGGCGGAAGCTGCCTTCGGCGACGGCGGCCTCTACCTCGAACGTGCCCTCGTCCCCGCTCGCCACGTCGAGATCCAGGTTCTGTGCGATGCGGACGGAGGCGTGCTCACGCTCGGTGAGCGCGAGTGCTCCATCCAACGCCGCCATCAGAAGCTCGTCGAGGAGTCGCCGTCACCGGCCCTCACCGCGACGTCCCGGGAGGCGATGGAGGATGCCGCAGAGCGTGCATGTCGACACGTCTCGTATCTGGGGGCCGGCACGTTCGAGTTCCTGCTCGGTGCGGACGGGAGCCCGTACTTCTTGGAGGTGAACTGTCGGCTGCAGGTGGAGCATCCGGTGTCGGAGCTCGTGACGGGGATCGACATCGTGCGTGAGCAGCTCCGGATCGCTGCCGGTGAGCCTCTCAGAGAGACCGGTCGCGCCGCCCGCGCCGGCCATGCCATGGAGGTGCGGGTCAATGCCGAGGATCCGGCGCGCGGCTTTGCTCCGGCACCGGGCCGGGTCACCCGGCTGCGCCTCCCGGGCGGCCCAGGGGTTCGCGTCGACACGGCGCTCGAGGAGGGCTCGGAGATCCCGCCGTTCTACGATTCGCTCGTGGCAAAGGTCATCGTCCACGACGACGACCGGCCGTCCGCGTTGGCACGTGCGATCCGAGCGCTGACCGAGCTCGAGATCGAGGGCGTCCCCACCACACGTGAGCTGGCGCTCGACGTGCTGCGGTCAGGGGCGTTCCAGTCGGGCAACTACTCCACGAGCTACCTTGACGAGATGCAGGCACATCTTCCGTCTCTCGCAAGCGCGTGACCCGAGACGACCTCGTGATCGAGAGCCCGACAGGGCGCGTCGTCGTCACGGGCACGGCGCTGTCGGCTCATGTCGTCCGGGCTGCCGAGACAGTGGATGGCGTCCGTGTGCGACGACCACGCCGCGGCTTGAACGTCGCGATCGTGGACGACGGCGTGCATGTCGACGTTCGCCTGAACGTCGCAGCCGGCGCACAGCTACCGGCCGTCGGCGACGGAGTGCAGCAGGCGATCGCCGCTGCGCTCGGCCGCGCCACGGGCCGCGCTGTCACCGTCGACGTCGTGATCGAGGAGATCGATCCGTGACATCAGTCGGTCGTCGTCAGGCTCGGCGCCAGGCGCTGTTCCTCCTCTACCAATGGGACCTGACCGGTTTACCGCTCGCCGATCTGTTCGACGGTGAGCCGGATACGTTCGCTCTGTCGCTCGCGGACGACGTCGCCGTTCGCGCCAACGACCTGGACGCCGTGATCACGTCCGCCTCCGACGAGTGGCCCGCCGATCGTCTCGGTACGCTCGAGCGCAACATCCTGCGAATCGGCATCTTCGAACTCGAGGAGCAGACGGTGCCGCACGAAGTGGCGATCAACGAGGCTGTTGTGCTGGCGAAACGATATGCATCGGAGGACGCCGCGCGGCTCGTAAACGGGATTCTCGGCCGCGTGCAGAGCCAGGTGGCAGCTCGATGAACGACTCGAACGCCTCGTTGCAGCGAGCTGAGGAGCTGCTCGAGCGGCTTCGGCTCAAGATCGATCGGCTGGAGGAGCTCGCCGGTGACGGTGGTGATGTCGACGAAGCCGTCGACGATCTCGCCGAGGTCGCCGAGATCGCGAAGGAGATCGAGGCGGAAGTGCAGAGGGCACGGCAGGCCGCCGATGCGGGAGCCTGACGAGCTCCGTGCACTCGTCGAGCAGGGCCTCGAAGATCTCGTCCTGACGCCCGAGCTCGGTGGCCTCGCCGAGCCGGTGCGGTACGCCCTGTCGGGCGGCGGCAAGCGCATCCGACCGACGATGTGCTTGGCGACGGCGGAGGCTGCGGGCGCGGACCCAGTGATCGCGCTTCCGGCAGCACTCGCGCTCGAGCTCGTGCACACGTTCTCGCTCGTCCATGACGATCTTCCGGCCATGGACGATGACGACGAGCGTCGAGGTCGACCGAGCACTCACGTCGCCTACGGCGACGGGGTTGCGCTCCTCACAGGTGACGCGCTTCTTGCCGAAGGGCTTCGGCTCGCCCTCTCCTACGCCGACGGCTCCATCGCCCGCGAGCTCCTGGACGCGACGCTCGGCATGATCGGTGGGCAGGCGCTCGACATCACGGGAGCAGACATCGACCTCGCCGAGCTGCACCGTCTCAAGACCGGACGCCTGTTTGCCGCGTCCGTCGGGCTCGGCCTCCACGTTGCCCTGGTGCCCGAGGACGCTCAGGCGCCGTGGCGTGCTTTCGGGGAGGAGCTCGGACTTCTCTTCCAGGTCGTCGATGACGTCCTCGACGGTGACGGCTACGCAGCACGGCTCGGCGTCGACGCCGCACGTGTTCTCGCTGCGGATGCAGCGACCAGGGCGCGGGAGCGACTCGCTGCGATCCCCGCGGAGACCCGCGTGCTCCACGAGCTCGTCGACGGCCTCGCGGATCGGACGGTGTAGCGCCCCTCGCGGACGGTGGCCGGCCCGCGGCAACGCCCGCTCGCCCTGGTCGGACATGTGCGGATCTCTGTCTTCAACGGGCGAGCGCCTGGGGCCACCCCGCGCCTCCACCCGCTTTGAGCGTAGCGCTGCAGGCATGCACGTGTCTGCTACGAGCGTGATCCAGTCCGGTGCCGATCTCTCCACAATCGGTGGATGCCTCCAAGGCGGAGACTGCCTTCGGGGAGCGTCTCGAGTTGCCAGCCGCTTCTGCGCATCTGCGTGAGGAAGGCGGTTGCATGCCGGCGGCCCGGGTCGGCGACGAGCACCTCGCCGGACTCCACCACCACGTCGGCGAACAGACGGGCGAGCGGCTCCATGTTTCGCTCCTCGTAGAGAACGTCTGCCGCGAGCACGAGATCGAAACGCGCGCCGCACAGGGCGGTGGGGTCACGCCAGTCGAGCAGTTCGGCCTGGACGTCGGCACCGTTGCGTTTCGCGTTCGACTCGACGAGGCGGACGGCTTCGGCGGCCCAATCGCCGGCAACGACGCGCCCACCTGCGAGCGCCGCGGCGATCGAGGGGAGAGCGAGGCCACAGCCGAGCTCGAGCACGGTCAGGCCGGCGAGATCGCGCGCGGCGACGTGTCGAGCGAGCGCGACGCCGGCTGGCCATGCCTCGGCCCAGTACGGCAGGAACTCCTCGTGATCGAACGCGTCCTCGTCGAGCAGCGACTCGGCATCTCGTGGCCGCTCGACGCTCAGCGACCATGCTCCGACCTCGACGGTCTCGACGATGGTGTCCATCTTGCGGCGAGAATGCCAGGAATGAAGAAGCGACTCGATGTCCTGCTCGTGGAGCGGGGTCTCGTGGAGACTCGAAGCAAGGCCCAGGCGCTCGTGCTGGCCGGGCTCGTTCCTGGCTTCGAGAAACCCGGTGCACAGGTCGATGTGGCGGCCGAGTTGACCGTGAGGGAAGCGCCACGATTCGTGTCCCGCGGCGGAGAAAAGCTCGCACACGCGCTCGCTGTGCTCGGTGTCGATCCGTCGGGTCTGGACTGTCTCGACGTGGGAGCATCCACGGGCGGCTTCACCGACTGCCTGCTCGCACATGGCGCCGCCCGTGTGCTCGCGCTCGACGTCGGCTACGGGCAGCTTCATCCACGCCTCCGTGGGGACCGGCGGGTCACGGTGCTCGAGCGCACGAATGTCCGTCACGTGACGTCGCTCCCCTTCCCTCCCGAGCTCGTGGTCTGCGACGTGTCCTTCATCGCCGTCGATGTCGCGCTCCCGGCCGCTCTCCGGCTCGCGGCGCAGGGCTGGGAGGCGCTCGTGCTCGTCAAGCCACAGTTCGAGGCGGGGCGGGCCGACGCGCCGAAGGGCGTCGTGCGCGACCCGGCAGTCCATCGGCGCGTGTTGCGAACGGTGTGCTCCACGATGTCCGAGTGGGGCGCGTGCGTGTTGGGCGTCGTAGACTCGGGGCTGCCCGGGCCAAAGGGCAACCGTGAGTTCTTCGTCCACCTGCGAGCAAGCGAGCACCCCGCTGATTCCGATGACGTCGACCGCTGGATCGACCGTGCCGTCGGCTGAGGGACGCCCGGTACGCCGCGCAGGCGTGCTCACACACGGGCGCCCCGAGCAGATCGGGCCCGGCGTTGCTCGCCTGCAGACCGTCGCCCGCGAGGCGGGGGTCGAGCTCATGCTCGCGCCTGACGAGGCAGCCAAGCATGCGGTCTCGGCGACGGGCGGCGAAGGGGACGTCGATCTCGTCGTCGTGCTCGGCGGCGACGGGACGATGTTGCGTGCGCTTGCGCGGCAGCTCGGGACCGGCGTCCCGGTCGTCGGTGTCAACTTCGGTCGTGTCGGCTTTCTCAGCGCGATGCGCCGCGATGAGCTCGAAGTCGGGTTGGCGCGGGTCTTCGCCGGCGAGTACGAGGTGGTGAGGCTGCCAACGATCGAAGTCGTGGCGGCGGGGCGGCGCTACGTGGCGGTGAACGACGTGGTCGCGACGAGCGGTGCGCTGGGCCGCATGGTCGAGCTCGAATGGGCGGTCGGGGGTGAGCCGCTGGGGCGGGTCCCGTGCGACGGCGTCATCTGCTCGACACCATCGGGATCGACGGCGTACAACCTCTCGAACGGCGGTCCGGTGCTGATGTGGGGGATCGATGCGATGGCGCTCACATTCGTCGCGCCGCACTCCCTGCACGCAAGGCCGCTCGTCGTACCGCGCGGCCGTGACGTCCTCGTCTGGAATCGGACGGGCAATGTCCCGGTGGCCGTGCTCGCGGACGGGCACCAGATCGACGAGGTCGCGCCCGGCGAGCGTGTCGACATCCGACTGGCCGATGAGCACTCCCTGCTTGCGACGCTCCCGGAGGCGACTTTCGTGAGCCGCTACCGTCAGAGCTTCTCGACGTGAACGAGCCGGCCGCGTCCGTTGCGGACGCTGCCACCCGCGCACCCGGCGGTCTACGATCCACCCTGTGCTGCGGCGTCTCCGCATCGAGAACCTCGTCCTGATCCGTGAGGCCGAGCTCGTGTTGCACAGCGGCCTGAACGCGGTCACCGGGGAAACGGGGGCAGGCAAGACCATCCTCGCGCAGGCGATTGGCCTACTGCTCGGCGCGAAGGGAGATGCGAGCATTGTCGGCTCCGCGGGCGACGAGGCGTACGTCGAGGCGGAGCTCGACGTGCCGGAGGGGTTCTTCGACGACGACGAATCGGCGGTGGTCGCGGAGCTCAGACCCGGCGACGAGCAGGGGCTGGTGCTGTCACGGCGCGTGTTCGCGGACGGCCGGACGCGCGCGTACGCGTGGGGGAGAGCGGTTGCACGTGACGACGCGGCCGCGGCGGCAGAGCGTCTGATCGCGATGTCCGGGCAGTTCGAGCAACGCCGGCTTGCGCGCTCCTCCTACCAGCTCGCAGTGCTGGACGCGTACTGCGGGCCCGAACACGCCGGACGGCTCGCCGAGACCCGTGCCAGCTGGCGCGCTCTCGTCGCCGCGCGGCGACGGCACGACGAGCTCTCGGGTGATGCTGACGCGGAACAGGCCCGGATTGCGGAGCTCTCGGCTCTCGTCGAGGACACCCTCGACCTCGAACCTGGGGAGGAGGACGCCCTGCGAGCGACTCGGGAGCGCATGCGGCACGGAGCCGAATTGGGGGCCGGCGCAACGGCCGCAGCGGAGGCGCTCGAGCCCGACGACGGAGAGGGGGCGGCAACGCTCGCCGCCACCGCCGAACAGGCTCTTGCGCCCCTTCGCAGCCTCGCTCCGGAGTTGGCTGCCGCGGCCACAGAGCTTCGCGACGTCACCGTCAGGCTGCGCGACCTGACCGGTGAGCTGCGCCGCTTCGTCGCCGGTCTCGAGGACGACCCTGCGACTCTCGAAGAGGTCGAAAGACGTCTCGAGCGATGGGCCGACCTGCGTCGCCGCTATCGCGTTGCCTCGGCCGACGAGCTCATCGCCCGCCGAGACGCTGCGCGTGACGAGCTCGGTGTGATTGCCGCCGTCGGCGATCCCGTCGAGGCGGCGCTCGCGGAACGGCGTGCAGCGGAGGCGCGCATGGCAGCGCTCGCCGATACTCTCGGAACATCTCGTCGGGAGGCCGCGGACGATTTCGCAGCCAGCATCGCCGCCGAGTTGCGGGGCGTCGGCATGGGGGAGGGGGAGTTCATGGTCGAAGTGGCCGACTCGCCACTCGGCCCGACCGGCCGGGACGAGGTCTCGTTTCTCGTCCGCCCGAACGCGGGGCTTCCGTTCGGGCCGGTGGCCTCGACTGCGTCGGGTGGCGAGCTCTCCCGCATTGCCCTTGCCATAGCGGCGGTCGCCGGTGGCGAGACGCTCGTGTTCGACGAGATCGACGCCGGTGTGGGGGGCACGACCGCCCACCATGTGGCCGAAACGCTGCGGCGGCTTGCCGATCGGGCTCAGGTGATCACGATCACGCACCTGCCTCAGATCGCGAGCGCCGCGGACGCGCATTTCCGCGTCGAGAAGCTGGATGGTGACCCGACCCACACGAGAATCGATCGGCTCGACCCCGACGAGCGCCGCTCCGAGCTCGAGCGAATGCTCGGCGGCGAGGAGTTCCTCGCCCTCGTCGCGCGCTCGGCCGATGGAGCCGCGGACACGGGATGAGCTCATCCCGACGAGACGAGATCCGGGGGCAGGCGCGGCTCGGTAGGAGGACGAAGGATCTCGTCAAGCGCCTTCGGCCGGGCGAGATAGCGATCATCGATCACGCGGACCTCGACCGGGTCTCGGCCGAGGAGCTGGTCGAAGCGGGCGTGGCGGCCGTCGTCAATGTCGCGCCGTCCAGTACGGGGAAGTTCCCGAACCCCGGGCCGCTGCAACTCGTGCGAGAGGGCGTTTGCCTCGTCGATGCCACGAGCGCTTCGCTCTTCGACGACGTCACGGACGGTGAGCCCCTCACGCTCCGCGGGGGATCCGTCTGGAAGAACGGAACGTGCCTGGCGGAGGGGGTGCGCTTCGACGAGGCCACGCTCCGCGCGGCGCTCGACGAGCAGCGCGCCCGTGTCACCCATGCGCTCGAGGCGTTCGCGGACAACACGCTGCGCCACCTGCGGGAGGAAGGATGGCTCCTGGCAGGCGATGTCGATTTCCCGGTGCTCGAGACGAGGTTTCGCGACCGCCACACCGTCGTGGTTGCGCGCGGGCCCGGCTACAAGCGCGATCTCGCGATGGTGCGACCGTACATTCGCGACTTCCGACCCGTGCTCGTCGCGGTCGACGGTGGCGCCGATGCCCTCCTCGAGGCGGGTCTGAAGCCGGACCTGATCGTCGGTGACTTCGATTCCGTCTCCGACTCGGCGCTGCGGGTCGGTGCCGAGCTACTTGTTCACGCCTATCCCGACGGCCGCGCGCCCGGCAGTGACCGCCTCGACGCACTCGGCGTGCCGTATGTGACCGTGCGCGCCCCGGGCATCTCCGAGGACATCGCGCTGCAGTTGGCGCATGCTCGTGGGGCGCAGCTGATCGTTGCGGTGGGTACCCACTTCGACCTCGTCGAGTTCCTCGAACGAGAACGGGACGGCATGGCCTCGACCTTCGTGACGCGTCTCAAGGTCGGCGAGGTGCTCGTCGACGCCAAGGGTGTCTCGCGACTCGTCAGCAGACGGCCGGGTCTGTGGCCGCTTGCAGTCTTCGCCTCCGTCGGCGCCCTCGCGATCGTCGTGGCCGTGCTCGCCTCACCCGCGCTGCGCAACGTGATCGAGGTGCTCACCCGCAGCGTCGGCGACGCGCTCGGCCTGTAGGAGCCGGCCGCGCGCCCATCGCCGGGCCGAGTCGAGTCTCTCTGCGAGACTGCGCCGGGTGTTCGATTTCCGCTACCACATCGCGTCGCTCACCGCGGTCTTCCTGGCGCTGGTGATCGGCATCCTCGTCGGTGTGGGTCTCTCGGGCCGAGGCTTTGTCGACGACGCCGAGCGGACGAACCTCAACAACCAGCTCCGCGACCTGCGCGAAGAACGAGCCGCTGCGGACGAGCTGCTCGAGGCCGCCGAGCGACGTGCACGCGCCATGCAGGACTTCGCCGGTGCCGGCTACCCGCTGCTCGTGGCCGGACGGCTCGACGGCGCCGAGATCGCCCTGCTGTACGGCGGCGAGGTCGATCGTGCAGTCGACTTCGCGGTGCGACAGGCCGTGCACGACGCGGGTGGGCGGGTTGTGCGCTCACGTGCGCTCCGGCTGCCTCTGCCTTCCGATGACCTCGCGCGCGTGATCGAGAACGAGCCGGCGCTCGCGCCCTACGCGGAGGAGAGTGACTTCGAGCGGCTCGGTCGCGACCTCGCCCGAGAACTGGTTGCCGGGGGCTCGACTCCGCTCTGGAACGCCGTGGCGAGCGCGCTCGTCATCGAGAGAACCGGGCCTGGCGCCCCACCTGTCGACGCCGTTGTCGCCGTGCGTACAGAGCCCCCGCAGGGCGGGCCGACGAAGGACTTCCTGGCCGCCGTCTACACGGGGCTCGCCCGCTCGGGGGCGCCGGCGGTCGGTGTCGAGCTGACCGGCATCAAGCCGAGCACGGTGCCGGTCTTTCAGCAGCACGGACTTTCCACGGTCGACGGCGTCGAGACGCCCGCCGGCCGCCTCGCCCTGATCCTGCTCCTCGCCGGCGGGCAGCCTGGAAGCTACGGCGTCGCGTCGACGGCGGGCGACGGCGTGCTGCCACCGTTTCCGCCCGCAGAGTGAGCGCTCGACTCACGGTCCTCGTCGCCGCGCGCGACGAGGAGGAGGGGATCGCCGAGGCGATCGAGGCGCTGCGCGCGGCCTTCCCGACCGCGGAGGTGGTCGTGGCCGACGACGGGTCACGGGATGGGACAGCGCGGAGCGCCGAGCGGGCCGGCGCTCGTGTCGTTCGGCTCGCCCGACGCGGTAAGGGGCAGGCGCTGACGGCCGCGGAGCAGACGTGCGACCCGGGGCCGCTTCTGCTCTGCGATGCGGATCTGCGCGGCGACCTGCGCCCGTTGCTGGAGGGAGGCGCCGACGTGGTCGTCGCGCGATTCGCGCGCCGCTCGGGCGCCGGGTTCGGCGTCGCCAAGAGAACGGCGCGGTTCCTCGTGAAGCTGCTCGGCGGCGTGGATGTCCGGGAGCCCCTGTCAGGGCAGCGCTGGCTGTCGCCGCAGGCCCGAGCGGGGCTGTTCCCGGTCGCCGCCGGCTTTGGCGTGGAGACGCGCATGACCATCGATGCCGCGCGCGCCGGGCTCGGCGTCACCGAGGTCGAGCTCGACCTCGAGCACCGGTCGACGGGCCGTGACGCAGCCGGCGCCGTCCACCGGGCGCGGCAGCTCCACGACCTCCTGCTCGCGTGTGGGCCGCAGGGCGTGAACCACCGATCGCTTCGCCTCCCACTCGTGGGGCTCGTGGTGGGTCTCGCCGTGCCTGGGGTGCTGCCGGTCGCGCTCGTTGGCGCGGTCGACGATCGGTGGAGCGGCCCGGAGCGCGGCTTTCGCTCTCACCTCGCGTCAGGATCGACGACAGGTGTCCTCAAGCTCGTGGCAATCCCGCTCTGGGCACTCGTGCGGACGCGGTCGCTCACTGGCGCAACCCTCGTCGCGCTCTTCGCGAACGCGCTCAATCAGCTCGACACGCGGCCAGGACGGGCGCTCAAGGCGTTCGGTGTGGCCGCGCTCGTGCTTCGTCGGATGCCTCGCCGGGCCGTCGCCGTGGCCGTCCTGCTCGCACCATACGATCTCCGCGAGATGGCGATGCTGGGAGACGCCGGGGCCAACGCGCTCGGCGCCGTGGTAGGTTTGCGTTCCGTGGAGTGCTTCACGGGTCGGCGGAGGATCGGAGCCATCTTTGTGCTCGCCGGCCTCAACCTCTACGGCGAGCGCCGGTCACTCGGACACCTGATCGAGTCGACCCCCGTGCTGCGGCGGCTCGATCGGCTGGGGCGCACGCCATGAGCGAGCGGCCGCCGACGAAGTACGTCTTCGTGACCGGAGGTGTCGTGTCCGCGCTCGGGAAGGGCATCGTGGCGGCCTCTCTGGGGCGCCTGCTCAAGGCACGCGGCCTCCGCGTGCAGGCACAGAAGTTCGATCCGTACCTCAACGTCGACCCGGGCACGATGAGCCCGTTCCAGCACGGTGAGGTCTTCGTCACGGAGGACGGTGCCGAGACCGATCTCGACCTGGGGCACTACGAGCGATTCATCGACGAGAACCTGTCGCGGAACGCGAGCCACTCGGCGGGCGCCATCTGGGACACGGTGCTGCGCAAGGAGCGCAAGGGCGAGTTCCTCGGCGCGACCGTCCAGGTGATCCCGCACATCACGAACGAGATCAAGGCTCGCATCCGCCGCGCCGCCGCCAATGAGCCCGTGGACGTGGTGATCACCGAGATCGGCGGCACCGTCGGCGACATCGAGTCGCTCCCGTTCCTCGAGGCGATCCGGCAGTTCCGACGCGAGGTCGGCCACGAGAACGTCGTCTACGTGCACGTCACGCTCGTCCCGTTCATCGACGCCGCCGGCGAGCTGAAGACGAAGCCGACGCAGCACTCCGTGAACGAGCTCCGGCGCATCGGCATCCATCCCGACACCGTCGTCTGCCGCTCACGCGACGAGCTCTCCGAGGACATCCGCGACAAGATCGCCCTCTTCGCCGACGTCGACGAGCGCGCGGTGATCTCCTGTCCCGACGTTCCCGACGTGTACCTCGTCCCGGAGCGACTGCAGGCGGAGGGATTCGACACGCTCATCTGCGAGCGTCTGGGGCTGAACCGCCCGCCCGCCGAGCTGGGTGAGTGGGCCGAGCTCACCGAGCGGATCGCGGCGCGCCGCGGCGAGGTCGAGATCGCGCTCGTCGGCAAGTACGTCAAGCTTCACGATGCGTATCTGTCGGTGCACGAGGCTCTGAAGCACGCCGGGATCCATCACGGCTGTCGCGTCCGTGTCCGCTGGGTGGACGCCGAGCACATGACGTACGAGGAGGCCGTCGAGGAGCTCGAGCCTGCCGACGGTGTGCTCGTCCCTGGTGGCTTCGGCTCACGCGGGTGGGAAGGGAAGATCCTTGCGTGTCAGGTTGCCCGTGAGCTCGCGATCCCGTACCTCGGCATCTGTCTGGGGATGCACGTCGCGGTCAGCGAGTTCGCTCGTCACGTGTGCGGTCTCGATGGGGCGAACTCGACCGAGATGGATCCCGAGACACCCCATCCCGTGATCGACCTGCTCCCCGAGCAAAAGGAGATCGAGGATCTCGGTGGGACGATGCGGCTCGGCGCCCAGGCCGTCGAGCTCCTCGAGGGGAGCAGCGTTCGCGAGGCGTACGGAACACCGACCGTGCACGAGCGGCATCGACACCGATACGAGGTGAACAACGCATACCGTGATCGGCTCGCGGCCGGCGGCCTCGTCGTCTCGGGCACGTTCCAGTCCGGTCGGCTCGTCGAGATCGTGGAGTTGCCCGACCACCCGTGGTTCGTCGCGAGCCAGTTCCACCCGGAGTTCAAGTCGCGTCCCACACGGCCTGCGCCGTTGTTCCGGGAGTTCGTCGGGGCAGCGCTCGAGCGGGCGCGGGAGCGAAGCGGCGTCCGCGTCGAGACCGCCTCGTCGTAGGGCGGGCCTGTCAGGCCCTTCGGACGGTGCGGCCCTGCACGCCGGTGGGCCAGTGCTGCTGCGCGGCATCTAC
This sequence comes from uncultured Actinomycetes bacterium, assembly GCA_963823385.1. Taxonomy (GTDB): domain Bacteria; phylum Actinomycetota; class Thermoleophilia; order Gaiellales; family Gaiellaceae; genus Gaiella. The sequence continues at coordinate 295,978 of CAWGLI010000001.1, forward strand.
CGCGGGCACGTCCGCTGGTGCTTCCCGCATCACTACGTCGGCGCGTGGGACGGACGGCCCGGGATCTACTGCCAACCGGGAAACGTCGGGAAGCAGCCGCGCGATCATGTCTGGGACTCGACACACGTCCTCCGCTTCGCGCGGCCCGGAGAGAGGCTGGTACGTGGTGTGAGGTTGGCTCCGCGAGCCCGCCGGGGAGCCCGAGGGGTCAGACCCCGGGGTCTGACCCCGGCGACGGCGCCCGCGCGCGCTCGTAGGATGCCCCCATGAGCGCGCCCCAACTCCTGGATCTCTTCATCGAGCTGTGCGCGATCCCGAGCCCACCGGGATCCGAGCGCCGCGTCGCCGACCGTGTCACGGCCTACCTCGACGCGCTCGGGCTCGAATGGGACGAGGACGACGTCGGGCCATCGGTCGGCTCCGACGCGGGGAACGTCCTCTGCCGGCTTCCGGGGGCGACCGCGGAGGGCATCCCGATCCTGCTCTGCTCCCACCTCGACACGGTGCCACCGGAGGGGCCGATCGAGCCCCTCGTCGAGGACGAGATCGTGCGCAATGCTGCAGGCACGATCCTCGGCGCGGACAACAAGTCGGCGGTGGCGGTGATGCTCGAGACCGCGCGCCGTCTCATCGCGGACGAGCGGCCGCACGCCGGCGTCGAGCTCCTGTTCACCGTCAAGGAAGAGGTCGGTCTGCTCGGTGCCTACGCGTTCGACAGCTCCCGGTTGCAGGCCCGAGCGGGATTCGTCTACGACCAGGCGGCTCCGATCGGGGAGGTGATCCTCGGCGCGCCGTCGGCGCGCTCGATCGAGGCGCGCTTCCGGGGGCGCGCCGCGCACGCTGGGATGGCGCCGGAGGACGGTCGATCCGCCATCCAGGCAGCCGCTCGTGCGATCGCCGATCTTCGGCTCGGCCGGGTCGACGAGCACACGACGGCGAACGTCGGGGCGATCGAGGGTGGCACTGCCCGCAACATCGTCCCGGAGCACTGCCGGGTCACGGCGGAGGCCCGTTCCCACGACGAGGCGACGCTCGCCCGGTTGGTGCAGGAGATGCTCGACGCGTTCGCCTACGCGGCCACTGTCTCCGAGTGCTCGGTCGAGACCGACGTGCGCACGCAGTACGGCGGGTACCGCCTGAGCGAGGCGGATCTTCCCGTCCGCCTCGCCACGGAGGCGCTCGCGAGCGTCGGCATCGAGCGCACAACGGCGCTCTCCGGCGGAGCGGCCGACGCGAACGCGTTCAACGAGCACGGTCTCCCGTGCGTCAACCTCGCCAACGGGATGGCCGAGATCCACACACCCGACGAGCACATCGCGGTCGCCGACCTCGAGACCATGGTGGACGTGACGCTGGCGATCGTCGAGGCCGCTCGGGAGGCCTGATGCCGCTCTCGCTGCGGTGGGGCACGGTCACCTCGGTCGACGAGCGCCTCGGTCGGCTCGTCCGGCTCTCGGTGGACGGGGATCCCTGCGTCTCGTACCCGGGCATCACGGGAGCGGTGGAGGAGGGCGACATCGTCCTCGTGAACACGCAGGCGCGCGATCTGGGGCTCGGCTCGGGTGGCTTCGACATCCTCTACGCCAACCTCACGCGGGGGCTCCGGCTCGGTGCGGCGGAAAGAGCCCATGTGATGTCGCTGCCGTACACGCCGGGGCAGGTCGGCAATCGCTTCGCGGAGGAGGACGTCGCACTCCCGGCGACGCTGGAGGGGCGTCCCGTCGTCTGCTGCAGCGTGCACAGCCAGGTGGCGCCCGTCTGCGCAGCGCTCAGCGGTCTTCGTGTCGCGTACGTTCAGCTCGCGGGCGGCGCACTCCCGGTCGCGCTGTCCGATGCGCTGCGCGAGCTGCGGGCGCGGCATCTGGTCGACGTCGCAATTGCGGTCTCCCCGTGTGTGGAGGGTGACGTTCAGTGCGTGACCGCAGCGGCGGGTCTCCTCACGGCGGCCGCGCATGACGCACAGGTGATCGTGGTCGCGATCGGCCCCGGGATCGTCGGCACCGGTACACGGTTCGGACACGGCGGACTGGCCGCGGCGGACGCCGCCAACGCGGCCTGCGCGCTCGGTGGCGCCGCGGTGCTCGCCGCGCGCGTCTCGCTCGCCGACGATCGGGATCGGCATCGCGGGCTCTCTCACCACACTCGTGCGGCTCTCGAGTTGTGCCTCGGACACGTGCACGTGGCGTGGCCCGCCGGTCTCGATCTGCCGCACGGGCTCGCCGTCGAGGCAGTGAACGTCGATGGCTGGCAGGATCGCTGTGCAGGCCTGCCGCTGTCACACATGGGGCGCGCACCCGAGGAGGATCCCTGGTTCTTCGCGGCGTCCTACGCTGCGGGTGCGCTGGCGCGACGGTTCGTCACGTGAGGGTCGTGGTCACGCGACCGATCCCGCCGCCGGCACTCGACGTGCTCTCGCCACACGCGGACCTCTGGGTGTCGGGCGAGGATCGGCCGTTGGCCACTGCCGAGCTGCACGCTGCGATCGCGGGCGCCGACGCGGTCGTGACACTCCTCCACGACACGGTCGATGCCGCGTTCCTCGATGCGGCCGGGCCGGATCTGCGTATCGTCGCGAACGTCGCCGTTGGCGTCGACAACATCGACGTCGAAGCCTGCCGGGCGCGCGGTGTGATCGCGACCAATACGCCCGGCGTTCTCACCGATGCCACCGCCGACCTCACGCTCGCGTTGATCCTCATGGCCACGCGTCGCCTCGGCGAGGCCGAGCGCCTCGTCCGTCGGGGCGAGCGCTGGAGTTGGAGCATGACGTTCCATCTCGGACGGGGTCTTCGTGGCAAGCGGCTGGGCATCGTCGGTCTCGGGCAGATCGGAACGGCCGTGGCGCGGCGTTGCCACACGCTGGGTATGGAGATCGTCTACACGGGACGACGTCGAGCGGAGCCGGAGCTCGAGGTGGCGCTCGAGGCTCACTTCGTCACATTCGACGCGCTGCTCGAGACGAGCGACGTCGTCACCTTGCACTGCCCGTTGACGCCGGAGACCCGTCACCTGATCGATGCCGCGGCCCTCCGGGCGATGAAGACGTCGGCGTTCCTCGTCAACACGACACGGGGGCCGGTCGTGGACGAGGCGGCGCTCGCGGACGCGCTTCGTCACGGTGTCATTGCCGGGGCGGGACTCGACGTGTTCGAGCAGGAGCCGGAGGTCCATCCAGGACTGCTCGAGTTGGAGAACGCCGTGCTGCTGCCACACCTGGGCTCGGCAACCGTCGAGACACGGGGCGAGATGGCGCTGCTCGCGGCGCGGAACGTCGTCGCGGTGCTCGGCGGAGGCCCGCCGCTGACTCCGGTGACTTGACCGTGCCCGTCCCGACGGCGGGGACCCAGTGGTGCGATATCGTCCCCGCGCCATGCGGATCGGTGTCGCCAGGGAGATCAAGACGCAGGAGTACAGGGTCGCGTTGACGCCCGCCGGTGCGTTGGAGCTCACACGCCGTGGGCACGAGGTCTTCGTCGAGGAAGGCGCCGGGATCGGCTCTGCCTTCGCAGACGCCGACTACGTCGCAGCGGGTGCGCACATCGGCACGGTGGACACGGTCTGGGAGGAGTCGGATCTCCTGCTCAAGGTGAAGGAGCCGATTGCCGCGGAGTACCCGCGCCTGCGAGAGGGACTCGTGCTCTTCACGTACCTCCACATCGCGGCCGACGAGCCTCTGACCCATGCGCTCGTCCACTCGGGGATCACGGCGATCGCGTACGAGACGGTCGAGACGGCCGATCGCCGACTGCCGCTGCTCGCACCGATGAGCGAGGTCGCAGGGCGTCTGGCACCGCAGATGGGCGCCTGGGCGCTGGAGAAGGCGCACGGCGGTCGCGGGATTCTGCTCTCGGGGCTGCCCGGTGTGCCACCGGCCAAAGTCGTCGTGCTCGGCGGCGGTGTCGTCGGGTACAACGCCGCCCTGATCGCGGTCGGCCTGCAGGCCGACGTCTGGGTGCTCGATCTCTCCGTCGACCGGATGCGCGAGCTCGAGGTCGCGCTCCACGGTCGCGTCACGCTCGCGCAGTCGAGCGGGCTCCAGATCGAGGAGGCGATCGCGGACGCCGATCTCGTGATCGGCGCCGTGCTCGTTCCCGGTGCGCGGGCGCCGAAGCTCGTGACCCGTGAGATGCTCTCCACGCTGAAGGCCGGCACCGTGCTCGTCGACGTCGCGATCGACCAAGGCGGCTGCTTCGAGACGTCACGGGCGACGACGCACGACGACCCCGTGTACGAGGTCGACGGCATCGTCCACTACTGCGTGGCGAACATGCCCGGGGCCGTGCCCATCACGGCGACGAAGGGCCTGACGAACGTCACGCTGCCCTACGTCCAGGCCATCGCCGACCAGGGCGTCGAGGAGGCTCTCGCCGGCGACCCGGCCCTGGCGAAGGGCGTGAACGTCGCGCGGGGGCGGATCGTGTACGAGGCGGTGGCGGCCGCCCACGACCTGCCGTTCACGCCGCTCGCGGACGTGCTACCACGCGTCTCTGTGTAGCGAGCGTCAGCCGCCGGTGGCGTCGCGCGCCTGCTGCTGCGCCTTCTGCTGCTTGGCCGCTTCGGACGGGGAGATCTTGACGACGACCCACGTCACGGCTGCCGAGACGCCGAGTATGCACGCGACGTAGGCGGTGAGTTGGAGCAGGCTCAGAAGATCGTCCATCGGCCGCGTAGAATAGCCATATGACCGACCGGAAGCCTCATGTCTGCCGGTCGGCGGCTGACGAACGTTCCCGCCGACACGTCGCGAGCAGCCGTTAGTGCCGCGCGCCTGCGTGATCGTGCTCGACGCTGTCGGCGTCGGAGAGTTGCCTGACGCCGCCGACTACGGAGACACCGGCTCCGACACGCTCGGCAACGTGGCACGCGCGGTCGGCGGGCTCGACCTGCCGAGCATGGAGGCCCTCGGGCTGGGCAACGTCGAGCCGCTCGAGGGGTGCCCTCCGCAGCCCGCCGCTCCCGCGGTGGCCGGGCGCCTCGTCGAGCGCTCGAAGGGCAAGGACACGACTGCCGGGCACTGGGAGCTGATGGGCGTCGTCACGCCGGTTCCCTTCCCCACGTATCCCTACGGCTTCCCCGACGAGGTGATCGACCCGTTCATGAATCGCACGGGGAGAGGCGTGCTCGGGAACGTGCCGGCGTCCGGAACGGAGATCATCCAGGAGCTCGGCGAAGAGCACGAGCGGACGGGGAAGTGGATCGTGTACACGTCGGCCGACTCCGTCTTCCAGATCGCCGCCCACGAGGAGACGATTCCGCTCGACGAGCTGTACGACGGCTGCCGCGTGGCCCGCGAGATCCTGACGGGAAAGCACGCCGTGGGCAGGGTCATTGCTCGGCCGTTCGTCGGTGGCCCCGAGCACTACGAGCGGACGCCCAACCGGCACGACTTCTCCCTCGAGCCGCGCCGTCCGAACTACCTGACCACGATCCGCGCTGCTGGGAACACGGTCTACGGGGTGGGGAAGATCCACGACATCTTCGCGGGCTGCGACATCGACGAGTCCTTCCCAACGAAGTCGAACCCGGAGGGGATCAGCCGGACGATCGAGCTGCTCGAGAACATCGACTCGGGGCTCGTCTTCGTGAATCTCGTGGAGACAGACCAGGTTTGGGGTCATCGCAACGACCCGGTGAACTTCCACCGGTGCCTGCAGGGCTTCGACAGGCGACTCCCGGACATCCTCGACACGCTGCGGGACGGGGATCTCCTCGTGATCACCTCGGATCACGGCTGCGACCCGACGACGCCGTCCACCGACCACTCCCGCGAGCATGCGCTGCTGCTGCTCTACGCGACCGGGCGGAACGCGGCCGGGAGGATCCACGAGGGCGAGTTCGCCGACGTGGGGGCGACGGTCAACGCCTGGCTCGGCGGTAAGCATCCGGGCAAGCGCGTGGCGGGGACGCCCATCGTCGAGCCGTGAGGCCGGGCATCATCACAGCGGCAAGCGACCCCGAGTACGTCCACCGGCAGTACGCGACGGAGGCGGGGCTTGCGGCGCGCAAGGCGGTGTACGCCGACACCACAGGCCCGGATGTCCACGAGATCGCTCTCGCCGTGATCCGCGAAGCGGGCCCGACCCGCGTCTTGGAGGTCGGATGTGGTGAAGGCGAGTTGGCGGCTCGCATCGGATCCGACCCCGGCGTCGCGGTCGTAGCTGTCGATCAGTCGGAGCGCATGGTCGATTTGACTCGCGCCCGAGGGGTGGACGCACGCGTCGCGGATGTCCAAGACCTTCCGTTCGCCGACGCGGTCTTCGACGTCGTGGTCGCCGCTTGGATGCTCTATCACGTCCCTGACCTCGACCGGGGGGTGTCCGAGATCGCGCGGGTGCTTCGGCCCGGCGGGCAGCTCGTCGCAGTCACGAACCGCGCCGATCATCTCGCCGAATTGCTCGCGCTCGCCGACATCGGGCACGTGGAGCTTCGATTCGCGGGCGAAAACGGCGAGGACGTGCTCCGGCGCCACTTCGGCTCGGTGAGATCGATACTGGTCGACGGTACGGTCGTCTTCCCGGCTATCGATGCCGTGAAGTCGTACTACGGGTCGTCGGAACGGCTTGCCGCCTTCATCGATCAGCTCCCCGCCGCGCTCGACGCGCCGCTCGTGGCGCGACGGTGTCCCGTCGTCTTCGTCGCCGAGAAGTTGGCGTGATGCGACCGGCGGAACTGATCGAGCGCAAGCGAAACGGCGAGGAGCTGCCCGCTGACGAAATCGCGGAGTTCGTCCTCGCGTACACACGCGACGAGGTGCCCGACTACCAGATGGCCGCATGGTGCATGGCCGTCTACTTCCAGGGCCTCTCCACCGTGGAGACGTTCGCGCTCACCGACGCCATGATCCAGTCAGGCGAAACGCTCGATCTTGGCGCCGCCTTGGGGCGCAAGGTGGTCGACAAGCACTCGACCGGTGGCGTCGGCGACAAGACGTCGATCGCGGTTGGGCCGATCGTCGCCGCCTGCGGCGTTCCGTTCGGAAAGATGAGCGGGCGTGGGCTCGGTCACACGGGCGGCACGCTCGACAAGCTCGAGGCGATCCCGGGCTTCCGCGTCGAGCTGACGGTCGAGCAGTTCGTGGCGCAGGTGAAAGAGGTCGGGCTGGCCGTTGTCGGGCAGTCGGCGAACCTCGTGCCCGCCGACAAGAAGCTGTACGCGCTTCGCGACGTCACGGGCACCGTCGACATCGCGCCGCTGATTGCGTCGTCGATCATGTCCAAGAAGCTCGCCGCAGGGGCTGACGCGATCGTGCTCGACGTCAAGGTCGGTGACGGTGCGCTCATGAAGACGGTCGACGACGCCCGGATGCTCGCCACAGCGATGCTCGAGCTCGGCCAGAGAGCCGGGAAGCAGGTCGTCTGCATGCTGACCGACATGGAGCAGCCGCTCGGCTGGGCTGTTGGCAACGCGCTCGAGATCCGCGAGGCTGTGCAGACGGTTCAGGGTGACGGGCCTCCGGACTTCACGGAGCTCGTACTCGACGCCTGTGCGCGTCTCGTCGCGCTTTCCGATCTCGGGGTCGAGCTCGAGGAGGCCCGCCGACTCGCCGAGACGGCGGTGGCCAGCGGGTCGGCATTCGACGTATACGAGCGCTGGATTCGTGCGCAGGGAGGTGACCCTTCGCTCGACGCGCTCGAGGACGCCCCGGTCGTCGCCCACGCGTCCGCCCCCCGCGCGGGCACTGTGACGCGCCTCGGTGCCCTCAACATCGGCATCGCCGCGCTGGAGCTCGGAGCGGGTCGACGCACGAAGGACGACGACATCGATCACGCGGTCGGCATCGTTTGCCACGCCAAGCGAGGCGTCGTGGTGGAGCAAGGCGACATCCTCGCCGAGGTGCACGCACGCTCGGACGAGGATGCCGGCGCGGCCGTCGAAGCCGTTCTCGCCTCCTACGACATCGGTGATCCGGCGCCACAACAGGGTGGCATCCTGCTCGAAGTCGTCACCTGAGCCGCCGGGACTCGAATCGCATGCCGGAACTCCCAGAGGTCGAAACGGTCAAGCGTGCGCTCGAGCCGGCACTCGCGGGACACGTGATCGAGGCGGCAACGATCCTCGATTCACGGCTCACCCGACCCTTCGACCCGGAGCTGGTCGCAGCCGAGCTCGTCAGCCTGCGCGTCGATGTCGTCGAGCGGCGTGGCAAGTACCTGTTGGTTGTCTTCGAGAGTGGTCGTGTTCTCCTCGTTCACCTCCGGATGACGGGGTCGTTTCGCATCGTCCCGCGAGCCCCTCTTCTCGTGGATCCCCACCGACGCGCAGTTCTCAGTATGGACAACGGATCGGACGTCGTCTATCGGGACGTACGGCGATTCGGCACGTGGGAGATGTTCGAGCCCGACGAGGTCGAGCCATACCTGGACGCGCGGCTCGGGCCCGAGCCGTTCGCTCGAGGCGTCACCGGGCGCTGGCTCGTCGAGCGTCTGAGACTCCGCGCGGCGCCGCTGAAGGCGGTGCTGCTCGACCAGCGCGTGCTCGCGGGCCTCGGCAACATCTATGTGGACGAGGCGCTCTGGCGTGCCAGCTTGCATCCGCGCAGAGCGGCGTCTTCGCTCGACGCGGCGGAGTGCACACGACTGCTGCGGTCGATCCGGGCGGCACTTCGGCTGGGCATCGCTCGGCAAGGTGCAACGCTTCGCGACTACGCGGCACCGGACGGTGGGGAAGGCGCGATGCAGGACGACTTCCGCGCGTACGGACGTTACGGCGAGCCGTGCCGGCGGTGCAGGACGATGCTCGCGCGGACCGTCGTCGCAGGGCGCGGGACGACCTTCTGCCCGGGGTGTCAGACGATGAGCGTGACCCGCGGGGGGCATCCCTAGACTCACGTTCATGTCGCGGTCGGTCAGGACGGAGTCGGTCGTGCTCCGTACGTTTCGTCTCGGAGAGGCCGATCGCGTGCTTCATCTCTACACCGCTGAGCACGGACGGATCGGCGCCGTAGCGAAGGGGGTGCGACGTACGCGCAGTCGCCTCGGCGGTCGACTCGAGCCATTCTCCCACGTCGAGCTGATGCTCCATCGGGGCCGTGGTGAGCTGCACACCGTGACCGGCGCGTCGCTCGTCCGCCCTCACGATCGGATTCGCTCCGACTCGTACCGGCTCGGTGTCGGCCTGATCGGGCTCGAGGCGATGTTGCGCCTGTTCACGCAGGAGGAGCGAAACGACCGCGCGTTTCTCGCGCTCACACGCTTCCTCGATGCGCTCGACGACGCACCGAGGCTGACACCTCGCCGGCCGGCCCTCGATCCGGTCGTGCTGTCCTTCCAGCTCAAGCTGCTCTGGGTATCGGGCTACCTGCCACATCTCGGCAGCTGTGTCGAGTGCGGTGCGGAGCGTGGCCTCACCGGATACCTCCCCGCGGCCGGGGGGGCGGTCTGCGACAACTGTGGCGCCGGGGCGATCAGGCTCTCGCCGGGTGGACTCCGCGGCATCGCGGCGCTGCTGCGCTCTCCGATCGCCGATGCGGCGAGCTTGGGTCTGACCGATCGGGAGACACGCGATGCACTGGCCGTGGTCGCCGCGTCGTACGAGTTCCAAGGGGGGTTCCGACTCGCGACCGTGGGTGCGTAGACGCGTCGGCCGCCGGTGCACAGATGGCACGCATCCGGCACGAAGCCAGCACGAACCGCGCCCCGAAGTCGAGATAGGCTCAAGCCGTGGGGAGGAGGATGGAGGACCCCGCAACGGCCCCTCGTGGACATGACCGCCTGGGCCGACGGGCTTCGCAACACCGGTGCTCGACTCCTACGAACGCCTCTACGTGTACCGGAACGTGGGATGAGGCGGACGGGCGGCGAAGACGATGAAGACGGGACTTGCGCCTTCTGAGTCACCGATGGGCAAGGCCCGCGTGATCGAGCCGACATGGAAACTCTCGGACGCCGCCCCCGCGAGATTCGGCCGAGCGGCCGCAGCGACCGACTAGCATGACCGCCCGATGCCGCTGAACTTCCAGGAGATGATCGCTCGCTTGCAGGACTACTGGGCCGACCGCGGCTGCGTCGTCATGCAGCCGTACCACACCGAGGTCGGAGCAGGGACGTTCAACCCGGCGACCGTGCTGCGGTGCCTCGGCCCGCGCCCCTGGAGGACGTTCTACGTCGAGCCCGTGATCCGCCCAACCGACGGTCGCTACGGCGAGAACCCCTACCGCTTCCAGCACTACTTCCAGGGTCAGGTGATCCTCAAGCCGGCGCCGGCGGATGTGATCGACCAGTACCTCGGCTCGCTGGCGGCGATCGGCGTCGATCTGGACAAGCACGACGTGCGCTTCGTCGAGGACGACTGGGAAGGGCCGACACTCGGTGCCTGGGGGCTCGGTTGGGAGGTCTGGATCGATGGCATGGAGGTGACGCAGTTCACCTACTTCCAGCAGGTCGGTGGTCTCGAGCTCGAGCTCATTCCCGCGGAGATCACGTACGGGTTGGAGCGGTTGGCGATGTTCATCCAGGACGTCGACAGCGCGCTGGATCTGGAGTGGGCTTCTGGTGTGACCTGGGGCGACGTCTATCGGGAGAACGAGCGGCAGTGGTCTGCCTACAACTTCGAGCAGGCACCCATCGACGTCCTCGCCCGGAGGTTCGTCGAGCACGAGGACGAGTGTGCGGCGCTGCTCGCGGCCGGTCTGCCGATCCCGGCCTACGATCAGGTGCTCAAAGCGTCGCACACGTTCAACCTGCTCGATGCCCGGGGCGCGGTCTCGGTGTCCGAGCGCGCCGCGTACATCGGCCGCGTGCGCACGTTGGCCAAGAGCGTGTGCGAGGCGTACCTCGCCGCCGAGCGGGAGCAAGCTGCCTGATGCCAACGCTGCTGCTCGAGATCGGGTGCGAGGAGCTGCCCTCATCCGCGGTGTACGAGGCCGGTGATCAGCTGCCCCGCCTCGTCCGCGATCACCTGAGGGCCGAAGCCTCCGAGCTGTTCCTCGGCCCGCGGCGTCTCGCAGTCCTCGTGCGCGATCTCCCGGCCGAAACGCCCGAGGAGTGGGTCAAGGGACCGCCCGTCGCTGTTGGCGAGAAGGCAGCGGAGGGCTTCGCGCGGAAGCTCGGCATTCCGCGCGACGCTCTCGTCGAGCGCGACGGCGTACTCGGATGGACGAGGCCGGCTGAGCCGATCGAGGCGGACCTGCCAGAGCAGATCGAAGCGATCGTGGCGGGTATCGGGTTCGGCAAGTCCATGATCTGGGAACAGGGAGGGCAGCGATTCGCACGTCCGGTGCGCTGGCTGCTCGCCAAGCTCGACGACCGGACCGTCGTCGGTGGCTCCTCGCAAGGGCGTCGCCGTCGTGAGGAGATCGAGATCGCGACTGCCGATGCCTACGGGGACACGCTGCGGGGGCACGAAATCGAGCCGTCGCTCGAGCGACGCCGCGAGGCGATCGTCGCCGGTCTCGACGCCCTTGGCGAGTGGCACGATCCGATGCAGAAGCTGCGTGAGGTCGTCAATCTCGTCGAGTGGCCGACCGTGATCGAGGCGTCGTTCGACGAGCGCTTCCTCGTCCTGCCGAGCCGCGTCGTCGAGACCGCCATGCAGTCCCACCAGCGTTACTTCCCGCTCGGCGGCACGCGCTTCGCGATCGTGGCCAACGGCGGCGATCCCGCGGTCGTGAGAACCGGCAACGAACGCGTTCTGCGCGGTCGGCTCGAAGACGCCGAGTTCACGTTCCACCGCGACGTCACGGCCGGTATCGAGGAGCTCGCGAACCGCCTCGACGCGATCACGTTCCTGCGCGGCGGAGGCACCTACGCGGACAAGACGTCCCGTCTCCGCGACCTCGTCGTCGCGCTCGGAGGGAACGATGCCGCCGTCGAGGCGGCGCGTCTCTGCAAGGCCGATCAGGCGGCAGAGCTCGTCCGTGAGTTTCCCGAGCTCGAGGGCCACGTCGGCGCCGAGTACGCGCGCCTCGCGGGAGCCTCCGAAGACGTGTGCAGAGCGATCGACGAGCACTACCTGCCCGACCACGCGGACGCAGCGCTGCCTGCGACGGATGCGGGGCGTATCCTCGCGGCCGCGGACAAGCTCGACACACTGGCCGTCGCGTACGGGCTCGGCTTGAAGCCGACCGGCTCGCGTGATCCGTTTGCCCTCCGTCGCGCGGCAATTGGGCTGTGCCGCCTTGCGATCGAAGGCGGCGTCGTCGTGCCGCTCGAAGACGATGACGTCAGGGAGTTCGTGGAGGAGCGGCTCGAGGGCGTCCTGGATGTGCCCGTGGAGGTCGTACGCGCGGCACGCGGAGCGCCGCACGCCGATCTCCGCACGATCGCGACGCTGGCCCGCTTCCTCGCCGGGCTCGACCCCGACCGGCTGGCGCCGGTGCAGGAGGTCCACACCCGAGCAGCCCGGATCGTCGGGAGCACGGCAGATGACGAGCTCGTCAACAAGCTCTTGCTGCGCGACGATGCGGAGCAAGCACTCGCCGACGCACTCGACGCCTTCGAGCCCAGCGGTGACCTCGAGGCCGACTTCGCGGCGGCGGCCCGCCTGGCTCCGATCGTCGAGCGGTTCTTCGCGGACGTGCTCGTGATGGACTCCGACGAGGCCGTCCGCGCGAACCGGTTGCGGCTTCTCCGCGACGTTCGCGACCGCGTCGGGCGCCTCGGCGACTTCTCACAGCTTCCGGGGTAGCGGATGGCCGGGAAGGGCACGCCCGCCGTCGCGGTGCTCACGGAGGCCGGAGTTGCCTTCCACCTGCACGAGTACGAGCACGATCGTGATGCATCCTCGTACGGTCTCGAGGCTGCCGACAAGCTCGGTGTCGACCGCGACCGCGTCTTCAAGACGCTCGTGGCATCCGTCGACGGTGCCCTCACCATCGCCGTCGTCCCGGTCGAAGGCCGGTTGGACGTACGAGCGCTCGGCAAGCGGGCCGAGCTCGCGGAGAAGGCCGATGCCGAGCGAGCGACCGGCTACGTCGTCGGTGGCATCAGCCCGCTCGGGCATCGCAGACGGCTGCCGCTCCTGCTCGACGAGTCGGCGCTGGAGCACGGGACCATCCTCGTGAGCGGGGGCCGTCGCGGTCTGGAGATCGAGCTCGACCCTCGCGATCTCCTGGATGTGTCCGGCGGCCGAGCGGCGCGGCTAGCCTCCGACTCGTGAGCGACGTCGAGGCCGAGACTCCGGTCGAGCTGCACATCGTCTCCGATTCGACAGGGGAGACGGCGGCGCGGCTGGTGCTCGCGCTCGAGGCACAGTTTCCGAACCTCGTGTTCGAGGAGATACGTCATCCGCGCGTGGAGAACTTCGACGACCTGCAGCTCACCGTGGCGCGCGCCCGCGGGCGGCCGGCGGTGATGGTGTACACGCTGGTCGAGCCGGGGCTGCGCGAGGAGATGCGCAGGCTCTGTCGGAGCGCGCGCGTCCACTACTGCGACCTGCTCGGGCATCCCATCGACTCGATCTCCCGCGTCGCCGGCGTTGCGGCGCGGATGGAGCCCGGCGTGCGGGCGCCGCTCGATCAGACGTACTTCCGGCGCATCGAGGCCATCGAGTTCGCGGTGAAGTACGACGACGGCGTCGGCGGCGGGCTCGACGAGGCGGACGTGATCCTGGTCGGTGTGTCGAGGACGTCGAAGACACCGCTCTCCATCTACCTCGGCTATCTCGGGCACAAGGCCGCCAACGTCCCCGTCGTCCGTGGGGTCGACGTGCCGGAGGCACTGTTCGAGATCGACCGCGCGAAGATCGTCGGGCTGACGATCGACGCGGAGCGGCTCTCGGAGATCCGCGGCGAGCGAGTGCGCTCGATGGGCGCTCCACGCAAGCGGTACGCCGATCTTTCTGCCGTGTACGAGGAGCTCGAGATCGCCAAGGCGCTTCATCGGCGCCTCCGCTGTCCCGTGATCGACGTGTCCGAGCTGTCGGTCGAGGAGACGGCCATGCGCATCATCAAGCTCGTCGACCAGCGCCGCCACACACGGGCGCGACGGTGAGCAGGCGCAGCGTCTGGCGTGCAGAAGGGCGCACGCTGTCGGACAAGGGGTGGGTGCCGGTGCGCTACTGGGCCCTCTGGTGGGGCCTGCTGGCGGTCTCCATGGTGCTCTTCTACGTCGTCCTCACGCCGCTCTGGCTCGGTCTGCGCGCCGCGGCGTGGTTGGCCGACCGTCGCTCCCGTGCTCAGCGCGGGTCGAGGCGGTAGACGTCGCCGGTGAGGGTCATCGCGTACACCTGATCCGAGCCGTCGACGCCGAAGCTCGTGAGCTGCGCGAGGTCGAGCCCGAGATCGTCAGAGCGGACGACGTCGCCCCCGACGCCGAGCTCGACGGCATGCACGCGACCGGTGCAGAAGTCGCCGTGGAGGTAGCGACCAGCGAGCCCGGCAAGGCGTGGATCGCGGACGACGACTCCGCCGATCACCGAGCACGCACCAAGGTCGTGCCGGAGCTCGATGAGTGGGGACACCGGGTTCGCGCAACGTGCGTTCGCATCGAAGGGCAGCGTCCCTTCGAAGCACGGCCAGCCGAAGTTGAGACCCGACGTGCCGGGCGGGATGAGATCGATCTCCTCGCTCCTGCCGTCACCGACGTCGCCGATCAACATGCGACCGGTCACGTGATCGATCCAGAAGCGCCACGGGTTGCGAAGCCCGGTCGACCAGATCTCGCCCCGGGCGCCCTCGACCCCGACGAACGGGTTGTCCGACGGAATCCGGTAGGGCGAGCCGCCGCGCGGGTCGATCCGCAGGATGCTGCCGAGCAGGTTGTCGAGCGTCTGCGCGAACGCGCCCGGTTGGTTGACGACGCCGGAGTCTCCGTCGCCCACGGCGATGTAGAGCATTCCGTCGGGGCCGAACTGCATCATGCCTCCGTTGTGGTTCTCCCACGGCTCCGTGATCGTGAGCACGAGCCGGGCGCTTCCGGGGTCGAGCCGATCAGGGTCGGCTTCGAATCGGCGGAACTCGACGACTTCGACGTCTCCGCTGCCGCGCCGGGCCGTGTAGTAGACGTAGACGAGACCGCTCGTTCGATAATCGGGCGCGAACGCGAGGCCGAGCAGCCCGGTTTCCGTCTGCGCCAGCACGCGGTCGCTGATGTCGAGGAACGGGCGCTCGAGCGTGTCGTTGCCGTCGACGATACGCACTGTGCCCTCCTGCTCGACAACGAACAACCTGCTGTCGCCTTCCGGGGCGGTGACGAGCACCGGGCGTGTGAACGTGCCAATCGGGGTCAACCGCACGAGGCTCGAGACGTCGACGACCGGTGGCGGGGAGGGCGCAGGCGGTGCCGACGGGGCGCCGACCGAGAAGATCCCTTTCATGCCCAGTCTGGCGTGACCGGGAACCGAGCAGTGGAAGGAGACCCGCTTCCTCTTCGGGAACTTCACCGTCAACGTCTGCGACTTCCCCGGGGCGAGCCGTCTCGTGCGCTTGCCGGCGATCACGAAGTCGTGGACGACGTTTCCGCGATTGCTGACGACGAAGCGAACAGTCGTCCCGGCAGGGACGGAGCGGCGTGACAGCGTGTAGGAGAAGTCTTTCGCGGCAACGCGAATCGTCACCGGTGCCTTCGCCTCGGCGCCGCTGTCGCGGGCGACGGCGAGGCTCCCCGCGACTGCGGCCACCGCCGCAGCACCCATCATCACCGCCGCGCGACTGGCGGCGCCTGGGCCTCGTCGCCTCACGCCGGGAGATTACTCGCCGTCGTCCACACCCCGGACGGCGCCGAGGTAGTCGTCGACGGCCCGCTTGCTGGACAGCCGAACGAGGTGAAAACGGGCGAGCTCCACGGGGTAGCGCCGCCGCCGGCCGCGGAAGTTGCGGAGGGCAAAGAGGATGAGCGAGTCCCGTGACATGAGTGCGCTGCGCAGACTCTCCCGATTTCCGTTCCAGAGCTCCTCGCCGCGAGCCGCGCGGCGTACGGTTCGTCGCACGAGCCGCGGCAGCCAGACCCGGACCGGAAGGTCGAGCCAGACGACGACGTCGGCGCTCTCGGGGACGAGGTCGCCGAGCCTCCGACGATACGGGTTGTCGATCACCCACGCGTCCTCGGCGACGATGGCCGAGACCGCCGCGCGCAGCTTCTCCTCGGGCAGCTCGGTCCAGCCCGGATCGTGGTTGAGCGCGTCGAGCTCGTGGAAGGGAATGCCGAGCCGCCCAGCGAGCGCACGACCGAACGTCGTCTTGCCACAGCCGCTCGCCGTGGCGATCACGCACACCCGCCTCACGGCAGCAGTCGCGCGTCCAGCCGCTCTTCGCCGTTCTTCGCCACACGCCACGCGCACGCTTCCGGATCTCCCGTGACGATCTCGCGTAGCGTCGTCCCCTCGAACCAGGCCGCCGCCGCGTCGTCGCACGCGACGCCCTCTGGGAGCGCCCCCTCGGCCACCAGACGTCTGTACGTTGGCCGCCTCTCGGGCTCGACGTCGAAGTGCGGACAGAACGACCCGGCGAGCAGCTCGAGACCGTCGGGCAGCGGCTGCAACACCGGCCCGAACGAGTCGGTGACGCTCGCCTCGAACCAGCAGTTGGCGCCGGCGCTACCGCCGCCGAGGACGGCGCCGCCGTCCCAGCAGGCATGGAGCGCCCTGTCGACGCCGTGCACCCGCCAGACTGCGAGCATGTTCGCGGTGTTCCCGCCGCTGACGAGGACGGCGTCGGCGCGGGCGATGCGCTCGAGCGGCGCGTCCGGGATCCCGAACAGCCGAACGTGGTCGGGCTCGCAGTCGAGTGTGGCGGCCAGTTCGTGGAACGCGAGGATGCGGGTCGGATCGTCCGCGCTTGCGGTCGCGAGGAACAGCAGACGCGGGCGCGCCGCCGGTGCGAGGTCGAGCATCAGCTCGAGGTGGCAGCGGTGCCAACCACCCATCGCGACGATGTGCCCGGGCACGCGTGCATCCTTGCAGAGCCAGGTCGAGAGTCAGGGTTCTTCCGCAGTCTGCCTGTGACATGGCACGATGCGGCGCCGGTTCCGCTGTGAGAGGATGGCGCGCGATGCGCTACGTCTACGGCTTCGAGGAGGAGGCTCCCGGCGGGCGCGAGCTGCTGGGCGGGAAGGGGGTCGGGCTGGCCGAAATGACGGCGCTCGGCGTTCCAGTACCTGCCGGCTTCACGATCACGACCGATGCGTGCCGCGCCTATCTCGCAGGCGACAGGCAGGTTCCCGACGGGCTCGACGCCGAGATCGACGAGCACATCGCGCAGCTCGAGGAACGGGCCGGGAAGCACTTCGGAGACGCCCACGACCCGCTGCTCGTGTCCGTGCGCTCGGGTGCCGCGATCTCGATGCCCGGGATGATGGACACGATCTTGAACCTCGGGCTCGGCGATGTCGCCGTCGCGGGTCTGGCGGAATCGACGGGCAACGCGCGCTTCGCCTACGACTCCTACCGGCGGCTGCTGCAGATGTACGGCGAGGTCGTCGAGGGCGTCGACGGCCACCGTTTCGAGGATGCGCTGACCGAGTTGAAGCGTGACCGCGGTGTCACGCAGGACCTCGATCTCGACGCCGACGACCTCCGCGAGCTGATCGACACGTTCGAGACGATCTTCGCGGAGGAGGCGGGATCACCCTTCCCGCAGGATGCGCGCGAGCAGCTGCGCCGGGCGTACAGAGCAGTCTTCGACTCCTGGGACACACCGCGGGCGCAGGTGTATCGGAACACGTACGAGATCCCCGACGACCTGGGTACGGCGTGCAACGTCGTGCAGATGGTCTTCGGCAACCGGGGGGAGCGCTCGGCCACCGGAGTCTGCTTCACGCGGGACCCGTCGACAGGCGAGTCGCGGCTGTACGGCGAGTTCCTCGTCAATGCCCAGGGTGAGGACGTCGTCGCAGGCATCCGCACGCCCGAGCCGATCGAGCGCATGCGTGGGGTGCTGCCCGACGCGTACGACGAGCTCGTGGGCACGCTCCAGCGTCTCGAGGAGCATTACCGCGACCTCCAGGACATCGAGTTCACCGTCGAGGAGGGCGTGCTGTACCTGTTGCAGACGCGCACCGGGAAGCGGACTGCGCGTGCCGCGCTGCGAGCCGCCGTGGAGATGGTCGGCGAGGGCCTGATCTCCAAGGAGGAGGCGGTCGCGCGCATCGACCCCGCCCAGCTCGACCAGCTGCTGCACCCGATGATCGACCCCGATGCGACGATCGAGGTGGTCGCGCAGGGGCTGAACGCCTCTCCGGGGGCGGCGTCCGGCGCGATCGTGCTCGACGCGGACACGGCGGAGGAGCGAGGGAAGGCCGGCGACGCCGTCATCCTCGTCCGCTGGGAGACGACACCGGACGACATCCACGGGATCATCCACGCGAAAGGTGTCCTCACCGCGCACGGCGGCATGACCTCGCACGCCGCGGTCGTGGCGCGTGGCATGGGCAAGCCGTGCGTCGCGGGGTGCGACACGCTGCACATCGACGCGAAGGCCGGCCTCGTGCGTCTCGGTGAGATCGAGCTCGGCGTCGGCGACGTGATCACCATCGACGGGGGCGTCGGCAGCGTGATCGTCGGTCACGTCCCGCTCGTGGCACCGTCGATCGACGAGAACTTCGGCACGGTGCTCGGCTGGGCCGACGAGTTCCGGCGGCTCGGCGTGCGGGCGAACGCGGACACACCGGACGATGCGGCCAAGGCGAGGGAGTTCGGGGCGGAAGGCATCGGTCTGTGCCGTACGGAGCACATGTTCATGGCACCGGGTCGGCTGCCCGTCGTGCAGCGGATGATCCTCGCCGAGCGGGAGGAGGACCGCCGCACTGCACTCGGCGAGCTGTTGCCGATGCAGCAGTCCGACTTCGAGGGCATCTTCGAGGCGATGCGGGGGTTGCCGGTGATCATCCGGCTGCTCGACCCGCCGCTCCACGAGTTCCTGCCGTCGCTCGAGGAGGCGACGTCGGAGTCGATGCGGGCGCGGATCCGTCAGCTGCACGAGGCCAACCCGATGCTCGGCACGCGCGGCTGCCGCCTGGGCCTGCAGTTCCCGGAGATCTACGAGATGCAGGTTCGTGCCATCGTGCGTGCGGCGAAGGCGGTAGCGGACGCGACAGGGGAACCACCACTCGTCGAGATCATGCATCCGCTCGTCGGGTTCCGCGAGGAGCTGCGCCGGTTGCGCCAGCTGACGGAGAGCGTTGCCGCCGAGGAACCGTCCGTCGAGTATCTCTGCGGCACGATGATCGAGCTTCCTCGAGCATGCGTCCGGGCCGACGAGATCGCCGAGGTGGCGGACTTCTGCTCCTTCGGCACGAACGACCTCACGCAGACTGCGCTCGGGTTCTCGCGCGACGACGCGGAGGGCAAGTTCCTCACGCACTACCTGGAGGAAGGCGTGCTCGACCGGAACCCGTTCGAGACGATCGACCAGGAGGGCGTCGGCGACCTGATGCGGATCGCGGTCGAGCGCGCGCGTGGCGTCAAGCCCGAGATCAAGCTCGGCATCTGCGGTGAGCACGGCGGCGAGCCGCGCTCCGTCGCGTTCTGCCACTCGCTCGGGCTCGACTACGTGAGCTGCTCGCCGTACCGCGTGCCCGTGGCGCGTCTGGCCGCCGCCCAGGCGGCGCTGGCGGACGCCGGCGTGACCGCGGTCGCCATCGGCGGCTGAAGCGGTCTGCGTGCGCGAAGCGTGTTGCCGCGACTTCGCCGTCTGGCGCGCTTCGCAAGAGCGCCGGTGATCGGCGTGCGCGACCTCCCTCGCCGCGCGTCTACGGCGAGGTCCAGATCGCGGTGTTGACACCCTTCTCGTCGCCGTCGACGCCGATGGCAACGAGGCCGGGGCCGCCCCACACGATGGCGCCGATCAGCTGGCCGCCTGGCTGGTCGAAGGCGCCGGCCGGGTCTGTCGCTTCGGTCCACGTCTGACCGCCCGGCGACAGCCACACGACCGGGTCGACCTCGGAGTCATCGACGCCCGGGTTGCTGCGCCGCCAGCCGGCCGCGGCATATCCACCAGACCCGTACGTGATCGCCTCGAGGTGGACGCCGTCGCCGCCGTCGGGCAGTTCCGCGGCGGGAACGCGGGCCCAAGTCAGCCCGTCCTGTGAGATGAGGACGATTGCCCGGGTTTGCGTCGGCCCGGGCTCCTCCAGCGCTGTGCTCGACGCCCCTTCACAGCAGCCGACGATGTCGCTGCCGACGGCGATGAAACCGGCGTCGCCGACCGCGACCGATTGGAGCGAGGTGAAGAGCCCGGTGGATAGGGCGTCGTCACCGAAGAGCGCGTCGTCGTGGGAGACACGTGCCCAGGTCTCGCCGCCGTCGCGGGAGACCCAGATCACCCCGACGCCTGATCCCGGATCGGTCTCCGTCGTCCACACATCGTGCTCACCGACGGCGACGATGGTCCCGACCTCGGACGCGACGACCCCCCACACCCACGGGGCATAGACAGACGACTCGGGGAGCCTCGGGGCGGGGTCTGTGTATGAAACGCGCCGCCACGTCTCGCCGTCCGGTGAGAGCCAGATCGTCAGTCCCGGGGCCCTCTCATCGGACGCTGAGAGCCCGACCACGACCATCCCGGACGACCAGGCGGCGATCTCCCCCATACCCTGCGAGACCTTCTCGTCACGGAAGCTGTCGCTCGTGACCCTGCGCCAGGTGCGTCCGTCGCTGGAGCGCCAGACCGCGGCCTCGAAGTGCTGCTCGGGTAGGTCTTCGGAGGGAATGGTCGCGCCGCCGACAGGGGTCGGGTTCTCGGAGGGTGGAGCGGCCGAACCGACAATCGTGTAGCCCGACGCGTCCGCGACGACCCCGTTTCCCCATTCGAAGCCCGGCACGCCGAAGACGGGGTCGGTGCTGCGGGCCCAGGTCGAGCCGTCGCTCGACGTCCACACGGCGACATCTCCCTCGGTCTCGCGAAAGATGCGTCCCGTCCCGCCGACGGCGACGAGCCCTCCGGGGCCGTCGACGATCGCTGCGGGGCCGGTGCGGTTGGTGCCGCCGAAGACGGATTCGACGTGGGGGACGCGTGTCCACTGGTGGCCGACGACGGGGCCGTCGTCGCCTGTGAGGACGAGCACGCCGGCGGCCGCCGCGGCAACGGCGACGATCGTGGCGGCGGCCGTGGCGGCGAGGAGGCGCTTGCGACGGCGGGTCTGCGGCAGGGCCTGGCGGGCCGCCTCGACGAACGCGGTACAGCTGGGGTACCGGTCGTCGGGGCTCTTGGCGAGCGCCCTGGCGAGGACGTGCTCGAGGTGGGGAAGGTACGGGGGCTCTTCCTCGAGATGGGCGTAGAGGGTCGCTGCCTCGGTCGCGCGCCTATACGGCGGCTCACCGGTGAGGCACTCGTACAGCAGGCAGGCCAGCGAGTACTGGTCGGAGGCAGGGCCGGTCTGCTTACCCTCGATCTGCTCAGGCGCCACGTACGCCGGGGTGCCCAGCGAGAGGCCGGCGTCGAACTCCGGTGCGGCGTCGGTGAGGCGGCGGGTGAGCCCGAAGTCGGCCAGATAGGCGTGCCCGCGCTCGTCCAACAGCACGTTCGACGGCTTCACGTCACGGTGCAACAGCCCGCGCTCGTGCGCCACGTCGAGCGCTGCGGCGACCTGGCCGCAGATCGCCAATGCGCGAACAGGGTCGAGCTGCCCCTGCTCGGTGAGCAGCTCCCGCAGGTCGGTGCCCTCGACGTAGCGCATGGCCAAATACAGCTGCCCGTCGATCTCACCCGCGTCGTGCACGGGAATCACGTTCGGATGGTCGAGCGAGGCTGCCAGCCTCGCCTCGACCAGAAACCGATCCCGGAACCCGCGATCCGACGCCAGCCGCGGCGCGATCAGCTTCACCGCCACGCTGCGATCCAGCGCAGCGTCGTGGGCGCGGTAGACCACACCCATCCCGCCGTGACCGATCTCCTCGTCCAACCGGTAGCCGGCGAGCGAGCGACCGATCTCGATTGAGCCGCTCGTGCTCATCGTTACGTGAGAGCATAAGACACGACGTACGCCGCGGCCATGGGCGGAGCCGACTCGCCCGCCCGAGAAGGCGTCCCGACCGGAGTCGGCCGGGACGCCCTCTCGGCTTCGTTGTGCGCAGGCTAGGGCCCCGCTCAGACGCAGCTCACTCGAGTGCCAGGTGCCCCTTGTACGGGAAGACAGGGTTCAAGGGGTCACTCACGTCGTCCTTGAAGTCGAGACGACCGCCAACCCCTTCGAAATCACCCGTGCCTCTGCCCGAGATGATCGGGTGCTTGCAGAACCCGTGAATCTCGAGATCGGTCGTGAGGTCGTACTTCCCGTGGAAGTTCTCCGTCATCATCCACGTTCCCTTCATGGATCCATAGGAGCCGACGAAGGTTTCGGTAGCGATCTCCTTGTAGGCGCCGGCGGCGTTTGGCCCCTGGGAGTTGTCGATGAACCCGTACAGGCAACCATCGAGGTCGCCCGTCAGGTAGATGACGTAGTTGGCACCCGGAAAATCGACGCATTCCCGCCCGGGATCCGGCCCCGTGCCGGGTGGGTAGGCGATCCCGGAGACTTGCGTCACTCCCCCTGCGGTCGCCGGCCCGCTGAGAGCGAGCATCGCGGTCGCCGTGACCGCGAGCGCGACGAGTACGAACAGTGACTTCTTCACGCGTTCCTCCCTTCTCTCGTTCGCAGCGACGTCGACACGCGCCTCGCTGCGATCTGATCGCACGATGCTTCCGGGCACGGGTTACCGACTGGTTACCGTCGGCTCCGACCGGGTAGCCGCCTACGCGGAAGGTGTGCGCCCGGCGTGTAGCCCCTCGTCGCGAGGGGCTACACGTGCCACCGGTGAGGATGTGCGTCGCCTACGCGCCGTTTGCCCTCGGCCCCCGACAGTCCGACGTTTTCAGCCGCTCGATCGTCACGATGTTGGCACCGCCGACGTCCGTGAAGTGGAACGAAGAGTGGAAGCTCCACCGCTGCTTCGTCTCGGGATGGTGCCAGGGGAAGTGCCCGATCGACGCGAGGGTCACGACGCCGTTGTTGTCGTTGATTTTCCAGACGTCAGGGCCGACAGGCATTCTCGGGAGCACGAAACCATGGTTGTCCGTGGCCGACACCCACCAGAGCTCGTTCGAGTGGAAGCCGTTGGGGCGGTCGGATCCGTGGAAGAAGATCTCGATCAGGCCGGAGAGCTCGTAGTCAGGGTCGACGCCGACGCATGGGTTGAACGCCCCGTCGCTCGCGGTGAGGACGAACGGGATCTCCAGCTTCTCATAGACGGGGCTCCCGCCCGGATCGGCTGTTGCCGTCGCCGAGAGCACGCCCATAACCAGGCCGACGACAAGAGACACCACCAGTCGCCGCCAAGGCGACAGTGCTCTGTCTGGCTTTTCCATAGCGCTTCCTCCGTTCACGTGTGCGCAGCGCTGCCCGCTGCGGCCTCGGTCGCGCAGGATCAGTTACCGGTCGGTTACCGGCGGATCGCCCCGAAGGACATGCCGCGGTCATCGGAGAGGCTGGCCGGCCCGACGTGACCGACTTTCGGATTCTCGGGCCGCTGGAGGTCGTCGCGGACGGGCGTCCCGTCGCCGTCCACGGCGCGCGCGAGCGGGCGCTCCTCGCCTACCTGCTGCTGCATGCGAACGAGGCCGTTTCCGCCGAGCGGCTGATCGACGAGCTCTGGGGCGAGAGCCCGCCTGCGAGCGCGCGCAAGTCGCTGCAGGTCCGCATCGCCGGCTTGCGCAAGGCGCTCGGCAAGGAGCGGATCGTGACGCGCGGTTCCGGGGTACATGCTCCACGTCGGAGCCGAGCGAGCTCGATCTCGCTCTGTTCGAGCGGTCGGTCGCGCGCGCCGACGACGCGGAGCCGGCCGAGGCGGCCGAGCTGCTGCGCGACGCTCTCGGGCTGTGGCGGGGCAGCCCGCTCGCCGACTTTGCCTACGACGACTTCGCGCAGGCGGCGATCCAACGCCTCGAGGAGATCCGGCTGATCGCGCTCGAACGGCGGATCGAGGCAGACCTGGCACTCGGCCGGGAACTTGATCTCGCTCCCGAGCTGGGCGAGCTCGTCCGTGAGCACCCGCTGCGCGAGCGTCTGCGCGGGCAGCTGATGCTTGCGCTCTACCGCACGGGGCGGCAGGCGGAGGCGTTGGACGCGTATCGCGAGGCGCGGAGCGTCCTGGTGGACGAGTTGGGCATCGAGCCGGGCGCGGAACTGCGCGAGCTGGAACGGGCGATCCTTCGCCAGGACCCGGCGCTCTCGGACGGAGCGGCAGCCGGTGTCCGCTCACTCCTCGTCGTTGTCCAGGACGAGGCGCCTGTCGGCCACCTCGTCGAGCTGGCAGAGCGACTCGCGGCCCAGCCGCGGCGTGAGGTGATCCTGGTGCACCCTGTTTCGGAGCCCGAGCAGCTCGCATCGGCGTCGGCGGCGCTCAACGAGCTGAGGGACGGTCTGCTCGCTGGCGGTACCGAGGCGCGGGCCGCCGCGCTCACGTCGAGCGATCCGGCCGAAGACGTGCTCCGCCTGGCGGCCGAGCAGGACATCGACCTCGTGCTTCTCGACGCCTCGGAGCGCAGGCTCGACGAGGAACCACTCTCGACCCTGCTCGAGCGGGCGCCGTGCGACGTCGGCGCGTTCGTCGCCGGACCGTCGACCGACGGGCCCGTGCTCGTGCCCTTCGCAGGCGCCGACCACGACTGGACCGCAGTCGAGATCGCCGCCTGGGCCGCGAGGGCGCACGGGGTCGGCATCCGGCTCGCCGGACCGAGCGTCGACCCGACGGGCAAGGGCCGAGATGCGAGCCGTTTGCTCGCGAGCGCCACGATCGCTGTGCACCGGGCCCTCGGCGTGACCGCCGTGCCGCTGCTCGTCGCCCCCGAGCCCACGGAGCTCGTCCGGGCGGCAGACGGCGCGGGTCTCGTGGTTGTGGGGCTGTCGGATCGTTGGCGGGATCAGGGGCTCGGAGAGGCTCGCGGGGCACTTGTTCAGGCTGCCGGGGCGCCGGTGCTGATCGTGCGCCGCGGCTTGCGACCCGGCGGGCTCGCGCCCGCCCGGAGC
The DNA here is from genome assembly GCA_963823385.1 of uncultured Actinomycetes bacterium. Lineage (GTDB taxonomy): Bacteria > Actinomycetota > Thermoleophilia > Gaiellales > Gaiellaceae > Gaiella. Next base: position 320,856 of record CAWGLI010000001.1, read on the forward strand.
GTCTCACGCTTCACATGGACGATCGTGCCAAGCGCTGCCTGATCAAGACCGCAACACACGCCGCCCCGGACGTCGACGCCGCTCGGTTCTAGAAGACGTAGTTCTCGACGCGAACCCACGCCACCGCAATGCTGGCGACAGCGATCGCACCGACGATCGCCGGGCCGAGCACGGGTGACATGCCGCGCGTGCGGATCAGTGCGAACGATGCGGCGATGCCGGCAACGAGCCCACCGAGATGCCCACCGATCGAGATGTTCGGGATCGTGAACGTCAACGCGAGGTTGATCACGATCAGGCCCATCGCCTGGCCGGCGAACGAGCCGGTGGCGTGGTACTCGAGCATCATCAGCGCACCCATGATCCCGAAGATCGCGCCCGAGGCACCGACGGTGATCGCGAACGGAGAGCTGAAGACGAGCGCCCCTGCCGACCCGGCCAGCCCTGCAGCGAAGTAGATGAGCAGGAAGCGCCACGTGCCGATCGCCTGCTCCACGATCGAGCCGAGCCAGTAGAGCGCCAGCGTGTTGAAGGCGAGATGGATAACGCTCGCGTGGAGGAACATCGCGCCGACGAGGCGCCACCACTCGCCGTCGGCGACGAGCACTCCCACCAGCGCGCCTTTCTCGAAGAGTGCACCGCCAGGGGCGGAGATCCCTTGCCCCTGGAAGACCGTGATCAGGTAGACGAACACGTTGATCCCGACGAGCGTCATCGTCGCCGGCGCCGCGAGTGAGCCGGCTCGCCGCCGGGCGGTCTGCACGGTGCGTGTCGGAGCGCTCTGCGCCGGGCCCACGCTTGCATGGTCGGGGCAGCGGATACCAACCGGGGCGAAGGTCATGCAGTCCTCGCAGATCGGCCGGCCGCACTCCGAGCAGGAGACATATGTCTCCCGATCCGGGTGCCGGTAGCAGCGCTGGGGCTCTGTCATCGGGTGGCTGGGCGGGTGACCGGGTTTGCACACAGGCTGCGGCCAGAAGTGCCCGAGCCGGATGGGGGACGAGCGTCCGCAGCGCCTGCGTCCGCATACGCTCCGCGGCGATCGTCTCCTGCGACGGCCAAGGGTGGCCGGCGCAGGAGCGTCCAGGAGCGCCCGGTCATTCGACTAGCGTACCGACGTGCGCGTCGACGTCGCCTTCACCCCCGACGAGGCCGCCGTGGCACCGACCGGGGTCGTCGTCGACGTGATCCGCGCCACCTCGACGATCTGCCAGGCGCTCGACGCCGGCTACGAGCGCGTGCTGTGCGCTGCCGCGGTCGAGGACGCGCGTCGCCTGCGGGACGAGCTCGACGGCGTGACGCTCGGCGGGGAGCGGCTCGGCGTGCGCATCGACGGGTTCGACCTCGGCAACTCCCCACGCGAGTACCTCGAGCCACGCTCCCCGACGCTCGCGATGTCGACCACGAACGGCACGCGAGCCGTCGTCACCGCTGCCGAGCGCTGCGAGCGAGTGCTGATCGCGTCGCTGCTCAACCTCGCGTCGGTCGTCGCCGCCGCAGCCGCGCACGGGGAGGATGTGGCCGTCTTCTGTGCCGGAGTCAAAGGGTCGTTCGCGCTCGACGACGCGTACGTCGCCGGGCGGATCGTCGAAGCGCTGGGCTGCGAGCGCACCGACTCGGCCGAAGCGGTCGTGCGCCTGGTGTCGAGCTACGACAGCGCCGAGGCGGCGTTCCGTCAGTCCCGGAGCGGCCGCAACCTGATCGAGCACGGGCCCGAGCTCGAATCGGACATTCCGTGGTGTGCGCGCGAGAGTGTGCTCGACGTCGTGCCGCGCTTCGTCGGCATGCACGGCGTCGCCGCCGAGATCCGCCGGTGATCGTGCATCGTGACGAGCGGCGTGGACGGGTCACGTCGTTCGCCGAGGTTGCCGACGAGTACGAGCGTGCGCGACCCGGCTACCCGGAGGATGCCGTGCGCTGGCTCACGGGCGCCGCGCCGGCCGACGTGATCGACCTCGGGGCGGGAACGGGCAAGCTGACGCGCTCGCTCACCGCTCTCGGACATCGGGTGACGGCGGTCGAGTTGCTGCCGGAGATGCTGGCACGACTCCAGGCCGTCGTTCCCGACGTGACGGCGGTCGAAGGCGCCGCCGAGGCGATGCCGCTGCCGGACGCCAGCGCCGACGTCGTCGTGTGCGCACAGGCGTTCCACTGGTTCGACAAGACGCGAGCACTGCCCGAGATCGCCCGTGTCCTCCGTCCCGGCGGGCACGTCGCGCTCGTGTGGAACGTGCGCGACGACCGAGAGCCGTGGGTGGCCGCGCTCTCGGCGGTGATCGGCTCGGAGAACATCACCGAGGCGGACAGCGTGGAGCTGCTCCGGCAGAGCCCGCTCTTCGACGAGCCCGAGCAAGCGTGCTTCGCGCACGTGCAGCGTCTCGACCGCGGACTGCTGCACGACCTCGTGCTCTCGCGCAGCTACTGCGCAGCGCGCACGCCCGAGGAGCGGGCGCCCGTGCTCGCCGCAGTCGACCGGCTCTTCGACGAGCACGCGGGCGAGGGGACGATCGAGCTCCCGTATCGCACCGACTGCATCCGAGCCTCCACGTGGCGTAGCCGTCCGGCCGCTTGACAGGAGAACGTATGTTCGTATAGAACAGACGTTCTCATGGTTGCCTGCATCGTCGTCTCCGGGTTCGAGCTGAGAGCGGCGCTGCGGACCCGGCCACGGCTGCTGCTCGCACCCGCGGCGATCGCACCGGAGCCCGGGTCGGAGCAACTGGTCGGGGCGGTCACCGCATCCGCGGAGCGGGCCGGTGTGGTGCCGGGGATGCGTCTGTCGGAGGCGCTCGCCACCTGTCCGGGGCTCGTGCTCGTGGAGCGCGACCCGGCTGCGGTCGAGCAGGAGTGGGAGGCTCTCCTGCGCCGTCTCGAGGATGCAGGTATCGCGGTCGAGCCGGTCGAGCCGGGTGTCGTCGTGTTCGAGACAGCGGGCGTGGAACGGTTGTACGGAGGTGTGGAGGCGGCGCTGACCCGAGCACTCGCTTCCGTCGGCCCTGCCTGGGACCCACGCGCAGGTGCGGGGGAGCGGCGTTTCGTCGCTCTCGCGGCAGCGAGCGTGGCACGCCCCGGGCAGGCCGTGATCGTCGAGGGGAAGGAGGAGCAGGCGTTTCTCGAGCCGCTCCCTCTTTCGCTGCTGCCGCTCGAGCGGGAGCGCTACGCCGAGTTGGAAGGGCTCGGCATCCGGAAGCTGGGCGAGCTCGCCCAGCTTCCGGGGGGCGCGGTCGCGGAGCGGCTGGGGCCAGAGGGGAAGCGGGCGTGGAGCCTCGCACGCGGCGGGGAGCGCCGCCGCGTGCGCGGGCGATCTCCCGCGGCAGAGCTGGTCGAGACGCTCTCCTTCCCCGAGGCGATCGCGAACGAGCTCACGTTGCGACGGGCGTTCGTGGCGTTGCTCGACAGGTTGCTCGCGCGGCCGGAACGGGCCGGCCGGCCGCTCCGGAAGCTCGCCGTCGGTGCGCGGCTCGTCGACGGCGGCTCCTGGCGGCGATCGGTGACACTCCGCGACGCGTCGGCCGAGGCAAGCCGCCTTCGCGCTGCGCTCGGCTCGAAGCTCACCGAGATCCCCTCGCCGGTCGTCGAGTTGCGCCTGGAAGCAGTCGAGCTCGCGGAGCACACCGGGCACCAGTTGGCGCTCGTGTCGCCGGAAGGTGAAGAGCTCGACCTACGGTTGCGCGAAGGCTTGCGTCAGGTGCGAGCAGGGGTGGGGTCGGGGTCGGTCTGTGCAGTGGTGGAGGTGGCGCCGTGGTCGCGGATCCCGGAGGCGCGGGCGCTCGTCGTCCCGCGGGACGAGTGAGTCGCGCTGATGGTCGGGGGCGGTTTCGTTGCCGGAGGGCGATTCATTCGCCCGTAGGCACACATCGGGTGGCGTTGTCGCAGCGGGGAAGGAGGGGGGTCGTGGGGGAACCATGGGTTTCCCCACGCGAGGTTGCGGGTCCCGGAGGCGCGGGCGCTCGTCGTCCCGCGGGACGAGTGAGTCGCGCTGATGGTCGGGGGCGGTTTCGTTGCCGGAGGGCGATTCATTCGCCCGTAGGCACACATCGGGTGGCGTTGTCGCAGCGGGGAAGGAGGGGGGTCGTGGGGGAACCATGGGTTTCCCCACGCGAGGTTGCGGGTCCCGGAGGCGCGGGCGCTCGTCGTCCCGCGGGACGAGTGATCGACGTCGATGAAGTCGAGCCGGCGTCGTGTGGTGCGCCGCATTGCTCGGAGAGCGGTGGAAGGCAGATGAGGCGGTGCGTGCGTGATCGGGCATTCACCGCCGGAGCCGGGCTTTGCCCGGCGGGAGACGGGTTGCGGTGTGCCCGGTCGTCTCCGTGAAGGAGGGGGGTCGTGGGAGAACCATGGGTTCCCCCACGACAGGACGGGTAGCGAAACGATTGAACCCACCGCGTCCCGCGCTCGTCGAGACCGGTGTGGACGGGGCACCGCGTCTCGTGAATCGCGAGGCGGTGGTCGTCGTGCGTGAGGAGTGGCGGGTCGTCGATCGCTGGTGGACGGACGCGCCGGTCGACCGGCGCTACTTCGAGGTCGTCCTCGAGTCGGGGCGCAACACCGCCGTCTACCTCGACGGGGAGGCCAAGATGTGGTTCACGCAGCGCGCTTGAGGCACCGGATCGCGCACCCCGTAGGGGCGAGGCTTGCCTCGCCCTCATCGATGTCCGGCGTGATCCGAGGGCGACGTGAGCATCGCCCCTACGACGTGGGGTCGGGCCGAGGCGCGTGATCTTGCTGCACGGCCTCGTAGGCGAGCGCCTCCCACTCGGCGGCGTGCTCCGGAGGGACGACGACCCACTGCCGAAAGGCCTCACCGCGTCCGGACGGATCGAACAGGTGAGCTCCCGGCACGGAGAGCGCACGTGCATGCGCGTCCGGATCGGTGAGCTTGAACACCAGTCCTGTGCGGGAGAAGCCGAACACGACCCGCCCCGCACGCTTGACGCACGGCATCCCGAACACCTTCGAGGCGCGGCACTGAGGGTGCCAGCCGGTGATCGCGTCGACGATGTCGTCGTAGCGCTCACGGGGGGTCATGAGGCACTCGGCTCCAGGTGCGAGAGGTCATATGCGTGTGCCGGAAGAGCCCGGGGTGCGTCCATGGTGGCACGCACAGCTGGGGAAGGCCTGTGGAGGGCCCGGGGCTGTCCCCGAGAGGGCGTGTGGTGAGGCGATGAGCTCCACGCGATACGTCGAGCTGCACTGCCACTCGTCCTACTCGTTCCTCGACGGGGCGTCGCTACCGGAGGAGCACGCTGCACGCGCGGCCGAGCTCGGTTACGAGGCACTCGCGTTGACCGATCACGACGGGGTCTACGGCTCGCTCGAGTTCGCGCACGCAGCGAAGGCACTCGGGGTACGGCCGATCACCGGGGCGGAGGTGACGCTCGACGCCACGACCTCGACGGGGATGCCCACACACGTGACGCTCCTCTGCGAGTCCAGCCGCGGCTACGCGAACCTGTGTCGCATCCTCACCGCAGCGCATGCGGAGACACGCCCGGCCGGGAAGGAGCACCGTGTACTGCTCCCTCCGGCCGTGTCCCTGGAGACGGTGTCGGATCTGAGCGAGGGCCTCGTCTGCCTCTCAGGATGTGCCGGTGACGGTCTCGGCGTACACGATCCGAACGCCGCCACACGCCTCGCCACCGCCTTCGGTCGCGACCGTTTCCTCGTCGAGTTGCAGCGCCCGTACGAGAGAGGGGATGCCAGGAGGCACGCGCTGCTCGCCGACCTGGCCGCCCATCTCGGCGTCGAGACCGTGGCCACGGGCAACGTGCACGCCCACTCGAAGCGGCGTGCGGTGCTGCAGGACGTGCTCGTGGCGATCCGTTGTCGCACGTCGCTCGACGGTTGCGAGCCGGAGCGGCGCGGGAATCGTGAGGCGATCCTGCGCGCTCCCGAGGAGATGCTGGAGCGATTCACCGGCATCGACCGTGCTGCCGCGGAGCGCACCGTGGCTCTGGCGGAGCGGCTCGAGTTCGATCTCACACAGGAGCTCGGCTACCGCTACCCGGACTTCTCCGATGGCGGCGACCCGGCGATCCGGCGTCTCGCTGCGATCTGCGACGCGGCCTTCGCAGATCGCTATCGGGACCTGAACGGGCACAAGCGGCGAGCGCAAGCACGTCTGGAGGAGGAGCTGCGGCTGATCGACACGCTCGGCCTCGCAGGCTTCTTCCTGCTCCACCACGAGGTGCTCGAGCTGGCACGCGAATGCGCGCTCGAGGTGCGCGGCCGAGACTCCCCGCGCCGTTTCCTGCCCCCGGGGAGAGGTCGTGGCAGCTCGGTCGGTTCGATCGTCTGCTACCTGACCGGGCTCTCACACGTCGACCCGGTCGCCAACGAGCTCTCGCTCGGCCGGTTTCTCAACCACGAGATGGCGTCGGTGCCGGACATCGACCTCGACTTTCCCCGCGACATCCGCGAGAAGCTGATCGTCGCCGTCACAGAGCGCTACGGTCGCGAGCACGCTGCGCTCGTGGCGAGCTTCGCCACGTACCGCTCCCGGGGCGCGATCCGCGACGTGGGCAAGGCGCTCGGCCTGCCGCACGCCGAGCTCGAGCGTCTGGCGCGCGTCACTGACGGCTGGAACGCCGAGCGGGTAGGGGAGGAGGTGGAGGCGCTCCCCGACGCGGAGCAGAAGCTCCGCTCGCGTCGCTGGCGTGCGTTCCGGGCTCTCACCGCCGAGATCGCTGGGCTGCCACGGCACGTCTCGCAGCATCCGGGCGGCATGGTGATCTCGTCGCGGCCGCTCGTCGAGCTCGTACCGGTGCAGCCTGCGGCGATGGCGGGCCGTCAGCTGTGCCAGTGGGACAAGGACTCGTGTGCCGATGCAGGGTTCCTCAAGATCGACCTGCTCGGGCTGGGGATGCTGTCGGCCGTCGAGGATTGTGTGGAGCAGATCGCGCTCCTGCACGGCGCCCCGATCGACCTCTCACGCGTCCCGCTGGACGACGCCGAGGTCTTTCGCGCGATCCAGGATGCGGACACGGTCGGCGTCTTTCAGATCGAGTCCCGCGCGCAGATGCAGAGCCTTCTGCGGACGCGCCCGGAGACGATCGACGACCTCACCGTGCAGGTAGCACTGGTACGACCCGGCCCCATCCAGGGCAAGGCGGTGCATCCGTACATCGAGCATCGCCGCCGGCTGCGCGAGGACCCGTCGTTCGTGTTCCCGGTCGATCACGAGCTGCTGCGCGAGCCGCTCGCTTCCACCCTCGGAGTCGTCGTCTTCCAGGATCAGGTGCTCGACGTCGCGATCGCACTGGCGGGGTTCACGGTCGGTGAGGCGGAAGGGCTGCGGCGAGCGATGAGCCGGAAACGCAGCCTCGCGGCGCTCGAGGCGCACCGTCAGCGGTTCGTGGAGGGTGCCGCCGAAAACGGCGTCTCCGACACGACCGCGAACCTCGTCTACGACAAGCTCGTCGGGTTCTCGGGCTTCGGGTTTCCGAAGTCGCACGCGGCTGCGTTCGGGCTGCTCGCCTACCAGTCCGCCTGGCTCCGCCACCACTATCCGGCGGAGTTCCTCTGCGCGCTGCTGAACGCGCAGCCGATGGGCTTCTACCCGCCGGCGAGCCTCGTGCGCGATGGGCAGCGGCACGGGGTGGACGTGCGCCCGCCCGATCTCAACCTGAGCGCCGCACGCTGCACGCTCGAGCCTGGTGACGATCGGGTACGAGGGATAGGAGAGCCGCACGGGGAGACGGGAGCTGCCGGCGGCACCGATGGTCTTCCGCGGACGCGAGTTGCTGTGCGAGTCGGTCTCGCATACGTAGCGTCGGTGGGGGAGGAGGACGCAGTCGCGATCGTCGCGGCCCGCAGTGCCGGCGGCAGGTTCGAGGACGTCGGTGACCTGGCACGTCGCGCGCCGGTGTCGAAAGACGGGTTGCGTGCGCTCGTCCGCGGCGGTGCCTGCGACTCCTTCGGGCCGCGACGGGATCTACTCTGGGAGCTCGGCCTCGCAATCAGACCGCGATCCGTCGAGGGCACACAGGGGGAGGAGAAGCAACTCCCACTCGAGCTCTCACCCACGGTCGAGACGCCGGCGCTTCGCGACCTGACCCGCTGGGAGCGGATGCTCGCGGATTATCGTGAGACAGGTCTCTCCGTCGGCACTCACCCGCTCGGGCTGCTGCGCCCGCATCTCCCGACCGGCACGCTGACGAGCACGGCGCTCCACGAGGCTCCACATGGAGCAGAGGTGGCCTTCGCGGGGCTCGCAATCGCCCGGCAGCGACCGTCGACGGCGAAGGGCATCGTGTTCATGCTGCTCGAGGACGAGCACGGGCAGGTCAACCTGATCGTGCCGTCACACGTGTACGAGGCGCACCGCGCGATCGTCCGCGCCGAGCCACTTCTTCTCGCCCACGGCCGCTTCGAGCGGGTGGAGCGCAACCGGAACGTGCTCGTCTCCTCGCTCGAGAGCCTCTCCGGCCTGGCCCGCCGTGTCGCCGAGAGCGACGACGTGATCGCGTCCCTACCCCGCGCCCATCACTTCGGGCACCGGTGACGCGTTACGACAGTGTGTCGCCGGCCACGCGGGCGACCTCGTCCATCGACGTGATGCCGGCGATGGAGAGTCGCAGGCCGTCCTCGCGCAGCGTGAACATGCCCTGCTGCACGGCCATCGCCTCGATCTCACGGGTCGGTGCTCCCACGAGCGCCGCGACCTCGTCGGTCATCGACATGACCTCGAACAGCGGGACACGCCCGCGGTACCCGATGTCACCGCACGCGCGGCAGCCCACGGCCCGGAACAGCGTGAGCTCTGCCCCTGCGCCGATGCGCTCGCGCTCGGCCCCCTCCGGTACGTACGGCTCGGCGCACTCCTGGCACAGGCGTCGCACGAGACGCTGGCCAACGATGCAGTTGATCGAGGTGGCGATGATCCCACGGTCGACGTGCATGTCGGAGAGGCGCTGGATCGAAGCGGCGGCGGTCTGTGCGTGCAGCGTCGTCAGCACGAGATGGCCCGTCATCGCCGCGCGGAATGCGATGTGCGCGGTTTCCTCATCTCGGATCTCGCCGACGAGCAGGACGTCGGGGTCGGAGCGCAGCACCGTGCGCAGACCGCTCGCGAAGGTGAGGCCGGCGCGCGGATTGACCTCGATCTGGTCGAGCCCCGCTGCCCGATACTCCACGGGATCCTCGATCGTCACGAGCGAGCGATCAGGCGTGTTGAGCACCTGCAAGCACGCGTAGAGCGTCGTGGTCTTGCCGGAGCCGGTGGGGCCGCACACGACGACCGAGCCGAACGGTTGAGAGATCGCGTGCTCGAGGGCCGCCCGGCTTCGCGCCCACATGCCGAGATCCGCGAGCGAGCCCGGCGCCTCTCGCTGGTTGAGGATCCGGAGCGTCGTCTTCTCGCCATGCGTGGTCGGCAACACGGCGACCCGAACGTCGACCGTCTGCTCGCCGCGCTTGATCGTCACACGTCCGTCCTGGGGCGCACGCCGCTCGGCGATGTCGAGCCCGCCCATGATCTTGAGGCGGCTCGAGATGGCCGCCGCCTGCGACCCGCTGACGGTGGCGATCTCCCGGAGGACGCCGTCGATGCGTGCCCGCACGTGCAGCCGCCGCGCCTGCGGCGTGAAGTGGATGTCGGACGCGCCGATATCGAGCGCCTTCGCGATCGAGCGGTTGACGAACACGACCGCCGGCGTCTCGTGGTCGAGATCGAGCACGGTCGCGTCGCTGGCACTCTCTTGCGCATCGGGCGCGGATGTCGCGATCTCGATCACGGTGCCCTCGTGGATGCGCGCGATCGCGGTCTCGATGGCTTCGGGTGCGGCGACCGCGACGCGGACGGGGACACCCAGAGCCAGGCGAAGCTCGTCCGAGAACATCACGTTGGTGGGGTCGGCGACGGCGACGAGGACCGAGCCGTCGTCGAGGAAGCGCACGGGGATCGCGTGGTACCGGCGGGCAAGGTTCTCCGGCAGAAGCCCGGCGGCTTCGAGCTCGAGTGCGTCCGGTGGCACCTCGACGTAGTCGAGCTCATGCTGCTCGGCGAGGACGCGCGCAACCGCCTCCTCCGACGCGTAGCCGAGCGTCACGAGGATCTCGCCGAGACGCTTTGCGGGGACGCGTCGCTTTTCCTCGAGGGCCGACTCGAGCTGATCCGAGGTGATCGCGCCGTCGCGTACGAGCAGCGTTCCCAGCGCCGGCCAGGGGTTCTGGGCAGCTTCCACGGCCCTCTTATCGGCAGGAACCATCCCTGAGATGAGGGACAATCGCTGCGGTATGCGAGCCGTCGTGCAGCGGGTCTCAGAGGCGTCCGTCGAGGCCGACGGCCGGATCATCGGGGCGATCGGGGCGGGCTTGCTGATTCTCCTCGGTGTCGCCGTCGAGGACGGTCCGGAGCAGGCGGATGCCTTGGCGCGCAAGGTGTCGCGGCTCCGTATCTTCGAGGGCGAGGACGGGCGCTTCGACCGTTCCGTGCGCGACGTCGGTGGCGGCGTGCTCGTCGTGAGCCAGTTCACGCTGCTCGCGGACACCGCCAAGGGCAACCGGCCGAGCTTCACGAATGCAGCGCCGCCCGAGCACGCCGAGCCGCTCTACGAGCGCTTCGGCGAGATGCTGGCAGCGGAAGGCGTCGTGGTCGCGCGCGGCGTCTTCGGTGCGAGGATGCGCGTCGCGCTCGTGAACGACGGGCCTGTGACGATCATCCTCGACGCGCAGCGACCCGGAGGGAACCGATGACACCGGACCCGCAACTCCGCGATGTCGCACGGCGCTGCACCGACATCTGGTGCAGCCAGGATCCGGCGAGCGTGGCCGCGCACCATGCCCCCGAGGGCTCCGTCACCATCAACGGCGGCTCACCGTCGTTGGGGCGAGCTGCGATCACGGATGCGGCCCGGTCGTTCATGGACGCGTATCCCGACAGAGAGGACGCCGGCCGAGCCGAGCCGAAACCCGCTCACCGCGCACGACTGGGAGCCGGCGTCGCGATCGGGCTCGCCGCCAAGGTCTGCTCGATCCGCTCGAGCGCCGGGGGCACGCGCAGGCGCTCGAAGATCTCGCGCGCCTCGGCGACCAGCGGCGCCAACTCTGTGGGGCGATCGTGCTCGGCGAGCCACTCGGCCCGCTCCAGGAGCGCGATGGCTATCCAGTAGGGCTCACCGAGCCCTCGGAGCGCAGCGATCGCTTCGTCCCAGCCCGGCTCGGCGTCGCCGCGGAGCGCTGCGGCTCGGGCCTCGTGCAGCACGAGCTTCGCCTCGACCGGAGCGAAGGCATCCGCTCTGGCTTGCACGAGCCCGATGATCTCGGTGAGCGCATCGAGTGACCCGAGCGCCAGCGCCGCGGCGCAACCGTAGTCGGACAACGCCTCGATGGCAGACGGCTCTCGGGCCAGGTCGTCGTCGCGGAGCCCACGCAAGCTGGTGGCAACGACGTCGCCATGGCGCCCCTCGGCCTCGGCCAACAGGATCCGCGCATGGAAGGCGTTCAGGCGATCGCCGAAGTTCGAGCTCTCTTCCGACGCCGTGACGGTGCTTGCGAGCTCGATCACGCGCTCGGGCTCGCCTCTCGCAGACGCGACGTCGGCGATGTCCAGGCTGCTCGAGGTGTGGACCGGGTCGGTCGTGCTCGAGATGTCGGCCGCTTCGACGAACGCTCGCTCGGCCTCGTCCCAGCGACCCTGCCTGATCAGCTCGGCGACCAGGTTCGTCGTGAGGCTCCGCTCCCACTGACGGTCGCCTCTCCGCCGGGCGAGGGCGATGCCCCCTTCGGCGACCTGGGCTGCCTCCGCACTGCGACCCGCAACAGAGAGCAGGTAGCTCAGGTTCATGTGAGCGCGCAGGGCACCCCGATCGTCACGCGACTCCTCCGCGAGGACGAGTGCCTGGCGCACGAGGGCGATCCGCTCGTTCGGGCGGTGCTCGAGGACGAGCGCCTTGTTCATCAGCGCCTGGACGACGACGTCGGCGAGGCGGAGGCGTTCACCGAGGTCGAGCGCGCGCTCGGCGTTTTCGAGCACCCGCCCGTGCGGCCGTCCTTCGAAGAAGAGAACCCGGGACAGCTCTGCCGAGACGGTCGCGACCGCGGCCTCGTCGCCTCCGGCCTCGTGAGCTGCCAGGGCTTCTTCGAGCGTGCCGATTGCCTCGTCGCCTCGCCCGTTGGTGAAGAGCACCTCGCCGAGCCGCACCTGCGCCGCTGCGGTCTCCGCGCGCAGGCCGGCACCGTCGAGGATCTCGATCGCGTTCACGAGCAACCGCTCCGCCTCGTCGGGACGGCCGCCCATCAAGGCCAGCTCGCCGGCCCGCGCGAGCGACCGGCCGCGCTCGATCTCGTCGTCGGCGAGCCCGGCGGCGCGCTCGTAGGCACGCTGTGCCTCGAGCGACGCGGCGAGCGAGGCCGCACGCTCGGCGGCGCGGGTGAACCACGCGCGTGCCTCGGCACGAACCTCGTCGCGGTCGTCGGCGCTGGGGTCGGCCTCGTGGGCGTCGAGGTAGTGGGTTGCGATCACCTCGGCGATCTCGTCCGGGGCGATCCCTGCGTCCTCGGCGAGGAAGCGGGCGACAGCGAGGTGCCTGCGGCGGCGGTCACGACGGGCGATCGTCTCGTAGGCGACCCGCTGCACGAGCGCCTGCAGGAAGCCGAGCTGACCGCGCTCGGGCGAGAACGGGTCGGTCTGGACGGTGAGGAGCTCCTTGCGCATCAGCCCGGACACGAGCTGCTCGACGTCGTCGTCGGCGAGCCCCGAGAGCGCCGCCAGCCCCTGCTTCGTGAACGTCTTGCCGAGCACCGCCGCGTCCTGCAACAACCGACGCTCCGGCTCGGTCACCGCGTCCAGCCTGGACGCGATCAACGCGTGCAGGGTCTCGGGCACCTCCAACGACGTCAGGTCGCCGGCGACGACGACCTCGCCGTCGACATCCTCGAGCAGGCCCCGGTCGCGCAGCATGCGCACGGTCTCGACGGCATAGAGCGGGACGCCATCGGCGGCCTCGCGCAGACGCCGGCGGACGTCGTCCGGGAGCCCGGGCACGAGACCTGTCAGGAGCTCGTCCATCGCCTCGTCGTCGAGCGGCTCGAGCGGGAGGGTGGTCGCACTCCGGGTCGCACCGGGGAAGCCCGGATGGCGGTCGGCCACCTCCGGCCGCGCCAGCGTGAGCACGAAGATCGGGCGGTGGCGGCCCCAGTCGAGGAGGTACTCGACGAAGGCCACGAGCCCCTCGTCCGCCCAGTGGAGGTCCTCGAGCACCATCACCAGCGGGCCCTGCTCGGCGAGGCGCTCGAAGAAGCGTCGCCAGGCCGAGAACAGGTCCTCGCGGTCGGGCGCGGTGCGCTCGGCGAGCCCGAGCAGGTGCAGGAGGCGCGGCTCGATCCACGCGCGCTCCTCCGCGTCGGTGACGTGGAGCTCGATCAGCGCGCGAACCTTCGGGCTCGCGCTCTCGGCGTCCTCGTCCTCGACGATGCCGGCCCTGGCGCGCACCATCTCGGCGAGCGCCCAGTAGGCGACGCCGTCACCGTAGGAGAGGCAGCGCCCCCGGTGCCACCAGATGTCGGCTGCGAGTCCGTCGACGTACTTCTCGAACTCCCACGACAGGCGCGACTTGCCGATCCCGGCCACGCCGACGACCGACACGAGTCGCGCGCGCCCCTCGTCGGCGCTCGCGTGGAAGAGATCCTTGAGGAGACGGAGCTCTGCCGCGCGGCCGACGAACGGCGCTTCGAGCCCGGCGGCGCGCCCGCCTCCCCCGCGTTGCGCGACGACGCCGGTGGCGCGCCAGAGGCGCAGCGGCTCGGCCTTGCCCTTGAGCTCGTGCAAGCCGGCATCCGCATAGGCGATCGCCCCATCGGCGGCGCGTCGTGTCGTTTCGCCCGCGAAGACGGTGCCCGGGGCGGCGGCGGCCTGGATGCGGGCGGCGGTGTTGACGAGGTCGCCGGCGACCATCCCCTGACCCTCGGCGCCCAGGGTTACCGCTGCCTCTCCGGTGATCACCCCGGCGCGGGCGGCGAGGTCGAGTCCGTCGACCTCGGCGCCGAGTCCGGCGACGGCGTCGACGAGATCCAGCGCCGCGCGCACGGCGCGCTCGGCGTCGTCTTCCTGCGCAACCGGGCTGCCCCAGACGGCCATCACGGCGTCGCCGATGAACTTCTCCACGGTGCCGCCGTAGCGCTCGATCACAGTGCGCGAGACGTCGAAGTAGCGGGTCAACAGCTCCCGCGTGTCCTCCGCGTCGCGGCCTTCGGCCAGTGTCGTGAATCCGACGAGGTCGGCGAACAGCACCGTCACGAGCCGCCGCTCCGCCACCGTTCCCGCCGTCATGGCGGCCGTCCCCGCCTTCGGATCCTTGAAACTCGCCGTCAGAAGGGCAGTCCCGCACTCGCCGCAGAACCTCGCCGTCGCGGAGACGGCCGCGTTGCACGCGGGGCAGGAGCGCGCGACCGGTTGTCCGCACTCCTCGCAGAACTTCGCCCCCGCGGCGATCGGGCTATCGCAGGAGCTACACACGACGGACGACATGTGCGCGTAACTCTACGGCGGCAGCCGACCCCGGAGATGTCGTACACCCATGGCCGGCTCGTTGGTCGATCGGCGATCGGGGCACCCGCTGAACGCGGGCGTTACCAAGCAGCGCGGTGCGATCAGACGTCGACCGTCGCGACCGGGCATGACGAGCTGCGATCGGGCCACTCGGACCGTCGAGCCGGTGCTATCCTCTGAGCACCACATTTCACCGGTTTGGAGAAATGGGCGCGGGAGCGCCCATTTTGTTTGAAGGGATCGATCGCGATGGCCGCAACCGACACGTTCACGAGAGAGAAGGCGCTGGAGCGCGAGATCTCGGCTGCCGTCGAGGAGCGCCTGCCAGCGGTCGAGGTTCTCGCCGTGGAGCTTCTCTCTCCGAGCCGCATCTGCGTCTACATCGACCACCCGGACGGGGTCGACTACTCGCTGTGCGAGCGCGTGACGCGGCTCCTCGACGACTACCGCGCAGAGTACGGCCTCGACGTGTCGTCACCCGGCCCGGAACGACCGGTTCGGCGCCCCCGTGACTTCCGCCGGGCGATCGGGCGTCACGCGACCCTGAAGACGACAACGGGGGGCCGCAAGCGCGTGCGCGCAGAGATTCTGGAAGCCGGCGAGGCCACGATCACCGTGGCCGTCGCGGGTCAGCAACTCGAGATCCCGTACGACTCGATCGTCCGGGCCAACCTGATCGACGAGGAACGGAAGGAACCATGAGCCAGGAGATCATCGAAGGCATCCGCCTGATCGAGCAGGAGAAGGGCATCGAGACCGGGACGCTGGTCGACGCCCTCGAGGACGCGCTGCTCGCCGCGTACAAGAAGACACCGGGCGCGGCCCGTCACGCGGAGGTCGTGCTCGACGACCTCGGTGAATTCCGCGTGTTCTCGATCGAGATCGCGGAGGACCTCGAGACGCGTCTGATCGAGGAGGCCCGCGAGGCCCGCATCGACGAGCTCGAGCGGATCGAGGAGGAGACGGGGGAGAAGCAGCACACGCTGATCAACGACGACGAGCTCGACGTCGATCTCAGCGACGTGCCCGAGGATGAGATTGCACGCGCCGACGTGACACCGCACGACTTCGGCCGGATCGCCGCGATGACGGCGAAGCAGGTGATCCAGCAGCGCATCCGCGAAGCAGAGCGCGCGATCATGTACGACGAGTACATCGACCGTCAGGGCGAGGTCGTGACCGGCATCGTCCAGCAGGCCGGAGACCGCAACAACGTCCTCGTCGATCTCGGCAAGGTCGAGGCGCTCCTGCCGCGGTCGGAGCAGGTCGACGGTGAGCGCTACGAGCAGGGATCGCGCATCAAGGCGGCGATCATCGAGGTGCGGTCGGGGACGAAGGGGCCTCAGGTCATCCTTTCCCGCCGGGATCCCCGCCTGATCGAGACGCTCTTCGAGCTCGAGGTGCCCGAGATCGCGGATGGGCTGGTCACGATCCGCGGTGTCGCGCGCGAGCCGGGCTATCGATCGAAGATCGCCGTGGAGTCCCACGTCCAGGGTGTCGATCCCGTCGGAGCGTGCGTCGGGCCGCGCGGGTCGCGCGTGCGCATGGTCGTATCGGAGTTGCGCGGCGAGAAGATCGACATCATCCCGTGGAACACCGAGCCCGCTCGCTACGTCGCCAAGGCGCTGAGCCCGGCACGCGTCCGTGAGGTGTACATCGACGACGAGACCCGCGAGGCGACGGTGGTCGTCCCGGACGACCAGCTCGCGCTGGCGATCGGCAAGGAAGGGCTGAACGCTCGACTCGCCGCACGTCTCACGGGCTGGAAGGTCGACATCAAGTCGGACTCGGAGTTCGCGGAGGCGGAGGCCAAGGCGGCCTTCGCGGGGGACGAGGACGGCGAGGACTACTCGGGTCGGTGCGCAGCGGTCCTGTCGAACGGCAAGCGCTGTCCCAACGCCACGTTGCCGGGCACGAAGTACTGCGGTGTGCCGGCACACCAGGCACTGGTCAACGCACCGGTGCCGGTTGCGGTGCCAGACGAGGCCGAGCTCGAAGTCGCCGAGGACGTGGTAGAAGCCCTCGAGGAGTCGATGGTCGAGACGATCGTGTCGAGTGCAGCTGCCGCCGCCGTGCTCGAGGAGGCCGTCGAGGAGGCTGTCGAGGCGGGTGAGCTCGACCCACAGGACGCCCTGGTGATCACCGAGGCGATCGAGGAGGCGGCAGCAGACGTCGCCGCCGAAGAGATCGGGGCCGAGGTCGACGCAGTCGTCGAGCTGGTCACCGAGGCTGCCGAGGAGCCCGGCGACAGCGCGTGAGCGCTGCGCCGGTGCGGACATGCGCGGGCTGCGGGAACCGCGCGCCCCAGGGCGAGCTCGTTCGCTTCGCCGTGGTGGAGGGACACCTCGCTGCAGGGCGCACGCTGACAGGGCGCGGGGTCTACACGTGCCGGCGCTCGGCATGCTTCGAACAGGCGCGGGAGCGGCGCGCCTTCGCCCGGGTGCTGCGTCGGACCGTCATCGTCGATCCTGCGCTGTCGCGCATCTACACTGACGGCGATGGCTGACAGTCCCAAGAAGCCGAATCGCCCGATCCGCCCCCGCGGTGGGGGCCCATCCGGCCGCAAGCGCCGCGTGGTGATCGAGGGTGGGGCCGCACGCGGGAGAGACGCGAGACAGTCGCGCGAGCGTCCGGCTCCTTCCACACCGCGCGCAGCGCCCGCAGAGCCGCCGACCGGCCCGGTCACCGTCGAATCAGGAGCAACCGTCAAGGATCTCTCGCACGCGCTGGGTGTGCCGATGGCGCAGCTGATCAAGATCCTGATGGGTCTCGGGCAGATGCGAACGGCGACGCAGTCACTCTCCGACGAGGAGGTTGCGCTGATCGGCGCCGAGGTCGATCGCGAGATCACCGTCAAACACACCGGGGAGGACGACGACGAGCCCGAGGTGTTCGAGGACGCCGAGGAGGATCTCGCGCCGCGTCCACCGGTGGTGACGATCATGGGACACGTCGACCACGGGAAGACGACGCTGCTCGACGCAATCCGCGAGGCCGCGGTCGTGGAGACGGAGGCCGGCGGGATCACGCAGCACATCGGCGCGTACCAGGCGGAGGTCGGCGGGCGTCGGATCACGTTCCTCGACACGCCCGGCCACGAGGCGTTCACCGCAATGCGCGCCCGCGGCGCCAAGGTCACCGATATCGCGGTGCTCGTCGTCGCAGCCGACGACGGCGTGATGCCCCAGACGAAGGAGTCGATCTCGCATGCACGGGCTGCCGACGTGCCGATCGTGATCGCGATCAACAAGATGGACATGCCCGACGCCAATGCGGATCGCGTGAAGAGCGAGCTTGCGAACGAGGGGCTGCAGCCGGAGGACTGGGGCGGCACGACGCAGTTCTCGGAGGTGTCGGCGAAGCAACGAACGAACCTCGCAGATCTTCTCGAGCGCATCCTCCTCGTCGCGGATGCCGAGCTCGATCTGCGAGCGAATCCGAAGGCGGACGCGTCGGGGCCGATCGTCGAGTCGCGGCTCGACGTCGGGCGCGGTGCGGTGGCGACGATGCTCGTACAGCGCGGGACTCTTCGCGTCGGCGACGCGATCGTCGCGGGCGACGCTGCAGGAAAGGTCCGCGCCCTCTACGACTACCGCGGCGAGCGCGTGAAGGAGGCCGGCCCTGGCGAGCCTGTCGAGATCGTGGGCTTCGACCATCCTCCGCCCGCCGGTGAGTTGACCCGCGTCGTCGAGCACGAGCGACAGGCGAAAGATCTCGCGAACCGTCGTGCTGAGCGCATCCGCCGCGAGCAACTGGCGCAGCGCTCGACCGCTCGCGTCTCGCTCGACACACTGTTCGAGCAGCTCCAGGAGGGAGCTGTCCAGGACCTGAACATCGTGCTCAAGGGCGACGTTCAGGGATCGGTGGAGGCGATCGTCGGCGAGCTCCGCAAGATCGACCATCCCGAGGTGCGGGTGAACGTGATCCATACGGGCGTCGGTGGGATCACCGAGAACGACGTGAACCTCGCATCTGCGTCGAACGCGCTCGTGATCGGCTTCAACGTGCGCCCCTCGGCGGAGGCGCGCATGCTCGCCGCGCGCGAGGGGGTCGACATCCGTTCCTACCGCGTCATCTACCAGCTCACCGCCGACATCGAGCAGGCGCTCGTCGGGTTGCTGTCGCCGGTCTCCACGGAGGAGACGATCGGGGAAGCGGAAGTGAGGGCGCTGTTCAAGGTGTCGCGCCTCGGCACGATCGCCGGGTGCATGGTCACGAACGGCGTCATCCGCCGCAATGCCGATGTGCGCGTCGTCCGCGACGGCACCGTGATCTACGAGACGTCGATCTCGCAGCTCAAGCGCTTCAAGGACGATGCGCGCGAGGTCAGCGAGGGATTCGAGTGCGGCATCCTGCTCGACGGCTTCAACGACGTGAAGGAAGGCGACATCCTCGAGGTCTACGAGACCAAGCAGGTGGAGCGAACGAACCTCGCCGCCGCCTCCGGCCCACCACCCAGCGGCGACTGAGCAACGAACCGGAGCCACGGCGACGCGAATTGCGGATCGTCCTGCTCCCACGCGGTGGTCGGACCTGACCTCCAGAGGAGACGATCATGTCCAGCGGATACGTCGCCATTCTCTCCTTCGACCTTCACTTCCCCGACAGCGGCTCGCTGAAGGACAAGCGCATGCACCTGCGGTCACTCAAGGCTCAGCTCGCCAAGCGCGTCGGTTGCTCGATCGCGGAGGTCGACCACCACGACACGTGGCAGCGCTCGCGCCTGACGCTCGCGTGCGCTACGCGCGAGGCTCGCGAGGCGGAGCGTCTGCTGGACGAGGCCGAGCGCTGGCTGTCTGGACAGCAGTTCGAGCTCCTGGGCTCCGTACGCGAGACGGTGTCGCTCGATGACTAGAAGTCGGCCCACGCCGCGCATGCGTCGCGTGGACGAGGCGATGCGCCAGATCCTGTCGGTGGAGATCCCGAAGCTCAAGGATCCACGCATCGGCTTCGTCACCGTGACCGGGGTCGATACGACGAGCGATCTCGAGCACGCGACCGTCTGGGTGAGCGTGCTCGGTAGCGAGGGCGCCCGCGCCCGGACGCTCGAGGCACTCGAGAACGCAGCCGGCGTTCTCCAATCCCGTGTGAATCGTGAGCTCCATGTCCGCCGCACCCCGCAGCTGCGGTTCGCATACGATGCCGCCGTCGAACAGGGCGTGCGCATGTCGAAGCTGATCGACGAGCTTGCACCCGGTGACGAGGCGGATGAGCATCCTGCATGACATCGAGGCGGTCGTTGCCGCACTGCGCGATCACGACCGTTTCCTGGTCACGTCGCACGAGAATCCCGACGGCGACGCCCTCGGCTCGTTGCTCGCGACGCACCTCGCCCTGACGGCCCTCGGCAAGGACAGCGTCATGCTGCTTCCCGGTTCGACCCCGCTGCCCGGGGAGTACCGCTTCCTCGATCTCACCGGACGGGGTCTGCTGCGCGAGCGCCCCGTGGATCACACCGAGCGCGTCCTCGTTGCCGTCGACTGTGCCCAGGAGACCCGCATCGGCGATCCCGAGCTCTGCCGGGCGGCGCCACTCACCGTCAACATCGACCACCACCACGACAACACCCGTTTCGGCGACGTGGATCTCGTCGTGGCGGAGGCGTCGTCGACAGGCGAGGTGCTCGCAGACGTGATCGAGCGCCTGGGGCTGGAGATCGGCCCGGATCTCGCCGAGGCGCTGTACACGGCGGT
The DNA here is from genome assembly GCA_963823385.1 of uncultured Actinomycetes bacterium. Taxonomy (GTDB): domain Bacteria; phylum Actinomycetota; class Thermoleophilia; order Gaiellales; family Gaiellaceae; genus Gaiella. Next base: position 341,037 of record CAWGLI010000001.1, read on the forward strand.
CGTCACGGACACCGGCCGTTTCCAGTACCAGAACACGACTCCACACACCCTTCGCCTTGCGGCCGACCTCGTGGAGGCGGGAGCCGATGCCCACAAGGTCTTCCAGGTCGTCTACGAGTCGGTGCAGTTCGCCAAGCTGAAGCTACTCGCTCGCGCGCTCGAGCGGGCGGCGGTGCTCGAAGGGGGCCGGGTCGTGGTCTCCAGCCTGCTGCGTGACGACTTCGGAGCCGCGGGAGCGGTCGAGCCCTACTCGGAGGGCATCATCGACTTCCTCCGCGCGGTCGAGGGAGCGGAGCTGGCCGTGCTCATTCGCGAGCCGCCCCGGGAGGGCGGCCCGCTGCGCAAGGCTTCACTGCGCTCCGCGCTGGACGAGATCGACGTGTCCGTGATCGCCCGGCGCTTCGGCGGCGGTGGTCACCGGCAGGCGGCGGGCTTCTCGAGCGACCTCGAGATCTCCGAGATCACGCGCGTCGTGCTCGAGGAGTTCGTCGCTCAGCGCGGCGACGGGCACTCGGACGACTGATGGCCATCCCGCGGGCGCTCGATCCCACCGGGGTCATTCTCGTGGACAAGCCTGCAGGCCCCTCGTCGTTCGCGATGGTGGCAGAGGTGCGCGCACGTACGGGGGCAAGGACCGGCCACGCCGGCACACTCGACCCGTTCGCCAGCGGGCTTCTCGTGCTGCTCTCGGGTCGTGCCACGAGCGTCCAGGAGCGCTTCATGCGTCTCGACAAGCGCTACGTCACAGAGGTCGACCTCTCCTCACGCACGGCGACGGGGGATCCAGAGGGTGAGAGCGTGGACGAGCAGGATCCGCCGAATGCTCAGGATCTCGCGGTCGCGCTCGACGGGCTCCGCGGCATGGTCGAGCTGCCGATCCCCGCCGCCTCGGCGGTGAAGATCGATGGTGAGCGCGCCTACCGGCTCCACCGTCGCGGCGTCGTCGTGGACATGCCGGTGCGCGCGATGCGGATCGACGAGCTGCTCCTGTCCGCGTACGACGGTCGGGTTGCGACGTTGGAGCTGCTCGTCGGCTCGGGGACGTACGTGCGTGCGATCGCAGACGCGCTCGGTGGCCACTGTGTCTCGCTGCGCCGAACCGAGATCGGGCCGTTCCACGCCGACGAGGCCGACCCCGAGCGGGTGATCCCGCTCGACGACGCACTCGCACGTCTGGAGAGCGTCGTCCCGGCGGCGCCACGAGCCGGGGAGCCGTCTCGATGAGAATCGTCCACGCCCCGAGCCAGCTCGAACGCCAGCCGCGTGCCGTCGCGATCGGCGTCTTCGACGGTGTCCATCGCGGTCACCGAGCCGTCATCCAGGCCGCGATCGACACAGGGCTCTCGCCGACGGCGATCACGTTCGATCCGCACCCGCGGATCGCGCTCGGCAACCGCGTCGAGCTGATCACGACCCTCGAGCACCGCCTGGAGCTGCTCGCGGCCGCGGGTGTCGAGGCGGCGCTCGTCCTCTCGTTCACGCCGGAGTTCCAGCGACTTGTGCCGGAGGAGTTCGTCGACCGCTACCTGCTCGGCATCGGCGCAGAGGCAGTTGCGGCGGGTTCCGACTTCAGATTCGGGCGCAGACGGGCCGGCGATGTTGCCCTGTTGGCGCGTCTCGGGCTGGAGGTGCTCGAGGTCACGAGCGTGAGCGACGTCTCGTCGACCGCGATTCGCGGAGCGCTTGGTGAGGGGGACGTCGTCGCTGCCGCAAAGCTGCTCGGGCGACCGTACGAGCTCGACGGCATCGTCGTCACCGGTGACCAGCGTGGAGGGACGCTCGGGTACCCGACGGCGAACATCGCTCTCGATCCGTCGCTGCAGTGGCCGGCGGACGGGGTCTACGCAGGCTGGGCTCTCGACCATCGGGCGGCTGTGTCGATCGGCACCAATCCGCACTACGGAGGCACCGAACGTCGCATCGAGCCGTACCTGCTCGACTTCGACGGGGATCTGTACGGCAAGCGGCTCGTCGTCCAGCTCTGGGAGAAGCTGCGCGACCAGGCCGTGTTCACGTCGGAGGAGGAGCTCGTGGAGCAGATCGGCCGGGATGTCGCCGCAACACGCGCAGCCGAGCCTCCCGACGTGAGCTAGACACCGATTTGGCAATTCACGCTTCTGCGACGGGCGGCTGTGACACGGCGCGCTCGCCCGTCCTAGCGCCAGGGGTCAGACCCCTGGGGTCTGACCCCGCTCACGGTCGTCAACCGGGCTAGATGGGTGGTTCCACGATCTCGTGGCTCCGGCTGCACGCCCGGCAGAGACGACCCCGTGGAACTACTCATCTAGCAGACGTCGATCCCGACGCCGTCGCGGCGCGGGTCGCCGGCCGCTCCACCCGGTCCGATGCAGCTGACGCCGCCGAAGTAGTGGTGCTGGTCGGGCCAGCGGACGACGGTGCGTCCCTGCGCGGCCAGCTGCTCGAGTGCGGCTTCGTCGACTCCCGGCTCGGCATGGATCGTGCCGAGCACAGGGTGCAGGCGGGGACGGTCGACCGCCTCGTGCACGCCGAGACCCTCGTCGAGAACGCTTGCCAGCACCGAGACCAGCGCCGTCCGGAGCCGGGTTCCGCCGGCGGAGCCGATCGCGAGTACGGGCTCGCCGCCATCGAACACGATCGTCGGAGCCATCATCGACTCCATGCGCTCTCCCGGCACGAGGCCGCCGACCGCGAGGTCCGTCTCGCCGAGCATCGAGTTGAGGTGCAGGTCGAACCAGGGCGTCCAGGCGCCGGCACCGATGCCGAGACTCGTCGTCAGGACACACACGCGCCCGGCGTCGTCGGCCGCGACGAGGTTCGTGGTATGGCCGTCGCCGTCGCCGCCCTCGAGCGCGACTGCGAGAGCAAGCGCCCGCTCCGTCTCGGAGCGTCCGGCCAGCCTTGGCAGGCGACCCAGCGTCTCCGGCACTCCCGACAGGCCGGCTCGGGTGAGCACGCTCAGCCCGTGCCACTCTTCGTGCGCCGGCTCGCGCCACGTGGCGGTGTAGGCACGGAGGTCGTCCCAGCTGATCGTCACACCCTCGACCTGGAGCAACGCGTCCGCGATCGAGCCCGTGTACGCGGCTCCGGCTCCTTCTTCCCTCAGGCACTCCATGGCGTCGACCAGCCCGGGCTGGACGACGCTGTCACCGGAGCCGAGCAGGGTGCCGGAGGGTGCGTACAGCTCCGCGCCACGACGCACGACAAACGCCGGCTCGAGCATCGAGAGGCAGGCGGCATGCCGACCCGGCAGGAGAGTCCCCGCACGGGCGAGGTGCATTGCCGGCTCGACGAGGCGCGACCAGGGGAGGCGGCCTCCCGCCTCGTGTAGGGCCCCGAGACCTGCCGGGATGCCCGGGACACCACACGACGCAGTGCCGACCGTGTAGTGCACCTCCGCTTCCCCGAAACTGATCGGCAGCTCTTCCATCTCGCCGAGGCGAGAGGGCACCGAGACGAAGCAGTCCAGCAGACCCGAGCGCGTGCCGTCCCACCACAACGCGTGCCCACCGCCGAGCAGACCGGTCATCACCGTCTCCGCGACACAGGATGCGAGGCACATCGCGATCGCTGCGTCCGCGGCGGTGCCGCCGTCGGCGAGGATCTCTGCGCCGGCCTCCGCCGTCGCGGGGTGTCCTGCAGCGACCCCTGCGCTGATCACGGGCAGAAGCTACCGCCCGACACGAGGTCGTGCGCGAAACACCACGACGGCAACGTCAGCTGCGGCCGTGACGAGATCGGCCGGGAGAGCTCCCGGGCGGACGCCGAGAGCAGGTGCCGCCCGCGGAAAGCGCGCCAGGTAGAGCGACAGAGCCGTCGCTGCCTCCTGTCCGGAGAGCACGAGCCCGTCGACGTCGCGGGCACGCCCACCGACCACGAGGCCGGCGGGTGTCGGCGCCCTGAACGTCCTCCACCACTGCTTGGAGTCGGGGCGTAAGGCGAGCGAGACGATCGTATCGCCGTCGTGCGCGTACAGCAGCGGGATGCGAAACGCTCGGCCGCTGTGCAGGCTGCGGTACTCGAGCACCATGAGGCTGCCGCTCAGAAGCCGATGCGCCCGCGAGTCGAGCACGGCGCGGACCACCGGGTTCGCGAGTCGAAGCAGACGGAGCGGAAGCTGCATCCCTCGTGACACCTTGTCACAAGCGTCGGGGACGGCTGCTACGCTTGCCCAGACCGCGATCTCGGCCGGACGTGACCTTCCTTCACGCCGTGCGGGGACCGCGGAGTCGCAACGAGAGGAGACGCATGGCGCTCACCAAGGAAGCAAAGCAGGAGCTGATCGGGAAGCACGGCCGCAACGAGCAGGACACCGGCTCTCCCGAAGTGCAGATCGCGATGCTGACACGTCGCATCAACGATCTCACCGAGCACCTCCGCACCCACCCGAAGGATCACTACTCCCGTCGGGGGTTGCTGAAGCTCGTCGGGCGCCGCAGGCGCTTCCTCACCTACCTGCAGAAGAACGACCTCGAGGGCTACAGAGCCCTCATCAAGGAGCTCGGACTCCGCCGATAGCTTCTTGCCAGGGCGGGAGGTGGACGTTTGATCGAGCCCCGCAGTCGAACACCGCGAGGCTGGCTCAAACCTCCACCTTCCGCAGAGAACGGAGAGTGAAGGGATAGACATATGAGCATCACCACCGGGCTTCAAGCCACGGTGTCTGTCGACGTTGGCGGTCGTGAGATCGTCTTCGAGACGGGCAGGCTCGCCAAGCAAGCGGACGGCGCCGTCGTCGTCCGCAGCGGGGACACGATGATCCTCGCCACCGCCGTCGGCCGGAGAGACACCCGGCCCGACGCGGACTTCTTTCCGCTGACGGTCGACGTCGAAGAGCGGATGTACGCAGCCGGAAAGATCCCGGGCGGCTTCTTCAAACGTGAGGGCCGCGCCACCGAGCGTGCGACGCTCACCGCGCGCATGATCGACCGCCCGATCCGGCCGCTCTGGCCCAAGGGCTTCAAGAACGAGGTGCACGTGGTCTGCACCGTGCTGTCCGCCGACCTCGTCGTACCGCACGACATCCTCTGCATCAACGGCGCCTCGGCCGCACTGGCGGTCTCGTCGCTGCCGTTCCTCGGCCCGGTCGGCGCCGTCCGCATCGGCCTCATCGACGATCAGCTGGTCGTCAACCCGACGTTCGCGGATCTCGACGCGGGCTCGACCCTCGACCTGATCGTCGTCGGCACGCGCGACGCGTTGACGATGATCGAGGCGGGGGCCTCGGAGGTCCCCGAGGACACGATGCTCGAGGCATTCGAGCTCGCGCATCGTGAGATCGTCCGGATCTGCGACGCGATCGACGATCTGCGTCGTCAGGTCGGCAAGCCGAAGTGGATCGACGTGGAGCTGAACGCCTCCCTCGAAGCCGACCACGCCGACGCGGTCGCCCGTGCGATCGCCGAGCATGGCCTCCGCGACGCGCAGGGCAAGGTCGACGAGCTCCTCGCACAGCTTGCACCAGCGATCGGGATGGACTCCACCGAGGACGACATCCTTCGTGAGCAGCAGCTGCGCAACGGGCTGCAGATGCTGCTCGAGCGGCAGCGGCTCGCGGCGATGGAGACCGCGATTCGCGCGCAGTTCGACGCAGAGCTCCAGGCGCTCACCGAGGGTGAAGGGGATTCCAAGGAGCTCAAGTCACGCAAGCGCGAACTGCTGCTGACCCGCATCACGGACGAGCTGCAGCTCCCGTTCCCCGCGGGAGCCGCTGCCGACGGCGAGGCGTCCACGAAGGATGCGATGACGAAGCAGTACGTGAAGAAGGCTACGGACGCGATCTACAAGGACCTCGTGCGCAAGAAGATCGCTGTCGACAAGCGGCGTCCGGACGGGCGCGGCACCGAGGAGATCAGGTCGATCTCGACGGACGTGGGCATCTCGCCGCGGACGCACGGGTCCGCCCTCTTCACCCGTGGGCAGACGCAGATCTTGACGCTCTGCACGCTCGGTACCGCGAAGGAGCAGCAGCGCATCGACGACCTGTCGTCGGAGCAGGAGCGCCGCTACATGCACCACTACAACTTCCCGCCGTTCTCGGTCGGGGAGACGGGGTTCATGCGCGGCCCGAAGCGTCGCGACATCGGCCATGGCGCGCTCGCCCAGCGGGCGCTCGAGCCGGTCATCCCCGCCGCAGAGGAGTTCCCGTACACGATCCGCCTCGTCTCCGAGACGCTGGAGTCGAACGGCTCGTCGTCGATGGGGTCCGTCTGCGGCTCCACGATGGCTCTCATGCACGCTGGTGTCCCGATCTCGGCGCCGGTCTCCGGCATCGCGATGGGGCTCGTCAAGGAGGGTGACGACTACGTGATCCTCACCGACATCCAGGGTGCCGAGGACCATCTCGGTGACATGGACTTCAAGGTCGCGGGGACGCCGGCAGGCATCACCGCGCTGCAGATGGACATCAAGATCACCGGCGTCACGCAGGAGATCATGCGCAGCGCATTGGAGCAGGCCCGCCGTGCACGCGAGTCGATCCTCGCTTCGATGGCGGAGACGATCTCCGAGCCGCGGGCCGAGCTCGCAGGGCATGCACCTCGCATCACGTCGGTGAAGATCAACCCCGAGTTCATCGGCATGGTGATCGGCAAGGGCGGCGAGACGATCCGCTCGCTCGAGGCCGACTACGACGTGCAGATCGACATCGAGGAGGATGGGACGATCCTCGTCTACGCCACGGAGGGCGACAACGCCGACGCGGCGATCTCGACGATCCAGGCGATGACGAAGGAGCCGGAGGTCGGCGACACGTACACGGGCCGCGTCGTGAAGACGACGGAGTTCGGCGCGTTCGTGGAGCTGAAGAAGGGCACCGACGGCCTCCTCCACGTCTCGAACGTGGGCCCGGGCCGCGTCGCGCACATCGAAGACGTGATCACCCGCGGTGACACCCTCGACGTCCTCGTGCAAGAAGTGGACAAGGAGCGGGGCCGCATCGGACTCAAGCTCGTGGCCAAGCACGAGAACGACGTGCTCGTCCAGCCAGAGGAGCTGATCGAGCGGGCGAAGGATGCCCCGCCCCGTGAGGCTCGCGAGCCACGCGGCGGCGATCGGGGTCGTGGCGGCGGCCGGGACCGCGGTCGGCGGTAGCCCCAGGCCAGCGGCCACCAGCACGGGCTCGGCAGGGCGCCACGTCCTGCCGAGCCCCGTCGCTACGATCCGGCGCGATGCTGGAGCACGAGCTCACGACTCTGCCGGGCGGCGAGCGCGTCGTCACGGAGCGAATCGACGGCGTCCGTAGCGTCGCCCTCGGACTGTGGATCGGGACCGGGTCGCGCGACGAGACGCCGTCGCGTGCGGGCGTCTCGCACTTCATCGAGCATCTGCTGTTCAAGGGCTCGTCGCGCTACACGGCGCAGGAGATCGCCGAGCTGTTCGACACCATGGGCGGTGAGCTGAACGCGGCGACGTCCCGCGAGACCACGGTCGTCTATACCCGGATCCCCGACGATCATCTCGAGCAGGCACTCGACGCGGTGGTCGACATGGTGTTCTCGCCCGCGTTCAACGACGTGGACAGCGAGCGCGAGGTCGTCCTCGAGGAGATCGCGATGGTCGACGACAACCCGCAGGATCTCGTGCACGACCTCGCGGGCGAGGTCGTCTTCGGCTCTCATCCGCTCGGCCGGCCGGTGATCGGCAGGGCTGACGTGATCGCCTCGGTCGGCCGTCGCGCCCTGCGCTCGTACCACGGTGGCGCCTACGTCGGCGAGAACGTCGTCCTGGCAGCCGCAGGCAACGTCGACCACGACCGCGTGGTCGGCCTTCTCGCCGCCCGTCGACCCGGGCCTGCCACACCCGTGCGTGTCGCCCGCAAGCCGCTGCGGCGCCTGCCGGCTCCGGGCCTGCGCTTCCAGCGCAAGGACACCGAGCAGTACCACGTCGTACTCGCCGGCCCGGGCGTCTCACGATCCGACGAGCGACGGTACGCGGCATCCCTGCTCGACGCGATCGTCGGCGGCTCCGCGTCCTCGCGGCTCTTCCAGGAGATCCGCGAGAAGCGCGGCATGGCGTACAGCGTCTACTCCTACGGATCGCAGTACGAGGAGGCCGGGCAGGTCGGCATCTACCTCGGAACACGTGAGGACAACCTCGTCGAGTGTCTCGAGGTCACGGCCGCCGAGCTGCGCGACCTCGGCGATGGGAACCTTCGCGGGGGCGAGCTCGAGCGCGCCAAGGAGAACTTCAAGGGACGTCTGCTGCTGTCACTCGAGTCGACGTCGGCCCGGATGACGCGGCTCGGCCGCGCCCTCATCACCGATACGGAGCTGATCTCGCTGGAGGAGACGATCAGACGCATCGACGCTGTCACGGAGGAGGGCGTCGCCGCCCTCGCGCGCGAGCTGCTCGCGCCCGAGGCGCTGTCGGCGGTGGCGATCGGCCCGAGCAAGCGGCGCTTCACCTCTGCCGTTCAGCGTTTCAACCCTCGCGTCCTCGAGCGGGCCGCCTGACGTGCGCATCGCCGTCTACGGGCTTGCCGGCAAGGTCGGCTCCGCGCTCGGGCCGGCGCTCGAGGAGGCCGGCCACGAAGTCGTCGACGGGCGTGCGCACGGGCCTGCGGGCTGCGATGTCGCGGTCGACTTCACCCGTCCCGACGCAGTTACCGAGAACGTGGAGAGGTGCCTGGCAGCAGGCGTGCCCGTCGTGATCGGGACGACCGGGTTCGACCTCGCGGTCGTCGATGCCGCCGCGAGCGAGGCCGGCACACCGTGCTTCTTTGCGCCGAACTTCGCACTCGGGGCCGTCCTGATGATGCGCTTCGCAGCAGAGGCCTCCCGTGTGTTGCCGCGTGCCGAGATCGTCGAGCTCCACCACGAGACGAAGCGGGACACACCGTCGGGGACCGCGAAGGCGACGGCCGACGCGATGGACGGTGACGTCCCGATCCACTCCATTCGCCTCCCGGGCCTCGTGGCACACCAGCGCGTGATTCTCGGCGGCGTCGGAGAGACGCTGACCATCGCTCACGACACGACGTCTCGCGACGCGTTCGTGCCCGGTGTGCTGCGAGCGGTCGAGGCCGTGCGTGGCCTGCGGCCCGGTCTCACCGTGGGGCTCGAGACGCTGTTGTGATCACGTTCGTCGTCGGCGACCTCACGACCCAGGAGGTCGACGCGGTCGTCAACGCCGCGAACGAGGCGCTGGCACCGGGCGGCGGGGTGTGCGGCGCGATCCTCCGAGCCGGCGGCGAGGCGATCTTCGAGGAGTGCGCCGCCCTCGGCGGATGCCCCACCGGTGACGCCAGGGCGACCGGTGCGGGGCGATTGCCGGCGCACCACGTGATCCATGCCGTTGGGCCGGTGTGGCACGGCGGAGCGCACGGAGAGCCCGATCTGCTCGCGTCGGCGCACCGGCGCGCGCTCGAGGTGGCGCAGGGCCTCGGTTGCCGTACGGTGGCCTTCCCGGCGCTCTCGACCGGGATCTACGGGTATCCCGTCGAGCAGGCGGCGCCCATCGCGGTCGCGGCCGCCGAGGCGGTCGAGGAGCTCTTCGACGAGATCCGCTTCGTGTTCCTCGACGACGGGCCGCGCGCCCTGTTCGAGCGCGCAGCCTCGTCCTCGTAGGGCCGCTGCTACTTGGCGGCGATGCGCTCGAGAAGCTCGACCATCCGCTCCTCGTTGGTGGGGCCGGCCTCCTCCTCTGTGCCACGCCTGCGCACGAGCAGTGCGTTCACCGGCTTGACGATGAAGAAGAACACGGCGCCCGCGATCGCGACGAACTGGATCGCATCCGTGATGAACGCGCCGTAGCTGAACACGGCGTCGTTGATCGTGAACGTCAGGCCCGAGAAGTCGGGCTTGCCGATGATCATGGCGATGATCGGCATAACGAGGTTGTCGACGAGGGAGTTGACGACAGCCCCGAACGCGACACCCATCACGAACGCCACTGCCAGGTCGACGATGTTGCCCTTCATCAGGAAGTCCTTGAACTCCTGCAGCATTGAGCTCCTCCTCGTTGGGATCCCCACAATCATCCCGAAGTCGGCACGGCTCTACAATGGACAACGTGCTCGGGAGGATCCTGACTGCGATTGCGACGCCGTTCGCTGCCGACGGCAGCGTCGATCTGGTCGCGTTTCGCTCGCTCGCGCGCCATCTCGTCGAGCACGGGTCGGACGGGCTCGTGGTCACGGGGACGACGGGTGAGGCGCCGACGCTCAGCGACGAGGAGCGATTCGCGCTCTACGCGGCCGCGGTGGACGAGGTCGGCGGCGAGCACACGGTGGTCGCCGGCACGGGCACCTACGACACCGCCCACTCGATCCACCTGACCGAGCGGGCCCACGAGATCGGCGTCGACGGCTTCCTGGTCGTGACCCCGTACTACAGCAAGCCGCCGCAGCGCGGGATTGTGGCGCACGTCGAGGCGATCGCCGGCGCCACCGACAAGCCGATCGTCTTCTACGACATCCCCGGCCGGGTGGTCGTCGACGCCGAGCCGGAGACGATCTCGGCGCTCGCGGAGATCCCCAACGTTCGCGGTGTCAAGCAGGCGAAGCCGTCGCTCGACGCTGCCCGCCACGTCGTCGCGTGCGGGCTCGACCTGTACGCGGGAGACGACGACCTGATCCTCCCCTTCCTCGAGGTCGGCGGTGTCGGAGGGATCTGCGTCCACACGCACGTCGTCGGGCCGCGTGTCGCCGAGCTGATCGACCGGTTCGTCTCGGGCGACGTCGACGGTGCGCGCGCTCTCGACGACGAGCTGCGCCCCGCGATCGAGCTGCTCCGGGTGGTGACGAACCCCATCGCGATCAAGAAGGCGCTGGAGCTGCTCGGTCTGGCGTCGGGTCGAGTCCGCCTGCCGCTCGTGGAAGCGGACGAGGACGAGACCGCGGCCATCCGCGACTGCCTGGCGCGGCTCGGGCTGCTGCAACCCGCCACCGCGTAGTCGTAGGATCGGCTCATGGCGGCCTGCCCAGCCTGCGGCGGCGAGAACAGGGACGAGGCCCGGTTCTGCGACACCTGCGGGCAGCCACTCGCCGCCGTGCCGGCGCAGGCAAGCGTTGAAGAGCGCAAGGTCGTCACGGTGCTCTTCTGCGACCTCGTGGGCTTCACCGCTGCCTCGGAGGCGGCTGACCCCGAGGACGTACGCGCGCGGCTGCGCCCGTATCACGAGCTGCTGCGCGAGCGGATCGAGGCGTTCGGCGGCACGGTGGAGAAGTTCGTCGGCGACGCGGTGATGGCGGTCTTCGGGGCGCCCGTCGCGCACGAGGACGACGCCGAGCGTGCGGTGCGTGCGGGGCTCGGCGTACTCGAACACCTCGAGGAGCTGAACGACGAAGACCCCGGCCGGTCGCTGGCCGTTCGTATCGGGATCAACACCGGGGAGGCGCTCGTCGCGATCGACGCCCACCCGGAGCTGGTGAAGGCTTTGTCACCGGCGACGTCGTCAATACCGCGTCGCGGATCGAGTCGGCGGCCCCGTCGACGGGATAGCGGTCGGGGAAGGCGACGTACCGTGCGACGAAGCCCGATGTTCGAGTGGGATCCGCTCGAACCGGCCGAGCTGAAGGGCAAGGCGGAACCGGTGCCGCTATGGCGGCCCCTTGCCGCGCGCGCCCGCCTCGGGACCGACGTCATTCGTCACCTCTCCACACCGCTCGTCGGCCGGGAGCTCGACGTGCTCCAGCTGCGCACGGCCTTCGAGAAGGCTGCGCGAGAGCCCTCGGTGCAGCTCGTGACCGTCGTCGGCGAGCCCGGAGTGGGCAAGAGCAGGCTCGTCGCCGAGCTGGGTGCCCACGTCGACTCGCTCGCAGGAGCTCGTGCGCTGGCGGCAGGGCCGGTGTCTGCCATACGGAGAGGGCATCGCGTACTGGGCGCTCGGCGAGATCGTCAAGGCACAGGCGGGCATCTACGAGTCTGATTCGCCAGACGAGGCCGCGCTCAAGCTCGCCGACGTCGTCCCCGTACGTCGAGGAGGCGCCCTGGCTCAAGGCCCGCCTCCTGCCGCTGGTCGGAGTCGATCCGGGAGCGACGGCCAGCCGGGAGGAGTCCTTCACGGCGTGGCGACGCTTCCTGGAGTCGATTGCCGAGCCCGAGCCCGACGGTGCTCGTGTTCGAGGATCTGCACTGGGCCGACGAGGCGCTGCTCGACTTCGTCGAGTACCTCGTGGACTGGGCGCAGGGCGTGCCGCTGCTGTCGTGTGCACGGCGCGCCCGGAACTGTTCGAGCGTCGCTCCTACTGGGGCGCGGGACTCCGCAACGCGACGACGATCAGCCTCGCGTCACTCACCGAGACCGAGACCGTCGACGCTCGATCTCGCTACTGCTGGACCAGGCCGTCGTCCCGGTCGAGACGCAGCAGGCGATTCTCGAGCGAGCCGGTGGCAACCCGCTGTACGCCGAGGAGTTCGTGCGCATGCTGCGCGATCGTGACCTTCTCGACGGAAGGGGAGCCTTCGCGCAGCCGGCGACGTCCCGTTCCCCGACTCCCTGCAGGCGCTGATCGCCGCGCGGCTGGACACGGTCGCGGCAGACGCGAAATCGCTCCTGCAGGACGCGCCGTTGTCGGCAAGGTCTTCTGGGCGGGAGCGGTGCTGCCATGGGAAGTCGCGATCCGTCCGCGGTGGAGACCATTCTCCACGACCTCGCTCGCAAGGAACTCGTGCGACCGTCGCGCCAGTCGTCGATGGACGGCGAGCGCGAAGTACGGCTTCTGGCATGCGCTCGTCCGTGATGTCGCCTACGGCCAGATTCCCCGAAGCGCAGCGCGCGGCGAAGCATGTCGCCGTCGCTGAGTGGATCGAGACGACGGCCGGAGAGCGAGTGGAGGATCTCGCCGACGTCCTCGCGTACCACACCGCCGAGGCGATTGGATTGGCTCGCCCAGCGACGGGACTCTCCGATATCGTCGAGACGTCGTCCGCGCGCTCGCCGCTACGCTCTTCTCGCGGGCGAGCGGGCTCTCGGCCTCGACGCGGCGAAGGCGCTCCAGCTTCTCGGACGCGCGGTCGAACTGACCGAGCGAGGACGACGAGCAGTATCCGCACGTGCTCCTTCGCTTCGCCGCGGCGGCGTCGAAACAGGCCGAGCCGGCGACGCTGCCGATGCGTGCGAGCAAGCGGCCGCGATCTATCGCGCTCGCGGCGACGTGGTGCACACCGGAGAGGCATTGACGCTTCTGGATCATTCGCTCCCCAGTGTCCGCGAGAAACATCTGCTCGAGGCGATCGAGCTGCTCGAGAGCGTCGCTCCGGGACCGGCGCTCGTGGCCGCGTACACCCAGCTGCGCGGCTTCCACCTCGTGCGCGGCGAGTACGACGGCTGCCTCGCGGCGAGCAGCCGGGCGCTCGAGCTCGCCGAGGAGCTGCGAGCTCCCGATCCCTGCTCGTGCTCTGGGCTTCCGAGGCGCCGCGCGCGCCAACACCGGAGACCGGCGCGCTCTCGATGAGCTGGAGACCGCCAGGAGACTCCTCGTCGAGCGCGGCCTCGGTCGCGACGCGGCCGTCGCCCATCACAACATGGCGATCAACGTCTGGATTTTCGATGGCCCGGCCGCCGCGCTCGTCGTGTCCGACGACGTAAAGCGGTTCACCGCGCAGCGTGGGCTCGCCGAGATGGGCGCCAATTCCCGGGCGAGTGCTCTCGAGCGCCTCGTCGACGTCGGCCGGTTCGGCGAAGTGCTCACGCGATACGTCGACCTGGTGGAGCTCGAGGAAGCAGGTGTGATGGGCGAGCCGGCGGCAGTGGAGTTGTACGCCGCCGTCGCACGTACCCACCGTGAGCTCGGCGACGCGGGAGCCGCAGCCTCAGGCGCCACGCATGCACTCGAAAAGGCCCGCCAGCTCGATCATTGGCTCGGGCTCGTTGTCGCCGGCGCCCCGGCCGCGTCGGCTGCTCTCGACGCCGGCGATCGAAGGTCTGCGCTGGCGCTGCTGGCGGAGGTCGCGGACCGTCCCGATGAGCCGATCAACGAGGAGTTCGCGGGCCGCCTGCCGGCACTGGTGCGGTGCGCGCTCGCCGCCGGGGACGTCTCGCTTGCCGAGCGTCTCGCCGAAGGCGTCGGCGACGCCGGACTGCCCCTCCACGAGCACGCGTTCGTCGCGGCGCAGGCGCAGATCGTCGAGGCGCAGGGTGGCCTGAGAGAAGCCGCTGAGCTGTTCGAGGACGCCGCGGCCCGCTGGGACGGCTTCGGCGCGAAGCTCGAGCAGGCGTACGCGCTCCAGGGACAGGGGCGCTGCCTCGTCGCGCTCGACGACCGCGCCGCCGAGCCCGTGCTGCGCGATGCGAGGGCGCTGTTCGCGGAGATGGGTGCGCGTGCGCGGGTCGAGGAGTGCGACGCGCTGCTCACACGGGCGCTCGCCGAGGGCGCCTAGGACGAGCAGCGCGCGGCCGCGACGCCCAGCACTCGCCCCTGCCGCCGACCATGGTTACGAGCACGGGGATCTCCGAGATCTGTGTCGGGTGCACGGCGAGCGGATTGCGCCCGAGGATCTCGAGGTCGGCCCATTCGCCAGGCGTGAGCGTCGCTTTGCGCTTCTCGTCGAAGGTGCCGAAGGCGGCGTCGCGGGCGAGCAGGCGCAGCGCTTCGGGGAGCGTGATTCGCCGCTTCAAGCATCCACGGGGCCTGGCGCCGTGCCGGTGCGGTCGAGCCTCGTCACGGCCATCTCCACCTCCTGGAGCGGGCTGGCGAGCACATGGTCCTCGGCGAACCACGGCGTGTCGGTGGAGCTGATCACGTGCACGCCCGCGTCGAGCAGGTCGCGCCGACGGCCCGCCGAGCCGATCCGTGCGTGGCTCACCGGGAAGTCAAGTCGCGGGTCGCTCCAAGCCCACCACTACACTCCGACGCGATGAGCGACACGCTTCGGATCATCCCGCTCGGCGGCCTCGGCGAGGTCGGCAAGAACATGACCGTCTACGAGCTCGGCGAGACGGTCATCGTCGTGGACACCGGGCTCGCCTTTCCCAAGGACGAGCACCTCGGTGTCGATCTCGTGCTCCCGGATTTCTCGTACCTCTACGACAAGCGCGTCCGCGCCGTGATCATCACTCACGGGCACGAAGACCACGTTGGCGCGCTTCCCTACGTGCTGCGCGAAGTCGACGTCGACGAGGTCGTCGCTACCCGGCTCACGCTCGGGATGATCAAGTCGAAGCTGGACGAGCACAAGCTCGGGGCAGCGACGACGCTGCGCGAGGCTGCACCCGGCGACGATCCGCTCGAGCTAGGCCCGTTCCGCGTGGAGCTCGTGCGGATGGCGCACTCGATCCCCGACGCGGTGGCGCTCGTGCTCGAGACGCCGGCCGGTCGCGTCGTGCACACCGGCGACTGGAAGCTCGACCATACGCCGGTCGATGGCCAGAAGACCGACGTCGGCAAGCTGGCAGAGATCGGGAACCGGGGCGTCGACCTACTGCTCGGGGACTCGACGAACGCGGAGCGCCCCGGGCTCACCGGATCCGAGCGCCTCGTCGGCGAGGCCTTCGAGCAGATCATCCCGCTGCGTCGCGGCCGGGTGTTCGTCGCGTCGTTCGCGTCGAACATCCACCGCATGCAGCAGGCCGCGGCGGTTGCAGCGGCGAGCGGGCGCAAGGTCGCCGTGGTGGGCCGTTCGATGCGGCGGAACCTCAACATCGCCCGGAATCTCGGCTACGTGGACATTCCCGACCACGTGATCGTGAAGCCACAGGACGCGATGGAGCTGCCACCGCATCAGGCGCTCATCCTGTGCACCGGAAGCCAGGGCGAGCCGATGTCGGCGCTCACCCGGATCGCATACGACGACCACTCCAGCATCAGCGTCGCGCCGGGCGACACGGTGATCATCTCGGCGAAGCCAGTGCCTGGGAACGAGCTTCGCGTCCATGACTCGATCAACAACCTCGCGAAGCGCGGGGCGGAGGTGCTGCACGAGGAGATCGCGCAGGTGCACGTCTCCGGGCATGCCTGCCAGGAGGAGCTACGGACGCTGCTGTCGCTGCTTCGCCCGCGCGCGGTGATGCCGATCCACGGCGAGTTCCGGATGCTTGCAGCGCATGCGCGCCTGGCGCGGGACGCGGGCGTTCCAGACGAGCGGATCGTGCTGGCAGAGAACGGATC
Source organism: uncultured Actinomycetes bacterium (assembly GCA_963823385.1). GTDB lineage: Bacteria > Actinomycetota > Thermoleophilia > Gaiellales > Gaiellaceae > Gaiella. The sequence goes on from CAWGLI010000001.1 coordinate 357,064, forward strand.
GGTGGTCGAGCTGTCGCTCGCCCGCGGCGCACGGATCGTCGATCGCATCGACGCTGGGGTGACCTTCGTCGACGGGCTCGGTGTCGGGGACGTCGAAGACGTAGCGCTGCGCGATCGACGTCGTCTGGCCGAGGACGGCGTGCTGATCATCGTCACGACCATCGCGCTCTCGGACGGTGGCGAGATCGCACCGCCCGAGCTGATCTCGCGTGGTTTCGTCGACGACGACGAGTTGGTCGAGGAGCTTCGGCTCGAGGCGGGGCGCGTTGCCGTCGAGCTCGCAGCGGCGGGCGTGACCGAGATCAAGCTCCTGCAGGAGCACGTCCACGACGCGATCGGTCAGGTCGTCTACGAGCGTACCCGCCGCCGGCCGATGATCCTCCCGATCGTGATCGAGGCCTGATGCAGAACGGCTGGGCCGACGTGATCGAGCTTCACGCGTCCGACGTCGCGACGGCGAGGAGACTCACCAGCCAGCTGCGCGCCTGCGAGGCGGCTGCACTGGCTTTCTGCCGGCTGCTCGAGCGCTGGAGCCGCGGCGACGCCGTTCCGGCGACGGCTGGTGGTCGTGAAGCCGCCCTGCGACACGCGGCCGATCGAGCTGAAACCGCGATCGCCGGCCTCGAGAAACCGCTGGGGCGCTACCTGCTCGAGCTGGAGGCCGACGTCGCCGAGGGACGATCCTGGTACGGAGGCCCCGGAGCCGGCGAGCTCGTCGAGTGGCGCCCTATCCTCGACCGGGCTGGCGTGCACGCCTGCCCCGATCGCGTGGCCTCCGCCTACCTCGAGCTTGCTGTGCTCGTGCGGGCCCTCCAGGGCCTCGAGGACGCCACGCGGTTGGAGTCCGCACCCGATGCATCCACCCTCTGGGCGGGGCTCTTCGACCTCCGCGACACGCTGTTCGGCTCGACCGTCGGCGACCTGCGCGCGCTCGCGGCCTGACGACTCGACCTCGAGGGTGTCAGACACCCGGTACCTGTCAAGCGTCCTTCGCACCAGGTCCGTACCGCTTCTTCCACAGGGGAGCATGGTCGGCCCAGCCTCGCCGCCGACGATCAAGGGATCCCGCCCGGTCGTCCTGTGGAACGTTCAGCTCGATCTTGGCACGCCTTGCGCTTGACTCGCTTGCGGTGTCTGACACCTGATCGGACCGTCGGGTCGGCGTAGGATCGGGAGGTGCGCCCGCGGATCACGGTCGTCGGCTCGGTGAACCTCGACCTCGTCGCCCGGGTCGATCGGCTACCGCGTCCCGGCGAGACGGTGACCGCGGCATCGTTCGCTCGCTTTCCGGGGGGAAAGGGCGCCAATCAGGCGGTCGCGTGCGCCCGTCTCGGCGCCGACGTGACGCTCGTCGCAGCCGTCGGCGACGACCCGTTCGCCGAAGAAGCCCTCACGACCCTGCGGGAGGCCGGTGTGACTCTCCAACTGGAGACGGCTCACGAGCCGACAGGGGTCGCGCTGATCGAGGTGGACGACACGGGGGAGACCACGATCGCGGTCGCTCCCGGAGCGAATGCCACGCTCGACGCTGTCGACCTCCCCGCCCACGACGCGGTGCTGTGCCAGCTCGAGGTGCTCGACGCTGCGGTGCGCGCGGCGTGGGAGGGCTGCAACGGGCTCTTCTGCCTGAATGCAGCCCCGGCGCGGCCCGTGGACGTCGACCCGGATCTGACGGTCGTCAACCGCTACGAGCTCGAGGCCCTACGGCGCCGGGACGGGCTGATCGCGCTCACGCTCGGGGCGGAAGGAGCGGTGCTGCTCGAAGATGATGTGGAGATCGCCCGTGCCGCGCCTCCTCGGGTCGACGCCGTCGACGGCACGGCCGCAGGAGATGCGTTCACCGCGTGTCTGCTCGTGTCGCTGCTCGAGGAGCGCTCACCCGACGAGGCGCTGCGGCGCGCGTGCGCGGCCGGGGCTCTCGCGGCGTCTCGTCTCGGTGCCCAGTCGTCTCTGCCGACGGCGGCCGAGATCGACGAGCGCGCGGACGGCTAACGCGCGTCGAGCTCCGCGACGAGGCGCTTCGGAGCGACGATCCGGTAGCTCTCCTCGACCCAGTCGCACAGGACGTCGAGCGACAGGCCGGGTGCGGCAAACGGCACCGTCATCCAGCCCGACGAACCGAGCCCGTAGCGGGTCGGCTCGGCACCTTCGACGGAGAGGGCGTGGCCGTGCGACTCGACCAGCTTCACCGTCAGCCGCGACGCGTCGTCGTCGGCGCCGAGGAACGCGAACACCTTGCCCCGAACCTTCGCCGCGCTCCCACCCCAGGGGAACTCCTCCATCGCCTCTGGTAGGGACAGCGCGAACGCGCGGAGCTGGTCGCGGACGTCGGCCACGTCGCACGTGCAGGATACTTCCGGCGTGCGTCCGACGCCGATGATCCTCGACTGCGATCCCGGTCACGACGACGCGATCGCCCTCCTGCTCGCCCTTGCCAGCCCCGAGCTCGAGCTGATCGGAGTGACCACGACCTTCGGGAACCAGACGCTCGGGAAGACGACGAGCAACGCGCTCCGCGTGCTCGAGCTCGTCGGACGCTCGGATGTGCCAGTGGCTGCGGGGGCAGAGCAACCGCTGCTCCGAGAGCTCGTCGTCGCCGCACACGTACACGGGGAGAGTGGGCTCGACGGGCCCGCGCTTCCGGCCGCGACCACGAGCCCCCTGTCCGAGGATGCCGTCGCCTTCATGGCGCGGGCGGTCGCGGCGTCGCAGGTGCCGGTGACCCTCGTGCCGACAGGGCCTCTGACCAACGTCGCCCGCTATCTCGAACGACACGGTGGGGCAGGGATCGAGCGGATCGTGCTGATGGGTGGCGCCATCGCCGAAGGGAACATGACTCCGGCAGCCGAGTTCAACATCTGGGCCGATCCGGAAGCGGCGCAGGCCGTCTTCCACAGCGGTCTGGACGTGACGATGATCGGCCTCGACGTCACGCATCGAGCCGTCACGAGCCCGGAGCTGCAGGAACGGCTACGCGCGGTCGGCCCCACCGGCGTGTTCGTCGCCGAGCTCGTCGACTTCTTCGCGCTGTACCACCAGCGGACGTACGGCTGGGACGGCGCGCCGATCCACGACGCGGTTGCCGTCGCGCACGTGATCGAGCCCGGTCTCGTGGCGACGAAGATGCGCAACGTCGAGGTCGAAGTCGACTCGGAGCTCTGCCGCGGACGCACGGTCGTCGACCTCTGGAACCGCACCGACCGGCCGGCGACGACGCACGTCGCCGTGGATCTCGACGCCGACCGGTTCTTCGACGTGCTCGTGGAGCGGATCGCGCGCCACGACGGGTGACGTTCAGCCGAGTTGGGCGAGCCTGATCCCGGCCCACACGGCGACGAGACCGAGCCCGAGCGTTCCCAGGGCGTTCGCGAGCGCGGTGCCGACATGACCGGCGTCGAGCAGACGGTAGGTGTCCAGGGAGAAGGTCGAGAACGTCGTATACGCGCCGAGGAAGCCGACCAGCACACCGGTGCGTAGCCACGTCACGTCTTCGAATCGCGGTTCCATCCAGGTGACGAGGAAGCCGACGAGGAACGCGCCGCTGATGTTGACGACGAAGATCCCCCAGGGGAAGAGGCCGCTCCGGGCTTCGAACCACTCGTCGAGCCCCCAGCGGGCGAGTGCGCCGAGCGCGCCGGCGACTGCGACTGCGAGAATCGCGATCGGCACGGCGGGCAGCATACGGTCGGCGTCGGCCGCCCTCGCAGGAGTGCACGTCCGGCCGACGAAGCTGCAAGCCCATGGCGGCGACGAAGAAGAGGCCGCGCCGAAAGCTCCGTCCACGGACGCCGTCGCGCGTGCGGACGAAGAGGCGTCAGCAGAAGACCCGGTCTCACCACCACCCCGAGCTGTGGGGGCTCGGCATGGTCGCGGCCGGCGTGTTCGTCGCGACCGTGTTGTGGTTCGGCTGGAACGGCGGCCCGGTCGGGGAGCACATCACGACGTGGTCACGGGACCTGCTCGGCGGCGCGGTGCACGTCCTACCGCTCGTCCTCATCGGCGTCGGTGCCTTGATGATGGTGCGGAGCGCGCTCGTCGACGTCCGCCCGTTCCGGACGGGGCTCGCCGTCGGCGGCGTCGGGCTGATGATCGTGCTCGGGGCGGATCACGGAGGCATCGTCGGCGCGGGACTCGGCGGGGGGCTCGCATACCTCGTCGGCGACACGGGGACGGCGATCATCGGCTCTGCGCTTCTCTTCGCCGGAGTCCTGCTCATCACCGGCGCCTCCGCAGGCGCAGTGCTGCGGCGCTCGGGCTCTGCGATGCATCGCGCCGGCGTCAGCGCACGACGGTCGCTCGAGCGCTTCGAACGGTCGGCCGATTCGGTCGCCGAGCCACCTCCGCGCACGATGCCCACGTTGGCATCCGCCGCCCTCGTCGACGGCGTGGAGGCGTTCCCCGATGTCGTGTCGCCGCTGAGCGCCGAACCGGCGCGGCTCGTCGTCGACGAGCACACCGACGAGCCGACACTCGACGACGTGATGGCGCTTCCGTTCCCCACGTCGAGCTCCGGCGACTACCGACTCCCCGACCGCTCGCTCCTCAAGGCATCGCCGGCCGTCCGTGGCGACGCCGCGGAGGTGAGCACGCGGATCGCCGATACCCTCGTGCAGACGCTCGCGCACTTCGGGGTCGACGCCGTCATCGTGGGCACGATCGCCGGACCTCGGGTCGTGCGCTACGAGTTGCAGCTTGCGCCCGGGACGAAGGTCTCGAAGGTGGCTGCCCTCAAGGACGACCTCTCCTACGCGCTGGCAACGACCGAGATCCGGATTCTCGCGCCGATCCCTGGCAAGCAAGCCGTGGGCGTCGAGGTGCCCAACCTCGCTCCGAAGCTCGTCACGCTCGGTGACATCTTCGACGACCTGCCCGGCAGCGTCAGCCCGCTCTCGGTGTGGCTGGGGAAGGACATCTCCGGCAACGCGGTCTGGACCGATCTCGCCCGTATGCCGCATCTCCTGATCGCGGGCACGACCGGCTCGGGCAAGTCCGGGTGTATCAACACCATCCTCACGTCGGTGCTGCTTCGCGCGACGCCCGACGAGGTGCGCCTGATCCTCGTCGACCCGAAGCGCATCGAGCTCAACCACTACGAGTCGATCCCGCACCTGCTCACGCCCGTCGTCTCCAGCCCGAAGGAGGCGTCGGCGGTGCTCCAGAACGTGATCGCCGAGATGGAGCGGCGCTACGAGCGTCTCTCGCTCGTCCGGGCGCGCAACCTGCCCGAGGCCAACCGGGCCTTCCGGGCACGCGGAGAGGATCCGCTGCCGTACCTGCTCGTCGTGATCGACGAGCTCGCCGATCTGATGATGGTGTCGCCGCAAGCGGTCGAGGACGCCGTGATCAGGCTCGCGCAGAAGTCCAGGGCGGTCGGCATCCACCTCGTGCTGGCCACGCAGCGTCCGTCTGTCGACGTGATCACGGGGATGATCAAGGCGAACGTGCCCTCGCGGATCGCCTTCGCCGTCTCCAGCCAGACCGACTCACGCGTGATCCTCGACACGCACGGAGCCGAGAGCCTGCTCGGTCAGGGCGACATGCTCTTCAAGCCGCTCGGGACGTCTCGTCTGCAGCGCGTGCAGGGCGCGTACGTCACCGAGGAGGAGATCGCGCTCGTCGTCGATCAGTGTCGGGCGCAGCGCGGACAGGAGCTCGACGAGAGCCTGCTCGAGGCGCCGGAGGCGGCACCCGAGGACGGCGGTGGCGCGGACGGGGATTTCGACCCGGACGAGGACCCGCTGCTCGATCGGGCGATCGAGATCGTGGTGCAGACACAGACCGCGTCGGTCTCGCTCCTGCAACGACGTCTGCGTGTCGGGTACACGAGAGCCGGGCGGTTGATCGACATGCTCGAGCGGCGCGGGATCATCTCGGGTTACGAGGGCTCCAAGCCCCGGCGGGTGCTGCTGGAAGAACATCAGCTCGCGTCCGTCATCGGTCATCCCTGAGCTGCCGGCCCCGCCGACACGCTCGCGCGAAGCCGACTAGGCTTCCAAGCGGCTTGGCAAGAAGGCCAACTTCCGTTTGAATCCCCCGTCAGAGAGGCGGGAGGAACCGTTGGACCACAAGGAGGGCACGTGAAAGTACGCAGACTGACGATCGGCAGCGCTCTGGCGCTGACCATCGTCGCAGCGCTGTTCGCGGCATCGATCGGCTCCGCGAAGCAGTCGGCCACGTTCAAGGTGGCGGTCGTGTCCGACATCGGCAGCATCCAGGACAAGGGCTTCAACGAGCTCGCGAACAAGGGCCGGCTCGTAGTCGAGAAGAAGTGGGACAACTCGCCGATCCCCGTCGACACGCGCCTCTTCGTCACGAAGACCGCCGCCGACCGCCTGCCGAACCTCCAGGCAGCGGCACAGCAGGGGTACAACCTGATCTTCGGCGTCGGCTTCCTCATGTTCGAGCCGCTGAACGTGATCGCTCCGGCGTTCTCGACCCGCAACTTCGCCGGCGTCGACGTGACGAAGTTCTTGCTCAGTGCCGGCCCGAAGAACTACACGGGGATCCAGTTCGCCGAGCACGAGGCCGGCTACCTCGTCGGTTTCCTCGCCGGGCTGCAGGTGAAGCGGCAGGGCGGCAAGCAGATCATCAGCGCCGTCGGCGCCAACAACGTGCCGCCGATCCTCAAGTTCGCGAGCGGGTACGTCCAGGGCGCGAAGAAGGCCAACCCGCAGATCAAGGTGCTGTGGAACCTGGCCAACGACCCGACGTTCTCCGACCAGGCGAAGTGCAAGGAGCAGGCGCTCCGGCAGATCGCCAAGGGCTCGCAGGTCGTCTTCCAGATCGCCGGACAGTGTGGCCTCGGTGCGCTGTCGGCCGCGAAGGAGAAGAAGGTCTGGGGCATCGGCGTGGACGCCGACCAGTCCTTCCTCGGGCCGCACATCCTCACGAGCGCCCAGAAGAAGGTCGACCGGGCCATCATCTCCCTGACCGGCCTCGCACGGGCGGGCCGACTGCCTCAGGACACGGACGTGCTGTACACGGTGGCGAACGGGGGCGTTGGCCTCGGGAAGATCAGCCCGAGGGTGGCCAAGGCCGACGTCGCGAAGGCGAAGGGCGCCCAGCGCTCGATCGCATACGGCAAGACGAAGGTGAAGGATCTGATCAAGCTCAAGCCGGTCAACTGAGCGGCCGAGCTGTGTTGACAGGGGCGGGCCGAAAGGCCCGCCCCTTCCTTGATCCGAGGACGCCCGGCACTCGTGTCGTAGGACCGGAGTAGAATCGCGCGGCATGTCCTCGGCCCCGGTCGTCCTCGAGCTTCGTGGCATCACCAAGACGTTCCCAGGCGTCGTGGCCAACGACGGAGTCGACTTCGACCTCCGAGACGGCGAGGTTCACGCCCTGCTCGGCGAGAACGGAGCGGGCAAGTCGACACTGATGAACGTCCTCTACGGTCTCTACCACCCCGATGAGGGCGAAGTCATCGTCGACGGTCAGCCCGCACGGATGTCATCGCCGCGTGAGGCGATCGACCGCGGGATCGGCATGGTGCACCAGCACTTCATGCTGATCCCGGTGATGACGGTGGCAGAGAACATCGTGCTCGCCGTCGAGCCGACGCAGGCGGGGATCCTCCTCGACACGAGCGAAGCGGAGCGCCGCGTGAGCGAGATCTCCGAGCGGTACGGGCTCGCCGTCGATCCGCGCGCGAAGGTGCAGGACATCACCGTCGGGCAGCAACAGCGCGTCGAGATCCTGAAGGCGCTCTACCGCGGCGCCGAGATCCTCGTGCTCGACGAGCCGACGGCAGTGCTGACGCCCCCGGAGGCGAGGGAGCTCTTCGAGATCATTCGGAGCTTGACGGCGCAGGGGAAGTCGATCGTCTTCATCACCCACAAGTTGAACGAAGTGCTCGAGATCGCCGACCGCATCACGGTGCTCAGGCGCGGGAAGGTCGTCGAGACGTTGCCCGCTGCGGGTGCTACCGAGGGCAGTCTCGCGCGGTTGATGGTAGGTCGCGACGTGCTGCTGCGCGTCGAGAAGTCGTCAGCGCAGCCGGGCGAGCCGCTGCTCCAGGTCGAGGGCCTTCGCGTACTCGACGATCGCGGGCTGGAGAAGGTTCGCGGCATCTCTCTCGAGGTCGCCTCCGGTGAGATCGTCGGCATCGCCGGCGTGGACGGCAACGGGCAGACGGAGTTGATCGACGCACTCACGGGCCTTCGCCGGCCGCTCGAGGGACGCGTCCTCGTCGACGGCAAGGACGTCACCACGGCATCGGCACACCACCACTACGACGCCGGGCTCGGTCACATCCCCGAGGATCGCCAGCGCCGCGGGCTCGTGCTCGACTTCACGATCGCCGAGAACATCGCCATCCACGACTTCCGCTCGGCTCCGGCCTCCCGGTTCGGCTGGCTCTTCCCTCGGCGGCTCGTACAGCGCGCGGCCCAGCTGATCGGAGAGTTCGACGTGCGCGGCGGAGGCCCGCAGACCAGCGCCTCCGCGCTCTCGGGAGGCAACCAGCAGAAGGTGATACTCGCTCGCGAGATCGGCCGCGACCCGCGGGTCCTGCTGGCGGCACAACCGACGCGTGGCCTCGACGTCGGCGCGATCGAATTCGTGCATCGGCGCCTCATCGAGGAACGGGACGAAGGTCGTGCCGTTCTGCTCGTGTCACTCGAGCTGGAAGAGGTGATCTCCCTCGCCGACCGCATCCTCGTGGTGTACGAGGGCGAGATCGTCGGGGAGTTCCCGCCGACGGTCAGCGAGGAGGAACTCGGGATCGCCATGACGGGCGGCCACGTCAAGGACGCCGCGTGACGGAGCAGCCCGGATCACCGCCACCGCTCGACGAGCAGCGACGGGAAGAGTCGCTGGCAGAGCGCTACGGCTTGCTCCAGCGCGCAGGCGGGCTTGTTGCTCCGGTGCTGACGGTCATCCTCGCCTTCTTCCTCGGCGGGCTCGTCGTGTTCATGACCACCGGCTCCGTCGGCAGCACCATCGACACGTACGCGGCGATCTTCAAGGGCTCGGGCTTGAACTGGCTCTTCCCCTGGATCACCGGCGACGAACGGACGCTCGCAGCGAGCAACTTCCAGCAGACGCTGATCGTGTGGATTCCGCTCGTCCTGACCGGGCTCGCGGTCGCCTTCGCGTTCCGCTGCGGGCTGTTCAACATCGGCGGAAACGGCCAGTACATGGCCGGCTCGATCGTGTCCATCCTCGTCGCGGGGGAACTCGTGAAGACCTGGGACATGCCGGGACTCGTCCTGATCGCCGTGACGATCGTCTGCGCAACGATCGCCGGGGCGGTACTCGCCGGCATTGCCGGCTTCCTCAAGGGAACGGTCGGCGCCCACGAGGTGATCACGACGATCATGCTCAACTGGGTCCTGATCTGGGTCGGCTCGTACCTGTTCGGTGTAGGCGGGCCGTTTCAGACCGACGTCGACGCAGCCCTTCCGGTGTCGAGCGACATCGTGGAAAAGGGACGCCTCCACGTGTTCTGGGGCCATCCGCTGCTGCAGGGGCTCCACGTGGGGCTCTTCATCGCGCTCGGGGCCCTTGTCGTCTACTGGATGACGCTCAACCGGACAACGCTCGGCTACCAGGTGCGGGCGGTCGGTTTCAACCCGGAAGCATCACGCTACGGCGGGATCAGCGTCGCCCGTAACTACTTCCTCGCGATGGCGATCGCAGGCTCGTTCGCCGGTCTCGCCGGCGCCCTGGACGTGCTCGGCTGGAAGTTCCGGCTCGACATCACAGACCTGCAGGGATCGACGATCGGGTTCATCGGCATCGCGGTCGCGCTGCTCGGGCGGAACACCGCGATCGGCGTCGGGCTCGCCGCGCTTCTGTTCGCCGGGCTGCAGACGGGAACGTCGACCCGAAACCTCGACCCCGCGGTGTTCGAGCCCGAGCTCGCGACGAGCCTCACCCTCATCATCCAGGGCCTCGTCATCCTCTTCGTGGGCGCCGATGTGATCGTGCTGCTCGCACTGCGACGGTTTCGGCGTAAGAAGGGCAAAGCGGTGGAGGCGGTCACGTGAGTCGCCCGCACGTCGGTTGGCGCACGCTCGCGTGGACCGGGGTGGGGCTCGGCGTCGTTGCCGCTTTCGTCGCCATCCCGCCGCTCAGCCTCCGCACTCCGGTGGTGCCCGTCGTCATCGGCCTCGTTGCGGTGACAATCGGGCTCGGCTCGTGGTTCCGAGGCGAGCGCAGAGTCGGTGGTTACGCGATCGTGATCGGTCTCCTCGGCCTCACGATCGGCTACCTGGCCACGCGCTCGAGCATCGACAAGCTCGAGGCGGTCGTGGTCTGGGGCGCACTGCTCGCGTCCATGTTCCGCTTCGCGACGCCGCTCATGTTCGCAGCCCTGGGAGGGCTCTTCTCGGAGCGCTCGGGGGTGGTCAACATCGGCCTCGAGGGAATGATGCTGATGGGGGCGTTCTTCGCCGTGTGGGGGGCGGACGTCACCGGCAACTGGGTCAGCGGGCTGCTGATCGGGATCGCTGCCGGCGGGCTGACGGCGCTCGTGCACGCGTTCTTCTCGGTCAGCCTCCGCGCCGACCAGATCGTGAGCGGCACGGCCATCAACTTCCTCGCGCTCGGGATTACGAGCTACCTCTTCATCAAGCTGTACAGCGAGCAGGGGACGCCCGGCGACCTGTCGTCGGTTCCTGACCTGTCTCTGGGCTTCTTCGGCCACGTACCGGGCATCGGATCGTTTCTCGACGAGTGGCTCGGCGATCTCGACCTCCTGATCTGGCTCGCTCTTCTGTGCGTGATCGTCACGTGGGTCGTCGTCTTCCGCACACCGATCGGGCTGCGGATCCGCTCGGTCGGCGAGCATCCACGGGCGGCCGACACCGTCGGCATCAACGTGTACGCGATCCGCTACGGCGCTGTCACGCTGTCGGGGATGCTTGCCGCCGCCGGCGGTGCGTACCTGGCGCTCGGGTTCGTCAACGCGTTCACCGAGAACATGATCGCGGGCCGCGGTTTCATCGCCCTCGCGGCGCTGATCTTCGGCAACTGGAAGCCGATTCCGACCGCCGTCGCCTGTCTCCTGTTCGGCTTCTCGAGCGCACTCGCTCGCAGCCTGGGCGAGTACTCGGCGTCGGCCTCGACACTGTTCGAGGCACTTCCCTACGTGCTCACGATCATCGCCGTCGCCGGCGTAATCGGTCGTTCGACGCCACCCGCCGCCGACGGCCGGCCGTACGAGAAGCAGTGAGTCGCGCCGCGCCCGCGGGTCGGCAGCACCGCGAGTGCGAGACCACCGGAGCGCACGACACCGATGACCACTAGCGGCGCCCCGCCGCCCTCACCGGCGCCGGTCGAGCGTGAAGGCGCGCGGCCCGATCGACTCGTGACACTCCGCCGTCTCGAGGCGTGGGGGACTCCCGTGGTCACTGCGTTCGTCGCGTTCGTGATCGGCGGCCTCGTCGTGCTCGTCACGACAGGTAAGAACCCGCTGACGACGTACCAGGCGATCCTCGAGGGATCGGGGTTGAACTGGCTCCTGCCGGGGCTGTCGGGGGACGCCCGCGAAATCGCCGCTGCCAACCTCCAGCAGACGCTCCTGACCGCGACGCCGTTGATCCTGACCGGTCTCGCGGTCGCGTTCGCGTTCCGCGCAGGGCTCTTCAACATCGGTGGGCAGGGTCAATACCTCGTCGGCTCGTTCGTCGCCGTCTGGATCGGATCGTCGTTTCCGGGGCTGAACGGTGCGCTGCACATCGGACTGGCGGTCGTCGCGGCCACGTTGGCGGGGGCCGGCTGGGCCGCGATTGCGGGGCTACTCAAGGCCGTGCTCGGCGCTCACGAGGTCGTGACGACGATCATGCTGAACTGGATCGCTCTCTACGTCGGGATCTTCCTGTTCGGTCTCGGGGGGCCCCTTCAGGACCCGGGGCCATCGTCGATCCCGGTGTCGAAGCCGGTCGTCGAGACCGCCCGGCTCCCGATCGTCTGGGGAGACCCGCTCCTACAAGGTCTTTCCATCGGGATCTTCGTGGCACTCGCTGCGCTCGTCGTCTACTGGCTCGTACTCAAGCGCACAACACTTGGCTTCCAGGTGCGCGCCGTGGGTATCAACGCCGAGGCGGCGCGCTACGCGGGTATCGGGGCTGCGAGAAGCGTGTTCGCCGCGATGGCGGTCGCCGGCTCGTTTGCTGGCCTTGCGGGCGGTCTGGACGTTCTCGGGTGGCAGTTTCGTCTCTCCACGACCGACGTCCAGGTCTCTCAGATCGGCTTCGTCGGCATCGCCGTCGCGCTGCTCGGGCGCAACACCGCCGTCGGCGTCGGGTTGGCAGCGTTGCTCTTCGCCGCACTGACGACGGGAACGTCTTCCCGCAATCTCGATCCGGGGACATTCCCTCCGGAGCTTGCGTCGAACCTCGCGCTGCTGATACAGGGGCTCGTCGTCCTCTTCGTCGGTGTCAACCTCCTCGCGGTCGCCGTGCGGCGTCGGAGAGTCGGGCAGGAAGGCATGCCGACGGCGTCGTACGCGACCGTCAGGCCGACCACGTCCTCGGCCAGAAGGCGCTCGACGCACGGGCGCCGGTTCTCTCTCGAGGCGCTCGCCGACCCGCGGACGATCGCGTGGATCGCCGTGGGCTGCGGTGCGCTGGCCGCGTGGGTGGCGCTCCCACCCTGGGCTTTGCGCACGCCGATCCCCAGTGTGCTGCTGGGCGCGCTCGCGGCCGCGGCCGGGTGGTGGGCGACGCGCCGCGGCGAGCGTCGGATGGGCGGCATCGCCGTCGCGAGCGGCATCGCAGGCGCGGGGCTGGCCGCCCTGGCGACACAGTCCGGCGTCGAGAAGCTGGACTCCGTCGTCGTCTGGTCGGCGCTGTTCGCAGCAACGCTTCGGTTCGCGACTCCGCTCGTGTTCGCGGCGCTCGGAGGCCTGTTCTCGGAGCGCTCCGGCGTGGTCAATATCGGTCTCGAGGGGATGATGCTCACCGGCGCGTTCTTCGCCATCTGGGGGGCGGAGGCCACCGGCTCCTGGGCAGCCGGGCTCCTGCTCGGGCTTGCCGCCGGTGGCGCGCTTGCAGCCGTCCACGCGGTCGTCTCGATCCACTTGGGCGCGGATCAGATCATCAGCGGCACGGCGGTCAACATACTCGCACTGGGGCTCACCGGCTACTTCTTCATCGACAGTTACGGCCTGCAGGGGACGCCGACCGACGTGCCACGGGTTCCTGGTGTCCACCTGCCGCTCGTGCAGGAGATCCCGTTTCTCGGTGCGATCTTCGGCGACCTCAACCTGCTGGTGTGGATCGCGATCGTGCTCGTGCCTCTCACGTGGCTCGTCGTGTTCCGCACTCCGATCGGGCTGCGCCTGCGCGCGTGCGGAGAGCACCCGGGAGCGGCCGAGACGACAGGCGTCCGCTTGCTCCCGATGCGCTACGCGGCCGTGATCATGTCGGGCGTCCTCGCGGCAACTGGCGGCGCGTACCTCTCGATCGGGTTCCTCGGGTCCTTCAGCGAGAACGTCACTGCGGGACGCGGCTTCATCGCGCTCGCCGCCCTCATCTTCGGTCGGTGGCGGCCCTTCGGAGCCGCCGGTGCGTGCCTGCTGTTCGGGTTCTCCAGCGCGCTCGCGCAGAGGCTCTCCGTGTACAGCGAGTCCGGCGCGGTACTCTTCCAGGCGCTCCCGTACGTCCTGACGCTCATTGCCTTGGCCGGGCTCATCGGCCGATCGATTGCACCCGCAGCCCTTGGCCGCCCCTACACGAAGCAGTAGCACGGCCCGCGTGGGGAACCCACACGCGACGCTCTCGGTGCTCACCGGTGCCATCTCGGTGCTCACGCTTCCGCTCGCGGTGCTGGCGACGCGGTACTCGGGCTCGTACGACCTCCTGCACGCGGGGTTCGCCATCCCGGTCGGTGCAGTCCTCGGCTGGCTGGCGCTCTCGTTCGCGCGGAGCGGCCGCAGGCGTGCGGAGCTCACACTCGGACGCGCGGGGGGTCTCCGGGCAGCGCGGGTCGGCCGGCTGCTCGGTCTCGCTGGTCTCTGGCTCGCTGGAGCGGGTCTGATCGCCCTCGGCGTCTACGGCGTGCTCGAGTACATCGCCAGCACCGACTGAAGCCTGCCCCGGCAACAGCCGACAGTCTCTACACTTGGCCGCCGGATGTTCGAGATCGGCTCGAGCCTGCGCGAGGCGCGGACGCGCCAAAGCCTCGACTTCGAGGAGATGGAGCTACGCACCAAGGTGCGCAGCAAGTATCTGCGCCTGCTCGAGGAAGAGCGCTTCGACCAGTTACCCGGCCACACGTACACCAAGGGCTTCTTGCGCGTGTACGCGGATGCTCTCGGGCTCGACGGCCGCCTCTACGTCGATGAGTACAACTCGCGTCACGTCGCCGGCGAGGAGGACTACGCGCCGAAGACGAGGCGCCTGGCCCCGGTCAGGCATCGGCGCTCGGCCCGGCATGAGTCTCGCATCGTCGCAGTCGCGCTGCTGGGGATCGTCCTGGCCACGGCGCTCGTGATCGCGGCCTGGCGCTTTGGGGGCGCCGACGCGCCGAAGGTGCAGGGCGTCAACGTCACTGGCACACCAGCCGCGACGGCGACGACCGGCCAGCAGATCACGCTGCAGGTCCGCGCCGCCAAGGGGCCGACCTACCTCGAGGTGCGGGTGGGCTCGCCGAGCGGTGCGCCGCTCTACAGCGGCACGCTCGATGCCGGTCAGACGCAGACCTTCACGCGCAAGGCGCTCTATCTCGCCGTGAAGAAGCCGGGGAACGTCGTCGTCAAGGTGAACGGGAACCGCTACCCGCTCTCCGCGAGCGGCGAGCTGATGATCGCCGCCGCGACGTCCGTCGGGTGAAGCGCCCTCGCGCCGCCATCGTCGTCACCGGCAGCGAGCTCGTACGCGGTGACCGGAACGATCTGAACGGCCCGTTTCTCGCTCGCGAATCGCTCACCCTCGGTCTGGACCCGGCTCGAATCACCATCGTCGGCGACACGGCGACCGAGCTCGAGTCGGCGCTGCGGCAGGCAGTGACGGAAAGCGACATCTGCCTCGTGTCCGGCGGACTCGGCCCGACCCACGACGACCGTACCGTCGAGCTCCTGGCGAAGGTCATCGGCCTCGAGCTCCGTGTCGACCCGGAGCTCGAGAAGCGGATCGAGCAGATCTCGCGTCTCATCGCCGATCGCCTGCGACGACCGTACGCCGACTTCGCACCCGGTGTGCGCAAGCAGGCAACCGTGCCCGGCGGAGCGCTGGCGCTCGGCCCGGCGGGCACGGCGCCCGGCCTCGTCGTGGACACCGGGTCCTGTGTGATCGTCGTGCTGCCAGGCCCCCCGGGTGAGCTGCAGCGGCTGTGGCCGCTCGCGCTCGGCACCGAGCCCGTGCGGCGGGCTCTTGCGGTGACGACGCCACCCGGCCGCCGCGTGCTGCGCTTCTACGGGGCGAGCGAGTCAGCCGTCGCGCGTGCTCTGCTCGACGCCGGCGGAGACGGGGGCGGCGTCGAGGCCACGATCTGCGCGCGGGACTTCGAGATCCACGTCGACCTCGTGGTCGACGAGGGGGGAGCGGAGCGGGCCGACGCGCTCGCAGAATCCCTGCGGACGTCGCTCGACCGCTACCTGTTCGCCGAGGACGAGATCAGCGTGCAGGAGCTCGTGCTCGCCGCCTGCCGCGCACGCGGCTACACGCTGGCGACAGCGGAATCGTGCACCGGCGGGCTCGTCGCTGCGCGGCTGACGGACGTGCCCGGTTCGAGCGACGTCTTCGTCGGTGGCATCGTCGCCTACGCCGACTCCGTGAAGCAGCAGCATCTCGACGTGCCCGATGGGGTGCTGACCGCGCGTGGCGCGGTCTCCGCAGAGGCCGCCGCCGCGATGGCGCGAGGTGCACGCCAGCAGATCGGCGCCGACGTGGCCGTGGCGGTCACCGGAGTCGCCGGTCCTGGCGGAGGCACGAAGGAGAAGCCTGTCGGCCTCGTCTTCTTCCACGCCGTGTCGCCGGACGGCGAGGAGCAGCTCCAGTTCGAGCTACCGGGTGATCGTGCCTGGATCCGATCCCGCTCGGCGGTCGCAGCACTCCACCTCGTCCGCCGACTTCTGGCACGAAGCGGGCACGAAGGCGTATGAGCGAGGCGAGTAGCGTCGGACGCGATGAGGGCGTCCGGCTGTTTCTCGCGCTTCGGCTCCCCGACGAGGTGCTCGACGTCTTCGTTCGCTGGGGCGCAGACCACCTCCGTGGCGGCCGGCGAGTCAGCCGCGATCACCTGCACGCCACGCTCGCGTTTCTCGGCCGGCAGGATCCCGACGCTGTCGCGGCGTCGGTCGCCATCCTCCGCGAGTCAGCCGGCAACGTGGCGCCGTTTCCGCTCACTCCGTTGCGCTACAGGGAGACGGCGAGCGTGGGAATGGTCGTGCTCAGTGACGAGACCGGCGCAGCCACGCGGTTCGCCGGCGATCTGCACGAACGGCTGGAGACGGCAGGCGTCTGCCGCAAGGAGACACGCCCATGGCTACCGCATGTCACGGTGTTGCGCTTCCGGGAGCGCCCGCGGCTGCGACCGTCGCTGCCGGAGACGGGAACATTCGTTCCGTCCGACGCGGCTGCTTTCCTTTCACACCTGCACCCGTCCGGCGCTCGGTACGAGGTGCTCGAGACGACGGCGTTAGGAGGATCGATCGATGAATCGCGATGAAGCGCTCGATGTTGCGCTCGGCCAGATCGAGCGGCAGTTCGGCAAGGGGTCGGTGATGCGCATGAGCGACGCGGCCCAGGTGTCCGTCGGCGCCGTGTCCACCGGGTCGCTCTCCCTCGATCTCGCGCTCGGGATCGGCGGGCTACCCCGCGGCCGAGTCGTGGAGATCTTCGGGCCCGAGGCGTCCGGGAAGACGACGCTCGTCTACCACGTGATCGCCGAGGCACAGCGACGCGGCGGAATCGCCGCGTTCATCGATGCCGAGCACGCGATGGATCCCTCGTACGCGCGTCGCATCGGGGTCGACGTCGACCAGCTGCTCGTCTCCCAGCCGGACACGGGTGAGCAGGCGCTCGAGATCACCGAGCTCCTCATCCGCTCGGGCGCGCTCGACGTCGTGGCCGTCGACTCCGTCGCCGCGCTCACGCCGAAGGCCGAGATCGAGGGGGAGATGGGCGACAGCCACGTTGGTCTCCAGGCGCGGCTGATGAGCCAGGCGCTCCGCAAGCTTGCGGGAACTCTCAACCGCACCGATACGATCGCCCTCTTCACCAACCAGCTGCGCGAGAAGATCGGCGTCATGTTCGGCTCTCCGGAGACGACGCCCGGTGGTCGAGCACTGAAGTTCTACTCCTCGGTCCGACTCGACATCCGTCGCATCGAGACGCTGAAGGACGGCGTGGAGGCGATCGGCAACCGCGTCCGGGTGAAGGTCGTGAAGAACAAGGTCGCGCCGCCGTTCAAGCAGGCGGAGTTCGACATCATGTACGGCAAGGGCATTCCCTGGGAGGGGACGGTGCTGGACGTCGGTGTCGAGCGGAAGATCGTGGAGAAATCGGGGTCGTACTTCAGCTATGCCGACGAGCGCCTCGGTCAGGGTCGTCACAACGCGATGGCGTTCCTCACGGAGCACCCGGATCTCGTCCAGGGGATCCTCGGCGCGATCCAGGCCGAGGCCGGCCCGGATCAGATCGTCTCGGCCCGGCTCCTGCCCGTGGCCGAGGGAGCGCCGCGTGCCACACCCGTCGAAGAGGTCACCGCCGACGTCTCGTAAGAGGCTCGCGACGTCGCTACGGCCCTCGGTGGGACGAACCGCCATGTCAGGTGTCGGGTTCTTCAGGTTCGGACGCGCGGTGAGCGATCCCGCAGGAGTCGGTGACGACGCCATGGAGCGGGCCGTGCGGGCGCTGCGGCACCGCGACCACACGGTGGCGTCTCTCGATGCCGTGCTTGCACGGGCCGGTGTCGCGCAGGGTGAGCGAGAACGGGCGATCGAACAGGTGCGAGCGCTCGGCTACGTCGATGACTCCCGCTTCGCGTTCCGCCGTGCCGAGAGCCTCGCGGAGCGGGGCGCAGGTGATCTCAAGATCGAGCGCGATCTCGAGCGTCACGGTGTGTCCTCGGAGCTCGTGGCAGCCGCTCTGAGCTCGCTCGACCCGGAGCAGGCCCGCGTGCAGCGCATCGTCGCGCGCCGCGAGGCGACACCCGCGACCGCGCGGTTGCTGCTCTCGCGAGGCTTCTCGGCGGATGTCGTCGAAGCTGTCGTTGCGGACTCCGACACGTGGAAGATAGGATGAGGAAGCTCCATCCGACATTTCCCTGCACAGAACGTCTTTCCGAAACGGCTGTATTCGTGAACCCCCCGACCGCCACCCGCCCATTGATCGCATGGAGACTCCATGCGACCGTTGAGGAGGGCCCACCGGCCTAGGAAGTCGCGTCGTAGCGCCGTCCCGGAAGTCGTCTGCGCAGACGAGGTGCCGGATGTGAGCCCCGCGGCTGTCAGCCGCGGTCAACCCAGTCTCCCGGAGGGAGAATCGGATGCTCACGGCCATCGCGTTGCTCGTAGGGCTCGTCGCAGGAGCGGCGGCGACCGTTCTTTGGCTGCGCACGACGAGCGGCTCGCGGCTACGCGCGGCAGAGGAACGGAGGACCACCCTGCTGGCCGACGCAGAGCGGGAGGCGGAGGCCACCCGGCGCGAGGCGCGAGTCGGGGCCCGCGAGGAGGCGGTGAGACTCCGCGCCGAGATCGAGAGCGAGCTGAGTACTCGGCGTCTCGAGGCGTCCCAGGTCGAACAGCGCGTGCTGCAACTCGAGTCCGATGTCGAGGACAAGCTCGACGAGCTCACACGTCGCGAGCAGGGCGTCGCGGACCGGGAAGTTCACGTCCGGCAGCTGCAGGAGGAGCTGAAGGTCGCGAAGGATGCCGAGGAGAAGGAGATCCAGCGCATCGCCGGCATGACCCAGCAGGAGGCGCGCACGGTCGTGCTCGAGCGATCGGAAGACCTTGTGCGCCACGAGCTTGCCCGCCGCGTCCGCCAGCAGGAGGAGGAGGCGCGGGCAGAGTCGCGCCGCCGCGCCAGAGCGCTCGTCGCGGACGCGCTGCAGCGCGTCGCAGCGAGTCACACGGCAGAGACCACGGTGTCGGTCGTCGAGTTGGCCTCCGACGACATGAAGGGCAGGATCATCGGTCGCGAGGGGCGCAACATCCGCGCGCTCGAGCACCTCACCGGCGTCGACTTCATCATCGACGACACGCCCCATGCGGTGGTGCTCTCCTCGTTCGACGGTCTCCGGCGCGAGGTGGCGCGCGTCACGCTCGAGAAGCTCATCGAGGACGGGCGCATCCATCCCGCGCGCATCGAGGAGATGTACTACCAGTCGAAGGCGGAGCTGGAAGACCTCGTGCGCCAGGCAGGCGAGCAGGGCGTGTTCGAGGCGAACTGCGGTCAGCTGCACGAGGAGCTCGTGATGGTGCTCGGTCGGCTCCGCTACCGGACGAGCTACGGGCAGAACGTGCTCAAGCACACGCTCGAGGTCGTCCACTTGGCGGGGATCATGGCTGCAGAGCTGGGGGCGAGCGTGAAAACCGCGAAGCGCGCAGCGCTGCTGCACGACCTCGGCAAGGCGATGACGCACGAGGTCGAGGGGCCACACGCGGTGATCTCCGCGCAGTTGGCTCGCCGGTACGGCGAGACCGACGGGGTCGTTCACGCGATCGAGGCCCATCACTACGACGTGCAGCCGCAGACGGTCGAGGCCGTGCTCGTGATCGCCGCGGATGCGATCTCGGCTTCGCGCCCCGGCGCCCGCGGCGAGAGCCTCGAGCACTACATCAAGCGCCTCGAGTCGCTCGAGTTGATCGCCTCGGCCAAGCCGGGCGTGGCCAAGGCGTACGCGCTCCAGGCCGGACGGGAGATCCGCGTCATCGTCGAGCCGACGGAAGTCGATGACGAGGGCGCCGCGCTCCTCTCGTTCGAGATCGCGCGTGAGATCGAGGACCAGCTCGAGTATCCGGGGCAGGTGAAAGTGATCGTGATCAGGGAGTCCAGAGCGGTGGAGGTCGCGAAATGACGGAGTTCGTGCTCATCGGGGTCATCGTCGGCGTCGTCTGGTTCACCGTGATCGTGGGCTGGGCGCTCTGGGCGCACGCGGCCGACTGACAGGATTGGCCGCGGAGCCCGATCTCGGGGGCCTGTCGCCGCGGGGCTCAGGACTGCTTCGCCGACACGGGCGCCGGATGGCGATCTCCGCGCGTCAGAGGCTCTGGGCTTCGGCCTGAGCCCGGCGCTCGCGCTCGCTCGCGAGTACCGTCGCGAGTTGTTCGAGGAGCTTCCACAGCACATCGGGGTGCGCCGATGCGAGCTTCCGGAACTCCCAGAACGGGATCATCAGGCAGCGAAGTGGGGTTTCCGCGATCACCGTCGCGGATCGCTCGGCGCGGTTGATGACGGCGAGCTCGCCGAAGTGGTCGCCTGGCCCGAGCGTCCCGACCTGCTTGCCGCCCACATGCACGGACGCGCTGCCCTCGGCGAGGATGAACAGGCCGATGCCGTCCATGTGACCCTCACGCACGACAGATCGCCCGGGAGCGTAGTCGCGCTCCTGGAACCCGCTTGCGATGCGCTTCAGCTGCCGTTGACTCAGGCCGCTGAAGAGGGGAACCCGCTGGAGGACGTCGGCTCTACTCGCCACGCGCCGATCCTAGCCGGTCGGCGGGCCGGCGGGCACGGGGGCGACGCTCGCGGTACCCGGGCATCGGTCGGGGCTGTGCCGGTCGACGCCAGCAGCGCGATGCCGTCGGCGACGAAGACCACCCGTACAATCACCGGTCGATGAGGCGTTACCACGTCACCACATTCGGCTGCCAGATGAACGCCCACGACTCGGAGCGGATCAAGGGCATGCTCGAGTCACTTGGGCTTGGCGAGAGCGCGGGTCCAGAGACGGCCGACGTCCTCGTGTTCAACACGTGCACGATCCGTGAGAAGCCCGATACGCGCCTTGCCGCCTACCTCGGCGACGCCGCGGCGCGCAAGCGCAGGCATCCGGACACGGTGATCGCAGTCGGCGGCTGCTACGCGGAAGCTCAACAGGAGTTGATCTTCGAGCGGTATCCGTTCGTCGACGTCGCCTTCGGGCCGGGTTCGATCCCGCACCTCGGTGACTGGATCACGGCCGGCGGCTTCACGGTCGACCGCGGCCGCTTCGGAAGCCACGAGCATTTCGCTGCGGATCTGCCGATGCGCCGCGAGCGACGGCACCAGGCCTGGGTGCAGGTGTCGATGGGCTGCAACTCGGTCTGCTCGTACTGCATCGTCCCGGCGGTGCGAGGTCGAGAGCAGAGCAGACCCCCCGGCGACATCATCGCCGAGGTCACGCAGCTCGCCTCCGAGGGCGTCCGCGAGGTGACACTGCTCGGGCAGAACGTCAACTCCTGGGGCCGCGATCTTCGCCCGGCGATCGCGACGGAGTTCGGCGAGCTGCTGCGAGCCGTCGATCGCGTCGACGGCATTCAGCGCATCCGCTTCACGAGCCCTCACCCGAAGGACTTCCGAGACCCGGTGATCGCTGCGATCGCGGAGTGCGACGCCGTTTGTGAGCACGTCCACCTTCCGCTGCAGTCGGGTTCGACCGGCGTTCTCAAGCGGATGCGACGGACGTACTCCAGGGATCGGTATCTGGCGCTCGTCGACCGACTGCGCAACGCGATACCCGATCTCGCGCTCGGCACCGACGTCATCGTCGGGTTCCCGGGAGAGAGCGACGCGGACTTCGAAGCGACGCTCGAGGTTGTCGAGCACGTGCGATTCGACAGTGCGTTCACCTTCATCTACTCGCCGCGACGGGGGACCGAGGCCGCCACGATGCCCGATCAGGTTCCCGACGAGCTGAAGGGAGAGCGGCTCGAGCGGCTCGTCGCCGTCGTACAACGCATCGCGGCGGAGCGGAACGCGGATCGGGTCGGCCTCGTCGAAGAAGTCCTCGTCGAAGGCGCAAGTCGCAACGACCGTGCCCTTCTCCGCGGCCGCACGCGTCGCAACACGACCGTCAACTTCGCCGGCACTTCAGCTGCGGGCGAGCTCACCGACGTGATCATCGAGGCGGCGACCTCGACAACCCTTCGCGGTCGCGACGCGTCGCTCGTCGCGGTCTGATCGTCCGGTGCGAGAGCCTCTCGCGGTCGAGGTGATCGCGGTCTTCGGGCCCACCGCGGCCGGCAAGACTGCCGTTGCCGAAGCGCTGGCGGATGCGTTGGAGACCGAGATCGTGTCGGCGGACGCGTTCCAGGTGTACCGCGGGCTGCCGATCCTCACCAACCAGCCGTCGCGCAGCACACGACTCGTCGGGATCCGTGATTTCGATCAGGCGATGTCGATCGGCGAGTACGCGCCACTCGCCCACGCGGCGATCGACGACGTCGTCGCAGCGCACGGGACCGCGGTCGTGGCCGGAGGGTCGGGGCTCTACCTCCGAGCTGCGCTCGCCGACCTCGATGTGCCGCCGGCCGTCGACGGCACGATTCGAGAGCGCATCGAGCGCGAGGTCGAGCGATCTGCGGAAGCTGCGCATCACCGTCTCGGCGAGCTCGACCCGGCAGCAGCCGCACTCGTCCATCCGAACGATCGGCGCCGGGTTGTACGCGCCCTCGAGCTCGCCGAGGCCGGTTCCTCGCTCGCGCCCCCCCGAAGTCGTCTGTGGACGGATGATGCGAGGCGGCGCACGCTGATCGCGGGCATCGACGTGCCGCCGGACGTTCTCGAGAGACGCATCAGCGATCGCACCGACGCGATGTTCGCCGCCGGGGTCGTCGACGAGGTACGACAGGCTGTCGCCGGCACCGTTTCACACACCGCCGAGGCGGCCCTCGGGTTGCGCGAGATCGCGACGCTGCCCGTGGCAGAGGCGCGTCGCAACCTCGCGTTGCGCACACGCCGCTATGCGGCGTACCAGCGCAAGTGGATGCGCCGCATTCCCGATCTCGTCCCGGTCGACGGTCTGCTCCCGCCCACCGAGGCGGCGGCCACCATCCTCGACCACGCCCGCGCAACTGGGCGATAGCCTCCACGAATGCGGTTCGAGAAGTGGGAAGCCCTCGGGAACGCGTACCTGCTGGTCGAGCAGCCGAACGCCGGTGTGCTCACCGTCGAGCGTGCGCGACGCCTCTGCGATCCGCGTGTCGGCATCGGCTCGGACGGGGTACTCGAGGTGGTCGGTCGAGACGGAGTGCACGCGGAGGTCGTGATCTGGAATCCCGACGGCTCCATCGCCGAGCTCTCCGGCAACGGACTACGGATCGCAGCGGCATGGCTCGCGGGCGAGGTCGGCGCCACCGAGGTGACGGTTACGACCGGGGGTCGCGAGCTGACCGCCCGACTCCTCACCGGTGAGATGGTCGAGATCTGCCTCGGCCCCGTGACGGTCGGGGACGAAGAGACCCTGGACGTGGTCGGAGAGGCGGTGAAGCTGACCCCCGTGTCGGTGGGTAACCCGCACGCGGTAGTGCGGCGCGACTCCGCGGGTCGCAAAGAGCTGCTACGCCTTGGCCCGGCGATCGAGTCCCATGCACGATTCCCGGATCGGACGAACGTCCAGCTCCTGCGTGTCCACGATCGCCACTCGATTGGCGTTCTCGTCTGGGAGCGGGGCGCGGGAGAGACTGCGTCCTCCGGCTCGTCGGCGGCAGCGGCTGCGGCTGCGGCTACTGCGCGTGGCTGGTGCGACTCCCCGATCGGCGTGCACCTTCCCGGTGGGGAGCTGATCGTGCGCCTCGAGGGGGGAGAGGCGACGCTGATCGGCCCCGTGGCCCGCGTGGCCATTGGTTCTACGGACCTCTAGGCAGAAGCCCGTCGCAGTCGTACCATGATGCGTATGGGGAGAGTCTCGGCGGTTCTAGCCGTTGTCGCTCTCGTGACCACCGCGGTGGCCACGGCGGCGCCGTGGCGGCCGGTCGAGTCGGACGGCGTCTCGTTGCGCCTACCGCCCGCCTGGAGCGACACACAGGTACCTCGACCACCGGCGAACGCCGACGCGGAGACGGTCATCGTCGTCGGCACCGAGGGCGTGAAGCTGCAGAAGACCCCGTGCCTCGTCGCCTCGTACCGCGTGCCGGAGGACGGTGCGGCGGTGGTCGTGATCGCGCGACGCGGCTCGGCCTCGGCCGCCGTGCCGCGCGACCGTAGCGAGTTCCACGCGCTGAAGCTGCAGCGCGAGTACCTCGCCTGTTTCGATGGTCGTGCCGCCGTCGCCCAGATCGCGTTGAACGGCCGCGCCTACCAGGTGAACGTCCTCGTCGGTGACCGCGCCGGCGCGCACGTCGTGCTCCAGGCGCTCGCCGTCGCGCGCTCGTTCGGGCTCGCCGCTTCGTAGGACGGAGCGCGTGTTCGATCACGTCACCCTGCGAGTGTCGGATCTCGACGCCAGCAAGCGCTTCTACACGACCGTGCTGGCGCCGCTAGGTCACACGCTGACATTCGAGAGCGAGGAGTGGCGGTGGGCGTTCTGGGCTGACTTCTCGATAGCCGCGGACGGCAAGCCCGTGACCCGCGACGCTCACCTCGCCTTCGCGGCGCGCTCACGGTCCGAGGTCGATGCCTTCCATCGAGCGGGCGTCGAAGCCGGTTACCGTGACAACGGCGCACCGGGCGAGCGGCCGCAGTATCACGCCGGGTACTACGGCGCCTTCCTGCTGGACCCGGACGGCAACAACGTCGAGGCCGTGTACCACGACCGCAGCACCGACCGAGGCCCCGCTCAGACGGCTATCTCGAACTCGCGCAGGACGTCGTTCAAAGACGTCTTGAGATCCGTCGAGGCGCTGCGCTCCCCGACGATGAGCGCGCACGGGAGCCCGTAGACGCCGGCCGGATACGCCTTGTCACGGACTCCGGGGAGGACGACCTTGCGCGGCGGGACGACACCGCGGTACTCGATCGGCTCGGGACCTGTGACGTCGATCACGGGCACGGACGCGGAGAGCACGACATTGGGCGCGATCACCGCGCCTTCCCCGACCCGGACGCCCTCGACGATCACCGCACGTGAGCCGATGAACGCGCCGTCTTCGACGATCACCGGGGCGGCCTGCGGTGGCTCCAGCACGCCGCCGATGCCGACACCTCCGGCGAGGTGGACGTCCGCCCCGATCTGAGCACACGAGCCGACCGTGGCCCACGTGTCGACCATCGTTCGCGGGCCGACCCAGGCGCCGATGTTGACGTAGCCCGGCATCAGGACGACTCCCTCCGAAAGGAACGCGCCATAGCGGGCCACACCGGGGGGGACGACGCGCACGCCTCGTGCCGCGTAGTCGCGCTTCACGGGGATCTTGTCCAGGAAGTGGAGGCCACCCACCTCCATCGGCTCGACCTTGCGGAGTCGGAAGTAGAGGAGGATCGCCTTCTTCACCCATTGGTTGACCCGCCAGCCGGCGTCGGTCGGCTCGGCGACCCGGATCACTCCGGCGTCGAGCAGCCCGATCGTTTCCTCGATCGAATCGGCGTCGAGCTCGCCGGCCTCCCATTGCCCGTCGATGCGCTCGGCGAGGGTCACGGGGTGATCATCGCTCATCGTGCCCTCGGCCGGTCAGTCATGTGTCCCGCAACCCCTCGACCAGCAGCTCCGCGGCGCGGGTGCACTCGGCCTCGGTCGGTACGAGCGCGAACCGGACGTACCCCTCGCCCGATGGGCCGAGGAACGAACCGGGCGCCACGACGACACCGACCCCGAGCAGCCTCTCCGCGAACCGCTCGGAAGTCTCGCCCTCGGGTACGGCGACCCAGATGTACATGGTGGCGTTGCCGCCCGCTACACGGAGCCCGCTCTCTGCGAGCGCGGCGACGAGTGTCGCGCGTTTGCGGCGGTACGCGTCGCGGGCGCGCTCCACGTGCTTCTCGTCCGACCAGGCGACGACGGAGGCGCGCTGGACGAACTCCTGCGGTGCGGTGCCGACGTTCGGCCGGAACTTTTTGAGGCCGTCCACGAGCACCGGGTCGCCCGCGATGAAGCCGCTGCGAAATCCGGTCATCGACGAGCGCTTCGAAAGGGTGTTGAAGACGACCACGTTCGCCCAGTCGTCCAGCTGCAATGCGGAGGGCGGCTGCTCATCCGCCCACAGCTCCGTATAGGCCTCGTCGGACGCGAGCACGAATCCGTGCTCACGCGCCAATCCAGCCAGTTTCTCGTAGAAGCCGAGGGGTGCCACCGCGCCGGTGGGGTTGTTCGGATAGTTGACCCACACGAGCGCTGCTCGACGCCAGTCGAACACGGAGACAGCGTCCAAGTCGGGCAGCCAGAGGTTGCTCTCGAGCAGCGGGAGCGGCAGCACGGTCGCGCCTGCAAAGAGCGCTCCGCGCTCCGGGACGGGGTAACCGGGCTCGGTCACGATCACCGTGTCGCGTCCCGACTCGTAGTCGAGCACGACCTGCGCGAAGGAGAAGATCGCCTCTTTCGACCCGAGCGTGGGGATCACGTGTCGCTCGGGGTCGAGCGTGACGTCGAAGCGCCCGGCGCACCATGTGCTCACGGCTTCGCGGAGCTCCGGCAGTCCGACGGCAGCCGGGTAGCCCATGCGCTCGCGTACACCGTCGCGCAACGCGTCGAGGATTCTCTCGTCGGTCGGTTCGCGGGGATCGCCCATCCCGAAGTCGATCACCTCGAGACCGTGCTCCCGACGCTCTGCGACGCGCCGGTTGAGTCGTACGAATGGATAGGTCGGCTGGTGACGGAGAACGGGTGAGAGCGGCACGACCGGACGCTAGCCGACGACGAGGCGTCGCAACGTCTCGTAGGCGTGGACCAGCGCCGCGATCTCGACTCTTTCGTCGCGGCGGTGAGCGTAGACGGGATCACCCGGACCGAAGTTCACCGCGTCTATGTCTCTCACCGAGAAATCGGCGACATTCGTCCATGCCTGCTTCGGCTCGATTCCATGCGCGCCGGCGGCGACGAGCTCCGCGACGAGGCGGGACCCGGTCGCGACTCGCCCCGCAGGCGCCGTCCCCAGGATCTCCAGCTCCGCCTCGGCAGGGGCGAGGCTTCTCAAGTGCAGCGCTGCGTCCTCCTCCGTGCGGTCGGGAGCGAAGCGAAAGTTCACGTGCGCCAGGGCGAGATCCGGGATCACGTTGTCGGCGATGCCCGCCTCGAGTCGCGTCACGCTGAGCACTTCCCAGAACGAGAGGCCGTCGACGACTGCCTCGCGACGCTCGTGCCGGATGAGAGGCGCAAGACCCTCGATGGCCCGCTCGATCGCGTTCTCGGCGAGCCATGGCCGCGCCGAGTGACCGCTGACGCCACGGAAGCGGAGTTGCGCATTCAGATTGCCGAGGCAGCCGGCGTGCACGGCTCCGTCTGTTGGCTCGAGGAGAATCACGAGCTCCGCTTGGTGAATCAGCGCGGATCGCTCGAACAACTCGGGCAGCGGGTTGAAGGCCTGGGGCAGTTCCTCGCGTCCGAAGAGCAGCAGCGCGAGATCGACCGCGGCATCGGCTTCTCCGGCGACGTCGCGTACCAACTCCAGTGCCACGGCCAGCCCACTCTTCATGTCGCTCGCGCCGAGCCCGTGGATCACACCGCCATCGAGCCGGCCAGGCAAGTTGCCCTGCGCAGGAACCGTGTCGTAGTGCCCGGCTAGCACGACGAGGGGGACCCCGCTGCGACGCGGCCCGGCGTAGAGCACGGCGTCCTCGCACACCGTCTCCTCCTGAAGCGACGGAGGCACGAGGGAACGCACATGAGCCCTGACTTCCGCCTCGTGCAGGCTCTCGGACGGAATGTCCACCAATTCGAGCGTTCGCGCGGCGAGCCTGTCGGCGAGAGGTGCCACGCGCGGAGGCTATCTGCATACTCCACCGCATGACCAGCCGGCAACCGGACCCACATCCCGGCGCGAGCGCAGAGCGCGCGCTGATCGTCGCCGTGCTCCCGAAGGGGGTCGACGGCGAAGAGGAGCTCCTCGAGCTTCGAGAGCTGGCGCTCACCGCCGGCGTCGAGCCCGTGGGCGAGCTCGTGCAACACCGTCTTCGACCCGATCGCCGCAGCTACGTCGGCAAGGGGAAGCTCGAAGAGCTGAAGGAGGCGTACGCCGAGGCCGAGGCCGAGGTCTTGCTGGTCGACGACGAGCTCGAGCCGACGCAGCAGAGGGCTCTCGAGGACGCACTCTCGACACGTGTCGTCGATCGGACGCAGCTGATCCTCGACATCTTCGCGCAGCACGCCGTGAGCGCCGAGGGCAAGCTCCAGGTCGAGCTCGCGCAGCTCCAGTACAACCTGCCCCGCATGCGGGGCATGTGGCAGCACCTGGAGCGTCTCGGTGGTGGCGTCGGCACGCGTGGCCCGGGCGAGAGCCAGCTCGAGAGCGATCGCCGAATCGCGCGCCGTCGCGTGACCGTCCTCAAGCAGCGCCTCCGCGCTCTCGCCGCACAACGTGAGACGCGGCGGAAGGAGCGAGCACGCGCCGAGACGCCGATCGTCGCGCTCGCCGGCTACACGAACGCCGGGAAATCGACCCTGCTCAACGCTCTCACCGACGCCCACGTCCCCGTCGCCGACCGCCTCTTCGAGACACTCGATCCCACGACGAGAGGCTTCGAGCTCGACGGGAAGCGCTACCTGGTCACCGACACGGTCGGTTTCATCCGCCGTCTGCCGACGCAGCTCGTTGAAGGGTTCGCGTCGACGCTCGAGGAGACCCTCGTCGCCGACGTCGTCCTGCACGTCGCCGACGCATCCCTGCCGCCCGATCGCCTGGCCGAGCAGATCGCCGCCGTCGAGGCCGTGCTCGGAGAGATCGGTGGGAGCGGTCTGCCGATCGAGCTCGTGCTCAACAAGGTCGATCGGCTCGATGCCCTGGCGCGGCGCCGCGTCTCCAACAGGTATCCCGACGCTCAGCTCGTGTCGGCCGCCACGAGAGAGGGTCTCGACGTACTCAAGGAACGGATCGCGACGCGCTTCGAGGATCGATTCGAAGACGTTCGCATGCTCGTCCCGTTCGCGGACGGTGGCGCGCTGTCGGCCCTCTACGCGCTCGGGGCGCCGATCGAGGAGCGATCCGACACTGCTGAGGGCGTGCTGATCAAGGCGCGTCTGCCTCATCGCGACGCCCGACGCTTTGCCGAGTACCTGATCGCCGGATCGGGGGAGGAGACCGCGGCGCGCGCGTGATCGAGCTTCCGGTCACCCGGCTCCGCCCCGAGGCGGTGCTGCCGGCAGGGGCGTACCCCGGTGATGCGGGGCTCGACCTCACGGCGTGTGATGCCGCGCTGCTGCCACCCGGCGGGCGCGCGGTCGTCGGCACGGGCATCGCAGTGGCCATTCCCACCGGCCACGCCGGGCTGGTCGTGCCGCGCTCTGGTCTCGCGGCGCGACACGGGCTCTCGGTCGTCAATGCGCCCGGGCTGATCGACGCCGGCTATCGGGGGGAGGTCATGGTCGCGCTGCTGAACACCGATCGCGAGCACGACTTCGCGGTCGAGGTGGGCATGCGCATCGCCCAGCTTCTCATCGTTCCCACCCCGGCGGTTCACGCCGTCGAGGCCGAGGCGCTCGCCGACAGCGCCCGCGGTCACGCAGGCTTCGGGTCGTCCGGCGCGTGAGACCCGAGCCGCGCATCCGCGTCTCGGCCGTTCTGCGCTGGCATGGCCGGATTCTGCTGATCCGGCACGAGAAGCGCGGTCGGGAGCACTGGCTGCTCCCCGGCGGCGGCGTGCACAGCGGCGAGACGCTCACGGATGCGCTGCAGCGCGAACTGGTCGAGGAGACGGGCCTGCTCGAAGAGGGCGACGAGCTCCCCGTGGAGGGGCCGGTGCTGATCGTCGAGTCGATCTCCCCGGAACGCAGCCTCTGGTCGAAGCACGTCGTCCACGTCGTCTTCGCTGGAGACCTCGCAGGCTCTCTGGCCGAGGTCGTCTCCCGGGACGAGGCGGTTCGCGGGCACCGCCTGTTCGCGGTCGAGGAGCTCGACGGTGTCGCCGTGCACCCACCGATCCAGCGCTTCCTGCGTCGCTGGCAGCCTGGTGATCCATGCGTCTACCTGGGCGCCGTGTGGGCCGAGTGAGACGCGAGCTCGACTGGCAGGCGTGCGTCAACGTCCGCGACCTCGGCGGTCTGCGGGCTGCCGGTGGGACGCTGACGCGGTTCGGCGCCGTGATCCGCTCGGATACGGTCGCGGGCCTCACCGACCGGGGCTGGCGGGAACTGCAGGACTACGGCGTCACGACCATCGTCGACCTTCGCTCACCCGACGAGGTCGTGGCCGACCGCTCGTTGCGCGACGGCTCCGACTGGCTGGTCGACGACGTACCCGACGCAGATCGTCCATCACGGCCCGTGCGCACCGTGAACGTTCCGGTGTTGGGTGCGTGGACCACCGAGCTCGAAGCCCACTTCGACCGAGTCGCCGGAGCCGAACGCGAGCCCGACAACGCGACGCGGGCCGTCTACCTGAGCATTCTCGACCTCTTCTCCGCGAACGTCGCAGCTGCTGTCTCGGCGATCGCCGACGCTCCTCCCGGTGGCGTGCTGGTCCATTGCCAGGCCGGCAAGGATCGAACGGGCACCATCTGCGCGTTGCTCCTCCTGCTCGTCGGTGTCGATCCCGAGGCGATCGCCGACGACTACGCGCAGAGCGGCCCGAACATTGCTCCGCTCCACGCCCTGTGGGTCGACGAGGCCCCCGATGAGACCGAGCGCGAGCGGCGCAGGCGGATCGGGCTTGCCCCGCGGCCGGCCATGGTGGACGTGATCGCGGAGATCGAGGCGCGCTGGGGTGGGGCGGAGGAGTACCTCACGGCAGCCGGCCTGCCTGAACATACGATCACGGCGGTACGAGAACGATTGGCCTGAGGAGCGAGCCGTGCCCGTTCCGGCGGGATCCGCCTCGCGTCTACGTTCGTCCGCCGCGGTCTCGCGCGCGTTGCGCGGAGACGGCGTGTGCCTGTTGTTCGAGTTCGTCGTCCAGCGGCGTCAGGCGCTGTGGGTCCGATCCCGTGGCATGGGCGAGCGCGCGCGACAGGATCCAGTCGGCGAGCCCGGGGTTGCGTGGCAGCAGAGGACCGTGGAGGTAGGTCCCGATCGCTCCCTCCACCCGGCAACCCTCGAAGCCGGACCGACCGTCGTTGCCGAACCCCGCTACCACGCGGCCCAACGGGCTCGACCCTTCGTCGAGCAGCGTGCGACCGGCGTGGTTCTCGAAGCCGGCCACCAGCTGGCGCTCGCCCGGGTCGAGCTCGCACTCGAGCAGCACGTCCCCGATCATCCTCGTGTCACCGGCGATCGTCTCCAGGGGGAAGAGCCCCGCTCCGGGGAGCCAGGAGCCGTCGCGTCCGCGGTAGCCGCGACCGAGGAGCTGGTAGCCGCCGCACACCGCCAGCACGGCGGCACCCGCCGCCACCGACTCTCCGATCGCGTCGCTCCGCGCGGCCAGATCAGGCGCCACGAGCGCCTGCTCGCGGTCCTGCCCACCGCCGATGTAGAGCAGGTCGTGCTCGCCTGCCGCGAGAGGCTCGCCGATCCCGATCGAGCTGACGTCGAGCTCGTGCCCACGAAGATGTGCGCGACGCGCGAGCACGGCGATGTTGCCGCGATCCGCATAGATGTTGAGGTACTCGGGGTACAGGTGACCGACGCGGATCCTCACGCAACGGCCTCCCAGTACGGACGGACGAGGCCGCGGTCGGTCAGCACCTTCCGCAGCGCGAGCATCGCCGTGTACGTGGGGAGGACGCCGAGCTCCGAGCCGGCCGGCACCAGCTCGAGGGCACGGTCGAGCGCAGGCCCCAAGGCAGGCACGATCTCCAGCCTGTCTGCAGGAAAGCCCGCATACGTGAAGCGGAGCCCGAGCTCGGCCGCCCGGTCGCCGCTGAGAACGATGTTGGCTGCTTCAGCGAGCAGAGGCTCGAAGTCGACGTCCCAGATCCACGACACGTCGCGACCGTCCGCGATCGCGTCGTTGAGCGCCACGAGAAGCGTTCTCGGTGATCCGCCCTCACCGAGCGTGCGAATGGCCTCGTTGGCGCCCGCAGGGTTCTTCACGAGCAGGAGCAGGACACGGCGATCGCCGACCTCCACGCGCTCGAAGCGCCCGAATGCAGCTCCAAACCCTTCCAGTCCCTGCTGCACGGCCTCCGCGGACACGTCCAAGGCGCGGCACAGCGCACCGGCAGCCAGGGCGTTGTAGACGTTGTAGAGACCGGGGAGCGGCAGGCGTATGCGCATCGTTCGTCCGCCCTCGACGAGGTCGAATGCCGTCGCATCGAGGCCCGACAGCTCGATATTGCGAGCCGCGAGGTCGAGCGACGGGCGCGCGTGCCCACATGACTCACACCGGTAGTCGCCGAGGTGGCCGACGTAGGCAGCCGCGTAGGCGTACGGCGAGCCGCAGTGAATGCAGTACTTCGAGTCGGCAGCATGTTGGAGCGCGGGACGTGCGACGACGGGGTCGTCGACCCCGTAGCGGACGACTCGCTCGCGACCCGATGCGAGGTCGGCGACGACGGGGTCGTCTGCGTTGACGATGAGTGTCGTCTCGGATGGCAGTGAGGTGACCGCGTCGCGCCAGCGCTCGGCGATGTGCTCGAGCTCGCCGTAACGATCGAGCTGGTCGCGGAACAGGTTCCCGAGGGCGACGACGCGGGGGCGCAGGCGGTCCAGCAGCGCCGGTAACGCGAATTCGTCGACCTCGAGGACACCGAGCTCGGCGGAGCGGGCCTGGAGGAGGGTGGAGGCGACGCCCGACGCAAGATTGGCGCCCGAGTTGTTCCACGCGAGCCGATATCGCGTACCGAGCACCTGTGCTGCCATGGCACTGGTCGTCGTCTTCCCGTTCGTTGCCGAGACGACGACGCACCCGTCCGTCAGGCGCTCGGCGAGGGCGTCGATGGCGCCCGGATCGATGTGCCACAGGAGCTTCCCCGGCAACGTCGTGCCGCCCCCGCGCCCCGCTGCGCGCGAGACGCTTCCCGCAAACCGGGCGACGCCGATCTCGAGGCTCAACCGGAGGCTCATGCCGGCGAGCGTAGCGGTGCCCCGGGCGCGGCCGCTCTGGCCGTGCGCTCTAGTGCCATTGCAATATCTCCAGAGTGATCTAGTATGATTGCATGGGTCGGCCGCGGAAGCCGCTTCCTGCGCTCCAGGGCATAGACGAGGCTGCGCTCGCAGAGTTCCGGGCCGGCCTGCGACGCCGGTACACGGACGATGAGATCCTCCAGGAGCTGCGCGCCTCGGCGCAGCGGCTCGGACGGTCACCAACCATGCGGGAGTTCGCGGACGATCCGGATGCGCAGGTTCACCCGCAGACCGTGATCGAGCACTTCGGGACGTGGAACGCCGCCAAGCGTGCCGCTGGCCTGGCACCACGCCGGTACATCTCCCGCGAGGAGATGATTCGACAGCTTCGTGAGCTGGGCGAGGAGCTCGGCCGCGTGCCGACGTCCCGTGACCTCGAGGAGCGTCGCGGGCGCATGGTCTCCAAGTCGCTGATCTGGCACACGTTCGGCTCGCTCGCAGAAGCGCTGCGCGAGGCCGGCTTCGACGTACCGAGTGGGGAGGAGCGCCTCGAGCGAGCAGTCGGGCGCGGCGCGACACTCGCGAGATCGCTCGGGCGCCTGCCGACGATGGCAGACTGGAAGTCCGCGCGGCGCGAGGATCGGACGCTCCTCAGCGAGTGGCAGGTCTACCGGATGATCGACATCGACCGCGGGCCGTGGGCTGCGTTCCAGTTCCTCATCCGCGAGCAACTACGTGCCGAAGGCGTAACGGTCGGCACGGACGGGACCGTCGGCTCGGTGTAACGGCAGGCTGGCCGGCCGACGGCTACGCCATCGTCCAGGCGGCGAGCACGGCCATCCGCTCGAGGCAGTAGTCGCCCTCGTGTGGCGAACGAACAGCCGGCAGCGTCCGCTCCTCGCGGAAGCTGCGATCCGGGCGAAACCGCTGACGGGAAACGACGTGACCGCCGCGCAGCATCAGGAAGGTGCCCTCGTCGAGCTCCGTATGCGCAAGACCCACACGGAGTGACCGCTCCACGACCGACAGCGCGCCGCTCGTCGAGGCAAAGAAGACGCCGACGCGGCTCTCGCCGATCCAGAGGGGACGACCGAGGCCCCGTGCCAGATACAGCGTCTCCGGGTCGCGCTCGTCGAGCCAGGCTGTGGCCATCGTGCCGTGGAGCGCCTCGAGGCACCGTGGGTCGCTGGACGCCTCCTCGGCGAGCGCGAAGATCACCTCGGAGTCGACAGTCATCCCCGGCCACTCGCGCTCGAATCCGTGACGGGCGAAGAGCTCCTCGTCGTTCGCGATCACGCCGTTGTGGACGCCCACGACCGAGCCGTGACGGATCGGGTGGTTGTTGACGTCGAGAGACGGATGGCCCTTCGTGAAGTCGCGGACGTGCACGAGAAGCTGCGATGCGTCGTCGGGGACGCTGATGTCGTCGATCAGGCCACTGGCTCCCGTCTGGCGCTTGTGGATGGCGACGACGCCCTTCGCACCACGGTAGGCGTAGCCCACTGCGTCGTCGCCGCGCTCGGCGATACCGGCGAGGAGCGCCTGGGCAGCCAGAGTGCGGAGGGCCGAGGAGCCGGTCGTCAGGCTGTATCCCGCAATGCCGCACATGTTGGTCACCCGTGTGAGCCGGTCGAGGTGGACGCGTCCGAGCGTAGCCGCCGATTGTGAGCATCCTGTTCGGAGCGCAGCCATCGACTCCTTGCAGGAGCGACGCGGGTATCACTCAAGCGGGGGACGGCAGCAGCCGATACGTGCCGTGAGTATGGACCCCGCCGAGAACCTGTTCGATGCCGTGCCTGCATCCGCCGACGAGCCGGCGGACAACGTCGCGAGCGACCCGCTCAAGCTCTACGTGCGCCAGATCGGCGACGGGCGGCTCCTGACAGCGGCGGAAGAACGGGAGCTCGCGCGCCGCAAGGATGCCGGCGACGAGGAGGCCAAGCGTCGGCTGATCGAGTGCAACCTGCGCCTCGTGATGTCCATCACGCGCAACTACACCCGCGCCAACGTCCCGCTGCTCGACCTCATCCAGGAGGGCAATCTCGGCCTGATCCGGGCTGTCGAGAAGTTCGACTGGAAGCTCGGCTTCAAGCTCTCCACCTATGCAACGTGGTGGATCAAGCAGTCGGTCCAGCGGGCTCTCGCGGAGCAGAGTCGAACGATCCGCCTGCCGGTGCATGTCGCCGACCAGGTGCGCAAGGTGCAGCGTGCGCGACGAGCGCTCGGTCAGAAGCTGAGCCGCGATCCGACCGTCGAGGAGATCGCCGCAGAGAGCGGCTTCCCCGACAGCCGCGTGCAGATGCTGCTCGAGCTCGTGCAGGACCAGGTGAGCCTCGACACTCCCGTGGGCGACGGAGAGTCGCTGATGGGCGACCTGATCGAGGATCCCCTCGCGCACGAGCCGGAGCGTGAGACGGCGAACCGATTCCGGGGAGAGGAGCTGGCCCAAGCGCTGGCGCAGCTGCAGCCGAGGCTTCAGCGCGTCCTCGTCCTTCGCTTCGGGCTCGACGATGAGCATCCCCGGACGCTCGAAGAGGTGGGCGTGGTGCTCGGCATCACCCGTGAACGCGTCCGGCAGCTCGAGACACGTGCGCTACGCGAGCTCCGGCACATCGCGCCCGGACTAGAGCTCTACCTGCGCACCTGAGGCGGCAGCGCGGGGAGGGCGCATCAGGCGGTGGCCATCGCCTGCACCTGGCGCAGCCCGGCGAGGCGTCGCAGCGACTCGAGCTCGATCTGCCGCACACGTTCTCGCGTGAGGCCGAGCTGGCGTCCGATCTCCTCGAGCGTCTTGGGATCGTCGCCGTCGATGCCGTAGCGCATGACGAGCACGTCGCGTTCACGTGGCGGTAGCTCGCCGAGAGCGCTACGAAGTGCCTGGCTGCGGAGGTTGAGCTCCACGGTGTCCTCCGGAAGGGGATCGTCACCAGCGACGAAGTCGCCGAGCACCGCATCCTCGGTGTCGCCCACGGGCGCGTCGAGGCTCGTGGAGGCGCGCGCCGCCGCCCGTACCTCGAGCACCTGCTGCACGGTGATGTTGGCCTCGTCGGCGATCTCCTCGACCTGAGGCTCGTGACCGAGTCGCGTCCACAGCGTTCGCTCTGCTCTGTTGATCTTCTGCAACCGCTCCACGATGTGCACCGGCATGCGGATCGTGCGTGCCTTGTCGGCGAGCGCCCGCGCGACGGCCTGCCTGATCCACCACGTCGCATACGTGGAGAACTTGAACCCGCGTCGCCAGTCGAACTTCTCCACCGCACGGATCAGGCCGAGGGTTCCCTCCTGAATGAGATCGAGGAACGGGAGCCCCTGGTTGCGGTAGTTCTTGGCAATCGACACGACGAGCCGCAGGTTGGACTGGATCATCTGCTGCTTCGCGTCCTCGTCGCCGCGCTCGATCCGCTTTGCCAACTCGACCTCCTGCGCCGCGGTCAGGAGCCGGTGCCGGCCAGCTTCGCGCAGAAAGAGCTGCAGGGCGTCCGTCGTCGTCTCGACGGCGGGCGCCGGGGGCGAGACAGCCTCTGCCGGGCGGTCGACGATCTCGATGCCGCGCTTCTCGAGCTCTCGCAGCAACGCGTCGTGCTCGAGCGGTGACAACTCGTGGACATCCTCGAAGTCGGCGAGGTCCGCGGCCTGTACAGCACCGGTGTGCTCGGAGGACTCGAGGAGCTGTTGCAGTTCCTCGAGTCCGAGGATGGTGTCGATGTCGACGGTCGTCACGCGGGGCTCGTGCGGCCTGTTACCCGAACGATCATCTCGCGCCGAGGGCCGCTTGTCCAGGGGGCGCCCGAGATCCGTTGCCGGACGGCCCTTGGTTCGGACGCCGCAGACGGACACACGATAACGCGTGTTATGTCAAGTAAGAGGATTTCTTTGTCAGATCGCCGGTGGTGGCGGGAGGCCCCCCGGCCCGTCCGACGCAGTGACCTGGATCACGACAGCCACGAGAACGATCGCTCCGCCCGCCAGGGTCGCGGGCGCAGGCCGCTCGTCGTATGCGAGCCACACCCAGAGCGGGCTCAGCACGACCTCGATGAGTGCGATCAGTGCGACCTCGGCAGGCGGGAGCAGGCGGGCGGCAACGGTGAAGAGCGCGAGTGAGAGCCCCATCTGGCCGACGCCGAGCGCCGCGAGAATCAACCAGTCCGCGGCCTCGGCCTCCCCCGCGTCGGCGAACGGGGCAACCGTGACGGCCACCAGAGCCTGTGAGAGGCAGGTCGCGGGAAGCATCGACACGTGACGCCGGTGGCGGGCGATGACGACGTTCCCCGCAAACGCGATGGTCATGATCAGGGGCAGCAGCGTTGCCGCGAGACCTTGACCGATCGCGTCGCCGGCCATCACCCCCACTCCGACGGCCGCAACCGCGATCGCAGCCCAGGTCCGTCGCGAGACGGTGTCGCGAAGCAGCACCCAACCGAGCAGCGCAGCCAGCATCGGTGAGACCGCTTGCAGGAAGACGACGTTCGCGACCGTCGTGTAGTTGAGCGCGAAGATGAACGCCCCGGACGCGATCGCCATCAGCCCGGCGAAGACGAGGTCCCACCGGTCCATGGAGCGGAAGGCCGCGACCATGCGCCCTCGCCGGAAGATCCAGACGAGGGTGAGGAGCGTGGCGAAGGCGAACAGCGCCCGGCCGGCCACCTGCGTGGACGGGTCGACGTCGAGTGCCCGCTGTCCGAGACCGGCCGTGGACCAGGCGGTTGCCGCCGCCGCGATCGCGATGCGTCCCCTACGCTGCTCAGCGGCCGCCGTCACCGCGCGAGTCAATCACGACTCCCCGCGCGACGGGCTGATGAGAGCCGCGCTCAGCCGCGCGGCGTGAACGGCTGACCCGGGGTACCCCCGAGCACGAGCATCGTCACTCCTTCGTCGCCTGGGACGATCATCCGGGTCTGACCGGCGCCGACCCGCGCCATCGTTCCCGGCGTCAGCTCCCAGGACTCGTCACCGGCAGTCAGCGTGGCGCTTCCCTCGATCGGGACGTACACCTCTTCCTGACCGTCCTCGGCGTGATCGTGCTCGGGGTAGCGGTCGTACCCGGCTGGGAAGCGTTCGAGGTTCATCCCCCAGGCCGTGACGCCGAGGCTCGTCCCCGCGTAGCAGAACCGGCCCTTGTCCTCATAGCTGTCGAGCTCATCGAAGCTCTTCACGGTCACGTCGGTCATGTCGCACTCCTCTGGTCGGGGTCACACACGTTGCAGGAACTCGCGAAGCGCCGCCAGGAACGCGTCAGGCTCTTCGTACGGGATCATGTGCGCGGAGTCGGTGAAGACGACCTCCTCCGCCCCTGGGATCGCCTCTACGAGCTCGTGGGCCGACGCTGCCGGTGTCGTCCGGTCGTGCGCCCCGCTCAACACGAGCACTGGCCTCGCGAACGACGCCAGCACGGGCCGCAGGTCGACCATCCCGTACTCGCCTCCGGCGGCAAAGTGTCGGAGCACATCGGGGCGGTAGACCGTGTTGTCACCTGCAACGAGGTCGGCGATGCGAGGGTCCTCGGGATCGGCGAAGTGGAAGGGCAGCTGATCGGCAAGCAGCTGCTTGCACTCGGCCGGTGTCTGCACGGTTGGCTCCCGCTCCCACGACGCTGTCACCTGGGCGCGCAGCCCGACGGGCTCGAACCGAGCCAACCGCTCGTGGACGCCGAGGAGGGCCTCAGGTGTCGCGATCGTCCCCATCAGCACGTACGCGGCGGCACTGCCGTGTCGCGCCATGTGACTCTGAGTGACGATCGAGCCGAAGCTCCATCCCATCACCACAGGCTCCTCGAGTGAGAGCTCTGCGATCAGCGACTCGACGTCGTCGGCCATCTGCGGCACCGTCCACGTGGACGGATCGTCCCCGCCGGAGAGGCCGTTCCCACGGAGATCCACGGCCAGGACACGCCAACCGTCCGTGGCAAGCGGGTCGAGCGCCGGGAACCACACCGACCCGTCGAGTCCCGGCCCGCCGTGCAGCGCAAGCAACGCTCGCCCCTTCCCGCGCTCGTGCACGTGCAGATCGATGTCACCGAGCGGGACGCGCATCTCTCCAGCCTATGCGGCGGGCCACGTCAGAAGCCTGCCTCCCGCACGCCCGTCGCGATCACGAGCAGCACGAGCGCCGCCACGACGAGTCGGTAGACGACGAAGATCCCGTACGTGTGGCGGCGAACGTAGCCGAGCAACCATTCGATCGCGAGCAACCCGCTGCCGAGTGACGCGAGGACTCCGACGAGGAAGGGCCCCTCCCAGCCGGGCGGCAGGTCTCCGAGCACGACATCCGTCATCCCCTTGAAGAGCACGGCACCGAGCACCACGGGGACGAGCATCAGAAAGGAGAGGCGGGCCGCCGCATCGCGGTCGAGACCGAGGAACCGCCCCGCGGAGATCGTGATCCCGGAGCGCGACACGCCGGGCATGAGCGCCAGAGACTGTGCGAGACCGATGACAAAGCCCTGCTTGAGCGAGAGATCGGCGGTGCGCCGGGTCTGCGGACGACGGTCCGCGATCCACAGCACACCTGCGAAGATCGCCAGCAGCACCGCGATCTGCCACGGTTCACCGAGATGCTCGGCGATGGGGTCGGCGAACAGGAACCCCATCAGCGCAGCCGGGAGGGTCGCGACGAAGACGACCCAGGCAACACGCTCGTCGTCGCTCTCTATCCGCCGGGTCGACAATGTCCTCAGCCAGGCGCGGGCGAGATCGACGAGGTCGCCGAAGAAGTACGCGCCGACGGCCAGCATCGTGCCGAGATGAAGCGCCACGTCGAAGGTCTGGTTGAACGACTCGTTCTGCTGCAGAAACGACCACTCGCCGAGCCAAGGGACGAGGATCAGGTGCCCCGACGACGAGACCGGCAGCAGCTCGGTCGCGCCCTGCACGACACCGAGCACGAACGCCTGCCAGTCGCTGAGAGCGCCCGCGTCCTCCCCCACGCCGGCGAGCGAAAGCAGCGCGGCAAGGGCGAGCGACACGGCCGCGGCTGCGAAGACGACAGTGCGGCGCACCGCGCGATGGTAGCCGCGCGCACGACGCCGGCACGCCGATGAACGAAATGTCCGCAATTTGCGCACAAGCGTCGCCCGCTGCCCTTGACCGTGCATCCCCCACCCCATAGGTTCCCTCTTGCACCGAGCACGGAGCGCGATTAGGCCGAAGCTCAGCGCGAAGGCTGTACGCGGAAGCGGAAGGTCAGCGTGATGAGTGGACGAAAGCGCCACCGGCTCGGTGAATTCTTTTGGTCCGGCGCAGGAACCGTGGAGCCGTAGACGCCGCGGGGCAGGCCGAAAAGCAGGAGTCGGACTGAAGTCCGACTCCCAGCCCGACTCGACCCCGCAGCGCCGCAGAGCCCGCGGAGTCCGCGGTCCAAGGTATCCAAGGTGTCTGACTTCAGTCAGACACCACCGTGCAGGCCGAAAAGCGGAGTCGGACTGAAGTCCGACTCCCGTCCGACTCCCGTTCGACTCCCACCCGGCTCCCATCCGACTCGACCCGCCGCTCCACGACCACGGCACTTGCAGAGCCCTGTGAGGTCACTCCGATACGATCTCGCGCGATGCACCTGCGCGCACCGAGTGTCGACCGTGGGATCCAGAGCTTCCTCTGGGCCGTGGTGTTCTTCCTCGTCCTCTTCTTCGGGATGCTCGTCGTCGGCGTGAGCGGAGGGACGTCGCTCGTCCTCTCCATCGTGCTCGCCTTCGCGATCTTCCTGCTCGTGCGCACGCGCGGCGGCAGCACCGGCCCCGGCTGACCGGAGCGTCGCGCGGGTCTCGAGACTCGTCAGTGTCGCCCGGAGATGGTGATGCTCGAGAGAAGCCTGCGTGCGAGCTCTGGGCCGACGGCCTCCTCCAGTCGAGCGCGGGCCGGACGGCGGTCACGACTCACACCCCCGAGGGACAGGCAATGGCGGAGCAGGAGCTCGGCTGGCCCGATCTTCGGTGGGATCGCTGCGATACCGGCGTTCATGTCAGTGGTCATCGGCCGTGGCTCCGGCACGGTCATCCCTCCCGGGAGTGAACAGTCCGCTCACTGTGTACCGGCGGTGTCGGACGAGATCGCGTCAGTACGTGATCAGAGCGTGCATGTCGTAGTCGGCGAGGCGCTCGCGGCCGTTCAGAAACCCCAATTCGACGACGAACAGCGCGCCGACCACCACGCCACCGAGATGCTCGACGAGCTCGATCTTCGCACGCGCGGTGCCACCGGTTGCGAGCACGTCGTCGAGCACGATCACTCGTGCCCCCTCCCGAATGGCATCGGCGTGGATCTCGAGCCGATCGCTGCCGTACTCGAGGTCATACGTCGCGTCCACTGTGTGCCACGGCAGCTTCCCGGGCTTGCGGGCGGGAACGAACCCGCACTCGAGCTCGTACGCGAGGGCGCCACCGAAGATGAAGCCACGCGCCTCGGCTCCGAGCACGATGTCCGGCTGGCGTGGCCTCGACCACTCGGCCAACAGATCGATCGAATGGTGGAAGCCCTCCGGGTCCGCGATCAGCGGCATCAAGTCCTTGAAGACGATTCCCTGGTGCGGAAAGTCCGGGACGTCCCGCACCAACGCGCGCAGATCGACGGCACTCACCGCTCCGACACCTCGCGAAGATCGCGGAGCAGGAGCAGCTGAGCCAACTCCTGCGCGACGACCGCGAGCGTGGTGAGGTCGTCGAGAGCGGCCTTGCGGCGCTGGGGATCACGCGAGCGGAGGCCTGGAGCAACCAGCTGCTCCAGGAGCGCGCTCTGACGGCCGGCGGCGGTACGGAACGGTCGGAGATGGCGTGCATCGAGCCCGTGCCGCGCGATCCGCGCGCACGCGCTCGCGATCTCGGCTTCTGTCTCTCGGTACAGGCGCTCGCCGCCGGCGATTCGGGGTTGCAGGATGTCGTACTCCTCCAGCTGCCGTGCGAAC
Organism: uncultured Actinomycetes bacterium; assembly: GCA_963823385.1. Taxonomy (GTDB): domain Bacteria; phylum Actinomycetota; class Thermoleophilia; order Gaiellales; family Gaiellaceae; genus Gaiella. Next base: position 398,851 of record CAWGLI010000001.1, read on the forward strand.
TCGGGAGTCACTCCCGCCCGCTCGCACAGCTCGCTGAGGTCGATCTCCTGTTCCTCCACCTGCAGGCCGTGCGTGCGCCGACGGACTCGGTCGCCGCTCGGCGTGTCGAGCTCGTCCCGGATCACCCGAAGCGGCAGGAACTCGTCGCGCTGGAGTCGCAGGATCGTCGTCAGGCGCTCGATGTCGTCCTCGTTGAACAACCTGTAGCCACCGCGCGTCCGCCGCGGATGGAGCAGCCCCTGGTCCTCGAGGTAGCGGATCTTCGAGATGGAGATGTCCGGGTATTCGTCCCGGAGGAGGTCGCACACCGCTCCGATCGTGTGCATGCGGGCCGAGTCCTTGGCCTGGGTCGTCGCGCTCATCGGCGGAGGAACGTCAGCCTGTACTTGCCGATCTGGACCTCGTCGTCGTCCTCCAGGACGGCGGACTCGATTCGGCGTCGATTGATGAACGTTCCGTTCAGGCTCCCGAGATCACGGATCGTGTACCGCTCGGCCTCACGTACGACCTCGGCGTGCCGCCGAGACACCGTGACGTCGTCGAGGAACACGTCGCACTCCGGTGAGCGGCCGATCAGCGTGCGCTCACCGGTCGGCGCGAAGGTGTCGCCGGCGCGCCCGCCCCCGGCCCGAACGACCAGGACGGGGCCTTCGGGCTCCGGCTCGTCGGGGACGGCGCCCTCGGCCTCTGCCACCTCCTCCGCCGAAAGGCTGAGCGTGGTCTCCCCGGCGGCAGGCGGAATGAGCGCCGAGCCGCACCGCGCGCAGAAGTTCGCGGCCTCCGGGCTCTGGAAGCCGCACTCCGGGCAGTAGACGTGCGTCATCCGGCTCCGCCGAGAATGGAGCCGAGGTCGTCGGGGCCCACGTGGTCGTTGTCGTCGCGCGACCGCTTGACGCGCTCCGCACGGACGATGTCGATCTGGGCGTGGACGACCCTACGCTCGAGCGACACGTCATCCTCCTCGCGCTCCAACTCGCGGATCGTCCCGCGTAGCGCATCGTCGGACAGCGACGCAAGGTCCGGTAGGACGTCGATCTCGCTTTCCTCGGTGAGCTCTCCGGTGCCGCTGTACAGAGGCCGCTCGAGGCTCGACGGTGACGGCAGGTCGACGGTCCCGGCCGCCACCTGCACCTTGAGCCGTTCGGTCCGCTCCCCGCGCAGGATGTCGATCCGGCCGTGCAGCAGACGACGACGGCGCGACAGGTCGTCCTCGCGCTCCTCGAGTGCACGCAGGAGCTCGTGCAGCTCGTCGTCAGCAAGCGGGCCGAGGTCGGGAAGCGGTTCCACGAGAGCCTTTCCGTCGGGGGCAACGATGATTCAAGCAGCCACGTCACCGAGGGGTCAACCTCAGCTTGAGGCTTCCTCGGGATTCGGGGTCGACCGGCGTCTCCCTCCCCTGGCCCGCCGACCTCAGCGAACCTCGCGCCTCACCTTGGCCACGTACTGCAGCCCGGCCGCCACCGCGAGGGCGACGCCGAGCCAGAAGAGCACGAGGGGCCACTCGGTGCCCTTCTCCGTGACGATCACGCAGCCGATCGAGAAGTACAGCAGCCACGTCGCCAGCTTCCCGAGAGAGCTGACCTCGAACGAGTACCCGCGCGGCACGACGAGCTTGTACCCGACCACGAGCACGAGATCCCGCGCCAGCACGATCACGGCTGCCGGCCACGGAATACGCCCGTCGGCCCACAGCAGCACGACGGCCACGCCGATCATCAGGCGATCGGCGAGCGGGTCTGCGATCGTCCCGAACTGCGACTCGACATGCCAGCGGCGCGCGAGCCATCCGTCCAGCTGGTCGGTGATTGCCGCAGCGCCGAAGACGATCCCGGCCGGCCACGCGGGGCCGTCGCCCGCCTGGACGTAGAGGACGACGAACACGGGGATGGCCGCGAACCGCGCGATGGTGAGGGCGTTCGGCAGCTGGCGCAGCACGGGGGACTCGGTCGCTGTCATGCGCGCCAAGGATATGTCTCCGGGCGCACGCTGCCCTCACAGCGAACCGTGCGGGGTGGCCTCGCTCGTGGTGCCCGACACCGAAGAGCGGCGTCGGGCACCACGTCGAGAAGGTCGCTACGTGAAGACGATCTCGGCCCCGGCGGCGCGCTCGTAGAACTCGCCGACCGTGATCACCTCGTCGACCTGGGGTACGAACGACCCTTCGTCGAGCCCGAACATCTCGACGGTCGCCTTGCACGCGTAGAGACCGGCACCCGAGTCGGAGATCATCTCGATGAACTCAGGCACGGGCGGGATGTCGAGCTTCTCCATCTGGCGCTTCATCATGCGCGTGGCGATGGCGGACATCCCGGGGATGGCGCCGATCCACGTCGGCATGTGCATCCCGGGGTTCCCCACGGTCGCGACCTTGATCTTCGCGATCCGATCCTTGCGAATCGCATCGAGACCGAAGAACGTGAAGAACACGTCGGCCTCGATTCCCTCCATGCGCGCCCCGTTGGCCATGATCAGGCCCGGGTACACGCCCTCCAGCGACCCCTTGGAGATGACGATGCAGACTTTCTTGATCGGCTCGGGCGTCTCGGTGAACTGCTCCTCGAGCTCTTGTATGACATCGGTCACGGCGCTCACGCCTCCTTCTAGATGCAGCCTCGGGGCTTCGGGATGCCGCCGATCTTGGCGGCGAGCTTCGCCGGGCCCTTCGGGAACAGCTGGTACAGCTCCTTGATCGGGACGCCCGACTCCTTGCCGAGCGATCGGATCGACGGAGCGCTGCCGGTCGACAGGTACGTCTCGCGCATGTAGCGCACCACCTGCCAGTGCTTGTCGGTCAGGTCGGCAATGCCGTTCGCCGCGGCGATCTCGCGTCCGACCTCCTCGTTCCACTGTGCGGGATCCACGAGGAACCCTTCGGGGTCGACCTCGACGGTCGTGCCCGCGATCTCGGTGACGGTCATCGTCTCTCCTTCCGCTTTCAGGTGGTGATCTCGGTGCGATGCTTGCCCGACATGGACAGTGTGGGCGAGATGCCCGGGAGGTCCCTGCCGGGAAGTAGGACGTGCCAGTAGACACGCTCGAACATGAGCTTGGCGAAGTGGTTGAGCCGCGACTCCTTGAGCAGTGGGAGCCCGACGGCCGTGGGGAAGTGCCCCGGCAGCGGCTCGGTGTCGTAGTTGAAGTCGATCAGCAGGGCCTTCCCGAACCCCGTCTCGACGAAGCAGTTCGCGTGCCCGTCGAACTCGCCCGCGAGCGGCTGCCCGGCGAGGAAGCGCTCGATGTTCTCGGTGAGGATGTCGCCCTCGAAGTGCGTCACCGACCCGGCCTTCGACGTCGGCAGGTTGGTTGCGTCACCGAGCGCGAAGACGTTCGGCTTTGCCTGGGACTGGAGTGTGGCGGGATCGGTCGGCACGAAGCCGAGGTCGTCGCCGAGCCCGGGCGAGCGCGACACCCACTCCTGACCGCCGTGCAGCGGGATCGTCACGAGCAGGTCGAACTGCACCTCGCGCTCGTCGTAGCTGACCAGGCGCCCACCGTCACCATCGACCTCCCCCGTGTTGAACTCGGTCACGAGCTCGACGTTCTTGTCGGCAAGGAGCTCGCCGAGCTGGGCGGATGCGATCGGCTTGGTGAACGCGCCGTCCAGTGGCGTTACGAAGCTGATCTCGACCCTGTCACGGACACCCCGCTCCTCGAAGTACCAATCCGCTAGGAACACGAACTCGAGCGGGGCAACGGGGCACTTGATGGGCAGGTCGACGAAGTTGACGACGAGCTTCCCCTCGTCGAAGCGCTCGAGCGCGTCGTGAAGCGCGGTTGCGCCCTCACGGTCGTAGAACGTGAAGACCTTCTCCATCCAGCCTGCCCCCGTCATGCCCTCCGTCTCGTCGGGCTGCAAGCGGGCACCGGTGGCGACGACGAGCAGGTCGTAGTCGAGCCGCGAGCCATCCGTGAGATAGACCGCGTCCTCCTCGGTCTCGACGCGATCGATGTCGGCGAGGCGGAACTCGACGCCCTTGCGCAGCTGACCGCTTCGCGAGCGCACGATCTCGTCCGCGTGCGCGAGCCCGAAGGGCACGAACAGCAAGCCGGGCTGGTAGAGATGGACGTCGTCGCGGTCGACGACGGTGATCTCGACGTCGTCCACTGCGTACCGACGGCGGAGCCGGTTCGCGATCAGCGTCCCGCCCGTGCCTCCGCCGAGTACGACGATCCTTCGTGGCATCTGCGTCACCTCGCGGACAGTGCAACCATTCGCCTAACAGTGTGGCGAGACGCCCCTTGCAGCCGCAAGCGTGGATGCCCGGGACGACCTGCGGCGAACTACGGGCAGGCCCTGCGGTACCTCGGGAGTACAGTCGAGGGGTGTTCCGCTTCGCCGAGCACACAGGGGAGGTCGAGCTGGAGATCGAGGCCGAGACCCCGGCCGCAGTGCTGGAGGAGGCCGCCCGAGCCTTCGGCGAGCTGGTCGGCCGCGGGGGCGAGATCGACGTCGTAACCCGCCGCATCACGGTGACGTGCCGCGACCTCGATCTGCTCCTCCCCGAGCTTCTCGACGAGCTCGTGTTCCTGGCCGATACAGAGGGTTTCGTACCGGTCGACGCCCGTGTCGAGCTGAAGGAAGCCCAGGCCGAGGCGGAGGTCGACGGCGTTCTCGGCCAGGCTGCGCCGCTCGTCAAGGGCGCGACGCTGCACCGTCTCGCCTTCGCACGCCGTGGCGAGAGTTGGCACGCCCGGGTCGTGCTCGATGTCTGAGCTTCGCCGCATCGGCGAGGTGATGTGGGAGCTACCCGCTGCGGCACGCCCCGACATGCGCGTGCCGGCCCGCGTGGTCGCCGACGAGGAGATCCTGGCCGCGATCGAGGGGGACATGTCGCTCGACCAGCTCGCCAACGTCGCAACGCTCCCCGGCATCGTGGAGGCGGCGATCGGGATGCCGGACATCCACCAGGGGTACGGTTTTCCGGTCGGGGGAGTGGCAGCAACGCGCCTCCCGGACGGCGTCGTCTCGCCCGGAGGCGTCGGCTACGACATCAACTGCGGGGTGCGTCTGCTGGCGTTGCCGCTCACCGAGACCGAGCTCGGCTCGACACGTGAGGCGCTGGTGCACGAGATCGCGCGCTCGATCCCGGCGGGCGCAGGCAGGCACGGCGCGCTCGAGCTCGGCGAGGCCGATCTCGATGCCGTCCTCCGGGACGGACCGCGCGCATTGCCGTCGACACGCCCCGAAGACGTCGAGCACACGGAGTCCGGGGGACGTCTGGACGGTGCGGATCCAGCGGCGGTGAGCGAGCGGGCTCGGCGACGCGGGCACCACCAGCTGGGAACGATGGGCTCGGGCAACCATTTCGTGGAGCTGCAGATGGTCGGCGAGGTCCTCGACGATGAGACTGCCGGGGCGTTCGGGCTGGTTGCGGGGCAGCTCACGATCCTCATCCACTCCGGCTCGCGCGGTCTCGGTCACCAGGTGTGCACGGACCACGTCCAGGTGATGGACGCGAGTCTCGGCCGACACGGGATCGTGCTCCCCGACCGCCAACTCGCGTGCGCTCCGCTCTCTTCGCCCGAGGGTGAGGCGTACTTCGGGGCCATGAACGCTGCCGCCAACTTCGCCTGGGCGAATCGCCAGGAGATCACGACGGGCGTCCGCGCCGCGGTCGAGCGCGTTCTCGGACACGGAGCTGCGGCAGGGTCGCGACTGGTCTACGACGTCGCGCACAACGTCGCCAAGAAGGAGCGACATCACGGCGTGGACGTGTGCGTCCACCGCAAGGGTGCCACGCGCGCGTTCCCCGCCGGCTCGGCAGAGCTGCCGGTCGCCTTTCGCGGCGTGGGTCAACCCGTGTTCGTTCCGGGCAGCATGGGAACTGCGAGCTTTGTCCTCGTCGGAGCTCCGGCTGCGATGGAGATCTCCTTCGGCACCGTCTGCCACGGCGCCGGCCGCCGCATGTCGCGCACCGCTGCGCGCAAGCGCATCCGCGGCCACGAGCTCCGCCGGCAGCTGGAGGCACAGGGGATCGTGGTGCGCTGCCCGACCGACAAGGGTCTCGCCGAGGAGGCACCGTTCGCGTACAAGGACGTCGATCGCGTCGTCGGCGTCGTCGAGCGTGCCGGGCTCGCTCGACGAGTCGCGCGACTCGTCCCGCTCGGTGTGGTCAAGGGCTGAGACACCGCGCCGTCAACCGGCGATGGCGAGCGTGGCGCTCCGTGAGGAAGGGCCCTCCTCGATCGCCCGTCCGTCGAGCATGTGCACGAGACGGTCGGCACGGCCCGCGACGCCGGCGTCGTGGGTCACGAGGACGAGCGTGGTGCCCCTCTCCGAGCGGACGCGCTCGAGCAGGTCGAGGATCATGCCACCGGCCTGCGAGTCGAGGCTCCCCGTCGGCTCGTCGGCGAGCAGGATACGCGGGTCGTTCGCCAGTGCACGACCGATCGCGACGCGCTGCCTCTCTCCACCGGAGAGCTGCGTGGGCCGATGCGCCTCCCTCCCCTGCAGTCCAACGAGGCCGAGCAGCTCGCGTGCGCGCGCGTCGCGGTCGCGCCCGCGCCAGCCGAGCTCGAACATCGGCACCTGGACATTCTCGGAGGCGGTGAGCGACGGGAGCAGGTTGTGCAGTTGGAAGATAATCCCGATGTGTTGCGCCCGGTAGTGGCTGAGATCGGGCTCGTGCGCGAGATCGTGGCCCGCAACCCGCAGGAGGCCGCTGTCGGGACGGTCGAGCGCTGCAATCAGATGGAGCAGCGTGGACTTCCCGCATCCGGACGGCCCGACGATGCCGACGAACTCCCCCGGTCGCACCGCCAGGCTCATCCCCGTGAGCGCGGCGATCCGCCCCTCCTCGTAGCCCTTGGTGAGCTCGACCGCCTCGATCACGAGAGCCTCATTCATGGCGCAGGGCCTCCATCGGGGAGAGCCGGACGGCGCGGATCGCGGGGTACAGGGCACCGACGAGCGCGACGCCGAGCGCGATCACGACAGCCCGGACGAAGAGGGAAGTCGGGTACGTCGGCGCGAGCACGCTGCCGATCGCCGGCACGAGCGTGACTAGCCGCGTTGCCCCGACACCGAGCAGAATCCCGAAGACGGCGCCCAGCAGGCAGAGCGCGAGCGATTCGCCCATCACGAGGCGCACCACGCGGGAGCCCCTCCAGCCCACGGCCCGCAAAACGCCGATCTCCCGCGTGCGCTCGAACACGGACATGATCATCGTGTTCATCACGCCGATCGCGCCGATCACGATCGCGAGCAGTGAGATCGCGAGATTCGCAGCATCCAACAGCTCGAGGCCCTGGTCGATCTGCGCGTAGTCGTCCGCCGTGCTGATCGCCGCGAAGCGCGTCGAGGCGTTCTCGACGTCGCGCTTCACGATCGCGACGTCTGCGCCGTCCACGACCACGACGTGCACGGCAGTGAGCACGTCCGGCTTGCGAGCAGCCTCCTGCACCGCGGTGAGCGGTGCATACCCCCCGCTCGCCTCGAGGCGAGCGCTCGCCTGATGGACGCCCACGACCGTAAACCGATGTCCTTCGAGCTCGATCGTGTCTCCCGGTGCGATCCCGAGCGACCGGGCAGCGGCATCACCGAGCAGAATCTCGTCACCGCCGGCGGGGAGGCGTCCACTGGTCAGCTCGAGTTTCATGCCGGCGAGTGCGTCGGGCTCCATCCCCCAGGTGAAGAAGAACGGGTTCGAGCCGACACGCGACACGAGCAGGAGCCCGCCCCAGGCGCGCTCGACCCCCTCGACGTCCCTGACGACAACGAGGTCGGCCCCGTCCAGCGTGCTGAACGTCATGTCTGCGGCACCCTTCTGCGCGACCATGAAGTCGGCGCCGCCGATGTGGGCCAGCTCCTGGGACGAGGTCTTGAGCCCGCCCGTGACTGCCCCGAGCGCTATCACGGTGGTGATCGCGACGCCGATGCCGACCATCGTCAGCACTGACCGCATGCGATGACGCACGAGGTTGCGCAACACGAGCGTGGCGAAGCTCATGCACCGAGCATCCATCGGCGCGGCCCATCGCACATCGGCGCCGACGCGGATCCGTGTATCAGGTTTCCACCGATCGGCGCCCGTGATGAGTCGCGACGGCGCGACACCGGGCAGCGCTAACGTACCGCTTGTGGACGTGACCGAGGCATCGTTCGACGACGAGGTCGTGGCGCGCTCGGCAGAGATGCCGGTCGTCGTCGACTTCTGGGCGGCATGGTGCGGCCCCTGCCGGACCCTCACGCCCATCCTCGAGCAGGAGACGGCGGCTCGCGACGGGGCCGTCGAGCTGGTCAAGGTCGACGTCGACGCGAACCCCGGGCTGTCAGCCCGGTTCGGGGTCTCGGGCATACCCGCGGTGAAGGCATTCCGCGGCGGTCGCGTCGTCGCGGAGTTCGTGGGTGTCCGTTCCCCAGCCGCCTTGCGCACCTGGCTCGACGACCTCCTCGCTCCTCCACGTGCTGACGCTCTCGTCGAGGAGTTGCGCGCCTCGGGCGAGCTGCCGGACGTCGTCGCGGCGCTCGATGCCGACGATCTCGACGGCGCGCTCGAGCTGATCCTCGCCGCAGTGCCATCCGCCGAGGCCACGGCGCGCGATCGCTTGCGAGAGGTTGCGGTCGCGCTCTTCGAGCGCTTCGGCCACGAGGACCCGGTCGTCGCCGGGTACCGCAAGCGCCTCGCCACGGCCCTCTACTAGAACGGGTCGCCTACCGGGCGTCGAGGAGCTGCACCCAGTGCATCGTGCGCCCGAGGTACGCCTTCTCCGCCTCGAAACCTCGCAGCCCGTACGTCCCGTCGTACGACCCGTACGGCGCACCGACGGCCCGGGCTGCCTCGATCTGCGTTCCCTCGTGCCATTCGTTGTAGCTCGTGATCGTGACGATGTCGGCTTCCGCGCGAAGCGCGGCGCGCCACATCGCGTCGTAGGTGACCCCCTTCTTCCGCAGCTTCCTTCGGAGGTCGCCCGTGGCGGCCTGCGCGTCGTAGCCGGGGCCGACGGAGGGCGCACAAATGAGAGAGAGTCGTCGGGCCGACGCGCAGACCCGCGGGAACGAGGTGCCGTCGTGGAGGTACACGTCATACGTGTAGAGCCCGTCGAACCGCCCGGCCTTCGCCTTCCCCGGGAGCAACGTGTGTGCGAAGACGCGGACTCCCGTCAGCGGTTTCAGCACAACCGCCCAGTCCGCGTCCGGGAAGCTCGTCGAGTCGTAGACATAGAAGTCACGGATGCCGCGATCTCGCAGCTCCGTGATCGCGGCTGCAACTGCCGCCGGCGAACGCGCTCCCCACGGCTCGACGTGCACCGCGACCCGTAGACCCGCGGCTGTCGCCTCGCGTGCGACGAGGTCGAGGCGCGCGTCCTCGACCGAGCCCGGCCCCCACCAGGACGAGATCACCGTCTGCACTCCGGTGGCAGCGATCTCGCGCATGTGGGCGCGGACGACATTGGTCGCGCTCGACGAGTACGGACCGCGCGCAGGGTAGAAACGAGACGCGAGGGAAAGCGGCGGATCGTGCCCGTTCTGCCCCCAGTGCTGCCATGCACCGTCCTGCTCCGGCGTACCCCACCACGGGTAGTAGAAGATCGCAGCCTCGCCGCCCCTCGGGTCTGGCTCGGGGACGGCTCCGGCAGCGGCTCCGGCAAAGGCTAGGCATGAAGCGGCGAGCATGGCCCAACGCATGACGGCCACCCTACCGGGCGTACATCTCCTCACCTCGCGCCGCGCCGCACCGACGCAGGCCGGGCGAGTCGCGTTCTGGACGTGTCCTCGCGGCGACGCGGGAGTCGAGGGACGTCAGCTGGCCGGGTCGAGCTCGCTCATCGCCTCGCGATCGTCGAGCGCGGCTCGCTGGCTGACGATCCGCTCGCGGGCACGCTCGAGCACGTCGTCGAAGAGGTCACCGAGGTGATCCCCCGGCGCGCGGTTGCTCTCCGCCCACTCCTGCGGCAGGAGAAATCGGGCTTCGTCGCGCCGTCCGAGGCATGCCTCCCAGTGCGCCTGGAGTCGCCGATCGACGTTGTCGCCCATGTGGGACCTATCGGCATCTTCGTACGCCGCCTCAACCGCTCGATTCCCGTTGCAGGACTGACGCGCGTCCGAGCGAAGGAAAGGCCTCGGCCGGGCCGGCTCTGGCGTCCCCAACCCCTCCCCCGTCTTGGGGGCGCGTGTTCGGGTGCCGGTCCGGCCACCTCGCCTCTGTCGGCCGCGTCAGCCGACGAGCCGCGACAACACGTCAGCCGGGGCTTGCTCGAGCGCTTCGGCGGTGGCTCGTCGACCTGCGTCGATCATCTGGTCCAGCTGGTGGAACTCGAGCAGACCGACGCCGTCGTTCACCGGTGAGATCACGAGGTCCGCGTGGCGGCGCGCCGCTTCGTCCGTGTCCTGACTGCCGATCATCACGAGTCGCGTCAGCGACTCGGTGATCGTCGGCAGAGTGCGCTCCTCGTCCCACGGCCATTCCTCGAGATCACGTGGGGCCAGCAGACGTCTATGCCGGCGTCGAGCGACGTTCTCCGGTGGTTCGAACCGCTTGCTGACATCGACTGCGATCACTGGCCCCTCCCCTGCGTCGGCCATCACGTCGACAGGGAGATTGCTGATCACGCCGCCGTCCACGAGCAGCCGATCGTCGAGCCCGGCGACCGGCGGGCACATGCCCGGGAGGCTTCCGCTTGCGCTTACTGCGAAGGCCAGCAGGCCGCGGCGATGGATGACTGGCTCCCCGCTGACGAGGTCGCAAGAGACGCAGAAGAAGTCGCGCGGCAGCGTCTCGATCTGCTCCGGCAGCAGGCGTGCGAACATGTCGCGGACGCGCGCCCCGCGGAGCAGCGACGTTCGTGGCCACCGGTAGTCGGACAGGGGCGAACGACGCACCCACTCCTCGTAGACATACGCGTCGATCTCCTGCGGGTCGAGTCCTCGAGCGAGCAGCGCCGCGACGAACGAGCCCATGCTCACTCCCGCGACGCGGTCGACGACGACTCCGGCGCCGAGCAGCTCTTCGATCACACCGACGTGAGCAAGAGCGCGCGCACCGCCGCCCGACAAGACGAGCCCGGGAGCACGTCCGGCGAGCCGCCGCGCAAGTCGCCGCACATGCTCGTCGAGGTCGTCAGCGGCGACGCGGTGCGTCGCCCGAGGTGCAAGCACGTCGAGCCACGAGCCCGTCCGACCTTCCACCACGGCTCCGTCAAGGAAGACGAGATCACACCCTCGGAGGGCGGGAGTCAGGCGTCGCGCGCTCTCGATGTCCCCGCGGCCGACGAGTGCCACGACCCGGTCGGCCTGGCGAAGTGCCAAGTCGACCCATGTGTCGTCTGCGTCCACTGAGCCCGTCATCACGACGCGGTCATGATGGTGCTCGAGCCCATCGAGGATGGCCGGCGCACCCTCGATTCCCTCTGGTGGAAGCCGGTCGACCCGCGCCACGGTCTCCCATCTACTCAGCTCTTCGACGAGGCCGTCGACGACGGTGCCGAGCGGTGCGTCCGGCGTGACGGCCACGATCGCCATGGTCGCTCCCTGGTTCCGCGACGGTGCCTCGCGCGGCCGACTCGCCGCGAGCTGCCGCCCGAGCTCGGCCGTGAGCGAGACCGCAAACGCCGGTTCCTCCCGTAGGAGTCGCTCGAACTCGCCGCGCGACAGCTCCAAGAGCTCTGTGTCGCGTGCGGCACGCACCGATGCGGATCGCGTGCCCCCGGTGAGCAGAGCGAGCTCGCCAAGGACGGCGCCGCGCCCGAGGACGAGGATCACGCGGCCGTCTGCGTCGACGACCTCGCAGCGACCCGAGAGAACGACGAAGAGGGCGTCACCGGCGTCGCCGACCCTGAAGAGCCAGTCGCCGCCGGCGAGGCGTACGACTCGTGCACGCTCCGCCGTCTCCGCACGCAGCTCGGGTGCGAGCTCCGAGAAGATCGACACGGTCGCCAGCACATCGGCCGGTGTCGGAGCCAGATGCAGCGGAGCTGCTGCGACGGACTGTTCCAACTGCCGCACAGGCCCCAGCGGCGCGACGACGACTCTGCGTGCACGAGCACGTTCGTCGTCTGCGACCTCGTTCATGGTGGCGATCCGGCCGAGCCCAACGGCGAGCACTGAGACCACTGCGAAGCACGCCGCCGCGAACGCCCAGCCGTCGTCGAACGCGGATGCGACGTCCTCGGGTGCCGGCGTGCCGACGATCGCAACCAGGAGCGCTACGCCGAGCACCGCGCCGAGTTGCCGGCCGACGGAGTTCAAGGCGGTGGCGGTCGCGAAGTTGCCACCGGGGGCGGCAGCCACCGCGGCGGCCCCCAGCGTCGGCAGCGTCGCACCTGCCCCGATCCCGAGCACCACGATCGCGGGCAGCCACCCTCCGACGAAATCCGGCGTCGAGCCGAGTTGCGTCAACATCACCACCCCACCCGCCCAGATCAGTGCGCCGGGGATCACGGCGAGCCGGTAATCGTGCCGCTCCAGCACCCGGCCGAGCGGCGCAGCCACGATCGCTGCCACGAGCGGCCCGGGCGTCAACGCCAGGCCCGCCTCCAGCACGGAGTAGCCCCAGACCGAGGTCAGGAAGAGAACGTTGGCGAGCAGGTAGGCGAAGAACCCGGTCGAAGCCACGAGCGTCAGGGCGTTCGCCATTCCGAAGCTTCTGCCGCGGAGCAGCTGCAACTGCACCACCGGTGAGCCGTGCCACGTGCACCGGCGCAGGAACCAGCCCCCGAGGAGCGCCGCAGCGGCCCAGGAGGCGAGAACACTGCCGCTCGTCCACCCCCACTCCCCGCCCTGGACGATGCCGAATGTGAGCAGGGCGATGGCGGCGGCGAGGATCAGAGCTCCGAGGAGGTCTGGCGTCGTCCTCCGGCCCGGTGCCCGACTCTCGACGAGAGTCCGCTTCGAGGCCGCGATCGCGGCTATGCCGACGGGGACGTTCACGAGAAAGACGAGCCTCCAGTCGGCGAGCGCGACCAGGACGCCGCCGAGCGTCGGCCCCAGCCCCGCTGCGATTGCCGCGGCGGCGCCGAACAGTGCGACCGCATGGGCGCGCTGTCCTGGCCCGAACGCGTGGAGCACGAGCGCGAGCGACGCGGGGACGACGATCGCGGCACCGAGGGCCTGCACGCTACGCGCGGCGACCAGGAAGCCCTGCGACGGCGCGACCGCGCACAGCACCGATGTGACCACGAAGAGAACGATCCCCCACTCGAAGAAGCGCTTGCGGCCGAGCAGGTCCGCGAACCGTCCCGCCGGAACGAGGAAGGCGGCGAAGACGACGTTGTACGCGTTGAGCACCCACGAGAGCGATGAAATCGACACGTCCTCGAAGGACTCCTGGATGTCGGGGATGGCGACGTTGACGATCGTCGAGTCGACGAACGCCATGAATGCCCCGAGGGAGGCGACGGCGAGCACGGCTCGCGGGGCTACGGTGCGGCGCTGCTTCAAACGTCGCGCCTCTCGGCCCGCCGTTGACGATCCTCGAGCGCCGCGCCTCCGGGATGGACGACGGCAGGCTCGGCGCCGCTCCCGCCGGCGGGCGCGGTGTGCCAGTCTCTCTCCACCACGGCCCGTGTCAATGACCGTCGGAGACTACGCCACCGCTGCCGCGGCGTGCAGGATCGTGCGGCGCGTGCAGCCGTTGCTCATCGTCTCACGGGAGCTTCTCGCCGGACGCCCACCGTCCGCCCACCAAGCCGATGTCCAACCATGCAGTCACTGGGGCACCCCGACGGTCGAAGCAGGGGCGTATCGTGTCGCCGTGGGATCGCGATCGGTAGTGGCCCTCGCCCTCGCCGTGGTCGCAGTGGCCGCGACCACGACCGGCGCAGCGGCGACCTCGCCGCCATTGAGGCTGGACGGCCTGCGTTTTCGCCCCGAGCTCGCGCTCACGCCGACGCAACGCTCCATCGGGCTCATGCATCGCGAGGCTGCTCCGGCCGACGGGATGCTCTTCGTCTTCCCGAAGGACACACGCCGCGGGTTCTGGATGGAGGGCACGCTCGTTCCTCTCCGGATCGTCTTCTTCGACGCACGGGGGAAACGCGTGCGCACGCTCTTGCTGGCGCCGTGTCGAGAGGATCCCTGCCCGATCTTCAGCCCCGGGAAGCGCTACCGCTTCGCCCTCGAACTGCCCGCGGAGGACATGCGTCCCGCGCGGGCTCTCGGGCCTCCAGCGGCTCTCCGACGCCTGTCGCGCGTGGCGCGCTGACGGAGGCGGGGAAGAGCATCGCGCGTACGATTCGAGCGTCCTTGATCGCATGAGGGGTACGCGCATGGCGGAGCGGCGTGCTTCGCGGAGCGAGCGCGAGCAGGCAGGCAAGGAGCGAACGGGCGCAACGCGAGCAGGAAGCCCGCGAGGCAATAGCCGCAGCGGCCCGACTTGCGCGCGTACCTGCCTCTTACGTCGCCGGATTGGCGTATCTGCAGGCGGTCCACCCGGTTCCTGAGAGAACCGGGGGAGTGCGTTGAGGCGCACTCCCCCGGTTCTCGATCAAGCCAGGTAACTGGCTCTGTCGTTGCAGCGGGTGGGCTTGTTGCCGCTGGCGAGACAGCCGGTCGCTATCAGCAGTGGGCGCCGCTCTCCACCCAGGTCTTGGGGGTGATCAGCGCGCCGTGAACCTCACGTCCGTTCTTGAGCGCCTGACCGAGGTTCGACGAACTCACAATGCAGCCCTGTGCCTCCTTGCCGTACGCGTTACCGGCCGAAGCCACAGCCGGAATCGCCAGCGCCGCAACTGCGAACGCAGAAGCAATGACCTTCTTCACTTGTATTCCCCCCTTTTCCCCCTGGCAGCCACCTCATACAGCCACCCTTAACAACACAGTCTTGGAGGCCTAGGCGGGAATGTCAAGCCGTCCTGTAATCGTGGCAGCCCGCCAAAGACTCTCTCAATGCAACAGGTGTTTCCTGACCAGAGCCTGACCAGCGGCCCGCAAGCGGGAGCGGCGTCGTCACGTTCGACGTCTGCCAGGAGGGCGACGACCTTCGCGAGGTTTTGGCGACTAGCTGCCCACGGCCTCGGACTTCCGACGCGCCTACGAAACGAGAAAAGCCCCGGTTCTCCGGGGCCTTTCGGTGATCGGGGCGCCGAGATTCGAACTCGGGACCTCTAGTCCCCCAGACTAGCGCGCTAACCAGGCTGCGCCACGCCCCGCGACCCGCTCATCCTAGCGGCGCTCCGCACACGGCTCCGCCACCCCGGGTGCCGTGGCGTAGTCTGGGCGCATGGGTGACATCGTGTACACGTCGCGCGTACGCATCGAACGGGTCAAGGGACCGCTGCGGCGTGCGGAGCTGCCGGGCTCCGACAAGCCTGTGTGGTTCGGTGTCCACGACGAGGTGGCCGACCACTACGGCGTGCCCCGCGGCAGCGACGCGGAGCGCGCAACGACGCTCGACCACATCGTCGCCGCCACCGCCGGCTGACTGACCGGGACTCTGGGAGGCGCGCTGGAAGCGCGTCGCGTCACTGCTGCAGGAGGAAGGCTGACGAGCGAGGCGGCGGGCGAAGTCGAGTCCGAGGACGGCGTGCTCGTGATCAGGCGTATCCACGTGTCGTACACGCTGCGGGTCGAGCCAGACTCCGACCGCGCCGCCGTGCAACGTGCCTTCGATCACCACATGACCAAGTGCCCCGTGTACCGGTCGATCGGCACCGCGATCGACATCACGACGTCGCTCCAGGTGGTCGAAGCGCAGGTGTGAGCCTGTCGCGGGGGGTGTCTGACTGAAGTCAGACACCCGGCCGCCGGCCTCCGTCAGCTGAGCCGCTTGTACAGCCGGTCGACCAGGTCGGGCATCTTCTCCAGCCGCTCGGTGATCGTCCGGATCCGTACCTCACGGAAGTGCTCCGCCTTCACGCCGAGCGCCTTCGCAATGCGAGCCAGCACCTCGGTCGACGGCACAGGCCGGTTGCCGTGAACGATGTGGTTGAGATAGCCGGCGGAGAGCGCCGTCTTGTCGGCCAGCGCCCTGTAGGTCGTGCCGGTCTCGGTCATCAGCCGCTCGATCGTCGGCCCGAGCGGCTCGTCGCTGAACGTCCGTCGTCTTGCCATCAGTTGTCCTCCATCCAGGTCAGGAGAGCGCTCCGATCGACGCGCACGTCGGCGTCATCGGAGCGGCGGCGCACGTCGACGGCGCCGTCCTCCAGGGTCTTTTTCCCGATCGTCACGCGGATCGGGCAGCCGAGCAGATCCGCGTCGGCGAACTTCTCGCCGGGGCGCTCGTCGCGGTCGTCGAGCAGGATCGTCCGACCCGACCGGTCGATCTCTGCCGCCACCGCCTCCGCAATCGCTGCAACCTCCTCGGAGCCGCCCGCGAGCGAGAGCAGATGGACGTCGTACGCGGCGATCGTGCTCGGCCACACGATCCCCCGGGCGTCGTGTTGCTGCTCTACGACGGCCGCGAGCACGCGACCGGGGCCGATCCCGTAGCTGCCCATGATCATCTCCCGTTCACTCCCGTCCTCGTCGAGGAAGGTCGCACCGAGGGGAGTCGAGTAGGTCGTTCCCAACTTGAAGATGTGTCCGACCTCGATCGCGGTCTGGAAGTGCAGCGCCCCGCCACAGCGTGGGCACGTATCACCCACCACGGACTCCCGCAGATCGGCGAACCGCGGGGCGAAGTCGCGCCCCGCCTCGACGCCGCGAAGGTGCCAGCCATCCCGGTTCGCGCCCGTCACGAACTGCCCGTTGCGTAGTGTCTCGTCCGCGACGATCTCGCCCTCGAAGCCCACGGGGCCGAGCGAGCCTCCCGACGCGCCGAACGCCTGTCGAATCTCCTCTGCCGTCGACGGACGGGACGGCGCGCCGAGTGCCTCCGCGAGCTTGTTGGGCTCGAGCCTGTCGTCCCCGCGGATCAGTGCCAGCACCACCGCACCGTCCTCCTTCGTCACCGGCATCGCCTTCGACGTCGCGGCGGCGTCGATGCCGAGCATCTCCGCAAGCGCCTCGATCGTCGTCACGCCGGGTGTGGCGACCTCCTGGGGCCTGTCCAGACCCGGAGGGAACGCGGCAGGGCGAGGAACGCCGCGCGCCACTTCCAGATCGGCGGCGAAGTCGCCAGACGCACACGTGACGAGGGTGTTCTCCCCGGAGCCCGACGGGGCGAGGAAGTCGACCGACTCGCTTCCCCCCATCATCCCCGACTCCGCCTGCACGCCGTAAACCTCCAGGCCGCAGCGCTCGAAGATCCGCTCGTACGCGCCCCGGTGTGCCCGGAAGGCGCGGTCGAGGCCCTCCTCGTCGCGGTCGAACGAGTAGGCGTCCTTCATGACGAACTCGCGGACACGCAGCAACCCGCCACGGGGCCGCGGCTCGTCCCGGTTCTTCACGGAGAAGTGGTAGAGGATCTGCGGCAGCTCGCGATAGCTCTGGATCTCCGCGGCATGGAACGTCACCGTCTCCTCGTGGGTCATCGGTAGCACGAACTCGCGGCCCGACCGATCCTGGAGCTTGAAGACCTCCGGAATTCGGTAGCGGCCCGAGCGTTGCCACAGCTCCGCGGGGGTGAGCACCGGCATCAGCATCTCCTGCCCGCCGATCGCATCCATCTCCTCGCGGATCACGTGCACGACCTTCTGGTGAACCTTCCAGCCGAGCGGGAGGTACGTCCACACACCGGCCGACACCTGCCGGATGAACGCCCCGCGGACGAGAAGCTTGTGCGAAACCGCCTCGGCGTCCGCCGGAGCGTCGCGCAGAGTAGGCAGGAAGAGCTGAGACGCGCGTGCAACCACGGGATGCCAAGGCTAGTCGATCGGATCCGCCCGTGGTGCAGGACGGACAACGCTAGTCGAGCGGGATCAGGCTCGCCTCCGCCATCGCCAGCGCCGCCGGCTTCGCCATCTTCAACCGCTTCGGGCGCTCCATGCCGGACATGATCCACGCGTCGATCTCACGGAAGAGCTCATCGATCAGGACGTCGGACGGGACCTTCTTGAGCACCCGCCCGTGCGCGTAGATGAAGCCCACGTCCCGACCGCCCGCGATGCCGAAGTCGGCGTCACCCGCCTCACCCGGCCCGTTCACCGCACATCCCATCACCGCCACCTCGATCACCTGCGGGTACGCGCGGAGCCGTTCCTCCACGACCTCGGCAAGGCGCTCCACCCCGACGTTGTCGCGCCCACACGACGGGCACGCGATCATCACGGGGCCTCTCTCACGCAGTCCGAGCGCCTTGAGGATCTCCCAGGCGACCTCGACCTCCTTCACCGGGTCCGCGGTGAGCGACACGCGGAACGTGTCGCCGATACCGTCGGCCAACAACGCACCGATGCCGATCGAGCTCCGGATCGAGCCCGAGAACGGCGTCCCCGCCTCCGTCACCCCGAGATGCAGCGGGTACGGCACACGCGCGGCGAGCATGCGGTACGCACGGATCATGGTGGGGACGTGCGTCGACTTGACCGAGATCTTGAAGTCGCGGTAGTCGAGCCGTTCCAGCAGCTCCACCTCCTCCAGGGCGGCGGCGACGAGCGCCTCCGCCTGGTCGCGCTGCGCAAGATCGTGGAGGTGGGCAGGCAGGGAGCCGGAGTTGGCACCGATGCGCATCGGGATGCCGACCTTCTTCGCCGCGCGCACGACCTGCTCCACACGATCCGGCCCGCCGATGTTGCCGGGATTGATGCGTACTGCCGCCACACCCGCCTCGATCGCACGGAGAGCAAGCGACGCGTTGAAGTGGATGTCCGCGATCACCGGGATCGGCGACAGGCGGACGATCAGCGGCAACGCGTCGGCGTCCTCTCCCTTCGGCACCGCGACGCGCACGATCTCGCAGCCCGCCGACGCCAGCGCTGCGATCTGGGCGGTCGTGGCCTCGACGTCGTGGGTCTTCGTCAGCGTCATCGACTGCACGACGACAGGGGCGCCGCCGCCGATCGGGACGCCGCCAACGCTGATCCGCACGTCACTCGCCACGGCGATCAGTGTAGAGCCGCGACCCCGACCCACAGCGCGTCCCGGCAGGATGAAGGAGTGCCTGACCGGCTACCGCCACCAGCATGGGCGCTCACGGCGCCCCCCGACGACCACCCGGCGGACCTCTGGGCGCTCGGCGGCGACCTCGCGCCCGCGACGCTCGTCGCCGCATATCGACTCGGCTTGTTCCCGATGCCCGTGGCCGGGACGACTGGATGGTTCTCGCCCCTGGAGCGTGCCATCCTGCCGACGTCGTCGTTCCATGCCTCACGCCGACTTCGCCGGTCGCGTCGGCGCTTCGAGATCCGAGTGGACACGGCGTTCACCGAGGTCGTCCATGCGTGTGCCGACCCGTCACGCCCGGGCGGTTGGCTCGACGAGCCCACGATCGCGGCGTACTTCGAGCTTCACCGTCTCGGCTGGGCGCATGCGGTCGAGGCCTGGGACGACGCCGGCCTCGCGGGCGGCGTCTACGGCGTCGCGGTCGGCGGGCTGTTCGCCGCCGAGTCGATGTTCACCCGGCGTACCGATGCCTCCAAGGCCGCCCTGTGGGCGCTCGTCGAGCTGCTGGAGAGCGCTGGCGATGGTGAGCGCCGGCTCCTGGACGCGCAGTGGCCGACCCGGCACCTCGCGTCACTCGGGGCCGTGACCGTCTCTCGGCGCGAGTACCGGCGCTTGCTCACCACGGCGCTCGCGTTGCCCAGCCCGTTCCCGCCGGTCGGGTGAGATCAGGAGAGACGGTTGATGTCGTTCGAGAGGCCGATGAAGAACAGCAGCAGGACGAGGCCCAGCCCGACGAACGACACCCGCTCGTAGACCTCGCGTCCGACAGCCCGACCACGGACGCCCTCGAGCAGTGCAAACACGATGTGGCCGCCGTCGAGCGGCAGGAGCGGTAAGAGGTTGAGCAGCGCGATGGAGAGCGAGATCAACCCGAGCACCCAGAAGAAGCTGTCCACACCACGCTCGGCGGCGTCCGAGGATCCCTGAACGATGCCGACCGGGCTGGCGATGTCCTTCCGACCCTCTCCGCGGACGAGTCGACTGAGCGCCGTGCCGATGTCCTTCGTGACGAGCCCCGTGACCCGCGCGGCCTCTCCTGTCGCCGCGACGAGGGAGAGACCTTCGCCTCGCAGTACGAAGCCGAGGCGGTATACGTCGTCGTCTGTTCGACGCGCCGCGGCAGGCCCCAAGGTCACCTGATCGCCGTTCCGGACGACCACGACCGTCAGCGGCTCGCCGCCCGACCCGGAGATGGCGCGGGAGATGTCGGTAGCACCGACGCGTTGACCGTCGATCTCGACGATACGATCGCCCGCCTGCAGCCCCATCGCCGCGGCCGGTGCGTCCGGCGCCACCTCGCCGACGACCGTTGTGGCACGCCCGCCCGTCGACATGAAGAGCACGGTGAAGAGGACGACAGCGAAGAGAATGTTCGCAGCCGGGCCGGCGGCGATCGCGGTCACGCGCTTCCAGGTCGGTGCCCTCCAGTACGCGTCGGGCCCGAGGCCGTCCAGCAGCTCTGTGATGCCCTTCTCGGCCGCGCTGCGGGGCCCCGGAGAGAGGTGCTTCTGCGGCAGGACGTCGCGCAGGATCTCGAGCGTGTCGTGAGCCGCCGCGTGGTCACCCGCTGCGAGCGCGTTGCGGAGACGGTCGACGGGGCCGACGAGCCCTGGCGCCTCTGCCAAGGCACGTCCGAAGGCATGATCGACATCCGACGGCGCGGGTCGATGCATTCCGGGGATCTTCACGAAGCCGCCGAGCGGGATTGCTCCGAGGCCGTACTCGATGCCACCACGCGTCGTCTTGATCAGGGCAGGCGGGAACCCGATGTAGAACTTGCGCGGCCGCATTCGCAACGCGAGCGACGCCACGAAGTGGCCGAGCTCGTGGACGAAGATGAGCAGCCCGAGCCCGACGATCGCAACGAAGATGGTCATGCCGCGACCAGCCTTCGGCCGGCAGAGGCCCTGGCCGCGTTATCCGCCTCGACGAGGTCATCGAGGTCACGGGCCGGCGTGCCGTCCACCGCAGCCAGCGCGTCGGCGACGGTGGCGGCAATGTCGAGAAACCCCAGTCGACCTTCGAGGAACGCGCCCACTGCCACTTCGTTGGCTGCGTTGTACGCACACGGGAAGGTGCCACCTCGCTCCCCGGCCTCTCGGGCCAAGGCGAGCAGCGGGAACGTGTCGAGATCCGGAGGCTCGAACACGAGCGTGAGACTCGATGCGAGATCGAGAGACGGCACCGGGGTCGCCGCGCGCTCCGGATAGGTCAGCGCGTACGAGATGGGAACGCGCATGTCCGGAAGACCGAGATGCGCCAGAGCAGCGCCGTCGCGAAAACGGACGATTCCGTGGACGATCGACGACGGGTGCACGACGACCTCGATCTTCTCGTATGGGACGCCGAAGAGCCAGTGCGCTTCGATCAGCTCCAGGCCCTTGTTGGCCAGCGTGGCGGAATCGACAGTGATCTTCGGCCCCATGTTCCACGTCGGATGGGCGAGCGCGGCGTCGGGCGTCACCTGTGCGAGCTCGGCTCGCGTCCGTCCGCGAAACGGGCCGCCGGAGGCCGTCAGCACGAGCGAGTCGACCGTGCCCGGGTCGCGCCCCTCGAGGCATTGCTGGAGAGCCGAGTGCTCACTGTCCACCGGGAGGAGCACGCCGCCGCCTCGTTCCCGCGCCTCGATCGCCAGCGCTCCGGCTGCGACGAGGCTCTCCTTGTTCGCGAGCGCAAGCGTCACGCCGTTCTCGAGCGCCCAGAGCGTGGCGGGGACACCGGCAAAACCGACGATCGCGTTGAGGACGAGATCCGCCTCGCACCGGTCGAGCAACGATGTCACGTCACCCCCGACCTGCGTGTGCTCCACACCATGCGTTGCCGCGAGAGCGTCCAGCGACGACGTGCCCGAGTGCAGTGCGCAGAGACGGAGGTCGGGGTGCGCGACGACGACCTCGATCGCCTGCCGGCCGATCGAACCCGTCGCGCCGAGCAAGGCGACACTTCTCATCGCACGAAGCGTAGCCGCCGTACGACGCAATGCCGGTTCATCTCAGGTTGCGCCGACGGCGAGAACGACCGCGTACGCAGCCGGTCCAGCGAAGAGCAACGAATCGATGCGGTCGAGCACGCCGCCGTGCCCGGCGAGCAGCCGTCCCGAATCCTTGACACCGAGGTCCCGCTTCACGGCAGATTCGAAGAGGTCGCCGAGAACACCGGCAATCGCAACCGCTCCGCCGAGGGCCAGCGACTCCCCGACCGAGAGGAACTCCTCACGATCTCGGTAGAGCAAGAGGAAGGCGACGAGCACGCCTGCGACCACACCGGCAACAAAGCCTTCCCACGACTTTCCGGGCGAGATGGCGGGGGCCATCTTGTGCCGGCCGATCGCCCGGCCGACGAAGAACGCGAACGTGTCGCTGGCGAAGACGGTGAACAGCACGGCGATGATCGCCCAGACGCCGAACTCCGGGATGTCGCGGACGAGGAGAAGGCACGCGACGCCGCCGACCACCCAGACGACGCCGACCGCTGTCGTCGAGATCGCTGCGGTGAACGAGGGCCGCGTCTGCGAGGCCAGGAAGACGAGAAACGAGAACAGCAGCGTCGAGAGAAGGCCGGCCGTCATCCATGGCACTCCTCCGAGCTGCAGGCCGAGCAGCGTCGCGATCGCTCCCGCGTAGCCGCCAAGCCGAAGCGGTCGCAGAGTGTTTCCGATGGCGTAGAACTCGTGCAGGGCGAGCAGGCACCCGACGAGCGCGAGCCCCGTGAGCCACCAGCCACCGAGTACGACCAGCCCCAGCACGAGCGGGAGCAGGACAGCGGCGACCAGGATGCGCGACCAGAAGGAGGCCACTCAGCGTCTCCCGAAGCGCCGGTCTCGGCGTGCGTACTCGGCGACGGCGGCGCGCAGGTCGTCCTCGCCGAAGTCCGGCCAGAGCGTCTCGGTGAACACGAGCTCGGCGTACGCCGCCTCCCACAGCAGGAAGTTCGAGATGCGGAGCTCTCCGGACGTGCGCACGAGCAGGTCGACGTCGGGAAGCTCTGGCGCGTAGAGCCGCGCGGCGATGGCGTTCGCGTCGATCGAGTCCGGAGAGACGCCGTCGGCCACGAGACGGCGCGCCGCCTCGACCAGCTCCGCCCGTCCCCCGTAGTCGAACGCGACCCAGAGATCCAGCGTATCGAGATCCGCCGTGGCGACCTCCAGCGCGTCCATCTTCTCCCGCAGCCACCCGGGCACGCGGTCCCGTCGTCCCATGAATCGCGTCCGCACGCCCTGACGAGCGAGATCGGGGAGCTCGCGGTCGATCGTCTCCGAGAGGATCTCCAGGAGGGTCTCGACCTCCTCCGGTGGTCGTGACCAGTTCTCGGTGGAGAACCCGTACACCGCCAATGCGGAGATCCCGAGGTCGATGCCGGCTTCGACGGTGCGCCTGAGCGCACGCGTGCCTTCGCGGTGCCCGGCGGCAACCGGCACGCCGTGAGCGGTCGCCCAGCGGCCGTTCCCGTCCATGATGATCGCTACGCAGCGCGGCCCGCCCGGTGCGGAGCCGTCTGAGACGTCCTGGCTGTCCAACTGCCGTGTCTGCATCGTGCGCGGGCCGCCTGCCGTGAACCTGTGGACGCCCCGGGGAGCCGGGTCAGCGCAGCGTGCGCAGCGCGCCTCCAGGCGCTGGCGTCAGACCTCCATGATCTCGGCTTCTTTTCCCTTCAGGAGGTCGTCGATGCGGTGCACGTGGTCGTCGGTGAGCTTCTGTACTTGCGTCTCGGCGCGCCGTTCCTCATCGTCTCCGACCTCGCCGTTGCGGACGAGCTCCTCGAGGTGGCGCATCACATCGCGGCGGACGTTACGGATCGCTACGC
Organism: uncultured Actinomycetes bacterium; assembly: GCA_963823385.1. Classification (GTDB taxonomy): domain Bacteria; phylum Actinomycetota; class Thermoleophilia; order Gaiellales; family Gaiellaceae; genus Gaiella. Next base: position 422,573 of record CAWGLI010000001.1, read on the forward strand.
GCCCGTCCTCCGCGTACCGACGTACGAGCTTGACGAGCTCCTTGCGGCGCTCCTCGGTCAGCTGCGGAATCGGCAGACGGATGATCTTGCCGTCGTTGGACGGCGTCAGCCCGAGGTCCGACTCCATGATCGCCTTTTCGATCGCCTTGATCGACGACGGATCGTAGGGCTGTACGGAGAGCAGTCGAGCCTCCGGCGCGCTGAGCGAGGCGATCGTGTTGAGCGGCGTCGGCGTGCCGTAGTAGTCCACCGTGATGCGATCGAGAAGGGCCGTCGAGGCCCGTCCCGTGCGAACTCCGTTGAACTCCTGGCGGGTCGCCTCGATCGATTTGTCCATCCGACGCTCGCAATCGACGAGGAAGTCCTCGATGGCGCCCATGTCAGTCCTCCTTCGGTGTCGCTACGAGGGTGCCGATCCGCTCGCCCGCGGCGACGCGGTCGATGTTCCCGTCGGCGAGCTCGAAGACGTGGATCGGCACGTTGTTGTCCATGCATAGCGAGAGCGCTGTCGTGTCCATCACACCGAGACCCCGCTCGATCGCCTCCAGGTGGGTCAGCTCCGGGAGGAAAGACGCTCCCGGATCGATGCGCGGGTCCCCGTCGTACACGCCCTCGACCCCGTGCTTCGCCATCAGGATCGCCTCCGCGCCGATCTCCAGCGCGCGCAGGGCCGCAGCGGTATCGGTCGTGAAGAACGGGTTGCCGGTTCCCGCGGCGAAGATCACGACACGACCCTTCTCCAGATGCCGCATCGCCCGGCGGCGGATGTAGGGCTCCGCCACTTCCGAGATCTCGATCGCCGACTGCACCCGTGTCTGGGCGCCCAGCCGCTCCAGCGCGTCCTGCAACGCCAGCGCGTTGAGCAGCGTGGCGAGCATGCCCGCGTAGTCGGCCGTGGCGCGATCCATCCCCTCCGCCGCGGCCTTCATGCCCCGGTAGAAGTTTCCACCACCGACGACGATCGCCAGCTCGGTGCCTCTGGCCCGGACCGCGACCACCTCGCCTGCGATCGAGGCCACCGTCTTCGGATCGACGCCGTACTCGCGATCGCCCATCAGGCTCTCGCCGGACAGCTTGAGCACGGCACGCCGGAACGGTGACAGAGCGGCCCCCGGAGCCGCCTCGGCCATCTCCTCCGGTCCGGCGGTCACGACCCGGCGACCGCCACGAGCGTGAAGGCCTCGACCGTCGCGCCGGCGTCTGCGAGCACCTGTCCGACCGACTTCGACTGATCGTGGATCCACGCCTGGTCGACGAGGACGCCACCTGGAGTCGCTGCGAAGAAGCGCTTGGCGAGCATGCCATCCACGATCTTGTCACGCGCAGGCTCCGGCTTCGACAGCACTTCGTCGGAGTTGAGGTAGATGTTGCGCTCGGCCGCCACCGTCTCGGCGGGGACGTCCTCTCGTGTTCGCCACTCCGGTTTGCCGAACGAGATGTGCATTGCGATCTGGCGCGCGAGCTCCGGCGTGCCTCCGCCGAGTTGCACGAGCACGCCGATCTTGTTCGCCGGCGGGTGGACGTACTGGGACAGCGTTCCCCCTGCCAGCCGCTCTGCACCCACGACGACGATGTTCTCACCGAGCTTGCCCATCAGCTCGAGCCGCGCCGGATCGAGTGCCTCCACTGCACCGGGCCCGTCGGCGTGAACGGCTCGGAGCACGCTCTCCGCGAACGCCTGGAACTCATCGCTTCGCGACACCGGCTCGGTCTCGCAGCCGATGCCGACGATCGTCCCCACGCCGTCCTCGACGATGACACCGACCAGGCCCTCGGTGGTTGCCCGGTCGGCTCTCTTCCCGGCCGCCGCCATCCCTTTCTCGCGGAGCAGCGTGATCGCGGCGTCGATGTCACCCTCGGTCTCTTGCAGCGTGCGCTTGCAGTCCATCATGCCCGCACCCGTGCGGTCGCGCAGCTCCTTGACGAGGCTCGCGCTGATCTCGGTCGTGTTGGTCATGCAGCGTCACTCCCCTCCGCGACCGGCTCGGCCGCGGCCTCGATGTCACCGGGCGCCTCCGGCTCAGCCGATGTCGCGTCACTCTCCGTCTCCGGCTCTGCCGGCATCGCCTCGGCCCCCGGGTCTGCCGGAGGCTCCTCCGCGGCGGGCTCCGCCGCGGCCGCCGCCTCGGTGGTCAGCTCCTCGGCGGTCACCTTCGTCTTCCCCGCCGCGATCCCATCGGCGATGGCACGCACGATCAACGAGCACGACCGGATCGCGTCGTCATTCCCCGGGATCACGTACTCGGCCTCGTCGGGGTCGCAGTTCGTGTCGACGAGAGCGATCACGGGAATGTTGAGCCGGTGTGCCTCCTTGACGGCCAACTGCTCGGTGCGTAGGTCGACGATGAACACGGCGTCCGGTTGGCGCTTGAGATCGGCCACCCCGCCGAGGTTGGCCTCGAGCTTCTCCAGGTCGCTCTCCATCGTGATGCGCTCCTTCGCCGGAAGCAGCTCGAGCTGGCTCTCCTCCTTGAGACGCCGGAGCTCGTGGAGATATGCGATGCGGTCGGAGATGGTGCGCCAGTTGGTGAGCAGGCCGCCGAGCCAGCGATGGTTGACGTACGGCATGCCGACGCGGGTCGCCTGCTCTGCGACCGAGTCCTGCGCTTGCTTCTTCGTGCCCACGAAGAGCACCACGCCGCCACGGTCGGCGATGTTGCGTGCGAAATCGTGCGCCTCTTGCAAGCGCGCCTGCGTCTCCTGCAGGTCGATGATGTAGATGCCTCCGCGCTCCGAGTGGATGAAGCGACGCATCTTCGGATTCCAGCGCCGTGTCTGGTGACCGAAGTGCACTCCGGCCTCGAGCAGCTCCTTCATGGAGACGACAGCCAACGGGACCAGCCCCTTTCTCTGTTGGTTTGTGACGTGCAGCCGGTGGGCCCGGACGGAACCGGGCGTAACGCCACGGCACCCCCGTCCGAGGGCTCCCATCGGGTCGACGGGACAGAACGCTCTCCATGGTAGCGACTGCGAACAGTGCGGTCAGCGCCGCGCGGCCTCGAGGGCGTCGGCGAGATCTGGGGGCAACGGCGATCCGACGTCGAGCTCCTCACCGGTGACCGGATGGAGAAAGCGAAGCCGGTGGGCATGCAGGAACTGACGCTCGAGCCCGAGATCGCCGGGCACACCGTAGGTCGGATCACCAGCGACCGGGAGGTCGATGGCGGCCAGATGGACGCGGATCTGATGCGTCCTCCCCGTCTCGAGCCGCACCTCCAGGAGCGCGTGATCGTCGAGTTGCTCGCGAAGCTCGAACCACGTCACCGCATCGCGGGGCGTATCCGTGTCCAGCGACATGCGCGAGCGATCCCTGCGGTCGCGCCCGATCGGCGCCTCGATGCGGCCGCTCTCCGAGCGAGGCGTGCCGCGCACGAGCGCAAGGTAGAGCCGTTCGAGCTCGCGACGACGAACGAGCGCGGTGAGCTGCTCGTGAACCGCCTCGGAGCGCGCCACGACCAGCAGGCCGGTCGTGTCCCGATCGAGGCGGTGGACGATCCCCGGCCGGTCGTCCGGCCCTCCCTTCGCCCCGAGTGCGAGCAACCCGTGGGCAAGGGTCGGCTCGTCGTGCCCACCCGCCGGGTGCACGACGAGCCCCGCCGGCTTGTCCACGACCAGCAGGTGCTCGTCCGCCCACACGACGGGTAAGCGCATCTCGGTCGCACGCAGCTCCTCCTTCTGCGGGAGCTCGACGACGACGGCCTCCCCCGTGACGAGCTTCCGGCTCTTCGGCTGTGCCAGCCCGTCGACCGTGACGGCACCCGCGGCGAGCAGGCGCTCGGCGGCGGCGCGTGACCCGACCTCGGGCCGCGCCGCGAGCACGCGGTCGAGCCGCGAGCCGCTGTCGGCCTCAGGAACGTGAAAGCGGAGCGTCGCCAACGCGCGAGCTCGTCCGGTCGGCGGCGACGAACGAGACGAAGAGCAGCGCTACACCGACGGTGATGAAGGTGTCGGCGAGGTTGAACGCCGGCCAGTAGTCGATGTCCAGGAAGTCCGTGACGTAGCCGAGGCGGACGCGGTCGACGAGGTTGGAGATGCTGCCGCCGAGCACGAACCCGAGTGCCACGGGCAGCAACGGGTGTCGCTGGGCGGAGCGGGCGAAGAAGACGACCATCCCGCCCACGGCAACAGCGGTGACCACGACCACGGCGGATGTCGCATCCGCGAACAGCCCGAACGCGATCCCCGTGTTGCGGACGTGGTTGATCGCCAGAGGCCCGGCTATGTGAACGCCGTCACCGAGGGCCAGCGCGCTGACGACCGTCCACTTCGTCAGCTGATCGGCGACAACCGCCGCGGCCGCCACGACGAGCAGCGCCAGCCAGTGCGACCAGGCGGCTCCGAGTGGCCGCTCCACGCTCGACAGCGGGCGGAGCGCGTTCGTCGCGGAGCCGACACGAATGTCGAGCGGCCGCGGCGTCTCCTGCGCGGCAGGTTCCGTCACCCGCGCTCCTGCTGCCGCTTGTCGTCGAGGCAGAGGGTCGCGTACGGGATCGCATCGAGCCGCTCCTCCGGGATCTCGGCCCCACATACCTTGCAGCGGCCATAGGTTCCAGCGTCGATGCTCTCGAGTGCATCGTCGATCTCCGCGAGGATGTGCTCCGCGTTCACTTCGAGTGTCTGATCCATCTCCCGCTCGAAGGTCTCGGTGGCATGGTCGGCAACGTGCTGATCGCCCGCAGGGCTGTTGATCTCGCCGTCCTCCTCGTCGTCGCGGAGAATCCCCTCGGCTGCCTGCGTCAGACGCTCCCGCAGCTCGAGCAGCTCGGTGCGACGGTGATCGAGATCGTGGGTCACGCGGGCTCCTTCCCGGCGGTCAGCCGCCTATTCGCTTGTTGTTGGGTGACACCCGACAACTCGACCACCTTGTCGCGTGACGACAGTCCGGCAACGATACGGATGTCAGGGCGCGTGACGCCGAGCGTGTCGGCGAGCAGCGCCACGACGGCCTCGTTCGCGCGCCCTCTCTCGGGAGAGGCGCTCACCCTGATCTTCCACGCGTCGCCGTAGCGCCCGACGATCGCGGGACGTGACGCGCCCGGCGCGACGCGCAGGCGCAGGCGAACGGGCTGGGGCTCCATCGCCCCAAGGATAGTCGTGCGCCGTACTCCGTCAGCCGGCGATGCGACGGATGCCCGGGTCGGTCGTCTCCGTGTCGCCCGTCGGCGCGACCGGCGTCGGGCGCGCCTTCGACTCCCCGGAGCGCGCGATCGGCTCGGAATCGACCACTTCGAGCGCCGAACGCAGCAGTGAGCGGATCTTCCGCACCTCGCCGAGGAGTGACTCCTTCTCGGCTATCGCCTCGCGCAGGATTCGACGCGCTTCGGAGTTCGCCTCGGCCACGATCACGTCGGCTTCGCGCCGCGCTGTGTCCTTCAGGTCGTGGGCGGCTCGCTCGGCGGAGACGAGCGTCGAGCGAAGCAGCGTCTCGAGCTCGACGTGCCGGTTGAGCTCGGTCTCGAGCGTCTCCACGCGCTCCATCAGCTCGGCGCGCTCACGCCACACGGCCTCGAAGCTCTCCGCGATGTCGTCCATCACACGGTGGACGTACGCGCGCTTGTAACCGAGGAGCCCTCGTCGGAGGTCGAGATGCCTGATCTCTACGGGTGTCAGCGACATTGCGTTCTCCCTTCTCCCTACAGGATGCGCTCGATGAGCGCGTTGACGATGCGCTGCACGAAGATCAGCGCGAAGATTGCCACGATCGGCGACAGGTCGAGCGGGCCGAGCGCCGGGACGAACCGACGGAAGAGCCGCAGGTACGGATCGCAGATGTCGTAGAGGAAGCGCCGCACGCGTTCGACGAACGGCGAATACGGTGTCCTGATCCAGGAGAGCAGGATGAACGCGAACACGAGAAGGATGTAGACGCCGACGAAGACGTCGATGAATCGCTGCAACGACGTCGCAGCGTCTGCGAGCAGCCCCGGGAACGTGGTGCTTCCACCCACGGAACGACGTTCGGCGTAACGGAGCGGTTCCCTACGCCTGGTTGAAGAAGCCGCCGCTGCGGTCGCCGCCCAGGGCGCGCGCGCGCTCCTCGGCGGAGAGCTCGACGTTCCGCGGCGTGAGCAGGAAGACCTTGTCGGCCACTCGCTGCATGCTCCCCTCGAGCGCGTACGTGAGACCGCTGGCGAAGTCGATCAGCCGCTTCGACAACTCGTTGTCCGCGCTCTGCAGGTTCAGGATCACCGGGATCGAGTCCTTGAACTTGTCGGCGATCTGCTGCGCGTCGTTGAAGCTGCGGGGCAACACGAGGTGCACCCGAACCTGAGCCGACGTGTCGACGCCTCGCAGGCGCGCGCGCCGGGTGGACGTCGTTGGCGCGCGATCGACGGCGCTCTCGCTGTCCGTCCACGACTCGGGCTCGCTCGACGGCGGGAGGCGGCGAACGTTGTGCCGCGCTCGTGCGCGCGATTCCCGGTCGACCTGCTCGCTCGTCGCGAGCTCGTCGTCGTCCCACTCGTCCTCCTCCGCGATACCGAAGTAGACGAGCGTGCGACTCCACACGTCGGACAGGCCCATGACCGCGTGAATCCTAATGCAGAGGTCGGACTTGCCCGGCCACGCTCACGGAAACGCGGGAGCAGTGTCGTCCTCCGCGAAGAGGACGCTGCCAACGCGGATCAGCGTTGCCCCCTCCTCCACGGCGACCGGCCAGTCCTGTGTCGTTCCCATCGACAGCTCGGTGAGCCCGTGCGCGACGGCGAGAGCGCGAAGTGCCGCAAACCATGGCCGCGAGCTCTCCGCGTCGGCAGCAAGGGGGGGCATGGTCATCAACCCGCGGATCAGGCCCGGGTAGCGCTCGAGGTAGCCGGCGACCTGGTCGCGTGGCACGCCGCTCTTCGACTCCTCCGACGTCAGGTTGACCTCCAGCAGCGCCGGGACCTCGAGCCGGCGGGCCGCCGAGTCGCTGTCGAGCGAGTGGACGAGCTCACAGCGACGGTTGACGACCTTCACCTTGTTCGACTGCAGGTGGCCGATGAAGTGCCAGCGGAACGTGTCGCCGTAGACGGCGTGCTTGCGCTCGAGATCCTGAGCACGGTTCTCACCGACGACCTCCACCCCCGCGTTCGCGAGAACAGCCATGTCCTCCACCGACACGTACTTCGTCGCGGCGACGACGGTGACGCCGTCGCCTGCGGCCAAGCGGATCCGACGGAGGCTTTCGCCGACGTGGTCGGCGTTCATGGCAGCCACGCGCGGGCGCGGTCGAGCAGCTGCTCGCGCTCGTTCCGTGCCGAGTCCTCGATCACGACGTCCAGCAGCTGACCGAGGACGCGACCGAGGATGGGTCCCTCTGCGAATCCGGCTGCGATCAGGTCGGCTCCGTCGACAGCAAGATCCTCGATGCGGTGCGGGCTCCCCTGCTCTCTCTCGAGGGCGGCGCGAAGCTCGACGAGCGCGGCTCTCTCGGACGTTGTGCCCTGCTTCACCGCGAGGTCCGCCTCCTTGTGCGTCACGAGGTCGTACGCCACCGCGTCGCCGTGCACGGCGAGGAAGCGACGAGCCGCCAATGCGTCCGTCGCACCGACCCGGAAGGCATGGTGACGGACGAGCGTGGTCACTCGCCGCTGCATCCGCGCGGGATACCGCAGGCGACGCATCACGCCCTGAGCGATCGCGGCGCCTCGTGCGGCGTGATCGCCGTCCTCGGCAGGCGTCGCCGGCTTGCCGAGGTCGTGCAGCAACGCGGTGAGACGGACGGCAAGTGGCGCGCCGAGATCGGCCGTCGCCTGCACGACCGCCATCATGTGCTCGTCGAGGGTCAACGGCTGCCGCTCGCTCTCCAGCTCCACACCGATCACCGTGCGGTACTCCGGGAGCACCTCCACGAGCACGCCCGTGTCTCGCGCGAGGCGGAGAGCCAACCCGGGGCGTGTACCGAGCAACAGCTTCGAGAGCTCACCGAGACCGTCGGCGGCCAGCCCACCGCCGATCCTCTCGGCGGAGACGTGACGGAGACCACGAGCCTCCAGGCGCATTCGCGTGAGTGTTTCGCCCGTCGGTGTGAACCCGAGCTGTGACACGAGGCGGAGACCGCGCAGGATTCGCAGCGGGTCCTCGCCGAAGGCGTTCGGCGAGAGCACACGCAACTCGCGACGCGCGAGATCGACGAGCCCGCCGTGCGGGTCGACCAGCTCGCCCGTGTCGAGCCGACGTGCGAGCGCATTGATCGTGAAGTCGCGCCGCGACATGTCGTCACCGACATCCACACCGGGGTCGCCGACGATCTCGAAGTCGCGGTGACCAGGTCCCGTCGAGCGTTCCGCGCGCGGTGGCGTCAACTCGATCCCCTTCGGTACGAGCCCTCGCACCACCGGATCGTCGGGATGGAGACGCACACCGACGAGTTGCCCGTGCACCTCCATGTCCTCGACCCGCCCGTGGGCTGCGAGGAGCTCGCGCAGCCGGGCGTGATCGACACCTGGCACGAGGAAGTCCTCGTCACCATGGGGGATTCCGAGCAGCTCGTCGCGGACGGCGCCACCGACGACGTAGGCGTCGAGCCCGAGCGAGCGCACGTAACGGCGGACGGCGGTGGGCACGAGGCTGATTGTGGACGATGCGCGCGCCGAGCCGCAGCCGTGAGCGTGTCAGACGTGCGCGACGGCCTCGATCTCGACGAGTGCACCCGAAGGGAGCGCGGCGACCTCGACCGTCGACCGTGCGGGCGGTCGATCGCCGACATGCTCGGCGTAAACGGCATTCATCGCCTGGAAGTCACCGAGGTCGTCGAGGAACACCGTCGTCTTCACGAGCCGATCGAGCGAGCTCCCGGCCGCTGCGAGGATGGCGGCCAGGTTGCGCATCACCTGCTCGGTCTGCTGGGAGATGTCGCCTTCGATCACCGTGTCACCGGGCTGCAGACCGAGCTGTCCGGCCACGAAGACGAGGTCGCCGATGCGGATCGCCTGGTTGTACGGCGCTCCCTGGAACGGAGCGGGCGCCTCCTCGGTGCGGATCACGTCCTTGTCCATGTCACTCCTCCCCGGGGGCGGACGAGCCGCCCGTCATGTTGTCGTCGGCGGGACGCCTGACCGTGACGCGCGTGCCAGAGCGACGCCGAGCGCCTTGAAGATCGCCTCCAGGACGTGGTCCGAGTCCTCTCCCTCGATCAGGCGGACGTGCAGCGTGAGCCCCGCGGCAGTGGCGAGAGACTGGAGGAACCCGGCAGCGAGATCCGTACCGAGCCCCCCGACTCCCGTCAGGTCAGCATTCGACGCGACGAGCGCCCGACCCGAGCGCTCGAGCACGACCATGGCGAGCGCCTCGTCGGCCGGAAGCGTCGCGGCCCCATGAGCGCCGTCCTCGAGGAGCGACGACACCGCATGCCCCAGCGCCGCGCCGGCAGCGTCGACCTCGGCCTCGGGGTCGTCCGGATCGATCTCCAGCACGAGCTCGAAGCCCCCGGCGCGCGCCAGCTCACCGAGCAGGTGGTCGAGCAGCGGAACACCGGTGGCGACGCTCGCGGTGCCGCTCCCGTGACCGAGACGCGCTCCGCTCACAGGTCGACCCTCTCCACTCCGGCGCCCAACCCACGCAGGCGCTCGTCGATGCGCTCGTACCCCCGGTCGATCTGCCCGATGTTGCCGATCGTCGACGTTCCCTCCGCGCAGAGCGCAGCGATCAGCATCGCCATGCCGGCTCTGATGTCGGGGCTCTCGAGTCGCTCCCCGTACAGACGGGAGGGTCCCGTCACGACCGCGCGATGGGGGTCACAGAGAATGATCCGTGCGCCCATGGCCACGAGCTTGTCCACGAAGAAGAGGCGGCTCTCGAACATCTTCTCGAAGATCAACACGGTGCCCTCGGCCTGCGTGGCCGCGGTCACCGCGATCGATGTCAGGTCGGCCGGGAAGGCAGGCCAGATGCCGCTCTCGATCTTGGGGATCTGACCACCGAGATCGTCTTCGACGCGAAGCTCCTGCCCGGCGGGTACGGAGACAGACGCCTCGCCGATCTGCAGCTCGATACCGAGCTTGCGAAATGCGGGCACGATCGAGATCAGGTCGTCGGGCTCCACGTCCTCCACTGTCACGGCGCCGCCGGTCACCGCCGCGAGCGCGGCGAAGCTCGCCACCTCGATGTGATCGGGGCCGATGCGGTGGACACCGCCGCCGAGAGCGTCGACGCCGTTGATGCGCAAGATGTTCGACCCGATCCCCTGGATCTCGGCACCCAGCGAGACGAGGAACCGGCACAGGTCTTGGATATGCGGCTCGCAGGCGGCGTGCCCGACGATCGTCTCGCCCTCAGCGAGGACCGCCGCCATGATCGCGTTCTCGGTGCCCATCACCGACGCCTCGTCGAGATACAGCCGTCGGCCGAGAAGCCGATCGACGCGGAGCTCGTACGTACCATTCAGGTCGATCGACGCACCGAGCTCGGCGAACGCGTGGATGTGTGTATCGAGCCGGCGACGCCCGATCACGTCGCCACCTGGTGGCGGCACGGTCGCCTGCCCGAAGCGCGCGAGCAGCGGGCCGGCAAGCAGGAACGATGCGCGGATGCGGCGACACAGCTCCGGGTTCAGCGACGTCTTGTTCACGCTCGACGCGTCGACCGTGACCTCGTTCGGGGCCGTCCAGGCGGCGTCCGCTCCGAGGTCCGCGATCAGCTCGACCATGGTCTCGACGTCGGTGATGCGAGGAACGTTCTCGAGACGAATCGGTTCGCCGGCGAGCAGCGTCGCCGCGAGGATGGGAAGTGCGCCGTTCTTGTTTCCGGCTGCGCGAACCGTGCCGTGCAACGGCCGGCCGCCTTCGATAACGAACGACTCCATGAGGCGGCGGGTATCGTACCGCCCCCATGGACGTGACCCGCGACCGGGCCTGGACGACCCTCACCCGCTACACGACGAGCGAGTCGCTGCTGCGACACGCGCTGGCCGTCGAGGCGTCGGTCCGTTTCTACGCTCGACACTACGACGAGGACGAGGAATTCTGGGGTGCCACCGCACTCCTGCACGACTTCGACTACGAGATCCACCCGACGTTGGACAAGCATCCGCAGGACGGCGCACCGATCCTCCGGGAGGAGGGATACCCCGAGGAGCTGATCACCGCTGTGCTGTCACACGCCGAGCATCTCGAGCCGTCGCGCGACACCCTGCTCGAGCGTGTCCTGTTCGCGTGCGACGAGCTCTCCGGCTTCATCCACGCCTGCGGCCTGGTGCGCCCTACCGGGCTCGAGGGCCTCGAGCCCAAATCGGTCCGCAAGAAGCTGAAGCAGCCGTCGTTCGCCGCGGGTGTGCATCGCGACGAGGTCTACGCCGGCGCGGAGCTGCTCGGGCTCCCGCTCGACGAGCACATCGCGAACGTGGTCGCGGCTCTGCAGCCGATCGCCGGCGAGCTCGGGCTGCGCACGGGCTAGATGGTTGATCGGTAATTGGGGTGCCCGCCGAGGACGGGTGTGACCAAGCAGCGTGGTGCGATCGACCGTGACGCGTACCTGCTGGTACGTGTCACGGGCGAGCGTGCCGCGATGCGCCGTGTCACAGCCGCCAGTCGCGGGTGCCTGAATTGCCGATCAACCATCTAGGTTCGGTCCGGTCTGCCTGACACCGATCAGGAACGCGCAGGCCCTACGAGGCGGCGATGCCATCGACGAGACGCGAGAGGTCGTCGTCGCTCGTCCACCAGCCGACCGAGGCGCGGACGAACCCGCGCCCGGGGATCTCGCGTACGCGAACGCCGACGTCGTGGAGGCGGCTCGTCAGCTCCGCCGCATCACCACCGGGAGGACGGAACGAGACGAGCGTCGACGGCCCGCCGTCGACCAGCTCCACGTGAGCGTCGAGCACCTCTCGGCAGCGGCGTGTCATCTCACGTGACCGCTCCCACCCCCACGCCGGACGGTCCGCAAGCGCGGCGAGGAGCCCGCGGAGGCTGGCCCGCGACCACCAGCTGCGCTCGAAGCGGGGAGCACCCTCGCGCGGGAGGAACGTGCCGTCGGCCTCGTACGAGATCTGCGAGAAGTGGCTCGGCGCCGCGACGCGAAGGCGCTCCGGGTCGGAGACGATCAGGGCACCCGTCGTGTCCGGGCCACAAAGCCACTTCTGACCGGAGATGGTGGTGAAGTCGACGCCGCGCGCGGCGACGTCCAGGGCGCCGACCGACTGCGCGCCGTCGACGAGCACCGGGATGCCGGCGGCGGCTCGGAGCTCCTGCACGGGGAGCACCGCGCCGGTGGTCCACAGGACGTGTGAGATTGCGATCAGCCGGGTGTGGCGGTTCACCGCAGCCAGGATCCGGTCCGGGTCGGGCGGGACGACCACGACGTGAGCCTTGGTGGCACCGAGCGCCCCGAGCAGTCCGAAATGCTCGTCTGTCGTGGTCACGACCTCGTGCTCGTCGCCGAGGTCGAGCCCCGCGGTGACGATGCTGCAGGCCTCGGTCGTGGACGTCGTCAAAGCGACGGTCTCGGGCTCGACTCCGACGAGTCTGGCGAGGCTGGCCCGTACCTCGGCGCGAAGATCCAGCGTGCCCACGAAGTAGGACGCACCCGAGCGGCCGTTCGCCAGATCTCTGTCCTGTTCCTCCTGCATCACCTCGAGCGTCGCGCGGGCAAGCGGGCCGAAGGTCCCGGCGTTCAGATAGGCCAGGCGATCGAGCACCGGGAAGCGGGCACGGGCGGCGCTGATCGCATCGGGCGCTCCGTCGGTGGCAGTGAGGTCGCTCACGGGTCGTCTCTACTCTAGGGGCGCGGATGCGCGTCCTCCTCGCCGACCCTCCCGCCTACACCCCACCCTACGACCACGCGCTCGCGCGGGCACTCGGCGACGCGGGGGCGGATGTCGAGCTGGTCACGTCGCGGTTCCGCTACGGACCGACGCCCACGGCCGACGGCTATCGGGTCAGCGAGCTCTTCTACCCGGTGTCCGTGCGCGTCGACAACGACCGTGTCCGGCTCGCTCTCAAGGCCCTCGAGCACCCGCTCGGCCTCGCCCGTCTCGCGGCGCGCCGCCCGGACGTGCTCCATCTCCAGTGGTGCGGAGCCCCTGAAGTCGACCGCTGGCTCCTCCGCTCTCGTGTGCCGGTCGTCTTCACTGCCCACGACCTGCTGCCGCGGCGCACCGCTCACCGGCAGGCGATCTGGCGGCACCTGTTCGCCCGCTTCGACCGCGTCGTCGTGCACTCCGAGAACGGGCGACGCAGGCTGGCGGAGTTCGGTGTCGACCCGGCGAGACTGCGGGTCATCCCCCACCCGGTGTTCCCGGGACGGGTCACGCGCAGTGACGACGGGCGCACGGTTCTCGTCTTCGGGGCGCTCCGTCCGTACAAGGGAGTCCCGGACGCCGTCGAGGCCGTGCTCCGCATCGACGGCGCCCGGCTGCTGGTCGCCGGCGATCCGCGGATCCCGCTCGCCGAGTTGCAGGCGCGGGCCGTCGGCCGTGCCGAGTGGCGCCTCGGCTGGCTCGACGACGCGGCCATCGAGGAGGTGTTGGCGGAGGCGACGATCGCCGTCTTCCCGTACAGCGCCGAGCTCGACCAGTCGGGCGCTCTTCTCCGCGCCCTGGGTAGCGGCATACCGGCCGTCGTCTACGACGTCGGTGGCCTCGGAGAGCTCGTCGGCCACTACGGCGCCGGCAGCGTGGTGCCCCCGGGCGACGTGGACGCTCTGACGGGTGCCTTGCGCACCCTGCTCGACGATTCGCTGGCGCTGGCCGCGGCGCGCCGGGGCGCCGAGGCGGCTCGTGACGAGCTCACCTGGGAGATGGCGGCGGCAGCGCATCTCGCGGTCTACGACGAGCTCGTCGGATGATCCGCCGTCCAGCGCGTTTCGCCGAGCTGGTCGCGCGCCAACTCGATCTCTTCACGGCCGACGAGGCCGATCTGCTCGACGAGGCCGAGCTCGCGCTCGAAGCGTGGCGCGACAGCGATCGCGACGGCGCCGAGGACGCGTACGGCGACTACCAGCTCGTGGTCGACGCTATCGCCGACCGTCTGCTCGAACTGCGGGAGGCGTATGCCGCGACGCTCACGGAGGACGCCGACGGCGAGTACCGGCGGGCCTTCGCGCGGGAGGGCGGGCGGCGGTTTCGACGGCACGCGTCGATCGTGGCCGACCTGGCCGCCGAGCTCTAGATGGTTGATCGGTAGTTGATCGGTAATTGGGGTGCCCGTCGAGGACGGGTGTGACCAAGCAGCGTGGTGCGATCGGCCGTGACGCGTACCTGCTGGTACGTGTCACGGGCGAGCGTGCCGCGATGCGCCGCGTCACAGCCGCCAGTCGTGGGTACCTGAATTGCCGATCAACCATCTAGCGCACGTGTCCCTCAGCCCGGTGGCTCGCGGAGCAGCTCGTGGAGCCTCCGGTGCTTCCGGGCCTCGTCGACCCTGCCCTGCCTCTCGAGAGCGCGCGCAAGCGCCAGGTGCGCGTGGAGGTCGACCGGTGACAGGTCGAGGATCTTGCGAAACTCGGCCTCCGCTTCGCGCCATCTCCTGACCCGGAAGTACGCGATCCCGAGAGCCTCACGGATGGAGGCCTTCTCGGGCTCGAGGCTCTTGGCGCGTTCCAGCAATCGCCTCGCCTGCTCGGGGCGCCCTGCCCGAAGTTCCGCGCGGCCCTGCTGGTAGAGGTCGTACGCCTCGCTCACCCCGCAAGGGTGCCTGTCGTGTCGAGCCGATCAGCGGGGGATCAGCGAGCGGATCGAAAGAGCGCCACGCAGGCGCCGCGCCGGACCGAGGCGCTCGCGCGCCAGCCGCAGTAGGCGCCGCAGCTCCCTCCGCGCGTCTACCGCTCCCTCTGTGGCCTGCGCCGGTGAGGCGAAGCGAGCACGAGCCACCGCATCGATCAGCGCGCCCGACGGCACGCCGATGGCGCGTTCGGCAGCCACGCGAAGCTCGCCGAGCCCCGCGCCGCGCCGAAGCGGAGCGCGCTGGTCCCGCAGCACGTCCTCGAGCTCGAGCCGTACTGCGAGCCCGACTCTCCGTGGATCCCGTGAGGCGTAGCGTACGCGTCGACGGAGCGTCTTGAGCACGACCAGGGCCCCTGCGGCGGCGCCCACCCCGAGCACAACGAGGCCGGCGAAGGCACCACCTCGCCCCGAGAGGGTGTCCGACGTCGCGCCGGCAGCAGGTGCCGTCACGCCCCCACCTGCCGACGACCCGAGGTCGACGTCGAGCAACGCGCCGCGATTGAGCGCACTTACTGTCTCCACCGAGTCCGAGGCGAACGTATAACCGGCGGACAGCGTCCCACGCCCCGGCGTCGGATCGAACGGGATCCAACCGTAGCCCTCGAACCACGCCTCCACCCACGCGTGAGCGTCGCGGTCCGCGACGTCCCACACCCCGTCGTTCCAGCTTCCACTCGTGAAGCCGACGGCGACGCGCGCAGGGACACCGAGCATCCGCAACATCAGCGCCATGGTGCCGGCGAAATGCTGGCAGTATCCGGCGCGGTAACGAGCCACGAAGTCGACGAGTGGCGGTTCCTCCCCACGCGGCGGCTGCTCTTCGTAGCGGAAACCCCCTGCAGCACGCAGCCACCCTTCGACTGCGAGCGTCGCCTCGTACGGCGACCCGGCGTCCCCGGCTATCCGGCGGGCGTCGCTCCACACGACCTCGTACGGCCGCAGGGCGAGATACCGATCGTCGCGAAACAGCGCATCGACCTGCCTCTCCCGCCCGGGTACGCCGAACGGGGGGACGGTGGCGCGATCGACGCTCAGGTAGCGCAAGGCGGCGTCGGGGTAGACCGCCTGCGATGTCAGCAGGTCCCGCGGGAGAGGCCGGGGAGCGTAGCTCCAGATCGAGTAGCGCTCGCCCGTGTCGACACCGTCGGGCGCGCGCATGATGCCCCCGCTATGGAACACCACGCGCCTCAGCGAGGTGCTCTCGAGGCGCATGGGCTGACTGGCGCCGATCAGCCGCTCGTCATCGAGGCGGACGACCTCGACGTCCTGCTTCACCCAGGCCGCGGTCTCTGCCGCCGCGGAGGGGGTCAGCGAATCAACCGGTAGCTCCCGGGACGGCGGCCCGACGTCGATCGCGTAGAGGTTCTCGAGCCACCGGTCTGCGGTGAACAGGTCGAGAGTCGAGGCACGCCAGTAGAGCGCGCTGCGCTCGGCGCGGATGCGGAGGACGGTCGTGCGTCGCGTGGGGAAGCGGATGCCGTCGTACGACGCGTCCCAGACGTAACGGACGCCGACCCGATCCTGCGACGACCCGACCAGCGACCAGCTCTTCCAGTCGAGGTACGGCTCGGTCGGTACCGCACCGGCACCCGCCACGCCGACACCGACAGCGGCGACCGCAGCAAGAGCACCTCCGGTAACCACCCACCCGCGTGGTGAACGGGCGCGCAGGACGAGCAACGGCCAGAGAGCACCCGTCAGCAAGACCGCCCCCCAAGCAACCTCGTGTGTACCACCAGTCACGCTCGCAGTTGCCCAGCCGCCGCCGACCACGACCGCTGCGGCTGCGACGAGCGGTCGGCCCGCGGCAACCGCTAGAGCAACGATCAGCGAGAACACGAGCACCGCAGTGAGCACGAGCGCATGCATGGTCGGCCGCTCGCCCGGGTCGAACGGCACGGCCAAGCGCTCGAACGCCCGCAGGCCGTCGCCGGCGTCCCCGAGCACCGTCCCCAGCCACGTGCCCTGTGTGCGGGGTAGCGCAGCTATCGGCGAGACAGCGAACACCGCGGAGATCCCTCCCACGACGACCGCTACGGCAGCGATGGTGCGCGCCCGTGACGACGCAAACGCTGCGGGGGCGAGCGCGACTCCGGCACACGCGATGAGCGCACCGACCGCGGCTGGCTCCTCCATGCGTCCCCAGAGCAGAGCGACCACAGCAGCCGGGACCGCCGCCGCACCGATCCTCCTCGGGGCGTCAGGCACCAATCCGCTCCAGCGATCGCCCCGTGAGTGCGGTGGCCAGATCGTCACCCTTGCGGATCACGGCGACCGCAACGCCGGACCGGGCGAGGCGCAGCAGCGTCGGATCGGCCTTCGCACCAGGCGAGCCGGCATACGTCGGAGCATCGATCACGACGACGGCGGCGCGTGCACCGCCGAGTCGCCTCTCGAGCTGCGCGGACGGTCGGGCCGTCACCACGATCGTCTCGGCCACTCCCGCCGCCGCCCCGCGCGCGCCGCCGAGCAGCGCGTGGACGGGCGTGGAGCCGTCCGCCGTTGCCGCCGCCAGGCAGTCGAGCGCCGCCTCCCAGTCGCCCGCCGCGGAGCTCACACGGTGGACTCCGACCGAGGACCCGTTGATGACAAGGCGCACACGCCGGCCACGCTGCACCGTGGCACGCACGATGGCCGCGGTGACACGCACCGCCTCGTCGAAGCTGGAGTCGCCGCGAGCACCGACGTCACCCGCCCGATCCGCGTCGAGCACGACCGCGACCTGGTCGTGAGACGGGTCCTCGAGCTCCTTCACCATCAGCTGGCCCCGGCGCGCGGTCGAGGCCCAGTGCACTGAGCGGAGCGGCTCACCGTCGTGGTAGTCGCGGATCCCGTAGAGCTCGAGACCGCCGAGGCTGCGAACCGGGCGCGTACGCCCGCCGAGCGACCGACCCGTGCCAACCGAGAACAGCCTGCCCAGGGGCACCACCTTCGGGCGCACCCAGACCTGCTCGGTGGTCTCGATCGACTCCGTCACGCGCTCGAGCCCGAGTGGATCCTCTCGTTCGAGTGTGGTGGGGCCGAGCTCGTACAGGCCACGGGGCATCGCGTCGACGACGAGGACGCCCTCGCCGTGCCGCAACGCGACATCGAACTCGCCGAGCGCTCCGACGCGCTCGCGGATCGTCGCACGGCCGGACAGCAGGCGGGCGCCGCGCACCCGTAGCTCGAGTCGGAACGGCTCCCCCTCGACCTGGCGCGCCACCGCCGAGCGCTCGAGCGTCACACCACGGGTCAGGCGGCGCCATGCGAGCGAGAGCAGCCCTGCGGCCACGAGTGCGACTCCGACCGGGACGAGCGGGACCGAGCCGAACAGCCAGGCTCCGAGCAGCGTCGCCGCTCCCAGAGCCAGCGCGACCCGCCCGCCCCGGCTCACACGGGCACCGGCGTCGCGTCGAGCGCCGCCTCAACCGCATACTCGGCCGAGAGCCCGGCCGAGAGCGCCTCCGGGGCAAGGAGCAGGCGATGCGGCAGGACGGCGGGTGCCACGGAGCGCACGTCGTCCGGTGTCACGAAGTTCCTTCGCTCGGTAACGGCCAGAGCCTTCGCAAGTCGGAGGAGGGCGATGCCCGAGCGCGGGCTGGCACCGAGCGCCAGCCGTCCGTCGTCACGCGTGTGCCGCAGCAGGGCCACGACGTAGCGGCTGACACTCTCCTCGACGTGGACGGAGCGCGCCGTCTCGATCGCGGCGCCCACGTCGGCGCGCCCGGCCACAGGGCGGAGCTCGTCGAGTGGCGGCTCCGTCGTCTGCTCGGCGAGCATGCGTGCCTCCTCGGCGAGCGGCGGGTAGCCGATCGCCATGCGCACCGCGAATCGGTCGAGTTGTGCCTCGGGTAGCGGATAGGTCCCCTCGTACTCCACGGGGTTCTGCGTGGCGATCACGAGAAACGGACGGTCGAGGCCGTGCGTGACCCCGTCGACCGTGACCTGCGTCTCCTGCATCGCCTCCAGCAGAGCCGACTGCGTCTTGGGAGACGCGCGGTTGATCTCGTCGACGAGGACGACGTTGGCGAACACGGGACCCGGGCGGAACCGGAAGCTGGCCGACCGTTGGTCGTACACGCTGACCCCGGTGACGTCGGAGGGCAGAAGGTCGGGCGTGAACTGGACGCGCGCGAACGAGAGATCGAGCGAGCGCGCGAGAGCCTTGGCGAGCACCGTCTTGCCAACGCCCGGCACGTCCTCGACGAGCACGTGACCTTCGGCGAACAGGCACAACAACGGCAAGCGAAGCGTCTCGGGCGGCGCATGGACGACCGATGCCAGGTTGGCGACCACGCGATCGGCGAGATCGGCCGCGTTGGCCGCTCCCACGATCGCGGCCTGCTCGGTCACTGCGATGCCTCGATCAGCCGCTCGACCTCGTCGAGAATTGCTCGTGCGATCACGCTCTTGTCGGCTTTCGGAACGTGGTGGTCACCGTCACGGCCGAGCAGCACGACCTCGTTGTCGGCGGTGTCGAAGCCGATGTCGTCGCGACCCACGTCGTTGTAGACGACGAGGTCGACGTTCTTCTCGTCGAGCATTCCCCGCTTGCGGGCCAGACCATCCTCCCCGCTCTCGGCGCCGAACGCGACGAGCACCTGGCCGGCACCCCGCGCGGCCCCGAGAGCCCGTAGGACATCGGGCGTCGGGACGAGCTCGACGTGCCAGGAATCGCTGTCTTTCGGCCGCTTCGTGGCGAGGGGGTCGGCCGCGCGATAGTCGGCGACGGCGGCAGCCATGAGCACGACATCGGAGCTGCTGCGCGCCAGCGCTTCCCTCCGGAGATCGGCGGCCGTGGGGGTCTCGACGAGCTCGACGCCCGCCGGCGCTGCGACCTGGAGGTTGGCACCGAGCAGCGTGACATCGGCGCCACGTCGCAGCGCCTCCGTCGCGAGGGCGACTCCCATCCGACCCGACGATCGATTGCCGACAAAGCGGACGGAGTCCAGAGGCTCGCGCGTGCCACCCGCCGTCACGAGCACGCTTCTGCCGTGCAGCACGGACGGAGCTGCAGCGGACTCGAGTGTGCGCTCGATCCGCTCGTGAATCTCCTCCGGCTCGGCCATGCGCCCGAGCCCCACCTCACCCTCGCCGAGGTCCCCGAACGCCGGCCCGACGACGTCGACGCCTCGTGCGACGAGCACGGCGAGGTTGGCCTGCGTGGCCGCGTGCCCCCACATCGCGGAGTTCATCGCCGGGGCCACGATCACGGGCCCGCGATGGGCCAACGCGGTCTCGGTCAGCAGATCGTCCGCGAGCCCGTGGGCCAGTCGGGCTAGCGTGTTCGCCGTGAGCGGGGCGACGACGAAGACGTCGGCTCGCGCCAGGTGCGGATAGGGATCGGAGGGGCGCTCTTGCCGCGCGAGGGCGAAGAACGTGTCCGCCGTGACGAATCGCTCCGCACCCGCAGTCGGGATCGGGAAGACCTCGTGCCCGGCGCGAACCAGGCGTCGGACGAGCTCGCACGCCTTGTAGGACGCGATGCCACCGGTGATCCCGAGGAGGATGCGCGCCACCGCGACATTGTGCCCGCACGGAGCCTTCCCCGGGCAAGCCGGAGCGTCGTGTCGGCTGCTAGCGGGCGGCGTACGAGAACCGAAGCTTGCCCTTGGCGATCTCTTCCATCGCCATGGTCAAGTAGTTCTTCGAGCGCGACTCGACGAGAGGCGGTGGTGCATCCTCGAGGCCGATTCCCTCACCGAGCTGGTGGTGGTAGTTGTTGATCTGACGAGCCCGCTTGGCGGACATGATCACGAGCGCGTAGCGCGACGCAGGGTCGCTCTCGGTCACGGTCTCGGGCAGAAGGTCGTCGATGCGAGGTTCGATCATCGGTCGATCATGGTACCTGCGAACAGCAGTTCCTGCGCGACCACCGCAGTCAGCACCTCGGTGGCCCGCTCGACGTCGTCGTTTCGCACCATGTAGCGAAAACGGTGGGCCTGCTCGAGCTGGTGCCGCGCCAGACGGATCCGCTCGCCGATCTCTCCGGTCGACTCGGTCGCCCGTTCCCGCAGGCGTCGCTCGAGCTCGTCGACGTCGGCGGCGATGAACAGCGTCACAGCCCCCGGGACGTCCCGCTGCACCCGCAACGCTCCCTCCAGCTCGAGCTCGAGGACGCACACTCTCCCCCGGGCGGCGATGCGATCGAGCTCGCTCCGCAGCGTCCCGTAGAGCTTCCCGGAGACATACGCAACCCACTCCAGGAACTCACCTGCCTCGACACGGGCACGAAACGCCGCCTCGCCGAGGAACCAGTACTCCCGTCCGTCCTCCTCCCCGGGTCGCTGCGGCCGCGTCGTCGCCGAGATCGCGACCTCGAGCTCGGGCACGCGCTCCACGAGCCCGCGGATCAGCGTCCCCTTGCCGGCGCCGGAGGGCCCCGTGATCACGAAGACCGGGTGCTCGGTCGTGCTCAGCGGCTGTTGAAGAGGTTGACGAGCTCGCCGCGCTGCCGCTCGGAGAGGCCGCCGACCGTCTTCGACTGGCTGATCCGGCACTGGTTGAGCAGTCGGGCAGCCTTCACGCGTCCGAACTTCGGCACCGCCATCAGCATGTCGAAGACCTTTGCCGTGGAGACGTACTCCGGCGGGTCGAGAAGGATCTCCTCGATGTGCACACGGCCGTCCTTGAGGTCCTTTTTCAGCTGGGCGCGCCGCACGCGGATGTCGTTCGCCCTCCGGAGCGCCTCCATGCGCTGATCGAGGGACCGGAGGGGTGCCTGGGCATGCGTCTTCGACGTGACCATCGAAGGTTGGAGTCTACTGGACCGCGGCCACGGGTCAAGCGAGAACTTTCACCCCTATTTGCAGGGTTTTCTCTATTTCGACAACGCAACACCGCGTGCGAGCAGCGGGTTCTCGTAACCGTGGGCCTCTGCCTCGGCCCGTAACTCGGCCCGAACGCGACCAGGAGCGGCCGGGTCGGAGAAGAGGATCGTGCCGAGCGCGACCGCCGTCGCCCCGGCCGCAACGAGGTCGAGCGCGTGCTTGCCCGTCGCAACACCGCCCATGGCCACGATGGGTACGTCCACGACGCCCGCGCAGGCATGGACGCAGGCCAGCGCAATCGGCCGCAGCGCAGGCCCCGAGTACCCGCCGACCCCGCGCCCGAGCCGCGGTCTCAACGTCTGTGGGTCGAGGGCGAGGCCGCGAATCGTGTTCACGAGCGAGAGGCCGTCGGCGCCGGCTGCGACCACCGCGCGTGCGATCGCTGCGATATCCCAGGTCGCTGGCGAGAGCTTGGCGTACAGCTCGTGGCTCGTGGCGGAGCGTGCTGCGGCGACGATCTCCGCGGCCGACTCGGGTGCCTCCTCCACATTGGGGCACGAGAGGTTCAACTCCAACGTCTCGATACCGGGCTCGCCATCGAGCCGTGCGCAGATCTCCGCGTAGTCGCCGGCACTGAAGCCACCGACGGAGATCCACAACGGGACGTCGAGGCGGCGGAGCGCAGGCAGTGTCTGCGTCATGAACGCGTCCAGACCTGGCCCCTGAAGACCGATCGAGTTGAGCATCCCGTGCTCGGTCTCCGCGATCCGTACAGGCGGATTCCCCTCCCGCGGCTCCGGTGTGATGGTCTTCGTCACGAACGCGTCCAGCGTGGACGCGACCGCCGGCGCCGTGAGCGCGTCGAGGCAACCGGACGCGTTGAGAATCGCCACGGTCACGTGGCTGTCAGCTCGTCCGGCGCGCCCCGGAGAACGGGGCCGTCGATGCAGAGTCGCCGATACCGGCCGTCGATCGCCACGACGCACCCGTAGCAGGCGCCGTAGCCGCAGGCCATCGGCGCTTCCCACGCGAGTTGTGCGCCCGGCACTCGAGCCGCGAGGGCGCGGAGCATCGCCTCGGGCCCGCAGGCCAGCACGTCGTAGTCGCCCGCGGGTAGCGCCTGGGTGACGAGCGTCGGCTCGACGACGACCTCCGCGTTCGGAACCAGCTCAGCGGCGACGGCATGCTCGGCGCTGCGGAACCCCACCACGGCCGGTGGGCTGCCGAGGCACGCGGAGAGGTACGGCAGGGGAGCGATCCCGATGCCGCCGCCGACGAGCAGGGGTCGTCCCACGTCCAGGTCGAAGCCGATGCCGAGCGGTCCCAGAACGTGGATCTCGTCGCCGGGGCGGCAGGCGCAGAGCGCGTCGCTACCCGGCCCCACCGGCTCGATCAAGAACGCGAGCCCGTCCGGCGACGCCAGGCACAGCGAGAACGGCCTCGGCAGCACGCGACCGGTCGCCTCGAGCATGAAGAACTGCCCGGGCGTGCCCGGCTCGAGGCTGCCACGAGCGACGCGCAGCAGGGTGTACGAACCGATGCGCTCGGTGCCCGTCACCGGCACGCGCTGCCGCCTCGCTCCGGCGACGACCGTGCCGGCGACGGTGCTCACACCGGCATCCCCACGCGCTCCTGGAGAGACATCGCCGTCTCGGCCCGGGCGTTGGCGATGGCGTGCACCGCGGCAGCCGCACCGGAGATGGTGGTGACGCACGGGACGCGCGCGACGAGGGCGGCTTCGCGGATGAGATGGCCGTCAGCCCGTGCGCCCGACCCCTGCGGCGTGTTCACCACGAGATCACACCTCCGCGCCCGGATCCGGTCGACCACGGTCTCGTCGCCTTCGGCTGCCTCCGCGACCTTCGCGATCTCCTCCACCTCGAGCCCCGCGGCACGCAGGGTCGCGGCCGTGCCCGCCGTGGCGACGAGGGAGAAGCCCAGACCCGCGAGTGCCGCCGCGACCGGCGCCATCGCAGGCTTGTCGGAGTCCTTGACGGACAGGAAGGCGGCGCCGCTCGACGGCAGTGGCCGACCGGCAGCCCGCTCGGCCTTCGCAAACGCCGTCGGCAGGTCTCTGGCCGTCGCCATCACCTCTCCGGTCGAGCGCATCTCGGGCCCCAGGATGGGGTCGGCTCCGGGGAACCTCGCAAACGGGAGCACTGCGGCTTTGACACTCACCTCGGTGGGACGCGGAGGCCGCAACCCGAGGTCGCGAAGGCGTCCGCCGGCTGCAAGCCGACACGCGGCTTCGACGAGGTTGACGCCGGTCGCCTTGCTCGCGAAGGGCACCGTGCGGGAGGCGCGCGGATTCGCCTCGAGCACATGGACGGTCTGGTCCGCGACCGCCAGCTGCACGTTGAGCAATCCCACGACGCCGAGCGCAGGACCGAGACGACGCACGACGTGCTCTACCTCGAGTGCGTTGGCAAGCGTCAGCGACTGGGCGGGGAGAACACACGCCGAGTCACCCGAGTGGACACCGGCCTCCTCCACGTGCTGCATCACTGCAGCGATGTGCACCTCTTCGCCGTCGCACAGGGCGTCGACATCGATCTCGATCGCGTTCTCGATGAACCGGTCGACGAGCACAGGGCCGCTGACCGCCGCCATCGCGAGGCGCAGCTGCTCCTCGTCGTCACAGACCCGCATGGCGCGACCGCCGAGGACGTAGGACGGTCGCACGAGTACCGGATAGCCGATCTCGCGTGCGGCGTCGACCGCTTCCTCGACGCCGTTCACCGTCGCCCACGGAGGGCAGCGCACGCCGAGCTCACGGGCGAGGGCTCCAAAGCGCTCTCGATCCTCCGCGAGGTCGATCGCCTCGTGCGGCGTGCCCATGATCGTGTACCCGGCCGCTTCGATGAAGCGAGCGAGTCGAAGCGGCGTCTGACCGCCGAACTGCGTCACCACTCCCGCCGGTTGCTCACGGTCGAGCACGGCGAGCACCTCCTCGGGCGACAGCGGCTCGAAGTAGAGTCGGTCCGACGTGTCGTAGTCGGTGGAGACGGTCTCGGGGTTGCAGTTGACCATCACCGCCTCGTAGCCGAGCTCGCGGAACGTCTGCGCTGCGTGAACGCAGCAGTAGTCGAACTCGATGCCCTGCCCGATCCGGTTGGGGCCCGAGCCGATGATCACCACGCGCGGCCTCGTCGGCTCGGCGAGCGGCTCGTCCTCCTCCCCCCAGGTCGAGTAGAAGTAGTTCGAAGCTGCGTCGACCTCGCCCCCGCACGAGTCGACCCGCCGGTAGGAGGGACGGATGCCGCGCGCGTACCGGGTGCGCCGCACGTCGTCCCCGGACGTCCCCCACGCCGCGCCGATCGAGTCGTCACCCCACCCCGCTCGTTTCGCGCGCCAGATGTCGCGTGAGGCGAGCTCCCTCCGGGCCTGCGCCAGCTGCTCCTTGAACCACGGGTGAACGCCGTCGGGGATGTCGTCGAACGTGGCCCAGGGCGTCGGCGCGCCTGGCTCGAGCTCACGCGAGCCGAACGCCTTGAGGAACGCCTCGGTGAACGTGCGCCCGATCCCCATCGCCTCGCCAACCGACTTCATCTGGGTCCCGAGCGTGGCGTCGGCGCCCGGGAACTTCTCGAACGCAAACCGCGGAAACTTGACCACGACGTAGTCGAGCGTCGGCTCGAAGCTCGCAGGCGTCGTTCGCGTCAGGTCGTTCGGGATCTCGTCGAGCGTGTACCCGACCGCGAGCTTCGCCGCGACCTTCGCAATCGGGTAGCCGGTGGCCTTCGAGGCGAGCGCGGAGGAGCGCGAGACCCGCGGGTTCATCTCGATCACGCGCATCTCACCGGTCTCGCGGTGGCGCGCGAACTGGATGTTCGAGCCACCGGTCTCGACGCCGACGGCGCGGATGATGGCGGCGGCCGCGTCGCGCAGCTCCTGGAACGCCTCGTCCGAGAGTGTCATCTGCGGCGCGACCGTGACGGAGTCTCCCGTGTGGACGCCCATCGGATCGAGGTTCTCGATCGAGCAGACGACGACCACGTTGTCGACGCGGTCGCGGATCACCTCCAACTCGAACTCGTCCCACCCGCGGATCGACTGCTCGACCAGCACCTGCCCGATCGGGCTCTCGGCCAGCCCGCGCTCGACCTGGCGACGAAGCGCCGCCCCATCGTCGGCGAAGCCCCCGCCGTGCCCGCCGAGCGTGAACGCCGGTCTCACGACCGCCGGCAGCGGCACGCCTTCGAGCTCCTCGAGCGACGTGACGATCCTCGACTCCGGGACCTGCAGGTTGCAGCTCGCCACGGCCTGGCGGAACAGCTCGCGATCCTCGGCCCGCTGGATCACCTCGACGGGTGCGCCGATCAGCTCGACGCCGAGCTCCGCCAGCACGCCGGCGCCCGCCAGCTGCACGGCGAGGTTCAGCGCGGTCTGCCCGCCGAGCGTCGGCAGGAGCGCGTCGGGCCGCTCTCGGCGGAGGACGTCCGACACCCCCTCGAGGTCGAGCGGCTCGATGTACGTGCGATCCGCGAACCCCGGGTCGGTCATGATCGTCGCCGGGTTCGAGTTGACGACGATCGTCCGGTACCCGTCCTCGCGCAGCACCTTGAGCGCCTGGCACCCCGAGTAGTCGAACTCGCAGGCCTGCCCGATCACGATCGGGCCCGAGCCGATCACGCAGACGGACGTGATGTCGCGACGCGCCGGCATCAGCTGCCGCCACCCCCGAGCCCGGCCACCCAGGTCTCGAGGATCGGCCACGCGTCGTGCGGGCCCGGTCCCGCCTCCGGATGGAACTGAACGGAGACGGCGTTGAGCTCGGGGAACTCGAAGCCCTCCACCGTCCCGTCGTACAGGGACACGTGCGTCGCCTCCGCAGCCTCGGTCGGCCGCACCGCGAAGCCGTGGTTCTGGCTGGTGATGAGGACACGGCCGGAGCGCCGGTCGAGCACCGGATGGTTGGCGCCACGATGCCCGAACGGCAGCTTGTACGTCTCGTGCCCCACGGCCAGGGCGAGCAGCTGGTGGCCGAGGCAGATCCCGAGCACGGGGACGCGGCCGACCAGCGCGCGTACCACCGCGGTCTCCTCGACGAGCGGCTCGGGGTCACCCGGGCCGTTGGAGAGGAGGACACCGTCGTAGGTCGCGAGCTCGTCCGCATCGGCGACGTGCGGGAAGACAGTCACCGCTGCGCCGGCGGCCGCGAGCCGCCGCACGATCGACCGCTTGGCGCCGTAGTCGACGAGCGCGACGCGCACGCGGCCCTGGGCAACCGGTGAATACGGAGCCGCGGTGGAGACCTGCGCCACGAGTGCCGCTCCCTCCATCGAGGGCTGGCGGCAGACCGCTTCCAGGGCCTCGGCGAACGGCAGTGTGCGCTCGTCCGCGACGGCTGCGGCTCTCATCGCCCCTTCCGCACGTACGCGCAACGTCAGTGCGCGCGTGTCGATGCCGTCGAGAGCGACTACACCTTGCCCGTGCAGCCAGGCAGCCCATTCCTCCCCACCGAGCCGTCGCATGAGGACGGCCCTGGCGTGGGTGGCCGACGACTCCATCCGGGGCTCCGCGACTCCGTAGTTGCCAACCATCGGCGCGGTGAAGCAGACGAGCTGCTCCGCGTAGCTCGGATCGGTAACCGTCTCTTGATACCCGGTCATGCCGGTGGTGAAGACGGCCTCGCCGTAGGCGACACCATCCGCTCCGACCGACCTGCCCGGCAAGCGCGTGCCGTCCTCGAGCACCACGTAGCCGCGCACCTCGTTCATCCGCATCTCCTCCCGACCTGCGACGGCTGTGTCGAGGAGCAGCCCGTCACGCGCTGAACACCAGCCGACCATCCGCCACGGTCTTCACCACCTGTCCCGTGAGCGTCTCGCCGAGCAGCCACGAGTTGGCGGAGCGCGAGCGGAACTCCTCCGCACGCACCTCCCACTCCGCATCGAGGTCGAGCACGACGAGATTCGCCTGCGCGCCGATCGCGATTCGTGGCACAGGGAGCCCAAACGCACGCGCCGGCCCGGCCGACATTCGCTCGAGCAGCGTTGCCAGCGGGAGTGCACCGGGCAGCACGAGTCGCGTGTACAGGGCGGCGAAGGCCGTCTCCAATCCGGTGACGCCGAACGGAGCCTCCTCGAAGGGAACGTCCTTCTCGTGACGCGCGTGGGGGGCGTGGTCGGTGGCGATGCAATCGACCGTGCCGTCGCGCAGCCCCTCCAGGAGGGCGCCGCGGTCGGCCGCAGTGCGGAGTGGCGGGTTCATCTTCGTATTCGGGTCGAGGGAGCGGACGGCGTCGTCGGTGAGGCACAGGTGATGCGGTGTGACCTCCGCCGTGACCAGGGCTCCGCGGGCTTTCGCGGCACGGATCGCCTCGACCGAGGCGGCGGCCGATACATGCATGATATGCACAGGACGATGCTCGTATGCAGACAAGGCGAGATCCCGTTCGATCATCGTCGACTCGGCGAGCGACGGCCACCCGGCCAGACCGAGCGCCGCAGACACCGCCCCTTCGTGCATCTGCCCGTTCCCCGACAGCGCCGGGTCCTCCTCGTGCAACGCGAGCACGCGGTCCGCCACGGCGCCGTAACGCAGAGCGCGCCGCAACAGCCCGGCTGAGACGACCGGCCTGCCGTCATCGGTGAAGGCGACCGCACCGGCGGCAGCGAGGTCGGCGAGCTCCGCCAACTCCTCTCCCCGCTGCCCCTTCGAAATAGCCGCCAGGAAGCCGGTTGGAACGACCGCTTCCACGCGCGCCCGCTCGACGAGGGAGCCGAGGACGGCCGCGGAGTCGACGACGGGATCGGTGTTCGGCATCGCGAGGATCGCGCAGTAGCCACCGGCCGCGGCCGCGGCAGTCCCCGTCGCAATCGTCTCCTCGTCCTCGCGCCCCGGTGTGCGTAGATGGACGTGCGGATCGACGAAAGCGGGCGCGATCACGCGCGACGCCGATGCGCCCGCCAATGGCTCGAGTGCGACGATCACGCCGTCCTCCACGACGACGCGCAGCGCACCATCGACGCCCTCTCCGGGATCGACGGCCCGGCCTTCGAGCGTCACCGTGTCGGGTGGACGGTCTCGGGCGACGAGCATCAGGCCACCTCGAGCACGCTGGCGAGATGAACCGGGCCGGCGGTCAGCAGGTCGTACAGCACCGCCATGCGCACGACGAGACCGGAGCGAACCTGCGTCGTGACGAGCGCCGCTTCCGAGTCGGCGACGCGCGGGTCGATCTCGACACCGCGGTTCATCGGCCCAGGGTGCATCACGACCTGTCCCTGACCTACGCGCTCCGGTGTGATCCCGTAGAGCGTCGCGTACTCCCGCAGGGAAGGCACGAAAGCCGCGCCTGGCAGCATCCGCTCCTGCTGCATACGAAGCACGTAGACGACGTTGGCCGAACCGATCGCCTCGATGTCGTAGGAGACTGCGCATCCCATCTCCTCGATCCCGGGCGGGATGAGGGTCGGCGGGCCGACGAGCGTGACATCTGCGCCGACGAGCGTCAGCGCCTCGATCAGCGAGCGAGCGACGCGTGAGTGGAGCACGTCCCCGACGATGGCGACGTGGAGTGCCTCCAGGGGCCCGAGGGCTTCTCGCATGGTGTAGAGGTCGAGCAGCGCCTGCGTCGGATGCTGGTGCTTGCCGTCACCCGCGTTGACGACGTGTGCGTCGGTTGCGGCTGCCACGAGGTTTGCGGCCCCGATGTGCGGATGGCGGACGACGATCACGTCCGGGTCGTACGCGCCCAGCGTCAACGCCGTGTCGCGCAACGACTCGCCCTTGTCCACCGACGATCCGGACGCGCGGAGAGCCATCGTGTCCGCCGAGAGGCGCTTGGCCGCGAGGTCGAAGCTCGACAGGGTCCTCGTCGACGACTCGTAGAACAGGTTGACGACGAGGCGCCCGCGCAGCGTGGGAAGCTTCTTCACCTCGCGGTCGAGCGATCGCGCGAGCGCCCGCGCCGTGTCCAGGATCCGCTCGGCGTCGGGCCGCGTGAGATCGGAGATGGCGAGCAGATGGCGCCGGTCAGGCACGGTCCGCCCCCTCTGCAGCGGGGACGAGCAAGACCTGGTCGACGCCGTCGCATTCCGCGAGCTCGACGTGAACCCGTTCTCCGCGGGCGGTCGGCAGGTTCTTCCCCACGTAGTCGGGGCGAATCGGCAACTCCCGGTGACCGCGGTCGACGAGCACCGCGAGCTGCACGCGGGCGGGTCGCCCGTATTCGAGCAACGCGTCGATCGCAGCTCTGATCGTGCGGCCCGTGTAGAGGACGTCGTCCACGAGGATCAACGTCCGCCCGCCCAGCGAGAAGCCGAGCTGTGTTCCGTGCACCACGGGTTGCGTGCGCGGTGGCGGCCCGTCGACGCGGACCGCGACATCGTCGCGATGGAACGTGATGTCGACCTCCCCCAGTGCGACGGCGACGCCTGAGCGCTCGCGGACGAGGTCGACCAGACGGCGCGCGAGCGGTACGCCCCGCGTGTGGATGCCGATCAGCGCGAGACGCTCCAGGTCGTCGTTCCGCTCGATGATCTCGTGCGCGATCCGCGCGAGCGTCCGTGACACGGATTCGGCGTCGAGGATGACGCGCGGCGCTGGCGCGCTCGGCGGTGAGGCGGTCATGTGGCTCCTTCCCGGCCTCGCTGGACCGGCTTAAAGGGTTGCTCCGAGTCTAGCCGGTGACCAGGATGTGAACCTCACTCAACCCTCACACAGCGGGAGCATGCTGTGCGTATGGAGGTGGCAGGTCGGCACCCGGTCGCGGCGGTCGCCGTGCTGATCGTCGTGTCCACGGCCCTGCGTACAACCGTGGCGTTCGGCGCCGAGATCCCGTGGATAGCCCCGGACGAGATGTTCTATGCGCTCACCGGCGAGTCGTTGTGGGAGCGCGGGACGCTCACCGTGCGGGGCTGGTCGGCGCCGTACACGAGCCTCGTCACGCCGGCGCTCGTGGGAGCTCCGCTCACGGCATTCGGCCACGAGACCGGGATCGCGGTTGCCCAGGCGCTGCAGTCGCTGGTGATGGCGACAGCGGCGATCCCCGTGTTCCTCTGGGCGAAGAGGCTCGTCGCCACCGGTTGGGCGCTGCTGGCGGCGGCCCTCACCCTGCTCGGTCCCCAGCTTGCCTACGGCGGCACGCTGATGACGGAGGCAGCGTTCTACCCGCTCACGGTCGGCGCCCTTGCGACGTGCGGCCTCGTGCTGGAGCGACCGACGCTCCTGCGTCAGGGATCCTTCTTTGCCCTGGTCACGCTCACGGCGGCAGTGCGCATGCAGGCCCTCGTCCTCGTGCCGACACTCATCGTGGCGGCGCTCGTGCACGCACGCATCACGAGCTCGTGGTCGGTCGCACGTGCGCTGGCCCCGCTCGGCATCGTTGCCGTCGTTGCTGGCGCCGTGGCTGCTGCCGTCACCGTCAGTGCCGGCTCGGGCCCGGCGTGGGGCGATCTGCTCGGGGCCTACGAGCCGGTACTCGCGGCGCCGCCGAACGCGGTCGACGTCGTCACCTCGATCGCCGTGCACGGCGCTGGCATCGCGCTCGTGTGCCTCGTGCTCCCGCTCGTCGGTACGGCCGTCGTGTGCACCGACGTCGTACGGCGGCGCGTAGTCGGCCCGCCTGCTGCCTTCGCTGCGATCGTCCTCGCCTACCTGCCTCTGCTGGTGATCCAGGTTGGAGTCTTCTCCGCACAGAACGTTGGCTACCTCTCGCAGAGGTACCTGTTGACGGCCGCGCCGGTGCTCTTCATCGGGCTCTCACTCTGGCTCTCCGGTGGCGCACCACGACCACGTCTCGTGACCGGGGCGACGGCCGGGCTCGTCCTCGCGGCCGCAGTCCTCGTTCCCGTCGACGACGTCGTGCCGCGAGCAGGAATCCACGACGCGCTCTGGACGACGTGGCTTCATGCCACCGCCCTCGACTCGGAGACTGCGGCCCGCGCCGCTCTCGTCGCCGCGGCGGCCGTTCTCCTCGCCGTGCTGCTCGTGCCGCGACGCCGACTCCCGGCCACCGCGATCGTCGCCGTCGCGGTCGGCCTCGTGCTCACGTCCGTCTCGGCGACCCGCGCCGTCGTACGAGAGTCGGAAGCGCAGCAAGCGGCCATGATCGGCAGCGACTCTGCTTCCTGGCTGCCCTCATCGGCGACGGGTGTCACGCTGCTCGCAACGGGTGACCAGCCGAGCCCCGCCGTTGCGCGGACGTTCTTCTGGAACCCGACGATCGCGAGCGTCGTTCGCACCACGGACGCCGAGGTGACGATCCCGCCCTCGGCACCGCCGGTCGAGATCGCCGCGGACGGCGTCGTGCGAACGTCAGATGGGTCGTCGCTCCCCGGGGGCTACGCCCTCACGTCGGCCGCTGTGACGCTCAGGGGCGATCTGATCGCGCAGCGGTTCGCTTCTGATGCGCAGACTCCGGGCTGGCGTCTCTGGCGAACCGCTGAGCCGCCGCGGGTCACCACCCGCGTGATCGGCGCGCTGCCGAACGGCGACTTCACGGGACGGCTCACGGTGCTCGCCCCCGGATGTGCCGACGGTGCGCTCGAGCTCACCTTGCTCGGGAAGAGCGGGGATCCCGTCGGCGTCACCGTCGACGGCATCCCGTGGGGGGAGATCGCGGCACCGAACGGCGTCGTCGTGTCGACGCGTGTGCCAGCTCCCCCCTACGCCGACGGCACACGCACGTGCGTCTTCAGCCTTGCGACCGAGGGCTACGTCGGCTCGACGAAGATCGAGTACGTGCCGGCTCGGAGCTAGTCCAGATGGTTGATCGGTAATTGGGGTGCCCGTCGAGGACGGGTGTGACCAAGCAGCGTGGTGCGATCGGCCGTGGCGCGTACCTACTGGTACGTGTCACGGGCGAGCGTGCCGCGATGCGCCGCGTCACGGCCGCCAGTCGCGGGTGCCGGAATTACCGATCAACCATCTAGCTAGAGGCGGTCTGCGACCACCAGCAGCTGGTCGAGGCGCACCTCCACGCGCTCCGGTAACTCGACTTCGGCGCGCGCGAGCCCCGCGTCGACCTCCTCCGGTGGGAGCAGGTCGAAGGTCGAGATGTGCCCGCCACGGAGCCGGCCGAGCGCCGTCTCCCGGTCGATCACCTCCCGATCGGGGAGGCGAACGCGCCGAATATCCGAGAAGCCCGCGGCCTCGAGCTCCTGTGCCAGCACGGCCTCTGTGGGGAACCGTGCACGATCGACGATGGCCAGCGACGGGAAGAACGGTGCGGCCCAGTACGTGTCGAAATGCCGCTCGTGGAACGTTGCGATCACGATCCTGCCGGTGGGGGCAATGACGCGCAGGATCTCTGGGAGAGCCGCTGACCGGTCGACGAGGTGGACGACGAGGCTGAGCACGGCTCTGTCGAACCACCCGTCGGCGAAGGGCAGCTTCTCCGCGGCACTGCGCTTGAGACCGACGCTCCGCGGGAGGCGACGTCGGGCCACGGCCAGCATCTCGGCGCTCGGATCGACGCCCCAGACGCGAGCATGTGCGCGGTCGACGAGCGCCGCGGCAAGTGCTCCGGTGCCGCAGCCGACGTCGAGCACGCGGCGGCCGCCGAGATCGCCCTCGCGGACGAGCGCCTCGAACCGTCGCCACCACGAGCCGTCCTGTGGGCGCAGCTCGTCGTACGTGCCCGCGCGTTGGCCGAACAGTCCCTCCGCCTCGCTCACGCCGCTCATGGTGCCTGGGTGCAGCGCGCGCTCGGAGGAACAGCAGCACCTGACGGGCACCCGTCGGAGCGACCGGGAGCCTGACACCTGCGCGAACAGCGGTGTCTGACTGAAGTCAGACACCAGACGGCGGGTACCCGACGTGCGACCCGCGCTCGGGTGCCGACGTGAACAGCGGTGTCTGACTGAAGTCAGGGATCTGACGGTGAGCCCACCGTCGGCGGGCTCGTTCTAGTCGTCCTCGTCGATCAGCTCGTCGGGCTCGGTCAGTGCCTCGATCGCGTCCCGTGCGGCGACCAGGTCACCTTCTGCGACGAGCACCTTGATCGGCGCGTCCTCGTGCTGCGAAGGATGCTCGGGTACGGCGTGCTCGAGCTCGCACTCGATACCGGCGGAGCCGAGGATACGCTCGACCTCCTTCGCCTCGGTCACGTCGCCCGCAACGGTGAGTTGCACCAGGTCGGTCATTCCTTTGACCCTACCTCGCCGCGTCCACGACGTGCGCCGCGTGGTACGAGCACCGGTGGGCCCCGCTCGGGAAACGGAACGCCGATCAGGTCGAAGTCTCGCGGAACCACCGTGCCGGGGAACAACTCGCGAGCCTCCGCCTCGACCTCGCGTCCCCCGTAGCGGTTCGAGACATGCGTCAGCGCAAGCAGCTCGACCCCGGCTTCCCGCGCGACGAGCGCGGCCTCGCCCGCGGTCGAGTGACGCGTCTCGCGAGCGCGCTCGCGTTCGTCCGCGAGGAATGTCGCCTCGTGCACCAGCACGTCGGCGGATGCAGCCGCCTCCACGACGCTCGCCGCCGGAGCCGTGTCGCCGGCGACCACGACGCGACGCCCTGGTCGCGCCTCCCCGAGGACGTCCTCGGGCGTGACGACAGTGCCGTCCGCGAGTGTCACGGCTCTTCCCTGTTGCAGCTCGCCGCGACCTGGGCCCGAGGGAACCCCGAGCCGATCAGCCGTGGCCACATCGAAGCGCCCTGGACGTGGATCCTCGACGAGGGCGTACCCGACGGCCTCGATCCCGTGATCGACCTCGAATGCGAGGAGCCGATACCCGTCCCGAGACAGCACGTCGCCGGGCTCCAGCTCGACCACCGTGACCTCGTACGTGAGGCGTCCGAAGAGGCGTCGCAGCGACCCGTACAACGCCCGCGTGCCGATCGGCCCGTAGAGGGTCAGGGGGAGCTCCCGTCCACGCAGGGCGAACGTCTTCAGCATCCCGGGCAGGCCGAGATAGTGGTCCGCATGCAGGTGCGTGAGGAACACCTCCTCCAGCTCGACGAGCCCGACGTCGGAGCGCAGGAGCTGGCGCTGCGTCCCTTCGGCGCAGTCGACGAGGATCCGCTCGCCGCCACGCCGGAGCAACGTTGCGCTTGGCGCACGCCTGGCGGTCGGCGCGGACCCTGACGTTCCCAGGAAGACCACGTCGAGGTCCACGCCGGCGAAGTGTAGTGACGCGAGTGTCGTTCGAGCGACCCGGGCGACGCGTCGCCACGTCACACCCGTGCCGAACCGCCGAGGCTGCGGTGCGACCGCTCGTCGCCGAGTAGTACGCTCGCCCGGTGAGTGGGCGCTTCCAGGGCGGCCGCCTCGTCGCGCAGGCGGTCGCGGCAGAGGGCGTCGATGTCATCTTCACGCTTTCGGGCGGGCACGTGATGCCCATCTACGAGGGGTGTCGCCACGAGGGCGTCCGAGTGGTCGACGTACGGCATGAGCAGTCGGCCGCGCACGCGGCCGAGGCGTGGGGCCGCGTGAAGCGCGCCTGCGGCGTTGCGGTCGTAACCGCAGGGCCGGGTGTGACAGGTACCGTGACCGCCGTCGCGAGCGCTCTCGCCGGACAGGTGCCGCTGGTCGTGATCGGCGGCGCGCGTCCGCTTCTGCAGGCCGAGCGCGGGGCGCTGCAGGAGTTCGACCAGCTGTCGCTGATGCGTCCCCTCACCAAGTGGGCGGGGATTTGCTCTCACACGGCGCGGATTCCCGAGTACGTCTCCCTCGCCTTCCGGCACGCTCTCGCCCGCCCGTGCGGTCCCGTCTATCTCGAGCTGCCGATGGACGTGCTCTTCGAGGAGGCAGCGCCCGATCAGCCGGTGGGCGTCGCGCGGGTGGATGCGTGCACGGCGGGCGACCCAGAAGCGCTCGAGCGCGCCGCCGACCTCCTGGGGAGCGCCGAGCGACCGGCGATCGTCGGAGGCTCGGGCATCTGGTGGGACGACGCGGCGGACGCGCTCGCGGCGCTCGCCGAGCGGGTCGGGTCACCGGTGTTCCTGAACGGTTCGGGACGAGGCTCTCTGCCGCCAGAGCATCCCCTGTTCTTCCAGCACGCTCGCTCCACTGCGCTACGCGCGGCCGACGTCGTGGTCGTCGCCGGCGCGACACTCGACTTCCGCCTGCGCTACGGAGGCTTCGGCGACGGCTCGCTCGTCCACGTCCACGGCGACGCACGGGAGCTCGGGCGGAACCGCCTGCCCGATGTCGGGATCGTCTCCGACACGCGACACGCGCTTTCGACCCTGGCGCAGCTCGTTCCCGCGTCGCGGCCCCGCGACACGTGGCTCAGGGTCGCCCAGGAGGCCGAGGAGGGATGGTGGGCAGGCCATCGTGCGCAGATCGAGTCGGATCAGGCCCCTCTCCACCACTACCGCCTGGGCGCCGCGCTCGACGCCGTGCTGCCCGAGGACGCCGTGGTGATCGGGGACGGCGGCGACGTGGTAGCGGCGGTGTCGCGCGTCCTGCGGATCCACCGCCCCGGTCATTGGCTCGACCCGGGGCCGTTCGGCTGCCTCGGCGTCGGGCCCGGCTTTGCGCTCGGTGTCGGCGCCGCCGGCTTCGGTGGGCCGATCGTCGTCGTCATGGGCGACGGGGCATTCGGTCTCAACGGCATGGACGTCGACTCCCTCGTCCGCTTCGACATCCCCGCCGTGTTCGTGATCGGCAACGACGCGGCCTGGGGCGAGATCAGGATTCCGCAGATCGGGATCTACGGGCCGGAGGGCGAAGTCGCGACCCGCCTGGCGCCGTCGCGGTACGACCGCATCGCTGACGTGTACGGCTGCCGCGGCGAGCACGTCGAGCGGCCGCACGAGCTCGTACCGGCACTCGAGCGTGCGCTCTCGGCCGACGAGACGACCGTGGTCAACGTGATGCTCGACCCGGACGCGATGGCCGGGCACGCCTACCGCGGCCTGTAGGCCGTCGTCCCGGGATTCCTCGGGGGAGCGCAGGGCGCTGCTCTGGCGGCGAGCGACCGGTGTCGCGGCGACCATGCGCGCGGCGTGCTCAGGGGAGGACGAGCACCTGACCGGGCACGAGCGTCACCCCGGTGAGATCGTTCCGCTCCCGAATCCGCCACACGGCCTCACGCGGGTCGCCGGCGTAGTTGCTCACCGCGATCGCCCACAGCGTGTCCCCGTGCTGCACGCGATGCCGCTGCTCCGGCCCCCCCGCGCTCGTGTCGTGCGCGAACAGCGCCCACAGGCCAACGGCGACGATGGTGATGAGGAGAAGGCGACCGAACATGTGTTCGGTCAAAGGTACGCGAACGTGTGTTCGTTGTCAAGCGCAAACGGTGCCTCCCCCAGAGCAACGGGGGCCGTCGTGCAGGTGGCCGGGCTACCGGAACCGGGTCACGTAGGCTGCGCGGCGCTCCGGGTTCGCCTCGGCGGCGACCTGGATGGCGATCGTCCCGCCCTGGGCGATCTCGGCCAGACGGCGAATGGTGAGACGCGCCGGCCGCTGCGGCGACGCGTTGCCCTTCAGGCAGAAGAGCGCGCCACTACCGCGACCCGCAAGAGCGCGGAGCGCGACGGGCCTGCTCGTGCTGCGCGGGAACACGCAGGCGAGGACGGTCGACCCCTCGTCGCTGCGAGCCTCGACGGTCACCGTTGTGCGCTGCGACAGCACGACGGGCCTGACGGAGCCGAGGACGACCCGCGTGGGGGCCCACGGCACGGCGGCGCCGCACGCCGCCGTGCCCTCGGCGATGGCGCTCCGGACGGCTTCCGCAGAGGGCCGCGCGACTCCGCCGACCCGGTGCAACCCTGCCTGGAACCCGGTGCGCAGGCTGTCGTCGTAGAACCCGAAGAAATTGACCTCGGCGACATCCGGATCGCACGCGGTGCGGGTCACGATCTCGCGGTAGATCGCTGCCTGCGCGCTCTCGGTCGTGACCGGGACGTTCTCTTGCCCCTCGTACCCCGGTTGCAGGTTGGTGTCGACCTGCCACCCGACCTCGTCCAGATAGAGCTGGAGCCCGTCGAGCGTCGTCGGCTGCGGCGTCCGCGAGAAGGCGTCCCAGAGGCCTTGCTTGACACGATCGAGGTTCGCGAATCCTGCGTGCGGCCAGACGTACTCGCGATCGAGCGGATCGGTCGCGCGACCGGGGTAGGGATGGAAGCTGAAGCCGTCCATCAGTGGAGTCGTTCTGCCGCTCGCGCGGTACCAGCGCCCGAGCGCACCGAGAAACCGCATCGGCGAGGTCGAGATGTTGTTGCGCGCGCGCGGCCGATCGTTGCCGCGAGGCGAGAGCCCCACGCCGATCACGCGGATCCCGCGATCGAGCGCCTTGAGTGCGTCATATGCGGCGGCGAGATAGACGCCGAACGTCTTGGCTGAGACATTCGCCCCGGTACGCCGCGAGAACTGGGGCCGCCAGAACGCGGGCTGGTTGGGCTCGTTGCCGATCACGTACTGTCGAACCTGCGGGTAGCGGTCGGCGACACGGCGGACATAGTCGGCGAAGGCCCACGGTGGGCCGAGCCCGGTCTCGATCTCGCGCGGCGGATACGGGTAGACGGCGAGCACGACGTTCAATCCGGCCGCGGTCGCCGCCGCGACTGCACGATCGAGAAGCTCGACGTGGGAGATCGCGGCGGCTGCGCTCGGCTGCCAGCGGACGCTCATCACGGTCTGTCTGAGCCCGTACGACGACATGTGACCGAAGAAGGCGACACCACCGTCTGGCGCCCACTTGCCCGTGTCGTCGTTCGCCCCGATGTCGGCGGCGGTCGCCGACCCGACGCTGACGAGCGCGAGCGCGAGCAGCAATAGCAGCGGACGTCGCACGCGTGCCCCCATTCGTCGGTGAGCCCCTCCCTCCTCGACCGGGGGCGCCGGCAGGCTACACGAGGCACCGGAGCACTGCGTCCAGGAGTCGCCCTGCCCCGGACCGGACGGGGTCGCCGGCCACGAGTCCCGTCTCGGCCTCGGCGCGCGCGATTGCGGCGGCCGCGCCGACGTCGTCGAGGTCGCTCGTGTTGAGAGCGATGCACGCGACGCGCGCCCGTCGCGCCGGCAGTGAGATCCGCTCGTACAGCTCGACGAGCTCCGGCAGCGGCAGCACGCGGTGCCCGGGATAACCGTCGACCTCGGTGGCGCCTGCGCGGTGGCACAGCACCAGCACATGCGGTGCGCAGCCGTGCAAGAGCCCGAGCGTGACGCCTGAGTAGGCAGGATGCGTGATCGCTCCCTGCCCCTCGACGTGCAGGATCTCGCCGCCACGGGCGTGGCCTTCGACGACGAGCCGCTCGGCGGCGCCGGCGATGAAGTCCGAGACGACGGCGTCGACGGCGATGCCCCAGCCCGCGATCGCGATGCCGGTCTGCCCCGTGGGCACGAACACCGACGCGAGGCCGCGGGCGAGCGCCTCCCGGTCGAGCTCGAGCGAGACGGTCATCTTGCCGATGGCGCAATCCGAGCCGACCGTGTGCACGACCCGGGCAGCGAGCCGCAGGTTCTCGCCGGTCGGGCAGTCGAGCCCGTCGGGGGGACGCCGCAGGTCACGGAGCTCGACCCCGTGCTGCGCGGCGAGCGGTGCGAGCTCGGGGTCGTCGCGGAGAAACTCGTGCAGGCCGTTCTCGACCGACAGTCCCGCCCGGACGCACGCCTCGAGCAACAGTCTCCACGCGGGTGGGAACCGCCCCCCCTGCGTCGCGACGCCGACCAGCGCGGTCGTCGGGTCGAAGGCATCGGCGGCAGCGACGTCGGCCACGATCGGAACGCCGTCGAGCACCTCGCCTGCCCGCTCCGAGTCGAGGATCGCCACGACGTCGTCGCGTCGGTAGCGGAGGATGCCGCGCATCGTCTTGCCGTAGTGGGTGTCGGCCGAGTACCCCTCGGCGAGGATCAGCAGCCGCTCAGCCGACACCGAGCCCCGCGCCTTCTCCGGGCACCTGCACGCCGTCGACGAACCACACCCCCGGACATGGGTCCTCGGCGAGCAGCAGGTTGCCGTCGAGGTCGACGTGGTCGCACAGCGGCGCCACCACGCAGCCCGCCGCGATGCCGAGCCCCGATTCGATCATGCACCCGAGCATCACACCGAGCCCGAGCGAGCGCGCCGCGTGCGCGATACGTACCGCCTCGCGGATGCCTCCGGATTTCGCGAGCTTGATGTTGACGCCGTGCGCGATCTCCGAACACGCGGCGACGTCTGCCAGCGTGTGGCAGTCCTCGTCGACGTACACCGGCAACGGCGACCGCTCGCGCAGGACGGCGCCGCCTGCGTCCCCGGCCGGCAGCGGCTGCTCGACGTAGTCGACGCCGAGCTGCTGGAGGTGCGGGATGGCGTCGAGCGCCTCGTCCAGCGACCACCACTCGTTGACGTCGACCCGGAGCGGCAGCGCGGTCACCGAACGCACCGCGCGGACGCGCTCGACGTCCAGGCCGTCTCCGCCTCCGAGCTTGAGCTTCAGGCACCGGTACCGATCGGCGACACGGGCGGCGCGGCGCGCCATGTCGTCGGGATCGCCGAGCCAGATCGTGAACGACGTCGGCGGTCCTGTCCGCGGCAACCCGAGCAGGCGCCACACCGGGACGCCGAGGAGCTTGCCCTGCAGGTCGTGGAGCGCTGCGTCGAGCGCCGACTTGGCGGCCTGCTCGCCCGGGATCTCCGCGAGACGCGCTCCGATCTCCTCGAGCGCGAA
Source organism: uncultured Actinomycetes bacterium (assembly GCA_963823385.1). Lineage (GTDB taxonomy): Bacteria > Actinomycetota > Thermoleophilia > Gaiellales > Gaiellaceae > Gaiella. The sequence continues at coordinate 462,515 of CAWGLI010000001.1, forward strand.
CGGGTCGTCACCGACGACGGCGCCGTGCTCCTCGACGAACGCCAGCGCCGACTCCGCCGTCTCGTCGTAGCGCTCGATCGGCGCGGCCTCCCCGCGCCCCACTACGCCATCGTGGGTGACGGCGACGTGAAGGACGTCGGCCGCATCCTGAGACTCGCGCGAGATCACGAAAGTCTCGGCGAGCCGGAGCGTGACGATCTCGGCGGCAACCTGCAACGCGTGGAGCCTACTCCCACCCGCCGGGCGACGGCTCACCGACCCTGCGGGTGACGACGGCGACCACCGTCGAGGCGCCGGCGAGCGCCATTCCAGCGGCCGGCGACCACACCAGCCACAGCGCAGCTCCGCCGAGCGCGAACAGCCCGACCTCGACGCCGAGTCGCACCGGATCGCGCAGACGACGACTCGACTTCGGGCCGATCCACATGCCCCACACTGCCGCGCCGGCAGCTGCGAACGCCACTGCGACGACGGTCCCGACCGCACCGCCGCCGCCTACTTCCCAGCCGGCGACTCCGAACGCGCCGAGCAGGCAGAGCTCGAGCAGAAACCGCGTCGCGAGGACGAGAGCTCGCACTCGAATCAGCCTATCGCGCCCGCTGGCGACCATCAGCGAAAGTTCACGCCACCTCGGGCCACGGCAACCCTCCCCACCAACAACCTCGACTACACTGACCCGCATCCCCGCGCCCGTAGCTCAGGGGATAGAGCGCGCGCCTCCGGAGCGCGAGGTCGCAGGTTCGATTCCTGCCGGGCGCATGCGAGGGCCTCTCGACGGCCTGTGATCTGACAGGATCGGCATCCTCCTCTCAAAGACGCCGTCTCCCGATGATCACTCAACGCGCTCGCTCTGCGGCGACACAGGTCGCGACGGTTCTCACGACCGTCCTGCGCAGCGCGCCTCTCCGCCGGATCGAGCTCGCGTTCGCCGGGTTCAACGTCGCCGAATGGGCGACGTGGATCGCGCTGCTCGTCTACGCCTACGGCAACGGCGGGACGACCGAGGCGGGCGTCGTAGCGGTCGTGCAACTCGTTCCCGCAGCAATCTTCGCGCCGCTCGGCTCGGTGCTCGGCGATCGGTTTCGTCCCGGCCGCGTGCTCTTCTGGAGCTACACCGTCCAGTCGCTCGGGTTCGCCCTCGTGGCGGCGGCACTCCTGGCGGATGCCGACCCGCTGATGGTCTACGCAGCGGCGATCGTGCCGTCCTCGGCGCTGACCATGACCCGGCCGACGATGGCCGTCTTCTCACCGGCTCTCGCTCGCCGACCCGAGGAGCTGACCGCGATCAATGTGGTCACGAGCTGGACGGAGAGCCTGAGCGTTCTCGTCGCGCCAGCCCTCGCCGGTGTGCTGCTCGCCGTGTCGGGCACCGGCGCCGTATTCGCGGTGATGGCGGTGGCCGTTGCCGTCAGCGCCCTTCTCGTGCGCCCTCTCGCAGGCCCTCCCCCGGCCGGCGGCGGCGACAGGGAGACGGTTCATCGCTCGCTCGCGACCGCGCTCGGTGTCCTCAGGCGAGAACGCTTTGCGCGGATCCTCGTGATCGCCCTGTGCGCGGACTTCGTCGCTCTGGGCGCCCTCGACGTCCTCTACCCGGAGCTGGCGATCGGCGTGCTCGAGCGGAGTGAGTCTTGGGCCGGTTACCTGAACGCCGCGTTCGGGGCCGGAGCGACGCTCGCGATCGCCTTCACCGCGAGCCTGGTCGGGCGGACACGCCTCGTGCCATCGCTGCTCGCCGGGCTCGTTCTCTACTTCGCCGCCTTCGCGCTCCTCGCCGCACACCCCACCGCGGGCAGCGCCTTGGTTCTGCTGGCACTGGCCGGCGCCGGTCGCGTGATCTTCGATGTGGCGACGCGCACGCTCCTTCAGCGCGTCGCGCCCACCGACGTGCTCGCCCGAATCTTCGGCCTGCTCGAAGGCTTGGCCATGGCCGGCCTTGCCGTCGGCTCGATGGTGGTGGCCGGTCTCGTCGCGCTCGGCGGGTCGTCACTCGCGATCGTCGGCATCGGACTCCTTCTGCCACTGGCCGCGCTCGCGGCTGGAAGGACGCTGCTCGACGTCGACCGGCACGCGACGGTGCCCGTGGTCGAGATCAACCTGCTGCGGTCGCTGCCGCTGTTCGCGCTGCTGCCGGCGGCCCAGGTGGAGGCCCTCGCCCGCGCGTTGGAGCGCCTCGAGGTCGCCGCCGGGGAGAACGTGATCGTGCAGGGAGACGTTGGCAACAACTTCTACGTGATCGCAGACGGCGAGATCGAGGTGATCCGCGACGGCAGCGCCGTTGCCACGCTCGCGCGGGGCGACGGGTTCGGCGAGGTCGCGCTTCTGCACGGGGTAGCGCGGACGGCGACGTGCCGCGCACTGGGCGCAGCGACCCTGTACGCACTCGAGGCGTCGGACTTCCTGATCGCGGTAACGGGGCACCCACACGCCGACACCGAGGCTCGCAGGCTCGCAGCGGGGCGCTCGCCGGACGCCGGCGCGACCACCACAGTGCGCTGACGTCTGTACGGTCCCGCGGTGCGCGCGTGGCTTCGTAGCCTGAATCCCAGCCTTCCCCGCAGCGTGCAGACGCTCCAACTCGGCGGCCTCGTGAGCGCGTTCGGCAACGGGGTCGTGATCCCGTTCGTCCTCATCTACCTGCACAACGTTCGCGGGATCGGCCTCGGCGTGGCCGGTTTGATCGTGGCCACCAACGGTGTCGTCAGCCTCGTCGCGGGACCCGTCTCCGGACCTCTCGTCGACCGCTTCGGGGGGCGCCGGATCCTCGCCGTATCGCTCGTCGTGCTCGCCGTGGGGTACGGGAGCCTCGCGCTCGTTCACGCTCCGTGGCAGGGGTTTCTCGCCGCCTCCGTGATGGGGGTGGGCAACGGGCTCTTCTGGCCTGCCCAGTCGACGCTCCTGGCCGCGCTCACACCGCCCCAACGCCGGCACGCCACATTCGCCATGCAGCGCGTCGTGATGAACCTCGGGATCGGCCTCGGCGCGCTCGTCGGCGGCGTGATCGCGACCGCCGATCGCCCCGGGACGTTCGTCGTGGTCTTCGCGGTCGACGCCGCGTCGTTTCTCGTCTACTTGGCGATCCTCTGGCTCTTCGTGCCCGGCGTGCTGCCGCGGCCCGAAGGGGATGCCGACGCCGCCACCCGGCCCGGGAGCTACCGCGACGTCCTCCGGCACGGTGCGTTCATGGCCGTCGTCGCGCTGAACACGCTCTTCATCTTCGCCGGCATGTCAGGCTTCGAACTGCTCCCCGTCTTCGCCAAGAACGAGTCCGGCGTATCGGAGACGGCGATCGGCGTCATCTTCTTCGTCAACACGCTCGTGATCGTGCTGGCGCAGCTCCCGATCACGAAGCTCTCCGAGGGCCACCGCCGCATGCGGGCGCTGGCGCTGCTCGGTGTCGTCTGGGCCGGCTGCTGGGTCGCCGTCTCGATCGTCGGCGGGAGCGATGTGAGCGGCACGACGGCGGCGGTTCTCTTCGCCATCGCGATGGGCGTCTTCGGGCTGGGAGAGTGCATCCACGGCGCCGTCCAGGCCCCGCTCGTGGCGGATCTCGCCGACCCGCGCCTGCTCGGCCGCTACATGGCTCTGTCCGCGCTCTCGTGGCAGGTCGGGTTCGCACTCGGTCCCGCCATCGGTGGCTTCCTGCTCGAGCGGACCGCATCCGTCACGTGGCTCGTGTGGGCCGCCATGTGCGTGCTCGGCTCCGTCCTTGCGCTGGCGATGGAGCGGATGCTCCCGGCGGCGACGCGCCTGACACCGTCGACACGCCCGGTCTGACCGTCCGCCGCAGGCAGGCGACGGCGGTAGAATGCCGAACATGATGCCGGCGACCGACGACCCTCAGAGTCCTTATGCCGAGCATACCGCGCATCCCGAGACGCGCCCGGTCCCGTGCGGCCGCAGACGCGGTCGCCCGTCCGCGGGCTGAGATTCGCGAGGTCGCGACCAGCGGCCTGACCTGGATCAACGTCGTCAACCCAGAGCTCGAGGTCGCCGTAGAGCTCGCCGAGCGTTTTGGCTGGCACCCGCTCGACGTCGAAGACATCGTCTCGCGTCGTCAGCGCCCCAAGGTCGACGACTACGAGGAGGACGGCTACCTGTTCACCGTCCTTCACTTCCCCGTCTACGACAAGACGATCCAGCGGCTCAACGCAGCCGAGCTCGACGTGTTCATCGGGCACGACTACCTCGTCACGATCCCCAACCGCGAGCTCCTCCCCGTCACCCGCCTGTTCGCCCGGTGCGAGGACGACGAGGAGTTGCGCGACTCGCTGTTCGCCCGCGGCACCGGTCGCCTGCTCTACGAAGTGCTCGACGACCTCTTCGACTACTGCTTCCCGATCCTCGACAAGATCGCGCACAAGCTCGACCGCGTCGAGGACGACGTGTTCGACGGGCGCTCGGAGGAAGTCGTACGGGACATCTCCAACGTGAAGCAGGAGATCATCTCGTACCGCAAGATCATCAAGCCCGAGCGCGGAACGTTGCGCGTCCTGGAGCGGCACGTCGATCGTTTCCTGCCCGAGGAGCTCGAGCTCTACTTCGACGACATCGTCGACGCCGCCGAGCGCATCTGGGACCTCCTCGACAACTACAAGGAGGTCGTCGAGGCGATCGAGTCGACGAACGAGTCGGTGATCTCGCATCGACAGAACGACGTCCTGCGCCTGCTCACGATCTTCAGCGTGACGATGCTCCCGCTGACCGTGCTCACCGGGATCTTCGGCATGAACGTGCTCTTTCCGGGCGAAGGTGGAAACGACGCGTTCTGGCTGATTCTCGGTGCGCTCGTGGTGCTGCTCGGCGGCATGGTCGGCTTCTTCCGCTTCAAGCGGTGGCTCTAGCGCTCTTGGCTTACCTGCACGGGTTGCGGCGTGTTTGTACCCGGACCTTGTACCCGGAGCATCCGCTGCGCGAGCGCGTCGGCGTCGTCGCGGAACACGAACCCGGCCAGGTGCACGTACTGCATCGTCGTTGACATCGAGCGGTGCCCCGCCGTCGACATCACCGCGATCGGTGACGCCCCGGTGGCGGCGAGGTTCGTCAGCGCCGCGTGCCGCAGGTCGTGAACGCGCACATGTTCCTTGACCCCGGCGATGGCGAGCGACCGGTCCAGATGCCCGCGGAACCAGTCGATGTCCAGCCGGGAGCCACGCTGCGGGTGAGCGAACACGTAGTCGGTATCGGAGCGGTAGGAACTGGCGGCGTAATGGTCGGCCAGTTCGTCCACCAGCGGGGCGGGTAGCGCGATCAGCCGTTCGCCCTCCTCCGTTTCGACTCGGTGACCCGGAGCGTTGCTTCCACGAGGTTGACGTGCCGCCACTGAAGCGCCACCAGTTCGCTGCGACGGAGGCCGGTGAGCACGAATGTCAGGAACACACGGCGGGCACGGTCATCGGTGAACGCCTTGGTGACCCGTGCGACCTCGACCGGCGGCAGGATCCGCCACAGACACAACGCCTCTTTGTGGACGCCGAGATCACGCGCCACATGCGCGATCGGGCGCCCACCCGACTCCATCTACAACCGCACCGCGCGCTCGCGCTGGCAATCGACGTCGCCGAGCTCGACGCGGACTGATCAGAGCATCGCCCTGCAGCCCTACCGAGAGGGACGGCTGCAGGGCGATTTCGCGTTGGAAGCTCGACTTGGAGCTTGAGAGGGCCGAGCACTCGGTCGGGTCGTTCTCGCTGGATCTGATCGGCCGCGATCTAACGAACGGGACTCCGTTGATCGTGGAGAACCAGATCGAGGCGAGCGACCACGGTCATCTCGGCCAGCTGCTGACGTACGCGGCCGGAACAGACGCCGGCACGATCGTGTGGGTCACGAAGGAGTTCCGTGACGAACACCGGGTCGCGCTCGATTGGTTCAACGAGCACACCGGAGAGCCGTGCCCGACGCAGAGCTTGGGCGCCGAGAGGTAGTCACTCTCCCGACGTCCCTGGTTCGAGTCCAACACCGCTTGACGGACTTCCGTTGAGGCGGAGCGCAGGAGCGTTGGGTTCGATAGCGAAGCCGCTCCTGGCATGGAGAGCTACTGGGGTACGAGCCGGACCGAGGCGTTCAGTGACGGTGTCTTCGCGATTGCGATCACGCTGCTCATTCTCGAGGTCAGTGTGCCCGAGGCGGCATTCGACGATCTCTGGCGCGGCATCGCCGATCAATGGCCCTCCTACTTCGCCTATGCGACGAGCTTCATCACGATCGGGGGCATCTGGCTCGCGCATCACGGCATCTTCCGACGCCTGCAGTGCGCGAACCGGCAGCTGATGCTGATCAATCTGCTGCTGCTGATGGCCGTCGCGTTCTTGCCGTTCCCGACCAAGCTCATGGCCGAAGCGATCGAGAGCGCCGACGCCGAACGAGCAGCAGTGATCTTCTACGGCGCATCGCTACTCGTCGTCACGCTCCTCCTCGGAGGCCTGTGGGGATCGGTTACCGGCGACCGCCACCTGTTGAAGCCAGAGGTCGACGCAAAGGAGATCCAGGCGATCACCATGGCGTTGACACCAAGCATCGGGTTCTACGTCGCTGTCATCGTGCTCGCATTGGTGGCGCCCCGGGTCGCCGTGTTTGGCTTCCTCGCCATCGCCGTCCTCGGCATCCTTCGAGCCCGTGGCGACCGCCAACCACCACAGCCGACGGCGCCTGCCCCCTTCCCCCCAAACCCCTAAGGGCGAGGCTGGAGCGACGATCAGGCTCCTTCCGCCCGTTCACCCGCCGCCTGTCGGCCAGCTCCCGGGCCGATCTCCACGCGTCCTGCGAGCGCTGCGAGGCCAGGTAGCGGAACCGTGCCAGACGCGCCCGCCGAACCGGGCGAGACGACCGTGGGGAGGGCTACCGTGTTGCGCAGTCCCTCCCCGGTCACGGACCTACGAGGTAATCGCGTCCGACACCTCGTCGGAAGCTCGGGGTCACAGGCGGGGTACAACTTTGTACCCATCTCAGCCGCTCTCAGATGATCTCAGCCGAGGTGAGGCACGGTTTCATGCGGTACCGATGCCTCGGCGACGTGCCCCGCGGGAAGTGGTGGCTCTGACCGACCCTGTTCCACAGACCACGCGCGGGGTGGATCAGAGCATCGCGAGTCGCGTGGTGATCGCGATCTCCGCAGTCTCCTGGACGTCGTGGTGCCCTGTCACCGCCGGGAGGAAGTCGTCGCGCTCGAGCGCCTGGAGGACAGCGTCGCTGGTGGCCGTGACGGTCGCGGTACGCGGAACGTCGCGCAGGAGTGCGATCTCGCCGAACACGTCGCCGCGGCCGAGATGCGCGATGTGCCGCCCGTCGCGGGTGACTTCGACGGTTCCGCTCTCGATCACGTAGACACGATCGCCGGCGTCTCCCTGCCGGACCACGACGTCGCCGGCGACGGCCTCGACGGGCACGAGCGCCCGCGCCAGGCGCTCCAGGATCGCCTCCGGCAGCGCGGAGAGGATCGACACCTCGCGCACGAGGTCGAGACCCGGTGGGGCGAGCACCGTTCGATCGATCCGCCTCAGCCCGACGAGCGCCGGGATCACGACGAGCGTGACAGCGCCGCCTATCACCGCGAGCCCGCTCCGCAACCCGATCCAGTGGATCAAGGCGGGCATCAGCAGCGCACCGAGGGCCATTCCCGCGATCACGGCGCTCTCCATCGCGCCGAACACGCGACCCATCACCTCCGGGCGGACGACGCGCTGGATGATCGTGTACGCGTTGACGTCCACGACCGAGTTCGCGAGCCCGATCAGGACCATCGCCACGGTGGCAGCGGCCAGCGTCGGGGAAACCGCGATCAGCAGCAGCGGTGCCGACCAGAGGATCACGCCGAACCCGAAGTCGAGCGCGAGCCTTCCACGCTGTGCGAGAACGAGCGCCACGAAGCCGCCGATCAACCCGCCGATCCCCAGCACGGAGTCCAGGTAGCCGACACCGGGGTCGCCGAGCTCGAGCATGTCGAGGGCGATCGAGATCGTGAACACGAGCGACGCACCCGCAACAACCGTCTGCGCGCAATACAGGCCGATCAACAGCCGCAACGACCGATCGGCGAGGATCGTCTTGAAACCCGCTGCCGACTCTGTCAGGAAGCTCGTCTTCTCCTCGTCTGCCTCTGCCTCTGCCTCGGGCGTCGCGGCCACGACCTCGGTGCGGATCCCCATGATCAGGGCCGCCGACCAGACGAACGTCAGCGCATTCACCGCATAGACGACCGGGATGTCGGCGACTGCGAGCAGCAGGCCGCCGAGCGCTGGACCGAGAAAGAAGCCGACGCTCTCGATCGTGCTCGACGAGACATTGGCTGCCGTGAGCTCGCCTGGGTCGCGAGCGAGCGACGGGAGCAGCGCCGCCTGGGCCGGTCGGAACACCGTCGACACGAGACTGGTCACGGTCGCGAGTGCGTAGACAGCCAGTGCGGGGCCGTCGAGGGCGATCACACCGGCCGCGATGGCGACGAGCGAGCCCCGGGCGAGATCCGAGGCGATCATGACGCGCTTGCGGGGGAGCCGGTCGGCCAGCGTGGAGGCGAAAGGCCCGACGATCGCCATCAACACGTAGCGGACGACGCCGAGGATGCCGACGGCCGCAGGGCCGCCCTGGTCGTACGCGTAGATGGCGACGCCGACGGCGTACGCCCAGTCGCCGACGATCGATCCGGCGAACGCCAGCTGGAGCCGGCGGAGACCGGGGTTGCGGAAGACGCTCCCCAGCGATCGTCCCGACTCGCGGAGCTTCTCGGTGATGCCTCTCACTGTGAGCGCTCCCGCGACAAGGAGCGACACCCCATCACATCGGCGACCCGATGTCCACCGGGATCGTTCGATCCGAGCGGATCACCCACCACTCACCCATCGCCGCTCCTGCCACGCACTGCTCCGGTCGCGAGTCCCCCAGCGTCGGTTACCCCTTTTGGGGGGCATTTCGGCCACGTTCGCAGCCGACCGTAAGCCCACTGGCGGCAACTGACCGAGAGGCACGAGATGACTGCGGCACAGTTCGAGCAACTAGAGGATTCGGAGGCGGTCGAAGTGCTGCGCTGGCGGTTCGACGTCCTGCTGCGCGCCGGCTTCGACTTCGAGCAGGCGGCAGTGGTGGCGGCGCATGTCGACGCCGATCTGCACGACGCCGTCGCGCTCGTCGAGAAGGGCTGCCCCGTCGAGACGGCGATCCGGATCCTGGTCTGATCCTGACGACACTCGATCGAGGGGCTCCCTCCCCCCGCGTGGGGGACGCGCACTCCCTCACGGTCGGGCACAACATGGTTACGACCTGAAGCACAGGGACGAAAGGGCAACATGACAGCGGCACAGTTCGAGGTACTCGCCCCGTCAGAGGCTGAAGAGCTCCTACGGGCCCGGTTCGAAGCCTTTGCCGAGTGGGGCTGCCCGCTCGACGACGCGCTCATGCTCGCTGGGCACGTCGAGATCGATGTGGTTGATGCGGTCGCGCTCCTCCAGCGTGACTGCCCGCCGCGGCTGATCCCGCGGCTGCTCGGGTAGCGAATCAGTCGATCCGGAGCCCGTCGTTGCCGGGCTCGGGATCCGGCAGGCGCGGGTCGATGCGCTCCAGCGCGGCGACGAGCAGCGCCGCCACAGCCGCCGCCTTCACCCAGTTTCGGTCGGCAGGGACGACGTGCCACGGCGCCCACGCCGTCGACGTCTCTGCGATCACGTCGTCATACGCGGCGAGGTACTCGTCGAAGCGCGCCCTGACGTCCAGATCCGCCCGGCGGAACTTCCATCTCTTCTCAGGGTCGTCGACCCGCTCCTGCAAACGGAGCCGCTGCTCGTCCTGCGACACGTTGAGGAAGACCTTGACGATCGACGTGCCCTCGTCGGTGAGCATGCGCTCGAAGTCGTTGAGATGGGCCGGTCGACGCCGCCACACGTCCTCCGGCGCGAGGTCGTGCAGCCGCACCGCGACGACGTCCTCGTAGTGCGACCGGTTGAAGATGCCGATCTCACCCCGGGATGGCAACTGCGCGTGTACCCGCCACAGGTAGTCGTGTGCGAGCTCGGTCGCGGTCGGCGCGCGGAAGGAGGCAACCCGACAGCCCTGCGGGTTGAGACCGGTCATCACGCGCCGGATCACGCCGTCCTTGCCCGCGGCGTCGAGACCTTGCAGAACGAGCAGGATGCTATGCCTCTGCTCGGCGTAGAGTCTCTGTTGCAGGCGCTCGAGCCGATCGCGCAGGTCGTCGAGCGCTACCTTGCCCTCGTCCTTGTCCGCGAAGCCGAGCATGTCGGCGCAGTCGCGCTCCGAGAGTCTGGGGCGCTCCCCGGGCGTGATCCGCAACCGGTCGATCACAGGGCCACTGTACGGCACAGCCGCGCTCTAGATGGTTGATCGGTAATTGGGGTGCCCGCCGAGGACGGGCGTGACCAAGCAGCGTGGTGCGCTCGACTCGTGGCGCGTACCTGCTGGTACGTGTCGCGAGCGAGCGTGCCGCGATGCGCCGCGTCACGGCCGCCATTCGCGGGTGCCTGAATTGCCGATCACCCATCTAGACTCGGTGCGTGGCGGATCGCGGGCAGTTCTGGCTCGGCAAGGAACTGGACGACGCCACCGGCGAGCCGGGCAGCGATCGCCTCGTCGCCGGTTCAGCCGACGGGCTCGCGTGGCCCTCCGCCGCCTGACCCTCCTGGTGGCCGCGCTCACCGTCTCCCTCGGGGGCGCCGGCTGCGATGCGTTGAGCGACACCTCGGTCGACGCCGACACGGGAGTCGTCGCGTACGTGGGGGACGGCGACACGCTCGGGCTCGAGGACGGGCGCACGATCCGCCTTGTCCAGATCGATGCACCGGAGGCGTCGGACGAGTGCTACGGGCGGGAGGCGACAACCGCGCTCGAGCAGATCACTCCTCGCGGCACACCCGTCGAGCTCGAGCGAGACCCCGCCCTGGACGACGTCGACGTCTACGATCGGCTTCTGCGCTACGTCCTCGCGGACGAGGAGAACGTCAACCTGGCGCTCGTGCGCGAGGGCGCCGCGGCGCCGTACTTCTTCCGGGGCGACCGCGGTCGCCATGCGGACGAGCTGCTCGAGGCCGCCGACGAGGCGCGAGCCGCGCGACGCGGCTTCTGGGCCGCCTGCCCCGCCGCCCGCCTCGATCCGGATCGCGGCGCGTTCACCGGCCGCCGCTGAGACGCCGTGTGACGATCGGTTACAAGGTGTAGACGGGCTCGCCCACGACTAGGCTGTCCCCGTGAGCACCCGCTTCTGGCACCCGGTCGCCGACATGCACGCGGTGGCGGCGAACGGAGAGCTCCTGCTCGACCGCGGTGAGGGCGCCCAGGTGTGGGACACGGCGGGGCGGCGCTACATCGACGCCACCGCGGGTCTCTGGTATGCGAACGTCGGCTACGGCCGCGACGAGATCGCGGACGCTGCCGCCGCCCAACTGCGGCGCCTGCATGCGTACTCGCACTACGGGGACGTGTCGACCGAGGCGACGTCGCGGCTGGCCGAGCGCGTCGCCGCGCTCTCACCGATCCCGGAGGCGGTCGTCTTCTTCGCCTCCGGCGGCGGCGAGTCGGTGGAGACGGCCGTCAAGATGGCACGCCGCTACTGGAGCCTCACCGGAGAGCCCGAGCGCACCGTGATCCTCACGCGCGAGCGCTGCTACCACGGGCTCGCCGGCTACGGGACGAGCATCGTCGGCAGCGACGTCTTCAAGACCGGCCTCGGCCCGCTCGTCGGCGACACCGCGCGCGTGCCCTGGGATTCGGCATCGGCACTCGCCGAGACGATCGACGAGATCGGCGCGGGTCGCGTCGCGGCCTTCCTCTGCGAGCCGATCATCGGTGCAGGCGGTGTCCTCCTGCCCCCGGACGGCTACCTGCAGGGCGTGCAGGACGTCTGCCGCGAGCGCGGTGTCCTCTTCATCGTGGACGAGGTGATCTGCGGCTTCGGCCGGGTCGGCGACTGGTTCGCATCGACACGCTTCGGCCTGGAGCCCGACGCGATCACGTTTGCGAAGGGCATCACCTCGGGCTACGTCCCGCTCGGCGGCGTGATCGCGGGCATGCGTCTACGGGATGCGTTCTGGGCCGCCGATGCAGGCGTCTGGCGACACGGGTACACGTACTCGGGTCACGCGACGGCTACGGCGGCGGCGCACCCGAACCTCGACATCCTCGAACGCGAAGGCCTGCTCGGGCGCGCGCTCGAGTTGGAGCGCGAGCTCGCGGATGCTCTCCGCCCACTCGCAGATCACGAGCTCGTCAGCGAGGTGCGCGCCGGGCTCGGGGCCGTGGCCGCGGTGCAGGTGGACGAGTCACTCCTCGCCGACGACGCCGGCCTCACCGATCGCGTCACGCTCACCGCCCGCAGGCACGGCGTCCTCACCCGGACGCTTACGGGCGGCGGACTGCAGGTCTCGCCCCCACTCGTGATCGACCGTTCCGAAGTCGACGAGATCGCCTCAGGTCTCCGCGCCGCGCTCGACGACGTCGCTGCGCGCGGCTAGCCGAGTCAGCCGCAGAAAGCGGCGCCACGGGAAGGCCGGGCCGGGGTCCCAGTGCGTGCTCCGCCCGAACGCCTCGCTCACGTCGACGTGACCGGCCAGGCCGCGGCTACCGGCAACGAGATCGGCCGCGCGCAGACGGCGTACAGGGATCCTGTGCCTCCGGCAGATCTCGGCCGCGAGGGACGCCGCGCGCTCGAGCACCGCCCAGCTGTAGTCGTCGTCCCACCCCTTCGGGCCCTGACCCGCGTACCCGGCGAGCTCGATCCCGATCGACCGGTCGTTCCCACCGCGTGCATGCCACGCGATGTCCTGCTCCGATACGCACTGGACGACCGAGTCGGCGTCGACGCAGTAGTGCGCCGAGACCTGAGTCTCGGGCCGTGCGAACCAGCGCGCGACGGCCTCGGCTGTGTCCATCCGCTCGGCGGCCTCCATCGTGTGCACGACGACGGCGTCGACGACCCGCCCGTTCGTGCGGGTGAGGTTGGGGCTGGGAATGAACGGGTAGGCCACGGCTGCTCCCCCTCGAAGGGGACGCCGCAGACCGCCCAGGGTAACGCGGAAACGCGCGTCTGGGTAGGGGCGGCACCCGTCCTGCCCTGGAACGCTGAGACGCTACAGCGACGCGAGCCAGGAGACGATGCGCTCGGCGATCTCCTCGCCGCGATCCTCCTGGAGGAAGTGCGCCGCGCCGGCGACCGTCTCCGGCGGGCCGGCACCGGGGATCAGATCGGCCATGATCTGCGCGTGCCGAGCCGTGAAGATCGGGTCGGCATCGCTGAAGAGGACGAAGGCGGGCTGCTCGCAGGTGCGGAGCTTCTCGCGCACGGCGATCATCGCGGCCCCGCTCGGATGGTCCGAGCTGGTGGCGACGAGCTCGGGGAACATGACCACGCCGATCTTCGACTCGGGGGTCGGGAAGGGCGCGTCGTAACCGGCCACGACCTCGTCCGACAGCTCCGTGGCACAGGAGATGCGGACGAGCTGACCGGGCACGATCTCGGTGTCGACCCGCCGCATGAAGGCCTGGAAGCGCAGCCAGTCCTCGCCGGGCGCGCGGGCGCCGATGCCGGTGTTCATGACGACGAGCCGCGCGATGCGGTCGGGATGCTCGACCGCCAGCCGCAGGCCGATCGGTCCACCCCAGTCCTGCACGACGACGGTGACGCCCGACAGGTCGAGCTGGTCGCGGACGAAGCGCTCGATCGACGCGAAGTGTGCGTCGTACGAGTACCACGAGCGCTCGACGGGCTTGTCCGAGCGCCCGAAGCCGAAGTAGTCGGGGGCAACCACCCGTCCGGCGGCTGCGAGGCCCGGGATCATCTTGCGGTAGAGGAACCCCCACGTCGGCTCGCCGTGCAGCAGCAGGATCGGGTCGCCTTCGCCCTCGTCGACGTAGTGCATGCGCAGCCCATCCTGCTCGACGTACTGCGGAGCGAAGCCCCACCCGGGAAGCCCTGCGAACCGGTCGTCCGGCGTCCTGTACGCCTCTACGGCCACCCCCCGACACTACACGTCTCTGGGAGAATGGCCGCATGACCAGACCGTTGTGGGCCCCGTGGCGCGTCGTCTACATCGAGCAGACCGGCAGCGAGGACGGCTGCGTGTTCTGTCTCGAGGCGGAGGACGCACTCGGCGACGACAGCCTCGTCGTCCACCGCGGCGACACGACGATCGTTCTGCTCAACAAGTTCCCCTACTCGTCGGGGCACCTGATGGTCTCCCCGCTCCGCCACGTGGGCTCGCTCGACGAGCTCGACGACGGTGAGGCGCTCGAGCTGCACCGCCTGACCGTCCGCTCGCTGGAGGCACTGCGCGCGATCTCGAACCCGGACGCCTTCAATGTCGGCTGGAACCTCGGCTTCGCCGCGGGCGGCAGCATCGCGCAGCACCTGCACGAGCACGTCGTGCCGCGCTGGTCGGGCGACACGAACTTCATGCCCGTGCTGGCCGACGTCAAGGTCGTCCCCGAGCACCTGCTCGCGACACGCGACCGGCTGCGCGAGGCGTTCGCCGCGTGATCCGCGAGCTGGCCGAGAACCCCAACCTCTACCAGCAGCCGTCGGGTCGTCGCCGATTGATCAAGGATCCCTCCGGCCGTTTCGCGGTGTGGCTCTCGCTCGGTTCCGATCCGCGCTCGGCGACCGTTCAGCGTGTGCGCGTCGGCTCCGACGACGTGGAGACCACGCTGCACGAGATCCGCTCTCTGTTGTCGCGCGAAGGTCGCGAGGGAGCCGAGTGGGAGATCGGCGAGTCGTGCACACCACCCGATCTCGTCGCGCAGCTGATCGAGCTTGGAGTCGCTGTCGACGACGAGGAGCCGGTCGCACACGGGATGGTGCTCCGCGGGGGGTTGCACGAGTCGGCTCCGGAGGGCGTCGAGGCCCGACGCGTGTCGAGCGTCGCTGAGCTGCTGCTGGCACGCCAAGTGCAGCGAGAGGCGTTCGGCGATCTGCGCGGCGACGATGCGGATACGCAGGCGGACTTCGCGCGAGAGGGGATCGACGGCTCGACGTTCCTCGCATTCGTCGACGGGGAACCCGTGGCCGCAGCCTACGCTGCGTACACGGACTGGGGACTGCTCCTCTTCGGAGGTGCGACGGTACCCGCCGCCCGCGGCCGCGGTGCGTACCGCGCTCTGGTCGCCGCGCGTGCCGCCGATGGAGCACGCCGCGGCACTCCGGATCTGATCACGCACGCCGGCCGTATGTCGCGACCGATCCTCGAGCGTCTTGGCTTCGACGTCGTCGCACGCATCGACCGGCTGCTCGACGTCTGTTGATCGGACGCGACGCGTAGGGACGGGCCTCGCCGTGGCCTTCGCTAGCGCGTGCCGCCGAGCACCCGGAGGGCCGCCCACCCGCGCGACGGCGTGGTCTCGTAGTCGTAGAGGCTCCAGCCGACGGCACCCGTGTCTGCGACCGCGTCGGCGAAGGCGCGGAGCTCCTCGGCGTTCATGCGGTTGGCGACACCGCCCGCCGCGTGGATCGGCACACCGGGCCCGACGAACGACCGCACCTGCCGGAGCGAGCGTGCGACGTAGCCGTACGTCGCGTCGTAGCCCGAGAAGCCCCCGCCCGAGTACGCCATGGGCACGAACGCGTCCACGAGAGGCGCGAGCTCGGCCCAGGGAAACCTCGGCCACCAACCGACATGCCGCTCGAGCGCGCGCGGCGGATAGGTGATCGCCGCGACGGGCGTCTCCCCCGCTTCGGCACGAAGGGTGCGCGCCAGCGCCAGCATCCGCTTCGTGCGGAGGCCGGTGCTCTTCACGCGTGTCGACTCGATGTCGAGCGCGACGGCGTCGAACGCGCCACCTGCGGGCGTCCGGAAGCGGAGCATGGCACGCGTGCGCCGCAGATCTCGCGTGGGCTTGTCGAAGCCGGGCAGGTACCACGCAATGACGGCGACCCCGCTCTCGTGCAACGCGTCGACGAACCGTCCGAGCCGGACGGGCTCGACCACGTCGACGCTGCTGCGGTCGTTCGCCGTCTCCGCGAACACCGTGCGCACGCCGCGGGCCGCGATGCGCGCTGCCGTGACCTCGGGGGCCCGGTAGTACGCGTCGTAGATGTCCACCCACGTCGCGAGCCCGGAGACCACGTCGGAGCTCCTCGCCGTCCCCGCCGACGGACCGGCCGTGGCCGAGGCGGCCACCGCAGCGGTGGCGCCAGCGGCGATGACGAGGATCCAGCGCATGCGGCGAGGATAGGCCGAGCGTGTGAAGGATCGGTGAGCGGCCGCCCGGAATCATCCGGGCGCGCGCCCGCGTCGGTTGGAGTGGCGCGGCGTCCTGGGCCTTCATGCCGGCCACATAGAGTGAACGTGTGGGATCCGCGAGTCCGGCGATCGACGTGAGGTGATGGACGTCGAGACGTGTCGGCGAGGCACGTTGTCGTCAGACGGCGACAGCCGACAGGCGTGATCGCGGACGACACGTCGACTCCGAGCAGCCCGGTGCGGCCGGGGCTATTGCAGGTCGTCCGAGGGCACCGAGACACCGCCGTGCTCGTCGGGTTGCTTGCGCTCTACCTGGTGGCTCGGGTGCTTGCGCTCTGGGGGTTGACGGTCTTCACGTCGTTCGACACGGGCTCCTACGCGCCCCGGCCGGGGGCCACTGACGCGGTCGAGACTCTGTCCTTCACGGGCGACGCGCCACGGCCGTGGGGCGTGCCCCTGCTCTAGTCGGTTGTCGGCACCGACACGGCCCGCGCTCTGCTGCAATGGGTGATCGGCACGCTGGCCTGGTCGCTGCTGGTGATCGGCTTGTGGATCAACGTCCGGACGCTGCCAGCGCGGATCGTCGCGGCGGTCGGGGTGATCGGTCTGGCGCTCACCCCGGCGGTGTACACGTGGGACTTCGCGATCCTGTCGGAGGCGCTCTCCGTCGGGCTCGGCGTGATGGCGCTCGGGCTGTTCGCGATCTGGACGCGGACTGGCTCGCGCGTGGCCGCCGCCGCGCTGGGTGTCGTCGGGGTCTGGTGGACATTCACCCGGCCCGGCGTGCTGCCCTACATCGTCGTACTCGCAGTGGTCGTCCTCGGCTCCGCCGTCCGGCGGCAGGACCGGCGGTTGACGGCCATCCTCGTGACCGGTGGGTACTGCGCGGGCTCCTGGGGGTGTTCCTGCTCGCCGTCGCGGCGCTGCTGGCGACGCGGGCGTTCCGACGGCGAACCTGGCTCGCCGTGGTCGGCACGACGCTGGTCGTGGCCAGTGGTACCAGCGCGATCGTCGGGAGCCTCTACTCGTCTGGAGAATACGGTCGCTTCGGTATTCAGGAGGCCGTTCTGATGCGGATCGGTCTGATCTTCATGGTGGAGCGGCTGTCGACGCCTTCCTCATCCGCCCGAGCCGTACGACAGGCAACGGTGCCAGCCGTTCATAGCGGGTGCCACGCGAGGCCGTCGTCACGTCGGATGTAGATGAGGTCGCACCGCGTTCGCAGCAGGTCGAGTGGGTGATGAGTGGGCGCCGGCAGAGGGAGCGTCTCACCCCGAGGAGCTAGAATCCCGGGGCTGGCGGGCGTAGCTCAGCGGTAGAGCACTGGCTTCCCAAGCCAGGTGTCGTGGGTTCGATCCCCATCGCCCGCTCTAGGATTCGGCGGTTGCTCGGCGCCGCCGGTCGGAATGCGCGTCGGCGGTCGCGCGTCCAACGCGGGATCGGCTCCAGGAGCCGGGACTAGGTCGTGGCGCCCTTGACGTACCGGTAGAAGCGGCGCTCGAGCTCGAAGACGGCTGCTGCCCCGAGCAGCAGCGCGACGAAGGATGCCGTGGCGAGGCGTGGCATGACATGGGTGATATCGGCATCTGGAGCAGGCGTCTGTAGACGGCGACCCGGCGACGCCACACCCTCCGTCCCGACGAGCGCAGCCGAACACGAGCCGTTGTGATCGGCTCGCGGCCTCTCACCCGCTGCGGCGGCGAGCGCGATACGCCGCCGTCGCAGCACGATCGGCGCACAAGCGGCAGCAGTATCGACGCGTTCCGCCGCGCGTGCGATCGACGAAGACGCACGTGCACGGCTCGGCGTCGCACACGCCGAGCCGTGCCCAGCCCGTCGCCGAGACAACCTCGGCCAAGGCGGCCGCAGCGTCGGCCATCAGGCGGCTCACCGCCCCGCCCGCGACCGGCGTGTGCTGCAACGACCAGCCGCCGGCTGCCTGCACGAGCCGGGGCACCGCGCCCGACCCCTCGAGCAGGCCGTTCAGCAAGGCCGCCGCCTCACGCTCGTCCCGCTCCTCGAAGACCGCGCGGAGCTCGTCGCGGAACGCGCGGACACGCGCCACGTCCCGCTCGCCGACGCTCGCCGCGCCCCGGATCGACCGCTCGGAAAGGAATCGACGCAAGCCATCCACACCGCGCAGTCGCTCGGGCTCGGCCTCGAGCACATCCCACGTGTTCGCGAGGTCGACGGCGATCGCGACCGGATCGCCCGGCTGCTGGAACTCGATCACCAACAAATAGCGTAGCGATTACGTCATATGCAACAGTACTTATGAGTATGACGAAGGAGGACACATGGTCCGCTTCCTGATTCGCCGCTTGCTCTGGGCGTGCGTGCTGTTCATCGCCGTGTCGTTCGTCACGTACGTGATCTTCTTCTTGGTGCCGGCGAACCCGGCGCGACTCGCTGCGGGGCAGTCGGCGACACCGGAGAAGGTCAAGGAGGTCGAGGCGTTCCTGGGCCTCGATGATCCGATCTATGTGCAGTACGGGCGCTTCTTGAAGCGGTTGGTGTTCGAGGGGTCGTTGGGGCAGTCGTTCCTGACGCGGCAGTCGGTGAACGAGGAGATCAAGCGGGCTGCGCCGATCACCGCGTCGCTCGTGTTCGGTGGCATGATCCTGGTGCTGCTGATGGCGATCCCGATCGGGATCCTCTCCGCGCTACGCCCGAGATCACTCGCCGACCGCGCCGCGATGACCTACGTGTTGATCGGGATCTCGCTGCCGTCGTTCTGGATCGGGTTGATGCTCTCGTACCTGATCGGCTACCGGTTGGGGTTGACGCCGATCGCCGGCTACTGCGAGGTGTTCTCGATCCCGGAGGCGTCGCAGTGCGGCGGCGTGGCCGACTGGGCGTACCACATGATCCTGCCCTGGACGACGCTCGCCCTCGTCGTGGCTGCGACGTACGTGCGGTTCACGCGGGCGGAGGTGATGGAGACCCTGTCGCAGGACTACGTGCGCACCGCGCGGGCCAAGGGCGCCCCGGAAAGCCGGGTCATGCGCAGCCACGTCCTCCGCAACGCCCTCCTGCCGCTCGTCACGCTGATCGGCCTCGACATCGGCCTGCTGCTCGGCGGTGCGATCTTCATCGAGGCGGTGTTCGGGCTGAACGGGCTCGGCGGCACCGCGATCCAGTCGATCGCCCAGTTCGACCTGCCCGTGCTGCAGGGCGTCGTCTTGTTCGGTGCGATCGCGATCATCGTGTTCACCCTCTTCGTCGACCTGCTCTACGCCTGGATCGACCCGAGGATCCGGCTGACGTAACGGCGACCTCCCGTGTAGCGGTACGCGTAGACTAACGCGCCGTTCGTCGTCCGCGACCCAGGAGGTTCCGTTGCGCCTCGCGTCCCACCGTCGTCGTCCTTCGCCTGCCCTCGTCGTCGCCTCGCTCGCGCTGCTCGTCGCGCTGAGCGGCACCGGTATTGCCGCAACAGGGCTGATCACAGGCGCGCAGATCAAGAACGGCTCGATCACGGGCCTCGACATTCGCAACGGGTCGCTCGGGCTTGGCGACCTCAATCGGCTCACAGTGCGCGCGATCGGTGACGGCGCTGAAGGCGTACCTGCCGCGGCGAATCCCGCCGTGTCGGCGCCTGCCGTGCTCGTGAACCAACTCGTCAGCGACACCGCCGGCGCAGACCACGCGGACGCGACTGTGACGACACCGAGCGACGGTCAACTTCTGCTGCTCAAGAGCTTCGCCTCCGAGCTTCTATGCATCGCCGGCGGCGACAACGTGTGGTGGTGGTTGACACTCGACGGTATCCCCGTGCGCAGCACACTGACGCTCGCCTACTCGACACGCGGCGACCTGCAGCCCACGACGCTCGCCGGCGTCACCGACGCCGCCGTCAAGGCCGGCTCCCACGTGCTCGGCATCGGCGCGATGTGCGCCTCGTCCACCCCAGTCCGCCCGTTCACGTTCTACGGGAGCGGCGGCACCGCGATCGTACTCCGCTAGATGGTTGATCGGTAATTGGAGTGCCAGTCGCGGGCGCCGGAATTACCGATCAACCATGTAGGCGCGAATGTCAGGCGCTGGCGCCGCAGCGGCGCTGTCGCTCGCGGCGGGCCACGTCGATCTGTGTGTGAAGCTCCTTGCGGCGGATCGACAGGTCTCGCTCGAGATCTCGTAAGCGGCTCATCTCGGTCGCCGCATCGAGATGCGCGTACCCGCCGGAGTGCAGGAAGTCGATGCGGCCGTGCAGCCGTGTGCGCTTGAGGGACAACGAGCGCTCCTCCTCTCGGAGGACCTCCAGCACCTCGTCGACATCGTGCACCGTGCTCATTGCTCACACCATGCGCAGAGTCGGCGCAGTTGTCCAGGGTCAGTTCGTGAGACCCTCGCCGCGGAGCATCGTGCGCACCGTCTCGCGCAGGATGCGAAGGTCGTAGCGCACGAGGCCCCAGGCCGTCGACCGGGCACAGCGCTCCACGTACTCGAGGTCGAGGTCCGTGTAGCGCACGGGATCGCCGCCCTTCGACACCTGCGCCGGCCCGGTCCAGCCGGCGGGCACCTGCATCCTGTAGTTTGCCCCCTTCGCAAGCTGGCGCTCGACCAGCTCGGGCGGCCACGGCCTCGGGCCGACGAGGCTCATGTCGCCACGTACGACGTTGACGAGCTGCGGCAACTCGTCCAGGTACCAGGGCTTGAGCACCCGCCGCCCCGCCCAGGTGAGGTTCGAAGCATCGCTCTCGAAGAGACGGACGTGCCCCGCCGCCTCTGCGAGCACGTCCCGACGCAGCGTGCGGAATTTCAGCAGGTCGAACTCGCGGCCCGCCGAGATCCTCCGCTCCCGGTAGAGCACGGGCCCGCGGTCGCGGCTGCAGAGAAGCGCATCGAGGACGACGAGCGCGGCGACGACTGCGAGCACAGGGGCCAGCAGGACGAACAGCGTCCCCGACACGGTCACGTCGAGCGCACGCTTCGTCGCGTCGTGTCCACCGCGGTCGTCTCTCACCGCGCGAACGTACCGCGTTCGCCGCCGTCGCGACGCCGGTCCGGCGCTCCGCGACGAGTCGCCGACCAAGCTCAGGTTCGCGCGAGCGACCGGGCCGAGCGCACCGCCGCCAGCGGGCGCAGCGTGCGAAAGAGGAGCATGGTGGCGACGAGGCCGACCAGGGTGTTGACGACGGTGACGCCGACCTGCATGCCGACGGAGAACGATACGGCTCCGGCCACGGAGACCAGTCCCTGCAGGGCGTACGCGGCGAGCACCTGCTGTGTTCCTGCACCACCCGGAACGGGCACCGCGGTCGCCGCGCCGCTGAGCACGACCACGAGCGCCGCCGTCACGAGGCCTGCATCGATACGGAAGGCGTGCAGCACGAGCAGCACGACCCCGATGCGGCACGCCCACGCGGCGAGCTGAAACGGGACGACTGTCGTCACGTATCGTCGCGGCGTGCGCAGGACGGCGAGCCCCCGTGCCACCCGCCTGGCCAGTCGCGCGAGCGCTTCCGGGCGAAGGAGCGCAGCGGTGATTCCACCGACGACGAGGAACGCGCCGACCAGCACGGGGATCATGCCCAGCGAGGGTGGGCTCGGCAAGCCGGGCAGGGCGCCGGTGGCGACGAGCACGCCGACGAGAACCGCACCGAGCACCGCGTCGAGCGCCAGCACGACCGTGAGCGACCCTGCGATGGTGGGCAGGCTGGAGCCGGGTATGCGGGTACGCGCCAGCAGCACCTTGAGCGCCTCTCCACCACGTGCGGGCGTGAAGGCGTTGAGTGCCACGCCGGCCGCGTAGACGCAGGCGATGGAGCCGACGCGGATCCGTCGCTCCGGGTAGGCGGCGGCCAGGATATTGCGCCAGGCAAGTGCGCGAAAGCCGAGCGTCGCGAGCTGCAGTGCGAGCGCGGGCAGCAGGAACCGCCCGTCGAGGTGCCCAACGCGATCCAGCGCCGTCTGCGCGGCGCCGAAAACGTGATCGAGCGGATTCACGCGCGCGTCTCGGCGACGAGGGCCGGTGCGATCGCGTCCACGGCATCCGAGATCAGGCCGTCGACCCCGAGACGCAACAGCTCTCCGGCCCGCTCGGGTGTGTTCACCGGCCACGTCATCACGACGTCGGCGACGCGGCGAAGCTCGGCGACGACGCCCTCGTCGAGGAGACGGGAGTGGACGGCAACGCCGTCGAGGCGGTGGTCGCCCCCACGGGAGACGATGCGACCGAGCTGGCGGCGAGTCCCGACGGAATGGATGCGCCGTACGGGCAGGTCGGCGAACGGCTCGAGGAGACGCCACCAGCGCGCGCACACGATCACGCGGCGTGTGTCGAGATACGGCCGCAGCGTGTCGACCACGAGCTCGGCCAGCCGACGCCGCGGGCCCTTGAGATCGAGCATCAGCTCCGTCTGCTCTCCGGTGGCCTCGAGCAGGGCGCCGAGCGAGAGCCGGTCGCGCCACGTCGGAGCGAGCTGCCAGCGGTCCCAGAGCACAGGCAGCGGGCCTGCCGACTTCAGGTGACGAACCTCGAGCCGGCCACGGTACAGGCGGACATCGGCTTCGACCAGCGTCGTGCCGGCCTTCTCGGCGGCACGGAGATCAACGAGGCGGTTGCCCGCGCGGTGGGCCACGACGAACGGCAGGCCCGGTGAACGGACGACCTCCCCGATCGTCGCAGTCGACCCCATTCACATCGAGTGTAGCCGTAGCGCCACGCGCCTCGATGGCAAGGGCGGCTGCGAGACCGACGAGCACGACGACGAGGCCTGCCGCGACGTCGAGCACGAAGTGGTTGGCGGTGGCCACGACGGCGACTGCCATCGCGAGTGGCATGAGCACCGCGAAGACCCTGACCGCAACGTGCGCGAACGCCGTGAAGAGCACGACGCCGACGACGATGTTCCAACCGACGTGCAGGCTCGGGAACGCGGCGTACTGGTTCGTGAGTCCCGGCGGCTGGAGTGCGCGGTACGCATTCGACTGCTCGGTGACCGTGTCCACGAGGCCGAGCCCGGCGAGCCGGGGCGGCGCGAGCGGCAACAGGGCGAAGAACAGGAACCCGATCCCGCCCGACACGAACAGGGCGTTCCGCAGCCGCCGGTAATGGGTGCGTCGCGTCGCATAGAGCACGATCACGCTGCCCAGGATCACGGGCCAGTGACCCCAGATGTACACCCAGTTGACGAGCGTCACGTGCACGTCCGTGCCCGCGACGGTGCTCTGCAACCACCCCTCCCACGCAAGACCCAGCGACTGCTCGAGGTCGTAGAGTCGCTCGGCGTTCGCCAGCGCGGTGTCGGCCGCTCCGACGGTGCGGTTGCGAATGCCGAAGTACGCCACGATCGCTGCCGTGACGAGCGCGATCTCGCGCGCAAGCCCGCCGCGCAGGCTTGCGAGCACCGGCCCCGACACGCGCTGCGCCCCAGACGAGCCAACGGAAAGCGCGCTTCTCATCGCGCCGATTATCGGCGCTGCCCGTCCTGAACGCATCGGGGCGACCCCTGAATCGGGTCACGGGCTTCCGCGTTACCGCGAGCTAGAGCAAGCCGGGAGCGCCCGGACGTCGTCCCGTGCAGCTGCGGTGGCGACCTGCCGGGCCTCCGATCGATCGAGGAACTCGTCAGCGAGACGGGGCTCGAAGGAGCCTCCGCTCTCGCCGCGGATGACGCCGATCGCCCGCTCCACCGTCATCCGGGGCCGGTACGGACGGTCGGTAGCGCGTGCGTGGGCGATCGCGACGATCTGTCGGTCGGTGGTCCTACGGCCTCAGCGGTACTCGGGGTTCGCGAAGTCGAAGCGACAGCCGGCCTCCCACAGCGCGCGCTGGTTTCCATGCACGGGGAAGCCGCCCGCGTCCTTCAGCAGCCGCGCTGTGTGCAGCAGATTCCAGGTCATGAAGGTCGTGTTCCGGTTCGTGAAGTCGTTCTCGGGCCCCCCCGAGCCTGCGTCCAGGTACGACGGTCCGGGCCCTGCTTCGCCGATCCAGCCGGCGTCGGCCTGCGGCGGAATCACGTAGCCGAGGTGCTGCAGGGCATAGAGCACGCTCATCGAGCAGTGCTTCACGCCGTCCTCGTTCCCGGTCACGAGACAGCCGCCAACCTTCCCGTAGTAGGCGTACTGGCCGTGCTCGTTGAGCTCCGCCGAGTTCCCGTACAGCCGCTCGATCAGGTGCGTGCACACCGACGACTTCTCACCGAGCCAGATGGGTGTGCCGACGACCAGGATCTCCGCGGCCTGCACGCGCTCGTACAGCATCGGCCACTCGTCCGACGTCGCGCCGTGCTCGCGCATGTCCGGGTACACCCCTGGAGCAGCGCCGTGATCGACGAAGCGGATCTGGTCGACGGTGACGCCGTTGGCCTCCATGATGGCGATCGAGATGTCCATCAGCCCCTGTGTGTGCGACTGAGCCGGAGACGGCTTGAGCGTGCAGTTGACGTACAGGGCGCACAGGTCGCTGAAGTCCCAGCGGCTGGTCGTGCAGAGCTCCTGCTGGCGTTCGGTGAGCATGGCCGAGCCTCCTTCGGGTTGTGACCGTCGGTGGACGGTCTCGCAGGCGACCCGATGGTGACAGCCAGCCGAATCTGTTGACGGATCTACCGCCGTGGATGACGGACGACCGCGTCGCCGCCAGGGAAGAAGATCGACTCGTGGCCGTCTTCCCAACGGACGCGGAAGTGCTCGTGACCGGGCTCGCCGATCACCTCGAGGATCTCGGCCGTCCGCGGCGCGTCGCCAACCGCGTGACCCGTGATCTCGATCACGTCGCCAACCTGAGCAGGCTTACCCTGAACGGTCTTGGCCATAGGTACTCCTTTCGCTCTGGTCATCGTCGCAGCGTTGGCAGGCTACGCCATGGGGGTTGACACTGATCCGCGGTCGGTGGAGCTCCGCAGGAGTCGCCGATCGGGCAGAGTTGGACACGTGATCGCCCTCCCCGCTGATCTCGTCGCCGGTCTCGTCGTTGCCCTCGGCGGCGACTCCTCCCGCGTGTCGACCGGAGACTCCGACCGCGACCTGCACAGCGACGACATGACGTTCCACCGCCCCGTTCGCCCCGCGGCGGTCGTCTACCCGGTGACCGCCGACGAGGTCTCGCAGGTGCTGGCACTCGCCGAGGCGCATCGCATCCCGGTGACGCCGTTCGGCATCGGCTCGAGCCTCGAGGGCCACGTCATCCCCGTGGCCGGCGGCATCAGCCTCGATACGACCCGGATGAACCAGATCGTTGCCCTCGAGCCCGAGAACCTTCTCGCCGTCGTGCAGGCCGGAGTCACCCGCGGCGCCCTCAGCCGGGCGGCAGGCGAGCACGGGCTGCAGTTCCCGGTCGACCCGGGTGCCGATGCGACCCTCGGTGGGATGGCGGCCACCAATGCCTCGGGCACGACCACGGTCCGCTACGGGAAGATGCGCGCCAACGTCCTCGCGCTCGAGGCCGTCCTGCCGGGCGGCCGCGTGATTCGCACCGGCAGCCGTGCCCCCAAGACCTCGGCGGGCTACGACATCACCGGGCTCCTCGTCGGCTCCGAGGGGACGCTCGGCGTGATCACCGAGCTGGCCCTGCGCCTCCACGGCATCCCCGAGCACGTCGTTGCGGCACGGATCTCGTTCCCCTCTGTCGCCGCAGCCGTGCGCACCGCGGTCGCCGCCGTCTCTGCGGGGGCGGGAGTCACCCGCGTCGAGCTCGTCGACGGGCTCAACATGCAGGCGATCAACCTCTACAGCGGCACCGACTATCCGGAGGTGCCGTGCCTGCTCGTCGAAGCCGCCGGCACGGAGGCATCCGTGGACGGCGACCTGGAGCTGGTGCTCGCACTCGCAGAAGCCGAGGGCGCGGTCGAGGTCGCCCACGACCGGGCTGCCGAGGCACGCTCGCGACTGTGGTCGGCGCGCCACGACGCCGCCTACTCGTGGTCGCAGCTGTGGCCCGGGCTCCGGCACTGCTCGACCGACACGTGCGTGCCGCTGTCCCAGCTGGCGGAGGCCGTCGCGGTTGCCCAGGCGGAACTCGAACGGCACGGTCTGCGCGGAGGGATCCTCGGACACGTCGGCGACGGGAACTTCCACGTCGGCGTCACCCTCGATGCCGACGACCCGGCCGAGGTCGCGAGCTGGCACGAGCTCTCGGACACGCTCGTCCGCGACGCGCTCGCCCGCGGTGGTACCTGTACGGGCGAGCACGGGATCGGCATCGGCAAGATCGGGGCACTCCGGCTCGAGCACCCGGATCTCGTGCCGCTCTACCGCGGGATCAAGGACCTGTTCGACCCGCACGGGATCATGAACCCGGGCAAGGTCATCGCCTCGACGTCCTGAGCGGCCGCCTACGACGCGGCGACAGCCTCCTCGAGCTCGGCGTCCCACTCGCCCGCCACCGCGAGCGCGTTCATTCGGGCCCGGTGGAGGAACACCTGCTGTGCGTCCTCGGCATTGCCGGCCTCGCCGCCCCACGCCTTGAGCGCGGACTGCTGCAGCGCACGCCCGTACGAGAACGACAGCGGCCACGGGCCGCCGACGCGATTGATCGCGTCGAGGTTCTCGGTGGCCTGTACCTCCGACTGCCCGCCCGAGAGGAAGACGATGCCCGGCACCGCTGCCGGCACGTGCCGGAGGAAGCAGTCGACGGTGAGCGCGGCGATCCGCTGGGCGTCCGCCTGATCGGCACAGCCCTTGCCCGAGATCACCATGTTGGGCTTGAGCAGTGTCCCCTCGAGGGCGACCCCTGCGCGGTCGAGCTCGCCGTAGAGCGCGTGCAGCGTTCGTGCCGTGACCTCGTAGCAGCGCTCGATCGTGTTGTCGGCGTCCATCAGCACCTCGGGCTCCACGATCGGCACCATGCCGGCCTCCTGCACGAGCGCGGCGTAGCGCGCCAGCGCGTGGGCATTCGCACGGATGCAGTTGCCGGTGGGGATGCCCTCGCCGATCGTGATCACCGCGCGCCACTTCGCGAAGCGCGCGCCCAGCTCGTAGTAGTCGGCGAGGCGCTCACGGAGCCCGTCGAGGCCTTCCGTGACCGTCTCCCCGGCCGCGAGCGCGAGCGGCTTCGCGCCGGTGTCGACCTTGATCCCCGGCACGACGCCCTTCCCGGCGAGGAGCTCGGCGAACGGCGTGCCGTCGTCTGACGCCTGGCGGATGGTCTCGTCGTAGAGGATCACGCCGCCGATGTACTCCTCGCAGCCGGGCGTCGTGAAGAGGAGGTTGCGGTACGCGCGGCGCGTCTCCTCCGTCGACTCCACACCGATCGAGTCGAGGCGCTTCTTGATGGTGCCGGTGGACTCGTCGGCGGCGAGGATTCCCTTGTTGTCGGCGACGATCGACGCGGCTATCGCGGTCAGCTCCTGCGCAGGCATCAGCGCTCTCCTTCCTCTCTCAGGCTCATCAGCTTCTCGGACGGGTGGAACGCCGAGATCCGGCGCACCGTGCCGGAGCGCGATCGCATCACGAGCGACTCGGTCTCGGCTCCCGCACCGGTCATGCGAACTCCGCGCAGCAACGCACCACCCGTGACCCCGGTGGCGGCGACGAAGACGTCGTCACCGGTGACGAGGTCGTCCTCTGTCAGGACCCGGTCGAGGTCGAACCCGGCATCCAGCAACCGGCTCCGTTCGTCGTCGTTGCGCGGCCACAGCTTTCCCTGCAGCGCGCCGCCAACACACTTGATGGCGGCGGCCGAGATCACGCCCTCCGGTGTGCCACCGATCCCCATGAGCATGTCGACGCCGGTAAACGGCTGCGCGGCGGCGATCGCGGGGGCGACGTCGCCGTCGCGGATCAGGTTGACGCGTGCGCCCGCCGCCCGCAGCTCGGCGATCAGCTCGTCGTGTCGATCGCGCTCGAGCACGACGACGGTGACGTCGCCGACGTCCATACCCTTGGCCTCCGCCACGCGACGGACGTTCTCGCTCGGCGACACGTCGATGTCGATCGCGTTTGCGGCCTCGGGGCCAACCGCGATCTTGTCCATGTAGAGCGCGGCCCCCGGGAAGAACATCGTGCCGCGCTCGGCGACCGCGATCACCGCGATCGCGTTGGGCATGCCGAGGGCCGTGAGACGCGTTCCTTCCAGCGGGTCGACGGCGACGTCCACCGCAGGCCCCACGCCGTTGCCGACGTGCTCGCCGTTGTAGAGCATCGGCGCCTCGTCCTTCTCGCCCTCTCCGATCACGACGAGACCGGTCATGCTCACCGTCGAGAGCATCAGCCGCATCGCATCCACTGCCGCCTGGTCGGCAGCGATCTTGTCGCCACGGCCGATCCAGCGTGCCGCTCCCATGGCGGCCGCCTCGGTGACACGGACGAGCTCGAGCGCCAGGTTCCGGTCCGGCGGTGTGCGCTCGTCGACAGTCACGACGCCTCTGATCCTACTGCGGCTGCGGCCTCGGTGACGCGGCGTCCGGTCGGCTCGAGCAGGACCACGGCGACCCCGGCGAGAAGTACGAGAGCTCCCCCGACGACGACCTCGACCGAGAGCGGCTCGTCCACGATCGCAGCCGCAAGCAGGACTGCAGCGACCGGCTCCAGGAACGTCAGCACCCCGGCGGCCTGCGCCGTCACGTGACGCAACAGCAGCACGTAGACGAGGGTCGAGAGCCCGGTGAAGACGACGCCGAGCAGAGCCACGGCACCCCACTCGGCCGCACTCTCAGGGAGCACCCGATCGGCGAGCAGGAGCACCGGCGCGACGACGGCCGCGCCGACGAGGCAGTCCCAGAACGCCACGGTGATCGGATGTGCGTCGCCCGCCAGCAGCTTCTTAGAGAGGAGCACGAGGACCGCGAAAGTCAATGCTGCACCGAGGCCCACGGCCAGCGCGGTCGCCGAGACGCGCCCTCCGGCGTCGCCTCCGGCGGCGACGAGAGCGATGCCGATCCCGCCTGGGACGAGAGCGGCGAGCACGATGCGAGAGACGCGCTCGCGTAGGACGACGGGCGCTCCGACGGCGATGAACAGCGGTGCGGCGTAGAACGTCAGAACCGCGAGAGCGACCGAGCCGAGCTTGACGGCGAGGAAGAAGAGGAGCCAGTGCGCCCCCTGGACGACGCCGAGAGCGACCAGTGGGAGCAGGCGACCGTCGGGTCCGAGCCGGCCCAGTGATCCGGTCAGGGCCGCGACGAGCGCCAGCGTGATCGCGGCGAGGGCAAGCCGGCCGAAGGCGAGCGGCTCGGCACCGAGGTCGACCGCAGCGACCAGAACCGCGATGAGCCCCCACGAGGCCGCCAACGCGGCAAGGCCGAGATTCCAGCGCACCGACGCCGATCGTAATCGCTGCCGCGCGCCGGCCGATCCTCATTCAGCCGAGACGCCCGCCCTGGCCACGGAGCATCGCGCTAGAGCGCGGTGGCTTGGTTGGACGGCAGCGGGCGCAGTGGAGGATCGGCGTCGCCGGGAGGGCGTTGCTCGAGGTCGCGAGCCGGCTACAGCCGGTCGCGCATCATCACCCAGACGCCCAACGCGAACGGGATGCCGCCCAGGAACGCGGCCATACCGAGCAGCGTGTGATCGGTGGCGAACAGGATGATGCCGAGAACGACGCCGGCGGCGAGAGTGGCGAGTGCTGCGAGTGCTGGCATGGATCTCCTTGGGAAGCGGGTCAGCGAGGGTAGCTGATGCGGCCGGTCACATGCGCTCCGGCGCTTCGACGCCGACGAGGTCGAGGCAGCGAGCGATCACGTCCTTCGTCGCGGTGCAGAGCGCGAGACGGAACGCCTGCTGCTCGGAGCCCAGCACCTTGTGGTGGTGGTAGAAGCGATGGAAGTCGTCGGCGACGCGGATCGCGTACGTCGGGATGCCGTGCGGCGCCCGGCGTGCTGCCGCTACGGCGGCAACCTCGGGGAACTCCAACAGGCGCTTCACGAGGTCGCGTTCCTCGTCGGCGAGCGACCCGGTGACGGTGGTCGCGGGCTCGGCCCCGTCGGCGTTCCGGAGGATGCCGGCGATCCGGGCGTACCCATATTGCACGTAGTAGACCGGGTTTCCCTGCGTCTTCTCGGCGGCGAGATCGACGTCGATCTCGATCGTCTGGTCGTGGCCGCGCGAGACGAGATACCAGCGGGCCGCGTCGACGCCGATCTCGTCGAGGAAGTCGTCGAGGAAGACGACGTCGCCACGTCGCTTCGACATCTTTGTCGCGGCGCCGCCCTTCGTGAGATGGACGAGCTGGTAGATCAGCACCTCCACTGCGTCGCGCGGGTGGCCGAGCATCTCGGCGAGGGCCTGCAGGCGAGCGACGTAGCCGTGATGGTCGGCACCGAGCACGTAGACGAGCCGGTCGAAGTTCCCGGCGAGCTTGCGGCGGATGTATGCGGCGTCGGCGCCGAAGTAGGTGGGCTCGCCGTTCGAGCGAACGAGGACGCGGTCCTTGTCGTCGCCGTGCGCGCTCGTGCGGGCCCAGACTGCCCCGTCTGCCTCGTACGTGTCGAGGAGCGGGATGGCCTCGTCGATCTCGGCCTCGAACTCGCTCTGTCGCTCCCAGGTGTCGAGGTGGATGCGGAAGCGCTCGAGGCTCGCCTCGATCCGCTCCAGCATGTGTGCCACTGGATCACCGGGAAGCGCCGCGAGCGCGTCGAGATAGGCGCCGTGGTAACCGTCCTCGGGAGGCTCGTCGCCGCGGGCGACAGCGGCGACCGAGGCGCGGAAGCGGTCCATCTGGGCGCCGGCGTCGTTGTAGTAGTACTCCCGCTCGACGTCGTGGCCGGCGAATGCCAGCAGACGAGCAACGGCGTCGCCGTAGGCGCCGTTTCGCGCCGAAGCCACCGTGATCGGTCCGGTCGGGTTGGCCGACACCAGCTCCACCTGCACCCGCTCGCGCCGGGTCGCCGTGCCGCCGCCGAAGTCGGCGCCGGACGCCAGCACCGTGGCGACGCCATCCGCCAGCCACGCATCGGTGACGCGGAGGTTGAGGAAGCCCGGCCCGGCGACCTCCGCGGAGGCCACGCCTGGAACGCTTCGCACGGCCTCTGCGAGCTCTCCCGCGACGTCTCGTGGAGGGCGCCGTCGCTCCCCGGCGAGGCGCATCGCGACATTCGTCGCGTAGTCGCCATGCGCCGCTTCGCCGGGACGCTCCAGCGTCACGGGAACCTCCGCGAGCTCTGCGACGGCGCTCGCCAGCCGGGCGACGGGGTCGACCACGATCAGGGCTTCGCGGTTGCTGCGACGTATCGCAGCACGAGATCCCGGAGTGTGACGATGCCGATCAGGGCCCCGCGCTCGAGGACGAGTGCGCGCGAGAGACCGAACCTGCACAGGAGCCGGACCGCGTACTTGATGTCCATCTCCGCGTCGAGTGACAGGACCGGCTTCGACATCACCTCGTACACGTTCGTCCGGTCGGGCGACCGGTTCACTGCAATCACCTGTTCGGCGATGTCGTGCACGACGATCAGCCCGTACTCGTCGCCCTCGTGTCTGCGGTCGACGACGAGGGACGACACGCGGTGCTCTTGCATGATCTCGATCGCCTCGCGCACGGTGGCCAGGCCGTCGACGACGAACGGCCCTTCGGTCATCACCTCGCGCACACTGACCCGCTCGTGCTCGATCAAATCTCGTCCTCGATCTCTCGCTTCATCACCGGCAGCTGCGTGGCCAGGCCGACTGCATCCTCGACGTCGAGTTGGAACGCGATACCCGTACCGACCTCGTCGTCGAACTGCCCCGCAATCGCGATCGATTCCAGGATGTGACGGCTCAGGTGTGCCTCCACGAGGAAGAGGACGACATCACGCTGCCCTTCCAGCTCGAGCCCGAAGAAGGTCTTCGGCGGCACGAGCCCCTCCCCACGCGCGCTCGTGATCACGGTGCACCCGGTCGCGCCTTCCTTCCGCGCGACGTCGATGATCCGCTCCGTCCGGTCCTCCTCGACGAGAGCCATCAGGACCTTGAGCTTCATCGACGTCCCCGCTTTGCCGTGCGGTGGCCGAGGACGACCGAGAGCTGCGCGTAGCCCATGACCGCAATCATGGGGAACAGCACGGCGAGTGCGATCACACCGAAGCCATGCTCCAGCTCACTGCGTCCGGGCACAGTCGAGGCGAGGCCCAGACCGAGCGCCGTCACGACCGGCACGGTGACCGTCGACGTCGTCACTCCGCCGGAATCGTATGCGAGCGGGACGATCGACTTCGGCGCAAGCGTCGTCAGCGCCGCGACGATGACGTAGCCGATGATCAGAAACACGAGCAACGGAGCCCCGACGACGATCCGCCACATGCTGAGCGCGACGCTGAGACTGACGCCGGTAGCGATGGTCACGCGCAACGGCCAGGCGCGAACCGTGCCGCCGGAGACGTCCTCGGCCTTGAGCCCAACCGCGATCAGCGCCGGCTCCGCCAGCGTCGTGGCGAAGCTGATGGCCGCGCCGAAGAGGAACACCCAGTAGTACTGCCACCACTCGATACCCTCGGCCGTCGCTCCCTGCCCGGCGAGGAACTCGGGGTCGGTGAGCTGCTCGGCCATCGTCCTGCCGATGGGAAAGAGCGCCGTCTCCAGGCCGACGATGAACAGCGCTAGGCCGACCACGACCATCACGGCACCGGCCGCCACGCGTCGTGCGTGCGGGACCTTCCGCCGGAGGACGGCGAACTGGAACACCGCAAGGATGCAGAAGATCGGAAGAACTCCCCTGACCGTCTCGGCGAGACCGGCGCTGAGCGACGTGGCGACGACGGGCATCTCAGCCAACCGCCATCCCGAACACCAGCACGAACAGGATCGGGAAGAGGCTTGCGAGCGCGATCAGACCGAACCCGTCGAGCATCGGGTTCCGACCCCGGATCGACCGGGAAAGGCCGATGCCGAGCGCGGCGACGAGCGGAACTGTGATCGTGGACGTGGTAACGCCACCCGCGTCGTAGGCGATACCCACCGCGTCGTTGGGTGCGAACGGGGTGAGCGCGATCGCGATCGCGTAGCCACCGATGATGATCCTGTGGATCGGCCACCCCTTGAGGATGCGGAGCACGCCGAGCGCAATAGCCGCGCCGACGGCGATCGCCACCACGTACCGGAGCGCAAGCGAGTAGTCACCGCCATCCAGCTCGCCCGTGCCCGAGAGCGCCCGCGCTCGGCCGGCCTCGTCCGCGACCGCGATCAGAGCCGGTTCGGCGACCGTCGTCCCGAAGCCGAGCGCGAACGCGAATGCGAGCAGCCACGGCACGCTGCCCTTGCGCGCGAAGCTCGTCGCCATGCTGTCCCCCAGCGGGAAAAGCGCCAGCCGAAGCCCCTGCACGAACAACGTGAGACCCGCGACGACGGCGAGCAGCCCGACCAGCGTCTGCCCGAGATCGGGAAACGGCTCCCGGAGCACCAGCAGCTGGAAGACCCCGACGACCCCCGCCACGGGGACGACGTCGCGGAGATTTTCCGCGATCGGCCGTCCGACCACCGCGAGCGCGGCGCCCGGGCGCTGCACACGCGATGGTTCGAGGGGCGACACGCGTCGCGACTGACCCTACCACCAGCCTCAGTCGCCGTCGGGCTCGTCCTCGTCGGGCTCATCCTCGTCGTGGCTCATCCTCGTCGTGCCCGTCGTCGTCCAGCTCGTCGTCGTGCCCGTCGTCGGGTTCCGACTCCGACCCAGCCGAGCCGGAGCCGGACGACGAGGACGGCTCGGAGTCGTCCTCGTCGTCATGCACCGACGAGTCATCGGAGTCCGACGACTCGGGCGATCTCGCGCCGGATGCGTCGTCGTGCGGGCGCTCGGTATCGCGCCCCGATGGGTCGGATCTCGCTCGGGCGCTCGCGTGATCGTGGCCGGAGCGAGTCGACTCCTCCTGCTCGTTGCCCGCTGCGTGATCGACTCGATCGTCGTTGCCCGACAGGCCATCGTCCTCGGCTTGGCGGATCAGCACGCTGTTGGAGGCGCTGCGTGAGCCGTTCTCACCGGCTCTACGATCGTCGTCTGCGGGATCGCGGCGGCGGCTGTCGCCCCTGTCCGCCGAGCGATCGACGCTGGCAGGCAACGAGACGGACTGCCGGACCTGGGGTCTCTCCGGGCGGCTGGTCTCGACGGCGACGACCGATCCTGTAGCCGTCACCGCCACGGCAGCCGCGGTCATCTTGGCCGCGAGCGGGGAGGCCGCAAGCTTGGCGAAGAGCCCCACGCCCAAGCCGCCGGTCGCGGTGGCAGACGCTGCGCCGCCGTCCGTGAAGCCGGGAATGACCCCGGCGAGTGTCTCCCGAAGCCCGATGGGCAGGGACAGTGCTCCCGTGACAGGGCGGAGTCGGACGTGGAGCTGCCGCCGGGCGCGGAACACGAGCGCCTCGACGGCGGTGAGCGACACGCCGAGCGCGGTCGCGACCTCACGCGCCCTCAGGCCGAACACGTCGTGGAGGAGGACGGCGTGGCGTTGTCTCTCGGGAAGCGCTGCGAGCGCCTTCTGGACGGCGTCGTCTCTCACGCGCTGCGACGGGTCGGCGCCCACAGCAGGCACGGCCAGCAAGGCCTGTTCGTCAGCCGTTACCGGGGCCCGCATCCGATCCCGGATACGTGCACGGCACTCGTTGCGGGCAATCGTCGTGATCCACGCCGAGCCGTTGCGGGGCACGGTGCCACGGAGAAGCGCACCGTACGCGGCGAGGAACGCCGACTGGGTTGCGTCCTCGGCATCCTCCGCGTCGCGCAGGAGCAGTCGGCACAACCCGAGTACCGCCCTGCCGTGCCTGTCGTAGAGCTCTGCGACCAGGACGCCGGCCGCCTCGGAAGAGAGGCGGCCGGCATCCGTGACGGGCGGTGCTTCGCTCACCGGACGGGAACGCTAGTCGTCGTCGTGATCGTCGTCGTCATGGTCGTCATCGTCGCCGTTGTCGTCATCGTGATCATCGTCGTCATGATCCTCGTCGCTCTGTTCGTCGTCGTCGTCGTCCGATCTGTCAGCGGAGGCCTCGGCGTCGTCCTCGTGCTCGATCTTGCGGAGCAGCCACTGACCGCCGCTGAGGTCGCACGTGATCTCGACCACGTCTCCAACGTCGAACGCGCTCAGCAGCATGCCGACCGGCACCGCACACGCGACGCCGCCGACGGTGACGGCCTCTGCGGACAGCGACGTGATCGCGCCGGTGACCTCGACCTCGTCGGCGTCGGCTGATCCTGCCGCACGCGCCTCAGCGCGCTCCTTCGCTTGTCTTGCAGCTCGTGCCTTCGCGGCTCGTGCCTTTGCCGCTCGTGCCTTCGCGGCCCTGAGCTTCGCCGCCTTCGCTTTCTTCCGCTTCGCCTTCTCGCCCACATGCGCCGACGCGGCTGCACCAGCCTCGCCGGAACTTCGATTGGCCACGGCCACGGCCGGAATCAACAATGCGAGAGCGAGGACTGCAACGAACACGAATCGCATGGGGGCGTCCTTTCCTCGGTGTCGGATCTGCTGCCACTACCTCCAAGAGGTCGTCGGCCACAGAATCCATGCGCTCGATCCCGCTGCGCCCTCGAACGAGGGACGGGCTCGTCGAAGGCTCGTGGTCTACGTGGTCGACGCTGCGCGTGCGACGACCGGGACGGCGACGCCGTCCCGCTGTAGCGCAGCGGCGACCTCTTCTCGCGCTTTGTAGATCCGCCACTTCACCGTGGCCAGCGTGATCTCGAGCGAGTCCGCGATCTCCGTGTACGAAAGCCCGACGACGTCGCGGAGCAGGAGTGCCATCTTCAGATCGACGGTGAGGGCCTCCACTGCACGCCACACCGCGTCGATCGTCTCGGCTCGCTCGACCGGCTGGTCGACGGCCTCGAGCGGCGCAATGTCGTCCAGGCAGACCACTGCTCTCGGTCGCCGCTCGATGGCGCGCAACTCGTCGAGAACGCGATTCTTCGTCACCTGGAAGAGCCACGTCGTAAAACGTGATCGGGCCGAGAAGCGCGGCAATCCCTGATAGACGCGGAGGAAGACCTCCTGCGTGAGGTCCTCCGCCAGCGAGCGATCGCCGACGAGGCGCAGCACGTAGTTGAAGACCGGTCGCTCGTACGCTCGCACGATGGTGGTGAACGCACGTTCGTCACCACGCTGGGCCCTGCGAAGCACACCGAGGTCAGGTTGCGTGAGCGCCAAGTCGGCGCCGACTATAGCCCTTTTGCAGCCCTATTCACCAACAATTTACGACTCGCTGAAATGTCACCGATTCTCGGTGAGCGATGCAACGAGGGTTACTCCGGTCATTTCGACGGGTCGTTCGAGGCCGAGTAGGTCGAGGATCGTGGGTGCGAGATCGCACAGGCCGCCTCCGCCACGCAGCTCGACGCCGTCGATCGTCAACACCAGCGGGACAGGGTTCGTGGTGTGAGCCGTATGAGGGCTCACGCCGTCGCGCTCGAGCATCGTCTCTGCGTTCCCGTGGTCCGCGGTGACGAGACAGACGCCCGCGGCCCGCGTGGTCGCCGCGACAACCTGACCGAGGCACGCGTCGACTGCCTCGACGGCTTCGACCACCGCGGGGATCACACCGGTGTGCCCGACCATGTCGGGGTTCGCGAAGTTGACGACCGCGAACCGATATCCCGAGCCGACCTCTGCCGCGAACTTCTCGGCGACCTCCGGCGCAGACATCGCCGGACGATGGTCGTAGCTCGGGACGTCGCGGGGCGAGGGCACGAGGATCCGCGTCTCACCCTCCCACTCCGCCTCGACCCCGCCGTTGAAGAAGTAGGTGACGTGTGCGTACTTCTCCGTCTCGGCGACGTGGAGCTGCCGGGCACCGGCACGCGAGAGGATCTCGGCCAGCGTGTCTCCGACGAGCTGCTCGGTGAACGCGGCGGGGCAGTCGAGATCGTTCGCGTACCGCGTCATCGTCGTCAGGTCGACCCCGAGCTCGAGCAGGCGCGACGAGAGCTGACGCGCACGGTCCGGCCGGAAGTTGAAGAAGATCGCGGCGTCGCGCGACGGATCGAGTCGGGGTCGACCGTCGAGCACGATCGGCTCGACGAACTCGTCCGTCGTCCCCTCCGCGTAGCTCGCCTCGACCGCAGCGACGGGGTCGTCGACCGACCGGCCTTGGCCGTCGCAGACGGCATGGAGCGCGCGGTCCGTCCGCTCCCAGCGCCGATCGCGGTCCATCGCGTAGTAGCGA
The DNA here is from genome assembly GCA_963823385.1 of uncultured Actinomycetes bacterium. Classification (GTDB taxonomy): domain Bacteria; phylum Actinomycetota; class Thermoleophilia; order Gaiellales; family Gaiellaceae; genus Gaiella. Next base: position 499,690 of record CAWGLI010000001.1, read on the forward strand.
CCCACGATGGTGGAGATTCGCTCTGCGGGAAGCTCGGCGAGATCGGCGGCCGCGGCGTGTGGCGACACGTCGCGGCCGTCGGTGAATGCGTGAATCCAGACACGATCCGCCATGTGCTGCCGTGCGGCGAGCTCGAGCAGCGCGCGCAGGTGGTCGATGTGCGAGTGCACGCCGCCGTACGAGACGAGCCCGAGCAGATGGACATCGCCTCCCCGCTCTCGCGCGCGCGCGAACGCGCCGACGAGAGCATCGTTCGTGAACAGCGAGCCGTCGTCGACAGCTCGCCCGACCCGCACGAGGTCCTGGAACAGGATGCGCCCCGAGCCGATCGTGAGGTGACCGACCTCCGAGTTCCCCATCTGTCCTTCGGGCAGCCCGACCGCGGCGCCCGAGGCCTCGAGCTGCGTCGTCGGGAACCGCGACACGAGATCGTCCAGCACTGGCGTGCGAGCGAGCTCGACGGCGTTGCCGGGGCCGGGAGGAGCGAGCCCCCAGCCGTCGAGGATGACGAGCGTGACGAGCGGTACGGTCACGAGCGGTTCGGTCACGAGCGGACGGTGACGCGCGCGCAGACCCTCACACGAGCGCTGCCACGCAGATCGCGCGGAACGACGCGGGATCGAGTGACGCACCGCCAACGAGCGCGCCGTCCACGTCCGCTTGCGACATCAGCTCGATCGCGTTGTCGGGCTTCACGGAGCCGCCGTAGAGCACGCTCGTTCGGTGAAGCGACTTGATCAAGGTGTGGGCCTCCTGAGCCATCTCCGGGGTGGCCGTACGTCCGGTGCCGATCGCCCACACCGGTTCGTAGGCGATCACGAGCTTCTCGTGGCGCGGCAGCACCGCGACCTGCCGACGAAGGACAGCCTCCGTCTCGCCCGCCTCACGCTCCGGCCCGGTCTCCCCGACGCACGCGATCACGCCGAGGCCCGCCGCCAGGGCCGCCTCGGCTCTCCGTGCGACGGTCTCGTCGGTCTCACCGAAGAGCTGCCGCCGCTCCGAGTGCCCGACGATCGCCCCGTCGACGCCGAGCTCGAGGAGCATTCCTGTCGAGATCTCTCCCGTATAGGCGCCGTCCGTCTCCCAGTGGACGCTCTGCGCATACACCGCCACGCCGCGGCCGACCGCCGTGGCGAGCGACACGTACGGGGGACAGATGACGACGTCGACGCCGAGCGGAGCGTCGAACTCGTCGAAGAAGGCGTCCGTCCGGGACGGCCCGTTGAACATCTTCCAGTTCCCGGCGACGAGCACGCGCCACATCGTATGCACGATCGACCTCCGACGACTGCGACATCGACACCCGGAGGAGCTTCGCGCTCGCCGAGGCTGCGGCCGATGCCATAGAGATCTAGATGAGTAGTTCCACGGGATCGTCTCTGCCGGGGCACGAGCTGGACGCTCTGGGGCGCGGCGGCGTGGCGAAGCCGATACCGGTGGTATCGGCGCCGCCGCGGCGACGCGAAGACGCGGGAGCGGCCCAGACGGTGGAGCTCGTGCAGCCGGAGCCACGAGATCGGGGAACTACTCATCTAGTCAGCGGCGACTGGGATCGCCGCGACGCCGGGCAGCTCCTTGCCCTCGAGCAGCTCCAACGAGGCGCCGCCGCCGGTCGAGACCCACGAGACGCGGTGGTCGAACCCGGACTCGACGATCGCACGCACCGAGTCGCCGCCCCCGACGACCGTGTACGCGCCTCTGTCGCCCGCGTCCGCGACGGCCTCCGCGACCGCGTTCGTACCCTCGGCGAAGCGAGGCCATTCGAACACACCCATCGGACCGTTCCAGAAGACCGTGCCGGCTTCACGCACGAGCCCGGCGAACCGCTCACGGGCGACCGGGCCGATGTCGAGGCCGAGCCAACCCTCGGGGACGTCGTCGTATGCCGCGACGCGGGTTTCGGCATCGGCGGCGAAGGCGTCTGCGGCGACGACGTCGTCGGGGAGCTCGACCGGGAACGGCAGCGGGTTGGCGCCGCGGAGCTCTTCCGCCATCTTGCCTCCGACGACGACCGTGTCGGCACGGTCGCCGAGGTGCGCGAGCACACCGATCTTGTCCGCAACCTTCGCGCCACCGGCCACGAGGACGAACGGGCGGGCGACATCACCGAGCAGGCGCCCGAGATGCTCGAGCTCGGAGAGAAGCAGCATCCCGGCATACGCCGGGAGGAGGTGTGCGACTCCCTCCGTCGAGCTGTGCGCCCGGTGCGCACTACCGAACGCATCGTTGACGTACAGGTCACGCCCCTCCGCCAGCCGGCGCGCGTACGACGGGTCGTTCTTCGTCTCGCCGGGATCGAACCGCGTGTTCTCGAGGACGACGAGCCGGTCGTCGTCCAGCAGCTCCCGAAGACGCGCAGCCACCGGCGTCATCGCGTAGCGCACCCTGTCGTCCTCGGTCGTCGGACGCCCGAGGTGTGAGCACACCGCCACCTCGCTCGCGCCGCGCTGCAACAGCAGCCTCAAGGTTGGCAGCGACGCGCGGATGCGGGTGTCGTCGGCGATCCGGCCGTCCTCCAGGGGCACGTTGAGATCGGAGCGCACGAGGACGCGTCGGCCTGCGACCTCGGCCGTCTCGATGGAGCGGGGCAGGTTCACGTGCGGCGGACGACGAGCGGGCCCCGCGTCACAGGAGGAGCTTGCCGACGACGTCGACCAGTCGGCAGCTGTACCCCCACTCGTTGTCGTACCAGCCGAAGACCTTCACGCTCGACCCATGTGCCATCGTCAGCTGGCTGTCGTAGATGCACGAGTGCGGATTGCGGATGATGTCGGTGGAGACGAGCGGATCCTCCGAGTACTGGAGGACGGGCGCGAGTGAGCCGTCGGCGGCTGCAGTGCGGTACGCGTCGTTCACCTCGTCCTTGGTCACCTCGCGGCCGAGCCGGACGACGAGATCCGTGAGCGATCCTGTGGGCACGGGCACACGCACGGCGACCCCGTCGATCTTGCCCTGCAGGTGCGGGAGTACGAGACCGATCGCCTTGGCGGCACCGGTCGAGGTCGGGATCACGTTGACCGCTGCGGCGCGCGCGCGCCGGAGGTCCTTGTGTGGGAGGTCGAGGATCGACTGGTCGTTCGTGTACGCGTGAATCGTTGTCATGAAGCCGCTCTCGATGCCGGCGAGATCGTCGAGCACCTTGGCCAAAGGCGCCACGCAGTTGGTCGTGCACGACGCGTTGGAGACGATGTGGTGCGCCTCGGGGTCGTACGCACCGTCGTTGACGCCGAGCACGACCGTGAAGTCGGGGTCGGTGGCTGGTGCAGAGATCACGACCTTCTTCGCACCGGCATCGAGGTGCTTCTGGGCGCCGTCGCGGCTCGTGAAGAACCCCGTCGATTCGAGGACGACGTCAACCCCGAGCTCGCGCCAGGGCAGACCTGCCGGGTCGCGCTCCGACAGCATCTTCATCTCCTCGCCGCCCGCTCGGATCACGCCGTCCCCCAGCTCGACGCTGCCGCCGAACGGCCCGAGCACCGAGTCGTACTTCAGCAGGTGCGCCATCGTCGCGGCGTCCCCGAGATCGTTGACCGCGACGATCTCGATATCCGCGCCGAGCTGCTGCTGCGCACGGAAGAAGTTGCGGCCGATGCGACCGAACCCGTTGATACCGACTCGAATCCCCATGTGTCCTCGTTTCGCTCGCTCTCAGACTGACGAACCGAGTCTAACGAGGCTCACCCGTGAGGCTCGGATCGACCCATCTACGGCGACGTGACGCCAGCAGGTGGGCTGAGGGAGGAGCTCCGAGGATGATCTCCTCCCTCACGCGCGCGCTCCTTCGTCGGGACGGCGGACGGGGTCTGGATCCTCCGCCCGGGGCGCGAACCCACCGCGCGGAGCATCGCATCCCGCCGCCTCAACATCAACCCGCCTCACCGAGCTCGACGATACGCGCGAGACGGCGCTGCACAGCGGCCACCGTCACGCGCGGATCCGTGCGCGTCGCGAGCTCGCGAAGCGAGGCCGTGGGGTGACGCAACCTGAGCTCGACTGCCTCTCGCAAGGGCCATTCGAGGTCGTGGAGCGTGCCTCTCGCGACGAGCCGGCGCGCCGCCGCAAGCTGCCGCTCGGCGGCGGCTGTTTGGCGCACGAGGTTGGCGTGGTCGGCGTTCGCCAGCCTGTTCGCATGGGCGCGGGCGGTCGCGACGACGGCGCGCTCCTCGAGCTCGAGCACGACATCGGCCGCTCCTGCGGCGGCGAGGTAGCTCTCGATCGCATCCCACGCCTTCGCGTAGGCCGCTGTGTGCCCTGGCCTGTCGGCGAGACCGAGCCCGGCCTGCTCGGTCGATGCCACCGCGCGTACGAAGGACGCGCCGGCGTGCGTGGGGCAACGGATCTCCAGGTGCGGAGCTCGCGGGCCAGAGAGCGACCCACCGCCGAGAAACGCGCCGCGGAGATACGCGCCGCGACAGCAGACGCGCGCGACCACGCGTCCGGGCGGCCGGTCGAGCGGTCGAGCCTCCCGCCCGAGCACACCTGCCTCCTCGAGCACGTCGAGCGCGTGGCGCGTGCCATCAGCGTGGATCTGGTACCGGGTGCCGCGGTCGAACGCACGGCTGCTGTACGTGCGGATCTCGGACTCGACCCGCAGCGTTCGCAGGATCGCAAAGGCCCGCCGCGCGACCGCGGAGGACGCCACGTCGAGATGAAACGCCAGCTCGCCCCGGCCACGCAGGTGCATCGTCCCTGCCGTGTGGAACAGCCCCGAGAGCTCGGCGAGGCGGTCGCACCGTCGAGTTGGAGCGATCGCCGCTAGCTCCGCGCGGACGCGTTCAGCAAGAGAGCCGTCGGTCAGAGCTCGACCCCCTCGAGCCGTAACAGGGCGCGCTTCGTAGCTACGCCCGAGTCGCCGTACCCACCGATCGACGTGGCCGAAACCACCCGATGGCACGGGACGATCAGCGAGAGGCGGTTGTCGGCACAGAAGGACCCCGCTGCCCGGGCGGCTCGCGGGCGCCCGGCCAGAGCCGCGAGCTCCCCGTACGCGACGACCTCACCCCAAGGCACGGAGCGGAGTGCTTCGAGCAGCGCGTGCTGGAACGGGGTGCACCACGCGTCGTCGACCTCGACGTCCTCGTAGGTGACACGGTCGCCTGCCAGGTGGCATGCGAACCGCCGGCACAGACCCGACACGAAGTCGGTGCTCTCAGGTGAGAACTCGCTCGGTACCGTTCCCAGAGGGGGCCGCGCTCCCCCATCGGGGGCCGCCGGGCCGGGGTCGCCGCGGTCGTCGCGCCAGCCGCGCGCACCGGGCAGAGCACGGGCCGGCGAAGGCAGATCGTGGGCCACGACACACGAGCCGTCCACCCAGACCTCCCCCACACCCCAACCGTCCACCGCGTAGACGTGACCGCTCACGGACATCGCCCCGACAATACAATCGGTGCCGTGACCGCTCACGGCATCTTCCGTCCTCCCGCGCCGACGAACGAGCCCATCTTCGACTACGCACCGGGGAGCGCCGAGCGCACAGCGCTGCAGCGCCGCCTCGCTGAGATGTCGGGCGAGCGCCTCCACGTCCCGATGGTGATCGGCGGTGAGCGGGTCGAGTCGGGTCGCACCTTCGAGGCGGTGATGCCGCACCGGCGTCAGCACGTGCTTGCGGACGTCGAGCGCGGCGACGCGACGCACGTCGAACGCGCGATCGCCGCAGCCGCGGCCGCGCACCGCGAATGGTCGGCGACGCCGTGGCACGAGCGTGTCGCGATCTTCCTCCGGGCCGCGGAGCTCGTGGCGGGCCCGTGGCGCTCGACGATCAACGCAGTGACGATGCTCAACCAGTCGAAGACCGCGCACCAGGCCGAGATCGACGCGGTCTGCGAGACCGCCGACTTCTTCCGATTCAACGCGGAGTTCCTCACGCGGATCTACGAGGAGCAGCCCATCTCCTCGCGGGGCGTGTGGAACCGGCTCGAGTACCGGGCGCTCGAGGGGTTCGTGTTCGCGGTCAGCCCGTTCAACTTCACCACGATCGGGGCCAACCTGACGACGTCGCCGGCGATGATGGGAAACACGGTCGTGTGGAAGCCGGCGTCGACCGCGGCCGTGTCGGCCCACTACGTGCTCGCGCTGCTCGAGGAGGCAGGGCTCCCGCCGGGTGTCATCAACCTCGTCTTCGGATCGGGTGCCGAGATCGGCGACCCTGCTCTCGCCAGCCCGGCGCTCGCCGGTATCCACTTCACCGGCTCGACCCCCGTGTTCCAGAGCATGTGGCGTACGGTCGGCGCCAACATCGAGCGGTACCGCAACTATCCGCGCATCGTCGGCGAGACAGGTGGCAAGGACTTCATCCTCGCCCACCCCACGGCGGACCCAGACGTCGTCGCGACCGCGGTCGTGCGCGGCTCGTTCGAGTACCAGGGCCAGAAGTGCTCCGCGGCCTCGCGCCTCTACATCCCCTCGAACCTGTGGCCCGCAGTGCGGGATCGCATCCAGACCGACACCGCCACGATCCGAGTGGGTGACGTCGCGGACTTCTCGAACTTCATGGGCGCCGTGATCGACGAGGGCTCGTTCCGCACACAGTCCGAGGCGATCGCCGAGGCCCGTGCCGCAGGCGCCGAGATCGTCGCCGGCGGCGGCACCGACGACAGCGAAGGCTGGTTCGTCGAGCCGACCGTGATCAAGACGGACGACCCCGGTTTCCGGCTGCTCCGCGACGAGCTGTTCGGCCCCGTGGTCACGGCGTTCGTCTACGACGAGAAGGCGTGGGACGACACGCTTCGGCTCGTCGATCAGACGGGGGCGTATGCGCTGACAGGAGCCGTCTTCGCGAACGACCGCTACGCGATCGAGCAGGCCCATCGCGAGCTGGTCTACGCCGCCGGAAACTTCTACGTCAACGACAAGCCGACCGGCGCCGTCGTCGGCCAGCAGCCGTTTGGTGGGGCGCGCGCGTCGGGCACGAACGACAAGGCGGGCTCGATGTGGAACCTGATCCGCTGGGTCAGCCCACGCACCGTCAAGGAAACGCTGGTGCCGCCCACCGACTACCGCTACCCGTTCCTCGCAGCGGACGAATAGGACGGCGGCCGCGTTGCCGGTGCGCGAAGCGATGACCACCGCGCCTCCGTGACCCCTGACGCACGGTGAGCCGGATCGGCGACATCTTCGAGCGTCTCGGCGACGCGACCACAGCGTTCCTCGACACGCTGTCGTCGGTCGACCCGCGGCTCGTCGCGCTCGGCATCGGCTGCCACCTGGCGAAGATGGCGTGCACGAGCCGCGCGTGGCGGAACGTCCTCGTCGCCGCCTACGACGGTCAGCGGGTCCCGTGGCTCCCCGTCTACGGCGCCTACGTGGCCGGTGTCGGCGTCAACGCCGTCCTCCCCGCCCGCGCCGGCGACATTCTCCGGCTGTATCTCACACACCGGGTGATCCCCGGCTCCACGTACACGACGCTCGTCAGCTCCACCGCCGTTCTCGCCATCGCGGACATGACGCTCGCGACCGTGTTCTTCGGCTTCGCCCTGACCCAGGGTGTCTTGCCCTCGGTCGACTCGCTCCCAAACCTCCCGGCGTTCGACTTCGCGTGGCTCTTCGCCAACCCGGCAGCGGGAAACCTCTTGATCGTCGGCACGATCGCCGGCGTCGTCGTCCTCATCGTGTGGCTCCGCGGCCACGTCGAGCATTTCGGCGAACGGATCGGCCAGGCATTCGTGGTGCTCCGCCCTCCCACTCGGTACCTCCGCACCGTGCTTCCGTGGCAACTCGCCGACTGGAGCCTCCGACTCACCACGATCTGGTGCTTCCTCGGCGCGTTCGACATCCAGCAATCACTGCGCAACGTGCTACTCGTCCAGGTCACGCTCAGTCTCGCCACGCTCGCGCCGGCTACTCCCGGTGGCATCGGCACGGAGCAGGCATTCCTCACCGTCGTGCTCCGTGGCGCTGCCCCGGCCTCCGTGCTGCTCGCCTTCAGTGTCGGCATGCGACTGACGCTGACGCTCGTCAACGTCGTCGCCGCGCTCGTGGCGATCGCGCTGAGCCTCGGCACGTTCAGCGTTCGCCGCGTGGTCGGGGACGCGCGCGCCTCCCAGGGTGCACCGATCGATTCTTCAACCGACGAGCCCTGACAGATGGAAACGCGCTCGGCGCCGGCCGTTCTCCGCGCTACCCGGGGCCCGCCTTGTGCAGCTGTGCGTAGACGTCACGGGCGGTCTTTGCGGGCAGGCCTGGAACGCCCTCGAGCTCCTCCCGCGTGGCCGCGAGAAACCCGTCGACCGAGCCGAAGTGGCGCAAGATCGCTCGCCGACGCGCAGGGCCGATGCCCTCCAGCCCGTCGAAGATCGACTCGAACGCCCTGGTATCGCGCCGCCGCCGGTGGAGGCCGACCGCAGTCCGGTGCGCCTCATCGCGGATACGTTGCAGCAGTTGGAGCCCCGGGTCGTGACGGGCGAGCCGTACGGGCGCCGACACGCCGGGGAGAAACACCTCTTCCTCGCGCTTCGCGAGAGAGACGACGGCGAGGCGCGGCAAGTCGACGGTCGCTCGGATCGCCTCCACCGCGGCGCCGAGCTGCCCCTTGCCGCCGTCGACGACCACGAGGTCCGGGACGGCGGCGAACGAGTCGTCGTGACGCGCGGGATCGTTCGCGTCGCGAAGCCGAGCGAAGCGCCGTGCCACCGCTTCCGCGATTGCTGCGACGTCGTCCTGCCCTTCGAGGCCCCGTACGGCGAACGTCCGGTAATGGCCGCGCCGCGACTGTCCGTCAACGAACACCGCCATCGACGCCACGATCTCCCGGCCCTGGATGTTCGAGACGTCGAAGCACTCGACCCGCGAGGGCAGGCTCTCGAGGTTGAGCGCCTCACGCAGTGTCTCGAGCGCCTCCACTCGCCGCCGCCGACGGGTCTCGGCCGCAGTCGCGTCCCGCTCCAGTGCGACGCGGGCGTTCTCTGCGGCGAGCTCCGCGAGACGACGCTTCTCGCCACGTTGCGGCGCTCGCACGTCGACGGAGGCACCGCGCACCGACGAGAGGAACGCCGACAGGACGTCCGTGTCGCCGATGTCGCGCGGTACGAGCACCTCGGGCGGCACCGTGGGCGCCGCCGCGTAGTGCTCGAGGAAGAAGGCCTCGAGGATCGTCGCCGCGTCCTGCCCTCCGACGTTCTCGAGGTGGAAGGCGTAGCGGTCGACGATGCGGCCGTCCCGGAGCGGGAAGACCTGAACCGCCGCTCGCTCGCCGTCCACCGCCAGCCCGATCACGTCCACGCTGCCGACCCCCCGACGCTCCTCGGCCTGGCGATCCGCGAGGTGACGCACGGCGAACAGGCGGTTCCGATAGCGGGCGGCGTCCTCGAACCGCTCGTCCGCGGCCGCCACCCGCATCCGCTCCTCGAGCTGCCGCTGGATCGTCTCTGTGTCACCGGCGAGGAAGCCGATCACCCCGTCGATGAGTTCCCGGTAGTCCTCCCGTGAGATGTTGCCGACGCACGGGGCGGCGCAGCGCTCGATGTGGAAGTCGAGGCACGGGACACCCGAATGGCGACCCGGCTTCGGCCCTTCGCACGGCCGGAACTGGAACGCCCGGTTGAGCACGTCCAGGGTCTCCCGCACCTTCTTGGCATTCGCGTACGGCCCGAAGTAGACGATGCCGCGACGGTGCCGCTCTCGGGTGAACATCACGCGCGGGTACTCGTCTGCCACGGTGACGGCGATGTACGGGAACGACTTGTCGTCGCGCAGCCGCACGTTGAACGGCGGCCGGTTGCCCTTGATCAGGCTCTGCTCGACGTGCAGCGCTTCGGCCTCCGTCCGCGTGACGATCACCTCTACCCGCGACACGCGGTCGACGAGCTGAGCGATGCCGAGCCGACCGTCGCCACGGTTGAAGTAGCTGCGCACCCGAGCGCGGAGCGACTTCGCCTTGCCGATGTAGAGGACGTCGTCCCGTTCGTCGCGAAAGACGTAGACGCCGGGGCGCTGCGGCAGCGTGCGCAGCTGCTCCCGGAGCGATTCGTCCATCGGCGACTAGCGTATCCGCCGTTCGTTCGTCCAACTCCATGATGCTTCGCCTGGGACTCCTCACCGTCACTGCGGCTCTCCTCTTCGTCGCCCCGGTTCACGCGGGCGGGCCCGGCATGACGCTGGGAGCTGCGGAGGACGCAGTGCGGGCATCCGACCTCGTGTCGGCCAAGGCGAAGATGACGGCTCTGCGCCTCGCAGGTTTCCGCGCCGTCCGGATCACGTCGCAGTGGCGCCCGGGGATCACAACCCCTGCCGAGGACGAGCTCGCCGTGCTGCGGAGCGTCGCCGGAGCTGGGCAGCTCGTCGGCGTGCGCGTCTACGTCTCCGTGTATCACCCTGGTTCGAGGACGACGCCGCTGACGCCCGAGGCGCAGGCGGCGTTCGCGCAGTACACGGCGTCTCTCGTGGGCGCGGTGCCGGCGATCGACGACGTGATCGTGGGCAACGAGCCAAACCAGAACGGCTTCTGGATGCCGCAGTTCAACGCCGACGGCACCAGCGCGTCGCCCGCCGCCTACCTCGCGTTGCTCAGCCAGACGTACGACGCGATCAAGGCAGTCGACCCAGGCGTGCAGGTGTGGGGCGGCGCGCTCGCGCCCCGCGGCGCCGATCGCCCAGACGGCATCCGGCACACGCACTCGCCCACGCGCTTCCTGCAGGAGCTCGGCAGGGCCTACCGGGCGAGCGGCCGAGCCGCGCCGATCATGGACGGGCTCGCGCACCACCCGTATCCGGACCACTCGTCGCAGCCCCCCGACGTCGGGCATCCGAAGAACGCGATCATCGCGCTCGCCGACTACGACAAGCTCGTCGCGCTCCTCGCCGAGGCGTTCGACGGCACTGCTCAGCCCGGCTCGACGCTACCGATCCTGTACGACGAGTTCGGGATCGAGTCGCAGATCCCGGCGGGGAAGGCCTCGCTCTACACGGGTACCGAGCCGGCGACGACGAGGCCCGTGCCCGAGGACACCCAGGCACGCTCGTACGAGCGCGGGCTGCAGCTCGCGTTCTGCCAGCCGAATGTGGTCGCGCTGCTGTTCTTCCACACCGAGGACGAGACGCACCTCAACCGCTGGCAGTCGGGCGTGTACTACGCGGACGGGACGCCGAAATCGAGTCTGCCGGCTGTCCGGGACGCGCTCGATCGGACGAGAGGCGGTTCCATCGCGCGGTGTGACGGGCTCGCGCTCGACGTGCGCCCCACGCTGCTGAAGTTCCCGACGCGCGCAGCCTTCAAGAAGGGCGGTCGCGTCACCCGGGTGCGGTGCTCGCTCGACTGCCGATTCGAGCTCGTCGCCACCCGCGTCTCCACCGGGGCGGTCGTCGCCCGCCGTCGCGGGTATGCGCGAGCCGGCGTCGTCGCCTCGCCGAGCCTTCGGGGCGCCAAGCTCGGTGCCACACCGGTTCGTCTCTCGATCACGCTCACGCACCCGGTCAATCCGGGCGTGCCCTTCACCCGTACGAGCACGCAGCTGCCCACCCGCTGACACGCGTGCGGCGTACGATGTGCCGGTGAGCGAGCGGCCGACGTACGAGCGGATCGAGGGTGTCGAGGTCGGCCAGTACGTCGCGTACCGCTTCTTCCGCGTCGACCCGGCCTGGCGCCGGCTTCCGCAGGACGAGCGGACGTCGGCGAAGGAGGCGTTCGCCGACGTGATCGAGGACTGGGCCGCGCGGATGGAGGGGTTGCGCGTCTACACGACCACGGGCATCCGCGCCGAGGCGGACTTCTTTCTCTGGGAGATCAGTGAGCGCTACGACGACCTGCTCGAGCTCGGCGCAGCCCTGAACGGCACAGCGCTAGCCGCCTGGCTCGAGACGCCGCATTCGTTCCTCGCCACGACGAAACCGTCCGCCTACACGGACAAGAAACGCGTACGCGCGGGAAAGGTGCTTCCCCGCAACGCCCCGTACCTCGTCGTGTACCCATTCGTGAAGCGACGGCCGTGGTACTTCCTCTCGTTCGAGGAGCGCGCTGACGCTATGCGTGAGCACGCCGAAGTCGGTGGCAAGTTCGTCACTGTCACGAATCACACGACCTACTCGTTCGGGCTCGACGACCAGGAGTTCATGCCCGCGTTCGAGTGCGACGAGCCCGCCGACTTCATGCATCTGATGATGACCCTCCGCGAGACCGAGGCTTCGCGCTGGACGGAGCGCGACACGCCGATCTTCGTCGGTCGGCTCGTCGACGTACGCACGGCGCTCGACGCGCTCGACGGCGCAGCCGTCCGTGTCGAAGCCTGACTCTGCCCTCGAGGCTCGACGGTGGGTTGGAAGCACGCCTGGATGGGGATCTGCACTGCGGATCCTCCCAATACGTCGAGCTTCTAGGCGAGTCGCTGCTCGTCGCGCCACGTGCGGAGCGCGACGAGGACGCTCAGGACGAGCACGACGAAGAACGCGACCGCGTCGCCCCGCGTGGGCGAGAGCAGCATCGCGGCGGCAACGTCGACGACGGCGAGCGCGGCCGCGGCGCCGAGCACGACCCGCCCGCGTAGTGACCAGTGATCGACGGCGTCACGTCGGCGACGCGCGAGCCGCACGACGAACACGACGATCGCGATCAGGAAGACGATCCAGAGGATGCCGCCGACGACCGCCAACGACGCCTCGAGCGAAAGAGCGACAATCACGACCGACACGGCGGCGACGATCGCGAGCCCACGAACGGTCGGGTTGCCGAGGAACCGCATCACGCTCCGGTCATGAAAGCACGCACGCCGAGCGCGCCGGCGAGCGCGGTGGCACCCGCGAACCAGAGCAGGCGGCGCGGCCCCTGCTCCGGCGCGTAGAACCACGGCGCGAGGGCGGCCCCCAGAGCAAGCGTCCCGTAGGCGTAATGGAGCTGGTCGGCGGCACGCCGGTCACCCGCGAGCAGGAGCAGGCCGAGCCCGACCTGTGCGACGAGCGCTGTTTGCGCGAGCGCGAGCACATGCGTGGTCATCGAGCCGGCATCCCGCCGACGCCAGTACGTGACACCGCCGGTGAACGCTGCAGCGGCACAGATGCAGATGGCGACGGCGCCGACCGCCTGGTGCACCCCGTTCACGACGGCGAGCGTAGCCGAGTGCCCATGCAGCCGTACCGTCTTGATGAGGAGGTTCCACGATCCCGGGCCTCCGGCTGCACGATCTGGAGCGTCTTCCGCTCCCGCGCCGAGCGGACCCGGTTCACGGTCGGTCTCGGTGCGTGCGCTTCGCGTCGGCGCCCCACAGCGTCCAGGTCGTGCCCCGGCAGCGACGACCCCGTTGAACGACTCATCTAGAGTGATCCGGCCCCGCCGACGTGATCTCCCCACGCGGGTCCTTGGCCCATACGACACGAGAGGATCGATCGATGACCGAACAAGGCGCGCTCGCGCCCGATTTCACACTCGTCTCCGATGCCGGCGAGCCGGTCACCCTCTCGTCGCTCCGCGGGCGCCCGGTGGTCCTCTTCTTCTACCCCAAGGACGACACGCCGGGATGCACACGTCAGGCGTGCGGTATCCGCGACGCGTGGGCCGACTTCGAGGCGGCGGGAGCCGAGGTGCTCGGCGTGAGCATCCTCGACGAGGCGTCGAAGGCGCGGTTCAAGGAAAAGCACGAATTGCCGTTCACGCTGCTCGCGGACCCGGATCACACCGTCGCCGAGGCGTACGGCGTCTGGGTGGAGAAGAAGAACTACGGCAAGACCTACCACGGCATCGAGCGCACGACGTTCGTGATCGACGCCGAGGGCCGCGTGAGCAAGGTGATGCGCCGCGTCAAGCCCGACACGCACGCCGACGACGTGCTCGCTGCGCTCGCCTGACGATCAGGCGGCAGGCACGGCCCGCTGGTTTCGCTCGAACTTGTGCCACCCCTTGTCACGACGAAGGAAGCGCCAGGTTCCCTTGAGACGTGCCCAGAAGATGATCGGCCGGTAGAGCACGAGATCGAGCGGTGCGAGTACGAGCACCCACGTCAGCGAGCGCAGCCGGTACACGCGCGACTGGAGATCATCTCCGAGCACTGCGGCTGCGGTCATCGCCGCGTTGACGAACGCGATGAAGCCCGCAACGAAGACGAAGAGCTGCCAGTCGAACAAGCCGAGCGCCACGGCCACCGCGAGCGAGGCGAGAGCGAGAACCTCGAACACGGGGGCGATCACCTCCGAGAGCACGTAGTACGGCACCCCGAGAACCCCGACGGCGCCGTACCGCGGACGCATGAACATGCCGCGATAGGCCCAGACCGTCTCCAGGATCACGCGTTGCCACCGCTCGCGCTGGGCGACGAGCTTGCGCACGGTGTCGGGCCCCTCCGTGGTGCCGAGATTGTCGGGCAGGCAGAGAATGCGGTAGTCCCGACCCTCTCTCTTCATGTGCTCGTGGACACGGAAGGTCAGCTCGATGTCCTCGCAGCTGAACCCGCGCGAAAAACCACCCAGCTCCTCGAGGACGTCTCGCCGCCAGACCTGAAACGCCCCGACGGCGCACATCATGAAGTTGAGCCGCGACCAGCCGACGCGGTTGTTGAAGAAGGCCCTGAGGTAGTCGAGATGCTGGTAGACGAGGAGTGGGCTTCTGTCGACGGGACGCCTCCCCGGCGGGGCCGCCATCACCCTGCCCGGGTCGAGTGCGATCGTGAGGTGCCCGGTGACACCGATCACCCGCGCCGGGTCGGACATGACGAGTCGCATGCCGCGAAGGAGCGCATCCCGGGCAAAGACGGTGTCGGCGTCGACGCCGCAGACGTACCGGTAGCGGGCAAGGTTGATACCGGCGTTGAGCGCGTCGGCCTTCCCGCCGTTCTCCTTGTCGATGACGAGCAGCGCGGGATGCTCCGGGCTCCGGTAGTAGCCGCGGACGGCGGAGCACTCCAGTATCCGCCGCGGGAAGCACTCGACGGGATGGAGCCCCAAGTCGGTGACGAGGCGGTCCAGCGTCCCGTCGGTCGAGCCGTCGTTGACGACGATCACCTCGAACTCGGGGTACTCCTGGGCGAGAAGCGAGCGGACAGTCGCGGAGACCGAAGGCTCCTCGTCGTAGGCCGCAAGGATCACGCTTACCGGGATCGTGAAGCGCGAGGACGCCAGTGTCTCGTAGTCCTGAGTCCTGCTCTCCACTCGGCGCACGTGGTTCTCGACGAGCCCGACGCAGATGAGGGCGCCATAGGCGAGGTACACGAGCAGGAGGTAGCCCATGCAGACGAGGGCGATCGCCTGGATGAGGCCGTTCGCAGTCATGCCGCCTCCTGAATCCGTTCCCGCACGAGATCTTCCTCGGCGCGCTGCTCGGCGGCACGTCGGAACCCGGCCTCGCCGGCCGAGAAGATCTTGGCGAGGAGCGGGTCACGCGGGCTCTCGCGAAGCAGCGAATCGACGACCCCGACGTCCTGGAGCACCTCTGCGGCCCCGTTTCGTGCGAAGCGGTCTGGAGAGTCGAGAACGGGCACGAGCGCTATCACGACGTCCTTCCCGAGTGCCGACAGCGTCTCCTTCGCCGCGTCGCGCACCCACCAGGCCTCGTCGCCGAGCAGCGGCACGAGCCTGTTGGCGATCGCGGCCCCGCCGATGGCGCCGGCGGAGCGGCACGCGTGTGCGCGCACGAACATCACCTCGTCGTCGAGGCACGCCACGACACGCGGCAGCGCCTCCCGGTCGGCACGTGTGCCGAGCGACTCGAGGGCTGCTCGACGCACCGCTGGATCGACATCGGTCGTCAAGCAGCGCAGCTCCGCCGAGCCGATCGTCGGGTAGCGCGCGAGCAGCATCGCTCCCCAGTAGCGAACGGCCGGACGGTGGTCGCCGACCAGTCGGGAGAGGCGCCACCCAGGCAGTGGAGCGAGCGAGTCGAGTTGCGCCGCGACTCGCGACCGCGGCGCCCGCTCGTCCTCGAGCGCCTCGATCAACTGGTCGAGCGCCCAGTCACGGACAGGGGCGAGCGCACCAAGAGCCCGCACGGCAGCCTCGCTGACATCGCCGGCAGGATCATGCAGAGCACGGGCGTAGAGTGATCTGCGCGCGTGCGGATGGGCCAGCCGGGCGAGCCTGACGAGCGCGTCAGCACGACGCCACTTGCCCGCTTCCGTGCGATGTCTGCGGGCGTGACGAAGCAGGACCCGAGCACGCCGTTCGGTCAGCGGGGAGCCGTCGCGCGCCCGATGCCGCCACTCGTGGCCGCCACGCCCGACGACGACGGCGAGGGACAGCGCGAGCCACGACAGCGCCGCAAGCGCGCAGGCGATGGCCATGTGACCTGTCGAGATCATCGCTCTGAATGTCGACCTCCCGGATCGCCTGTGCCGTCCCTCGATCGAGGGATGCGTTGCATCACTCGGACCGGTGGCTGTGGCGTACGCTGACGCCCGACGATGGACCGAGCACCCGGTAGCGATCGACGCACGACCGTACGAGTCGGCGAGCGGCCGCGCTACGGGTTCGTCGGGCTCGGTCGCCTCGGCGGCCTGCTCGCGTGCAGCCTGCTCCGCGGCGGCCTCGAGCTCACCGTCACCGACCTCGACCGCACCGCCGGCGCGCCGCAGCTCGAGCTCGGCGCCGCCTGGGCGGATACGCCGGCGGCCGTTGCCGCCGCCAGCGACGCGGTGATCACGTGCCTGCCGTCCCCGGCTGCGTCGGAGCAGGTGCTGCTGGGAGCAGACGGGCTTCTCGGCAGGCTGCACCCAGGGTCGACGTGGATCGAGACGAGCACGCTGTCGCGGGACGAGATCCTCCGCCTGGCGGCGGCGTCCGAGGCGCGGGGAGTGCGCGTGCTCGAGGCGCCCGTCACCGGCGGCGTGCACCTCGCGGCGAGTGGCGAGATCACCGTGCTGGTCGGTGGCGACGAGGCGTTGGTGCGCGAGCACCGGCCGGCGCTCGAGACGATCGGGGGCAGAGTGCACCACCTCGGCCCGCTCGGCTCGGCCTCCGTGGTCAAGGTGATCACGAACATGCTCGCCTTCGTCCACCTCGTCGCCGTCGGCGAGGCGCTGATGCTCGCGCGCCAGGCGGGCATCGACCTGGGCGCGGCGTACGAGGCGATCCGCGACTCCTCCGGGACGAGCTTCGTCCACGAGACAGAGAGCCAGGTGATCCTCTCCGGGAGCTACGACATCGGCTTCACGCTCGACCTCGCGTGCAAGGACCTCGGCTTCGCCACCGAGCTCGGACGCGAGCTCGACGTGCCCCTCGACCTGGCCTCGGCCACGGCGACCGCCTTCGAGCGCGCACGTGAGCTGTACGGCGGAGACGCATGGTCACCCCGCGTCGTCCAGCTGCTCGAGGACGCCGTCGGCGTCGAGCTCCGCGCCGACGGCTTCCCCGAACGCCTCTGACCCCGGCGCGACCGACGCCGCCGCACCGCCCGCTTCAGCCGACGTTGATCCAGATCGACTTCAGGTCCGTGAACTTGTCGAGCGCGTGGATCGACTTGTCGCGGCCGAACCCGGACTGCTTGAAGCCGCCGAACGGTGCCGTGATGTCACCCGCGTCGAAGGTGTTCACCCACACCACTCCCGCGCGCAGCGCACGCGCATAGCGGTGCGCCTTGCCGACGTCGTTCGTCCAGACGGCGGCGGCGAGCCCGTACATGGTGTCGTTGGCGACGCGAATCGCGTCGTCCTCCTCGGTGAACCCGATCGTCGACAGCACCGGCCCGAAGATCTCCTCGCGCGCGATCGTCATCTCGTTGGAGACTGCGTCGAAGATCGTCGGCTCGACGAAGAAGCCACCCGTCTCCTCGAGCACGCGACCGCCGCCGAGATGAAGAGCCGCTCCTTCCTGCTGTCCCGACTCGATGTAGCCGAGGACCCTGCCGAGTTGCGTCTCGTCGACGATGGCGCCCATCCGCGTCTTCGGGTCGAGCGGGTCGCCCGGCCGGATGCGTTCCGCCACCTTCACAACGCGCTCGAGCAGCGCGTCCTTGACGTCCTCGTGCACGAGCAGCCTGGAGCCGGCGTTGCACACCTCGCCCTGGTTGTAGAACACGCCCCAGGCGATGCCGGTCGCGGCCGCATCGAGGTCGGCGTCCGCCAGCACGACGTGCGGCGACTTCCCGCCGCACTCGAGCGCGACCCGCTTCATGTTCGACTCCCCGCTGTAGCGGAGGAAGAACTTGCCCACCTCGGTGGAGCCGGTGAACGTGATCATGTCGACGTCGGGATGGCGACCGATCGCCTGCCCCGCCGTTTCGCCGAAGCCCGGCACGACCTGCAGGACACCGTCGGGGAGACCCGCCTCCGCGCCGAGCTCCGCGATCCGCAGAGCCGTCAGCGGCGACTGCTCCGCGGGCTTGAGCACGACGCTGTTGCCCGTTGCGAGCGCCGGCCCGAGCTTCCAGGACGCCATCAGCAGGGGGAAGTTCCACGGCACGACCGCGCCCACCACGCCGAGCGGCTCGCGCAGCACCATCACCACGGAGTTGCGGTCGGTCGGCGCCACCTCGTCGTACACCTTGTCCACGGCCTCGCCGTAGTAGGCGATGCACTGCGCGGCGAGCGGCACATCGACGTTGCGCGAGTCGCGAATCGGCTTGCCCATGTCGAGGGTCTCGAGCAGGGCCAACTCGTCGCCGTGCTGCTCGATCAGCTCGGCGAAGCGGACCAGCACCTTCTTCCGCTTGCGTGGTGCCGCGTGTGCCCAGACACCCGACTCGAACGCCGCGCGCGCGCCGCGCACGGCGCGGTCGACGTCCTCGGCGTCGCCTGCGGCGACCTGAGCGACCTCGGTGCCGGTCGCCGGGTTGACGCGCGCGAACGTCTCACCACTCGCGGCGTCGACGTACGCGCCGTCGATCCAGGCACGCGTGCGGATGTCGAGCCCCTCGCTGAGGCTGCGCACGTCGCGCGCCTCGGGGGCTTCGAGGTCGGTGATCGTGGTCATGCGATGCTCCTTGAGTTCGGATCGGCCAGCGACGGGGCTCGTGCCCGGGTGGCCCGCCGGATCGGCGTCGACCCAGCGAACTCTACGTGCCGGCCGCGCCGGCGGAGCCACTCGGGTGGCGTGTCGCCGCGCTCCACCTACTGCGGGATGATCGTCCCCTTGTTCATGACGCCGTTCGGGTCGAACGCCTGCTTCAGTCGTTCGAGAACGAAGTACGAGGAGCCGTACTCGTCCTCGACCCACGGGGCCCGTGCCTTCCCGATCCCGTGGTGGTGGACGATCGAGCCGCCGCGTCGGAGCGTCTCCTCGCAGATGATCGCGATGATCGGGAGGTAGTACTTGGTGACCTCCTCCTCCGGCGCGCAGTCGACGAGGTCGTAGAAGTAGTTGAAGTACATGTTGGTTCCGTTGATGTAGCTGTGGGAGGAGTGCCCGCCGAGGATCGTGATGCCGGGTATCTCGCTGCGGATTCGTGGGATCACGGCCGCGTAGATGCCGTGGATCGAGCTCCAGTCGGCGGAGATCTCGGTCGTGCGGTTGACGTTGCGGGTCGTCCGGATCCGCTCGTCCTCGCGGTGGATCTTGTCCGGTCCCCAGGTGAGGTCGTCGAACCACGTCGCGATCAGCTCGCTGTCGACCGGCGTGCATTCCGGCCGGCGGGCGACGATCTCGCGAATCCCCTCGGCCGTCGCTGTCGCGACGCCTGCAGCACCCTCCGCCATGAACAGCAGCACGCAGTCGTCGGCGGCGGCGAAGTGGGAGAAGTGGATGCCGCCGTCCTCCGGGTCGTAGAGGCGCGCGACGGATGGCCTGTACCCCGCCGCCATCACCTCCCGCAGCACCTCGAAGCCGGTCTCCATGCTCCGGAGCGTCCAGCCGAGGAAGACGTTGTTCTCGGGCAGGTACGGAAACAGCTTCACCGTCACCTCGGTGATGAAGCACAGGGCGCCCTCGTTGCCGATCACGACGTGCCGGATGTCGGGGCCGGCCGCGCGACGGGGGACGTTCTTGATCCGTGCCACCTCACCGCCCGGGAAGACGGCCTCGAGCCCGACGACCATGTCCTCGATGCCGCCGTACAGGGTCGAGAACTGGCCAATGCTTCGTGTGGCGACCAGGCCGCCCAGATGGGCCACCGGCTTCGACTGTGGCGAGTGCCCCGTCGTGAGGCCGTGCTCGCGCGCGCGATCCTCCAGCACCTGGAGAGGGACGCCGCACTGCACGGTGGCCTGCATGTTGTACGCATCGACGCTCAGGATCCGGTCCATCGCCGAGCCGTCGAGGACGATCGAGTCGGCGACGACCGTCTCGAGACCTCCCTCGGTCGCCGTGCCACCCGTCCGGGGCACGACGTTGATGCCGTGGGCATCGGCGAAGGCGAGCACGTCAGCCACCTGCTGCGTGCTGTGCACCATCGCCACTGCCGCGGGCGGCGGCAGGGTGTAGACGCCGAAGATGTTCTCGAGCTTGCGGAAGTTGTCGATCGAGCGCTGTTCGAGCAGCCGCTCGTCGGTGAGGACGTGCTCGGCGCCGAGGATCCGCTCCAGCCCCTCGACGATCGCCTCTCTGCTCATGTCCATGTCAGTCCTTCGGGTGGGTCGCGGTCGTCTCAGCGAAAGATCGGATGCGCACGGTCGAGGATCGGGTCGGTCGCGTCGCGGATGGTCTGGTAGACAGTCTCGTTCATCCGCCGGTAGATCTCGGTCGTCGCCGCGTCCGGAGCGAACGACTCGCGCTCGTTCGTCATGCGCTCGGCCGCGGTCTCGATGTCGGCGTAGAGGCCGGTAGCCGCCGCGGCGCAGATCGCCGCCCCGAGGCTGGCGCCGCCGGCGCCCACGCTCCGCGACGCGGGGATCCCGAAGACGTCGGCGAAGATGCGCATGAACAGCCGGCTGCGCGCGCCTCCACCCGAGACGACGATGTCCTCGAGCTCGATGCCGAGCTCCCCGCACATCGCGTCCACGTTGTGCTTCATGGTCAGGGCGATGGCCTCGAGGATCGATCGGTAGACGTGCCCGCGCGTGTGCCTGGCGTCGAACCCGAGCATCACGCCCTTGCGGAACGGCTTGTCGGTGGGAGCGAGCCAGTCGAGCACGGTCATCAGCCCGTCGCTGCCTGCCGCCACCGTCTCCGCCTCGCGCTCGATGTACTGCTCGCGCGAGAGCCCGATCTCCTCGGCCCGCGCCTCGACCTCGTCGCCGAGGAGATCGAGGAACCATGTGAGCGTCCACATGCCGCGGCGCACACCGTGGCTCTCGTACAGGTACCGGTGCGGGATGCAGGCGAAGTTCGTCCAGAAGTGCGTGGGCGCCGTGCGGTTCTCGGTGCCGTAGCACCATCGCCGCGATGTACGTGCCGAGGGAGACGAGCGCCGTCGTCGTGGCCGAGCGACCCGGCGCCCAGCGCCTCCACCGCCTTGTCGTTCGCGGTGGTGATCACGGGGAGACCCTCCGGGATGCCTGTGGCGGCGGCGGCCTCCGGTGTCACGTGGCCGGCTACGTCACCGGGCAGCTGGAGCTCGAAGAGCATCTCGCGGGTCACGCCGAACCGCTCCGACAGCGACGTGTCGTCGCTCCACCGCCACGTGTCGGTGTCGATCGGCCACTGCAGGAGGATGTTGTTGGCAGAGCTGTCCCTGCGCTCGCCGGTCAGCCGATATGTGAGATACCCCGATGATGTCGTCGCGTACGCAACGCCGGGCGCGTCGGGAACGTACGGCTCGTAGGCCCGGTCGTCCATCCAGCTGATCACGGGCTCGATGAGCGAACCGTCCGCCGCCAGGAACGCCTTGCAGCACCGGATCGTGCACAGGCCGACGGCAGCGATCTCGCTCGGATCGCCCGGGAATGCCTCCATGGCCCGGCGGCTCGCAGCGGCGAGCGACGTCCAGAGGTCGTCGTCCGGGTGGACGGCGACGCCGTGACTCGGCCGGCTCATCGGGCGCAGCGCCTGCCGCCCCTCCGAGACGACGTTACCGTCCACGTCGTAGACGACGACCTTCGTGCTCTGCGTGCCACCGTCGACGCCGATCAGGTAGGGGCCGGGCATGAGGAAGGCGCGTTCTCCCCGTTTACCGGACGAGGTAGCCGCCGTCCACCACGAGCACGTGCCCGTTGACGTAGTCGGAGGCGCGGCTGGCGAGGAAGACGACCGTTCCCATCAGGTCGAACGGGTCGCCCCAACGGCCGGCGGGGATGTGCTCCAGAATGCGCCGGCTCGACTCCGGGTCGCCGCGCGTGGCGGCGGTGATCTCCGTGGCGTAGTAGCCCGGCGCGATGCCGTTGACCTGGATGTTGTGCGGGGCGAGCTCGTCGCAGTACGCCTTCGTGAGCCCGGCGATGCCGTGCTTCGTGGCCGCATAGGCGGGCGAGCGCTGCCCGCCGAGAAACGTGAAGAGCGAGCAGATGTTGATGATCTTGCCGCTGCGCTGCGGCACCATCCGCTGCGCTGCCTCGAAGCTCATCTCGAAGGCGGCGGTCAGGTTCACAGCAACGGTCGCGTCCCATTGGGGACGATCGAACTCGAGCACGTCGCCGATGGGGCAGACACCGGCGCTGTTGACCAGGATGTCCAGTGAGCCGAGCTCGTCGACGCAGGCGTCGACGATCGTCTTCGGGGCACCCGGGCTCGTGAGGTCCGTCTCCAGGCCCACGTAGCGGACCCCCTCGGCCTCGACGAGGTCCCTCGTGACGCCGTCGTCGTCGACGACGCTCGGTGCGAGCACGTTGGCGCCGGCTTTCGCGAGCGCGAGCGCGAAAGCCCGACCGAGACCGCTGTTTCCTCCAGTGACAACGGCGTTCTTGCCTGCAAGCGAGAAGTGATCGAGCGAGAAGTCCCTGATCTCCACGGTCGCTACCTCCCCGACGAGCGCCGACTATCGGCCACTGTAGAACGGGCTGCGGAGAGTGTCGCGCTCGGTGACGAGTCGTGCTGCTGCGTCCGCGTCACGGCCATGCACGCAGACGTCGAGAGCCTTGCGGATGGCCGTTCTGTTGGCGACCCGCACGGCCGTCTCGTCGTCGGCGGCCGGGTCGACCCAGACAGCGACGAGTACGAGCAGATCGCCGCTCGCCTCGACCAACCCGTCGGCGACGGCGTCGAGGACGCCCTGGGCGATCCCGAGCTGCGCGGCTCCCCAGGTGATCGTCTGGTGGCGATCGTCGAGCGCGGTCGCCTTGTTCATCATCAGCGTCGGCGGCCAGACGGGCTCGTACTCCTGGGGCGTCGCGCCGACGCACACGAGCACCGGCGTGTGCCCCGGCGACGGGTGGGCAAACATGCCGACCGCCGCGGCGGCGGTGGGGCTGCCGCGCCGAGCGAGCACGACGTTGACGTGACTTCCGTTCGGCGCGTCACCGCTCCACCCCTCGCCGATCCGTCCGTCGAGCTCGTCCAGGTTCATCGCGCTCCTTCTGTCGAGAGGTCGAGAACGACGCGGAGTGCGACACCCGAGTGCATGAGCTCGAACGCCTCGCTGACGCCGTCCAGCGGTAGCCGGTGCGAGACGAGTCGGTCGAGCGGCAGGCGTCCGCTGCGGTAGAGGTCCAGCGTCCGCTGGAAGTCGCGCTCGGGCTTCGTCGACCCGTAGATGGAGCCGAGCACGCGCCGCTCCATGCGTGGGATCGTCAGCGCCGGAAGCGCGAGCACGGCGTCCTCCCGGGGGATGCCGATCAGCACAGCGGCGCCCCGCGCTCTGGTCGACAGGAATGCGGCCAGCATCGCGTCGGGTCGCCCCGTGGCCTCGATCGCGTAGTCGACGCCTCCGCCACTCGCCTCGTGGATGGCTGCCGCCGTCTCCTCCGACGCACCTCCGGCGAGCACGCCCGCGGTGGCCCCGAACCCGGCTGCGACCTCCAGCTTGGCCGGCGTCACGTCGACCGCGACCACCGGGTCCGCACCGGCCGCAACTGCGGCCATCAGCGCAGACAGACCGACGCCTCCGCAGCCGATCACCGCCACCCGGTCGCCCGGTCGCACGCCTGCCGTCCGCCACACTGCGCCGACGCCGGTCGAGACCGCGCAGCCGACGAGACCCGCGATCTCGAACGGGACGTCTCGCGGGATGGGCACGCACGAGCGCTCGGGCACCACGCACGCCTCGGCGAACGTGGAGAGGAACGAGTAGTGGTACACGGGCTCGCCGTCGCGCGACAGCCGCGTGGAGCCGTCCATGAGACCGCCCGTTGCCATCGCCGGCCAGGCCGTGGAGCACAGGTGCGGCAGCTCGCGGAGACACTCCGCGCAGGTCCCGCACGACGGCGCCCACGAGAGCGCCACGTGGTCACCGACGCCGATCCGCACCACGCCCTCGCCGACGTCCTCCACCACGCCGGCCCCCTCGTGCCCCAGCACCGACCGGGCAGCGTGTCTCGGCGGTGCCGTCGACGGCGTTCCAGTCGGAGTGACAGACGCCGCTCGCGTGCAGGCGAACGAGCACCTCGCCAGGCCCCGGCGGCGCCAGGTCGAGCGTCTGCACCGCGATGGCTGCGCCGGTGCGCTCGAGCACCGCGGCCCGAATCTTCACGACACGCTCTCCGGCGCCTTCTGCTGCAGCCGTCGCAGCTCGTCGAGCGGGATGTGACACCGCATGGCGTGGTTCGCCTCGACCTCGACCAGCGGCGGCTCGTCCGTCTCGCAGACCACGCCGACCTTGCGCGGGCAGCGTGTGTGGAACACGCAGCCGGACGGGGGCTCGGCGGCGCTCGGGACGTCGCCCTCGAGCCGGATGCGGTCGCGGCCGCCACCGTCGATGGTGGGCACCGCGGAGAGCAAGGCCTCCGTGTAGGGATGGTGCGGCCCGTCGAAGACGACGTCGGCGGGCCCGACCTCTTGCACGCGACCGAGGTACAGCACGGCGATCCGGTCGGAGATGTAACGAACGACGCCGAGGTCGTGGGAGATGAAGAGGTACGAGACCCGCTTCTCTGCCTGGAGCTCGACGAGGAGGTTGAGGATCGCCGCCTGCACCGAGACGTCGAGAGCGGACGTCGGCTCGTCGCAGATCACGAGCTTCGGATCGCCGGCAAACGCTCGTGCGATCGCCACCCGCTGCTTCAGCCCACCGGAGAGCTGGACGGGCTTTTGCGTCAGCGTCCGCTCGGTGAGGCGGACGCGGCCTGCCAGCTCGTCGATTCGCCGCTTGGCCTCGGCACCGCTGACCCCCGCGAGCTTGCGCATGGCCCGGGTGAGGATGCGCTGGACGGAGTGGCGCCGGTTGAGCGCCGAGTCGGGATTCTGGAAGACGATCTGAAGCTCCCGGAGAGCCTTCTTCGGGCGCTTCGTGAACCGCGGTGCGAGCACGTCGCCGTCGAGCGTCACGCTGCCGGTCGAGGGCTCCACGAGTCCGAGCAGGGCCTTAGCGAACGTCGTCTTGCCCGAGCCCGACTCGCCCACGAGCCCGAGGGTCTCACCTGCCCAGATCGACGACGACACGCCGACGAGCGCGTGAACGTCGGTTCCGTGCTGGCGGAAGACCTTGCCGAGGTCCTGCGAGACGATCGCTGGCTCGGCGCTGCGGTCGACGACGGGCAGGTCGATGTCGATCGCCTCCTGACGCGGGAGCTGCTGAGCGCGGTCGTGATGCCAGCAGAGTGCGGTGTGGGTCGTGCCGAGCCGTGCCTCGGGGGGCTCCTCGCTGTGACAGCGGTCGTCGGCGAGCGCGCACCGGTCGGCGAACACGCATCCTGACAGCTCCGCTCCGAGCTGCGGGAGGAAGCCGGGGATCGTGTCGAGGCGGCCGTGATCCTTACGCACACCTCCTCGCGGGATGCACCGGAGCAACCCCACCGTGTACGGGTGCCGGGGGTCCTGGAGGACGGTCTCGACCGGCCCCTCCTCCACCAGGCGCCCGGCGTACAGGACGCCGACGCGGTCGCACATCTTCGAGATCACGCCGAGGTTGTGACTGATGAACAGCACCGACATGCCGAATTGAGCCTGGAGGCCTGCGACGAGATCGAGCACCTCGGCCTCGACGGTCGCGTCGAGCCCCGTCGTCGGCTCGTCGAGGATCAGCAGTGTGGGTGACTTCGCGAGCGCCATCGCGATCACGACGCGCTGCTGCATGCCCCCCGAGAGCTGATGCGGGTACCGGTTCATGACCGAGCCCGGGTCGGCGATCTGCACCGTCTCCAAGGCCACGCGCGCACGGTCCGCGGCAACGCCGCGCGAGACGCCGAGCACCGTGAACGCCTCGGCAACCTGCGGCCCGATCTTCATCCCGGGGTTCAGAGCGGAACCAGGGCTCTGGTACACCATCGACACGCGTCGCGCTCGGAGCTCGCGCAGCGCACGCGCGCCGAGATCGAGCACCTCGTCCCCGGCGATGCTGATCGACCCGGCGCTCACACGGCCGTTGCGCGGCAGATAGCGCACGATGGCGAGGGCCGCCGTCGACTTGCCACACCCCGACTCGCCGACGAGCCCGTACGACTCGCCGCGGCCGATGTGGAGGGAGACGCTGCGCAGGACCTGCCGGTCGACGCCGCGCACGCGGTACACGACGTCGAGGTCTCGCAGCTCGAGCGCCGGGCCATCGGGAGTCCCCACTGTGCTCACCGCTCGTAGACCTCCCGGATGCCGTCTGCGACGAGGTTGACCGCGACCACCAGGCTCGCGATCGCGAGGGCGGGGAACAGGGTCATCCACCAGTACGGATCGACCAGCGTCCAGTATTCGTTGATCTGGGCGGCCCAGTCGGGCGACGGTGGCGCCACACCGAAGCCGATGAAGGTCAGCGACGCGACCGTGAAGATCGCGTATCCGAGGCGGACGGTGAACTCGACGACCACCGGCGACATCACGTTGGGGAGGATCTCGGAGAACATGATGTAGTGGGCTCGCTCGCCACGGAGACGGGCCGCCTGCACGTAGTCGAGCTCTGCCTCCTGCAGCACGGCGGCGCGTACGGTGCGCGAGACCACAGGGGCGAAGATCAGCCCGATCACGAGGATCACGACCCAGGTGCCGGTGGTGCCGACGGCGGTGACGATCAAGATCGCGGTGACGATCAGCGGAAGCGACAGGACGGCGTCGATGAGACGGCCGGCAACGTCGTCGAAGACGCCCCGCAGGTAGCCGGTGGCCAATCCGAGGAGCGTCCCCAGCACGGTGCCGAGCAGCGTGGCCGCAGGCGCGATCAGCAGGATGTTCCGCGACCCGGAGAGCACGCGTGAAAACACGTCGCGGCCGTTGGTGTCGGTGCCGAACGGATACGCGCCCGAGGGTGACTGACTGAAGGGGAACTGGTTGTCGAAGATCGGGTCGTGCGGCGCCACGAACCCGGGGAAGAGAGCGCAGAAGACCCAGAACCCGATCACGATCACGCCGATGAGCACCGTCGGCGTGCGGACGAGCAGCCGGAGCCGCTCGGAGCGCGCAGTCCGCGCCTCCGACCGGACCGCAGGCTCCGCGGTGGCGTCGGCGGCGCTCACTCGGCGCCTCCGAACCGGATCCGCGGGTTGAGCAGCGCATAGAGGAGGTCGGCGATCAAGGTCACGGTGAGGTAGACGATCCCGACGACGAGCACGCCGGCCGTGAGCAGCGGCAGGTCCTTCTGGCGCGCTGCCTCGAAGATCAGGCTGCCGATGCCCTGATAGTTGAAGAGCACCTCGACCACGACGAGCCCGCCGACGAGGTAGCCGACCTGGACGGCGACGACCGCGATCGTCGGCAGCAGCGCGTTGCGCAGAACGTGCCGACGTATGACCACCGACGGCGGGAGACCCTTCAGGTGGGCGGTGCGCGCGTAGTCGCTGTCGAGGGCCTCGATCATCGAGGCACGGGTGATCCGTGCGATGTACCCGAGCAGGACGAGCGTGAGCGTGAAGGCCGGCAGTATCAGGTACTCGACCTGCGTGGCGAGACTCGCCCCCGGCTCCGCCTGCGCCGTGACGGGCAGCCACCCCAACCACACGCCGAAGACGAGGAGCAGGAAGATGCCGGAGACGAACTCGGGCATCGCGGAGAACGAGAGGCCGGCGATCGTGATGCTCTTGTCCGTCGCCTTCCCGTAGCGCAGCGCGGCGACGATGCCGGCGAAGATCGACAACGGGACGCAGATGAGGAAGGCGACGAGAGCGAGCTTGAGTGAGTTCCTGAGGGCCGGACCGAGCAGGTCCGAGGCGGGAACCTGCTTCGTGAGCGACGTGCCGAGATCACCGTGGAGCAGGTCGGCGACCCAGTCCTTGTACTGCACGACGACCGACCGATCTGCACCGAGCTGCTCGTTGAGCGCGTCGACCGACTCCTGGGCTGCGAACGGTCCGAGCACGGCCCGCCCGACGTTTCCGGGCAGGATCGTCGAGATGGCGAATACGATCATGCTGAGGAGCACCAGCGTGATCAGCGCGAGGCCGACGCGCTTGAGGATGTAGCGGGCCATCCGCAGGGATCAGACCCATGACGCTCCGACCGGCCGACGACTGCCGGCCGGTCGGAGCGATCGGATCGGCTAGGCGAGCCCGACCTTTGCCAGGCGCACGTGCGAGATCCCGTCGGGGACGTAGTTCTTGACCTTCGAGGAGCTCGCGGTCACGTAGTTGATGAAGTAGTCCGTGATCACCGGCGTGTCGCGGAGCAGGAGCCCAGCCATCCTCTTGGTCGCCTTCCGTTGAGCGGCGATCTCGGCAGCGGCGAGGTACGTCTTCGCGACCGAGTCGAACTCCGAGTTGTTGTAGTGCGACGCGTTCCAGTCACCGGTCGACATGTAGGCCCGCGTGATGTAGACGTTCGGCACGCCGCGGGACCCGTATTCGGTCAGGGAACACGTCCGGTTCAGCCAAGGCGTCGTAGTGGCGTAGTCGGCGCCGGCCGGCTCGGCGTCGTAGTACTTGCCGACGTCCATGACCTCGATCCCGATCTCGATCCCCGCCTCGCGCGCGTACGCCTGGACCGAAGCGGCGTGATCCGTGTGATCCGCGAAGTCCCACGTCGTGATGTTGAACTTCAGGTTCTCGGCATTGGCCGCCTTCAACAGCGCCCTTGCGAGCTGAAGATTCTGCGTCCTCTGCTTGATCGACGGGTCGGTTGACGCGAAGTTCTTCCAGAACGGGCTGTCGTTGCCGATCGTGCCGTCCCCGAGCAGGATCTTGTCCAGCTGCTGCGGTCGGTTGATGGTGAGCGCCACCGCCCGGCGGACGCGCGGATCTCTCAGCACGCCCTTGTCCGTGCGCATGCACAGCTGCCGGTGCGCAGCCGTGGGAAGGCTGTAGTACCTGTACTTGGAGTTCTTCCTGAAGACCTGGGCCTCCTGACTCGACAGCTGGAAGGCGAGGTCGATCTGGTTGCCGCGCAGCGCGAGCACGAGCGGTGCTGTTCCCTGGAAGAACGTGATCTTGACACCGTCGAGCGGCGGCCGCCCGCCCCAGTACGCCGTGTGGCGGACGAGCTCGGCGCTCTTCTTGTCGACGTAGCTCTTGAGCTTGAACGGACCCGTGCCGATCATCCCGCTCTTGACCCAGGAGCCGGGTCTCGCTGCGATCGAAGCGGGCTGGACGGGAGCCTGATACGTGGTCTGGCTGACCAGGTAGGGGAAGACACCGACCGGTGACTTGAGCCGGAACACGACCGTGTAGGCCCCCTTGGCCGAGACTCCCGCAGCGTCGTAGTACGGGCTCAGGCCGGCGTTCGACGCCTTCTCGGCCACGTACTGCTTGAAGCTCGCCACGACATCCTTCGAAGTCATGGTCTGGCCGTTGTGGAACTTCACGCCCTTGCGGAGCTGGAACGTCCAGACGGTCGAGTCCGCGTTCGGCTTCCAGCTCGTTGCGAGCCACGGCACGATCTGGCCCTTGGGGTTCGTGAACGTGAGGTACTCGGCGGGGATGCCCGCGAACGCGAGCGAGCCGCCCTCGTTGAGCAGGTACGGCTCGAGCGACGCACCGAACGCCGCGATGCCGACGCGAAGCGTGCCGCCCTGCTTCACCTGGGCGAGCTGCTGGGCCGCCGGCGCGGCGCCCGCCTCACCGACGAACGCGAGCAGGCTGCCCATCATGCCGGCGGAGATGCCGAACATCGCTCCCCGCTTCAGGAACTCGGCTCGGTCGAGCTCTCCGCCGACGAGCTCGTCGATCACATTGTTCTCGAGCGGCCCCGCTTCGTTCCGGCGGTACTCCTCGACCATCCTCCGTGTCTCGCGATCCATCGTTCCTCCCATTCCTCGTGACGCACGGGTCTCCATCGATCAGACGGCGACTCGTGCGCATTCGATAGTGGTGGCGCCCGACAGGGGGGGCACTGTGCTCTGCTGGCGCACGAGCGACGTAGTGTCCCACTCCTGCACGTCGCACGTCAATGGCGCCGGCGGCTCACAGAGGACGATCAGGCTGCGCCGAGCAGCTCGTCGGCGTAGGTGACGGTCACACGGCGCATCACGCCGCGTTCGTCGGGCTGGTAGTGCCCCATGCGCCAGAGCGCCGGTGAGTAGACGTGGATCGACGTCGCGGGCTGCGTCTCGGGGTTGCGCACGCCGTGGATGTACGAGGCGTCGAAGATGAAGTGCCCGCCCGCCGCGTGGACGTTGGTCTGCTCGGAGATCCAGCCTTCGGCGTTTCGCGCGAAGTAGTCCTCGTGCAGCGAGCCCTCACAGACGTACACGCCACCCGAAGAGCGGTCGTGATCGTGGTACCCGGTGTCCTGCCGGCACATCCAGCAGATCAGCCAGATGTCGACGTTGGGATCGCGGTACAGCTGGTAGTAATAGCGCTCGTCCGGATCGTGGCGAACCAGCGGTCGCCACAGCTGCTCCTCGCCTCCGATCGCGATCGCCAGCCGCCCCAGGGCGACCGGCTCGAGGTCGCGATCGGCCGTGAGGCGGTCTGCGATCCAGTCGGAGATGTCGGTCATGCGAGAAGCGATCCCGGCGTCGTGACCTGCATCAGATGCGCGACACTATCGCCGAACCCGCGGACGGCATGCAGCGTGGGTGCGGGGTCGGCAACAGGTGTGTCACTGCCGTACACGAGCTGGTGCACGCCGAACGTCTCGATGCACAGCTCGATCGCCCGGCGACCATAGCTCGAGACGTCGAAGAAGGCGAGCGGATCGAGTGCCGAGCGCACGTCCGTGTCATCGCCGCGGACGGCGCGACGCTCGAGCTGGAACGGCGCACCGCCTGCGAGGATGGCGAACACGACCCGCAGGGTCGGAAAGCGGTCGCGGCCCTCGGCGAGCCACGAGAAGTACGCCTTCTGCATCTGCGCGCTGTAGTCGACGACCGGCCCCCACCAGTCCTCGGGTGCCGCCCGCTGCTGGGGGAAGGCCTCCGGATGGACGAAGACGAAGCTACCCGCGCGCTCGGCTTCGCGGAGAAGATCTGCGTGACGCTCGGGCTCGGTGAACGCGCAGGCGCCGAGCGTCGTACCGGGAAACCCCGGTGCCACGCGCGACGGCGCGAGCGCGCGGAAACGCCCCGCCCCGGCATCGACGAGCTCGCCGATCCCTTCGAGCCACGCGAGCTCGAGCGCATCGCGTTCCGGACCGGGCAGCTCCTCGAGACCGAGCGATGTCTGCAGGCTGAGCACGGCGACGTCGATCCCGGCCTCGTCGAGAGCCCGCAACCTCTGCTCGGGGTCGTGATCCGATGGAGCGAAGGGATACGCGCCCTCGACGGTGACGAGCTCGTCGCCGCGCAACATCGGCGGCTCGGCACGACGGCGGAGGAGCTCCTGAAAGCCGCTCGGCCAGAGGTGCTGGTGAAGGTCGACGGTGCGCGTCACGCGAGCCTACCGTTCCGAACGAGCTCGAGCAGCGGCTCGACGTCGGGCAGTGGATCTCCCTCGTCCAGGAACGGGACGACGCTGCGAACCACTTCGTGTGCGCGGCCCGTTCCCGTGCCGAGTGCAGCCCCGCGGAGGTCACAGGCCTGGGCGGCGACGACCAGACCGAGAGCGGCGACGCGCGACCCGAGATCGACCATCTCGGCGAGCCGTCGCGCACCGAGCGGCGCCATCGTCATCCGATCCTCGATCCCCTCTGCCTGCGTGGTCGACACGAGCTCGAGCGATACCGGGAGAGCCAGCAGCCGCGCCTCGGCGGCGATCGCCTGCAGCGCAATGCCGAGCTCGCTGAGCGCGCTCTCCGCCAGCCCCGGGCGGGCGGCAAGGCCTTCCGCGAGACCGGTCTGCGATGCCTGCAGCAGCTTGAGCGACCGCTCGGCGGCAGACGACAGCGCCGGCGCCAGCGTGAGGCGAGCCAGGTCGAGGGCGGTCGCGAGCGCCACGGCCTCAAAGGCTCCCACCGAGACGATGCGATCCTCCCCCGCGATGACGAGCGGATTCGACTGCGAGGCGTTCAGCTCGATCTCGACAGCGGCCCGCACGAACGCAAGGGCATCGCGTGTCGCTCCGTGTACCTGGGGCATCGTGCGGAAGCTCAACGGATCCTGGAGGTTCCTGGGCTCCGGCACGCCCCCCTCGAGCAAGACCGCCAGTCGCTCGAGCGTGGCCGCCAGCCCCGGCGACGAGCGCGTGGTCGCGACGGCCGGGTCGAGCACAGTGCGGTTGGCCCCGAAGGCCTCGAAGTCGAGTGCCCCCACCATGTCGAGCGTGTCGACGAGCGTGATCGCGTCGGCCACCGCGAGCGCTCCCCAACCCGTCGAGAACGCGTTGCGATTGAGCAGCGCGATCGCCTCGCCCGGCGCCGCTTCGTACCCCTCCAGCAGCGCGTTCGCGAGATCGGCCATCTGCGCGAGATCGGCCTGCCCGACCGAGCCGAGCACGCGGATCTCCGGAAGCAGGTCGTCGTTCAGCCGCTGCGCGACGTGGAGCGCGAGACTCGGTCGAGCGGGAGTCGTGCCGCGGGCGAGTCCGTTGAGAAGGCAGAGCGCCGTCGCGCGGACGACGTCACGCGGAGCGGCAGGGCCCTGGCCGATCAGGTGCTGGCGGACGAGCAGGCGGTCGTGGTCGTCCGCTTCGACCCGAGCGGTCCTGCGCACGCCGACTCCTGTGGTCAATCCGTAGACCGCTTCACCGGCGACGAGCGCCCGCTCGGCCGTCGCTCGGGCGGCGTGCATCGCGCCGAGGGCTTCCGGCGCGAGCTCCACGAGCGCTCCGTGGCGAGCGACGACGACGACCTCGTCGAGCGTGAGTGCGGTTCCGGTGAGAGCGACTGCCACCGGTGGATCATCACGCATTCCACCAGCGGCGGCGAGAGTGCGGATGAGAGGACTTGAACCTCCACGCCCTTACGGGCACACGGACCTGAACCGTGCGCGTCTACCAATTCCGCCACATCCGCGCGGCGCGAGCGATTCTAGCGGCGCGCTACTACACGCGATGAGAGGGCCGAAGCCCGGCCGCGACGGGCGAAAGGCCAACCGGCCTCCAGCGGAGCCGAGCGCCGAAGGAGGGGCCCGTGGGGGAACCACGGGTTCCCCCACGCAGCAATTCCGCCACATCCGCGCGGCGCCGACGATTGTAGCGACGCGCGCGCCGACGTCCTACGGGCATGCTTGCAGCCCGAAGCCCCTTCGCCGTCGTCTCACTCCACAGTGCCCCGCATCGCCATCCTCCTCGCCGTCTTCGCCACGTGCGTCGCCACGCTCGGCGGCGCAACAGCTCCGCACGTCGCCGGCGGCGACCGTGTCGAGGTCGTCGTGCGACTGTCGGCGCCGCCGCTGGCGTACGCGCGTGGTGACCGGGCCGCCGCCGAGCAGCGCATCGCGCTCGAGCACGCGGCGCTGCTCGGAGCTCTGCGGGACGCCGTCCCCGACGCCGTTCCCCGCTGGCGCTACCGCATCGTCGCCAACGGCGTCGCCGTCGTCGCGCCGAAGTCGGAGCTGCCCCGGCTGCGGGCGCTGCCCGGTGTCCGCGACGTGCTACAGGGGACGACGTACACCGTGGCCCTGGATCGCGGCCCCGGCCGGATCGGCGCACCGGCGCTCTGGGGCTCCGAGCTTTCGACGGCCGGTCAGGGCGTGAAGATCGGGATCATCGACGACGGGCTCGATCAGACCCACCCCTTCTTCTCACCGGCCGGATACACGATGCCTGCCGGGTTCCCGAAGGGAAAGGTCGCGTTCACGACGGCCAAGGTGATCGTGGCGCGGGCATTCCCGCCTCCGGGAGCGGAGTGGAAGCACGCCGGCAAGCCGTTCGACCCGGAGTTGTCGGGGCACGCGACCCACGTCGCCGGCATCGCCGCGGGCAACGCGGGTACGGTCGCCGAGGCAGGCCGTCGGGTCTCGGGTGTCGCCCCGCGCGCCTACCTCGGCAACTACAAGGCGCTCACGATCCCCACCGACGCCGGCGTCGGTCTCGACGGAAACGCCCCGGAGCTCGTGGCGGCGATCGAGGCGGCCGTGGCGGACGGCATGGACGTGATCAACCTCTCCATCGGCGAGCCGGAGATCGAGCCGACCCGCGACGTCGTCGCGCTCGCGCTCGACGCGGCGGCGGCCGCGGGTGTCGTCCCGGTCGTCGCTGCCGGGAACGACTTCCAGGACTTCGGGCGCGGTTCGGTCTCGTCCCCGGGCAGCTCGGCGGCAGCGATCACCGTGGCGGCGGTGACCCCCGGCCAGACGACGGCGATCGCCGGCTTCTCGGCGGCCGGCCCGACTCCGCTCTCACTCCGCGCCAAGCCCGACGTCGCCGCGCCAGGCGTCGGGATCCTGTCTTCGGTGCCGGGCGGCTGGGCGTCGATCTCGGGCACGAGCATGGCGTCACCGCACGTTGCCGGAGGAGCAGCGCTGCTCCTCCAGCGCCATCCCGAGTGGTCGCCGGCGCTGATCAAGGCCGCGCTCGTGGGGACGGCGCGCGCGGTGCCCGCAGGCGGAGGCGTCGAGCCGCCGACGCGGGTCGGCGCTGGTCTCGTCCAGCTCCCCTCCGCCGACGTGCCGGTCGTCGTCGCGCGCCCGAGCTCGGTCTCGCTCGGGCTGGTCGGCCCCGCAGTCGGCACGTCGACGACGGTCACGCTGGACGACCTCGGCGGCGGCTCCGGCCTCTGGGACGTCGCCGTCGTCTCCGCCAACGCGCCGACGGGAACCGCGGTCTCGACACCGCTGCAGACAACGATCCCGGGCCCGCTCACCCTCAACGTGACGACAGGGACCGGGCTCGGCGAAGCATCGGGCATCGTGCGGGTCTCGAGAGATGGCATCTCCCGTCGTATCCCGTACTGGTTCAGGGTCAGCGCACCCGCCCTCGCAACAGCGTCTGTCGACGGCGCTTCCCACCGCGGGCGTATACCAGGGCGACACGCGCGGGAAGCCCGCCCTCGTCGACACGTATCGGTATCCGGAGGTGCCACCGGGCGGGACCGTGACCGCCCGCCTCAACGGGCCGGAGCAGGTGTTCCGCGTCACACTGCCCCGCGCTGCCGCCAACTTCGGCGTCGTGCTCACTGCACGTCCCAACGGCTCCCGCGTCGAGCCTCGCGTCGTGGTGGCGGGAGACGAGAACCGCCTCACCGGCTATGCAGGGCTGCCGGTCAACCTGAACCCCTATCTCGTCCAGTTCGGCAGCCCGACGCCCGTCGCAGGTGCGCTCGCACCACGCGCGGGCGCCTACGACGTCGTCTTCGACAGCGCGACACCGCAGGGCGCGGGTGCATTCACGTTCCGGTTCTGGATCGACGACGTGACCCCACCGACCGTGCGTCTCGTGGCTCGGAGGGTGCTCAAGGGGACAGCGCTCCGGGTCCGCGTCGGGGATCTCGGCTCAGGCGTCGACCCGGGCTCGGTCGCGGTGAAGGTCGACGGGCGCGACCGCGCGCGTTCGGTGAAGGGAGGCGTCGTCCGGATCCCGACCGGCGGCCTGTCGCGCGGCAACCATCGGCTGAGGATCCAGGTCTCCGACTACCAGGAGACGCGCAACACGGAGAACGTCGCACGCATCCTCCCCAACACGCGGGTGCTTCGTGCGACCGTGACGATCCGCTGACCGAGGCCCGTTGCGTCCTACGGTGCGGAGCGCTTCGGCCCGGTGCTCGGCTCCTCGATCGTCGGCAACGCGTCCAGGTCGCGACGGACGCTCGCCTCGAAGTCGTCGTCCACGTCGTCGTTCACGACCACGCGAAGCTGCGCCTTCCTCCGCCGGCGCTCACGGCCGCGTCGCGCGTCCGCGCCGAGCACACGACCGAGCCGCGGCCATTCGGCGACGGCCACGAGGACGAGGGCTCCGATCACGAGTGCGAGCCAAGGCCAGCTCACGCACGGATCGTAGCGCGTACGGGCTCACGGGGACCGCGGGTTCGGCATGGGTCGCACGCCACCCCAGGCAGTACGGGCCGACTCCGCCGCGCGGCGCACGTCGCAGCCCTCGAGATGGTCGTTGACGAGCCCCATCGCCTGCATGAACGCGTAGACGGTGGTTGGGCCGATGAAGCTCCACCCGCGCCGCTTGAGATCCTTGGCCAGGGCCCGCGACGCGTCCGTCTGCGACAGCTCACGGAGAGCGTCCCAGGTGAGCCGCGCCGGCCTATCGGCCGCGCCCGGCTCGAACGACCACACGTACGACGCGAGCGAGCCGTGCTCGTCTACGAGCTCCACGCACCGGGCGGCGTTGTTCACCGTCGACTCGATCTTGCCCCGGTGACGGACGATCGACGCGTCCTCCAGCAACCGCTCGACGTCACGCGCGCCGAAGCCGGCGACTGCGTAGAAGTCGAAGCCCGCGAACGCTCGCCGGAAGGCGTCGCGCTTGCGCAGGATCGTCAGCCAGGACAGACCCGACTGGAAGCCTTCGAGGCACAGCTTCTCGAACAGCCGCGTGTCGTCGTCGACCGGAAAGCCCCACTCGGTGTCGTGGTAGCTGACGTAGTCGTCCGCCCCGGCACACCAGAAACAGCGGGCGACGCGATCCTCACCAACCACGATGCCGTCAGGCGGGACCTCCATCCACGGGAATCTACTCTTGACCGCCTACCCACCCGGTGCGAGCCTTGACACGTGCCGGCCGGTGACACGAACCCCGAGCCGTCGACGCCGACGACCGTTCTCTTCATGGACATCGTCCGCTCCACGGCACACGCTGCGACGCTCGGTGACCGCGCGTGGGCCGACGTGTTGCATCGCTACAAGGCCGCGGTGCGCGCGCAATTGACGCGCTTCGACGGCACTGAGATGGACGACGCGGGCGATGGCTTCTTCGCCGTCTTCGGAGACCCGGCCCCGGCTGTCGCCTGCGCGCAGGCGGTAGCGGAAGCGGTACGCCCGCTCGACCTGGAGATCCGCGCGGGTGCCCACGCCGGTAACTGCATCGTCGTGGGAAGCAAGTGCACGGGCCTCGCCGTGCACATCGGCGCGCGGCTGGTGGCTCTCGCGGAGCCCGGAGAGATCGTCGTCTCGGAGCGCGCGCGGCACGGCGTCGCCCCAGGGGCACAGATCGTCGACCGAGGCCTCGTCGAGCTCCGCGACGTGCCGGGCGAGTGGCGGATCTTCGCAGTCACGCTCGCACCGGAGTCAACCGCGCGCCCCAAGGTCACCTGAACCAGACGCCGAGCTCCAAGTCCGCGAGCGGGACGCCGCCGTCGGCGGTGACGAGCCACGTGTCCTGCATGTAGAGGCAGTCCTCGCCGTTCGCCGCGATCGCATGCGGGTGCATCGAGAACACCATGTGTTCCTCGAGCGCCGTCTCGACGCCTTCACCGATCTTCGGGAACTCGATCATCGTCATGCCGATCGAGTGCCCGGTCACGTGGCCGAGGTGGTAACCGCGGTCGGAGAATCCCCTCGAGACGGCGGTGTGAACATCGTGACACGTGGCACCGGGTCGCATCGCGGTCTTCGCGGCCTCGTAGTACTCACCGTATGCCTCGGCCATGCGCTTGGTGTCGTCCGATAGCACCGTGCCGGAGGCCGCGACCGCTCGCGACACTTCGACCCAGTGCATCCCCGGGCCGGCCACCTCGAGCGACGGCAGCACGAAGTCGCCGAGCACCTCCTCGCGCCGGGCGATCTTGAACTCGGGGAACGCGAGCCCCGAGCGGCCCGGGGCCGTGAGCACCATGTTCATCGTCAGGCGGCCGCAGCCCTCGGCCACGAACCACTCCTCCGCCGCGGCCATCACCTCGGCGGCGGTCCTCCCAGACGCGTAGTGCTCGAACCAGATCTCGAACCCACGCGCGTTGATGCGTACCGAGTCGCGCACCGACTCGACCTCCGCGTCGCTCTTCACCGCCCGAGCGAGGTCGAACTCGACGTCGAAGGGCACGAGCTCGAATCCCGCCAGCGCCGAGTGATCACGCACGGTCATCACGTAGTCGAGGCCGTAGACACCGAGGCGTCGCCAGCCGGCGCCCCTGGCCTGGTCCGCGATCGCCTCGCCGGGCCGCGGGTGGAAGACCTGCTCGAGAGGCGTCGTTCCGTGCTCGCCGACGTACCGCGCCTCGGTCGGGAAGACGACGAACGGCTCGCCCTCTGCCGGCACGACGACGTACGCGTATCGGTGGACGATCTGGAAGCCGGAGAGGTACGTGACCGCCCCCTCGAACCCGGTGTACTCGCTACCCGACACGACGAGCGCGTCGAGCTCGTGCGCAGCCATGGCTGCACGGACATTCGCGTATCTGCGGTCGAGCTCGGCGTTCAGGTCCACGAGGCCTCCACTCCCTTGATCAGCGCGGTGATGGTGTCGTTGAGCGGCGTCGGCACGCCCAGTTCGCGTCCGAAGCGTGCGATGCCGCCGTTCAGGTAGTCGATCTCGGTCGCGCGTCGCGCCTCCACGTCCTGGAGCATCGACGCCTTGTGCTCGTACGCCACGTCCGGCCTGGCGGCGTGATCGATCAGCTCCTCCGGGTCGGCATCGAGCGTGATGCCCTGAGCGACAGCGACGGCCTTGCCCTCGTTCACGAGCCCGCTCACGAGCGCGCGCAGATCGGGGCGCTCGCAGACCCGACCGTGCGTGAGGCCCGTGAGAGCGCCGATCGGGTTCGAGGACGCGTTGAAGATCACCTTCCGCCACTGGGCGGGTCGGGCGTCGGCGACGGCCACCGTCGGCATCCCGGCGCGGCTGCACGCGTCCGCGAGCTGTTCGACTTCCGCCGAGGTCGCCGGGCTCGCCTCGAACGGTGACAACGTCGTGTCGCCCTTCACGTCCCACTGCACGACGCCCGGCTCCACGAGCTTGCCGGCGGGAAAGGTCGTGCCGCGGATGACGCGCGCGACGTAGCCGGCGAGCGTCTCCTCGTTGCCGACTCCGTTCATGACCGAGGCGACAGCGCCGTCGGCGAACGCGTGCGCGGTCGCCTCGATCGCCGACGCCGCATGCATGGCCTTCGTGGCGACGATGCCGAAGTCGCACGGAGGAAGCGCGGACGGATCGGAGGTGGCGTGCGGACGCCCGTGCACCTCACCGGCGCCGATCAATTGCAGACCGTGCTCATTGATAGTGTCGACATGCGCTTTGTTCAGGTCGAAAGCCCAGACCTCGACATCGTCGAGCGTGGCGAGGTTGGCCGCGAACAGCGATCCCACGGCCCCGCAACCCACGACACAGATCTTCATGGCCCTCCTCCACGCCGGACGAGCCAGCCGACCGACAGCTCGCGGCCTCCGGTGATGCCGGACGGGCGGAGAATGAGCATCGCCGCCATCACGACTCCGAGCGCGACGAGCGTCGTTCCTGTCGGCACGTCCGGGATCACGTTGAAGTCGCCGCCCTTCTCGGAGCCGCTGAGAAACGAGCGGAAGCCGCTCACGGCGAGCGCCCCGACGACGGCCCCGAGCAGGCTCGATGAGCCGCCCACCACCAGCATGGCGAGCGTCACGAAGGTCAGCTCGAGGTACACCTGATCCGCCGTGATCGAGCCGAGCTGGTGCGCGAGCAGCCCACCGGCGAATCCGGCCAACGCCCCCGAGAGCGTGAACGCCATCAACCGCTGCAGGTGGATGCTGATGCCGACGCTCTGCGCAGCAGCCCAGTCCTCCCGGGTCGCGCGCAACATGCGGCCGAAGCGGCTCCGCTGATACCCGAACGCGACCACCACCACGACCAGCACGCCGATCGTCGCCTGCAACGGCCCGGTCGTCTCCGGCACCAACGGCAACGTCGTCGCGCCCGGGCCGATCTTCGTCCACTCGCGCAGCAGGTTGTGCGTGATCTCGAGCACGGCAAACGTCGCGATACCGGCCGCCAGCCCCGACAGCCGCATCAACGGCACTCCCACCACGAGGGCGAACACCGCACCCACGGCCGTCGCCAACAGGAGCGACGGCACGTTGCCGATCGTGTGGTCGCGCAGCAGCGGGAAGAGCTCCGGGAGCACCCCTTGCTTCGAATCCTGAGGGATCGTCATCACGCCGGCGGCGAACGCGCCGACCGCGACGAAGCTGATCTGCCCGAAGGAGAGCACGCCGGAGTTGCCGACGAAGACGTAGATCGCGACGACGATCGCGACGGCGACCATCGCGTCCAGGAAATAGATCTGCGTCGCGCGGGACACGGTCGTCGAGAGGAGACCGGCGATGACGACGAGCGCCATCGGCCCCACGAGCTGGACGACGGTATCGAGACGACGGCTCACACGCGCTCCGCAAGAGACGAGCGCCCACCGGCGAACAGCCCGGCCGGGCGCACGAGCAAGACCACGATCACGAGCGCGAACAGGACCGAGTCGAGGAACACCGTCTGGTCGGTCGGCAGCGCCGCGTAGATGATGTCCGACGCGAACCCGATCAGGAAGCCGCCGAGGGTCGCCGTCCAGAGCCGGTCGATGCCGCCGACGACGACGCCCACGAGCACCACGATCGTCGCCTTGAGCCCGAACGACGGGTCGACGAACGGCTGCTCGACGGTGAGGATCACCGCGACGATGGCGGCGAGGAGGCCAGAGAGCATGACGGCGGACCCGATCACGCGGTTGGCGCGGACTCCGAGCAGCCGGGCGGTCGGAAAGTCCATGGCCGCGGCACGCATTTGCAAGCCGATCGTCGTTCGTCCGAGCAGGAGCGCGAGCGCGCCGAGCGCAACGACGGCGATCACGATGGCGACGATCACGATCTTGCGGACGTCGACACCCCAGACGGTGACCGCCTGGTTGAGGGACGCAACCGACACAGCGGCCTCGCCGAGGGTGCCGTCGCGAATGTCGATCAGGAGCGCCGCGTTCTGCAGCAGGAACGCGACCGCGAAGGTGGTCACGAGCATCACCGCCGGCGACTGGGTGCGCAGCGGGCGGAACACGAGCCGCTCCATGCCGAACGAGAGCGTGAGCACGACGGCGAAGCAGAAGCCGATGCCGAGCCAGACCGACCAGTCGTGCTCGGAGGCGAACGCCAGGGCATACGCGCCCGCCATGATCAGCTGCCCGTAGGCGAAGTTGATGAGCCGGAGCACGCCGAACACGAGCCCGATCCCAACAGCCATCAACGCGAAGACCGCACCCTGGCCGATCGCGTCGACGACGTCCTGACGGTCGATGTCGGTGATCGCAGCGAGGAATTGCGGGAGCAGACCGTTCACGACAGGTACGCGGCGACCATCCGCTCGGTGTCCGACGCGTCGTCCGGCGTGAGCGTGAGCTTGATCTCGCCGTGCGCGAGCAGATACGTGCGATCGGCGAAGGCGACGGTTCGCTGGGCTCGCTGCTCGACGAGGAGGACGGTGATCCCGCGATCGCGAATCGCAGCGAGCGCCCCGAAGACCACGTCGACGATCTTGGGCGCGAGCCCGAGCGACGGCTCGTCGAGCAGCAGGACGTCAGGTGCGGCGACGAGCGCGCGGGCGATCGCGAGCTGCTGCTGCTGACCGCCGGACAGGCCACCCGCCTGGCGCTCCCGATGCTCGTGCACGACCGGGAACAGCTCGTAGACGGCGTCGAGATCCTCGTTCGAGCCGGCCGCCGTTCGCCGTCCCGAGAGACCGAGACGGAGGTTCTCCTCGACCGTGAGCTCGGCGAAGATGCGCCGACCCTCCGGCACGAGCGCTATCCCGGAGCGCGCTACCAACTCTGGCGCCTTGCGGGAGATCGGCCTGTCGCCGAGGCGGACGGTGCCCGCGGCGGAGGGGACGAGCCCCATGATCGCGTGCAGCGTGCTCGACTTCCCGGCGCCGTTCGGGCCGATCAGCCCGACGATCTCTCCCCGCTGCAGCGAGAACGACACGTCGCGCACCGCGGTGACGCCCCCGTACCGAACGGTGAGACCGTCGACCTCGAGCGCGGGCTGCGCCTCGCTCACTCGTCGTCCCCGTGGACGGCACTCTCACCGAGGTAGGCGGCGGCGACGTCGAGGTTCTCGCGGATCTCCTCGGGTGAGCCCTCCGCGAGCGTCTGTCCCTGGTCGAGCACCTGGATGCGGTCGCAGACCTCCATGATCAGCGCCATGTTGTGGTCGATGAGCAGGACGCCGGCATCGTGCTCGTCTCGCACGGAGCGCACCACGGAAGCGAACTCGGGGACCTCGGCCTCGGGCAGGCCGGCGGCGGGCTCGTCCATGAGCACGAAGCGCGGCTCGGTGGCGAGCGCGCGAGCCACGCCGAGGCGCCGCTCGTCACCGTGTGCCAGAGATCCAGCGGGCGCGCTCGCGTACGCGTCGAGGTGGAGGAGCTCGAGCAGCTCGTCGGCCCGGCGGCGAGCCTGGCGCGTGCCGGCCCCGACGCCGAGGGCTGCCACCTCGATGTTCTCCCGCACGGTGAACACCCGGAAGGAGCGGCTGTGCTGGAACGTGCGCGCCAGCCCGTGCCGGCCGCGCCTGTGCGGGCTCCAGCCGGTGATCTCACGCCCTTCGAGCTCCACGCTGCCCGTAGTCGGCGCGTCGAATCCCGTGAGCACGTTGACGAGGGTCGACTTGCCGGCACCGTTCGGGCCGATCAGGCCCACGACCTCGTGCCGGTGCAGCTCGAGGGTGACGTCGTGTAGAGCCTGCACTCCGGAGAACGACCGTGAAACGCCGGCGGCCCGGAGCGAAGCTCCGGACCGCCGACTCGAGTGCGACTGTGTGTCCGCCGCGGTCAAGTGCGTCCCGACGTCAGATCTTCGGGATTCTCTTGGTCGTGATGGACGTGACGTACTTCACGTTCTTGCCGTCGATCTTCATCACGCGGTACGCGCGGCCGAAGACCGTGTGGAACTGCGGCGAGAAGCTCACGAGCCCTGAGATGGTGGGCACCTTCTTGAACCTCACCATCTGTGCCGCGAGCGTCGCGCCGTTGGTCGAGCCGCCGGCACGGCGCATGGCGGTGACGACGCCGTCGACTGCGGCCGCACCCGTGACGAAGCCGCCGGTGCCCGCTTTCACCTGCTTCGCGAGCGCGTTGACGGCCTTGCTCGGGTCGTTGCCGAAGGCCGACGCGAACGTGACGAAGTAGTAGTTCGACACGCCGTCGCCGACCCAGTAGTTGCCGTCACCGGCCCACGAGTTGATGATCGGCGTGTTGTTCCCGAGTGCGCGGAGCCCGCTCACGAGTGCCGGTAGCTCGCCGAACGCGGTCGATGTCACGACCACGTCCGCCTTCGCCCCGTTGAGGCGGCTGACGGCGTTCTGCACGTTGTTGGCGCCGGTGGAGTAGCTCTCCTTGGCCACGATCTTCCCGCCGAGCTGCTTGAAGCGGGCCTCGTACGCCTGGACGACGTCCTTGAAGTACACGAGCAGCGTGTTCGTCGCCGTGGCGGCGGTGCGCCAGCCGCGCTTGTAGGAGTACTCGGCCATGGCTGCGCCTTCGTCCTGCGCCACGTTGCCGTAGCTGAACGCGAGCTGCCCCTTGGCGCCGAAGCGCTTCGGCCCCATCTCGTCGGTGCCGATGCACGGCGCGATCGTCAGCTTGCCGCGGTTGATCGACTCCTGGACGACCGGCGTCGCGAAGTCGACGTCGCACGTGGTGAAGATGACGTCCGCTCCCTTCGCGAGCAGGCTCGCCGCGCACGCCTTCGCCTTCGCGGGGTTGTTGTTGTTCGTGTCGCACGTGATGATCCGGAGCTTCCTGCCCTTCACACCACCCTTCTTGTTCCATTGCGCGACGCGCAGGTTCGCGGCCGCGAGTGCCGGGTTGTCGAACGGCGCCATGTTGCCCTTGGCGTCGAACGCGTACCCGATCGTGATCGGGCTCGTCGCCGCGGACGACGTGCCCGCGATCACTGCGACCGTGGTGACCACGATCGCGAGGAGGACGCCGAGCGCCCCCGATTTCCTTGCTGTCATCACACCCTCCTGGTGGCTATGAGACGGTTGGACGGTTGCCAAGCTGAGCGCGATCTCAATCCCACGAGTCCTCCTTGGCCCTGACGAGGCGGTAAACGGCTGTGTGGAGTGGTACTGGGACCCCGTGCTTCTCTGCCTCGCGGACAAGTGACCCCGTGATGAGATCGATCTCGGTCGGTCTATGTGCTTCGACGTCCTCCAGCATCGATGGATAGTGGGCAGACCCACGCTGTGTGGCGTGCACGTTCATCTCCCATGGATCGTCGTGCAGGTCGATGCCGGCGGCCGCCGCGACGGCTTTCCCTTCGTCGATCAACCCGTGGACGAGGTGGCCGAGGTCCGTGGCGTGCTCCTCGGCCGCGAAGTGGGAGTCGTGCCGAAGCCCTGTCAGCGCGGCGACGGAGTTGACCGTGGCGTTGAAGATGAGCTTCGACCACTGCGCCGGGCGCAGGTCGGGCAGCGCCTCGACCTCGAGCCCCGAG
Organism: uncultured Actinomycetes bacterium; assembly: GCA_963823385.1. Lineage (GTDB taxonomy): Bacteria > Actinomycetota > Thermoleophilia > Gaiellales > Gaiellaceae > Gaiella. The sequence goes on from CAWGLI010000001.1 coordinate 544,060, forward strand.
CGGGCGATCAGCTCCGCGATCTCCTCGACGCGCTCGAACGGAGTGTCCTCGTAGGGGCCGAGCCACGTCTCGGTGTCGAGCACGTACTCGACGTGCGTGTCCGAGTGCTTCGTGCCGCTCATGAACGTGACGCCGGAGACGATCGCCCAGTCGCCGCGGGCGCGGACGATCGCCTCGGCGCCGAGCCCGTTGAGCGTGGTCACGATCGTGGCCTCTGGGAACCGGCCCTCGAGCGACGTCGCCGCCTCGTCGAGGCCGGTCGCCTTGGTGGCGACGATGCCGACGTCGAACGGCTCGAGTTGCGCGGCGTCGTCGGTCGCGACGACGCGTGCGTGGAGCTCAGACCGCCCACTCACGCGCAGCCCCTCGGCGTTGAGGGCATCCGCATGTGCCCGCCTCCGTGTGAGCACCGACACGTCGACCACCTGGGCGAGGTGCCCTGCGAAGAGGCTGCCGATGACCCCGGCTCCGACGACGCAGACACGCTCGATCATCTCCGCTGCGTCATGCGCCGGCCGCGACGGTGGCGTGCCCCACGAAATGCGGGATCACGCGCTGCGCGAAGAGCTCCTGGTTCTTGATCGCCATCCAATGCGGCGCGCCACCCGCGTTCACGGTGATCCCGATCTCCTTCACGCCCTCGCAGACACTCATCGTCTCCTCGATGCGACCGATGATGTCCTCGGGCGTGCCCACCCAGACGTAGTCCTCCTCGATCAGCTGGTCGTACGGAACCTCGGCGAGCTGCTCCATGATGCCGGCCGCGTAGAAGCCGTAACCGGCGGCCATCAGACCATCGGTCGGCGGCTTCTCGTACTCGGTGAGCGGCGAGCAGTTGCCCTGGATGAACCCGTTGATCCAGTCGCGTCCCTCCCGCAGCGCCGTCTCGCGGTCCTCGTCGAGGTGGCACGCGTGGATCCAGACGATGTCCGGCTCGGTGCCCTCCTTGGCGCACGTGGTCCGGTACAGATCGAGCTGCTCCTCCAAGACCTTGTAGGGGAGCAGCGGCGGCACGGCGACGCCCCAGCCGCGCTCGGCCGCGAGGGTGTACGTGCGGTCCGACGTCCCCCCGAGGTACACGCGGTACTGCCGGTCGACGAAGGGGACGACATGGCTCTGCTCCACGTCGAAGTACGTGCCGTGATGCGAGAACTCCTCGTTCTCGAGAGCGGCGAGCAACAGGTCGACGGCCTCCTCGTACCGGGGACGCGCGTGCTCGTCGAGCGGGACGCCCGCCTTGAGCGGGATCCAGCCGTGCCCGCGCCCCACGCCCCACTCGTACCGGCCGCCCGTGAGGATGTCGGTGGCGTGGATCACGGACGCCAGCACCGTCGGGTTGTGGTACGGCAGCGCATGGAGCATCGTGCGGAAGCGGATGTCCTTCGTCCGCTGCGCGGCTGCAGCGAACAGCGCCGTCGGGTTCGTCGAGACGGAGAACTTCGGGAAGAAGTAGTGCTCGATCACCGCGTACGCGTCGTAGCCGAGCCGGTCGGCGTTGACGATCTGCTCGAGAACCTCGGCGTACAGCGTCTCCGCCGTCTTTCCCGGGTGGAGCTGCAGCTCTGAGTACAGGCTGAATCGCATCAGGTCCTTCCTGTGACATGTCAAGCAGGCCAAGGTCGAGTATCCCGCATCCGTGTCATGTCAGTCAACCGGTGTCAGACACCACCCTGCTGTCAAGACCGAAGCGAGCCGAGTCCGTGCCAAAGAGTCCCCAGCTGCATGTCTCGCGGGGGCGGGTCGACCGCATCGCTGTGGAGAAACGTCGGAAGGTGTCAGACACCCTGGTCGTGTCAAGAGCAGATGCGACCGAGTGTGTGCCAATCGTTCCCCAGGCGTGCACGGCTCGGGCTCCGTCTCAGCGGAGAACGGCGGTGCACTCGATCTCGATGAGCAGACCCGGAACGGCGAGGCCGGTGATGCCCACGATCGTCTGCGCCGGGTGCTCTGCCCCACCGGTGACACGATCGATGGCTGCCGTGATCGCCTCGTACTCGGTCGGATGCAACGTGTAGATCGTGCGTCGCACGACGTCGTCCCACGACGCGCCAGCGGCTCGGAGCACCACTTCGACGTTGCGCATCGCCGCCTCGGTCTGGGCTCCGAGATCGTCGCCGCCGACGATCGAGAAGTCCGGGGCAAGCGCGACCTGCCCGGCGAGATGGACGAGAGTCGTCCCCTCGGCAACGGCGACGTGGGAGAAGCCTGGCGCAGGATGCAGGTCGGGTGGATTGATCAGCCGCCGGTTAGTCATCTCGTACTCCTTTCGCGACGAGTGCACGGAACTCGTCGTCGCTGACGAGGCCGCGCTTTGCCGTCCCCATCGCCTTGACCGCTGCGAGCAGCGACGCGCGACGCTCTTCGGGAACGTCCAGCCCCAGTTCGTCGGCCTTGATGCGGATGGAGTCGATACCGCTCTTCTTGCCGAGCACGATCCCGCGCGTCGCACCGACGAGCTGGGATGAGTACGGCTCGATCGCCTGCGGGTCGTGGAACTGGGCGGCCACGGCACCCGACTCGCGCGTGAACAGGGTGTCTCCCGTGACCGCCTTCCACGGTGGCAACGGGGTGCCGGCCCGCTCCTGGACGAGCCTCGAGAGGTCTCGCACGCGAGCGAGATCGAGCCGTGTCGGGATGGCGTAGAGCGCCTCCAGGGCGAGCGCCACTTCGACGAGGTCGGCGTTGCCGGCTCGCTCGCCCATGCCGTTGACGGTGCCCTGTACCCAGGTCGCCCCCGCCTGAACGGCCGAGATCGCTGCAGCCGTGGCGAGTCCGAAGTCGTCGTGCCCGTGCCAGTGGATCGGGATCTCACCACCCACTGCATCCCGTGCGCGGCCGACGAGGAGCGCCGCTGCTTCGGGTGAGGCGATGCCGATCGTGTCGACAACGGCAACCTCGGCAGCACCCGCTTCGACTGCGGTCGCGTAGACGCGTCCGAAGAAGTCGAGGTCGGCGCGCGACGAGTCGACGCCGAAGAAGCAGATCCGGATTCCGTTCTCGACCGCGAACCGCACTGCCGTCGCGATGCGCTCGAGCATCTTCTCGCGGCTGACACCGAGCGCGTCGAGCTTCCCGTCGGAGATCGGGCTCTCGATCACCGACGCCTGCACGCCGATCTCGACGAGCGCTTCCACGTCGGCAGGAACGGCGCGCGAGAATCCCCACACCTCGGCGCGCAGGCCGGCGCCAGCCACGAGCTCGACCGCGCGCCAGTCGTCGGCCGAAACGCGCGGGAACCCGGCCTCGATGCGGTCGACGCCGGCGTCGCTGAGCGCCTGCGCGATCTCGAGCTTGTCCTCGGGAGACAGCACGACACCGACTGTCTGCTCGCCGTCGCGAAGCGTCGTGTCGTACAGCCCGACCGTGATATCGGGCGCCGGCGGGACGGCCAGCTCGTTGGCAGTCCCGGTCCAGAGCTTCGAGCGATCGATCATCCGGCCTCCACGATTCCGTCCGGGAACGGGCTGAGCTTTTCTTGACCCGCCGCTGTGATCAGGAAGTTGTCCTCGAGCCGCAGTCCGCCACCATCCGGCCAGTAGCATCCTGGCTCGATTGCAAAGACCATGCCTTCGCGGACGTCGCCGCCACCGGCCTGGTGCGCGTACGGGGGCTCGTGGGCGCGCGCACCGACACCGTGCGCCACCGGATGGCTCGGCTGCCCCGGGAAGCCGAGCCCGTCGATGCCAGCGCGGATCTTTCGGTCGAGCTCCGCCAGGCTCGCGCCGGGAACACAGTGCTCGATGGCCGTCTCGTAGACGGCGACAAGGCCGGACTCGAGCTCCCGATACCGCTCGTCGAGCTCTCCGCACACGAGGTTCTTCGTGTGGTCACACCAGTACCCGTCTGCGCAGACCCAGATCTCGAACAGTGTGGGCTCGCTCTCGACGACGGGTCGATCGGTGGTTGCGGTGAAGGTCTTGATGCCCGGGCCGGACCAGACGAGCGAGAACCCGAGCGCAAGATCGACCTTCCCGGCCCACCCGGTTCCCTCACCGTGGACGAAGCCCAGCCACTCGGCCGCGACCTGGGCTTCTGTCATACCCGGGCGGATCAGTCCGCGGACGTGATCCATCGCAGCACCGGCAATCTCGTTGGCGAGCCTGAGGCGCTCGATCTCCTGCGGTGTCTTGACCGCACGCGCTTCGGCGAGCAGGGGAGTCGCATCAGCCGCGTCGGGAAACGCATCGAACCACGCCTTCGTGAACGTCGTCGGCTCGCCGACCATGCGATCGGACGCCTGTGTGCCCAGGGAGAGCTCGAGCCCTATCCCCCCGTACTCTTCCGCGGCGGCGACAGCCGCTTCCAGCACCCGCGCCACGGGCGGACGGGGGTCGGACGGGTGATACCCGGCAAACGTTCGCACGTCCCCCGTCCATGCGGTCCGCGCTGCGTCGTCGGCAGATGCCTCGAGACAGATCAGCTTCGGCTCCCCCTCGCGCGGGAAGACGACCGCGTCGTACCCCTTCATGCCCCAGAAGTTCGTCAGGTAGAGGACGTTGTCGGGCGCACGGGCGACGATCGCGTCGAGCTCTCGCTCACGCATCAGCACGCGGACGCGGTCGAGCTTCTCGTCGTCCCGCGACCAGCTCACGTCACCCACCTGGCACGAAGCCGGCACAGCGACGTGCGCACTTCACGATTAGTGTCGATTCCAGAGGGAGGCGGGGTAGCTCCCCACCCGGGCGGGGGTGAGCCCGCGGATGCGCCTGCTGCCGTGCCCGCGGATGCGCCTGCGGCCGTACCCGCGCCGTACGTGCACTCCAAACGCCTCTGCAGGGTTTGCGTCACCAGCTCACCCGTGGCGGGGCGGGCTCGCCGTGTCCTTCCTGCCACGAGATCACGGGGTTGCGCAGTACGCCGATCCGCTCGATCTCGCACTCCATCACGTCACCCGGCCGAAGGTAGAGCGACGCGGCGTCCGGCGAGAACCCGGCGACACCCGACACCGTGCCCGTCGAGAGCACGTCGCCGGCCGAGTACCCGAGCGCTGAGTAGTGGCTGAGGATCTCCGGGATCGTCACCGACATGTTCCCCGAGTGAGAGACCTGCCGGGACGCACCGTTGACGCGAAGCTCCATGCGCAAGTCGTGCGGGTCGGGCACCTCGTCCGGTGTCACGATCCACGGGCCGAGCGGGCAGAAGGTGTCGATCGCCTTGCAGAAGGAGAACACGCCCGAACGCATCTCGCGGCGCTGGATGTCCCGCGCCGTGATGTCGTTGAAGATGACGTAGCCGCCGATGTAGTCCATCGCGTCTTCCGGCGCGAACCACTTGCCTGCCTTTTTCAGGATCACTGCGAGCTCGAGCTCGTAGTCGAGTTCTTCCGTCAGGTGCTCCGGATAGACGACCGGCTCGTCAGGCCCGACGATTGCGTCGACGTTCTGGAAGAACACGATCCACGGCGCGATCTCATGTTCCCAGCCGACCTGCTTCGATTCTTCCTCGTGCTCGCGGAAGTTGCCGGCCGTGTGGAAGAACTTCTTGGGCACGATCGGCGCCCTCAGGCGCGTCTCGGCACGCGCGACGCGCTCACCGGTCTCTTCCGCGCCTCCGCGCTCGAAGTACTCCCGCATCGTCGGTGCGTCGAGCACTGCGATCTCCTCGCCTTCGAGCACACCGACCCGACCCGACCCATCACCGAACGTCACCAGCTTCACGCGCTCTCCTTCGCTTCCGTCGACACCTGCTACGACCCCGTTCCGCAGATGCGCATCGCCACATCTGCATACACGCGAGCGGTCTGCTCGAGCCCGTCGATCTCGAGGTTCTCGCCCAGCTCCACGTCCATCAACCCCGTCGACGTGCCGTAGTTCACCGTGGGAATGCCGTAGCGGGTGAGCGCCGAGGCGTCGGAGAACCACCGCGTCACGTCGCGCTCCGGCGCGACGCCGAACACGCCGGCATGTGCGGCGTCGATCGCCGCGACGAGCTCGTGCCCCTCGTCGATCTCGGCGCCAGGCGCCGTCACGAACACCTCGCCTTCGACGCCGTAGTCGGGGAATCGCCCGGCCAGCCCCCGCACCATCTCGAGCACCTCTCTGCGGGCGACGCTCATGGGCTTCGTCGGGGGGACACGCACGTCGAGGAACAGGTCGGTGTGGTGCGGCGTGCGCGACACGCGCCAGCCGAAACCGCCGTCGATCGCGCCGACGTTGACGATCGCCTTCACGCCGCGGTAGGCGTTGGAGGGGTCGTCCTCCCAGGTCGGGATCCACTCCCGCACGGCCTCCAGCACCTCGTGCATGCGCAGGATCGAGTTGCGATCGCGCCGGCCCTCGCTGAACGCTGTGTGGATGAAATCCCCGTGCACCCGGATGCGCAGCCACAGCGAGCCATAGTGGCCGAGCACCACCTTGCCCTCGGTGGGCTCGCCGAGCAGGCACATGTCCGCGAGGCCGCCGTGGGTCACGAGGTAGCGCGAGCCGGCCGCGTATCCGCGGTACTCGGCGCCCACCGCATCGCCGTACTGCGTCTTCTCGATCTCTCCGGCCACGGCGGCGATCATCACGTCGCCCCGCAGACGCACACCCGCGTCCTGTAGCGCCCTCACCGCCTCCACGTAACAGGCGAGCGCGCCTTTCATGTTCGAGATCCCGAGCCCGTACAGGCGTCCGTCGCGGACGAACGCGCTCGGCTGGAAGCCGGGTACGGCGCGCAACCAGGGCTCCCGTCCAGAGTAGGAGGTGTCCACGTGACCGTTGAACATGAGGCTGGCACCTCCGCCGCCTCCCTCCCACACGCCGACGGCGTTCGCGCGGCCCTCCTCGACCTGCTGCCACTGCGTCCGCAGCCCGAGCTCGTCGTAGAGCTCGATCATCAGCTCCGCCATGGCCTGCTCGGATCCGGTGAAGCTCGGTGTGTCGATCATCCGACTCGCCGTCTCGACGAGGCGATTCCGGTCGATCGCGACGGTCGCCACGCTACGACCCGCCCAGCCCGTGAATCGTCGTGCCGATCACGTCGAGATACGCCGGGAAGTCGAAGTCCGGTGGCGCGACGTCGTCGGGGAAGTGTCCCTCGTAGAGCGGGAACCAGGCGTTCGGGGCGGACGGGTTGAGCACCACGGTCGTCGCCCCCAGGGCCCGGTAGGCGTCCACGCGCTCCCGAATGTGGTCTGGCGACCCGCTGAGCGTGAGCGCGTCGGCCATCTCGTCGGGAACCGACGCGATCGCACCGTCCATGTCGCCCGCGGCGACCCGGGCCTGGATCTCGTGCATCTCGTCGGAGAAGCCCGCATGCTCGATCGAGGTCGCATACGACGGCGACGACTTCAACGCGGTCGTGAACATCACGACCTGGCCCTTCGCCTGCCCCACTCCACTCATGTCCCGCGTCGCGACCGACGGGAACCCGACCGCGATGTCGAACCCGTCGAGCGACCTGCCCGCCCTCTCCGCGCCGATCTTCAGGTTCGGCAGGATCACGTCACACAGGTACGCCTCCGAGTAGAAGTAGCCGAGGATCCCGTCCGCGAGCTCGCCGGCGAGTTGCGCCATCTTCGGCCCGATCCCGGCGAGGTAGATCGACAGCTTCGTCTCGGTGGGCTGCATCATCAGCTGGAACCCGCGGACGCGGAAGATCTCGCCCTCGTGGGTCGTCGGCTCGCCGTCGACGAGGCTGCGCATGATCGTCAGGTACTCGCGCACGGCGCGCAACGGGCGCTGGTACTCGAGCCCGTGCCAGTTCGCGACGTACGTCCTCGACTGCAGCCCGACCCCGAGCGTGAACCGGCCGTTCGAGAGCCGATGCAGGTTGGCGGCGCTCATCGCCGTCGATACCGGCGACCGTGCCCACAAGCCAACGATCCCGGTGGAGATCCCGATGCGGCTCGTCCGGGTCGCGATCGCAGCGGCCGGGACGAAGGCGTCGCCGAAGATGATCTCGGAGAGCCACACGTCGCGGAACCCGGCGTCCTCGGCCTGCAGGGCGAAGTCACACGTGAGATCGATCGGCAGCGCCTGCAGGTAGACGCCGAGGCCATTGTCGGCGCTCTCGCCCATGATCACCGGTCCTTGCGGAAGTGGGGCAGCACCTGCTCGCCGAACAGGCGGATCTGATCCTGCCGGTTCTCGCCCCACAGCTCGAGCATGACGTGTGTGCAGCCGGCGTCGCGGTACTCCTCGATCGCGGCGATGCAGTCGGCCGGCGTGCCGGCGATCGGCTTGCAGCGGTCGAGCAGCGAGTCGGTCACCTGCTCCTTCGCAGCGAGGCGGCCGCCGCGCTCCATCGCCTCCGCGACCGGACGGATCTCCTCCGGGTCGATCTCGGCGAGGTCGAGCAGCGTGTCGGCGGCCCCGGCGATGTTCTGCACCTTGTTCGCGAGGTACATGCCCGCGATCTCGCGCGCCCCGTCGCGACCCGCGTGCCGGTCGGACTCGTGGATCGACGCGACCACGGTGCAGCCGATGTCGATGTCGGCGCCGACGTTGTCGCACGTGTAGCGCACGAACGCCGGTGTCGTGATCGACGGGGTGAGGCACCCGTCGCCGATCTCGCCCGCCAGCGCTTGCATCTTCGGTGCGGTCGCCGCGACGTAGACCGGCGGCACGCCTCGAGGCGTATGCGCCTCGTCGCTGAGCGCTGGCACGGACGCGCTCCACGTGTCGCCCTCGTACTCGAACGCCTCGCCCGAGAGCACACCGCGCACGATCGTCACGGCGTCGCGCATCGGCCCGAGCGTCTTCTTCGTCTGGGCACGAATGTTGTTGAGGAAGATCTTCGACGTCCCGTAGCCGAGCAGGAACCGCCCGGGCCCCGCAGCCTCCTGCACCACGCGGGCGTCCATCGCCACCTGCACCGGGTGGCGCGTCCAGGGCGAGATGATCCCCCAGCCGATGGCCAGCCGCTCGGTCTCGCGTGCCATCAACGCAGAGACGACAGTCGAGGAGCGCGCCTCCATCTGGTGCTTGCGCCACCACGGGTACGCCTCCGCGAGCCAGACCGTGTCCATCCCGGCCTCGTCCATCACGCGAGCCGTGGCGAGCATCTCGTCCAGCGGCTCCATGGTCAGCTGCATGACGCCGATCCGGAACGGCACCGCCACTACACGCCTCCTCGCCTCGCCACCCGTGACATGTCACGGGAACCTATCACCATTTCCGCGCCTCGTCCTCGGGCCGGTCACGTCCTACACTGCCCGCGTGCCACGCTGCGCACACTGCGGCTTCGACTCGGTGGGGCCGTTCCGGTTCTGTCCCGAGTGCGGCTTCGAACCAACAGCAGCGACGTCGCACGAGCAGCGGCGAGTCGTCACGGTGGTGTTCTGCGACCTGGCGGGCTCGACCGCGCTCGGCGAGTCGGTCGACCCGGAACGTCTTCGTGTCGTGCTGGCCGGGTACTTCGAGCGGATGAAGGGGATCGTGGAGGCGCACGGCGGCACGGTGGAGAAGTTCATCGGCGACGCCGTGATGGCCGTCTTCGGCGTCCCCGTCGTGCACGAGGACGACGCCCTGCGCGCCGTCCGCGCCGCCCACGAGATGCGCGACGCGCTCCCCGAGCTGGGGTTGGAGGGACGGATCGGCGTGATGACCGGCGAGGTCGTGACCGGCACCTCGGAGCGGCTCGTCACCGGCGACGCCGTCAACGTCGCCGCACGTCTCGAGCAGGCCGCCGCGCCGGGCGACGTGCTGATCGGCGAGCCGACGCTCGCGCTCGTGCGCGATGCAGTCGCGGTCGAGTCAATCGAGCCGCTCCAGCTGAAGGGCAAGAGCGAGCCGCTGCCGGCCTTCCGGCTGCTGCGGGTGCTCGAGGCGCCGGAGCGGCGCCACGACCGACCGTTCGTGGGCCGCGACCGCGAGGTCGGGCTGCTCCAGGAGGCCTGGCGGCGAGCTACCGCAGACCGGCGCTGCGAGCTCGTCACGATCGTCGGCGAGGCTGGCGTCGGAAAGTCGAGGCTCGTCGCCGAAGCGCTCACCGCCGTCGACGCCAGGATCGTGCGCTGCCACTGCCTCCCCTACGGCGAGGGCATCACCTACCGGCCCGTCGTCGAGGTCCTGAAGCAACTCGACCTGCTGCCGCCCGACGCCACCGCCGCGGCCGCGATCCGCACACTGCTCGGCGAGAGCGACGCGCACGACCTCCGCCGACGAGATCGCCTGGGCATTCCGCAAGACCCTCGAGCACGCGGCTACCGCGCAGCCACTCGTGGTCGTCTTCGACGACATCCAGTGGGGCGAGGCGACCTTCGACGACCTCGTCGAGCACGTCGCGCTGCTTTCCACTGGCGCCCCCATCCTGCTCGTCTGCATGGCCCGGCCCGAGTTCGCCGAGCACCGGCCGACCTGGCCCGTCACGATCCGCCTCGAACCGCTCACCGACAGCGACGTCGAGGAGCTGATCCCGGACGAGCTCCCTTCGCGGACTCCGCGAGAGGATCGGTCACGCCGCCGGCGGCAACCCCCTGTTCGTCACCGAGATGCTCGCGGTCGCCGCGGAGACGGAGGGCGACGTCGTCGTCCCGCCCACGCTACGGGCGCTGCTCGCGGCACGCCTCGACCAGCTCCGACCCGAGGAGCGCCGATCCTCGAGCGCGGCGCCGTGGAAGGCGAGACCTTCCACCGCGGCGCCGTCCAGGCGCTCTCCGTCGACGACTCGCCGATCATCCCCGCAGCTCGCCAGCCCTCGTCCGCAAGCGGCCTGATCGCTACCCGACGCGACCGGCTGATCCCGGGCGACGACGGCTTCCGTTTCCGCCACCTCCTGCTGCGCGACACGGCCTACGACGGCCGTCGCCGAAGACAGGCCCGTGCAGACCTCCACCAACGCTACGCCGTCCTGGCTCGACGCTCCACGGCACGGACCTCGTCGAGCTCGACGAGATCCTCGGCCATCACCTGGAGCAGGCCCACCTGTACCGCTCCGATCTCGGGCTGCCCGCCGACGACGAGCTCGCCGAGACGGCGCGACAGACGACTGACGTCAAGCGGTGTCCGAGCGCTTCGCCGTCAGGACTACCCAGCGGCGGCGCGGCTACTCGAGCGCGTGGCCGCGCTCGTCCCCTCGTCGGAGGTCGACATGGCACTCGAGATCGAGCTCGCGGGCGCCCTGGTGTGGACGGGCAGGACCGACGAAGCGCTCCTGCGCGCCGACGCTCTCGCCGAGCGCGCCGTCGCCGCGGGTGATCATCTCGGCGACCTGGGCGCACGCGTGCACGCGGCGGCTCTTCGCATCAACACCGAGAGCGGCGCCGCAGCGGAGCTTGACGCTCTCCTCGAGGAGGCGCTGCCCGTCTTCGAAGCGGCCGGTGACGACGTTGTCCTCCACATCGGATACTCGGCGCGGTGCGACGCGGCGAACGTCCGCGGGCACTACCAGGAAGCTGCTGGCGCGTGGGAGCGTGCCCTCACACACGCCGAGCGCGCTGGTTTCCGGCGGTCCGATGCATTCGGGATATCGGGCGTACCTCCTTTTCGTCGGACCCACCCCGGTCTCCGAGCTGCTCGCCTGGCTCGACGAGGTTGAGCCGGAGGACCGCCGCGATCAGTTCCTCCGCGCCTATCGGGCCTGGTCGCTCGCACGACTCGGGCAGTTCGACGAGGCACGCGCGATCGTCGCCGACCTGCGCACGCAACACGCAGAGCGCGGCCACAACCTCCTGCTTGCGAACCTCACGTCCTTCGAGTCCGTCTGGATCGAGTTGCTGGCCGGGGATCCCGATGCAGCCGCCGAGTTCGGAGCAGAGGGTCTCAGGCTGCAGCAGGAGCTGGGCGACTCGGGGCACCTCCCGCTCGCTGCAGCGAGCCTGGCACACGCCCTCTACACCGCCGATCGGCTGCAGGAGTCGGACGCGATGGTCGCCCGCGCAGAGGCGTCTGAAGAAAGCGACGAAGCATGGAGCAGAGCGCTCTGCCGTCAGGTGAAGGGGAAGCTGCTCGCGCGTCGCGGCGACCACGCGGAGGCGGCGCGCCTCGCTCGCGAGGCTGTGGCGATCGCCGATGACACCGACGCCCTCGACCTGCAGGGCGACGCGTACGCCGACCTGGCCGCGGTTCTCTCACTCGCCGGGAAGCCGGACGAGGCGGTTGAGGCGCTCGAGCAGGCGCTCGACCGCTACGAGCGCAAGGGCAACATCCGTGATGGCGAGTGCGAACCGGAGCGGCTGTCCGAGTTGGGAGAGCCTGACGGCACGATGAGCATCCGGGAGCAGCGCGAAGACGGTGACCGTCGTGTTCTGCGACCTGGCGGGGTCGACCGCGCTCGGCGAGTCGGTCGACCCGGAGCGGCTTCGGGTCGTGCTGGCCGGGTACTTCGAGCGGATGAAGACGATCGTGGAGTCGCACGGCGGCACGGTGGAGAAGTTCATCGGCGACGCCGTGATGGCCGTGTTCGGCGTCCCCGTCGTGCACGAGGACGACGCCCTGCGCGCCGTCCGCGCCGCCCACGAGATGCGCGACGCGCTCCCCGAGCTGGGGTTGGAGGGCAGGATCGGCGTGATGACCGGCGAGGTCGTGACCGGCACCTCGGAGCGGCTCGTCACCGGCGACGCCGTCAACGTCGCCGCACGTCTCGAGCAGGCCGCCGCGCCGGGCGACGTGCTGATCGGCGAGCCGACGCTCGCGCTCGTGCGCGACGCCGTCGAGATCGAGTCGATCGAGCCGCTCGTCCTGAAGGGAAAGGCCGAGACGATCCCCGCGTACCGGCTGCTCGAGGTGCACGCCGCTCCTGAGCGACGCCACGACACGCACTTCGTCGGCCGCGAGCGCGAGGTCGGCGTGCTTCGCGACGCTTTCGAGCGTGCTGCCGGCGAGCAGCGCTGCGAGCTCGTCACGGTCGTCGGCGAGGCCGGCGTCGGCAAGTCGCGGCTCGTCGCCGAGGCGCTTGCACCGGCCGACGCGACGATCGTGCGCGGACGCTGCCTACCGTACGGGGACGGCATCACCTACTGGCCCGTGGTCGAGGTGCTGAAGCAACTCGATCTGCTGCCGCCCGACGAGACAGCCGCAACCGCGATCCGCGCGCTGCTAGGCGCGAGCGACGCTCCGACGTCGGCGGAGGAGATCGCGTGGGCCTTCCGCAAGACGCTCGAGCACGCCGCGACCGAGCAGCCGCTCGTCGTCGTCTTCGACGATATCCAGTGGGGCGAGCAGACCTTCCACGACCTGGTCGAGCATGTCGGCCTGCTCTCCACCGGCTCGCCGATCCTGCTGCTCTGCATGGCGCGGCCCGAACTCGTGGAGCAACGCCCCACGTGGCCGGTGACGCTGCGACTCGAGCCGCTCCACGACCGAGACATCGCCGAGCTGATCCCGGCGCGCATCGCCGGCGAGCTGCGCGACCGGATCGCCCGCGCCGCCGGCGGCAACCCGCTGTTCATCGGCGAGATGCTGGCGATGGCCGCCGAGACCGAAGAAGACGTGGTCGTACCGCCCACGTTGCGGGCCCTGATCGCAGCGCGGCTCGACCAGCTCGAGCCCACCGAGCGCGCCGTGCTCGAACGCGGCGCCGTCGAGGGGGAGATCTTCCACCGCGGCGCCGTGCAAGCCCTCACCCCCGACGAGTCTGGGGTGACGCCGAGACTCGCCGCACTCGTGCGCAAACAGCTGATCCGGCCTGACAGACCCCAAATCTCAGGCGACGACGGCTTCCGCTTCCGCCACCTCCTCATCCGCGACGCCGCGTACGACGCTCTGCCCAAGGCACTCCGCGCCGAACTCCACGAGCGCTTCGCCGCCTGGCTCGAGCAACACGGCACGGAACTCGTCGAGCACGACGAGATCCTCGGCTACCACCTCGAACACGCGTACCGCTACGCGATGGAGCTCGGCTCGCGCGACTCGGCGCTCGGCGCGCTCGCCGCGCGCCGGCTCCGGGCTGCTGCGCACGCAGCGCGTGCCCGCGGTGACGTGGCAGCCACCGTGAACCTGCTCGGTCGCTCGGCGGAACTCGTCCCCGACGGCGACGATCGCGCGTTGTTGCTGGTCGAACTGGCGGAGACGCTGGCCGCGACGGGTGAGACAGCTCGATGTGAAGACCTACTCGCCGAGGCGGTGGCGCTCGCGCGCGCAGCCGGAGACACGCACGCGGAGTGGCTCGGTCGGCTCGTGCTCGCCGAGGTACGAGGCGTGCGGGAGCCCGAAGGAGCTGCGGAGGCGATGCTCCGAGAGGCCCAGGCCGCGATCGCCGCTGGCGAGGCCGCTGCGGACAACGAGCTGCTCGCCCGGGCGTGGAAGCTCAGGGCCGACGCCCACAGCTGGACAGGGCGCATGGCCGAGTACGCGCCGGCGCTCGACCGCGCCGCAGCGTACGCCCGCCTTACAGGGGACATGAGGCTGGAGGCCTCGTACACGTACGGGAAGGCCCCGTACTTCGTCTTCGGCCCGGGTCGGGTCGACGAGGGCCTGCACTTCGCAGACGTCGTGCTCGAGCCGCTGAGACACGTTCCTGGGGTGCACGCCTTTGCGCTCCATGTCCGCGGGCACATGCGGGCGCGGCTCGGCGACTTCGACGGCGCCTTCGAGGACATCCTCGAGTACCGAGGACGTCTTCGCGAGCTCGGCCGTGATCGCGAGTACGCGGTCACCTCGGGATGTCTCTGGGACATCTGCCTGTGGGCGGGAGACTGGGCACGCGGAGAGCGGGCGCTCCGCGAGGGGTACGAGATGCTCGAGCAAGCGGGGAACAAGGCGTTCCTGTCCGAAGCCGCTCTTTGTCTCGGCGACGCCGTCCTCAGGCAGGGGAAACTCGACGAGGCGGAGCGGTGGAGCGAGATCGGCGAGGAGGTCACCGCGGAGGACGACGTCTTCGGAGCGGCAAGGTGGCTGACCTTGAGGGCGCGAGTGAAGGCGGCCCGGGGAGACCTCGCCGCCGCCGAGTCGTTTGCGCGAGGGGCTGTCGACGTCCCCATCGCCGGTGAGTTCCTCGAGGTGGCCGCCGACGCTCGACTCGCTCTCGCCGAGGCTCTCCGCCTGCAAGGGAAGCCCGAGGCGCCGTCCATGGCCGCAGAAGCCCTCGAGCTCTACGAGCGGAAGGGCAACGTGATCGGCGCTGCGCGAGTGCGGGAGTTCATCGACGCGGCACCGGGATGAGAGCCGACCTTCCCTCCGGCACCGTCACCTTTCTCTTCACGGATGTGGAGGGGTCGACGCGGCTGCTCGGGAGCTCGGCGCGGAGGCGTACGCGGAGGCGCTGGTCGAGCATCGGCGGGTGCTGCGAGAGGCGTTCACCGCCCACGGCGGCGTCGAGGTGGACACGCAGGGCGACGCGTTCTTCGTCGCCTTCCCCACCGCACCCGGGGCGCTCGATGCTGCTGCGGCGCTGACCGAGGCGCTCGAGCAAGGAGCGATCTCCGTGCGGGTCGGGGTACACACAGGGACGCCGCTGCTCACCGAGGAGGGCTACGTCGGCGAGGACGTCCACCGCGCCGCCCGCATCGCCGCAGCCGGCCACGGCGGCCAGGTACTCGTCTCCAGCTCCACCATGACGCTCGTGGACACCACACAGCTGCACGATCTCGGTGAGCACCGGCTCAAGGACCTCTCCGCGCCCGAGCGCATCTACCAGCTCGGCGACCGCGAGTTCCCGGCGCTCAAGAGCCTCTACCGCACCAACCTCCCCATCCCCGCCACCGCCTTCCTCGGCCGCGAGACCGAGCTCGCCGAGATCACGGAGCTGCTCGCCCGCCCC
Source organism: uncultured Actinomycetes bacterium (assembly GCA_963823385.1). GTDB lineage: Bacteria > Actinomycetota > Thermoleophilia > Gaiellales > Gaiellaceae > Gaiella. The sequence continues at coordinate 559,681 of CAWGLI010000001.1, forward strand.
GACGTGCGGCTGCTGACGCTGACCGGACCGGGAGGCACCGGCAAGACCCGCCTCGCCCTGCAAGCAACCGCCACAGCAGCAGACGACTACCCCGACGGCGTCTACTGGGTCCCCCTCGCACCCCTGCGCGACCCCGCCCTCGTGCACGAAGAGGCCGCGCAGGCAGTCGGCGCCAAAGACGGCCTCGCCGACCACATCGCCGACAAGCACCTCCTCCTACTCCTCGACAACTTCGAGCACCTGATCGACGCCGCAGATGGACTCGCCGATCTCCTCGTGACGTGTCCCGACCTCACGCTCGTCGTCACCAGCAGAGAGCTCCTACAACTCCCCGGCGAGCAGGCCTACCCCGTGCCCCCACTTGCAGACGAGGAAGGCATCGAGCTATTCACCGCACGCGCACGGGCCTCGATCCCCGCCTACGCGCCGAGCTCCGCTGCCGCCAAGGTCTGTGAGCGCCTCGACAACCTCCCCCTCGCCATCGAGCTCGCCGCGGCCCGGGTGCGCGTGATGAGCCCCGAGCAGCTGCTCGACCGACTCGACAGCCGGCTCGACCTGCTCAAGGCAGGGCGTGGCGTCGACCCCCGCCAGCAGACGCTCCGTGCCACCATCGAATGGAGCCACGAGCTCCTCACCTCCGACGAGCAGCGCCTCCACGCCCGCCTCGCCGTCTTCCGCGGCGGCTGCACGCTCGACGCAGCCGAACAGATCTGCGACACCGGCCTCGACACCCTCCAGGCCCTGGTCGACAAGAGTCTCGTTCGCCACAACGCGGATCGCTACTGGATGCTCGAGACGATCCGCGAGCATGCGACCGAACGCCTCGAGGCCACCGGCGAGGCGGACCGCCAGCGCATCCGCCATGCAGAGTACTTCCTCGCGGTGGCCGAGGAGGCCGCGCCGCACCTACGCGCCGTGGCGCTCCAGGGCGCCGGAGACGTGTTGGTCGTGCTCGAGCTCGAGCACGACAACATTCGCGCCGCCCTCGACTACCTCACCGCGTCCGGCGAGACACAGTCCGTCTTGCAGATGGCCGGCGCTCTCGCGGAGTTCTGGTTCGCGAACGACCACTGGGTCGAGCTGCGCGGCAGGCTCATGGACGCGATCGCAGCCGATGATAGGCCCACGGCGGCGCGCGCTCGAGCGCTCATCGGCGCGGCCGACACGTTTGGCTTCAGCTCGGACATCCCGTCGTCACGAGCGAGTGCGGAGCAGGCGCTCGCGATCTACGAGGCGCTCGGAGACAAGCAGGGCCAGGCAGATGCGTGGTGGAGGCTCGGCGCGAACTTCATGCACGAAGGCGACTATCGAGCCGACCTGGCGCTCTGCGAGCGGGCTTACGGGCTGTTCACCGAGGTGGACGACGAGGAGTCGCTCGTCAACGTCGCGCGTCACATGGCGTACTGCAGTGAGCTGCTGGGCGATCGCGAGCGTGCGGGAGCGCTCTACGCAGAGAACCTGCGCCGCGCACGCAGCCTCGGCAACGAGAAGATCGAGGCCGCCTCGCTCGGCGCGCTGGCGATGCTCGCCGCTGAAGACGGTCGCACCCAGGAGTCGCTCGTGCTGGCGAGGGAGCACCTGCCCATCGCGATGGGCCTCACCAACCACGAAGTCACCGAGGCCTTCTGCCGGGTTGCGTCCATCCTTGCGCACGCGAACCGGGCGGAGCCAGCGGCCCGGAGCCTGGGCTACTCGGAGGCGTTGCTCGACGAGATGGGCGCGGGGGACACTTCCTGGGTCAGGAGCGAGAACCGGAGCACCGAGGCGCTCATTCGCAAGATGCTCGAAAGGGATGCATTCGCGGTCGCCTGGGAGCGGGGACGCGAGCTGACCGTGGACGAGGCGAGGGAGCTCGCCATCGGCGCCCTGGATTGAGCGGCTGACCGCTCAGACGCCCGCTTGCCAGTGCTCGACCGTGACGCCACGCATGGGGAAGTGGTTCGGGTTGCCGGTGGCGAGTCGCGCGCCGACCGCGACCGCGCCGGCGGCGATCAGGCAATCCGCCTGGCTGAGCGTGATGCCGCGGTCGGCGTGCGCACACCGCCACTCTCCCGCCCGCGCCCCCTCCACGCGACCCAGGGGCGCAAGCCGAAGGCCTCCCAGCAGACGATCCGCCGCCTCCCGCTCGCGCGCGCTGCGAAGCCCGCGGTGGATCTCCTCGATGTTGACGACCGTCGTGAACAACGACTCGCCGGCATAGACCCATTTCCAACGAGTCCTCTCGAGCACCGCCGCAGGCTGGTGCCCGCGCGGCGCCTCCACACCCTGATCGCCGTGTCCGTCCGGCGGGGTTGATAGCCTGTTGGCCATGGAGACAACGATGGTCGAGCTCGCCACAGTCGGTGCTGAAGCGAGCGGGCGGTCGGGGCAGCAGCGGGACGAGGAGCTGGCGACGCTCTCCGCACACCTCAGCGCCGCGACTGCCCGCTGGCTCGAGCTCGTGTGGCAGATCCACGAAGCCGGCGACGTCGATGACGATCCCGCGCTCTACCTCGCCTACCGCTGCGGGATCACCGCGCGAGAGGCCCGCGAGGTCCTTCGGGTCGCGGAAGCGCTGCAGGGGCTGCCCGAGACCAACGCCGCATTCATGCGCGGCGAGCTGACCTTTTCGAAGGTGCGCGCGTTGACGAGGGTCGCAACGGCGTCGTCGGAAGGTGGGCTGCTCGAGCTCGCTGCGGCGCTCACCGCCTCTCAGCTCGAGCGTGCACTGCGCGCCTTCCGGCGACTCGCAGCCGACGAAGCCCGCGAGACACACGAGCTCGAATTCGTGGACTACTTCTTCGACGAGGACGGGACGCTCGTGTTGCGTGCGCGGCTTGCCGCCGAGGACGGCACCCTGCTCGTCAAGGCGTTGGAGGCTGCGCGGGGACGGGTGCTCGAGCGGCGCCGTGACGAAGCGCGAGCGCACGGCGCGCCGCCTGCCGCGGTTGAGCTGGATGTCGAGCCACAGCGCCCGGCCCGGGTGGAGGCACTCGTCGAGGTCGCCGAGACCTCGCTCGCGGCCTCGGACGAGCACGGGGTCTTGGGCACGCGGCTGGTCGTCCACGTCGATGCGGCAGCGCTGGCGTCGGACGGCAACGGACGGTGCGAGCTCGCCGACGGCCCCGTCATCAGCCCCGAAACCGCACGACGGCTCGGCTGCGACGCTGATCTCGTGGCACAGGTGGGGCGCGACGGCGTGCCCGTCAGCGTCGGTCGTACCCGGCGCACCGTGCCGCCTGCGCTTCGCCGGCTGCTCGCAGCGCGCGACGAGGAGACCTGCTGCTTCCCCGGCTGTGAGCGGCGCCGACACCTGCAGGCCCACCACCGCCGACACTGGGCACATGGGGGCGAGACCAGCCTCGAAAACCTCGTCCTGCTCTGTTTCCACCATCACCGCCTCGTACACGAGGGCGGCTACACGGTCGAGGACGACTCCCAGGGCAGGCTCCGCTTCCGAAACCGCCACGGCATCGTCTCTCCCACCGCACCACCCCGACCTCCGCCCGGCAGCACAGACCAGCTCGTGGTGGAGAACCACCGCCTCGGGCTCACGATCGGCCCACGAACCACCCGCAACGGCCACGGCGACCCACTCCACCTCGCACTCGCCGTCGACGCGATCGCACGCATCGCCGCCTGACCCTGCTCCTGCCTGACGAGCGGCTACTCGGGCTTCGGCGCGGCGGACACCTCTGTGACTCTCGCCTCCAGCGCCGCGAGCACGTTGCCGACCTGCTGGTTGATGATGGGCTGCAGCACGCGCTGACCCATCGCGCCCACCGGCCCGGCGATCTTGACGTCGGCCTCCCAGGCCATCGACGTCCCTTCGCCCGACTCGGACAACGTGAACTGGGTCGTCATGTTCATCATCGCGCCGACGCCGGTGCCCTTCGCGTTCAGCGACGCGTACTCGGGCGCCCGCTCCTCCAGCTTCTCGAAGTTCATCTTCATCTTCAGCCCGCCGAGACCGAGCGGCACCTTGACCTTGGCGTTCCAGTGGCGATCGTCGACGATCTCGAAGCTCTCCACGCCCGGCATCAGCCCCGCCATCTGCTCGGGATCGTTGATCACGCTCCACACGACCTCGCGGGAAGCCGGCAGCTCCTTCGTCCCTTCGACCTTCACGTGGACACCACCTCGACGTTCGCTCGCGCCGCGTCGGGGTGCTGCAGCATCTCCCAGACGCGGTGATAGGGGTTGTGGCTGTCGTAGACGAACACGTCGTGCCCACCCGATCGCAGCGCGTCCTGCACGGCGGACGAGATGCAGTGGATGGCTCCGCCGCCGCCTTCGCCCATCCCCTTCGCGCCGAGCGGCGTGAACGGTGACGGCGACTCGATCGCGGCGGTTTGGAGCGGCGGCATGTCCATCGCGTGCGGCACGTGGTAGTCGTAGAAGTTGGGGGTGAGAAGGTTCCCCTCCTCGTCGTACGTGAAGGTCTCCCACATGGCCGCGCCGATGCCGTGCGCCGTCGCGCCCATCACCTGACCCTCGACGATCTTCGGGTTGATGCGTGTGCCGCAGTCGTCCACCGCCGCGTAGTCGACGATCTCGTAGTACCCCGTTTCCGGGTCGACCTCGATCAGGCACGCGTGGATCTGCGTCGCGTAGGTGAGCGTGAGGTTGCCGAACTTCGTCTCCTTGTCCGGCACCTGGAAGTCGGGCCGGTAGACGAAGCGACAGTTCATCGTCGGCGGATCCTCGGGGAAGCCGGCGTTGTTCGCGTTCGGGATCGCGCCGAGCGCCATGAACGGCAGCGCCGCCTCGGGCGGTCCGTCCTTGATCCGCGCGAACCCGTCGGCCAGCTCGATCGCCTCGATCGGGCACTGGAAGACCATGCTCGCGAGCGTCCTCATCTGGCCCGCCAGCATCTCGGCCGCGCCCTTCACGGCGCCGAGGCCCGTCACCGCGAACTGGCTGGCATACGTGCCGGAGAAGCCGGCGTGCGAGTTCCAGTACGTATCGTGGCCGACCCGCACAGTCACGGCGTCGACGTCACAGCCGAGGATCCCGGCCACCACCTGCGCCGCCGTCGTCTCGTGGCCCTGCCCCTGCGGCGTCGTCCCGAGCGTGACGACCACCTCGCCGAAGATGTCGAGCTTCACCGTCGCCACCTCGTTGTTCCCCGAGAACTGCAGATCGGGGTTCAGGAGCTGCGACTGCCCGAAGTTGTTCGTGCCCGAGTCGAGCGTGGAGCCGATGCCGAAGCCGAGCAGCTTCCCGCGCGCCGCCGCCTCGGCGCGTCGCTCCTCGAGACGATCGTGCCCGACGAGGTCGAGCGCGATATCGAGGCACCGGGCGTAGTCGCCGGAGTCGTAGACACACCCGTTCGGCGTCTCGTACGGCATCTGCTCGGTCTTGATGTAGTTGCGCTTGCGGATCTCGACCGCGTCGATGCCCAGCTCCGCCGCGACGACGTCGATCACGCGCTCGGTCAACCACAGCTGCTGCATGCGCGAGTAGCCCCGGTTCGGCGACACGGGCGCCTTGTTCGTCATCACCTGCGTGAACTCGACGCGGATGTTGCGCCAGCCGTACACACCCGGTGTCACCTGCGACCAGATCACGCCGCCGAGCGGCTCGTAGCGCAGGTAGGCACCCGCGTCGTCCAGCGCCTTGCAGCGCAGCCCTGTCATCGTGCCGTCCGCCTGCACGGCGACCTCGACGTCGTGGAACCAGCGCTCGTTGCCGTGCGACATCGACTGGTGGAACTCGGTGCGCCACTCGGTCCACTGGACCGGCCGGTTCAGCTTCCGCGCCAGCAGACAGCAGGCGACGAGCTGCGGATGCGAGGTGATCTTGTTGCCGAAGCCACCGCCGATGTCCTGCGTGACCATGCGCAGCTTGTCGATGCCCACCCGCATCGCGGGCGCCATCATGATCACCGCAAAGCCCGGGAACTGGTTGTTCGTGTACATCGTCCACTGCCCGGTGCCGCGGTTGTACTCGACGAGTGCACCGTTCGGCTCGAGCGGCGTCGAGTTGAAGCGGTCGAAGTGCAGCTCGTTGATGCGGATCACGTGGTCGGCCTCGTCGAAGGCCTTGTCGACCTCGCCCCACTCCCAGAGCCCCGTGTACGACATGTTCCCCGGCACGTCGTCGTGCAACTCGGGCGCTCCCTCGTCCTGGGCCCGCCGCGCGTCGACGACGACGTCGAGCGGCTCGTAGTCGACCATCACCAGCTCGGCGGCGTCGCGGGCGCGCTCGCGCGATTCGGCGACAACGGCCACGACCGGCTCGCCGAGGTAGCGGGCGCGGCCGACGGCGAGGGCGTAGTCCTTGACGTGCCCCCCGGGCGGCGCGGCGATCTGGAAGAACGGGTCGGTCTGCAGCGCGACCTCGTCGCCGGTCAGCGTCCCGTACACGCCGGGGAGCTCGAGCGCGGCCGAGACGTCGATGGAGACGATCTTCGCGTGCGCGTACGGCGAGCGCACGAAGTGCAGATACCCCATGTTGTGCCGCTTGATGTCGTCGAAGAAGACCCCCTGGCCCTGTACGAGCCGCCTGTCCTCCTTGCGCGGCACGTCGACGCCGATGAAGCCCTTGGTGAGCGTCCCCTCCTGCGTCTCGATCGCGGTCATGCCCCACCCCCAGCGGCGTTCTGGACCGCCTCGACGATGTTCCAGTACCCCGTACAACGACAGATGTTTCCCTGGAGGGCGACCTTGATCTCGTCCTCGGTCGGGCTCGGGTTGCCGGCGAGCAACGCGGACGCACTCATCAGCATCCCGGGTGTGCAGTAGCCGCACTGGAGCGCGTGCGCGTCGGAAAACGCCTGCTGCAGCGGCGTCAACTCGTCGCCGTCGGCGAGCCCTTCGACGGTCGTGATCTTCGTGCCCTCCGCCTGGACGGCCAGCATCATGCAGCTCTTCACCGGGACGCCGTCGACGTGCACCGTGCACGCACCGCAGTTGCCGGTGTCGCACCCGATATGCGTCCCGGTGAGGTCGAGGTCGTCGCGGATCAGGTGGACGAGCAGGCGCGAGGCGGGGACGTCGCGCTCGACGAGCTCGCCGTTGATCTCGAGCGACACGGTTCTCGAAGTGGTCGGCGTGCCGGCCACGGCTATCCCTTCGCTCTCTCTGCTGCCAGCAGGACGGCGCGCGTCGCAGAGATCTCGGCGAGTGCGCGACGATAGTCGGCCGAGGCGTGCACGTCCGAGGGCGGGTCGAGGGTGGCGCCGAGCCCTTCGGCGGCGGCCTTGACCGCGGCCTCCGAGAAGTCGCCGGCCGTCAGGCGCTCTTCCATCGCCGTCGCGCGCACGGGTGTGTTCGAGACGCACCCGATCGCGACGCGTGCACCGTCCGGCCCGACGCTGGCGGCCGCGCTGACGACGTACGTGCCGTGGGCGCCGAGCGTGAGCCCGGCCATCGCGTCGCCCGTGCCCGGCTTGCGGGTCGGCACCGAGACCTTCGTCAGCAGCTCTCCCTCGCCGACGGCGGTGACGTAGACGCCGACGAAGAACTCGTCGGCGGAAACGACACGCTCCCCAGTGGGGCCTTGGATCGTGAACGTCGCGTCGAGCGCGACGAGCAGGGGTGGGAGGTGGTTGGTCGGGTCGCTGACACAGACGTTGCCGCCGATCGTGCCGCGGTTCCGGACCTGCACGTCGGCGATCGTCGATGCGACCTCGGCAAGCACGGGACGCGCCACCTCGACCTCGGAGGACGAGGTGAGAGCCGTAGCCGTGACCATGGCGCCGATCTCGAGCGTCGCGCCGTCCGCCGAGAACGAGACCGTGCGCAGCTCGTCGAGGTCGGCGAGATCGACGAGCACGTCGGGTGATGCCACCCGGGCCTTCATCACGTTGACGAGCGTTTGTCCCCCGGCGAGTGCACGCGCCCCGTCGTGCTCGGCGAGGAGCGTCACCGCTTCCTCGATCGTGGCTGGACGCACGTACTCGACCTCTCGGAGAAGCATGACCTGAAACCTCGCAGAAGGCCGGCTGACATGTCAAGGTGGATCCGACCGCGATATGCTCGCCACGTGGCCGCGTACGACGCCGTCTTCGTCGGGTCGGGGGTGAACGCGCTCTCCGGGGCTGCGCTCCTCGCGCAGGAGGGCTGGAAGGTATGCGTGCTCGAGCGGGAGGAAAGGCTCGGCGGCTGTCTCTTCACGAGCGACGAGCTCACGCTGCCCGGGTTCACGCACGAAGTGCTCGCGTCGTGGCACCCACTCTGGACGGGCGGCGCGGCGTACGGCGAGCTGAAGGACGCGCTCGACCGGCACGGCCTCGAGTACCTGAACACCGACCTGCCGACCGGCACCGCATTTCCCGACGGTGACGCCGCGTTCGTGTGGGCGTCGCTGGAGGGCAACGTCGCCGAGCTCGAACAGCATGCAGCCGGCGACGGCGCCGCGTGGGAGGGGTTCTTCAACGGCTTCATGGCGAATGCCGATCTCTCCTTCGGCCTGCTGGGCACCGAGCTGTGGTCGGGAGCAGGACTGTCGCTCGGTCGCACCGCGTACAGGCGCCTCGGCCGCCGCGGCCTGCTGGAGTTCGCCGGCGGCACGCTCGTCACGTGCCGCGACTGGGTGACGCAGACGTTCGCGAGCGAACGGGCGCACGGCCTGCTCGCGCCGTGGGTGCTGCACACGGGCCTCGGCCCCGACCAGGCCGTGTCGGGCTTCATGACGCAGGTGATCGCCGCGGCGCTCCAGCTCGGCGGCATGCCGGTGCCGGTCGGCGGTGGCAGGATGCTGGTCGACGGTCTCGCGGGCATCGTCCGCGACGCCGGTGGTGAGGTGCGTGCGGGGGCCGACGTGGAGCGTGTGCTCGTCTCGGGCGGTCGCGCGACCGGAGTACGACTCGCCGACGGCGAGACGGTCACGGCCGAGCGTGCCGTGGTCGCGGGCGTGACGCCGACGCAGCTCTACGGCAGGCTGCTCACCGACGGCGACGTGCCGACGTCGGTGACAGCCGCCGCGAAGCGCTTCCGCTACGGCCGCGCCGAGATGCAGATCCACCTTGCGCTCGACGCGCCACCCGCCTGGCGCGGTGACCGGGCCGAGGAGCTCGGCCGGTGCGCAATCGTCCACGTCACGCCGGGTCTGGACGGCGTCTCGCGCGCAGTCAACGAGGCCGAGCGTGGCTTGCTGCCGGCCGAGGCGACGATCGTCTGCGGGCAGCCGTGCGCCGTCGATCCGTCCCGCGCTCCCGACGGTAAGTCGATCCTCTGGATCCAGTTGCAGGAGCTGCCGGCCGGTCGGGTGAAGGGCGACGCGGCGGGTGAGCTCGATGTCGGCGAGGGTGGCTGGACGGAGGACCTCCGCGAGGCCTACGCCGACCGCATCGTGGCGCGACTCGGCGAGTCGATCACGAACCTCTCGGCCTCCACGCTGAAGCGTGTGGTGCTCTCCCCGGTCGAGATCGAGGCGCTGAACTGCAACCTCGTCGGCGGCGACATCTACGCCGGCTCGTGCGCGCTCGACCAGAACCTCCTCTGGCGGCCGCTCGGCGAGACACCGGGGCACGGGACGCCCGTCGAAGGACTGTGGCTCGTCGGCGCGAGCACGCATCCCGGCCCCGGTCTCGGCGGCGGCTCCGGTTACCTCGTGGCCAAGGAGCTCACGAAGCCGTCGTTGCCGCGACGTCTCGTTGCAAGACTTCCAGGACGCTCGTGACTGAACGCATCTCACCGTGGGGTCAGACCCCGGGGGTCAGACCCCACGGGTCTGACCCCACGTCCCCCCAACCCGCATGAGGCTGTCCCTGAGCGAGATCTCGACGGTCAACGCCTCGTTCGAGGAGGACGTCGCCGCCTACGCTGCGGCCGGGTTCGACGCGATCGGGATCTGGGAATTCAAGCTTCCCGAGGACGACGAAGCGAACGTCGCGCTGCTCGCGGAGCACGGCCTCGCCGTCGCGAACTGCGTCCCCATCGTCCCGTCCTTCCTGCCGCTGGCGATCCCCGGCATGGAGGGCCCACCTGACCCAGTCGAGCGGCTCGACGCTCTCTGCGCCTCCGTCCGGCGCCTCGCGAGGTACGGCGCCGAGTCGATCGTGTGTCTGAGCGGCCCGCTGGGTGGTCGGCCCGAGGCACAAGCACACGCGATCGTGATCGACGGCCTCCAGCGCCTGGCGAGCGTCGCGCGCGAAGCCGACGTTCCGCTCGGATTCGAGCCAGTACACGCGACACAGCGGGACGTCGCGTCATTCGTCAACTCGATCGCGGACGCGATCGCGATCCTCGACGAGGCGGGGCTCGATGACGTGGGCTTGCTGCTCGACCTGTACCACGTGGCCGAGGACCCGAGCGTCTGGGACTTCATCGGCCGTGCTTCGTACCGCATCGCGGGCGTGCACGTCGCCGACTGGCCCGAGGACGACAGCCGCACCGATCGCGAGTTGCCCGGCCGCGGTCGGCCGGGAGCGAAGGAGTTGATCGACGCGCTCGACCTCTCCGGATGGCACGGAACACTCGACGTCGAGATCTTCTCCGAGCCGGAGCGGTTCTGGGGGCTCTCGGTCGCCGAAGCGGCACGCCAGGCATACGCCGCCGCGACGACTCTCGTGTAGCGCGGCCGCCGCGCGGCTCCTACGCTCCACCCGTGCACACGCTTCCCACCGGCACGGTCACGCTGCTCTTCACCGATATCGAGGGGTCGACGCGCCTGCTGCATCGGCTCGGGCCCGACGCGTACGGGGGGGCGCTGGCCGATCACCGGCGGACGCTACGCGAAGCGTTCTCCGCACATGGCGGCGTCGAGGTGGACACGCAGGGTGACGCGTTCTTCGTCGCCTTCCCCACGGCGACCGGTGCGGTCGCGGCGGCGCTGGACGGTCAGGCGGCGCTCGAAGGCGGGCCACTGCGCGTGCGCATGGGGTTACATACGGGCGCGCCGACCGTCAGCGGCGACGGCTACGTCGGAGCGGCGGTCAACGAGGCTGCCCGTGTCGCCGCGCTCGCTCACGGCGGGCAGGTGCTGCTCACCGATGCCACACGGTCGCTGCTGCCGAAAGAGACGGAGCTTCTCGATCTCGGTGTGCACCGGTTGAAGGACGTTGACGCCGGTGTTCACCTGCTGCAGTTGGGCAACGAGGCCTTTCCGCCGCTGCGCACACCTGGCGCAGTCGACCTGCCCCAGCCCGCGACGCGCTTTCTCGGTCGCGAGCGCGAGCTATTCTCGGCGGTCGCCGCCTGGCTCGAGCGCGAGCCGCGGATGCTCACCGTCGTCGGGCCGGGCGGCACGGGGAAGACGCGGTTCACGATCGAGCTCGCCCGCCTCCTCGCCGAGGACGCCGACGGCGGAACGGTGTTCGTTCCCCTGGCGCCGCTCCGCGATCCCGCGCTCGTGCTCGCCGCGATCGCCGAGCGTCTCGGCTCCCCATTCCCCGACGCAGGCTCGATTGCGGCGCGAGTCGGGGAGCGCCGTACGCACGTGCTGATCGACAACGTGGAGCAGCTCCTCCCGCGGGCGGCTGAGCCGCTGTCGGAGCTCGTCGCCGCCGCGCCGGCGCTGCGGTTGCTGGTGACCAGCCGAGAGCCGATACGGATCGATGGCGAGACCGAGCTGGATCTCCCTCCGCTGGACGAGGCCGACGGTGTAGAGCTCTTCCTCGACCGTGCGCACGCCGTCCGACCCGATCTCCCCGATGCGCCGGCCGTTCACGAGCTCGTCCGCCGGCTGGATGGGCTGCCCTTGGCCCTGGAGCTCGCGGCCGCTCGAGTGAAGCTCGTCGCGCCCGAGCAGCTGCTCGAGCGCCTCGGACAGCGGCTCGACCTGCTCAAGGGAGCCAGGGATGCCGCCGAGCGTCACGCCACGCTGCGCGCGACGATCACCTGGAGCCACGATCTGCTCGACGACGCCGAGCAGCAAGCGTTCGCGCGGCTCGCCGTCTTCCGTAGCGGATTCACGCTGGAGGCGGCTGACGATGTCTGCGACGTGGGCATCGATACCTTGGCCTCGCTCCTCGACAAGAGCCTGCTCCGACGACGCACCGATCCGGACGGAGTCGACCGCCTGTGGATGCTGGAGACGATCCGGGAGTTCGCCCGCGAGCAGTTGGCGCAGATGCCCGACGTCGAAGCGGAGATATTCGGGCGGCACGCGGAGGGCGTGCTTGACGTCGCGCGCGCGGCGCACCTCTCCTCGGAGGATCAAGGACGCTACACAGCGGATCACGAGCGAGCACTCGCAGAGCGTGAGGAGATCCGTACGGCTCTCGACTGGGCGATGGTGCACGACAGCGTGCTCGCGGCAGAGATCTTCGTCGCTCTCGAGGTCTACTGGGCGACGAGCGAGCCAACGGACGGGGCACGACGCGTGGCAGCCCTCCTCGACGATGCACACGACGTGCCGCCGAGTCTTCGGGCGCGGCTACTGCGCTCGCATGGTGGTCTGCTGATCCTGTCCGGGAACACGGAACGCGGTCTGGCTGTCTCACGCGATGCCGCCGAGCTCTTCCGCGAGCTCGAGGACCCCAACAACATCGTGTCGATGATGGGGCGCATCGCCGTCGTCGAGAGCTTCCTGTCCGACCCTGAGCAGGTACTGGGCCTCGTGGCCGACGCACGATCGCTGAACGAAACCGTCGGCAGTCCAGCGGTCGAGGCCCAGCTGCTGTCCGCGCTCGCGCAGGTCGCGGAACGAGAGGGCGACCTGCAGTCAGCGCTCGAGCAGTACCGCGACGCGGCTGCGGCAGCCACCGCGTGTGGCTTCCGGATGTGGGAGCTCTGGATGCTCGACAGCCAGCTCGGCGTCGAGCAAACGCTCGGTCTACTCGAGGAGGCCGAGCGAACCGGCCGCAAGGGGCTTGTGCTGGCGACGCGACTCAATGATCTCCGGCTCACGCGCTCCCTGCTGATCGGGCTCGCGATCACCTCCCTGCGGCGGGACGACCTGGAGCGGGCAGGGACCCTCTGGGGCGCCGTGGCCGAGATCGAGCGAGAGGCCCCCCTGCTTGCGCTTCATCCCGAGTACCCGACGTACACCGAGCCGCTGACGGCCTGTACCGCCAACCGCTTCCTCATCGGCTGCGAGGCCGGACGGCTGCTCACGCTGACGCGAGCCGTCGAGCTCGCCCTCGCCGAGGATCAGACCGAGCCGTAGAGGGCGAGCACGATCCGCACGAACTCCTTCGTGTCGTCGTAGAGCCCGATCTCCCGCACCGCTCGTGCCCCCTGGTACCAACCGGCGAGGGCGAGCTTGCGATCGCCGCCGAACTGGTCGAGCTGCCAGCGAAGGTAGCGCACACCGGCTCGGACATTGCCCTCGGCCGTGCGCGGCGTCGTGCGGCCGATCAGCATCGCGTCCACCCATTCCCACGTCTCCGGGAGGAGTTGCATCACGCCGAGCGCACCGACGCTCGAGACCACGTCTTGCTGGAACCCGGACTCCATCCACGCCAGCGCACGGGCGAGCTTGGGGTCGACTCCGTACGCCGCTGACCAGCGGTCGAGGGCCGCTTGCACGGTGCCACTGGCGACGGCGCCGGGCGCTGCCGCGACGTGCGCACCCGCCGGCACCTTGAGCCGCTGCCCGGGGACGATCACCCGGGACAGGCTCTGGCGATTCACACGTGCGAGCTGCCACGGGCTCACGTGATAGCGGGCGGCGATCGAGAAGAAGCTCTCGCCGGCCCGCACGGTGTGGACGAGGGACGGTGCCGCCTTCGGCCGTGCGGCGCCTTGCTTCACACCCGGGACGTGCAGCCGTTGCCCCGGTACGATCACGGACGACAGCGTCAGCCCGTTCACCCGGGCGAGCGCGGCTGCCTCGACTCGATACCGGGCCGCGACCGAGAAGAAGCCCTCTCCCGGGCGCACGACGTGCACGGTCCCCGACGGGGCCGTGCGCCCGGCACCGGAACGCGCGGCCAGTGCCCGGTAGGTTCTGGGACCCGCGATCCCGTCGGTCCCCAGTGACATAGCACGTTGGAATCTCTGCAAGGCACGGCTCGTCTGCGCCGTGAACCTGCCGTCGACCGCCCGACCCGGCAGTCCATACGCCTTGAGCGTGAACTCGAGCGCGGCGACGTCCCATCCGATGTGCCCCACGGTGAGCTCGCGCTGTCCGAGCAGCGGAGCACCGAGCCGCCCGAGCGCCTGGCGGGTCGCGGCGGTGACGCGCCCGTCCGGCGTCAATCCTGCGCCACGCTGAACGGCAAGCACACCGCTCTGCGTCATCGGGCCGTCACGTCCGTCGATGACGCCCGGGTAGACGCCCTTCGCGCGCAGCGCCACCTGGAGCGCGGCGACGCTCGCGCTCGCTGCCGTCGCTGCGGGCACGACGATGAGCACGCACAGGGCGACGGCGCCAGTGACCAGTGCTCGGCGCAAGGACCATTCTCGTTCGCGAGGCAGCGCCAGGATCCTGCCGGGAGAGGCTCGTGTTACGACGGATCGGGTGTCGGCGCCGACACGTAGGTCTTGTTGAAGTAGACGATCGGGACGTCGGTCTCCGCGGGTGGATCGCCTCGTACGACGAGCCCGGTGACCACTACGTGATCGCCGATCACGAGCTCGTCGAGTGTCTCGCATTCGGCGTGCGCGATCGCTCCTTCGTGCAACACCGGGATCCCGTGCTGTCCCGCTGTCCACGCCACGTCTGCGAACTTGTCGTCGACCTTCGAGGCGAACAGGCGGCAGATCTCCTCATGGTCGTCGCGCATGAAATTGACGACGAAGCGCTTGCGCGCGAGCAGCGCCGGCAACGTCCGCGAGTCGCGGTCGACGCAGACGAGCAGGATCGGTGGCTCGGCCGAGACGCTCGTCACCGCGTTCGTCGTCAGTCCGCGCGGCGTCCCGTCCGGCTCGAGCGTGGTCACGATCGCCACCCCCGTCGGGAACGCGCTCATGACGGCGAGGAAGTCCTCACGAGAGACGGCCATCACCGCAGTCTGACATGACAGCAGCGCGCGAAGCGGCTCTCAACCCGGTGGCCAGGCGAGCGGCGTCGCGACCGGTCTGCGCCACAACGCATGGAACGCAGGCCCAACGGGCCCCGCTCCGAAGGCGAGCGGTGCAACTCCGGGGAAGCCGACGTACTGCGCTTCCCCCCAGGCGCCGCGATAGCGCATCCAGGTGGGCACTCCCGCCCGGACTTGGACGACACGGGGCACTACGGTTCTGCCCGAGCCGGTGCGATCGAGCAATGTGACGCCGTACGCGTCATAGACGGCCAGAGCTTCGGGAGGCCAGCAGCGCCGGTCGAGCGGCCGCGTCGCTACGCCGAAGTAGTTGGCGTGCGAGCCCAACGCGACATGGACGAGCGGGTGTGCGCCCTTCCGCGGAACCCGGGCCCACGTCCTCTTGACCCCAGAGCAGTGCCGCGAGAGACCGACCAGCAGCGGCCGCTCCTTAGCGTCGAGCAGCACGGTGACGGCCTCCCAGTCGCCCTCGTGTGCCTGCCAGAAGCGACCCGCCGTCGTCGACTGCTCGTATGGGTTGAACGGGCGCAACCCCTTTAGCCAGTAGCCACCAGATACCTCGCTGGGCTTGAGCTCCGGAGCCACAAACTCATACGGGTTGAAGGGGTAGAAGAGCCAATATTGCAGGGCGATCCTCGTTCGCGTCCGGAAGACGGCCCCGTACACCGTGGGCGTAACGTCGTGCTCGGCCTGCGCCGCCACGTAGCACGGCGTGGCGTCAGGCCCGTCAATCGCCCGACAGAGACGCTGATCGAGCCGCGCCGCCCTCGGCGCGCCCGCGAGCGGGATGGCGACCGGAGCCCAGGTGCCGTCCTCACCCTTCACGGTCAAGTCACTGTCGGCGAGAAACCCATCCGCTGCGACAGGCGCGAGCTGCTCCTCGGGGTGCAGAACCAGGATCGGCGCGTACCGCCTTAAGAGAGCGCTGTTGGGGGTCGTGCCGCCGCTAGCGAGCCCCGCTAGGAGGACCGCCACGGTCGCCGCGATCAGTGCGGCTCGACGAGCCATTGCAGCTTGCATCCTACCCCCCGCTTCCGGTTCCGTTCTGGGCGGATTCGCGCTCGTCTGCGTGCAGTCCGCGGCTCGCGGCGGGACCGACTAACGGGATTCCGCGAGCTCTCTTACGATCGAAGGCGGGGAGCGACCGATGCCCCCTCTCGCCCTGGAAGCGGCGCTACCGAAGATGTGACTGTCCAAGCTCTCCGGGGTTCAGTACGCTCGGGCTTGCGGAGGTGGTTTCCTTGTCAAGACGCGTCCTGACTCTTCTGACGCTAGCTGCCGCGTTCCTCTCAGTCGGCCCGGCGCACGCTCTTGACCCTAAGACGTTCGCGGAGGTGTCGAGCGGCGTAGGCCGGATCCACGTCTACAGCTGCAACGGCAGGCTGATGGGGCAGGGAACCGGGTTCCTGATCGGGACGAAGCTCATGATGACCGCCAAGCACGTCGTCGCGGGGGGATGCTCGGCGAAGGTATTCATGGGCCGCGACGTCTACCAGATCAAAAGGCAGGTTTTCTGGCGTACGAGCAGGCACTCCCGCGACACCGACATCGTGGACGTCGCGACACTCGTTCTGAGCAAGCCGGCCCGCAGCCACTTTGTCTTCTCATTCGCGAAGAAGCTGCCAGGGCTGAAGTCGACGGTTGCCTCAATCGGGTTCCCAGCAGGGAACCCACTTAGCCTCTCGCAAGGCCGCTACCTGGGGACGCGAAAGATAAGGGGGGTGCCGACCCTCGGTGTCAGACTTCACACCGCGACGGGATCGAGCGGCTCGGCCCTTCTAAACACTTCAGGCAACGTGCTCGGCATTCTCCAGCAGGGCTACGCGGACACGTCGGGCGGGATCGTCGTCGGGATCAACCTCGTGAAGTGGTGGCCGGGAATCGAGGACGATCTATGCCGTGCCCACCCCAGTGCGGGCGTGCCGACATGCGAGCCCCCAGTCCCACCCGGAGCCGATTCACTGACGTTCACCGTCGATGTGCCCGTGTGGCAAGAGTCGACCACGGTCACCCTGCGAGCGCTGAAGGTCGGGCGTGCCGTGGACATCGTTATCCAGCCGATTGGGCAGTACTTCGACGACGGGCCGATTTCCTATTGGACTGACCCCTATGGGCTTCCAGCGGGCCTATCGCTGGACAAGGACGGCTGGATCCGGGGCACACCAAAACGAGCCTTCAATGGAACAGTGGAGGTCTTCATCAGCCTCGAAGGGGCAGGGCGCCAGATCTACCTCAAGTTAAAGCTGAAGATCACCAAGTAGGAGCGGGTTCTAAGGAGCCTCCACTACCGCGACCTCAGGCATCGCCGTTGCCCGCCCTGCCGCCCGAGAGGGGCGCATCGCTGCGCTCTAGGGACTCGGAGCTGTCGCGGGTTGCGAGGGAGCACTAGTCGGCGGCGTCCTCTCACCCTCCGCCGGCACCGGCTGAGTCTGCTCTTCGGGCGGCTCCTCACGTGACTCCGCCGGAGCGGTCGGTTACCCGTCTGGGTGAACTCCGCTCGAAACCCCATGGCAGAACCCGGGGGGCGGTTGCGCGTTGTGTCGCTGGCGGCTCTCAGGGAGCGATGGGCACCACAAGCTGTGTCAGCGGCCCGCACGCACCGCCGCAGGCTCGTATTTGGATGACGTACACGACTCCCGGGTCCAGCGGGGCTTGGGCTCGGTCGCCGAGCGTGAATTGGTTCTCGTTGGGCAAGAGAGTCTCGGTGCGCCAGCGAGTCTGCGTCGACGGCCTCCAGCGCACAAGGAATTGTGTTTGTCGCTGGTCTGCTGGTGTCCAGGTGATGCGAGCTTGCCGTCGGGCGTCGGCGAGGCGGACATTCGTCAGCCTGCCCGGGGCGCGGTTCGAAGCCACGACGCTTGCCGACCACGGACTACAGATAAGCCGCGCGTTCCGGGTTCTGCATTCTCGGACGCGGAACGAGCCGCGACCGAGAAGCGTCCGCGTGTACGTAGTCACGTTCGCCCCGACGCTGATGCGTGACTGGCCGTCGATCTCGACCTGGAAACTGCTCTCGGCCATGTTGGGTGGGTCGTTCCAAGACAGCGTGACCGAGTTCGTGGTCGTTGAGACCCGGACGTTGGGGATCCCGAACTTGGCGAGAAGCTGTGCCTCGAGGCCCGGAAGGACCCGCTTCGCGATTGCCTCGTCGCCCTTAGGCGTCGGGTGGACCGCCCCGCCACCGACACGAAGAGGACTCACGCTTGGAAGCGCCGGGAATGCGTCGTTGCCCTGTTTGCGGAGGGAGTCAGAAGCAGTGGCGATCCAACGGTCGGCTGCGCCAGCGCACACACCGTGAAGCCGGAAGTCACTCGCGATCCCTCCCGCGTACTTCCAGCCAGCACTCTGAGCCGCCGCTCGACCGATGCGGTTCAACGGCGCAAGAACGCTCGCGGCCGCCCAGGACGTTTCCGTGGAAGTCAGTCCGCGGAGGAACTCGTCGCTCGCGAAATCGCGCCCCTCACAGAAGGTGCCGTCATCCGCGCGGGTGGGATCCGGATACTCGGTCAAATACACCTCACCGAGACGGGGGCGACCGGCAACACTCCCGTTGAACCTCGCGTCGATCGACGTGTCAAGCGCTCGGTAGATGGTCGGCAACGCATTCAGCCGCGGCGAAACCTCCGCGAGCACCGCCGGGTTCACGCTGCACGGCAGCGTCGCTAGCCCGGCTGCGATCGCAGGTGACAACGCGCTGCCGATGAGTGCCCCGATACCGATACCAAACGGGCCGCCGAATGCTACGCCGAAAGCGGCACCCGCGGCCGGGCCTCCCAACAAACCCGCCGCGATCCAGGCCTCGGCAGGAAGTGCACACAGCGAAACGACAGTCCCGAAGCCGACATCGTTGACGCCGATCGTGACGAGGAGGGCGTCCAGCTCAGTTCTGTTATTACGGGCGAGCCAGCCGGTGACCTGATTGAGCTGGGGTTGCTGGTCGTCCGCTGTAACAGCGGCCTCCGTTGTGACCGCGCCGGGCCGCGGATCGATCGAGTTCGCTTTCCGCAACTCGTTGGTCGAGCCGTCGTACACCCCGAGAAGACCCACGGGAACAGTCGCACCGGAGCAGCCAAACGACTTGAACACGACGCGGATATCCGGATACCGCTGCTGCAGCATCTCCGCCGCCTGCTGATGCGGATTGAACGGACTGTTGTGACATCGCCGCGCATTGAGAGCGTCCGCAGCGTCGACAACTTCACCGCCAGGCCAACGCCCCCCTGCGATCCGCCACTCTTCGGGAGTCCTCGGCCCGATCAGTAGACCCGCGCTGTTGAACGTTCCGATCCGCTCCGGATTGCCCTCTCCGGCCGACATCGAATCGCCGACACCAGCGATCACAAAATCCACCGCCGAGGCACGACCAGCCAACGCCGCAGCTGGCACCACCACAGCCACCACAACAAAGATCCGCAGTACACGCCGCATACCGGCACCTCCGATGCCTCAGGGGGCACCGGTCGCCCCTGCGTCTGCCCAGACCCTCCCACGGTGGTCACGGGAAGTCAACTCCCGGGACGTGGTGTAGCTCGTCGGCATGATCGTTGGCTGCTCAGGCAGCGCCTAGCTGGAGCACCTCCTGATATTCGCCTAGGTCGGTCAGGAGATCCCTCCTATCTGCCGCAGTGCGGACAGGCCGTGGACTCGATCTCACCCTCGAGCGCCAGCTCCCGCAGATACGCGGACACGCCCGTCGATGGCGCTGCACGCCCGATGATCCAGACGGGCCTCGCGCGGCGCCTCACCCAACGGAGCCGACGACGGCTCCCACGCCCCATCGGCGCCGCGAACGGTGAGGTCGCTGTCGGCCAGGAATCCGTCGACAGCGACGGGCGCGAGTTGCTCGGCCGGATGAAGCACGAGCACCGGGACGTGGCGAGCAAGGAGCGCACGGTCGCTGCCGCCCGCGTTCCCGCCCGCCGTGCCGGCCACGACCGCCGGCACGGCGGCCAGGGTACAGAGCAGAGCAACGAACCGCACCATGACGGGATCGTTACATGCGATGCGAGCTCTCGGTGGCTAGTGGAGCGGGTTCGTCCCTGCCATCCAGATGATCACGCGAGTGAAGCGACCGTCCGGGCCGATGTCGAAGAAGTTGCAGTTGTGCATGTCGTTCTTCGTGCCGTCGTTGAGCTCCCCGATGTAGCTCTGTTCCGTCGCGACCTTCCCGGCCTCGGGCTCCACGACGATGTTCTTGATCTCGTGGAAGATCGAGACGGAGTTGTCGACGAAGTCGGTGAACATGCGGCGGATCTCGTCGGCACCGGCGAACGTCGCGTGGTCGGTCTGGACGGTCAGCGTCGCGTCGTCTGCGAAGTGCTCCAGGATCGCGTCGACGTCCTTCGCGTCGACCGCCTTGAAGTAGCTGTCCGGTATCGCTGCGAGCTCCTCGCGCGTCAAGGTCGAGGCGTTCGTCGCCATGTGGCCTCCTCTGTTGCTCGTGTCAGTCGATTCTCCCTCACCGCCGAGCTCACCACAAGCCGGTGCCGAACCCGTAGAGTCGAACGACCCAGATAAGGAGGGCGGCCGATGGGAGAGATCACGAGGGTGGTGGCGGCAGAGCGGCTCGCGACAGCGCCTGCGGCGTACTTCGAGGCTGTCGACGCGAAGGACGTCGACGCGACCCTCGAGTTCTTCTCCGAGACTGCGACCTTCCGCGTCGTCAGCGCAGGGCTCGCCTTCACCGGAGGCCGCGAGATCGCCGCGATGTTCGACACGTTCTTCACCGACTACGCGACGATTCGACATCGGATCACGAACCTCGTCGTCGACGAAGCTGCCGCGAAGGCAGCGACCGAGCAGACGTGCCCGCACGTGCGGGCGGATGGCACACCCGAGACGGTGACGACCTGCAACATGTTCACGTTCGGCGACGACGGACGCTTCACGCACGTCGCGGTCTGGATCGACGCGGTGTCGCCTCTGAAGTAGCCCGACCGGGGCGCTCGCCCAGCCGTGGTGCCGAGAGGCAACCGCCGGCGCGAGGAGCAGCTAGAGACCGAAGTTGTACGGGTCGACCTCCTTGGCTGCGACGGCGCGCCGCCTCCGACCGTCGAGCGTCGCGGTTGTCGCGGGTTACGCCTGGATCGTGATGTAGACCTCGAAGATCTCGGGCTCACCCGCAAGCTCGATCCCGAGCTCGGCGAGGATGGGCATCAACGTCTGACCGAATGCCTCGAACTTCTCCTGCGACTCGCAGATCTCGCTGACCCGGAAACTGCCGCCGGCGGTGAACGCGACGTGGTACTGCATGCCGTCCGCAGGCCATTGCTCCAGCGTGCTCTCGAGGTGACGCACGGACTTGTCGTACATCTCGTTGGTCATGCTCGGCGCTGTCGGGAACGGACGAGGGTGCTCATGGCTCCCTCCTTGTCTCGTGGTCGCTTTGACCTACACCGATCACACCGGTACACGGAGGGATCGCAAGTCGGACACGCGAGACGCCGGATCCGCCGGCAGCGACAGCGCGACGGACACGGTGCCGAGATTGGCACCCGGTTCAGTAGCTCTTGGTCTCCACGACCTCGACGATCGTCGGCGGCGTCTTGACGTTGAGGCGGTCGAGCGCACCCGACGCGAGCAGACGGTCGCGGAAGGACTTGGCGTCCTCGACCGAGGCGAACTCCAGTCGGACGAAGATGTCGTTCGGGTTGTCGACACCGCGGGAGATGCTGTGGCCCTTCGCGCCGCCTTCAGCACGCCCCACGGGATCCGCGTCGAACAGGGCCTTCCACTCGTCGTAGGCGTGCTCGTAATGCACGTACATGAAAGCCACGGCAGGCTCCTTTCGTCGAGGTGACCGTTACGGGCGAGCGCCCCATCATACGTCCGAGGAAAACGCCTGCGCCGACTCGGAGGTAGGCCCGTCGAGATCTGTAGCGCTATGGAACCGCTGGCACCACGTTCGGTACCGGCAAGGGCGCCCCTGGAGGCGCCCTCTGTGTTTCCCGCATGGTTCCTGGCGTCTGAGGCTCCCCGGGTTGGACTCGAACCAACAACCCTCCGGTTAACAGCCGGATGCTCTGCCAATTGAGCTACCGGGGAAGGAGCGGTCGCCATTCTAGCCACCACGTCGATCGCGGCACTGCGACGGTCGGTTGGGTGTCGACCCTCACACTCCTGGAAGAATGCTGCGATGCGTGGCGTGATCCGCTCGGCCGGCCTGCAAGCGCGCGTGGCACGCCGCCTCGCGCTGCGCCGCGGAGCGAGCCGTGGCGAGCGGTTCGGCAGGCGCGACGAGCGCGTCGTGTTCGTCGTCGGCTCTCCGCGGTCGGGCACGACGTTCCTCGGTCGCGCGATCGGCTCCCTCCCCGGCTTCGTCGACCTCGGAGAGGTCGCTCCGGTCAAGGCGGTGATCCCGGAGCTCGTGACGCTCCCGGCGGCCGATGCGGCGGCACGCCTGCGGCGGACGCTCGATACCGCCCGCCGCGTCGGGCTCGTCGGCTCGGTGCGCGCCGTCGAGCAGACGCCCGAGATGGCCTACCTCGTCGACGCCGCGCTCGCCGCGTACCCGCAGTCTCGAGTGGTCCACATCGTGCGCGACGGACGTGACGTCTGCTGCTCACTCCTCGACAAGGGGTGGCTCGCGGATACGCGTAGCGGCGCCACGGCCGACGACGCGGGGCACAGCTACGGCGTCGCGCCGCGCTTCTGGGTCGAGGCGGATCGGCGCGACGAGTTCTCGTCCGTGAGCGAGGCGCGCCGCGTCGCGTGGGCGTGGCGGCGATACGTCGATGCCGCCCGGTCTGCCGCGACCGCGCCCTTCGAACTTCGCTACGAGGCGCTCGCGTCCGATCCGGACGGGACGGCCGAGACGCTCGCCGAGTTCCTCGACGCGCCGGTCGCCCCGCTCGCCGCGGCGTTGCGCGCCGTCCACGCCAACTCGGTCGGCCGGTTCCGGGGAGACCTCACGCCGGAGGAGCTCGCAGACGTGGAGGCCGAGGCCGGGGCACTGCTGCGGGACCTCGGCTACGCACCGTCGTGAGATCGAAAGGGCTCGAGCACGAAGATCGGGATCTCGCGCCCGGCGCGACGACGGTAGCCCGCGTAGCCCGGCCAGAGCTCGAGCGCCGCGGCCCAGTAACGGTCGAGCTCCTCCCGGCGTGCGCGGCGCGGCCGCAGCACGCGGCTCGACCCGTCCACGGTGACGGTCGCGTCGGTGGCCGCTTCGAGATTCAGCGCCCATGCCGGGTCGCGGTGCCCTCCCCAGTTCGACGCGATCAGGACGACCCGGTCTCCGTCGGCAACGTAGAGGAGCGGGACGACGCGATCCTCCCCGCTCCGGCGCCCGCGCACCGTCAGGTAGCAGAGCGGGAAGCCCGTCCCGAACGACGTCACGGAGCGGCGACGGTGGCGGAACGGTCGATCGAGACGGTGCAGCAGTCGGGCTCCGACCCAGGCGAACCCGCGCGTACGGCCGAGCATCCGCACCGCGCCGGCGTACGGGTTCACGTCACGGTGTCGGCGACGTCGAGCCTGAGCAGCTCTGGTCGGTGGTAGTGGCCGGCCGCGTCGAAGCGCTGGCGCTCCTCGAGCAGCCGCGCGGGATCGAGGTCGGCGTAGAGGATCCCCTCCTCGCCGTAGAGAGGCCCGGCGAGGTACGAGCCGTCGGGCGCCAGCACGGCGCTGCCGCCCCTGCCGAGCACATCACGGCCGTCGAGCAGCCGACGCAGCGGGAACTCCGACGGGTACGCCGCTGCGCGCTGGAAGTGACACGGCGAGACGACGAAGGCGCGTGACTCGCGTGCGACGTGGACGAGCGTCGCCTGCCACGCGTCCCCATCGTCGGCCGTCGACGCGATGTAGATCTCCACACCCGACTCGTACAGCGCGAAGCGGGCGAGCGGCATGAAGTTCTCCCAGCAGATGAGCCCTCCCATCCGCCCGAGGGCTGTCGGAATCGCCCGCAGGCCGCGCCCGTCGCCCTGCCCCCAGACGAGGCGCTCGTGATTCGTCGGCACGAGCTTGCGGTGATGGAGCGCGAGACGTCCGTCGGGAGCGTGGTAGAGGAGCGTGTTGTAGAGCGTGCCCGAACGTTCCGGGTCGTGCTCGTTGACCCCGGTGACCAGCCACACGCCGTGGGCGCGCGCCACCGCGCCGAGTCGGTCGCAGGCGGCGCCTGGGACAGCGACCGACGAGCGCGCGAGCATTGCGAAAGCCTCCTTCGCGCCGACCTCACCCCAACCTGCGAGCGCCTTCGCCCAGACCGACGACGGGTACGCCGAGACGAACGTCTCGGGAAACACGACGAGGTGCGCGCCGGCGGCGGCGGCCTCCCCTGTGACTCCCTCCAGCTTGTCGAGCGTGGCTTCGAGGTCGAGCACGACCGGCTCGACCTGGCAGCAGGCGACGCGCACCACACGGTCCATCGGAACAGCCTACTGACCGCCGCGTCTACGCCAGCTCGGCCAGGGCCTGCCTGATCTTGGCGAGCTGCGCCTGCAACTCGGTCGTGTGGACGAGGTCGGCGCCGTGGATGTCTCGCCGCAGCTTCCGCTCACGCAGCCGCAGCAGGAGCTCGGTACCCGTACGCTCGTCGATCGCGTCGCGCTCCGCCCGCGCGTCGAGCTCCGCACGAAGCGCGGTCAGCTCGGCGTCCTGCTCGGCGCCGTCGACGAGCACCGCCCGGAAGCGGCGGTGCAGCTCGTCGTCGAAGTGGTCTGCGGTCAACGCTTCCAGCTGCCGTCGCAGTCCCTCGTGGGCGAGGCACGCTGCCAAGGCGTCCCCCTCCAGGCGCTCGCCCGCGGCCAGCAGCCGCGGCGGCTGAGCCGGTGCGACCGTGCCGGCGCTCGCCTGCCCGCTCGGCGCGAGGCCGGAGAGAGTCTCCCGAGGTAGGTCCAGCCGGTCGGCGAGCAGACGCAGCGCCTCGTGACGCTCGGGCGAGTCCTCGGCGGCGGCGAGCACCTCCCGCGCACGGACGAATGCTTCCTGGCGGTCGGCGGCGCGCTCGATCTCGATGCGTACGCGGTAGTGGAGGTAGCTCTCCGCACCCGTGAGTCGCTCCTCGAACCCGTCGGGGGCGTCGGCGGGATCGAGACCGGTCGGGAGTGTCACGATGCGGACGTCGAAGCCCTGACGCACGGCGAGCTCCATGCCGCGCAGCGTCGCGTCCTGACCGGCCGCGTCGGCGTCGAAGCACAGGTAGAGCCGTTTTGTCAGCCGCCCGAGCTCGCGCACGTGCGCTTCGGTGAGCGCGGTCCCCATGGCCGCCACGACCGGCTCGAAGCCCGCCTGGCGCAGCGCGATCACGTCGGTGTTCCCCTCGACGACTGCGGCGCGGTCCTGCCGCGCAATGGCCGGCCGCGCCAGGTGCAATCCGTAGAGGACGGCGCTCTTCTTGAACAGATCGCCTTCCGGGGAGTTGACGTACTTGCCGCGGAGCGGATCGTCCTCACGCAGCTTGCGCGCCTGGAAGCCGATCACCCGGCCGCGCGCGTCGGTGAGCGGGAACATCAGGCGGAACGAGAAGTAGTCGTTGCCGCGGGCGTTGGCAAGGCCGACGGCCTTGAGCTCGTCGAGCGCGAAGCCCTGCTCGCGCGCCTTGACCACGAGCCCGCGTCCCGGCGACAGCCCGAGTCGGAACTCGCGCGCGACCTCCTCGCCGAGCCCCCGACCGGCGAGGTACTCGCGGACGGGCGCGCCTGACTCCGTCTCCCACAGGTGGCGCTCGAAGAACGCCGCGGCCTGCTCGAGCGCCTGATGGAGCCGCTCGCGCCTGTGCCTGGCCTGCTCGGCGGCCGGCGAAACCTCCTCGTACTCGAGCTGGACGCGAAAGCGATCGGCCAGCCACTCGATCGCACCGACGAAGTCGACGCTCTCGGTCTCCTGGACGAACCGGACCACGTCACCACCCCGGTGACAGCCGAAGCAGTAGTAGAGCTTGTCGGTCGCGTTGACGGAGAAGCTGGGCGTCCGCTCCTCGTGGAACGGGCAGCGCCCCGTGTACCGTGCACCGCGCTTGCGCAGCGCCGTCCGCTGCGAGACCACGTCGACGATGTCGGCCGTGGCCACGACGTCGCGCACGCTGGAGTCCTTGATCCTGCTCACAGAGAGCGAGCGTACGCGAGCGCGAAGCGGTCGGTCATGCCGGCGACGTAATCGGTCACGCGGGACAACTCGTCACCTGGCCCTGCCGGCGCGAGCTCGGGCCTCTCGATCAGGTGCTCGAAGATCCGCTCGACCACTTCGTGCGCCCTGGCGTGCTCTGCCGCAGCACGCGGTCCGAGGTAGACCCGCTCGAACATGAACGCGCGCAGCGAGAGCATGGCTTCCCCGATCTCCGTGCCCTGAGCGACGTCGCCCGCCACGGTCGAGGTCTGGACGAGGTCGTGCACGAGCCGGTCGATGCGCGCCGATCCGCTGTCGCCGAGCAGCGCGATCTCCTGGGCGGGCAGCTCGCCGGGATCGAGCACGCCCGCGCTGACCGCGTCGTCGATGTCGTGGTTGATGTACGCGACGCGGTCGACGATCCGCACGATGCGGCCCTCCAGCGAGTCGGGAAGCGCGGGTCCCGTGTGCCCGAGGATGCCGTCCCGCACCTCCCAGGTGAGGTTGAGGCCCTCGCCGTCGTTCTCCAGCAGGTCGACGACCCGCCGTGACTGCTCGTTGTGGCGGAAGCGTCGGTCGAAGCGCTGCGACAGGATGCGGTCGAGCGCGAACTCCCCGGCGTGACCAAACGGCGGGTGGCCCACGTCGTGGCCGAGCCCGATCGCCTCCGCGAGATCCTCGTTCAGTGCCAGCGCCCGCGCCACGACGCGCGAGATCGCCGTCGTCTCGAGCGTGTGCGTCATGCGCGTGCGGATGTGGTCGCCTTCGGGGTCGATGAAGACCTGCGTCTTACCTTTCAGCCTCCGGAAGGACTTCGAGTGCGTGATGCGGTCGCGGTCGCGCTGGAACGGCGTGCGCACGCCACACGGCGCTTCCTCGCGCTCACGGCCGCGCGTGTCGTACGACCCGACCGCGAGCGGCGACAGCAGCCGCTCCCGCGCCCGGACCCGCTCCTCGAACGCGTCCGCGACCCTGTCGATCGCCTCCACGCCTGCAGCGTAGTCGCGAGCTCGGCTCGTGCCGCACCGTGATCACTACGCTCTTTCGGTGCGCCTTGTAGGCAGTCTCGCAGCGCTCTCCCTGGGTGTCGTCGCCGTGATCTCCGCCGCGTGCGGCGGCAGCGGCACCGAGACGTCGGTTGCATTCCCGTACGACGACTCCGCGCCGCTCGACGTCCTCGACTCCGGCATCGTCAACGCCGGGTACCCCATCGCCGTGCACGACATCGCCTACAGCTCCGGTGACGATCGCGTCGAGGCCTACCTGATCGTGCCACCAGGCTCAGGAGAGAAGCCCGCGGTTCTCTATCTCCACCCGGCCGGAAGCGACCGCACGCTCTTTCTCGAGGCGGCACTGTGGCTGGCCGCCCGAGGCGTCGTGACCATGACCATCACGGCGCCGTCGAGGGGGGATGCGGCGAACGACCTGCCGCCACGCGAGGCGCTCGAGCTCTTCGAGCAGCAGGGCGTACGCGACGTGATCGCGGCGCGACGCGCGCTCGACGTCCTCGCCGACCGGGCGGACGTCGACGGAGGACGACTCGGCGTCGTCGGCTGGAGCGCGGGCGGGCGCGCGGCCGCCCTCCTCGTCGGCGCCGACCCACGTGTCCGGGCGGGAGTCCTGCTCGCTCCCGGCGCGGCACCCGTATCGGAGTTCGTCGAAGCGGCACCGGACGAGCTTCGTGCGGCGGTCGAGGAGACGATGAGCCGCGTCGACCCGTTCACGGCCATCGGCCAGAGCGAGGCCGACCTGCTCGTGCAGGCCGGGCGACGCGACTCGGTCGTGCCCGAGCGCGCGATCGAGGCGCTCGTAAGCGCTGCTCCGGACGGAACCGAGCTCCGCTGGTACGACGCCGACCACGCGCTGAACGACGCCGCCTACCGCGAGCACCTCGACTGGCTCGAAGGGCGCCTCGACGTCGACGGCCCCGCGGTCGCCGGCGCCCGCACAGGCCCGTAGTCAGACGATGATCGGCACGGTGCCGCCGTCGGCGCTCCAGGCGGCACCCGTCACGTACGACGACCGTGGCGAGCAAAGGAAGACCACGACATCGGCTATCTCCTCAGGCGTGGCGAGCCGTCCCAGCGGTCGCCCGGCGCCGACCGTGCGCCAGCACCTCGTTGCGGTCTCCGCCCTGTTGGTCGGCCAGGCCCCCGTCTCCGAGCCACGCATCGGTCGCGGTCGGCCCAGGCGTGACCGCATTGCAGCGGATCCCGTCCTTGGCGTAGAGGTCGGCGACGAGCCGCGACAGCGAAAGCACTGCGGCCTTCGTCACCGAGTAGTGCGGCATGGACGTCGACGGCCTCTTGCCTGCCGTGGACGACACGTTGACGACGGCAGCCCCGTCACTCGCGCGAAGGTGCGGCAGCGCAGCGCGGATAGCGCGCACGTAGCTCATCACGTTGAGCTGCCAGTACGCGTCCCACTCCTCGTCGGCGACGTCCTCGAAACGCGCCCGCCGGGCCACGCCGACGTTGTTCACCAGCACGTCGAGCCCGCCGAGCGCCGTCACCGTCTCCGACACCACCTCCTCGGGCTCCCCTGCCTGGGCGAGATCCGCCTCGACGTGGGCCTCCTCGCCGACACCCGGGGACGTTCGTCGCCCGCACGTGACGACGCGAGCGCCCTCCGCCGCGAGCAGGCGCGCGACCGCGAGGCCGATGCCGGCGGTCGAGCCGGTGACGAGGCAGCGCCGTCCTCCGAGTCCCAGATCCACGCGGCTAGCCTAGTCGCATGGCGACGACCATCCTGCTGGTGCGGCACGGAGAGACGGACTGGAATCGTGACGGTCGTGTCCAGGGTCACACCGACGTGCCCCTCAACGACACCGGCCGCGACCAGGCGCGCGCGCTCGCCGAGTCGCTCGCCGACGATCCGGTCGATGCCGTCTACGCCAGCGACCTCGTCCGCGCACGGGATACTGCCTCCGGCGTCGCCGACAACAGGGGCCTGCCGGTCGTGCAGTTGCCCGAGCTCCGTGAGAAGAACTTCGGCACGTGGGAGGGCTTGACGCGCGAGCAGATCCTCACACGCTTCCCGGCCGCCCGCCCGGGGCACTGGGGGGACGGCGAGACCAGGGACGAGATGAGCCGGCGCGTTCTCGACGCGCTGTCCCGAATCGCTGCGTCGCACGAGGGTGAGACCGTCGTGGTCGTCACACACGGCGGGCCGCTGCGTGCGGTGCAGCGGCAACTCGGACGGGCCGACGACGAGCCGATCGTCAACTGCCACGTCCTCCGCGTGACCGTCGACGGCGACGGTCTGAGCGCGGGCTGAAGGAAGCGTCAGCGCCCGGCGCCGAGCACGACCAGCGCGACGGCCTCGTCGTGGGACAGCCGGTCGGTGTTCACCACGATGTCGTACTGGACGGGCACCTCGGACTTCACACCGTAGAACCGCTTCAGGTAGTCGGCCCTCGCGGC
Organism: uncultured Actinomycetes bacterium; assembly: GCA_963823385.1. Taxonomy (GTDB): domain Bacteria; phylum Actinomycetota; class Thermoleophilia; order Gaiellales; family Gaiellaceae; genus Gaiella. The sequence continues at coordinate 589,003 of CAWGLI010000001.1, forward strand.
ATCGGACTCGTCCAGCGTCCGGTCGGCGTCCTTCTCGCTCAGGCCCCGCTCGGAGGCGATGCGCGCACCGCGGGTCGACCGCGAGGCTGTGATGAGCACGCGGAGGACGTCGGATCGTGACGCGAGCGCGTGCGAGGCGGCGTGCGAGACGATGACGGCGTCGCCACGCTCGGCCAGCTCCTCGATCGCAGCGCGGATGAGATCCCGCAGGGCATCGCTCGTCAACCTCTCCCGACCGAGCGGCTCGGCCGGGCCGCCGAACGTGAACCTCGCCGCCTCCGCGCCCGACCCGAGCACCCCGAGAGTACGCTCCATGAAGCTCTGTCGCCCCTCGACGTCGGCGATGACCTTCGGCTCCACGCGCGCCTCGGCCGCGGCTCGAAGGACGACCTCCTCGTCCACGAGCAAGAGCGCGAGCCTGTCGGCAACGCCCTGCGCTACCTCGTGGAGACCCGATCCCAGGAGCCCGGACATGCAGACGACATGGCGCGACACGACCACGACGCTACGGGACGGGACGAGCACCGTCAATCCGACGCGGTCGGCTCGATCCGCCGCCCTGGAAACCGTTACTCTGCGCGGCTTGGAGGACTACACCAACAAGTACAAGGGCGAGCAGGTGGAGCTCGCGCTGTTCGGCGGCGAGTACCAGGAAGGCGTGCTCACGGCGTACTGCTCGATCGAGGACGTCCCGCACGTCGAGCTGAACGGCCACATCCTCGTGCCGCTACAGAACATCGCCTCGCTGCACTGCTCGAGCCGTTGTGACGCCCCGCAGGGCGACGACTGGCCGCCGCGGGGTCTCATCGACGAAGACCGCGACGGCGAAGAGTGACCCCGGCGCCAGCACGCCTGGCGTGAGAGAGCAGGGTCTTCGGCTTCCGAGTGCCCGCGGCGCCGCCGCGGTCAACATGCTCAAGACGCTGCTCCTCGTCGCCACCATCGGCGCCTCCTTCGCCGCGCTCGGCTGGCTCCTCGCCGGGCCGCGGGGTGCGACGCTCTTCGCCGTCTGCGCGCTGCTCGCCAGCGTCGGCGCGATCTGGATCGGCGATCGCGCGCTCCTCGGGATGCTCGGCGCCCGACCGTTCGCCGTCGCCGAAGACCCGCTCCTGCGCAGCTCGGTCGACCGGATCGCAGCCCAACTCGGCGTGGCGCCACCGAGGCTCTACCTCATCGACGACGGCTTCCCACGGGCGCTCGTCGTCGGCCGTGGGCCCCGCTCCGCGTCGCTCACGCTCTCGCGCGGCCTGCTCGGCGCCCTCCCGCCGCCGGAGCTCGACGCCGTGCTCGCACACGAACTGGCACACGTTCGTGCCCGCGACCTCGTCACGCAGACCTCCGCTGTCCTGCTGGCGACCACGCTCGTGGAGACGAGCCGGGTCGGGGGCTGGTTCTCCCGCGCGATGCTGTACGTGCTGGCGCCACTCGCCGCCGCGTTCGTGCACCTGCTCCTCTCCCCGCGCCGGGAGACGGCGGCCGACCGCGTCGCGGCCGCAGCGGTCGGCTCCGAGGAGATGGCCGACGCGCTGCTCCGCCTCGACCGGGCGAGCGAGCTCGTCCAGTTCGAGGCTGCACCGACGACGGAGCCCCTGTACACCGTCAACCCCTTCGACACGACCGACCGTCTCAGCCGCATGTTCGTGACGCACCCGCCCACGTCACAGCGGGTCGCCCGCCTACGCGGCGGGGCAGCCATCTGAGCGCGGCCGGCTGCTCGAGCCCCCCCAACGACGACGGGGACACTCGCATGAGCATCCCCGTGGTCGAAAGTTCCGGCGGCGCCCTACTCTCCCAGGGGCTTGCGCCCCAAGTACCATCGGCGCGAGCGGGCTTAACTTCTCTGTTCGGAATGGGAAGAGGTGTTTCCCCGTCGCTACGACCGCCGAACTGTCAAGGGCCGGCGCGTCATCCGCAGCCGCGCACCCTCAAAACTCCATAGCGACAGTCGACGTGTTCTAAATCAAGACCTCGGGCAATTAGTACGGGTCAGCTGAACGCGTTGCCGCGCTTACACCGCCCGCCTATCAACGTGGTCGTCTACCACGGCCCTTACTCACTTGAAGTGATGGGGAGCCTCATCTCGAGGTGGGCTTCCCGCTTAGATGCTTTCAGCGGTTATCCCATCCAGGCGTGGCTAATCAGCAGTGCCCTTGGCAGGACAACTGATACACCAGAGGCCTGTTCATCTCGGTCCTCTCGTACTAGAGACGACTCCTCTCAAGCTCCCAACGCCCATGGCGGATAGGGACCGAACTGTCTCACGACGTTCTGAACCCAGCTCGCGTGCCGCTTTAATGGGCGAACAGCCCAACCCTTGGGACCTGCTTCAGCCCCAGGATGCGACGAGCCGACATCGAGGTGCCAAACCCTCCCGTCGATGTGGACTCTTGGGGAGGATAAGCCTGTTATCCCCGGAGTACCTTTTATCCGTTGAGCGACGGCAATTCCACTCTTAACCGCCGGATCACTAAGGCCGACTTTCGTCCCTGCTCGACTTGTCAGTCTCGCAGTCAAGCTCCCTTATGCCTTTGCGCTCTACGCACGATTTCCAACCGTGCTGAGGGAACCTTTGCGCGCCTCCGTTACGTTTTAGGAGGCGACCGCCCCAGTCAAACTGCCCACCTCACGCTGTTCCCGACCCGGATTACGGCATCGGGTTAGAAGCCCAGAATTCGAAGGGTGGTATCCCAAGATTGACTCCACGAGAGCTGACGCCCCCGCTTCAAAGTCTCCCACCTATCCTGGACAGCAAATCCCAAACTCCAACGCAAAGCTGCAGTAAAGGTTCACGGGGTCTTTCCGTCCAGCCACGGGTACTCGGCATCTTCACCGAGACTACAGTTTCACCGGATCCCTCGTTGAGACAGCGCCCAAGTCGTTACGCCATTCGTGCAGGTCGGAACTTACCCGACAAGGAATTTCGCTACCTTAGGACGGTTATAGTTACCGCCGCCGTTTACCGGGGCTTGGATTCAAGGCTTTGCCCGAAGGCTAACCTCTCCTCGTGACCTTCCGGCACCGGGCAGGCGTCAGCCCCTATACGTCGTCTTACGACTTAGCAGAGACCTGTGTTTTTGGTAAACAGTCGCTCGGGCCGTTTCTCTGCGGCCTCCTCGAGCTCAATCCCGCGAAGGGATATCACCCTAATGAGGCGCCCCTTCTCCCGAAGTTACGGGGCCATTTTGCCGAGTTCCTTAACGAGGGTTCTTCCGATCGCCTTGGTATTCTCTACCTACCCACCTGTGTCGGTTTTGGTACGGGCACGCTCGACCTCCCTAGACGCTTTTCTCGGAGGCATGGCTTCAAGGACTTCGCCCATGTGGGCTCGGCATCAGATCTCAGGCTTGATGGGTGACGGATTTCCCTATCACCCGCCCTACATCCTTACCCCAGGTCAACCATCGCCTGGGTTCCCCTAGCCTACCCCGTCCCGCCATCGGTGATAACGGTCGGTACGTGGTACAGGAATATCAACCTGTTGTCCATCGCCTACGCCTTTCGGCCTCGGCTTAGGTCCCGACTAACCCTGAGCAGATTAGCTTTACTCAGGAAACCTTGGGTATTCGGCGGAGGGGTTTCTCACCCCTCTTTCGTTACTCGTGCCAGCATTCTCACTTCCCAACCCTCCACGGCTGGCTTCCGCCGCCGCTTCACTGGAATGGGAACGCTCCCCTACCACTCCGCTTGCGCGAAGTCCGTAGCTTCGGCTCCATGCTTGAGCCCCGTTGAATTATCCGCGCCCGATCACTTGACCAGTGAGCTGTTACGCACTCTTTTAATGGTGGCTGCTTCTAAGCCAACATCCTGGTTGTCTTTGCAATCAGACATCGTTTGCCACTTAGCATGGAATTAGGGGCCTTAGCCGACGGTCTGGGCTGTTTCCCTTTCGACCACGGAGCTTATCCCCCGCAGTCTGACTGCCACGCTCTGGATTTCCGGCCTTCGGAGTTTGTCTGATTTCGGTAAGCTGGTAGGCCCCCTAGACCAAACAGTGCTCTACAACCGGAAATGAACACGTGACGCTATACCTAAATATATTTCGGGGAGAACCAGATATCTCTGAGTTTGATTAGCCTTTCACTCCGACCCACAGGTCATCACCGCCGTTTTCAACCGACGTGTGTTCGGTCCTTCACGAGGTCTTACCCCCGCTTCAACCTGCCCATGGGTAGATCACTCAGTTTCGGGTCTGCCTCCAACGACTGAATCGCCCTATTCAGACTCGCTTTCGCTACGGCTCCGTTTCCTTAACCTTGCCGTTGAAGTGCAACTCGCTGGCTCATTATGCAAAAGGCACGCCGTCACAGAACAAGTCTGCTCCGACCGCTTGTAAGCACACGGTTTCAGGTGCTATTTCACTCCCCTCGCGGGGTACTTTTCACCTTTCCCTCACGGTACTCGTTCACTATCGGTCGCCAAGGAGTACTTAGCCTTACGGGGTGGTCCCCGCAGATTCCGACCGGGTTTCCCGTGCCCGGCCGTACTCAGGTACTCGTCCAGAGAGGCCATGAAGTTTCGCGTACGGGGCTGTTACCCGCTGCGGCCCGGCTTTCCATCCGATTCCGCTACCCCATGACTTTGTAACTCTCCGACCCGCCGGCAGACGGATCAAGACGAGCCCTACAACCCCCGGACGACAACGACTGCCGCCTATCACATCGCCCGGGTTTGGGCTCTTCCCCGTTCGCTCGCCACTACTGAGGGAGTCGAGGTTTCTTTCCTTTCCTCCGGGTACTTAGATGTTTCAGTTCCCCGGCTTGCCTCCACCTGCCCTATGTATTCAGACAGGGGTACGCGCGCATTACCACGCGTGGGTTTCCCCATTCGGAAATCCCCGGATCAAAGGTTGGTCAGCACCTCCCCGAGGCATATCGCAGCCGCCCACGTCCTTCTTCGGCTCTTGGCGCCTAGGCATCCACCGTGTGCCCTTATTCTCTTGATCAGAAAGAACACGTGTTGTGTCGCTATGGAGTTTTCAAGGTGCGCGCGGGTGGTCCCCGCCCTCGAGATCACCGCGAGCCCGTCTTGCGATAGGCACCCGGTCTCTCAAAGCTCAACAGCGTGCGCGCCCGCCGGCCGAAGCCGGACGAGCACACGTCGGTCGACGTTGTTCTAGGCGAGATCGTGTCACCGGACGAACCGAGCAAGCTCGGGACATCAGGACGGGCACGACCAGCCTCCGGAGTAAGAGCTCCGGATTCCCTAGAAAGGAGGTGATCCAGCCGCACCTTCCGGTACGGCTACCTTGTTACGACTTCACCCCAATCATCGACCCCACCTTCGACGGCTGCCTCCTTGCGGTTAGCCCACCGGCTTCGGGTGTTGCCAACTTTCGTGGTGTGACGGGCGGTGTGTACAAGGCCCGGGAACGTATTCACCGCGGCATTGCTGATCCGCGATTACTAGCAACTCCGCCTTCATGGAGGCGAGTTGCAGCCTCCAATCCGAACCGGGACCGACTTTTTGGGATTCGCTCACCCTCGCAGGTTTGCAGCCCTTTGTATCGGCCAATGTAGCACGTGTGTAGCCCAGGACATAAGGGGCATGATGACTTGACGTCATCCCCACCTTCCTCCGATTTGTCACCGGCAGTCTCCCATGAGTCCCCGACATGACTCGCTGGCAACATGGGACAGGGGTTGCGCTCGTTGCGGGACTTAACCCAACATCTCACGACACGAGCTGACGACAGCCATGCACCACCTGTGATCGAGTCCCGAAGGAGGACCGAATTTCTCCGGCTTTCTCGACCATGTCAAGCCCTGGTAAGGTTCTTGGCGTCGCATCCAATTAAACCACATGCTCCGCTGCTTGTGCGGGCCCCCGTCAATTCCTTTGAGTTTTAGCCTTGCGGCCGTACTCCCCAGGCGGGGTGCTTAATGCGTTAGCTGCGGCACGGGGGGAGTCGACACCCCCCACACCTAGCACCCATCGTTTACGGCGTGGACTACCAGGGTATCTAATCCTGTTCGCTCCCCACGCTTTCGCGTCTCAGCGTCAGTACCGTCCCAGAGAGCCGCTTTCGCCACGGGTGTTCTTCCTGATATCTGCGCATTTCACCGCTACACCAGGAATTCCACTCTCCTCTTCCGGACTCTAGCCAGATGGTTTCGGTCGACGTCTGGAGGTTAAGCCTCCAGTTTTCACAACCGACCTACCTGGCCGCCTACACGCTCTTTACGCCCAATAAATCCGGACAACGCTTGCCCCCTACGTATTACCGCGGCTGCTGGCACGTAGTTAGCCGGGGCTTCTTCTGGAGGTACCGTCACCCTCTGGGCTGTTAACCCGAGTGGCTTCGTCCCTCCTGAAAGCGGTTTACAACCCGAAGGCCTTCTTCCCGCACGCGGCGTCGCTGCGTCAGGCTTTCGCCCATTGCGCAAGATTCCCCACTGCTGCCTCCCGTAGGAGTCTGGGCCGTGTCTCAGTCCCAGTGTGGCTGATCGTCCTCTCAGACCAGCTACGGATCGTCGCCTTGGTGGGCCGTTACCCCGCCAACAAGCTAATCCGCCGCGAGCCCATCCTCGGCCAGAGGCCGAAGCTACCTTTTCCCGCCGCCCCGTAGGGCAGAGGGGCTATCCGGCATTAATCCGGGTTTCCCCGGGCTATTCCGGTGCCGAGGGTAGGTTACTCACGTGTTACTCACCCGTTCGCCGCTGTCCCCAGGACCGAAGTCCTGGTTCTCGCTCGACTTGCATGTGTTAAGCGCGCCGCCAGCGTTCGTCCTGAGCCAGGATCAAACTCTCCGTGAAGAAGTGGTTGCCGGCAAGCCGGCAATCTCTGTCTCCCCTCGAGCTTGAGCTCAAAAGGTGTCTCCCCTCTCGAAAGAGAGGTTCGACGGGTTTTTGATACCTCACACACGCTCCGACGCCACCGGCAAGCCGGTGGACGACTTCGCGCGCGAGAGGGCTCGACGTAAACGCACGCTGTTGAGTTTTCAAAGACCGGTGCCGCTGATGGAGCAAACAAAAAGCCTTCGACTCGCGCCGAAGGCCTCCGGGTGATCGATACGAGGTCGTATCCGATTCGCTCGAAGGCGCTCCAGTGTCGAGTTGCAGGATTCCTGTGCCCCCCTTTCGGGCGACGGACGGAGTGTAGCAAAGCCCGGGACAGCGTCAAGCACGCCTCGATCAGGCGTACAGCCGCACGAAGCGGCGCTTCCCCGCCTGCAGCACGACCCCGTCCAGCACGTCGCGCGCCACGTCCAGTTCGGCGACGGGAGCACCGTCGAGTTTCACGCCGCCCTGCGTGATCAGGCGCCGGGCGTCGCTCGTCGAGAGCTCGAAGGCCGCGGCGATCACCGCCGGCAAGTGCACGGGGTCGCCGTCCGGGATGCGCGCCTGGCCCATCTCCTCGGGGGCTTCCCCGCGGCGTACGACGCGGCTGAAATGATCCTCTGCCTTCGCAGCGGCGTCCTCACCGTGCGACCGCCGCACGATGAAGCGCGCCAGCTCGAGTTTCGCCTCCATCGGCTCGCCGGATGGCATCGGCGCCTCGACGACCAGCCGCCACCAGTCCGCGAGCTGATCGTCGGCGATACGCATCGTGCGGCCGAACTGCTCCTCCGGGGGCGCCGTCAGCGGGATGTTGTTGCCGAGCGACGAGCTCATCTTCGCGCCGTCCCACGAGAGCAGTAGCGGCGTCGTCAGCACGACCTGCGGGTCCATGCCGTACGCCTCCATCACGGTGCGCCCGGCGAGCAGGTTGTAGAGCTGGTCTGTGCCGCCCAGCTCGACGTCGGCGTCGATGGCGACGGAGTCGTACGCCTGCATGAGCGGGTACAGGAGCTCCGACACAGAGATGGGGTGCCCCGCGGCGTAGCGCTTGGAGAAGTCGTCGCGCTCGAGCAGCTGCGCGATCGTGTGTGTCCGCGCCAGGCGCACCACGTCCGCATAGGTGAGCTGCGAGAGCCACTCGCCGTTGTAACGCACCTCGGTGCGCTCGGCGTCGAGGATCTGGAGGGCCTGGTCGACGTAGGTCTTCGCATTGGCGTCGATCTCCTCGTCGCTCAGGATCGGTCGCTCAGCCGACCGCCCGGAGGGATCGCCGATGCGCGTTGTGTAGTCACCGACGATGAGGACGCCGATATGGCCGGCGTCCTGGAACGCGCGCATGCGCTGCAGGGGGATCGCGCGACCGACGTGGATGTCGGTGGAGGTGACGTCGATGCCGAGCTTCACGCGCAGCGGCCGGTTCTGCTTCAGCTTCTCCTCGAGGCCGCCGGCTGGCAGCAGGTGGACGTGGTTGCGCGTGAGGGTTGCGACGTCGCTCATGGGGAGCCGATTCTAGATGCCGCCTATGTTGCGCGGCCGATGGCCTCCCGGGAGACCTCGGTCGTCGAGCCCAGGCCCATCAGGTGTAGTGCGACAGCCGTTTCGTCGCGTAGCAGCTCGAGCGCCGTCCGCGCCCCCTCCTCCCCACCCGCGGCCAGCCCCCAGAGCGGCAACCGCCCGACCATCACGGCGCGCGCGCCCAGAGCGAGCGCCACGGCGACGTCGACACCACGCCGGATCCCACCGTCGACGAGCACGTCCAGCCGGTCGCCGACCGCATCGACGATGTCGGGCAACGCCTCCGCCGTCGGCAGGACGCCGTCGAGCTGGCGGCCACCGTGGTTGGAGACGACGATCCCCGCCGCGCCATGTTCTGCTGCACGCACGGCGTCGTCCGCCTCGAGCACGCCCTTCACGACGACCGGAGTCGGAAGCGTCGCGCAGAGATCCTCGAGGTACGCCCAGTCGATCGCCGGGTCGATCACCTCCAGGTCGTCGCCGCCGAGACCACGTGCGCGCGCGAGCCGCATCGCGGGCAGCTCCAGCTCCGGCAGGTGCCAGTCGTGTCGCCGCTCCCGGTCGCGGGCTCCGAGCACCGGCAGGTCGACCGTGAGCACGAGGCCAGCGAAGCCCGCGTCGAGCGCCTGCGCGATCAGCTCACGTGTGATCCCGTGGTCGTGGAAGACGTAGACCTGCCACAGCCGCTGCGCACCCGGAGCGGCAGCCGTGACCTCGGCCGGTGTTGCGTGGGCGAAGGTCGACATGCAGAACGCAGCACCCGCCGCCTCGCACGCGCGGGCCATCGCCACCTCGCCGTCGGGGTGAGCCTTGTGCTGGTAGGCGACCGGTGCGACGACGAGAGGCGTCGCGAGCGTCAGCCCGAGCACGGTCGTCGTCAGGTCGACGGCCTCGAGCCCGGCAAGCACGCGCTGCCGAGGCCGCCAGCGGGTCCACGCTTCCTCGTTCTCCGCGAGCGTTCGCTCGCGACCGGAGCCGCCGGCGAAGTAGTCGCGCCAGGCAGGGTCGAGCCGTTCGCTTGCGCGGGACTCGAGGTCGGAGAGCGTCAGCGGCAGGGTGGTCACCGTCGTAACGCTACGCCTTGGCGGCGAACGAGGCGGCCGGGGGCGCAGTCGATCATCGGCTCGCTGCGAGCGCTCCGAGCCGACCCGTACACTTGTTCGGTGTCCGATCTCGCCGGCCCCCTCCGCGAGCTCTTCGGGTTCGAGGGCTTCCGCCCCGGTCAGGAGGCGGTGGTGCGTGCTGCACTCGAAGGGCGCGACACGCTCGCGCTGATGCCCACCGGCGCAGGGAAGTCGCTCACCTACCAGCTCGCGGCGATGCTCCGTCCCACACCGACGCTCGTGCTCTCTCCGCTGATCGCGTTGATGAAGGATCAGGTGGACGGGTTGCCGGCGGAGGTCTCCGCGACGGCCACGTTCGTGAACTCGTCGCTGCCGGGTCCGGAGGCGACGAGCCGGCTCGCCGGCGTTGCAGCCGGGCGCACGAAGCTCCTCTACGCCGCGCCCGAGCGCCTGCGCCAGGCGGGGTTCGTGCGGCTCCTGGCCGACGACGGCGTCGGTCTCGTCGTCGTCGACGAGGTGCACTGCGTGAGCATGTGGGGCCACGACTTCCGCCCGGACTACCTGTTCATCCGGCGTGCCCTCGACGAGCTCGGCAGCCCCGCCCTCCTCGGCATGACGGCAACGGCGACCCCCGAGACGGCCCTGGCGATCGCCGCCGGCCTTGGCCGCGAGCCCGAGGTCGTGCGCACGAGCGTCGTGCGCGAGAACCTCCGCTACGACGTCGAGGAGGCGGCGAACGGCGAGGAGCGCCTTCGCCTCCTGCTCGACCGTCTGCACGGATTGGAGGGCGCCTCTGCGATCGTGTACTCGCGATCGCGCCGGTCGACGGAGAAGCTCGCACGCATCCTCACAGGGCATGGGCTGCGTGCCGGGGCCTACCACGCGGGGCTCGGGCCGGAGGAGCGGACGCGCGTGCAGGAGGCGTTCGTGACGGGGCGTTTACCGGTCGTCGTCGCGACGACGGCCTTCGGCATGGGAATCGACAAGCCCGACGTCCGCCTGGTTGCACTCGTGAACCATCCCGACTCGATCGAGAGCTACGTGCAGATGGTCGGACGCGCGGGACGCGACGGCGTGCCGAGCGACACGCTGCTGCTCACCGGCGCCGCCGACGCCGCGTCCCTGCGGCGGTTCGCCGTCGCCGACGTCCCCGACGCCAGCGAGCTCCGTGCCGTGTACCGCGTCGTGCGCGACGCGGACGGCGCCGTCGACCCCGACACGCTGGCTGGCGCCGCGCCCGAGCGCGATGCCCGCGTGCTCGTCGGCATGCTCGAGCAGGCAGGGCTCGTGCAGCGTGGGTACGACGAGGGACGCCGGCTCCGGATCGAGACGCTCCCGGTAGAGAGTGACGCCGCCGACCGTGTCGAGGAGCTGCTGCGGCGCGCCCGAGAGGCGGCGGCGACACGCGCCGACCGCCTGCTGGCCTTCGCGTCGAGCCGACGCTGCCGTCATGCCCAGGTCGCGGAGCACTTCGGCGAGGAGCTCGACGGGCGCTGTGGAGCCTGCGATGTGTGCGCCCCACGTGCGCCGACGGCCAGGAAAGAGGTCGCCCTGCCGCCACTTCCCGACGACACCTCGGCGGCGATCGTCAGTGCGGTCGCCGGGCTCGCGTGGCCGCTGGGGCGCAGGAGCCTCGTGGCGACGCTTCGTGGATCGGTCTCGGCTCCCCCCTCGGCGCGTCGCTCGCCCTCGTTCGGCCTGCTCGCCGCCGCCACCGACTCCCAGGTGAACCGCTGGGTACGGGCGCTCGAGGAGGCGGGCTGCCTCGCCGAGACGGTCACACCCGACGGCTTCACCGTCCTGCGCGCCGTTCCAGGCACGCCGCTGCCGGAGCTCGGTCGCTCGGCGTCGGCAGGCGCCGCCGACGCCGACGAGGCGACCGTCGAGCGCCTCCGCACCTGGCGGAACGAGCGCTCCCGCGCCGACGGCGTCCCCGCCTACGTCGTGCTCCACGACGCCACGCTGCGTGAGCTCGCCGCCACCCGGCCGACCTCACAAGGGGCTCTGCTCGGTGTGAAGGGGCTCGGCCCCGTGAAGCTCGAACGGTACGGCGACGAGCTGCTCGCCGTGCTCGCGGGCGCGTAGCGCACCCGTCGTTAACGCCTGATTCATCCTTCCCGGGGCTACAATCGAGCGGTTTGCGGCTTCGACGACGTAGGGAGGCGCCCCCGAAGGGGCGCCGGATCCGGAAGCTGCGCCTGCTGGCACTGATCGCTGTGCTGGTGCTCTTGGCGGGCGCCGCGTTCTCGTTCGGTCTCGTGAAGGCGATCGCCTCCGAGATCCCTCAACTCGACCCCGCGAACCGAACCGCGCAGGTGGACAGCGTTCTCTACGCGTCGAACGGGCGCTCGGTTCTCGCCGTATTGCGCGGCGACGAGAGCCGGGTCCTGGTCACCTCTGACGAGATCTCACCGATCATGCGACAGGCAATCGTCGCCGTCGAGGACAAGCGCTTCTACGAGCATCAGGGCGTCGACCTGCGAGGCATCGGCCGCGCCCTCTGGCAGGACTTGCGCAGCCAGCGGGTCATCGAGGGCGGCTCCACGATCACCCAGCAGTTCGTCAAGAACGCGTACATCCGCAACGAGCAGACGATCGCGCGCAAGGTGCGTGAGGCGGCGCTCGCCTGGCAACTCGAGCAGCGCTGGTCGAAGGAGCGCATCCTCACCGCCTACCTCAACACGATCTACTTCGGCAACGGTGCGTACGGCATCCAGCAGGCAGCGCGGACGTACTTCGGCAAAGGCGCGAAGACGCTGACACTCGCCGAGGCCGCTCTCCTCGCTGGAATCCCCGCGGATCCTTCTCTCTTCGATCCTGTGCAACACCCGACGGCCGCCAAGACGCGACGGCGCTTTGTTCTCGACAAGCTCCTGGAACAGGGCAAGATCGACGACAGGCAGGCAGAGCGAGCCGACCGCGCCCCTCTCCCCCGCCCCGAAGACGTCCGGCTGCCGGGAACGCGAGGGCCAGCGCCGTACTTCGTCAACTACGTCTCCGACCAGCTCGTCGCGCGCTTCGGAGCCGAGCGGGTCTTCGGCGGCGGCCTGGCGGTGACCACGACGATCGACCTGCGGCTGCAGGAGCAGGCGCGCAAGGCGATCCAGGCCGTGCTCGACGACCCGGACGGGCCGACCGCGGCGCTCGTCGCCATCGATCCCCGTAACGGGGCCGTGCGGGCGATGTTCGGCGGCACGAACTTCCGCAAGAGCCAGTTCAACCTCGCCACGCAGGCGGAGCGTCAGCCCGGGTCGTCCTTCAAGCCGATCGTGCTGGCCACCGCTTTTCGACGCGGTGTCTCGCCCGCGACCATCTTCGAGTCGAAGCCGGTGGAGATCGACGCGGGCGACCGCGTCTGGAAGGTGACGAACTACGAGAGCTCGTACCTCGGTCGGGTCAACCTCGCGCGGGCGCTGGTCTCCTCCGACAACTCCGTGTACGCGCAGCTGACGAAGCTCGTCGGGCCCAAGGCAATCGTCGAGACCGCGCACCGCCTCGGGATCCGTAGCGAGCTTCCCGCCTACTTCTCCCTCGGGCTCGGCGCCGTCGCCGTCAACCCGCTCGACATGGCGCGCGCGTACGCGACGATCGCAAACGCGGGGGTGCGCGTCGACGGATCGCTGACGGGAGACAAACCGAGAGTCGTGGACATGGTCACCAGCCGCACGTCAGGCCGCACTCGAGCGAACGTCCCACAGCCGCAGCGCGTACTCGACGAAGGCCACGCGGAGCTCGTGACGTCGATCCTCGAAGATGTCGTCGAATCGGGTACCGGACGGCGGGCGGCTCTCGACGACCGTACGGCTGCCGGCAAGACCGGCACCACGGACGACTACGGCGACGCCTGGTTCGTCGGGTACACGCCGCAACTCGTGGTCGCGGTCTGGGTCGGCTATCCGAACGAGCTCCGCCCGATGCTGACCGAGTACAACGGGCGCCCCGTGACGGGCGGCACGCTGCCGGCCGAGATCTGGAAGCGCTTCATGACGGGGGCCCTCCGCGTCGCCGACGAAGAGCCGCAGCCGTTCACCACTCCTCCCACCCTCGGTGCCCGTGAGGCGCGGATCGCCGCCCGCGGAGGGTGGAAGCTCGACAACGGCTACTGCCCGGACACCCGCGTGGTCGCGTTCTTCGAGGAACGCGTGCCCACGGAGGAGGCGTCCTGCTACCCGAACGAGGTCACCGTGCCGTCGGTCAGCGGTCTCACGATCGGAGCAACCCGCGAGCAACTGGCCGCCAAGCCGCTCGGTGCAGAGGTGATCGGAGTTCCGGCCAAGGCCGGCAGACGCACTGGGATCGTCCTGCGTCAGGAGCCCAAGCCGGGTGGCTTCCTCTCCTCGGGGTCGGACGTTCGTGTCTGGGTGACGCGGCCCGACCCACGCTACGGGCTCGTCCCGAACCTCGTCGGCTCGTCGCTGCTCGACGCGCGCGCGCAGCTCGGGCGCATCGCGATCACGCCCAAGGTCACGTATGCCGCTGGCCTGCCGGCAACGGTGCTCCGTCAGAAGCCCGAGGCCGGAGTCGCCGCCGGGCCAGAACTGAAGGTCACCCTCGTCGTGGGCCGCGCGACGCCCACGGCGACCCCTTGACGACGAACCGCCAGGGCACATCGGCCGCACGGCTGATTCCGATCCTGGGCGTGACGTCGACTGCAACGCGTCCGCTCGGTGGGACAAGGGAGAACCGTGGCGCACGGAGAGGGGCGCCGTCGTCCGCGCCGGTGAGCCCGAGCGCCTGCGCGAGACGTCCGGGCCCCGAGCAGAGCAGGCGGTCGTCGGCGATCCCCCGCCGCTCGGCCATACGCGGCACCCCGTTCGTCGGTTCGAGCGCCCGCAGCAGGACGCCGGCTCCGACGCCTACCGCATCGCACACGACGTTCGCGCACCAGTGGACGCCGTAGGAGCGGTACACGTAGAGGTGGCCAGGCGGGCCGAACATCGCCGCGTTCCGTGCAGTGGGCCCCCGGAACGCGTGGCTCGCGGGATCCTGCTGCGTGTACGCCTCCACCTCGACGATGGGCCCGCCAACACCGTCGACGAGCAGCGTCCAGCCGAGTAGGCGTCTCGCAGCCTCCGGTGAGGGGCGGGCGACGAGGTCGCCGAACGTCACGTCGCTTGTGTGGGAGCCTCGTCGAACAGCTGTGGCTGACGGAGGACCGGTCGGCGGGGACGCCCGCGCTTCGGTGCCTCGATCGCGTCGGCCATCTCCTCGAGGATCGTCTCCTGCGTTCGCGAGGCGACGACCGGCTCGGGGATGCCGTCGATCCAGACGAGCGTCCGCCTTCCGTTGCCCCGCTCGTTGCCCGTGATCGGCTCGAGCGCGTAGATCCTGTCGGCACGCGCGTACTTGCCGAAACCGAGGAACACCATGCCCGCCATGCTCACGCAGGAAGTATGGCGCTTGCGTGCCGGTCGCGCGATCTCCGTTCCGTCTCCAGAAGCGCCGTGGAGACGATCGCCAGCGCCACGATCAGCGCCCAGATCCAGTGCGCGCGAGGCACGATGGCGCTCGGGATGCCCGTGGTCGCCCAGCCGCGCTTGACGACCTGCTCGAACCAGGCGTCCTGGGTCATGTTCACGGCGCCGTACGCGAACATCAGCCCCGCGTAGACGGTGACCGCGTCACCGACGCGACCGACGCCCCTGGAGCGAGACACGAGCAGGGCCGCTACGACGAGCAGCGCGCCGTCCAGACCGTGGTGCCGGCCGAAATGCACGGCGGCGAACGTCGTCCCGTCTCCCTCGGCTCGAAGCTCCTCTCCGAGGAAGAAGTCCCCAGGGAAGAAGAAGCCGAGCTCCGCAGCTATCCATGGCAGCGAGACGAGCACGACGAGCACACCGACGATGACGCGAATCGGGTCACCCGGAAGCCGGGGCGCGAAGCTCGGCCCCGCACGAGCCGTTGCTGCGACCGTGAGCCCGAGGGCAAGCGCCACACCGGCGGCCGGTACGGCGTTGACGAGCCTTGCGTCGAGATCGGCCTGATCGACGACCCCCGGCCAGGCCACGACGGCGCAGAGGCCGATCGCCGGGGCGCCGACCCACCACGCGCGGGCCGGCAGCACGCCCAGCGCCAGCAGCGCGAGCGCGACCGCGACCAGCGCCACCGGGTAGTTCAGGAGCACGACCGTGCGGCTCACTCCGCCCGACAACCCGCTGCTCGACACGTGGTAGAGGTCGCGCGGGTCGAGACGGCTGTAGGTGACGAGCGTCGCTGCCGCGACCAACGACCACACGCCCCACGTGGCAAGCGCCTCACCCTGCCCGACCCTGCGGCCCATGTGGCTGCAGCGTACTTCGCATCGTCCGAGCGGATCGCCCCGGCCTCCGCGGCACTCGACCGGCGTCACGTGTGCTGCGCGGGTCCCCGGCGACGGTAGGCTCGGGCGCGATGGCCCGCATCTACCTCTCGCCGCCGCACCCGTCGGGGCAGGAGCTCGAGCTCGTCGCCGACGCGATCGCGTCGAACTGGCTCGCGCCGCTCGGCCCGCACGTCGACGCGTTCGAGCAGGAGCTCTCCGGCGCGACCGGCGTCGAGCACGTACTCGCGCTGTCGAGCGGGACGGCCGCCCTCCACCTCGCGCTGACGGTGATCGGGGTCTCCCGCGGCGAAGAGGTTCTCTGCTCCGATCTCACGTTCGCGGCGAGCGCGAATGCCATCGTCTACACGGGCGCGACACCCGTCTTCGTCGGCTGCGACGACACGTGGACGCTCGATCCAGGGCTCCTCGACGAGGCGCTCGCCGATCGAAGACGGGCCGGAGCATCGGTGCGCGCGGTGATCGCCGTCGACCTCTACGGGCAGTGCTGCGACTACGCCTCGCTGCGCGACGTGTGTGACCGACACGACGTGACGCTCGTCCAGGATGCGGCCGAGTCGCTCGGAGCCCGCTACGGGGCGGATCCCGCCGGCTGCCAGGGCGACCTGTCGGCGCTCTCGTTCAACGGGAACAAGATCGTGACCACGAGCGGCGGCGGCGCTCTCGCCTCCGCCGACGGGAGACTCGTCGCCCATGCCCGCAAGCTCTCGACGCAGGCACGTGAGCCGACGCCGCACTACGAGCACGCCGAGATCGGCTTCAACTATCGACTCAGCAACGTCCTGGCGGCCCTCGGACGCGCACAGCTCGCCGTGCTCCCCGAGCGCGTCGCGGCGAGGAGAGCAGTCAACGAGCGGTACCGGTCACTGCTCGCGGATCGACCCGGCATCGCCTTCATGCCCGAGGCGCCGTACGGCACGAGCAACTGCTGGCTCACCTGCATCACGATCGACCCGGGCTCGTTCGGCGCCGATCGGGAGACGGTTCGGCTCGCGCTCGAGGCGGAGGACATCGAGGCGCGGCCCGTATGGAAGCCCATGCACCTGCAGCCCGTCTTCGCAGGAACACAGTGTTACGGCACCGATCACGCAGCTGCCTTCTTCGAGCGCGGGCTCTGTCTCCCGAGCGGCTCGGCGCTGACGCCGGACGACCAGGATCGAATCGTCGGCGTGATGCTCGCCGCCGCGGGCCGCTGAGCCTCCGGCGTCGCCGGGCTCAGGCGCTCGTCGGCGCGAGCTCGACCACGTCCAGCCAGTGTGACCAGCGATCGGTGCGCCCGTTCACCGTGTCCAGGTAGTGCTGCTGGAGCTCGAGCGTCACCGGGCCGACGCCGAGCTCGACGTCGTCGACCGCCCGCACCGGCGTGACCTCGGCGGCGGTCCCCGTCATGAACACCTCGTCGGCGAGCATCAGGTCCGTTCGGATCAGATCTGACTCGTCGACCACGTACCCGAGGTCCTGTGCGATCTGGATCACCGAGTCGCGGGTCAGTCCGGGCAGGATCGACGTCGACAGCGGGGGCGTGACGATCCGGCCGTCCTTGACGACGAAGATGTTCTCACCGGGACCGTCGGCGACCGTGCCGCCGTCCGTGAGCAGGATCCCCTCGTCGTAGCCGGCGCGCTGAGCCTCCGTCGTGGCGAGCATCGAGTTGAGGTAGATGCCGGTCGCCTTGGCCACGTGCGGGATCACGTTCGGCCCGACGCGCTTCCATGAGGAGATCTTCGCCGTGATGCCCTTGGTGAGCCCTTCCTCGCCGAGGTACGCGCCCCATGGCCAGCTCATGATCACGGTCTCCACCGGGTTGCCTCGCGTGTGCACACCGAGCGAGCCGTAGCCGAAGAACGCGATCGGGCGCAGGTAGCACGCAGGCAGGCCGTTCGTGCGCACGAGCTCGTGCGTGGCCGTCCGCAGCTCGTCCACGGTGTACGGGATGTCCATGTAGAGAAGGCGCGCCGAGTCGTGCAGCCGCTGCAGGTGCTCGGAGAGCCTGAAGACGGCGGGGCCCTTCGGCGTCTCGTAGCAGCGGATCCCTTCGAAGACGCCGCTGCCGTAGTGGAGCCCGTGGACACCGACGTGGACCGTCGCGTCGGCCCAGTCGACCAATTCGCCGTTCATCCAGATCTTGTCGGTCTCTTCCATGGGGGCTCCTCGGGTCGTGTTCGAGACCGACAGACTACTCGCCGGGCACCGTGCTCGGTTCCACCGCTAGCCGCTCCAGCCGGGCCTGTCGACGCTCCGCACTCAGCTCGGACGAGGGCGCTGGCCGACCTCGACGCCGGCACGCCAACCCGGCGCACGACCGCCGGCCGGCGGTCGTACCGCGTCGGTGAGAAGACCCGCCCGCACGAGCAGCCAGGCGATCACCGAGTTCGAGTTCCACATCTCGCCGGCCCCGAGCGCGTCTCGGCCCCACACGGGAGCGGGCAGCCCGGGGACGAGATCGAGAACCCGCTGTGAGACGTGCGGATCGTCCGTCAGCCGCACCGGGCTCGCCACCGCCTCCCGGACGTCCGCGATGACCCCGTCGTGCCAGCGTCGTACCTCGTAGCGAAAGACTCTGAGGTGCCTCGCCAGGCTGCTTCCGACGGCCCCCTCGACGGAGACGCCTCGCTTCACGCCGTGCCCGTCGGGGACGGGTGTCATCTCGATCACGTAGCGACCAGCCGGCACCCAGATCTCGAGCGCGGAGTGGTACAGGTCGCACGCGCTCCTGCGCTCGAGCATTGCCACCACCCTCTCGAACGTGCGCCCGCAGAGCCGAACCGACCGACCACCGGCTCCGAGCGGGAGCCAGTACAGGTCGACACCGATACCCATCCCTGCCGGCGGGTCGGGATACGGGCCTTCCCCGGAACCATCGAGCGCGGTCATCTACCCGTGTGTGACCTCGGCCAGCTCGGCTCGGGAAAGCCGCAGCAACTCGACGGGCGCCAGCCCGACCATGTGCCGGTCGGAGCCCGCACCGCACCAGACGACGGTGTGCCGCAGCAGGGAGCGGTCGCAGAGCACGCGGTGAAGGAGCGGAAACGGCGCCACCGCGCCCGGAGGAAAGCCCGTCACCGGCTCCACCTCGTCCGGTCGGGCCACACGGGCGTGACGGCCGCCGAGCGCCCGCGCCGCCGCGCTCATGTCCCCCCGGCGGTCACCGGGCACGAGCGCGACCGCGGGCTGCCCATCGCAGAGAACGACGAGCGACTTCACGATCTGCCCGAGCGTGCACCCGACGGCGTCGGCAGCGGCTTCCGCGGTCGGCGTGCCAGCAGCGAACTCCTCGATCCGCGCCTCCGCGCCTGCCGCCCGAAGATACGCGGCGACACGCTCGACGCCGTCGGGCCACGGACGCAGAGACACGCTCAGTAGACCCTCGGCACGAGCCGCCAGCGGACGCGCTTCGCGTACCCCGCATACGCCGGGAAGCGCACCTGGAGATGCCGCTCCTCCACGCGTGCCTTCAGCCCCCACAAGACGGCCAGGGCGCCCGTGAGTGCGAGAGGCACCGGTCCTGCCGCGAGTGACAGCCCGGCGAAGAGCATCATCCCGCCCGTGTAGATCGGGTGACGCACGATGCGAAATGGGCCTCGCTCGACGAGCGAGCCCACATCGACCGGCCGGGGGAACGGCGTGAGCGACCGTCCAAGCGTGCGCGCCGCCCAGACCGCGAAGGCCCCACCGGCCAAGATCAGGGGGACGCCGACGGCGACGAGCCAGGTCCGCGTCGCCTCCGGCCAGCGAGGCCCGAGCCCGGCCGCCGCGACGATCACGGCCATCAACGCGAACTGAGCGACGACCCAGCCTCCACCGCGGCCGACGGCCTCGCTCACAGATCGATGAAACGCGCGTCGTCGAAGCCCACCGCGTGCAGATGCTCCTCGAGCTCCGGTGTCGCCGGCGTGTCGACGGAGAAGACCATCAAGGCCGTCCCCTGGTCCTGCTCCCGTGACACGGCCATGTTCGCGATGTTGACGCCGTCCTCTCCACAGAGCGTCCCCACCCGTCCGATCACCCCGGGCTTGTCGTCGTACACGAGGAAGATCATGTGCTCCGCGAGCTCGATGTCGATGCCGAAGCCGAGCGCGCTGGCGAGGAAGAGCCGCCCTTCGGGCCCGACCGTGGTTCCGGAGACGTCGACCTCGCCGCGCTCACCGGTGACCCTGACCTCGACCGTGTTCGTGTAGTCGCGGGAGGCGCGGAATCGCTCCTCGACGACCTCGATCCCTCTCTCGGCTGCGAGCACGGGCGCGTTCACGACGTTCACGACCTGCTCCACCCTCCCCTCGAACGCGCCGTTCAGCGCAGCCACGGTGAGCAGGCGCGTGTCGAACTCCGAGAGTGGCCCGTGGGCGGCGACCGCGATCCGCGTCGGCCAACCGCCGGCGAGCTCGACGCCGAGACGCGCCAGCATCCGCGCGAGAGGGATGAAGGGGCCGAGCACGTCGAGATCGGCCTGGTCGACGATCGGGATGTTGACGGCGGTGGAGACGACGCCGCCCTCGAGCGCTGCGCACACCTGCTCCGCGATGATCAGCCCCGCGCGATCCTGCGCCTCCTCCGTCGAGGCGGCGAGGTGGGGAGTGACCACGACCGTGTCGAGGTCGAGCAGTGGGCCGTCGTAGGGCTCGGTCGGGTACACGTCGAGTGCGGCACCGGCGAGCTTCCCCGACTCGATCGCCTCGATCAGGGCTTCCTCGTCGACGAGGGCGCCGCGCGCGACGTTCACCAGTCGCGCGCCGTCGCGCATCGCCGCGATCGCGTCGCGGTCGATCAGGCCACGTGTCTCTTCTGTGAGCGGCGAGTGCAGGGTGACGATGTCGGCAACCGCGAGCGCCTCCTCCGGCGTTTCGGCCCGCTCGACGCCGGTGTCGCGGAAACGCTCCTCACCCACGAACGGGTCGTACGCAACGACGCGCATGCCGAGCGCGAGGGCGCGCCGGGCCACCTGCTGCCCGATCCGCCCGAGCCCGAGGATCGCGAGCGTCTTGCCGTCGATCTCGATCCCGCTCCAGCGCGCACGCTCCCAACGACGCTCCTTGAGCGCCGCGTGCGCCTGCGGGAGGTTCCTGGCGAGCGCCAGGATCAGCCCGATCGTGTGCTCGGCGGCGGAGACGACGGTCGACTCGGGTGCGTTCGCGACGACGATCCCGCGGCGCGTGGCCGCTGCGACGTCCACGTTGTCCATCCCCACCCCGGCTCGCCCGATCACCTTCAGGCGCACCGCGCGCTCGATCAGCTCCTCCGTCAGAGGCGTCGCCGAACGGACGATGATCGCGTCGTACCGGTCGATGATCTCCTCCAAAGGCGACGTCGTGTCCACGTCGACCTCGAAGTGCTCACGGAGCAGCGCGACGCCAGCGTCGGCGATCTTCTCCCGGACGAGCACGCGCACGGTCACGAGCCGCCGGACGCCTCGAACGCCCGGGTTGCAGCGGCGACAGCGACGCCGCGCTCGACCTGCGCGCCCATCTCTGCGAGCTGCGTCTCGACCGCTGCGAGCGCCGTCACGATGTCGTAGATGCCCACGTAGCCGATGTGGCCGATGCGAAACAGCCGCGGGACGAGGTCCCCGTGGCCGCCGGCGATCGTGATCCCGTGTCTGTCACGGAGCGCGAGTCGCAGCTCAACGGCGTCGACGCCGTCCGGCGTGAGCGCGCCGGTGAGCACCGCCGCGGAGTCGTCGTCGGGGGAGTACAGCTCGAGCCCCATTGCCACGACCCCGGCGCGACAGGCCCGCCCGAGTGCGACGTGGCGCGCGAAGACGTTCTCCAAGCCCTCGTCGAGAATCTGCCGAAGGGCGACGTTGAGTGCCACGAGCGTCGACGTCGCCGGCGTGAAGGGCGTGTTGTCGCTCTCCTGCTTGGCCCGGGCCTGGCGCCAGTCCCAGTAGAAGCGGGGCAGCGTCGCATGCTCGACGCGCTCCCATGCACGATCGGAGACGGCCACGAACGAGAGGCCCGGCGGCGTCATCAACGCCTTCTGGGAGCCGGTGACGACGACGTCCGCCCCCCAGGCGTCGGTCTCGAGCGGGACGGCACCGAGACTGGAGACGGCGTCGACGACCGACACGGCGCCGGCGTCCCGGCAGACGCGGAGCAGAGGCTCGAGATCGCAGACGACGCCCGTCGACGTCTCGGAGTGCACGAGGAATACGACTTCGGCCTCGCTCTCGAGGAGCGCACGCCCGACGTCGGCCGGCTGCGGCGCCTCGCCCCAGGTGTATGCGAGCGGCACCACGTCGCAGCCGAACGCCGACGCCATGGCACGCCAGCGCTCGCCGAACTCGCCGCAGGAGACGGCGAGCACGCGCTGCCCCGGGGAGAGCACGTTGACGATCGCCGACTCGAAGGCGCCGGTCCCGGAGGCGGTGAACACGAGCACCTCGCCGCTCGTACGGAACAGGTCGCGAAGGTGCGTCCTCGTCTCGGCGAACACCCGTTTGAAGTCGGGTGAGCGATGGTGGATCACCGGCTCGGCCATGGCGGCGAGCACCTCGGGGGGCACTGGCGTAGGACCGGGCGTCAGCAGGTACCGCTTGCGCGCCATTGGCGCCAGCGTACATGCGGCGTCGGGCCACCCCGCGCAGCGCAGCAGCGCTGTGAGGCGCGCGGTGCCTACGGACGATGCGAGGAGAACGAGATCAACTGCTGGAAGGTCGGACGGTTCGTCCAGCGCATCGTCGTGGGGTTGATGCCGGGTACCAGCCGGATGCGCTCGGCCGTCGCACTGGCCAGCCAGCTCGACGGAGCGGTGCCGTGCTCGGCCTCGAGCTCGGCTGCAGCCTCGTCGAGCGCCGCCCACAGCGACGCGGCGCACGCGGCGACGACCCCCTTGCCACAGAACGCCGTCTCGAACGGCGCCGGCCCGGGACGGCCCAGCAGGGCGCGGAGATCCTTGTCCACGTACGAGTACCAGCCGGACAGGTAGGCGGAGCCGTTCGACGTCTGGGCCGCATCGTCACGCGGGTTCAGGCGTGCCAACTCTGCGGTGAGCGGCCCGAGCACGGGTGCCAGCACGGCGTCTGCGAGCCTGTTCCAGGCGGCGTCGAGCACCGCGGCGCCGCCGGCGTCGATGGCACCGTCGCCGTTGCGGTCGAGCCGGCTGCCCCCCGCCGCGCGCCAGTCGTCGACGAGTCGCGCGGCCACCGCCGCGCGACCGCTCGGTGCACTGCCACGGTTCAACACCTCGCGAATGACGGGCCACACGCGGGCGACCCGGAGGTCGGTGGTGGCGGCCCGGTTCATCGCGCCCGTCAACGTTGCCAGCGTGTGCTTCCGGCGGCCCTGGACGGCGCTCCACAGGAGGTCGACCCGCTGCACGCTGCCGTACGACCATTCCGAGTCGGAGGCGGCGTAGCCGCGGGCCGGCTTGTTGTTCCAGTTCAGGATCACGCCGCTCCCGGGATTCACGGCCCGGGGGTGAGCATCAGGCTCCGCGAATCCCAGCCACTCGTACTCGCCGGTGCCCTTGGTGAGCAGGCCCTGATCGACCGACGGGGGCCTGATCGGGAGGCGCCCGGTGGTGATCTCCGCGATCGACCGATGGTCGACGTAGTGCCAGTTGAACGTGAGCTCGAAGCGGGAGGCAAGCCGACGGAAGTCGGCCGCCGAGCGAACCGCGTTCGTCGAGAGATCGACGAAGAACGAGGCGGCGAGCAACTCCCGGCCTCTGGTCGAGCGCCGCGACGTGATCGCCACTCGCTCACCCTGCACGGTCGCGTAACCGATCACGGGCCCGTGGACGGTCTCGTGGTACTCGACGAGGACGTCGGGCGCGCTCGGGCTCGACTTCAACGAGCCGGCCTCGAATCGGGTCATCTCACGGCACTCGCCCTTGTACACGTACTTCACGTCGCTCCCGTCGCAGAGCGTCTCCGCGTACTGGTCGACGAGGTCGGAGCCGGCGGACGTGGCCGACCACGCGTAGTCGAGGCCGCGCCCGATCAGCACCGCGAACGAGACGCCGGGGAACGCGGCTCCTCGTGTGTCGAACCCGCCGCCGTGCAGGTCGAGCTCGAGCATGATGCCCGGGTAGTAGTAACCGACCTGTGGCCCCGCAACCATCAGCGGTCGCCCGGTGGCGGAGCGGCTTCTGCCGACGAGCAGCGCGTTCGACATGCCGAGGTGGGCCGGCGCGAGCGACGCGGCCTCGGTCGCGGCCGGGCCGACCGCGGTGAAGCTGTCGGCGTCGACGACGACGTTCCCGAGCTCGCTCGTCGGCCGACCACCCCAGGGGAACGAGCTCGGCACGGCGACGCGGCTCTCGAGGTCGTCGCGGAGGCGGAGGTCCTCCCACGTGCGCCGCCCGGGGTCGGCTCCGAGACGCGCTTGCAGCAATGCGAGGAAGTTCGTGCGACGCAGCTCGTCGCCGCCCCCGGCCCCGAACACAGAGCCGATCAGCCCGGCGACCCCGACGACATCGGTTCGTGTCCACGGGGCGATGGGCAGCTTCGCGGCACGGTAGGCCGCGTTGATGCCCGCGACGTACGCGTCGATCAGTCGGATGACCCGCTTGCCGGCCGCGCCCTGGCTCTCGAGGAGCCGGAACTGCGCCCCGAGCCGCGCTTCGGCCGCCGCACTCGGGGTGAACGTCTTGCCCGAGAGCGCGAGCGAGAAGGCGTCGAGGCCGGGCACATCGAGGGCAGCTGCCTTCCCGGGGCCTCGCAGCAACTCCATGATCAGCTGCCGATCCTCAGCCGTCGCCCAGCCCGCACCAAACGCGACGTCGACGTCGCGGCGGCCGTCGACATGCGGCACGCCGAAGCGATCGCGCCTGATCGTGACGCCGGCCCGTGGCCGCTGGACACGGACGGCCTTCTCGCTGCCCAAGCCGAGTGTCTGGCGCTTGAAGAGGCGTGAGATCGCGCGGTCGGTGACACGCTCCTGCAGTGGGGTGAGCGCGTCGTAGAGCTTCGCCTGGTCGGTCGAGTTCCGTGTGAACGCAACTCCGCCGGCCTGGCCCGGCGCAAGGATGTTCCATGACTGGGCCGCGTGATCTCGTGCTGCTGGCGCCCCCACGGCGACCGTGGCCGACACGAAGAGCCCGCCGGCGAGAGCGACGACGGCGGCGAGGGAGCGGACGATCACGGGGCGCTCTCCGACACGGGATCCGGCAAGAGTACGCGACGAAGCCGTTCCGGCGACGGGCTCGATCCGTCCCGAGGCGACCGCCGCCGTCTACGCTCTCGCGCCGTGGACGTCCTACTCTCGTTCGCCGCGACGATTGTTGCCCTCCGCCTCGCTGCCGAGCTGGTGCGGCGGCGGCGCCTCCGCCCGCAGCCGGGGGCCCTTGCGTGGGCGGCGGCGCTCGGTGCGTTCGCGATCGCCTCCGCCGCGATCGCCTGGGGCACAGCGGCCGGCTGGGACGATCGCGCGTTCCGCGTCTACTACCTGTTCGGTGGCCTCCTCGCGGCGGCGCTGCTCGGCACGGGCTCGCTGCTTCGCGTCGGCAAGAGCTGGGCTGCCGCGGTCGCGCTCGTCTACGTGGGGCTGGCCGTCGGAGTCACCATCGCCGAGCCGCTCACGATGCCGGCCTCGGGCTCGGCGATCCCCGACGCGCAGGAGCATCTCGACCTGTTCCCGGCGCGGGTGCTCGCGATCGTCGGGAACACGCTCGGCACTCTCGCGGCGGTCGGCGTGGCCCTGGCCACGTTCCGCCGCCGACCCCTCGGTAACGGTCTCGTGCTCGGCGGCATCGCCGCTGCCGCACTGGGGAGCACCCTGACAGGCCTCGGTGCGTCCGAGTCGTCTGCCTTGCTCCTCGTCGCCGTGGTGCTGCTCTACGCGGGCGTCGTCGTGAGGCGCTGACGGCCGGGTCGGTCGAGCGGACGGGACGGATCGTCAATCCAGGTCCGTGTCGTCGCGCATGCGGGCGACGGCCCGCCGACGATCCGCCTGCCTCCGGCGACCGGTGAGCCAGACGACGCCGAGCACGATGACGAGAACCGCCACGACGATCAGTTCGAGCGCAATCGCTCCCGGATGGTGCGCGATCAGCCGCGGGAGAGGATCCACAGCCCTCCTACCGTGTAGACGACCATCAACGCGAGCATCGCGTACTGGGAGCGGAGTGCGTCGCGACGGTCGACGAAGATCGTGACGGCTCGGTCGTGCGCGAGCGCGAGACCGGTGACGTGGCCGACGACGAGCGCCACGACCTGCACGTACCAGATCGTGTTCGGCGAGAGCAGCGAGAGATCCGGGACGACATCGGCCGTCCCCAGCACGTTCCAGCCGCGGCCGAGCGGATCCGACAGCAGTGGGATCGCGAACTGCCCCTGGATCACCAGCAGCGAGAAGTAGTGCGCCACCTCGTAGACGAAGGCGATCGGCACGAGCGAGAGGACGAACTCGGGAGCCAGCCGGCGCGGCGCGTTGACGAGACGCGCCGCGATCGCACAGGCGGCCTCGAAGGCGAGACCGACGACGAGTGTGCCGGCGACGAGCCCACCCAGCGAGAGCCCGGTCACCGCCAGATCGGCGAGACCGCGGCTGTCCACGATCAGAGGAGCCTCGACCCGTGCAATGAGGTCCTGCCACGCGGTCGTGCGGCTGTAGCCGTCGAAGGCGACCGAGCCGAGCATCACCGCAAGGAAGGCAGCGGAGCCGGGGATGCGCTCGGCGCCGGCGAGCCCCGTCAGCGGCCACCGCGCGCGCAGACGCCCTTCGTCCGCGTGGAATGGAGCGATGCGCGCGAAGTAGCCGAAGAGGACGGCGAAGCCCTCACCGCGTGCGCTCCACGTCTCACGGCCGAATGCGGCCATGCCGAACAGCGTCACGTACGTGTAGAGGGCGATCGCGAACGCGAGCACGCGGGGGGACGCGGGGTCGACGTACGCGAGCTCGAGCGCGACGAAGGCGAACAGCGCCCCTGCGGCCGGCCAACGACCGAGATGCTCCGGGTACCGGGCCAGAGGGCGCGCCTCTTCCCCTGAGCGCTCGCGGAGCCAGACGAAGCCGTCTGCGAGCGCCCGCCACGGCGACAGAGCCCTCCAGACGTCACCGAGGACGGCGCTCGCGAGCGGCACGCCGAGCCAGAACACGACGTACACCCAGGTGGGGGCGAGGTTCCGGAACGGATCGGTGTCGCCGACGAGCGCAGCCGCCCAGACGAGGGCGAACAGCACCACCGACACGACCTGCACGAGCACGCGGAGCGGGCCGAGGACCAGGCGCGAGACGGCGTCGCCGAGCTCGCGGCCGGCCGCCCGCTTCTGCAGCTGCGGCTGCCTCCACAGCGCACCGAGCAGCACGAAAGACGCGACGAGCACGATCCCTGCGCTCCAGTAGAAGAGCCATCCGGGCACCGGCAGGTCGCGGATGCCACCGATGCCGTGAGCGACGATGTTCACGGGCAGAGGCCCCCGCCTCCGATGTGCGGCGGCCGGCCGACCGACGGCTCAGGTGTGAGACGCGGCACCGGGCGCTGGCTACGCGCCTTCGTCCGAGAGCTTCGCGCGGACGAGGTCGTTCACGACGCGCGCGTTCGCCTGGCCCTTCGTCTCCTTCATCACCTGGCCGACGAAGAACCCGAGCAGCCCTTCCTTCCCGCCCCGGTAGGCCTCGGCCTGCTCCGGGTTGGCGGCGATCACGGCGGCGACGATAGGTTCGAGCGAGGCGGTGTCCGTGACCGCTTCCTGTTCGAGGAAGGGGTCGGCGGAGAATCCCGGCTCCGCGAGCTTCGCGATCGCTTCGTCGAAGGTCTTCCGCGGAATGCGCTCACGTGCCTCGACGAGGCGCGAGAGCTCGGCTGCTGGTACCTCCGCCGACGCGAGCCCCGCCGCGACGACGTTGTTCGCGATCACATTGGCGGCTGCAACGGGATCGGAGCCGGCAGCGACGGTGGCTTCCCAGAGCGCATCGAGACCGCCCGTGACCAGGACCAGCGCCCGATCGTGATCGAGGCGTCCAGCAACGCGCCGGATCCGTGCTGCGGGCAACTCCGGCAACTCGGCACGGAGCCGCTCGATCAGCTCGGGCGTCGGCTCGACGGGCACGAGGTCCGGCTCGGGGAAGTAGCGGTAGTCGTCCGCCTCCTCCTTGGCACGCCGTGGCGTCAGCTTGCCCGACGCGGCGTCGAAGTCGTACGTCTCCTGGACGACCTCGCCGCCGCCCTCCCAGATCTCTATCTGCCGTGCCACCTCGGCCTCGATACCACGAGCGATGAAGCCGAACGAGTTCATGTTCTTGATCTCGGTTCGCGTGCGCAGCTCGCTCGAACCGGTGGGCCGCACCGACACATTGGCGTCCACGCGTAGCGTCCCCTTCTCCATCTCCGCGTCCGAGATCCCGATCTCCACGATCGTCTGACGCAACAGCTGCAGGAAGCGTTTCGCCTCCTCGGCCGAGTGAATGTCGGGTGCGGTGACGATCTCGACGAGCGGTGTGCCGCCGCGGTTGTAGTCGACGAGCGTGTAATCCGCTCCTCCGATCCGGCCGGTGTGGCCCCCGACGTGCACGTTCTTGGCCGCGTCCTCCTCGAGGTGCGCGCGGACGATCCCCACATCATGTTGTCCCTCATGCAAGGGGACTATCATCTTGCCATTAATGCAGGATGGCAGATCGTATTGGGATATCTGATATCCCTTCGGCAAGTCGGGGTAGAAGTAGTTCTTGCGGGCGAAC
Organism: uncultured Actinomycetes bacterium; assembly: GCA_963823385.1. GTDB lineage: Bacteria > Actinomycetota > Thermoleophilia > Gaiellales > Gaiellaceae > Gaiella. The sequence continues at coordinate 617,294 of CAWGLI010000001.1, forward strand.
ACGGCGCGTGGCGCGATCTCGCAGCCCAGTGCGAGCCCGAGCTTGACCGTCCATTCGATCGCAACCCGGTTCGGCACGGGAAGCGCGCCCGGGAAACCGAGACACACGGGGCACGTCTGCGTGTTCTCGCCCGCGCCGAAGCCGGCCGGACAGCGGCAGAACATCTTCGTCCGCGTCTTGAGCTGGACGTGGATCTCGAGCCCGATCACGGCCTGCCAGCTCATGCCGGCCCCGCGGATCGACAACCACCGAGGCGGTCGCTGCACGCACGTCGCCCGACCGACACACGTGTGCTTCATCGCAGCCGCTCCGGCACGGTGTCGAAACCGAGCGCCTGCTCCAGCGCGTGGCCGATGCCGAACAGTGTGTTCTCGGCGAACTGCGCGCCGATCAGCTGCAGACCGACGGGAAGTCCGTGCGAGAGCCCGCACGGGATGCTCAGCCCCGGGAGCCCGGCGAGGCAGGACGGGATCGTGAGCAGGTCGCATGCATACATCGCGAGCGGGTCGGCGGCCCGCTCGCCGATGGGGAACGCGACCGTGGGCGAGGTCGGCGTGATGATGGCGTCGAAGCGCTCCAGGGTGCTGCGGTGCTCGCGCACGAGCAACGTGCGGACCTTTTGCGCCTGGCCGTAGAACGCGTCGTAGTAGCCGGCCGAGAGGGCGTACGTCCCGAGCATGATCCGCCGCTTCGGTTCGGCGCCGAACCCCTCGTCACGCGTGCGCTCGACCATCTCGCGAAAGGCGTCTGCGTCCGACCGCGGCCCATAGCGCACTCCGTCGTACCGGGCGAGATTCGACGACGCCTCGGCCGGGGCGATCAGGTAGTAGCACGGCATCCCGTACTCGAAAGAGAGCGGCAGATCACACTCCCCGACCTCGGCACCGAGCTCACGTGCGAGCTCGACCGTCTGCTCGAAGGCGGTGCGCACCCCGGGCTCGATCGCAGCGAGGTCGGCGAGTTGGCGGGGCAGCGCGAGGCGCATCCCATGCAGGTCGTCGCGCTCGGGAAGCGCGATCGGCTCGGGGTGCGCGACGGTCGTCGAGTCGGCCGGATCGCGCCCGGCGATGATCGACGTGAGCAGCGCGACGTCCCGCACGGTCTTGGCAACGGGACCGATCTGGTCGAGGCTGGAGGCGAAGGCCACGATCCCGTAGCGCGAGACGGTGCCGTAGGTCGGTCGCAACCCGACGTTGCCGCAGAGCGCCGAGGGTTGCTTGATCGAACCGCCGGTGTCGGAGCCCAGGCCCCAGGGCGCCAGCCCGCCGGAGACGGCCGCGGCAGTCCCTCCCCCCGACCCACCCGGCACGCGCGTCGGGTCCCAGGGGTTGTGTGATGGACCGTACGCTGAGTTCTCCGTCGACGACCCCATCGCGAACTCGTCGGTGTTGGTCTTCCCGAGGAGCGTCAACCCGGCGGCCTTGCACCGTGCGGCAACCGTTGCGTCGAAGACCGGCGTGTAGCCGCGCAGGATCTTCGACCCGGCCGTCGTCTCGACGCCGCGGGTGGAGATCACGTCCTTGAGCGCGATCGGCACGCCTTCGCCGTCGCACTCGTCGACGACACGGAGGTAGGCGTGGAGCTCGGGGTTGCGGGCGTCGATCGCGTCCCGGTAGGCGGCGTGCAGCTCGGGCGCGCTCACCTCACGCCGCTCGAGCAGCGCGGTCGCCTCCTCGGCCGTCAGGCGAAGCGTGTCGATCACGGCCACTCCGAGCGCACCCCCCCGAGGGGGCCGCGAGCCCCCCTACCGGAACCGTACGCGGGAAGGCGTGACGGGAGGGCCGCAGCTTCGTGTCGAATGTGCGTCGATCGCCTCACGGGCTCAGCGGGTCGGGGGAACGCGGAACAGGTCGTCCTCGCGTGCCGGTGCGTTGGCCAGCGCGTCCTCGAGCGACAGCGGCACGTGCGGCACGTCGTCGGCCCAGACGTTGACCAGATCGAGCGGATGAGACGTCGGTGGCACATCCGAGAGATCGAGCTCGGCGACCTTCGACACGGCGTCGAGGATGGCGCTCAGCTCGAGCGTGAGCCGCTCGAGCTCGTCCTCGCCGAGGTCGAGCCGCGCGAGCTTCGCGACGTGCAGCACATGATCACGCGTGATGGCCATGAGTCCTCCGACGGATCCTTCCAGAAACGAGACGGGCCTCCCAAGGGAGGCCCGACCCGAAGCTTCTGCCGCCCAGCTCAGGCCGGAGCGACGACGTTCGCGGCCTGGGCGCCCTTGGGCCCATCGACGACCTCGAACTCCACCTTCTGACCCTCGACGAGGGTCTTGTAGCCCTCCATGGCGATCGCAGAGAAGTGCACGAACACGTCCTCGCCGTTCTCACGGGCGATGAAGCCGTAGCCCTTCTCGTTCGAAAACCACTTCACGGTGCCTATCTCGGACACGAACGTCCTCCTACACACAAGCGCCGACGCATCGTCGACGCAGACCAACTCAAGCGACGCAACGGTAGCGGTCAGAGGCCGGGGTACGCAAGAAGACCGCGCCGGAAGCGGGCCGCCTTGACGGCGCTCCGGAGCAGCATGGCGATCGTCATCGGCCCAGTGCCGCCGGGCATGGGTGTGAGCAGCGCCGCGACGGACGCCACGTCGGCGTCGACGTCGCCTCTGATCCCCTCCTCCGTGCGCGTCAGCCCGACATCGAGAACGGCGGCTCCAGGCTTGACCCAGTCGGCCGTGACCAGCCCTGGGCGACCGACCGCGGCCACCACGATGTCGGCCCTGCGCACGTGGGATGCCAGGTCGGCGGTGCGCGAGTGGCACACGGTCACGGTGGCGTGCGCCTGCAGGAGCAGCATCGCCATGGGGCGCCCCACGATCTCGCTGCGGCCGATGACGACGGCGTCGGAGCCGGTGGGGTCGACGCCGTAGGCAGCGAGGAGCTCCATGCACCCCGCGGGCGTCGCGGGAACGTGTAGCGGCGTGCCCAGGTACAGGTGCCCGGCGTTCACGGGGTGGAAGCCGTCGACGTCCTTCCAGGGCGCGACCGCGTAGGTCACCGCAGTCTCGTCCATGTGGTCTGGCAGCGGAAGCTGCACGAGGATGCCGTCGATGTCGTCGTCGGTGTTCAGCTGCTCGACGAGCGCGAGCACGTCGGCCTCCGGCGTATCTGCGGGAAGCCGGACGTCGCGCGCGTCGATGCCGGCCTCGGTTGCCGCCTTGTGCTTGCCGGCGATGTAGACATGCGAGGCGGGGTCGTCGCCGACGAGGATCGTCGCCAGGCCGATATGGCCGAGCTCTTCGACATCGCGTGCGACACCGGCCCGAACCTCGGCGGCCAGCGCTTTGCCGTCCATGAGTGTGGCCGTCATGCAAGTGCGACTCTACCGCGCTCGCCGTCAGCCGATCGGGGGTGCCGACCCTCAAGGAAAGACCCACGCCTGCCGATCTTGCCGGGGACTTCCCCCCAACACCAACCGCCCCCCATGGTGCTCCTGAAAATCGCCCTCGTCGCTGCCGCCTTTGCGGCCATGCTCGGCGTTGCCCAGAATCAGCTGTGGTTCGAGCGTGCCGGCCTCCTGTCGCGCTGCCAGGAGACGACGGCGCCGTACGGTGCGCGCATCGGTGGTCAGTGGTGGTTGTGCAACGAGGGAGCACTGAACGGGCTGCCCAACCTGGCAGCGGATCACTGCGAGACCCGGGGCATCCGCGGCAACACCGAAGTTTGGTACTGCCCGCAGCCGATCGTTCGCCCCACCTTCTAATAAACAACTACACAACTTGTTAGTTGTGATAGTGTTCCGCCGGTCACCCTACGGAGGAACACATGACTCTTCCCCATCCCATTCCCGAGGCACTCGCCGAGCTGATCGCGCAGCGCTTCAGGATCATCGGCGAGCCGATGAGAATCCGACTCCTCGACCGGCTGCGTGAGGGCGAGGCAAGCGTGCACGACCTCACGGACTCGACCGGCGCCTCACAGCAGAACGTCTCCAAGCATCTCGGCGTGCTCCACGGCGCCGGCATCGTGAGCCGCCGCAAGGACGGCAACCGCGTCCTCTACACGATCGTCGACGAGAGCGTGCTCGAACTGTGCGAAGGCGTGTGCGGTGGTCTCCAGCGCCAGCTGCACGAGCTCAACGATCTCCTCGACGGAGTCGTGCGATGAGCTGCTCGGCGCTGTCACTCGACCGGGTTCTCTTTGCGCTTGCGGGCTCGATGGTGCTGCTCGCGGTGCTGCTGACCTCGATCGTCAGCCCGTGGTGGCTGCTGCTCGCCGCGTTCGTCGGCGTCAACCAGTGGCTCTACGTCCTCGTCGGGAGCTGCCCCGCCTCGCTCGTCCTCGGCCGCGTCCCCTGCCTCGGCGACTCCCGAACGGTGGGCTCATGACGGCCGTGGGGCCGATCGGACGGCTCGGACGATGGACCGCCGATCACGTCCGTCTCGTCGTGGTCGCATGGGTGGCGATCGCCGTCGGGCTCGGCGCGTTCGCCCCGTGGGCCGAGCACGCGCTGTCGGGCGCAGGTTGGGAGGCGTCCGGCTCCGAGTCGGTGGCTGCACGCAGCGAGATCGAGCGCTCGTTCGACGGCCAGTCCGGCTACGCGTTGATGGCAGTCGTCCACGGCGACGGAGACCTCGAGGCAACGGTCGCGGAAACGACCCGGCTGCTCGAGGGAGACCCGCGCGTGACGACGGTGGCTCCTCCCCAGGTTTCCGAGGACGGTCGCACGGTCGTGCTCTCGGCCGGCGCAGGCGCGCGCCCCACCGAGATGGTGCGGGCGGCCGACGACCTCAAGGGCGAGTTGGCGGCCCTCGGCGAGGATGGGATCACCGTCAGCCTGACCGGGGCTCCCGGCATGTGGTCCGACTTCAACCAGGCCAACAAGGAGGCCATGCTCAAGTCGGAGTTGCTGTCGTGGCCCGTGACGATGGCGATCCTCCTCCTCGCGTTCGGGTCGCTCGTCGCGGCCGGGCTTCCGCTGCTGCTCACGATTCTCGGCCTCGCCGCCTCGGCGGGCAGTCTGTTCCTCCTCTCGCAGGGCTTCGACATCTCCATCTGGTCGATGAACTTCGCGCTGATGTTCGCGCTGGCACTCGGCATCGACTACGCGCTCTTCATCGTCGCGCGCTTCCGCGGCGCTCACTTCGGCTCGGAGATCGACACCCGCGACGCCGTCGCCGTGACGATGGACACCGCGGGCAAGGCGGTGCTGTTCTCGGGGGTCACCGTGCTGATCTCGCTGTCGGCGGTGATGCTCGTGCCCAGCCCTGCGTTCCGGTCGATGGCGCTCGGGATCATGCTGTCGGTGAGCTTCGTCCTCCTGGCCGCGCTCACGCTGCTCCCGGCGCTGCTCGCGAAGCTGGGCGACCGCGTCGATCGGCTGGCGCTGCCCTGGGTGCACGCCGGCGAGCACCGCTCTCCCGCGTTCGCCCGCTGGGCCGAGTTGCTGTGGCGGCGTCCCGCGCTGTTCGGCATCGCGGCAACCGTGATCCTCGTCGTACTCGCACTCCCCGTACTCGCGCTCGACACCGGCATGCCGTCGATCAAGGTCGTGCCGGAGGACGACGGTGCCCGCGTCGGCTACACGCAGGTGCAGGACGCCTTCGGGCCGGGTGCCCCGGGGACGCTGCAGATCGTCGCCCCGGTCGCCGACGCCTCGCGCGTCGAGTCGGTGCTCGCGACCGACCGCGGGATCGTCGCGGTGACACCGGCACAGACGTCTCAGGGCGCTGCGCTCGTCCTCGCCGTGCCTGCCCAAGACCCGTCCGATCCGGCGGTGGGAGCGACGATCGAGCGCCTGCGGACTGCCCTGCCGACGTCCGCACTGGTCGGCGGAGTGGCCGCCGAGAACCACGACCTCGAGGAGGCGCTCGCAAGCCGAACGCTCCTCGTCTTCGGGATCGTGCTCGTACTCGGTTTCGGTCTACTGCTGGTCGCGCTGCAGGCGCCGTTGATCGCCGCCGTCGGTGTCGTCACGAATCTGCTCGCGACAGGTGCCGCGTTCGGTGTCGCCAAGCTGATCTTCCAGGACGGCAACCTCACGGGCCTGCTCGGCTTCGAGTCGCAGGGGTTCTTGAACGCCTGGGGCCCGGTGTTCTTCTTCGCGATGATCTTCGCGATCTCGATGGACTACACCGTGTTCCTGCTCTCCTCGGCCAAGGAGCACTGGGATCGATCCGGTGACGCCCGGGAGGCGATGGTCGGCGGCGTCGCGCACTCCGGACGCACGATCTTCGCGGCGGCCGCCGTGATGGTCGCCGTGTTCTTCACGTTCGCGCTCTCGGGCCCGCTCCCACCGAAGGAGATGGGCATCATCCTGGGCGTCGCCGTGTTGCTCGACGCGATGCTGATCCGGCTGGTGCTGATGCCCGTGCTGCTGCGCGTGATGGGCCCTGCCGCCTGGGCGTCGCCGCGCTGGCTCGACCGCATCCTCCCTGACGTCCGCTTCGGCCACTGAGCCGGCCAGAAGCTGGGGTCTGACCCCTGGGGTCAGACCCCAGCCGAACGGCGACGGAGCGCGATGCCCGTCAGCGCCTCGCGCACGACGCGCTCGGCGACGAGCGCCGTGATGTCGGCCGAGCCGATGGCGGTCGGGATCACTTCGACCACGTCCATCCCGACCAGGCGGAGGCGCTCGGCCACCGCCCGCACCGCCCAGAGCAGATCGGATGACGTCATTCCTCCCGGTTCTGGTGTCCCGGTCCCGGGCGCGAATGCCGGATCGAGCACGTCGACGTCGACGGTGAGGAAGACGGGGCCCTCACCCACGATGGCGACGGTCTCCTCCACGACCTCGTGGATCCCGCGCTCGCGCACCGCGTGCATGCGAAACGCCGTGATGCCGCGCTCCGCCTGCCAGGCAAACTCGCGCTCTCCGGGCCAGTAGCCGCGCAGCCCGATCTGGACGTACCGCGTCGGATCGACATGCCCGTCGCGGACGAGCCGGTACATCGGGGTACCGTGCGACACCTCGACCCCGAACACCTCCTCACCCGTGTCGGTGTGCGTGTCGAAATGGACGAGCCCGACCGGCCCGTGGACGCCCGCAACCGCCCGGATGTTCGGCTCGGTGATCGAGTGGTCGCCGCCGAGGACAGCCGGAATCACCCCAGCGGCAACCACCTCGGCGACGAGCGCCTCGATCGCCGCGTGCGACCGAACCGGATCGGCTGGGAGCACGGGCGCGTCGCCGTAGTCGACCGCGCGGAGGACATCGGACCAATCGACGTCGGCCTCCAGGTGCGGCCCCGGCGGACAGCTCGCCGCGCGGATCGCACGCGGGCCGAAGCGCGCTCCCGGCCGGTCGGAGACGAGCTCGTCCATCGGCGCTCCGAGCACGGCCACGTCGACGCCGGCCAGCTCGACCGGATCCTGCGTGTACGGCAGCGCGGAGTAGGTGAGCAGCCCGGCGTAGTCGGGCTTGTCGTGCAGCCCGAGCGCGCGCCAGCGTTCGAGGGGGTCGATCACGCGTCGATCCTACTGCGGCTCCTGCCGGTCTGGATCTACCGTGCGGTCGTGGATCGCCGTGCTACCCAGAACGCGGTCCGCGTGGGCGCGCTCGGCTTCGTCGTCGCATGGCTCTTCACGCGGTCGCTACAGGACGTGATCCCGTTCTGGCTCCCGTTCGCGATCCTGCTGGTTGCCGAGCTCGAGTTTCTCGGCCGCGGCTGGAGGGAGCGACGCGAAGGCCTGCCGACTCCGAGCCGAGAGGAGCTCGCCGGCCGACGGGCTCCGTCCGGCGACGATGCAGACCTCGGCTGGGGCGAGATCGTCGAAGAGGGGGATCGGCTCGTCTACGTACCTCCGCCGAGGCGGCCGATGCGTGGTGGCCTTCGACGTCTTGCGACCGCGGCGGTCGCTCTCGCCGCCGCAGCGCTGTTCATCGTCGCGGCTCGGGTCGATCGCGGCGAGTCGTGGGACGGGCTTGCCGCCGACCAGCGCTCTCGGGCGGAGGCTCTCTTCTCCGCCGAGGCATCGCGTATCGCGGCGACACCGGTCACGGTTCGCTGCGACGACGGATACTCGTACACGGGGATCGGGAGCGACGCGCTCGGTGTCGCGTTCATCCGGAGCAGGCTCGCGCTGCTCCGTCCGGACATCTGTCGTCGGCTCGTCGCGGTCGCGTTGGAGGATGATCGCCGCGAGCGCGACGACACAGCTCGGGCCGTGCTGGTGCTGGCACACGAGGCCGTCCACCTGCGCGGTGAGCGCGACGAGGGCGTGACCGAATGCCGCGGGCTACAGGAGGGAGTCGTGCTTGGCGAGCGGCTGGGGCTCGAGAGCGAGACCGCTCGCAGCATGATGGCGGCTCTCTACGCCCGCAGTCTCGGCGAGCGAAGCATCACGCGGCTCTCGTACCGGCTCCCGAGCTCGTGTCGCGACGGCGGCGCGCTCGACGTCCGGCCGGACGACGACCGGTTCCCGTAGGGCCGAGGCGTGCCTCGCCCGGCAGAGGAGCCGCGGCGTGTCCCGCCCTAGCCGGACAGCGCCTGCTCGAGGCGGCGCCGCACGAGCGTGACGCTCGCGCCCGCGAGGTCCTCGCCCAGTACAGCCGCACCGAGCGACTCCGCCTCGGCCACGATCCGCTCGCGCTCGGCATCCAGAGTTCCTCGCGCGACGAAGAGCGCCGCGCGAGTGCGTGCTCCCCACTCGTCGATGTCCGCGAGCGTCGAGCCGGGGGACGACTTGCCGGCACTCGGAGACGCGCGGCACGGCGCCGATCGCCCCTGCCACCGAGCGTGCTGTTACCGCCAGGCCGTCCGCCTCCGCCTCGAGCGTCGACTCGAGGTCTCGAAGCTCCCGCCCACGAGCCTCCAGCCGGACGATCCGCGCCTCGGCGTCTGCGACGGCTTCGCGCGCGTCGAGAACTGTGCGCCGGGCGCGCGCGATCTCGTCCTCGCGACGCCTTCTGGCGCCTTCGAGCGTCGTCAGTCGTGCCTCCGCGTCCATCAGCTCGGTCTCGCGTCACGCGAACAGCCTCCTCTGCATCGCGCTCCGCGTGCGCAAGCGTCTCCAGCTCGACGGGGATGCCCTCGAGCTGTACGCGGATCTCCGCCGCGCGCGCTCGTACGGCACCGGCACGCTCGGCCAGCTCGGCGATCTCGGAGATCTGGGCTGCGATCGCTGCGTCGCGCGACTCGAGCTCCTCGGCCAAGGCGAGCAGCCGCTCAGAGCGGACGTCAGCCGGTACGGCGTCGCCGTCGACGCTCATGGTCACAGCGTACTTCGGGACGGCGACTCGCGTCCGGCGCGAGGATCCGGGAGGCCACTGAGCGCGTTCAGCATTCCCGCGGATGACGGCAGCCTCGGCGGCTGAGACCGTTCGACGTGATGAGCCAGCCGAACGAGATCTTCGTCCACGACTCGACGGCGAACCCGGCACCACTCGGTCTGATGGGCTTCGGGTTGACGACGCTGCTGCTGAACATCCACAACGCCGGCTACATCGAGCTGAGCTCCATGATCCTCGCCATGGGCATCTTCTACGGTGGGCTCGCCCAGGTGATCGCGGGCGCGATCGACTTCCGCAAGGGCAACGAGTTCGGTGCGACGGCGTTCACGTCGTACGGGCTCTTCTGGCTGTCGCTCGTCGCGCTCGTCGTCTTCCCCGACTGGGGCATGGGCGACGAGCCGAGCGGGCGTGCCATGGGCTGGTATCTGTTCTCCTGGGGTTTGTTCACCGCGGTCATGTTCGTCGGCTCGCTCCGCACGACCCGGGCGCTGCAGGCGGTGTTCTTCACGCTCGCGCTGCTCTTCTTCCTGCTCGCGCTCGCCGAGTGGACGGGCAACGACACGATCCTCAAGATCGCGGGCTGGGAAGGGATCCTCACCGCCGCGCTGGCGATCTACACGGCGACCGCGCAGATCTGGAACGACGTCTACGGCCGCGTGATGCTGCCACTCGGGCCGGCGCGCCCGTAGCCGGGTAGCCGGTCACGCCGCGCGGATCGCGCGAGCGACTTCGACTGAGCTCCGCGACCAGCCTTCCTCCTCGTCCCATCCCCACGCGATGACGTGCGCACAACCCCACGCGCGCATCCGCTCTCGGTCGAGCCCGATCTCCGCCAGGGCGTCGAGCCAGCGTCGTACATCCTTCCTGCCGCCTCGCCGAGCGGCGCTCCGCAGCAGACCGACCGCGCTCACCTCGCGCTCGCCGACGAGGGGCTTGGGGTCGATGACGAGCCACGGCTCACGCTCGGCGCTGAGGATGTTCCCGCAGTGGAGGTCCTGGTTGACGACGGACGTCGCCGATCGGTCGACAGTGCGGAAGACGTCGACGGCGAACGAGACCAGCGATCCCTCGAACGGCCGCCCACCCCGCGCGTAGCGTTCGGGAACCTCAACGATCCATCGGTCCGCCTCATCGGCGAGCGCCCGGAATGGGTGCGCTGCACCCGCGTCGCATTCGAGTCGAGAGAGGAGGGCGGTGACGACCGCCAGGCTCTCCTCCTCGACGTCTCCCAGAAGCTTACCAGGCCTGCATCGCTCGATGAGGAGCGCGCGCCGGTCGTCGTCGCGGGCGACGAGTCTGGCTGCACCACGCCCGGCCCACGTCGCGAGTGCATCCGCTTCGTGGGCTGCTTCGAAATGGGAGGGAGCGCTGAGCTTGAGCACGACGTCTCCGGCCGGGACGACGAGCGACCTGGGAGTGTCGAAGGGCTCCTCGAGCATCAACTGCCACCGCGTCGCGCAGTCGCCGACCAGACGCGGGAGCGCCGCTAGCCATTCCGGATCGCAGCGCCACTCGTCTCGAAGCAGATCGGGAAGGCGCACGCCACGAGCCTACGCCGGCAGCGTCGAGCCTCCCACCCCTGACGCGCCGAGCTGAGATCGTGCCTACGCCGATCCATGCGCAGGGCGAAAGCCGTCTTCCCTTCCCCGCGTTCCGCGTCGCCCGCGTCACGGGACATTTCTGAACACCCGGAGACTCCTGCTTCCTGCTGGCCGGGGGCGACCGTCGTCGCTGTTCCTCGGGTGCTCGGGCAGGAGCCCCGGTCGGTAGCTGACGAACGTCGACCTGGGCAGGTCGGCGCGCACGTTCTCGTATGCCTCCGCCGGGCTCGTCGTCTCGTGCTCAACACTTGCGCCGTGGCGGGCTGCCGCCTCGGAGACGGGATAGACGATGCCGCCGCCGACCCCGCGCCCACGCGCGCCGACCGCGACCACGACCGCGGCGCCCTCGCCTGCTCCGACGATGATGTGTCGGGTTCCGCCGGGGCAGTGGAAGAAGTCCCAGGCTCTCAGTCGCCGCTCCTGCTCCTCGACTATCGAGCACGCACTCGCCGGCCAAGACGAGAAACCCCTCCTGCGCGTTCTCACGGTGGTACATGCCCATCGCCTCACCGGGCTCGAGAACGCTGATGTTGATCCCGAGCTGAGGGAACCGCCGCTTGCCTTCGAAGGTGCAGTAGGAACCGAGCAGCCCTTCGTCCTTCCAACGAGACTCACGGGCGTTCACGACGAACCAGCCCTCACCGTCGACGACGAGGCCGTTCCTCGTCATCCGCAGAGGAGCCTCGGGAACCACGCTCAGAGTCTGCCCGATCGGCCCCCCGTCACGAAGCGTGGCCGGGAAGTGCCCCGCACATCCGGTCGAGTTCCCGCACGCTGGCGAGACGCTCGAGCGACCGTCGCGGGGCCGACCTCAGGCGGACGAACGTCGGAGCTCGATCTCGGCCGGTAGATGGGACGGTTCGTCGGCGGTGTCGAGCTGGTGTCGCGTGGCGGCATCTGCGTAGACGTACGTGGTGACGATTGCGACGTACGGCAGGGTGAGGGCGTAGACGACGCCGGCGACGATGTTGAGCAGTGCCAGGGGCGTCTCGGTAGCGAGGATGAGGATTGCTCCGAGAAGTGGGCCTGTCAGCAGCGCGATCGCGGCGCTGAGACCGACGAGTGAACCGACCTTGAGCCATCGTCGGCGGACGAGACGACTGCTGAGACGGAGCGCCGAAGCTCCCGTGCAGCGCTCGATCTCGACGGCGGGCGCGAGGAGGCACCAGCGGATCGCGAGCCAGATCGCGACCGGGATCAGGAGTGTCGAGGACAGCACGACCCACGCTGCGACGAAGATCGCCGTTGCGGCGAGCAGTGGACGGGCTCGCCTCATCGCTGTCCGGTACGCGTGCACGGGGCCGATCGTTCGACCGGCGTCGAGCTCGAGCAGCGCGCAGGCGGTGGCGGCCTGGACGAGCCCGAGCCCGAGGAGGGCGAACGTCGTTCCGATCACGACTGCCGTGACGGCGAAGGCGCCGGCGGCGTCTCCCGTGAGTGTGGCGAATAGGTCGATCCCTTCCCGGGCCAGCCACTGGAGCGCGGTGATCGCGAGCGCGATCGGGATCAGTATCAGCCCGATGCCCAGGAAGATTCGGGTGTGGCTCACGTACACGCGTGCTGCGGCGGAGAGGATCTGTCCCCAGCTGCGGCGGCGTGCCAGTCGAAATGGGGCGCTCGGGCGCCACGTCGCGCGACCGATCACGAGCGCGATCAGCCCCAGGAGTGCGCCGATCGCCAACAGGACGAGCAGCGGGCTCCGCAAGAAGAGGATCAGGCCGCGGGAGCCCTTGGCGATGCCGGTGCAGAAGACGTCGGTGGCGCCGGTGCCCAAGAGGCCACCGGAGGGCACGGCGTAGCCGCGCTCCCGCCACGTTTCCGACCACGTGATCGGCCTGGTCCACTGCTCTTTCAGGTTTGGCCCGGTGGGGCCGTTGAAGAACGCTCTCTGCAGCTCGCCCCAGCGGCCCTCGAACGCGAGCCACGGAAACGCCGCCTCGGCTGCAGCCGGGTTGCTCGGGATCGTCTTCACCGTCGGACGTGATTCGCGGTGCGGGCTGCGGGTGTCGTCGCATCCGACACCCGCCTCGGCCGAGCTGCCGAGGTACAGCGCCTGGGTGAACTTGTTGGCGTTCGACCCGGATGCGGGATACACGACAGGGTGGGTTCCGTCCACCAGTTCGAGCTTCTCGTCGCCCCAGCTGGCGCGCTCGGCGCCTTCGTGGGAGCTGTAACCGACCATGACGGGCCGCTCCGCGAGCGCCTCTTGCGCGTCGACGGCGCCGAAGACGAGCTGGATCATCTCCCAGTCGCCCTCGTGCGTGTTGTTGAAGTCGTTGAACGTGTAGAAGAACCAGTACTGCAGCGCAAGCTTCCCGGGATGGCCGGCTTCGCTTGTGATATGGGCGTACACCGTGGGGGCGCTCCCTTCGGTCAGGCGGCGGTTCCAGCGCTCGTACCCGCAGCCTGGATCGAGTGCGTTCCCGGGAAAGTCGAGGTGATACTCGAAGCGGTCGACGAGATCCTCGGCCGAGGGCCCGATCTTCACGAGGTCGCTCGGGCTCCACGGCCCACGCAGCGCCACCGTCGGCTCCCCGAACAGCAGGTCGACGTCGATCGGGTCGTACGGTGAACCGTGCCCGCACTCCTCGACCTGCTCCACCGCCCGCACCACCGGCGCGTACCGCTCCGCAAGAGCCTTCTCGTCCGCCAGCCCCGCGCGTGCTTGCGGCGCGAAGACGAGCACGGTCAGCACCAGGCAGCCGGCAGACACCCACCGGAGGATCATCGGTACGCGAAGCGTGCTCCGCACAGGGCGGATTTCGACACACACAGAGCCAATCCCGCGACGCCGCTCACCCGCTGCACAAAGCGACGAAGGAGCAACGCCGATCCGATGGGCTGCTCGGGCTCGAGAACCATCGAACGCGAGGGAGCTGCTGACGGCGCCTCCCCGCGCCCCGTGGCCCTGGATTCACGTGCCTGCGGACGTACGAGCGCCCGGAACCTCACACCGGCCGACAACTGCTTCGGTCCTGCAAGCCCCCTCGGGCTCCTCGCCTGGACCCATCGCGATGTCACACGACATCAGTGGCCCGTTGTGGCCTCGATGCGACCGGTCGCGACGGCCTCGGTGAGGGCCTCGTAGTCGCGGCCGTTCTGCTCGGCGTACGCGTCCGAGAACGCGAGGACAGCCCGATCGAAGGCGTCGCCGGTGCCGAGGTAGCTCGCGATCGCGATCCGGTCGCCGGAGCGTGCGTGAGCGTGCGCCAGCGTTGCCGCACACAGCTGCCCGTAGACCGACAATGCCTCCGCGTCCATCGCTTCGATCACGAGCGAGCCCTTCCAGTCGCGTAGTTGGCGAACGTAGAAGTCGCGCGAACCACCTTGGATGGACGCGTCGACGGTGAGCCACCCAAGAAACACGTCGCTCGATGCCTGCATGATCCGCTGTCCCGCGACGACCCGCTCACCGGAGTTGCGGAATGCGCTGGCGCCCACGAACTCCTCCATCACCGACGGCTGTGCTTCCTTGATCTGCAGAACGAGCGGATCCTCGTCGTCTCTGCCCAGGAACAGCGCGATCCAGGCTCCCGTTCCGACGCTTCCGACTCCCACCACCTTGCGTGCGAGGTCGACGAGCCGGAACTGGTCCAGCAACAGACGGCGCTCATGCTGGAGCGTGAGACGGTACTCTCGGAGAAGCCGCTCCAGGCTCGCCTTGACGCGATCGCGCTCCTCTGTCGCGGGGAAGTCGTCGAGCCGTACGAGCAGCGGTGGGTCGGACACGAACCGCCGCTCACCTTCGACCTCCGCCGTCAGCTTCCCATACGCGTGCTGGCTGTCTCTTCTCATGGCCTTGGCCACGACTTTGTCGAGTCGTCTGCGCATCTTCGTGCTGACCTGTGACTGCAGTTGAGGCATCAGAGCCTCGATCTCGAAGCGCGTGTACCAAACCTCGAGGGTTCGCATCCCCGCGAACCGCGCCATCCGCTGCCGGTACTCCTCGACCGTGTCGAGCACGATCCGCTCCTGCACTTTCCCCGCGAACCCGCTGCTGCGGGCCGCGACGAGCATGCTCGCCGCGAGCCTCTTGACATCCCACTCCCACGGACCCGGCAACGTCTCGTCGAAGTCGTTGACATCGAACACAAGCCGCCGCTCCGGCGACGCGTAGAGGCCGAAGTTCGAGAGATGCGCATCGCCGCAGGCCTGCACGACGAGGCCAGAACGCGGACTGGTCGCGAGATCCGCCGCCATGATCAACGCCGCCCCACGGAAGAACGTGAACGGCGAATCGAGCATCCGCCCGTACCGAATCGGCACGAGCTCAGGCGCCCGGGCGTCAGCCTGCCGCTCCAACAACTCGATCGGGTCGGCCCGGTCGGCTGTCGGCTCGAACACCGCATGCCTCGACCGCGGAACCGCGCGCCGAGCCGCCTTACCCCGCGCGACGCGCTCCGCGACGCTCAGATGCGGTACGCCCGAACTCGCTGGATAACGCCGAGCGGTCAAGCGCCCCGCCCTTTCGGCGGTCCCAGCCAGCACCTCACGTCACCTCGCTCCGCCTCCCTCGGCCCTGGATACGCGGCGCTTGGCGGGTCGACGCTCACACGAGGCAACGGTACCAGCGCCGAAGCGACAGGCCGGCGAATCCCGTACGGCCGGTCTGCCGCAGCTGCGGTGTGTGACGATCACGGCGTCGAGGCCAGCGACGATCTCGTCGACAGGATCGCCGAGCACGCGGACGTCGAGGCGCACGCTAAGAGGCGACGAGCGGATTCGAACCGCTGTACGAGGCTTTGCAGGCCTCTGCCTAACCACTCGGCCACGTCGCCGCGAGCCCCGTCATGCTAGCCGCGGCGAATGGAGGCCACGATCACGGCCGCCGACAGGATCCAGGCGGCGACCGCGAGCCACAGCTGATCGGCAAGGAGCGCAACGATCCCGAGCAGATCGAGGATCACGGCGCCCACGATCCCCGGGATCCAGAGCCTGCCGCTCACGCGCTCACCATTCACCGCCGGAACGGTCGCGTCCTGCAGCCCTCGTACACTCGCGGGCGTGAGCGGCTCGACCAACAGCTCCACGCTCGATCGGTCGCACGATGACGAGGCCGCCGAGCGCTGCCTCCGCTGCGGCGCGACGATGGAGTGGCGGCACGCGACGTTCCAGTGCCCTCGGTGCCGGTTCAAGATCGGCTGCTGCGAGGGAACGACCGGCGAGTGCACCGCCCGGTAGCCTCGGCTCGTGCCCGATCTGGCCTCGCTCCTCGCGCCCGCGCGACTCGTCGACCTGACGCAGCCCCTCGGTCCGGCAACGGTTCTCTGGCCCGGCTCGACCCCGTTCGCCGCTCGCGTCGTGGCCGACTTCGACACCCACGGCGGCTACGCCCGCGAGCTCGAGGTGCCCGAGCACGCCGGAACGCACCTGGACGCACCGATCCACTTCGCGCGCGACGGGACGGACGTCGCCGATCTCCCGCTCGACGTGCTGGTGCGCCCCGCGGTGAAGCTCGACGTCCGGGATCGAGTCGCCGACAACCCCGCGTACGAGGTGTGCGCCGCGGACGTCGAGGCGATCGAGGAACGCGACGGTGCGATCCCCGCCGGCGCGGCCGTGCTCGTGCACACAGGCTGGGAGGCCTTCGTCGGCGATCCCGAGCGATACGCGGGCAGCGGCGATGCACCGTCCTTCCCCGGTGTCGCCGTCGACGCAGCCCAGCTACTCGTCGCCCGCGGCGCCGTGGGCGTAGGGATCGACACGCTCGGCATCGACCCGGGGCACGCTGCCGGCTTCCCCGCGCACGGGGTGACGCTGCCCGCCGGTCTCTGGCACCTCGAAGGGCTCGTCGGCCTCGAGCGGGTCCCCCCGCGCGGCGCCTGGGTCGTGGTGGCACCGATCCCCATCGTCGCGGGCTCCGGCGCCCCGGCCCGCGTCTTCGCGATCCTGCCGGCATGAGCGCTCCAGTGACGATCCGGCCGGTGCTTCCGGACGAGTGGGCGCGCTGGCGCGAGATCAGAGTTCGCATGCTCCGCGACGATCCGGCGTCGTTCGCAACCCGGTGGGAGGACGCCGCCGCGGAGCACGACGAGACGTGGCGCGACTGGGTCGGTGCCGCGACCGGAGAGCGGCGGATCCTCTTCGCCGCCGAGAGCGACGGGCGATGGCTCGGCGTGGTGGCGGCGTTCGTGCGCATCGACCCACGAGAGGCACAGCTCATGTCCATGTGGGTCGACGCCTCAGCGAGAGGTCAGGGCATCGCGGAGGCGCTGATCCGGGCGGTCGGCGGCTGGGCTGCCGAGCGCGGCTGCGAGACCGTGTTCCTGTTCGTCCAGGAGGCCAACATCCGGGCGCACCGCCTCTACGAGCGCGCCGGATTCCGCCCGACCGGCGCCCGCCGACCGACGGGACGCGGCCGGGCCGGCTTCAAGGTCGTGCTGTCGGCCCCGGTCGAGGAACTTCTGGCCGAGTCGTAAACTCGCTCGATGCGCGATCTTCCCACCGGCACCGTCAGCTTCCTCTTCACGGACATCGAAGGGTCGACGCGGCTCCTCCAGGAGCTCGGCGACGACTGGCCGCTGGTCGTCCGCGACCACCACCGCCTGCTGCGCGAGGCGTTCGCCGCAGCACACGGCCGCGAGGTCGACACCCAGGGTGACGCGTTCTTCGCCGTGTTCGGCCGCGCCCGCGACGCCGTCGACGCCGCCGTGGCCTGCCAGCGCGCGCTCGCCGCGCACGTCTGGCCACAGGGTACGACCGTGCGTGCCCGCGTCGGCATCCACACGGGGGAGCCGCGACTCGAGGAGGAGGGTTACCTGGGTCTCGACGTCGTGCGTGCGTCACGGGTATGCGCCGCCGCCCACGGCGGCCAGATCGTGATCACCGCGGCGACGCGCGAGCTCGTACGGGGCAACGAGCCGGACGGCGTCGAGGTGCGGGAGCTCGGCGACTACACCCTCAAGGACATCGCCCAGCCCGAGCGCGTCTTCGAGCTCGAGGTCGCGGGTCTCGCAACCGGGCATCCCGAGCTTCGCGCTGAGTCGGCCGGAACCGCCGAGATCCTCGGCGGCGACTGGCGTCGACAGCTCGACAAGGCTCTGGACGCGCTCGGCGACGGAACCGGCGGAGGCTGGGAGCAGCGCCTGGAGAACGCCCTCGAACAGATCGGCGCCGACGTCACGAACGACGGCGCATCCAGATCCGTCAGCTGGAACCCCCCACGCTCGATCAAGATCGGCGCCGTCACGATCGCCGCAGTTCTCGTGCTCACGCTCATCGGCATCGTCGCGTTGATCGTCTGGCTCGTCCAGCTCGTCGTGTGATGCAGGCGACGCGGCACCTGTCAGCCTTATGGTACATTTGTACCACTATGAGATCACTCGCCATCATCGCGCTCTTGTTCCAGCTCGATCCCGCGTCCGTCGCGAAGCGCAGGAGCCGCCGTCGTTGACGCCACCGGGCGACCGCCCCCGAGGCGCCGCCCGTCGACAGGCGATCGTCGACGCTGCTCTGACCCTGCTCGGTCGTGGTGGCTCGGGAGCCGTCACGCATCGTGCGGTAGCCACTGAGGCCGGCGTGCCGCTGGCGGCGACGACCTACTACTTCGAGACGAAGGACGAGCTCGTGCTCGAGGCCTTCGCGCTCGCCCGCAGTCGTGACGTGGCGGCGCTCGAGGCGTCAGGTCGCCCGGGTGGATCTCCCACGGCGACGGTCGAGCAGCTCGCCTCGTGGCTCGTCGACCAGTTTCTTCCCCGTGGAGACGACGCCCGTTGCGCCCAGCTCGTGCTCTACGAGCTCGAGCTCGAGGCCGCACGCCGCCCCGAGCTCGCCGAGCTCTCCCGGACCTGGACGGACGCGTACGTGGCCGCGCTCGCTCCCGTACTCAAGGAGCTCGGCGCACGCGACCCGGAACGCGAGGCCTGGCTCGTGGTGACCGCGCTCGAGGGGATCAGCCTCGAGCTGCTCGCCTCCGGCGTCCACGACCCCCATGCAAGCCTCCCGTTCGTCGAGCGGCTCCTGAGAGCGCTGACGGCTTAGAGCTCCCGGCCGCCGACGTACACGCGGTCGACGACAAAGGCGTCGTCGAGCACGACGAGATCGGCCTGTGCGCCGACTCGCAGCACGCCGACGTCGTCTCGGCCGAGCAGTCGTGCAGGCGTGCGTGTCACCGCGTCGACAGCCTCGGCGACCGGGACGCCCAGCTCGACGAGCAGCCTGAGTCCCCAGCTGAGCGGACGGGTCGAGCCTGCGAGCGTGCCGTCGGTGAGGCGAGCGACGCTGTCCACGACCACGACCTCGCGGTCACCGAGCGCGAACGTCCCATCACCCTCTCCGGCGGCGGCAATCGCGTCGGAGACCACGACCAGGCGACCACGCGCCGAGCGCCACGCGCCGAGCACAGCGTCCGGCGCGACGTGTGCGCCATCGGCGATCAGCATCACCGTCACGTCGTCGCGCGCGAGCGCGACACCGGCGACACCCGGCTCGCGATGGTGGAAGGGCCGCATGGCGTTGAAGAGATGGGTCACCGATCGCGCCCCCGCGTCGAATGCCGCGTGGGCGACCACGGCAGTCGCGTCCGTGTGCCCGACGGACGCGGCGATCCCACGTTGGACGAGCGCGTCGATCACCTCGTCCGCCGAGTCCAGCTCGGGAGCCAGTGTCACCATCGTCACCGGGCAGCCTGCGAGGAGCAGCGAGGCGAGTGTGTCGAGGGAGGGGTCGCGCAGGTGTTCGACCGGATGGGCCCCCGGGCGCGCTGGGCTCAGGAACGGGCCTTCCAGATGTGCTCCCAACATGCGTGCGGGGGCCGCCTGGTCGAAGGCCTGACCGATCGAGGTCAGCGCGTCGACCATCGCCCCGACCGCACCGGTGATGACCGTTGGCTGGTACCAGAGGACTCCGTCCCGGGCGAGAGCACCTGCCATCTCGACGAGCTCACCGGGCTCGGCGCGCTGGACGTCGATGCCTGCGTAGCCGTTCACCTGGAGATCGACGAGGCCCGGGACGGCGAGGCCTCGGCCGGCGCCCGCCAGGCCGACGCCGGCAACGACGTCGCCCTCCACCGCAACGTCACCGCGGACGAGCGCGCCGTCCACCACAGCCGCTGCCACTCCGAGCCGCACCGCAGTAGCCTACGTATGCCCATGTCTCGAGCCGCCTCTCCGTTCGACCTCAGCGGCCGTCGCGCCGTCATCACAGGAGTCTCGAGTGGCATCGGAGCGGCGATTGCGGTGGCGCTCGCGCGTGCTGGAGCGGATGTCGCCGGGATCTCGCTCGAAGGCGCGGACGAGACCGCCGAGGCTGTGCGCGCGCACGAGCGCGAAGCTGTGCTGTTGATCGGTGACACGGGGAACGTGGCCGACGTCGAGCGGCTCGCGGCCAAGGCGACCGAGAAGCTCGGCGGCATCGACATCTGGGTGAACAACGCAGCCCGCCTGCTCGTCAAGCCGCTCCTCGAGACGACGGACGACGACTGGCACGGCTTGCTGGCCGCGAACCTCCACGGCTACTTCTATGGCTGCCGGGCGGCAGCCCGCAGCATGGTGGAGCAGGGAACCGGCGGACGGATCCTCAATGTCTCGTCCGCGGCGGACGTGCAGCCCCTCTCCGACCTCTCCGCGTACATCACAGCGAAGGGCGGCATCGTCGGTCTCACGCGCACGCTCGCGCTCGAGCTCGCCCCGTACGGAATCACCGTCAACGCGATCGCTCCCGGTGCTACCGAGACCGCCATGAACCAGCATGCATACACCCCGAGCGTGCGGGCCGCCTACGAGCAACGCATCGCGCTCGGTCGCATCGGCGTCCCCGACGAGGTTGCGGATGCCGCGGTGTTCCTGGTGAGCGACGCCGCCCGCTACGTGACCGGACAGGAGTTGCTCGTCGACGGTGGGCTGACGATCAACGGCAGCGTCGGCCACGCGCACGACTGACGCAGGCACCGCCTCGACGCGACATGATCCAAGGCGTGCGATCGCTTGCCGACATTCGCGCAGGGGTCGTGGGAACGGGCTTCGTCGGCACCGTGCACGTCCAGGCGCTCCGGTTGCTCGGTATCGAGGTCGTCGGGGTTGTCGGCTCGACGCCGGAGCGCGCCACGGCGAAGGCGCTCGCGCCGGTGTACGCGTCCGTGGAGGCACTGCTGGCGGACGGGTCGATCGACGTCGTGCACGTGACGACACCGAACCACCTGCACGCACCGCAGGTGAAGCAGGTACTCGCCGCCGGCAAGCACGTCGTCTGCGAGAAGCCGCTCGCCACGACGTCGGAGGATTCGGCGGAGCTGCTCGCACTCGCCGAGGCAACCGGACTGGTGCACTGCACGAACTTCAACCTCCGCTTCTTCCCGCTCGTCCACGATGCGCGCGCACGTGTCGCTGCAGGCGAGCTGGGCGACGTGTGGAGCGTCCACGGCGGCTACCTCCAGGACTGGCTCCTCTACCCGACGGACTGGAACTGGCGTCTCGAGGCGGAGAAGGGTGGCTCGCTGCGCGCGATCGCCGACATCGGCTCGCACTGGATGGACCTGGCGCAGTTCGTCAGCGGTCAGCGCATCGTCGAGCTCTGCGCCGACCTGGCGACGACGATCCCGGTGCGGCACCGCCCCGTCGGCGAGGTGGAGACGTTCACGAATGCCGGCGACGTCGAGCGTACCGACGCGCCGATGGCCACCGAGGATCTCGGGCACGTGCTCGTGCGCTTCGAGGGCGGCGCCCGCGGCGTGTTCTCCGTCTCGCAGGTCAGCGCCGGCCGCAAGAACATGCTCCATTTCGAGGTCGACGGATCCGAAGGCGCCGTCGCGTGGAGCGCCGACCGCCACGAGGAGCTGTGGCTCGGCCGACGCGACGAGCCGAACGGGGTGCTGCAGCGCAACGCGGGCCTCATGCGCGCAGATGCAGCCGTGCGCACGCATCTCCCTCCCGGACATCCAGAGGGCTGGGTGGACACGTTCCGCGAGCTGTACCGGGTGGTGTACGAGGCTGTCGCGATCGGCGGGATGCCCGAGCGACCGGACTTTCCGACGTTCGCCGACGGCCACGACGCGAACGTGCTCTGCGACGCGATCGGGCGCTCGAACGGCGAGAGGCGATGGGTAGAGGTGCCCCGCTGAAGCTCGCGGCCGAGCACCGCGACTGCGGGGAAGCTGGATGAGCGCCCTGTACGGGCGCTTGGCGATCGCCGGACGCTACGCGGACGCGATCGCTGCGAGCAGCCGGGCGGCGTCGTCCGCTGCGGTCTCGGCGTCGCGGAACGAGACGCCCACGGCGGCAGCGCCGGCTGCAAGGTAGTCGGCCGCGTTCTCGACGGTCACGCCGCCGGTGCAGAGAAGCCGCACGTCGGCGAGCGGCTTCAAGACGTCGGCCACGTACTCCGGGCCGCCGAGCCGTGCCGGGAACAGCTTCACCATCGCCGCCCCGGCACGCCACGCGGCCTCGATCTCGGTCGGTGTCAGCGCTCCCGGGATCACCGGCACCGCGTGATGGTGTGCCCGCGCAACGACCGCCCCGGAGAACGCCGGGCACACGACTGCCTCTGCGCCCGCGGCAACGGCCTCGTCGACCTGCTCGGGCATGCGCACCGTCCCCGCGAGGACCGTTACGTCCCCGCGCGCGGCGACGGCTTCGATCTGCGCGAGAGCGTCGGGGCTGTCGAGCGTGATCTCAACGATCGAGAGACCTGCACCGACGAGCGCGTCGACGGCCTCCGCGGCGTCCCGGGGGCGACGCAGAACGGCGACGACTCGCTGGTCACAGATGACGGCGGCGACGTCCACGCGCACAGCCTACGGCGGTACGCACTTGACGGTGACGCCGGGACGCGAGAGACTGCCCGCCATGTGCTGCTTCTTCGCCGGGTTGGTCCTGCTCGGGCCGCGCTTTGCGTTCTTGCTCGTCTGGATCTTCGGCGACCGGGTGGACCTCGCGTGGAGCTCGTGGGTCTGGCCGCTGCTGCTGCTGATCTTCCTGCCCTGGACGGGACTCGCGTATCTCCTCATGTGGTCCGCCGTCGGTGGCGTCTCCGGCTGGGAGTGGATCATCGTCGCACTCGGGTTCCTGGCCGATCTCGCCAGCTACTCCGCACGCCAGGCGAAGCAGCAGTACTACAACCGCTACGCCTGAGACGCGACCCGACGACGTTGACGCCCTGGACGGGCGCGACGATCATGGGGACGTGGTCGAGTACGCGATCCTCACGTCGACGCTCGCGCTCGCGCTGGGCCCGGCGCTCGGGAACGTCTCACCCGCCCTACCCGCCACCGCGAAACAGGTGGCAGTCGCCGTCACCAAGACGGCGCGTGCGGCCAACGTCCCGCCGAGGGACGCGAAGCGCGCACTCGTGAAGGCACCGTACAAGCGCCAGCCGCTCCGCTACCTGTATACGGCCGGTTGGATCGCCGGAAAGCGCGACCGGGTCATGTGCACGTTCGCGCGGCTGAATCCGTCGGCCGCCGACCGCGGCGCAAGGCTCGCGCTGTCGCAGGTGCGGAACCGAGTGCAGATCCTGCGGCGGGCGAAGCTGACCGAGCGGGCCGCCCGAACCGCCATCGCACGGGGCATCCGCGCCGCCTGCCCCGCCTTGTAGCGGCGGGGCGTGGCCCGCCCTCGTCTCGTGCCGGCACCCGGGTCGGTCAGGGCCGAGCGCTGCCGGAGAAGTACCGCTGGGCCAGCAGCCAGGCGCCCTTCCCCACGCGAGCGCCGAGCTTTCGTCCGGCGAAGTCGTCCTCCGGTATGTGGATGCCGCCGTAGAGACGCGAGATGCCCGCCTCGTCGGCCGCGTCCGCGTACGTCGCCCACTGCAGCCTGACGTCCTCGGTCGGGCCGTGCTCGTGGACGAGCGAGCCGACCGGGATCGCCCACTCGAAGAGCCCGCCCGGGAAGAACGGGTCTCCGGTGAATGCGGTCAGGACGGTCGCTGCCGCACGGCTGAACGTGCTGTGCCCGGACACGTACCCGGCGAACGCCGGCGTGACGAAGGTCGCGCGCTGGTACGGCACCCACTCCACGGCCCGGATCCACCCCACTCCGCTCGTCTCGGTGATCGGGTCGTCCGGGTTCCCGTTCCATGCCTTGATCACGATCTCCCCGACGTGACCGGCGAGATGCGCGTGGCGCTGCCCCGGCGCGCTCGACGCGGGCGTGATCACCTCCACGACCCCCGGTACGAGCGGAAGGCCGTCGAGGTCGTACGACGGCCCGCGGGGGTCGCTCGACTGGCCGTTCCCTCCGAGGTAGCGGATCATCGAGATCGGCCGCACGGAGTCGTAGTGCGCCTTCGCCCCCCAGGCCGCGATCGCCGCGTCGTGGAGCGCGCCGTTCAGAGCCAGGTAGAGCTTGACGTCCCATTCCAACGGGTCGCGTTCGTCTCCCCCGCCGCCGATCCTCCGGGCGCCGAGCTCGTCCGTGACCGCGTTGGCGAGCGTGTTCCAGTGCCCGGGGGGAGTCTCCGACTGGGGCCCGTCGGCCCAGAACTCGGCGATGGCGCGCCCGAAGTCGGCGTGGAGGACGCGGTTCGCCTCGTACGGCTCGCCCGTCGCGGGGTTCGCGGGGTGCCCGTCGCCGTCGTTCGTGCCGAGCGTGCTGCCACCCCGGGCCCCCGGGCCGATGTCGATCCACGCGTCGTCTGCCGGATCGAGACGGCTCGAGTAGCGGATCACCGCGACTGCGGCCCGGGCGTAGGCAGCGCCATCGTGCGCCGGCGGTGGTCCCGGGTCGAGCGGCAACCCTCCCGTGGCCTCCGGCAAGGCGAAACCCTGGACGTCGCCCCAGTTGGAGCCGACGTACGTCTGCACCTTTGCGGGGAGCAGCAACCCGTTCTGCGCGACCTGCGAGTCGAGCGCGAGCGGTTGCCAGCGATCCGGGTCGCGAAGGGTCGTGCCGGGCTCGGCCACGACGAGCGGGTCGTTGACCGGCCCGTAGTCGGGGTCGGCATAGCGAAGCTCTTCGCCCGCGCCGTCGTCGTGCCCATGCTCGATCACGGCGGCCGCGATGCGGTTGCCGAGCGCCGCGGGCGAATCCCCATCGGTCGTCGTGACGTCGATCGGGTAGCAGAGGGCATCCATCGTGGCGACGAGCTCGTCGAACGTCTCCTGTCTCCCGGACGCGAGCCCGTAGCGGTACAGGAGGATCCTGAACGCGGCGTAGCTCATCGCCTCCTCGCGGGCTGCTTCCACGTCGTCGGCCTCCGCCTTCTCGTTCACGAACACGCCGTCCGCGACGGGGTCGAACGAAGCCCAGGCATCCCACATCGCAGCCGAGACGTGGAAGAGGTTCCGGGCGTGCACGGTCGGGGCCGGGAAGTCACGCCGGATCGCGTCGAGGAGGGCCTCGTCCCAGACCCGGGCCACCGAGCGATCGTCCGGCGTCCGCTCACACGGGCCGGTCCGCTCGCGGGCGACAGGAGACGGAACGACCAGGCGACGGATCGTGTCGACGGCGGGTGGCGCGACGCGCAGCACCTGGTTCGGCGCCACGTTCTCCAACCGGGTCGTGGCTCCACCGGGCCAACGCACCTCGACCGCCTCGACCGACGTCGCGTCGCCGAGACCGAAGTGGAGCCTGGGGCCCTCGGACGACAGATAACTGCTTCCCGCCTGCGACTCGCGCACCTGCCGCCGGCCGCCGGGCAGCTCGACGGTCACCTCCGCGCCGGGCGCGAACCGCCCGAGCTCGACCTCGAGCCATCTTCCTCCCTCGCCACGGTTCTCGAGGAGGACGAGCTGGCCGCCGACGACCGCCACGGCAACGTCGAGGTCGCCGTCGTCGTCGTAGTCGGCGACGGCGCTCCCCCGAGCGTTGAGCGGGCCGAGGTCGGCGATCCCGGTGCCGTCGCTCCAATCCGTGAAGCGCGCGAGGTCACCCTGCGCCGTCAGGTTCTCGAACGCCTGGGGCTCCTCCGCGTCCTCCGCGAGATCCCGCACCGGCACGTGGCCATCGACGAGCACCGCGTCGAGGTCCGTGTCGAGATCGAGGTCGGCCCAGCTCGCCCCCCATCCCGAGGACGTCGTGAGGTCGACGCCGACGATGTCCCGCTCGTCGACGAAGGACGGGGTCGCGCCCACACCGGTCGTGTTCCGGTAGACGGCGTGCCCTTGCTCGCGCAGGTTCGTGACCAGGAGGTCGACGCCGCCGGAGCCGTCGTAGTCCCCAACACCGACGCCCATGCCGGCGTTCGCGTCCGCCACCCCGGCGCTCGCCGCGAGCTCCTCGAAGCGGAAGCCGAGCCCCGACGGATCGGCATCGGCGCCACCGGGCCAGGCGACGTTCCGGTACAGCCGGTTGGGCTCGGTGTCGTTGGCGACGTAGAGGTCGAGATCGGCGTCGCCGTCGACATCGGAGAGGACGGTGCCGAGGCCGTGTGCGAGACCGGTGACCTCCAGGCCGGCTTCCACGCCGACCTCGCGGAAGGTCGCGTGCTCGCCGGAGCCGGGACCCTCGTTCAGGAACAGCTGGTCACGGACGCCGAGGAACGTGCTCGGGAAGCCGCCGGGCGCCCCGGGCACACGGTTGTTCAGGTCGGCGTAGCCGGCGACGAACACGTCCTGGAGGCCGTCCCCGTTGACGTCGCCGACCGCGGTGCCGGTCGTCCATCCGTACGCTGCCACGCCCGCAGCGCGAGCGCCCTCACGGAAGTGCCCTGCGCCGTCGTTCCAGAGCAGGAGATTGTCCCGCGCCGTCGTCACGTAGAGGTCCGTGTCCCCGTCCGTGTCGAGGTCGGCTGCGACGCAGCCGCTTCCCTTCACCGCGTACGCAGCCCCGGACGCCTCGCCGACCTCGGTGAACGACTCGCCGTCGTTGCGGTAGAGCGCCGTCGTCGGAAGGCCACCGTCGTCGCGTAGCCGCGTCGCCTCGGAGTCGGCGTACGAGTTCACGACGAAGAGGTCGAGGCGGTCGTCCCCGTTCGCGTCGAGCCAGCAGAGGCCGGTGCCCATCATCGCCACGACGTCCGGCGCGGGCCCGAAGCGGAACGACCCGTGCCGGAAGTCGACGCCGACATCCTCCGCGACGTCGACGAGGCGCGTCGAGCCAGGCTCTCGGGGCGGCGGGAGCGTCGTCTCGCCCGGTCCACCCGACGAGCACCCCGCGAGCGTGCCGGTCACGAGCACGAGAGCGCCGAGGCGCAGGGTCCGGTACGCGGCTGACACCGCCTACGAGGCTAGACGACGCCGCGAGCGCTGCGCCGACGCTTCGCGTACGCGTCTACGAGAACGGCCGCGAGCAGCACGAGGCCCGTGATCACGAACTTCGTCCCGGACGCCAGCCCGAGCAGATCCATCCCGTTCGTGATCGAGGTGATCACCAGGGCCCCGAGCAACGCGGACACGACCCGGCCGACGCCGCCGAAGAGGCTCGTACCGCCGATCACCGCGGCCGCGATCACGAGCAGCAGGAGGTTGCCGCCACCCGTGTTCGTGGCGACGGAGCGAAGCCGCGAGGCGAGCATGATCCCCCCCACCCCCGCCATGAAGCCGCTGATCATGAAGACGTAGATCCGCACCCGGTCGACGTTGATGCCCGCGCGGCGCGCGGCCTCGGGGCTGCCGCCGATCGCGTAGACGTGGCGGCCGAAACGCAACCGCGTGGCAACGAACGACCAGAACACGAGCAGCACGATCAGGATCAGCGTCATCTTCGGCACACCGCGATCCTTGTTCGCGTACGACACTCCCACGGCGGTGACGACGGCAAGACCGGCGATCTGGAGCGCGAGCAGGGCGGTCGGGCTTGGCGTCCAGCCCACGCTTCCGTCGCGTGACCGTCGTTCGTAGCTGCGAGGCCGCGTATCCGATCACCACGACGGCCGCCAGGATCCATCCCTGCACATCGCTCAGGAAGTCGTTCGCGATACCGACGACGGTCTTGTCCTGGATGCGGATCGTGCCCGCCGTCGAGTACTGCGTCGTCAGGATGAGGACGACACCGGACCAGATCAGGAACCCAGCCAGCGTGACCACGAACGACGGCACACCCGCCTTCGTGATCACGACGCCCTGCGCGAAGCCGATCGCCGTCGTGATCAGCAACGCCGCGACGATCGCGAGCCACCACGGCCAGCCGGGATCCTCGGGTCGCAGCAACAGCGTCATCGAGACGCCACCAACAGCACTCACGTAGGCGACGGACAGGTCGATCTCGGCGATCAGGAGCACGAAGACGATGCCGATCGCCATCGTCGCGATCGCGGTCATCTGGAGCAGCAGGTTGGTGAAGTTGCGCGCGGTGAGGAAGTTCTCTTGGAGGATGCTGAACGTGATCACGATCACGATCAACCCGACGATGATCGGCAGCGAGCCGAGCTCACCGGATTTCACGCCCTGCCACCAGCGCCGCGCGTAGTCGGAGAGGGTCACGGTTCCGTTCTTCTGGAACACGTTCTCGGCCTCGACGTCCTCGCTCGCCGCAGCGACAGCCTCCGGTTCCGGGCCGCTCATGCCTCGCCTCCCTCGGCCCGATCCATACCGGGCACGTGCGCGAGCGTGCCGGCGGTGATCGCGTGCACGACCTCCTGCTGCGTCGTCTCGGAGCGCTGGAGCACCGCAACACTCTGCCCGAGGCGCAGCACCGTGATGCGGTCGGCGACCTCGAACACGTCGTGCAGGTTGTGCGAGATGATCACGACGCCGAGACCTCGCTCGGCCAGGCGCCGGACGAGATTGAGCACCTGTCGCGTCTGAGCGACACCGAGCGCGGCGGTCGGCTCGTCGAGGATGAGGATCCGCGAGTTCCACATCACGGCCTTGGCGACGGCGACCGACTGCCGCTGACCGCCCGACAGGCCGCTCACCGTCTGACGCACCGACTGCAACGTCGTCACGGAGAGCTCCGTCAGCGTCTCCTGAGCGGAGCGCTCCATGCGCTCCTCGTCCAATACGATCCCCGTCCGCCTCCGCTCGCGACCGAGGAACATGTTGGCCACGACGTCGAGGTTGTCGGCGAGCGCAAGATCCTGGTACA
Source organism: uncultured Actinomycetes bacterium (assembly GCA_963823385.1). Lineage (GTDB taxonomy): Bacteria > Actinomycetota > Thermoleophilia > Gaiellales > Gaiellaceae > Gaiella. The sequence goes on from CAWGLI010000001.1 coordinate 645,971, forward strand.
CGATCTCGATGCCGAGCCTGGCGGCGTCGCGCGGCCCGTGGACGTTCACGTGGGCCCCGTCGACGAGCACCTCGCCGTGGTCGAACGGGTAGATGCCGGCGATGCCCTTGATCAGCGTGGACTTGCCGGCCCCGTTGTCGCCGACGAGTGCCATTACCTCACCGGCGCGCACCTCGAAGTCCACGTGATCGAGCGCTTGCACGGCGCCGAACGCCTTCGAGACGTCGCGGCACTCGAGGATGGGTGTCTCGGCCATAGGTGTCTCAGTGGGGCTGAGGCGCCGAAATGGTGGGGACGCCCTGCGGCGTCCCCACCATTCCCACGTCTCGACTGCTCAGTGGATCAGGCGTTCTCCTGACAGAACGTCGTCTCCGCCGTGTCACCGGTGCAGAGCTCCTCGATCGTACGGAACCCGTCCGCGATCACCGTGTCGGCGACGTTGTCGGTCGTGACGCCGATCGGCACGAGCGCGACGTACGCCACGATGCCGTCACCCTCCGACGAGTCGGACGGCTTGCCGTCGGCCGAGTTGATGCCGATGATCGTGAAGTCGTACCCGGGGTCGATGCCGTCGATCGGGTCACCAGCACGTAGCGCGAGCGCAACTGCTGCCGCAACCTTCGCTTCGGCTTCGATCGGCTTGTAGACGCTCATCGTCTGCTTGCCGAGGAGCACGTTCTGGATCCCTGCCGCCGTCGCATCCTGACCGGAGACCGGGATCTTCGTCGGGTCGAGCCCGGCCGACTCGAGCGCCGAGATCGTCGACTGCGCGAGACCGTCGTTCGCGGCGAAGACCGCGTCGACCTTGTTGTCCTCGGCCACGAGGATCTGCTCCATGATCTTCAGAGCCTCTCCATTGTCCCAGCCGGGTGTGAACTGGTCGGCCGCGATCTCCCACTCACCGGCGTCAGCACGGGCCTCGACCGTTGCCGCGTAGCCGTCGCGGAACAGGAACGAGTTGTTGTCCTCCTCGCCGCCGTTCAGCATCACGACGCGGGGCTTGTCCATGCCCATCTCGTCGATCGCGGGCTCGAGGACCTCGGCCATTGCCGCACCGACCGCGACGTTGTCGAAGCTCACGTACGCGTCGCCGCCCGAGGAGCCGGTGTTGAAGCGGTCGTACTCGACAACCGCGACGCCGGCCTCCTTGGCCTGCTCGATGATCGAGCCGCCCGAGCCAGTGTCGAGGCTCGTGAGCAGGATGACGCTCGCGCCGTCGGCGATGGCCTGCTCGGCCTGCGACTGTTGCGTCGCGGCGTCGCCCTCGGCGTTGACGATCGTGTAGTCGACGCCGGCCTCGTCGAAAGCCTCCCCGAAGAACCGGCGGTCGTCCGCCTCCCAGCGGTCGGAGCTGGCGCTGTCCGGCAGGAGCACCCAGATGCTCCCGTCGCCGCCACCACCGCTGCCCTCGTCGTCGCCACCGCACCCGGCCGCGACGAGCGCCAGAGCGGCAACCGCGAGAACAAGGGCCCATACGAGCCGCGACGGGCGCGACCCACTCCTGCGAATCCTCATGCTTCGATCTCCTCTCTCGACAACCGATTCCACCGGCGTTGCCGACGGTCCCGCATCGTCATCCCACTACGTTGTTTGTCACCCTGCACTATCTCAGACTTGCGCGCCCGAGAGAAGCCGAAGCGGTCGTTCAACCCCAAGACTCCTCCGTCATCGGCCGCATCGCCAGCTCGAGGATCCGGTGCCCGCGGGGCCGTGTGAGCACGTACAGCACCGCGTCCGCGACGTCATCGGCTCGCATCATCCCCTCCAGCTCGGGCATCTCGGGCGTGCGCCCCCTGCCCTCGTCCATCGCGAAGTCCGTGGCCACACCGCCGGGACAGACGTTGGTGCAGCGGATGCCGTGCGGACGGAGCTCGTGGTCGAGGGCTCGCGTGAATCCGACCTGCGCGAACTTCGACGCGCAGTAGACGGCCTCGTTCGGCAACCCTCGACGACCTGCCTCCGAGGCAACGGAGACGACGTCGCCGCCGCCGCGGGCGATCAGGTGAGGGACGGCGGCCGAGGCCGCGTAGAGGACGCCCTTCACGTTCGTGTCGATCATCTCGTCGAGGTGGACCGGGTCGAGATCGACGAGCGGCCCGTAGGCGCCGACACCGGCGTTGGCGACGAGGATGTCGAGCCCACCGTGGCGCTCGACCGTGGCGTCCACCAGCGCCTGCACCTGGGCGCGGTCGCGCACGTCTGTCGAGAGCGCGACAGCGCCCTCGATGCCGAGATCGTCGCCGGAGCGCGATGCGAGGCCGAGCTTCACCCCCTCAGCAGCGAGCGCACGGGCGACGGCGGCGCCGATGCCGCGGCTGGCTCCGGTGACGACGGCGACCCTTCCTGCAAGTTCACTCATGGCCCCTCCGTTTTCGTGTTGAGAGCGGGGTAGAGAGCGCGGTAGCGCTCGTACAGTCGCGAGTACACGTCCACCGCAGCTCGCTCCGGGTCGACGCGCTCGGCGACGGAGACGCAACGCGCGACAGCATCGCCGACGTCGCTGAACAGCCCACCGGCGACGCCACCGAGCAGCGCGGCCCCGTACGCGGAGCCCTCCTCCGACACGGTCGTCTCGAGCGGCAGGTCGAGCACCGAGGCGACGATCCGCAGCCACTCGCCGCCGCGCGCGCCACCACCCGAGACACGGGCGCGGTCCGAGGTCGCACCGACCGCACGCAGGAGCTCTAGTGAGTCGCGAAGACCGAACGCGACCCCCTCCAGCACGGCGCGGACGAGCGCGCCACGGTCGTGGTGCAGCGAGAGCCCGACGAACGCGCCGCGCGCATCGGGGTCAGCGTGCGGTGTCCGCTCGCCGGCGAGGTACGGGAGGAAGAACAGGCCGTCTGCACCGGGGCTCCAGCGTGCCGCCTCGTCGAGCAGCTCCTCGAACGACGCGTCGGGCGCAAGCGTGTCGCGGAACCACCGCAGCGAGCCGGCCGCGGAGAGCATCACGCCCATCGCGTGCCATCCTCCGGGCACCGCGTGGCAGAAGACGTGCAGACGGGCCTCCGGCTCCGGGCGATATGCGGGAAGGGCAGCGAAGACGACGCCGGAGGTGCCGAGCACGATCGAGAGCGGCCCGGGCCGGTCGATGCCGACACCGAGCGCAGCGGCCGCGCAGTCCCCCGCTCCCGCCGCCACCGGCACACCTCGAAGAGCCGCCAGGTCACCGCGTGGCTGATCGTCACGTGGCGTGACGGTTCCGGCGCGTGCGTGGGATTCCAGCAGCGGCGGCAGCCAGGCGGCGGGGATCTCGAGCGCAACAAGCACGTCTTGCGACCAACGACGACGCGCCACATCGAGCAGGAGTGTCCCCGACGCGTCGGCGACGTCCGTCGCCCACTCACCGGTCAGCCGGAGGCGCACGTAGTCCTTGGGCAGGCAGATCCGTGCGATCCGCGCGTACGCGTCCGGTTCGTGCCGTCGCAGCCAGAGGAGCTTCGGCGCGGTGAACCCGGTCAGGGCACGGTTTCCCGTGAGCTCGATCAAGCGGTCGACGCCGATCAGGGCTTCGATCTCCTCGCACTCCACGGCCGTCCGCTGGTCGTTCCACAGGATCGCGGGTCGCACGACGTCGTTCCGGTCGTCGAGCGCGACGAGCCCGTGCATCTGGCCCGAGAGCCCGAGCCCGACGACGTCCAGTCCTGCCGAGACCTCGGCCAGCGCGACCTCGGCGGCACGCCACCAATCCTCCGGATCCTGTTCCGACCACCCCGGCTGCGGCGTCGAGAGCGGATACCCGTGCTCCGCCCTCGCGATCACCGCGCCGTCCGGGGCCACAGCGACCGCCTTCACCCCGGTCGTGCCGACGTCGAGCCCGACGCAGGCCGTCAACGCTCGCTCACGCGCCGAGCGCGGCGTACACCAGCTCGTACGCGCGTACCGCGTCCTTGGCCAGCTGCGCCTCGCGGAGAGCCGCCTCGTCGATACGGCCGGCGACGTCCCAGATGAAGTTCCACTGATGCACCGAGCGCGCAACCGCGGCGACCGCGTCCTCGGTGTACGGGTAGAGGTCGAACCCGAGACGCTCGCCGTTCTCGCCGTAGCGGGCACGACGCAGCTCGAGTGCGAGCTCCACCGTTTCCATGAACGCAGTCGCGCCGACCATGTTGTCGTCGTCGAACGTCCCCCAGCCCGAGTTCGCGTGCTGATGCCCGAGCAGCCCCTGTGCCGCGAGCATCGCCGCGTACTCACCCAGCGATTCGCCGTTCATCAGCAGGTGCTGCCAGTCCATGTTCACCTGCACGTTCGTGATCCCCCGCGTGCGCAGCGTGTGGATCACGTGCAGCGTCATGCCGATGTTGCGCATGAGGATCTTCATCGCGGGCTCGGAGTTCTTGTGCTCGAGGAACAGCTGCGTCCCGTGCTCGGCACATCGCGCTGCAACCTCCCCCACACCGTCGATGAACCGTGCCCACGCGTCGCCGTACAGCGTCTGGAAGGGGTAGTTGTAGCCCTCGACACCCGGCCACAGGATCATCTGCGCACCCACCGCCCCGGCGAAGTCGGCTGCCGCCAGCGCCTCGGCCAGAGCGTCGGCGCGCACGTCGTCGTCGGGGGAGCAGAGACCGCCCTTACCGAACCGGGGGTTGAGGTGCGTGCCGGTGCACACGGCGTAGATGCCGTGGCCGTCGAGTGCGTCGCGCACCTCGTCGAGATTGGCCTCGGAGAGCTCCTGCGGGTAATGGAACTCGTAGTCGTCCATCAGGGCGCCAAGGCCGGAGACGGCCCGTCGTACCTTGTCCGCGGTCGACTCGCCTGCGTACTGCGGCTGGTATCCCCCCGGGACGAAACGCGTCACCATCGACCCGAGGGCCCAGATGCCGAGGCTCGTCTTGGGCGCGTCACCGGTCATGAACAGAGCCTATCGCTCGACGCCGCCGGGAGGGAGGAGCAGACGCAACGGCCCCTCCCTCTCGACACGCCGGCTACCGAACCTCGATCCGATCCTTGAGGTTCTTCAGCACCGTGTCCGCCTCCCGCTCGTTCAAACGCAGCAGGAACGGCTCGGCGAGCTTCGTGAGGAGCTTTTTCGGGAGCTCGTAGTCGGCCCTCATCGCGACCTTGGTCCCGCCCTCCGAGGGCGTGAACGTCCAGTCGAAGGTGCTCGGGATCTGACCCGTGTTCTTCGCAACGAAGTGACGGTGCTCCTGGAACTCGACCGTCTCCGAATCACCTTCGAAGCGCATCCCGGCCATCTTGTACGTCCAGTGGTAGCGATGGCCCCCGTTCGGCAGCGCCTCGACACCGGAGACGTCGACCATGCTCGGCCAGATCTCGAGAAGATGCATCGGATCTTCGAAGTACCCTGCTACCTGCTCGGGCGGAGCCTGGATGAAGATCTCTTTCGCAACCGTCGCCATTCGATTCACCTCCTTTCGCTTCGCGACGGGAGATGACGGCGATCAAGACCGGACACAGCGAAACGCGCTGCGCCCGACCTCGGTCGTCACAGGGAGAATGCCTCGCCTACCTGTCCCCGCCATCGGGGAGAACGCGGATTTCCGGATGTGCGCTCCTCCCAAGGTCACTCGGACGGCGGAACGGGGTACCGCGGACGCCGACCGAGCAGGATGCCCGCGGCGATCACCCCACCCCCGAGCGCCTGCAGTGGATGGGGAGCCTCTGAGAGGACGACGATCGCGATCACGGCTCCGAGGAACGGCTGCAGGTTTGCGAAGAGAGACGCGCGCCCGGGGCCGACGCGCTCGATGCCTGCGAACCAGAACAAGTTCCCGAGAGCGATGGAGGCCAGAGCGCTGTAGAGCAGCGCGCTCCAGGCGAGCGTGTCGACGTCCGACCACGACTGTCCGCTGAGGACGGTGCTCGAGGCGACGGCGAGCATGGCGCCGCCGGCGAGCGCGGTCACCGCGTTGACGACGAGCGGCGACCGGCGGCGCATCACGGGCACGATCGAGACCGAGTAGGCGGCGAAGGTCAGCGAGGTCACGAGCGCCAGCCCGATCCCGAGCACGCTGGCGGAGAGCCCGGCGTCTTCACCGAGCGCGACCAGCGCGACACCGGAGAACGAGACCCCGGCGGCAAGCCACTGACGCGCGTGCAGCCGCTCGAGACCCGTCAGCTGAGCGAAGAGCGCAACGAAGATCGGGAGCGTCCCGAAGACGAGGGCAACCGTCGAGACGGATGCGTACCGAAACGCGTAGACGAACGCGATCTGGTTGATCAGGACTCCGACGACGGCCGCGGCAGCGAGCAGTCCGGCGTCGCGATACCCAATGCGCAAATCGTGTCGCCGCCACGAGGCGAGCGCGACGAGCGCGAGACCGGCGATCGCCCAGCGCAACGCGACGTAGGAGAGAGGCTCGAAGCCGTGCGTGACCCCGTAGCCGACGGCCGTGAAGTTGAAGCTCCACAGGACGACGGTGCCGAGCAGGAGGGCATCGGCAGGCACACGGTGCATCGCTGCGAGCGTAGAGAGGCGAGCGACGTCACGCCACGCTGTGGACAGGTGTCAGACACCGCGACCGTGTCAAGTGTCCTTTGCACCAGTAGTGAAACGCTTCGTTCACTGACTGCCACTGCCCCGAGAGACACACCCGACGACCGCGCCCTGCACCCATCCGCCCCGCATCCGCAGCGGCAGGCTGTGGAGCAATCGACACGAACTCGACTCGAAGGCACTTGACACGGAGACGGTGTCTGACACCTGAGCGCGGCCGTGCACGCAGTATCACGCCGGTACGCTGGCCATGTGGCGGCGCACGAAGTGCTCATCTGGTCGGACTACATCTGACCGTTCTGCCGGGTCGGCCAGCGAACGGCCGAGCGGCTCGAGCACCGGTTCGGTGCTGCCGTCGAGTGGCTGCCCGTTCGACCTCCACCCCGAGTATCCGCCGGAGGGCATCCCGCGTAGCGACCTCGTGCGCCGTTACGGCGAAGGCTTCCACCGGCAGGTCGAGGCGGCGTTCGAGCGTGTCGGGCTCGTCTACAACCCTCCGCCCGAGGTCGTGCCCAACTCGCATGCGGCGCTCCGTCTCACCGAGCTGGCGCGCGCCCAGGGCAAGCACGGCGCCGCGCACGACCGGCTCATGCAGGCGTACTGGGAGGAAGCGCAGAACATCGGAGATCCCGACGTCCTACGATCGCTCGCCGACGAGCTCTCACTCGACGGGGCTGAAGACGCCATCGACGGGCGCCTCTACGCCGACGCCGTCGAGGCCGGAACGCGTGAAGCCCACGCGGCCGGCATCAACGCGATCCCGGCGTTCGTGCTCGACCGCCGGCTGCTCGTGCTCGGTGCGCAGCCGGACGAGGTGTTCGAGCAGGCGTTCGCCCAGCTCGCCTCCCCAGCTGGCTGAGGGGCAATCCACGGCGAGCTCGGAACGCCGCACAGCACCCCGAAGGCCTCGCCGGCAGCGATGTCACTGTGCGGGCGCCGCGTACGTCGTGACCTCGAAGACCGCGACGGTCTGGTCGTCGCCGAGAAAGCCAGCTTCCATGATGCGCCCCACGACGTCCCTGTACTGCGCCGATGCCTCCGCAGCTTCGATGTCCGCCTCCGACGCCCAGAAGGTCTGCGTGATCCACGTCGAGTCGGTGACGGCGTAGAGGTAACCGATGCAGCCGGGGAGCCGACGGAACATCGGCGCCGAGATCTCGTCGGCGAAGCGCTGCAGCTCGTCGCGCCGCGCTGCGTCGAACTCCGTCGTCCAGATGCGTGTCAGCATCGGCGCACCCTTCGCCGTGTCGGATCCGGCCACCGACGAACGTACCCTACCCCATGCCCAGCGAGATCACGCCACGGTCGATCAGCCCGCGCGTGAAGGCCTGGTTGGGCAGGAGCTTCACGCCATAGGCGTCGCGCAAGAACCACTCGAAGTAGACGAATGCGCTTGAACGCACGGTGCCGAGGCGCTCGAGACGATCGAGGTCGCACAGCGCGAGACGTGCTCGCAGCTCGGGCACGTCGACGAACGCGGTAACGAGGTCGTGGAGCCACGGCTCGAGGTCGCCGAGGAGCATCGTCGGAACGTCGCCGGCGAGCTTCTCCACGTCGAGGAAGCCGTTGCGTAGCTCGAACCGGCTCACCTCGTCGCGCCAGCGCACGACGAGCCGGGTCGGCTCGCTGCTCTCGACCTCGATGTCCTCGAGCTCGTCCCGGCAGTGGTCGCCGAATGCGGCGAGCACCTCACCCTGGAGGACCGACGTCGAGGCCCACTCGATTTCCCGCTCGAAGGCGCGGCGGCGGAGGGCATGGACGATCTCGTCCCGCCTCTCTGGTCGCACCCCGCCGTCCGGCCCGATCTCCGCCGCGACCTCGGGTGGTAGATCGTCGATCGTTCGACGTGGAATACGGTCGTCGACGAGTGCTTCGAGCAGGGCTGCTTGGGCTTGCGTGAGCACCGTCATGTTCTACCGGGCCGCCTGGTCGAGCAGCCCGATCAGCGTTGCCGGCGAGACCTCGCCGATCGGCAGGTGTACCCCACCGGCGGCATCGGCGAGTGCGCGCCCGCAGCTCTCCGCCTCCCACTTCGAGGGCACCGCGTCGACCACGACACACGCGACACCGGCCCGTCGTAGCGCACGTGCCTCGGCGAGCACGTCGGCGAGCGGGTCGCTTCCTCGGTGCAGGGGGACGTTCGGAAGGCCGTCGCTGACGATGACGACGAGCGGGCGTGCGTTCGGCCGCTTGTGCAGCTCCTGACGCAACACTCGACCCGCCAGCCGCAGCGAAGCGGCCAGTGGGGTGCGACCGCTCAGCGGCACGCGTCGCAAACGCTCGGCCGCGACGGTGACGCTCCTGGTCGGCCGGAGCGCGACGGTCGCCTCCGCGACACCGCTCTTGAACGCGACGACGGACGCACGATCGCCACGCGCAGCGGCGTCCTCGAGCAAGCCGAAGACGACGCCCTTCACCTTCTCCACGAGACGGTCTGCATGGAGCGAGTAGGAGTTGTCGAGGACGAAGCAGACCTCGAGAGGCACGCGGTGATCGCGCACCTTGCGACGGACGTCTTCAGGCGCAACGGCGAACGGCTCCCTCCGTCTCCCGGCCCGCGCTGCGGCCGCGCGAACTGTCGCGTCGAAGGCGATGTCCGTCTGGTGGGCGCGTGCAACCCGTGGCCGCGAGTACTTGCCCCGCGGCAACGACACGAGCGAGCGCGTCCGTCGACCGATCGCCCCCCGCTCGCGTCGGTCGATGACCGTCGGCAACTCGAGCACCCGCGACGCGTCGACGTCGACACCCAGCGGCAGGGGAGCGGCATCTAGCTCGGAGAGGTCGACGTCTCTCCCGGCCTCGCCGGCGCCGCCGCTTTTTTTTCAGTCGCCTCTTCGTCGAGTGCTTCCTCGAGCATCCGGTGCAGGACGCGCTCGTCGAGCCCTGCGCTCGCGTCGAAGGGATCGAGCGGGACTCGGTGACCGAGCGCGAGTGAGGCCGCCTCGAGGAGATCGGGAGGCTCGACGGCGGGGCGACCGGCCAGAGCCGCGGCCGCCTTGGCGCATTGGAGCACGGTGATGTCCGCGCGATGGCTCGACACGCCTGCCCCGGTCACGAGACGCGCGATGGCCCGGTACATGCTGGGGTCGACGGTCACGTCGCCGATGCCTCCGCGTGCCTCTTGGATTGAGGCCGCGAGGTCGTCCTGGGTCGACTGCCACGCCTCGGCGAACGTGTGAGCATCGGCTGAGAACGCCTCTCGCCTGATGATCACCTCGGCACGTTGACCCGGATCGCGGAGGGCCTCGACGGCGACGCGGAGTCCGATCCGGTCGGCGAGCTGCGGACGCAGCTCCCCTTCCTCCGGGTTCATCGTGCCCACGAGCAGGAACACTGCCGGGTGCGAGACCGAGACGCCCTCACGCTCGACGATGTTCACGCCGAGCGCAGCCGCGTCGAGCAGCACGTCGCAGAGATGGTCGTCGAGCAGGTTGATCTCGTCGACGTACAGGATGCCCCGGTTGGCGTCGGCCAGGAGGCCGGGCTCGAGGGCCATGGTCCCCTCGCGCAGCGCCCGGGCGATGTCCACCGAGCCGGCGACGCGATCCTCGGTGGCGTTGAGAGGCAGGTCGACGACGCTGACCCGCCTCCTCAACGCTTCCAGGGCCTCGCCCCGCGCCGCGCGCTCGCTGCAGGCTTGGCACGGATGCGCCGGATCGCACGAGAACGGGCAGTCGGCGACGACCTCGATCTCCGGCAGAAGCTCCGCCAGGCCGCGCACGGCCGTCGACTTGCCGGTGCCGCTCGGGCCCTCGATCAACACGCCGCCGACCGCCGGGTTGACGGCGTTGAGCAGGAGCGCCTGCTTGAGGCGCTCCTGCTCGACGATCGCCGAGAACGGGTAGAGGCTCACGTGAGGATGAGCGGCTTCCCGAACGTCGGCTCGGCCTGCGGGATCGGTGCGAAGTGCCAGGTCCCGATGAGGGGCACGGCGGTGTCGCGGTTGACCTTGACGTCGATCACGTACGGCGTGCCCGCCGCCAGGGCCGTCTCGAACGCGGAGCCGAGGTCGGCCGGATCTTCGACCGAGATCCCTCCGGCACCCATTGCCTCCGCCATCTTCGCGAAGTCGGGGTTCCAGAACTCGCCCGTCGACTGCTTGACGAAGCTCGTCCCGATCTCGCGACCGTCCATGTAGAAGCGCTGTAGGTCTCGGATCACACCGATCGTGTAGTTGTTGAGGATCACCCAGATCGCCGGGATGCCGTACTCGGTGGCCGTGGCCACCGCGCCCGGGAACATCATGAAGCTGCCGTCGCTCGTGACGCAGACCGCCGGCTGCTCCGGACGTGCGAGCTTGAGCCCGAGCACGCCGTACGTGCCGAAGCCCATTCCGGCGAACCCGCCCGGTGTGAACACCATCTGCGGGCCGAGCGCGTCCCAGTACTGCTCGACCCAGGTCTGGTGGTTGCCGGTGTCGGTGATCATCAGCGTGTTCTCGGGCGCGGCTGCCCGGAGCTCTGAGATCACGCGACGCGGGTCGATCGGGATCGCGTCGGACGCCTTCTCCGGCTCGATGAAGTTCGACCACTCCTGCTTGTACTCGTCGACCTGGTCGTGCCACGGGGAGCTCTCCCGCTTCGGCCCTTGCTGCTCCGCGAGAACGAGCAGCTGACGCAGCACCTCGCGCGCGTCGCCGACGATGCCGAGCTCGGTCGGGTAGTTGCGCCCGATCTCCTGCGGATCGACGTCGATGTGGATCAGCTTCGTCGGCGGGATGTTGTACGTGTACCCCGGCAGCCACGAGGACGTGTGGATGTCCGAGAAGCGGCACCCGATGGCGAGGATCACGTCGGCGTTGCGCGCCGCCTCCTGAGCCGGGTACTCGCCCCAACAGCCGGCGATGCCGAGGTGGAGCGGGTGTCGTGCGGACAGGGCGCCCTTCCCCATGAACGTCGTGTACACGGGCACGTTGGCGTGCTCCGCGAAGGCCTGCAGCTCGGCGCTCGCCTCGGAGCAGATCACGCCGCCGCCAGCGAGGATCAGAGGGCGCCTGGCGCCGAGCAGCATCTCGAGCGCCTTCGCGACGGCCTCCGGCGAGCCGGGCGTGCGCCAGTTGAGCTGCAGCGAGCGCTCGGCGGGGTCGGGAACGTCGACGTCGGCCTTCGTCACCCACAGGTCGTAGGGGACATCGAGGTGCACGGGGCCGGGGCGTCCTTCCCTGGCGATCTTGAAGGCCTTGGGCAGGAACTTGCCGAGATCGGCGACGGAGTGCGCCTGGAAGCTCCGCTTCGTGAGCACCTTGGCGATGCTCGGGTAGTCGGCCTGGTAGTACCGGTACTCCTCCTGGAGCGCACCGGAGTCGAACTGGGTCGTCGCGACCTGGCCGGTGATCGCCACCATCGCCGACGAGTCGTAGAACGCGTTCCCGAGTGCCGGCGTGAGCAGCATCGGGCCTGGGCCGGTCGACGTGTAGACGGGGATCACCTCGTGGCTGACGCGGAAGTACGCGTCCGCCATGTACGCAGCTCCCGTCTCGATACGGGGGAAGACCACCTTGATCTCGTCCTGACGGTCGAAGACGCCGTCGAGGAGCCCAACGGCACCATGTCCCGCGTACCCGAACAGGTAGGGCACCTTCTCGCGGATCAGGTATTCGACGACGAGGTCGGCGCCGCGCATCTCGGCCATCTCGAACCTCCTCCTCTCGATGATCGATTCTGCGGTCGATCATCCCACTGCCGCGGCGACACGGCAACGGGGAGAAACCCGTACCGCCGTCCAACGGCTCCGACCACTCGAGCAAGCCGTCGGTCGAGCCCGAGACCGGGATCGAAGAACAGACTCACGCATCTTGCCGGCCGGGCTGCCGGGAACGCAGGCACCGGACGCACCAACGCCTGACGCCGTCTGGCGTCAGGCACTCGCTGCTGCTGGTACACGTACCCGGACGAGCAGCCGCCCGACCTGCTGGACGCCTGCTCGCCAACCATGCCGCGCCGAGGCATGTCCGTGTGAGAGGAGCAAGATCCCGAGGTGAGCAGCGCCGGTGAATTCGAGCGCGGACGCCAGGTGGCCATGGGCCTCCTCTTCTACCCGCGCGGCGGTTCGGCACAGGTCGTGCGCTACCTCGCGCGTGCGCTCCCCCCCGCGGGTTGGGACGTCACCGTGGCGGGCGGCTCGCTCGGCTCTCCCGGCGAGGAGACGCACGCCGGCACGTTCTTCTCCGGTCTGACCGTGACCGCGGCCGATTTCACGCCAGCGCTCGACGCGTTCCGCCGCGGTGTTGATCCGCTCGCTGCGCCGATGCCGCTCCACCCGTCCTTCGAGGACCGCCGCGGCGCGCCGGATCGGCTGTTCGCCGCTGTCTCGCCCGAGTTGGCCGAGCATCAGGTGCGCGCGTGGGGGGACGTCCTCAGCGCCGCCGGATTCGACGGGGCCGATGTCATCCACCTCCACCACCTGACGCCGCTCCACGATGTCGTCGCGCGCCGCTGGCCGGGTCGACCGCTCGTCACGCACCTGCACGGCACGGAACTGAAGATGCTCGACGGCGTTGCCCGCCGTAGGGCGGTCGCCACCGCGCTCGGCACCGATCTCGCCGGGATGGCCACGCTGGAGGAGGCCGACGACCTGCCGGCGGGAGTCGAGCTCGAGCCGGAGGAACGGAACCTCCTGGCGCGCACGCGCTGGGCGCAGTGGCGCTTCGGCGACCACTGGGAAGCGCGCCTGCGCGCTGCCGCCGCCCGCAGTGACGGCCTCGTCTTCATCTCGCCCCACGACCGTGACGAGGCATTCCGGCTGCTCGACGTGTCACCCGACGTCGTCGAGGTGATCCCGAACGGCGTCGACACCGAGCAGTTCGACCGGCGTCGCGTTACGGTGGACGAGCGCCTCGCCCTCTTGCGGCACTGGCTCGTCGACGATCCTCAGGGCTGGGACGAGTCGGGCCGCCCCGGGAGCATCCGCTACGCGGCCGAGGCACTCGATGCGTTCGTCGACCAACGCAGTGGAGCGCCGTTGCCGACTCTCCTCTTCGTCGGCCGCTTTCTCGACTTCAAGCGTGTGGCGCTTCTCGTGCGCGCCTACGCCCGCGCTCGACCGCGATTGTCCGTTCCGGCTCCTCTGCTCGTATGGGGTGGCTCTCCAGGGGAGTGGGAAGGGGAGCACCCTCACACCGTCGCGCAGCAGGAGGGCGTCGAGGGCGTCTTCTTCAGCGGCTGGCGCGGGCACGACGAGCTCCCGCTCGGGCTCGGCTGCGTCGACCTCTTCGTGGCGCCGTCGGTCGACGAGCCGTTCGGCCAGGTCTTCCTCGAGGCGATGTCGGCGGGTGTACCCGTGATCACGACCCGCTCCGGTGGCCCTGTCTCGTTCGTGAACACCGTGTCGGGGAGCCCGAACGGCTGGCTCGTCCCACCGGACGACGTCGACGCGCTGGCCGACGCCATCGTGGAAGCCGTGAACGGCGAGGCGAAGCGCCGAGCGCGTGCCGAGAACGGCTACCGGCAGATCCGCGCCGGCTACTCGTGGCACACCCTCGCCCACCGCTTCACCGCCGTGTACGACGAGCTTCTGGTAGCTGCGCGGTGAGAAGATGCGTTGGACACTCGAGCGCAAGCCCGGCGTAGCCTCGATGCATACTCCGCCGGACACGGGAGGACGCCGGCATTGGCCATCATCGAATCGGACGTCGTGACGCGCATCGAGCGCGGCGAGACGATCCCCAACACCTGGTACACCGACCCGTCGGTGCTGGAGGCCGAGCGCGCCCGCGTGTTCGGCCGGTCGTGGCAGTACGTGGGCGACGCGTCGCCCGTAGCCGAGCCGGGCACGTACACGACCGCGAGTGTCGCCGGGCTCCCGGTCGTCGTCACGCGCGACGAGCACGGCGTGCTGCGAGCGTTCGCGAACGTCTGTCGCCATCGCCACCACCTGGTCGCGTCCGGTACCGGTCGACGCAAGACGCTCCAGTGCCCCTACCACGCCTGGACGTACCGGCTCGACGGGAGCCTCCACCGCGCGCCGGGCGTCGACCTGGCCGAGCGCCCTGAGTGCGCCGAGCTGGCGCTCTACCCGCTCGCGGCGGAGACGTGGGGGCCGTTCCTCTTCGTCTCGCTCGACGGGAGCATCGGCACGCTCACCGACCATCTCGGCTCGTTCCCGGAGCGGACGCGCGACTTCTGCGGTCTCGACGTGGACGAGCTGGTCTTTCGCCACCGCGCCGAGTACACCGTCGACGTCAACTGGAAGATCGTGATCGAGAACTTCATGGAGTGCTATCACTGCCCGACGATCCACGCGAAGACGCTGCCCGGCCTCACGATCGACCCGTACGACGTCGAGTCCTTCGAGCATGCGGACGTGCTGCTCACCCGCGACGGCGGCGACCATGCGCCGGTGGCGACGGGGAACCGATTCGCCGACTCCGAGGGGGCGCGCTTCGCGTTCCTCGCCCTCCACCCGAACACGCAGTTCAGCGTGTTCGGCGAGATGCAGGCAGTGGCGCCTCGCTGCGTGCTCCCGGAAGGGCCGCGCCAGGCGCGCGTCCTCTTCGACTTCTACTTCACGCGCTCGTTCCCCGAATCGGAGTCGGCCGAGTTCGTGGATTTCGTCCTGAGCGTCGTCGACGAGGACTTCGGCGCCATCCGCTCCGTGCAGGCCGGCCTCGATACGGGGCTCTTCGAGCACGGCTACATCGCAGGCCACTGCGAGCAGGCGCCGTGGAACTTCCACCGCCGGCTCGCTCGCGCCCTCGCCGAGGAGGTTTGACCATGCGTCAGCTCGTCGTTCTCTATCCGCCATCCACCCGACCCGGACGCTTTCCGTCGCTACTACGAGGAGACGCACGTGCCGCTCGTGCACGCACTTCCCGGCCTCGTCGGCTTCCGGTACGCGTTCGACGTGGACGGGATCGGCGGCGATGCCCCGTACTTCTGCGTCGCCGAGCTCGACTACGAGGACCAGACGCGTCGCTCGCCACGTCGTTCGCGTCGGCGGAGGGGAAGGCCGCAGTCGCCGACGTCGCGAACTTCGCCACCGAGCCGGTCGTCCGCCTCGTCCTCGACGTGCGGGAGTCCCGCTGATGCGCCGGCTCGAGCTCGGCAGCGGCCTGGCGCGCAGCGGCGATGCGATCTTCGACGGCGAGGTACACATGCGCCGTCACGTCGACGAGGCCGAGGCGGGGCTCCTCCGTGTCGCCGAGGTCTCGTTCCGCGACGGCGGCCGTACGACGTGGCACGTCCACGACGCCGACCAGCTGCTCGTCGTCACCTCGGGCCGCGGCATCGTGGCGACCGAGTCCGAGGAGATCGAGATCCTCCCAGGCGACGTCGTCTTCGTGCCCGAGGGCGAGCGCCACTGGCACGGTGCTGCGCCGGGCGACGACCTCGTGCACCTCTCGATCCTCACACCCGGCGAGATGACGCTCGGCTGAGCAACGCGCCGACCGGTCGACGTGGCCTAGAAGAACTGGTCGATCAGGATCGAGTTCCCGTCGGGATCCCTGATCATGATGTGTGCTGCACCCTCGGGGGCGTCGGCCGTGTTGGAGTCAGTTGTCGCGACCCCCTGTGCCGCGAGGGCGCTCTCGATCTCACGTACGTCGGTGAACGACTCCGACTGCGTCGTGTCCTGTTCGAGCCCCGGATTGAACGTGAGGATGTTCCCCTCGAACATGCCGTGGAACAGCCCGATGATCGTCGAGCCGTTGATCATGATGTGGTACGTCGACTCGTCGCCACCGGTGACGGCGAACCCGAGCTTCTCGTAGAACGCCCGACTGGCGGCCAGGTCCGTCACCGCCAGGCTCACCGAGAACGCTCCCAGCTCCATCCCCCGACTCTAGACGGTTGATCGGTAATTGGGGTGCCCGTCGAGGACGGGTGTGACCAAGCAGCGTGGTGCGATCGGTCGTGGCGCGTACCTGCTGGTACGTGTCACGGGCGAGCGTGCCGCGATGCGCCGTGTCACGGCCGCCAGTCGCGGGTGCCTGAATTGCCGATCAACCATCTAGACGATGGCCGCGGCGAGATCGCCTTACCGAGCGAGGGTTGTCGGCGCGAACGACCGGTGGCCGCTCGCGCCAACAAGGAACGGCTAACGGGCGACGACGCTGTGGATCTCCAGGATCTCGATCGACGGCAGGGCTCCCTCGAAGCCGGCATCGGCACGCGCGGCGGCGACTCTTTCGCCCCACGCCTCAGCCTCCTCGCGAGAGTCCCAGACTTCGAAGATCCGGACGTTGCCGTCTTCGCCGAGGGCCGCCGCGTGGAATACGCCGCCGGGCGGCGGCGTGCTGTCGATCCCCAGCACACCCCTCATGTGGTCGTACTGGGCGGGTGTGATGCCCGTCTCGATGATCCGTGCGACTGCCACGATCCCTCCTCGGTTGACCGGTGGACCCTACATTCCCTCGGCGTCATCCGAGCAACGGCGGGCGAGCCTCGCTTCGAGGAGCCCGCCGAATGCCGCAGGATGAAGACGTGCCCGCGATGACGACCATCCGCGAATGGCTTCGACGCTTCCTCATCCGTGCCGTGTCGCGCGCCCACGGCCGCGCCTACCGCTCCAGTCGCGGCCGCCTTCTCGGTCGCGTGGCGGGGATGCCGGTATTGCTCCTGACGACGACGGGGCGCCGGTCGGGCAGAGCGCGTACCGCGACGCTCACGTTCTTCCGAGATGGCCGCGATCTCGTCGTGATCGGCTCGTTCGGCGGCTCCGACGAGCCGCCCGCGTGGTGGCTCAACCTGCAGCGGGATCCCCGGGCCAGCGTGCTGATTGGAGGCCGGAGTACGAGAGTGACGGCGAGGACGGCGAGCGCCGAGGAGTACGAGCGGCTCTGGCCGCACGTGACGGAAACCCATCCCGGATACGCCCGCTACCAGGGGCGTACAGCCCGACCGATTCCCATCGTGTTGCTGACGCCAGAGCAGGGCTGACACGCCGAGCTCGACCCGGGGATGATCCGGTGGCTCGCCAGCCCTCTCGAGACGGCAGCCGCTTCCCCGGCGGCATCAACGGATGTCTGCCATACGTCTGTGGCGCGGCCGCGTCAGTCGGCTGTCGGTGAACCGGTCTCCGCCTTCTTCGCGTCCCGTTCGGCGCGTCGCCACGGCGCCACCCCGTCGAGCTCGACGTCGAGGGTGAAGCTGAGGAGAATCCTGACCACGACCAAGAGGGCGAGTGCCGCCACGCTTTCCAGGCTCTGTTGGACCGTGACGGTCTTGATGATGTCGGCTGCCACGAGCACCTCGAGCCCGAGGAGCAAGGGACGGCCGAACTCCCGCCGCGCGAGATCGTAGTAGCTAAGGCCGCTGCTGCGGCCGGCCAGCGCACGCACGAGGGCAATTGCTCCACCGATCGCGATGATCGCGACGCCCACTGCCTCGAAGAACTTGACGATCCACTCCATCGTCTCCGAGAACTCCACGTGCAGCCTCCCCTTCCGTCGACGAAGTAGCCCGGCACGAGGCTATCTCGTCGCCGTAGCCGGTGCCGAATGCTGGTTCCCCGACCCGACGACCCGGCCCCCCAGCTTGTCGAGCTCAGGAAGGCTGAGTCGGAGGTGGTAGTCGCTCAACCATGCGGGTTACCGCCCTCGGTAATGGTCACAGCCGGGCCTCACAGGTCAGGGAAATCTGACCAGATCTGACCCACGTGCTCGTCCTGCGCGCCGCGTCGACTCGAACCGCTGAACGAGCGACCTCCGTCCGCTCTCGGCCCCCGCGGCACCTTGAAGTCTCCCACACATCTGCTTGGAAGAATCTCGTGGCCGATGACAACTAGGCGAAAGGAGACGCCATGAGTTCCATCACTCGAGCGACGAGGCGCGTCGCCACCCGGCGCGCCGCTGTGATCGCGCTCGTCGCGGCGGCCGTGCTCGCGATCCTCGTTCCGGTCGGCCTCGGAGCACAACAGGCGGCGCCGAACAACACCGCACAACCCACGATCTCCGGGACACCCGCGGTGGGAGCGAACCTGACCGGTACGGCGGGTACCTGGGAGAACGCGAGCGAGTACGCGTACCAGTGGGTTCGGTGCGCGGCGTCCGGCAGCCTGGCGGACGGCTCGGATTGTGCCGTGATCGGTGGTGCCACGACCATCGCGTACAGCCCCTCGTCCGCGGACATCGGCTTTCGCCTTCGCTTCCGAGTGACGGCGACGAACGCGGACGGCTCGACGACTGCCGCCTCCAATGCCACCGCCGTCGTGACCGCGGCGCAGCAGGGCCCGGCGAACACGCAGCGGCCGAGCATCAGCGGCAAAGCGGTCGTCGGCGAGACGCTGACCGCGAGTCCGGGCACGTGGACGGGAGGCGGGATCACCTACAGCTACGCGTGGCAGCGGTGTGACGCCGCCGGCGCGAACTGCGCTGCGATCGGAGGTGCCAACGCCACCACCTACAAGCCCGTCGCGGCGGACGTGGGTCGCACCCTGCGCGTCCGGGTGACGGCGAAGAACGCGAGCGGCACGGGCGACGCCACGTCTCCGCAGACGGCCGTCGTGACCGCCACCTCGCCGACGACCGGGTGCCCGGTGGGAACGGGCCCGATCAACGTCGCGGATCTTCAGCAGCCGGCGAGGCTGAGCATCGGGGGCCAGCAGATCGTCCCGACCGTCGTCACACCCGACACCCAGGTGATCAGGGTCAGCTTCAGGGTCACTGCCTGCGGAGGACGCCCGGTCCAAGGCGCGCTCGTCTACGGAACCGCCGTCCCCTACCAGCAGTTCTCCACCACGGAGCAGCCCACCGGTACTGACGGGCGTGTCGTGCTCACGATGCAACAGCTCCGCTTCTTCCCTGCCAGTGGGCAGCAGCAGTTGCTCGTCATGTTCGCCCGTGCCCGGAAGAGCGGTGAAGACGTGCTCGGCGGCGTCTCCAGCCGACGGCTGTTCTCGTTCCCCGTCGACGTGCGCGGCTAACCCGTCGAACGAACCGCACGGATCGCGGGGGGAGCCGCAAGACCGGGCTCCCCCCGCTCCCTGTACCGGACGGCCGGTCACACGGCAACACGTCGAGGCGGAGGAGGAAGCTCGCGAGCGACCCGCTCAGCTCGTCCCACAGGCCGGCGTTGGGGCCAAGGAGACGATGCGCGGGTTCGAGGCGCTGTATGAGTGACTTCAGCGGTACGAGTCCGTTCAGTCGTTGCCGGGTCGCGGACACCTGTCGCCGCCCGATCTACCCGCGGCGCCGAGTGCTGACCCACAGCCCAAGTTCGCCAATTCTGCCGCCACCTTGAAAACAGAAAACCCGCCGTTTCCAGCGGGTTTCGGTGAAGCGGATGATGGGGCTCGAACCCACGACCTTCTGCATGGCAAGCAGACGCTCTACCAACTGAGCTACATCCGCCGGAGCACACGAGTATAGCGACGGTGTTTCCGCCGCTTCCTCATGCCGAGTCGAACGCCGCCGCGGCCGCCTCCTGCGCTGCCCGTAGCGCCTGCGCGCGATTGACGGCGTTGACGACGGCGCGCAGCGACGCGGTCACGATCGACCCGTGGATGCCGACGCCCCAGACGGATTCGTCGCCGACGTCAGCCTCGACGTACGCCGCAGCGGTCGCATCCTCACCCTTGGACATCGCGTGCTCGTGGAAATCGCGCACGTGGAGGTCGATCCCGAGCTCGGAGCCGAGGGCGGCGACCAGCGCCGCGATCGGTCCGTTGCCCTCCCCCTCCACGATTCGCTCCTCGCCGTCGACGAGCAGCCGCACCGCGATCTGATCAGCATCGCCCTCGCTCGAGTGCGTGTACGAGACGAGCTCGTAGGGCGTCGTGTGCCCCAGGTAGTGCGTGGTGAACGCGTCCATCAGCTCAGCCGCAGTGAGCTCCCCGCCACGGGCGTCGGTGACCGCCTGCACCTTCTGCGCGAAGTCGACCTGCAGTCCGCGCGGCAGGTCGAGGTGGTGCTCCGACTCCATCAGGTAGGCGACGCCTCCCTTGCCCGACTGCGAGTTGACGCGGATGATCGCCTCGTACGTGCGCCCCACGTCGTGCGGGTCGATGGGCAGATAGGGCACGTCCCAGACGTCCGACGCTCCGCGCTCCTGCGCGTGCATCCCCTTCTTGATCGCATCCTGGTGAGACCCCGAGAACGCCGTGTAGACGAGCTCGCCGACATACGGGTGGCGCGGATGGACCGGCAGCTCGTTGCACTCCTCGACGATCTGCCTCGCCTCGTCGAGCGCGGACAGATCGAGACCCGGATCGACGCCCTGGGTGAACAGGTTCAGCGCGAGCGTGATCAGGTCGACGTTCCCGGTACGCTCGCCGTTGCCGAAGAGCGTCCCCTCGACGCGCTCCGCTCCTGCCATCAGCCCGAGCTCGGCGGTGGCAACGGCTGTCCCCCGGTCGTTGTGCGGATGCACTGACACGATTACGCTGCCGCGCTTCGTGAAATTGCGTCCAAACCACTCGATGCGGTCGGCGTACACGTTGGGTGGGAATTGCTCGACCGTGGTCGGCAGGTTGACGATCATCTTCGCCTCCGGCGTCGGCCCCCACTCCGCCGCCACCGCCTCGCATACCTCGAGCGCGTAGTCGAGCTCGGTGTGGTGGAAGCTCTCGGGCGAGTACTGGAAGACGATCTCCGTATCGGTGCGCGCGGCGAGCTCCTTGCACAACGCGGTGCCGCTGACGGCGAGCCCCTTGATGCCGTCGCGGTCCATCCGGAACACGACGCGGCGTTGGGTGACGGAGGTCGAGTTGTAGAGGTGGACGATCGCGCGCCGTGTGCCCGCGATCGCCTCGTACGTACGCTCGATCAGCTCCGGTCGCGCCTGCGTCAACACCGCGATCGTCGTGTCCTCCGGGATCAGGTCCTCCTCGACGAGCGCGCGGGCGAAGTCGAAGTCGGCCCGGGAGGCCGACGGGAAGCCCACCTCGATCTCCTTCACGCCGAGCCGCACGAGCAGATCGAAGAAGCGACGCTTTCGCTCCGCGTCCATCGGGTTGACGAGTGCCTGGTTCCCGTCGCGCAGGTCGGTCGAGCACCACGCGGGTGCGCGGGCGATCACGGTGTCAGGCCACGTGCGGTCGGGCAGCTCGACGGTGTCGTAGGGTCGGTAGCGGTGGTACGGCATCGGCATCGGTGCTCACTCCTCCTGCGGTCTCGGGGCGTACTGCTCCCTGTGTGGCGGGAGCCGGCAGCTGTATGTCGAGCGCTCGCTTCCCCTACCGGGGAAGGAGGAGGGCGAGCGTGAGCAGGCCGAGGACGGGCTGCGAGAGGGACTGACGCTCACCGTGCATCGCGCTCCACGATAGCCGACAGCGGTAGCTTCCGCGAATGCTCACGAAGCGGTCCTTTCGGACAGCGGTCGCGATCCTGACCGCCCGTGATCCCGCGCTCGCGGCGCTCGTCGCCCGACACGGCGTGCCGGACTTCTGGGCTCGCGAACAGGGGTTTGCCACCCTCGTGCTCATCGTTCTCGAGCAGCAGGTGTCGCTGGCCTCGGCCCGCGCCGCATACGACCGGCTCGAGCGGCGCGTCGGGGACGTTGCACCCTCGACAGTGCTCACGTCGAGTGACGAGGCGCTCCGGGCCGACGGCTTCAGCCGCCAGAAGGCGCGGTATGTGCGAGCCCTGGCGGCGGCACTCGAGGACGGCACGCTCGACCTCGACGTCGTCGCCTCCCTCCCTGACGAGGACGCGCGTGCTGCACTTGTCGCGCTCCCCGGCATCGGGCCATGGACAGCTGAGGTCTACCTCCTGTCTGCGTTGCGGCGGCCGGACACGTGGCCGGCCGGCGACATCGCCCTGCAGGAGGCGACACGCCGTGCGTTGGGGCTCGACGCGCGGCCGACCTCGGAGGGACTGGCGGCGATCGGCGAGCGGTGGAGGCCGCACCGCGCCACCGCGGCGCGACTGCTCTGGCACCTCTATCTCTCCGAGCTGCGCATGCCGGCCACGAGAGCGATCGGTTAGGGTTGGGCCTCTCGACTGTCGGAGGCATCTGCCCGTCCGTGGGACGCAGCGCGCCGAACGACACCGACCCATGTTCGACCAATCCAAGGAGGCGGAATCGACGATGGCATTCGAGGCGCTCAAGGAGAAGCAGGCCACGATCTGGGGAGCGGCACCGTTCGAGAAGGTGGCGGGGACGATCCACGACATGCACGACGATCTCGTCGCGCGCCTGGGCCCGCAACCCGGTCAGCGTTGGCTCGATCTCGGGTGCGGCACCGGTGAGGTCGCGTTCCGTGCGGCTCGCGCAGGAGCGGACGTCACCGCATCGGACCTCGCCCCTGCGCTGATCGAGACGGCGAAGGAGCTGGCCGCCGAGCAGGGCCTCGAGCTGACGCTCGAGGTCGCGGACTGCGAAGAGCTTCCCTACGAAGACGCGAGCTTCGACGTCGTCTCCTCGTCGGTCGGCGTGATCTTCGCGCCCGATCACGCGCGGGTCGCCGAGCAGCTCGCGCGCGTCTGCCGGCCTGGCGGTCGTCTCGGCTTCACGGCGTGGCGTGGCGAGAGCGGCGTCGGCGACATCTTTCGCACGATGTCACCGTTCGCTCCCCCACCACCGGAAGGAGCTGGATCGCCGTTCCAGTGGGGCGCCGAGAGCTACGTCGAGGAACGGCTGGGCGAGTGGTTCGATCTCGAGTTCGTGGAAGGCAACTCCCCGCACGTGGACGACAGCCCGGTCGAGATGTGGGAGCTCTTCCGCGACAACTACGGGCCGACGTTCACGCTGTGGTCGTCGCTCGATGCAGACAGACAGGCGGAGCTCGACGCAGCGATGACCGAGATGTTCGAGCGCTCGCGCGTGGGCGACGGGATCGCACAGGAACGCCTCTACATCGTCGCGCTCGGCACACGCAAGTAGACATCCTCCGTGGGCCGCGACGGCGAAGCCGAGGCTTCGCGGTCGGGGCCTGGTCGAGCGCCTCGTTGACGAGCCGGTCGGCGATCGGTGGCCTCGCGGCGCACGGGCCCATTCGTGATCGCGCCGAGCCGCACGCGTGCCGCGAGGCGTCGAGGAAGAGACCCTGCAGGGCGCGGCTCTCCGGCCGGCCTCTAACCCTCTTCAGCGACGTGCGCCGACCCTCGGGGTCTGACCCCGAGGGTCTGACCCGGGTCAGCGACGTGCGTCGAGCGCCTCGTTGACGAGGCGGTCGGCGAGCTCGTTGTGCTCGCGGCGCACGTGCCGGTAGGTGACCTCGCCGAGCCCTCGCGCATGCCGCGAGGCATCGAGGAAGAGATCCCGAAGCGCGTGGTTCTTGACCTTGTACTCGCCCCGCATCTGCTTCACGAGCAGCTCGGAGTCGGAGACGACCTCGAGCTCCCGCACGCCCGCCTCGACCGCGCGCTCCAGGCCGGCGACGAGCGCGCGGTACTCTGCGACGTTGTTCGTCGCGACGCCAATCGCTTCGCCGCGCGCGTCGAGCACGGTACCGTCGTCCGCTTCGAGCACGAACGCGTAGGCGGCAGGGCCCGGGTTGCCGCGCGCACCACCGTCCGTGTACAGGGTCGCTTTCACGCGTCGACCAGCGGATACACGTCGTACGCGACCTCCTCGTACGGGTGCGCGCATCGCAGTGCGGCGACGACCTCCGTCAGGCGCGTCTGCTCGACCACCGTCTCGACGCGGACCTCGTCGACGCGCTCGTCCCTGCCGGCTCTACCGACGGCGGGGGTGGTCCCGGCGGTGCCGTGGAACGTGCCCGTCCCGAGCGTGTACCAGGAGCACCGCGCGTAGTCTCCGATCCGGCCGGCGCCGGCGGCGAAGACGGCATCGCGTGTCGCGTCGAGATGCGACAGCGGCACGAACCAGACGAGCTTCACCCGGGTCATCCCGCGAGCGTACCCGTGTCGGCGCGACTCGCCGTGGAGCCTCGACTACGGAACGTCGAAGACGATCCCCTGCGCGAGCGGGAGGTCGCTCGTGTAGTTCACCGTCGCCGTCTGGCGGCGCATGTACGCCTTCCAGGCGTCGGAGCCCGACTCGCGGCCCCCTCCGGTCTCCTTCTCACCCCCGAACGCGCCCCCGATCTCCGCGCCACTGGGGCCGATGTTGACGTTGGCGATCCCGCAGTCGGAGCCCGAAGCCGAGAGGAACCACTCCGCCTCGCGCAGATCGGTCGTGAAGATCGACGACGCAAGTCCCTGTGGCACACCGTTCTGGAGTGCGATCGCCTCCTCCGGTTCGGAGTACGTGAGGACGTACAGGATCGGCGCGAACGTCTCGGCGCGGACGATGTCGGTCTGCGCCGGCATCCGGACGAGCGCCGGCTTCGCATACCAGGCGTCCGGCCAACGACTCGCGAACACTCTCTCACCGCCGACGACGATCTCCCCTCCGTCCGCCTGCGCTCGCTCGAGCGCGGCGCCCATGCGCTCGAACGCCTCGGCGGCGACGAGAGGGCCGACGAGCGTGCCCGGCTCGCGCGGGTCGCCCACCGAGATCCCGCCATAGGCGGCAGCGAGACGAGCGACGACGTCGTCGGCGACCGACTCGTGGACGATCAGGCGTCGGAGGCTCGTGCAGCGCTGACCGGCTGTGCCGACAGCCGCGAACAACACGCCACGCACGACGAGGTCGAGATCCGCGCTCGGCGCGACGATCGCCGCGTTGTTGCCACCGAGCTCGAGCAGCGAGCGACCGAGGCGCGAGGCGATCCGGGGCGCAAGGGCCTTGCCCATCTCCGTGGAGCCGGTTGCTGAGACGAGCGAAACCCTCGGGTCGTCGGCGAGCTGGACAGCGCGGTCGGCGCCACCGATCACGAGCTCGAGGAGACCGTCCGGCGCGCCTCCGAGGCGATCCGAGGCACGCCGAAGCAGCGCCGTGCAGGCGAGCGCCGAGAGCGGTGTTCGCTCGGACGGCTTCCAGATCACCGGGTTGCCGCAGACGAGCGCCAGCGCCGCGTTCCAGCTCCAGACGGCAACCGGGAAGTTGAAGGCGCTGATCACCGCCACGGGGCCGAGCGGGTGCCACGTCTCGGTGAGGCGGTGGCCTGGACGCTCCGAGGCGATCGAGCGACCGTAGAGCTGGCGGGACAGGCCGACGGCGAAGTCGCAGATGTCGATCATCTCCTGCACCTCGCCGAGCCCCTCCTGCGCGATCTTCCCCACCTCGAGCGTGACGAGGGCGCCGAGCGTCTCCTTCTCGCGACGCAGTTCCTCGCCGAGGAGACGTACGAGCTCGCCGCGTTGCGGTCCTGGAACCTCGCGCCATTGACCGAAGGCGTCGGCGGCGCGCGCGACACACGTGTCCGTAGCCGCGGCGTCGGAGCGGGCGACGCTCCCGATCTCCTCGCCCGTGATCGGCGTGCGTACGACGAGGTCGCCGGAACCGGAGAGCGCCGGTTCGACGCCGAGGCGTTCGAGGAGGCCGGCAGCGGCGGAGACGGCAACGGTGCTCATGAGCAGTGGTGACGGACGATCACACGCGAGCGAGCTCGGGAACGAGGCGCCCGTCGTCGTCGAGCGTGGCGTTCCAGTGAGCGAACGGCGTCTCGATCTCGCCCGAGTCCTCCCCGCGATCGGCGAGGCGAACCGGCTGCGACGACTCCGGTGAGACGCGGTACTGGTACCACGTGATGTCCCAGGCGAACGTGATCACGGTCTCGGCGTTGACACCCGAGAGCGGCATGATCGACACGTCCGGAGCCCCCAGGCTCCGCGAAACGCCGAGCACCGTCCGCCGGAACTGGCTCTGGTTGAACAGCTCTGCGGCCTCGACGAGCGCGATCTCGTCGTCGGACAGCCGGCGCAGGATCGGCTCCGAGATCACCGGCTCCGGCTCCTCGTCACGCGCGCCGAGCAACGTCTGCCACAGCGTCTTCTGCCGCCGCCGCCGGGGCACGTGATGCAGCGCCGTCGACACGGCGTTGTCCTCGCGGAGCCAGCCATTCTCGACGGCGATGTCCTGACAGAGCGTGCAGACGTCGACCAGTTCCGATCCTCCGGGTGAGAAGCGAACAGCGTGCTCGCCCTGCAGGAGCGTCCGCTCGCAGATCACGCAGGTGCGAGCGGCGGTGGACTTGATCACACGCATGGGCGACTGACTATAGCCCCGTGCGGAGGTTTTCCACAGGGGACCCGCCGTGGTGTCAGACACCGGCTTCCTGTCAAGTCCCAAGTGTGCCAAATGTGTGCCGATTCAATCCCACGCCAGTCGTGAGCGAGGCGCAGGGTTTCCCTCTCCGCGGAGCGCCGCGCCTGTGGAACGATCGACACAGAGCCGGCGCTCTCGACCCTTGACAGGGCCACGGTGTCTGACACCTGCGAGGCGCCGTTACGCGTTGGCAGCCTCGCGGGCAGCGCGCGTCTCGTCGATCACCTTCTGGGCGACATGCTGGGGCACGGTCTCGTAGCGGAGCATGTGCATCCCGTAGTCGCCGCGCCCGCCGGTCATGGACGTGAGCGACTGCGCGTAGGTGAGGAGCTCGGCCATCGGCACCTCGGCCCTGATCGTCGTCATGCCCCCCGCCGGCTCCATGCCGAGCAGCCGGCCGCGCCGTGAGTTGAGATCGCCGTTGACCGCGCCGACAGCTTCGTCTGGCACCGTGGCCTCGAGCTCCATGATCGGCTCGAGAAGCACGGGGTCGGCTTTCGCGTACGCCTCCTTGAAGGCCATCGACCCTGCGATCTTGAACGCCATCTCCGACGAGTCGACGTTGTGGTACTGGCCGTCCACGAGCAGGACGCGGACGCCCTGAACCGGTGCGCCGGCGAGCTCCCCGTGCTGCATCGCTTCCTGGATGCCCTTGTCGACGGCGGGTCGGTAACTCTGTGGGATCACGCCGCCGACGATCTTGTCCTGGAACTCGTAGCCCTCGTGGCCCGCGATCGGCTCGAGCACGATCTCGCAGTCACCGAACTGGCCTCGACCCCCGGTCTGCTTCTTGTAGCGGTGCCGTGCCCGCGCCTCCTTCCGGATCGTCTCCAGATAGGGGACGCGGGGCTGGTGGAGCTCGACGTCGACGCCGAAGCGCCGCTTTGCCCGCTCGAGCGCCACCTCGACGTGCATCTGGCTCATACCGGCGAGGATCTCCTCCCCGGTCTGCCGGTCGCGGCGGAGCTTCAGGGTCGGATCCTCCTCGGAGAGGCGGCGAATGGCGTTCGCGACCTTCTCCTCTTCGCCCTTCACCTTCGGCGTGACGGCGAAGCTCATCACCGGCTCGGGGAACCCGAAGCCGGGAACCTCGACATCGATTTCGTGGTCGACGAGGAGATCGCCGGTGCGCACGTCCTTGAGCTTGGCGACTGCTGCCAGGTCGCCCTCCCCGAACTCCTTCGCCGGTGCGTGCTCCTTGCCCTGGAGCTGCAGCAAAGAGCCCATCCGCTCCTTGGCCCGCTCCCGCAGGTCGAAGAGCGTCGTCTCGGTGGTGACGGTGCCCTTGAGCACGCGGAACAGATTGATCTTCCCGGCGAACGCATCTGCGACCGTCTTGAAGACGAACGCGGCGGTCTCGGCACCCTCGACGTCGATCGGGGCGCCGCGCTTGGCGGGTGAGGGCACTCCCTCGACGAGAAGGTCGAGCAGCGCGTGGGTGCCGAGGTTCTTAGAGGCGACGGTGCAGGCGACGGGGAAGACCTCGCCGCGGGTCATTGCAGCCTTCAAGGCCGCCGCCACGGCGTGCGCGTCGAGCTCTTCACCCTCGAGGTAGCGCTCCATCAGCGCTTCGTCGGTCTCGACGACGGCGTCGAGCAGCTTCTCGCGATACTCCTGCGCCATCTCCGCCATCTCGTCCGGAATCGCGACGGGATCGCCTTCCTTGCCACCGTCGGGGCTCGTATAGGCGCACATGTGGAGCACGTCGACGATGCCGGTCAGGTCGTGCTCCGACCCGATCGGCAGGTGAACTGGTACGCACTTCGGGGACAGTTGCTCCTGCAGCTGCCCGAGCGTCCGGTAGAAGTCGGCGCGCTCGCGGTCCAGCATGTTCACGACCACGACGCGAGCCAACCCGAGATCGTCTGCGGCCCGCCAGACGCGGCTCGTACCGACCTCGGCCCCCATCACAGCCGAGACCAACACCACGGCGCCCTCCACGACGGGGAGCGCGCACCGCCACTCGCCCTGGAAGGAGGGATCCCCGGGGCAGTCGACGAGGTTGATCTTCCGACCCTGCCAGTCCGTGTGAGCCAACGAGAGCGCGATCGAGAGCTGTCGGCTCTGTTCGTCCTCGTCCCAGTCCGTGACGGTCGTGCCCGCCTCGACGGTGCCGAGCCGGTTCACGGCCCCCGTCTGGAAGAGGAGCGCCTCGACGAGGGACGTCTTCCCCGTCCCGCGGTGGCCGACGACTGCGACGTTGCGGATCTTGCCGGGCTCGGTGGCTGCCATGCGCGCGCGTTCCTCCTGATCGGGGTGTCCGCGCGAAATCCTAGTCCGCGAGCGAACCGCCCTCGCAGGGTGACCGTCGTGGCGGGAGGGGAAGAGACCTCACGACGACTGACCCGTGGTCGTGAGACAAGGTCGTCGAGACGCGCTTCAGCCCTCTGAAGTCTCGCGAGGGCCGCCCGAGAGACGAGCCTTGAGGCGGAGCACGGCCTTCGTGTGCAGCTGCGAGACGCGCGACTCGGTGACGCCGAGCACCTCGCCGATCTCGCGGAGCGTCAGCTCCTCGTAGTAGTAGAGCGTGACCACGAGCTTCTCGCGCTCCGGCAGGCGCGCGATCGCCTCGCCGAGCGCCTCCTTGAGCTCGGTCTGCTCGAGCGAGAACTCCGGATCCGGCCCGTTGGTGTCCTCGATCGTGTCGATCAACGAGATCTGGTCGCCGCCTCCCCCCTGCGGCGTCCACAGCTCGTCGAGGGCCGCCATCGAGGAGCGGGAGATCTCGGCTAGTGAGTCCTCGAGGTCGGAGACCTCGACACCGAGCCTGGCCGCGATCTCCTCGTCCGTCGGGGCGCGCAGCAGCTGCCGCTCGAGCTCCGCGATCGCGCGTTCGATCTCCCGCGCGCGTGTGCGCACAGACCGCGGCACCCAGTCGAGCGAGCGCAGCTCGTCGATGATCGCGCCCTTGATGCGGGCGATCGCGTACGTCTCGAACTTGATCTCGCGTTCGGGGTCGAAGCGCTGAATGGCGCCGATCAGACCGAGGAGGCCGTACGAGACGAGATCCTGCTCATCCACGTGGGCGGGTAGGCCCGCGCCGAGACGACCCGCCACGAATTTCACGAGCGGGGCGTAGGTGATGATCAGTCGGTCGCGAAGAGCCGGGTCTTCGGTCTTGCGGTACTCCTGCCACAGGGCAAGCGTGTCCGACGCCACTTTCGAGCTGGCCACGAAGACAGAATACGCCGTGCAGCGTCGCGTTCCCCCCTCGAACGAGGGATGCGGGTCAGCGGAGCGCTCGACGACCGAGGTCACCGAGCCACAGAGCCAGGCCGCCGGCAGTGATCGCAACGATCCAGGCGCGACCTCCCTCGAGGGCGGACAGGACGGCAACGACCGCGAGTCCCGCGCCGAGGGCGAGGAAGAGCAGTCCCAGCGCCCGCCGCTGCATCTAGATGGTTGATCGGTAATTGGGGTGCCCGTCGAGGACGGGCGTGACCAAGCAGCGTGGTGCAATCGGCCGTGGTGCGTACCCACTGGTACGTGTCACGGGCGAGCGTGCCGCGATGCGCCGTGTCACGGCCGCCATTCGCGGGTGCCTGAATTGCCGATCAACCATCTAGCGGTCGGCTCGCCCGCGCTGGACGAGCAGCAGCACCCCGACCGCGAGCGTCCCGTAGAGGGCGCTCGTGCCGAGTGCTGCACGACCGAGCACGCCATTGACCCCGAGCAGGTCCTCGGCGCTCGTGAGCAGGTACGCGCCCCAGGCGCCGACGACGCCCGCGAACACCGCGGACACGCCTGCCAGCACGACCAGGATCTTCCCCCCCATGGTCACGTGATGATCCTTTCACGTGGGCGCGATTCGTGGAAGGGCGCCGCTACACTCGATGCCGCAACCCAGGGGCGTAGCTCAATTGGCAGAGCACCGGTCTCCAAAACCGGGGGTTGCAGGTTCGAGTCCTGCCGCCCCTGCTGGGTCCACTCCCCGTCTCCTTGAAGGCTCGCTCGCCCCCCGAGCGCGTTGCCGATCGCCTCATTGCTCCGGTGGTCACGTTGGCCGCGCGCTCGATCAGTCGTCGCTGTCCAATTCGCTCGTCAGCTCCTGTAGGGCCTCGTCGTTCATCGCGAAGTAGTGCTCCTCCGCCGGGAACGCACGCTCCTGCACCTCGCGCACGTACTGCTCCAACCCTTCCTGGATCACCGTGCCGGCCTGCCCGAAGACCTTCGCCATTCGCGGCTTGAACTTCGGGTACAGCCCGAACATGTCGTGGTAGATGAGCAACTGGCCGTGCGCGTGGGGCCCTGCGCCGAGACTGATCACGAAGCACGTCTCCGCACGCTTGGTGACGATCTCGCAGACCTGGTCGGGCACGAGCTCGAGGAGGATGGCGAAGACCCCAGCCTCTTCGAGCGCCTTGGCGTCGTCGATGATCATGCGTGCCTGCGCCGCCGTCTTGCCCTGCAGGCGGAACCCGCCGAGCGCGCTGCTGCTCTGGGGTGTCAGTCCAAGGTGACCCATCACCGGGATGCCGGCGGCGGCGATGCCGGCCACTCGATCGGCCATCGCCGCCCCGCCTTCGAGCTTCACCGCATCGCACCCGGCCTCGGCCATGAATCGTCCGGCGTTGCGAATCGCGGACTCGACGCTCGGCTGGTAGCTCATGTAGGGCATGTCGCCGATCAGCCACGCGTTCGGCGCGCCTCGGCGCACGGCCTGCGCATGACGAATCATGTCCTCCATCGTCACGGGAAGGGTGCTGTCGTACCCCAGCATCGTCATCCCCAGGCTGTCGCCGACAAGGATCATCTCCACCCCCGCCTGCTCCTGGAAGGTCGCCGTGGGGAAGTCGTAGCAGGTCAACATCGTGATGGGCTCGTCCCTGCCTGCCTTCTCGAACAGGTCGGGCAGGCTGATCTTCTTGCGCTCAGTCATCTCTCACCTCGCGAGTCGCGGCTCGATGTCGAATCCCCGCCCGGTGGCGGGTCGTCCCCTTCGCCGGCGAGCTCGCCGGCATCTCGGCGGCTGCGCCGCACCGCTCTGCACTCGAGCATGGTGGAACGAGCCTAGAGAGCCGTGCGCCCCGGTGCCACGGGCACCGTGCCCAGGCGCCCGCGGGCGAGGCTGGCTGCTCCCCGCGTCGAGCTCCCGCCGTCGGCACTCCGGATGCCACGCGAACCGTGCCCGGTTTCTCGTCGGCTCTCGACCGGACGACTGAGAACGGGCCGGAGCGCACGGGATCGACGACACTCACCATGAAGCCGAGCGAGCCTCTCTCGCACCCTCTCCACCGGGGTTGCAGGTTCGAGTCCTGCCGCCCCTTGCTAGGTACCCTGCCAAGCCGTGCCTGACTCGAACCTCGCCTTCCGCAACGACCTGCGCAACGTCGCGATCGTCGCGCACGTCGACCACGGCAAGACGACGCTCGTGGACGCGATGCTCTGGCAGTCGGGGTCGTTTCGGGAGAACCAGGACGTCGGTGAGCGCGTCCTCGACTCGACCGACCTGGAGCGAGAGAAGGGGATCACGATCCTGGCCAAGAACACCGCCGTGCAGCACGGCGGTGTGAAGATCAACATCATCGACACGCCCGGTCATGCCGACTTCGGTGGCGAGGTCGAGCGCGGCCTGACGATGGTCGACGGCGTGCTGCTGCTCGTCGATGCGAGCGAGGGGCCGCTGCCGCAGACGCGGTTCGTTCTGCGCAAGGCGCTCGAGCAGCGGCTCCCCGTCGTGCTCGTCGTCAACAAGGTCGACCGCCCCGACGCACGCGTCGAGGAGGTCGTGAACGAGGTCTACGAGCTGTTCCTCGATCTCGACGCGAGCGAGTCCCAGATCGAGTTCCCGATCGTCTACGCGAACGCCCGAGCCGGGTGCGCCGGACGGTCTCCCGGCGAGCTCGCAGCCGACCTGCAGCCGCTCTTCGACACGCTGCTGGAGACAATCCCGGCACCTTCCCACGAGCCCGGGCACCCGCTGCAGGCGCTCGTCACGAATCTCGACGCCAGCCCGTACGTCGGCCGGCTCGCCCTGCTCCGCATCCACCACGGGACGCTCCGCAAGGGCGCTCAGGTCGCCTGGTGCCGCGCCGACGGCAGCATCGAGACGGCCCGGGTCACCGAGCTCTTCGTGACAGAGGCGCTCGACCGCATCCCTGCGGACGAGGCAGGCCCGGGTGAGATCGTCGCACTCGCGGGCCTCCCACAGGTGACGATCGGTGAGACGATCGCCGATCCGGACGACCCTCGGCCACTCCCGGTTACGAGCGTCGACGAGCCGAGCCTCTCGATCACCCTCGGGATCAACACGAGCCCGCTCGCAGGCACGGAAGGTGACCGCCTCACCGCCAGTCAGATCAAGAGCCGCCTGGAGCAGGAGCTCGTCGGCAACGTCTCCCTCCGCGTCCTGCCCACCTCGCGCCCGGACGTCTGGGAGGTGCAGGGGCGAGGCGAGCTCCAGCTCGCCGTGCTCGTCGAGCTCATGCGCCGCGAAGGGTTCGAGCTGACGGTCGGCAAGCCGGAAGTGCTCACGAAGATGGTCGACGGGATACGTCACGAGCCGATCGAGCGCGTGGCGATCGACGTGCCGGAGGACTACATCGGTGTCGTCACGCAGCTCCTCGCCCTCCGCAAGGGGCGCGTCACGCAGATGGTCAACCACGGCACCGGCTGGGCGCGCATGGAGTACCTCGTGCCGGCGCGAGGGCTGATCGGCTTCCGCACCGAGTTCCTCACCGAGACGCGCGGCAGCGGGATCCTCCACCACATCTTCGAGAGCTGGGAGCCGTGGCACGGCGAGCTTCGGACCAGGCCGAGTGGCAGCCTGGTCGCGGATCGTCGCGGTGACGCGACGGGCTTCGCGATCCAGGCGCTCCAGGAGCGCGGGTCGCTCTTCATCGCACCCGGGGACGCGGTC
Source organism: uncultured Actinomycetes bacterium (assembly GCA_963823385.1). GTDB lineage: Bacteria > Actinomycetota > Thermoleophilia > Gaiellales > Gaiellaceae > Gaiella. Next base: position 679,281 of record CAWGLI010000001.1, read on the forward strand.
TACGAGGGCATGGTCGTCGGCGAGAACTCGCGCGACAACGACCTCGACGTGAACGCGTCCAAGCCGAAGAAGCTGACGAATATGCGCGCGGCCTCGGCGGACGAGACGGTGCGGCTGATCCCGCCGCGTCCGCTGTCGCTCGAGCAGGCGTTGGAGTTCATCCGTGACGACGAGGCCGTCGAGGTGACGCCTCGCTCGATCCGGTTGCGCAAGGTCGAGCTGTCTGCGTCGAAGCGGCAGACCGCCGCGTCGCGCCGCAAGCGCGAGCAGAGCGCCGTCGGCTAGGCCGCCGGCCGAGCCTGCGGCGCGCGATGCGAAGGCAACCGCCCGACGGCGACCCTCCCGTTCTCGCTTCGCGGCGCGAGCCTCCGGCAGCGGTGACGAAGCCGACCTGGAGGCGCCCGTCGGGCTTCCCCCGTCACGAGCTCGTGTCGATCACCGAGATCGCCAGCGGCGGAGCTCTCGTCGAGTCCGTGGCGGAGACACAAATGGCGGAACGCCCCCTGCGGCCCGATCGCGCGGCTCCGACGGTGGAAGTCGGCACGGAAATGCGCGAGAATGCCCGGACAGGAGTGAGTCGCGGCCGTGGCGCGATCATGCTGCGTTCGCATACACCGTGCTCAGAAGGGGGAGATCTGACCGTGAGAGACAACTTGAGACGCCGGCTCGTCCTCATAGCCGGCATCACGGGCGTGACCGTGCTGGGGCTGGTCGCCGCGTTCCCGGCGGCGGCGGTGCCCGGCTACAACACGAGCAGCGATCCGTACGTCGCGCTGACGGGCGCTGGGCAGGTGAAGGCGCTGATCAACTCGGGCGAAACCGCCTTCGGCACGCTCTTCGAGGGGATTCCGGACGGGATCGGCGTGGTGCCAGGCCCCGGAAAGAACAACGAGCAGGGCTACGTCGACCTGTACGTCGCGCACGAGCAGTCCCACGTGCCGTTCGGTGGGTTCGCCGACTTCCAGGACTCGTCGGTGAGCCGGGTGCGCGTCGACATCGCCTCGAAGTCGATCATCGACACGGAGGTCGTGTTGTCGCCGGACCTCGGCTACAACCGGTTCTGCTCGGCGTTCATGGCAGGGCCGGAGCACGGGTTTCCGCATTACACGTTCATGCTCAATGAAGAGTCGAGCGACGTGATCAGGATCCCGGACGGGGCGCCCTACGGCCCCGATCCTTCGGTCGCGCCGTACCGTCAATCCGGTCTCGCCGTCTACCTCGACACGACGACCGGGAAGTCCGCGCCGTTGGCCAGCCAGGGGCGCCATAACCACGAGAACACCGTGATCGTGCCCGGCTGGAAGCGTGGAATCGTCGCGCTGTCCGGCGACGACACGTTCACCTTCCCGTCGACACCGGCGCGGCCGAATCTGAGCCAGCTGTACTTGTCGATGAGCCACAACTGGCAGCACTTCCAGAAGGACGAGAGCGCGCTCTATGCGTTCAGGGTGACCGGAAACGGGGGAGCCGCTATCGATCCGTCGAATGCGTTCAACGGCGCCAACGACTACCTGGACATCGAGCCCGGGGATAATTGGACGGGAGAGTTCATCCGGGTGCCGGAAGACGTGGCTCGCGGTACGACGTCGGACAGCCCGCAGGACGCCCTCGAGGACTGGTCGAACGCCAACAACGTGTTCCAGTTCGTGCGGGTCGAGGACATTGCATACGACCCGGACAACCCGCGCACGGTCTACTTCGCGGACACCGGCAACTCGCGGCTCATCCACCCGACACCGGACACCGGACGGCTCTACCGGGCGTCTAGCAGCACGCCGGGTACGGCTTCGAGCAACGGGCGAATCTTCAGAATGGAGATGAACGCCGGCGACCCGACGAAGGTCGACCAGTTCAGCATCCTGGCACAAGCCGACGACTCGACCGCGGCTTCGACGTACGTCGCGTTCAAGAGCCCCGACAACATCGACGTCGGCAAGAACAGCCTGATGGTGCAGGAGGACACGTCCAACGCGAAGATCTGGCAGTACGCGCTCGCTGCCGGCACCTGGACGCACGTCGCGACGGCAACTCAGCCCTCGGCCGAGACAAGCGGCATCGTCGACGTCTCGAGGTGGTTCGGTGCAGGCTGGTGGGCACTCGATGTCCAGTCGCACGTGAACCTGCCCGGAGCCACCGGCCCCCATGTCTGGGAGAACCAGCCCGGCGGACCGTCGCCGCAGCCGCAGAACTATACGAAGCGACGTGAGGACGGTCAGCTGCTGCTGATGCAGGTCCCCGGCAGCTGACCCGACTCCTGCTCCGCGATTGGAGCACGTCGAATCCGAGAGGGAGTGGCGTCGCCACTCCCTCTCGCTTCTTCCCGACCTGGCTCGAACGCGAGATCCCGTCCCGTCAGCGGGGTGCTGTGCGGGACGCCGCTCAGGCATCAAACCCGGTGGCGAACTCGACACTGGTGAGGTCGACGTACATCTGCGTCACGGGGAAGTACAACCGACGCGAGTCCTGCCGGTGGCCCAGTGGCTGCCGAAGGCCCGGGTGCCCGGCTTGCGCCGGGCACCCGGGTCATTCGCTCTTCGGGTCGCCCTAGGGGATACGCGCGATGCGGTTCTGCGGCCCCGGCGCGACGGGAGAGTTCGCGCCGAAGTAGGTGACCAGCGCGTCGAGATCGACCTCTCCGCCGAGCCGGTCGGTTCCGAGCGGGAGCACGGCGAAGTTGTCCCCACCGTCGGCGAGGAAGCTGTTCACCGTCACGCGGTAGCCGGTTCCGGAATCGACAGTGACTCCGCCGATCTCGATCGTCGTCGGATCGACCTTGTCGCAGGCGCCACCGCTCGCGTCCCATTCGTACGTGAACCCGTCCGAGACCTGCAGGACACGGTTCGACGATTGGCCGCAGCCGACGAACTGCTGCTCGAGGAGCGTGTGGATCTGCGCCCCCGTGAGCGTCATCGTCACGAGGCTGTTGCCGAACGGCTGCACGGAGAACGCCTGGCCGTACGTCACGACGCCGCTAGGAAGATCGGCGCGGATGCCGCCAGGGTTCATGAACGCCACGACAGCGTTGCCGACACCGGCGCCCGCCGTCGCGGACAGCTGAGCGTCCGCGATCACGTCACCCAGCGCCGACTCTCCTGCGGCGTTGATCGCCCTCGTTATGGCAGCCGACGTCGAGCCGATCGGCGCGTTGGCAAGCGGCGCCGACAGCGCGTCGTACTTGTCGATCAGCGCCGTCAGGTCCGCTGCAGGCGTGACGCCGGCCTGGAGGTTCGGCGTGTTGTTGATCGCGACCACCGTCATGTCCTTCGTGACGCGGTTCAGCGTCACGTCGATGTCGGTGAACAGACGGCCCGCGTTGTCGGCCATCGTCACCCACTTGCCGTCGATCTCACAGATGAATTCGTCGTTCGTGTGGCCGGCGATCACGAGGTCGACCGCGTCGTCGAGCTGCGGCACGATCTCCGCGATCGGGCCGGTCAGGCCGCTTCCGCAGTCGTTCTGCCCGCCGTCCGAGAAGCCGCCTTCGTGGAGCAGCACGACGATCGCCTCGATGTTGTGCTTCTGCAGCTGGGGCACCAGTGCGTTGACGGTCTCGGCCTCGTCGTTGAACGTCAAACCCGCGACGCCGGACGGCGTGACGATGCTCGGCGTCCCCTCGAGCGTCATCCCGATGAAGGCCACTTTGACCCCGTCGTAGACCTTGACCGTGTAGGGGGCGAAGATCGTCTTGCCGGTCGCGTCGTCGACGACGTTCGCCGCAAGGAACTCGAAGTCGGCGCCTGCGAATCCGTCGCCGTCGAGATCGCCGTCCACCGGATGGCTGCCACCGTTCGCCATGCGCAGCAGCTCGGCCGGCCCCTCGTCGAACTCGTGGTTCCCCACGCCGTTGATGTCGAGGCCCATCAGGTTCATCGCCTCGATCGTCGGCTCGTCGTGGAACAGCGCCGAGATCAGCGGCGTCGCGCCGATCAGGTCGCCGGCCGACACGAAGATGGAGTTCCTCACTCCTGCTTCGGCCGCGCGGATGTTCGCGGCGAGGTAGTCAGCTCGACCTGTCCCGCCGAATCCGCTCGACGTCGTTGCGATGTTCCCGTGGAAATCGTTGATCGCGAGAATCTGTAGTTGCACCGGCTTGGAGCTCTCCGCACCCTCGCCGGGGTTGTCCTTGGCCACTGCAGGGATCGCCAGCAGCGCACCCGCGAGTACCGCTACGCAGGCCGCCAGGATCCAGACCGTGCGTCGTCGTGACGTCGACATCTCTCCCTCCCCTGTCTCAAGTGCTGACCCGAGTCGCGTCCATCCTAACCTCGCGCCACATCGAGCAGGCAACTGCTCAATGAGACCGGCCCGTTCACTTGGTCGCAGCCAAGCGCCGCGAGGACGGCCGGCTGCTCTTGACGCACGTCCTCGGCAGCTGATCAGCACCGCACCTGCGGCGAGCCCGACCACCAGCCGAACGAGCCGTGAGGAAGGCATAGCTACCCCCTCGAGTCGGCTCACTCGGAGGCCGTGTCATGATGCATTCGTGCGCCTGCCTGCCGCCCTCGCGCTCCTCGTTGCCGTCGTCCTCGTCGCGGCAGGGTGCGGCGGCGACCCGACGGGCTCGCCGGAGGAGACGGAGCCGGACACCCCGACGACCGCCGACCCTGGCCTTCCGGACCACACCGCGGGATACTCATCGTGGACCCGCCTCAACGCCGAGCCCTTCACCACGCCCGGGGCGCACAACGGCATCAAGAACGTCTATGTCAGCCTCGCGAAGGAAGGAGACGTCTTTCCCGAAGGCGCGGTTGTCGTCAAGTCGATCGAGGACGAAGGCGCGGACGGCCTCCCGCGCGACGTCGCTGTCATGCACAAGGTGAGCGACGAGTGGGAGTACGTCGAATACACGCTCGACGGCGGAAGCTACGGGGTGCTCGCCGAGGGCTCGCTCTGCCAGAGCTGCCACATGCAGGCAGCTGCGGACGACTACGTCTTCACGAAGGGCTAGATCCGCTCGACGCGCGCGACCGCGCGCGGCCCGTCACCTGTGACGAAGCCGACGTCCAACCTGCCGTGGGCGACGGTCTCGACGAGCTCCAGTCGATCGCCGAGGTCGATCGGGTGGCGGAAGTCGAGTGACACGCTCAGCGGACTGCGCGGATCGATGCCGTTCGGGCCGAGGCACTCTTCGATCGCCTGCCAGTAGACCGCGTTGTTGACGTGACCGTGCAGGTCGACGTCAGCCGCCCGCAACGCGAACGCCGACGGGTGCGCGCCCGCCGGAGGATCGGGCAGCTCGAGCTTCGTGGAGACGCGTCTCCCCGCGGTCGCATCCGCGTACACGCCGAACTGCTCGAGCCTCGCCGGGCGCTGGTCGGGACCGAGGTGGATCCAGACGCTGTCCACCTCGAGGCGACCCCCGGCATCGCCGCGCACCGACCAGCGGCGCCCGGCGGCGATCGCGGCCATGCCGCTGCACCACGTGGTCAGCTCGACCTCGCGGTCGGCGAGGAATGGCGCGACGACATCGACCTTGATCGAGCGGACGAACCAGAGGTGATCGGGCATCCCCCAGCCCGTCTCCGAGACGTCGTCGATCGCCACGTCCTGCAGAAAGCGTGCGACGGCGTCGAGCCGCAGGCGACCATGCGCGTCCATGTCGGACAAGCGGACGCGCCGGAGCGACGAAAACGTGCGACCCGTCTCGGGGATGGGAATGCTCGTATCCACCGGGAGCCAGCCTCGCTCACCCGCCGGCGGCGTGTCCGAGCAGAGGCCGCAGGCGCTCCTCCATGACCGCCCGGAGCGCCGCGACTGCGTTCGGCGGACGCGCAACGACCTCGAAGTCGACGATCTTCCCCCGATCGTCGAGCCGGATCAGGTCGACGCCCTTCAACTCGAGCTCACCGACCCGGGCCGTGAACTCGAGAGCCCAATCGTCACCATCGACCCATTCCCGACCGTACCGGAAGTCCTCGAAGACACTGGCGACGGTGCCGAGGATCAACGCCGCTTCGCGTTTGCCCCGTCGCGGCGTCCAGTAGGTCGGCGGCCGGAACTCGACATCATCGGCCAGGATCTCGTCGAGGATCGACACGTCGCGACTCGCCACGAAGGCGTGCCATCGTTCGAGCGTGCTCGTGGGGGACATCGGCGCAAGGCTAGCGATGCGGGGCGGCATCGTCCTCCCCGGGCCGTACCGTAGAAGGACCGGGGGCGGAGATCTGCGGCCGTTCCGGCTACGGCACCACGCCGTGAGTTCCGTCCCCGGCCCTGCCTGACCAACCCAGGTCGACGCCGAGACGGGCTGCAAGACGCCGATTCGGCTCGGCGAAGACCTCCGCGAGGCGTGCTCGTGTCTCCGCGGCCGCCGGCGGATAGTCGCGGTCGAACACACGCGGGTAGTCGTCCAGCGCGTGCGGCGGCACGCCGAGGAACGCGAGCACGCGTACGTACGTCTCCGCCGAGCGCTCTGCCAAATCGTCCGTGGTCAGCACGAGCAGCTGGTCGCGGGGGAACACGGCCAGCCACCGGTCCAGCTGCTCCGCATACAGCCCTCGGCCGACGTACGTGTGGTCCCACCAGGCACGGCTGAAGTACGCAGGGTCGGCGACCATGCGCTCCAACTCGCCGCGCAGCCGCTCCGGCTCCGCGTCGAGCGCGTCCTCGAACGCGAGCACCTCGCGGCCGAGCGCGACCTCGTGCTGGTAGTGCGAGTAGGCGCGCTCGACCGGGTTGCGAAGAATCGCGATCAGCCTCACGTCCGGCAGCAACGCTGCCACGCGCTTCGGTGCCAACGGGTGGAAGAGGTAGCTCGGGCTCGCCTCTCCCACCAGCCGACCCCGCGGGCGAAGCGGGAAGTTGCCCCGGTACCAGCGTGCCCCGCGCGCGTAGTGGCGATCGAAGAAACTGACCTCCTTCCAGGACGGCCCCGTGATCGCAGGATGGCGGCGCAGGTACGTGTACAGCGCCGTCGTCCCCGCCTTCTGTGCGCCGATGATCAGGAAGTCCGGCAGCGGACGGGCGCGGGCCGTTGCCCGGCCGAACGCCCACACGGCATTGCGCCCCACGACGCGCAGCGGCCCGGGGACGCGGAGCACGAGCTCTGCGGGCGTGCGTCCCAGCTCAGCCTCTCTCACGCCGACGGCGCGACACGCCCTGTCTCCTCGTCGAGGATGCGCCGGGCTCGCCGAACCAGCAGATCCGCCTCGAGCGGCGAGTCGCCGATCGCTGTCGCGCCCACCCTCCCGGCGATCGCGATCGCGCTGACCATGTGGAACACGACTCCTGTGAGCAGCTCGCCGTCCCAGCCGATCCGCCGCTGCTCCACGATCTCGAGGAAGTCCTCGGGCGTCAGCGCCGCGTACTCGGGTGCTTCGATGTGATCGGACGAGACGTAGAACTTGCGACGACCGCCGGCGACGAGCTCGCCGCGGTCGGCGTCGTACGTGCCATCCGTCAGTGCCTGCAGCGCCATGTACGTGTGCGTCGTCCCGCCACAGCGGAGGTTGATCTCGATCGCGTACGGACGCCAGGCCTCGCCTCCCTTCCGCACGAGGACGAAGTCCACCGCGAAGCGGCCGACGACGCCCTCGGCTGCGAGCCGGGAACCGACCTTCCTACCTAGGCGGGTGATCTCCGACGCGTACTCCGGGTCGGCCGGGAAGCGCGAGCCGAGGAAGGAGAGCCCGTGCGGGCCTCCCAGTACCTGATCGTGTGTCGACAGCACCTCGAGCGCGCCCTCGGGGGACGCCTGCATCTGGACGCTGGGGCTCCGATACTCCTCGCCACGGATGCGCTCCTCGACGACACCACCGGCAGCCAGCCCGGCCAGGAACTGCTCGGCGTCGATCGTGTCGTCCTCCAGCTCGAGACCGCCGATCGCGTCGTCGACGCTCGCACCCGGCTCCAGGCGGATCGTCGCGTTGCCGAGCCCGCTCACCCCCTGGTCGTGCTTGACGATCACCTCCCGCAGCTGCGGGCACTCGACACGGAGCTCGGAGATCGCCGAGCGTAGATCGTCCACGTCACGCAGTCCTTCGCGTCCCGCCGGGCAGGGAACGCCCTCCTCGCGGAACAGCCGCCGCGTCGCCGACTTCGCGCCGAGCTCCCACAGCCCGGGGGCCGACCCGTAGAGAGGCACGCCGAGCCGAACCGCGAGCTCGACCTCGAGCTCTGACGTATTGAACGGGTAGATCACGGCGTGGTCGGGATCCGGGATCTCCCGCTTGATCCGCTCGACGAAGCGTGGCCGGTCGAGGATCTTCGCGGTCAGCGGTCGGAACGACGGGTCGACCGGTGAGAGCATCCGCAGACGCTCGTGCGCCTCGGGTCGATCGAGTCGGGGCATGAGGCGGAACCAGTAGTCGACGACGCTCGGAAGCACGGGGCTCGAGGTGATGTAGACGACACGCGTGCGGCGTCCGCGCAGTACGCCGAGCACCATCACGAGGAACCGCTCCTCGTACGCCTGCGCGAGCGGGGCGAGCACGTCCGGGATCTCGAGGCTGAACGAGTGGATCACGATCACGGTGCGCTCGACGCTGCCGATGGACTGCAGCGTCATCGTCGGCCAGACGCCGCGCAGATGCGTCTGCAGCTCCTCGAAGCGCGGCATCAGGTTCTCCATCGCCGAAACCGTCCCCTGCGCGGACGCCGGCGTCAAGCCCGATACGACTCCGCCGGCCCCGCTGCGTAGACTCGACCCGTGACCGTGCTCGGGACGCATGTCGCCCACGACGAGGCCTTCGAGCGACGCCGCGCGCACATGGAGACGCTGGCGTCCGAGTTGCGCGAGCGCACGGCGCTCGTCGCCCGCGGCGGCGGCGAGAAGGCGCTCGAACGGCACCAGGCACGCGGGAAGCTGACCGCGCGCGAGCGCATCGACCGGCTCATCGATCCCGGTGCCGCGTTCCTCGAGCTGAACTCACTCGCCGCGTGGGACCTCTACGACGGCGACGCCCCGTCTGCGGGCATCGTGACCGGGATTGGAGCGGTCGAAGGCCGCCACGTGGTCGTGGTCGCGAACGACGCCACCGTGAAGGGCGGCTCCTACTACCCCCTGACCGTGAAGAAGCACCTGCGCGCGCAGGAAGTGGCCGAGCAGAACCGCCTCCCGTGCATCTACCTCGTCGACTCGGGCGGAGCGTTCCTGCCGCTGCAGGCGGACGTGTTCCCGGACCGCGAGCACTTCGGCCGGATCTTCCACAACCAAGCGCGCATGTCTGCTCAGGGCATCGCCCAGATCGCCGTCGTCATGGGCTCGTGTACAGCCGGCGGCGCCTACGTCCCGGCCATGTCGGACGAGACGGTGATCGTCAGCGGCACCGGGACGATCTTCATCGGCGGCCCGCCGCTCGTGAAGGCGGCCACGGGGCAGGACGTGACGGCGGAGGAGCTGGGCGGCGCCGACGTGCACACACGCCGATCGGGAGTCGCCGACCACTACGCCACCTCCGACGAGCACGCGCTGGCGATCGCCCGGGAGATCGTGCGCAATCTCGGCGACCCGCTGCCGTGCCCGTGGGAGCTGACACCGAGCGAGCAGCCTCTCGTCGACCCGGGCGACCTCTACGGCGTCATCCCCGAGGACTTCCGTCACGAGCTCGATCCGCTGGAGGTGATCGCCCGCACCGTCGACGGCTCGCGATTCCACGAGTTCAAGGCGCTCTACGGCGACACGCTCGTCTGCGGCTTCGCCCGCATCGAAGGCTATCCCGTTGGCATCCTCGCCAACCGCGGCGTCCTCTTCGCCGAGTCCTCGCAGAAGGGGGCGCACTTCGTCGAGCTCGCGTGCAAGCGGCGGATACCGCTCGTCTTCTTGCAGAACATCACCGGCTTCATGGTCGGCAAGGAGTACGAGGAGGGTGGCATCGCTCGCGACGGCGCGAAGCTCGTGACGGCGGTCGCGTGCGCGGAGGTTCCGAAGTTCACGGTGATCACGGGCGGCTCGTTCGGGGCCGGGAACTATGCGATGTGCGGCCGGGCGTACGGCCCCCGGCAGCTCTGGATGTGGCCGAACGCCAGGATCTCGGTGATGGGCGGCGAGCAGGCCGCCACGGTGCTGACGATGGTCGGTGACGCAGACCCGGATGAGATCCGCGCGACGTACGAGCGTGAGGGATCGCCGTACTTCTCGTCCGCGCGTCTGTGGGACGACGGCATCATCGACCCGCTCGACACGCGACGCGTGCTCGCGCTCGGCCTTGCCGCCGCGGCGAACGCGCCCGTGCCGGCGACGACGTTCGGCGTCTTCCGGATGTAGACCGAGCCCGACTCCTCACCCGGGGCCTCGGAAGACGCGAACGGGGACGAGGACGACACCGAGGAGAGCGAGCCGAGGCGCGGCGACACGCCGACCTGACCTGTCGGAGCCGAACCTGCCCCGCCGACCGCGCCGAGCCGCTCCCGATTGCTCGCGTTCAGGTGTCGTGCACATCGAGCCAGGCGTCGAGCTCGCGCGCCTCCGCGTCGGTGAGACCACGCAATGGGGCCCGCACGTCAGGTCGGACGGGAACGCCCTTCCGCCCGAGCACGTGCTTCAGCGCTGCGTGCCGCGGGAAGCTCTCGATCTGGGCACGCAACTCGGCGAGCCCGGCCGCGCCTGTCTCGCTCGGATCGCACACGACGGCGGCCACGTCCTGCGGAAAGGCCGACGCGAGAGCGGAGACCGCACCGATCGCGCCTGCGCTCATCCCCCGGTGGATCAGCGCCTCGGGCCCCACGAAGATGGCGAGCCCGTCGAGCACATAGCGCTCGAACGCCTCCCAGGGAGTGTCCGAGACCTTCATCCCCGCGAAGTTCTCGGCATCGTCGCGCAGGCGCAACAACATCGCCAGGTCGAACGGATACCCGGCCGTGGCCGCGAACTCGTAGACGTAGAACGGCGTCGGCGCGCACGCGGCGGCGGCCGCGCGCAGGTGCCGGTACTGGGCCTCCGGGTCGAGCTTGAAGTACGGCGGCCCGATCACCGCGACCGCATCGGCTCCTGCTCCGGCGGCATGCTCCGCGAGGGCCACGGTGTCGGCAGTGGTCTGGGCGCCGCAGTGCGCTGCGACGAGCAGTCGGCCGGCCGAGGCCTGGAGGAACAGCTCGGTCACGCGACGGCGCTCGTCGACGGACAGCAGGATGCCCTCCCCGTTCGTCCCGAGGGTCAGAACGCCGTCGAGACCTGCGCCATGGAGGAAGTCGGTGTACGGCCCGAACGCGCCCTCGTCGAGCGTGGTGCCGCCGTCCCGGAGGGGGGTCACGGCGGCGGCGATCGTCCCGGTCAGCATGGCACGACTCTATGCTCCGCGGCGATGGGTGCGCTGCGAAGAGAACGCGACGACGATGTCTTGCGCATCACTCTGGCGCGGCCCGAGACGCGGAATGCGTTCGACGCCGCCCTGATCGCGGAGCTGTCGCAGGCGTTCGTCGACGTCGGCAAGGCGCGCGCGGTCGTGCTCGCGGGTGAGGGCAAGAGCTTCTGCGCCGGCGCCGATGTCGCGTGGATGCGCTCCTCCGTCGATCTCTCCTACGACGCAAACGTCGCCGACGCCACCGCGCTGCGGCAGATGCTCGAGGCGATCGACGGCTGCCCGGCGCCCGTCGTCGCAGTCGTCCAGGGGCACGCGCTGGGCGGCGGCGCCGGCCTCGTCGCCTGCGCCGACATCGTGATCGCGCACGAAGCTGCCGTCTTCGCCTTCTCCGAGGTGAAGCTCGGGATCATCCCCGCGGTCATCTCCCCGTTCGCGCTCCGGAAGATCGGCGAGAGCGCTGCGCGTCGATACTTCGTCACGGGTGAGCGGTTCGATGCGGCTACTGCGCTCCGGATCGGGCTGGCGCACGAGGTGACAGACGACCTCGACGGGGCGCTCGGGCGCGCGCTCGGCGAGCTGCGGACGGCTGGTCCGCGCGCTGCACGACACGCGAAACGGCTCGTCCTCGAGCGGCCCGACGCTGCCGACACGGCACGTCGTATCGCGGAACGGAGGACGAGCGACGAGGGCCAGGAAGGCCTGCGCGCCTTCCTCGAGCGGCGCACGCCCTCCTGGATGCCGAGCGGGGACGACGACTCTGCGTGACCCGGAGGGCGAGGCTGGCCTCGCCCTCACCCCCGCCCTCGCTCGGCCTCGGCCTCGTCCTACTTCTCGTCTACGAGCCCTTGGCGTACTGGGCGTAACCGCCGAAATCGACGGCCACACACGGCTCGTCGCCGACCGTCCACGCGTCGTGACCGGGCGCGATCGAGACGACGTCGCCGGGGCCGATCTCGCCCTCCGAGCCGTCCTCCATCACGACGTGCATTCGGCCGGAGAGGCAGTAGAGCAAGTGTGGCGCCTGGCAGGTGTTGGTGCCCGCGATCGGCTTCAGGTGCTCTGACCACTTCCAGCCCGGCTCGAATGTGCCGATCATCGCCGCGGCCGCGCCGAGGTTGTAGACGTCAGCGTGGCCGTGCGCGACGAAGTTGCGCACCTCGTCGGGTGAGCCCGAGCTCTTGATCTCAAGTCCTGCCACAGGAACCTCCCTTGTTGGTTGGAGTCGCCCCAAGCCTGTCAGACGAGTGCCATCTGCGCAATCGCGGTGATCGCGTCGTCAGGCGTCGGCTCTCCCGGCAAAGGGCGCGTGTGGCAACGGCGGCGCGACACGGACGCGTGCGTCCACGACCGCGGCGCCACGGTCGAGCACCACGAGCGGGTTGCAGTCCATCTCCACCACGGCGGGCTGGTCGATCGCGAGCGTCGACACCCGCAGCACCACGTCCTCGAGCGCACCGACGTCCTTCGGCGTGGCACCCCGGAAGCCGTCGAGCAGCGGGAACGTGGCCAGCGAGCGCACCATCTCGGCTGCGTCGAGGTCGGTCACGGGCGCCACGCGCACGGCGACGTCTCGCGTCAGCTCGACGGTGACGCCCCCTGCGCCGCAGGCCACGATCGGCCCGAACTCGGGATCGGCGGTCATGCCGACGAGCATCTCCACGCCGCCGGACACCATCTCCTGGACGACGAAGCCCTCGAGCTCTTCCCCGTGCGCCGCGATGCGCTCCGCCATGGCGACCGCCTCGTCCGCCACCGCTGTCGCCGCGAGGTCGAGCGAGACGGCGCCGACGTCGCTCTTGTGCACGGGACCGACCGCTTTCAACGCCACGGTTCCCCGCAGCGAGCCGGCCGCCTCGCCGGCGCCTTCGGGCGTGTCGGCGCGTATCGTCGTCGCCATGGGGATCCCGTAGCAGGAGAACAGGCGCGTGACCTCGTCGGGGTCGAGCCAGCCGTCCTCGCGCTCGAGCGCGCCGGCGATCACGGCAGCGGCCTCGTCCGAGCGAATCCCCGGGAGCTGAGGCACCGTGCCCACGGGCCGCCGGCGCCACTCGCCGTGGTCGGCAGCGTGGGCGAGGGCGATCGCGGCCTGCTCCGGGAACGCGTAGGAGGGGATGCGCACGCCGGGGGCCGAAAGCGCCTCCGGCAGCCCGCGCGCGGACATGAAGCACGTCAGTGCGGGGATGCGCCCCTCGATCGACCCGATCGCGTCGACCATCTCCCTCGCCACCGCGGGGGCGTCGTCCTCGAGGGGCGGGATGTAGATCACGATCAGCGCGTCGACGCCGGGATCCGTCGCGACGACCCGGATCGCGCGCCCGTAGTCCTCGGCGCTCGCCGACGCGATCATGTCCACGGGGTTCGAGACGCCCGCTGCCGGCGGCAGGAAGGAGCGGAGCTCGGCTACCGTCGCCTCGGCCAGCTCGGGGACGTGCAGCCCGCGCGCCTCGCACGTGTCGGCGCACTGGATCCCGAGCCCGCCGGCGTTGGTCACGATCGCGACGTTCCTCCCCTTGGGGATCGGCTGGTTGGCGAGTAGCGCCGCGACGTCGAACATCTCCTCCAGCGTGTCGGTTCGCGTGACGCCGACCTGCCGCAGCAGCGCGTCGACGGTCGCGTCCGACGCGGCGAGCAGTGCCCCCGTGTGCGACGACGCGGCGCGACGTCCGGAGGCGCCGCGGCCGCTCTTGACGACGACGATCGGCTTGCGGCGACCGAGGCGGCGGGAGATCTCCGCGAAGCGGCGAGGGTTGCCGAACGACTCGATGTAGAGCAGCACGACTTCGGTGCGCTCGTCCTCGTCCCAGTAGCAGAGCAGGTCGTTCGGAGAGACATCGGCCTTGTTGCCGATCGAGACGAACGACGAGAGGCCGAGGTCGAGCCTGTTCGCCATGTTGATCACGGCGATACCGAGCGCCCCGGACTGCGACATGAACGCGATCCGCCCTTCCGGCGGCGACGCCTGCGCGAAGGTGCCGTTGAGGCTCACGCCGGGGTCGGTGTTGATCACGCCCATGCAGTTCGGGCCGACGAGCCGCATCCCGGTCTCGCGGCAGATGTCGACGAGCTCCTGCTGGAGGCGCCGTCCCTCCTCCCCGGTCTCGCCGAACCCGGCGGAGATCACGACGAGTGCCTTCACCCTCTTCGCTGCGCACTCACGAGCAACGTCGAGCACCTGGGCGGCCGGCACGACCACGAAGGCGAGCTCGACCTCGTCCGGGATGTCCCCCACGCTGCGGTACGCGGCGACGCCCTGCACGGCCTTGGCCACGGGGTTGACCGGGTACACCACCCCCGCGAACGGTTTCGTGACGAGGTTCCGGAGCAGCCGCCCACCGATCGTGGCCGGGTTCCGCGAGGCGCCGATCACGGCGATCGACCGGGCCTCGAGCACGCGGCGCACCGCGTTCGCCGCAGCGACCCGCTCCCGGACCTCGTACTGCTCGCTCGTCTCGTCGGTGATCGTGGTCGGGAACTCGACGTCGACGTAGCCGGGGCGGGTGCGCAGCGTGATCGGGAACCCGGTGCCCCGGAACACGTTGATCATGCGGTGGTTGTCGGGGAGCACCTCGGCGTGGAAGAACTCGATGCCCTGCGCCTTCGCCGCCTCTGCGAGATGCTCGATGAGGATCGAGGCGAGGCCCTGGCCCTGGAGCTCGTCGGAGACGGACATCGCGATCTCGGCGAGCGCGTGAGCCTCGCGGATGTACTGGGCGCCACCGACGACCTCCGAGAGGTCATGCCCGGCGAAGGCGAGGATCGTCAGATGGTCCATGTAGTCGATCTCGACCGCGTTCCGCGCCTGTTCGCTGACGTCGACGGCCTGGCCCCAGAAGCGCAGCCGGCGGGACTCGTCCGAGAGGCGGATGAAGTAGTCCTCCAGGCGATCGCGGTCGTCCTTCCGGGCAGGGCGCACGTGGACGGTGCGGCCGTCGCGGAGGACGACGTCGGTCTCGAGGTGCACCGGGTACGTGGTCACACTGGCATCGTATGACGCCGGGACGCGCGCTCAGGAGGTGAGAGACCGGAGCAGCTCGCGAGCCCACTCTGCGGCCGGCCGGTCGCCCTTCGCCTCGTAGATCCCGAGCGCCTCCGCGGCGAGCTCTCGCGCCTCCTCGGGCTTCCCGCACTCGGACAGCGTCCGCGCGAGCTCGAGGCGGAACCCGGCAACGTGCTCGTAGAAGTCCGACTCGGCGAGCATGCGGACGGCGTTGCGTCCCAGGCGCTCGGCTTCCGCGCAGTCCCCGCGGGCAGCGGCAAGACGCCCCTCGACGGCCTCGACCTCGACGAGCGTTGCCAGGTCGTTCGCGATCGTCGTCTCGCGCGCACGAGCGCAACAGACTGCGGCCTCGTCGTATTCGCCGCGCTCGGTGAGCAGCGTCGCAAGCTCTGCAACGAGCGTCGGGTAGTAGCCACGGTCACCCATCGCCTCGAGCTCTTCGGCACCCACGCGCAGAGCAGTCTCGGCCGCTACGCCTTCTCCCGCGCGCCGCAGGATGTACGAGAGCCCCATCACCCCGGCTGCCGCCTGACGCACGTCCCCGGCGTCTCGCGCAATGTCCAGGCCTGCCTGGTAGACGTCCCGCGCGCGCTCGAAATCACCGCGACAAGCAAGCATGCGTCCGAGACGTCGCTGCGCAGCGCCGAGCTCCAACGGCCCACTCGCCGTCTCGAGCGCCTCCTCCGCCGCCGCGATGACCTCCTCGGCCGGCGCGGGACCGAACGTCATCGTCGCGCCGACCCAGCCCCGCAGGTACTCGACCAGCGCCGGCTGTCCTGCGTCTGTCGCGTGCGCCACGGCACGATCGAGCGCGGAGCGTCCGGCTTCGGCCTGCAACGCACTCCAGCTGATCGCGAACGTCTCCATCTCGACCCAGGCGAGGCCGAGGTCATCGTCGAGCTCGAGCATCGCCTCCCGGCACCGCTCGAGCCGCTCCGGTGTCCCGAGGGCGTGATCAATCCAGACCGTCAGAATGTCGGCGAACGCTCGAGAACGTGGCGTGTCCGCGGCTTCGAGCTCGCTGATGATCCCCCCTACGGGCAGTCCGGCGAGGGTGCTGGGAAAAGCGCTCTCGATCCGCAAGTCGATGCGCAACGGGTCACCCTCGGGCAGCAGAGCGGCGGCGCGTGCGAGCAGGCCGCACGCGGCGGCGACGTCGCGGCGGTTCATCGCGCCTCGGCCCGCCGCCCCGAGGCGCATCGCCGCGTGGCGCGCGAGGTCGACGAGACGTGAGTCCGTGGCGTCCAGGGCCGCCCGGTTCGCGTGCGCCTGCGCGAGGTGGTAGCCGGCGATCTCGTCGAGCTCGACGAGATCGCCGTGCGCCTCCAGCCAGCCGGCGAAGCGCTCGTGGAGGTCGGCGCGTGTCTCCTTGGGCAGCGCGTCGTAGGCCGCGTCACGGATCAGCAGGTGGCGGAAGCGGAAGGCGTCGTCGTCGGAGAACGTCGCCTGCTCTGGCCGGATCACGTCCTTGCGCACGAGCGTCAGCAGATGCGTCGGGACGCCGTCACGGTCGGCCGCCGCAGCAAGCTCCTGCACGACACCGCGATGAAACACCTGTCCCTCGACCGAGCCTCTGCCGATCACGTCGCGCTCTTCGACGCCCAGCCGGTCGAGGCGCGCCTGCAACAGCGCATGGATCGTCGGCGGCACGACGATCTCACCCAGGCCACCGTCCTCCGCGACCATCGCCAGCATCTCCTCCAGGAAGAGCGGGTTCCCGTCGGCCGCGGCGAGGATGCGCCGGCGCACGTCCGGCTCGAGGACGACGTCGCCGGCGAGCTCGTCGATCAACAGGTCGCAGTCGTCGGCGGACAGCGGCTCGAGCAGGATCGTCGTCGCGTTCAGCTTCCCGCCGCCCCAGCCGGGGCGTGCCTCCAAGAGCTCCGGACGCGCGACGCAGAGCAGGAAGATCGGCGCGTCCCGTGACCAGTCGGCGACATGCTCGATCAGGTCGAGGAACACCTCCTCCGCCCACTGGATGTCGTCGAGCAACACGATCTGCGGCCGCTCGGCCGCCCGTGCCTCCAGCAACTTGCGGAAGATCAGCTGGGTGTCGGCCGGCGACGCGCGAATCACCGTCTCCGGGTCGACCCCGATCGCGATCAGGATCTCGACCAGCGGCCAGTACGTGATGTCCTCGCCGTAGTGGAGACAACGGGCATGCAGCACGTCGGCCTCCTCGGCCACGTCGGCAAGAAACTCGGCTACGAGCCTCGACTTGCCTACGCCGGCAGGGCCGAGCAGCGTGAACATGTGGCAGGCCCGCTCCGAGACCGCGTGCTCGAAATCCGAGCGCAAGCGCCCGCGCTCGCGCACGCGCCCTACGAGCGGCGCGTCCGTGCGGCGCACGAAAGCCTCCGCCGTGGGATCCACCGTCACGAGGCGGAATGCCGCAAACGGCTCGCGCTTCCCCTTCAACTCGAGCGGCTCCACCGCCTCGACTTCGACCGCGTCGCGGACGAGCGCGAGCGTGCCGCCACCGATCAGCACCTCGCCCGGGCCCGCCGCCTGCTCCAGCCGCGCGGCCACGTTCACCGCGTCGCCCGTGACGAGCGTCTCTCCCTCACCCGCCACGACCTCACCCGTGTTCACGCCCGTGCGAAACGACAGCGCCACGCCCAGCTCGTCGCCGAGCGAGCCGATCCGATCGCGGATCTCCCCCGCCGCCCGCACGGCCCGCAACGCGTCGTCCTCGTGCGCGACCGGGATCCCGAACACGGCCATCACCGCGTCGCCGATGAACTTCTCCACGAGGCCACCGTGCCGCTCGACGATGCGGCGGATCTCCTCGAAGTAGCGCCCCATCGTCCGGCGCAGGCTCTCCGGGTCGAGTTGTTCCCCGAGCGCCGTCGAGCCGGTGACGTCGCAGAAGAGGACCGTCACCGTCTTGCGCTGCTCGCGCGCGGGAGCAGCAGCGACCAGCTCGGCTCCGCAGGCGCCGCAGAAGCGGAACCCGTCCGGGTTCTCCTGCCCGCAGGCGGTGCAGACGTGCATTCGGCGAGCCTACACCGGTTCTGCCCGGATCAGGACTTCAGCTCTGCCGCTCTTCCAGGTACTTCTTGAGCCCGAGGTACGGGAGGATGAACACCGCGAGCAGCGACACCACCCACACGATCACGGCGGCCGCGATCCACGTTCCGACGCCGCTGATCGAGAGGCCGTCCGAGACGAGGTCGGTGACGATCAGCGAGACGAGCGTGGCGATCAACGACACGCCTCCGAGCGCTGACGGGCCGTACCTGCGCAGCTGCACCGCGAGAAACGGCTGTAGCAGCGCCATCACGATGGTGAAGACGACGACCGCGACGATGAACGAGGTCACGTCGATGTCCATCTTGTCGAGAACGAGCGCGGCGACGATCAGGCCGACGGCGTTGCCGACGAGGCCGATCAACGTACGCACGATGAGCCGAATCACAAGGCGACCCTAGACGATCGAATTCCGGTCTTCAAGCGACACCAGGATCTGGAGGCTCGATGTGGGTTAGCGCTGCGTTTGGGAGGAGCTGCGTCAAAGAGCGTGATCGGCTCGGACGGTGGCAACGCTGGATGCTCGGCGCCTGACATCACGGCCGCGATCCGCACGCGAAGATCCTTGTCGGGCGTGTCTCCAACCCACATCGAGCCTCTAGGCTCCTGCCATGCCTTTCGACCGTGTGCTCGTCGCCAATCGGGGAGAGATCGCCGTGCGGGTGTTCCGTACGTGCAGGCGCCTCGGCATCGAGACGGTCGCGGTCGTGCCCGCCGACGACCGCGGCGCCCTGCACACGCGCGAGGCGGACGTCGTCGTCGAGATCCCGTCGTACCTCGATGCAGAAGACGTCGTGCGCGCGGCCCTCGGAGCGCACGCCGACGCGATCCACCCCGGCTATGGATTCCTCGCCGAGAGCGCCGACTTCGCCGTCGCAGTCGAGGCGGCCGGCCTGACGTGGATCGGCCCACCCTCCCAGGCGCTCCGACTCGGGGGCGACAAGTTGGAGGCAAAGCGTGTCGCGTCGGCGACGGGTGTTCCCGTAACGCCAACCGGGTTGCCCGCCGAGGTTGGGTTGCCGCTCGTGGTCAAGGCGGCCGCCGGCGGCGGCGGACGCGGGATGCGTGTCGTGCGCGACCGCGCCGACCTGGCCGAGGCGCTCGCGGCAGCGGCACGCGAGGCCGACGCCGCATTCGGCGACGGCACCGTCTTCTGCGAGCGTTATCTCGAGCGCCCACGCCACGTCGAGGTGCAGTTGCTCGCGGATGCCCACGGCACGGTCGTCTCGGTCGGGCAACGCGACTGCTCCGTACAGCGTCGCCACCAGAAGGTCGTCGAGGAGTCACCGCCGCCGAATCTGCCCGGCGCCCTCGCGAGCACGCTCGACGACGCAGCTGTCGCGTTCGCCGCGGCGATCGGCTACGTCGGCGCCGGCACCGCCGAGTTCCTCGTGGAGGGTGACAAGGCCTTCTTCCTCGAGCTGAACGGCCGGATCCAGGTCGAGCATCCGGTGACCGAAGCCGTGACCGGCCTCGACCTCGTCGAGCAGCAACTCCGCATAGCCGCCGGCGAGCGCCTTGCACCACATCGTCACGCCGCAGCCGGGCATGCTGTGGAGGCACGGTTGTACGCGGAGGATCCACGGACGTTTCTCCCTCAGACGGGGATGATCGAGCGACTCCGCCTGCCGGGCGGAGTCCGCGTCGATGCAGGAGTCGTGGAGGGTGACGAAGTCGGCTCTCGCTACGACCCGCTGCTCGCGAAGCTGATCGCACACGGCGCCGATCGGCGCGAGGCACTCGAGAGGCTCGGTGCGGCCCTCGCGGAAACGACGGTCGAGGGGGTCGTCACGAACCTCCCGTTCCTCCGCTGGCTGATCGCCCATCCCGCGTTCCGTGAAGGGCAGGTCACGACCGCGTTCCTCACCCAGCACCCGCCGCTCTCGGCGGCACCGCTGCGACTCCCGGCAGGATCGTGGGGTGATGCCTGGCGTCTCAATCTTCCTGCACCACCCCCCACGTCGCCGCCCGATGTGGACGCCGGCGCACACGAGCGAGGGCACGGCGCGGGCGGCAACGTGACGGCGCCCATGCCCGGCACCGTGCTCGCCGTCCTCGTCGCCCCTGGAGACGAGGTCGAGCCACGTCACGCGCTCGTCACGCTCGAGGCGATGAAGATGGAGCATCCCGTCACCGCTCCGTTCGCTGCGACGGTGTCGGCCGTCAACGTCGCGGTTGGCGACAGCGTGACTGCCGGTGAGATCCTCGTCGTGCTCGACGGCTGAGCGTCGACGTCAGTCGTTGATCGCGTCGAGCGCTCTACTGACGACGAAGTTCACGAGCCAGACCACGATCGTCGCCCCGACGTACGTCCAGAAGCCGTCGATCGAGAAGTCCGGCGCGATCCATTCCGCCAGCGCGAGCATCAGCACGTTGATCGCGAAGTACGAGAGCCCGAGCGTGAAGATGATCAGCGGGAACGTGAGGATCGCGAGGATCGGCTTGATGATCGTGTTCCCGATCGCGAGCACCGCGGCCCCCAGGAGGAGCGGCCACCAGCGACCGATCGACACGCCGTCGAACATCCAGTCGACGACGATCAGGGACAGGACGTTGATGCCCCAGTAGACGAGAACGCGCACCGCGATCACACGAGAACCCTATCGTCCCCGAGCGCCACTCGGTCTGACTCGTATCGAACGTCAGTCCGACACGGCCGTCCGCCCCATTGCGAACAGCGGTTTCCGTCCGGGGTCTGACCCCACGGGCGAGAACGGGGTCTGACCCCACGGGTCTGACCCCGGGGCGAACAGTGGGGTCAGACTGAAGTCTGACCCTGTTCTGAGCCACGGGCTTCGAGCCCGTGGCTCAGAACAGCTTCTGGAGCTTCAGGGCGGCACCCATGTCGCCGGCGATCTTGAGCTTGCCTGTCATGTACGCGGTCGTGGGGTTCGCGTCGCCACGCGCGATCTTGAGCAGCGTCTCCTCGCTGGCCGAGATCGTGCAGTCGGCATCGCCGGCCCCCTCGGTGACCGTCACCGCGCCGTCGGCGACGCTCACCGTCCACTGCCCCACGTCGTCGATGTCGAAGACGAAGCTGTTGTTCATGCCGGCGGTCTTGGCCGGATCGACCTTGTCGGCAAGGCCGTCGAAGAACTCCTGGATGCTCATCTCACACCACTCCTCGTTGACTGAACGGTCAGTCGGAAAGCCTACACCGCGCCTGCCGGCTCGACTGCGCCCGGCGCGTGCGGCGCGGGCAGCAGGAGGCAGAGCGCAGCCGCAAGGAGCGGAGCCGCGGCACAGACCGTGAGGGCCGTCTGCAGATCAACCGCGTCGGCGATGGCTCCGAGCGCCACCGCAGCGAGACCGCCGAGACCGATCGCAAGCCCCACGTTGAGCCCCGACGCCATCGCGACGTGCTGCGGCAGGTAGCTCTGGCTGAGCACCATCACGACGCCGAAGGTGCCGACGATGCAGGCGCCCACGAGCATCAGCGCCACTGCGCCCGGCGCGCCGCCGACGTGCAGGAACACGAGCACGAGCGGTGGCAGCGCCAGCGTCGAGCCGAGCAGCGTGCGGCGGAGGCCGACCCGGTCGGCGATCGGGCCGAACACGAGGGCCCCGGCCACCCCGCTCACCAGCATCAGCGCGAGCAACCGGTTTCCCTCCGACTTCGTGTGCCCCAGTGAGACGAGCCAGAGCGGGACGAACGTGATCAGCCCGAACCACGTGAAGCTCCGGAAGAGGATCACACCGATCAGCAGGCCCATGGCACGCGGCCTGTCCTCGCCACCGAGCACGGGAGCACCCGACCGGGACGGATGGATCGAGCCGAGCCGCGGCAGCGCAACCGAGAGCGCGACGGCCACCGCGACGACCGGAAGCGCTGCGACCAGCGTCCCGGAGAGGCCGAGCCAGACCACGAGCGGCGTGACGATGATCGGCCCGAGCGCATACCCCGTGTTGCCGCCGATGTTGAAGTACGACATCCCGCTCGCCCGCCGCCGACCACTGGCGTAGAGCGCGAACTTCGCACCCTCGGGGTGGTACGCCGCGATACCTACTCCGCCGACGAGCACCGCCGCCAGCACGAGCGGGTAGCTCGGGGCGACGCCTGCGAGCCCAACTCCCGCCGCGGCGAGCAACAGCCCGGCGGGCAGGAGCCACATGGCACCGCGTCGATCCGAGAGCCAGCCGAACGCCGGCTGGACGAGAGACGACGAGAGCGTCGCGGCCAGCATCACGCCGGCAGCCGCCGTGTAGCTCAGGTCGAAGCGCTCCGTGAGAAATGGGAGCAGCGCGGGCACGGCGCCCGAGGCGAAGTCGACGGCTCCGTGCCCTGTCGCGAGCACGGCCATCGCACGACGATGGACGCCTTGTCTCACGGCGGCAGCGTACGCGCCTGCGGGTACGACCGTGACGGTCGACCACCGGCCGGCTTACGTACGATCAGAGTCGTGGATCTCGACCTCTCGCCCGAGCACGTCCTGATCCGCGACACCGTGCGCGACTTCGCCCGCGAGCGAGTCGCACCCGTCGCCGAAGAGCTCGACCGCGAGGGACGCTTTCCGTACGACCTCGTCGCTGAGATGGCTGAGATCGGCTTGATGGGGATCCCGTTCCCGACCGACGTCGGCGGGGGCGGCGGCGACACGCTCTCGTATGCCCTCGCCATCGAGGAGCTGACGCGCATCGACTCGTCGGTGGCGATCACGGTGGCGGCGCACACCTCGCTCGGGACGATGCCGATCTGGCTCTTCGGCAGCGAGGAGCAGAAGGCAGAGTGGATGCCCCCGCTGGCGTCGGGTGAGCGGCTGGCAGCGTTCGGTCTCACCGAGCCCGAGGCCGGGTCTGACGCGGGAGCCACCCGCACGACAGCCGAGCCCAAGAGCGGTGGCTGGGTCGTCAACGGCTCCAAGATGTTCATCACCAACGCCGGCACCGACATCACGTGGGGCGTGACCATCACCGCGCGCACCGGACCGGACGAGGTCTCGAACCTCGTGGTCGAGAACGGCGCCAACGGGTACGAGATCTCCGCCCCGATGAAGAAGCTCGGCTGGAAGGCGTCGGACACGCGCGAGCTGACGTTCGCGGACTGCCACGTCCCGGAGGAAAACCTGCTCGGAGAGCGTGGTGCCGGCTTCAAGCAGTTCCTCGAGATCCTCGACGGGGGCCGAATCTCCGTGGCGGCGATGGGTGTCGGTCTCGCGCAGGGCGCCTACGACCTCGCCTTCGCATACGCCCAGGAGCGCCGCCAGTTCGGGCAGCAGATCTCGAAGTTCCAGGCGGTGGCGTTCCAGCTCGCCGACATGGCGGTCGAGATCGACGCCGGTCGCCAGCTCGTCCACCGGGCGGCCTGGCTCAAGGACCGGGGGCGGCCGTTCGCGCTCGAGGCCGCGATGGCAAAGCTCTACACCGGCGAGTTGTCCAACCGCGTGGTCAACAAGGCGCTGCAGATCCACGGCGGGTATGGCTACACCGACGAGTTCGCGATCTCGCGCCTCTACCGCGACCAGAAGATCCTCGAGATCGGGGAGGGCACGAACGAGGTGCAGCGGATGGTGATCGCACGCCTTCTCGGGTTGTGAGACGGGTGCTCTTCGTGGCCACCGCGGCCGGGGCCCTGTTGGCTCCCCCGGCGTCTGCCCACGTGACGACGCGGCCCGCCGGGATCGAAGCGGAAGCCGCCGCGACGGTCACACTCGAAGTGCCGAACGAGCGCGACGAAGGAACGACGACGCGACTCGTGCTGACCGTCCCCGAGCGCGTCGAGATCGAAGCCGCCGAGGCTCCGGCGGGCTGGACGGTCACGCACGACGACGAGCGGGCGACGTGGACCGGCGGCGCAATCGGCGGGAACGACCTTGTCGAGTTCACCGTGAAGCTGCTCGCGCACGGCCCTGCAGGCTCCGTAGCGCTGGACGTGCGTCAGGGGTACGACGACCGCACCGAGGCCGCCTGGACGACGCCGTTCACGATCCTCCCGGCCGGTGATGCCGCGCCTAAGCAGCAGCTCGGACGGGCGCTCGTCGCGTCGGTCGTGGGCGTCTTCGTCGTAGCGGGATCGCTCGCGCTGCTACGCCGCAACCGCCGCGGCGACCCAGCCTGAGTGGTACCTTCGAGCCGTGCTGTTCACGCAGTTCGTGGACGATGATCTCGGATGCGCCTCGTACCTTGTCGGCTGTGAGGCGGTCGGCGAGGCGGTAGCGGTCGATCCGCCCTACGCGATCGAGCCGCTGCTCGCCGAGGCGGCTCGCCGAGACGTGCGCATCGTGCGCATGATCGAGACGCACACCCACGCCGACCACCTCTCGGGGCACGGGCGGCTTGCTCTCGATCACGGGATCCCGGTGTCGATCCACCCGGCCGCCGAGCCCGACTACCCGTTCGACCCGCTCGAGGACGGCGCCGAGGTGCGGGTCGGGAACGTGTCGCTGCGCTGCATCCACACGCCGGGCCACAGGCCGGAGCACTCGTGCCTCGCGGTCATCGACCACACACGCGCGGAGGAGCCGTGGCTCCTGCTCACAGGTGACTCCCTCTTCGTCGGCGACGCCGCTCGGCCCGACCTCGCGGTCGGCGCCGTCGAGGGCGCCGAGGGCCTCTTCCACTCGCTCGAGCGGCTGCTGGAGCTGCCCGACGGTGTCGAGGTGTACCCGGGCCACGTCGCGGGCTCGCTCTGCGGGAAGGGGATGAGCTCGAAGGCGTCGACCACGATCGGGTTCGAGCGCCGCTTCAACCCGATGCTCCGCTTCGACGTCGTCGACGCGTTCATCGCGGAGTCCTCGTCGATCGAGACGCCGAAACCGCCGAACCTCGGGCGCATCGTGGCGCTGAATCGTGGCCCGTGGGTCGGTTCCCCACCGCCCGTGGACGAATTGGCAGCGCCGCCCGACGGCTCGCAGCTGCTCGACGTCAGGCCCGTGGCCGAGTTCCTGGCAGGACATCGCGCTGGTGCAGTCAGTGTGCCGCTCGACGGCGGGAGCTTCTCGACCAAGGCTGGGTTCGTGCTCGACCCGGAGCGCGCCGTGACGATTCTGGCCGGCGCCGCGGAGGATGCCGCTCGTGCCGCGCGGGGGCTCCGCTCCGTCGCCTTCCTCGACATCGACGGGTTCGTCCTCGGTGCCGGTGACGAGACGCTCGGCGCGGTTGCGATGGACGAGCTGGATGCGCTCCTCGCCGCCGGCGAGGTCGAGGTGCTCGACGTCCGCGAGACCGACGAGTTCGCGACCGGTTCGATCCCCGGAACGCAGAACGTGCCCTACCGGCTGCTGACGACCGCCGACGACCTCTCCGACCGTCCTCTCGTCACGATCTGCGAGAAGGGCCCGCGGGCTGTGGTGGCGGCGAGCATCCTGCAGGCACGCGGGTACGACGCGCGGCCGGTGGTCGACGGCGGCACGGCGGACTGGCTCGCGCGAGCGGCCGCCCCGACCCGCTGAGCTACAACGCCGCGGCGCGCAACGTCGCCGCAACGCCGTCCACGCGCGCGAGCTGCGCGGTTGCGCCCACGGCATGCCAGAAGCCGCGCGCAAGCTCGAGTTGATGCGCAGCCTCGCCGGGAGCGGCCGCTGCCAGCGTCGTGGCGGCGTGCAGCCGCACCTGCGCCTCGAGGGTACGCGCGCCCATCGACGCGAGCACATCTGCGGCACCGACGGGGTCACCGCACGTCAGCTGCCGACCAGCATTCACCCACGGCGTCGCCGACGACCCGAGCCGATGCTCGGGGAACGGATCGTCCCGCAGCCGACCCCAGGCCAACGCCGCCCTGATCAGCCAGTCCGCACGGTTGCCCTCCGTGTGCTCGATCTCGTCCAGCAGGCGTCGCGCCGCGTCGTCGCGGTCGGCGTCGGCGAGGATCAACGCGAGGTCGCCAAGAGTCGGAACCATCGTCTGCGGATCCCCGATCGCCCTCGCCCGCTCCAGTACGTCTTCGAGCTCGACCTCGAGCAGCCGCCCGTCGCGTCCGAGAACGATCGCCGCTTCGGCGAGCTGGACCGGAATGTCCATCAGGTGCGGATCGCCGCGCTCGCGGCTGGTCGTCAGATGCGACTGCGCACCGGCCAGCGCTTCGTCCCACTCTCCGAGCTCGAACGAGTCGATGACCAGTTCGCGACCGAGCCAGTCGACGAACGCCACGTTCTCGAAGCGCTGCGCGAGCGCCAGGCCTTCCCGGTGCAGTGTTGCGGCAGTCTCCAGATGGCCGGCCTCGGCCTCGAGCGACGAGGCATTGACGTACGAGCGCGGCGTGTCGAAGCTCGCAGCCTCCTGCGCGAGTCGCAGCGAGCGATGAACAACCTCGAGCCCCTCCTCGAGCCTGCCGACGAGCGCGAGCGCGACGGCGAGCGCGTTCAGCGCCTGCGCCTCGATCGCTCCGTCGCTCTGGGCCCGGGCGACAGACACGGCCTCCTCGGCCAGCGGCAGCGCCTCCTCCGGATGTCCCATGATCGCCTTCCTGACCGAGACGTGAGAGAGCACGTCGGCGCGCTCACGGGTCGGGCCGACAGTTCCGACGAGATCGAGCGCGCGATCGAGGAGCTCTGTCCGCGGTGTTCCGCTGTTCCAGAGGTAGCGCTCGAGGGTCACGGCCGCGAGCGCCGCCTCCTCGTTCCTGCCGCGCGCTGCGAGCCCGTCGATTGCGCGCGTGAGCTCGTCCGTGGGGTCGCCGGCCACGCCTTCCGCCCACATCACCGCCCGTCCGTGGAGAAACAGCAGCCCCGGGTCGGTCTCGGTTTCCGGCGAGGCGTCCAGCGCGCGCCGGTAGAAGCGCGCCGCCCTGCCGACGATGTTGAGCGCCCAGGCTCGATCGCCCGCGTCGCGCAGCGCCGTAACTGCGAGCGGCCGTAGGTCATCGACGTCGAGGCCGGCGGACTCCCCGTACGAGATCGCCGACTCCAGGTGATGGGCGAGCGTCTCTGCACGGTCCTCCGCGCGGTCGGCCGGGAGTGCCGAGATCCACTCTGCCGTCGCGCGATGCTTCGCGGAGCGCCCGGCGCGCGGGATCTGCCCGTACGCAACGTCGCGGACCAGAGCATGGAGGAAGACGTACTGGCGGGCGCCTTCGACGGCAGAGCGGCGCTCGCGACGAATGAACTCCTTCCGCTCCAGGGCACGAAGCCTTGCGTCCAATGCATCGACGTCTACCCCGGAAAGGGTGGCGAGCGCGTCCGTCCAGAACACCTTCCCCAGCACCGACGCGTCCTGGAGCAACCCCTTCTCCTCCTGCGCGAGCCCGTCGACGCGAGCCGCGACGATGCCCTGCAGTGTCTCGGGCAGGCCTCCCTCGGTGTCACCCGCCTCGAGCATGCGGACGTACTCCTCGGCGAAGAGCGGCACGCCCTCCGAGCGCTCGATGATCGCCGCCTGCGTCTCCGCGGGGAGCACACTGCGCTGCAGGAGCTCCTGCAGAAGGCGCGCCGTCTCTTCCTCGGACAGGGGAGCGAGCGAGAGCGTGACCGCATTCAGCTTGCCGCCGCCCCAACCGGGCCTTCGCGTCAGCAGCTCGGGACGCGCTGTGCACAGGAGCAGCAGCGGGACCGCGTCGAGCCGTTCCGTGAGCTCGTCGACGAAGTCGAGCAGGTCGTCGTCGGCCCAGTGCAGGTCCTCGAACACGAGCACGGCCGGCCCGCGCTCCGCGAGAGCTTCGAGGAACCGTCTCCGCGCCGCGAACGCCTGAGCGCGAGAGGGCTGAGCGTCGCCCGCAGCGAGACCGACCAGGGCCCCGAGGCTGCGCTCGATCCAGACGGCCTCCGTCGGATCGTCGACGAGATCACTCACGGACCGTGCGAGCTTCGCCGCCGCCTCGTCCGCGCCATCCGACTCGAGAATCCCGGCCTGCGCCTTGACGATCTCACCCAGCGCCCAGTACGCGACACCCTCCCCGTAGGGCAGCGAGCGCCCGCGTCGCCAGACGATCAGCTCGTCGTCGTCCTCGACGATCTGTGACAGCTCTTGCACGAGCCTGCTCTTGCCGATGCCGGGCACGCCGACGAGCGTCACGAGCTGCGGCCGCTCGTCGCTGCGGACGCGCTCGAGCGCGTCCGCGAGGAGCGCCACCTCCCGCTGGCGACCGACCAGCTGAGCCCGGCCGAGCGCGACGTCC
This sequence comes from uncultured Actinomycetes bacterium, assembly GCA_963823385.1. Lineage (GTDB taxonomy): Bacteria > Actinomycetota > Thermoleophilia > Gaiellales > Gaiellaceae > Gaiella. The sequence goes on from CAWGLI010000001.1 coordinate 707,596, forward strand.
TCGACCCCGATGCGCGCCCGTGGAGCCAGCGCCTGCCACACGGCGACCGGAGCCGCCTTTCCCTTCGCCTCGACCGGTGCGTGCTCCGTGTACTCGATCGCCCGCTCGGTCGCGCGATACGTCTGCTCGCCGACGAGGACCCCGCCCGCCGGCGCCGCCGACTGCAGCCGGGCGGCCGTGTTGATCACATCGCCGGAGATCATGCCCTCGCCGGCTTCGGGCCGAGCTGCCAGGTTGACGAGCGCCTCCCCGGTGTTGACGCCCACGCGTACCTCCAACTCGAGCGCAGCGTCCGCCTCGTTCAGCTCCTCGATCGCCTCCTGCACCGCGAGCGCGGCGCGCACGGCACGCTCCGGGTCGTCCTCGTGCGCCATGGGTGCGCCGAAGACCCCGACGACCGCGTCGCCGATGAACTTCTCCACCGTCCCCCCGAAGCCCTCCAGCCTGGCGCGCAGCCGGTCGTGGTAGGGCATCAGGATCGCGCGTACGTCCTCCGGATCGAGCGCTTCGGCGCGCGCCGTCGACCCTACGAGGTCTGCGAACACGACGGTCACGACCTTCCGCTCCTCACGCGCGGGCGCAGGCGCAGCCTCCAGCGGCGCGGCGCAGCCGCCGCAGAAGCGCGAGTCCCCGGGATTCTCCCGCCCGCATTGCGCACAGATCAGCATCCGCTGAGTCTATTGCCGCTCCCGACTCCCCCGGTGTCCGACTTCAGTCGGGAACCGCGGTTCGCAACGCGGTCGACAGCCGTGTCTGACTGAAGTCAGACACGTGGCACCGCAACGCAGGCGCTCGCCCCCGACCACCCCGGTGTCCGACTTCAGTCGGACACCGCGGTTCGCGTCGCGCCTCAGGCGCTCGCTTGCAGCGCTGCTCGGGGAGGAGACGCGATCGCCTGGCGCAGCCCGGGCGTCTCGCGTCCTTCACGCTCCGCCGCATAGAGGCGCGCGAGCGCCGCGTAGGCGACCGCGTCGTGCGCCTCGAGCAGGTCTCCCGCGTCGTCGAGAGAGCCGTCGACGATGTGCGCGCAGACCCGTACCCAGGGACTGTCGTAGACCGCCCTCCCGAGGTGGGGCGCAAGCTCGGAACCACGGCCCAGAATAGAGGCAACGGCGAACCCAGGCACGAAGTCGACAGAGAGCTCGAGACGGTCGACCGTCGAGAGGGCGGTGGCAAGTTCGTCGACGAGGCGATGCGCCACTTCGAGCGCACCGGTCTCGAACGCGAGTTGCGCGGCCCAGCTGAGAGACGTGAGCAGCACCTGGGCCTCTGCGGCTTCGCGGCCGTGTTCGAGCATGGGATCGGCGTGCGCTTGCACGTTGGTGTCCTCCCCCCGCGCGGAGGCTGTCACGGCGAGCAGGTAGTGCGCCGCCGAATCCATGTACCGCGCGCCGCCGCGGCGCGCGAAGTACTCGGTCGCCCCGACAACGGCCCCATCCCAGTCTCCGGCGTAGTAGTCGTCGAGCGCACACTCGGCCATCAGCCACGGCTCTTGGCGGCTCCCCAGGTCGCGTGCGAGCACGACACCGTCACGATGCACTTCTGCAGAGCGAGAGAGGTCACCGGTCTTCGCCAGGAGATCCGCGAGGTTGTTGCAGGCCCGTGCCGCGTAGTGCGACTTTGCGCTCCTGGCGAGCTCGAGCGCATGCTCCGTCTCGCGCACCGCGGCCTTCGGGTCGCCGTCCAGCGCGAGAGCCAGACCGAACGTGATCCGAGCGCTGAGTACCTCCTGGCTCGTGCCGAACTCCTCCGTGAGAGGTCAGGATGCGCCTGCCCTCGTCGAGCGAGACGTCGGTGCCCGCCAACACGGACAGGCGCCACGACAGCCCACGAACGCGAGCGGTCGCGTTCGTCTCCGGCAGCCCCTCGACCAGCAGCCGCTCGGCGCGGGCGAGGTACGCGGTCGCGCCGACGCGCTCGTAGAAGGCGACCGCCTCGCGCAACTCAGGGGTCTCGCGGCCGGCACGTTCAGCGGCGTAGAGGCGCACGAGCGCCGCATGCGCGTAATCCCCGCACGAATAGAGCAGGTCACCGGCCTCCTCGAAGCGCCCGGCGACGATGTGGCCACCGACTGTGATCCAGGGGGTCGTCATCACGGCCGCTGCGAGCGCGGCTGCCAAATCCCCTCCGAGGCCGACCGACTCCGCCGTGATGCAGCCGTCGATGACGTCCGGGCCGAGAGCTGCATCCGAGGCCAGAGACTCGGCAAGCTCAGCGATGAGCGCCCGAGCATGGCTCTCGTTGCCGGCGTCCAGCGCCAGCCGGGCGCACACGGAGAGCGCGGGTTGCAGGACCTGCGGGTCGCCGATATCACGGGCCGAGGCGATCAGCGCGGCGGCATGCAGGCCCGCCGCCGCACGATTACCCCGGGCCGCACTCACGACCGCGAGGACGCTATGGAGTCCCCAATCCACGTACGCAGAGGGCTCCCGATCCTCGAGCATCGTCGAGGCTCCCTCGATCGCGCGATCCCAGGCACCGGACAAGAAGTCGTCACCGACGACCGCAGCTTCGAGCCAGTCTGCGTGGTGGCTGCTGAAGCGGCGTGCCACCTCGACGCCTGCCCGATGCAGCTCCGCGGCGTGGCCGAGGTCACCCGCGACCATGGTGAAAGCCCCGAGGTTGATGAACGCGCGCGCGGCCACGAACGAGTTCAGACGCAGCGCCTCCTGGAGCACGCTCTCCAGATCTCCTATCGCAATCGCGACATCGCCCGCGAGGTTCGCCCGCCCTATCGCAAGGGTGATTCGCGCGTTGAGAACATCCTCGCTGGTGCCGAGCTTCTCCGTCACGGTGAGGATGCGTTGTCCTTCCTCGAGCGGCGGGCGGTCGCCTTGCAGGAGCTGGTTGCGCCACGCGTAGGCGCGGATCGCGGCTGTCGTACGCGTTTCGCGCAGACCGGCGATCAGCTCCACCGACCGCTCGCTGTGACGACGTGCTTCCTGCCGCATCCCTCTGACCCAGCACGAGTACCCGAGCCTCGACTCCGCCTCCGCCGCTCCCTCGACGTCGCCCGTCGCGAGTAGGCGATCGGCAGCCTCCTGCAGCTCCACACCGCCCTCGCCCTCTGCCAGGAACAGCACGTTGCCGAGCTCGAACATGAGCCGGGGGCATTCAGGGTCGTCGGTCGGCCACAGCTCCAGCGCCCGCCGGAAGAACCCGGAAGCCGCGTCCAGCGCGCTGAGTGCGTAGGCACGCCGACCGGCATCCCGCAGCGCCCGCCGTGCCGGTGCCTCGAGATGGCCGGTAGCACCCCCAGCGGCCCGCGTCAGGTCGAGTGCCGCGACGTAGTGGTAGGCGAGCATCTCGGCACGATCCTCGGCCCTGTCGGCGCCGAGCGAGTCGATCCACTCGGCCGCGCGAGCGTGGAGCTCGGCGCGGCGGGCACGAGGAATCTGGCCGTAGGCGACGTCGCGAACCAGCACGTGGCGCACCGCGTACTCGGTCTCACCGGCAACCGCGGCGCGCCGGTCGCGCCGGACGAGCTCCTTCCGCTCGAGGGCGTGCAACCGCTCCTCCGCCTCCCAGGCGGACACGCCGGCCACCGCAGCGACGGCGCCCTGCCAGAACACCTTCCCGACCACCGAGGCCGCTTGCAGCAGCTCCTTCTCCTCCGTCTCGAGAGCATCGAGGCGGGCGGCGATGATGCCCTGCACCGTCTCCGGAACATCGACGTGCGCCCCATCCAACCGCCATGTCTCGCCCTCGCGCCGCAAGAGCCCGCGGTCCCGGAGCATGCGGATGTACTCCTCCGCAAAGAGCGGGTTTCCGTCGGCGCGCTGTAACAGCGTCTGCTGCATCTCCGCAGGCAGCACTGCCTGCGAGAGGTGCTCGGCGATCAGCCGCGCGGTATCGTCCTCGGAGAGCGCTGACAGCGAGAGCGTGACCGCGTTCGCCTTACCGCCACCCCAACCCGGGCGTCGCACGAGCAGTTCGGGCCGAGCGCTGCAGAGCACGAGCAGCGGCACCCCGGTCGCTCGCTCGACGAGGCCGTCCACGAATTCGAGCAGCCCGTCGTCCGCCCAGTGCAGATCCTCGAAGACGAGCACGGTGGGGCGCTGCTCCCCCAGCGCCTCGAAGAAACGTCTCCACGCCGCGAACGTCTCACCGCGGCTCTCGGCGCTCGCGCCGCTGTTGGACGCAAGACCGACCAGTGGCCGCAGATGGCCCGTCACCCACTCCGCTTCGGTCGCGTCACCAACGACCGCGGCCACGGCCTCCAGCAGCTTCCGCGATGCGACGTCGGCGGTGTCGTCCTCGAGAATGCCGGCCTGCGACTTCACCATCTCGCTCAGGGCCCAATAGCTGATCCCCTCCCCGTAGGGGAGGCAGCGCCCCTGGCGCCACGTGATCAGCTCGGGCGCCGCGTCGACGATCTGCAAGATCTCGCTCACGAGCCGGCTCTTGCCGATTCCCGGGACACCGACGAGCGTGACGAGCTGCGGCGTGCGCTCCTCCCTCACGCGAGTGAGCGCGCCGCGGAGCTGGTCGACCTCGCGATCGCGGCCGACGAGCGCGACGAGCGGCGCCTGCTCCACGTCGCTGCCGAAGCGCGCGCGCGCGGAGCGACCGCTTCCCACACCACGACCGGCTCCGCTTTGCCCTTCGCCACGATCGGATCAGCCGCCTGGTACTCGATCATGTGCGCGGTCGCGCGGTAGGTCATCTCCCCCACGAGCACGCCGTTCACCGGCGCCGCCGACTGTATACGTGCCGCGGTGTTGACCACGTCCCCGGCGACCATGCCCTCGCCGTCCGACGGCCGCGCGTCGAGCGACACCAGCGCCTCGCCTGTATTCACCGCCACGCGGAGCTCGACCCCCGCCTCCTGGGCGGCACCGCGGATCGAAAGCGCCGCCCGCACCGCGCGCTCCGGATCGTCCTCGTGCACCACCGGGGCGCCGAACACGGCGACGACCGCGTCGCCGATGAACTTCTCCACCGTTCCCCCGAAGCGCTCCAGCTCCGCACGCACGCGCGCGTGATGCGCCGCCAGCATCGCGCGTACATCCTCCGGATCGCTCCGCTCCGCCGACTCCGTCGACCCGACGAGATCGGCGAACACCACCGTGACCACCTTCCGCTCCTCGCGCGCGGGCGCACCGGCGCCCTCCAGCGTCGCACCGCAGCCGTTGCAGAAGCGGGCACCGTCCGGGTTGTCGTGACCGCAGTTCGCGCAGACAGGCACCGTCGGAGTCTATTGGCGCCCCCGACCTTCTCGGTGTCCGACTTCAGTCGGACACCGCCGTTCCGGATCGGTCAGCGCAGCCGCTCGACGGTATGGCCGGCGGTCGTCAGCGAGCGGATCACGCGCTGCGAGTGCTCCTCGTCGCGCGTCTCGAGCGTCAGCTCCGCCTCCGTCTCCAGCACGCCGATGTTCCGGCCCTCGCGATGGTGCGTGACCGCGATCACGTTGGCCCTCTCGTCGCCGATCACGCCGACAATCCGGGCCAGCTCGCCAGGACGGTCCGGGATCAGGATCTTCACGACGAGATACCGCCCCGAGACGGTGAGCCCGAAGCGGACAACCGACACGAGAGTCGTCGCGTCGATGTTGCCCCCGGCGAGCAACGCACAGGCGAACCCGTCGCCGCCACCACGACCCGCGAGCAGCGCTGCCACCGGAGCCGCGCCCGCGCCCTCGACGACGAGCTTCGACCTCTCCAGCAGCAGCACGATCGCCTCCGAGATCTCCTCGTCGTCGGTGACGACGATCTCGTCGAGCAATTCGCGAACGATCGCACCGGCGAGCTCACCCGGCCGCTTCACCGCGATCCCGTCGGCGATCGTCGTCCCCGCAGGGGCCAGCCCCGCGTAGGGCGCACAGGCGGCGGCCTGGACACCGACGAGTCGCAGCTCGGGTCGCAGCTCACGCAGAGCGAGTGCGATGCCGGCGGCCAGTCCCCCTCCGCCGATCGGGATCACGACGGTGCCGGGCCCCTCGGGCAGCTGCTCGGCGAGCTCGAGACCGAGCGTCCCCTGTCCCGCTACCACGCGCGGGTCCTCGAAGGCGTGGACGAACGTCGCGCCGGTCTCGGCTTCGTGGCCACGAGCCGCCTCGAGTGCGTCGTCGAACATCTCCCCCGAGTGCACGACCGTCGCGCCGTAGCCGCGCGCCGCCTCCACCTTGGCCATCGGCGCCCCGTCCGGCACGACGATCGTGGCGGCGATCCCCGCCTCGCGAGCCGCCCAGGCGACGGCCTGCCCGTGGTTACCTGCGCTCGCGGTGACGACACCGGACGCGCGCTCCGCCTCGGAGAGCTGCGCGATCGTGTTGAACGCCCCGCGGATCTTGAACGACCCGGTCCGCTGCAGGTTCTCCGCCTTCAGCACGACCTTCCGACCGGTGAGGCGACTCAACGTCTCCGACGCGTAGAGCGGCGTCTCCCGCGCGATCCCGTGGAGCCGCTCGCGCGCCACGCGGATGTCAGCGAGCGTCGGGTGCACCGTCTCCGCCGAGCACGTCGTCGAGGATCGCGGTCACGACGGTCAGCGGATCCGTCTCGCGACGCTGTACCTCGGCGAGCAGTGATACGAGCCGGGGATCGTTCGCGAGCGCCTGCTCTATCCGCTCCCGCGCGCGAGCAGTAGCGACAGACACCACTTCCGCGCCGAGGTTCCGTCGGCGCCGCTCGTCGAGGCGACCGTCGCCGCTCAAGGCGTCACGCCGACGCTGGAGCACGTCCCACAGGCCGGGGACGCCCTCCCCCCGAAGCGCCTCGGTGAGCATGATCTCGGGCCGTCGTTCCACATCGGTCTCGAGCGCGATGACCGATCGCACCTCGCTCAGCATCGTCTGCGCCGCGGGATGATCCATCTTGTTGACGGCGATCACGTCGGGGATCTCCATGATCCCGGCCTTCAGTGCCTGCACGCTGTCACCCGACCCGGGCATGAGCACGAGCAGGACGACGTCGGCGATGCCGATCACCTCGACCTCGCTCTGTCCCGTGCCGACGGTCTCCAGGAAGACCACGTCGCGCCCGGCTGCGTCGAGGATCAGCAGCGCCTGCAATGTCGCCTCGGCAAGCCCGCCGAGGTGCCCGCGCGTCCCCATCGAGCGGATGAAGACCCCGGGGTCGAGGAAGTGATCCGAGAGGCGGATCCTGTCGCCGAGCAAGGCTCCCTGCGTGAAGGGGCTCGAGGGGTCGACGGACACGACGCCGACGGTGAGCCCGAGCTCACGCACCTCGCGGACGAGGGCGCCGATCAGCGACGACTTGCCGACGCCGGGCGGCCCTGTGACGCCGACGGCAAACGTGCGACCCGTCTGCGGATACAGCTGCCGCACGAGGGCCTCGGCTTCGGGCGCACGGTTCTCGACGAGGCTGATCGCGCGGGCGAGCGCACGCCTGTCGTCGGCGAGCACGCCCGCCACGAGCTCGTCCTGCGTCCACGGCCTCCGCATGAGCAGAGACTACTCGCGCCGAATTGCAGATCGAGTCGTCGCTGCACAGCACGCGCGGAAGCGAAAGCTTCCGCGCCTTCAGGGATCGTCGCGAGCGTGCATTCGCCCTCGCGGATGCACGCTCTGCGGGGAACGACGTCAACCGCTGGCGCGGCGGCGTGGGATGTAGGGCAGCTTGCGCGGCCGCTGCCGTTCCTCCTGGACGCGCGTGGCGTCGATCTCGGTCATCAACGCCTCGATCCGCTGGACGCCCGTGACGGGAGCGAGCGCCTCCAGGCCGAGCCGCGCCTCCGCGTCGGCTCGCACTCGGCGCGTCATGGGGAACGCGACGAGCGCGGCGACGAGGTACACGCAGCCGGCGAGCGCCCACGTCGTCCGAGCCCCCGCGACGTCGGTGAGGATGCCTGCGCCCGCCATTGCGAGCCCGAGCGTCGCGTAGTAGGTGCTCATCAGCACCGCGAGCGCGCGGCCACGCATCTTGTCCGGTGCTCCCCGTTGCACGAGCACCTGGTTGCAGACGATTGCCGCCCCGTTGCCGACGGTCGCGACCGCGGCGAGCACGGCGGCAACGGCGATCGTCGGGGAGGCAGACGCGGCTCCGAAGCCAATGCCCATCAGCGCGAGCGATCCGCCGTACACCTTCGTCATGCCGAACCGACCGAGTGCGACGGAGGAGAAGAAGCTGCCGATCACGAGGCCGACGCCCGTCGCGGCGACGAGGAAGCCGAGCCCTACGTTCCCCGCTCCGAGCTCGTCCTTCGCGAACACCACCTCGGCCACGTTGACGCCGGCCGTCGCGATCGCCGCCGTGTTCCACACGATCAGCACGGTGAGCAGCGGGCGCGAGCGGACGACGAGCCCCAGTCCGTCGCGAACGTCACGCCAGTGGCCGCGCGACAGCGACTGCTCCGACTGCAGCGCCTGCGCGGGGATACGGGCGACCAAGAGCGCCGAGCCGAGGAACGTCACCGCGTTGACCCAGTACGCAGCCGACGGCCCCGATGCCGCCAGCATCGCGCCGGCGGCAACCGGGCCGAGCACCCACGCGAGGTGCTCGACCGTCGACAACATCGAGTTGGCGTCCTCGAGCTCCTCGTCGGCGACGAGGTTCGGCACCCCCGCCCAGACAGCCGGCCGGAAGAACCCCGTCGCGATGCCGTTGATACCCGCGAGGGCCACGATCGCGATCGGCTCGTCGACGAACGGCAGGGCGGCGAACACGCCGAGACGCACGACATCCGAGACGATCATCAGCCGGCGGCGCTGCAGCCGGTCGATCAGTGGCCCCAGCAGCAGCCCGATCACCACGATCGGCAGGAAGTCGGCGATCAGGAGGACGGCCAGCCAGCGACCCGATCCTGTTCGATCGAAGATGTCGACCGAGAGCGCAAGCGCGGCCAGGTACGTGCCGACCGCCGACCCGGCCGTGGCGAGGAACAACAGCCGGAAGGGGCGGTGCCGGCGAAGCAGAGTCAGACGGCCGTCCGTGCGCTCGGGCACGCCGTGACGCTACCACCCGACCCGGAGTGAAATCGAGTGTCCGAAAGGGACAACGCCGGTGGGGCCAGGAAGGGAGCCCGGCCCAACGCCCCGTCCTGTCAGCCGGTCACGGCAGCAGACGCGGCATCGGGCTCGTACCCGAGATTCGGCCGGAGCCAGCGTTCGGCCTCGGCGGGCTCGACGCCGAGCCGGGTTGCGTAGTCCTCGACCTGGTCGCGGTCGATCCGTCCCACCGAGAAGTACCGGGACTGCGGATGTCCGAGGTACAGGCCGCTGACGCTGGCCGCCGGAAGTGTCGCGAACGTCTCCGTCAGCTCCATGCCGACCCGCTCCGCGTCGAGGAGCGCGAACAGGCGGGCCTTGAGCGTGTGATCCGGGCACGCGGGGTAGCCGAACGCAGGCCTGATGCCTCGGTAGCGCTCCTCGATCAGCTGCTCGCCGTCGAGCTCCTCGTCCGCCGCGTACCACTCGCGCCGCGCCCGCTCGTGGAGCCACTCGGCGCCGGCCTCGGCGAGCCGATCGGCGAGCGCCTTGACCATGATCGCGCGGTAGTCGTCGTGCTCCGCCTCGAAACGCTCGACCAGACCTTCCGTTCCGAGCACGCAGACGGCAAAGGCACCGACATGGTCGACGAGCCCGGACGAGGCCGGCGCCACGAAGTCCGCGAGCGAGCGGTTCGGCCGCGAGTCGCCGTGGGCCGACTGTTGCCGCAGCATCGGAAACCGAACGTCTCCCTCGAGGACGATGTCGTCGCCCTCTGCGTTCGCCCGCCAGAACCCGTAGAGGCCGAGAGGCGTGAGCAGCTCGTCCCGCTCGATCTCGTCCAGCAGCTCGTTTGCGTGCGCGAGCAGCTCCCGCGCCGCAGCCCCCTTCAGCTCGTCCTCGAGGATGCCCGGGTAGCGGCCCTTCAGATCCCAGGCGTGGAAGAAGAAGGTCCAGTCCACGTAGCGGCGGAGCTCTGCCAGTGAGGGCGCTACCTCGCGCGGACCGGTGAACAGCGGCGTCGCGACGTCGTCAGCGTGCCACGCGATCGGCGTAGGGTTGGCGCGCGCCTCGGTGAGCGGAAGGAGGGCCTTGCGTTGACGATCGCCGTGCTGCGAGCGCAACCGGTCCTGCTCGGCTCTGTTCTCCCGGTCGAGCGCGAGCCGACGCTCGTCGTCGAGGAGGTCGCCGACGACGCGGATCACGCGCGAGGCGTCGAGGACGTGTACGACCGGCTCGGTGTACTCCGGTGCGATCCTCACCGCCGTGTGCTGCCGTGAGGTCGTGGCCCCACCGATGAGCAGCGGAAGCGACATGGCGCGACGATCCATCTCCCCGGCGACGTGCACCATCTCGTCGAGGGACGGCGTGATCAGCCCGGAGAGCCCGACGACGTCGGCGCTCTGCTCCACGGCGGTGTCGAGGATCGTGTCGGCGGACACCATCACACCGAGGTCGATCACCTCGTAGCCGTTGCAGCCGAGCACGACCCCGACGATGTTCTTGCCGATGTCGTGCACGTCGCCCTTGACCGTCGCGAGCACCACCGTGCCGGCACTTCGCGGAGTACCGTCGCGCTCGGCCTCCATGAAGGGCTCCAGGTACGCAACCGCCCGCTTCATGGCGCGCGCGCTCTTGACCACCTGTGGCAGGAAGAGCTTGCCGTCTCCGAAGAGGTCGCCGACGACGCTCATGCCGTCCATCAGCGGCCCCTCGATCACGTCGAGCGGTCTTGCTGCGCCCTGGCGGGCCTCCTCGACGTCGATCTCGATGAAGTCGACGATGCCGTGGACGAGCGCGTACTCGATCCGCTTCGCCACGGGCACCTCACGCCAGCCGAGGTCGTCCTCCCGTCGCGTGCCTTCCCCGCGAACCGACGACGCGAGCGCGAGCAACTGCTCCGTGGCATCGGGTCTGCGCGCCAGGATGACGTCTTCCACGGTCTCGAGCAGCTCGACCGGAATGTCGTCGTAGACGGGTAGCCGGCCGGCGTTGACGATCCCCATGTCGAGCCCCGCATGGACCGCGTGGTAGAGGAACGCTGCGTGCATCGCCTCGCGTACGACGTCGTTGCCGCGGAACGCGAAGGACAGGTTGGAGATACCGCCTGAGATCAGGGCGCCGGGGCAGCGCTCGCGGAGCAGCGGCAGAGCGTCGAGGAATGCCTTGGCGAAGAGGTCGTGCTCCTCGATCCCGGTCGCCACGGCGAGCACGTTGGGATCGAGGATCAGGTCGTCGGGCGAGAATCCGCCACGCTCCGTGAGCAGGTCGTAAGCGCGGCCGAGGATTGCCACCTTTCGCTCCACCGTGTCTGCCTGTCCCTGCTCGTCGAACGCCATCACGACGGCGCCCGCGCCGAGGCGGCGGGCCTCTCCCGCGCGCTCGAGGAGCGCATCTTCCCCGTCCTTGAGCGAGATCGAGTTGACGATCCCTTTGCCCTGCAGACAGCGCAGCCCGGCGAGCGCCACCTCCCAGCGGGAGCTGTCGACCATCACCGGGAGCCGGGCTATCTCCGGCTCCGTGGCAACGAGGTTGAGGAACGTCGTCATGGCCGCGACGCCGTCGAGGAGATCGGCGTCCATGTTCACGTCGATCAGGTTGGCGCCCCCTCGCACCTGGTCGAGCGCGACGTCGAGCGCGCCCTGCCAGTCGTCGGACTCCACGAGGCGGCGGAAGGCGGCGGATCCCGTTACGTTGGTGCGTTCGCCGACCACGACGAACGTCGCGTCCTCGTCCACTACGTACGGTTCGAGGCCGCTGAAGCGGGGGCGCGTCGAACGCGGCGGAATGCGCCGCGGGGGCAGCCCCTCCACCGCAGCGACGATGCGAGCCGTGTGCTCGGGCGTCGTTCCGCAACAGCCGCCGACGACGTTGACGAGCCCGTCGGCGGCGAAGTCGCGCAGCAGTCGGCTGGTCACGTCCGCGGTCTCGTCGTGGAGGCCCATGGCGTTCGGGAGCCCCGCGTTCGGGTGACACGCGACCGGAACGGACGCCACGCGCGAGAGGCTCTCGAGGAACGGGCGCATCTCGGTGGCGCCGAGCGAGCAGTTGACGCCGACGACGAACGGATCCGCGTATTCCACCGAGATCCAGAACGCCTCGACGGTCTGGCCCGAGAGGTTGCGGCCGCTTCGGTCGATCGCGGTGAACGAGAGCCAGCGCGGAAGGTCGGGCGCGACATCCAGGGCCGCTGCGATCGCCGCCTTCGCGTTCAGGGTGTCGAAGATCGTCTCGATCAGCAGGAGGTCGACGCCGCCTTCGGCGAGCCCACGGATCTGCTCGGCGTACGTCTCGACGACCTGGTCGAAGGTGACCGCCCGGTACGCCGGATCGTCGACGCGCGGCGAGACCGAGAGCGAGACGTTGAGCGGCCCGATCGAGCCCGCCACGAAGCGGGGTCGCTCGGGTGTCGTGAGCTCGTCGGCGACGGCACGTGCGAGCCGTGCGCCCTCGAGCGACATCTCGTAGGCGTGCTCCTCGAGCCCGTAGTCGGCCTGCCCGATCGACGTCGCCGTGAACGTGTTCGTGGTGGCGATGTCGGCGCCGGCCTCGAAATAGGAGCGATGGAGCTCCCGGACCACGTCCGGTCGGGTCAGGTTGAGCAGGTCGGGGTCGCCGCGCAGGTCGCGCGCGTGGTTGGCGAACCGCTCGCCTCGGTACTCCGCCTCGGTCAACTCCTGCCGATGGATGAGCACGCCCCAGGAGCCGTCGAGCACAGCGATGCGCTCGTCGAGGATCGCACGCAGAGACTCCGCCCGATCCGGCACGGCTGTCACCGACGGCGCCTTCCGGGTGATGCGTCGTGCCGGTTCGCGGCCGGGGCCGCGCTTGGCCCGGCGGGAGGCCCACCACGATGCGCCGCCCGGTCGTCACGACGAAGGAGCGGGCCCATGGGGGAACCATGGGTTCCCCCACGCTCCGCGGCGATGCGCTCGTCGAGGATTGCCTGCAGTCTCTCTGTCGCGATCACGTCGTCTCCTTCGACGACCCGGCGACCACGCCCTACGAGCGATCCCGCCGTCTGGCGCGGGAGGCTCTTTAGGCGTTTGGTGTCCCGGTCGCCAAGCCGCCACAAAGCTCTCCGGGTTGCGTCTCAGCGTAGCGCACGCCTGGCGGGGTGGCGCCCCAGGTCACGTCACGGGCGGCAGTCGGCGAAGGCGGCTAGCGCGGCGCAGATCAGCGATCTGCGCTTCGCCGTCGACGGCGTGACCCGCTCCGTGAGCAAGGCCGTGCTCAGGGTCTCCAGGTTGTCGAACGTGGCGACGCAGTCGACGGTCAGCCCGTCCTCCAGGCCCAACGGAACCTCGGTAGGGATGCCACGAACCGTGCGTGTAACCGGCGCGACAACGATGCGGCCCAGGACGGAAGCTGCCTCGCTCCTCGTCACGACGAGCAACGGCCGCCGCTTGTCCTCCGCTTCCCCCCACCAGATATCGCCCTGCTGAGGGTGGATCACCAGGGCTCTTCTGCGATCATGCGTCGTCCGGATTCGTCGGCGCGGCGCAGCTCATCGTCCGTCAGTGGCACGCGCCTGTATCCGTCGACGATCTGCTCACCGATCCGCCTGCGCTCGAGCTGGTCGACGAGGTGTTCGAGCCCGAGACGCACGGCCTGCGAGCGGCTCTCGAGGATCCCGGCCTCGACGAGCGCGTCCACGTGGGCGACGAGTTCGTCGCCGACACGTGTCACGAGCTGCTGCGACATGCGATAAGCATAGCATTTTGCATTGCGGTATCACGCCGCGCTCTTTGTCGGGGCCGGAGCCGGGCTTGGCCGGCCGGAGGCCAACGGCCATCCCGGTCGTCGCGGTGAGGGAGGGAACCTGTGGGGGAAGATGGACGTTCCCGAGGAGACGTGTGAAGCGCCGCGGCCGCGAGAGCGGCCGCCTTCAGGGGTCTTCGCGATCGAGAATCCGCCTGGCGGACTCTCGATCTGCGGGACGACCTGGGAACCGAGGGGGTTCCCTCACGACGTTCAGCCGGTCGTGCGACCCGAGACGGCGAGCTGGTTCTCGGCGTGCTTGACGCGCTGCTCGAGCTGCCAGCGGTCGGCCGTCGACTCACCCGCGTCGATACGCTCCAGCTCGGCCTTCGCCGTCTCGAGTTGCTCGCGAGCGCGCGCGTCGTCGATCTCCGTCACGTTCACCGCATCGTCGACGAGCGCGAGAGCCTTGTCGAGCTCGACCTTGAAGAACCCCGGCCCGGTGGCGAACTCGAGGACGTCGTTGGCGCCGAGATGAACCCTGGTCGAGCCAGCCTTGAGCGTCGCCACGAGCGGTGCGTGTCGTGCGAGCACGCCGATCTCACCGGCCGCGCCGGGCACGATCAGCAGCTCCGCCTCGCCCTCGAACACGGAGCCGTCGGGGGTGACGAGCGAGATGTCGAACTTCGGGTGGGTGTCGGCCATGACGCCTGCTCCCCGTGGCTTACGCGGCGACCTGCTCGAGCTGCCGCGCCTTTTCACGCACCTCGTCGATCGCGCCGACCATGTAGAACGCAGCCTCCGGCAAGTCGTCGCACTCGCCGTTGAGGATCGCCGTGAACCCGGCGATCGTGTCCTCGAGCTTGACGTACTTCCCGGGAGTGCCCGTGAACTGCTCGGCGACGAAGTTCGGCTGCGACAGGAAGCGCTCGATCTTGCGCGCCCGCGCGACCACGAGCTTGTCCTCGTCGGTGAGCTCGTCCATACCGAGGATCGCGATGATGTCCTGTAGGTCCTTGTAACGCTGCAGGACCTGCTGCACGCTCGTCGCCACGTGGTAGTGCTCGTCGGACACGACGCCCGGCGTGAGCGCGCGCGAGGTGGAGTCGAGCGGATCGACGGCGGGGTAGATCCCCTTCTCGACGATCGCCCGGGAGAGAACGGTCGTCGCGTCGAGGTGCGCGAACGTGTTCGCGGGAGCCGGGTCGGTGAGGTCGTCGGCCGGCACATAGATGGCCTGCACGGACGTGACCGAGCCCGTCCTCGTCGAGGTGATGCGCTCCTGCAGCTGCCCCATCTCCGTGGCGAGCGTGGGCTGGTAGCCGACGGCGCTCGGCATACGGCCGAGCAGTGCCGACACCTCGGAGCCTGCCTGCACGAAACGGAAGATGTTGTCGACGAAGAAGAGCACGTCCTGCCCCTCCTCGCGGAAGTACTCGGCCATCGTCAGACCGGAGAGCGCGACGCGCAGGCGGGCGCCGGGCGGCTCGTTCATCTGCCCGTACACGAGGGCGACCTTGTCGATCACGCCCGACTCGCTCATCTCGAGCCAGAGGTCGTTTCCCTCGCGTGTGCGCTCGCCGACACCGGCGAACACCGAGACACCGGCGTGGGCGTTGGCGACGTTGTGGATCAGCTCCATGATGAGCACGGTCTTGCCGACACCGGCACCGCCGAAGAGACCGACCTTGCCGCCCTTGATGTACGGAGCGATCAGGTCGACCACCTTGAGCCCCGTCTCGAAGATCTCCACCTTCGGCGAGAGGTCGCGGAACTGCGGGGGATCGCGGTGGATCGGCCAGCGCTCCGTGTCGGCATCGGCGGGCTTCTCGTCCACGGGAGCACCGATCACGTTCCAGATCCGGCCCAGCGTCGGCGCGCCGACGGGCACCGAGATCGGACCGCCAGAGTCGACCACCGTCGTCCCGCGCGCAAGCCCGTCCGTCGAGTCCATGGCGACGGCACGAACGCGATCGTCGCCAAGATGCTGCTGCACTTCGGCCACGAGCGTCGCTCCGCTCGGCATCTCGATGTGCAGCGCGCTCAGGATCGAGGGCAGCTCATCGGGAAAGACAGCGTCGATGACAACGCCCTTGATCTCGATCACGGACCCCGTGTTCGTGCTCTTTTCAGACATGTGGCTCCTGCGTGCGGATCGGTAACGGTGATGGACGCAGGCCGTAGCGGGCCCGGCGCCGCGGGCGCAGTCTAGCGAAGGCCGCTCGCACGCCCGGCCGGGTACCGGCACCGGTGGGCGCCCGTTTCGTGCTCGCCTCGACACGCTCGGCGTGGTCGAGGCGTCAGGTGTCGGACGTGACGAAGGACGGATGGACGATCACAACGTCAGCGTAGTCGGTCGACGTACAGAGCGGCCCGCGGGGCCCCGGACCCGCGCTATCCGAGCTGCGGAATCGGGGTGGCGCTGATGGGTGCCCAGTAGTCGACGAGCCACCGCTGCTGGGCGCCTTCCCCAACCGCCTTGAGACCGATATAGAACGCCTGCGGCTCCACGTCAGCCCCCTTCCCCGGGACCAGCGCGACCTGCATCACGACGCGCTTCTCCGTCGACTCATCGACCGCGAACGAGGCGCCTTCGAGGCCGTCGGTCGGGTAGAAGACGACGGGGATGTCGCCGGTGAGCCATTCCTTGTAGGTGCATGCGCAGTCACGCTTCAGGTCCGGATGGGCGAGCTTCCAGGCCTTCTTCAGATCCTCCCGCCCCGCGGCGGCGAGGATGAATTCGCCCGCGGCTTGCCTGGCAGCGGCGGGTACCGGCTCGGGCTTCGGCGCCTCGGGGGTGAACGTCGAGCCCTCGGGCAGTGGCTCCGACTGCGCGACGGGCGCCGCGTCGTCGTCGCCGCCGATCTTGACGGTGGCGAACGCGATCACGCCCGCGACGAGCACGAGCACGGAGACCCACGTGAGGGCACGGACGGACTTCGACGGGACGGTCTTGCTCACCTCGTGAAGCGTAGACGACGGCCTCGCGAGGAATGTTGCGGCCCGCTTAAGCCCCCGCCGGTTCCGATCAGCGATTCCGCCGGTAGAGCAAGAACACGAGTGGCACGAACGCGATCGCGGTGAGGTGTGGCGCGAGCTGCGTGGAGCGGAGCTCGCGCCCCTGGACCTCCGCGGGTCCCGTCCCGGCGATCTGCCGCACCGCCGCGGCGAGCTCCGCGCCCTCGCCGTCGGCGAATACCAAGCCACCCACGGCACCCGCAGCGCGGCGTACGGCACTCGCGCTGGTCGGATCGGGCTTGTAGCTCTCGTCCAGCTCTCCCGTCGGCGAGAACAGCACCTCGTCGGGACGCCAGACATGGACGAAGAGCGTCGTCACCCGTCCGTCCTTCAGACGTTGTCTGAGCGTGGCGAGGTCGATGGGGAGCGTCTCTCCGTCCGTGAAGACGACAGCGAGGCGACGGGTCGTCGACTGTCGGTAGAAGGCGAGACGGCCGAGGTCACCGAGCGCCAGCAGCGCGGTCGCGCGGCGGCTGCGACGGTCTGGAGGAGGGCGCTCGATGTCGACGGCGCGGTCGGCGACGGCTGCGAATGCATTCGACCCGAGTGTCGGGAAGAGATGGGGCAGGACGCGATCGGTGACCGAGGCGAGACCGACTCTGAGCTCGGGCAGTGAGACACGCGCCTCTTTCGCCATCGCCCGCGCGCGGTCGAGCCGACTGGGCTCCGAACGTGCACGGCGGGCGTCCATCGATCGCGTGATGTCGAGGACGACGATGACTTCGACTGCCTCGCGTCCGCTCTGCTCCGCGAGGCGCGAGACGACCGGTTGGGCGGCAGCGAGGGCGACGAGCGCGCTGACCGCGACCACGGGAACGATGTCCAACACGAGTCGCGAGCGCGGCGCCGGATCGAGACCGAGGGCGTCGCAGACCTCGCGTGCGCGACGAGCGGCCGAGAGCCGCATCCACACCACGATCACTCCGACGAGACCGACGAGAGCGGCGAGCGGTGTGAGGAGCGAGACGCGCACGGCGCTCAGTGCCGACGCGAGTCGAGCATCACAGCCCACCGCCCGACGTCGCGGCGCCCGAGCCCGACTGAGGGTTCGGCGTACGGGCGTCTCCTCCCCCGCCCTGCGCCGCGCCGGCCCGACGGAGGAGCCGCAACGCGAGCTCGAGGTCGTAGATCGCGTCCGCGTTGCCGGGATCCAGAGTCGCCGCCTGCTTGAAGTGATCGATCGCCCTGCGCGCGAAGACCTCACGCTGCACCGGCGAGTTCCGTGCCTCCTCGAGCAGCAGGGCACCGCGCAGGACGAGCAGCTGAGCCGTCCGGGTCGGGTTCGTGTCCGCGTCCGCGACCCCGGCCACCTCTCGCTCGGCGGCGCTACGTTTCGTCACGTCCTCGAAACGAAGGATCGGGGCGCGCGGGTTGCTCGCCCAGAACCGCCGTATCGCCTCACGGTAGGAGAGGTCGTCCTCGATCCCGAGCAGCGACCGCGTCACACTCTCCGGCAGCCATGTGTCGGGCCGCCATGACGGGGTGGTGTCCGCACGCGACACGTATGCCGCGTCGGCTCGGTCTAGTTGCCTGTCCCAGCGGAGGAGATCGGCCGCAAGCGCCGTGAGCAGAACCGCCGTGACGAGGAGAGCGACCACGCCGACCGCGCCTGCAACCGATCGAGCCCGGGCGGACGACGTCATCGTGGAGAGCTCCATTCGAGACGTCCGAGCCAGCGCTCCGCGGCGGCCAGGACGAGCAGCAACGCCGCGGCCGCTGCGATCAGCGCCACCGGGAACGCGCCGACGAGCGACTGTCGCTCCTCGACATCCGTATTGCGCAAGAGCTCCGCTCGCTCGACGAGCGACTCTCGGCCTGCGAGCTGGACGAACAGCTCGCGGTCTTCCGGCTGCGGGAAGAGGGGTATCACGCGGAGGTCGATGCCGTCCCGCGCGTAGATGGCGAGCTCGTCGACCAGCGACGAGGTGTCGAAGCCGGAGTTGTCGAGATCGCTGAGCAAGGTCACGGCAAGGCGTGGGTCGCCGTCACGCTCGATCATCCGGCGCGCCTCCGCCAGCCCGGTGGAGATGCGCGTCCCGCCGCGGAAGGTCTGCGACCAGGGGCTTTCCAAGGCTCTGGACGCCTGGCCTCCGCTCGGGCGGCCCGGGAACCCTGACCGTCGTCCGTCCGGAGCAGGCCCCGCCACGGGAGCGAAGAATGGCAGCAGCGGCCGCAGCTCCTCGCTACGTGTGTCGGGTGGAAGCATCTCGTACGCGCTGTCGGAGAAGACGACGAGACCAACCCGGCCCTCGGTTTCCGAGAGCGTCTGCAGGACACGGTGGGCACGCTCGGCCTTCTGTTGATCGACACTCGTGGAGAGGTCGAGCACGACGATGCCACCGCTGCCCGTGGCGAAGTAGCTGGTGGGGAGCGGATCGAGCCCGCGGGCGACGAAGAACGCAGCGGTGAGCAGCGAGACTGCACCCAGGGCGAGAACGAGGCGCACCGCGGTCGTCCGGCGACGCGGCACGTCGAGCTCGCCGGGCGCCGAGGAGGGGATCGACTGCGGGCGGAGGCGAGTCGGAGCCGCGATCATGGTCTCTCACCGCCGTTCAACGCCGCAGCGGAGCGCCGCGCGAGCTCCCGCACCTCGTCTTCGTCCGAGCCGCCCCGGCTCCAGGCGAGCACGCTCGCATCCGCTGCCAGCTGCGGAAGCCCCGCCGTTGCGAGCTCGCGGGAGACGCTCTCCAGCGACCGGCGCCTGAGCCCACTGTCACCGTCTCGGGAAGCGGCAAGCGCCGAGTCGAGCGCACGCTCGAGCGCGGAGCGAACAACGACCGCAGCCTCATCTCCTTCGGGAGCCTCGTGGCGCGGTCGCCACCAACGCCAGGCGAGCCACGCAGCCAGAAGCGCCAGGCCAACGGCCACGGCGAAGATGACCGCTGCCGCCGCCACAGGATCCACGCGTTGGGTCGGTGGGACGAGGGCGGCTTCGCTCGCCCGCCAGCGGATGTCGGTCACGGCGTCCTTGCCCACGCGCCCCGTGACCCCTACCGATGGCCAGTCCAGGACCTCGACTGCCTCGCCGGGCTGCCCCTGGAAGCGATAGAACACACGACCGGTCTCGAGATCGACCACGCCGCCGCTCTCTCCCGGATCACATCCCTCACCGAGGCAGCGCAGCGCGTAGGAGAAACGGACGACGCTCGTCGCGCCGGCATCGACGCGTTCTACTGTCTCGGGCCCGACCACCTCGTACGGAGCGAACTTCGTGTCGACGCGGACGCTGGCGGGCTGCACCGACCGGTTGTCGACCACGACGTCGACGAAGGCGTTGACCGTGTCCCCAAAAGCGTGCGTGCCCGGTTCGACCCTGCCGGTGGCCGTCACCGCCTCGGTCGGTGGCCCGCCGTCGCCCGCGCCGTCGTCACCAGCGAGCCAGAGCAGCCCGATCGCCACGCCGGCAACGACCGCAACGACGACCTGCGGCAGCAGCACGAGAAGCCGTCTCATACGCCGCGACTCCAGGTCGCCTGGCGCTCGGCCGCCCACGAGAGGAACGCGTCGAGGATTCGATCGCGATCGTCGCTCGCCACCTGAACGACTTCGATCCCGAGAGCACGGAAGTCGCCGAGCAGACGCTCGCTCCGCTCCTCGTGCTCGGACTTCAGCCGAGCGGATTCGCCACGCCCGAGCCGCACGAGGCTGCGGCGCCCGTCACTTCCCGTGAGGGGAAGCACGATGCCATCGACCGACGGGAAGCTCCGTTCCCACACCGGATCCTGGATGACGACGGGCACGATGTCCCAGCCGCGGTCGAGCGCGTCCTCCCACGCCGCGAAGGGCGAGGTGACGAGGAAGTCCGAGAGCACGAACACGAAGCTCGCGGACGGCACCGCACGGCGGTGGGCGGCGAGGAACTCGAGCGGCGCCGCCGCGCCCGCAGGCTCGTCTCCTGGATCGTGACCCAGCGTGTAGTCGACCAGCGCCTTCGAGCCACCGCGACTCCCGGGCTCACACCACGAGACGACGCCGGGCGCTCGCCCGTACTCGAGGAACCCGGCCAGGCCGCGTGCCTCTGCGACCGATCCGGCGATCAGCTCTGCCGCGACCAGTGCCGCCTGATCCTTCTGCAACCACGGCAACTCCGGTGAGCCGAGTGCCATCTCGGCGCGTACATCCGACAACACGACGACGCGCGGCGCCTCATCCGCGTAGTGCTCGCGCACGACGAACTCGTCCGTGCCGCGCGCCGAGGAGAGCCGCGCCGACGCAGCCCAGTCGATGCGGTCTGGGTCGTCTCCAGCGACGTATGCGCGGGAGCCTGCGACGTCTGTTCCCGTCCCGCGTCGAGCGCCGCGCATCGAGCCGAAAGCCAGGCCGACGAGCCTCCTGCGCGGCACGAGCGGGAACGTGAGCGTTCCGTAGCTCAAGCTGGCAGGGGTTCGGGGTCGTCGAGCTCCAGCAGGGGGGGCGGCGCGTGACCGAAGCACTCGCTGCGGAACGACGTGAGCGCCGACACCATGCCGTGTTGGCGCGCCTCGGCGAGCTTCGCCGGCGTGAAGACGACGCGGTGACCGAGCACGGGAAGGAAGAGGCGCTCGATATCGGCTGGCACGACGTAGTCGCGTTCGTGCATCAGCGCCCAGGCGCGAGCTGCCCGCTCGAGCGCGAGGCTTCCGCGCACCGAGGCGCCGACCGCGGTCGATCCGGCAATCCTCGTGGCATGCACGAGTTGCACGACCCACCGGCTGATCAGCGCGTCGATGTAGACGTGGGCGACCGCCTGCTGGAGTGTCGTCACTTCAGCGACGTCGACGACGGGCTGCAGCGACTCCAGCGGGTGCTCGACGCGCTGGTCGTCGATCACGCGGAGCTCCTCGTCGATCGACGGGTAGCCGAGCGACGTCTTCAGGAAGAAGCGGTCGAGCTGCGCCTCGGGGAGAGGGAACGTGCCCTCGTACTCGATCGGGTTCTCCGTGGCAAGGAGCAGGAACGGCTGCGGCAGCGCGCGCGTCACGCCGTCGACGGTCACCTGACGCTCCGCCATGCCCTCGAGGAGAGCGGCCTGTGTCTTCGGCATGGCCCGGTTGATCTCGTCGACGAGGACCACGTTCGCGAAGATCGGGCCCTGCCGGAACGTGAAGTCGCGCGTCCGTTGGTCGTAGACGGAGAGCCCGATCACGTCGCTCGGCTGTAGGTCGGGAGCGCACTGGATGCGCGAGCCGACCGCACCGTCGATCGACCCCGACACCGCACGGGCAAGGACGGTCTTCGCGGTACCGGGGACATCCTCGAACAGGACGTGACCACCACATGCGAGCGCTGCGAGCACCAACGTGATCTCGTCGCGCTTGCCGTGCACGACCGTCTCCACGTTCGCCAGGAGACGCTCGGCGACCTCCGCGGCGCGCGCGATGTCGCTCTCCGGACGGGGCACGGCTTCCACGCCACGCAGTGTAGATCCCACCTCGCGCCCCACCCGCGCGTCCTCCTCCGGCCGGCCGGAGCTACGCCGGGATCGCCGGGAGCGCTGGCTTCGCCTCGCCAATCGGGTCGGATCCCGTCTCCGGGAGAACCGCGATCTCGCCATGGCGCACCGAGTCCTCGCGAAGGGCGCGAAGGCTCTCCGTCCCCACGACTGCCTCGGCGAGCGGCGCCCCGAGGAGTGCCTCCTCATCCTGGTCGTGCGGGAAGGCGCCTCCTGAGAGCAATGCCGAACCGGCGCCGACGACGATGAGCGCGACAGAGGCGACCTGTACCGCTGCGCGGAGTCGGATCGGCGGACGCCTCGCTGGGAGCCGCACGGCTCGGTCGAACGGCTCGAGTGGTGCGTGCCGAAGTGACGACGCGATCCACTGTGCCTCGCTCTCGAACGCCGCGCAGGCCGCGCAGCGACGCACGTGCGCTTCGAGGAGCGACCGTTGCAGCTCTGGCAGCTCGCAGTCGAGCGACCGCGAGATCAGCGCTCGCGTTCGCTCGCAGGGTTCCGGGCGGCGCACCATCACACAGTCTGAGACGCTCGATCACATCGTGAGTTAGGGCCGGTTCGAAGTCCGCCGGACAGACGCGATGTCGATCGCTCGCCGCTACACGAAGCCGACACGGGAATCGGCGATCACGCCGAGGGCGATCATCGCAGCTCCCATGCCGAGAAAGAGCCACGCCGTGGCCAGGGAGTCCGAGCGTTCCTCTTCGGTTGCCTGCCGCACACCGCGACCCGAGATCCCGATCCCGAAGAGGCCGCCGACAGCGTCCGGCTCGTCCCCGTCAGCGCTTCCCCGCGGGCGCAGCGGGCCGCGGACGCCGGAGAAGAAGCCGAGCACGATCAAGAAGCACCCGACGACGTAGAAGCCGGTTGCCAGGGCCTGTGACAACTCGGTGTCGAGAAGCGCCCCGGCGGCGAGCGAGACGAGCGCGGTGATACCGCCGAGAGCCGCAACGAGAATCGCGATTCGGCGGGCTGCGCTACGCACCGCCGGACCGGGCCGACATCTCCTCCGCCGTCATCGGCCAGCGCTCGAGCGGGTAGTGACACGCGACGAGATGACGGCGGCTGATCTCGCTCAATGGTGGCGTATCGACGTCGCATCGGCCCTCGTGGAAGCGAGGGCAGCGGGGGTGGAAGTTGCAGGCCTCAGGAGGGTTGATCGGATTGGGCACATCGCCCTCGAGGACGACCGGCTGCCGGTCCCGCCCAACGTCGGGATTCGGAACGGGTACAGCGCTGAGCAACGCACCCGTGTACGGATGCTTCGGGTTCGCGTAGAGCTCGTCCCTGGTGGCGACCTCGGCGGCCTTCCCGAGGTACATCACCATCACACGATCGGAGATGTGTCGCACGACGTTGAGGTCGTGGGCGATGAACACGTAGGTGAGCCCGAACTCCTTCTGCAGGTCTTTGAGCAGGTTGAGGATCTGGGCCTGCACCGAGACGTCCAGTGCGGAGACCGGCTCGTCGAGGAAGATCAGCTTCGGGTTCACGGCGAGCGCACGGGCGACGCCGATCCGCTGCCGCTGACCACCCGAGAACTCGTGGGGGAAGCGGTTGTAGTGCTCCGGGTTGAGCCCGACGACCTCGAGGAGCTCCTGCACGCGGCGCTTCCTGTCGTCCTTCGTGCCGATGCCGTGCAACTCGAGCGCCTCACCGATGATGAAGCCGACGCGCTTGCGTGCGTTGAGCGACGCGTAGGGATCCTGAAAGACCATCATCATGTTGCGCCGGAGGGGACGCATCTCGCGGCGTGAGAGCCGTGTGATGTCCTGGCCTTCGAACAGGATCCGGCCCCCGCTCGGTTCGAGCAGCTTGAGGATGCAGCGTACGAGCGTGGACTTGCCGCAGCCCGACTCGCCGACGATGCCGAGGGTCTCGCCCTCGTGCAGACCGAAGGACACGCCGTCGACGGCCCGCACCGAGGCGATCTCCTTCTGGAAGATGATGCCGCGCGTGACGGGGAAGTGCTTCTTCAGGCCCTCGACGACGAGCAGTTCGTCGCCCGTCGTCTCCAGTTCGGTGTCGACCGTCGTCACGACTGCCCCGTCGAGCCACGGATCATGCCGAGGAGCTCGTTGGCCTCACGTTGCTTGACGGCGGCGTCGAGATGACACGCGTCCTCGTGACCCGGGTCGCCAGGAACCGCAATCGACGGCGGTTCCTTCTCGTGGCAGACGGTCATGGTGTACGAGCAGCGCGGATTGAATCGGCACCCACGGGGCGGGCGCAGAAGCGACGGCGGCTGACCGGGGATCTGCACCAACCGGTCGACCGTCGCGTCCAGGCGGGGCAGAGAGCCCATCAGCCCCCACGTGTAGGGATGGCGCGGTTGCTTGAAGATGGAGTGGACCGTGCCGCGCTCGACGACCTTGGCCGAGTACATGACGAGGACGTCGTCGGCGGTCTCGGCGACGACACCGAGATCGTGCGTGATCATGATGATCGCCGATCCGAACTCGCGCTGGAGCTCCTTGAGCAGCATCAGGATCTGGGCCTGCGTGGTCACGTCGAGGGCTGTTGTCGGCTCGTCGGCGATGACGATCTCGGGGTTGTTGATCAGCGCCATCGCGATCATCACGCGCTGCCGCATGCCACCCGAGAACTGGTGCGGGTAGTCGTCGATGCGTCGGTCGGCACGTGGGATGCCCACCGCCTCGAGCATCTCCAGCGCGCGTTTCTTGGCGTCCTTGTTCGAGACGTCCTTGTGGAGGAGAACCGCCTCGCCGAGTTGGCGCCCGATCGTGTGCACGGGGTTCAGCGACGTCATCGGGTCTTGGAAGATCATCGCGATCTCGGCACCACGGACCTCCCGGAGCCGCCTGGAGCCGACCGTGAGCAGGTTCTCTCCCTTGAACATCACCTCCCCCGAAGAGGTGGCGAACTTCTTGTCGTTGAGGCCCATCACGGTGAGGCACGTGACGCTCTTGCCGCAGCCGGACTCGCCGACGATGCCGAGCACCTTGCCGGGCTCGACGCTGAAGCTGACACCATCGACTGCCTGGACGATGCCGTCGTCCGTATGGAACTGCGTCCGCAGGTCGCGGACTTCGAGGAGCGGCGCCACGCTCGATCTCCTAGGTGAGCCGGATCCTCGGGTCGATCCAGGCGTAGAGCAGGTCGACGAAGAGCGTGAACACGATGATCGCGATCGCACCGAACAAGACGACGCCCTGCAGCACGGGCAGGTCGAACTGGGAGATCGACTGGATCGCGGTGCCGCCGAGCCCGTTCAGCCCGAACACCGCCTCGATGAAGATGGCGCCACCGAGCAGCAGACCGATGTCCATACCGACCATGGTCACGACGGGGAGCATCGCGTTGCGCAGCACGTGGCTGCGCATGACGACGTTCTCCGGAGCACCCTTGGCACGCGCGGTGCGCACGTAGTCCTGCGACATCGTCTCCATCACCTCGGCGCGTATGAAGCGCACATAGGTGCCCGCGATCACGAGGGCGAGTGTCGTCCAGGGCAGGATCATGTGGTACGCCCAGTCGGCCACGCCGCCGCACTGCGACGCCTCCGGGATCGAGAACACCTCGCAGTAGCCGGCGATCGGCGTCAACCCCAACCGGTAGCCGACCAGGTACGAAAGCATCAACCCGATCCAGAACGACGGCAGCGAGATCCCGATCAACACATACACCATCGCCGCTCGATCGAGTAACGACCGCGGCCGCAGTGCGGAGAAGATCCCGATCGGGATCGCCATCAGCAGCACCAGGATCATGCCACCGAACACGAGCGACGCGGTGATCGGCGCAGCCCGCTTGATCTCCTCGTTCACCGACTGCCGCGTCAGGAACGACTGCCCCAACGACCCCTCGAACACCAACCGCTTCAAGAAGTTCCCGTACTGCACATAGATCGGCTCGTCGAGCCCCAGGAACGCCTCGACCTCCTTGACCTTCTCCGGTGTCGCCGACTGCCCCGCAGCGAGTCGCGCCGGGTTCGCCGGCACCAAGAAGAAGATCACGTACGTGACGAACGACACGGCGATGAACAACACGCACGCCCAGAGGAGCCGTCTGATGATGTAGCGGAGCATCGGGGTGTCGAACTGTACTCGATCGTGACGTCGTACAAGCCTGAAAAACGATGGTGGGGGCGCCGCCTTGTGGCGGCGCCCCCGGTATTCGTCTAGCCGGGTCTCTCCGTCCCTACTTGACGCAGATCTGCGTCAGGAGATCGCCGTTGATCGAGGTGTAGCCATAGCATCCGACCTTGTCGCTCACGAGCGTGCGGTAGTTGGTCGAGATGTACGGCGCCACGGGAGCCGCGTCCTTCATCAGGTCGCGGTCGAGCAGCCCGTAGGCGGTCAGACGCGCCTGGCCGGCGAGGCTGTTCGCCTTGTCCATCTGTGCGTTGTACTTCGGGTCGTTGAAGTACGACACGTTGACGTTGTTGTCAGCCTGGATCCGGCGGCCGTCGAGCAGCACGTTGATGAAGTTCGACGGATCCGGATAGTCCATGCCCCAACCCTCGAGTGTGAGGTCGAACGGCTCGCCACGGGTCGCGGACTTCTCGTGCTGGACGACGCGGTCGAGCAGCTTGATCTCGACGTCGATGCCGATCTGCTTGAGGTTGAACTGCACCGACTGGGCGATCGGCGGGCCCTGAGCCACGTTGAACGTGTACATCACGGCCTTGCCTGCTCTCGTGTTACCAGCGGCGAGCGCCTTGGCCTTCGTGTAGTTCGGGCCCTTCAGGGAGTAGATGTTGAACTCCTTGAAGCCGGGCATCGCGTACGGCAGGAACTGATCCGTCCGCTTGCCTGCAAGGTAGCCGTGCTGAGCGACCATGAACCGACGGTCGATCGCGTTCGCGACGGCCTGTCGCAGCTTGAGGTTGCCCTGGAACAGCGGCTGCGAGTTGTTCATCGCCAGGTACCAGAGCGTGGTCTGGCGCTTGACGAAGAAGCGTCCCTTGTTGAGGCCGTACTTGTCGGCGAGGGAACGCGAGTTGGCGGGCGGGAAGCCACAGAGGTCGGCCTCGCCCTTCTCGCACTGCAGCTGCTGCGTTGCCGGATCCGCACCGACGATCCAGCGGATCTCGTTGAGGTAGTTCTTGAAGCCGGCCTTGTTGAACGGCGCCACGTTGTTCTTCCAGTGCGGGTTCCGGACGGCGAGAGCCGACGTCTTAGGCGTCCACTCCTTGAGGTAGTACGGACCCGAACCAAGCGGCTTCGTGATGCCGTCGGCGTTGATCGGCGTGTTCACCGGCACCGGTGCGAAGAAGTTCATCGACATCCGCGCAAGGAAGTCGGGAGCGTTCTTCTTCAGGTTGACGATGAACGTGGTCGCGTTCGGGGCACTGTAGCTCGCAACGTCGTCGAGGAACGACGACGCCGGCGACTGCATTTCCTTGTTCAGGCCACGGTCGAAGGCCCGCTTGAAGTTCGCGGCGGTCACGTTCGAGCCGTCGCTGAACTTGAAGCCCTTCTCGATCGTGAACGTGTACCTCCTGCCGTTCGCGGACACCTTCGGCATGCCCTTCGACGCCAGCGGCGTCAGGCGACCGCCCGCGGCGGTTTCCGTGTGCGGGTAGAAGAGTAGCGTGATGTTCGTCGCCGCCATCATTTCCCACGAGTGGCTGAAGTACGCGAGGGCCGTGTCCACGTAGTCGAAGTCGCTGCGGCTCGTTTGGGTAATCGAGCCACCGCTCTTCACCGCAGATGCCTGCGTACCACCTGCCGCTGGCCCCGCCACCATGGCGGCCGCGAGCAGCGACGTACCGACCGCAGCCATCGCGACCGAGTACCAGATTCGTCCCTTCATCTCACTCCTTTCCGAAGTGCAGCCCGACAACCCGTGCCGGGCCCGGGCACGTTACACCCGTCGTCCCTTAGACGCGCCTGTAGACGATTTGTTGGCGACTGATGAAGGCGAAGTCCTGCGGTCGGCGGCTAGAGCCGCGAGCGCGGGTCGAAGGCGTCGCGGAGGCCGTCGCCGAGCAGGTTGAACGCGAGCGTGGTGAGCACCACGGCGACGCCCGGCCAGACCATCAGGAGCGGCACGGTCGTGTAGTAGTTGACCGCGTCGGCGATCATGTTGCCCCAACTCGCGGTGGGAAGCTTGATGCCGACGCCGAGGAACGAGAGAGCAGCCTCACCGAGGACGTAGCCGGCGACCACGAGCGTCGAGTACACGATGATCGGGGCCACGAGGTGTGGTAGCAGGTGGGAGCGGATGATCCGCCAGTCGCTCGCCCCGGTCATCAGCGCGGCCTCCACGAACTCCTTCTCCCGAAGCGACAAGACTTTCGCGCGGATGATGCGAGCGGGGTAGAACCAGCCGAAGACGACGAAGACCATGAAGAGAGTGACGACGCCGGGGGCGACAAGACCGCCGAGTGTGATCCCGTCGAGCCGGCTGCCGACCGTGCTGGCGAGCGCGATCACGAAGAGGAGTGCCGGGAACGCCATCGTGATCTCCGTGAGGCGCGAGACGATGGTGTCGGTCGTGCCGCGGAAGTAGCCGGCGAGCGCACCGAGCAGGACGCCGATGATCATCACGCCGATCGTCGACAGCACCGCAACCTGGAGCGACACCCGGCCGCCGTAGAGGAGCCGCAGGAACTCGTCGCGCCCGAGCGACCCGTCGGCACCGAGGATGAGGAGCTGCTTGTCGCCGGATTCGAAGTTGGTGACGTAGCTCATGGGGCCAACGGGGAGGAAGCCTTCGTCGAGGCCGTCCGTGAAGATCGTGTCGGGGCCGTGACCGATGAAGTACTCGGCGATCCACGCGCCTGGGTAGACGGCGAGGACGAGGAAGACGAGGAAGAAGATGCTGGCGACGGCGACGCGGTCTCGCTTGAACCGCGTCCACACCTGTTCCCAGTAGCCTCGTGCCTGGATCTCGCCGAGCTCTTCGATCTCCGAGTCGAGCGCGACGGCAACAGTCCGCCCGAGACCCGCGGCCGAGCCGAGCTCTTCGGGTGTTGGCTTGCCGGTGGTGGCCATCGACGGTAGGGGAGCATAGCCGACTCCCTGGCGTGTAGGACGCGCGCAGCGGGTGGTTTGTTGGCGCCGCCCGACGGCGGCATGGTGTCCGACTTCAGTCGGACACCATGCGCCACCGCGCCAACCCCGAACGCGACCACCCGACGCGCCACCGAGCAAGCCGTGTCGGACTGAAGTCCGACACGAGGTGGACAACCGAATCGCGAAGCAGACGCCGTCAACTCGACGGCGCGGTGCACAGGGCCCCGGTGTCCGACTTCAGTCGGACACCCAAGGCGACAGCGCCAACCCCACGCACCACGGAAAAGCCGTGTCGGACTGAAGTCCGACACGAGACATCGGGTTCCCGACCTGCCAGGCAAGGACGAGCGACGCCCCGCGGCCGCGAAGCGGACGCCTTCAGGGATTCTCGCGGCTAGGAATCTGCCCCTGCGGATTCCTAGCCTGCGGGCTAACTCAAGGCGTCTGCGCCCGCGACGACCTCGAGGATCTCCTGGGTGATCTCCGCCTGCCGCGCCCGGTTCATCTCCAGCTTCAGCCGCTCGATCAGCTCACCGGCGTTCTTCGAGGCGTTGCGCATCGCGGTCATGCGTGCGCCCTGCTCGGATGCCGACGACTCGAGCAGTGCCCGGTACACCTGCGTCTCGAGGTACACGGGGAGCAGGCGGGCGAGGATCTGCTCCGGTTCGGGCTCGAAGATGAAGTCGCCCCGGAGCAGGTCGTCGCGGCGCTCTTCATCGTCCGTCTCGAGGATGTCTGCGGAGATAGGCAGGACGTCCTGCTCGGTGACGTGCTGCGTGAGAGCCGAGACGAACGTGTTGTAGACGAGCACCACGCGATCGGCTTCGCCGGACGTGAAGAGCTCACCGAGCGTGTGCGCGACGGCCTGCGCGTCCGAGTACGCGGGCAGATCGGTGAAGCCGACGTGAGCGCTGTCGAGCTCGCGATGACGGAACGTCAGCGTGGAGCGTCCCTTCTTGCCGACGGCGACCCAGCGGACGTTCTTCCCATCCGCGAGGAGCCCGCGCTCGACGGCGAACGCGCGTCGCAGCACCTGCGCGTTGAAGGCGCCCGCCAGACCCCGGTCGCCGGTGAGAGGGACGATCGCAACTGATTCCACCGTGTCGCGCTGCTCGAGCAGGGGCAGCCCTCGCACCGAGCCTGCGGCGCGACCGACGCCTGCGATCAACTCGCTCATCGTGTCGGCGTAGGGTCGCATGGCCTCGATGCGTGCCTGGGCACGCCGGAGCTTGGCCGCCGCCACGAGCTCCATGGCGCGCGTGATCTTCCGCGTGTTCGTGACGGAGCGGATCCGGCGCTTGTAGTCCTGGACGGTTGCCATCTATGTCGTTCTCGTTGGGACGGAGCGAGTCACGGCGCCTACGCCGCGAAGCCGCGCTCCTCCTGCACGGCGAACCCTTCGACGAACTTCTGGAGCGCCGCGTCGAGCTTGGCCAGCGTCTCGTCGGACAGCTCACCCGACGAGCGGATCTCGTCGTAGACGCCACCGCCGGCCCGCAAGGTCTCGCGCAGCTCCTCCTGGAACCGCGGAACCTGTGCGACCGGGACGCGGTCGAGCCAGCCTTGGATCCCTGCGTGGATCGCGACGACCTGCTCCTCGAAGGGCCAGGGCGCGTACTGCGGCTGGTTGAGCGTCGCCACCATCCGCTCGCCGCGTGCGAGCGTCTGCTGCGTCGCGGCGTCCAGCTCGGAGCCGAACTGCGAGAAGGCCTCGAGCTCGCGGTACTGCGCCAGGTCGAGGCGCAGCCGGCCGGCCACCTTTTTCATGGCCTTCGTCTGGGCGTTTCCTCCGACCCGCGACACCGAGGTGCCGACGTTGATCGCGGGGCGCACGCCCGAGAAGAACAGATCGGACTCGAGGAAGATCTGCCCGTCGGTGATGGAGATCACGTTCGTCGGGATGTACGCGGCGATGTCGCCGGCCTGGGTCTCGATCACGGGCAGCGCTGTCAGTGAGCCGCCACCGAGCTCGTCGGACAGCTTGCACGCGCGCTCGAGCAGCCGGGAGTGCAGGTAGAAAACGTCGCCGGGGAACGCCTCGCGGCCCGGCGGGCGGCGCAGGAGCAGCGAGAGCTGGCGGTACGAGTCGGCGTGCTTGGAGAGGTCGTCGTAGATGACGAGCGCGTGACGACCGCTGTAGAGGAAGTGCTCCCCCATCGCGGCGCCCGCGAACGGGGCCATCCACTTGATCGGCGCCGCCTCCTGCGCGGGAGCCGAGACGACGATCGTGTAGTCCATCGCGCCCGCGTCGCGGAGTTTCTCCACGACCTGGGCGACCGTGGACGCCTTCTGCCCGACCGCGACGTAGATGCAGATCATGTCGCCGCCGCGCTGGTTGATGATCGTGTCGACGGCGACGGCCGTCTTGCCGGTCCCGCGGTCGCCGATGATCAGCTCGCGCTGTCCCCGCCCGATCGGGATCATCGAGTCGATGGCCTTCAGGCCGGTCTGCACCGGCTCGTTCACGGGCTGGCGTTGAACGACTCCCGGCGCCTTGAACTCGAGGGGGCGCGTGGCCTCTGCCTCGATCGCGCCGTGACCGTCGAGCGGGTTCCCGAGCGGATCGACGACACGGCCGAGCAGCCCTTCGCCGACCGGCACCGACATCACGTCGCCGGTGCGCCGCACCGGCTGGCCCTCTTTCACCCGCTGCCACTCGCCGAAGAGCGCGACGCCGACGTTGTCCTCCTCGAGGTTGAACGCGATGCCCACCACGCCGTGCTCGAACTCGAGGCGCTCGAGCGCGACGCAGTTCTCGAGCCCGTGCACGCGGGCGATGCCGTCGCCGACCTGGAGGACGGTGCCGACCTCGCTGAGGTCGGTCTCGACGTCGTACTGCTCGATCCGCTGCTTGAGGATCGACGTGATCTCTTCGGGACGGAGCTTCACAGACATACCTCCGGGTGGTCGTAGCCGGTAACGCGACGGAACTCCGATTGGCGGGCGGAGCCGGGCTTGGCCCGGCGGGAGCCCTCGCGCGCAAACGGCGAGTCGCAACGGTGAAGGAGGGGGCGCGTGGGGGAACCATGGGTTCCCCCACGGTGCGAGGTGATCTCTTCGGGGCGCAGTTTCACTCTTCGTCTCCTTCGGGTTCTGCTCAGGTGGTGGTGGCGAGCTCTCGGCGGAGGCGCTCGAGGCGCCCGCGGACGCTCGCGTCGACGCGCAGCGAGCCGGCTTGCAGGATCAGTCCCCCGACGAGCGAGGGGTCGACCGAACGCACGGCTTCGACGCGGCTTCCGGAGGCCTGTTCGATCTGTCGGACGATGGTGGCCGCCTCGTCGTCGGAGAGCTCGTGCGCTGTGGTCAGCTCGACCTGCACGCGGCCCTGGTCGCGATCGACGATCGCGTCGAGCTCCTCGGCCATCATGCGGAGCTCGCCGGCGCGTCCTTTCGAGGCGACGAGGAGGAGGAAGTTCCGGACGAGCTCGTCGGCCCCTTCAGACACCTCCGCCAGCACCTCGCCCTTCGCCCCGGGGTCGAGCTGCGGGTTCGCGAGGAAGCCAGCCAACTCGGGTGACGCGTCGAGCGCGTCAGACAGCTGTCGCAACTCGTCGCGCACCACGTCGACGCGGCCGGCGCTGCGCGCGGCCGCGAAGAGCGCGCGGGCGTACATGCGTTGCGCGAGGGCCACGAGTCTGCCTAGTTGCTCCCCCGCTGCAGCGCGGAGAAGTCGAGGCCCTCGATGGCCTCGTCGATGAGGCGGCGCTGATCGTCGGCGTCGAGCACCTTGCCGACGACGCGCTGCGTTGCCTGGACGGTGAGGTCTGCGACTTCGAGCCGGATCTGATCGATCGAGCGGGCGGTCTCGGCCTCGATCTGCTTGCGCGTGTCCTCGAGGCGCCGCTGACGCTCGACCTCCGCCTCGTCCTTGGCACGTTGGAGCTGTGCGTCGGAGACCCTGCGCGCCTCGGCGAGGATCTCCGCCGACTCGTTGCGGGCCTCGGCCAGGATCGCACGGTTCTGCTCGAGCAGCTCACGTGCTTCGACGCGGGCGCGGTCGGCCTCGTCGATGGCGTCGCGGATGCGGTCGCGCCTGACGTCGATCGTCTTCTGGATCGGCCCGAACGCGAACCGCTTGAGCACGTAGAACGTGATCCCGAACGCGATCAGCGTCCAGACCATGAGACCCGGGACGACGTCGATCAGCCCTCCGGAGCTCTCCTCGGCTGCAAGCAGGCGAAGCATCGGTCAGATGAGGACGAAGGCCAGCAGGCCGCCGATCAGGCCGTAGAACACGACGGCCTCGGTGAGTGCGAACCCGAGCCACTGGATGCCCTGGAGCTCACTGCGGAGCTCGGGCTGGCGCGCGACCGCCTGGATCATCGAACCGAAGATGGTGCCGATGCCGATACCGGCGCCGAGCGAGCCGAGACCGATGCCGAGTGCGAGCGCGATCGCCTTACCGGCATCCGCGACGTCACCGGTGGTCTCGGCGAGGACGAAGAACGACGAGAGCATTGAAGGGTCTCCTCCTTGGTTAGTGCTCAGGCTCGATCGCCGAGCCGATGTAGATGGCGGACAGGGCAGCGAAGATATAGGCCTGGATCGAGACGACGATCACGACCTCGAACAGGTAGAAGGCCGTGGCCGCGGGAATGGCGACGACGGCGAGGAACACGTTCTCGAGCACGAAGATGAGCCCGATGAACGTCAGGATCAGCATATGTCCGGCGAGCATGTTCGCGTAGAGCCGGACGGAGAGGCTGATCAACCGCATCAGCTGGCCGAGGATCTCGAGCGGGATGATCAGCGGCAGCATCGCCTTGGGGACGTCGGGGATCCAGCTTCGGAAGTACTTGATGGCGCCGTTGGCGCGGATGCCCTCGACATGCGTGAAGACGAACGTCATCAATGCGAGCGCGAGGGTGACGGAGAGGGTCGAGGTGGCGGCGAAGATGGCGAGGGTCGGGATCTCGACACCGGCGATCTCGTACCGCTCGTCCGACAGCGGCAGCGGGATGAAGCCGAGCATGTTCACGACCCAGATGAAGAGCATCAGTGTGGCGACATACGGGAACCAGCGCCCGATCGCCTTGGTAGGGAGCCCCTGCTCTGCGACCTGGACCTGCGCGATCTCGTAGATCTGCTCGCCGAGCGCTTGCCGACGGTTCGGGCCGCGCCCGATCTTCACCCGCATGAAGACGATCCCGATCAGGCAGGTCACGACCATGCCCAGCAGGAGGTACGCGACGGCCTTGTTGATCGACATGTCGAGCGGGCCGATCTTCAGCTCCGGCCCCCACGTCTTCAGATCCCACTCGTGCGCCGGGTCGAAGGATGATTCGTCCTCTGCGCTCTCGGACGCCAGTGCGACCGCAGGCAGCGTCAGGAAGAGCGTGAGAGCGAGAGCGAGCAACCGCCTCACGTCTTCACCTCCGCGCCGAAGTACGTGAGCAGCCCGACGCCGAGCTCGAGCGTGTAGGCGAGCGCGTAGAGCAGGGCAGCGGCGATCCCCACGGATTGATCCGCGATCGTGACCGCGACGAGGGGAACCCCTATCGCGATCGCCCTGAAGCTCGTGCCGATACCCCGCATGCCTGCGGCGGCGAGGTTACCCGTGTCGAGCGGAAGGCGCGTCAGTACCAGGGCGAGCGTCTGACCCGCGAGCCACAACACGGCCGCGAGGAGCCAACCGGCGAGCGGCCAGCCCGCGACGGCGAACACCGGCAACGCGAGCACGATCACGGCGCTCCCGGCGATCACGGGTGCGAGCCGGCCGGGCACGGGACGCGGTGTCGATGCCAGGCGAACCATCATCCCGGGCTCGTCCTCGGGCTCGGTCATGCGCGTGGGCTGTAGACGCGGTAGACGACGAGCACGGAGAGCGGGATGCCTGCGACCGCACCGATGAGGAGGCCGATGCCCCAGCTGCCGAGCGCCGCACCGATCAGGGCCCCGACGAGCATTGCGGCGCCTGTCGTCCCGAGCAGCAGTCCCGATGCCGTGGCGAGCGAGTGTGGGCTGCTCGAAGGGCTGGTGGTCATCGTGGCGGCAGCATACCAGGGCGCTTGTAACAGCCGATTCCCTGTCGATAAGCCGTATCTGGCCGACTTCGTCACAAATGCTCGCGGCGACGGACCGTGGTGCGAGTCGGCGTATCGGCACCCCACCTCAGCGACTGTCAGCCGGAGGCCTGCTGTCGCTCGTCGGACGGCTGCTCCGTCTCCGCCTCGCGGGCGCGTCGGCGGATGCGCGGATTGGCGAGCTTCACGATCTCGAGCAGGTAGACGACGTAGACCGAGTAGGCGAGTGCGACGAGTGCGATCGCCAGCACCCAGACCGTCTCCCAGAGGTGCCACTCGCCCCCCTCGCGGAAGGGGATGAAGCGCGTCGCCAGCGCAGCGGCGCCGAGTGTCGCCGTCCATCCCCACATCACGAAGGCGGCGCGTCGCTGCGAGAAGCCGATGTTGAGGAAGCGGTGATGGAGATGCGACCGATCTGCGGTGCCTATCGGCTGCTTGTACTTGAGCCGCTTGGCGACGACGAACGACGTGTCGATGATCGGCACGGCGAGCACGACGAGCGGCAGGAACAGGACGACGGTCGACGCCGTCTTGAGCAGACCCGCGACCGCGACGGAGGCGAGCGTGAAGCCGAGCACGAGCGCCCCCGAGTCACCCATGAACACAC
This sequence comes from uncultured Actinomycetes bacterium, assembly GCA_963823385.1. GTDB lineage: Bacteria > Actinomycetota > Thermoleophilia > Gaiellales > Gaiellaceae > Gaiella. The sequence continues at coordinate 743,249 of CAWGLI010000001.1, forward strand.
GCGCCGGGAAGAAGTTGTGACGGAGGAAGCCGACGCAGGCACCGGCCACGATCGCGGAGAGGATCGCAGCGTCCGTCTTGCCGAGCGACAGCGCGATGATCGCGAACGTGAGACCCGAGATCGCGCAAACGCCGGCCGCGAGCCCGTCCATGCCGTCGAGAAAGTTGACCATGTTCATCACGGCGACGATCCACACGATCGTCAACGTGACGCCGAGCCAGGTGGGCAGGTCGACGATGCCGACGAACGGGAACGTGAAGTGGTCGACCCAGACACCGAACGACACCGGGATCACTGCGGCGAGCACCTGCCCCGCGAGCTTGGGCAACGGCGGCAGACCGCGGAAGTCGTCGATCGCCCCGACAACGCAGGCGACAGCGGCCCCGAGCAGGATCCCTCGCATCTCGCCGGAGAGCTCGAGGAACGCGAGGGCGGGGACGATGATCCCGAGGAAGATCGCGAGGCCGCCGAGCCGCGGAATCGGCCGCGGGTTGACACGACGCGCGTCCGGAGCGTCGACGACACCGAGGAGCCGCGCCATCCCCCCGACAGCCGGGGTCAGCAACACGACGATGCCGAACGCGATCAGCATCCCGTAGAGGACCTCGGGTGTCGCCCGTAGGTCGTCGAGCATGGCGCGCCCTATTTCGTGCCGTACAGGCGATCGCCTGCGTCGCCGAGCCCGGGCACGATGAACCCCTTCTCGTTCAGCGCGCGATCGACCGAGGCGACGACGATGGAGACGTCAGGGTGGTCGCGATGGATCCGAGCGATCCCCTCCGGGGCTGCGATCAGGGCAATGAGCCTGATCGAGGAGGCCCCGGCGTCCTTGACGGTGGCGACCGCGGCAGCCGTCGAGTTGCCCGTCGCGAGCATGGGGTCGAGCAGAATCACGTCGCGATCGGCGAGATCGTCGGGCAGCTTCACGAAGTACTCGACCGGCTGCAGCGTCTCCTCGTCTCGGTAGAGCCCGATGAAGCCGACGCGAGCCCCCGGGATCAGCGAGAGGACGCCGTCGAGCATCCCGACTCCAGCGCGCAGGATGGGGCACACGGCGACCTTCTTGCCGGAGATGCGCTGCGCGCTCGTCCGCTCGAGCGGCGTCTCGATCTCGAACGTCTCCGTCGCGAGGGACTTCGTCGCCTCGTAGGTCAGCAGCAGCGTCAGCTCGTTGACGAGCTGCCTGAACATCTGGGTCGGCGTGGTCACGTCGCGCAGCAGAGCCAGCTTGTGGCGCACGAGGGGGTGGGTGACCTCGATCACTGCGCCTTCTGCGGTCGCCACCGGCGAAGCCTCCGTCATCGCGCTTCTCCTAATCAGACGTGGCGGTGTAGGTCGCGTAGCCGCCGAATCCCGGGTAGAGCGGGCGACGCTCGCACAGCGCGGTGCTGCGTGCCGCGAGCTCCCGCAGGTCGGCTCCGTCCTCGAGTGCGGCGCAGATGATGCGTCCGACCTCGCGGAAGTCGTCCTCGTCGAATCCTCGCATCGTGGCGGCAGGAGTCCCGATGCGGACACCCGAAGCGATGGTCGGCGGCCTCTCGTCGAAGGGAACGGTGTTGCGGTTGACGGTGATACACGCCTCGTCGAGGCGCTCCTCCGCCTCCTTTCCCGTCCACCTCGTTCCCCGCAGGTCGAGTTGGAGCAGATGCGTGTCGGTGCCGCCGGTGAGGACCGTGAGCCCACCGTCGACGAGCTGGTCGGCGAGCGCGTCCGCATTGGCCCGGACGGATCGCTGGTAATCGCGAAACGCCTCGGTCCCCGCGATGTGGAAGCACGTTGCCTTGGCGGCGATCGCATGCTCGAGCGGCCCACCCTGCGAGCCGGGGAACACCGCCCGGTCGATCGCCTGGGCGTGCTCCTCGCGGCAGAGAATGAAGCCCGCCCGCGGTCCGGCCAGCGTCTTGTGGGTCGTCGACGTGACGACGTCGCAGTGCTCGACGGGGTTGGGGTGAAGCCCGGCGGCGACAAGACCGGCGAAGTGCGCCATGTCGCACATCAGGATCGCGTCCACCTCGTCGGCGATGCGGCGGAACTCCCATGTCTCGACGGTGCGTGGGTAGGCAGAGCCGCCGCACACTATGAGCCGGGGCCGGTGCTCTTTGGCGAGCTCGAGGACGTCGTCGTAGTCGACGAGGCTCGTCTCGCGGGAGACACCGTAGTGCTGGATCGTGTACAGCCGGCCCGAGAAGTTGACCTTGAGCCCGTGACTCAGATGCCCGCCGTGGTCGAGCCGCAGGGTGAGCATCGTGTCGCCTGGTTGCAGCAACGCCAGGTACGCGGCGATGTTCGCCTGCGACCCGGCGTGCGGCTGCACGTTCGCGTGCTCGGCGCCGAACAGCGCCTTCGCACGATCGATGGCGAGCTGCTCGATCTCGTCCACGACCTCGCAGCCGCCGTAGTAGCGCCGCCCCGGATATCCCTCGGCGTACTTGTTCGTGGGCACGCTGCCCACGGCCTCGAGGATCGACGGCCACGTGAAGTTCTCGGACGCGATCAGCTCGATCTGGCTGCGCTGACGGTCGAGCTCTCGGCCGAGCAAGGCCGCGATCTCGGGATCGGTGTCGGAGAGCCCGGCCGATCGGAGCCCGCCAACGGTCCGGTCGTCGACCACGGTCACGGGTGCGATGCTACTGGAACGCCCGGGTGAGCCACCCGGGTGAGCCAGGTGATTCAGCTAGAACCGTCTCCGCTCGATCGAGGCGAAACGGTCGAGGCTCCGGTCGAGCGTCGCCGTGTCGGTGCCGCGGCCACCGTCAACGACGTCGGCGCGCCCGTCGCGCGCAAAGATCGTGTCGGCGTCGGCGCCACCGAGCAGCGTGTCGCGTCCGGTCCCTCCGACGAGTGAGTCACGCCCGGGGCCGCCGACCAGCCGGTCGTTACCCGCGTTCCCGAAGAGGCGGTCTGCGCCCCTGCCGCCCTCCAGGCGGTCGTTGCCGGGGCCACCGACGAGCTGGTCGCGATCCGATCCGCCGTAGACGAGGTCGTTGCCGGCGCCGGCGTCGACGCGATCGTCTCCAGGGCCAGCGTAGACAACGTCGTTGCCGCCGCGCCCGACGATGCGATCGTTGCCGCCGAATCCGCAGATGACGTCACGGCCGTTCGTGCCGCGAAGCACGTCGGGCCACTGCGTACCGACGATCGTGCACCGGACGACACGACCGCGGGCGTCGCGGGGGAGCGGTGGCGTGCCGAAGGAGGCTCCGCGCCCGATCGAGGTGCCGGCTGCACTCGCGGCGACGAGACGGAAGTAGTAGCGCCGTCCCGGCTGGAGCCCGGCGAGGCGCGCCGCGACCGCACGGGTCACCGTGCCGTCGAGGCGGATGTCGGGCGTGCGCTTGCCGTAGCCGCGCGACCGCCCGTATTCGAAGTACGCGGTCGTGGGGAGACCGCCAGGGTCGACCGACCCCGTGATGCGGGCGGAGAACGGGCCGACGCCGGTCACACGCGAGGTCGTCGCCTGCGGAGGGCCGCCGGATGTCCGGAACGTCGCGTCACGACCGTCGCTCCGGCCAGACGAATTCGAGGCCCGCGCCCGATAGTGGTACGTCACGCCTGCACGGAGCCCGGTGAGCGTGAAGCCAGTGCTGACCGGCTCGAAGCCCGACCCGACGCCCTGCCGCACCGAGCTCGAGCCGTAGCGCGTGCTCGTCCCGTACTCGATCCAGACGGTTGTCGAGCGCCCGCCGGGAATGACGATCGCGGTCACGTTGGCGGTTGTCGGGGAGACGTCCGAGGCTGGACCGGTCTCGACGGCCGGCCCGGTCGTCGTCTTGAAGCTCCGGTCCTTGCCCTTCGCGGTTCCGGCGTCGTTCTCGGCTACGAGCCGAAAGTGGTAGGTGCGATCTGTGCGCAGTCGCGTGATCCGATACGAGACCGCAACGGGGTCGTTGCCCGACCCGGCGCTCATCTTCGGTGTGCGCGATCCGTACGACCTCGTGCGCCCGTACTGGAAGTAGTAGGTGGTTCCGCGGCCGTTCGCATCGACCGTGCCACGGAGAACAGCCGACGACGATGTGACCTCCATCGGCTCTTCGGTCGTCACGTCCGGGCCTGGGTCTGCAGCGAACACGGCGTCTGCACCGTTGCTCCGTCCCGATGCGTTCGTGGCGACGAGGCGAAAGTGGTAGGTCTTGCCCGGCGTCAGTCCGGTGACCTGCGCGGAGACGCTCTTCGCGCTCGTTCCCGACCCGGCGCTCGTACTCGCAGTCTTCTTCCCGTACGACGTGCTGGAGCCGTACTCGAAGTAGTAGGTCGTCGCCAGGCTGTTGGGATCGACGGTGCCGTTGAGGGTGGCATGCCTGGGGCCGATCCCGGTGGCCGAGCCGGTCGTCGCGACCGGGTCGGAGCCCGTCGTCACGAAGACACCGTCGGATCCCGTGGCCGTGCCGTCGTCGTTCGTCGCTTTGAGCCGGTAGTGGTAGGTCGTCCCCGGCTGCAGCCCGGTGACCTGCGTGGCGACGTCGACGTCGGCCGTCCCGTTCCCCGCGCTCTGCGAGCCGGTCTGGGAGCCGTACGACGCGGTCTTCCCGTACTCGAACCTCCAGGTGGTGCTCTTGCCGCCCGGGTTCACGGTGCCCGTCAAGGTCGCTGACGTCCCACTGACGGAGGTGACCGGCCCGGTGCTGGCGACCGGCTGAGAGTGGGTCGCGGCGAGCGCCGATCCGGCGAGGATCGCCACGACCGCGAGCCCGACGGCAACGCGGATGGCGTTCACAAGACTGACGGTACTCCGTCGTCGTTAAGAAACTGTGTCGACGAACGGCAGCTGTTACCGGTGGGCACCGGTCGCCCTGGCCATCGCCTCGGCGCGCGGTACAGCGCCCTCGCGCAGGATCACGGGCGCCTCACCGATGAGGTCGATCACGGTGGACGGGACACCCGGCAGATCTCCTGCGTCCAGGGCCACTGTGATGCCCGCCTGGATCTCGCTCGGGACGCCGGCGAGCCGCCGTGGATCGGGGCCCCCGGCGCGGTTGGCGCTGGTCGCGGCGACGACACCGACCGCCTCGAGCACCGCCTGGGCAGGCGTCGGCAGGAGCGGCACGCGCACGCCGATCGCGTCGGGTCGCTCCGGGTTCAACCAGGGGAACCGACGGGCCGGATTGGGCAGGACCAGCGTGTACGGCCCGGGGAGCAGCGCGCGGACGATCTCCTCCACACGTCCGCGCAGCTCGGGCACGGCATCGAGCAGCTCGTCGACGTTCGCGGCGAGGATCGCCGTCGGTTGGATGCGCGGCCGGCCCTTGAGGGCATACAGGCGTCGGGCCGACTCCTCGAGCGACGCCGCGCACACGAGCCCGTAGACCGTGTCGGTCGGGAGCACGACCAGCTCACCCGACCGAATCGCTGCAACGGCCCTGGCGACGCCGGTCATGCGGGACGCCCGTCCACGCCGACCCGTCCCTCGACGACCCTGTCACGCCCGCTCAGGTCGGGGGTGACGGCGACCTCGCCAAAGCCGTGGCTGTCGAGCAACGAGGCGGCCCCCGCTGAGCGCTCGTCGTGGATCTCGAGCACGAGAGCACCGCGCGGGCGGAGCACTCGTGCAGCGCTACGCACGAGGGCTTCGGTGTGACCATCCTCGACGAGGGCGGAGTGCGGCTCCCACTCGACCACCTCCGGTGCCAGGCCGCCCATCTCCTCGGCACCGACGTACGGCGGGTTCGCGACGACGAGATCCCACGGCCCGGGCGGCAGCCCGTCGAACAGGTCGTGTCGTGCGAGCTCGATCGCAAGGCTCGTGCGATCCGCGTTCTCGCGAGCGAGCGCCAGCGCTTCGACCGACGCGTCGATCGCGGTGACGGCAGCGCCGCGATGCTCGTCAGCGATCGCGAGCGCGATCGCCCCGGAACCCGTGCCGACGTCGAGCACGCGGGGCGCCTCGGCTCCCTCGAGCAGCGCGAGGCATCGCTCGACGACGATCTCGGTCTCCGGTCGTGGGATCAGCGCGCGCCGGTCGACGGCGAGCGTCAGCCGCCGGAATCCCCACTCCCCGAGCACGTACTGGAGCGGCTCTCGTCGTCCCCGCCGTGCCACGAGCTCGCGTGCCGCGACGACCTCGGGCTCGGTCAAGGGACGGTCGAGGTGCATGTACAGCTCGATCCGCTCCATGCCGAGCACTCGTCCGACGAGCCGCTCGGCGTCGAGGCGTGGAGCCTCGCACCCCCGCTCCGTCAGGAACGCGGTCGACCGTCGGAGGACGTCCCCGATCGAGAGCCGCCCGCCGTCGAGCTGCTCGTGACGGTCGGTCACGGGGATCAGAACGCGGCGGCTTCGAGCGCCCGGCGACGCTCCTCGGCCTGCAGTGCCGCCGTGTACTCCTCGAGATCACCCTGGAGGATCTGGTCGAGGCGGTGCACCGTCAGCTTGATCCGGTGGTCCGTGAGGCGATTCTCCGGGAAGTTGTACGTGCGGATCTTCTCAGCACGCTCGCCGGTGCCGACCTGGGCCTTCCGGGCCGCCGCGACCTCGGCCTGCTGGCGATCCCGCTCTGCCTCGTAGAGGCGCGCGCGGAGGACGCGCATCGCCTTCTGCCGGTTCTGGAGCTGTGACTTCTCGTCCTGCATGGCGACGACGATGCCGGTCGGTACGTGTGTGATGCGAACCGCCGAGTCGGTCGTGTTGACGCTCTGCCCCCCTGGCCCGGTGGAGCGGTAGACGTCGACCTTCAGATCCTTGTCCTCGATCTCGACCTCGACCTCCTCGACCTCTGGCATCACGGCGACGGTGGCCGTCGACGTGTGGATCCGCCCCTGCGACTCGGTCTCGGGCACCCGTTGCACGCGGTGCGTTCCTCCCTCCCACTTGAACACGGAGTACGCACCGTCACCCTTGATCGCGAACACGACCTCCTTCACCCCACCCGCGTCGCTCTCGCTCGCTGACAGCGTCTCGGTGCGGAACCCACGGCGTTCGGCGTACCGGGTCAGCATGCGCGCGATGTCGGCCGCCCAGAGCGCCGCTTCGTCACCGCCGACGCCCTGCCGCACTTCGACGATCACGTCCTTCGCGTCGGCAGGGTCGCGCTCGACGAGTGACAGGCGCAACTCCTCCTCCAGGCGCGCGAGCCGCTCCTCGGCCTCTGGCACGAGCTCGCGGAGATCGGAGTCCGCGCGCGCCGCCTCGACGTCCTCCGCCGCTACGCGCCACTCCTGTGCCAGGCGATGCGCCTGCTCGAGCTCCTTGAGACGTCGCCCGAGGTCGGCCGCCTCGCGCCGATCCGCGTAGATGGCCGGGTCGCCCATCTTCTCCTGGAGCTCGCCGAAGGATCGCTCCAACTCGTCGACCAGCATGTCGATCGTCGCCACGGCGCGATTGTAGGGGCCGGGCGGGTCGTGCCCGGAATGCCGCGATCAGGCGAGCGCCGCGTCGAGCGTCACTTCGGGCACGCCGGCCATTGCCTTCGACACGGGGCACCCGACCTTGGCCGCCGCTGCGGCGTCGGCGAACGCTGCTTCGTCGATTCCCGGGACCGCGGCGCGCACCGTGATCGCGGAACGGATGATCCCCTCGCCGGGCTGGAAGGTGACGGTGACGGATGTGTCGAGCCGTTCGGGAGGTGTCCCGCCCTGCGCGAGACCGTGCGAGAGCGCCATCGAGTAGCAGGACGCCCAGGCCGCCGCGATCAGCTCCTCGGGGCTCGTCCTACCGTCGGGCTCCTCGGCACGCGAGGGCCACGAGACGTCGAGCGGCCCGAAGGCTCCGCTCCCGACCACGTGAACCGTGCCGACCCCCGAGAGCAGATCTCCCTGCCAGGTCACCTGTGCCGTGCGCTCCGTCGCCATGCCTCACGCCTCCGATCGTCGGGTTGTGGCCCTCAACGCTACTGGTCGATCAGGCGCGGGTCACGTGGACGGTGACCTCCGCCCCCGAGCGCTTGAGCAGGCTGGAGAACGGGCACCCTTCGTCGGCGGCGGTGACCGCCTTGTCGAAGTCCTCGCTCTCGACGGCGTCGACGCCCGCGGTCGCCTCGATCGACGAGCCGACGATCTGGTGCCCTTGCCCCTCGATCTCGTCCATCGTGATCACACAGCGGACGGTCATCCGTGCGGGCGGGGCGCCCACCCGCGCGAGCTCGCTCCCGAGCGACGTGATGAAGCACGAGGCGTGAGCTGCCGCGAGCAGCTCCTCCGGGCTCGTCTTGCCGCCGGGCTCCGCGATCCGTGAGGCCAGGGTCACCGGCAACGGGCCGAAAGCGCCCGAGCTGGACGCGGTCACGGTTCCCGTACCGCGGGCAACCGAGCCCTCCCAGGTCGCCTCTGCTTCGCGCACGATCCTCGGCATCTCAGCTCTCCTCTCCCTGCCTGTTCACGCCATCACCTCGACACGCCGCTCCAGCTGCTTGCGCTCGTCCGACTCTTCGGCCTCGAGACGGCGAACCTCGCTGAGCGCGCGGATCGACACCTCGATCTGATCGAGCGACGGCTGCCGCGTCGTCAGCCGCTGGAGCCACAAGCCGGGCGCGAGCAGCCACATGAGCACGCGGTGCGACTGATGCTTGCCCGCGAAGCGGATCAGCTCGTACGCGAGACCGGCGATCACCGGCAGGAGGAGCACGCGGCTCGCGATCAGCCACGGCAGCGGCGGCCGCCCGACGAACGCGAACACGAAGATCCCGATCACCATCACCCAGAGCAAAAAGGCTGTTCCGCAACGTGGGTGGATCAAACTGAATTTCTGCACGTTGGCCGGCGTGAGCTCCGAGCCTGCCTCGAGCGCGTTGATCGCCTTGTGCTCCGCCGCGTGGTACTGGAAGACCCGCTTCAGATCGGGGATCAGCCCGATCAACGCGATGTAGGTGATGAAGACGGCGACGCGGATCAACCCCTCGACGATCACGAACCACGCCGTGTCGTCGACGGGGAGCCAGCTCGTGACCAGCGCGGGCCCGACCTTGAACAGCATCAACGCGAAGCCGATCGCGATCGCGAACGAGAAGACGATCTGGCCGCGCGTGATCTCGGTCTTCACCTCGCCGTCCTCGTCCTCGGTCTGCGCGGCGTAGTTCGCCGAGATGGCGAGTGCGCGGAAGCCGATGGCGAGCGACTCGCCGAGCGCGATCACGCCGCGGATCACCGGGAGACGCCAGATCCGATGGCGCTCCATCGGCGAGCGGATGGTGCGCACGACCTCCTCGATCTCTCCCGACTGCGTCCGGACAGCGACGGCCCAGCACGACGGGCCGCGCATCATCACGCCTTCGAGGACAGCCTGGCCGCCGTAGCTCGTGCTCATGTTCTGGCCTTGACGCCCCGCACGCCGGACGGGGCTGGTGTGCGATCGCCGGTCACGCGTACGACGACGCTGCTAGCCGGTGCGCGGAGCGGCTTTCTCGAGCCGCCGCTGGAAGCGCTCGACCCGACCACCCGAGTCGAGGAGCTTCTGCTTGCCCGTGTAGAACGGGTGACAGGCCGAGCAGATCTCGACGTGGAGGTCCGCCTTCGTGGAGCGGGTCCAGAACTCGTTCCCGCACGAGCACGTGACGTGCGCGGCGACGTACTCGGGATGGATCTCGGCCTTCATCGACCGGCAAGGATATCAGAGGCGATCTCACCCGTGACGTTGCCACCGGAGACGACAGCGACGATGCGCTCGCCGTCGACCTTCCCGGCGAGCACGGCGGCCAGCGACGCCGCCGCACCGGGTTCGACCGCGAGCTTGGCCCGGGCGTACAGCGCGCGAAACGCGTCGCGGATCTCGTCGTCGGACACCGTGACCACGTCCACACCGTGAGCCGCGCAGAGCCTCACCGTATGCTCCCCGGCGAACGGCGCCGAGAGCGCGTCGGCGATCGACGCCGGTGTCACCGGCACCGGGGCACCGGCAGCGAGCCCGTCGCGCAGCGCCGTCGACAGCTCCGGTTCCACGGCAACGACGCGCACGCCGCTCCCGGCAAGCGCAACGGCGATACCGGACACGAGGCCGCCGCCACCGCACGGCACGACCACGGTGTCCACGTGCTCGACATCCTCGACGATCTCCCGTCCCACGGTGCCCTGACCCGCGATCGTGAGCGGGGAGTCGAAGGGGTGGACGAACACGCGCCCTGTCGCCTCGATCAGCTCATGGAGCCGGGCGAACGCCTCGGCAGGCGCCGCAGCCTCGAGATCGACGGAGGCGCCGTACGCCCGCGTGGCAGCGACCTTGGCGGCGCTCGCATCACGCCACATGACGAGCAAGGCGTCGATGCCCTCCTCCGCCGCACCCCAGGCGAGCGCCTGGGCATGGTTCCCCGCCGAGACCGAGATCACACCTCGCGCGCGGTCGTCGGGACCGAGCGAGGAGAGATTCGTGAGGACGCCGCGCGGCTTGAAGGAGCCCGTGCGCTGGAAGAGCTCGGCCTTGAGCGTGAGCCCGTCACGGAGCGAGCGGGCGCTGAACACCGGCGTGCGGTGGAGTCGCCCGCGGATGCCCTCGGCGGCGCGCCCGACGTCGTCCGGCGTCACGGACAGCTCTGTCACCAGGGCAGCGTACGTGCCCCGCCCACCACCACCGGCACAATGCGCAGGTGGACGCGACCCGACCGGCCCACGCGCCCCCGGCAGCCCACCCGATCCGCCTCGTCGTCGCGGACGATCTCCACCGCTCGCGGCTCACGGTGTTCTTCCGGCTGCTGCTCGTGCTGCCACATCTCGTCTGGCTCGTCCTCTGGACGGTCGCGGCCTGGGTCGTGGCCTTCCCGGCGTGGCTGGTCGCGCTTTTCGACGGCCGGCTGCCGCGCGTGTTCCACGACTTCCTGGCGTCCTACGTTCGCTACGCCGCCCACGTCTGGGCATACCTGTTCCTGGCTGCGAATCGCTTTCCGGGGTTCGCCGGGAGACCCGGATACGAGGTCGACGTCGAGATCGCACCACCGGCGCAACAGGGCCGCTGGAGTGTCGCCTTCCGCCTGCTGCTCGCCATCCCCGCCATCATCCTCGCCGGGAGCCTGGCGAGCTTCGGTGGCGGCGGCACGGGCTCGTTCTTCGTCGGCGTCGGTGCCACGGCCGCCCTGCTCGGCTGGTTCGCCGCGCTCGTCCTCGGGCGAATGCCACAGGGTCTGCGCGACCTCGCCGGGTACGCCGTCGGGTACGGCGCCCAGACCGGCGGCTATCTCCTCCTGCTCACCGATCGCTACCCCAACGGCGATCCTTCGGTCGTGTACCCGGGTGCCGAGCTGCCGGCTCATCCGGTGCGGCTGGCCGTGACGGACCCGCTCGCGCGCTCGCGGCTCACGGTCTTCTTTCGCCTCCTGCTGGCGCTGCCGCACGTCGTGTGGATCGTGCTCTGGTCGCTCATCGTCTTCGTCGTGTTGCCGTTCGCCTGGGTCGTCGCTCTCGTCCTCGGGCGTCTCCCCGTTCCGCTGCGGCGGTTCTTCGCCGCCTGGATCCGCTACTCCGCCCACGTCACCGCCTTCGCCTACCTCGTGGGCGGGCCGTTCCCCGGCTTCACAGGGGCCGGGTACCCGATCGACATCGTGGTCGAGCCGGCGGGCAAGCAGCGGCGGCTGTCGATCCTGGTACGCGGCCTGCTCGCCGTCCCCGCCTTCGTCGTCTCCGCGGCGTACAGCGCTGCACTCCTCGTCGTCGCCGTGCTCGGCTGGTTCGCGTCGCTCGTGACCGGACGCATGCCCGGCGGGCTCCGCAATCTCGGCGCGGTCGGTGTTCGCTACGCGGCGCAGACGAGCGCGTACCTCGTGCTCGTCACGGATCGCTATCCGTACGCATCGCCGGCACTCCGCGCCCCGGATCCTGACGAGGCGACCGTCTGAACGCCGTGCGCGCGGTCGCGTGGGCCGGCGGAGTCGCCCTCTGGCTCGCCTGCGCCACCCTGCTGCTCGACGACGCCGTGCCCGATGGTCTGCGGCTGCCGCCGGTCGACGTCGACGCGGTCTTCGGAGCAGGGCTCGTCGACCGCGCCGAGCGCTACGAGCGCTTCCTGCTGATCGACTGGGTGCTCGCGCAGCTGGCGCTGCTCCTCGTCCTCTGGGTCTACGCGCGGCGTGGTGCCGTCTTCGCACGCGAGTCGGCGGCCGGGCCGATCGGCACGGGAATGCTGCTGGGCATGCTCGGGCTCGGGATCGTCTGGCTCGTCGAGATCCCCTTCGGGCTGGCCGCGGTGTGGTGGCAGCGCCGCTACGGGACCACCGAGGTCGGGTATCTCGACTGGGTGTTCGGCGACTGGCTCGAGCTCGGGGCGGCCTTCCTCTCCATCTCCCTCGCGCTGGTAATCGTGATGGCGCTCGCCCGATGGCTCGGAGAGCGCTGGTGGCTGCCAGGGGCAGCGGTCTTCGTCGGAATCGCGACGCTCTTCGTCGTCGTCTCACCGTGGCTCGCGACGACGACGCCGCTCGACGACCCACAGCTCGTCGCGGCCGCTCGCGCGGTCGAGCGCGATCAAGGCTTGCCGGAGATCCCGCTGCGGGTGGAGGAGGTCAGCGGTACCACCAGCCAGGCGAATGCGTACGCAACCGGGCTCGCTGGCACGCGCACGGTCGTGCTCTGGGACACGCTCCTCGACGGCCGCTTCAGCGATGGAGCGGAACGCGTGGTCGTGGCGCACGAGCTCGCCCACCATTCGAGCGATCACCTGCCGAAAGGGATCGCCTGGTTCGCGTTGTTCGCCGTCCCGGGTGCGTGGCTGGTGATGCGGATGACCCGCCGCCGGGGCGGCATCGGCCGGCCCGAGGCGGTTCCGGTCGCGCTGCTGGTCGTCGCCGTCTACCAGTTGGCGGTCGGGCCCGCGCAGGCCTGGATCAGCCGCGGCATGGAGGCTGAGGCCGACTGGAAGGCGCTGCAGTCGACCCGTGACCCGGCAGGAGCACGCGAGCTGTTCGTGGGCTTCGCCGAGACCGGGCTCGGCGACCCCGAGCCCGCGACGTGGTCGTACCTCCTGCTCGAGTCCCACCCGACCCTGGCGCGGCGCGTCGCGATGGCCGACGCCTGGGCCGCCGCGCGCGCCCCGTGACGGCGCAGCCCGCGCCGCTCGACTACGCCCAGGCCCGCTCGGCGCGATCTGCGATCTCGCCGGCGATCGCCAGCGCGGACGTCGCGCCCGGGGACGGGGCGTTGCGGACATGGAGCACGCGGTCGTCACCGTCGAAGACGAAGTCGTCGACGAGGCTGCCGTCGGGCGAGAGCGCCTGGGCGCGAATCCCGGATGGGCCCCGGCCCACGTGTGCCGCCTCGAGCTCGGGGAGGAGCTTCCGCGCCTCCGCCACGAGCAGGCGCACGCTGTGGTCGCGTGCGACCTCGCCGACACCCGCGCGCCAGTGACGTGCCGCGAGGCGGCGGAGGCCCGGCGCTGACAGCGCATCCCACGCGTCGCGCGGGCGCAGGCTCCAACGTCCGTACCGCTCACGTGCCAGCGCGAGCACCGCGTTCGGGCCGAGCCATACCTCGCCGTCCGGGCGCACGGTCGTGTGCACGCCGAGGAACGGGAACGCCGGGTCGGGCACCGGGTACAGGAGGCCGCGCACGAGCCGCCGGGCCTCCGGCCGTAGGACGAGGTAGTCGCCACGGAAGGGAACGATCCGCGGCTCGCGTGCGCCGCCGGAGAGCGCTGCCAGCCGGTCTGCCTGCAGACCGCCGCACACGACGACCCTGTCCGCCTCGAGCCCGTCACCGGGGCCGCGGACGACGACCGATCTCGCGTGCCGTTCGAAGCCGACCACCTCCTGCCCCGTCCGTACGTCGCCGCCTGCGGCCGTGACGTCGGCGGCGAACGCCTCGGCGACCGCTCTGAAGTCCACGACGGCCGTCTCCGGGGAGTGGAGCGCGGCGAGACCTGCGGCGTGCGGCTCGAGCTCCCGTAGGCGGTCGGGCCCGACCCGCTCGAGACCGGGAACGCCGTTCGCAGCGCCCCGTCGCCCGAGCTCGTCGAGCCGCGGCAGTTCCTCCGGCGTCGTTGCCACGACCACCTTGCCGCAGCGCAGGACGTCGATCGACCGCTCGTCGCAGTAGCGGAGAAGCGCTGCCGCCCCCGCAACGCAGAGACGGGCCTTCAGAGAGCCGGGCTCGTAGTACAGGCCGCGGTGCACGACACCGCTCGAGCGGCCGGTCTGGTGGAGCCCGACCGCGGGCTCCTTCTCGAGGACGACGACGTCGCGCTCGGGGTCGCGGAGAAGAAGCTCCCGCGCCGTGGCGAGGCCGAGGATGCCACCGCCGACCACGACCACCCGCATCGCGGCAGTCTAGGGACGACGACAGCGGTGTCGGACTGAAGTCCGACACCGGTCCATCCCGCCCTCCGCCTCGCGTGTCCGCCGCAACAACCCTCCGGCGGCACCCGTCGGCCCGCAAGAGCCCGCCGCTCCCACGTGTCCGACTTCAGTCGGACACGGCTGTCGAGCCGCCGACCGAGATCACCGTGTACCCAGGCCCGGAGCCGCCGCTCCACGTGTCCGACTTCAGTCGGACACGGCTGTCGAGCCGCCGATCAGGTCAGCGTGTACTCGGGCCCCGAGCCGCCCTCCGGAGGCGTGAGCCGGCCGCCCTTGGCGGTGATCGCGCCGCACTGGACGCAGTTCGACGGTGTGAGGTTGACGCTGACCGTCCCGTCGCCGTCTTCCCCGCCGACCTCGTAGACCTGAGCGGGACACATCCACGCCCACATCTCCGCGAGGTCGCGCGGGACCTCGCGCTCGACCCGTACGTGGTTCGGCTGGTCGTCGCGCGTGCGGTTGCCGGAGGCGAAGACCGACGAGAGCTTGTCGAACGTCAGCGCGCCGTCTGCGGCGGGATACTGCGCGGCCCGCCCGGTGCGTATCAGCTCGTGAGACGCGTTCGGCTCGTTCCCGAAGTCCTTCGGGGGCAGCTTCCCCTTCGTCACCGTCATCGCGCTCGCCAGGGCACCGCCCATGAAGAAGCCCTTGTCGAACACTTGCCGCATGTTCCGCACCTGGGTCAGATCGGGCCACAGGTAGCTGCCACGGATCGCGGCGTCGTACGAGTCGAACGCCCCGACGCGGGTGTGTGTCTCGCCCGCTTGCAGCGCCGTGAACGCCGACTCGGCCGCGAGCCTCCCCGACTCGATGGCGTAGTGGACGCCCTTGAGTCGCGGGACGTTCACGAGGCCGGCGCTCTCGCCGACGAGCAGCAGCCCCGGTGCGTTGAGACGGGAGGGCATCGCGAGCTGGCCGCCCTCGGTGATCGTCTTGGCGCCCCAGGCGACCCGCTCGCCGCCGTCGAGGATCTTGCGCACGAGCCGGTGCGTCTTGAACTGCTGCAGGAGGTCGTGCGCCGAGAGCTCGACGTCGCGGTACTCGAGCCCGACGACGAAGCCGATGGACACGTGGTCCTCGCCCATCGGGTAGATCCACGAGCCGCCGAACTCGCCGTAGCGGGCGCGCTTGCGCAGAGGCCATCCCATCGTGTGCACGATCCGGCGCAGCGGCCGCGGTACTTTCCAGACCTCTTTCACGCCGAGCGCCCAGACCTGCGGGTTGCGACCCTGCAGCCCGAAATGGTCGATCGCCGCCCCGGTGAGGTGCCCGGCCGTGCCCTCGGCGAGCACGGTCACCCTGGCGGTGACGTCGACGCCGGGCTCGTAGTTGCCGAGCGGCTCTCCCTCCCGGCCCTGGCCCTTGTCGCCCGTCCGCACACCGACCACGCGCCCGTGCTCCAACAGCAGCTTCACGCCGGTCGTCTCGGGGAGGATCATGGCCCCGCCGGCCTCGGCCTGGTCGCCGAGGAAGCGACCGAGCTGCGACAGAGAGACGATCCAGTTGCCGTGGTTGCGCATCGTCGGTGGGGGCGGAATGCGCAGGGCGCGTCCGGGGGTGAGCAGGTAGACGGCCTCGCCCTCGACGCTTCCGTAGGTGGGGATCTCGTCGAGCTCGGGCCGCCCACGGAACAGCCGCCTGAGCGCACGCGGGTTGATGACGGCACCGGAGAGAAGGTGAGAGCCCGGCTGCTTGCCCTTTTCGAGCACGGCAACCGGAACGTCCCCGAGCCGCTCCCGCACGTCGGGGTGCTCCTCCAGCAGCTGCCCCAGGCGAACAGCGCAGGCGAGCCCGCCGGGGCCGCCACCGACGATGAGGACGCCGACGTCGATGCGCTCGTCCGGAGCATCCGTCGGCGGAGCGAGCGCCTCGGACGTCTCGAAGGGTGGCGGAAAGTCGGTCGGCCTGACCGCAGCCACCGTTACCCCTTGTGCGCGCGGACGAGCTCGGTCAGCTTGGGCACGATCGCGTGCAGGTCGCCGACGACGCCGAGATCGGCGAAGTCGAAGATCGGCGCGTTCGGATCCTTGTTCACCGCGACGATCACACCGGATCCCTGCATGCCGACCTTGTGCTGGATGGCGCCGGAGATGCCAAGGGCGACGTAGAGGCGCGGCGCGACCGTCTTGCCGGTCTGCCCCACCTGCGTCGCGTACGGGTACCACCCCGCGTCGACGACGGCGCGGGTGGCGGCCACGGCGCCGCCGAGCGCGGCGGCGAGCTCCTCGCACAGCGCGAAGCCCTCGGGCGCTCCGAGCCCACGTCCGCCTGCGACGATCACATCGGCGTCCTCGATCGAAGGCCCGACGGCCGCCTCCTGCAGCTGCTCGACGAGCTCTGCCCGCGTCGAGAAATCCTGGAACTCGGCGGTCACGGGCTCGACACTGGCGCTTCCGCCGCTCTCGACCGGGTCGAAGGTGCCGGAGCGGACGATTGCGAGGCGGGGAGTGCTCGTCCAACCGGCGTCCACGAGCACGGTGTCACCGAGCGCTGGACGCTTGGCGACGAGCGCGTCGCCGTCGACGGTGAGATCGATGACGTCCCAGTTGAGACCGGCGTCGAGGCGCGCGGCGAGCCCTGCGGCGACGTCGGCGGCGAGCACCGACGAGGCGAAGAGGACGTTGTCGGCGCCGGCATGCCGGACGACCGCCTCGAGCGCATCGACCCGCGGCTGCGGCAGCGGAGCGGCGAGCGCCGCGTCGTCGACGACGTAGACGGTCGACGCCCCGTAGGCACCCGCGGTGGCGGCGACGTCGTCGATGCCGGAGCCGAGCACGACGCCCGCGGCCTCGCCCAACGCGGCAGCCTTGCCGAGCACGCCGAGCGACCCCTTCGTCAGGGCGCCATCGGCGTGCTCCAGGAAGACGAGGCTCTTCATCTAGATCAGCCTCTTCCCGGCGAGGTACTCGACGATCTTCTCGGCCGCGGTGCCGTCGTCGTCGAGCTTCACCTGGCCGCTCTTGGCCGGCGGCGGAGCGAGCGCGAGCACCGTCGTCCGCGATCCCGCTTCTCCCGCGAGGGACGGGTCGACACCGAGGTCGGCGAGGCCCACGGTCTCCTGCGGCTTGGACTTGGCGGACATGATCCCCTTCAGGCTCGGGTAGCGCGGCTCGTTGATCGCGTCGGAGACGGCGACGACGGCGGGCAGCGAAGCTCGGATCACGTCGTAGCCGAACTCGGTCTGCCGCTTCCCGGTGATCGACGAGCCGTCGACTGTCAGCTCGGTCGCCTGGGAGACGACGGGCAGCCGCAGCCGCTCTGCCACCGCCGCCCAGAGCACGGCACCGTCCGCGTCGCTCGACTGCTGACCGAAGAGCACGAGGTCTGCTTCCTCCCGCGCGAGCGCCTTGGCGAGCACGTGCGAGGTGGCGACGAGGTCGGATCCGGCGGCAGCCTCGTCCGTGACGAGAACCGCTCGATCAGCCCCCATGGCGAGCGCCTTGCGCAGCGACTCCATTGCCTTGTCCGGCCCGAGCGAGAGCACGACGATCTCCCCGCCGTGCGTGTCCTTGAGGCGGAGCGCTTCCTCGACGGCGTTGAGGTCGGTCGTGTTGAGCGCGGCTTCGCCGGAGCGGTCGAGGCGGTTGGAGGCCGGATCGATCCGCTTGGAGGCGGTCGCGTCCGGCACCTGCTTCACGCACACGACGATCTTCACGGCGTGGACTCTAACCACGCTGCGACCGGCGGCGACGCACTTCCCCGCCCGCGTCCCGGAGTCTGACGCGCGACCACCTTTGCTAAGGTCGTGCCCTTCGAGCGCGAACCGGAGCATGATCGGCCACCGGACGACAGCCCGAGGAGTTCTCCTCCTCCTTTCCCTCGCCGCGACCGTGGCTGCCTTCGCGATCGCGGCGTCGGGCGCGGGCGCGGCGAAGGTGCCGCGGATCGTCTTCCCGCTGCTCTCCGACGTGCCCGTGTTCAACAACTACGGTGATGCCCGCGCGAACGGGAGCCATGCGGGGATCGACATCGAGGGCGCCGTTCGTCGCACACCTGTGCTGGCGGCCGAGGACGGACGTGTCCGCTGGCACACGACGTCGTGGCGGGCCGGGTGCATGCTCTACCTCTACGGCGCGTCGGGTACCACGTACCTGTACATCCACCTGAACAACGACCGCACGCTGCGGAACGACAACCGTGGTGCATGCGATCTCGGCACGGCGTACACGGTGAAGGACGGGGCGAAGGTGACAGCCGGGGAGATGATTGCGCTGAACGGCGACTCGGGCGACGCCGACGGGAACCCGCACCTGCATTTCGAGGTCCATCCGAACGACGGTGGCGACGTGAACCCCCTGCCCTTCCTGAAGAAGGCGGTACGGCTGCTCTTCCCCGGCAGGATCGGCAGCCGCTTCTCGCTCGGCCTGCGCGGCACGCCCGTCGCGCTGACCGGCGACCGGCTCACGGTCGATGTCGCCGAAGTGCGGTGGTGGCCGGGCGGACGCTGGACGCCGCTCGAGCGGACCGTGGCGCTCGCGGTCGATCCGGCGGCGGCCGCCGATGCGCGGCTCGCGGAGCTCGTCTCGGCGCAAAAGCGCGCCGCGCAGAGCCGCGCAGGCTCGGCCGGCGTCACCGTGTTCACGGCGGCGGCCAAGGTGACCGCGGACGCGCTGCGGGGCGATCCCGGCGCCCTCGCGGCTGCGCGGCTGACGACGGCGGACGGTGCGATGCTCTCCCTCGATCCGCGCACGGCGGAGCTGCCGACCGACGCGGACGACGACGGCGACGTCTTCTGGACGCCGGGAGACACGTACCCCGAGGGCAGCCGCCCCTTCTGACCGAGCGGCACCTGGTGTCGGACTTCAGTCCGACACCGCTGTGCATCCCTTCGGGCTCGGCTGCCGCGACCCGGGTGTCGGACTTCAGTCCGACACCGCTGTCGTCTCTACGCGGCCGCCAGCGCCCCGCGGAGGAAGTCGACGATGTCGCCCATCGACGCGCCCGGGCCGAACACCTCGGCCACGCCGGCGGTCTTGAGCTCGTCTGCGTCCTCGTCGGGGATCGTGCCGCCGACGACGACGAGCACGTCGTCCGCGTCACCCGCCCGGAGCAGGTCGAGGATGCGCGGCACGAGCGTCATGTGGGCCCCGGAGAGGATCGAGATGCCGATCGCGTCGGCGTCCTCCTGGATCGCGGTCTCCACTATCTGCTCCGGCGTCTGGTGCAACCCTGTATAGATCACCTCCATGCCAGCGTCCCGAAGCGCCCTCGCGATGATCTTGGCGCCGCGATCGTGCCCGTCGAGACCCGGTTTGGCGATGACCACACGAAGCTTGCGATCCACGAGGGGAGTATAGGAGCGTGCGTCTCACCGTCATCGGCAGCTCGCCCGCGTGGCCCGATCCAGGCAGCGCCCAGTCCGGCTATCTGCTCGAGCACGAGCAGGGACGGCTGCTGCTCGACTGCGGCCCCGGCGTGCTCGCACGGCTGCGGGAACGCGAGCCGTGGCCGACGGTCGACGCCATCGCGATCACGCACTTCCACCTCGACCACTGGGGCGACCTCGTGCCCTGGGTGTGGGGGAGCATGTACCTGTTCGGGTCGGCGCAGCGGCTCCCGTACCTGTGGGTGCACAAGGGGGGCCGGAAGATCCTCGAGGAGTTCGGAGAGCGCTTCGGGTTCGCGGACATGTTCGACCGCGTGTTCACCGTGCTCGAGTACGACGGTCCGTTCGAGGCCGCCGGCTTCGAGGTCGAGCCGCATCGACTGCCGCACTACACGCTCGAGACGTACGGCTTTCGCGTCTCCGGGAACGGCTCCACGCTCGCGTACTCCGGCGACTCGGGCCCGTCGGACGAGCTCGCCGTGCTCGCGCGCGACGCCGACCTGTTCCTCTGCGAGGCGACGCTCGTCGCCCCGTCGGCCGACGGCACGATCCGCGGCCACCTCTCCGCCGAAGAGGCCGTCGAGGCCTTCCGGGCCTCCGGCGCACGCCGACTGCTGCTCACGCATCGGCCGATCGAGCTCGCTCTCCCGCCCGGTCTCACGCAGGCCGCGGACGGCGACGTCGTCGAGCTCGGCTGAGCCCAGGAGCCGACGTGCTGGATCTCGACCGCATGCGCGCGGTGCGGGCGGGGTAGGACAGAGCCCGCTCGCTCAGTAGACGGGCTGCTCGCGCCAGGTGCCCCACACCTCGCGGAGCGCGTCGCAGATCTCGCCGAGCGTGACGTAGTCGCGGGCGGCGTCGACGATCAGCGGCATCAGGTTGACGTCGGGACGTGACCCGGCCTCGCGGATGGCGGCGAGCCGGCTCTCCACCGCGACCGTGTCACGGCGGCTGCGGAGGGCCTGTACCCGCTCGATCTGCTTGCGTTCCAGCGACGGGTCGATGCGGAGGATCGACGGCGGCTCCTCGTCCACGAGTTGGTAGCGGTTGACGCCGACCACGATCCGCTGGCCGGCCTCGACCTCCTGCTGGTAGCGGAAGCTCGCCTCGGCGATCTCGCGTTGCGGGAAGTTCTGCTCGACCGCGGAGACCATGCCGCCGAGCCCGGCGATCCGGTCGAAGTACGCGTACGCCTGTCGCTCCAGCTCGTCGGTCAGGTGCTCGACGTAGTAGGCGCCGCCGAGCGGATCGATCGTGTTCACCACACCGGTCTCGTGCGCGATCACCTGCTGCGTCCGTAGGGCGAGGCGCACCGCGTCCTCGGTCGGCAGCGCAAGTGCCTCGTCGAACGAGTTCGTGTGCAGGCTCTGCGTGCCGCCCAGCACCGCGGCGAGCGCCTCGATCGCGGTGCGCACGATGTTCACCTCCGGCTGCTGCGCCGTCAGCGACACACCCGCGGTCTGCGTGTGGAAGCGCATCAGCAGGCTGCGCTCGTCGCGTGCGCCGAAGCGGTCGCGCAGCTCCCGCGCCCAGATCCGCCTCGCGGCCCGGTACTTCGCGATCTCCTCGAAGAAGTCGAGGTGTGCGTTGAAGAAGAAGGAGAGGCGCGGCGCGAACGAGTCGACGTCGAGCCCGCGCTCGAGCGCCCACTCCACGTAGGTGAACCCGTCGGCGAGCGTGAACGCGAGCTCCTGGGCCGCGGTCGACCCGGCCTCCCGGATGTGGTAGCCGGAGATCGAGATCGGGTGCCAGAGGGGCATCTCCGCCGCACAGAACTCGACCATGTCGGTGACGAGGCGCATCGACGGCGCCGGCGGGAAGATGTACTCCTTCTGCGCGATGTACTCCTTGAGGATGTCCGTCTGGATCGTCCCGCGGAGGCGGTCGCGCGACACGCCCTGCTGCTCGCCGACCACGAGGTAGTACGCGAGCAGGATCGCCGCCGGAGCATTGATCGTCATCGACGTGGACACCTCGCCGAGCGGGATGCCGGCGAACAGGATCTCCGCGTCCTCGAGCGAGCAGACGGCGACTCCCTCGCGACCGACCTCGCCGAGCGACCGTGGATGGTCGGCGTCGTACCCCATCAACGTCGGCATGTCGAACGCCGTCGACAGCCCGGTCTGCCCATGGTCGAGCAGGTAGCGGAACCGCTCGTTCGTCTCCTCGGCCGTGCCGAACCCGGCGAACTGGCGCATCGTCCACAACCGCCCCCGGTACATCGACGGGTACACGCCCCGCGTGAACGGGAAGGCCCCGGGGACACCGAGATCCCGCGCCTCGTCCGCCTCCACGCTGTCGGCGGTGTACAGCGGGTCGACATCGACGCCGGAAATGGTCGAGAACAGCTCGCCCTCGCGCTCGGACGCCGCCGCGTAGCGCTCGCGCCAGGTGTCGAGCGCTGCGGCGAGACCGCGATCCTCGGTGCGTGACATCGCGCCCGATCGTAGCGCCGTGGGCCGCCGTCCTAGCCTGCCTCGTAGCGGAGGGTACGGCCGGCGCCCGGGAGGTGATCACGGACGCCGGCCATCTTGTCGGTCCCCCACCCCGTCAACACGAGGCGTTCCCCTAGTTCCCTCTCACCGTGTGCCCCCGGCGGGGGAGGCGCAATACCTCGTTCGAGGGATCGCCTGCCCCGATCGGGTCGGCGGTGTCCGACTTCAGTCGGACACCGCGTTCACGGAGGTGCGGCCGAGTGCGAGCAGGGCAGGCTCAAGTCCCGTGGAACACTCACTCACGATGCGCGTCGTGATTGCGGACGACCACAAGCTCGTGCTCGACGGCATCCGCCGCGCGCTCGAGGACGACGGTGGCTTCGAGATCGTCGGCCAGACGCAGACGGCTCGCAGGTGCTCCCGCTCGTCTCGGAGACGAAGCCCGATCTCGTGGTGCTCGACGTGCGCATGCCGCAGATGGACGGGCTCGCCTGCCTCGACGAGATCAAGCGGCGCTACCCCGAGATCAAGGTCGTGATGCTCTCGGCTTCGACGAGCGACGAGCTCGTGGAGACGGCGCTCCGCCGCGGAGCGAGCGCGTACGTGATCAAGACGGTCGATCCCACGGATCTGCCGGCGACGCTGCGCCAGGCCGCTGCCGGCACTGTCTTCAGCACGGTCGGCGTGCCCGATGCCGCGAGCTCCACGAGCGCGAAGGCCGCGGGGTTGACCGAGCGGGAGGTCGAGATCCTCGGCGCCCTCTCACGCGGCCTCTCCAACGAGCAGATCGCCAAGGAGCTGTGGGTCACGCAGCAGACGGTGAAGTTCCACCTCACCAACGTCTACCGCAAGCTGGGCGTCAAGAACCGCGCCGAGGCACTGCGCAAGGCCTTCCAGCTCGGCCTCGTCGAGAGCCCGCTCTACACCGACGACGAGTAGGTCTCGGCGGCGGGCGGCGCTGTGGCCCGTCGGCTGAGAGCGAGCCGCCGGATGACGAGCGCCCCACCCACCAGCGTCGTCGGCACGTACCAGACAGCCTGCAGCAGGAGCGCGAAGGCGAGCGCCTCCTCGCGCGCCACCGCGAACGCGCCGAGCGCCGACACCGCGAGCCACTGATACGTCCCGACGAAGCCGGGAGACGACGGGATCGCCACCCCGAGGTTCACGACCGCGGCGACGAACACCGTCTCGAGAAGCGACAACTCGATCCCTACGGCCCGACCGACGAGCCACGCACAGGCGACCCACGAAGCCCACGCGGAAAGGCTCAGCCCGAGGAGGCCTACCGCCTTCCGAGGCGAGAGCGGCTCCGCGAGCCCCTCGAGCGTGTCGCGGAGAACGCGCCGAAGCACGCCGCGGTGCGCTCGTCTCGTTCGCGGCCGACGCGACGTGTATACGCGGGCGAAGGTGAGCACGACGGCGATGCCGACGAGCACAACGAGGCCACCGACGACGAGCCGCCGCAGCCAGGTCTCGTCCGCGGCGACCGTCAGACCGACGAAGAGGAAGACGACCAGTGCAACGACGTCGAAGGCCCGATCGACGATCACCGTCGCGAATGCACGCCCGCCCGCGAGCTTCCCGTCGACGGAGAGCCACCGTGCCCGCATGATGTCGCCGAGCCGTCCGGGGAGGACGTTGTTCACCGCCACGCCGGAGACGACAGAGCCGATGTACCAGCGACGTCCGAGATGAGTTGCGGCGATGCGCAGCCAACGCTCCGACTGCAACGCGTAGACGCCCGCGATCGCCGCGACCGCCAGCAGCAGCAGTCCTACCGACGCACCGGCGAGCGCGTCCCAGACGGCCGACGCATCCGCGTTGCGAATCGCCAGCCAGAGGAAGACGACGCTGACCGGGATCCCGATCGCGAGGCCGATCGTCGCCGAGCGTCGCGCGTCCGGTGGGCGCCGTGGCTTCAGTGTCTCCGCGGCGTCGCTCACCGGCCTACGGTATCGGCGCCCGACGACGGCGCCATACCGCGAGCCCATGGGTTGTGCAGGCGCCGTTCTCTACTCGGTGTTGCGAAGGCCGAGGATCGCGACCAGGAACGAGGTGAAGAAGACCTGGATGCCCGTGACGACGGCGGTGGCCGAGACGACGGCGAGGCGCTCGTCCGCGAGGAGCCGCCGCCGACCGAGATCCACTTCCCGAGCACGATCCCGCCGAGCGCGAGCCCGGCGATGACGAAGGCGCCGCCGGCGAGCAGCCAGTGCTCGACGCGGACCCGGCCGACGACGCGGTCGAACCAGGGGTCGCGCTCGCCGAGGAAGTAGACGCCGTAGATGCGCGCGCAGACGCCGAGCGCCGCCACCTGGAGCGCCGACGATGAAGAGCATCGAGCCGGCGATCAACGCGTGGAGCGACCACGAGCGGCCGAACACCTCGAGGCCCGTCGAGCACCGTGAGGCCGATCGCGAGGCCGAGCAGCGAGAGCAGCAGGCCCGGCAGGATGAAGAGGGCGTTCGGCTTGTAGACGAGCATCAGCCGCAGGTGTCGCCAGCCGTCGCGCATGGGTGACAGCTTGGACTCTCCGCCGCGCGGGTGGTACTCGATCGGGAACTGGCGGATCTCGAGGCCCTGCTTGGCGGCGCGGATCACCATCTCGGAGGCGAACTCCATCCCGGTCGACTGCAGGTCGAGGCGGCCGAGCGCGGCTGCGGCGCAGCGCGCGCATGCCGCAGTGGGCGTCGCGCACGCCGGTGCGGTAGAGGAGGTTGAGGAACCCGCTCAGCACGGGGTTGCCGACGTAGCGGTTGAGGAACGGCATCGCCCCGGGCCGATGTTGTCCATCCGGTTGCCCATCACGAGGTCGGCCCCGGTCTCGAACTCGGCCAGGAAGCGCGGGATCTCGTCGAAGTCGTACGTGAGGTCGGCGTCGGCCATCACGATCACGTCGCCCGCGCGCGGCCGCGAATCCCGCCAGGTAGGCGCTGCCGTAGCCGCGGCGGGTCTCCTCGACGACACTCGCGCCGGCGGCGCGGGCGAGGTCGCCGCTGCCGTCGGTCGAGCCGTTGTCGACGACGATCACCTCGCCCTCGATGCAGTGCTCGGAGAGCACGAGCTGCGCCTTGGTGACGCACTGCCTCGATGTTCTCGGCCTCGTTCAGGCACGGGATCACGACCGAGACGGTCAGCCCCTGCCGACTTCCGGGCCCCGTTCGCGGCGCTGCGCGCCGGACGGCGTCGGCCCCCATCCCCATGCTCACGGCATAGCACGGTGCCCGGCGGCGCGGCAATGGGCCGCGTCCGAGTCTAGCCAACGGTCCGGGTCGTCCCGTACCACCCGACGCGGGCCGGTACGCTCGCTCCGGCCGTTGAGGATCTGCCTCGTCTACGACTGCCTCTACCCCTGCACGGTCGGCGGCGCGGAGCGGTGGTACGCGAACCTCGGCACGGCGACTCGCCGAGGACGGCCACGCGGTCACGTACCTGACCCTGCGTCAGTGGGACGACGGACCGCCCGCGATCCCCGGCGTGCACGATCGTCGCGGTCGGCCCGCGGATGGCGCTGTACGCCGACGGCAGGCGCCGGCTCACGCCGCCGCTGCGCTTCGGGCTCGGCGTGCTCGCGGCATCTCGCTCCGCCACGGCCGCCGCTACGACGTCGTCCACACGGCGTCGTTCCCGTACTTCTCGGTGCTCGCCGCCGCGGCCGTGCGGCCGCTTGCGCGGCTTCCGCATCGTCGTCGACTGGCACGAGGTCTGGAGCCGCGCGCTACTGGCGCGAGTACCTCGGCCCGCTCGGCGGGCGCTCGGCTGGCTCGTCCAGCGCGCTCTGCCTGCGTGTGCCGCAGACGGGCGTTCTGCTTCTCGCGGCTGCACGAGCGGCGGCTGCTCGAGCTCGGCGTCAACGGCCCGGTGACGCGGCTCGGAGGGCGAGTACGACGGGCCGACCGACTTCGGCGAGCCGCTGCCCGCGGAGCCCGTGATCGTGTTCGCCGGCCGCCACATCCCGGAGAAGCGCGTGACGGCGCTCGTGCCGGCGTTCCTCGAGGCCCGCAAGCAGATCCCCGGATCTGCGGATGGAGATCTTCGGCGACGGCCCCGACCGGCCCGCGGTGCTGCGCCAGGTCGCCGAGCACGGACTCGAGGACGTCGTCGACGTGCCCGGGCTTCGTCTCCGAGGAGCGGATCGACGCGGCGCTGCGGCGCGCGCTCTGCCTCGTGCTGCCCTCGCGGCGGGAGGGGTACGGGCTCGTGGTCGATCGAGGCCGCCGCGCGCGGGGTGCCGTGGTGGTGGTCGCGGGAGAGGACAATGCGGCGGTGGAGCTGGTCGAGGAGGGGGTGAACGGGGTCGTCGCGGTGTCCGCCGACGCAGGCGCACTCGCTACCGCGATAGTCGCCGTCTCGAGCGCCCGGAGGTGCTCTACCAGCGATCGACCCTCGACTGGTATCGATCGCACGCTGATGGGCTGTCACTCCGAACGTCTGTCGAGAACGTGGCAGCGTCATACGGGACTCCACAGGGACGATGATCATGCCGCTGCAGGAATGAGGGTCGACGGCGCTAACGGCGGGACATGCGATCGGTGCTGCACGTCCTTCCGCACCCAGGCGGCGGAGGCGAGACGTATGTCGACGCGCTCTCCGCGATGGACGGCTACGCGTTCGAGCGGACGTACCTCGCGCCGAGCACGGGGAGCGTCTCCAGGCGAGAGGTCGTCCGAAACGCCGTCTCGGCACAGCGGCGCGCCAGCGGTCACGACGTATTTCATCTACACGGCGAGGTTGCAGCCACTCTGTGTCTGCCGGCGCTCGCGATGCGACCGTCTCTGCTCACGCTCCACGGCGTCAACGTCCTACGGCGTCACCGCGGTCTAGCGAGGATCGTTGCGCGTGCGAATCTTCGGTTGCTGCTTCGCAGCTCCTCGCGATCGGTATGTGTGTCCTACAGCGAGCTGGCGGAAGTCCGAGCGGCCGTCGGCGCGCGAGGTGCAGCGCGCGTTGTCGTGATCGCGAACGGCGTAGACGTCCCAACCGCCCCGTCCTCGCAACATCGCGCGGCACTTAGGTCAAGCCTGGGGATTCACGCACAGACGCTGCTCGGAATGGCGGTCGGCGCTCTCGAACCGCACAAGGATCCGCTCGTTCCCGCCCGCGCGACGCTCGATCTCCTGCGCTCAGGGATGGATGTTGCCCTGGTCTTCGTGGGCGACGGCCCGCTGCGCGCCGACATCGAGACCGCCGCAAGAGAAGCGGGCGGCGCCATCCGCGTTCTCGGTGTGCGCGACGACGTCAGGCGCCTGCTGGCAGCAGCAGACTTCTTCGTTCTCCCGTCGTATCGTGAGGGTCTATCGTTCGCACTCCTCGAGGCCATGGCGATGGGGCTTCCCGTCGTCGTCTCCGATGTACCGGGCAACCTAGAGGCGATCGGGAAGGCCGGGGCTTGTGTTCCCCCGTGGCGATGCCGTCGGCCTAGCCGCAGCGATTCGACGACTGGCGCAGGATAAAGGGTGCCGAACGCAACTCGGGATTGCCGCACGTGGGCGAGTCGTCGAGTCGTTCGATCTCACTCACATGCTCGAGGCGACACGTCGCGCCTATGAATCCGTCGTGAACGAGCACCCGGCCGAACGGCGTGGTCACTAGAGGCGGTAGCGGAACGAGCGTCGCCCTCGTCTCAGCGCAATGCTCGCGAACCTTCGCCACCGCGTCGGGTGTGAGACGGCCACCCTGATCACCAGGAGCGGCGCAGCGATCATGCGGTGGAATGACAGCCCGGCGGGCGTATACGAACGCTCGACGAGCTGGTACAGGCGGAGCTCACTCCTTGCGACTCGGCGTTGCCGCCGTGTCAACTTGCCGCGCTCGAGTGCGCGCCTCAGAACCGCTTGAGTCGCTCGAGCCATCACGTCGGGACGCGCTGACAAGGAAGCGGCGTGAACCCGATAGACGGCCAGCGGAGGACGCGGTGTCCGGACGACGCAGTAGCCCAGTTCGAGAATCCGCAACCACAGGTCATGATCTTCCGCTCCTTCTGCTTGCCTGAGCTCCACAGAGAACCCCCCGGCCTCGTCAACGACCCTCCGCGGGGTCAACGCGCTTACGAAGATCGGATTGACCCGGAGCAGCTGAGTCAAGGTGTCCCTACTACGGACATTCAGGTACTCCATGTACGTGCGAGGCAGGAACCCGTTCGGGCCGAGAATCAGTGCGTCGCACGCGACGATCCCCACATCTCGCCGCCGAGCCCGAGATGAGTCGTACGACCGGAGCTGATCGTGTAGATAACGAGGGAGCCAGTAGTCGTCCGCGTCGAGAAAGGCGAGCAAGTCGCCGGAAGTGCGTGCGATCCCAAGATTACGGGCGGCCGCAAGGCCCAGGTTTCGGGGGCTTCGGACGAGGTTCACGTCTGCTCCGAACCGAGATACGACGTCAGCGGTTCCATCCGTCGAGCCGTCATCCACCACGACGACCTCCCAGTCCCGGTACGTCTGCGCAACAACAGAGTTCAGCGCCTCAGCGATATGTGCTTCGGCGTTGAACGCGGGGATGACGACGCTTACTCGTGGCACGTTCCCTCGATTCCGTACTGGCCGTGACCGCCGCTCCCGCCTGGCGTCGACGATGGCTCAACGTGCATGCGCTTCCCGTGCGTACGACATCCGCCGCTCCGTCTTCCGGGCATTCACATGAAGTCCGAAACAAAGCAAGCGCTCGGAACCGTGGTTGCGGGCGGAGAGACCGGCGAGTAACGCGATCAACGGAACGGACGCGAAGCGCACGACGTGACGACCCAATCGGCTTCGCGAATACGTGCCGGCTACGGAGGGTAGACGCCATAGCTCCTGTGCACCTCGCTGATTGGCAAGACCTAGGTGGCGCCGGAGGTTTCTCACGGCGTCTCACGGGCGGAAGGCCGTCGGAACCTGAACAGGCCGCAGCCGTAGCTCATCTTCGAGCAGTCGATTACGCCGAGATCGCGGCGTAGACGTCCACGGTCATCGACGACTTCGAAGTCGACGAGCTCGAGGTTGGGAAGGTAGGCGCGGATCGTTCGGGGTCGTGGACACGATGCGCGTTGAAGCACACTCGCTCGCGTCCGACCGGCACAGAGAGGTAGAGGATGCCGGCGGGGGCGAGGACGCGCTCGAGCTCTGCGCATGCCTTGCGCGTGCCATTCGGGTCGACAGGGTCGCCGTATCGACCCAGCCGATGTGCTCGATCACGTGGAGGCACGAGAGTGAGCGAACCGACTGCGTCTCCATCGGCAGGCGTTCCAGCGAGCCTCGGACCGAGCGGAGGTTGTCGACAGGCGACGTCGAATGGGCGGATGTCGACGAACGTGACGGGAACATACGCGGACAGCATGCCCGACGAAGAGCGCGAGCGAGCCGACGTCGACGTGTTCCGCCGGGCTCTCCTGACAATCCATCGGGTTGCCCAGACGGACTGGTGGAAGTAGTGAGCGTCGTACGGAGTCGACGGGCGTTGTCGGGAAGGCGTCGGGGGTACGCGTCGCGAATCCGGAGCGGCCGCCGCCAGGCAGGTCCTGGTACTTCCGGCCATTGTCTGAGGTACCCCGGGAGCCGAAAGCCAGCACGTACGGCGTTGGCAAGGGGTGGCGCGAATCCCTGGGCACCGGGAAGGGACGTCACGAGTCGTCGCGGAACGGAGGACATCGCGCTCCTTCGGAATTCCAACAAACCCGCGGTCAGCCGGACGCGGGGTTGTTGGGTGTGGTGATGGTCAGGTGGAACTCCTCGTGGGCCGCTCGCACATCGGTGTAGTCGACCGCATCGAGGTCGATTCGCTCCCCGCGGAGGAATCGCTCGTTGAGCGCTTCCGGAGAATGCCGTGGGTCAAGCCCACTTCGATTGACGATCGAATCGGTGACGACGTTGAGCGGAACGGAAACACACGAGTTCTGTCGAAACGAGATCATGAGCCGCGGGACTCGATGGCGCCGGAAGTGAAGTTCTCGCTCGAGATCGTTCGGGTCGCGGAACCTGACACCCGCAATCAGCGAGCGGAGCATGTCGCCCTCGAAGATATGGCCGTTCAACGACATCGGATAGGCAAAGTCATTCTCCGCCCGCTGCCAGTTCCACACTATGAAGTCTCCGGCCCGTTCCCGATTGGGCAGCGTTTGGTCCCGGCTGAACGGGTAGCAGTAGATGGTGTTTTCTCCCAGTCGTAGACTGAACGATGCGCAACCGTCGAGGAGCAGGGGCGTACCCGGTGGTGTGCGAAAGAAGAGGTCATCGTCCGTATGGAAGACGACCCGATCACCCGCCTCGTGGAGAACAGCGACGACGTCGCTCTCGAACTGCCCTTGCTCGACCAGCCGCGCGCGTCCGTCGCGTGGGATCTGCGCATAGCCCTTGCGGAAGGATTCCGTTGTCGCGCGGTAGATGACGGTGATCGAGCCGGTGTACGGTGCGTGGCGCTCGATGCTTCGGAGACAGGCTTCGAGCTGCATCGGCCGATCCTTGGAGAACACGATGCAGTCGATATCGAGCGGCGGCGGTTTCGACGAGTCCGCGAGTATGCGCGCGACTGCCTGCGGAGCGCGACGGGGGCCGGGAGGCCTCGATGCTCTGAGACGAACGCGAGACCAGACGTCGCGCACGACGAGGGCCGGATGGCCGCTGCGCAACACCCTGCTCACAGAGGACCGATTCGGCACCGTTTTCACGAAACCTCTCCGTCGACGCCGGAAGAGTCAATGGAGCCGCCGGCGTGCTAGTTGACGAACCCGGTTCGCAGGATGACGGGGCGACTGTGTCCTCCGCGTCGGACGACGTCACCGGACGCCTGAGAGCCGAGGGAGTGGGCCTCGTCGTCGTTCGCGGCGCCGCCATACGGACGGGCGGATTCGGCGTGGGACTAGCACTGAACGCCATCGGGTCGGTGTTCATGCTCCGCTACCTGTCGGTCGCCGACTTCGGGCGGTACATGACCGTTGCATCTCTGATCGCGATCGTGAGTGGGGTGAGCGAGGCCGGGCTCACGACTGTCGGCGGGCGGGAGATCGCGCTGCGCACGAGTCGGGAGAGCCGCAGTCGCCTCGTAGCCGATCTGCTCGGCCTTCGTCTGGCGTTCACCGCCGTCGGAGTGGTCATCGCTTGCGGCTTCGCGATTGCGGTCGGCTATGACCGAACACTCGTGCTCGGGACGCTCCTCATGGGAGCCGGCCTCCTCCTGACCAATGCGCAGCTCACCATGACGCTGCCGCTCACGGCCGAGCTCGCCATCGGACGGCAGACGACGTCCGAGATCATCAGGCAGGTAGCGACCGTCGCGGGAATCGTCGGGCTCGTGGCACTCGAGGCCGCGCTTCTGGCTTTCTTCGGCGTCCAGATCCTCGTCGGCGTCGCCGTCCTCGTGGCGACGCCGTGGCTGGTGGGACGAGCGGCTCTGGTCTGGCGGCCGACATTCGATCGCGCCAAGTGGAGCGCACTGCTTCGTCTGGCCCTGCCGCTCGCTCTATCGGCAGCGATGGCCGTCATCTACTTCCGCATTCTCATCCTCCTCATGTCGCTTCTCTCGACACCTGTCGAGACAGGGCTGTTCGCAACCTCGTTTCGCGTGATCGAACTCCTGTACGCTCTTGGCGCGGTGGCCGCCACCGTCGCTCTGCCCGTTTTCGCCGCGTCTGCACACGAACACGACCGGTTGCGGTACATGGTGCAACGCACGACCGAGGTCGCGCTCCTCGCGTCCTGCTACCTCGCCATTCTCGTCTTTGCCGTAGCAGCGCCGATCCTGCGGTTGCTCGGCGGCCCGGAGTACGAGGCGGCTGCTCCCACCCTCAGGATCCAAGTGTTCGCGCTGGTCCCGGTCTTCGTAGCGCAGGTCTGGCTGATGGCTCTCGTGGCGATCGGTCGGCTCACGGCATTGGCGATCGCCAGCGCGGTCGGCATCGTCTTCGCCGGCGGGCTCGGAGTGATCCTTATGAGTATCGCCGGAGCCGAGGGCGCCGCGGTCGCGGCAGTCGTTGGCGAAGCCGTGCTCGCCGTTGTCCTCCTGCTTCTCCTCGCCAGGTCGCGCCCGGCACACATGATCAACCTGCGCGTCTTGTGGAAGGTCGCGTTGGCTGCGGCCGCGTTGCTCATCGTGGTCGAAGCGAGCCCGGCGCCGCTATGGGTCGACGTCGTCGCAGGGAACCAGCGTGTACCTGGCCCTTGCCGCCCTGACCCGTGCCATCCCCCCGGAGTTACGCGACGCCTTCCTGCAATGGCGCGGTCGACACGGTCACTCCGCGTGACCAGCTGCTCGCCCCGCACCGGCTTCCACCGACGGCAGTCGGCTGTGGGGCCGAGGCTGGGGACGAGCTCTCGGTGTTCGGCAGCGCGACGTGGCCGCCACGACGGTGGCGAGCCCCAGCCCGAGCGCGAGCGAAGTTTCCCACGGTTCGCCGTTTCCGGTTCCGCTCACGAGGATCATCGGCAGCGGTAGGAACCACGCCAGCGAGAGCCGTGGCCTCGTCACCGCGACGGCGAGCAGGAGGAATGCAAACGAATGAAGCCAGTTGACGGGCGACGCGTACACGCACGCGACAGCGGCGAGCGCGAACGACTCGCGGTCACGTCCCTTGAGCCCCATCCACGCGCAGAGCGCAAGGATCGACACGGCGACACCGACCGCAACGACGCGCCCGAGTGAGCGAGACGCGCCGAGATCGGAGAACAGCACCGCGATCGTGTAGCTCAGATCGGCCTGACTCGCGCCGTATTCCTCCACTCTCGAGGAGTAGCCGCCGAGCCCGTCGAAGCCGAGGATCGCCCACGGGCCTAACGTCAGCACCGCTGCAGTGACACATGCCGTCAGCCAGCTGCGGATCCGTCTCGTGGCCAGGAGCCAGAGACCGGCCGGCCAGGCCAGGATCTTCGCCGCTGTCGCGATCCCGACGAAGAGCCCCGGCCTGTACACCGTGTCGCGGTAGCGCCAGGCGAGCGCGAGGAACAGCATCATGGGCAGCGTCACGTTCGCGGTCTGGATCCCGTGGAACACCGGGGCCCAGAGGAAGGCGACGCCGTAGCAGCGCCAGTCGCGGACACCGAGCAGCCACAGGATCGCGGGCACGCTCGCGACGAGCAGCAGGGTCGCAACGATGTCCGCGCCCGGCACCGGGACGAGCGGCACGAGCGCGAACGCGACGAGCGGCGGGTAGCCGTAGCCCGGGTACGGCGACTCGCCACGAGCGATCTTCTCGGCAGCCGGCAACTCGAAGTGGACGAGATCGAACGCGAGGATGTCGCGATTCCAAGCGCCGCCCAGCATCGCGACCATGAAGATTGCCGGATACACGGCGAACGTCGCGAGCTCTAGAACTCTTCGTACTCTGACGATGCCCGCGGGTCTCCCGGACGAGACTGCGTGGAGCGAACGGTGCATGTGACTCATTGTGTTCGCTTCAGCGCACCCTTCCACCTCCGGCAGGCCCGGATGGCGTTAGCCGATGGACAGTTCGTAGATTCGCTCGAAGTAGCCCGGAAGGTGCGGGCCGTGGATGAAACTCACGCCGGAACCTCACCGCTCGTACGGACAGCTCAGCACCCGGGCTGCTCGCAGACGTACCCGCTGCGGCCCGCTCCCCGACATTCCCTCAACGGAGGGAGAAGTAGTCTGCTCCCGTGGAACACTCGGGTGTGGTGGCTCGGTGACCGACGGCACACGGCGTACCGTCGACGTGATCGTGACGAATGCGTTCCCGATCGCAGTCGTGTCGGTGCTCGCCTTCGTGCTCTCGACCATAGGGCCTGTGCTGTTCGTACCCGATAGCTGGATGACGCTCGTCGCCGGGCGCGAAGGTGTGGCTCGCCGGCATCCCGGACATCGAGCGACTCACGATCCTCGGCGCGGGCCAGCGATGGATCGACCAGCAGTGGCTCGCGCAGCTCGCCTACTACGCCGCTAGTCAGCTCGGCGGGCTGTCGGCCGTGGCGGCGGTCGGAACGATCGCAGCGACGGCGGCTTCTTGGGCTGGCCGTGACCAATGCTCGGGTCCTGGGGGCCTCCGCTCGCTCGACGTTCCTGATCGGCGCAGCGTGTCTGTTTGTGGCGCCGTGGTCATGGCAGGTTCGTGCGCAAGGCTTGGCGCTCCCGTTGTTCGCCGCGACGTTGCTCCTCACGTCCACGCACGTAAGGAGACGATCGTTTTCGATCTATCTGACGGTGCCCGGTGCTCGCGGTGTGGGACGATTCCAGCGGGTCGGTTTCTGCTGGTGCGCCGCGATCGTGTCGATCGCCGCCGCCGGGACGGCGGTGTCGATCGGGACGACCCACCGTTGCTGTGAGGAACCTGCTCCTCGGTGCCGCTCGCGTGGCTTGCCGCGCTCGCCACCCGTACGGCATCGAGATCCTCGACTACTACCGCCTGATGATGGTCGATCCACCGTTCGCGGGTTCGTCGTCGAGTGGCAGGCGCACACGCCCGATCTGCGATCACCGCAGCCTCTGTCCTCGCGGCGTTTGCTGTCATCGTCGCCGCCCGACATCGACGCCGCCTCACGTGGTTCGAGCTTGCAGTGCTAGCGCTCACGCTGGTCGGGGCACTCCAGGCCATGCGCGGTGTGATCTGGTTGGGTTGGCAGCACCTGCGTTCCTGCCAAGGGCTGTGGACGGCCTGTTTCGCCGACGCGACGTGATCGCGCCGCGCCGCGCGAACCTCGGCCTCGTAACCCTTCTCGTTGGAGCGGCCGTCGTTGCCTTCGTCGCCGACCTCACGCGCGCTAACAGCGCCTTCGAACGTTCGTGGCCGCCAGCCGCGGTGGCCGAGTGATCGAGCAAGCGCCTGGAGACGCTCGTGTGTTCGCGAGCGATCAGCATGGAGATTGGCTTCTCTGGCGGTTTCCTCAACTTCGCGGACGGGTCGCCTTCGACGTCGCTTCGAGCTGCTGAAACGGGCCGACGTCCTCGCGATCGCGAGGTACACGTCCGAGGTCGGGAACAATTGGCTCTCTATCACCGACGGTTACGAACTGATCATTCTCGATCCTCGAGACAAGCGGTCGCATCTAGCTGATCTCCTCGCCCAGCCGAACACACGGCTTGTCTATGGCGACGACCGCATCGAAATCGTGCAACGGCTGAGGTCATGACGGCGGGGGTCCTCTGTGGGCTGAGGGACTGAGAGCGGACGTAGGCTGCGAATGTTCGTCGTGAGATGCACCTGGTGTCTCTGAACGACTAGTCGCCACCGCGAGCGAGACGACCGACGTCGATCCATTGCGGGGCGATCGTTATCGTTGCGGAGGGCGGGAGGTCGAGACCGGCGGCGCCGGTAGGCGTCGTCTGCGTCGAGCGTCTCCCGCTCGAGCAGCGGACGAGTCCGGCGAAGACTCGAGATGGGAACGATTCGCGCGCAGCAGTTCGAGCGACTGCACGTAGCACTCTCCGACGATGCGGCGCATCTCGCCGTCGACGAGTGTGCGGAGTTCGTCCGAGGCGAGATCGCCATCATGCCCGCGTATCCGTCTCCTCGTCCGGTATCACGACGAGAGGACCTGATGCAGCTGACATCCCCATCGACCCACCATGAGACGCGCCAGACGCGTAACCGTCTCGAAGTCGCACGCCGCTCCCGTGGAGACGCCACCGATCGCGACTTCCTCGGCGTCGCGTAGCCGAGCTCGACCACTCCTCGCTCGCAGTTGGCTAACCGTGTATCCGTACCGATCCTCATCAGGGCTCTGGAAGACGACACCCAGCGCCTCGCCACGTGGGATGATCGAGAAGATCTTCCGCACCGGATCGGCTCCCGGAATCATCATCGCGAGGAGAGCGTGACCTGCCTCGTGGTAGGCGGTTCTCTCCCGATCGGCTTTGGACATGACGAGATGCCGCGCCGTTCCGAGAACCACCTCTCGAGGGCGTCGTAGAGACTGTCGTTCGTAACCGTGTCGTGGCGTCGCCGTGCTGCGAGGAGAGCTGCCTCGTTGACGAGGTTGCGAGGTCCGCTCCGACCATCCCAGGGTCGACGAGGCAAGCGCGACGAGGTCGGCGGACTCGGCGATCGGGATGTGACGCGTGTGAACGCGAAGGATCTCCTCGCGACCGCGCTGGTCGGGCGGGTGCACCACCACGACACGTCGGTCGAACCGGGCCGGGCGGAGCAGAGCGGCGTCGAGGACGTCCGTACGGGTTCGTGGCGCCGAGCACGATCACCCCTTCGCGGCCCGTGAAGCCGTCCATCTCGGTGAGAGATCTGGTTCAGGGTCTGCTCGCGCTCGTCCACCGCACCGACGCGCCGCCACCACGCGCCCGGCCAACCGCGTCGATCTCGTCGATGAACACGATTGACGGTGCGACTTTGCGCGCCTAGCGAAGAGATCGCGCACTCTGCTCGCGCCGACGTCGACGATCATCTACACGAACTCGGAGGCCGAGGCCGAGAAGAACGGGACTTCCGCCTCTCCGGCGACGGCGCGTGCGAGGAGTGTCTTCCCGGCCCCGGGCGGCCCAGCTAGCAGGACACCCCGAGGAACCGTCGCTCCCAGAAGCTCATAGCGCTCCGGCGACCGCAGCATGTCGACGATTTCCTCGAGCTCGGCCTTCACCTCGTCGATGCCGGCGACGTCGGCGAACGTGACCCGATTGGTCAGGGCCTGGTCGTACACCTTGGCGCGAGACTTTCCCATACCCATTCCGCCGCGCCCCATGAGGCGACGCACGATGAAGAGGTAGAGCCCGATCAGAACGAGCAGCGGAAGCACACTGAGAAGAAGAGCGGCTAGGAAGGACCGCGATACCCGCGCCGACTCGGCGTTGACAGTGACTTCGTCGTCGAGGAGCGTCTGGAGCAGATCGTCTTGGGCAAACGCTGGGCGTTCCGTTGCAAACAGTTCGTACGCCGACTCCGTACGGTCAGTGGACACTCGCACCGCCCGCCGGAAGGTCCCTGCGATGGCCGCGCCACGGACGTCGATCTCCCGGATGTTGCCGCGGTCGATCTGCGTCTGGAACTCGTTGTACGAGATTGTCGCTCGCCGCTCCTCCGGGGCGAACACGACGTTGACCAAGTAGAGGTCGATGAGTAAGAGCGCTGCGACGGATCCCCAGAGCGCCAGTCGTCGCCGACGGGTCGTGCGAAAGAAGTCAGGCCATCGGCGGC
This sequence comes from uncultured Actinomycetes bacterium, assembly GCA_963823385.1. Taxonomy (GTDB): domain Bacteria; phylum Actinomycetota; class Thermoleophilia; order Gaiellales; family Gaiellaceae; genus Gaiella. Next base: position 780,271 of record CAWGLI010000001.1, read on the forward strand.
CTCGGCATGCCCTCGGTCTTCCACGGCCGGCGCGGGCTGTGGTCAGGAGCCTGTTCCTGCCCCGGGCGTCGGCGACCGGGTGGCTCTTGCTCTGATGTCGCCACGGCGGAATCCTCGCAGACCGCCGGATTTCAAGGAAGACCTCCCGACGAATCGGGCTCAGCCGGTTGTCCCGTCCGGCCCGAACCACGGTGCCTCCCTTCGCGCAGCATCACCGAAGATCACGGCGGCAACGACCAACGCCAACGCCGTTCTGCCACGGCTCACCCTTTCGCGTACGAAGCAACCAGCGGGAGGCCAGCCAAGAAGCCAGACCTCCAAGAACCACGGGCGACCGGAGCCGGCAGAAGCGCGAAAGAGTGAGCCACGTCCTTCATCCCGTCCTGGCCCTCCAACTCGGGGAACCAGGCCCTGGTCGCTAGCCGTGGTCGCGGCGGCCTATGCCTCGTTGTTCCGGCGACATGCCCCCCACGGATCAGGTTCCGATTAACCCTGCGTCCAGTAGCCGGCGCAGCCGAAGCGAGTGCACGCTGTGGAGCCCTTCCCGGGGAAAAGGGAGGGGAGGGAGGTCTCGCAACAGGGGCCGTGAGCCCCGAGAGGGAGGGAACCACAAATGGCCGATGCCATTCGCGCGCTCTTCGGCGATGCACATGACGATCGCCGATCTTCGCGATCGCGAGGAGGGTCAGGGCCTCGTCGAGTACGTCGTCGTGATCGCGCTCGTCGCGCTTCTGATCTTCGGCGTGCTTCCGGTGTACTTCACCGGGATCCTCGGCGGCGTGTACAGCCTGATCGCCGACATCCTCGACGACAACGTCCGAACCCGTGACCGGACGTCGAAGAGACATCGGAACCTTCTCTTGGCTCCGAGCCCGCGCCGGCCCGACACCCCCTCGTCGGGCCGGCGCGGGTTACTGCAGGGAGGTGTCTAAGGCACAAAGAGCGAGGAGGGGGAGGCGTCAGCGGGCGCGAAGGAGGCGTCATCGGCTATCGCCGACTGGCGGATGACCCGTAGCGATGAGGACTGTTGTGCGCATACTGAGACTGAGATTCACGGGGGAGGTGGCGACGAGATGAGACGGATGGGGTCAGCGCGCAGCAAGAGTGCGACCGTGAGCGCGGCCAGGCGGTCGTCGAGCTCGCACTGATCCTCCCTCTGTTCCTGGTTCTTGTCTTCGGGCTGATCGAATCGGCGGGCGCTCAACTACTGGATCGACATGACCCACCTCGCGAATGAGGGCTCGAGGTACGCAACGGTCAACCGCTGGCCAACGTGCCCCTCGGACGACAGCACAGCACGCCCGGAGCCCCTGAAGACATACCTCGGCGCGCGCGTCAACACGGGGACGAACTGGCGCGACGGTCAGGGCAACGTCCTCACGCCATTGGGAATCGATATCTGCTTCCCCGAGGGCGATTCGGATCCCGGCAGCGCCGTCGAGAACGTCACCGTCGACACCTCGTACCGACTCTCGGTGGTCGACGGGATCTTCAGCGCGATCGGCCTCGCGACGGTCGGGGATATCGACATGAGCGTGTCGTCGACCCAGCGCCTGGAGCGACGACCGACCGCGAATCGACTGCTCGCAGAGGCTTCGGGCAGCTGTCCATGAGGCGTGGGGACATGAGACGCACCGTGCGGGACGAGAGCGGCGTGATGCTGGCGATCGTGGTCGTGATGATGGTGTCGCTCCTGTTCGTGGTCGGCTTCGTGATCGAGATCGGCAACTGGCTCGAGCACCGGCGCCATGCCCAGGTGCAGGTCGACTCGGGCGCATTGGCAGCTGGAACGGCCTTCTCCGGCTGTTTTCTCGAGCCGGCACAGGCAAACGCAAAGATCGAGATGGAAGCACACCGCTACGCAGGTGACTCGCAGTTCTCGAGTCTGTATCCGGCAGAGACCGAAGGGCCGTACAACCTGCAGGTCGACGATCCGACACGCGTCCAGTTCGCGCTCAACGCAGGCGCGTACCCCCCCGGCGCAACCGATTTCGCAGCTGGTCAGCCGTGTGACACGAGATACCTTGATGTGCGTGCGAACGACATCGACATCCCGTCGTTCTTCGCCGGCGTCCTTCCGGACGGGCTCGACTTCGTCGACGTTACAGCCCGAGCGCAGGTCGAGATCCGGAAAGTGAAGAAGCTCTCAGGGTTCCTACCGTGGGTCGTCCCCGAGGAGCGTCCGAACGATGTGATCGCGATCTTCATCGACGAAGGAAGTGGTGCCGTGCGAGGCGTGCAGCCGCTCGGACAGGGATCGATCCAGCAACTCAATGGCGAACCAGTCTCGATCTGGGGAGGCAACGCCCAGTTCATGGGACATTCGCAGGCCGGCACCGGGGTCGTGATCGCGACGAGCCGCAGGCCTGCGGGTACCGTCTCTACGAGCGGGACGCTCGCGCAGATCTGCGGGCAAGACCCAGATCGTGTCGCTTGCTTCGCCGGGTCGTCGGCAACGTCCGGTCTCTGGTACATCCAGGGCTTCACGAACGGCACGGGCTGTGTGACAACGGCTGGTCCCCCTCCAACTGGTGGTGTCTGCTCGCAGCCGCGTCTGCTATCGGTGACGCTGCAAACGGCGACGTGTGGTGATAACTCTGCGCCCTACTACCTGTTGCACGGCGACTGCAACGTCCAGGTGCGTGCGAACGTCGACTTCGGCTCCAACCCGCTCGCGTTCCCCACGTGCGCGAAGCTCAGCGCAAACGGAACCGCCCTCGCGTACTCGGGAAGCGGGACGCTCTGGACCGGCAGCGTGACGATCCCGGACCTCTCGGGCCGCAACCCGATCAATCTCGACTGGGGCACCTGGCGAAACGGCGGCGGATCGAGCTGCAACCAGACCAGCCGTTTCAACGGTTCGTTCGCCAAGGTATCCGCGCCCTACGCAGTAGACGACGACGCGGGGCCGGTCGCGTACCTCCAGGTCACGGACGCGATCAGCGGTTCGCCTCTCGGCTCGCTCGGCACCTCGTCGAACAGCCTTCACACAACCTATGTGACGGTGGGACTGGAGCCGCCGCTCCGTGTCGCCAGCCCTGGAGATCCGCCGATCCTCCTCCGTCTCGCAAGCAGATCGGGCAGCCGCAACCAGGCGCTCGACTGCGACGAAAATCAGCCGGGGAACCCGCGGAACCTGGCCGACGAAGTGCGCGACGGCTGCAAGACGTTCTATGCGGTCAACGAGCGCGGGGAGGTGTGCCAGGACGGTGCGGGCGGCGGCCCCGACTGGGGTAATGGGCCCGGTCTCACCCACCTCCCTCCGCCAACGTTCGACCCCGACCCGGTCCCGGATTGCGTCGCACTGGCAACCGGTGACGTCACGGCGATGACCCAGGGGCTCAAGGATCGCTTCGAGACACCCTGCTCACCAAACAACTGGGCCACATACCGCGCGAACGGGCAGTTGCCGCCCGACGACGACCCGCGCTGGGTGACGCTCGTCGTCTCGAACAGCACGGCGACGATCAGCGCGGGACAGGGCTCGGGTGTCGTACCGATCCGGATCTTTGCGGGCTTCTACGTCACCGGCTACTTCCATCGCAACAACGGGGCGGTGGGCTGCCCCGACGATCCGAGCACGCCGGTAGCGGACGGCGACGATCCGCACCCGAACGGCGTCGACCCGTCCTCGAACAGGGCGAAGGGCGATGTCTGGGGCTACTTCGTTACGAACGTGATCCTCGACATCAACGCCGAGGAGTCGTCGGAACTCTGCGCATTCAACGAGCTCGGGGTCTGCACCGCGGTGCTTACCGAGTGACGAACGCCACGAGGGAAAAGAACACCTTGACAGAACACCTGTTACCGAGATTCATGAGACGAGCACAGCAAGCTCGTAGAGGAGGAGTGTGGGCATGAGCAGCATGGCGGAACGGCTGACGACGTCGCGAGGAACGGCGATCGCGCTCGGGGTGGGGGCCGCACTCGTGGCGGGCATCCTTCTCCTCGTCTACCTGAACTCGTACCGCAACAGCATCGCCGGCGAAAACGCACCGACCACCGTCTTGGTCGCAAAGGCACTGATTCCGGCGGGCACGTCGGGCACGGTGATCGCCGGTAAGGATCTCTACCAGGCGGCGACGCTTCCGGCGAAGGAGATCAAGGACGGCGCCATCGCTGACCCAGCCTACGTGAACGGTCGTGTCGCTGCCATCGACATCCTTCCGGGGCAACAGTTCACGACGGCGGACTTCTCGACCGCGACCACCGATGCCGTGAACACCCAGATCACGGGAGCGCAGCGCGCGATCTCGGTGTCGGTCGACAACGTGCACGGGAGCCTTTCGGAGCTCAAGGCAGGCGACTTCATCGATCTCTACGTCGGGCTCGGTGCGCGCTCCAACCAGGTCGGTGCCGGCGGCGGCCAGGCGCTCGTGAAGCTGTTCCGGCAGAACGTGCTCGTGCTCGCGACGCCGTCGGGCGGTACCGATCCGACGATCAGCGGCGGCGAAGACAACAGCGGCAACCTCGTGCTGCGCATCAACAAGTCGAAGGACGCGGCCGACTTCGCGTATGCCGCCGACAACACGCAGCTGTACTTCGTGATCCGGCCCGCGGCAGGCGCGAAATTGACTGCTCCCGATACGGCGACGGTCTCGACCGTGGTCGGAATGAGGTAGTAGACGTTGGCGCGGACGCCTCGCACGTTGATCGCTGTCGACGAGTCCCTCGACCCCGGGGCGATCACGTCGATCGTCCCGGACGGTGAGGGAACGCAGGTCGTGGGGGTCGTTGCCAGCCTCGAGGACGCTGCACGGCGGCTCTCCCAGGTGCCGTTCGACATCCTCGTGATCGCATCGGCGACGAACTCGGAGCCTGCTCTTCGGCTGCTCGACGAGGCCCGCAGGCAAGGTGGCGCCCACTCCGTGCTCGTGCTCAGCCAGGAGACGTCGAACGGCTCTGTCCGACGCCTGATCGAGGCTGGCGCGGACGACATCCTGATGCTCCCCCAGTCGCGCGAGCAGGTTGCGTTCACGCTCCGGAAGATCCACGCGCGCAAGGACACGACCTCGCACGCCTCTGACGAATCGCGGCTGATCGTCGTCCTCGGCCCCAAGGGGGGTACGGGGAAGACGCTGACCGCGACGAACCTCGCCGCGGTTCTCGCCACCGAAGGGCACAGGACCGCAGTCGTCGACATCGACCTGCAGTTCGGCGATGTCGCTTTGACGATGGGGCTAGCACCCCACCCGACGCTCTACGACCTCATGCAACGCGGAGGTGTTCTCGACGTCGACGCGCTCAGCCACTTCCTCGTCACGCACGAGTCAGGTGCGCGCGCACTTCTCGCTCCGAGCCGCCCCGACCAGGCGAGCACGGTGACCGTCGACGCGATTCGAGACGTGTACACGCTTCTTCGCATGGATACCGACTACGTGGTCGTCGACACGCCGCCCGGCTTCACCGCCGAGGTGATCGCGTCGATCGACGCAGCGACGGACCTGCTGATGGTCGGGATGCTCGACTCACTCTCGCTCAAGAACACGAAGCTCGGACTCGAGACGCTGAAGCTGATGGGGTACGCGGACGACGACGTCCGTCTCGTCCTCAATCGAGCGCAGAGCAGCGTCGGCCTCAGCCACGCGGACGTCGTAGCCGTCCTCGGGCGTGACCCTGACGTGTTCATACCCAGCGATCGCGAGATTCCTCGGGCGGTGAACGAGGGCGTGCCGATTGCGCTTTCGCACCCCGATTCAGACGCTGCCGGGGCGTTTCGCTCTTTGGCCGCAATCTACACCGGAGTCGCCGTGACCCCGACTGGCGGCCGACGGAAGCTGTTCGGAAGGAGAACGTGATGGAGCTTCACGAGCGTCTCGGCGCCGTACGGCGTCCCGTGTCGTCACAGGACGCGTACACCGACCTGAAGAACCAGATCCACATGCAGGTGATCAGTGAGCTCGGTCCTCAGCTACACAACCTGGACTCGGGAGAGACGACCGTTCGCGACCGGGTGGTCGCCGAGGTGCGCTCAAAGCTCTCTCTCGAGACCGGTCTCTCGCGTGAGGAGCGAGAGCGGCTCAACATCGAAATCACCGATGACATCCTCGGATATGGCCCGCTCGAAAGGCTCCTGACCGACGACTCGATCACGGAGATCATGGTCAACGGGCCAGCTGAGATCTGGATCGAGCGCCAGGGCCGGCTCTACGAGACAACAGTCCGGTTCACGGACGACTCGCACCTCCGCCGCATCATCAACCGTATCGTCTCGCAGGTCGGCCGGCGTATCGACGAATCCTCGCCAATGGTCGATGCACGCCTCCCCGACGGCTCACGTGTGAACGCGATCATTCCCCCACTCTCGCTCTCAGGGCCGCTTCTCACGATCCGGAAATTCAGCCGCAAGCGGCTGACGCTCGATGACATGATCGCCATCGGATCATTGTCCGCAGACGCGGTCGAGTTCCTCCGCCTGTGCGTCCGCGCCGAGCTGAACATCCTCATCTCCGGCGGTACGGGTACCGGAAAGACGACGCTCCTCAACGCGTTGTCGGCGGCGATCTCCGACACCGAGCGCATCATTTCGATTGAGGATGCCGCCGAGCTCCAGCTTCAGCAGCGGCACGCGCTGCGGCTCGAGTCGCGGCCGAAGAACATCGAGGGCGAAGGCGAAGTCTCCATTCGCGAACTGCTGCGCAACGCACTGCGCATGCGGCCCGACCGAATCATCGTCGGCGAGATTCGTGGTGCGGAGTCACTGGACATGCTCCAGGCCATGAATACCGGCCACGACGGCTCGCTCTCGACCGTGCATGCGAACACGCCGCGCGACGCGTTGCACCGCGTCGAGACGATGGTCCTGATGGCAGGCTTCGAGCTTCCCGTGCGGGCGATCCGCCAGCAGGCAGCGTCGGCGCTCGACCTCATCGTTCACCTGGAGCGGATGGACGACGGCTCGCGAAAGGTCTCGACCATCACCGAGGTGCACGGGATGGAATCGGACGTCGTGACGCTCCAGGATCTCTTCGCGTACAAGATCGAATCGCTTAATCCCGACCGGACGATTGTCGGCCAGCTCTACGCAACCGGCCTCCGCCCCGTCTTCCTGCGCAAGTTCGAGAAGCACGGGATCAAGCTGCCGGTCGAGCTCTTCAAGGCCGGCGCGCCTATGAAACAGGTCCAAGGGGTTACCGGCCAATGAGACCGCTCGGCGCACTCACGTACGTCGCTGCAAGCGTACTGGCTGCGGTCCTCGTCGGGTCAGCCATGGCAGCGGACGCGCCCGCACTCACCGAATCGGGGGCGCGGTTCCCCGATCGGTTCTACTCACTGCTTCTGCCCGAGCGCCAGCAACTCGGGCCTGAGGATGTGGCCGTCACCGAGAACGGAGAGCCTGTGTCGAACCTCTCGGTCACGCCTCCCGGCGGCCCGGGCTCGGCCACGATCCTCGCGATTGACACGTCGAACAGCATGCGTGGCCAGCCCATCGTCGACGCAATGGAGGCGGCGCGCGCCTTCGCGAGCCGACGCCGAGCCGGTACGGCACTTGGTGTCGTGTTCTTCGGGAAGGAGGCAGTCGTCGCGCTCGCTCCGACGACCGACGGGAAAGCCGTCACCGAGCTTCTCTCGAATCCCCCCGACCTCACAGAAGGCACGCGACTCTACGACGCTCTCGATCTTGCGACCAGCCAACTCCGAGATACGAGGGCAACGACCGGGTCGGTCGTGCTTCTGACCGACGGCGCGGATATCGGAAGCACGGCCACGGAGGCGACCGCTCTGGCAAGCTTGAAGGGCGCCGGTGTACGTGTGTTCGCCGTTGGCCTCAAGTCTGACCAATTCTCTCCCGCGACCCTCCAGGCGATCGCCTCCGAGACAGGCGGAACCTACACGGAGGCAGGCACGTCGGGAGCGCTTGCGCCGATCTTCGACACGCTCGGCTTCCGTCTCGCGAACGAGTACCTGATCTTCTATCGATCCCTCGCCAAACCCGAACAGAGCGTCGACGTCGTGGTTCGCGTCAGCGGTTACCCCGAAGCTCTCCGCGCGACATACACGACCCCGGCGCTCAACCTCAGCGAAGGACCGATAGAAAAGTCGTTCTGGGACAAGCTCGTCCAGTCGTGGGCGTTCATGTTCCTCATCGTGGTCGCCATCGTGGCACTGGTCGTCTACGGCGTCCGCCTCCTCCTGTCGGCGCGGATCGGGCCCACTCGACGCCGAATCGCGGCCTACACCGATCCCGACGTGGAGGCGCTCGAAGCCGCGCAGGAGCCCGACGACGTGTTCGACCGGATCAAGACGGCCGGGCGCCGCTTCGAGCGCAAAGGGCCGATGCAGACGTTTAGCTACCGCTGCGACGTCGGCGGCGTCGAGACGAGACCATCGCTGCTCGCGCTCATCGCGCTCGGCGGCGGGCTCTTGCTCGCAGTGTTCCTTGCCGTCGTATGGGCGCCATGGGCCTTCATCTTTGGCGTGCTGCCGCCACTTGCGGTCTACTTCTACGTCAGCCACAAGGTCGTGGCGCGGAGAAAGCAGTTCGGTGACCAGCTGCCGGAGAACCTCGACGTCCTAGCCGCAGCGCTTCGCGCCGGACACAGCCTGGCCGGCGGTTTCGCGGTAATGGCGGAGGAGGCCGGCGAGCCTTCACGCGAGGAGTTCCGACGTGTCGTCAGCGACGAGAACCTCGGCATTCCGCTCGATGATTCGCTCGACCGCGTCGGAGAGCGGATGAACAACCGTGATATCGATCAGCTCGCGCTGGTTGCCCAGCTCGCGCGAGAGACCGGCGGCAGCTCCGCCGAGGTGATCGACCAGGTCGCAGCGAACATCCGCGGACGAATGGATGTCCGTCGCCTCGTCCACACCCTGACCGCGCAAGGTCGCCTTGCCCGTTGGATTGTCTCCTTCATGCCGGTCGGGCTGCTACTCGGGATCTACCTCATCTTCCCGACGTACCTCAAGCCGCTCTTCACCACCACCGTGGGGTTGGGAGCCTTCATCATCGCGACATTGATGGTGATCGCTGGTTCGCTAGTGATCAAGAGAATCGTGGAGATCAAGATCTGATGACTGTCCTACTCATCTTCGCACTCGTTCTCCTTGCCACGGGCATTGCTGTCACCGTGCGCTCGCTCAAAACGTCGAGAACGACCAGCACCGTCGGCACGATCGAGCAGTACGGCTTCCGCGGCGACGACGCGCAGGAATCTCCGGAGGATGGCTTCATCGACCGGATGGCGACGGGCGTCGGCGAGTTTCTTGCACGTCGCTTCAAGGCGTTCCGTGAAGAGCCACTCCGGCTGCGTCTCCGGTCAGGCGGGGTCTACTCGACCTCCCCGGCACGTTTCCTCGGGTACCAAGCGCTTCTGAGCCTGACTCTCGTGCTGCTGTGGGTCTGGCTCGCAGGGCTCGGGAACGCGTCGGCGGTCGCGCTGGTTATCGGCTCCGTCTGCGCCATCGCACTCGGGTGGCTGTTGCCGACCGCATGGTTGACCCGACGGATCCGAAAGCGCCGAGAACAGATCGAATACGAGCTGCCCGAGCTGGTCGACCTACTTGTCGTGTCGGTCGAAGCAGGAGTGAGTCTGACTAGCGCGCTCCGCATGGCTGCGCGCGAAGTTCGCGGGCCACTCAGCGAGGAACTTCGCCTGACGCTCCAAGAGCAGAACATGGGTCTCTCATCGACCGAGGCCCTGCAAAACATGTCGGCGCGGGCCGACACACCCGGCACGCGCGTCTTCGTCCGCTCAATCATCCAGGGCGAGGCGCTCGGTATCTCACTGGGCCAGATCATGCGAAACCTCGCCGACGAGATGCGGAAGCGGCGTAAAGCGGCAGCGGAAGAGCGGGCGCAGAAAGCTCCGATCAAGATGGTCTTCCCGCTCGTGCTGTTGATCTTCCCGGCGATGATGGTCGTGCTACTTCTCCCGGCGTTGCTCAACCTCAATAAGTTCTTCTCTTAGTGCGCCGGCCACACGGCAAGCTCGCTCTCCGGCGTGCCGACGGCAAGATGGTGTGTGAGAGCGTGACCGTCGCGGACTCGTACACGCGTCGTATGAAGGGTCTTCTCGGGCGCCGGCGCCTGACTGGAAGCGAGGGTGTGGTCCTACGGCCGTCCTGGTCGGTCCACACATGGTTCATGCGATTCCCGATCGACGTGGTC
>CAWGLI010000002.1:0-543440 GCA_963823385.1 uncultured Actinomycetes bacterium
CAGCTTGAGGCCGCGTACCAAACGGTCGGCACGACGCTGGGGCCGCTCGCTGGTCCAGACCGACCCGAACGCGACGGTCCCACCGTCGTCGATCCCCGTCACGGTCCCGCCGAAGGCGGGCTCGCGGAGGACTACGTGCCGATCGGCGTCGAGGTGCGGCTCGCCGGGCGCGATGTCGACATCACAAACCGGACGTGCGCGCAACTCCAGACGACGATCGGTTCACCGACTGCTTCACGCGGATCAGCGAGATCCGCGGCTGGAAGTCGGACGCGGGCGCGCCAGAACGACCCGTTCTTCAAGTCGGTGAGCCTCACCGGCGGACATGCTCCCCCATGGGTACTTCTCGCGGCAGCCGAACTGCACGGCGGTGGTCTCTGTCGACGCCGACTTCGGCGACCTCGACAACGGCCCGCTGTCGGTGGCAGCGAACTTCTCGGTCAGCGTCGAGGGCACGCAGTTGCAGCCGCCGACGCCGTGCTGTACGGGTGTGGTCGAGCGTGGGAACGGTGTCGGTCGGGAACACCGGCGGAGCGAACACGATCAACCTCAGGCTCCTGGCGTGACCGGAACCCGTCGCATTCCTGGCGCGGCAACGACTGCACGAACGGCAACAACACGCCGTGCCGGATGAACGGCGGGCCGCTCGACGTGCACCGCACGTTCACCGCCACTGACGTCAACGCCACCGTCGTCGACTTCGTGCGCAGCGCCGGGGCGTCGCAGGCGCCGGGCGGCACGCCACAGGCGCCGCTCGACAACACCCGGCTCCCGACGTGAACCCGGTGCAGATCACCGTGTACCCGACGATCGGGCTGCGCTCGTCGCTCCGCGCCGGCCAGTATCGAGTGCTACGTGCTGCCGGGCCGCAGGGGAACCAGTCGGTCGACTGCGAGCCGACAGGTGGGCAGGGCCACGATTTCCAGATGTTCCTCAACGGCTGCAGCCCGTTCTTCGGGCCGAACTCGTTCACCCAGGGCACGTGGTGGAACGTCCCAGACGCAAGAATGCCCGGCGAAGAACGTGATCTTCAACCAGCCGAACACCCCGGCCGACCCATGGGAGTGCGTCCCGGCGGCGCCCGGCTTCTCGGCGGCTGTGATCGCCGACGGCATCGCGGCGCGCACCGGAAACTGCACGGGGATCCAGAACAACAGCTGCAACCAGACGGCCTGGGATTCACCCCAACGCGTACCCACAATGGATCGCGGGTACCAGCTCCGACCAGTCGCGCATCGTGAAGCTCTTCATCGTGCCCTACGGCGCGTTCAAGGGCGTCAACGCGCAGGATGGGCTGCCGCTGTCCGATTTCGCAGCCTTCTACGTCACCGGCTGGGGCGGGAACGGCGCGAATGCCAACCCCTGCAATGGCGACGACCCTGCTCAGCCAGGCGAGATCGTCGGCTACTTCGTCGAGTTCGTCGGGCCGAACATCGGCCCCGTGGACCCCGACGCCACCTGCGTGGTCGGGCAGATCCGGCCGTGCAGGGCTGTACTAGTCGCTAGTCGCACCCATATTGAGGAACGAGACGAGAAACCGCGAATAGCGGGACGACCGAAGGAAACGGAGGAACCCACCGTGTCGAACACCATCACCACCAAGCTCAACCAGTCCAGAGGGTGGACACTGATCCTCGGGATCGCGGCGGCGCTGCTGGCGGCGATCCTGCTGATCGTCTACCTCGTGCAATACCGCGACTCAGTCAAGTCCGGGGCGGTCGAGACGCCCGTGCTCGTTGCGAAGAACCTGATCCCGAAAGGGACGTCCGGAACGGTGATCGCGGAGACGCAGCTCTACCAGTCGGCCGCATCGCGAAGGACGACCTCAAGGTCGGTGCAATCACGGATCCCGCCTACCTCAACGGACGCGTCGCGGTCGTCGACATCTTCCCCGGACAGCAGATCACCACCGCTGATCTCAGCACCGGGCTCACCGACGCGCTGCCCACGAAGCTGACGGGCCTCCAGCGCGGCGTGGCGATCCCGGTCACAGGAGCCAGAGGCCTCGTCGGCTTCGTCGCCGATGGTAACCAGGTCGACATCTACTACGGCACCGGATCGACCGGCGGCCAGCTGCTCGCACTCTCGGCCCCGAACGTGCTCGTGCTGCGGGCACCGACAGGCGAAGGGGCACCGGTCGTGCTCCGCGCCCCGGCGAAACTCGCACAGGATCTGGCGCTAGCCGCCGACACCGGCACGCTGTGGTTCCTGCTGCGGCCGGCCGGCGACGAAGAATCCGCCGAAGCGATTCATCACGCAGCAGCAGCTTCTCGCCCAGCTGACGAAGAACAAGGCCCAGGCGGCCCAGGGCTAGGGGTATGGCGGAGCGGACGATCCGGGCGCTCGTCGCCGTCGAGGACCTCGACAGCCTCGAGGTCGAGCGCAGCCTGCCCGAGGACCCGAACTTCAACCTCGTGGGTCTCGCACGCGGGCACGACGAGCTCGTCCGCGCCATGCACAACCTCGAGTTCGACCTGATCCTCGTCGCCTGCACCGGTCAGGGCGACCGAGCGCTCCAGCTCATCGACGTCGCCCACCGCAACGAGCCCGACGTTCCGGTGCTCGTGCTCTCGACCAGCTCGCCGAACGGGTCCTCCGGCGAGCGTTCGAGTCGGGGGCGATCGACGTGACGCAGTTCCCCCAGGCGAAGGCAGACCTCCAGTTCGCGATGAGCAAGGCCCTCGCACGCGGCCCCCGCTCGATGACGCAGCCGACGGCCGAAGATGCTCGCCTGATCTGCGTACTCGGCCCCAAGGGCGGCACCGGGAAGACCCTCACAGCGTGCAACACCGCCGTTGCCCTCGCCGGCCTCGGAGACAGGGTACTCGTCGTCGATCTCGACCTGCAGTTCGGCGACGTCGCACTGACGATGGGGCTGCGCCCGGACAAGACGATCTACGACCTCGCCGTGTCCGGCGGCTCACTCGACGAGGACAAGCTCGCCGATTACGTGAACAGCCACTCGTCAGGGGTCGACGTCCTGCTCGCACCGAGCCGCCCAGATCAGGCAAGCGCGATCACCATCGACCTGATTCGCAACGTTTACCAGGTCGCTCGTCACGGGTACGACGTAGATCGTCGTGGACACACCGCCCGGATTCACGCCCGAGGTGATCTCGACGATCGATTCGGCGAGCGATCTCCTGATGGTCGGGATGCTCGACTCGCTCTCGCTCAAGAACACGAAGCTCGGACTCGAGACGCTCGACCTCATGGACTTCAGGAAGGACCGGATCAAGCTCGTGCTGAATCGTGCGCAGACGCGCGTCGGTATCACGCAGAGCGACGTCGTCGCCGTGCTCGGACGAGACCCGGACGTGCTCATACCGAGTGATCGGGAGATCCCGCGGGCAGTCAACGAAGGCGTGCCGATCGTCCAGGCTCGTCCACAGTCCGTCCCGGCCGAGGCCTTCCGCCAGCTTGCATCCATGTTCACGAGCACACCCGCCCTGGTTGGAGATGCCGCCGGCGAGACCGGCGACGGCAGCTCCCGCCGTCGACTGTTCGGGAGGAAGTCGTAATGGAGCTCCACGAGCGCCTCACATCCAACAGCCCCGCTGCAGCTGCAGCGCGCGAGCCGTTCGCCGATCTGAAGAACTCGATCCACATGCAGGTGATCAGCGAGCTCGGCCCGCAGCTCACGACTCAGGCCATCGATCCATCCGGTCTCCGAGACCGCGTCGTCGCGGACATCCGCCGGCATCTTCTCGGCGAGACCGGCATCTCGCGCGACGATCGCGAGCGGCTCACTGCCGAGATCGCCGACGACATCCTCGGGTACGGCCCCCTCGAGCGGCTGCTCACGGACGACTCGATCACGGAGATCATGGTCAACGGGCCCGCAGAGATCTGGATCGAGCGTCAGGGACGTCTCTACGAGACGACGGTGCGCTTTACCGACGACAGCCACCTCCGCCGCATCATCAACCGGATGGTGGCGCAGGTCGGGCGCCGCATCGACGAGTCGTCGCCGATGGTCGACGCGCGGCTCCCGGACGGGTCGCGTGTGAACGCGATCATCGCCCCGCTCTCGCTTTCGGGACCGCTGCTCACGATCCGGAAGTTCTCTCGAAAGCGGCTGACACTCGATGACATGATCAACATCGGCACGATCTCGGGTGAAGGCGTCGACTTCCTGCAGCGCTGCATCCTCGCGCAGCTCAACGTGCTCATCTCGGGTGGAACGGGCTCCGGGAAGACGACACTGCTCAACGCGCTGTCGGGCTCGATCCCAGACAACGAGCGGATCGTCACCATCGAGGACGCTGCCGAATTGAGCTCCATCAGCGCCATGTGCTCCGACTCGAGTCGCGCCCGCCGAACATCGAGGGCGAGGGCCAGGTTGCGATCCGTGACCTCGTGCGCAACGCGCTGCGCATGCGGCCTGACCGCATCATCGTCGGTGAGGTCCGCGGCGCCGAGTCGCTCGACATGCTGCAGGCGATGAACACGGGGCATGACGGCTCGCTGTCGACGGTGCACGCCAATTCGCCGCGCGATGCCATCCACCGCGTCGAGACGATGGTGCTGATGGCGGGATTCGAGCTTCCGGTGCGCGCGATCAGGCAGCAGCTCTCGTCGGCCCTCGATCTCATCGTGCACCTCGAGCGGCTCGAGGACGGGTCGCGACGCGTCACCGCGGTCACCGAGGTGCAGCGCATGGAGGGAGACGTCGTCACGTTGCAGGACATCTTCGAGTTCAAGATCGATTCGATCGCACCCGACCGCTCGATCGTCGGCGCACTCGCCCCCACGGGACTCCGCCCGATCTTCATCAACAAGTTCGAGAAGCGTGGAATCGACCTTCCGGCGAACATCTTCTCGCCGAAGCCGGTGGTGAAGGTGGCGGAAAGCGGACGATGAACATCGGCCGGCTCACTCGACTCGTCGGTCTCATCGTTGTGATCGTCGCCGTACGCTGCCAGCGCAGCTTGGCCGGCCGACGACACGGCGTTCACAGTCGCCGAAGGCGGAGCGACGTTCTTCCCCAACCAGGTGTACGTCGTGACGCTCGACCAGAAGCGGCAACTGGCGGCCGAGGACGTTTCTGTCACCGAGAACGGCAAGGCGGTATCCGAGCGTCGCCGTGCGCCCAGCCGCCTCTGCGCAGGGGATCGGAACGGTGCTACTGATCGACTCCTCCAACAGCATGAAGGGGTCGATCGATGACGCAATGGCCGCAGCCCGCACTTTCGCGGCTCGCAACCCGGGACAGCCACTGTCGGTCGTCACGTTCGACATGAAGCCGACCGTCGTCCTGCCGTTCACGACGAACGCCAAGGCGATCGAATCCGCGCTCGCGAAGTCCCCTCCCCTCGCCGAGGGCACGGTCATGTACGACGCGCTCGCTGCCGCTGCGGCGCAGGCCCGCGATTCCGGCCTCAGCGCTGTCAACGTCGTTCTCGTCACCGACGGTGCCGATGTTCGCAGCGTCACGACGAAGGAGTCCGCGATCAGCCAGCCTGCAGGATCTGAAGATCCCGCGTCTACTCGGTCGGCATCCAGTCGCGGTCGTTCACCACGGAGGACATCGAGGAGATCTCCGACGCGACCGGCGGCAGCTACGCGGAAGCGACGTCCTCGGCCGCGCTCAATGGCATCTACGACGCGCTCGGCTTCCAACTCGGGAACGAGTACGTCGTGCAATACCGCTCTCAGGCGCCGCCGGACAAGAACGTGACGGTTACGGTCGCCATCGAAGGGCTCGGGTACCGAAGAGCTCTCGTACACGACGCCGGAGACCGGCACGGGAGCACCGTACGCGAAGACCGCTGTGGGATCGCGTGCTGCAGTCGTGGGTGCTCGTCGTTGGGATCGCCGTCGCCTTCGTCGCGCTCATCGCCTACGCCATCCATCTGCTGCTCAGGCTGCGAGCGAACCGCAAGCTCCGCTCGAGGCTCGGGGACTTCGTCACGTTGCCGGAGGAGGAGCGGGCACGAGAGCGACGGCGCGAGGTGACGGAGTTCCTCGCAGCTGCGCAGGGCTCGGGTTTCCTGCGTGACCGAAGCTGGTTCCAGCGCTTCAGCGAGGACGTCGAAGTCGCCGAGATCAAGACCTCACCGACACGGCTGTTCGTGTGGGGACTGCTTGGGGGCATCGGCGCCGGCCTCGTCGCTGCGTTCGCACTCGAGGTCGAGTGGGCCGTACTCCTCGGCGTGCTCGTTCCCGCCGGCATCTACTTCGAGGTCGGCCGGCGTGCCGACCGGATGCGGAAGCGGTTCGCCGAACAGCTTCCCGAGAACCTCGAGGTGATGGCGTCAGCCCTGCGTGCAGGACACAGCCTCGTCGGCTCGATGTCCGTGGTGGTCGACGAGGCGGCCGAGCCCTCTCGCACGGAGTTCCGGCGCGTCGTCACCGACGAGCAGCTTGGCGTCGCTCTCGACGACGCGCTCGAGGTGACGGCCCGCCGCATGCGCAACACCGACGTCGACCAGGTCGCGGTCGTCGCGATGCTCCAGCGCCAGGCAGGCGGGAACATGGCCGAGGTGCTCGACCAGGTCGTGGCCAACATCCGCGCCAGAATGGCGCTCCGTCGGCTCGTGCAGGTTCTGACGGCTCAGGGGCGCATGGCACGCTGGATTCTCACTGGAATCCCAGTCGTCCTCGTCCTCTTCCTGCTCAGCGTCAACCCTTCGCATCTCGATCCGCTCTGGCACCGGACGGTTGGACAGGTAGCGCTAGTCGCCGGGGTGTTCATGGTCATCGTCGGAGGATTCGTCTTGAAGAAGATCACCGAAATCAACCTGTAGCGGAGGAAATCGATGCTGTTCTTCGTCGCGATACTCGCCATCGTCCTCCTCGGAGTCGCCGTCACTCTGGTGGTTCGCGGCGCGTTCTCGCCCGCCAACCAGGAAACGGTCGAGCAGATCAGTGCGTACGGCTACGCGAGTAACGCCGGCGCCTACGTCGAGAAAGAGCACCGCAGCGTCCGCGACTGGTTCGACGGCGCCGCCAGCTGGCTCGGCGAGAGGCTCGGCCGACGCTTCTCCGCGCTCCGAGAGCGCGAGATTCGTGCCACGCCTGGTCTCCGCTGGGCTCTACACGACGAGCGCGGCTCGCATCTACGGCTACCAGTTCCTCTTCGGCTTCGGTGCCGCGCGTGCTGTACTTCTGGATCGCAACGCTCGCGGATGCGAACCCGATCCTCCTCGTAGCCGGCACCATCGTCTGCGCCGCGGCCGGCTGGGTCCTTCCCCTTGCGGTCGTGAACTACCGCATCCGTATGCGACGTGACCGTATCGAGCGAGAGCTTCCGGACCTCATCGACCTCCTCGTCGTCACGATCGAGGCGGGCCTCAGCTTCAACCAGGGCCTCCGTCTCGCGGCGGATCGCCTCCAAGGCCCGCTCGCGCAGGAGCTCCGGCTCACGCTGCAGGAGCAGAACATGGGCCTCACCACTGTCGGAGAGCCTCACCCATCTGCGGAGCGGGCCGACACCCCGGCGTGCGCGTCTTCGTGCGTGCGATGACCCAGGGCGAGCAGCTCGGCGTCTCGATCGGGCAGATCATGCGCAACCTCGCCGACGAGATGCGCAAGCGACGCAAGGCCGCCGCCGAGGAGCGGGCACAGAAGGCGCCGGTGAAGATGCTCTTCCCGCTGCTCTTCTTCATCTTCCCGGCGATGTTCATCGTCCTGCTGCTGCCGGCGATGATCCAGATCACGGACGTCCTCGGCTAGCGAGCGCCGGCGGACTCCGTGCGCAGCAGCGCAGTCCTGACGCTCCGCCGCGAGGACGGCCGGGTCGTCTGCGAGTCCGTCACCGTCGCGGACACGACGCTGCGCCGCATGCGCGGCCTCCTGGGCAAGAGCTCGCTGCGGTCGGGCGAAGGGATCGCGCTACGCCCAGCCTGGTCGATCCATACAGCGTTCATGCGCTTCCCGATCGACGTCGTGTTCCTCGACCAGGATCAGGTCGTCGTCCGCGTCGAGCAGAGCCTCAAGGCGTTCAAGACGGCGTCGTGCCGCGGCGCGCGCGAGATCGTGGAGCTCCCGGCTGGCGAGTGCGACCGACGCGGGCTCAAGGTCGGTGACCGTGTCACATGGGCGCCGCGCGTCCCGAGCGACGACACGTCCGGCGCGTCCGCGATCGCACCGCCGAGGGCGGCCGGCTCGGTCGTCGTCGCCTCCAGCGATCAGCGCTTCGCGAAGCTGGCGCGGTTCCTGCTCGACGGCCGCGGCATCACCGTCGCAAGCGTCGTCGACCCCAACCGCCTGGGGAGCGCCGTCGTGGAGGAGACGCCGGACGTCGTCCTCCTCGACGCCGGCGACGAGCTCGGTAGCGCGCTCAGGCTCGCCCACTCGGTGCGCGCACGACACCCCGCGATCAGCGTGGTGCTCGCCGGTGACGGTGCTGCAGCCAAGGCCCCGGACTCGGCGCGCGTATACGACAAGTGGCAGGAGACGGACGACGTGGTCGCCGCGGTTGCCGCGGCACTGAAACAGGAGTAGACGGAAGCCCGGCACCGTGCGTGGAAGAGGGGACATCGGCCACCCGGAACGGCGCAGGCAGGACTGACGGCCGCGGTACGGAACGACTGACGGCGGCAACGAGGAGGCGAACGAGCGAGCGATGGCATCACTCGCCAGACCATCGGAGGAGGCACGGCGAGCCGGTATCCCGGTGACCCTGGCGCACGCCGACTCGGCTGTGCAGCCCGGAGCGCGGGTGCACGCAGCGCACCGGCTGCTCGCCGACGGCGCCGCGGACCACGCGCAGTCACTGATCGCCGCGGCGTACAGCCGCGCCCAGATGAGCTTCGCTGCGGCGGGGAGCACGGACGCCGCCGACCGACTCGCCGTCACCTCGTACGTGGCCGACGTCGTGATCGCGCTCGCGATCGAAGGAGAGCTCGACGCGACCGATACCGCGATCGCCGTCGAGGCACTCAGCGCGACGCGGGGGGAGCCCGAGGCCGCAACCTCGTTCGACCTGCTCCGCCAGGCCGTCCGGTACCCGGCACTGCTCGAGATCCCGCCACTCGTCGCCGGCGAGATCCAGCTGCGGCTGCTGCAGCAGCTCGGCTTCGTCACGGGGGCGTCCCTCTGGCACCGCGGGCCGACCGGAGCGCTCGAAGCGGCGGTCTCCGTCGGAGACGACCAGACGAGCCGTCGCGTCCGGGCCACCGCGAAGGCCACGTTCCACCGACGGCCGTCGTTCACGATGGTCGGTCGGGCGTCCCTGCGTACAGCGGCTGTGAAGCGATTCGGAGACCTCGAAGGCGTCCTCGTCGGACGAACCGCAGCGGAGGCCGACACCGTGCGGGCAGACGAGGGCCTGCGCGTGGTGGCAGCAGCGCTCGCGCCGGTGCTCGAGCGCGACCTGATGCTCGGGCGCAGCGCAGCGCGCGAGCGAGCGGTCGTGAGCGCGGGCGAGAAGCGCCTCATGCGCCTCGGCTTCGACCTGCACGACGGCCCCGTCCAGGAGGTGCTCGCGCTGGCCGAGGAGGTTCGCGTGCTCCGCGATCAGGTGTATCCATTCGTGCTGGAGAGCCACCGGGAGCTCACCTACGGCCGCTTCGACGACCTCCTCGCCCGCGTGTCCTCGCTCGACGGCCAGCTGCGCGAGTTCGCGCACTCCCTCGAGTCCAAGAGCATCGTTTCGCGGCCGATCGGCGAAGTGCTGCATCGTGAGGTGGAGGCCTTCGCCGAGCGCACGGACATCGACGCGCGGTTGGAGATCAGAGGAGACCCGGAATCCCTCACCGCTGCGCAGCGGGTCGCCGTGTTCCGCGCGGTCCAGGAGTCACTCGCGAACGTCAGGGAGCACTCGGGGGCCACGGCGGTCGAGATTCGCGTGCGCTCGCGCCGCACCGCCACGAACGTGCGCGTCACCGACAACGGGCAGGGCTTCGACGTGTCGCGCGCGCTCGCGCAGGCTGCGCAGCGCGGCCGGCTCGGCGTCGTCGGCATCGGCGAGCGCGTGCGCATGCTCGGCGGAACGTTCTCGCTCGAAAGCGAGCCCGGCGGCCCGACGACGCTCTCCTTCACCCTGCCGCACTGGCAGACGCTCGACACAGCCGACCCGCACTCCTGAGCGCGGCCAAGGCGTCAGGTGTCCGACTTCAGTCGGACACCGCACTGCCTCCCGCCCGCGCGAACAGCGGTGTCTGACTGAAGTCAGACACCAACACAACGCCTCCGCCGAGCCCGGACACCCGGCCCGCTCCGCCCCACAGGCCAGGCGTCCGCGCTGCCTCCCGTCCGCGCGAAAGCGGTGTCTGACTGAAGTCAGACACCAAGACACCACCACGACGCCGGCGACACCTCCGCCGAGCCAACGAGCCCCCAGGTGTCCGACTTCAGTCGGACACCGCTGTCCACTGCCAACAACGCCGAAGACGAGGGGGGAGGGCTCTCGCCCTCCCCCCTCACTCACGTCTCCCCATCCCCCTCCGCGGGGAGACTTCCCATGAGCTCGTCCGCTATGTCGTCGGCTGCGCCTTGATGCAGGCGCCGAGCGTCTTGTACGCGGTCTTGAACTCCGCAGGCTGGTTCTTCTTGATCGCCTTGCAGGCGTCCACCCGGGCGTCCTTCACGTCGGCCGCGACCGCGTCTTTCAGCTCCTTGGCCTTCGTCGAGACGCACTTGCCGAGCGCGTTCTTGCCGTTCTTGTTCGTGCCGTACTTCTCGGTGAAGGCACTCGCGTTCTCGGCTCGCTCGGCCTTGCAGGCCTTGGCGGCGTTCTTCGTGGCGTCGGCGACGGCCTGCGCCTGCGCCTTCTTCGTCGCGATGCAGGTCGCATATGCCTTCTTCTTCTTGCCACTCGTCGCCTTGTACTGCTCCGCGAAGACTGTCGCGTTCTCCTTGAGCTCGGCCTTGCACGCCTGAGCGGGGCTCTTCGAGGCCGAGGACTCGGCCGCAAGAGCCGCCGGCACGAGCAGCCCGGCGAGGGCGATGGTGGCGATGGTGATGAGCAACGTCCGCATGATGGTCTCCATGGGTGTGAGGTCCTTCTCACTGAAGCAGACGCCACCCACACGTCAACCTTGCGCGCTCAGATGTAAGGAGTCTGTAAAGGGGTTGCGGGTGCGGTCCGCCCCCGGCACGGTGTGGCCATGGCCGTGACAGAGGCCGGTGCCCGGGCCGCACGTGCGCTGGACGATCTCTACCGCGAGCACGTCGGTGACGTGTACCGCTACGCGTACGCCGTCCTCGGCAATCACGCCGACGCGGAAGACGTCACGCAGACCACGTTCGTCAACGCCCTCCGCGCCCTCGAGCGCGGCGAGCGGCCGCGGGCACCGGGCAACTGGCTGATCGTGATCGCGCACAACATCATCCGGCAGCGCTGGCGGCAGGAGAACGTGAGACCCACCGAGGTCGAGCTCGTCACGGACATCGCGGACACGCCACCCGACGACACGCAGCCGCCGCTCACCGATGTCGTGCGCGCACTCCAGCGGATCCCGCCGAGCCAACGCGAAGCCCTCGTCATGCGGGAGCTGGAAGGTCGCTCGTACAAGGAGATCGCAGAGATCCTCGGTACAACGACCGGCGCGCTCGAGACGATGCTCTTCCGCGCCCGGCGCTCGCTCGCCGAGGAGATGGACAACCTCGTCACCTGTGACCGAGCCGAGTTGACCATCTCGCGCCGCCTCGACACGCGACTCGGGCGCAAGGAGCGGCGCCGCCTCGAGGAGCATCTCCGCGAGTGCCCGCCCTGTGCCGCCTTCGCGGCGAGTCAACAGCGTCACCGCAAGGCGATGCGCGGCCTCGCCGCTCTCCCGCTCCCCGCCTCGCTCGTGCTCTGGAAGGGAGCGCCGGCCGCATCGGCAGCCGTGGCCCTGCCGGCGATCGGATTGGGGGTCGGCGCTGCGGGGACCGGAGCGACCGTCGGTGCGGGCGCGGCAGCCTCCGGCGCCGCTGGTGGCTTCGCGCTCGGCGGGATAGCGGTCAAGGCTGCCGCGGTCGTCGCGGCGGTCGGCGTCGCCGGCGGCGTCTCGTACGAGGGGGCGAAGCTCGTCGGTGACAAACCGGCTGCCCCGACCCGTGCCTCGACGGTTGCCCGCGACCGAGCGTCCTCTGCGTCCGCGCTCTCGCCAGATCGCGTGATCCCGGGGCAGGCGAAGGCGGCGGCCGCCAAGGCGCGGCGTGCTGCCGCCGCCAAGAAGGCCGCCGCCGCGAAGAGGGCCGCTGCGAACCGAGCAGCGGCCGCGAAGAAGGCCCAGACGGCGCGCGCGAACGGGAAGAGCACCGCCGCCGCGAAGGCGCCGAAGACGAAGCCTGCCCCGGCACCGGCGGGAGCCCGCACGCGCGTCGAGAAGCCCGCACCGAAGGGCACCACGACATCCGTCGAGAAGACGGCGTCGCGAGGAGCGCGGGGAGCCGCGAAGCCCGCGGCGAAGCAGAGACCACCCAAGGGCCAGGTGACCCGCGGCAACAAGCCCCAGCCGGCGGGCTGAGGCCCTACGCCTCCCGTGCTCCAGTGTCGGACTGAAGTCCGACACTCACTCCGGGCCGGTTTCCGCACCACGCGCACCGCCGTGTGCGGAAGCCGAACACTCTCCAGGCCGGTTCCGCACCACGCGCACGCCGTGTCGGACTAGTCCGACACGAAAAACGCCCACACGCAGGTGCTTACACCCTTATCCCCCGTTCGAGTACCCCATCCGAGGGACGGTGATACGCGAGTGATCGGCCGATCGTTTGCCTATGGCGGGGCGGCATGTGTTGCGTGTGGCAGTGGCCATCCATGGTCCTGTTCGCAATGGCGGCGGGAGCTCAGGCTGCTGCATCGCCGACGGCAGCGCAACGTGTCGTCGGGCTCGAGCGGCAGCTCCTCGAGGCCGTGAACGACGTCCGCGCGACACGGGGGCTGAAGCCGCTCTCGGTCTCCCCCGGTCTCCGCGCCACCGCTCTCGCGCACTCGCGGGCGATGCTGGCGGGCGGCTTCTTCGCGCACGAGTCGTCGGACGGCAGCCCGTTCTCCGAGCGCCTCAAGAAGCTCTACGCGCCGCGGTCGGGTGGCTCATGGACGGTCGGCGAGAACCTCTTCTCGTCCAGCGCTGAGCCGACGGCCGAGCAGACGGTGCGGGCGTGGCTGTCCTCTCCCCCGCATCGAGGCATTCTGCTCTCGACGCAGTACCGGGAAGTCGGGATCGGGGTCGTCAGGTCGGACCTCGCCGGCGGTGACTTCGGTGACCAGCCGGCCTGGGTCGTGACCGCGGACTTCGGCGCACGCGCGAGCCGAGGCGCGGCGTCTTCCAAGCACCGCTGAGCGACCGGGCCCCGCGCTACGCGGCGAGGCGCCGGACGGGCGTGCGTCGCGGGTCGATCTCGAGGGTGAAGCCGCGGTCCCACGCGATCACGATGTTGCCCTCGGGAGCGATCTCCTCGACGACGCCCCGGTCGCCGGCGTGAAGCCCGGCGTCGGGTGGCGGGTCACCGAGCAGCTCGACGACGGCGCCGATCGGCACGCCGGCCCCGAGCCGAGCCGCGAGATGGCGGGCGCCATTCGCATCCATGCCCTATGTATGCGACGCCTGGAGGCTGTTTTCCTCCCCCGCTCGGAGGACGGTCGGGGGAGGACACCGAGAGCGCTCTGTCGAACTCCGTCCTCGCGTCGGCGGTCTGGTTCCGAACTCGACGGCTTAGGACTGGCCCGCCGGCGCAGTCTCTCTACGATCTGACCATGAGCACACAGGGACAGCCGCGAGGCGACCGGGAATGGGATCACTGGCCCGGCCGCCAGTCGCCGGACGACACCCTGCGCGGCAAGCTCCGTTCCCTGTTCGCGGCGACCGACGACGAGACCGCCATGGAAGCCCTGATCGCCGAACGCGGTCGCGAGCTCGAGCTGCGAACAGAGCAGCTCGCGGCGACGATCGCCGATCTCGAGCGGCGTGAGGAGCGCTCCCGCGAGATCCGTAGCGCGGTGGAGGAGATGCTGCGCCGTGGTTCCGCCGAGCTCGATGATCGACACGCCGAGCTCAACCTCCTCGCGCGGGAGCTGGCGACCCGTGAGGAGACGCTGGCTGCCACCGAGGAGGAGCTGACCGAGCGGAAGCGCGAGCTCGGCGCCGTCGAGCTGCGACGTGCCGCCGTCGATCGACGCGAGGAGGCGATCGCGGAGCGCGAGAGCTCGCTCGAGCGCATCGCGGGCGAGCTGCAGGAGCGGGAGCTGCGCTTCGCCGAGATCGAGGCACGCGAGCGTGAGTTGACCGAGGAGCTCACACGGATCGCGGAGGCGCAGGACGCGCTCGCCTCGGCTGCTCCCGAGCTGCCAGCCGCTCCGGCTGACGCGCACGTGATCTTCCTCCCGGGTGACCGCTATCGACTCGTCGAGTCCGACGGGCCGCCGCCGGCTGTCGGCTCCGTCGTCCACGTCGACGGTCTCGCGTACCGCGTGGTCCGCCACGGCGCGTCGCCGCTGCCGGGCGACCGGCGACCGTGCATCGTCGCCGAGCCGTCCCGCGACGACCCGTCCTGAGCCTTCGGGCTACCCGGTCGCTGGCAGGCGGAAGAGAGGCAGTCGCCGGCGGGGCTGCTCGACCGCCCCGAGCTCCTCGAGCCGGAACGCCGTCAGTGCCGTGAGGAACTCGATGGCGGCCGCGGCGTCGTCTGCGAACCGCCGCAGACGCATGTCGTAGACCTCGACCAGCCCCCACGATTCGCCGTCGACGACGAGCGGGACGAGGAGGCAGCAGTTCATCCGCAGCTCACGCAGGACGAAGGCCTCGGCCTGGTCGAGGTCCTCGTCGAGGAACGAGATCGACCTCGACTCACGGGTCTCGAGAACCGTCTTCGTGAGCGGGAAGTCGGCGATCAGGTAGGCGACCTCGTCGCCGAGATCGATGTCGCGCAGCGAATGTCGCGCCACGTCGGTGAGGCGCGGGCCCTCGACACGGGAGATCACACAGCCGGTCGCGCCTGCGACGAACGTCGTCGCCTTCGCCAGGCGCTGACACAGGACGTCCTTGTCGGTCTCCCGCGTGATCGCCATCGCGGTCTCGAGGACGTTGGCCAGCGAGACGGCGTCGGGGCGCCCTTCACGTCGGCGGTCGGCAGCCGAGGCCTGCTGTCCTCCGGCCCGTCGGCTGACGACATCGCGGAAGCGCACGACGCGCCCCTTCCCCGTCGCCTTGGCCTCGTACAACGCCTGGTCCGCAGCGCGCAGCAGCTGCGCGCCGCTGCCACCGTCGAACGGGTACGTCGCGACGCCGAAGCTGACGTGCACGGGGAATCCCGCCTCCGCCAGCCCCGACAGGAGCCGCTCGCGCAGCTCCTCGGCCCGCGTCCCTGCCTCCTCGACGTCGCTGCCGGGAAGCATGATCACGAACTCGTCGCCGCCCAGTCGGGCCACGCGTGCCTCGTCGGGCGTGCTCTCGGGCAGGACGACGCCGATCTCCCGCAGCAGCGCGTCCCCGAACTCGTGCCCGGCACGGTCGTTGACCTCCTTGAAGTCGTCGAGGTCCATGACCACGAGGCTGACCGGCGAGCGGTCGTCGTGGTGCGAGTCGATCTTGGCATCGAGCATCTCGTGGAAGCCCCGTCGATTGAGCAGGCCGGTGAGGGAGTCGGTGAGCGCGCTCTGTCGCTCACGGGACAGCGTGATCGCAGACTCGATCGACGCACCGGCGTGGGCGACGACGAGGGCTGCAGTCTCGGCCTGCCGCTGGCGGTACTCCATCGGTGCGCGCGAGACGCCGATCACCGTGCCGAGCTCGATCCCGTTGGCCCGCAGCGGAAGAAGCACGGCGCTGCGCACTCCTTGGTTGCGCAGCTCCGGCACGGGTTGCGTGTCCAGGTCGACGAGTCGGAAGACCGATCCGAGATCGAGGTCGCCGCGCAGGGCATCGAGCACCGCGGGCGTGATCGTCTCGCTCGGCCCGCCGGACGCGACCCAAGAGGCTGTTCCGTGGGTGGCGCCCTCCCCGTCGAGCACGACATGGCAGGCGTCCAGCGGCAGCGCCCGCGCGACGGCGCGGGCCGTCACGTCGGCGATCTGCCGTGCGTCACGCAACGAGCCCACGTAGACGAAGAAGCGCGCGAGCGCCGAGAGGTCGAGAGCGGTTACCCCACGAAGAGCGTCCACCTCTGGAGCGAGCGCATCCGCGAGCGGGCGGACGAGCCGGACTGCGTCACGCGGCAGCGGGCGTGAGGTCTCGATGTTCAGGACGCCGATGATCTCCCCGTCGACCGAGAGCGGTACGGCGAGCTCGGAGGCGACGCCGTGGGCCGCGTGGACGAAGTCGGCGTCGCGCGAGACGTCCTTGACGAACTGCGCGCGGCGCGAGGTCACGGCTCGCCCGACGATGCCTTCGGCTGCGTCGAGACCCTCCGGGATCATCGTGTAGCCGCGGGCGCGGACGATCCACAGCCGCCCATGCTCGAGCGCGAGCGCGGCGACGAACATGCCCTCGATGTGCTCGTGGAGGATGTCGAGCGCCGCGTCGACCGCGTCGTCGTGGGCGTGCCTGCCGTCGAGGGCGTCCAGAGCAGCGCTCACGGCCGAGGCGAGCTCGGGCGGCGGGATCGAGCCGACAGCATGGAGCTGCGACGACATGTGTCGCATGACCCGAAGATCGGCAAACCGACGCTCGCGCTGTACCCCGTTCGGGGTGTCCAGCGCGCCTGGTTCGAACTATCCGAGCCAGGCGTCGAGCAGCCCCTCGCCTGCGAAGAGCGCGATCACGGCGCCGGCGGCGAGAAACGGTCCGAACGGGAGGCCCATCTTGCGCCCGGCCTTGCCGTGTCGGGCGAGGATGACGATGGCCGGCACGAGGGCGAGCAGGGAGCCGAGGAAGAGCGCGGGCACGACGTCGACGCCGAGCCAGGCGCCCAGGAAGGCAGCGAGCTTGACGTCCCCCATCCCGAGCCCCGCCGGGTAGGCGAGGGCCATCAGGAAGAAGAACCCTCCTGCGCCGAGCGCGGCGAGCACCCATTCGACGCTCGGGTCGCGGGCCGTCTGTGCAACGAGCGCGACGACGAGCGCCGGCACCACGATGCGATTCGGGATGATCCGCCGCTCGAAGTCCGTGACCGTGATCGCGACCAGCACGAGGCAGCCGGCCGAATTGACGAGCGCTTCGAGCGTGAAGCCGAAGACGACGAAGCAGACCGCGACGAGAGCGGCGGCGGCAGCGACCGCGATGGGGCGGAGACGACTCACGCGGTTTCGTTTCGGCAGCCGGCACCGATTCCTGCAGCTGCCGTGCGGAAGCCGTGTCTGACTGAAGTCAGACACGGCTTCGTGGCCGACTTGGCGCGGCCCTGGAATCGGGTTACGGTGCGACGTGAGGAGGGCCAGTGGGGATCACCGAGCGCGTCGAGCAGCTGAATCGTGTCCTGGAGGCGATGAACGCCTGGCACGCGACGAACGGCGACGAGCCGCCCGCCGAAAGCGCTTCCAACGCGGTCACGAGGCCGCCGGACGCAGAGGAAGAGCCGGCACGGGCGCCCACGACCCGCTCGGAGCCGACGACCGACGCAGCGATCGCCAGTGAGCCGACACGCGAGCCGCAAGGGGAAGCGCGACCGCTGGACACGCTGGTGGACGACCTGCTGCCGGCGCGCCGAACGGAAGCGGCGACGCTGGAGGCGACGACAGAGATCGCGGAGTCACTGGGTCTCGGGTACCACCTCGGCTCCGCCGTGGAACGGATCGCCCTGGCCTCGGGCCAGGGCTCGGCGGGTGTCACACCGCTGCGCGAGGCGGTCTGGCTGATCGAGCGCTACACGGCACTGCTCGAGAGCCGGCCGATCGGCGCCGACCTGCACGCTTCGGCGGAACGCCTCGCGCGCACCGGGGACGCGATCGCACGCCTGCGCGCCCTCTCGGTGGCACTCGAGGCGGAGTCGACGCCGACCCCCGCAGTCGATGCCTCGGCTGAGACCGAGGAGACACCACCGGAGCCGTCGGCGGAACCGGAGGCCGCGGTCTCGGACCACTCGATGTCGTTGGGTCGTGAGATCGCCTTCATGGCTGCACGCTGGACGATCATGGTCCTGTCGGTGATCGTCGTCGTGCTCGCCGTCACCCTGATCGGCGACTGGCGCTGAGTCCCGGACCGGCTGCGCGCCCCTTGCGGCGCACAGCCCGAACAGCTGGTGTCCGACTTCAGTCGGACACCAGCTGTCGAGCCGTCTACTTTTTCTCCGGCTTCGCGGGCTTCCCGGGCTTGGGCGCACCCTGACCGGGCTTCGTCAGCTGCCCGCGGATAGCACCGGCCGGGTACGACGTCGTGTGGATGTTGACGTAGAAGCCGGCGGGCGCCTGCACGAGCCCCTTGACGAGCGCCTTCGACAGCGGCGACGTACCGTCCGCCGCCTTGCCGCAGGCATACCACCTGCCGTTCACGAACCCACCGTTGGTGCCGGGGTAGTTGAAGTTCACGACCACGCCACCCGTAGCGCCGGCGGCCCCCGTATGGATGTGCACGCCGTTGACGGTGTCGAGGTTCGTGGCCGTGAACCAGCCACAGACCGACTTCCTGCCGACGTTGACCCGCAACAGCGCCGTGCCGGTGCCGTCGAGATCGCCCGCTACACCGACCTCGTTCGCACCGAGAAGCGTGGCGCTGCGCGGAGTGCCGGCCTGCGGTGCTGCCAGCGCGGCCCCGGCCAGCACGAGGCTGCCCAGGACGGTCAGCACGAGGTTCGACCTTCCTGCCATCGGTTCCCCCTTCCCTCCATTCACAGGGTACCCCCAACCATGGCGCGCGGCTACCACGGTCCGAAGCTCAAACCGGGCGCCCGCAGTGTCTGCGCAGGCGGTTCATTCCCTCGGATGAGGGAGCGGCTTCCCCCGTCCGGGGAGCCGAAACGAGGGATGCCTCTTCGTACGGTTCGACTACGCGCTGCCGGCGGCTGCGGCACCTTCTCCGGCACCGAACCACACCCGTGACAACGACCCAGAATCCTCGCCACGACTCGCACGAGCTGCGGTGGCCTTTCGCCGCCGCGATCGTCGTCGCAGGTGCCACCGTCGCCGGCGCCGAGCTGACCCGCCGGGGGAGCGACGAGGCCGCACTCGTCGTCGGCGGCATGCTCGCGCTGGCCACGGCCCTGGGTGTCGGCCTGCTCGTCCGTCGCCTCGGGAAGGCGCGCGTGCTCGCTCTCACCGACACGCTGACAGGGCTCCCGAACCGCGCCCTGCTGGACGATCGCGTCGAGCAGGCTCTGCAACGCGCGCGACGCTCGTCCGAGGCGTTCGGTCTGTTCGTGATCGACCTCGACGGGTTCAAGGAGGTCAACGACGTCCGCGGGCACGAAGCCGGCAACCAGGTCTTGCAGGCGATCGCACGCCGTCTCGAGTCCGTGGTGCGGTCGAGCGACACGGTGGCGCGGGTCGGAGGCGACGAGTTCGTCGTGCTCTCGCTCGGCACTCGCACCGAGAACGACGCGGCGACGCTCGTTGGGCGGTTGCGGCACGCGCTGCGACGCCCGTACCGCGTCGACGGGAACGTCGTCGAGGTCGACGCGTCGATCGGCTGGGCCATCTTCCCCGACGACGGCGCGACACCGCAGGAGCTCCTCGGGCGCGCCGACGGGCAGATGTACGCCACGAAGCGCGACGCAACGGACGACGGTGCCGAGCGCCGCGCGACGTTGGACGCCGGTGTCGTCCGCGAGTACGAGACGGCGCTCGAGCGCGCCGAGCTCGTCGTCCACTACCAGCCGGTGCTGGACCTCTCGTCCGGAGCGGTGAGGTCGGTCGAAGCGCTCGTGCGACGCATCCACCCGCGCCGAGGCATCGTCGCTCCGGCCGACTTCATCCCCCACGTCGAGCGAACACCGCTCATCCGCACGCTCACGCTCCACGTGCTCCGCGACGCGCTCGCCAACGCGAAGCGCTGGGAGCAACTCGGGCATCCCGTCGGCGTGTCGGTCAACGTCCCGTACCGGATCCTCGACGACCCCCAGCTCGTCGACGCGATCGGCGGCCTGCTCGCGTCGACCGGCGTCGCTGCCGAGATGCTGACCGTCGAAGCCGTCCCCTCGGGCCCCGGCGCGGGTGCGGCACTCGATCTCACCGTCGTCGAGAAGCTGGCGAAGACGGGCGTCAGGATCTCGCTCGACGACTTCGGCCGCGCGTCCTCGCTCACATCGTTGAGGACGCTGCCGCTCGCGGAGGTCAAGATCGACGCCACGTTCATCCATGGGCTCGGCCGGCCCGGGGCCGACCTGGAGATCGTTCGTGCGCTCGCAGACCTCGCCCACTCGCTCGATCTCTCCGTCGTCGCCGAGGGCATCGAGACGCGCGACGCGTGGAGCGCCGCGGCCGCGCTCGGCTGTGACACCGGTCAGGGCTTCTACATCCTGGCACCGCAGCCCGCACGTGAGCTCACGGAGTGGCTGCAGACGAGCTGGCCTGTCGCCGCTCAGCTCGCGAGCTGATCAGCGCGACGAAGGAGAGAAGCAAACGGGGGACGAGAGCGACCTCCGGGCGCTACCCGAAGACGAGCCCCCCGACGACGGCGGCGATCGCGACCACCGCCCACGGCGGCACGAAGCGGAGGGCAGCGACGAGCACGGCGACGAGCACCGCGTCCCACACCGTCTCGACCGACGTCCTCAGCACGGGATCCAGCAGCGCAGCGGCGAGCAGGCCGACGACAGCCGCTCCGATGCCCACGACCGCGGCACGGACGCCCGGGTGCTGGCGCACCAGCGCCCACAGGGGCAGGACGCCGGCGAGCAGCAGGAACGACGGCAGGAAGATCGCGATCAACGCGAGCGCGGCACCGGGGACGCCGTTCGGCTCGGGGCCCGAGACGGCGCCGAGGTACGCCGAGAACGTCGCCAGCGGTCCCGGTAGCGCCTGCGCGGCACCGTAGCCCGCGAGGAACTCGTCCTCCGAGACCATGCCCGTCTCGACGACGCCCTCGTTGAGCAGCGGCAGCATGACGTGCCCGCCCCCGAACACGAGCGCGCCCGCCCTGTACATCGCATCCGTGAGTCCCAGCGCGTTGCCCGCGACCGCATCGCGCGTGAGCGGCAGCAGCACGAGCAGCGCCACGAACACGGCGAGGCTGCCGACGGCCAGCCGCTTCCCGATCGGGAAGCGGAGGTGCAACGCCGTCGTCTCGGCGAGAGATCGGAACGCCAGCGCCCCGACCACGCCCGCGACGACGATGATCGACGCCTGCGCCACTGGCCCGCCGACGAGAAGTGCGACGACGGCGGCTGCGATCGCGAGGACGATGCGAGGCGCATCCGGTGCAAGCGACCGTCGCATCGCCACCACGGCCACGAGCACGACAGCCGCGGCTGCGAGCTCGAGACCGTGCAGCCAGCCGGCATCGGCCACGTCGGCCGTCGCGACACCGAGCCCGAAGACGGTCATCACCACCGCGGACGGAAGCGTGAAACCCGCCCACGCCGCCATTCCACCCAGCTTCCCTGCCCGCAACGTGCCGACGGCGATCCCGAGTTGCGACGATGACGGCCCCGGAAGCAGGTTCGTGACGGCCACGAGCTCGCCGAAGCTCCGCTCGTCGAGCCAGCCGCGCGTGCGCACGTACTCGTGCCGAAAGATCCCGATGTGCGCGATCGGCCCACCGAACGAGGTGAGCCCCAGACGCAGCGCGACGAGGAAAACCTCCGTCAGCCGGCGTCCACGCCCTCCCGGCACGCCGTGTCGTCCCTCAGCGGGTGGCGCCGGGACGCCAGAGCGGCTCGGCAACTCCGCCGGCGGCGTTCGCCGCGCGTGCGAGGATGAAGAGGAGGTCGGACAGCCGGTTGAGGTACACGACGGCGAGCGGGTTGAGCGCATGCTCGCCGCCGGCGACGAGCACCTCGCGCTCCGCCCGGCGACACACCGTGCGGGCGACGTGCAGCCCCGCGGCCGCGGCGGTGCCGCCGGGGAGCACGAAGCTCCGCAGCTCCGGCAGCGACTCGTTGAAGCGGTCGCAAGCACCCTCGAGCGCATCGATCGACGACTGCACGACGCGGAGCCCCGCGTCGCCGCCGTCCCACGGCAGCGACAGGTCGGCGCCGAGGTCGAAGAGCTCGTTCTGCACGCGCTGGAGCACCTGCGCGACGGCGTCGGGGCACGGCGCCGCGAGCACGACCCCGAGAGCCGAGTTCAGCTCGTCGACGGTGCCGTAGGCCGCGATCCGCGAGTCGAGCTTCGACACGCGCGACCCGTCACCGAGCGACGTCTCCCCGGCGTCGCCGCCGCGCGTGTAGATACGGGTCAGCCGAACGGGCTCGTCGCGGTCGCGGGGCACGGCCGGAGCCTACCGCGCGGGCGACCCGACGCCTGCTTCGTCCGTGTCCGAGAACAGCGGTGTCCGACTGAAGTCGGACACCTGGGCGGACGCGTTGCCCGGTGTCTGACTTCAGTCAGACACCGCTGTAGCGCGGGCGGGAGGCAGAGCGGTGTCCGACTGAAGTCGGACACCTGGGCGGAGGCGTCGCGTTGGTGTCTGACTTCAGTCAGACACCGCTTTAGCGCGAGGCCGGCGGCGCCGCGTCAGACCGCGCCGGGGCCGCCGAGCGCGCGCTCGTGGGCGTGCAGGATGCCGCGGGCGATGACGATGCGCTGGATCTCCGACGTCCCCTCGTAGATCTCCGTCACCTTCGCGTCACGGTAGTAGCGCTCGACCGGGAACTCCTTCGTATACCCGTACCCGCCGAGCACCTGGATCGCGTCCCGCGCCGCGTCGACGGCGACGCGGGAGGCGAACAGCTTGGCCTTCGCCCCCTCGGCGGTGTGCGGTAGGCCGGCCTGCTTGCGCCAGGCGGCGCGATACGTCAGCAGGCGTGCCGCGTCGATCGCCGTCGACATCTCGGCGAGCGTGAACTGGATCGCCTGGAAGTCGGCGATCCGGGAGCCGAACTGCCTCCGCTCGAGCGCGTAGGAACGAGCCGTGTCGAACGCCGCCTGGGCGATCCCGACGGCCTGCGCGGCGATCCCGATGCGCCCGCCGTCGAGCGTGGCCATCGCCACGGTGAACCCCTTGCGCTCGTCGTGCAGCAGCCGGTCGGCGCCGACCCGCGCCCCGTCGACGCGGATGTCAGCAGTCGAGGACGAGTTGAGCCCGAGCTTCTCCTCCTCGCGTACGACCTGGACGTGCTCGGCGTCGAGCAGGAACGCCGACACGCCGCGCGCGCCGGCCGTCGTCGTGTCGGTGCGGGCGAAGAGGAGGAAGAGACCGGCGTGGCTCGCGTTCGTGATCCACTGCTTCGAGCCGTCGAGCACCCATTCGTCGCCGTCCCGGAGCGCTGTCGTGCGCAGCGACCCGGCGTCCGAGCCGGAGTCGGGCTCGGTGAGGGCGAAGGCACCGAGCGTCTCGCCCCGTGCGAGCGGGGCCACGAAGCGCTCCTGTTGCTCGGCGCTGCCGAACGCGACGATGGGAAGCGTCGCCGCGCTCGTGTGCACGGCGACGGTCACGCCGACACCCGCGTCGGCGCGCGACAGCTCCTCGAGCACGAGCACGTACGAGAGGAAGTCCGCTCCGGCCCCTCCGAGCTCCTCGGGCACGCACACGCCCATCAGGCCGAGCTCGCCGAGTCGCGCGACGAGCTCGACGGGGAAACGGCGCTCCCGATCCCAGGCGGCCGCGTGCGGCACGATCTCCGCTTCCGCGACCTCCCGTGCGAGCGCCTGGATCCCGCGCTGCTCGTCGGTGAGCGCGAAGTCCATCGCCGCGAGTATAGGGACGGTCGCTCGCTCGTCAGCGAATGGGGCGGATCCGCCGGTACGCCGGCCCGAGCCTTCGCCGCGCCGTGCGCCGCAACCCGCCGGGCGACGCCAACCGCCGCAGCCGCCGTGGCGACAGCTCGGCACAGAGCACCGCGGACGCCCCTGGCCCCCGCTCCCCGTAGCGCACGCCCTCCGGCCGGAAGGTCGGCGCTGCGCGCCAGCCCTCGTCGAGCAGCTCGTACGCCTCCTGCTCCTCGACGAAGAAGCCGGCACGCGCGTAGAGCCTCGTCCACCCGCGCACGTCGTCCTGCCGGAACCAGCCGTGGTCTCCGGGCTCCCCGAGCGGGACGGTGACGAGAGCGCGTCCGCGCGGTCGCAGCACACGCCGCAGCTCTCGCAGCGCCTGCAGCCGTCCGGTGTCGTCCGC
The DNA here is from genome assembly GCA_963823385.1 of uncultured Actinomycetes bacterium. Lineage (GTDB taxonomy): Bacteria > Actinomycetota > Thermoleophilia > Gaiellales > Gaiellaceae > Gaiella. Next base: position 24,018 of record CAWGLI010000002.1, read on the forward strand.
CTCTGCGCCGAGCCCGTACACCGTGTTGTCGGCACCCACGTGCTCGAGCGTGGAGACGAGCAGCACCTGGTCGAACGATCCGTCGGCGAACGGAAGCTCTCGGACGTCGGCGCGCACCGTCTCGATACCGGGTACGACAGCCTCCGCGAGATCGACTCCCACGAGCTCGGCCGGAGCCTCCGCCACGAGCGCGGCGAGGTACGCGGGCTCCGCGTAGGCGTAGCCGACCTCCAGCACGCGGCCTGACGCGAGCCGTGCCAGCACCCACGGGATCTCGATCACCCGCTCGTCCGAGCCCGGTGGCCCCTGCAGGCGGCGCGGACGTTCGCCACTCCGGCGGGCAGCCCGTCCCGCCGCGGCCGCGTCGTCGAGATCACGTACACGCTGGAACTCCTCCGCGGTCACGAGCTCGTGCAGCAGCGTCGCGCGGGAGAGCGTTCCGTCACCGAGCCTCGCCAGCGCCCGCTCGCGCGCTTCGTCGTCCGGCGCGCGCCGCAGGACCAGGCGAAACGCCCGATCGACGAAGTCGTCATCGCTCTCCGCAAGCACACCCAGGTGTGCGTCGAACCGGTTCCCCACGCCGGCATCGTACGATCGCGGCATGAAGGCCGATCGGCTAGATGGTTGATCGGTAATTTGGGTGCCCGTCGAGGACGGGTGTGACCAAGCAGCGTGGTGCGATCGACCGTGGCGCGTACCGGTGGGTACGTGTCACGGGCGAGCGCGCCGCGATGCGCCGCGTCACGGCCGCCAGTCGCGGGTGCCGGAATTACCGATCAACCATCTAGGCCGGGCGTTCGGACTCGTACTCGTAGAAGCCGCGGCCGGTCTTGCGGCCGAGGCGCCCCGCCGCGACGTACTGACGTAGCAGCGGGCACGGCGCGTACTTCGGGTCGCCGAGACCGTCGTGCAGCACATCCATGATCGCCACGCACGTGTCGAGCCCGATCAGGTCGGCGAGCGCGAGCGGCCCCATCGGGTGTGCAAAGCCGAGCCGCGCGATCGTGTCGATCGCCTCCGGCTCGGCCACGCCCTCCAGCAGCGCATACGCCGCCTCGTTGATGAACGGCATGAGGATGCGATTCGCGACGAAACCTGGGAAGTCGCGGGCCTCGGCCGGCTCCTTGCCGAGGTCCCGGGCGAGCGCCACGACCGCCGCGTTCGTCTCGTCCGACGTCTGCACCGCGCGGATCACCTCGACGAGGCGCAGCACGGGCACCGGGTTGAAGAAGTGCAGGCCGATCACACGGTCGGGCCGGGACGTGACTGCGGCCAGCTCGGTGATCGGGATCGAGGATGTGTTCGAGGCGAGCACGGCCTCCGGTGGGAGAGCCTCGTCGGCGGCACGGAAGAGCTCCTTCTTCACGTCCGCGTCCTCGACGACCGCCTCGATCATGAGCTCGGCCGGGCGGAGCTCCGCCGCGACCTCGACACGCGCGAGCACCTCGCCCGGGTCCGCCCCGCCCTTCGCGGCGAGCTTCTCGAGGCTCTTCCGCATCGACTCGAGCCCTCGCTCGGTTGCTCCCGGGAACGTGTCGTGGAGCAGCACGCGACGCCCGGAGGCAGCGACGACCTGGGCGATCCCGGCCCCCATCTGCCCGGCGCCGACGACGAGCACGGTGCTGAACGCCACGGGCGCCAGGGTACACGGCCTGCCTCCGACGAGGGTGTCCGACTGAAGTCGGACACCACGAAGTGGCGCGATCCGGTGTCCGACTTCAGTCGGACACCGCTGTTCAGCGAGGACGCGTCTCCAATCGAGTATTGCCACAACGGACAACAACAGCCATCATCCCCGGATGGGTCGTCGACCGCGGATGGATGCAGCGGGGTTGACGCACCACGTGGTGGCGACAGGGAACGGCCGCCGCCGCATCGTCCGCGACGACATCGACCGCCGGCGCCTCTTGTCGACCCTCGGACACGTCGCGGCCGACTGCCACTGGGAGTGTCAGGCGTACTGCCTGCTCGACACGCACCTGCACCTCGTGGTGCTGACGCACGAGGCAACGCTGGCAACGGGCATGCGGAGGCTGCTCGGCGGGCACGCGCGGCGCTTCAACGAACGGCACGCTCACGAGGGGCACGTCTGGACACAGCGGTACTACTCGAAGGTGATCGACACCGAGGCCTATCTCTCTGGAGGCGTGCGCATACGTCGTCCTCAACCCTGTCCGCGCCGGGATCTGCGCACACCCGAGAGAGTGGCCATGGAGCAGTTACCGCTCGACCGCGGGACTGAAGTCCACCGCGGCCGTCCCCGGCGGCGGCATGCTGCTCGCCACTCTGCACCCGGACGAGCACCGCGCGAGCGAGCGATGGGTCGCGTGGGTCGACCGCGCGCTCACGACAGCGTCGCACGGGCACCCGGACTCAACAGCGGTGTCCGACTGAAGTCGGACACCTAGGCGCGCTCCGTCGGCGGAAGTGTCCGACTTCAGTCGGACACCTAGGCGCGCTCCATCGGCGGAAGTGTCCGACTTCAGTCGGACACCCGGGCGCGCTCCATCGGCGGCGGTGTCCGACTTCAGTCGGACACCGCTGTTCGAACATCAGCGCACGCCGCGGCGGCGCAGTCGGACGAGCGCGTACGTGAGCACCGCCGCGAGGAACGCGAACCCGACCAGCAGCTTGATCGCGCCACCGCGAGGCTCGTCGGCCGCCTCGAGCAGCAGGGAGGGGTCGACGAGGCCGCAGGAGTCGGTTCGATAGGTCCCACCCTCCAGCTGTGCGAACACACCGACGTCGCGATCCCCCCCGACCGCGTTGCCGTCTGCGTCGACCAGCGGCTCCGAGACGACGACCACCTGGTCGGGGAGATCGCCCTTGACCGCCTTGTCGACGTCGAACGTGATCAGCCGCTCGTCACCCGCCGGTCGCTCGTCGACGATGCTGCCGACGAAGCTCACGTCGGCCTCGTCGAGCCGCTGCGCAACGGTGAGGTTCGGACAGGCGAGAGTCGCCGCGGAGGCCGTCACGGGCGCGAGCAGTGCGACGCCTGCCGCGGCGACGAAGAGCGAAACGGCGGTCCGGCGCACGGCGCTCAGTCGACGGAGAGGAGCAGGGCATCGCCCTGTCCGCCACCGGAGCAGATGGCGGCGAGACCGAGACCACCGCCCTCACGCCGCAGCTCGTGGACGAGCGTGGCGACGATGCGACCACCCGAGGCGCCGATCGGATGCCCGAGCGCGACGGCGCCACCGTTCGCGTTGACGATCTCCTCGTCGACGCCGAGCATCTGCGTCGAGTTCCAGGCGACGGACGAGAAGGCCTCGTTGATCTCGACCCGCCGGAGCTCCTCGGCGGAACGCCCCGCGGCCGTGAGGGCTGCGGCTCCCGCCTTCGCCGGCGTGCGTGCGAGATACGCGTAGTCGTCGGCCACGTACCCCTGGGCGAGAACAGTCGCCAGCGGAGTGATTCCCCTTTCCCGCGCCCACCGCTCGGAGCAGACGACGACACACGAAGCACCGTCGTTGACGCCCGGCGCGTTACCGGCGGTCGTCGTTCCCTCCGGGTCGAACACGGGCTCGAGCGACGCGAGCTTCTCGAGCGTCGTATCGCGACGGACGCCCTCGTCGGCGACGACCTCTCCGACGGGAACGATCTCGTCGTCGAAGCGGCCCGCGTCCTGCGCAGCCGCGGCACGCTGATGAGAACGCAGCGCCCACGCGTCCTGCGCCTCCCGCGTGATACCGAGCTCGCGGGCGACGTGTGAGGCCTGCTGCACCATGTGCAGCCCGTCGAACGTCGACAGGAGGCCGTCGAAGACCATGTGGTCGAGCAGTTCACCGTGACCCAGCCGATAGCCGAAGCGGGCCTTGGGCAGCAGATACGGCGCGTTCGACATCGACTCCATGCCACCGGTCACGATCACGTCGTGACCGCCGGCGCGGATCATCAGGTCGGCGATCTCGATGGCGCGCACCGACGAGGCACAGACCTTGTTGATCGTGTCGGCCGGCACCTCTTTCGGGATCCCTGCGCCGACCGCGGCCTGGCGCGCCGGCGCCTGGCCGGCCCCGGCCTGCAGCACCTGGCCCATGATCACGTACTCCACGTCGGCAGCGTCGACCCCGGCACGCTCGAGCGCGGCTGCGATCGCGATCGACCCGAGCTCGGTCGCCGGGATCTTCGCGAGCCCCCCACCGAGCCTCGCGAACGGCGTGCGGACGGCACCGACGATGACGGAACGGGTCACGGCGCCAGCCTACCGGCGGTCGGCACGAGCTTCAGCGGATGAACGACGCGTCGAGCTCGAGGCCGCGGGCGAACGCCTCGATCACGCTGACGGCGGCGTCGACGTCGTCGAGTTGCGCCAGTTCCGACGCGCTGTGCATGTAGCGCAGCGGAATCGAGAGGAGCCCCGTCGCAGTGCCACCGCTCGCCGTGAAGACGTCGTCCCCGTCGCTGTCGGTCCGCTTCCCCGTCTCGACGCAGGGCTCGAAGCCCACGGAGCGGGCAGCCGAGACGAGCCGGTCGCCGACGAGAGGGCTCACGACCGGGCCCCGGAAGACGGTGGGGCCGCCGCCGAGCGTTACCTCACCCCACGAGGACGGCCCGCCGGTTGCGTCGTCCGCGTAGCTCACGTCGAGGACCAGGGCGACGTCCGGGGCCAGACGGCGCACAGCAGCGGCCGCGCCACCGTGGGCACCCGATTCCTCCTGGACGGTCGCGACGAGAGCGACGTCCCACGAGGGCGGATCGGCTGCGAGCGACCGCAGTGCCTCCAGGGCCGCGTAGACGCCTGCTCGATCGTCGAGCGCCGCCGAGACGATCCGGTTGCCCGCGAGCTCGACCGGCTCCCCGACGAGAACAGCCGCGTCGCCAGGCGTGACGAGCGCCAGCGCCTGCTCGCGTGTGGCGGCGCCGACGTCGAGCCGGATGTCGGCCCAGGTGACTTCTCCCTCTCCGGCCCGCGTGACGACGGCCGGAACGGCTCCCTCGCGCGCGATCACCGTCAGGCGCTGCCCGACCGCATCAGACGCAGCCCAGGTGGCAAGCGGCCGCACGCGCAGCAGCCCGTCCTCGGTCACGTGCGTCACACCGACGCCGATCTGGTCGACGTGGGCGAGGAGCGCGAGCAGCCGTCCGCCACCGGAGCCGCGAACGCGGGCGACCGTCGAGCCGAGCACGTCGGCTTCGACCTCGGCGCCGAACGCCGCCGCCTCACGGCGCACGATCGCGGAGACGGCGTCTTCGGCACCCGACGCTCCGGGCGTGCGCAACAACTCGTCGAGAAGCGGCGGGATCACGTCCGCGCCAGCCTATCGCGGCGCCCGCTGCTTCCGGTCGCACGGGTTGCCGGGCGTCGAGGAGACGGCTACGCTCCTCCTCGATGACCGCAGCTTCCCGCACCTGGGCGTGGGCCTGGCGCGACGAGCGAGGCGGGAGCGTGCGCTAGACGACGGCACCGACGAGCCCCGCCCGCGACCTCCAGACGGAGGTCGTTTTCGTTCCGAGACGATGACACCCACCGCCGACATCCCCACCGACCTCCTCACCCCGCTCGGGGCGTACCTCAGATTGCGCGCATCCGGCAGCGCGAGCTTCCTGCTCGAATCGGTCGAACGGGGACGCCTCGGACGGAACTCGTGGATGGGATTCGGCTCACGCACCGTCTCGCTCGAGGAGGCGGAAGGTATCGACCAGCCCGTCGTCGGCTACCTCTCCTACGACCACGCCGCAACGCTCGAGCCGACGGTGCCGCTCGCTGTGGAGGGCCCGGATCTTCCGGAGAGCCGGTTCGTCGTGTGCGACACGCTCGTCCGCTTCGACCACGGGACTGGGACCGCGTCCGTGCTCGCCGGGGATCCCGACGAGATCGCCGGCCGCCTCGAGGGCGGCATCCCCTGGCGACGCGAGGAGCGCGGCGTTGCCGGCCCGCTGCGGCGCTTCCCGACGCGCGAGCGCTACGAGGAGATGGTGCGGACCTGCCGCGAGCACATCGTCGCAGGCGACGCGTTCCAGATCGTGCCCTCCCAGCGGGCGGAGCGGCCGACCTCGGCGACCGCGCTCGAGCTGTACCGGGCGCTGCGGCGCGTGAACCCGTCGCCCTACCTCTTCCTGTTGGAGCTGGACGGCGTCGCGCTGATCGGCTCGTCGCCCGAACGGCTCGTTGCCTGCGACGACGGGCGCGCGAGCCTCTGCCCCATCGCCGGTACGACCGAGCCGACCGAGGGAGACGTCGAGCGGCTGCTCTCCTCCGAGAAGGACCGGGCGGAGCACGTGATGCTCGTCGACCTGGGCCGCAACGATCTCTCGCGGGTGTGTCGCAGCGGCACCGTGCACGTGGCGCGGTCGATGGAGGTCGAGCGCTTCTCGCACGTCTCGCATCTCGTCTCCGAAGTGGTGGGCGAGATCCGAGACGGCATCACCTCGTTCGAGGTGCTCCGGGCCTGCTTCCCGGCCGGAACGGTCTCGGGCGCGCCCAAGGTGCGGGCGATGCAGATCATCTCGGAGCTCGAGGGCTACCGGCGCGGCCCGTACGCAGGGGCCGTGCTCTACGCGCTCCCGGACGGCACCATGGACGCGTGCATCACGCTGCGGACGATCGTGCTCGCGGACGGCGTCGCCCACCTGCAGGCGGGCGCCGGGATCGTGGTCGACTCCGACCCGGCGGCGGAGCACGAGGAGTGCCTGCGCAAGCTCGCCGCGCTCGAGGCCGCGATCGACCTGGCGGAACGGGAGCTCGCATCGTGAGCTCGCGACGAAACAGCGGTGTCCGACTGAAGTCGGACACCATCGGGTGGCGGTCGCACGTGCGGCGGCCACACCACGTGTCCGACCTCAGTCGGACACGGCTGCTCGAACGGCGACGGCCACACGTGTCCGACTTCAGTCGGACACGACTGTTCGAACGGCCACAACCACACGTGTCCGACTTCAGTCGGACACGGCTGTTCGAAGGGCGGCCGGCGTCGTGAGAGTCCTCATGATCGACAACTACGACTCGTTCACCTACAACCTCGTCCACCTGTTCGAGGAGCTGGGCGCGGAGGTGGTGACGTCCCGCAACGACGCGATCACGGCCGAGGAGGCCGAGGCGCTCGCACCCGACCGGCTCGTGATCTCACCCGGCCCCGGCCGGCCGGTCGACGCGGGCGTCTCGGTCGAGCTGATCCAGCGCCTCGGCCCCACCGTGCCGACGCTCGGCGTCTGTCTCGGGCATCAGGCTATCGTCGAGGCGTTCGGCGGCACCATCGGGCAGGCCCGCGCGCTGCTCCACGGCAAGGCGAGCCTGGTGCGCCACGACGGGCACGGCGTGTTCCGCGGCCTTCCCGACGAGATCGAGGCCGGTCGGTACCACTCGCTCGCCGCGACGGACGTGCCGCCCGATCTCGAGATCACCGCGCGAACCGAGGACGGCGAGGTGATGGGCGTCCGCCACCGGACGTACCCGATCGAAGGCGTGCAGTTCCATCCGGAGTCGGTGCTCACACCCGACGGCGCGGCGCTGGCCCGCAACTTCCTGGAGAGCCCGTGATCGTCGACGCGATCCAGGAGCTGCTGGACGGCCGCGACCTCCCCCGCGCCACCGCGCACACCGTGCTGGGCGAGATCATGGACGGCGACGCGACGTCGGCGCAGATCGCGGGGTTCCTCGTCGCCCTGCGTGCGAAGGGAGAGACGGCCGAGGAGATCACGGGGCTCGCCGAGGCGATGCACGAGCACGTCGTACCGGTGCAGCCGACGCGCCGGCCCGTGATCGACGTCGTCGGCACCGGCGGTGACGGGGCGAACACCTTCAACATCTCGACCGCGGCTGCGCTCGTCGCGGCCGCCGCCGGTGCCGCCGTGGCAAAGCACGGCAACCGCTCGGCGAGCTCCGCCTGCGGATCGGCAGACGTGCTCGAAGAGCTCGGCATCCCTGTCGAGCAACCCGCCGAGGCGATCGCAGCGTCGATCGACACGCTCGGGTTCGGGTTCATGTTCGCGCGTGCGCATCATCCGGCGATGCGCCATGTGGCGCCGGTGCGGCAAGAGCTCGGCACACGAACGGTGTTCAACATCCTCGGGCCGCTCGCCAACCCGGCCGGAGCGAGGGACGGCGTGTTCGGCGTGTACTCCCCGGCGCTCGCGCAGACGTACGCAGCCGCGCTCGCGGGCCTCGGCGCACACCACGCGTTCGTCGTGCATGGGGCCGGCGGCCTCGACGAGCTGTCGCCCGCCGGCCCCAACCTCGTGCTCGAGGTCGTGGACGGAGAGACGCGCCAGTGGACGCTCGACCCGCGCGAGCACGGCATGGAGGCAGCGGATCCCGCGCGGCTGACGGGCGGCGACGCGGCCGAGAACGCGGCTGCGATCCGTGCCGTGCTCGCGGGCGAGCACGGGGCGCGCCGCGACGCCGTCACGCTCAACGCGGGAGCCGCGCTCGTCGCAGCGGGGCTCGCGCCGGACCTCGCAGGCGGTGTCGAGCGCGCTCGTGAGACCATCGACAGCGGAGCCGCCACCGAGACGCTTCGTGCGCTCGTCGAGCTCTCCGGAGCGGCTGCCTGATGGGCCGGTTCAACGACGCGCTCTCGACCCCGGGGCTCGCGGCGATCGCCGAGATCAAGCGCCGTTCGCCGTCTGCCGGAGAGCTACGTCCCGGCGCCGAGCCAGGGCCGATCGCCGCCGCCTACGCCGCCGCGGGTGCGGCCGCCGTCTCGGTGCTCGTCGACGCCCGCTTCGATGGCACGTGGCACGACCTGAGCGCGGCGCGTGCCGCGTCGGATGTTCCGCTGCTGGCCAAGGGCTTCTTCTCCACGGAGGACGACCTGCGCACCGCGAAGGAGCACGGCGCCGACGCTGCGCTGCTGATCCTGCGTGACCTCGACGACGCGCAGGCGGCATCGCTGCTGCGCACCGCCGCCGCGCTCGATCTCGACACGCTCGTCGAGGCCCACGACGCAGCCGAGCTCGACCGCGCCGTGAAGCTCGGCGCCCCCGTGATCGGTCTCAACGCGCGCGACCTCGCGACGTTCCGCATCGATCGGGCCGCGCAGCTGGAGCTCGTCGCGACGGCTCCACGCGACCGGCTCGTGATCGCCGAGTCCGGTGTGCACACACGCGCCCAGGGCGCGGCAGCGGAGCTGGCAGGCGCCGACGCGATCCTCGTCGGCTCGGCGCTGATGCAAGCCCCCGACCCTGCGGCGAAGCTCGAGGAGCTCGTCTCCCGCCCGCTCGTCAAGGTGTGCGGACTGACCCGCGAAGAGGACGTCGCGGCGGCGGTCGCCGCGGGCGCCGATCTCGTCGGTTTCGTGCTCGAGCCGGCGAGCCCCCGCGCCGCCGAACGGGCCCTGCCGGTACCCGACACCGTCCTCTCGGTCGCCGTGTGGGTGGGCGAGGCCGGCGAGGCGGAGGTGGATCTCGACCAGGTGCACGAGCGGGCCGAGGGCAAGGTGCGCGGGCGCGACGCCGTCCTGCAACGTGCCGGGCGACCTGTGGCCCGCGTGCTCGACCTGCCGTGGGACGGTGACGACCCCGACCACTGGGAGCGCGCGGCCGCGGCGGCCCGAGAGGGGCGCGTGATGCTCGCCGGCGGGCTCGGGCCCGACACGGTGCGCGACGCGATCGCCGCCGTGCGGCCATGGGCCGTCGACGCCAGCTCCGCTCTCGAGACGTCCCCGGGCGTCAAGGATCACGATCTCGTCCGCGCCTACGTGGAGGCTGCCCGCGCATGACCGCTCCCGATCCCCAGACCGAGACGTTCGGCACGTACGGCGGCCGCTACGTGCCCGAGACGCTGATCCCGGCACTCGACGAGCTGACGGAGGCCTGGACGACGCTCCGTGACGCGCCCGACTTTCGCGCCGAGGTGGATGGCCTGCTGCACTCGTACGTCGGCCGTCCCTCACCCCTCACGCTGGCCGAGCGGTTCGCACCCGGGAAGCGCATGTACCTCAAGCGCGAGGATCTGAATCACACCGGGGCGCACAAGATCAACAACGCGATCGGGCAGGTCGTGCTCGCGGGCAGGCTGGGCAAGAAGCGGATCATCGCGGAGACGGGGGCCGGTCAGCACGGAGTCGCAACGGCGACCGCGTGTGCCCGCTTCGGCCTCGAGTGCGTCGTGTACATGGGGTCGGAGGACATGCGGCGCCAGGCGCCCAACGTCGAGCGCATGCACCTGCTGGGCGCGTCGGTCGTCCCGGTGGAGTTCGGCACGCGCACGCTGAAGGAGGCGACCAGCGAGGCGATCCGCGACTGGATCACGAACGTCGAGACGACGCACTACGTGATCGGCTCCTGCGTCGGCCCCGCCCCGTACCCGGAGCTCGTGCGCGACCTGCAGGCCGTGATCGGGCGGGAGGCTCGGGAGCAGATCCTCGAGCTCGAAGGACGGCTTCCAGCCGCCGTGCTCGCCTGCGTCGGCGGCGGCTCGAACGCGATCGGGATGTTCACCGGCTTCGTCGACGACGCCGACGTCCGCCTGGTCGGCGTCGAGGCGGCGGGCGCCGCATCGCTCGGTACGGGACGCCGCGGGGTTCTCCACGGGTCGCGCTCGTCGATCCTCGCCGACGCCGACGGCCAGATCGAGGACGCGCACTCCATCTCCGCGGGTCTCGACTACCCCGGCGTCGGCCCCGAGCACGCGTGGCTCCGTGACACGGGACGCGCCGAGTACCTCCCGTGCACCGACGACGAGGCGCTCGAGGCGTTCGCACGGCTCTCGCGGACAGAGGGCATCATCCCCGCGCTCGAATCGGCCCACGCGTTGGCACGGGTCGATGCCGTCGACGACGAGCTCGTGCTCGTCTGTCTCTCCGGCCGAGGCGACAAGGACCTCGACGAGGCGCTCCGCGCGATGCGCGAGCGAGGGATGCTCGCATGAGACGTCCTGTATCAACCCTTCTCGCGTCCTTGGTCGGCACCGGCCGCGACAGCGGCCGCTTCAGGGGTTGTCGCGACCGTGGATCTGCTTTCGCAGATCCACGGTCTGCGGGGGAGACATGAGCACGAAGAAGCTCGTCATCTACCTGATGGCAGGGCGGGAGACGCCGGCTCTTGCTGCGGCCGCCGTCGCGGGCGGAGCCGACATCGTCGAGCTCGGCTTCCCCTTCTCGGATCCGCTCGCAGACGGGCCCGTGATCCGCGCGGCCGCAGAGCGGGCGCTGGCGGAGGGCATGCGCACCGAGGCGTGCCTCGCCTGCCTCGCCGAGACCCGCGCGCTCGTCGGCGACACGCCCCTCGTACCCATGACCTATGCGTCCCTGCTCGAGGCGTACGGCTGGGAGCGCTTCGAGACGGATGCCCGGGCCGCCGGGGCGACCGGGATGATCGTGGCCGACCTTCCCGCCGGGGCGCGCCCCGACCTGCGACGCATCCAGCTCGTCGCGCCGACGTCGACCGACGAGCGAATCCGGCTCGCCGCCGAGAGTACGGACGGGTGGCTCTACCTCGTGACGCTGACCGGCACGACCGGGACCCGGGCCGAGCTCTCGGAAGGGCTCGCCGACCTCGCGGCCCGGTCGCGCGCGATCACCGATGTGCCGCTCTACGCCGGCTTCGGCATCTCCACACCCGAGCAGGCGCGCGCTGCGGCGGACCTCACCGACGGCGTCGTCGTCGGCTCGCGGGCTCTGCAGGTCGCGGCAGACGGACCCGAGGCGCTGAGGGCGTACGTGGCATCGCTCCGCGTCGCTCTCGACGCGTGAGCGTCACGACCGCTTGATCTGGGTGCGCTTGCCGCAGCGCACACACCTGCCGCGGCGCTCTGTGAGGAAGAACCTCCGCTCCTTGGACACCTTGTGCCCGAGCAGCCGGCAGCGGAGCCTCACTCGTCCGGCCCCACCTTGACGAGCATCTTGCCGATGTTCTCACCGGCGAGCAGCCCGAGGAACGCCCGTGGCGCGTGATCGATCCCGTCGACGACGGTCTCCCGGTAGGCCACCTTCCCCTCGGCCACCCACGGGCCCATCACGGTGAGGAAGTCGCCGATCCTGTCCCAGTGGTCGGAGATGATGAAGCCCCGCGCGGTCAGGCGCTTCGTGAAGAGCATGAACAGGTTGCGCGGTCCCGGCGCGGGCTCGGTGTCGTTGTACCGCGAGATCGCGCCGCAGGCGACGATCCGCCCGAACTTGTTCATCGACGAGATCGCAGCCTCCAGATGGTCGCCGCCGACGTTGTCGTAGTAGATGTCGATCCCGTCCGGAGCGACTTCGCGCAGCGACTCGTGCACGGGCCGCTCGCGATACGAGAACGCCTCGTCGAATCCGATCTCGCGGAGCCACTCGAGCTTCTCCGGCGACCCCGCACTCCCGATCACGCGACATCCGAGGAGCTTGGCGACCTGGCCGGCGACGCTGCCCACGGCGCCCGCGGCACCCGAGACGAAGACCGTCTCGCCCTGCGCCGGCTGCCCCAGCTCGGTGAGCCCGTACCAGCCGGTGAACCCCGGCATGCCGAGCACGCCGAGGGCGGTCGACACCGGCGCCAGGGAGGGGTCGACGCGAAGCAGGCCGTGCCCGTCCGAGAGGGCCCACTCGCGCCAGCCGAGCTGGTGTACGACCCAGCTCCCCTCCGGCCACCGGTCGTTGCGGCTCTCGACGACACGCCCGACGGCCCCTCCGGTCATCGCCTCACCGAGCGCGTACGGTGCCACGTAGGACCGCATGTCGTTCATGCGGCCGCGCATGTACGGGTCGACGGAGAGGAAAGCGTTGCGGATCAGCACCTGCCCCTCTTCGGGATCGGCGATCGTCACCTCGGCGAGCTCGAAGAGATCCTCGTCGGGGACGCCGTGCGGGCGGGCGACCAGACAGACTTCGCGGCTGACCACGGGCATGGCCCGATCCTATCGCCGCCGGCTCGCTGCGCCTACACCGCCGGCCGTCCGCGACAATATGGACGTGGACTCGCTCCAGGGACATCTGCTCGTCGCCGGACCGGCGCTCGTCGACCCGAACTTCCGGCGGACCGTCGTGCTCGTCGGCGAGCACGGAGCCGAGGGAGCGATGGGTGTCGTGCTCAACCGGCCCTCACCGGCGTCGGTCGACGAGGCGGTGCCCGTGCTGTCCGAGCTGGTCGAGGAGCACGAGCTCGTTCATGTCGGCGGCCCCGTCCAGCCGCAGGCCGTCCTCGTGCTCGGCGAGTTCGAGGAGCCGGAGAAGGCGGGTGTCCTCGTGTTCGGCACCGTCGGCTTCCTCCCGGGCGAGATCGAGACCGCCGACGACGTCGGTGACGTCTCACGGATGCGGGTCTTCGCGGGCTACGCGGGCTGGGGGCCGGGCCAACTCGAGGAGGAGCTGGCCGAGGCCGCCTGGATCGTCGAGCGGGCGCGACCGGAGGACGTGTTCACGGACGACCCGGACGGCCTGTGGAGCGCCGTCCTGCGTCGCAAGGGCGGCCCGTTCGCCGTACTCGCGGCGATGCCGCTCGACCCGGCAGCGAACTGAGGTGGCTGCGCTCGGGGTCGTGGGCGAGGGGCTCGTGGAGCTCGGGCTGGAGTCACCGCCCGACCCGGCGGTGATCCTCGGCTTCGGCGGCGACGTCGCGAGCACGGCCGTGATGGCCTCGCGGCTCGGCGCCGCCGCCCGCATCGGCGGGCGCGTGGGTGACGACTCGCTCGGCCGCCGGTTGCTCACGTTCTGGGCGGATCAGGGCGTCGACGTTCGCCATGTGGTCGTCGACGCGGGCGGGCCGACGGGGATCTACGTCAACGAGCGCGGCGTCGACGGCCCCAACCGGTTCGACTACCACCGCCTGCGATCCGCCGGGTCGCGCCTCGCGCAGGGTGACCTCGGCGACGGGTTCTTTGCGGGCCTCGGCGTGCTCCATCTCAGCGGGATCACACTCGCGGTGTCCGAGACGTCGTCCGAGGCCGCCCTGGACGCGCTCGCGAGAGCACGCGGTGCGGGAGCCCTGAGCTCCGTCGCGATCAATCACCGCCCCGCGCTCGGCGGCGACGTCGGCGCACTGGTGGACGCAGCCAAGCGAGCTGACGTCGTCTTCCTCTCCGAGGAGGAAGCCGGGAGCGTGTTCGCGGCCGCGGTCGACGAGCTTCCGGCAGTGCTTCCCGACGTCGGCGAGATCGTGGTCACACGTGGAGCAGACGGCGCCGTGCTGCATGTGGGTGGCAGCTCGACCGTGCAGCGCGCGCTTCCCGTGGAGGTGGTCGACGCGGCGGGTGCGGGCGACGCGCTCGCCGGGGCGTACCTCGCCACGCGCCTCGCGGGCGGCGACCCGGTGCGTGCGCTGCGTGTCGGAGTCGGCGCTGCCTGCCTCTCGTGCCGATCCCGTGGCTGCGCGCTCTCGTACCCGTCGCGCGCGGAGGTCGAGCGGGCCGCGGGCCCCGCCTGAGCCTTTCTCGCAGATCGTCCTGATTGACACGAACCTGCACCCGGATCAGGATCCGATGGGTAGGGCAGGGAGGTGAGAGGCCTGCGGCAACATAGCGTCGCGATCTCGGTCGCACTGGTTTCGGCGGCGGCGACGCTCGTCGTGGCCGCGGTGCCGGCGATCGACTTCGCGTACCGGAGGCCGTCGCTCCGCGGCGCGCTGGAGACGGCGGCGATGCTGATCGCGCTGCTCGCTGCCTGGCTCGTGCTCGGGCGCTTTCTCCGCAGCCGGGCGCTGACCGACCTCGTGCTCCTGTGCGCGCTCGCCGCGCTCGCCGGGGCGAACCTTGTCGCCGCCGTCGCACTCGCGGCAGACAGCCCCTCCCGGTTCGCGACGTGGGCGCCCCTCGCCGGCCGCGTGCTCGGCAGCGCGCTCTTCGCGGCCGCGGCCTTCGTCCCGTCGACCTCGCTGCCGCACCCGCGCGCGGCCGCGACCCGGGCACTGGCCGGAGTCGGCGTGACCCTGGCGGGGATCGCGACGGTCGTCGCGCTCGCGGGAACGAGGTTGCCGGCGGGTGTGGAGACCATCCTGGCGGGCGACCCGAGCGTGCCCGACCTCGACGGCCATCCCGTCGTGCTCGGAGTGCAGCTCGCGACGATGGCCCTGTTCGGCGCCGCCGCGCTGGGGTTCTCGGCCCGCTTCGCCAGGACCGGCGACGACCTGATGCGCTTCCTGGCCGTCGGTGCCGTCTTCGCGGTCTTCGCCCGCATCAACTACTTCCTGTACCCGTCGCTGTACTCGGACTGGCTGTACGTCGGTGACGTCTTCAGGCTGCTCTTCTGGATGGCGCTCCTGGTCGGCGCCGCACGCGAGATCCGCCGCTACTGGGAGAACGCCGCCCAGGCGGCGGTGCTCGAGGAGCGGCGTCGCATCGCGCGCGAGCTTCACGACGGCGCCGCGCAGGAGCTTGCGTTCCTCGTTCGGCGCCTGCGGCGAAGCGCAGGCACGGACACCGCCCTGTTCGCACCGCTCGTCGGTGCTGCCGAGCGCGGGCTCGACGAGTCGCGCAGGGCGATCGCCGCGCTCTCGCGTCCCGTGGACGAGGACCTCGACACCGCACTCGCCGAGGCCGTGGAGCAGGTCGCGGCGCGCACCGGGGTGCGGCTCGTGCTCGATCTCGCCGAGGACGTGAGCGTCCCGCCGGATGTGCGCGAGGGCCTCATTCGCATCGCCTGCGAGGCCGTCAACAACGCGGCGAACCACTCCGGCGCCGGCGTCGTTCGCGTCGAGCTGGTCGACGGTGATCCGCTGCAGCTGCGCGTGCGCGACGACGGCGCGGGGTTCGACCCTGCGGCCGTCGGGCGAGGCGGGCTCACGGGCTTCGGGCTGTCGAGCATGCGCGAGCGGGCGGAGCTGCTCGGTGCGCGGCTCACCGTCGACTCCTCGCTCGGCCGGGGCACGCTGGTCGAGGTGCAGGTTCCGTGAGCACACCGTCGATCCGCGCCGTGATCGCCGACGACCACGCCCCCACACGGGCGGACGTGCGAGAGATCCTCGAGGCGGACGGGCGCTTCACCGTCGTCGCCGAGGCAGGCGACGCAGCGGCGGCGGTCGAGGCGGCTGTGCGGGAGCGCCCCGACGTGTGCCTGCTCGACGTGAACATGCCGGGCACCGGCGTGGGCGCGGCGTGGGAGATCAGCTCGCGCCTGCCGCAGACGAAGATCGTGATGCTCACCGTCTCCCGCGACGACCAGCACCTGTTCGCGGCGCTGCGGGCGGGCGCGGTCGGCTACCTGCTGAAGGACATGGACCCGGCGCGCCTTCCGCATGCCCTGAGCGACGCCATGGAGGGCCGGGCGGCCCTCCCGCGGGAGCTGACGACGCACCTCGTCGAGGAGTTCCGCGACCGCGGACCACGCCGCCGCCGGGCGATGGCCGACGGCGCCTACGCGACGCTGACAAGCCGCGAGTGGCAGGTGCTCGACCTTCTCCGGCAGGAGCTGACGACGGCCGAGATCGCCCGGCGCCTGACGCTCTCCCCCGTCACCGTGCGGACGCACGTGGCGAGCATCCTGCGCAAGGTGCGGGCGCCGAACCGCGAGGCGCTGCTCGACGACGACGCGCAGCGCTGAGAGACCTCATCGTTCGATCGCTTGCCGCGACCGACGGCTCGACGCATGATCGGCACGTGGCCGCCGGCGCACCTCCGACAGCTCTCCAGGAGGCCCCGACGATCCTGCTCGCCGACGACCACGCGCTCGTCCGCGCGTCGGTCCGTGAGGACGTCGAGGTCGCCGGGTTCCGGGTCTGCGCGGAAGCGGCGACGGCGGCCGAGGCGATCGCGGCCGCGGTGCGCGAGCGGCCCGACCTGTGCCTCCTCGACGTCGGGATGCCGGGCGGAGGCCTGCACGCTGCCGCCGAGATCCACGCCCGCGTGCCGTCGGCGCGCGTGGTCATGCTCACCGCCTCCACGAGCGAGGACGACGTGCTCGGGGCGGTACGGGCCGGGGCGATCGGCTACCTGCTCAAGGACGACGACCCGTCGCGGCTGCCCGACGCGCTACGGGACGTCCTCGGCGGCTTCCCGGCGTACCCGCGGCGGCTGACGCGCCCCATCCTGGCGGCGGCGCGAACCGGGCTCGAAAGGCCCGTTCCGACCTGAGCCGGTGCCGCGCGGGCGATGAGCGATCTCATCGCCCGAAGGGCTCTCCGACCCTTGTGGACGGGGATGCCGTCGACGAGCCTTGGAAGCACAGCCGGGCGCCGTGCCCGGAGCGAGTTGACGGGGGAGCACCCGAGGGTGAGAACCGCGACGGAAGGCAGCGAGCGCAGGTGGCGTGGACGCCACCCGATCAGGCTCGCCCTCGTCGCGTTCGTCGCCCCGCACGTCCCCGCTGTGGTGACGGAGAAACACCACAGGCAGGCGGATCGGCCGATCCACGGCCCCTGAGCAGCGCCCCGACGCCGCCCCCGTGGCGGGCGTCGGACACACGGTTTGGGCGGCCTCGCGCCGCCGTTGCGGTCAACCAACGTAGAGAGAGGAACACGAGAGAGATGGGAACTCCGGAGCAGAACAGGAAGCGCAGGTGGCGCAAGCGTCATCTGATCGAGCTGATGGTCGCGGTGGTGGCGGTCGTGGTCGTGGGTGTCGCGTTGGCGGATCAGGTCGCCGTCGACGGAGACACGGCAAAGACCACCTTCAACATCGCGTACGCCGACACTTCGAGTCCATCGGCGCGCGCCTGCAGCGACACCCGTAACGCGATCGCCGGAAACGTGAGGGTCAGTTACAACGGCAACACGCACTACAACTCTGGCTCAACAGTGACCGTGACCGTAACGCCCTCCGCGGCGGCTACCACCGCTGGCATCACAGCCACTGGTGGCAGCGCCACGGTGCCCTCCGGAACATCCTGGGACGGGTCTGGCGACTTCTTCGACATCGCGATCTCCACGACGGTGCCTAGCACTGTGGCGAACGCGACCTACTCAATTGCTGTCAAGACCTCGGGGGCAGCGACCCAAACGACGGGGCAGGGTTCTTCAGCCGTTAACCCGTACGAGCCCAACGACAGCTACACGGTCGGCGTGAACTGCACGGCTGCGCCTCCGTCGAATACCGCCCCGATCGTCGATGCGGGCGGCCCGTACAGTGGCGGCGAGGGCAGCAACATCGCCCTGAGCGGCGCGAGCGCGAGCGACACCGACGGGCCGGGGCCGCTGAGCTACCTGTGGACGATCGACAATTCCAGCGTGGGCACGGGCTCCTGCTCGCTGAGCAACGCCACGTCGCTTGCGACTGCCACGATCAACTGCACCGACAACGGCACCGCCACGGTGAAGCTCACCGCCACGGAGGCGGGCCCGGGACTCTCAACGTCGGCTACGGCGTCGGTAACGATCAACAACGTCGCGCCGAGCGGCACGTTCAACTCGCCCGCGGGGAACGTGAACGAGGGGTCGAGCTTCAACCTCTCGATCACCGGCGTCACTGATCCGTCAAGCATCGATACCGCCGCAGGGTTCACCTACGCGTTCGACTGCGGCGCGGGCTATGGCGCGTTCAGCGCGGCGTCCAGCACGTCGTGCCCCACCACCGACGACGCGACACTGTCCGTCGGTGGCAAGGTCATGGACAAGGACGGCGGCACATCGACCTACACCGGTTCGGTCACGGTCGTCAACGTCGCACCGACGATCACGAGCGCGTCGTTCGGCACGAGCAACGTGTCCTGCGGCACCGGCAACGCCAGCCTCACGGTCAACTTCACCGACCCCGGCACAGCGGACACGCACATCGCCGAGGTGGACTGGGACAACGACGGCACCTACGACGAGACGGTCGACCCGTTCACGTCGGGTAGCAGCATCAGCCACACCTACGCGACCGCCGGTTCGCATACGGCGAAGGTGCGGGTCACCGACGACGACGGCGGCGTCTCGAACGTCGAGCCCGACACGGTCACCGTGAACTACAACACGTCGGGGATCCTGCAGCCGGTGAACGACACGCGCAACGGGCAGCCGATGAGCGTGTTCAAGTACAAGAGCACGATCCCGGTGAAGATCAGGATCACCGACTGTGACGGCTCGGTCGTCAGCAACCTCGCACCGACGGTCGCGGTTCAGAAGATCAACAGCAGCCCCCCACCTCTCGGCTCCGACGAGGCCAGTTCGACCGTGCCCCCGACGACCGGGACGACGATGCGGTTTACGGGCGATCCCGACTACCAGTACATCTACAACCTCGCGACGAAGCCGCTAGCGGATTCGTCGGCGCAGTACCGAATCACGATCACGATCCAGACCGGGCAGACGGTCACCGCTGACATCGGCCTGAAGCCGTAGGGCGATCCGAAAGAGCAACGCACGACACGGAGGGGCGCCGCAAGGCGCCCCTCCCCCATCTCCCCCTGACGTGCGCCCGCGTCTGCGCGTGGCGGGTCACGCAGAGGCAGCCATGCCGCCTGCTCGCGGAGAGGCCCGCCGACCCGTTCCCCCGGTGTACCGCGTTCACGACCACACAGGGGGACAACCTCGGCCTGATCGAGCATCCCGCCCCGAACCTCGACCCGCCGACGTGATCGTGCTCCCTGACGGCCGGGAGGCGCTGGTCACCGCCCGGGTCGAAGGGACGGCGGCGGGACGGGTGAAGTGGCTGGAGGTCGCGGTGGTCGAGGCTCAGTAGCCACGCCTGTCGCGGGGTTAACTGGCGGGGATCAGTGGCGTCCCTGATGCGGCGTGTCGTCCTGTTTGGGACGCTTCACAGGAGAAGAAGGGGGCGTATGAAACGCTTGCTTTTTGGGTGCGTGTTGGCCCTGGTGGCGGCGTTTGCCTCGGCGGTGTTGTTGTCGGTTGGGGGGTGTGGCGGAGCGGATTCGTCGTCGCCTCCGACGACGGTTTCGCGGACGGAGGTTAGGGCGGGTAACGGGTTGATCGCATTCGCCCACCTAGAGGGCGGGCTCGGTGACATCTCCGTAGTGAGTCCGGACGGCTCTGGGCGAGCCGTGCTGGTAAAGGGTGGCGCGGACGAGCTCTACCCAGCCTGGTCACCTGACGGGACAAAGCTCGCCTACACGACCGACGAGACCCCAGATCAAGCGTCTTCAGCCAACGGAGACATTGTCGTTATCGACGCCGACGGCTCGAACCCGGTCAACGTCACCGATCGATCCGACGGCGACTTAGAAACGGACAACTGGTACCCGTCCTGGGCGCCTGACGGGCGCCAGATCGCATACATGCGAAGAATCGCAACCGACACCTTCGACTTCGAGTCGGAGAACGAAGAACTGCCGGACATCTACGTCGTCAACGTCGATGACTCGGATCGGCGCAACATCACCATGACTCCGGACGTTCTAGAGGTTGCGCCGGAGTGGTCGCCCAGCGGTAGTGAAATCGCGTTTATTCGCGGAGACGCGATGGGGCAATCACTGCATTTGTCGGTTATCGACGTCGACGGGTCGAACTCGCGAGAACTGACCGAGGTCAGCTGGCCCCCAATGCGCGGCACCAACGGGTACCTCCCCTGGATCGAGGGTCTCAGTTGGTCACCGGACGGCACAAAGATCGCGTTCTCTGACGCCGATTATGGCGACACTTGGAACGTCCACGTGTTCGTGATCAATGCCGACGGAACCGGCCGACGCGACCTCACAGCCGGACAGCCGGGATCTTCGGTCGACCCGGAGTGGTCACCGGACGGCAGGCAGATCGCTTTCGTCACCGACCGCGACGGCGACAAGGCCCTCTATGTGATGGACGCCGACGGCAGCAACCCCCAACGCATCACCGGCTCCAACAGCCGAGTCGGGGAACCCGACTGGCAGCCGATCCCCCGCAACGGTGGCGAGGACTCCGGTAAGGGTGCCGGGGCGGATGCGCGCGCACCAGAGACGAGTATCGACCAGGACGATCAGGCGTACGCGGAGCGGTTCGGGCTTCGGTTGCCAGCGACCCACACAGCATCGCCACCGCCCCCGACCTCTAGGTGTAGGACCCGAGCAGGTTGGTTCTGGTTACCGGGGGCCGGTGGCCGATTGCTGAGTGTCGCCTGCGATGGTTGTCGTGGCAGAGCCAGCCGTCAAGTGCCGCGGTGCGTTCTTGGCTCGAGCGATAGATCGCGCCGTAGGCCCACCCTGTGAGCAGGGTGCGGATGAAGCGTTCTGCCTTCCCGTTGGTTTGCGGGCGGTAGGGTCGGGTGCGGAGGTGACGCAGACCGAGTTTGCGGCAGGCGAGAGCGTGAAGCGTCCCGCGGTAGCAGGCGCCGTTGTCGGTGAGCAGTCGCTCGACGGTGATGCCGTAGCGAGCGTAGAAGGCTACGGCGCGGGCGAGGAAGCCGGCGGCGGTCGCCGCCTTCTCGTCGGGAAGCACCTCGGCGTAGGCGAGCCGTGAGTGGTCGTCGACGGCGATGTGGACGTACTCCCAACCGACGCTGCGACGAACGGTGCCCGCAGCGTCGGTGTACTTCGGGTTGGGGTGCTGTCGGATGCCGCCGCGGACTCGCTTACCGGCGCCGCCCTGGATCCGGCCGAGTTTCTTGACGTCGACGTGGACGAGCTCGCCGGGTCGCGAGCGCTCGTAGCGGACGGGCTGCTCGAGCCCGATGCGGCCGAGCCTGCCCATCCCGGCTCGAGTGAGGATCCCCGAAACGGTCGAGAGCGCCATCCCCAGCACCTCGGCGATCTCCGCCGCGGTGAAGCGCAGTCGCCGCAACTTGACGATCGCGTCGACTCGCTCCGCCGGCGTGCGGTTGGCAACCCGCCTGGGAGCAGAAGATCGATCGTGGAGACCGTGCTCCCCTTCGAGGCGGTAGCGCTGCGCCCACTTGCGAGCGCAGCGCACACTGACGCCGTGCGCCTCGGCCGCCGCCGTGAGCGACCAACCCTCGTCGACGACCCGTCGCGCCAGGCGCCGCCGACCCTGCCAGCTGAGAGCCGCGTTACGGTGAAGCTTCATCCGGTGTCCTCTTTGGACTGAGTGGCTTGGCAGCTCTCAGCCTCCAAGGAGACCCGGATGAACCAACGTGCTCAGGAACTACATCTAGGCCGCCACCCCGGGCGAGCCCTGCTTCTTTCGGAGCCTGAGCGCAGGCCCAGACGGGCAGCGCGCGCGACTCATCACCTGCTTCGGTGTGAATGGTGCGGTGACGGGACACTCCCCCCAAAGCTCTCCCCGACCCCGCACCCTCGTCTTACCCGCCCTCACGGCCCGGTCAAGGCTCAGTAGCCACGCCTGTCGCGGGGTTAACGGACTCGGGATCAGCGGCGTCCCTGATGCCGCGCGACGCCCTCGATGGAAGACTTTCGTTGGGAAGGGGGTGATAGCCATGAAGAAGCAATGGTCTGTATTGGCGTTTCTTGTCGCCGTTCTTTCAGTCCTTGTGAGTCTCGGGCCAGCGCAAGTCTCAGCCAACGGTGTGAGTTGTCCGCTCACCATCACTGAGGACACGGTGCTTGAGAGCGACTTGAGTTGCAGCGGAACGGCGATCGTCATCAGCGCCGACGACATCGTTTTGGACGGCAACGGTTACATGCTCGCCGGTAGTGGATCCGGGAGCGGCGTGGAACTCAACGGAAGGACAGGTGTCGTCGTCAGGAACTTGAACGTCCGCGGCTTCTCCATCGGGATCTCTCTCGCGATGTCTTCTGCAAGCACGATCGAGAAGAACCACCTGATCGACAACAATCGCGGAATCCGTTCCTGGGCCTCGTCGCAGAACGTGATTGAGAAGAATCAGCTGGACGGGAGTTTCCTCGCACTTCGACTTCTTTACGGGTCGAACGACAACGTCGTAGCGAAGAACGTCATCCTCAACACAACTGGCAACGCACTGAACGTGGAGTACAGCGACAACAACGAGGTCTTCGAGAACGAGCTCTTCGACAACACCTGGGGCATCGGCCTATACAGCGCGACCGGGAACACGATTGAGAAGAACGCGATCTTCAGAACGATCGCTGATGGACTCCGCCTCAGCAGCTACTCAACTAGTAACGCAATCGACAAAAACCTCGTGGAGGACAGCGGCTGGAATGGTTACCTGGCCGACGCCACGAGCGTGGAGAACACCTTCGACAAGAACGAGTCGGTCCGCAACGGTGACTTCGGGTTCAAGGATCTAACCGTCGGCGCGGGTACATCCGGGACGGCCAACACCTATACGAAGAACTCCGGTGTGGACAACGTAGATGGAGACTCCTCGCCGTCTGGGCTGTGCTCGACACTCAGCCCATAACCAGGGAGGCCCGCTCAAAGCGAGCCACGTACCTCATGATCATGAATGCAGCGGGCGGCCACCGGGCCGCCCGCAGCCCGTTCAACGTCAAGCTGAGTGAACCAACCGGAGGGGCGCCGCAAGGCGCCCCTCCTCGCAAATGTCGCGGCCACCGGCGCCGTGGCGGGCGCCGGACACCCGGTTCGGGCGGCCTCGCGCCGCCGTTGCGGTCAATCAACGTAGAGAGAAGAACACCAAGAGAGAATGGTGCGGGGACGGGATACTCCCCCAAAGCTCTCCCCGACCCCGCACCCTCGTCTTACCCGCCTGGCAGTGACCAGAGCTTCTCGGCGATCAGAGAGAACGATTAATCAACGTCACTGACAAACCACAGAGCGGCGATAAGGAAGAGCAGAAGATACGGGCAGAGGCTGAGGCCGATGCCGTGGCGCGAGCGCCGACGGACTGATGCGTGAAGACCGAATGCACCTGCGACGAGCGCCACGCCGAGCACGACCAGGAACGGGATGGCGCCGTAGTAGCCGACGACGAAGCCGCCCGCATAACTACCGATCAGGACCGACAGGATCACAGCGGCCCAAACGACGGCGGCCAGGGCACCAACGACCAACCAGAACGCGAGCTTTGCTGAGAACGGCGTACTCCCCGGCTCCGGAGAACGAGGAGATGCAGCTGTCGGGGCCGTAGCAGTACGGGCGCCCACCGCAGGAGTAGCTCTAGACGGCTGCGGTCGTTGCGCCGTCCGCTCCGAGCGCTCGATTCGATGGTGGCGCAGCCGCTCGTACAGCGCTTCTGTGTCCCGGTCGCTCAGACCAACGGCGTGTGCCTGAGCCACGAAGTCGCGCGTACCCCGCTGGCGCAGCAGCTCGAACAACGCTTCGGCGGTCGCAGCCTCAACGCCCAAAGCTTCAGCTTCCGCCACGAATACGCCGCGTCCTACCCGCGTCACTCGGACACACCTCCATCCTCATCCTGCCCGCCGACTTACCCGGTGCCATCGGGGCTGTACCTGAGTGCCATCGGGCCGGCACCTGAGGCTGCACTGCACGAAACCCGTAGTCGCACCTGACAGCGGTTCAGCGGCGTCCCTGATGCCGCGCGTTGCCCGGTTTGGGACGCTGGATGGTGGAAAGGAGGGGGCGTATGAAACGTCTGCTTGTGGGGTGTGTGTCGGCTCTGGTCTTGTCATTGGCGTTTGCCGCGTGGCTGACAACTTCCGCGGCAGCCACCGCTGGAACGCTCTACCTGTACACGGACACAACGCTCACAGAGGATCACTACGGCTCCGTGCTAGTCATGGAGAATGGCGTCACGCTTGACTGTGACGGCTTCCGAATCATCGGGTCGGGCGGCGCGTCGGGTGTTGTCGCCACCTCAAAGTCAAACGTGACGATCAAGAACTGTCAGATCTCCAACACAACTACGGGGATCTATGCATACTCGGCACCTGGCTTTGAGGCTCGGGATAACGAGGTAATTGAAAGCAATGTTGGAACGCTTATCCACTCTTCCCCGTACAGCCTCGTTGACAGCAACACGTACCGGAACAACGGAATGGGCATTCAAGTAGCAGGAGCCGTGACAGCGTCTGTAATTACTCACAACAAGATGAGTGATTGCACAACCGGAATGTCAATGAACGGTGCGTCTGAGTTCAAAGTAGATTCGAATACGATGATGGGAAACAGCATCGGCGTTCTGGTTCTGTATTCGGAAGATGGAGTATTTTCAAATAACACTTCGTCGAAGAATAACTGGGGATTCACAATTCAGAACTCAACGAGCATTAATGTCTTTGACAATACCATGAACCACAATGTCCTCTTCGGAATAGATACGAGTGGTTCTACTTTGCTCACAATGGAAGAAAATACGACGAATCACAACGGTCTTGTCGGCATGTATATGGACTCCAATACCTCGGAAAGTTTCATTGAGGCGAACACGTCGAATCACAACACTAATTACGGTCTTTGGGTGCATTCGTCGGCTAGCCAGAATACGTTTAGTCACAACGTTGGTATGCACAACGGCATCTGGGACGCAAAGAACGACAGCCCCCTGTACACCAACACGTGGAGTGACAACCACTTCGGTACGACCTCCGGGCTATAGCGATTACGCTGAATGACACGCGGGCGGTCACCAGGCCGCCCGCAGCCGTTCAAGGCCCGCCCGTCACGGAGCGCGGGAAGTTGGAGGCACGGTAACCCCGTAGCCGGGATCGGCAACCGCCCTGATGTGCCGAGTGGCGGCGGGGTGGCACGGTGGGGTTGGGTGAGGTGGATGCGTGCTTCGCCATCGGAGAAGCCAACAGGTAAGCCTGGGCCACCGGCTTACTATTTCGCTGCTGCGCGAACAGGGATGCGTTCTGCGCAAGCACGCTCAACGACTAGTCCTGTGGGACAGCCCACCCCCGCCCGACATACTCATGCCGCGACCAAGCTGAAGGCCGCCGCGAGCGTGTCCCTGGTCATGGGTGGGCCGGTCGGCTACTGGATCGCCTACCGGGAGGCCGCACCCGGCGACTACGAACAAAGTGCTTGGCTCACAGGGCTGGGATGGCTCGGCGTTGCAGGTCTGCTGGCGGCGCTTGGCTGGCGATTTCCTCGAATTGTCGGCTGGCTTCTGATCGCCGTCAGCCCTCTGCTGATCGCCGATCACTTGTTCACTTATGCCTTCAACAGCGCGTGGATGGAGGAGTGGAACAACACGAACTGGAGTTTCTCCGTGTTCCTCGCCGCCGCTGGCACACCGCTCGTAGCGGGCGTCTTGTTCATCCTCTCTGCGCGATCTCCCGATTCGTCGTCCGCGTCCATAGAGTCGCACCCGTGAGCGAGTCCGCGACAATCCGTAACCACGCGGCCTTCATCTTGTCTGTCGCCGACCCGCTGCATAGGACAAGCCCCTGGCGCTCCAGCTTCATCGCTGCCTGCGCCATCGCCGTCACCTCACGCGCCGACAGCCCGGCAGGGTCGAGCCGCGGCACCTTCCCGTCCTTGGTGGCTCGCAGCCGCGCCTGCACCAGCTGCTGCATCGCCGTCGAGATCTCCACGGCCCGCTTGGCAGCCACGCCCCGTGTTCGCGGAGAGGCCCGCCGACTCATCCCCCGGTGTACCGCGTCCACGACCACCCAGGGGGACAACCTCGGCCTGGTCGAGCATCCCGCCCGAACGTAGAGCCCGGTGACGTGGATGGTGCTCTCGTACGGGCGGGAGGCGCTCGTCAGGCAAAGGGGAGGGGGCCGCAGCGGGCGGGTGGCGGCGATGCTTGAGGTCGCGGTGGTCGAGGCTCAGTAGCCACGCCTGTCGCGGGGTTAACTGACGGGGATCAGTGGCGTCCCTGATGCGGCGTGCCATCCTGTTTGGGACGCTTCACAGGAGAAGAAGGGGGCGTATGAAACGCTTGCTTTTTGGGTGCGTGTTGGCCCTGGTGGCGGCGTTTGCCTCGGCGGTGTTGTTGTCGGTTGCCGGGTGTGGCGGAGCGGATTCGTCGTCGCCTCCGACGAAAGTGTCGCGGACGGAGGTTAGGGCGGACAACGGGTTGATCGCATTCGCCCACCTAGAGGGCGGGCTCGGTGACATCTCCGTGGTGAGTCCGGACGGTTCAGGGCGATCAGTGCTTGTCAACAGCGGGGCGGACGAGTTGTACCCGGCCTGGTCACCCGACGGTACGAAGCTCGCTTACACGACCGACGAGTTCGGATCGAGCGTCTTCAGCCACGGAGACATTGTCGTTGTTGACGCCGACGGCTCGAACCCGGTCAACGTCACGGATCGATCCGACGGCGTCCCGGAAACGGAGGAATGGGATCCGTCGTGGGCGCCTGACGGGCGGCAGATCGTGTACATGGGAACCGTCGCAGCCGACACCTTCGAGTCCGAGAACGAGGAACTGTCGGATATCTACGTTGTCAACGTCGATGGCTCGGGTCGGCGCAACATCACCATGACTCCGGACGTTCTCGAGGTTGCGCCGGAGTGGTCGCCCGGCGGGAGCGAGATCGCGCTTATCAGCGGAGACGCGACGGGGCAATCACTGCATCTGTCGGTTATCGACGTCGACGGGTCGAACTCGCGAGAATTGACCGACGTTCGCTGGGGCCCGATGCGCGGCACCAACGGGTACCTCCTCTGGATCTACGGCCTCAGTTGGTCACCGGACGGCACACAGATCGCGTTCTCTGACAGCGTCTCCGACGATGGCGACACCTGGAACGTCCACGTGTTCGTGATCAATGCCGACGGAACCGGCCGACGTGACCTCACAGCCGGACAGTCGGGATCTTCGCTCGATCCGGAGTGGTCGCCGGACGGGAGGCAGATCGCGTTCGTCACCGACCGCGACGATGACGAAGCCCTCTACGTCATGGACGCCGACGGCAGCGACCCCCAACGCATCACCGGCTCCAACAGCCGACTCGGGTTCCCCGACTGGCAGCCGATCCCCCGCAACGGTGGCGAGGACTCCGGTAAGGGTGCCGGGGCGGATGCGCGCGCACCAGAGACGAGTATCGACCAGGACGATCAGGAGTACGCGGAGCGGTTCGGGCTTCGGTTGGCGGATTTCCCTTCTGGATGGAGGGCTACACCGCCCGAATCTGCGGATGAGACTGTGTTCGAGGCTTGCGGGGAGTTCGCGGACATCGTGGTCACGGGAAGGTCGATATCGGACGACTTCGAGACGGGGGATGAGCTCTTGTCGTCATCGCTCTCGCTGGTCTACGAGGAGTCTGCCGAGTCCGCGTTCGAGTTCTATGCATCCGACGAGTTCGTCGACTGTTTTGGGAGATTCATCGAGGAGAAGGCGAAAGAAGATTCTCCGGAGGACGTCAGGATCGGTGAGATCAGTGTCGGCGAGCTTTCGTTTCCCGCGGTCGCGGAGCGAAGTCGCGCGTATCAGATCGTGATCGAGCTGAAGACCGGGGACATCCTCACCGGTGGGACTCGCACCCTGCACGCGTATTACGACGTCGCGTTCGTCCAGAGTGATCGCGCACTCGCGGTTCTCCGCTTCATCGAATTACTGACGCCGTTCGACACGAACCTCAAGGTCGAGCTCGCACAGACGGTCGCGGCCAGGATGTCCGGTGAGGACGAGAGCGCGGGCACCCCTCCCGCGGAGACGGACGCTGACGCTGCAGACTCGAAGACGCTCGCGCTGGGGGAGAAGGTCTACGGGTCGTCTGGTTGCGGTGGGTGCCACACGCTCGCTGCGTTCGGCAGCAGCGGCGAGGTCGGGCCGAGTCTCGACGACCTGCGACCCGACGCTGCCACTGTCGCAGGCCAGGTGCGCGACGGCAGTGACGTGATGCCGTCGTTCGGCGGACATCTCTCCGACGAGGAGATCAGGGCGGTCGCCGAGTACGTCGCGTCAGCCGCCGGCTCCTGACAGACGGCCGCCCTCTCTGCTCGCGGGCGCACCGGTCGGCGAGATCCCGCACGTCGACGTGCCCGACTGGGTGACGCACTCGATGCACCTCGACCCCGTCGCACCCGACGCGTTCTCCGTGCCCTGGAAGGGCGGGAGCGCTCGCGTGATCGGCCTCGTCCCGGGCGAGATCGTCACCGAGTCGCTCGTCGACGAGCTCGCGGTCGAGAACGGAGCGGCGGTCGCCGACCCGGCGCGCGACCTGGCAAAGGTCGCCGTGCTCGAGCGGCACCTGGAGACGGGCCGCATCGGCCTCGGCTTTGTCCGGGGCTTCGGGATCCGGCGCGGCGCGTTCGGGGCGACGTTCGCTCACGACGCCCACAACGTCATCGTCGTCGAGCGGCTCCGTACGTTCGGCGGTGGCCTCGTCGTCGCGGACGGCGAACGCGTGCAGGCGAGTTGCCGCTGCCCGTCGCCGGGCTGCTCTCCGATCTGCCGCTGCACGACGTCCTCGCCGCGAGCCGCGAGGTCAACGCGGCAGTCGCCGAGCTCGGCGTCGTGTGCCCGTCGCCGCTGCAGGTACTGGCGTTCCTCGCGCTCTCGGTGATTCCCTCGCTCAAGATCACCGACCGCGGCCTCCTCGACGTCGATCGAGGCGAGCTCGTGCCCCTCGTCGTCGAACCGCGTGCTGCGCCGGCGACGGGCGCTGCGAGGACGTCTTCTGTGCCGGTCGCCGCGCAGCGCTGACTGACGGCCGTCCGGAGAGGGCCGCCGTGCGGCGGTCAGGCGTCGCGCCGAGTCACGGGGATCGCGAACACGAGGGTGTTGCCGAGGTACCGTCGCCGATCGGCGTCGTAGGCCCCGCCGCACGTGACGAGCGTCAGCAGGGGCCGGCCTTCGGTCGCGAAGATGCGGGCCGGCAGCGCGTCCTTGTCGACGAGCCGGCGCGCGACGACACGGAATGCCGTCGACGTGCCGTCGCCGTAGCCGACGAGAATCCGGTTCCCTGGTTGCAGCTCGGAGAGCCGGAAGAACACGGCCCGACCGTCGCCGTAGTCGACGTGCCCGGCGATCACGGCCGACCCCGCGCGTCCCGGCGACGCCCCGAACCGGTACCAGGCGGCGGTCGCATTGTCGGGGGGGAGCTCCATCTCGCCCGTCGAGCGCTCCACGCCGACCGGCACCACGGGTGCGTCGACCTCGAGGGCGGGAATGCGGAGCGAGACGGGTGCGGGAATCGTGCGCCCCCGCAGGTCCTCGATCCGCGCGCTCCGGACCGGGACGACGACCCTGGGGGCCTGCGCGGCGGCGCGGCGGGCGGCGAAGCTCGGGCGGCTCGTCTTCGGCGGAGGAGAGAGGGTGGGCGAGGCGTCCAGGCCCAGGCCCTTCAGTGAGCCGGCAGAGGTGTCCGGCCGCGTCGTCAGCCACCAGGCGGGGATCGCGACGAGCATCGCGACGCTGGTGACGAGGAGCAGGAAGAGAGCGTGCCGTCTCATGGGAGTGATGTGCGGCGGGGGCACGAGGCCCCCGCCGCTGATCGTACGGCTAGCGCCGCGAACGGGCGAGCGCGAGCCCGGACGTCACGACGCCGACCGCTGCGATCGAGAGCATCGCGATCACCCAGGTCGGGAGCCCGCTCGAGCTCGAGGCGAGCCCGACGGTGCCGGACGGGACGCCCGACGGGGAGCCGCCGAGCCCGGAGATCGTCTGCACGAGGACGTTCAGGTTGCCGTCCTGCAGCGAGCCGACGGCGTACGCGATGTAGGCCGTGCCGGCGTCGAGGCTGAGGTCGACGGGCCCGATCACGGGATCCGTCGTCCCCGTAGCGGCGACGGACACCGAGTACGTGGTGGCCGGGACGTCGGCGGACTGCTCGTCCGGGTTCGCGAGGTTCGTGAAGACCGCCGAGCCGTCCGCGAGCACGTCCACGGCGGGAGCGGCGGCGGTGTGGCGCACGGTCAGTCGCGCGTCGCCGGCCGCGACGGTGCCGGTGTCGTTGGCGAAGACGGTGAGCGTCGGGTTTCCGTTCGCGTCCAGATGGGCGACGATCGACGCGTTGGTGTCGTCGGCCACCGTCGCACTCCCGGAGAGCGCGGGCTCGGAGTCGGCCGGCGCGCCTGCGGGGCGGATGTCGAGCTGGTAGTCGCCGGCCGGGAGGTCGATCGGATCGGTGATCGTCTCGAACTCGAAGCCTTCGAGAGTGAGCTCACCGTTCACGTAGACGTCGACCGTGAGGTCGGGGACGCCGTGCACGACGGTGACCTTGGCGGCGTTGGCGAAGCCGGCGATCGCAAGCGATGCGAACGCTCCAACGGTGATCAGTAGCAGTAGGCGCTTCATGAGTCCTCCTCGCGTTTCGTGACTTGCTCGTAACGACCCTAGCACTTATGTACATGTTTTGTCTAGTGTTCTTATGGGTACTCACAGGGTGGTGGCGCTCGCGACCGGCCGACGCCACGCGGCGCCCGAGCGCCGCGCACGGGTGGCGATGCACCGTGCGGCGTAGGAGATCCCCGACGACCCGGACGCCACCCGGCACTCCATCGGCCGGGTCGGAGAAACGGGTGGAACAAGCCGCCCGACCCGCACGGTTGAGCGGTTCCGCCTAGAAGTAGTTCTCCACGCGAACCCAGGCGGCGACGACGCTCGCGACGGACGATCCCCGGGCCGAGCAGCGACGACATGCCCCGCGTGCGGACGAGCGCGAAGGTGGCGATGATCCCGGCGACGAGCCCGCCCAGGTGGCCGTCGATCGAGATGTTCGGGAACGTGAGCGCGAGGTTGATCACGATGAGCCCCATCGCCTGCCCGGCGAGCGAGCCGGTCGCGTGGTACTCGAGGATCATCAAGGCTCCCATGATCCCGAAGATCGCGCCGGATGCCCCGACGGTGATCGCGAATGCCGAGCTGAACACGAGCGCGCCCGCGGAGCCGGCCAGCCCGGCGGCGAAGTAGACGAGCAGGAAGCGCCATGTGCCGATCGCCTGCTCGACGATCGAGCCGAGCCAGTAGAGCGCGAGCGTGTTGAACCCGAGGTGGAGGACGCTCGCATGGAGGACCATCGCGGTGACGAGGCGCCACCATTCGCCGTCGGAGACGAACACGCCGACGAGGGCGCCCTTCTCGAACACCGTCCCGCCCGGGGCGGAGATCCCGCCGCCTGGTCCGACCCCTACCGGCTCGGCGTCGGCACGATCGGGCTCGAGGCGATGCTCCGCCTCTTCACGAGCGCGTTCTTCGACTTCGCGAACCTTGACTCCCGGTGGCGGGCGTCTTGTTCATCCTTCCGGGCGTGAGGGTAGTTCCGGGTAGCCGGGATCGGCAACCGCCCCGATGCGGTAGGCCGTGGCTGGTGGCACGGTGGGGTTGGGTGAGGTGGCTTGTGGTTGGGATCAGCCGGGATGTGTTTGTGGGGAAGGCTGAGGTGGTGGGGATTGATGCTGCGTTGGTGGGGAGGTTGTTCGACGGGTTGCGTTCGGCTCGAGGCCTGGGCGTTGCGATCGGGCGGGAGGAGTTCCTGGCGCGGGCGGACATGGTTGGCGTTGGTGCGCGGGAGGCACTGGCGCTGCATCGGTTGTTGCGGGGACTGCCGGAGCGGTCTGCGGGTGAGCGTGTGCGTGTGCGGCGGCGTCGCTGGGTGTGGCGGGCGGGTGCGGTACTCGTGGTCGGGGATGCGCTGGCGCTGATCGTTCTGGGCGTTGTTGCGATCGTTTCGGCGACTGGCGGGGCGGGTTTCGTCGGTGTCTTCTTGTTCTTGTGTGCCGTTCCGCTGGTCGGGCTCGCGTTGTTGGCGCGGCGTTGGCCAGCCGCTTCGGGTGTCGTCCTGGCCGTTTTCGGGGCTGTCGCGCTGGCGGGTATCGCGATCGAGATGATCGGGTCAGGTGAGTGGGGAGGCGCCGTGTGGCTCCCGGTTCTGGCCGCTCCGGTACTCGGCGGCGTCCTCTTTGTTGCCTCCGAGGATGCTCACCAGTCGCGACCCCGTCCCCTCGACCCGCGGCATCGCACGCGGCCGGGCCCTCTCATGCGCTGACACCAACTCACGGAAGCCGCTCGCCGATGCTGCGGCTGCGCCGTAGCCGGGATCGGCAACCGCCCTGATGCCACGGGAGGCGGCTGGTGGCACGGTGGGGTTGGGTGAGGTACGTGTCGGATTCGGCGTCGGAGAAGCAGGGCCGCAGACCCGGCCCTACCGACGCAGCGGGCCATGCAGTCGAGCACAAGCGGTGGGGAAGTCAATTGATCGCCCCGCAGTAATTCAGTGCGGGAACTCCTCAGGCCGCTGCCGCAGTGCTCACCGAGCCGCCCGCAGCCGTTCCAAGCGCTACCCGTCACGGAGCGCCGGGGCGCGGGTGTCCCGTAGCCGGGATCGGCAACCGCCCTGATGTGGTGCCGTGCGAGTCGTGGCACGGTGGGGTTGGGTGAGGTGCAGTGAGTGCGTCGCCTCGCAACGAGCTTCGTAGACCGCGCCGCGGGGCGGTGGTGTTTGCTGTTGTGTGCTTCCTCGTTGGCGGGGTCGTTCTCGCGATCGGCGTGTTCGCGGTGAGCTTTGGGAACGCCTGGTCGGGCGATCCGTGGTCTGCGGGGCAGGTGATGGGGGTTGCGGTCACCGCCTGGGTGCCGTTTCTGCTCGGGATGGCGGCACTCGTGGGCGGGAACGCGATCGGCGCACGCGGCGCAGCGGCGGTGATCGCTGTCGCTGCGGTGGTGACGGTCGTTGGTGGGGTGGCGACCGTGGGCAGCGGCGGGGACGACGCATGGTCGTATCGCACGGTGTCTTCGCCGGTGTGGTCGCCCGACGGGGCCAAGATCGCTTTCCTTCGCACGACCTGGACGCCGTACAAGGAGCGGGGCGAGGATCGCACGTGGACGCCGGCGGGCGCGATCGTTGAAATGGACGCCGATGGTGGCCGGATGTCGGAGCTGACGCCGCTCGAGAAGCTGGGAGAGCACACCGCACCGGTGTGGTCACCCGACGGTCACCGCATCGCGTACGTCACCGAGCAGCGCGGCACGGCCGACATCGCCGTCGTCGAGGCGACAGGTGGCGACAGCACGATCGTTGCCGGCACGCCGCTGTCGGAAACGGAACCCGCCTGGTCTCCCGACGGACGCTGGATCGCCTACACGGGGGGCACCGGGGACGCGGCGGAGCTGTTCGTGATCGACGCCGACGGCACGGGCGAGAGACAGTTGACCCGCAACACCGGACGCGACGGCAACGCCTCCTGGTCTCCCGACGGACGACGGATCGCTTTCGACAGCGACCGCACCGGTGCGACCCGCGTCTGGGTGATGGACGCCGACGGCGCCGACCAGCGCCAGCTCACAGCGCAGCCCTTCCAGTTCGGGAACACGTCCTCGTCACCGACGTGGTCACCCGATGGACGCATGATCGCTTTCGACACCAGTGCGGGGGTCGCCGTCACCGATCCAGCCGGCACGAATCTCCGTCAGCTCACGCGCGGGGCGGAAGCGGGCGCGAACGACGCCACGCGAGGCTGGTCGCCGGACGGCCGCACGGTCCTCATCGACCGGGACACCAACAACTGGCTCAACGGAAACGTCGTCGTCGCCTCCACCGACGAAGCCTCGGCCCGCTACCTCACGCGAACCTGCCACCCGATGAACTTCCCCCCGGTTCCCTGCTTCGGTGACGACGTGTGGTTCCACGACTCCGCATGGTCACCGACCGGGCCGTGGATCGCCTACGTCCGAGACGGGATCGAGAAGAGCGACATCTGGCTCATGCGCCCCGACGCCACCCACAGGCACAACGTCACCGAGATGGAGAACGACTGGATCGGCTACGACGTACCGCGCTGAACCATCGACGGTGCGCCCCTCCATCCAGACTCCGACGAATGGTCGCCGGTCACCGCCCGCCTCCGGCTGATGTGGATTACCCACGAAGAGGAGCTTGGTGCGGCGTCGGGTGACCAGTGGCGCCCCATGCGTATTGGAACTGGCCGGTGAGGGAGGTGAGATAACCCCGCCTGGCAACCCTGCCGATAACCTAGCCGGGATCGGCAATCGCCCCGATGCCGCGAGATGCAGCTGGTGGCACGGGGGTTGGGTGAGGTGGGAGCGTGCATCGGGATCGGCGGCCGCTCTGATCGTCGGTACTTGGTGCACCCCGGGATCGTGGTCGCCCCCGATGCGTGACGCAGCGAGCACGGGAAACACTGTGCATAGGTGAGGCTCATGGCGGTTCCGCTGCCGACTGGGATCTCGACTTCCGATCACCCGCCGCAGTGGTGGCTTGGCCAGGTGGTGGTGTGGGCGCAGGTCACTGCGTTCGCCCCGATGTTCGATCGGCGTCCGTCATGAGAGCCTGAGGAGGGAAGAGTGGCATGGGAGGGCAACCGATGCCGCCGGAGCGATCGAGGAACTCGGGGAAGCTGATCGTAGGCTTCGTGCTCATCGGCCTGGGCGTGTTCATGGGCTTCTGCGTGTTGTGGCTGATTTCCTTTTTGAAGGCCTGGGGGATGGAGGATGACCCCGAGACGTACTGGCGTGCAGGGGACACGGCAGCGGTGCTGTTCGTCGGCAGCCTTGCGTTCATCCCAGGCGTGTGGCTTGTGGTGTCGGGCCTTGCACACGCCAAGAGAACCCGACAGAGAGCGGGTATCACCTCGTTCACCGTCGGCGCGGCGTTCTTCGTTCTCTCAGGGATCCTCGCCTTCGCCGACACGAGGGGCGGAACCGGCGGCGAGTACCTGTTCGCGGTCGTTGTGGGAGGAGTCCCCACGCTGCTTGGCATCGCGCTTCTGAGACCGTCACCGCCTACAGCATGAGCTCCAGCGCCTCCCTGTCGGCCCGCACCCTCGGTAGTTCCGGGTGAGCGGGGTCAGCGGTTGCCCCGATGTCGCCGCCTTTGTGTCATCGAGAATTCGATTCGCCATGAGCGTCACGCGTCGGAGCGCGATGCTGTTCGGGTTCGTGGCGATTTTGGCCGCGTCCGGTTCGGGCTGTGGCGGCGGAGGCGAGGCCGGCTCTGGGACAGCCGAACCCGATGAGACAGCGATTCAGTCGGCGACGACGACGGACTCTTCGGAGCCAACCCCTGACCCAGCGGAGCTCGTCCCGCAACTCTCCGACGTCCCGAGCGGGTACCTCGTCGACGAGGAGGAGACCGGCCCCGTTCCGATCGGGGACCTCCTCGAAGACAGGACAGCAGAGGAGATCGAATCGATCAGGAGGGAGTTCGTCGCGTCGTACGACATCGTGTTCGTGAGCCCTGATGCCACGTTCATCTTGTGCCGGGCCAGCGTGTACCGCTCCAGCGATGGCGCCGAAGAGCGATTTCGTGGCTTTGTCGATCGCGCACTGGAGACGGCCAAGGAGGAGGGCGGTGAGGCCCAGCCAGCGAGAATCGCGGTTACGCTTGGTGATGAGACGGCGGCGTACACGGTCGGCTACGAGGGCGAGTCGGGCTTCGCGGTCATCTGGCGTGATCGAAATGTCTTCTCGCAATGCGGAAGCGGCGGCCCGCTTGGCGCTGATTCTGCGGAGACGGTCCGAGTGGCGCAGGCCCAGCAGCGTCGAATCGCAGAATCCCTCGGATGAAGCATTCCACGGCCACGGCGATTACGTGGGCGTGAGCGCAAGGTGGCCTGGAGGGACGTGTCTCGCGGTGGTGGGCGGGGTCGGCGGGTGCCCTGGGGTGAGCCGGGCGGGCTCCCACCGCATGCTCCCTGCGACCGTTCCATCTCGGTTCCACAAGACGTGACAGGGGCCCGATTGCGGGCCTCTCTCGACGACGGATCTCGCTTGCCTCCTGATGTTCCGGCGATGCCCTCTGACGAACTCGACCCGTCGACCCCATCATTACGAGGGAGATTCGAGTGAGAGGTTGTCGTTGTGCGGAGTTGCGCTCCGTAGTGCCGAAGCCGTTGTTGGGATAGCTAAGACCTCGGAGGGCAACGGAGTGCACCCCATCTCAACGGGCTGTGTCCACATTCTGGTCACATGGGCTCCATCGGCGCGGGGCTTCCTTCCGGGCGTGAGGGTAGTTCCGGGTAGCCGGGATCGGCAACCGCCCTGATGCGGTAGGTGGTGGCGGTGGCACGGTGGGGTTGGGTGAGGTGATGGCGACCGACCCGGATACGGATGCGTGGTTGGGGGCGGAGATCGTTCGCGCGCGAAAGCGTCTCGATGAAGGCGCGGCTGAGGAGTCGGTGCGGGTGCTTGCGGATGCGGAGCGGGTGGCCGTCGCACAGGGCTACCCACAGGTGTTGGCGCAGGTTCGCGAGCTCGCCGAGGAGATCGCGTCCCGGTCGCAGGGAGCGACGCGGCGGCGAGCGCAGAGAATCATCGAGAGGCTCGAGCGTCGCTCGCGGGTGGAGGCAGCCGCTTCGCGGCCACGGCCGCCGCGGCCCGTTCCTGCACCGCTGCCGACAGGGGTGTCCCGCGTGCTTGTCCGCCTCGCCGGGGTGGTGATTGCCGCTTCGATCGGCGTGCCGCTGCTCGCTCTGGCGCTGGACTCGGAGCTGCTCTACGGCTTCGTCTATGCCGCGGGCTACCTCGGCGTGACGTGGCTTCTTCCCGGGGTTCTGATCGGTGTGGCGCGAAGCAGCTGGCGGATCGGACTTGCGGCGACGCTGCTCACACTTGTCGGATTCTCGATCGTGATGGCGCTCGTCGGGATCAGACTGGGCATCGACCTCGAACCTTGAACCCGGCGAAGGGGTCGTGCTCCCGACGGGCGGGAGGGCACTCGGGTCGGGGGTCGGAGTAGGCTCGCGCCGTGCCGCTGGTCGCGACCGCCAGACAACTTCCCCGCACGGCGATCCTGCGCGCGGCCGCGAGCGGCCGGCTGCAGCGACTCGTACAGGGGCACGGCATGCGGCTCGGCGCATCCCGCTTCGTCGCGGGTGAGACGCTCGACGAGTGCGTCGCTGTGCTCCGGCGCCTCAACGAGGACGGCCTGCACGCCAACACGACGCTGCTCGGCGAGTCGACGCCCGACGAGGCCGGCGCAGAGGCGGTGACGCGGGCGTACGAGGAGATCCTCGACCGCCTCGCCGCGGAGGAGCTGCGCGCGAACGTGGCGCTCAAGCTCACGCACCTGGGGCTCGACGTGGACGAGGAGCTCGCCTACACCAACGTCGAGCGCCTCGTGGCCAGGGCCGCGCGGCTGGGGACGTTCATCCGCATCGACATGGAGCAGTCGTCGCTCGTGGACGTCACGCTGCGCATGTACGAGCGACTGCGGGCCGCGGGGCACGACGCCGTCGGCACGGTGCTGCAGTCGTACCTCTACCGGACGGACGCCGATCTGGAGCGGCTGCTGCCGTCGGCACCGAACCTGCGCATCGTCAAGGGCGCGTACCTCGAGCCGCCCGACGTCGCGTACCCCGACAAGGACGACGTCGACCGCTCCTTCGTCCGCCTCGTCCAGCGTGGGCTCGACGCGGGTGCGTACATCGCCGTCGCCACGCACGACGAGGCCATCATCGAGCACGTCAAGGCGTTCGCCGAGCGCTCCGGAATCGGCCGCGACCGCTTCGAGTTCCAGATGCTCTACGGGGTCCGCCCCGCCCTGCAACGAGCCCTCGTCACTGATCGGTACAAGGTGCTCGTCGCCACGCCCTACGGGCCCGACTGGTACCCGTACCTGATGCGACGGCTCGCGGAGCGGCCCGCGAACGTCGGCTTCTTCCTGCGCAGCGCGATCCGTCGATGAGCCGAGGTGCGCTCCCCGCGCGCGCGGACGTCGTGGTCGTCGGCGGCGGCGTGATGGGGACGAGCGCCGCCTTCCACCTCGCGGAGGCGGGCGCCGAGGTCGTCCTGCTCGAGCGCGACGCGCTCGCGTCGGGGTCGACGAGCAAGGCGGCCGGGGGCGTGCGCACGCAGTTCTCCGACCCGCTCAACATCGCGATCGCCCTGCGGAGCATCGACTCCTTCGAGCGGTTCGCGGAGCGGCCGGGGGCCGAGATCGACCTGAAGCAGGTCGGCTACCTGTTCCTGCTCGACCGGGCCGAGGACGTCGCCGCGTTCGAGGCCGCAGTGGCGCTGCAGAACGAGCTGGGCGTGCCGAGCAGGATGGTCTCCGCCGAGGAGGCCGGGGCGTTATCGCCCCTCGCGGGGATCGAGGGCGTGCTCGCCGCGACGTTCTGCCCGCTCGACGGTCACGCGAGCCCCGAGGCGGTGGTCTCGGGGTATGCGGCCGGTGCCCGCGCTCGCGGTGCGACGATCGTGACCGGCTGTGCGGTTTCGGACATCGAGGTCGACGGTGGCCGGATCTCCCGCGTACGGACCGCGCTCGGCGACGTCGAGACCGAGGTCGTCGCCTGCTGCGCCGGGGCGTGGTCGCGCTCGGTGGGCGCGATGATCGGCGTCGACCTCCCTGTGCAGCCCGTGCTGCGCCAGATCCACTACACCGCACCGGTGGACGACCTGCCGGAAGCGATCCCGCTGACGATCGACTTCTCGACCGGCTTCTACTTCCACCGCGAAGGCCCCGGGCTTCTCTTCGGGATGGCCGACCGGGAACAGCCGCCCGGGTTCGACCGGTCGGCCGATCCCGACTGGCTGCTGCCGGTGCTCGAGGTCGCCGAGCGCCGGTGCCCCCGCTTGCCTGACCTGGGGCTCGCAGGCGGCTGGAAGGGCTTCTACGAGGTCTCGCCCGACCACAACGCGCTCGTCGGCGAGGCGGAGTCGCCGTCGCGGTTCCTCTACGCGACCGGGCTTCTCCGGGCACGGGTTCCTGCAGGGGCCCGCGATCGGCGAGATCGTCCGCGACCTCGTGCTGCGCCGGGAGCCGTTCGTCGACGTCGCGCCGCTGTCGGCCGATCGCTTCGCCGGCGGCCACGCGCGCCCCGAGCACAACGTGATCTGAGGCACAGCGACGTGTTGGTGTCTGACACCGCTCCGCGGTGTCAGACACCCATCCTGCGTCGCCGGATCAGCCTTCCATCGCAGCCATGTTGCGCTCGACCACCTCGAACGTCTCGGCCAGCTCGCTGCTGGGGGAGAACTCGACGACCTGGGAGCCGGCGAAGAGTTGCGGCGTGTGGCCGGGCGGCGCGTAGTAGGCGTCACCTGCCTCGTAGGTCTCCTCGTGCCCGTCGGTGAACGTGTACCTGATCTTGCCCTCGATCACATAGCCCCAGTGCGGGCACTGGCAGCGGTCGTCGGGCAGCCCCGCGAAGAGCGGCGCCATGTCGGCATCGGCCGTGTACGTCTCGAAGCCGACGGTATAGCCGCCGTCGAAGTGCTCGAAATGTCCTTCGTACCCGTCGAGCTCGAAGCTCTCGGACGCGGTCGTCTTGGACGCCTTGGGCACGTCACCCTCCTCTGGTCGTGATGGACGCGGAATGGTTGCCAGACAGCGAGAAACAGATCAAACGGACGTCGCGACCGGCTCCTCCGTCAGCTGCCGCATCAGCCCGGCGACGTTGGCGAGGCACCAGTAGCCGACGACCTTCCCGTCGGCGATCCGGTAGATCTCGGCCGTCTCGGCCGAGATGTTGCGGCCGGTCGCCGCGATGCCCTTGTACTCGCCGTCGTGCGTCCCCGTCATCATCGAGCGACAGAAGACCTGGTCGCCTTCCGCGATCAGGTCCTCGACGCTGACGTGGAGATCGGGGAACGCCTCGAAGTACGCGAAGCATCCACCCCGGATCCCCTGCACGAGCCTCTCGTCGACGAAGAACTCGCCCACTGCGTCGAGGTTCCTGCCGTTGAGCACGTCGGCGTAGTACCGACGGACGAGATCCTTGTTCTGCTCCGACACGATCACCCTCCTTGTCGCTGGTGCGTGGTCGAGCCACACGGTGCCGCGTCGCGGAACGCGGGGGTAGGGGGAAAGCCCCTAATCGGCCACCAGGTTGCGCACAGCCCAGGCGGCCGCCTCGGAGCGGCTGCGCAGGCCGAGCTTCGACCGGATGCGCGCCACGTGGTGCTCGACGGTCTTCGGGCTGATGAACAGGCGTCGACCGATCTCGGCATTCGAGAGCCCCTCGGCGAGGAGACGGACGACCTCGAGCTCCCGCTTCGACAGCTCGCCGGTCGCACGCGGCCCGGCCCGCCCCTTCGCCCCGAGTGACCGCATGAGCGCGGCGGCCTGGTCCGCTTCCCGGTCGGCGCCGAGCGACTCGAGCTCGATCCTCGCTCGTCGCGCCGCGTCGACCGCCAGCTCGGGCGAGGCGTCAGCCAACGCGGCAGCGAGGTCGAGACGGGCACGGGCCGCGTCCAGGCGGAGACCGAGCGCGGCGAACCCGTTGACGGCGGACCGCAACGTGGCCGGTGCCGCCGGATCCGCTGTCGCAGCCTCGTGGCGGCCGCGCGCGAGCGCGGCCATCGCCTCGATCCGGTCCCGCCCGGGCACGTCGGCGAGCGCAGCGAGCTGCTGGCTCGCGTCGCGCGCCGCATCGTTCGCGCCGAGGGCCAGCTGAGCCTCGACGAGCCGGGCAAGCAGTGGCGCAGCGAGCAGGCTGTCGCGACCGACCTCGTCGAGCCGACGCTCGAGCACCGCGGCCGCAGCCTGCGGCTCACCTGCGGCCAGGCGCAGCTGAACCGATGCCTCGACAGCCTCGGGAGCACCCGCCAGGCCGTCGAGCAGCTGCTCCGCGTCCTCGAGGCGCCCCTGGTGCACGCGGATCGTCGCGAGACGGGTCGCCGGATGGACGCAGCGGGCTCTTTGCCCGGCGGACTCGAGCTCTCTGAGCGCGGCGACGAGCTCGTCCTCGGACTCGTCGACGCGGCCGCGGGAGGCGTGAACGTCTGCGCAGCAGCTCCGGCAGAACGCCAGCAGGGGCAGGTAGTCGACCTCGCGTGCGAAGGCTTCGAGCACCTGGCTCCACTCGCGGGGACGCTCGCTCTCCCCGGCGAGCTCGCACGCATGGAGCAGCGTGCAGTACACGTCGGAGAAGGTCTCGAGCGACGCGGGCTCTCCGCCGGTGACGGCCGCCATCGCCTCGTCGAGCCGCTCGAGCCCCTCGTCGACGCGGCCCCGTGAGATCTCCGCCAGCCCTGACTGTGCGAGCGCCCTCAGCTCGAGGTCGCCATCGCCTGTCGCCACTGCGACGTCGAGCGCCGACTCGGCGAGCGCCGCCGCGTCGGCGGGATCGCGGGAGCGCTCTGACCGTGCGAGGTCGAGCCAGCCGCGCTCCGCACCCGGGGCCGTGTCCGCGAGCAGTCGCTCGGCGCGCGCGAGCCAGCCGCGCGATGCCGAGTGGTTCTCGTAGACGAGGGCGTACTCGCGCGACAGCCAGAGCGCGATCCGCGCCGCACGCGCCAACTCACCCTCGCGCCGGAACCCGGCATACGCGCGCTCGCGCGCGACGATCGCGCCCTCTCCGTCGCGGAGCCACCAGAGCGCACGCCCGAGCCCGTCGAGCGCATCGGGCGAACCGTCGATCGCGGCCGCCTCCTCGAACGCCGCGCGCGCCTCGGCCCAGTCGCCACGAAGCAGAGCCTCGTGACCGACCTCGAGCGGCGCGGGCTCGGTCACCGTCGCGTTCACGTGTGCATGATCACATGCACACGCGACCGCAGGCAAACGCCGATCCGCCACGTCCCGGGCCGTAGTACATGAAATGCTCCCGGGACCATCCGACGCCCTCTGCTGTCCCGAGGACGACCCCTGGACGCTCGCGCGCCCCCGATCTCCGGCCCGGAGCAGGTCACATGACAGTGCACGGCACGCAGTCGCCGATAGTCGGTCGAGACGGGGAGATCGCAGCGATCGAGCAGTGGCTGGCAGGCCCTCGTCCCGCCCTGCTCGAGATCGAAGGCGAGGCGGGAATCGGCAAGACGACGTTGTGGGAGGAGGCCACTCGCGTTGCCCGTGAGGCAGAGGCGCTCGTCATGCAGTGCCGCCCTGTCGAGGTCGAGACCGGGGTCTCGTACGGTGCTCTCGCCAGCCTGTTGGAGCGCGTCCTGCCGAGCGTTCGCGAATCTGTGCCGACGCCCCGCGTACGTGCACTGGAGGGTGCTCTGCGCCTCCGCGACGTCACGGGTTCCCGCCTTGACGAGACTGCCGTCGCACTCGGAGCGCTCTCGGTCATCCGCGCGGCCGCCGCATCGCGGCCCGTGGTGCTCGCCGTCGACGACGTCCAGTGGCTGGACGGATCGTCACGCGTTGCCCTGACGTATGCGCTTCGGAACCTGCGCCCCGACGACGACGTCGCCGTCCTGACCACGCGCCGGCTCGAAGAAGGTGGCGTGCCACTCGATCTCGCAGGCTCGACGGTCGCACTCGCAGCCGCGATCCTTCGCCCGAGCCCGCTGAGTCTCGGTGCGCTCCATCGAATGATCAACGTGAGCCTCGGGGCGCCGCTCTCCCGGCCGAAGCTCGTGCGCGTGTACGAGGTCAGCCAGGGGAACCCGCTCCACGCGCTCGAGCTCGCGCGCGTCGTCGCCGCTGCCGACCCGCACGACGGAGGGCTGACGGTTCCAGCGTCTCTCGCGGACGCCCTTCGTGCGCGGATCGAGGCGTTGTCGGCAGAGACGCGAGAGCTCCTCCTCGCGGTGGCGGCCGCCGGCGACCCCCGACTGGAGCTCCTCTCACGCCTCGTCGCAGACCAGAGCGATGCGCTCCTTGGCGAGGCCGCCCGACACGGCGTGCTCGTGCTCGACCGGCAGCGGGTGCGCTTCTCCCACCCGCTTCTTGCCTCAACCGTCTACGCGGACGCCGGCGACCTCGCGCGTAGCCGGATCCACCTTCGTCTCGCCGAGCTCGTCGAGACGCCCGAGGAGCGGGCCCGCCACCTCGCGCTGGCCGGAACAGGGCCGGACGAAGCGGTGGCGGCCGCCTTGGAGAGCGCAGCCGAGTCGGCGTGCCGTCGGGGAGCTCGCGGAGCGGGTGCCGAGCTCTACGAGCAGGCCGCGGAGCTCACGCCGCAGGACGACG
The DNA here is from genome assembly GCA_963823385.1 of uncultured Actinomycetes bacterium. Lineage (GTDB taxonomy): Bacteria > Actinomycetota > Thermoleophilia > Gaiellales > Gaiellaceae > Gaiella. The sequence continues at coordinate 67,244 of CAWGLI010000002.1, forward strand.
TGCCCGCCCATGACCGGCGGCTGATAGCTGCAGCGAGGGCTCATTTCGAATCTGGCGAGCCTGATGTGGCACGCTCGCTGCGCGCGGCGGTGTCGACGGTCGTCTCGCTCACGTGCGAGATGAATCACAGCCGCGCGCGGCCACCGGGGCAACGCCGTCTCGTCGAGGCGGCCTGTGGAAAAGGTGTCAGACACCGAGGGCGCGTCAAGGACAAGTGCGCCAGGTGTGTGTCGCCTCGTCCACAGGTGACGCGGACGCCTCTGCCGCGGGTTGGCATCCCGGCAGGGCAGGCTCGGCTCAGGAGTCGATGCGGGTGAGTGCTCGCCCGACGAGCGCGGCCAACAGATCGCGCTTCCAGCCCGTCTGCGGGTTGCCGTCGAGACCGGCCAGCGGGTCGGCCGGGTCGAGCTCCCGTGGGACGTTCGCGACCCCGGAGGCGACCAGGCGAACGGAACCACCGCGCCGCGCGGCCGCCACGCCGACGAGCGGGAACGAGAACGCCTGGCGCTCGCCGGCCCGGAGGTACACCGACGCGTCCGGCGGGACGGGCAGGCGCACGGCAGTGACGAGCTCGCCCGGCGCCAACGCCACCAACGAGCGATCGTCCGCGGTCGGCCGCCGGTAGAGGTCGAGCAGCGGCAGCTCTCGCTCACCCGCCGTCGACCGGACGACGACCGTCGCACCGCATGCCGCCAGGGCCGGCGCGAGATCCGACGGGTGCGCCGAGATGCAGTCGCCCGGCTCGACGTTGTGCTTCCGGTGATCGCCCTCCTGCGCGTAACAGGTCTCGCCACCGCCGAGCCAGCAGGTGAGCTCCGGGCTCCGGTAGTACCAGCAGCGCGTGTGCTGACAGAGGTTGCCGCCGACGGTGCCGACCGTCCGCAGGAGCGGCGAGGCAGCCGCCGAGGCCGCGGTGACCACGGCGTCGTAGCCCGCGAGCTCCGCAGACGAAGCCAGCGCCGCGAGTGTGACTGCGGCTCCGATCTCGACCCCACCATCCAGCTCCACGACCCCGTCGAGCCCGACAGCCTGCAGGTCGACGAGCAAGCCGGGCGAGCGGATCCCGCGATCGACCTGGCCGGCGAGGTCGGTGCCGCCCCCGAGCGGCGCGGCGCCTTCCTCCGCCAGCAGGGCCAGCGCCTCGTCGAGCGACCCGGGACGCGCGTAGACCGTCATCGCAGCGTCTCCAGGACTCGCGCGCGCGTCAGCGGCAAAGCCTTGCAACGACGCCCCGTCGCGTGGGCGAACGCGTTCGCGATCGCAGCAGCGGTGGGGACGATCGGCGGCTCGCCGAGCCCCTTCGCACCGACGGTGGACATCGTCGCGTCCGGGACGTTCACGAACTCGATCAGCATCTCCGGCACGTCGGCGATCGTCGGCACCTTGTAGTCGTCGAGCGTCGCGTTGACCGGGATCCCGGTGTTCGGGTCGACGACGAGCTCCTCGGTGAGGGCGAACGCCATCCCCTGGAGGATTCCGCCCTCGGCCTGACTCGACGCGCCGAGTGGGTTCACGATCCGCCCCACGTCGTGGACGGCGACGATCCGCTCGACCAGCACCTCCCCCACGTCCGGGTCGACGGCGACCTGCGCGATCTGGCAGCCGAACGTGTGGACGCGGAAGCCGTCGGGATTCGGTCCGCGCGAGCCGGAGCCGTCGATCGTCGCGTTGCCGAGCTTCCCCGTCACCTCCGTCACCTCGACGTCGAGCGCGCCGTCACGCGAGCGGATGCGACCGTCGGCGACCGTGAGGTCGTCGGCCGAGATCTCGTGGACGTCGGCCGCGAGGCCGAGCAGCGTGCGCCGCACCTTCCCCGCAGCCGACCGCACGGCCGGCATCACGGCGGGCGTTGTCATCGACCCGCCCGAGACGGGGCCGTACAGGTTCGGGCCGGTGTCGCCGCCAAGCACCCGGACGCGCTCGAGCGGCAATCCGAGCTCCTCTGCGGCGACGATGCGCGCGGTCGTCAGCGTGCCGGTGCCGATGTCCTGGATGCCCGTGGTCACGATCGCATGACCGGCCGCGTCGAGGCGCACGGTGGCATGGGCCGGCGGGCCACCTCCACCCCACCAGATCTGCGTCGCGCACCCCATCCCGCGCAGCAACCCGTCGGCCTGTGGCTCGCGGAGGCGGTCGCGCTGCGCCCAACCGGCGAGCTCGGCTGCCCGCTCGTAGCAGGCGAGCAGGTTCTTGTCGGAGTACGGGAGGCCGCTGGCCTGGTCGACGTCGACGTGGTTGAGCCGTCGCAACTCGAGCGGGTCGAGCCCGAGCGCGAGCGCCAGCTCGTCGACGGCCTGCTCGAACACCGCGGTTCCCTCCGTGACACCCGGCGCGCGGAAGGCGTTCTGCGCGCGCAGGTTCGTCTTCAGCGGGAACAGCATCGAGTGAGCGTTCTCGACGGCGTACAACGTGATCGCAGGCAGGTTCACCGGGAACGTCCAGCCACCCTGCCCCATCGAGACCAGAGCGGCCGACTCGACGGCGACGAGCGTGCCGTCGCTGCGCGCACCGAGCTTGACGGTCTGGCGCGTCCAGGCGCGGCGACCGCCGTCGAGCTGCTCGGCGTGGCGGTCGTTGGCGAGACGCACCGGCCGGCCGGTGACGCGGGCGAGCTCGGCGGCCAGGACGGCCTCAGTGCCCGCACCTTGCTTCGCCCCGAAGCCGCCGCCGACGAACTCCGTGATCACGCGAACCTGCTCCTTGGCGAGGCCGAAGCGACGTGCGAGGTCGGAGCGCGCGTCGAACATCCCCTGCGTCGAGACCCAGGCGGTGAGGTCGCCGCCGTCCCAGCGGGCGACCGCGGCATGCGGCTCGAGCGGCGTCTGCAGGTGCCCCGGTGTCTCACCCTCGAGCTCGACGATCACCTCCGCCTCACCCCAGGCCGCATCGACGTCGCCGCGCGTCTCCTCGACCGGGTCCTCCGTGAAGCGCTGATCGCGCAGCGCCTCGTCCGGATCGACCACGTGGACGAGCGTCTCGAACACCGGGGCGAGCGCAGCGACCGCGGCCGCTGCCCGCTCCGGTGTGTCAGCCGCGACGACCGCAACCGGCTGACCGACGTACGCAGGCTCTGCAGCCAGCAGCGGATCGCCCCCGAAGCCGACCTCCGTCTCCGGGCCGATCACGGCACGCACGCCGTCCCCGGCGCGCGCACCCTGGAGGTCGAGCGCCGTCACACGCCCGTTCGCGACCGGCGAGCGGAGCACCGCCGCGTACAGCATCCCGGGGAGCTGCACGTCGACCGTGTACCTGGCCGCGCCGGTGACGCGGACGACACCGTCCTGGCGCGGAGCGGGGCGCCCGACGTGTTGGAGGTCTGCATCCGTGGGCCAGGGCTCGGTCGGGTCGTCCTCGTCGACGAGCACCCAGACGTCCTCGAAGCGCCCCTCCATCTCCCGTTGCGTGCGGACGAAGCGGGCCATCAGTCGACGTCTTGCCCGGAGGCGCGGAGGATCGCGCGCTCGATCTTCGGATACGCCCCGCAGCGGCAGAGGTTGCCGGCCATGGCGGTGCGGATCTCCCGAGAAGACGGTTTCTCCACCGTGTCGAGGAGCGCCGTCGCCGTCACGATCTGCCCCGGTGTGCAGTACCCGCACTGGAGCGCGTCCTCCGCGACGAACGCCTCCTGCAGCGTTGTCGGGCCCTCCAGGGAGATGCCCTCGATCGTCGTGATCGCGCGACCCTCGACCTGAGTCGCGAGCAGGAGGCAGGACGCCACCGGCTGGCCGTCGAGCAGGACGGCGCACGCGCCGCAAGCGCCCTCCGAGCACCCGACCTTCGTCCCGGTCAAGCCGAGATCGTCACGGAGCACGTCGACGAGCCGCCGCGCGTCGGGTACATCCACCTCGTACCGTTCGGTGTTGACCTCGAGCGCGATCCGCACGGCGCGAGCCTACCGTCACCGGCGATGCGAAGGGGTCGGCCGGCCCGTTCCATCGCGAGTGTGATCAGCCGCTAACGCTCGCCGTGGCCGACGCGTAGCCGGCTTTCGTCGCTTTGACGGCCACCTTCACCGACGGCAACGCCACCTTGACGGCGCCGGAGGCCGACGTGGTCAATGTCTTCCCGGCCACGGAGACCTTCGCCCCCTGCACGGGGTCGCCGGCGTCGCTGACCACGATCGTCGCCGCCGGCGTCCCCTTCTTGACCGTGATGCTGAGCGGTGGCAGAACCTGCGTGTGCCACGTGGCGAGCGATCCCTTCGTCGATGCCGAGACGAGGAGGTCGAGAGGTCCCGGCGATCCCTCACCCGTGAGCTTCCACATGTTCGACGTGCCGGCCGGCGGTTTCACCTCCACGAGCGGCCCGACACGCGTTGCTGCCCTGTTGGTGCGAACGGCGAAGATCCGCTTCGTCCTGCCGTCATGCCAGGCGACCCACACCCGCCCGTCGGGGCCGGCGGAGGTGTGAAGGTCCTCGATGTCGGGGCTCTGCCCGACGGTCAGCGTCTTCCCGCCGGCGCGCCACAGCAACGCCTTCGTGCAGACGGGGTAGCCCTGGCAGGCGGCGACGTAGACGCCGGACGCGCCCAGACGTGACGTAATGGCGACGCGCTGGTCGACGCCGATCGCCTGGCCCTTCGTCGCCGAGCCCGGGACGAGCATCCGTTTGCCGACGAGAGGCAAGACCTGCTGAACCCACGTGCCGACCCGGCCCTTCGCGTTCGACGTGTACGCAACCCAGGTCTGGCCGGTCTTCGTGTCGGTCGCCAGGTCCGAGTTGTAGTCGCAGCATTGCTTGTCGGCCCGGAGCTGGCCATCCTCGTCGGCCGGGTCGATGCCGACGTGGTAACCGACGCCGAACGAGAGCGTGTAGCTGAAGATCGACTCGCCGCTCTTCGTTACGGCCGCCCCGACCGAGCCGAGGGAGGAGGTGATCGAGGACACGCGTATGCCTTCCCGCTTCCAGCCCGTGCCGACCGCGGTTCCCGTGGCTGCCATCACGCCGCCTGCTTCGGCGGTGTCGCCGAGACCGGGGAAGAAGACACGGAGCCGCCCGTCGGGAAGCACGACCGCATCAGGATCGCCGATCACGCGCATCGGGTCGAGCACCTGGCTGGATGCACGCGCCTTTCCGGCGGCAGTGATCGACGTGTGGCGCAGGGCGTCTGTGGTCGCGGCGACGCGGCGCTTCCAGAAGACGTGGAGCACGCCGTCGCCGGTGCGCGCGACCCCGACCTGATCGACGTTGCGACCGCTCTTGTCGGTGATACGGGTCCAGGAGCCGGGCGGCCCTGCCTGTGCGGCGAGCGCGGCAACGGCGGCAGCGAAAACGACGACCGAGAAGGCAGCGAGACGGCGGCGAAGCATCGGGAGACCCCCTTCAGGCGCAAGACCGTTCACCCGACCCTAACGCGCCAGCGCTCCGCGCACCAGCCTCGCGTACCGGCCGTGGCTCAGACGATGGCGGACGCTGACGTCGCGGTCGTCCGTAGCGGCAGATCCGCCGCGACGGAGCGAGCCCACGCGGCGATCTCGTCCCAGTCGCGGAAATCACCGTCCGGCGCACGGAAGGCGGTCACCACTGCTCGCTCCGTGAACCCGAGCAACTTGCGCTCGAGCCGGCCGGGGAAGAGCCGATGCTCCGTGGCACCGGTGCGCTCGACGATCTCGCGCACGTCGACTGCCTCGTCGGGCGCCGGCTTCGGCGGGTCGCCGATCGGCCCGCTCGAGAAGAGCCACACCGGACGCGCCGCGAGAGCGTCAGCATGCAGGTCGACATAGTCGCGCGCGGGCCCGAGCCAATGTCCCATGTAGACGGCGCTACCGAGTACCACCGCGTCGTAGTCCTCCGGCGCCGGCCCGCCGTCCGCGTCACGGACGTCCACCGCGATGCCGGCCTCGGCCAGCGTGCCGCCGACCGCCTCGGCGATCTCCCGCGCCGCTCCGTGCCTGCTCGCGACTGTCACGAGAACTCTCATGCAGCAACTCCTTTCATGTGCCTCCTTCGATGCTCGACGCGACGCGTCACGGCTGCATCGGGGCCTCCACCGAGCGCGAGTCGGGAAGCCCGCAGCACGGACTGTCGCGACTGGCACGCCGCTGGGGAGGGTGGTACGTTGCCCTCGCCTGACCGTACGGTCAGGACCCGCCTTCCGCGGATCACCCGGCCAGCGAGGGCAGCGAGATGACCTCCACCACCCGCCTCTACTTCGGCCCCTGGTATCGCCGCTCGCCGTTCTTCGAGTCGACGCTCGCCGCCGGGTGCCAGGCCTACGACATCTACAACAAGATGTACCTCCCGGCGGAGTACGACGACCCCGAGATCGAGTACCGCGCACTGAACGAAGGCGTGACGCTGTGGGACGTCGGCGTCGAGCGAACGGTCGAGGTGAGCGGGCCCGACGCCGATCGGCTGATCGATCTGCTCACGTGCCGCGACCTCACGCGGTGCGCCGTCGGGCAGGGCAAGTACATGCTCGTGATCGCGCCCGACGGCGGCATCGTCAACGACCCGGTGCTGCTGCACGTGGACGACAACACGTGGTGGATGCAGCTGGCCGACAGCGACGCCGGGCTCTACGCGCTCGGCGTGCTCAGCCAGTCCGGGCTCGACGCAGAGGTGAGCTACCCCGACGTCCATCCCGTGCAGGTGCAGGGGCCGCTGTCGGCGGCCACGCTCGAAACGCTCGTCGGCGAGAGCCTCTACGACCTCCGCTACTACTGGTGCGGCCGGTTCGCGATCGGTGACATCCCCGTGGTGATCAGCCGCACCGGCTGGTCCGCGGTGCCCGGCTTCGAGGTCAACCTGCTCGACTCGACGCGGGGAGCGGACCTGTGGGACGCGATCATGGAGGCGGGAGAGGAGCACGGCATCCGCCCGATCGCGCCGTGCGAGGCACGGCGGATCGAAGCGGGGATCTTCAACTGGGGCTCCGACATGACGCTGCGCGACACCCCGTTCCACGTGATGGGGTTGGAGCGGCTCGTCGAGGAGCAGCCGCAGGACTACATCGGCAAGGACGCTCTCGAGCAGGTGCGACGCGAAGGCATCGACCGCAAGCTCGTCGGCATCGCCTTCGACGGCGACGAGCCGCTCCCCGGCATCGCCGCCCAGTGGCCCGCCCACCACGACGGGGATCGGATCGGCAAGGTCACGGCCGCGGTGTGGTCGCCCGGGCTCGGCCGCAACATCGGCTACGTGTGGGTGCCGATCGAGCTCGCCTCGCCCGGCACGCGGCTCACCGTCGAGAGCGAGCACGGCACGCTGACGGGCGCGACGGCCGCGATCCCGTTCGTCGATCCCGCGAAGGAGCGGCCCGCGCAGCCGCTGCGGGAGGCAGCGAGTTGAGCACCCCCGCGACGCGGGATCCGCGCTACGACGTCCTCTTCGAGCCGGTGCCGATCGGCCCCGTGACGGCCCGCAACCGCTTCTTCCAGGTGCCGCACTGCAACGGCATGGGCCATCGCGACCCGACAGCCCACGCCTTCATGCGGGGCGTCAAGGCGGAGGGTGGCTGGGCGGTCGTGTGCACGGAGGAGGTCGAGATCCACCACTCGACCGAGGTCTCGCCGTACATCGAGGGGCGCATCTGGGACGACGCCGACATCCCCGGCCCACGCGCGACTCGTGGAGAAGGTGCACGAGCACGGGTCGCTCGCCGGCATCGAGCTCGTCCACAACGGCCCGGAGGCAGCGGGTCTGTGGACACGTGTGCCGCCGCTCGGCACGACGCACATGCCCGTTGCCGGGACGCACCCGGTGCAGGCCCGGAGGATGAGCGAGGACGACATCGCCGACCTCCGCCGCTGGCACCGGCAGGCGGTGGCGCGGTCGCTCGAGGCCGGTTACGACCTCGTCTACGTCTACGCAGGGCACGGGCTGACCACGATCCAGCACTTCCTCTCCCGTCGCTTCAACGACCGTGCCGACGGCTACGGCGGCAGCCTCGTCAACCGGGCTCGCCTGCTGCGCGAGGTGCTGGAGGACACGCTGGAGGAGGTCGACGGGCGCGCCGCCGTCGCGTGCCGGCTCTGCGTCGACGAGCTCGTCGGCGAGGCGGGCCTCGAGCGGGCCGAGATCGAGGAGGTGCTCGGTCTCGTGGGCGAGCTGCCCGACCTGTGGGACTTCATGGTCGGTGACTGGGACTTCGACTCGATCAGCTCGCGGTTCGCCGACGAGGGCGCGCAGGAGCCGTACGTGCGCGGGCTCAAGCAGCTGACGACGAAGCCCGTGGTCGGCGTGGGGCGCTTCACGTCGCCCGACACGATGGTGCGGATGATCCGCGACGGCGTGCTCGACCTGATCGGCTCGGCCCGCCCCTCGATCGCCGATCCTTTTCTGCCCCGCAAGATCGAGGAGGGGCGCTTCGAGGACATCCGCGAGTGCATCGGCTGCAACATCTGCGTCACCGGCGACTCCACGTTCACGCCCATCCGCTGCACCCAGAACCCGAGCATGGGCGAGGAATGGCGGCGCGGCTGGCACCCGGAGCGGATGCGGCCGAAGGCGAGCGACGCCAAGGTGCTCGTCGTTGGCGGCGGCCCGGCCGGCCTGGAGGCGGCGATGTCGCTCGGACGGCGCGGCTACGAGGTCGTGCTCGCGGAGGCGACCGACGCCCTCGGCGGACGGGTCGCTCGCGAGGCGCGCCTCCCGGGGCTCGCCGCGTGGATCCGGGTGCTCGACTACCGCCGCGGCCAGATCGACAGGCTCGCGAACGTCGAGGTCGCGCTCGGCAGCCGGCTCGACGCCGCCGAGATCCTCTCCTACGACTTCGACCACGTTGCCGTCGCCACCGGGGCGCGCTGGCGCACGGACGGCGCCGGCCGCTGGCACCACCACCCGATCGCCCTCGACGGCGTCGAGCTGCTCACGCCCGACAACCTCCTGGCGGGCGCGCGCCCCGCCGGAGGCCGCGTCGTGGTCTACGACGACGACCACCACTACCTCGGCGGCGTAGTCGCGGAGCTGCTCGTCTCGGAGGGCTGCGAGGTGACGCTGGTCACGCCCGAGGCCCGCGTGTCCGCGTGGACGGACAACACGATGGAGCAGCACCGCATCCAGAGGCGCCTGCTCGAGCTCGACGTCGAGCTGCGGGTCAGCGAGGCCGTGACGGGGGCCGGCAGCGGCACGGTGCGCACCGCGTGCGTGTACACGGAGCGCGAGCGGGAGCTCGCCTGCAACGCGCTCGTGCTGGTGACAGCGCGCCTGCCCGAGGACGCCCTCGCGGACGAGCTCCGCGCGGGCGCACCCGACGGCGGCCCGACCGTGCGCCTGGTCGGCGACGCCTACGCGCCGGGAACGATCGCCGCCGCCGTGTGGGACGGGCACCGCTACGCCGAAGAGCTCGACGACCCTCCCTCACCCTGCGACACACCGCCCTTCCTGCGGGAGATCGTCGCGCTCGCACCACTCGATCTCCCGTAGGCCGGTCGCTTACTCTGACCGGCGGCCGCGGGCGTTCGGAAGACCGAGCACGTCCTGTCCTTCGGCGCGAGCCACACGGGCGACGGCACGGTCGGACGTCGCCACGACGTCCCCCGGTTCGGCAGAAGCGATGACGAAACAATCGGCGAGCGACACGTCGCGGTACGTATCTTCGAGTCGTGAACAAGGACGTGAAGGCTTTCGTCCGCAGACTCGAACACGCCGGCCTGACGGTCGAGCGATCGGGCGGCGGCCACTACCGCGTCCGTAACCGCGACGGCGCGACCCTGGCCTTCTTCCCGTTCTCGCCTTCCACGAACCGCTGGCGCGAGAACACGATCACCCAGCTCCGCCGGCGCGGCATCGAGATCGACTGACCACGGGCTGCACGCGGGGCCTGCGACAGGCCGGGTGTCCAACCTGCCGATGGGAGAGAATCGGCATGCGGTGGACGGGCACGAGCGCTCACAGGCACTCACGGAACCATACGACCCGGGGGAGCCGAAGCCGTTCCGGCTCTGGATCGTGGCCATTGCCGCCGCTGCCGCCCTCGCCGGCGCGTTGCTGGCCCCCGACGACTGGGCAACAGGCCCGGGAGCGGTCGTGGTCGGCTACGGGAGTACCGTCGCCATCGAGGCGCCCGCCGAGATCGGCTCGACCGATCCGCTGACGCTCGTCGGTGCAACCGGGCCCCGCCGGATCACGGTCGAGCTCCCCGACGGGATCCCCGTCGACGCGCAGATCAGCGCGACGATCCGCGTCGAGGTGGAAGGGGTCGTGATCCAGCCGGAGCTCGACGCCGTCCGACTCGACGTCGTTCTCCCCGGCGGCGAGACCGAGCTGATCCCGGTCGTCCGGTGGGACGAAGAGACGGCACAGCTCGAGGCCCAGCGCCGGCCGCCCGTCGACGCCGGCATCGTGCTCGCGCTGCTCGGCGCGGTCGTGGTGCTCTGGGTCAGCGAGCTGTTCCCGCTGTTCGTCACATCGCTCGCGATCCCCGTCGTCCTCGTGCTCTCGGGCGTGGCGGGTACGCCCGAGGCGCTCGCACCGTTCGCCAACCCGATCATCATTCTCTTCTTCGCGGGCTTCCTGATGGCGCAGGCGATGCGCCGCAGTGGTCTCGACCACCTGGCCGCGATCTCTCTCGTCGCCCGGGCTGGGCGTACCCCGGCGCTGCTCTTCGCGGCGATGCTCGGCGTGTCGGCGTTCCTGTCGATGTGGATGTCGAACACTGCCGCGGTCGCGGTCCTCGTCCCGATCGCGCTCGCCGTGACGGAGCCACTTGGTCACCTCGGATACCGCAAGGCCGTCGTGCTCGGCATCGCGTACGCGGGAACGATCGGCGGCGTCGGCAGCGCCATCGGGACACCCGCGAACCAGCTGGCCGTCGAGTTCCTCGACACGTTCACGGGGCGCACGATCAGCTTCGCGGAGTGGTTCGCATTCGGGCTGCCGATGGTGATCCTGTTCCTGCCCGTGATGGGGCTCTACCTGTGGTGGCGAGCCGGCGTTCGCGTCGACGCCCAAGACTTCGCGCAGGCGCGCGCAGAGGCGCGTCGGGAGCTCACGCGCATCGGCCATCCGACCCGCGAGCAGTGGACGGTGCTCGCCGTGTTCGGGGCCGTCGTGGCGGGCTGGCTGACCCAGACCGTGCACGGGTATCACGCAGGGATCGTCGCGCTCGCCGGGGCGGTTGCGCTCGCGATGCTCCGCAGGATCCTGCCGGAGGACCTGGGCCGGATCTCGTGGGCCTCGCTCCTCACGTTCGGGGGCGGGCTCACGCTCGGCCTGTTCCTCGTGGAGTCCGGGACGTCGGACTGGATCGCGACTCGACTCGCCGGCCTGTCGGGCGTTCCCTCGTTCGTGGCGATCTCGGTCGTCGCGCTGCTTGCGCTCGCCCTGACCACGGTCGCGTCGAACACCGCCTCGGCGGCGATCCTGATCCCCCTCTCGATCCCGCTCGCGGGCGTGCTCGGCATCGATCCGGTCCTGCTCGTCGTCGTCGTCGCGATCGCGACGTCGATCGACTTCGCACTCGTGATCGGGACGCCGCCGACGATGATCGCCTACTCCACCGAGCTCTACACGGCGGGCAAGATCTTCCGGATCGGCATCGTCCTCGACGTCGTCGGCATCGCCATCCTGGTCAGCGCCGTCGTCGGCATCTGGCACCTGCTCGGCATCGTCTGACGGCTCGGTGCCACGGATCGCGTCCGCCGATCGCTACGCGGGCAGCCAGAGCGCGTCGTCGCCGAGCGGAGCCCGCGTCGCCGAACCGGCCGCGACGAGACGCAGCATCGCGAGCTCTGCTTCGGTGCGGTCGAGCGCGTCGTTGCCGCGCGTCAGGAGCTGCGCGGCCTCCTGCGTGGTGAGGCCGTCGGGGAAGCGCTGGAGCAGCTCGAGCGGGTCGTCCGGCACGTCGTGACGCTCCCCGTCGGGAAGGAGGTTCGCGACGCAGCACGTCGTACGCCTCGACCGTCTGCCAGCCACCGGCCACGAGCCGGCTGCCGTCCTGCTCGAAGACGAGGGAGGGCGCGGTGAAGCGCACCGGGCCGTCGGTGGTGGCCGTCTTGCCCTGCAGCTCCGCCGGCGAGCCGAGCGCGGTGCGAGCCTCCGCGTGGTCGCGCCGATAGGCCTCCTCCACCTCTGGCGTGTCGATGGCGGCAATCACCGCGTCGACGTCAACCCCCGAGAGGCCGGCGAGCGCCGCGGCGATGCCCTCGTCCTCGTCCAGCAGCAACGTCGTCGTGAACCAGGCGAACTGCAGCGCGCGGAACGCGGCCCACTCGGCGCCAGGCGCCTGCAGGCGCGTCGCGACGACGGCCCGGCACGCGCGCCCGGTGCCGATCACCCGCGCGCGAGGCGCGGGCGCGAACGGCATCCCGAAGCGGCGGAACCGGCGCGCGTATCCCTCGGCCGAGCGCAGGGGCGTGTACCCGCGGTCGACGTACTGCTGCGCGTGCTCCGTCAGCCCGATCACCACGAGCCGCCAGTCGAGCTGGGCTCCGTACCGCCACTCGAGCACGCGTAACGCAGGAAGCGCCGAGTACCCCCACGGGCAGCCCGCGTCGTTGTAGAGCGTCACGTGCACCGGCTCCGTCACGCGCTCTCCCTGCCTAGCATCCACGTATCGTTGCCTTCGACCCTATCCGAGATCCACGGTGCACTCGAAGCTCGCACCGGCCCGGAGCGACGGTGAATTCGGGCCGTCAGCGGCGCCAGGGCGGCCCGGCGTCGGCGTCGAGCCCGTAGCGCTCGATCGCCTGTTGGACGACCGCAGGCTCGACGGTGCCCTCGTCGGCGAGCGCCTTGAGCGCTGCGACGGCGACGTGGTGGCGGTCGACCTCGAAGAACCGCCGGAGCTTCACCCTGTAGTCGCTGCGACCGAAGCCGTCGGTGCCGAGCGCCACGTAGCGGCCGGGGACGAACGGGCGGATCTGGTCGGCGAAGGAGCGGATGTAGTCGGTGGCGGCGACGAACGGGCCGCCCCGGGCCGCGAGCTCGGTGTGCACGAACGGCTCTCGCTGCGGCTCCGTCGGGTGCAGCCGGTTCCAGCGCTCCACCTCCAGGCCGTCGCGGCGCAGCTCGGTGAAGCTCGTGACGCTCCACACGTCCGCGGCGACGCCGTAGTCGGCTTCGAGGAGCTCGGCGGCTGCGAGCACCTCGCGCAGAATGGCTCCCGATCCGAGCAACTGCACGCGCGGCGTCTCGCCGGACCCGGCGTCGCGCAGCCGGTACAGCCCGCGCACGATCCCCTCCTCCACACCGTTCGGCAACGACGGGTGAAGGTAGTTCTCGTTCATCACGGTGACGTAGTAGAAGACGTCCTCCTGCTCGTCGACCATGCGCCGCAGCCCTTCGCGGACGATCACGGCCAGCTCGTAGCCGTACGTCGGGTCGTAGGCGCGGCAGTTGGGGATCACCGCTGCGAGCAGGTGCGAGTGGCCGTCCTCGTGCTGCAACCCCTCGCCGTTCAGCGTCGTCCGCCCTGACGTGCCGCCGATCAGGAATCCCCGGGCGCGACTGTCACCGGCAGCCCACGCCAGGTCGCCGACGCGCTGGAAGCCGAACATGGAGTAGAAGATGTAGAAGGGCACCATCGTCACGCCGTGGTTCGCGTACGAGGTGGCGGCCGCGATCCACGACGAGAAGGCACCTGCCTCGTTGATCCCCTCCTGGAGGATCTGCCCGTGCTCGTCCTCGCGGTAGAACATGAAGTCCTCCGCATCCTCGGGCTCGTACAGCTGACCGACCTGGGAGTAGATGCCGAGTTGCCGGAACATCCCCTCCATGCCGAACGTGCGTGACTCGTCGGGGACGATGGGGACGACGCGAGGCCCGATCACGTCGTCGCGCGTCAAGGTGTTGAGGATGCGCACGAACGCCATCGTCGTCGAGTTCTCACGGTCGCCGCTGCCCTCGAGCACGTTCTCGAACGGCGCGGGGGTCGGCAGCCGGTCCGACTGCGCGACGCGCGCCGGCATGCTGCCGCCGAGCGCGGTGCGGCGCTCTCTCAGGTACGCGAGCTCGGGACTGCCCTCGGGGCGGTAGAACGCGGCGGCCGCGGCCTGCTCGTCGGTGAGCGGGAGCTCGAGGCGGTCACGAAGTGCGAGCCGCGCTGCCTCGTTCATCGACTTCTGCTGGTGGGTGATGTTCCGCCCCTCGCCGGCCACCCCCATGCCGTAGCCCTTGATCGTCTTGGCGAGGATCACCGTCGGCGACCCCGTGTGCCGCACCGCGGCCGCGTAGGCCGCGTACACCTTCTGTGGATCGTGACCGCCGCGCCGGAGCGCCCAGATCTCGTCGTCCGTCCAGTCCTCGACCATCGCGCGCGTCTGCGGGTAGGCGCCGAAGAAGCGCTCGCGGACGTACGCCCCGTCCTTGGCCTTGAACGACTGGTAGTCGCCGTCGACCGCCTCGAGCATCCGCCGGCGCAGCCAACCGCCTTCGTCGGCGTCGAGCAGCGGATCCCAGCTCGAGCCCCAGATCACCTTGATCACGTTCCAGCCGGCGCCGCGAAAGTTCGTCTCGAGCTCCTGGATGATCTTCCCGTTGCCGCGCACGGGCCCGTCGAGGCGCTGCAGGTTGCAGTTGACGACGTAGATCAGGTTGTCGAGCCGCTCACGACCGGCGAGCGAGATCGCCCCCATCGACTCGGGCTCGTCCATCTCGCCGTCGCCCATGAACGCCCACACCTTGCGGTCGGTCGGCTCGAGCGCGCCGCGCGAGGCGAGGTACTTCATGAACCGTGCCTGATAGATGGCCATCAGGGGGCCGAGCCCCATCGAGACGGTGGGGAACTGCCAGAACTCCGGCATCAGCCAGGGGTGCGGGTACGACGAGAGGCCGTGCCCATCGACCTCCTGCCGGAAGTTCCGCAGCTGCTCCTCGCTCAGCCGCCCCTCGAGAAACGCGCGCGCGTAGACACCGGGTGACGAATGTCCCTGGAAGTACACGAGGTCGCCGGGAGCCTCCTCGCTCCCTGCCCGCCAGAAGTGATTGAAGCCGACCTCGTAGAGCGTCTCGGCGGACTGGTAGCTCGCGATGTGACCGCCGAGCTCGGACGACTCCGCGTTCGCCTGCAGCACGATCGCGGCGGCGTTCCAGCGCACCAGCGCGGCAGCCCTCTGCTCGAGCTCGGCGTCACCGGGCAGCGGTTCCTCGTGCTCGGCGGGGATGGTGTTGACGTACGGCGTCTCGAGCCCGACCGTGACGGGAACCCCCTGCTCGCGGGCGTGCCCTACGACGCGGTCGAGCAGGAAGCCCATGCGCTCGACGCCGTCGACCTCGACGACCGCGTCGACGGAGTCGAGCCATTCCTGGGTCTCGACGGGCTCGTTGTCGGGAACGTTGGTGAACATGGCGGAGAGGCCTGGCGCGTCGTGCCCGGCGGAGCCCAGGGTACTAGAGGCTTGGTGGACTGCCGCCGCTCGGTCGGTGGACAGCACCGACGGCGGGTGACGGCTACGCTTCGGGCAGCGGCCGAGGCGATCAGCCCGAAGGCAACCTCGGTCGGGAACGGTGACGCCGCCGACAGAGCGGCTCGCGTGTGCCCCCGAGCGAGAGGCAGGGATGGGTAGCCCAGGAGTCGACCATCGGCCACGCCGCCAGGACGCCGGTGCGCGCGCCACGGCATCGAGGCCGCGCCGATGACGAACAGTGATCGCGTCGCCAAGGGCGGCGTGCGCCCGACTACGATCGGCCCCTTCAACGGCCGCGTCGGCGAGACGAACCGCACCCGGACGATCCCCGTGCCGTGGATCGACTGCGACGCGTGCGCGTTGCGCCACTACCCAAGCACGACCAAGGGGCGCTGGCACATCGCCACGAAGTGCATGAGCTGCGGCGCGGAGCTCACGATCCCCGGTGACGCCGAGATCGTTTCTCCGCCCGCGACGAGCGGGTGACCGTCGGCATCGTCCCGATCGCGAACGAGACGACGCAGTAACTCACTTCGGAGGTCGGGCTACTTCCCGCGGGACGTCTTCTTCGGCTTCTCCACCTTCGAACTGACCATCGGCACCCTCACCATCGTCGTCGGCTGCCGGCCCGGCGGCGGTAACCCGAGAGCGGGCGCCGCGGCTCCGGGTCGGATCAGCAGCGTTCGCTGATGGAGGAGTGGCAGTCGGTCACGTGCTGACGACCTCGCCGCTCCGGACGAGGTCGTCAGCGAGTCAATCGTGTCAGCGCGTGACGCGGAACGAGCCACGCATCGTCGTCGGATGTGGGTCGCAGAGGAACGTGTACTTGCCTGGCTTCAGCTTGACCGTCCAGATCGTCTCCCCGACGCCGGAGACGGACGTCGACTTGTTCACTCCGCGGCCGATCAGGTGGAAGTTGTGGATGGCGCTCTTGTCCTCGATCTTGATCCGGTAGGTCCCGGCCTTGACGGTCTTCAGAGTGCGGTTCGCGCGGTTCTTCATCTCGATCTTGAAGTTCTGGTAGACCTCGCCCTTGAGGTCGAATCGGTCTTTGGCAGCGCCGGCTCGGACGTTGCTTGCCTGGACGTTGCCGAAGGTGGCGGGAGCGGCGGCGAGTGCAGCGGCCGCGACGGCGGCGAGGGCGGTGATTCGCAGGATGGACACGTGGGCTCTCCTCGTGATCGATGGCAGACGAAGGGAGCCTGGCGGGTGCGCGGTCCCAGCGGCAATGCGACATTGGTCCCGGTGGATCCCCGAGCGCGAGCCGAGGGGCGATGATGCGTGCGATGAGGAGGAATCGAACCCGGGCCTCACGACCTGACGCAAGACGTCCGCCGACGGCCCGATCGGTGCTCGGCCTCTTCGCGCTGGGCACGGCGGCCGCGCTCGCGGTTGCTGTCGTGGGCGGTTACGTCGCGCTCCGCTCGGTCGCGCTCGACGAGGCGAAGCGCGACACGCGCACGAAAGTCCAGGAGGCGGGACGGCTCGTCGAGTTGGCACTCGCCGAGGGCATCCTCACGGGCGACCTCGACGCGATCGCCGCCGTCGACGACCTCGTCCTCGCGCGCGTGCTGAGCGGCTCGGTCGTTCGCGTGAAGCTGTGGTCCGTCGACGGGCGCGTCCTCTACTCGGACGATCCTGCTCAGATCGGAGGGCGCTTCACGCTCGACGACGACCAGCTGCGTCTTCTGCGCGAGGGTGGCGCGGAGGTCGAGGTGAGCGGCCTCGACCGGCCCGAGAACGCGCTCGACCGCCAGGAAGGGGAGCTGATCGAGGCGTACACGCCGATCCGCACGCCGTCCGGAACGCCCGTCCTGTTCGAGCTGTACGAGCGCTTCGACTCGGTCACGGCCAGCGCGCGGCGCTTGCTCGCCGCGCTGGCACCGCCGATCCTGGCGGCGATCGCCTTGATCCTGGTCATCCAGGCCCCGCTCGTCTGGTCGCTCAGCCGACGACTCCAGCGCGGGCACGAGGAGCGCGAGGCGCTCCTTTCGGGCGCAGTCGCTGCGTCGAACCGCGAGCGCCGGCGAATTGCGTCGTACCTCCACGACGGGCCGGTGCAGGACATCGCCGGCGTCGCGTACGCGCTGGCCCCGCTGGCCGAGAGCGCAGCGGCGCAGGGTGACGCCGCCGAGGCGGACGAGCTGCGCGGGGTGATCGACCAGCTCCGGCACAACGTGCGAGATCTGCGCACCCTGCTCGTCGACCTCCATCCGCCGAACCTCGCGGCAGAGGGGCTCCAGGCCGCTCTCGCCGACCTCGTCAGCCCGCTCGAGGCACGCGGCGTCTCTGTTTCGCTCTCGGTTGACGATGCTGGCCAGCGCCTCGAATTCGACGAGCGGGTGCTCGTCTACCGGGCAGCGCAGGAAGCGGTACGCAACGTGATCGCGTATGCGGATGCGTCCTCCGTGAGCGTGGAGCTGGCCTGCGACAACGGCGGCGCCCGGCTCGTCGTCACGGACGACGGTCGCGGGTTCGGCCCGGACACGAGAGCGACGCGCGCGGCCGAGGGCCACCTCGGCCTGTCGTTGCTCGCCGAGCTCGCGCAGCAGTCGGGTGCACGGCTCGACGTCCGCTCGAGAGCGGGCGAGGGCACGACGGTGGTGCTGGAGATGCCGTTCCGGTGATCCGCGTACTCATCGCAGACGACCACGGCGTGCTCCGCGACGGCCTCGGCCGTGTGATCGCCGCGCAGCCGGACCTGGAGCTCGTCGGTTCCGCGGCCGACGGTGCGGAAGCGGTCGCGCTCTGCCGCGAACGTGCACCGGACGTCGTGCTCATGGATCTGGAGATGCCCGTGCTCGACGGCATCGAGGCCACCCGGACGATCATGGCGGAGGCGCCCGGAGCGGCAGTGCTCGTCCTCACCTCGTTCTCGGACCGCCACCGGATCGTGCGAGCGCTCGACGCCGGCGCGGTCGGTTACCTGCTGAAGGACGCGGCCGCGGACGACGTCGTTCGCGGCATCCGCACGGCTGCGGAGGGCGGCTCGCCGCTCGACCCCCGTGCCGCCCGCTCCCTGCTCCAGGCGAAGACGGAGCCGGATCCGCTCGCCGGGATCTCCCCGCGCGAGCGAGAGGTGCTGGCCGCGCTGCTGGAGGGGATGCCGAACAAGCTGATCGCGCGGCACCTCGGGATCAGCGAGAAGACCGTCAAGACCCACCTCACGAGCGTCTTCCGGCAACTCGGCGTCACCGACCGCGTGCAGGCCGTTCTCTGGGCCGAGCGCCAGGGGCTGCGGAGCGACCTGACGCGGTGAGAAACGGGACCAATGTCCTATTGCCGAGCGCGCGCGCGCCCACCACACTTGCGGCGATGAGCCTCGCTTCGCACGCGCTGCGGCCACTGCCCCGCACGGCGATCGTCGCCCTGGCGGCGGTGCTCGCCGCCGTCGCCGCGCAAACGGCTGACGCGCGCCAGGGCAAGGACGACCGAAGCGAGGTGCGGGTGGCCGGCCGGTGCGGTGCCGGCGTCACGTCGAAGCTGAGGCTGAAGGCCGACGACGGCCGCATCGAGATCGAGTTCGAGGTCGATCAGAACCGCTCGGGGACGCTTTGGCGCGTCGCGATAGTCCACGAGCGCCGTGTCGTCTGGAAGGGCAAGGCGCGGACGGTCGGTTCGAGTGGATCCTTCGAGGTGCGTCGGCTGGTGCGGGATCTCCCCGGCAGCGACGAGGTGTTCGCACGAGCCTGGGGCTCCGGCGGCGTCACATGCCGGGCGAGGGCGTTGCTCCGCGGCTCCTGAGGATGGAACCGTCTCGCTACCGGATCCGAGCGAGCTACGCGCACGCGCGACGTCGTGGACGACGGCCCACACCTCGTTCTTGCGCGGGAGTAGGCGTGTTGTCGGCGCGGCGGAACTCCCGCCCGAGGCTCGGTGTCGCAGGCGACTACGAGTCGAGTGTTGGCAGCAGCCGCACGTGCTCGCCGGGAGCGAGACACGGCACCATCGCCATGTCGTGCGGATGACGCACCTCGAGCTCGCTGCCATCCGGTAGCCGCAGACGGTTCAGGCAGTGGGAGATACCACGTGCGTCCGCTTCGCACTCCTCGTCGGTGAGCACGGTTGCCTGCACCGCAGCGGTCGGCATCGTCCCGCCGACGAGCTTCGCGTGCAGGCCGTCGGAATCCGACGGGGACGGCATCACGAGCGAAACCTGCACCTGGCGCTGCGCGGGAAGCGCCGTGCCGTGCGGGTCGACCACCACCCCGTGGGGCCGAGATACACGCTCGGCGACGAGCCCTGAGACTGCGAGCACGAACAACGCACACATGGTTGCCACGACGACTCCGCGCGCGGTCATGTGCCTACTGATAGCCGCCCGCATCGAACCGGTCGTCAGGAGAAACCCTGATCTCAGCTGCTGGACCGTTGCCCCGTCGTCTTCTTCAGGTCGGCGCTGGCGGCCGCTCGTCGGCGCCCGACGCCACCGCCGGCCGGGCTCAGAAAGACGCTCGAGATCCGGCGACACGTCCGGGCCTGGAAGCGCGCGTGCCCCGGATACGTGCTCTCGCCAACGGCCAGGTTCGGACTCGCGTGATTCGGCTCCGGAGGCTGCTCGACTCAAGCGAGCTTCAGCGAGACGCCACCGTCGACGATCAGCGTCTGACCGGTGAGGAACGACGCCTCATCGCTGGCGAGGTACAGAAACGCAGCGGCGATGTCCTGCGCCCGACCGTTTCGTCCCACCGGAACGGTCGCAGCGAACGATTCGAGCCCCTCCTGGCCGAGCGAGTTGACCGGGTCGCTCGACTGCGGTGTCACGACCACGCCGGGCGCGACCGCGTTGACGGTGATCCCGTCGCCGGCGACGTCGAGCGCGAGTGTGCGGACGAGGCCGACGATGCCTGCTTTGGCGGCAGTGTAATGGACGTGGTCGGGCCAACCGTAGTGGGCGCCTGCTATCGAGCTCGTCGCGAGCAGCCGCCCGGAGCCCTGCGCGCGCATGTGCGGCAACGCCTCGCGAAAGCAACGGAAGACGCCGACGAGGTCGACGTCGAGTAGCTGCGCGAACGCGTCGTCACCCAGATCGGCGCTATCCACCCGGCGGGCGATCCCTGCATTCGCGACGACGACGTCGAGCCCGCCGCACTCGTCGACCGCCACGCGGAGGAGACGCCGGACGTCCTCGGTACTGCGCACGTCGACGTCGACCGCGATCGCCGTCCCCCCTGTCCTCGTGATGCGGTCGACGACCGCACCCACGTCATGCGAGTCTCCCCGGTACCAACCGAGGACGACGCTCGCGCCAGACTCCGCGAACAGCTCGGCCGTCGCCGCCCCGATCCCCGAAGCGGCACCGGTGACGACCGCGGTCTTTCCGTCCAGCCGGAACACGCGTGACCCATTCCATCACGTCGATGACGTGGAGGCCACCGATCCTCAACCGACGGGAGCGACTCCGGCGCCACATGGCCACCGCTACCGGCGTCGAGAAGAGCTCGTCTCGGCCCTTCGGAGTAGCGGGGGCAGGATTTGAACCTGCGACCTCCGGGTTATGAGCCCGGCGAGCTACCTGACTGCTCCACCCCGCGTCGCGACGCGTATCGTAGCACCGTATGGCGTTCTGGATCGCCCTCGCCGTGCTCGTCGCAGGCGTCGCCGTCGGGCTCGCCGTCGCCGTCTACCGCGGTATCCGCCTGTGGCAGCTGACGAAGCAGACGGGTAGTGCCTTCGGAGCGGAGATGGAGCACATCTCACGCGTCACGGGGGAGATCGAAGGTCAGCTCGCCCGCGCCGAGGCGAGCTCGGCGAGGCTAGCCGCCGCCGCGGAGCGGCTGCAGGCCTCACGCGCACGACTCGATGTACAGCGGGGAGCGCTCCAGGAGGCACGAGCGCAGCTCGCGCGCACGCTCTGGTTCCTCCCGGGACGCTGACCGTGACGGGCGAGGGCACGATCCCCGCGGCGGCCCGCGACGCCGTCGCCCGCTACCCGCTCTGTTTCGTCGCCTCGCTGAACGACGACGGCTCACCGAACCTCTCGCCCAAAGGCACGGTACGCGTCTGGGACGCCGACCACCTCGTGTTTGCAGACATCGCCTCCCCGCGCACCGCTGCCAACGTTGCGCGCGACGACCGCGTCCACGTCAACGTCGTCGACCACTTCGCGCGGCGGGGATGGCGCTTCGCCGGTCGAGCACGGGTGACGGACGAGGCCGAAGTGCTCGCTGCACTCCGCGCCGAGTACCCGGAGGAGCCGTACGCGTTCGAGCAGGCAGTGCTGATCACGGTCGAAGAGGCCCGCGAGCTGGTCTCGCCGAGCTACGACCTCGGGAAGACAGAAGAGGAGCTTCGACGCGAGTATCGGGCTCTTGCGGACACGAGCTCGGTGACTCCCGGGGCGCTCGGTGTTCGCGCAGGGGTGGTCTGCACACGGTGCGAGCGAGGGCGCGTCGTACACGACGGGCTCTGCGAGGCCTGCGCAACGCCGTAAGCCCGGCCGCCGCGGCTGGGGTCAGACCCCTGGGGTCAGACCCCAGGTCAGGTCGGCGAGATGACCGGAAGGCCGAGCGCTGTGGCTGCGCGTGCCATCTGCCCGTCGTCGGTGACGATCGCTTCCAGCGGGATCCTCGATGCGGCGTCACTCGACGCGATCGAGGCCAGCGAGCGCGACATCCTGACCGGCGCCGCCCTTGCCGCGGTGGAGTTGCTGCGACCGGACGAGCAAGGAGCAGCGGAGCAAACCTCGACCAGCTGCTAGCGCAAGCATCGCGCACCGTAGGATCAGCGTGTGAGCGTGCATGCTCCTACGTTCCCCGCCGTTGACCTCGGCACGCTGGCGGCGATCGAGCGGCGCGTGCTCTGGCTCGCGGTGCGCATCGTCGACTACGCGAACAGGGAGCGCCCAAAGGGCGACGCGTTGAAGGTCGGTGGCCACCAGGCGTCGTCAGCTTCGATGGTGACCCTGATGACCGCCCTGTGGCTCGCGAACCTGGATGCACGAGACCGGGTATCGGTGAAGCCCCATGCCTCGCCGGTGCTGCACGCGCTCGAGTACCTGCTCGGGCGGCTCGATCGCTCGTACCTGACACGGCTGCGCGACTTCGGCGGTCTGCAGAGCTACCCGTCGCGGTCGAAGGACCCGTTCCCCGTCGACTTCTCGACCGGATCGGTCGGGCTCGGCTCGGCCGCACCGCTCTTCGCCGGGCTCGCCGACCGGTACGTCGACACCCGCTTCGGCGCCTCGACGGGGGGTCGCTTCATCTCGTTGCTCGGCGACGCCGAGCTCGACGAGGGGAACATCTGGGAGGCGCTCGCCGAGCCGCTCGCCCGCAGCCTCGACAACGTCCTCTGGATCGTCGACCTGAACCGGCAGAGCCTCGACCGCGTGATCCCCGGCATCCGCGCCGCCGAGCTGGAGGCACAGTTCCGCACGAACGGCTGGGAGGTGATCGAGCTCAAGTACGGGCGCCGCCTCCGTGACGCGTACACACGACCCGGCGGCGACCTGCTGCGCCGCCGAATCGACGAGATGCCGAACGAGCAGTACCAATCGCTCTTCGGAGCCGACGAGGAGCACGTGCGCCACACGCTGCTCGAGCCACTCGACGGGCGCGAGCGCGGCAGCCTCGCGGGTCTGCTCGACGACTACGCCGGCACGGCGGGAAGGCTCGTCCGTGATCTCGGCGGCCACGACCTCGCGGATGTGCTCGCCGCCTTGACGCGGGCACGCGCGACGGGCAGCCGCCCAACCGTGATCTTCGCCTACACGATCAAGGGCTACGGGCTCGAGATCGCGGGGCGCCCGCAGAACCACTCGGCACTCCTCACCGGCGATCAGATCGACGCGTTCCGCACAGAGCTCGGTCTGACGCCCGACACCGAGTGGGACGCCTTCGAGCCCGAGTCCCCGGAGGGCCAGCTCCTCAGCGCCGCGCGGGCGCGGCTCGACCGGGGCCACCGCCCGCTGCCCCCGCCGGTGCCCGTACCGGTGCGCCTCTCCGAGCGTGACCCCGGACCGAGCTCGACGCAGGCCGCCTTCGGCCGCGCCCTGCTCGAGCTCTCCCGCGTCGACGGCGTGGGCGAGCGCCTCGTCACCGTGTCGCCCGACGTCTCGGTGTCCACGAACCTCGGTGGCTTCATCAACAAGACGGGTGTGTGGGGGCCGGCCGACGAGCCGGTCTACGACGCGATGGAGGACTCGCCGCTCAAGTGGCGCGTCGGCCCCAGTGGCCAGCACCTGGAGATGGGCATCGCCGAGATGAACCTCGTGCTCGCGCTCGGGCAGCTCGGGCTCACCTGGGACTTCCAGCGCGAGCGCCTGTTCCCGATCGGTGCGCTCTACGACCCGTTCGTGATGCGTGCGCTCGAGGGCATCGTCTTCTCCGTCTACCAGGGTGCCCGCTTCGTGCTCTGCGGTACGCCGTCCGGCATCTCGCTGTCGCGGGAGGGAGGCGCGCATCAGTCTCTCTCGACCCCCGGGATCGGCATCGAGACCCCGGGGCTCACGTACTGTGAGCCGACCTACGCGCGTGAGCTCGAATGGCTGCTCGCAGACGGCCTGGCACGGCTGCAGGAGCCGGACGGCGACTCGCTCTACCTTCGCCTGTCGACGAAGCCGATCGATCAGGCGCCCTTCACCGCCGCAGTCGAGCGCCGCGGTGAGGAGGCTCTACGACGCGACGTCGTGGCCGGCGGCTTCCGGCTGCGTGAGCCGCAGCCGTCCGAGGATCGCGTCGTGATCGCCACCTGCGGCGCGATGGCCCCGGAGGCGCTCGTCGCAACCGACCTCCTCGCCAACGACGAAGGTGTCGAGGCAACCGTGCTCTGCCTTTCCTCCCCCGACCGGCTGTACCACGGCTGGCGGCGCGCCCAGACCGCACCGGTGAGGGGAGGGGCCGAAGCGACGCCGTCGCATCTCGACACGATGCTCCTCCCGGACGAGCGCCGGCTTCCCGTCGTCACGGTCATCGACGGCTCGTCCCACGCGCTCGCCTGGCTCGGCTCCGCACTCGGCTCGCGATGTGTCCCGCTCGGTGTCGACTCCTTCGGCCAGACGGGATCGCAGCCGGAGGTGTACGACGCCTACGGCATCTCACCGGAGGCGATCGCCACGGCCGCGCTCGTCGCCCTGGAGCCATGATCGCGATCGCGATCATGGCGCGATAGCCCACGGGAAACTACGGAGAACCTTGCGGACGGACTCCGATGCCGCATGTTCGCTGCGCGGCAAGGGTCCCGGAGATGGCACGGAGCGTCTCCCGGAGGCAGTTGCTCGGCCGCGCGATGGCACTCGGCTCCGGAGCTGCCCTCGCCGACCTCCTCGGCCCGGCGCGGTTCCTCGCGCCGGCTGATGCGGCCACACCCGGCGCCGTGGTGCCCGGCAACCCGCTGGCGGTGATGCCGGATCGCGGCTGGGAGCAGATCTACCGAGACCAGTTCGCCGACGACTCCAGCTTCGTGTTCACGTGCGCGCCGAACGACACGCACAACTGCCTCCTCCGGGCACACGTCAAGAACGGCGTCGTCGTCCGGATCAGCCCCACCCACGGCTACGGGCAGGCGACCGACCTCTACGGCAACCAGGCCTCGCACCGCTGGGACCCGCGCGTCTGCCAGAAGGGCCTGATCCTGAGCCGCCGCTTCTACAGCGAGCGCCGGGTCAAGGCGCCGATGATCCGAAAGGGCTTCAAGGCCTGGGTCGACGCCGGCTACCCGCGGAACGACGACGGCACGCCGCAGATGGACACCACGCTGCGCGGCTCCGACGACTGGCTCCGCATCTCGTGGGACGAGGCGACCTCGATCGCCGCGAAGACTCTCGAGGACGTCGCCCGAACCTACAACGGCGACGAAGGCGCACAGAAGCTCCTCACGCAGGGATACGCGCCGGAGATGGTCGAGACGATGAAGGGCGCCGGCGTGCAGGCCCTCAAGCTGCGGGGTGGGATGCCGCTGCTCGGCATCGGCCGCATCTTCGGCTTCTACCGCTTCGCGAACATGCTCGCGCTGCTCGATCGGAAGATCCGACCCGACGTGCCGCAGGAAGAGATCCTCGGCAGCCGCACCTTCGACAACTACGCGTGGCACACCGATCTGCCGCCCGGCCACCCCATGGTCTCCGGCAGCCAGACGGTCGACTTCGACCTCTTCTCCGCCGAGCACTCGAAGCTGCTGCTGATCATCGGCATGAACTGGATCTGCACGAAGATGCCCGACGGCCACTGGATCGGCGACGCCCGCCTCAAGGGCACGCGCGTGGTCGTGATCAGCGCCGACTACATGCCGACCGCCAACAAGGCCGACGAGGTGATCATCCTGCGCCCCGGCACCGACGCCGCCTTCTTCCTCGGCGTCGCGCGCGAGCTGATGGCCAAGAAGCTCTACGACCGCAAGGCGGTGATCGAGCGCACCGACCTGCCGCTGCTCGTGCGCCTCGACACGGGCGAGCGCCTCGACGCACGCGACGTGTTCCCGAACCACACGCTGGCCGAGCTGTC
Organism: uncultured Actinomycetes bacterium; assembly: GCA_963823385.1. Lineage (GTDB taxonomy): Bacteria > Actinomycetota > Thermoleophilia > Gaiellales > Gaiellaceae > Gaiella. The sequence goes on from CAWGLI010000002.1 coordinate 92,970, forward strand.
CAACTACGTCGTGCTCAAGCCCGATGCCGAGATCAAGGGCAGCCCGCCGGCGCCTCCGTTCACCGCGGGTGTCCAGGTGGTGCCGAACGAGCTCCGTGACGCGTGGGGCGACTTCGTGTGGTGGGATCGCAAGACCGACGAGCCTCGGCCGGTGAGCCGGGACGAGGTCGGTGCCCTCTTCGACGGAGACCCGGCGCTCGTCGGTGAGTTCGAGATCGAGCTCGTCGACGGGACGAAGGTCACCGTCCGACCCGCCTTCGACCTCCTCAAGGAGTACCTCGACGAGAGCTTCGACCTGCGCACGACGGCCGAGGTGTGCCGCGTGCCGCCGCAGGCCATCCAGTCGATCGCCAAGCAGCTCGCCGAGAACAAGGGCGAGGCGCTGCTCGCCGCCGGCATGGGGCCGAACCACTACTTCAACAACGACATCTTCGGCCGCGTGCAGTTCCTCGTGGCCGCGCTCACCGACAACATCGGCCACCTCGGCGGCAACGTCGGCAGCTACGCGGGCAACTACCGCGGCTCCGTCTTCCAGGCGATGGGTCAGTGGATCGCCGAGGATCCGTTCGCGATCGAGCAGGACCTGACGAAGCCGGCGTCGATCAAGCGCTACTTCAAGTCGGAGTCGGCCCACTACTGGAACTACGGCGAGCGTCCGCTGCGCGCCGTGAAGACCGGCGACGACCCGAACACCGGCGAGATGATCACCGGGAAGAGCCACATGCCGACGCCGACGAAGCTGATCTGGTTCGGCAACTCGAACTCGCTGCTCGGCAACGCCAAGTGGTCGTTCGACGTCGTCAAGAACACGCTGCCGAGACAGGACGCGATCTTCTGCAACGAGTGGCACTGGACGAGCTCATGCGAGTACGCCGACCTCGTCTTCCCCGCCGACTCGTGGGCCGAGTTCAAGCTGCCCGACGCCACGGCGAGCTGCACGAACCCGTTCCTGCTCGCGTTCCCGGAGACGCCGCTGAAGAGGCTCTACGACACGCGCTCCGACTACGAGGCGCTTGCGCTCACGGCGAAGGCGCTCGGCGAGCAGATCGGCGAGCCGCGCATGGAGCAGTACTGGCGCGGGATCCTGGACGGCGACCCCACGCCGTACCTGCAGCGCATCTTCTCCGGCTCCAACGCGACCCGCGGGATCACGTTCGAGGAGCTGCACGAGAGCTCGAAGAAGGGCGTGCCGCTGCTCATGAACATGCGGACATACCCCCGCTCGGGCGGCTGGGAGCAGCGGCAGGAGGACAAGCCGTGGTACACGGCAACCGGCCGACTCGAGTTCTACCGGCCCGAGGCCGAGTTCCAGGCGGCCGGCGAGTCACTCCCCGTGTGGCGCGAGCCGGTCGACGCCACGTTCTACGAGCCGAACGCGATCCTCTCCAACGCCGACCATCCGTCGATCAAGCCGCGAAGCCCCGAGGACTACGGCGTGCCCGAGTCGCAGATCGACGTCGAGACGCGCCAGTACCGGAACGTCGTGCGCTCCTGGGACGAGCTGAAGCAGACGCTGCACCCGCTGAACCAAGCGGATCCGGCCTTCCGTTTCGTCTTCCAGACACCGAAGTACCGGTGGGGAGCGCACTCGACGGCGGTCGACGCCGACTGGATCTCCATGCTCTTCGGCCCCTTCGGCGACCCGTACCGCCGCGACCCCAGGATCCCGTGGACCGGCGAGGCCTACCTCGAGATCAACCCCAAGGACGCCGCCGAGCTCGGGCTCGCCGACGGCGACTACGCGTGGGTCGACGCCGACCCCGAGGACCGTCCCTACCGCGGCTGGAGCGAGGACGACGACTACTACGAGGTCGCCCGGGTGATGATGCGCGTCCGCATCTACACCGGCATGGGACGCGGCGTGATCCGCACGTGGTTCAACATGTACGCGGCCACTCCGGGCACCGTCGCCAACCAGAAGGCCGCGGAGGGCAACCCCGCACGGAACGAGCAGACGCGCTACGTCGCGCTCTTCCGGCACGGCAGCCACCAGTCGGGAACCCGCGCCTGGCTGCGACCGACGCAGCAGACCGAGACCCTCGTCCGCAAGGGCTACTTCGGTCAGGTGATCGGCACGGGCTTCGAGGCCGACGTCCACTCCGTCTCCGGCGCCCCGAAAGAGGCGTTCGTGAAGATCGAGAAGGCCGAGGACGGCGGTGTCGGCGCCGAGCGGCTCTGGCGCCCGGTCACGCTCGGTCTCCGCCCGGAGGCGCCGTCCGCGGCGCTCACCGCCTACCTGGCCGGTGACTACGCCGGCGTCAAGGGGAGCTGACCGTGGCCAAGGAACGGGTCAAGGTCACGAACTGGCAGCTCGGCCGCGAGATGGACTACTGGTACGAGGAGTCCCGGCCCACCAAGCAGTTCACGATGGTGATGGACACGAACAAGTGCATCGCCTGCCAGAGCTGCACGATCGCCTGCAAGGGCACCTGGACGTGGGGCAAGGGCCAGGAGTACATGCTCTGGAACAACATCGAGACGAAGCCGTTCGGCTTCTACCCGACCGGGTGGGACGTCAACGTGCTCGACCTGCTCGGACGCCAGGAGTGGGACGGCGACACGTACGCCGGCGAGACGCTCTTCGAGGCCGCCCCCGAGGGCGAGACAGTGCTCGGCTGGGCACCGGACGAGGCCGACTGGAACTACCCGAACATCGGCGAGGACGAGCCGACGGGGTCGGCCGACGACACGCCGTACATCGAGGACACGCCGCACTCGATGATGTGGATGTACTACCTGCAGCGGATCTGCAACCACTGCACGTACCCCGCCTGCGTCGCCGCCTGCCCGCGCGACGCGATCTACAAGCGCCCGGAGGACGGCATCGTGCTCGTCGACCAGGAGCGCTGCCGCGGGTACCAGGAGTGCCTCACCGCGTGCCCGTACAAGAAGACGATGTTCAACCTCGAGACACGCGTCTCCGAGAAGTGCATCGGCTGCTACCCGAAGATCGAGCAGGGACTGCAGACGCAGTGCACGACCGCGTGCATCGGCCGGCTGCGGCTGACGAACTTCCTCTCACGTCCCGAGGACGTCGATCCCCGCAACCCTGCCGACTTCCTCGTCCATGTGAAGAAGATCGCGCTCCCGCTCTACCCGCAGCTGGGTTTGGAGCCGAACGTCTACTACATCCCCCCCATCCACGTCCCCGTCGAGCATCTCACGCAGATGTTCGGGCCTGGAGTCGAGCACGCGATCGAGCTGTACAAGAACGCGAAGGACGATCCCGAGCTGCTCGGCCTGCTCATGCTCTTCGGCTCGACCGAACGGATCTTCGACACGTTCGACGTGAAGGACGGCGTGGCCCGAGCCTACGCCGATGATGGGTCCGAGATCGTCGCCGTCCCGCTGCGCGAGCCGAGCTTCGTGCGCCCGTTCGAGTTCGCGACCGACGTCGCCGGCGAGCCGGCGACGGGATACCGCCACAACACGTGAGGTGAGTCGATGGCCGAGGGCATGACACGCAAGGACGCGCTCGTCACCGCCGGCGCCGTCGGCGCAGTCGGGGCCGGCGCAGTCGGAGCCGCCGCGGTGCTCGGCCTCTTCTCGAGCGAGGCGCCGCCGGCTACGGCGCTGGTCGCTGCGTACCGAACGGGGGATCTTCCCCAGGACGATCCCGAGTCGGACGTGTGGGAGGAGACGACCGAGACGCTCGTGCCCGTCGTCCCCCAGCGCGTCGCACCGCCGTTCTTGACATCCGCGGGCGTCGGCGAGCTGCGCGCGCGCGCCCTGCACAACGGCGCCGACGTGGCGATCCGGCTCACCTGGGACGACGACTCGGTCGACGACCTGGACGGCATCGGGCGCTACCACGACGCTGTGGCCGTGATGCTCCCCACCACGCCCGGCGACCCGGCGCCGATCACGATGGGAGACACGAAGAAACCGGTGCACATCCTCCAGTGGCGCGCGACGTGGCAACGCGACCTGGAGGGGAAGAGCGGAGTCGACCAGATCTACCCGCGCGTCGAGCACGATGTGATGCCCGACGACGTCCTGCCGCCGCAGACAGCGAGCTTGTACTGGGTCGGGCGCGCGGCTGGCAACCCTCTCTCCCAGGTCGAGCGCACCACACCGATCGAGCAGATGGTCGCGGAGGGCTTCGGCACGACGACCCACCTCCCCGAGGTCACCGCCCGTGGCAGAGGAGTCCACGACGGTGCGTCGTGGACGGTGGCTCTCGGCTTCCCGGCGAAGCGCGACGGCATCGGCGCGGAGCTCGAGCCGGCGCAGGCGTGGAGCATCTCCTTCGCGCTCTGGCTCGGGGATCAGAAGAACCGCGGTAGCCGCAAGCACTACGCGAACTGGATCCCGTTCGCGCTGGAGCTCCCGTGAGCGCTCGGTCAGCCACCCCCGGGGTCAGACCCCAGGGGTCTGACCCCACGTCGGTCCAGTCGGTCGCGCTCCTGCGGCTGTTGTCGCTCTCTCTGTCGCCGCCGACACCGGAGACCGCGGTCGAGGTCGAGGCGCTCGCTGGCGCACTCGCGGCGCATCGTGGCACTCCGCCCGAGCTCGAGGAGCTTCGAGCGGCGGCCGAATCGACACCGGCGGAAGAGCTCGTCGCCGCACACGAGCGACTCTTCGACGGCGACGTCGCCGTGCCGCCCTACGAGGGAAGCTACGAGCTCGATCCCTTCCGGCAGACGCGACAGATGGCCGACGTGGCGGGGTTCTACCGGGCGTTCGGCGCAGAGGTCGGCGGGCCTGCCAGCGAACGAGCCGATCATGCCGGGACGGAGCTCGAGTTCCTCGCGTTCCTCGGACTGCGCCGGATCGAAGCGGCGGAAGCGGGACGGGACGACGAGGCGACACGGTGCAGCGAGATCGAGGCGTCCTTCCTCACCGAGCATGCGGGTCGCTGGCTACCGGTGTTCTTCGCCGGTCTCGCCGATCGCGCGCCAGACTCCTTCCACCACGCGCTCGGACGGATCGGCGGACGGGTCGTGGCAGCTGAGCTCGAAGCACGCGGTCTCGAGGTCGATCTCGTGCCGGCAGATCGTCGGCCACTGACGGCGGTCGAGGTCGACGAGATGGAGTGCGGGGCGGCTGATCTGACCGACCCGCTCGGGCTGATCGAGCCACACGCCGCGAAGCGCCGCCGCCCGCGCGGCTAGCCGCGAAGCCCGTACCGCCGGGCGGTGTCTGCACCGCGCCCCGCCGCAAACCTGCGTTCCTTGTCCGCAGCGGCACGAACGTGTCATGGTGCAGTGAGCTCACGACTCGACGGGAGATCCCATGGCGACGACGACGATCGACGATGCTCGGCTCGCAGCGCTCTCGGCCGACTTCTCGGGCTCGCTGCTGCGACCCGGCGACGATGGCTACGACGAGGCACGCCGCGTGCACAACGGCCTGATCGACAAACGGCCGGCGCTGATCGCCGGCTGCACGCGCGCCGCCGACGTTGCGAGCGCGATCGGCTTCGCTCGTGTGCACGGTCTCGAGATCTCCGTGCGCGGCGGCGGGCACAACGTCGCGGGACGTGCCGTCACCGATGGCGGCGTGATGATCGACCTCTCCGCCATGAAGCGAATCGACGTCGACCCGGCGGCCCGCACCGTTCGGGCGCAGGGTGGCGTGACCTGGGGAGAGTTGAACGACGCCACGCACGAGCACGGCCTTGCGGTCACGGGTGGTGCGATCTCTTCGACCGGAATCGCCGGCTACACGCTCGGCGGCGGTCTTGGCTGGCTCATGGCCAAGCACGGGCTCGCGGCGGACAACCTGCTCGCGGTGGAGCTCGTCACAGCCGACGGCGAGATCCTCGACGTTCGCGACGACGACCACCCACTGCTGATGTGGGCCCTGCGCGGAGGCGGCGGCAACTTCGGCGTGGCCGCCTCGTTCCTCTTCCGCCTCCACCCACTGACGATGGTCACGGGCGGCCTGATCGCCCACCCGTTCGCGGCGGCGGGCGAGATGCTTCGCTTCTACCGCGACGCCGCCGCCGACTGCTCGGACGATCTCACCGTCTTCGCAGCGCTCGTGCACGCCCCGGACGGCTCCGGCATGAAGCTCGCTGCGATGGTCGCCTGTCACACCGGCGAACCCGAGCAGGCAGAGGTCGATCTCGCTCCGTTCAAGGAGTGGGGCGCGCCGCTGATCGTCGACGTCGGCCCGATGCCGTATCCGGTGATGAACACGCTGCTCGACGACGCCTATCCCAAGGGCGCGCTCAACTATTGGCTCTCGAACTTCACGACAGGGCTGTCGGATGCGCTGATCGACACGATCGTTGCGCGCTACGACACGGTGCCGTCGCCAATGACCGCCATCCTGCTCGAGCACTTCCACGGCGCCGTCACGCGTATCGCCCCCACCGCGACAGCCGTGCCGCATCGGGACGAGGGCTGGAACCTGGTGCTTCCCTCGGAGTGGCTCGACCCAGCCGACACGGCGGCCAACGTCACCTGGACGAAGGACACGTTCGCTGCAGCGGCGGAACACTTCGCCACGGGACGGTGGCTCAACTACCTCGGCGACGACCAGGACGGCGGCATCCGCGCAGCCTATGGCTCGAACTACGAGTCACTGATCGACGTGAAGCGTCGGTACGACCCGGACAACGTCTTCCACCTGAACCACAACATCGTCCCATAGCCCTGGCGGGCTATCGGCGCCCCGACGCGTGGGGTCAGACCCCTGGGGTCAGACCCCACGGGTCTGACCCCACTGCGACGCGACGCCGAGCGACTCGGCCGCGGCTCCAAAACGGCGACGCGCGACGGCGGGGCGCTGATCGAAGAGGGCCAGCACTCGATCGACGGCGAGAAATGCCGGGCACCGCTCGATTCCCGAGGTCGCTCGGTAACTGCTCCACGGCCACGCGGACGGGGTCGAGACGAGACCGGCACGAACCGGGTTGAGCACGACGTAGAGCGCAGCAGCGACCGCATGCTCCTCCGTCTCGACGAGGATGGAGTGGAAGCGGCCACCGAAGAGGTGCCCACTTCTGCCGTGCCGGTGGTTGACGTCCTGGGCAAACGTCCCCTTCAACCATCTCATCCCCGCCCCGAGATTCGGCTCGGGCGTCTCCACGATCAGGTGAAAGTGATTGTCCATCAGGCAGTAGGCCCAGCACACCCATTCGTGATCGACGACAGCCCGCGAGAGCCGCCTCACGAACGCACGACGATCGTCGTCATCGAAGACGATCGCCCGCGAGCCAGCACCACGCGACACGACGTGGTGGATCGCCCCGGCGCCCTCCACTCGCGGTCTCCGTGGCATGAATCGAGCGTAGGCACCAGATCGTTGCGCCGAAAGACGCTCATTCGGACACGTCTTCGGTCGCCTTGGCCAAGCCAGACCGCGGAAGACACGCCGGGGTCAGACCCGTGGGGTCTGACCCCGAGCTTTACGCCCGTCCTCTACAGATCCGCGTCGGCTCGGTCTTCGTCCTCGGCCAGTCGGCGCTGGAGGACGGCCCGGGAGACGACACCGATCAGGCGCCCCTCCTCGACCACTGGAACACGCTCGGCGTCCTGCTCCTCCAGGAACCGAAAGGCCTCCTCGAGCGGGACGTCTGGACCGATCGTGTAGTGGGGTGGCTCCGCGATCTCGAAGAGCTGTGTGTCACCGGGCGACCGCCCGGCAGCGACCACGGACGCAACGAGGGTCTTGCGGGTCACGACGCCGACCAGCTCGCCGTGCTCGCCCACGACGTACACGGCCCGCACTTCCCGCGGCACGAGAACCTCGCCGGCCTCCCGCGCGGACGCGGTCGCAGGGAGCGACCGCGGCTCGGTGATCATCGCATCGCGCACTCGATCCATAGGACCGGCAGCCTACGGATACAGGCCGCGCGCGTCGAGGGCCGCTCCGACGTCGCGAATCCCAGCAACGAGCGCGGCGGTGCGCAGCGAGATCTCCTTCTCACCGCTGATCTCCCACACGCGGTCGAAGGCGTCGTTCAGCTTCTCTGCGAGCTTGGCCCGGATCTCGTCGCGACCCCAGAAGAGCCGTCCCAGGTCCTGCACCCATTCGAAGTAGGACACGGTGACACCACCCGCGTTCGTGAGGATGTCCGGCAGCACGGGGATTCCGCGCGCACGCAGCACGGCATCCGCTCCGAGCGAGGTCGGGCCGTTCGCCCCCTCGGCGATCATCCTGCAACGGAGACGTGCGGCGTTGTCCTCGTGGATCTGATCCTCGCGGGCCGCGAGCACGAGGATGTCGCAGTCGAGCTCGAGCAGCTCCTCGTTCGACAGGCGGGTGCCCGCCGCCCACCCGCTGAGCGAACCGTGCTCGCGGGCGTACTCGCTCATCGTGGGGACGTTGAGACCCTCGGCATCCCAGATCCCTCCGGACACGTCCGAAACGGCGATCACCGAGGCTCCGCGATCGACGAGCTCCTGCGCCGCGATCGCACCCACATTGCCGAACCCCTGCACGACGCACCGCTGCTCCGACAGACGCCAGCCGAGCCTCTCGCACGCGCGCGCGACGACCATCACCACCCCTGCGCCCGTCGCCTCGTGGCGGAACACCGATCCTCCGATCGAGATCGGCTTGCCCGTGACGATCTCCGGCACCGCGTGCCCGCGCTGCATCGAGTAGGTGTCCATCATCCAGGCCATCGTCTGCTCGTTCGTCGCCATGTCTGGTGCCGGGATGTCCTCCTGCGGGCCGATGAACGGCAACAGCTCGGACGTGAAGCGGCGTGTCAGACGCTCGAGCTCGGCGCTCGAGAGTGCGTGCGGGTCGCAGCGGACGCCCCCCTTGGCGCCGCCGTAGGGCAGTCGCAGCAGCGCGCACTTCCACGTCATCCAGACGGCGAGCGCGGCACACTCGCCGAGCGACACGTTGGCGTCGTAGCGGATGCCGCCCTTCGTCGGCCCGAGCACGCTCGAGTGCTGGACCCGGTAGCCGGGGTACACGAGGCGACGCCCGTCGTCGAGCCGGATCGGACAGCCGACGATGATCGAGCGCTCCGGGTAGCGGAGCCGCTCGGCGACGCCCTGCCCGATCTCGGCGTAGGGAACCGCCTGGTCGTACTGCGCCACGGCGGTGCGATACAACGGCGTATCGAACTCGAGATGCGCGAACGACGGCGCGTGCTCGGTGCTCGCCATGGCGGGCGCAGTCTACCCGCGCCCCCTGTCGGCTCTACACTCGTCGTTCAGCCGGGGTGGCGGAACGGGTAGACGCGGCCGCCTTAAAAGCGGCTGCCCCTTCGGGGGCATCTGGGTTCGAGCCCCAGCCCCGGCACCTTCCATCGCGCGCGCGGCTCCGCCGTGACACGAGGGCCTATGCCGGAATGACGCGAGCGAGCTCGTGCCCTGGGGAATACGTGAACAACTCTCTCGTTGTATAGTTGTGTACGTCACCCTTACAAGAGAAGGAGAGAACACCGTGAGCCCCACCCACGTCACCCCCGACACCTTCGAGGCCGAGGTTCGCAGCTCGACGATCCCGGTCCTCGTCGACTTCTGGGCACCGTGGTGCCCGCCGTGCCGTCTGATCGCACCTGTGCTGGACGAGCTCGCCGAGCGCCACGCCGGCAGCATCAAGATCGCGAAGGTCAACGTCGACGAGCATCCCGCGCTCGCCGCGGAGTTCCGGGTCTCCGGCATCCCCACGCTCGTCCTCGTCGAGAACGGCGCCGCGACACGCACGCTCGTCGGAGCCAGGCCATTGGCAGCGCTCGAGCGCGAGCTCGGGCTCGCGGAGGCGGCCTGAGGTGGAGACCACCGCGTATGCCATTACTCGCGACCTCGAGGCACCGTTCGACCGGGTTGTCGAACGCGTGCGCTCGGCCCTCGCCGACGAAGGCTTCGGCGTGCTGACGACGATCGACGTGCAGGGCACGCTTCGTGAGAAGCTCGGCCTGGAGGTTGGCCCGTACGTCATCCTGGGCGCCTGCAACCCCGACCTCGCGAGCCGTGGCCTCGAACACGAGCCCGACCTCGGCGTCCTCCTCCCCTGCAACGTCGTCGTCCGCGAGGCGGACGGCGTCACGCACGTCGCGGCGATGGAGCCGCAGGCGGCCCTCGAGCTCGCCGGCAACGACCGCCTCGAGCCGCTCGCCCGAGAAGCACGGGAGCGCATCACGCGCGCTGTCCAGCAGATCTGACGGACGAGACCGCGACCGGCGGGGGCCCGCCACCCCTGCGGGTCCCGAGCCTCGTAGGGGCGAGGCTTGCCTCGCCCTCGGCTACGGTCGGCCGGGAAGCATCGAGTCGGGTGAGAAGCGCTCCGGCCCCTTGAACTGGAACTCGTCGAAGAACGCCTCGAACGCGGCCTCGTCGAATGACGTACACGTCGCGAGGTAGGCCGTCGCATCGCCGCCCGCGACGGTCCACGCGCCAAGGGCGATCTCGTCAGCGAGCGCCGGGTACGGCGCCAGGAGCGTTCCAGCAACATGACCGTCGTAGAACGAGCGCAACTCCTCCACGACCGCGTCGGGGACATCCTCTCCGTACTGGATGAAGACGGCGCCATGCTCGAGGTTGTGCACGAGACGCGCCTGCTCGAGCGGCTCCGTGTACGCGCCGTAGATCGCAGTCTCGGGTGAATGCGGACCGCTCGTCGGCGGATCGGTGGTCCACGCCTCCGATGTGCCGTCCGGCGCAACCGTGTGCTGATTCCCGGGGAGCGCCTCGCTCTCGCGCAGCCTGCAGCCCGCCGCTTCGAATGCCGTCCGCACCTCGTCGGCGGCGATCGCGTCGTCCTCCCCACCGAGGAAGTAGAGGCCACCGAGCCCCAGCACGACCACGATGCCCGCCAACCCCATGGCGAGCATGCGCCGGTCGAGGCCACCGACGGACTGCTGCTTCGTCGGCTTGCGCTTGCCTCCGGCTCGCGGCTTCGGCGGCATCGCCGGCATCGTACAGACCCCCGTTATCCGTCCGGCGCCGCCGCTACGGTCCCCTGTCCTCGTGACGATCGTCGCGCTCGTGATCGGTCTCGTCCTCGGCGCTGTCGGCGTCTTCGTCCTGCTGCGCCCGTCCATCCGCGATGGGAGACGGGACGCGCAAGCGCGCGCAGATGCAGAGCGACGGCTGGCAGAGGCGAACGCGCGCCTCGACGCGGTGGAGGGCACGGTCGACGAACGGCTGGCGGCAGCGGTGCGTGCGGCCTCGGCCGAGGCGTTCCGCGAATCGACAGGACAGTTCCTCGACCTGGCCGGCACGCGGCTGGAGACGACCGTCGCCCCGCTGCGTGAGTCGCTGACACGGGTCGGCCAGCAGGTGCAGGACCTCGATCGCGCGCGCGAACAGTCCTACGGCGCCCTGCGCCAGCAGGTGTCACTCCTCAGCGAGCGCACCGGAAGCCTCGCGAACGCGCTCCGGTCCCCCAACGTCCGCGGACGCTGGGGCGAGTCTCAGCTCCGGAACGTCGTCGAGCTCGCGGGAATGCTGGAGCACTGCGACTTCGTGACGCAGGCGTCGACGCGCGACGGCGAGGGTGACCTGCTCCGCCCCGACCTCGTCGTCCGCGTCCCCGGAGGAAAGTCGGTGGTGGTCGATGCGAAGGTGCCGCTCGCCGCCTACCTCGAGGCGTTCGAAACCCGCGACGAGTCGGAGCGGCACGAGCGGTTGGTCGCCCACGCACGGCAGGTTCGCGACCACATGAGCAAGCTGGCAGCCAAGGCCTACTGGCGGCAGTTCGCTCCCGCGCCCGACTTCGTGGTGATGTTCGTGCCGGACGAGACGCTCCTGCGCAGCGCCCACGAGCACGACGCGAGTCTGACGGAGGAGGCGTGGGCGCAGAACGTGATCCTCGCCTCGCCGAGCACGCTGATGTCGTTGCTCCGAACGGTCGCGGCCGTCTGGCAGCAGGAGACCGTCGCGCAGAGCGCCCGTGCCGTGCACGAGCTCGGCGGCGAGCTCGCGCACCGACTCGATACGTTCGTGGGGCACCTCGGCAAGGTCGGGCGCGGGCTGAACACCGCCGTCGGCTCGTACAACGAGGCCGTCGGGTCACTCGAGTCGCGCGTTCTCGTCACCGCCCGCAAGCTCTCCGAGCACGGCATCGCCGCCGAGCTCGAGCCCCCGAACCAGGTGGAGAGCCACGCACGCGCACTCGCGGCCCCTGACGACTCACCCGTCGTCGAGCTCCCACGCGGCGACGCCCACGCCGCCTAGCCGGAACAGGCGCACCGTCTGTGGCGTTGTCACTATCGTGGCCGGTGAGACCGGCCCGACACCGCAGGCCACGGATACCGAGGTGCAGACGTGAGTGACATGCGCGACGTGATCATCATCGGCGGCGGCCCGGCCGGGTACACGGCCGCGCTCTACGCAGCCCGCGCCAACATGCAGCCGCTCGTGATCGAGGGCTTCAACTGGGGTGGCCAGCTGATGATCACGAGCGACGTCGAGAACTACCCGGGATATCCGGACGGCGAGCTCGGGCCAACGATGATGCAGGACTTCCGCCGGCAGGCTGAGCGCTTCGGCGCGGAGTTCGTCACCGACGACGTGACTCGCGTCGACCTCTCCGAGCGCCCGTATCGCGTGTGGGTCGAGGACGACGAGTACCGCGCCGACTCGGTGATCGTCGCCACGGGCGCCAGCGCCCGCCAACTCGGTCTCGAATCGGAGCTGCGACTGCAGGGACGAGGCGTGTCGTACTGCGCCACCTGTGACGCTGCGTTCTTCCGCGACAAGGTCGTAGCCGTCATCGGCGGCGGCGACAGCGCGCTCGAGGAGGCGCTCTTCATCACACGCTTCGCGAGCAAGGTCTACATCGTGCACCGGCGCCAGGAGTTCCGCGCCTCGCCGATCATGGTCGATCGCGTCCGCGACAACGAGAAGATCGAGCTCGTGCTCGACAGCGTCGTGGAAGACGTGCTCGGCGACGACAAGGTGACCGGCATGCGGCTGCGGAACGTCGTCACCGACGAGACCACCGACATCGAGGCGGATGGCTTCTTCGTCGCCATCGGCCACGATCCGAACACGTCGATCTTCCTCGACTGGCTCGATCACGAGGAGGAGACCGGCTATCTCGTCACCGAGCCACGGTCGACGGCGACCAACGTCGCCGGCGTGTTCGCCGCCGGTGACGTGCAGGATCACGTGTACCGGCAGGCGATCACGGCGGCCGGCTCGGGCTGCATGGCGGCCCTCGACGCCGAGCGCTTCCTCAGCGAGCAGCGGCACGCCGACGCGGCAGTCGCCGAGCCGGCTCAGTAGTTCCGACCGCAACGGCCGCTACGCTCGCGCGCGTGGGCGTGCGGTGGATCGACCTCGTCGACCCGACCCCGGATGAGCTGCTCCAGGCGGTGCCGCAGCTCGACCCCGGGGCGGCAGAGATCCTTGCCTCGGGGGTGAGCGACGGGCGCGACACGCGTCCGTTCCTGGAGAGCGACGGCGCGGCTGTCGCGGGGCTGCTCCTGATCCCGCTCCAGATCGAGGACGAGAGCCGCTTCGTCTACCTGGAGCTCGGGGTCGTGGCGACGCAGGATGTGCTCGTCACGGTGCGCAGAAGCGACCGGGAAGGGCGAATCGTCGACGAGGGGGTGTTCGCCCCGCCCCGCGACGACGCGTCGAGCGTCGGCTCGTACGTGCACGGTGTGATCGACGGCGTCGCCGAAACGTATCTCGATCTCGTCGACTCCCTCTATCTCGAGATCGATCAGCTCGAGGACGCCATCGACGAACTGCCGGGCTCGACGACGAGTCACCAGCTCTCGGATCTCCGACACGAGATGCTCCATGCGCGGAAGAACGTCACGGCGACCCGTGCGGCTGTCCGTCGCGTCGTCGACGGCCGACTCGAGCCAGGCGACGAGAGACTGTTCCCCCGCGACGTCGAGGTCGCGTTCGCGGACACATACGACACGCTCGTGCGGGCGACGGAGGAGCTCGACGTGGCGCGCGATCTGCTCTCGAGCCTTCGCGACCATCTCCAGTCCAAGATCTCTGAAACGCAGAACGAGGTCGTCAAGAAGCTCACGGCGACTGCGTCCCTCGTCCTCGTGCCGACGCTGATCACCGGGTTCTACGGCCAGAACTTCACCGGCGTGTTCGACAGCCCGCTGTGGACGGTCGGCGTCTCGATCGGCCTGATCGTCGCCACCACACTCCTCCAGCTCGCGTTCTTCCGCTGGAAGCGCTGGATCTGAGCAGGCCGACACCGACGCTACGCTCCCCCCCGTGACCGAGAACGTCGCAGCTGCGACGTCTACCCGAGTGGAGCCTGCCGCCATTCGTCAGCTCGATCGCCGGCTCGGGTTGGCCGCAGCAGCCGCGCTCGGTGTCCTCGTCTGGATCATCCTCGTCTTCGGTCTTCGCCGCCCCTTGTCCGTCGACGAGGCAGCGCTCGTCGATGCGATAGGCGGCAGTTTCCGGGACACGGTCGGGGCGGCGCTCGAGACCAACCCGGCACAGACCGCCACGCGGGCCGCGCTGTACCCGCTGGTTGCCGCAGGGGCGACGGACTGGGTACTGCGGCTGCCCTCGCTCGTGGCCGTGCTCGTCGCGGCCGCGCTCGTCGCCCACGTGGGGAAGGTGCTGTCGGGACGGCTGGCCGGCATCACTGCCGGCGCGCTCCTTGGTCTCGCGGGCGTCGCCGGAGGGATCACCTTCGACCTGCGTCCGCACGCGCTCGGCCTGCTCGCCGTTGCGCTCTCCACCATGCTCTTCGTCTCGGCGATGACGCGACGCTCAGCGGCCGCCTGGGCCATGTGGGCTGGCGTCGCAGCGCTGCTGCCGTTGGTCCACCCCGCCTGCGCCGCAGCCGTGCTGGCCCAGGTGCTCGCGGTGACGGTCTCCGCCCGGCACGTTCCGCGCCTCGCGATCGCCGCGACTACCTTCGCGGCCACGGTCGCGGGTCTCCTGCTCGCGGCAGCCGCGCTCGAGCGAAGCGCGGCCACCGGCGCGGGCGACGAGTCCACGGGCGCCTTCGCCGTCGCCCTCGCACGGACGGTCGGCTGGAGCCCGGTCGCGCTCGCGCTCGCCTGCTGGGGCCTCGTGACGCTCGCACGCAAACGGGCGTACTGGGAGGCGACGCTGCTCGGCGGCCTCGCAGTCGGCCCGATGGCCGCGGTCGCGGTGGCTGCGGCGGCCTTCCCGACCTTCCCTTCGTCCGCTGCCGTGCTCGCGGCGGTGGGCATCGCCCTCGCAGCGGGCGTCGGTGTCGCCGGGATTGCGAACAGCGGTCGGGCTGCCTGGCTCGTCGCGGCTGCAGCCGCTGCCTCCCTCGTCGCCGGCGTCGTCGTCGTGCTGCAGCCGCCACCTGCCGACTGGCGCGAAGCGACGCACTGGATCGAGGGTCAGCGAGGCGGGAGCGAGACGGTCGTCGTCCTCCCGGATCGCGCTCGCGCCGCGTACTCCCGCTATGCGCCCGGGGCACGACTGTGGGCTACCGGGCGAGGGAGCGGCGTCTGGGTCGTGCTGCGGACACCGTGGGCGGACGCGACGACGGCCGCCAGGAGCGTCGTGTCGACGCCTCGCTACGCGCTGCTCGACGAGCGATCGTTCGGCCCCGACCTCCGTGTCCAGCACTGGATACGTCCGTAGGAACGGCGGGAACGGCTGGGTCAGGCTTCGGCCTGATTCCGAGCCGACGGGCAGAGATCGGCGAGCACGCAGGCGTCGCAGCGCGGGCGGCGCGCATCGCAGACACGACGGCCGTGCCAGATGAGCAGGTGCGGGAAGCGGTGCCAGTCAGCCCTCGGCACGATCTTCACGAGATCGCGCTCGATCTTGACGGGGTCGTCCTGCCTCGTCAGGCCGAGTCGCTGCGAGAGCCTGCGGACGTGCGTGTCGACGACGATGCCCTGCGGACGACCGAGCTCTGCTGCGACGACGTTCGCCGTCTTGCGGGCGACACCGGGGAGGCGTAGCAGCTCGTCCAACTCCCGCGGCACCGCGCCGTCGTACTCCTCTAGCACCATGCGAACCGTCCCGCGGATCGCCTTCGCCTTCTGCCGGAAGAAACCGGTCTCGAAGATGTCTCGCTCGAGCTCCTCCTGCGGCACGGCGAGGTAGTCCTCGGGCCGCCGGTACTTGACGAACAACCGCTCCGTGACGCGGTTCACGGTCACGTCGGTGGTCTGCGCCGACAGCATCACCGAGATCAGGAGCTCGACGTCGGTCCGGAAGCGGAGTGCGATCCGCGCATCGGCATGCTCCTCGGCGAGCCGGTTGAGAATCGGGCCGATACGCTCGCGGCGTCTGCCGAGACCTCGTCGCCGGGCCTCGGCGACGTAGCTACCGGCCACGGCTCGGCTCCGAGCTGCCTCGCGTCGACATGACGCCCTAGCCTGCGGTCGTCAACTCGGGCTCCGGCTCGCCAACCCAGGGGCCACCGAGCCTCGGGCCGGCGCAGACGACATCGAGAGCCGGACAGCCGGAGCACGCGTAGCGGCTCGGGGTCGGTCGGATGTCACCCGCGCGGATTCGCGCGATCAGCTCGGTGAGCTCCCTCTCCAGCGCGGGCATGTCGCTCCGGCCGAACGTCGTCGCCACGACGCCCTCCGGATCCTCGAGGAAGTGGTAGACGACCTCTACCCTCTCGACCCCGGAACGCAGGCAGGCGAGGGCGTAGACGAGCCGCTGGATCCGGTACTCCTCCTCGACGATCTCGGCCGGGGCCCGCCCGTCGAGCGCGTTCGTCTTGTAGTCGAGCACCAGCGCGGCGTCGTCTCCACGCCACAGGACGTCGAGCCGGCCGTTGAGGACGACGCCATCGTGCTCGAACGCGAAGGGGCGCTCCGGTCGCACGCCGGACAGCGACGCAATCCGCCGCGCGAGGACCGATCCGACGTACGCGTCGACGAAGCCATGGATCCGGCTCAACTCCGCCTCCGTCACCGTCGAATACCACGACCTGACGCGCTCGGCGAGGTCGTGCGGAACGGACGGCGCCGCCAGATCGACCGTCTCCAGCAGCCGATGCACTGCGTCTCCGACCTCGGTGGGATGGAGCGCGCCTCCCTCCCCGCCTGTCGCCCAGGGAGCGGGCCGCATTCCCGCGACGCGCTCCGCCCAGTACCGGTACGAACATCGCTCGAAGAGAGCGATCGCGCTGTACGAGAGGCGTGAGACACGATACGGCGGTGGATCGGGGATCGTCGACAGCTCGTGGAGGCGCGGAGCGGCGGGCGGCAACGCGTCGCCGACACCGTCGAACAGCGCGAGCTGATCGGCGTGATCCGAGTCGACGCCCGCCTCGGCCGGATCGACCTCGGGGACGGCCGGCGACACGTGGCGGTCGATGCGAAGAACAAGGGGAGCGACACCCCGTGTGACCTCGACGGGCCCGACCCCGTCCGCCGCGAGCTCCGCCGTGAGATCGAGCCGTTCGAGCACCCACGCCATCGGCGTCCGCTCGGGTGTGGCGGCACCGACGTCCACCGAGCCCGAGACGATCAGCCGCTCCATCGCGCGCGTCATCGCCACGTAGTAGAGGCGCAGCCGCTCCGCCTCCTCGGCTGCCTCACGCGCCTCCCTCACGCCCTCGTACGACGACGTCCCGACTCGAACACCGGTTTCCGGGTGCGCCACCTTGAACCCGAAGCGGCCATCCGAGAGACACAGGATCTCGTCCGTCCGCATCCGGTCGCGTCCTGCGTCCGCGACCACCACGACCTTGAACTCCTGCCCCTTGGCCGCGTGAATCGTGAGCAGTCGCACTGCATCCGCCCCTTCCTCCTCCGAGACGGCGTCGAGCTCGCGCGCGCCCGCCGCCTCTTGCTCGCCCACGAAACGGACGAAGCCTTCGATGTCCGGGCCGCGCAGCTCCTCGTACGACCGGGCAAGGCGGGCGAGCTTGCGCAGGTTCGCGTAGCGCCGACGGCCGTCGCGCCGCGTGAGGACGGCGAGGTCGTAGTCGTGCTCGACGAGGATGCGCTCGCAGAGCAGCTCGAGCGAGATCGTCCCCGACAGCTCCACGAGCCGCAGATAGCGCTGCCGGAACGCCCTCACCAGACGGCGGTCGTCGCCCGCGAGTTGCTCCGGAAGCGAGCGTTCGATCGCCTTGAAGATCGGGCGGCGCTCCGCATCCGCCCGAATGAGCACCAGCGCGTCGTTGGAGACGCCGACGAAGGGCGAGGCGAGCACCGTCAGCAACGCCTCGTCGTCGTAGCGGTTGTGCAGCAGCCGCAGGTACGAGAGAAGGTCGACGACCTGCTGCTGGCCGAAGTACCGCCGCCCCGTCATCCGATAGGTCGGCAGATCGACCGCGGCGAGCTCCTGCTCGAACCACTCGGCATCGGTACCAGCCGCGAACAGGAGCACGATCTCGCCGGGGGTCGCCGCACCCGAGTCGACGAGCTCACGCACACGCCGCGCGACATGGCGCGCCTCGGCGCGCCGCCAGTGCGTACCGGAGTCGACGTAGGTCGCCTTGTCGGTGACCAGCAACTCGAACGGTGCACCGAGCGGCGCATCGGCGTAGCCGCCGGCCGGCTCGAGTGCACGGAACCCTTCGCCGAACGTCTCTGCGAAGAGCTCGTTGACCGCCGCGAGCACCTCCGCCCGCGACCGGTAGTTGAGCGTGAGGGGAAGCACGTCGGGTGCGGCGGAGCGACGCTCGCGAAACACCGACACGTCGGCATGTCGGAAGCCGTAGATCGACTGGAACTCGTCGCCCACGAAGAACAGCTCCTTCGCGGGCCCGCCCGCCAGCAGGTCGATCAGGTCACACTGCAGCCGGTTCGTGTCCTGGAACTCGTCGACCATGATCGCACGGAAGCGAAGCTGCTCCTTCGCACAGATCTCCGCGTTCGCACGCAGGAGATCGCGCGCACGAAGCTGGAGATCCTCGAAGTCGAGCGCCGACTCCCGGTTCTTCGCGGCCGCGTAGGCAACCGAGAAGCAGTCGAGGAGCTCCTGGAGCAGCTCGCGATCACGCGAGGCAAGCGCCTCGAGCGCGGCTGCACGAACGCCGTCTCTCGCCTCGTTGAACGTGGCGGCGCGTGGCCCGCGGGCGCGGAACTCGTCGAGCGCGAGCAGTCGCTCTGGCAGCGCCGTCTCCTCCACGAGCCCCACGGCGCCTGCAGCTGCCGCGCGCTGCGCATCGGTCGCAGCCGGGTCGGCGGCGAGCACGTCCGCGGCCCGGCGAAGCTCGTCCACGCGCTGCTCGACGGAGTCGAGCGCTGCCGGCTCCAGCACGAGCTCCCGGCCAGCCGAGCGCAGTGTGTCGAAGACGCTGACGAGCATCGAGCGGAGGCCAGCTGCGCGATACGTGGCGAGCAGCTGCCAACGTGGATCCTCGTCCACCGCGCAGAAGCTCGCGAGCGCGCTGGCGTACGCCTCTCCCTGGATCACGCGGGCCTGCGCCTCGTCGAGGACGCGGAACCGCGGATCGATCCCGGCCGCGAGCGGATGCGTCGTCAGCAGGCGTCGGCACAGACCGTGGATGGTCGAGATCCACGCACCGTCGAGCTCACGCGCGAGATCGGGCCGATGCAATTCGACCAGCCGTGCGCGAATGCGCCCCCGCAGCTCGCCAGCGGCACGATCGGTGTACGTGATCACGAGCAGGGAGTCGACGTCGTAGCCGTCTCGCACGACCGCCTCGACGAAGCGCTCGACGAGCACCATCGTCTTCCCGGTGCCGGCACCCGCGTCGACGAAGACCGTCCCGCGAGCGTCGATTGCAGCACGCTGCTGCGGATTCGGCACACGGCTCACGGCCGCTCCTTCCGACAGATGCGCCAGAGGTCACACCAGGCGGGACAATCTCCACCACGCGGGTCGAGGCGCACATCGCCCTCCCTGATCCGCTCGACGAGCGCGACGGCCGCACCCCGGGCGTGCTCCAGCTCGTCGTCGAACGCTGCGTCGTCGAGGTAGTCGGCCGCCGCGAACCCGGCGACCCGCTCCTCGCCGTCTCGGAGGATGCCCCGCGGACGCCTGCCCCCACCGACCGGCATGTAGAGCCCCCCCACCGGCTCCAGACCGAGCTGGTCGCGCAACACGAGCAGATAGAGCGGGATCTGCAGCCGCGCCTCGTCACGGATCTGCTTCGCGGAGGGCGCGCTCCCGGACTTGTAGTCGACGACGATGCCGCGGGCGCTCATCGAGTCCGCATCGACGCGGTCGATCTTGCCGCTGACCGAGACGCCGGGCGCGAGCGCGTACGACGCGAAGCCCACTTCGAGCTGACGCGGAGCGAAGGTGGAGCGGTTCTCGGCCTCGGTGCGGACGAGCAGCTCCAGGTCGCGCTGCAGTGACTCGCCGAGCTCCCGTCGGGCGAGCTCGCTCACGTCGATCCGCAGACCGCTCGCCAGGGCGCTCTCGACGCAGTCCCGCATCAGCCGTACCGCGTCCTCGACATTCTCCGGCGTGACCCGATCCGCACCGGGCACGGCGCCGGGAAGCCGTGAGTAGAAGCGCTGGAGCGCGACGTGGGCGATCGAGCCGCGCATGCGAGCGTCGATCTGCTGGTCGATCTGCCCGGGGCGGAGATGACGTTCGACGAACCATGCGGACGAGCAGCCGGCCATGCGCTCGAGGTCGGTGACGCGGAACGTCTCGCGCGCGCCGAGCACCGCCACGGCGGCGGGCTGGCGGATCGCGGTCGGACGGGCGAAGGCGCTCCGGGCTCGGCGCAGCTTCCGCTGCCACCCGTTCGCGAGCGCCACGTCCTCCGCCGCCTGCGCGTCGGTGGCGGCGATCCGGGCCAGCGCGCGCAGCCGTTCGCGATCGGTCGGCGCAGCCTCGAGTGGCCACGTGAGGCGGCTCAACGGCCGGCGTGTCGTGTGCAACCGGACGTCGTCCGGGTCGAACAGGCCCTGCACGGCCTCCCAGAACGGGCTGGGCTCACGCGTGCCCCCTTCGTCGGTCGCGGCCTCGCGTACGAGAAACAAGCGCTGACGCGCCCGGGTGCACGCCGTGTAGAAGAGATAGCGATCTCGCGAGGCGCCGTCCGGCCGTTGCAGGCGAGCTCCGCGTTCGTCGAGGGCTCGCCTGGCGTCGTCGTCGAGGAACGGCGAGGTCGGCGCGCGCCGCGGGAGTGATCCCTGCTCGAGCCCGAGGACGAAGACGGCGTCGAATCGGCGCGTGCGCGCTCGCATCAGGTCGAGCACTGCGATGCGACCGGGCTCCCCCGCCGAGTCACCACGCACGTCCGTCCGCTCGAGGGCGGCCAGCGCGTCCTCCCGTGTCACGGTGGTCCCGGTGGCCATGACCGCCTCGAGCTCGTCGAGCACTCTCGACACGGCGTCATGGGCGCGCAGGTCGCGGCGGGCATGGCTCTCGAGAGGCGGCGAGCCGACGCCGTGTGCGCTGCGGAGCATGCGGGCGACCTCGGCGCGGATGCCCTCGATCGGGGACGTCGCAGCCTCGAGAGCGTCGAGCGGGACCAGCCGACGCTCGCCGCGTAAGCGGCCGAGCTCTTCGAGCACGCGCGGCCCCTCGGTCACCGAGCGTCCGCGCAGCCGCCCTTCGAGCCAGTCGACATCGTGTCGTGCGAGCCCCGAGTACGGCGTGCGGAGGAAGCGGAACAGGTCGTGCCGCGTGCCGGCGAACCAGGCGAAACGAATGAGCGACACCAGCGCCTGGCCGAACGGAACCTGACCAAGCCGCGTGCGGCCCTCGATCGCAACGGGCACGCCGAGCGAGCCGAAACATGCTTCGATCGCGGGCCGCAGTCGGTCGAGCGACGGGCACACGACGGCGATCTCGTCTGCCGGGACACCGGCGGCGTTCAGGGACAGGATCTCCTCCGCAACCAACTCGAGCGTGCCACGGCGCCCAGCGCCCTCGAAGAACCGGATCGAGCCGTCGAGTGAGCTCGTCGTGGCGTCGTCCTCGAACAGCTGGCGCTCGACGTGCGCGAGCGCAGGCGGCAGATACATGGACGAGGCCGGCGGGAGCTCCGTGACGCTGCCAGCCGCGAGCCCGACGAGATCGGACGCGGTGCGCTGCAAGGACGCGAACACGGCTCGCCCCGGCTCGTACGGCAGCGAGACATGAACATCCGATCGGCCGGCCAACGTGCGGAGGAGACTCCATTCTGCGCCCGTCAGGTCTTCGAAGCCGTACGCGAGCACCGGTCGACCGTCCCACGCGTCGAGGTCGCCGCTGAGGCGGTCCACCGCGTGACGCCGCAGCGCCTCACGGTCCCACGCGCCGATCCGCTCGAGCTCTGTCCGATACGCCCGGACGAGGGTGGCCAGCTCTCCGTCGAGGGCATCCGGCACGACGAGGCTCGACTCGAGCTCGGCCACTGCTGCCGAGAGCGCATCGGCGAAGCCGGAGAAGCCGGCAGAAACACCGAAGCCGGTCAGGGAGACGCTCCCGACCGCTCGACGTATGAGCATCGTCCGCTCGGCCGCACCGACCACACGACGTTCCTCGCCCCCGCTCCGCGCCACGTGCTCGAACAGCCCGCCGAACGTCGTGATCGACCCACCGAGCAGCGCTCCGTGGCGAGCGATCAACTCGCGCTCGACCCGATCGACATCCGCGCGGTTCGGGACGATCAGCCACGGATCGCGTTCGAGATCGTCGAGGAAACGCTCGAGCAGGAGCGCGACCTTGCCGGCGTGCGCCGGCCCGACGACGAGCGAGAGACCCAGGCTGCCATCGTAGTCCCGGCCTCCGGCCGCCCTTCTCATGCGTCTCGCAAAGTGCGGGAAAACTCGACCGATCCGACCCGCGTCGCCGAGTCACGCGTGTGCCGGCGACGACCGCGACTCGGCGCGAGACCGAGGCCGAGCGCTACTGCGCGAGCGACTTGGGCTTGCGACCGCGCCGCGCCACTGCCACTCCCGGCATCGCACCGGCGCACGCATCGCAGAGGTCTGCCTGCTTGGCGCCGCGTCGTGCGTCCGTGAACGTGACTCGCATCACGGCGCCCTTCGCTTCAGCGACTTCCGCATTGCACTTGTCACATACGAGCACTGTCTTTCTCGCCACGTTGTCGCTCCAGTCTCCGATTACTTGGCCGTAACAAGCCTAGAGATATTCGGGCTCTTGCACAAGAATCACGAACCGTGCGAAACCGAAATCTCGGATGAATACCGGTCTGTCACCAGTCGTGAGGACCCGCTCTCTACAATCCTGCGGATGGATACGCGCACGATCGTCATCCTCGAGGGGGATCAGACGGGCCAGGAGCTGCTGGAGGAGGCCGTGCGCGTCTTGCAGGCCGACGTGATCGGCGTCGAGCTCGATCTGCCACGGTTCGACGTGTCGCTGGAGAGCCGACGCGCCACGCGCAACGGCATCGTCCACGAGGCGGCTCGCGCGATCCGTGAGCACGGTCTCGGGCTCAAGGCCGCCACGGTCACACCCGAGACGTCCGGGGACGTCGGCTCGCCGAATCGCATCCTTCGGGAGGAGATCGGGGGCAAGGTGATCGTGCGCACGGGTCGCCGCATTCCGGGCGTCGTTCCGCTCGGCGGGGTCCACTCGCCGATCTCCGTGGTGCGCATGGCAGTCGGCGACGCGTACGGCGCCACGGAGTGGCGCGAGGGTGAGGGCGACGATGAGGTGGCGTTTCGCACCGAGCGCATCGAGCGGCACATCTGCCGCGCAGTCGCGGAGTTCGCGTTCCGGCAGGCGGAGCGCACCGGTGCGAAGGTGTTCGGGGGGCCGAAGTACACCGTCAGCCCCGTCTACGAGGGCATGCTCAAGGAGGAGATGGACGCGGCCGCGGAGCGCCACCCCGATGTGCCGTACGAGCCGCAGTTGATCGACGCCACCTTCGCGCTCCTCGTCTCGTCATCGGGGGCACCGATGGTGATCCCCGCCCTCAACCGTGACGGCGACATCCTCTCCGACCTCGTACTGCCGCTCTTCGGGTCGATCGCGGGCTCCGAGTCGCTCCTCGTCGCGTTCGAGGCCGGCGACGACGACACGCCGTCCGCGCTGATGGCCGAGGCAGCGCACGGCACCGCCCCCTCTCTCGAGGGCAAGGATGTGGCGAACCCGATGGCGATGATCCTTGCCTCGTCGGCGTTGCTCTCGCACGCGGACGATCCCCGCTGTCAGGCAGCAGGGCGGGCGATTCGCGAGTCCTGCCTGGAGGCCGTGGCAGAGGGCGTGCGGACGGCCGATCTCGGCGGTCATCACGGGACGAGCGGGTACACCGACGAGGTGATCCGCCGCATCCGCACGAAGCTCGAAGTCTGGTCGACGCTGCAGTAGAGGCGAGTCCCGCGTCGCCCGGGGTCGCTCCCCCGGCTCTGCGATCAGCGTGCGGTCGCCGCGTGAGCGTCGGCTCCGCTCGTGGCCGAGATCTCGCCACAGGCGAGCGCGTCGAGGAACGCGGCGGCCACGTCCGGATCGAACTGCGCACCGGAGCACTGCTCGACCTCGACCGCCGCGGCGTCCCGGGTCAACGCGTCCCGGTAGGGTCGCGGCGAGGTCATCGCGTCGTACGCGTCGGCTACCGCGAGCACGCGTCCTTCGATCGGGATCGCGCGCCCCGACCTCCTCGTCGGGTAGCCGCCACCGTCCCAGCGCTCGTGGTGGAAGAGGACGTAGGGCAGCGCGGCCGCGAACGACCGGACCGTCGAGATCAGCCACGCTCCCTCGACTGGGTGGGCCTCGATCTCCGCGCGCTCGCCCGCGTCGAGCGGGCCCGGCTTCGAGAGAACCTCCGAGCGCACACTGAGCTTGCCCACGTCGTGCAGGACGGCGCCCAGCCGTAGTCCGTCCAACTCCTTCTCCTCCCAGCCGAGTCGACGAACGATCGCTTCCGCATAGCCGGATACGCGCCGCGCGTGCGCCTCGAGTGTCGGGTCGCACACCTCCAGCGCCGCCGCGAACGTCTCGAGTTGTAGCACTAGCAACCTCTCCGATCTCTGCTGCTCGTCCACACCTTCACGAACCGCTCCGGGGCGGGTACGGGCTGATGCAAGGCGTGGGCGGCCGCACGAACGGGTGACGACCATTCCGAAGCGACCACGGGAGTAGGTTCCCGCCGCGCGCCCCGATCCCTTCCCGTAGATTCGTAGCGATGCGAGTAGCCGTACCCCGCGAGACCGCCACCGGCGAGAGCCGCGTCGCGCTGACCCCGGAGGTCGCTCAGAAGCTCGTCGGGAAAGGCTTCGAGCTCGTCGTCGAGCAGGGCGCCGGATCGGCGGCCGGCTTCGCCGACAGTGCCTACGAGGAGGCGGGTGCACGCGTGGTCGACGGCGGGGAGCTGTATGAAGACACTGCCGTCACCGTGCGCGTCGCGCCACCAGGCCCCGACGACGTCGCGCGCCTTTCCCCGGGCACAGTGCTCGTCGGCTTCCTCTCCCCCCTCGGCGACCCCGACGGAGTCGAGCGGCTTCGCGCGCATGGCGTCGTCGCATTCGCGATGGAGTCGATACCGCGCATCACCCGCGCCCAGTCGATGGACGCGCTCTCGTCGCAGGCGACGGTCGCGGGCTACAAGGCCGTGCTCCTCGCAGCGGATCGCTCACCCAAGATGTTCCCGCTGCTGATGACCGCCGCCGGGACGATCGCACCGGCCCGCGCCCTCATCCTCGGAGCCGGCGTCGCCGGGCTCCAGGCGATCGCGACTGCGCGCCGCCTTGGTGCGGTCGTGTCGGCCTTCGACGTGCGCCCCGTCGTGCGCGAGCAGGTCGAGTCGCTCGGCGCAACGTTCCTCGATCTCGGCGTCGTCGGCGAGGAGACCGAGGGCGGTTACGCCAAGGAGCTCACCCCGGAGCAGCAGGCGGAACAACAACGCGCACTCGAGGAGCGCATTCCCCAGTTCGACATCGTGATCACCACCGCCCTGGTCCCGGGACGACCCGCACCCCGGCTCATTCCGGCGGTCGCGGTGGAGCGGATGGAGGACGGCTCGGTGATCGTCGATCTCGCCGCCGAGACCGGAGGGAACTGCGAGCTGACCGTTCCCGGCGAGGAGACGACTGCGCACGGTGTCACGATCGTCGGCCTGCTCAACCTCCCCTCGCTGATGGCGGCCGACGCAAGCCGTCTCTACGCACGGAACGTGCAGGCCCTGCTCGAGCACCTCGCGCCCGAGGGTGAGCTCGCGCTCGACTGGGAGGACGAGATCACCGCCGGCGCCTGCGTCACACGACCCGAAGGAGCGATCGGATGAACGCAGCCCTCATCGCCTCCCTCACGATCTTCGCGCTCGCCGCCTTCCTGGGCTTCGAGCTGATCTCCCGGGTGCCGACTCTCCTGCACACGCCCCTCATGTCGGGGACGAACGCGATCTCGGGCATCATCATCGTCGGGGCAATCCTCGTCGGCGGCTCGTCCGACTCGACGCTGCAGAAGGCGCTGTCGTTCGTCGCCATCGTGTTCGCGACCGTCAACGTCGTCGGCGGGTTCCTCGTCACCGATCGCATGCTCGACATGTTCAAGCGCCGGAAGACGGACGAATGACGCTCGGCTTCTCGTTCTCACCCGAAGTCGTCGATCTCGCCTACGTCGCCGCGGCGATCGCGTTCGTGATCGGGATCAAGGGGCTCTCGTCCCCGAAGACCGCCCGCAACGGCAACTTCGTCGCGGCGACCGGAATGGCGATCGCGATCCTCTTCACGCTCACGCTCGAGCAGGTCGACCGCTACTGGTTCGTCACAGCCGGGCTCGTCGTCGGCGCAGTGATCGGCGTCGTCTCGGCGCGCACCGTGCGCATGACCGCGATGCCGCAGATGGTGGCCCTGCTCAACGGCCTCGGCGGCGGCGCTGCGGCCCTCGTCGCGACCGCGGAGTTCGAGAGGGCGATCGACCTCCGCGTCGATTGGGATCAGCTGCTCGCGGCTGTGATCAGCGTCATGATCGGCTCGCTCACCTTCTCCGGAAGCATCATCGCGTTCGCCAAGCTCCAGGAGCTGCTGACCGGACGGCCGATCGTGTTCCCGGCGCAAAAGCCGCTGAACGCGTTGCTCGCGGCGGCGGCAGTGGGCCTCGCCGGCTGGGCCTGGCTCGGCGAGTCGATGACGCCGCTCGTGCTCCTGATCGCAGTCTCGCTGCTCCTCGGCGTCCTGTTCGTGCTGCCCATCGGCGGTGCCGACATGCCCGTCGTGATCGCCCTCCTCAACGCCTTCTCCGGGCTCAGCGGCGTCGCAACCGGCTTCGCGCTCTCCAACAATGCGCTCATCATCGGTGGCTCGCTCGTCGGCGCCTCGGGCACCCTGCTCACGATCATGATGGGCAAGGCCATGAACCGGTCGATCTCGAACGTCCTGTTCGGGGCCTTCGGCCAGGTACAGGCAGGCGCCGGCCAGGCGCGCGCCGACGACGGCAGGACGGTGCGGGCGACGACGGCCGGCGACGTCGCAGTGCAGCTCTCCTACGCAACGAAGGTGATCGTCGTCCCGGGTTACGGCCTCGCCGTCTCCCAGGCGCAGCACGACGTGCGCCAGCTCGCCCAGCTGCTCGAGGAGAAGGGCGTCCAGGTCGTCTACGCCATCCACCCGGTCGCGGGGCGAATGCCGGGTCACATGAATGTCCTGCTCGCGGAGGCGAACGTGCCGTACGACCAGCTGAAGGAGATGGACCGCGTCAACCCGGAGTTTCCGCAGGCCGACGTGGCGCTCGTGATCGGCGCCAACGACGTCGTCAACCCGGCGGCCCGCACCGACCCCGGGAGCCCGATCTACGGCATGCCGATCCTCGACGTCGACAAGGCGGCGAGCATCGTCGTCATGAAGCGCTCGATGGCGACGGGGTTCGCGGGCATCGACAACGAGCTCTTCCTCGACGACAAGACGACGATGCTGTTCGGGAACGCGAAGGACTCGATCCTCGACCTCATCGGCGCCGTCAAAGAGGCATGAGACGCATGGGGGTCAGACCCCGGAACAGGTCGCGGGTCTGACCCCAGCTCACGGTGTTCGGCGGCGGAGCGTAGCGGCGCCGAGAGCGAGTGCGAGTACCGTCACGCCCGCGACGACGACGACGTCGACCCAGAAGCTGGCTCCGAGGGACGCCGGGGCGGTGGCCCGGGCCAGCGCGTCGTACGCGTACGTGAGCGGGAGCAGCCATGAGATCGCCTCGAGCCACGACGCCATCTGCTCACGCGGGACGAGCAGCCCGCAGAGGATCAGCTGCGGGAAGACGAGCGCGGGCATGAATTGCACCGCCTGGAACTCGGTTCGCGCGAACGCCGAGACGAAGAGGCCGAGGGACATGCCGAGCATCGCATTTCCGATCGCCAGGAGCACGACGGTGAACGGCCGCTCGACGACGAGGTCGAGCGGCCCGAGCGCGACGAGCGACGCGATGCCGGTCTGGGCGGCCGCCAGCAGGGCGAAGGCGAGTGCGTAGCCGACGAGGAGGTCGAGCTTCGCGAGCGGCATCGACATCAGCCGTTCGAGCGTCCCGGAGACGCGCTCCCGTAGCATCGTGATCGAGCTGACGAGGAACATCGAGATGAAGGGGAAGATCCCGAGCAGCGGCGCGCCGATCCGCTGGAAGACGCCCTCGTCTCCGGCGAACACCTCGTGCAGAAGCACGATCAGCACGGTCGGCACCACGACGAGCAGCGCCACGGTTCGTGGGTCGCGCCTGAGCTGCCGCAGCACGCGTGCGGCCACCGCGAGTGTCGTGCGGATGCTCAACCAGCCTCGTCCCGTTCGATGAGCGCGAGGAAGGCTGCGTCGAGATCGTCGGCTCCGGTCGTCTCGCGCAGGGCGTCGGGGGTCGACCGTGCGAGCAGGCGTCCCTCGCGGAGGAGGATCAGCTCGTCGCACCGCTCGGCCTCGTCCATCACGTGACTGGACACGAGCACGGTCCTCCCCTCCGCCGCGATCCCGTCGAACAGCTCCCACAGGTCGCGGCGAAGCACCGGATCGAGCCCGACCGTCGGCTCGTCGAGCACGAGCACGTCCGGCGACCCGAGCAGCGCCGTCGCCAGCGAGACCCGGGCACGCTCGCCGCCGGAGAGCGTGCCCACGACCTGATGCGCGTGAGTCTCGAGCCCGACGGAGGTGATCGCGTCCGCGACACGATCGATCGGCGTGCGAAGGACGCGCGAGAAGAAGACGAGGTTCTCGCGCACGGTGAGGTCTCCGTAGACCGACGGCGCCTGCGTCACGTACGCGACACGCCGCCGGAGATCCGGGGATCCCGCGGGAGCACCGAGCACGTCGACCGCACCCGACGTCACCCGCTGGACGCCGACGATCGCCCGCATGAGCGTCGTTTTGCCACTCCCGCTCGGCCCCAGCAATCCCGTGACTCGCCCCGACACCACGTCGAGCGAGACATCCCGCAACGCCTCGGTCGAACCGCGCACGACGCGGAGCTCACGGACGGAGATCGTCGGCTGCACCGCATGATTGGACCACGGCGCGACTACCCTTTGCCGCGGTGAACGTCCCTGTCTTCAGCGCCGCGGCCGTCGAGCGGGCGGTCAGCCCTCACGAGGCGTACGACGCGGTACGCGCGGCCTTCGTCGCCCACCACCGCGGCGGGTGGGTGATGCCCCCGAAGGTCTACGTGACCAACTACCCCGCGGGCGACTTCAGGGCGATGCCGGCACTCGGCGACGGGCACGCGCTGCTCAAATGGGTGACGTCATTCCCCGGTAACCCCGCTCGCGGGCTGCCTACGGTCACGGGCCTCGTGCTCCTCTCCGACGCCGAGACCGGCGAGCTCGTGGCGGTCCTCGACGCTGCCGCGATCACGGCTCTGCGCACCGCGGCCGCCGCGGTGGTCGCAGCCGACGCCTTGGCACGGCCGAGCGCATCGTCCGTGTCCGTCGTCGGCTGCGGCATCAACGGAGCCGAGACTGCCCGGATGCTCGTCGCGCACGGACAGCGGCCCCTCGTCTGGGACATCGACCCGGAGCGCCGCACCGCCGTTTCCGCGATGCTCGGTGTCGACCCGGCTACCAGTGCCGAGCAGGCGCTCGCCTGCGACGTCGTCGTGACGGTCACGACCGGAACATCGGTGCTGTTCCCGCCCGAGTCCCTGCGCGACGGCCAGCACGTGTCGCTGATGGGCGCCGACGGCCCCGGCAAGGCCGAGGTAGCGGTCGAGGAGCTCGCACGGGCCCGCCTCTTCTGCGACGACTGGGAGCAGGCGAGCCACGGCGGTGAGCTGACCGCCGTGGTCGACGCCGGCCTCATCGATCGAAGTCACGTCACCGGCCTCGGAGCGGTGCTCGCCGGCGACGCGGACGGACGCGGCAGCGACCACGAGATCACGCTGTTCGACTCGACCGGGCTCGCGATCCAGGATCTCGCGGTCGCGAAGGTCGCATTCGGCAAAGCGGCAGAGCTCGACCTGCCGACGATCGATCTCTAGCGAGCGAAGAGACCGGTCGGTCGACGGTGCAGCCGGTGGGGCGGGCTGTCGGGTGGGAGCTGGGCGACGCCCCTTGTGTCGTTTGGTACGGGTACGTCAGGTGTGCAGCAGCCGACCGGGCTCGAAGTGGTCGAGCAGCGGGTCGTGGTCGCCGAGGACGGCACGGGCGACCATCTGCCCGCAGAGGTAGCCGAGCACGTTGCCGTGACCCGAGTAGCCACCGGCCATCCAGAGGCGGTCGTGCCCGGGAACGCGGCCGACGACGGGGAGGAAGTCGAGCACGAGCCCGAAGATGCCTGCCCAGCGGTAGTCGACTCTCAGGGGCCGCCCTGCGATCGACGCGACGAACGACTCGAGGGCAGCCTTGCACCACGGCGGTCGTCTGCTCCACGTCCGTGAACTCGGTGTCGATCGATGTGTCCCGGAAGCCGCCCGCGACGATTCTCCCGTCCGGCGTCTGGTGCCAGTAGTCGAAGCCGTGGCGTCCGTAGTGCGGGACCTCGAACCAGCGCTCCGCGATCGGCTCGGTCGCGATCACCTGCCCGCGCGTCGGCACGATCAGACCCTCGAGGTCTCCGAGCAGGCCACTCGGATACCCGTCGGTACAGACGATCACGGTGGCTTCGCCCGCGTCCGCGAGCGTCGCCATCCGCTGACGCTCACGGATCTCGACACCCTCGCCAGCTGCGAGCGCGGCGAGCCGGCGGACGAGGCGTGCCGGCTGCAGGGCCGCGTCACGGGGATGGCGGAGGACCGCGGCGTATCGACCTTGGAGCGGCCCCTCGAGGTCGTCGAGCCATTCGGCGTCGAAGCCGTCCTCGACGAGCGCGGCGAACTCGGTGCGGAGCTCGACGCGCTCCTCCTCGTCGACGGCAATCCGGAGGCTGCCGAGCCGTCGCAGAGCATCGCCGGCAAGCGACTCCAGCTCATCGATGGCCTCCTCGGTGGCGCGCCAGAGCGCCTGCGCTCCCTCACGGCCGATCGACGTGCTCGTCACGTCGTACGCGGCGGGCGCGCCACGGAGTGCGAAGCCCCCGTTCCTGCCGCTTGCGCCGCCGGCGATCTCGCGGGCATCTTGCAGGCGGACGCGTAGCCCGCCGCGGGCCAACGTCAGCGCGCAGGAGCAGCCGGTGACGCCGGCACCGACGACGACCACGTCAGGATCGCCTTCATGCCGAACCGTCGGCATCGAGGGTCGGGGTTCGTCGAGCCAGTACGGCGTCACGGTGCGCGATCATCTCACGGGACGGGAGACACCGTCCTCGCTGATCACCAGGCCCGACAGCTCCAGCTCGACCAGCGCCGCGGCGACGGCGCCGGCATCGAGCCGGGTGACGCGGGCGAGCTCGTCGATCGACGCCGCGCCGCTCGCGATCGCCTCGAGCACGGCTGCTGCAGTGACGGTCGGCGGTTGTTCGACCCGCACGACCGGCTCCAGGCCGATCGCCTCGAGGACGTCCCCCGCAGAGGTAACGGGGGTCGCACCGAGGCGGAGAAGAGCGTTCGTGCCGTCGGAGAGGGCAGCGGTGATCTCGCCCGGAACCGCCATGACCTCCCGTCCGCCTTCGAGGGCGAAGTCGGCCGTGATCAGGGCGCCGGAGCGTGCCCGCGCTTCCACGACCACGGTCGCGGCACAGAGCCCGGCGATGATCCTGTTGCGGGCCGGGAAGCGCCACGGTGCCGGCTCGACACCCCTCTCGTACTCTGAGACGATCAGGCCGCCGCCTGCGCAGATCCGGTGTGCGAGCTCCGAATGTGCTGCCGGGTAGTCGCGGTCGATGCCGCAGCCGAGCACGGCGACCGTCGTTCCGCCGGCCTCGAGCGCGCCACGATGAGCGTCGCCGTCGACACCGCGCGCGAGGCCGCTGACGACGACGACCCCCGCTGCTGCGAGCTCTCTCCCGAGCAGGCGGGCGACCGCGCGCCCATAGCCGGAGCATGCGCGTGCGCCGACCACGGCCACCGCGGGAGCGGCCAGCGCCGCGGGATCCGTGTCGCCGCGCAGCCAGAGTACGGGTGGTGGGTCGTGAATGGCTGCGAGCAGCTCGGGATACGCGTCGCTGCCACGGGTGACCCGTCGGATCGTCACGACGAGCGGAGCTCTGTGGGTGATCGGTACGAGAGAGACTCGGCGAGATGTTCGGGCTCGACCGTCCCTGCTCCCGCAAGGGCCGCGATCGTCCGTGCGACGCGGGCCACCCGTGCCCGCCCACGCCCCGAGAGGGGGAGTCGATCGACGGCACGATCGAGCAGCTCTGTGGCCTCGGCGGTGCGTCGCGGGGCTCCGTCAGCCAGGAGCGCCGCAGCAGCCGTCACGCGCTCGCGAACCGCAGCCGAGCTCTCGGCCGGTGGGGCTGCGAGCTCCTCGGAGCGGGGGCGCGGCATCGCGACGACGAGGTCGAAGCGGTCGAGAAGAGCCCGGGAAAGCCTCTCCCGATACGCGGCGAGGCGTGCAGCGGTGCACGAGCACTCGAGCGCGGCGTCCCCCCGACCTCCGCACGGACAGAGATTCATCGTGCCCACGAGCCTGAACCGTGCGGGAAAGGCTGCGCGACCACCGACACGGGCGACGGAGACCGTGCCGTCCTCGAGGGGCTGACGGAGCGCCTCGAGCACCGATCGGGGGAACTCCGGGAGCTCGTCGAGAAGGAGCACCCCGCGATGCGCAAGGCTCACCTCCCCGGGGCGGGGGCTCACACCGCCGCCGACGACCGCGGCTGCCGACGCGCCGTGGTGCGGTGCGCGAAACGGAGGCGTCGTCAGGAGCGCCCGGTCAGGTGGCAGCAGCCCAGCGACCGAGTAGATCCGTGTCACCTCCAGCGCTTCGGCACGTGCCAACGGGCGCAGCAGAGAGGGCAGCCGTCGGGCGAGCATCGTCTTCCCCGTTCCTGGTGGTCCCGCGAGCAGCAAGTTGTGATCGCCGGCCGCAGCGATCTCGAGCGCGCGCCGTCCGCGCTCCTGACCCCGGACGTCGGCGAGATCCGGAAGATCCTCACGGAGCGGCGGGTCATCGGTAGGGCGCGCAGCAGCGACGTCGACGTCGCCGCGGAGGTACGCCACCGCCTCGGCCAGGTGCCGAACGGGAATCGCCTCGATGCCTGCGAGCGCAGCCTCGGCGGCCGACCCGGACGCGCACAGAACCCGGCGCAGCCCACTGCTTGCGGCGCCCTCCGCCACGGCGATCGTGCCAGCGACCGGACGGATGCGCCCGTCGAGCGCGAGCTCGCCGACACAGGCGTGCTCTGCGAGTCGCTCGGCCGGCACCTGGCGCGATGCAGCGAGCACGGCGAGGGCGATCGGCAGGTCGAACCCGGATCCTTCCTTGCGGAGCGCGGCCGGGGCGAGGTTGACGGTGATCCTCGTCTCGCGCGGCCATTCGAGCCGCGACGAGGCGACGCCGCTGCGGACGCGATGCTTGGCCTCCTGACACGCGCGGTCGACGAGGCCGACGACCGTGAAGCCGGGGACGCCGCGCGGCAGGTGTGCCTCGACCTCGACCCGACGCGGCTCGAGCCCGACGAGCGCGAACGTGACGGCACGGGCCAGCACCCTGTCGACGGTAGGCGCGGGATCCGCACGCGTGTGTGCCGCGTTGGAGTCAGATGTGTGCCGGGGGGCGCGGTGGCACCCCCCGGCAGCTCACGCGGTCAGGCCTTGTAGCAGAGGACGTACAGCGTGAACGTGCTCGTGTTCCCGCTGTCGTTCCCGCCGCGGGCCGCGTAGCCGACGACGTTGCCACCGTTGAGCACGGGCTTCACCTGCACCGTGAACAGCTCGAGGTCATCGGCGTCGTCGGACCAGCCTGTGCCGGCCGAGATCGCCCGCTCGTCGGAGTCGCAGTTTCGCGAGACCCCGCGGGTGGAGTAGGCGCCATTCTCCGCCACGCCTCCACCGATCGTCACCTGCGCCGTGCGTACCGTGATCGGCCCCACCAGCCCGGGGTCGCCCTTCTCGCCCTTGTCACCCTTGTCACCCTTGGCACCCGTCTCGCCCTTCGGCCCGGGAGCCCCGCCCCCGAGCTGACCGGGTGCGAAGTCCACCGCACGCAGCGAGCCGTTCCGGACCTTGGCGCTCGTGACGGCGTTGTTGCGCAGGTCGGCAGTGGCGACCTGGCCGTTCCGGATCTTGGCCGAGGTGACGGCGTTGTTCTTGAGGTTGACCGTCCCGACGCTGCCGCGCGGAACGGTTGCCACGGTCGCAACGGCGGTGCCGCTCAACGCGACGAGCAGCGCCGTGCAGGCAACAATCATCGCCGGCGACGGTCGCCGGCGCAGAATCGTACGCATGTGTGTCCTCCCTGTTCGGTCACCGTCGACCGTATCCGGGGGCACCGACCAAACCGCGAGGCTTGACGAAATCCTTGCATCTCCCGGCCTCCGGGAGCGGGCCGTCAGACGGCGATCAGGATCGACTCGAAGTACTCGCCCGAGCGCCGGCCGGTGCGCCGGTTGACGTGACGCTCGAGGCGATCCTCGAGCCGGAGCCCCGCTCGACGCAGTACGTCCGAGTACAGGCCGCGACGATCGTTGACGACGATACAGACGGGTGATCCCGGAGTGAGCGCGGCACGGGCATGGCGCAGCACAGCAGCCACGCCGTCGACGTACGCCGCGATCGCAGCCCGTCCCGTTCCTCTCGCGGGCGAGCCCAGCTCGCGGTCACGACGCTCGTCGAGGGAGAGCAGCTCGTACGCGTACCTGTGCTGCCCGTGGTAGTCGATCAACCCGGGGTACGGGGGCGACGTGATCACGGCGTCACACGACCCGCGGACATCGAGCTCGCTCGCATCGCCGTGCACCACTTCCGCGGCTCGTCCAGAGGAGCGGGCGGCCGCGAACGACTCCACGCGATCGAGCGTGTCCAGCGTGTACCGGAGTAAGAACCGCCGCGCACTGGCGACGGGAGTGCACGTGCGCTTGTGCTTGTAGCACCAGTACGGGGCGACCTGTGGTGAGCGCGGGAAGTCGAGATCGAAGTGCGTGGTGCGCCGCGCAGAGCGTGCAGCCCGGGCGAGCACGACGCGGAGAACATCGGCCGCGCCCACCTGCTCGACAAGGGATCGGAAGTGCAGAAGCTCCTCCACCGCCGCGGGCGCGAACCACTCGCGGACGTACGGCGACGCCTCGCGCGGAACGCGGCCGGTCGGGGTGAACTCGGCAGCCTGATCGTGGGCCCAGAGCAGGTCGCGCCGTAGCTGGTCGAGGTTGTACGGTCGCGTCTTCACGCGCATCAGTAGACAGTTGAAGGCCGCGATGTCGACACCGACAGCGTCGTATCCGGACTCGAGCGACTGCACGAGCGTCGTGCCCGAGCCTGCGAAGGGATCCAACACGCGACCCCCTGGCGTCACGTATCGGTCGAGCAGCGCCTCCACGAGCTGCGGCACGAACTTCCCGAGATATGGGTGCAGGCGATGAACGTGCTTCGTCCGTTCACGCTCGGGTAGTTGAGCCTCCGACCACGAGAGCGCGAGGTCGACATCGCCGAGCTCGCGATACAGAGCCTCCTGCGAAGCGGCCATGTCGCCGAGTTCGACACCGCGGGCCGCGTTCCTAGCGACGGCGTCGACCGATCGGGGGTGATCACTCGTCGAAGTAGTCGCCGGGGAGTCGTCGTACCCGACCTCCCTGCACAGCGGCGACCTCGAAGCGCACGCCGAGTCCAGCGAGCTCGGGGCGCGCCGCGAGCCAGGCCAGTGCGGCGCGCCGCACGCGGCGTCGCTTCTCGGCGTCGACCATCTCCTCGGGGGCGCCATAGCGGTCGCCGCGCTTCTCCTTCACCTCGCAGAAGACGACGCACCGGCCACGCCTCAGCACCAGATCGAGCTCGTAGCCTCCGGCGCGGGCGTTGGCGTCGAGCACCATGTACCCGCGGAGTCGGTAGTGACGGGCCGCGCGGCGCTCCCCGCTGTTCACCCTGCAGACAGGGCGACCTCGTGTTCGGGGGCGTCCTGGTAGGCGCGGGAGTTGAACGACAGCCGGTGGTGGCTGCACGGGCCATGCGCCCTGACGGCGGCAGTGTGGGACGGCGTGATGTAGCCGACGTGCGACGCGAAACCGTACTGCGGATAGATCGCATCGATCCTGCGCATGACCCGGTCGCGCGTCACCTTGGCCACGATCGAGGCGGCGGCGATCGCTGCCGACTTCGTGTCCCCGTCGACCACGGCGAGGTGCGCAGGTGCGTCGCCGCCGAGGCGAAAGCCGTCGACCAGGCAGACCTCCGCGGGCGGAGTCAGGTCGGCGAGCACCGACCGGAGTGCGTCGAGGTTCGAGCGGTGGAGCCCGACACGGTCGATCTCGGACGACGCGACGACGCGCACGGAAACACGTGACGCACACGCCAGCACGGCGGCCAGAAGTCGCTCCCGTTCGTCGGGGGATACCTGCTTCGAGTCGTTGAGGAGGGCGAGGGGCCGTACACGGTGCCCGCGCAGAGCCGCGTAGTCGAGCAGGACACCGGCTGCTACGAGCGGACCGGCGAGAGGGCCGCGGCCGGCCTCGTCTGCGCCGGCGACCAGGCGGACACCGAGCCGCCGATCGTGGCGGAGCAGACGCTGCCCTGGCTTCGACGGCATGCAGTCGAGGATATCGCCGCACTCCGGACGTGACTGCCACAGCATCGTGGCGACTTCGTAACGTGTCGTCCAGGCCGGGAGCACCCGCCACGCCCGGGGCGTGTCGAGCACGACGTCGGCGTCGTAGCCCTGCAGCGGCAGGACGTGGCGCTCGGCCATCGCTCTCGCTGCGTGCTGCTCCGGCCCCGCCGTGTGCAGCCTCCTGTGACGACGACGAGCGCCACGGCGAGCAGAGTGAGACCGGACAGCCGCAGGAGCGACCGAGCCCCCGTCGCGGTCGACGAGCAGACGCGCTACGACTGGCGCAACTCGCGCACGCGCGCCTTCTTGCCGACGCGCCCACGGAGGTAGTACAGCTTGGCTCGATTGACGTCACCGACGGAGACGACCTCGAGCCGCTCGATCTTCGGCGAGTGCAGCGGGAACGTTCGCTCCACGCCGACACCGAACGAGTTCTTGCGCACCGTGAAGGTCTCGCGGGCACCCGAGCCCTGTCGCTTGATGCAGATGCCCTCGAAGACCTGCACCCGCTGACGGCTCCCTTCGATCACCTTGAAGTGCACGCGCAGCGTGTCACCCGCCTTGAAGAGCGGGATGTCGCTGCGCAGCTGGCGCTGCTCGATGCTCTCGATGATCGTGCCCATTGCAGAGGAGGCCGAGGTGGCCGGCAGCGGATGATACCGAAACGCCGCCGGGCGAGGTGAGGCCAAACACACCCGGGCGGACCGAAGTGACGCCAGCGGTCAGTGGAGAGAGAGACGGTTCGGTGGCCAGTAGGTGGCGAACACCTTGCCGATGAGGTTGTCGTCCGGCACCGAGCCCCATTCGCGTGAGTCGCACGAGGCCTCCCGGTTGTCGCCCATCACGAAATACCGGCCCGCAGGCACCTTCACGGGGCCGAAGGTGGATCCGAACTGGCGTCGGCCGGGATCGACGTAGGGCTCGTTGAGCTGCCGCCCGTTGATGAACACGTAGGCATCGCCCTTGACGAGGCGCACCTCCAGCCTCTCGCCGGGAAGACCGATGATGCGCTTCACGAACGTGCCGCCGGCGCCACAGCGCTGCTGGGCTTTCGGCGGCGTCTCGAACACGATGATGTCGCCCCGGCGCGGGTCGCGAAGGTGGTAGATGAAGCGGTTGGCGAGCACGCGGTCGGAGAAACGCGCTTCGCACCCGCTCGCGGGTTGCGCGCAGTGGAGCGTCGACTCCATGGAGGAGGACGGGATCCGGTAGGGGTTGACCACGTACGCCTTGACGAGCAGCACGATCGCGACCGCTCCGACGATCGTGACGACCCAGTCGAGTGTGATTCGCAGGCCGCGTGGCAGACGCCGGAACAGCCTGTCGACGGGGTTCCGCGAGTGGTAGTCGTCGTGGGTCGTGCGTCGATCCGGCGCGGGTGGAGGTGGCAGCAAGTCGTCGGTCGTCCGGGGAACGGGCGGCTCGCCGGGGGTCGTCGGCCAACCCGTGTCCCACGGCGCCGGCGCACCCGACCAGGGATCACGACTCGACCGCTCCGCCTCGACCGGATCGGCGCCCTGCTCGGGCTCGTCCGGGTCGCGCGGCGGAGGGCCGTACAGGTCGTGCTCGCTCATACCGCGCTCCGCACGACGCTCTGCTCGCGCCGCCACGAGGCGACGCGGCCATGATCGCCGGAGAGCAGCACCTCGGGAACCTCCCAGCCGCGGAACACGGCGGGTCGGGTGTACTGCGGGTACTCGAGACCGCCGTCGAGCGCGACCGAGAAGCTCTCCTGCTCGCCCGACCCGTCGGCGAGGGCACCCGGCAGACGGCGCGCGATCGCGTCGACGAGCACCATCGCCGGCAGCTCCCCGCCCGAGAGCACGTAGGGCCCGATCGAGACGGCGTCGGTGCAGAGGCGCTCGACGATGCGCTCGTCGAACCCCTCGAAGCGAGACGAGAGCAGCGTCAGCTCGGGCTCCCTGGCGAGCTCCTCGACGAAGGCCTGATCGAGCGGACGGCCGGCGGGCGTGAGCGCAATCACCCGCTCTGGGACGACGCCGCCGTAGACCCCGTCGAGGGCGGCCGAGACGACATCGACGCGGAGCACCATGCCGGCTCCGCCGCCGTACGGCTCGTCGTCGACCTGCCCGCCGCGCAGCGGCGTCGTGTCCCGGTAGTTGAGGAGGCGTAGCTCGAGCTCGCCTCCGAGAACGTTGGCGACCGGCGGGTGCTCGGTCATCCACGCGAAGGCGTGCGGAATCTGCGTGAAGACGTCCAGTCGCACGGCCGTCCAGCGTAGCCGTCGGGGTCGTCAGTCGGCGTAGTCGGGCGCGATCACAACGCGGCCCGCGGCGAGGTCGACGTCCAGCACGGCGTCCTCGATCATCGGCACGAGCACTCCGGAGTCGAGCACGAGGTTGTCGTTCGCCACGCCCTCGAGCACGTCCTGGACGCTGCCCACCCGCTCTCCGGCATCGTCGACCACGTCGAGCCCCACGAGCTGGAAGACGTAGAAGTGCCCGGGATCCGGGGGCGGCAGCTCTTCGGCGGGGACGGTGAGCGCAGCGCCCCGCTCGACGGGACGGTCGAGCTTGATCACGCGCCTGTTCCCGCCTCCGCGCCGCGAGACCGTGACGGTGGCAGGCTGGCCGTCGACGTAGAGCGTGGCGCCGACGTCGTAGCGGCGCGAGTCGGAGCTGCCGCGCTCGACGACGAATGCGCCGTCGAGGCCATGTGGTCTGCCGACACGTCCAACCGGGACGTAGCGGCGATCATCCATCAGTCGACGATCTCGAGGGCGATGCGACGGCCGCTGCGGCCCGCGCTCGTCCGTACGAGCGTGCGCAGAGCGTGTGCCATGCGCCCCTGCCGCCCGATCACCTTGCCGACGTCGTCCGGAGCGACGTGGAGACGCAATACGGTCACTCCGTCGTCCTCCACGGTCTCCACGCGCACCGCGTCCGGGTCGTCGACGAGATGACGCGCGATCCAGGCGAGGAGGTCCTCCACGCGGCGCCTCTAGGAGATG
Organism: uncultured Actinomycetes bacterium; assembly: GCA_963823385.1. Taxonomy (GTDB): domain Bacteria; phylum Actinomycetota; class Thermoleophilia; order Gaiellales; family Gaiellaceae; genus Gaiella. The sequence continues at coordinate 132,664 of CAWGLI010000002.1, forward strand.
CCTGCGGCCTTCATCAGCCGCTGGACGGGCTGTGACGGCTGCGCGCCCTTGGCGATCCAGTCCCTGACCTTCACCTCGTCGAGGTCGATGGTCGACGGGTCCGTCTGGGGGTTGTAGCGCCCGATGATCTCAATGAACCGACCGTCGCGCGGTGAGCGCGAGTCGGCCACGACGACGCGGTAGATCGGGTTCTTCTTCGACCCGACGCGCGTCAGCCTGATGCGTACTGCCATGTCCCTCTCTTCTCCGGTGACGTGAACGACCCCGAATGATGCCTGACGCGAGCAGCGGGCACCGCGCCCACGGTCGCCCGTCAGCGGGGAACCCCTCCGCCAAGCTCCGGTGGCAGCATCGGCAGCTTGCCCTTGCCCATCTGCCGCATCATCTTCTCCATCTGCTTGCGCGCCTGCAGCAGGCGGTTCACGTCGTCGATGGTCGTCCCGCTCCCCGCAGCGATGCGGCGCCGCCTGGGGCCGTTGATCACCTGCGGCGTGCTGCGCTCATGGGGTGTCATGGAGAGGACGATCGCCTCGACGCGTGTCATCTGCCGCTCGTCGATCTCCATGTCGCCGAGCTGCTGCCCGATCCCCGGGATCATCTTGAGGACGCCCTTGACGGGGCCCATCTTGCGCATCATCCGGTAGCTCGTGAGGAAGTCGTCGAACGTGAACACGCCGGCGCGCAGGCGCTCCTCCAGCGCCTCCTGCTCGTCCTCGGCGACCGCAGCCTCGGCCTTTTCGATCAGCGTGAGGACATCTCCCATGCCGAGGATTCGCGACGCCATCCGATCGGGGTGGAAGACCTCGAGCTGGTCGAGCTTCTCACCGGTGGACGCGAACATCACTGGTCGTCCGGTGATCGCCTTCACGGAGAGCGCGGCGCCGCCCCGGGCGTCCCCGTCGAGCTTCGTGAGGACGACGCCGTCGAAGGCGATCCGCTCCTGGAACGCGGTCGCGACGTCGACGGCATCCTGCCCGGTCATCGCATCGAGCACGAGCACGACGTCGAGCGGCTTCACCGCGTCGCGCACACGGACGAGCTCGTCCATCAGCTCGCTGTCGACGTGCAGCCGTCCGGCGGTGTCGACGAGGACGACGTCGCAGCCGTCTGCGCTAGCCCGCTCGAGACCCGAACGGGCGGCGAGGACGGCGTCCTGCGTGTCGGTGCGGTAGACCGGCACGTCGATCTGGCGCCCGAGCTGCTCCAGCTGGTCGATCGCGGCAGGGCGTTGCAGGTCGGCAGCGACGAGACCCGGGCTCTTGCCGTCACGCTTGCGGAGGTGAAGTGCGAGCTTGGCGCAGCCGGTGGTCTTACCCGAGCCCTGCAGCCCACAGACGAGAATCACCGTGGGAGGCCGCCCGAAGACGAGCTTGGCGTCGGACGAGCCCATCAGCTCCGTCAGCTCCTCGTGGACGATCTTGACGACCTGCTGGCCGGCGTCGAGCCCCTTCAGCACGTCCTGACCGAGGGCGCGCTCGCGCACGTCGGCGACGAAGCTCTTGGCGACCTCGAAGTTGACGTCGGCCTCGAGCAGCGCCAGACGGATCTCGCGCATGGCGCGCGCGACGGACTCTTCGTCGAGGCGACCGCGCCCCCGGACGTCGCCGAGCGCGGCCTGCAGCCGGGTCGAGAGCGTGTCGAACACGGGTGCGAAGTGTACGGAGCGCGCTCGATGAGGGGTTCCGCGGGATCGTCTCTGCAGGGGTACGAGCTGGACGCTCTGGGGCGCGGCGACGCGAAGCCCCCACGTCGCGAGAGACCGTGAAGCGGGCTGGCCCGACGCGGAAGCGGCCAGACGCTCCAGATCGTGCAGTCGGAGCCACGAGACCGTGGAGCACTCGTCCAGCCCGGTTGAGGAACGTGGGCGGGGTCAGACCCGTGGGGTCTGACCCCGCGAGTGAGGCGAGCGGGCGCGCCGCGATCCGCCGCGTCACAGCCGCCCGTCGCGGGCGCCGGAATTGCCGGTCAGGTACCTAGGGCGGGCCGTGTTGCTGTCGTGCCCGAGCGGCCGCGAGCCCCCCGAGCACCGGCACGCCTGCGTCAGCTGCGATCGCCACGACTGCGGCGAGACCGAGCCGGGCCCGGCGGCGCACGAGGGCGACGACGAGCAGCGCAAGACCGACGAGCCCGACCGGGCCGAAGGCGATCGTCGTCGAGTCGTCGCTCAGAGCCGTCCGCCGCCGGACCGTGCCGGTACGGACATCGCTCCGATGCGACCGATGGCATCGAGATCGGGCGCGAACACGTTGTGCAACTGCGCCACGTCGATGTTCACGTCGGCCTGGATCTTGAGCTCGCGGAGCGCGGGCTGGAGACGCTGGTCGACGAACGCCTGCGCGGCCTCCTTCGTCTGCCAGAGGTCGATGACGTTGATCCCGTCGACCGCCGCGGCAGCGACGTGCAGCATCGCACCGGCCGCCGGGTTGGCGTCGAGGTCGAGCCGCGTCATCAGCTCACCGTAACGCTCGCTCGAGAGCCCCGGGAAGTGCACGAACATCGCAACCGCCACGCTCACCCCATTCCGTCATACGAACACCGTCATACGAACACCCTGGGAGCGTACGTCCGCCCGAACGTCCGGCGCAAGGCCTCAGCCCGCGCCGGTCAGGGCACGCGCGAAGTCGGAAGCGTCGAACGGCCGCAGGTCCTCGATCCCCTCGCCCACCCCGACGAGCTTGACGGGAAGCGAAAGCTCGTGGGCGATCGCGATCGCCACGCCCCCCCGCGCCGACCCGTCGAGCTTCGTCAGCGCAACGCCGGTGACACCGACGGTCTCGCAGAACAGCCGTGCCTGCTGGAGCGCGTTCTGCCCGGTCGTCGCGTCGACGACGAGCAGGACCTCGTGCGGCGCCCCCTCCTGCCGCGCGGCGATCACGCGATGCACCTTGGCCAGCTCGTCCATCAGGTTCGACTGCGTGTGCAGCCGACCTGCGGTGTCGACGATCACGACGTCCTTCCCGCGTGCACGACCGGCCTCCAGCGCGTCGAACGCGACCGCCGCGGGGTCTGCGCCTCTCGCGCCGCCGACGAAGTCGGCTCCTGCCCGATTTGCCCAGATCTCGAGCTGCTCGTCGGCAGCGGCACGAAACGTGTCGGCCGCTCCCACCAGCACCGAGCGGCCGTGACGCCCGAGCTCGTGGGCAAGCTTGCCGATCGTCGTCGTCTTGCCGGTGCCGTTGACGCCGACGACGAGCACGACGCTCGGCGGCCCTTCGCGCACGGCCAACGTCGGCGGCTCGCCGAAGAGCGCCGACACCTCTTCGGCCAACGCTTCCTCGAGGCTGTCGAGACGGCCGCGTGCCTCCAGCCGCCCCACGAGCTCTGCCGTCGAGCGGACACCGACGTCAGCGCGGATCAGAGCCTCCTCCAGCCGCTCCCAGGCTACCGCGTCGGAGGCGTCGAAGGAGGCAGGGACGATCTGCTCCGTCAGCGCACGGCGGCTCTTCGCGAGCGAGTCGCGCATGCGCGCGAGGAAGCCTGCGCGCTCCGGCTCGTCGACAGCGGCATCCGCCTCGTCGCCGAGCAGCTCCGACCACGTCCTACTCACGGCAGCGCACCCTACCCGGGCAGCGTGCTAGACGGCCGCGGCGTGCTCGTGGCGCGGCAGCCGACGCGAGACGATCTGGGAGATGCCGTCGCCGCCCATCGTCACCCCGTAGAGGACGTCTGCCGCCTCCATCGTGCGCTTCTGGTGGGTGATCACGACGAACTGTGCCCGGTCGGCGTAGCGGCGCAGAAGCTCGACGAAGCGGGCGATGTTCGTATCGTCGAGTGCGGCCTCCACCTCGTCCAGCAGATAGAACGGGCACGGCTTCGCAAGGAACAACGCGAACAGGAACGAGATCGCGCCGAGCGCCTTCTCGCCGCCGGAGAGCAGCGACAGCCGCGTGATCCGCTTCCCCGCCGGGCGCAGCTCGACCTCGATGCCCGGCTCGGCGCCCTCCTCGTCGGCTTCGACGAGCCGGAGGCGGCCTTCACCGCCGGGGAACAGCGTCTCAGCGACCTCGGTGAAGTGGGCGGACACGGTGGCGAACGTCTCGTCGAAGCGACGCGCGACCGTGTCGGCGAGCTCGTCGCGGAGCTTCTCCAGCTCCGCCAGCGAGTCCTCGAGATCCTGGCGTTGGGTGGAGAGCTCTTCGAGACGCTCCTTCTCAGCGGCGTACTCCTCCTTCGCGAGCGGGTTGACGCGCCCGAGCGCCTCCCGACGCGTCTCCAGCCGCTCGGCGCGGGTTGCCAGCTCGTCGCGGGAACCGTCGACGACAGCGTCCGTGCCCTCCGGCATCGCCGCCTGCGCGGACTCCAGCCGGCGCCGTGCCTCCTCGGCCTCGCCGTCGAGTCGTGCCAGCTCGACCTCGACACCGGTGAGTCGCTCGCCCGCCTCGTCGGCTGCGGCACGAAGCTCGACCTCGGCAGCGCCGAGACGACGCAGCTCCGCGCCGAGCTCTGACGATCGCTTCGCACCGGCGTCGGCGCGGGCTCGAACCGGCGCCTGGAACCGCTCGGCGAACGCCGCGGCGCGCTCGAGTGACGAACCGAGCCCGGTAGCGGCGGCGGCAAGCCGCCTCAGAAGATCGGGGTCCGCTCCCGGGCGGCGTGGCGCCCGTTCGTGGAGTGCCGACTCCGCCGCGCGGGCGTGGTCGGCGGCGACCCGGGCTGTACGTGCGGACTCCTCGGCTGCTGCCCGTGCCGCCTCGGCGTCGGCGGCGAGTGCCTCGCGATCCTCGGCAGTGTCGACCGGGGCTCCCGCGACAGCGCCACCGAGCCGGGCAACGACGACCTCCGCGGCCTGAGCCCGAGAGACCGCTTCGGCGGCTTCTCGACGGGCGACCGCCTCGCGCTCTGCAAGCCGGCGCAACTCGACGCCGAGGGCGGCCGAGCGGTCGCGCCCGGCTGCGACTCTCGCGGCGAGTGGTGACTCGAGCCGGTCGACGATCGCGACGGCGCGAGTGAGCGACGCCTCGAGCGCGGCGGCGTGCCGCGACAGTCGCTCGAGCTGCGCCGGGTCGCTCACGCGCCCACGAAGATGGGCGACACTCGCGTACGCGGACTCGGCCGCCTCGGCTACGTCCGCCGTGCTCGCCGCGGTGCGCTCGGCCTCAGCGCTCCGCGTCGCGAGCTCGTCGGCCTCGGAGGCGATCTCGGCTCGTCGGGCCTGCATCTCCAGCAGGACGGCCTCGGCGGTCTCGCCCGCGAACCACAGCTCGCCGTGCTCCGGGTCGTAGCCGAAGCCCTCTGTCGTGACCGAGGGCACGCGGGCGTCGAGCAGTGCGGCGACCGGCACGACGGGAAGGCTCGCCACGAGGGCTCCCGGGTCGCGATCGGCCAGCACGACGAGGCTCCCAAGGCCCCCGTCCCTGGCGCGACGCAACAGTTCGAGCCCTGCGCTCGCGTCACGGGCGAGCACCGCCGAGGCACGGGCGCCGAGAGCCGCGGCAACGGCTCGCTCTGCACCCGGCTCGACGTCGATCTCGCCGATCGCGAGCCGCTCTCCTGCCTCGGCCAGCGCTCTCGCGGCCGGCGGTAGCCCCTCGCGCTCGGCAATCGCGTGCTCGAGAGCGGTCAGCCGCTCGCGGGCGGAGCGGGCACGCTCGGCGAGATCATCCCGTGCACTGGCAGCGGCGCGGGCAGCAGCACGAGCCTCGTCTGCAGCATGTGCGAGCTCGGCCGGTGTCGGCTCGCCGCGGGCAACGCGCGTCTTGGCCGTGTCGAGCTCGGCTCGGACGAGCGCCGCCAGCGCCGCGGCGTTCTCCCGTCGGGCCGAGAGCTTGCCGCGGGCTGCTCCGAGCGCAACGAGCCCGCTACCGCTCGCTTCCTGACCGCCTGCAGCGTCGGCGAACGACGCCTCTGCCTCCTGTCGCTCCCGTCGCAAGGCGTCGAGCCGGGCCTCCGCGTCGGCGGCTACCAGGCGCTCCGCCGCTGCGAGCCGCGCGTGGGCGTGACGACTGCGCTCGGCTGCCTGGCCGCTGACCTGGGCTGCGTCGCGGGCGTCTGCCGCCGCGAGTTGTGCGGCGCGCTCGAGCGCCTGCACCGCCTCGTCGCTGCGGCCGGCAAGAGCGCGCAAGGCTTGCTCGACGTCTTCGTCGAGCCGCGAGGCGAGCGCTGCGGCGGTCTCGCGTCTGATCGCCAGCCGCTCCGCGGCGCCCTGCAGCCGGTAGAGGGCGCCGAGCGCGGTCTCGCGGCGCCCGGCGGCGTCGGACAGCTCCTCCTCGGCGGCCTCGCGCTCGGCGAGCAGCGCACGGAGCCGCTCCTGGGTGCCGCGACGGGCGAGTTGCGCTCCCTGCCGTGTCTCATCGGTGGTGGCGCGCCGCTCGGCGATCGCCGTCAGGTCGAGCTCGGCGACGCGCGCACGGAGCGCGGAGATCTCCCCGGCCAGCTTCTCCGCCCGCTCGGCTGCGGTGGCCTGCAACGCCAGGGGGCGAAGGCGCTTGCGCACCTCGTCCTCGACGTCGCGGGCACGCTCGACCTGCGTGGCGACGCGGGCGAGCTTGAGCTCGGCGCGGTGCTTGCGCTGCTTGAACTTACCGAGCCCTGCCGCCTCTTCCACGAGGGCGCGACGGTCGGCCGGCTTGGAGGCGAGAACGGCGTCGACCTTGCCCTGCGAGACGATCGAGTGCATCGAGCCGCCGAGGCCGACGTCGGCGAGCAGCTCCACGAGGTCGGTGCGACGCACCGACGCGCGGTTGACGAGGTACTGCCCCTCACCCCCACGGATCAGCCGTCGCGTGATCGCGATCTCCGAGTAGTCGAGCTCGCCCCCGAAGCCGCCGTCCTCGTTGTCGAAGAGCAGCTCCACCTCGCAGTGGTCGGCGGGCTTCGCGTCGCCGCCGCCGGCAAAGAGGACGTCGTCGGGCTTCTCCGCGCGCATCGCCGACGGGGTCAGCGAGCCCGCTGCCCAGACGATGGCGTCGGCAACATTCGACTTTCCCGATCCGTTCGGCCCGACGACGACCGCAACCCCGGGCTCGAGCTTCACCTCGACCGGGTCGGGGAACGACTTGAAGCCGCGGATCTTGATGGTCCGCAGATGCATGCGTGCGCGAGGCTAACGGCCGGGGCGGACGACTCCGACTGCTCGACCCCTCCTTTACGCGGCGCGCGGGCGGGGCGACCCGGGTGGGCGCAAGGACATGCGATGAAAGCCGTGCTCGGCCGGCAGACGCATTCCCGACTCGAGCAGGCGCACGACATAGTCGCCGTCGAGCGCGGGTGCGTACAGGTATCCCTGGGCGAGCGTGCACCCGAGATCCCGAAGGATCACCGCCTGCTCCTCGCTCTCGACACCCTCAGCGACGACGTCGAGCCCGAGCGAGTGCGACAGCCCGAGAATCGCGGTCACGAGCTTGCGATCGTCGGCGTCGTCGACGAGTCGGTCGACGAAGGGCTGTGGGATCTTGAGCATGTCGAGCGGGAACTCGCCGAGTCGGCTCAGCGAGGAGTACCCGGTGCCGAAGTCGTCGATCGCGATCCGCAGACCGCGCCCCCGCAGCGCGCTGAGTCGCTCGATCACCTCGTCTGCCCCGATGATCACGTCGTGCTCGGTGATCTCGAGCGTGACCAGCGCGGGATCGAGCTTGAACGTGGTGAGAAAGCCCATCACGTCGTCGACGAGCATCGGGCTTGCCACGTCGACCGCGGAGAGGTTGATCCAGATGCCCACTCTCCGTCCCGGCTCTCCTCGCCCCTGCCAGAGAGCCCCATGTCGACACGCCTCGCGAATCACGCGAGCTCCGATCCCGGCCAGCTGCCGGTTGTCGGCAACAGCCAGGAACTCACCGGGCGACATCAGCCCGTTCACCGGATGAGCCCAGCGAATGAGCGACTCGAAGGCGTGGATGGCGCCGCTCGCCAGTGCGACGACGGGTTGGAAGTGCGGTTCCAGCTCGTGCTGCACGAGCGCGCGATCCAGCTCGAGCGCCAAACCGCGCCGTCGCCTGACGGCCGCGTGCGTCTCCGGCTCATACGTGGCCACATGGCGGACCTCGTCCGCCTTGGCTGCGTACATGGCCGCGTCGGCATGACGCAGAAGCTGTTCTGCGGTCATGCCCTGCTCGGCGACGGCGATGCCGATACTGGGGCGCACGCTGTGCTTCGTGTCGCCGATGACGAACGGCTCCACGAACGCCAGCGTCACACGCTCGGCCGTCGCCCGAGCAGCGGTCGCGTCGACAGCGTCGAGGAAGACTGCGAACTCGTCGCCGCCGAGCCGTGCCGCAAGATCGGCGGGCCGCAGCGCGCCCTGAAGGCGGATCGATGCCTCCACGAGGACGTCGTCCCCGGCAGCATGACCCCACGTGTCGTTGATGCTCTTGAAGTCGTCCAGGTCGAGGAGGAGCACCGCCGGGCCCCACGAGCCCTCGGCGTCCCTGAAGCGGTCGAGCGACGCGGTCACACAGTCGCTGAAGTAGGAGCGGTTCGGCAGCCCGGTGAGCGCATCGTGGAACGCCTGGTGGTGGAGTTGCTCCTTGAGATCCGTCAGCTGCTCGAGCGATCTGCCGAGCCGGCTGTTCTCGATCACGCCGCTGGCGTGCCCGCAGAACGCCGAGAACACGGTGACGTCGGCGGCGCTGGGATCACTGTTGTCGCCCGCTCGGCCGCCGACAACGGCGACGCCGAGATCTCTGCCCGCCGCCGAGAGGACGCCGACGATCGCACCATCGAGCTTCCGCGTCTCGAGGATCCGTGCGAGGTCAGGGTCGTGAGCAGGCTCGCGGATGACCACGGGCTCGCGCCCGCGCCGCCTCACGGTCTCGAGGGCGACCGCATCGGCGTCGTTGACTCTCGACTCGAGCAGGATTCCTTCGGTATCGCCGCGACTGAGGCTCCTCTGCGCGACTGCCCCACCAGCCTCCGGGAGGATCAGAATCTCGGCGTAGTCCGTGGCGAACAGCGTGCGGGCTGTCGTCAGAAGCTCCCGCATGCCGTCCTCGAGCCGACCGGAGCTCGACGTCGACCGTAGAGTGGCGACGACCTGTTCGAGGCGAGCCAACTCCTTGCGATCGCCGTGCGACGCCAGACGGAGGAAGCCGAGGGCAATGACAGCCGGCAGCAGAGGGATCGCAGGCAGTGCGGCCACCGGCGTTCCGTGCTCTACGACGGCGGAGATGAGCAGCGCAACCAGCGCCGCGAGCGCGACGATCGGCAGGACGAGCGGGCGGGGGCGAACGGTCGACCGTTCTGACACACGCTCGTTATCGACGACACAAGGTGACTACTTGAGCCACAGCTCAGGCGACATGACACGGCGCCGTGCGACGGTAGAACGGTGCGACTCAGCCGGTTGGCGGACCGATGCCGAGTGCGGCAAGAGCGTGCGTTGCCGCCTCCTGCTCCGCGGCTTTCTTCGTCGAGCCCGAGCCCAGGCCGAACTGCTCGCCGTCGATCGTCGCCGAGCATTCGAAGCGGCGCGCGTGCGGCGGTCCGGTCACGTCGAGCACGAGGTACTGCACCTGGCGGCCACTCCGGGCCAACGCCTCCTGCAACTCGGTCTTCGCGTCGACGTGCCCGGCGCTCGCGAACTCGATGCGCTCCTCGAACGCCTCCACGATCGCTCCCTCGACCGCTTCGAACCCGAATTCGAGATACACCGCCGCCATCGCAGCCTCGAGCAGCGCGGCCATGACGTTGCGGCTTCGCGAGACCTGCTGGAGCTCCGAAGCCGGCACGTCCTGCGCGACGACGGCGAGCCGCGCGCCGAGGTCGAGCGCCTTGGCCACGACTGCGCAGCTCTGGCGCGACACGACGTGCGCACGGATCTTGGCGAGCCTCCCCTCGCTCGCCTCCGGGTACCGGTCGTAGAGCGCACGCGCGATCGCGAGCTCGAGGACGCTGTCCCCGAGGAACTCGAGCCGCTCGTACGACGACTCCCGATCCGGAGCCCACGACGTATGCGTGAACACCTGCTCGTGACGCGCTGCCGGCAGGGCGTCGAGGAGGCGCGACAGCTCGCGGGCCTCCACGGCCCGCTCGCCGCTACTGATGCCCGACGACGTACTCGACGGCCTGGCCGACCGTCGTGATCTTCTGCGCGTCGTCGTCCGGGATCTTGATCCCGAACTGATCTTCGAGCTCCATGATCAGCTCGACGAGGTCGAGGGAGTCGGCAGCGAGGTCCTCCTGGAAGGAGGCGTCCTCCACGATCTCGGACTCGTCGACGCCGAGTTGCTCGCCGAGTGCCGACTTCACACGCTCGAACACTTCTTCACGGGACAGCGCCACTGCTAGACCTCTCTCGTCGTTTCGGGGATCGATGAGGGCGCGACTCTACCACGCCCGCGTGCAGGAAAATACCAGTGCCAACGGCAGCTCGCGCCCTACTGCTCGGCTGCGGCGCGCGAAGGCAGACGCCGCGATAGTCGTCCGACGACGTCGTGCTCGACCCCGCGTGCCGCGAGACGGATGGCGCTGGCGACCGCGCGGCGCGAGCTCGAGCCGTGCGCGATCACGACGATGCCGCGCAGACCGAGCAGGTACCCGCCCCCGTGCACGTCCGGGTCGAGCCGGGATCGCAGCTGCCGCGCTGCAGGCCGGATGAGCAGCCCGCCGAGACGCCCGCGCCGCGATCGCTCGATCTCGAATCTCAGTCCGCCGAGCACGCTGCGAATCGTCCCTTCGAGCGTCTTCAGCGCGACGTTTCCCGTGAAGCCGTCGGTGACCACGACGTCCGCCTCTCCCTCGAGCAGCGTCCGTCCCTCCGTGTTCCCGTCGAACGGAAGCCCCGACGCCTGCAGCAACGCGTGGGCCTCGAGTGCGAACTGGCTTCCCTTCTCCGGCTCTTCGCCGATCGACAGCAGCCGGACTCGCGGTGCGCTGCTGCCGAGCACTTCCTCGGCGAACACGAGCCCCATGTGGGCGAACTGGACGAGGTGCTCGGGCCGCGCATCCGCGTTCGCACCCGCATCGATGAGCACGGACGGCCCACGCCGGGCCGGAAGCGTGACGGCGATGCCTGGCCGGAACACGCCGGGCAGGCGCCTGATGTGGAGGAGAGAGGCGGCGAGCGTGGCACCCGTGTTCCCGGCGGAGATCGCAGCGTCCACCTCGCCATCGCTCACGGCACGCACGGCTCGCACCAGCGATGAGTCGGGCCGTGCCCGAACGGCCTCGGCAGGCTTGTCGGTCATCGCGATCTCCCCGTCCGTGACGACGTGCTCCAACCCGTGCGTGTCGAGCCCGGGAGGCCCGAACACGACGGGCACGATCCCTTCTTCCGCCGCTTCGAGCGCGCCGGCCACGATCTCGTCGGGGCCACGGTCGGAACCGAGCGCGTCGACGGCGACCCGGACGGTCACCGACCGGCTCTCCTGCTCCTACGGCGCGGGAGCGCGGAGCGGCTGCACTTCGCGACCCTTGTACGACTTGCACGTCGGGCACACGTGGTGCGGCCGCTTGGGCGAGCCGCACGTCGGGCAGGTGTTGACCCGCGGCGCCTCGATGCCGTGCTGGGCACGACGCTTGTCGCGGCGCGACTTCGAGGTCTTTCGTTTCGGGACAGCCATGAGCGGCCGGGAACTATAGCGGCACCCGAGTGAGGCGGACGCAGGTCAGTCGACGTCGAGCTCGTCGCGAAGCGCCCCGAGCGCCGCCCACCGCGTGTCCACGGGCGCCTCCTCGTGGACATGCGGCTCGTCGTTCAAGTTCTTGCCGCAGACGGCACAGAGCCCCGCACAGTCCGATCGGCAGAGGATCTGGTCGGGGAGCGCCTCGGCAATCGCGTCACGCGCCCACAGCGAGAGCTCGAGGCGATCCTCGACGACGTACTCGCAGCCGAGATCTTCGTCGGCCCCCGAGGTCGCATCGTGGTACTCGGCGGCATCGACCGAGACCTCGCACGCGGCATCCTCGAGACACCGCATGCACGAGCCCTGAAAGGACGCCGTCAACGCCAGCCGAAGCAGGTCTCCGGTCGTGGCCCGCTGGATCACGAGCGCGGCTTCGACGCTCGGCGGCACCGGGAGATAGCTCAGCCCCCCGAGCACGAACGGCTCGATCTCGATCGAGACCGTGTCACGGTGCTCCTCACCCGGACGAAGCCTCAGCGACCGCAACGGGAACGTCGTCACAGGTCGAGCGTACCGCCGCTGCGTACGGTCAGTCCTGCACGAGGTACAGGTCGACCGAGCCGTCGTCTCGCAGGCGGGGAGTGAAATCGACGACGTCGAGGTCGAGCGTCACGGTGCGCCTCTCCTGCGAGACGTCGACGACCACGGCCGAGGGGACGTGGTAGTAGAGCGCGTCGGAGGCGCCGCCCCGGACGAGGATCTCCGACTGCTCCGTCTCACGCTCCTCGCCCTCGGCGTCGATCACGGTTCCGAGCCTCCCGTGGCGCCCGTCCACGCGATAGCCGATCAGTATCCCGGCGCGCACGACGGGCTTCACCGCGGTCCCGTCCGTGGCGGGTTCTGGAGCGCGGGCCGCCGCCGGCCGGCCGTGCAGGCAGCCCGAACGGGTACGTGCCGTACCGGCCCCGGGTGGGGGCGCAGACCGAGGAACGCCATTCAACGCATGGTTCCTCCCCCGCTTGAGCGCTGCCCGCCCGGCGACGAGCGACGTCTCGTGGTTGTGTGAGCGTCCGCTCACACCGAGCCAACGGGTCGCGCCCGCATACTTCTCGCGTGCGTTCGCAGCGCCTTCTGAGCATGCGTTGGTGGCTCGCCTTGGCGTTCGCCGGCATCGCCGCCGTGACGGCAGTGGCGGTCGCCCAGGTCTACCGCTCGACGAGCGAGGACGCGATCCGTGCCCGGGCGCGGGAGCTGGCCGCAGGCAGCGCGGTGTCGGCCGCCGAGCGCGTGTCGCGGGAGACGACCGCCGCAGGCCTGGAGGCTGCCGCGACGCAAATCGGCGAGGAGCGCGGTCTCGCGGTGTTCGTGTTCGACGCCGATGGGCGAGCACTCACGTCCGAGCGCGCGCTCGGTGTCGACGTCAGGCAGGTCCCGGGGGCGAATCGCCTGCTCGAAGCCGCACTCTCCGACAAGCGGCTCGTGTCCACAGATGACCGTCTCGGGTCGATCGCCGTCGCGCTGCCGCTGCGCACAGGCCCGGGGGAGGCACTGATCGCCGTGGCTTCGAGACCCGACCTCGAGGAGACGCTCGGCATCGTCCGCGAGGAAATCGTGTCGGCAGCACTCTGGGCGACACTGATCGGTGCGGTCGTCGGGCTCGTGGTCGCGAGCCTGATCACGTTGCGGCTGCGCCGCATCGGTGACGCGGCGACGGAGATCGAGCAGGGGCGGTTCGACCGGACGCTCGAGCCGCGATTTCCCGACGAGCTCGGGGCGCTCGCGTCCACGGTCGATCGCATGCGCGCGCGGCTCGCGTCGTCGTTCTCTCGGCTGGAGAGCGAGCGCGACCGGCTGGCCTTGCTCCTCGAACAGCTTCAGGAGGGCGTCGTCGCCGTCGATCGCGACCTCCACGTCGAGTTCGCGAACACGCGGGCGCAGCAACTGCTCGACAGTGAGCTGGCCGCCGGGTCGCCGTTGCCGAACCCCTGGTCGTCCCTGTCGCTCGCACAGGTCGTCGAAGACTTGTTCGTCGCCGACGCGCGCTCGACGAGCCTCCGCGTCAATCCCGACGAGTCGCACACCTACACCGTCGTGGGCATCCCGCCCGCGGCGGGCGCCGACACGGCCGTGCTCGTGCTGACCGACGTCACGGCACGCGAGCGTCGCGAGCGTGCGGAACGCGAATTCGTCGCCAACGCTGCACACGAGCTGCGCACGCCGATCACCGCGATCGCCAGCGCGATCGAGGTGCTGCAGGCTGGGGCGAAGGACGACCCGGGCGCGCGCGATCGCTTCCTCGACGTCGTCGGTCGCCAGACCGAGCGTCTGACGGGGCTCGTCCACGCACTGCTCACCCTTGCGCGCGCGCAGACGCGCGCGGAGCCGGTTCGGCTCGAGGAGGTCGCCGTCGCGCCGATCCTGCGCGAGATTGCCGAGCGGGCAGTAGCCGGCGAGCCCGAGGTCGCCGTCGACTGTCCTCCCGAGCTCTCGGTGATGGCGCATCCCGCCCTCCTCCGACAGGCAGTCGACAATGTGGCCGCCAACGCCGCCAAGCACGCGGCGGGAAGCGGTGTCCGGCTGCGGGCGTACCGTCACGACGGTCGTGTCATCGTGGAGATCGCCGACCGTGGCCCCGGTATGACCACAGCGCAGACGCGACGAGCGTTCGACCGCTTCTACCGGACACCCGGGTCGGAGGGCGGCGGCTACGGGCTGGGGCTCGCGATCGTACGCGAGCTCGTCGAGGCCATGGACGGCTCACTCCACATCGACAGCGCGCCAGGCGAGGGGACCACCGTGCAGATAGTGCTCGACGTCGCGCCACACGGGGCAGGCCCATGACGGCGCGCGTGCTGCTGGTCGACGACGAGCGCGACATCCTCGAGCCTCTCACGTACGCGCTCGAGCGCGAGGGGTTCGCCGTCACGTGCAGCGGCGACGGCCTCGAAGCACTCGGGCTCGCGCGGCAGGAGACGTTCGACGTGCTGGTGCTCGACGTGATGCTGCCGGGCATGTCCGGCATCGACGTCTGCCGCACCGTCCGCGGTGAGAGCGATGTGCCGATCGTGATGCTCACCGCGCGCGACGCAGAGGTCGATCGCGTCCTCGGCCTCGAGCTGGGCGCCGACGACTACGTGACGAAGCCGTTCTCGACCGCCGAGCTCGTCAGCCGCATCCGTGCGATCCTCCGGCGCCGCGACCTCGACCGGGCGTCCGGGCACGGAAATGAAGTCGCCGTCGGCGGCATCTCGATCGATCTTGCGCGACACGAGGTCAGCGTCGACGGTCGACCGGTACCGCTCACTCCGTCCGAGTTCCGGCTGCTCCTCCTACTCGCCGAGGAACCGGAGCGGGCGTTCACACGTGCACAGATCATGGAGCACCTCTGGCAGACGCCGTACGTCGGGGACGCACGGGCATGCGATGCGCACATCTCGAACCTGCGGCGCAAGATCGAGCGGGACCCGGCCCACCCGGAGCGCCTCGTCACCGTGCGCGAGGTCGGCTACAAGATCGTGCCCGCCTGATCGTGCCCGCCTGACCCCGGACCGACCCTACCGCGATTTCTGAGCGAATGCTCACACGCGCTGGACGGTGCGCTCACGCGACACGGCGCGATCAAAAGGCACTGACCCTAGTCTCGGAATCGTGAGACACGACCCCATTCGGAAGCGAATCCGTATCGAACGGACACCGACCAGGAGGGCATCTCGATGACCAAATACCTCAAGCGCAGCAGCGGTCTGCGGCGGAGGACGCTCGCGCTCGTGAGCCTCTCCGCTCTCGTGGCCGCGCTGGCCACCGTGCTGCTGATCCCCGCAGGCGGTGTCGCGCAGTCACAGGCCGCGCCCGTGAACACCGCCCCGCCCACGATCTCGGGCAACGCCGTCAAGGGCAGCACGTTGACCGGAAGCTCGGGCTCGTGGACCGGTGGCTCGATCACGTTCGCGTACCAGTGGCTGAACTGCGACTCGAACGGCGCGAACTGCTCGTCGATCTCGGGCGCAACGAACCTGACGTACGTGATCGGCTCGAGCGACGTCGGCGATCGCCTGCGCATCCAGGTCACCGCCACCAACTCCGACGGCACGTCGGCAGCGATCTCCAACGCGACAGACGTCGTCGTGGAGACGTCCAAGCCCACGAACACGACGGAGCCCGCGATCAGCGGTAGCCCGGTTCAGGGCCAGAAGCTGACGACCAGCAACGGCACCTGGACGGGTAGTCCGACCGACTACGACTACCAGTGGACCCGTTGTGGCACCGACGGCGGTGCGGCCGACGCCAGCAACTGCACGGAGATCGGCGGCGCCAACAGCAACGACTACACGCTCGGCTCAGACGAGGTCGGCAAGCGAATCCGCGTCAAGGTGACGGCCCAGAACGCCGCCGGCAGCACGACGAAGGCGTCGAACGCGACCGCCGTCGTCACCGCCAGCTCCACCACGGGCGGCGCCCCGGTGAACAAGACCGAGCCGGTGATCAGCGGCACCGCCCAGTCGGGTAGGACGCTGTCCGCCACGTCCGGCTCGTGGACGGGCGCGCAGCCCATCTCCTACACGTACCAGTGGACACGCTGTGGGACGAGCGGCGGCAAGGGCGACGCGAGCGACTGCCCAGCCGTCTCCGGTGCCACCAAGTCGACCTACCTGCTCACCTCCGGTGACGTCGGCAAGCGCATCCGCGTCAAGGTGACGGCCAAGAACTCGAAGGGCCAGAAGACCGCCGCCTCCAACCCGACCGGCGTCGTTCAGTCGCCGGCTGCCAGCGGCATCATCACGCTGCCGAACGGCGAGAGGTCGATCCCGGTCTCGAGCGTCCCGGCAGACCAGCGCCTGATCGTCGACCGGGTGACGTTCAGCCCGAACCCGGTGCGCTCGCGCAGAGCACCGATCACGGTGCGGGTCAAGGTGAAGGACACCCGCGGCTTCGTCGTCCGCGACACCCGCGTCTTCCTTCGCTCGACACCGCTCGTGACGAAGACGCTCGGCGGTGACGGCACGACCGCCACCGACGGCTGGGTCACGTTCACCCTGCAGCCGGAGAACGACTTCCCCGCGCTGAATCCCAGCTACAACGTGCAGTTCTTCGTGAAGTCGTATCGCACGGGCGACCCCGCCCTCGGCGGCATCGCCGGGTACCGCCTCGTGCAGGTCCCGCTCGGACGACCGTGAGCAGGACCCGCTAGGAACGACGTCGACGGGCGGCGGACGGAGCGACGAACGCTCCGTCCGCCGCCCGTCGACACGTTAGGGACGCGCCAACGTGTGGTTGCGGCCTACACGTAGCCCGCGTCGTCGCCGCTCTCGCGATCGAGCGGGCCGATACCGGCCACGACCGTCTCCTGCGAGCGCTCGTGGAGCCGCTCCCGCCCGCGCCGCACTGCGACGAGGAAGCGGTCGAGGTTCGTCTCGAGCGTGGAGAGGATCCCGTCGGCCCAGTCCTCCATCTCGAGACGCGTCTCACGGGCCTGGCGGCGGGCCTCTTCGACGATGTCCTGCGCCTGCTTCTCGGCGAGCTTGACGATCTCGGTCTGGGAGGCTTCGCGCATCGCCTGCTCGCGCGCCTCGCCGATCAGGCGATCGCATTCGCGTTTCGCCTCGGCGAGCATCTCCTGGCGCTCCTTGACGATCCAGCGCGCCTGCTTGATCTCCTCCGGGATGGTGGCACGCATCTGATCGAGGATCTCGTAGATCTCCTCGCGATCGATACGCACCTGGTCGGTGAGCGGCACGGCCTTCGCGTTGTGCACGAGGTCGTCGAGCTTGTCGATGAGAACGAGAACATCCATGGCGTCGGATGGTACTGACGCGAGCGGCTGACCGCCGTGTTCAGCCGTCCGGACAGGCACCGTGCGACGAGGCGAGGACAGGCGGCACGGGCGAGCACGCGGGCCGGACAGGCCCCGCCTCTACTCGTCGGGGTGGAGGGGAGCGCCCGGGCGTCCGTCCGGGAACAGCTCCGCAAACCGCCGCGCCACGGCTTTGGGCACGAACTCGTCGACCTTGCCGCCGAACGTCGCGATCTCCTTGACCCCGCTCGACGAGATGAACGAGTACTGCGGGTGAGACATCACGTACATCGTCTCGATCTCCGGTGCGAGCATCTGGTTGAGCCGGTTCATCTGGAACTCCCATTCGAAGTCCGCGATCACGCGCAGGCCCTTGACCATCGTCTTCGCCTCGTGTCGGCGGGCGAAGTCGACGACCAGCTCGCTGAAGACGTCGACTTCGACGTTGCCGTAATCCGCCAGCGCCTCCTCGAGGAACTCGACGCGCTCCTCGAGCGAGAACATCGGCGTCTTGTGGTGCGGGTCGCGGACGACGCCGACGACGACACGATCGAAGATGGCGGCAGCGCGTCGGATCACGTCGACGTGCCCCAACGTGACCGGGTCGTAGGCTCCCGGGCAGATCGCGGTCAGGCGTCCGTTGTCGGCTCGTGCACTCATGGGTGACGGAAGGTGGTGACCCGGGCAGAACCGTACCGTCGACTGGTCACGAGGTCGAGGGGAAGGCTCGGCTGTACCCGTGATCCGGTCTCCACGGCGAGGAGCCCGTCGGGCGCGAGCACCGGCGGCAGGAGCTCCGCCAGCGCCGACTCGAGCTCTGACCAGCGGTCGTAGGGCGGGTCGACGAGCACGAGGTCGAACTGAGCTCGGCGTGCCTGCTGCTCGCGAAGCGCCGCCTGCGCACGCTTGCATTCGACGAGGGCACCGGTGAGCGAGAGCCGCTCGAGGTTCTCGCGGATCGTGCGGCACGCGATCTTGTCGTCGTCGACGAAGACACAGCGGCGCGCGCCGCGCGAGAGTGCCTCCAGCCCGAGCGCCCCAGAGCCGGCGAAGAGGTCGAGCACGGCCGCCTCGTCGACGGGGCCGACGAGGTTGAAGAGTGCCTCGCGGACGCGGTCGCCGGTCGGCCGCGTCAGCGGACCCGGCGGTGCGGCGATACGACGTCCACGACACGTGCCGGCGATGATGCGCACGCGGGAGAGGGTACGCCGCGCGGACTCGAGCCGCTCACGAGTCGCCGAGGTGCTCCGACGCACCGAGGAGGCCGTCGACCGCATCCTGCAGCACCTCGTCGGCCTCGAGCGACGAAGCGATCTCCCGCGCGCGTTCGAGCAGGTCGCGGTCGGCACGCAGGCGCGTGAAGCGGAGATCGGAGAGCCCGGCCTGTCGCGCGCCGAGCAGCTGTCCCTCGCCGCGGATCTCGAGGTCGCGCTCGGCGAGCTCGAAGCCGTCGTTCGTCTCCACGAGCGCCTGTAGTCGTTCCTGTGCGGTCTCGGTGAGACGATCCCGGGGGCGAGAGACGAGCAGGCAATACGACTGCTCGGCGCCACGTCCGACGCGGCCACGGAGCTGATGGAGCTGCGCGAGGCCGAACCGATCGGCCTCCTGCACGATCATGATCGTCGCGTTCGCGACGTCTACGCCGACCTCGATCACCGTGGTGGCGACGAGGACGTCGAGCTCACGAGCTGCGAATCGACGCATCGTCTCTCGGCGGTCCGCCGCCTTGAGTCGGCCGTGGAGACAGCCGACGCGGTACCCGGACAGTTCTGCGCCGCGCAGCCTCTCGGCTTCCGCCTCTGCGGCCCGGGCGACCGTTGTCTCCGACTCCTCGATCAGCGGGCACACGACGTACGCCTGCCTGCCGTCGTCGAGGTGACGCCTGAGCCGCTGATACGCCTCGGAGCTGCGTTCGTCGGTGACCCATGCCGTGACGACGGGCTTGCGCCCGGCCGGGGGCATGTCGATCTCGGACACTGCGAGATCGCCGTAGACGGTCAGCGCAAGGGTGCGAGGAATGGGTGTGGCCGTCATGTGGAGAACGTGCGGGCTCTCGTCCTCGGTGAGCGCGCTCCGCTGCTCGACGCCGAAGCGGTGTTGCTCGTCGACGACGGCCACGGCGAGATCGGCGAATGTGACCTCGCGCTGGATGAGCGCGTGAGTGCCGACCGCGATGTCGACGTCGCCGCTCGCGATCGCCTCTCTCGTGAGCGCGTGCTCCCGGGCCGACAGAGAGCTCGTGAGCAGCGCGACGCGAACTCCGAGCCGCTCGCAGATCGCCTCGACCGTGAGCATGTGTTGCTCGGCGAGGGTCTCGGTCGGAGCCATCAGGGCTCCCTGGCGTCCAGCCTCGACAGCGCGCAGCAGCGCGTAGAGCGCAACCGCCGTCTTCCCCGAGCCGACATCTCCCTGGAGCAGTCGCTGCATCGGTGACGACAGCGCCAGGTCGTGGTCGATCTCCTCGATCGCGCGGTCCTGCGCCGCGGTCAGCGTGAACGGGAGCTGCTCCCGGTAGCGAGCGACGAGCTCGCCCGGCGCGGGAAGCGACGCCGCGACGAGCCGAGCTCTCTCGTCGGCCGTGCGGCGGAGGGCGAGCTGGAGCACGACGAGCTCGTCGAGGGCCAGCCGGCGCCGGCCGATCTCGGCCTCGCCCGGTCCGCGCGGATGATGCGTTGCCGTGAGCGCGTCGCCGCGCAGCGGCAGGCCCTCGGCCGCGCGGACGCTCGCCGGCAGCAGGTCTCCACCCGCACGAGCGAAGGCGAGGGCGGAGGAAGCAACGGAGCGGAGCTGTTTCTGCGCCAGGTCCTCGGTCGAGGGGTAGACGGGGGCGTAGTCGCTCGTGTCGCCGTCGGCGGTCGGGTCGAAGTCGTACGACTCGACGGCGAAGCCGTAGCGGTTCTGCCGCCCGCGGAGCCGCACCGTGAGACCCGGAACGAGCCTGGCCTCGAGCCAGGGTTGGTTGAACCAGGTGGCGGTGATCCCACCGGTGTCGTCGGAGACCGTCGCCGTGAGCACGTGCAACCGCCCACGGCGTCGTCCCGACGCCCGCTTCACGGTGACCTCGATCACGGCCTCCTCCTCACCGAAGAGCTCGCTGATCGACCTCCTCGGTGCCGGTGACTCGTACCGTCGTGGACGATGCGAGAGCACGTCGCCAACCGTCTCCAGCCCGAGTCGAGCAAGCCTTCGGTGTGCCGCCGGCCCCACACCCGGGAGCGTCTCGACCGATGCGTCGAGCAGCTCAGGGCGGGGGCTCGTGCGCGACGGCGCCCACGTGGCCGGGGTGTCCACGCCGGCAAAGCCGGTCGGCGGCCGGGTCGCTCTACCGGCACGGGGCACGACGCCGAGTATAGGACCGGGACCGGCGCCCGGGCGAGCGCGAGACGTACCGCTCAGGCGTCCTGGTACCAGAAGAAGCCGACAGCCCCAGGCCCGGCGTGCGTGCCGACGACCGCACCGAGCAGCCGGACGAGCTCGATCTCGGCCTGCGGCCTCGTGCGGGCGACGAGATCGGTGAGGGCATCGACCCACCAGGGGGCGTTCGCGTGAGCGATCGACGCCCGCAGCCCGGGACGATCCTCGGTGGAGGACGTGAATGCCTCGCCGAACTCCGCCAGTGCCTTCTGTCGGCCGCGCACGCGCGTCATCGGGACGATCACGCCGTCCTCGACGGTGAGGATCGGCTTGACGTTGAGCAGTGCCCCGGCGAGCGCGGCCGCCCGACCGATGCGCCCGCCCTTCTGCAGGTACTCGAGCGTGTCGACGGTGAAGACGACCCTGTTCTTCGCCTTGAACCGATCGACGAGCGTCGCGATCTCGTCGTCTGTGGTGCCGCGCTCGAGCAGACGTTGGATGGAGAGGGCGAGCTGGCTGCACGCACACGAGGCGGTCTCGGTGTCCACGAGCCGCACCTTCCCGCCGCCCGTCTCGTCGGCGGCGAGCGCGGCAGACTGGTACGTGCCGGACAGCTTGGCGGAGAGGTGGATCGACCAGATGCGCTCGTAGCCCGCCAGCTGCTCGTACGTCGTGAGGAAGTCCTGGGGTGTCGGCTGCGACGTGGTAGGCAACTCGGGCGCCGCCGCGAGCCTGGTGTAGAAGTCCTCGGGGCTGATGTCGACATGGTCGCGCAGGCTCTCGTCGCCGAAGCGCACATAGAGCGGGACCACCCGCATGTTCGGGTACAGGCTCGGCGCGTCTGGGAAGTCGGACGTCGAATCGAGCACGATCGCGGTGTTCTCCGTCGTGAGCTCCATGGGCCTCCTCGGCAGTTGGGACGAGTCTACGATCGATCGCGGGGTCGGCAGGCGTCACGGAGCGCGGCGGCCAGCTCGCTCACGGCCTGTCCCTTGTCGACCACGGAGGCGGCACCGGCCTCCAGGACCGCGTTCCGCTCGTCCTCCGTCGCCTCCGCGGTGAGACACACGACCGCGGCCCCGGGCTGATCGCGACGGAGCGCCGCCGTCGTCGCAGTCCCGTCCATCCCCGGAAGGCGCAGGTCGACGACGACGACGTCGGGGCGCAGCGCCGCGACCGCGTGGACCGCCTCGACGCCGGTGGCAAACGAGCCGACAACCTCGATGCCGCCCTCGCGGGGCAGCAACAGCTCGAGCGTGGCGCGGTAGACATCGCTGTCCTCGACGAGGACCACCCGGGTCGTCATCCGCCTACTCCGCGGAGAGCAGCAGCGGATAGTGGGGCTGGCCGCCGTCGAGCACGTCGAGCTCGACGCCCGGGTGTATCCGCTCGATCATCGCCTCCAGTTCGTCCGCGGTCGGCGCATCCTCGCCCCGCAGCACCGTGAGGAGCGACCGTCCGTCGCTGAGCAGCGCCCCGACGACAGCGGCGAGCACGACGTCGAACGAGTCGTCGTTCGCCACGACGGCTCCGTCGACCAGACCGAGCCAGGCGCCCTCGCGCACGGCGACGGCGTCGACGACCGTGTCGCGCGAGGCGATCGTGATCTCCCCGGCGGTCACCACTTCGGCGGCGGAGCGCATGCGCGTCTCGTTCTCCCCGATCTCGTCGCGAGGACTGTACGCGAAGATCGCCGCGATCCCTGCCGGCACCGACGTCGTGTCGAGCACGCGCACGTCCTTCGTCGACGCCCGCGCCGCCTCCACCGCCGCCAGCCGGACGTTGCCGTTGTTGGGGAGCACGATCACGTGGTCGGCGTTCACCGCCGTCACGGCCTCGTGGAGCTGGCCGACGGACGGGTTCATCGTCTGGCCACCCTCGACGACGAACTGGGCGCCTTCGTCCTCGAAGATCCTGCGGTTGCCCGATCCCGGAACCACCGCCACGACTGCGGTCGCCACTGGCTCGGACTGTGCCGCCTTGTGCAACTGCGCGAGCCAGCGCTCCCGCTCGCTCGCCTGCCCGTGCATGTCGCCGATCTCGACGCGGCCGTCGTCGACCGCCCCCATCGACCGGCCGACCGCAAGTGCCGCCTCCGGGTCGTCCGTGTGAACGTGCACTTTCACCAGCGACGCGTCCCCCACCACGAGCAACGAGTCGCCGAGACGATCGAGCTGCTGCTCGAGCGTCTCGAGCGAGAGCATCTCCCCCTCGACGAGGAATACCGTGCAGTACCGGAACTCCGACTCCTCGTGGTGGATGGCCTCCTCGTCGATCTCATCGAGCGATATCGGCAGATCAGGGAGCGGCACGCCCGCGAGCTGCGCCTGCATGCCGCGAAAGAGCTCGACCAGACCGACGCCTCCGGCGTCGACGACGCCGCTCTCGCGCAGCTTGTCGAGCATCTCCGGCGTACGGCGCACGGCGTCGTCGCCACGCTCGAGGATGGCGGCGAGCGCGTCCTCCACCGGGAGCGCGCGGACGCGAGGGAGCGCCGCTTCCTCGGCCATCTCCCGGATCACGGTCAGCATCGTCCCTTCGACGGGACGGCTGACGCCCTGATACGCGCGGGTCGTTCCCTGCCGCAGCGCCTTTGCCAGCGCGCCCGCATCGACGTGCTCGTACGCCCCGATCACCTCGGCGATGCCGCGCATGATCTGGCTCAGGATCACGCCGGAGTTGCCCTTGGCCTCCATCAGCGCAGCGCGGCGAACCTCGTCGGCGACCTGTTGCGGCGTCTCGGCCTGCGACGCCTCGAGCGCCTGCACCATGCCCTGGACGGTCGCCACGAGGTTGGTCCCCGTGTCGCCGTCCGGCACCGGGTAGACGTTGAGCGCGTTGATGCGCCGCTTGTGGCGCTCGAGATTGGCGAGCGCCGCCGCAGCGAGCTCCCGGGCCCTTGCCAGGTCCATCAGTCCGAGCGCCTCACGTCGTCGATCCGAACCTCGACGGACGCCACCGGCAAGCCTGTCTGCCGTTCCACCTCGTACGCGACACGGCTGCGGACGGCCGCCGCGACCTCGGCGAGGTTGAGGCCGTACTCGATCACGACGCTGAGCTCGAGCTCGAGCCCGTCACCCCGCCCGTTGACATCGATCCCCGATGTGAGGCGATCCCGCGCGCGGAGACGCTGCAACCCGCGTCGACCGGCCATTCCCACGACGCCGTAGCACTCGGTCGCGACCTGCCCGACGATCTGGGCGATCGCGTCGGACGTGATCGTGATCCGTCCCAATGAGGTCTCACGCGCGAGATGGTCGGTCTTCTCCATGAGCGCGAGGTTAGACGACCACCGCGCCGACACGGTTGCGGATGACGGTACGACCGCCCCGCGACCGGGCGGCGCTAGACGGCCTTGACGACCTTGCCGGCCTTGAGGCAGCGCGTGCAGACGTAGCCGCGGGTCGGCTTGCCGTCGAGCACGAGCCGGACGCGCTGGAGGTTCGGGTCGAAACGTCGCTTCGTGGCCACCATCGAGTGGCTCCGGTTGTTCCCGAACGACGGCTTCTTCCCGCAGATGAGGCAGACCCTGGACACGCGGCGGCGAATGGTAGCGGAAGGCGCCTGCCCGCCAGCTGGGACCAGGCGGTGCCCACGCGCCCGCCCGCCACACACGACGCGGTCGCGAAGCGGCCGCCTTCGGCGATCATCGGCTCGCAACGAATCCGAGCAGGCGGACCCTGATGCCTCGGCGAAGCGAGACAGACGCTGCGGTGGGGTCAGACCCGTGGGGTCAGACCCCACGGCACGCATGCCACACCGCGGCCGCGAAGCGGACGCCTTCAGGGATCCGCGCTGTGGAGATCCGCCCTGCGGATCCCCACATCTGCGGATCAGCTCGTGGGGTCAGACCCCACGGCACGCATGCCACACCGCGGCCGCGAAGCGGACGCCTTCAGGATCTCGCGATGGCGGGATCCGCCGTGCGGATCCCGCCATCTGGGGATCAGCTAACGCGCGGCGGCAGCGCGAAGGTTGGCGAAGATGTCCGCCATCTCGAGCCCTGAGCGCACCGCTTCGGCGCCCTTGTCGAGGCGGGCTTCCGCCTGCTCGACCCGGTCGAGCGTGAGCACACCGAAGGCCACCGGGACACCCGTCTCGATCGCGGCGAGCTGCAACCCGGAAGCCGTCTCCGACGAGACGTAGTCGAAGTGCGGGGTGTCGCCCCGGATCACGCAACCGAGGGCGACGACGCAGGAGAATCGCCGCGTCTTCGCCAGGGCCATGGCGGCGAGCGGCAGCTCGAAGGCACCCGGGACCGGCATCACGGTGACGGCCTCCGGGGCCACACCACGGTCGGTCAGCTCGTTCAGCGCCCCCTCGAGCAGCTTGGTCGTCACCTCGCCGTTGAAGCGACTGACAACGATGCCGACGGCGCGACGCTCGCCACGCGGAACTCCTTCCAGCAAGGGCACGCCGGGGGGCACGAGCAGCTCGCCCGGTGCATGCTCCGCGGTGGTCGAGCCGAGCTCGGGGAGTGGCAGCGCCTCGTCCTCCTCGATGACGGCATCGACGGGGGCGTCGTCGTCGACCGGCTCTTCGACCGACTCCTCGGCCACCTCGATCGCAGCTGGCTCGTCGTCGTCGGCCGGAGGGGAGGGCGTCCAACCATCGGTCGCGGAGCCGTGGACGGACTGCTCCAGCGGCGCGTCGGAGCCGTAGGCGCCTCCGCCCGCGGGCTCGGGATCACCCGGTTCCGGCCACGCCGCGAGGACGTTCTCGCTCGACCGATCGACGTCCGCAGCATCGTCATCCGAGACTTCCGCTTCAGGGAGGGCCGGCGCGGCCTCGACCTCGGCGTCGGCCTCGGCCTGGACAGCTGCGACCTCGTCGCCGGTAGCCTCGTCGGTATCAGCCGCACGGGTGGCGCGCGCGGCACGCTCCCAGGGGTCATCGAGGTCGACGGCTGTCGGCGGTGGCGCCTCGGTGGTCTCGGGGGCCTCCGGCTCGCCCGCGTCGGCGGTCGAGCCTTCCTGCGACTCGGCCGACTCGTCGCCGAGCCTCGGCGCGTCCTCGTCCTCCCAGCGCGGCGCATCGTAGCCCTGACTCACGCCTCAGCCCCTTTCCAGTCGTCCGGGTCGAATCGCACCCGCTGATGATGAATACGTTGCCCGATGGTGTGCCCGAGCTTGTCACGCTTCGCGGCCAGGTACCCGCGGTTCACGGCGTTCGGCTCGATCTCGATCGGCTCCTGTGAGACCACCGTGAGACCGTAGCCGGCGAGACCGGAGATCTTCTTCGGGTTGTTCGTGAGAATCCTGATCGTGGTCAGGCCGAGATCCGCGAGGATCTGCGAGCCGATCCCGTACTCGCGCTGGTCGGCTGCGAAACCGAGCTCGAGGTTCGCCTCGACCGTGTCCAACCCGTTCTCCTGCAACTCGTAGGCACGAAGCTTGTTGAGCAGCCCAATGCCTCGACCTTCCTGGGCCAGGTACAGGAGCACTCCGGCTCCCTCCGCGTCGATCCGCCGGAGCGCATGCTCCAACTGCTCGCCACAGTCACATCGCAGCGAGTGGAACACATCACCGGTGAGGCATTCCGAGTGCACACGCACGAGCACGTCGTCGGCTCCGTCGACGTCGCCTCTGACGAGCGCGACGTGCTGCTTGCCGGTGAGCACCTCACGGTAGGCGACCGCCTGGAAGGCGCCGTAGTCGGTCGGCAACTGCACGCTCACGACCCGCTCGATCAGCCGCTCGGTGCGGCGTCGATACTCGATCAGGTCGGCGACGGTGACCATCTTCAGCGCATGCCGCTCGCAGTACGCGATCAGGTCGGCGACGCGGGCCATTGAGCCGTCGTCGTTCATGATCTCGCACACGACACCCGCAGGTGTGACGCCCGCGAGATGCGCGAGGTCGACCGCCGCCTCGGTCTGTCCTGCGCGTTGCAGCACGCCGCCGGCGCGGGCGCGGAGCGGGAACACGTGCCCCGGTTGCACGACGTCTCGCGGTCCGCTCGCCGGGTCGATGGCGACCTGGATCGTGTGCGCCCGGTCGTGCGCCGAGATCCCGGTGGACACACCTTCGCGCGCTTCGATGGAGACGGTGAAGGCGGTGCCGAACGGCGTCTCGTTCTGGTCCGTCATCTGCCGCAGGCCGAGGTCGTCGCAGCGTTCGGGCGTGAGGCACAGGCAGATCAGCCCGCGTCCGTGTGTCGCCATGAAGTTGACCGCCTGCGGGGTCACGAACTGCGCGGCGATCGTCAGGTCACCCTCGTTCTCGCGGTCTTCGTCGTCGACGACCACGACGAAGCGGCCGGCACGGATCTCCTCGATCGCCTCCTCGATCGTGGCGAACGGCGACTCGCGTGTGATCGTCGGTGCCTCGTTCATGGCGCGCATCGTAGCCGCGCCACAGGCTCGGGCCCGGGCGTCACGCCCTGTCGGCGAGGAGCCGCTCGACGTACTTCGCGAGCACGTCGACCTCGAGATTGACCGCGCGAGAGGGGACGAGCGCGCCGAGCGTGGTCGCGGCGAGGGTGTGCGGAACGAGAGCGATCCCGAAGGCGCCGTCGTGGAGCTCGGCGACGGTCAACGAGACCCCCTCGACCGTGATCGAGCCCTTCTCCACGCAGTAGCGGAGAAGCTCCGACGGAGCCTCGACGATCACGCGGAGGCCGTCACCCTCGGCCTCGATCGACTGCACCCGCCCGGTGCCGTCGACGTGCCCCTGCACGAGATGACCGCCGAGTGGCTCCCCCGCACGCAGCGCCGGCTCCACGTTGACCTCGTCACCGATCGACAACGAGCCGAGCGTCGTGCGTCCCAGCGTCTGCGGAACGGCGCAGAACGACAACGTCGCCCCCGCGACGATCTCGGCCGTCAGGCACACGCCGTTGACGGCGACGGAGTCGCCGATCGCAGCGACAGCTGCCGTCTGCGGCGCGTCGATCTCGAGGCGGAGCCCGCCGTCGCCGCCGTCGACGGCGGCGACGCGACCGATCTCCCGCACGATCCCGGTGAACATCGGGGACAGGCTACGCCTCAATCGCGCGGCGCGCGACGTCGCGCCGAGATCGAGGACCGCGCGATTCACGGCTCGTTGACATAGGCCGTGAGCAGGAGGTCGGCGCCGACCTGCTCGCTCGTGAGGTTGGTCAAAGCGAGCCGAACGTCGAGCTCCCCGAGCCACCCTGCGCCTGATCCAGCGACTGTCGGCGCTATGAACAGCAGCACCTTGTCGACGAGACCGGCTTCGAGGAATGCCGTCGCGAGCGTCGGCCCACCCTCGAGGAGCAGTGACTGGACGCCCTCCTCGGCGAGCGCACGGAGCTCGTCGCCCAGCGGCCCTGATCGCAGCTCGAGCGTCGATCCGTCCGGAAGCGGCCCCCTTCCGAATGCGAGCCGCCGCGGCTGTCGCAGCACAGGGACGTCACGCGCGTCGAGCCTGGGATCGTCCGCCCGCACCGTCGCCATGCCGACGGCGACGGCATCGGAGCTCGCCCGCAGTTGATGGACTCGGCGTCGCGACTCCTCGCCTGTCACCCACCGGGAGCCGGGCACGGTGACGCGGCCGTCGAGGGTCACGGCCGCCTTGTACGTAACGAACGGCCGGCGGAGCGACACCCAGGTGCGCCACGTCTCGTTCTGCCGACGAGCAGAGGAGGAGTCGACGAGCTCGACCTCGACGCCGGCGTCCCGGAGCCGATCCGTACCGCCGGACATGCGCGGGTTCGGATCGAGCGCCCCAACGACGACCCGGTCGATCCCGGCCTCGATCACAGCGTCCACGCATGGCGGCGTCACGCCGTCGTGGTTGCACGGCTCGAGCGTGACATAGAGCGTCGCGCCGCGAGACCGGTCTCCGGCCGCCTGGAGCGCATGCACCTCTGCATGCGGCTCACCTCGCCGAACGTGCCACCCTTCGCCGACGACCACGCCGTCGCGAACGACGACAGCGCCGACGACCGGGTTCGGGTGCGTCGTTCCGCGACCCCGCTCAGCGAGCTCGAGCGCCCGGCCGAGCCAGTCAGTCACGCGACCTCTCCCGCAGAGCAACCCCTGAAGCGGCCGCTACCGCGCCCGCTTCGAGCCACCGACGCGAGACGGCTCGACACGGAGCGGCTCACGCGACGAGCGCGGCGAGGCGGAGATACGCAGCGGCCGGCTCCGGATCGGAGAAGACAGCGCTGCCGGCAACGAGCAGCGACGCACCCGCGGCACGCAGATCGCGGGTGTTCGACTCACCGACCCCGCCGTCGACCTGGATCGGGCAGGAGACGAGCTCGGCCAGTCGCTCCACCCGAGCGAGCGACTCCGGCATGAACGGCTGGCCGGAGTACCCGGGCCAGATGCTCATCGCGAGCACAAGATCCGCGTCGGCAGCGGCGGCGGCGACGGCAGCCTCCTCGGGGGAGGTCCCCGGGTTGAAGGAGACACCGACCGCGAGCCCGTGCTCACGTGCCGCCGAGGCGACCACGGCCGGGTCGGACGTTGCCTCGACGTGGAACGTCACGGAATCCGCGCCGGAGGCGGCGAACTCTTCGAAGTGGTGGACAGGATCGGTGACCATCAGGTGGCAGTCGAGCACCCCCCCAGCCCCGTGGATGCCGTCCGCGATGCTGCGCAGCACGACCGGTCCGATCGTCACCGGTGGGACGAAGTGGCCATCCCCCGTGTCGAAGTGGAACACCCGGCAACCGGCAGCCAGCAGCCCGTCGATCTGCTCTCCGAGACGCCGGAAGTCGGCGGCGTAGAGCGACGGCTCGATCTCCGTGCCGCCCCGGATCCAGTCGCTCCACCCCACGCCGCGATCGTAGCCGCGCCCTCCGCCTTGTGACGATCGGTCACAAGGCTGGCACGCGCAGCCGCGCGACGAAGAAGCCGCTCGTCCGGTGGACGTGCGGAAGCGTCTGCAGGAACTCCGCTCGGCGTGGATGAGCATAGGACGGCCACTCCGAACCGAGCTCGTCGTACGGCAGCCCGACGGAGTCGACGACTCTCTCCGCTTCGTCGGCGTTCACCGTGCAGACGGAGTACGTGATCGTGCCGCCCGGCCTCACTCGCCCGATCGCGGCGCGCAGCAACTGTCCCTGGAGCGCCGGTAGAGGCTCGGCGCGCCAGCGGAGATCCGGGCGGGCCGCGAGAACACCGAGGCCGGAGCACGGTGCGTCGACGAGCGCGTGGTCGAACCCGGCGAGCTCGACGGGTAGCTGGCGTCCGTCCGCCTGCACGACCGCCACGTTCGTCGCACCGAGGCGCCGAACGTTCTCCTGCAACTCGCGCACGCGGGACTCGCCGATGTCGACGGCGACGACGTCGCCCGCCAGCATCGTCGCCTTGCCGCCCGGCGCCGCGCAGACGTCGAGCGTTCGCTCCCCGTCCCTCGCTCCGACGACGTGGCCGACGAGCTGCGAACCGCGACTCTGTGGCCAGACGCGCCCTTCCTCGACCGCCGCCTCGTCGAGCCGATCGACGACAACGGCGTCCGGCAGGTCGGGGTCGGGGCGCCCGTCGATCGTGCCGCGCACGAGCCTGACGGCGACCTCTGCAGGCTCGTTCTGCGCGACCATCAGCTCGCGTGCTCCATCCGGGCCGAGATCGCGCCACCAGACGTCAGCTATCCAGTCGGGATAGGAGTGCCGGAGAGCTGCCTCGTGCGCTGTCCCCTGCGGCAGGCCTTCGACGAGAGCTCGCCCCGACTCCGCCAGCCGCCGCAGCACGGCGTTCGCGAACGCCAGGGCACGCCGGGCGCCCGCGGCGCGAACGAGCTCGACCGACTCGTTGACGGCCGCGTACCGAGGGATGCCGTCGAGGTACGTCAGCTGGTACGCGCCGAGGCGCAGCGCGGCCAGCACCGGCGCGTCGATGCGGGCAACCGGTCGCCGCGCCAGCGTCTCGATCACGTGGTCGAGCGTCCGCCTGCGCTGCACGGTGCCGTAGGCGAGACGCTGCGCGAGCGCCCGATCACGCCCGTCGAGGTCTCGGGCAGCGGTGCGCAGGACCCGGTCGGCCCACGCGCCGTCCTCGAACACACGGCGCACGACTTCGCAGGCTGCGACGCGCGCCGGCGCGACGGCGGCCATCAACGCAGACCGCGCAGCCAGGCGTCGACCGGCATGCGCTTGCCGCCCTCGGGCTGCACCTCGAGCGGCTCGAACGCCCCGTCGGCCGAGACCGTCGCCTGCCACACGGTCACCGGGCGGCCGCGGAGAACCGTCCGTGCGCCGATGTGCGGCGACAGGGCGCGAACCTGCCGGACGAGCTCCACGGCCGGTCGGTCGAGGTCGAGCCGACGATCGCCCGGGCCAATCTTCTCCGCGTAGGTTGCGCCGACGTCGGACTGCGGCGTGAACCGCGGTGCAGGATCGTGCAGGACGGCGTCGAGCAGACCGGCGGCGACCCCGGCTGCACGCGCGTACACCGCGCCTGCGTCGTCCTCCGGGCCGATCGGGAACCGCTCCTGCGCCGCGATCGGCCCGGCATCCAGCTCCTCGATCGTCTCGTGGATCGTGACGCCCGTCTCGGGATCGCCTGCGAGGATCGCGCGCTCCACCGGAGCGGCCCCGCGCCAGCGAGGAAGGAGCGACGGGTGCACGTTCAACCAGAGCCGGTCCATGAGCAGCGCCGCCGGCACGAGGACGCCGTACGCGCAGATGACGACTACCGGAGCGTCGAGATCGAGCCCCGGCTCCAACCGCTCCGGCTGCAGGATCGGAAGCCCGAGCCGCTCGCCCACCCCCTTCGCCGGCGGCGCGGCAAGCTTTCGGCCGCGTCCCCTGGGTGCGTCGGGCCTCGTCAGGAGGCAGGCCACGTCGAAGCGGGCGGCCAGCCGCTCCAAGACGTCTGCGCCGAACGGCGCCGTCGCGGCGACGGCGATCCGCGGCCGGCTCACGTCGAGAGCAGGAGCCTCGGGCGCAGCTGGCGGAGCGCCTCGCGGCGTGACTCCGGGTCCGTCCGGTCGACGATCAGGACGCCGTCGAGGTGGTCGAGCTCGTGCTGGACGACGCGCGCGATCAGACCGTCGAGCTCGATCGTGACCGGGCTGCCGGCCGCGTCCTTGCCGTCGATCGTGACCTCGACGGGGCGCTCCACGGGCACGCGGATCGAGCCGAGCGACAGGCAACCCTCCTCGTCGAGCTCCGTCTTCGACGAGGCCTTGGCGATCACGGGGTTGACGAGAACCCGGTCGGACTCGCCGTCGTTGAAGACGAAGAAGCGGCGGAGGATCCCGATCTGCGTCGCCGCCAGGCCGATCCCGTCCGCCTCGTGCATGAGCGCCGTCATGCGCTCTGCGATCCGCGGCAGCTCCTCGTCGAAGGTCTCCACGTCGTCGGCGCGCATACGGAGTGCCGGGTCGCCGTACTGTCGGATCTGGCTCAGCGCGATGCGCTTCCGCGCTTCGCGCTCGGCGGCCGCGTGCGCCTCGGCCTCGCCGGGCGCCTCTGCCACGTCCGCGTCATGCTCCGCGTCGTGGGCGTGATCGTGATCGGAGTCGTGATCGTGATCGTGTGCCGTCATCGCCGGTCGAGTCTAGCCACCGCGCGCAGTGGTCACGGGCCGTGCCGGCTACAGCGATTGTGGGTCGACGTCGACGACCGCGGCCAGGCCATCCCGTCGCATCGCGGGGCCTGCCGCCTCCAGGAGCCTCGCCGCCTGTCGCGCCAACCGCCTCGGCTCTGAGGTCTTGGCCACGAGCTGCGCCCGGAAGCGACCGCGCAACCGGAGCAACGGCGCAGGGCCGAGCAGGTCGGCGCCGAGGCCGTCCAGCCCTTCACGGATCTCGCGCAGCGCCCGCATGGGCGCACCCGCGTCGCGACCGGAGACGAGGATCGCAACGAGATGTCGAAACGGCGGATATCCGAGCACCGAGCGCCGGTCGACCTCGTCGGCGAGGAACCCGGCCACGTCGTGCCGCGCGGCGTAGAGGAGGGGCATGGCATCGGGCTGGAACGTCTGCACGAGCACGAGCCCCGGCGCGTCGCGCCCGCTGCGGCCGGCGAGCTGGGTGACGAGTTGGAAGGTGCGCTCCTCGGCCCGGAAGTCCGGCAGCGCGAGCCCCGTGTCGGCATCGACAACGGCTGCGAGCGACACGCCTGGGAAGTGGTGTCCCTTCGCGACCATCTGCGTGCCCAGCAGCACCGCCCGATCTGCCTTGTGGAAGCGAAGAAGCGCCTCGCGCAGGGCTCCGGGGCGCGAGGCCGTGTCGGCGTCGAGACGGATCCGCTCGAGCTCTGGAACGTGGCGGGCAAGCTCGGCCTCGAGCCGCTGTGTGCCTGCGCCGACACGCGCGACGTCGGCAGAGCCGCACGTGGGGCACGCGGCAGGGACGGGCTCGCTGTAGGCGCAGTGGTGGCAGTGGATCCTCTCGTCGCCGTGGAGGGTCAGCGCGACGTCGCACTGGTCGCACCGGCGCGTGGCTCCGCACGCGCGACAGTGCACCGCGGGCGCGACGCCGCGCCGGTTGAGCAGGAGGATGGCCCGCCCGCCGTGGTCGACGAGGCGGCCGAGCTCCTCGAGCAGCGGGGCCGAGAGCGGGTAGCCCGCCTCGCGTCGGAGGTCGACGAGCCGTACGCGAGGCATCGGCGCACCGATGCGTCCGGGCAGTGAGAGCCGCTCCAGCCGGTTCCAGCTCTCGGGGCGAGGCGTAGCACTGCCGTAGACGGCGACGGCACCCTCGAGCGCTGCTCGCTTGGCCGCCACGCTGCGAGCGTCATAGCGCGGATCCGACTCCTGCTTGTACGCCGCGTCGTGCTCCTCGTCGACGACGATCAGACCGACGTCGCGCATCGGCGCGAAGACCGCGGAGCGCGCGCCGACCACGACGCGGGCCTCCCCACGGGCGACGCGATCCCGCTCGTCGCGGCGCTCGGCGTCGCCCAGCCCAGAGTGCAGGATGGCGACGGTGTCTCCGAACCGCTGCCGAAACCTGCCCACCGTCTGCGGGGCGAGCGCGATCTCGGGCACGAGCACGATCGCGCCCAGGCCACGCTCGAGGGCCGCAGCGCACGCCTGGAGGTACACCTCGGTCTTGCCACTTCCGGTCGGCCCCGCCAGGAGGACGTGTGCCCCGAGGCCTTCGTCGAGAGCGGAGACGATCCGCTCGACGGCCGCCCGCTGCTCTGGCGTCAGGTCCGCCGGCTCGGGCTCGCCCCCCAGGGCGTCCCGCGCAGCCGGCGAGGGACGCGTCCCTCGCGGCGCACGACGCCGCGGAGCCACGAGCTCGAGCGCACGCGCAGGAGTGGAGCCGTAGTAGTCGGCCAACCAGAGAGCAAGGTCGACGAGCGCCGGCGGGATCTGATCGACGACCGCGCCGACCGCGACGGGCGTGACGCCCGCCGGAGCCTCGACACCGACATCCGTGACCACGCCGCGCGCGCGGGAGCGACCGAGCCTGACATCGACGACGCACCCCTTGCCCACGTCGTCGCCGACCTCGTACGTGAACGTGCGTGCGAGCGCACGCGTGGAGACGAGCGGATAGACGGACGCGAGAGGCACCGCGACGAGCGTAGCCCCGCACCCGGTCGGGGGCCCCTCGACGCCTGCTGGGAGCCGACTAGCCCGACTCCGACCCCGGTCGGTAAGGTACGCCTTACATGGAGTGCTCGATGATCCTGCTCGACGAGGTGACGAAGCGCTACGGCGACGTGCTCGCCGCCGACCGCGCGTCGCTCTGCGTCGAGCGCGGGGCGGTCGTTGCGCTGCTCGGCCCTTCTGGGTGCGGCAAGACGACGCTTCTGCGGCTGATCGCGGGTTTCGAGCAGCCCGATACCGGTACGGTCGAGATCGGCGGAGCGCCGGCCGCCGGCTCAGGGACGTGGCTCCCGCCCGAACGGCGCCCCGTGGGCATGGTGTTCCAGGACTACGCGCTGTTCCCCCACCTCACGGTGGCCGACAACGTCGGTTTCGGCCTCCCGCGGCGAGAGCGGTCGACGCGCGTGCCCATGCTGCTCGCGCTCGTTGGTCTCTGCGGGCTCGGCGAGCGCTATCCGCACGAGCTGTCCGGCGGGCAGCAGCAACGGGTCGCCCTCGCGCGTGCGCTGGCGCCAGCCCCGGACGTCGTTCTGCTCGACGAGCCGTGGTCGAACGTCGATCCGCATCTTCGGGAGGAGCTGCGCTCAGAGGTGACGGGGATCCTGCGCCCGCTCGGCGTCACCGTCCTGCTCGTCACGCACGACCGCGAGGAGGCGTTCTCCGTGGCCGACCGCATCGCCCTCGTGCACGAGGGGACGATCGTGCAGGAGGGAACGCCCGAGGACCTCTACTTCAACCCGGCATCACGGTGGGTAGCCGAGTTCGTTGGCGCCGGGAACGTGCTTCGCGGCCGCGTCGACAACGGCGTCGTGCAGACGGCGCTCGGGTCGTTCCCGGCGAACGGCGCATCCGGCGCCGGTGAGGTCGACGTCCTCGTCCGCCCGGAGCTGCTCGAGCTCGCACTGGATCCCGACGGCGGCGCACAGGTCGTGTGCCGCGAGTTCCGGGGGCACGACGTCTTCTATCGCGTCGACCTCGACGGCCTGGAGCTTCTGTCACATCGACCCTCGACCGAGGTCGTCCCCCTCGGTGCTCGCGTGTCGATCCGCCTGCACGAGGGTCAGGTCCCGGTTTTTCACTAGCGCTGTCGTACATCTGTGTAAGGTTGCCCTTACATCTTTCATGGGGAACGCCTTACACGGAGGGCAACAGTGCGCGGGAAGACAGCAGAGCTGGCAGTGCTCGTCGCGGTCGTGGCGCTCGTAGCGCTCGCTGCTGCAGGATGCGGGGGTGACGACGGGACCGGTCCGCTCACGGTCTACTCGGGTCGCGAGGAGGAGCTCGTCGAGCCGCTCTTCGACCGGTTCACGGATCAGACCGGGATCGAGGTGGAGGTGCGCTACGGCGACAGCGCCGAGCTCGCCGCGACGATCAACGAGGAGGGTGGGAACTCCCCCGCGGACGTCTTCTTCGCGCAGGATCCCGGGTCGCTCGGCGCGATCGACGGTCAACTCGCGGTGCTGCCGGAGGAGATCCTCGACCGCGTAGACCCACGCTATCGCGACGCCGACGGCCGTTGGGTGGGAACGTCCGGTCGGTCGCGCGTCCTCGTCTACAACACCGACGCCGTACCGACGAGCGATCTGCCGACTTCGGTGTTCGACCTCACCGACCCGACCTGGCAGGGACGCGTCGGCATCGCCCCGACGAACGCGTCGTTCCAGGCGTTCGTGACGGCGATGAGGCTCTCCGCCGGCGACGAGCGGACGCGGCAATGGCTCGAGGACCTCCAGGCGAACGACCCGAAGACGTACGAGAAGAACACCCCCATCGTGGAGGCGGTGGCTGCGGGCGAGGTCGACGTCGGGCTCGTCAACCACTACTACCTCTACCTCGTCCGGGAGGAGCAGCCGGACGCGGCGATCGCCAACCACTTCTTCGAGGCGGGCGACCCGGGTGCGCTCGTGAGCGTCGCCGGCGCAGGAGTGCTCGCGAGCTCGGATCAGGCCGACGACGCGAACGCGTTCGCCGAGTTCCTGCTCTCCGACGACGCGCAACGCTTCTACGTCGAAGAGGCCGAGGAGGCCGAGTACCCTCTCGTGGCCGGGATCGACCCGGTCGAGGGGCTGCCGCCTCTCGACGAGCTCGCCGGCCCCGACGTGAACCTGACGTCGTTCGGACCGGAGCTCGAACGCACCGTCGAAATGCTCCGCGAGACCGGCTACCTGACGTGAGCAATGGGGCGGGGAGCCGACGGCCCCCGCTCCCGCTCGTCCTCGCGGCGAGCGTCGTCGTCGTCGCTCTGCTTCTGCCGCTGGCGTACCTGGTGGTGCGCGTCGCGGGCGATGCCGCGCGCGCGCTGGAGATCCTCGGCGAGCCGTCGACGTGGCAGCTCGTCTGGAACACGGTGCTGCTCGTCGTCGGCGTCGCCGTGGCCACCGTCTGCGTCGCGGTACCGCTCGCGTGGCTGGTGACACGCACGGATCTCCCGGGTCGCCGTGCCTGGGCGGTGGCGGGCGCCCTGCCGCTCGTGATCCCGAGCTACGTCGCGGCGTTGTGCCTGCTCGGGTTCTTCGGCGAGCAGGGTCTGCTCGGCGACCTCCTCGGGGTCGACAGCTTCCCCGACGTGACCGGGTACTGGGGGGCGCTCGGAGCACTCACGCTCGCGACGTATCCCTACGTCTTCCTGCTCACACAGGCGGCGCTCCGCGACGTCGACCCGTCGCTCGACGAGGCGGCTCGTGGGCTCGGCGTGTCGGGCTGGAGAGCCTTCGCGCGGGTCACGGTGCCGACGATCCGGCCGGCTGTGGGGCTCGGCGTGCTCCTCGTTACCCTCTATGTGCTCTCCGACTTCGGCGTCGTGTCGCTCATGCGCTACGACGCGCTGACGCGCTCCATCTACCTCCAGTACCGGAGCCTCTTCGACCGCACGCCTGCCGCAACGCTCGCGTTGCTGCTCGTCGCGCTGACGGCGGTGGCGCTCGTCGTCGAGTACCACGCCCGGCAGCGCGGCCGCCTGCACCGTTCGGGGCCTGGGACGGCGCGACCGCCGACACCCGTGCCACTCGGGCGTTGGACAGCTCCCGCCCTCGGCTTCTGCGCGCTCGTCACCGGGCTCTTCCTCGTGCTGCCCTCGGTCGTGCTGGTCACGTGGCTCGCCCGCGGGATCGTGAACGACCGCGTGCTCGCCGCGCCGTGGGGCGAGCTGGTCAACTCGCTCGGCGCCTCCGGTCTCGCGGCGATCGCCGCGGTGATCTCCGCACTCCCCGTTGCGTTCCTGGCGACGCGGTACCCGGGGCGACGATCACGGCTCCTCGAACGGCTGTCGTACGCAGGAAACGCGCTGCCGGGGCTCGTGATCGCGCTCGCGCTCGTGTTCTTCGCAGCGCGCTACGCGTCGCCCGTGTACCAGACGCTCGCGCTGCTCGTGTTCGCGTACGTCGTGCGGTTCTTCCCGCAGGCGATGTCCGGCGTGGAGTCGTCGCTGCAGCGTGTGAGCCCGCGCGTCGAGGAGGCATCGCGGGGGCTCGGTCGCGGGCCGATCGCGACGCTTGCGCTCGTCACGGTGCCGCTCGCGCGGTCCGGTGTGCTCGCCGGTGCCGCACTCGTCTTCCTGTCGGCCATGAAGGAGCTTCCAGCGACGCTGCTTCTACGCCCGATCGGGTTCGAGACACTGGCGACCGAGATCTGGAAGCTGACCCAGGTCGGCGCGTACTCCCGAGCGGCCTTGCCCGCTCTCGTCCTGATCGGCGTCTCGGCCCCGTTTCTCCTCCTGATCACCCGAGACCGCCGGCTCGAATCGGGCACGGGCGGCTAGAGTCAGCTGTGATGGCGCAGGCACACGGGCATTCGGTCGACGAGTACCTGGAGACGATCTACTTCCTCGCCTTCCCGATCGGCGAGTACCGGCCGGCGACCGGATCGCAGGCGATCGCGTCACGTGTCGCGGAGATGCTCGGCGTCTCACGCGCGTCGGCGGGTGAGATGCTGAAACGACTCGAGGCAGAGGGCCTGGTCGAACGGGGAGAACAGCGGGAGGCGA
The DNA here is from genome assembly GCA_963823385.1 of uncultured Actinomycetes bacterium. Lineage (GTDB taxonomy): Bacteria > Actinomycetota > Thermoleophilia > Gaiellales > Gaiellaceae > Gaiella. The sequence goes on from CAWGLI010000002.1 coordinate 170,766, forward strand.
TCCTCACGCGGACCGGCGTCGAGCGGGCGAAGCGCGTCGTGCGCAAGCACCGCATCATCGAGCGCTTCCTCACCGATTTCATGGGGTACACACCGTCGGAGTCGCACGACCAGGCCGACGAGATGGGCGACACGTTCACGGCGGACATGATCGAGCGGATGAACGAGCGACTCGGGTTCCCCGAGCGCTGCCCGCACGGCTGGCCCGTCGAGCCAGATGTCGAGCAAACCGAGAACGCGGAGCTCGTCGCCCTGGCCGAGCTACCCATCGGCGCCGAGGGCGAGATCGTCCGACTCGCCGAGCACGACGGAGACCTCCTGCACTGGTTCTACGACGAGGGCTTCGTGCCGGGCGCCCGCGTGGTCGTGCGCGAGCTACAACCCGCCGCCGGCCAGCTCAAGGTGGAGCTCGCAGCCGACGAGCGCTCGATCGCGGAGAAGGCCGCACTCGGGCTCTACGTGCGTGCGGCGGCCTGATCGAGGAACGACGGCATGCGCCGCCATCACGAAACCTTCAACACTCGTTCAGCTGATCCTCACGAACGGCCTTCAAGATCGGGCTCGCACGAGCCGCGCCAAGATCCACTCACGGGTCTGTGAGCACGGCGAAACGAACGAGGTCGGGGAGGCAACACATGAAACGTAGGGGTCTGACGATTGCGACGCTCGCGACAGCCGGTGCACTCCTGGCCGGCGGGGGCACTGCACTCGCCGACGACGGCGACAAGGGAGCACGCTGCGACGCGTTCCTCGCCAAGGTCGCCGAGAAGCGCGGCGTCAGCATCGACCAGCTGACAGCGGATCTCAAGGCCAAGGCGGTGGCCCGGATCGACGCGGCCGAGAAGGCCGGGAAGCTCACCGAGGATCAAGCAGCGGAGAAGCGGGCGAAGGTCGCTGCGGCCACCGGCTGCAAGGGCCTCGCGAAGAACCTCAAGAAGGCACGCGGCAACGCGAAGCACGCCTCGATCGGGGCGTTCGCAGCGGCGACGGCGTATCTCGAGATGTCGCGGAAGCAACTGAAGACGGCGCTCGCGAAAGGGACAACGCTCGCCGAGCTCGCCGAGGCGACGACCGGAAAGTCGGCCGCCGGCCTCAAGAACGCAATGTTGGCGAAGATGAAGGCGAATCTCGCCAAGGCGATGGAGCGGGTCTCCGCGTCGGACAGGCTGAGCGCAGAGCGCAAGACCGCCATCCTGAAGCGGCTCGACTCCTTCGAGGATCGCCTCGAGCAGCTGGTCGACAGGCTCGTCAACCATAGCTTCGTCAAGAAGACGACCTGAACCGAGTGCGTACGCGGGGTCGGGCTCACGTGGTCTGACCCCGCAGCGCATTCTCAGCCGCGTCTCAGGCGCTTCTGCCAAGGTTCCGGGGTGGTAGCTCGTGTCCTCGTGGTCGACGACGAGCCCGCGCTGCGGGACTCGCTCGACCGCGCCCTGCGCGCGGAGGGTTACGCCGTCGACACCGCGCCAGACGGCGCCACGGCACTCGAGCGGCTCGCCGAGCGCGAGCCGGACGTGGTGGTGCTCGACGTGCTCATGCCTGGCCTCGACGGGCTCGAGACCGCCCGGCGCATGCGCGCGTCGGGCTCGCGCGTGCCGGTGCTCATGCTCACCGCGCGGGACGCGATCGGTGACCGCGTTGCCGGCCTCGACGCAGGTGCCGACGACTACGTCGTCAAGCCGTTCGCGCTCGAGGAGCTCCTGGCCCGCCTGCGAGCGCTCCTGCGCCGTGGGGCGGGCGCAGAGCCCGGCGGCGAGCGTCTCGGCTTCGCCGACCTCGAGCTCGACACCGGGACGCGTGAGGTGCACCGGGGCGGACGGCCGATCGAGCTGACCCGCACCGAGTTCGCGCTCCTCGAGATCCTGCTCCGCAACCCGCGGCAGGTCCTCCCCCGCTCGCTGCTGTTCGACCGGGTGTGGGGGTACGACTTCGGCCCCACGTCCAACACGCTCGAGGTCTACGTCGGCTACTTGCGTCGCAAGACCGAGAGCGGCGGCGAGCCGCGACTGATCCAGACGGTGCGTGGCGTCGGCTACGCGCTCCGTGAGCCGTGAGCTTCCGCGCACGGATCGCGCTGGCCTCGTCGGCCGCCGTGGCGGTCGCCGTCGTGGGCGTGTCGGTCGGCGCATACGTCCTCGTGCGCGACAGCCTGCGCGACGAGGTCGACCGGGCGCTCGCCCAGCGCAATCCGCGGGCGGATTTCGCCCGCGCCGACTCCGGCTTCGGTCTTCGCCCACCCGCGTTCGGCGGCGCGGCCGGCTATGTCCAGCTGGTGGCAGCCGACGGCTCGACACTGCGTCCCGCCGGCGCGGACGTCCCACTGCCCGTCGGGGAGGCCGATCTCGCAGTGGCGCGCGGCGAGGCACGGGCGCGATTCACCGACGTCGAGGTCGACGGAGCCCACCTCCGCGTGCTCACGCGTCCCGCCGCCGGCGGCGCAATCCAGATCGCGCGTCCGCTGGACGAGGTCGACGCGTCCCTGTCGAGGTTGCGCGTCGCCCTGCTCCTCGCCAGCGGGGCAGGCGTGGCGCTCGCCGCCCTGCTCGGCCTCGTCGTGAGCCGCACCGCGGTCGCTCCGCTCAGCCGTCTGGCGGACGAAGCGGAGACGGTCGCCACCACCGGCGACCTCACACGACGTGTCGGCATTGCCGGCGACGACGAGATCGGGCGGCTGGGTCACCAGTTCGACGAGATGCTCGCCGCCCTCGAGCTCTCGGAGCAGGCACAACGCCAGCTCGTCGCCGACGCATCACACGAGCTCCGCACGCCGATCGCAAGTGTCCGTACGAACCTCGACCTGCTCGCCCGGCACCCCGACCTCTCGGGGCACGAACGGCACGTGGCCCTCGAGGCCGCGCGTGCGCAGCTCGAGGAGCTCTCGGCGCTCGTCACCGACCTCGTGGAGGTCGCGCGCGACGGCTCGGAGCCACCGGCTCCGAGCGAGCCGTTTCGGCTCGACGAGATCGTGATCGACGCCGTCCACCGCCAGGAGCGCGCACATCCGGAGGTCACGTTCGTCGTCGATGCCGACGAGACGGTCGTCGACGGCGCCGCCACGCGCGTACATCGCGCCGTCTCGAACCTCCTCGACAACGCGGCGAAGTGGAGCCCCGGCGGCGGTCGCGTCGAGATCGCCGTCCGCGACGCAGTGGTGGTCGTCCGCGACCACGGGCCGGGAATCGACGCGTCAGACCTGCCGTACATCTTCGACCGCTTCTACCGCGCGGCCGCTGCTCGCTCGACACCCGGCTCGGGTCTCGGGCTCGCCATCGTCAAGCGCGTCGCCGACGAGCATCACGGAACAGTCACCGCGGAGAACGCGGGCGACGGCGGGGCGCGCCTCACACTGCGACTCGCCGCACGGCCGGCATAGGGCCATGGACGAGTGCAGGAGATTCTTACCTGGATCTCAGCGCCCTCTCAGGCTCGTCGGCTTTCCTGGAGATGTATCCGGACAGCGAAGCAAAGGAGAAGACCGATGACCTATCGACCCTCTCGCGTGATCGTCGCAGCCGTCGCCGCGGTCGCGCTCAGCATCGGCGTTGGCGCAGCCGTCGCCTCCAACGGCGACTTCGAGGCAAAACGGGATGCGTTCCTCGCGAACGTCGCCGACCGCCTCGATGTCACCACCGAGGAGCTCACCGACGCCATCGACGGCGCGCGCGTCGATCAGGTCGAACAGGCACTGAAGGACGGCAAGATCACACAGGAGCAGGCCGACCGGGCGAAGGCAGCGATCGAGTCCGGCGAGGGCCGCGGCTTCGGCTTCGGGCACCAGGGCGGCTTCGGGCACAAGGGCGGCTTCGGCCATCGCGGCGGCATGGGCCTCGAGGCGGCGGCCGATTACCTCGGCCTCACCGCCGAGGAGTTGCGCGACGAGCTCCACGGGGGCAAGTCGCTCGCCACGATCGCCGGCGAGAAGGGCAAGTCGGTCGACGGACTGAAGGTCGCGATGGTGAAAGACGCGACCGCGAAGCTCGACGAAGCCGTCGCCGAGGGCCGCATCACGGCCGAGCAGAAGGCGACGATGCTCGAGCGGCTCACGGAGAGGATCGACCACATCGTCGAGCGCACGCCCGGCGAGCGTCCCGGCAAGGGCGCGGACTCCGAGCCCGCCGCCTTCGACGTCTCACCGATCTAGAGGTTGCCCTCCGGCGGCGCCCGTGGCTCGCGCAACGCGGGCCGCGGGCGCTGTCCGTTCCGGGGCGGCGACCACGCCCACCGCTTCCCGGCGGGCGTTTAGAGTGCGTTTGGCAACCCTTGGTAGCGTCCGAGACCGATGTTCGCAGGGTCTGCCTGCGACGACCTGGGGATGTGTGATGACGCGCCACCTGCTGCTCTTGGCAACCGCCGCTTGGGCCGTCATTGTCGCGGACGCGGCGCTGCGTGAAGCAGGCACGGGACGGGTGGGCGCCAGATGGCGCTCGGTTCACCATGGCGGGCCCGAGAGGGCGCCCGACCGTGACCGCCAGGGGCGCCGACTACGCCCCCCTCGAGCTCACGAAGAGGGCGAGACCTTGCTGAGACCCGCGCCCGACGACGCAGAGAGGAGCCGCTCGTGACCCGAAATACCCGGAGGTCGACGTTCTTGCTCGCGACGACGCTCGTCACCGTCGCGACGGCACTCGTCGGCTGCGGTGGCGGAGGCGATGGCAGCGACGGCGCGGAAGGCGGGTTCGGCTTCGAGACCGACCCGGCGGAGACGATCACCGCGACCGAGAGCGCGGAGCCGGCGAGCCTCGATCCGAGCACGCTTCCGCCTCCCGGGCAGGCACGCGTGGAGGTCGACGGGCAGGTCTTCATCCTCGAGGCGGCAGGGTCGGTCCATTTCGCGTGCGACGTGACCGACGACGAGATCCGGATCAACTACCAGGAGACCGAGAGCGGCAGTCTCACCATCCAGGCGAGCCCCGTGACCGGCGAATGGAACGGGAGCATCACCTTCGCCGCGGGTGACGGCAACTACGGCGGCTCGCTGCCCGGCCTCGCGGGGCTGGCGGCGGGGCCAGAAGGCGTCGTCTACACGGGCACGCTGACGTACCGGACGTACTCCGACCCGGCGAGCGGGCGCGACGTGGAGGGAACGATCGCCGTCAACTGCGACACGGCCGGAGGCGCGGGAGAGGCGACCGCCGAGATCGGAGGTCTCACCTTCGTGTTCCCGGCGAGCGGCGCGGACAGCTTCGACTGCGAAGTCACACCGACGAGCTTCGAAGTGCGGATCAACCGACTGGCGAGCGAGGACGCGCAGATCGAGATCCAGGGCTCGCAGCAGTCGGGCGAGTGGCTCGGCAACGTCTACGTGATCTCGGGCACCGATCGCTACAACGGAATCATCCCCCAAGACGGCACGGGTCTGGAGATAACCGGCACGACCGTGACGTTCTCCGGCACGTTCACCCAGACGTCCGAGGCCGATCCGAGCACCGAGCAGGAGGTGAGTGGAAGCGCCACGGTGACCTGCCCGTAGCACGCGTGCGGCGCCACGAGGTCGTGAGCGCTGCGGGCTCCCGCCTACACCGAGGCGGGAGCGGAGACGGCGGCCGCCGCACGGAGCGCGTCGACGCGATCGAGCCGTTCCCAGGTGAAGTCTCTGTCGTCGCGGCCGAAGTGCCCGTAGGCGGCGGTCTTCGCGTAGATCGGTCGGCGGAGGTCGAGGTCGCGGATGATCGCGCCCGGCCGGAGGTCGAAGTGCTCCGCGATCAGACGCTCCAGCGTCGAGAGCGGGACGACCTCCGTGCCGAAGCACTCGACGTTGACGCTCATCGGGTGGGCGACGCCGATGGCATAGGCGACCTGGAGCTGACAACGATCGGCGAGACCGGCCGCGACGACGTTCTTCGCGACGTGGCGCGCCGCATAGGCGGCCGACCGGTCAACCTTGGTCGGATCCTTGCCCGAGAACGCACCGCCGCCGTGCGGTGCCGAGCCGCCGTACGTGTCGACGATGATCTTCCGGCCCGTGAGCCCGGTGTCGCCCATCGGCCCGCCGATCACGAACTTCCCGGTCGGGTTGAGGTAGAAGAAGTCTTTCTGACCGAGCCGCGCCGGGTCGAAGAGCTCGCGGAAGTCCGCGTGCAGGATCGGCTCGACGACGTGCTCCAGCAGATCGGGTCGCATCAACGTCTCCACGTCGATCCCGTCACGATGTTGCGTGGAGACGAGCACGCGCTCGATCTCCACCGGGCGCTGGTGCCCGTGCTCGTCGAGCTCGTAGCGCACCGTGACCTGCGCCTTGCCGTCGGGTCGCAGGTAGGGCAGCACGTCTGCCTTCCGCACCTCGGACAGCCGCTTCGCGAGCTTGTGCGCGAGCATGATCGGGAGCGGCATCAACTCGTCCGTCTCGGCCGTCGCGTAGCCGAACATCATCCCCTGGTCACCCGCGCCGACGAGATCGATCGGATCGGTGTCACCGTGTTGCGCCTCGTACGACTCGTCGACGCCCTGGGCGATATCGGGGGACTGCTCGTCGATGGCGACGACGACACCGCACGTCTCGTAGTCGAAGCCGTACTTCGCACGCGTGTAGCCGATCTCGGCGATGCGCTGGCGCACGACTGCGCGGATGTCGACGTAGGTGTCCGTGGTGATCTCGCCGGCGACGACGACGAGGCCCGTCGTGATCAGCGTCTCGCAGGCGACGCGTGCATCGGCGTCGTCGCGCAGCACCGCGTCGAGGACCGAGTCGGAGATCTGATCCGCGATCTTGTCGGGGTGCCCTTCGGTGACGGACTCCGACGTGAACTGGAACGAGCGCACGGCCACGCACAAAGCCTACACAGAGCCGTTCGCGGGTCTACTCGCTCGTCGGCTCCCGCCGCATCAGCTGCCCCAGGAGGTCGGTGAGCGCGACACCCCCCAGCACGGCGCACACACCGTCCGTGATCGGCATCTCGACACCGAGTCGGCGGGCGAGGTCCTGGAGCACCGGCGCGGTCGAGAGGCCTTCCACGACCTGGCCGATCGTGGCCACGGCCTCGTCCGGGCTCGCGCCCTGCGCGATCAGCTCGCCGGCCCGACGGTTCCTCCCTTCGGGCGACCAGCACGTGACGACGAGGTCGCCCATGCCGGCGAGGCCCGCGAAGGTCTCCGACTTCGCGCCGGCAGCGTCCGCCAACCGCCGCATCTCCGCCAGCCCGCGCGTGACGAGCGCCGCCTTCGCGTTGTCGCCGAGCCCGAGCCCGTCCGCGCCGCCAGCCGCGAGAGCGATCACGTTCTTGGCAGCCGCGCAGAGCTCGACACCGATCAGATCGTCGTTGACGTAGACGCGGAAGACCGACGAGTTGACCGCCCGCTGCAACTCGAGCGCCAGCGCCATGTCGTCGCTCGCGATCACCGCCGCCGCGGGCAGGCCCCGCATGATGTCGCTCGAGATGTTGGGGCCGGAGAGAACAGCCACGGGACGGTCGTGCACGAGCGTCGACAGCCTGGCTCCCGTCGGTGGATCGAGCCCCTTCGTCAGACTGAGGACGGGCGCCGTCCCCGGCAGCGCCGCGAGCACATCGCGAAAGGCACGACTGGGAACCGCGATCACGACCAGGTCTGCGGCCTCGACCGGAGCCTCCGCCAGAGCCGCCGCTTCGATGCCGCGCAGATCGACCGCCTGCGCATACCTGGGGTTCCTCCCGGACTCGGCGATCGCCGCCGCGTGCTCGGCGTCGCGACAGGCGAGAGACACCGCGTGCCCGCTGTCGCGTAGCAGCGTGGCGAACGCCGTCCCCCACGAGCCACCGCCGACGACGACGACGTTCACGGGCGGCGGTGAGGCGGCGGCGTCGTCACTCGCTCTTCCGGAAGTCGATCGAGACCGGCACACCGTCGAGCGTAAACCGTCTCCGCAACTCGTTCTCGACCCAGTACGCGTAGTCACGCGTGACGAGCCCTGTGTCGTTGACGAACACACGAAGACGCGGCGGGCGTACGGCGGTCTGAGTGCCGTACAGCATCTTCAGGCGCCGCCCACGTTCGCTCGGGCCCTGGCGCGCCTCGCGCAGCTCGGCGAGAGCGCGGTTGAGGAGCGGCGTGGGGATGCGCGCCACGTGCTTGCCGTTGAGCTCCTCGACGCGGTCGAGCAGGCGGTTGAGACCGCGACCCGTGTGTGCCGAGACCGCGATCACGGGAGGCCGCTGACGCAATCGCCGGTCGAGGAGCTCCTTCGTCTCCTGCAGGTCGATGGTCGACACGTCCCACTTCGACAGCACGACGAGGGTCGAGCAGCCCGCCTTGCGGGCGACGTCGGCGACGGCGAGGTCCTGCTCGACCACGCCCTCGGCCGAGTCGACGAGGACGAGCGCCACGTCGGCACGCTCCGCCGCCTGAAGCGCGCGGAGCTCGGAGTAGTACTCGACGCCCTGCCGCTGATGCCGCTTGCGGCGCAAGCCAGCGGTGTCCACGAGCACGAAGGTCGCGTCCCCGCGCCGGAGCTCGATGTCGATCGCATCGCGCGTGGTACCGGGAACGTCCGACACGATCACGCGCTCCCGCCCCAGCAACGCATTCAGCAGCGACGACTTGCCGACGTTCGGCCGCCCGAGGATCGCGACGCGGATCGCCTCATCGCCCGCGACCGGCCCCGCACCGCCCGGGAGGCGACGCACGACTTCGTCGAGAAGATCACCCGTCCCGTGCCCGTGGAGTGCCGAGATCGGCCACGGGTCGCCGAGCCCGAAGCGGTGGAACTCGAGCGCCTCCAGGTCGCGCCGCGGGTCATCGAGCTTGTTCGCGAGGATGAGCACGGGGCGTCCCGCAGCCCGTAGCAGCCCCGCGAGATCCTCGTCGCCCGGTGTGATGCCGGCCCGCGCGTCGACGACGAAGAGCACGAGGTCTGCTTCCTCGACGGCGGCGCGAGCCTGGTCGGCGATCGCAGGCCCGTAGGGCCCACCGCCCACCTCGTCCACTCCCCCGGTGTCGACGACGCGGAAGTGCGTGCCGCTCCACTCGCAGATGAGCTCCTTCCGGTCGCGCGTGACACCGGGCGTCTCGTGCACGACCGCGGCCCGCGACTCCGCGAGCCGGTTGACGAGCGTCGACTTGCCGACATTCGGGAAGCCGACGATGGCGACGGTTCCCGCCAGTCCGGGCGCGGCGTCGTCGCCACGCGCCTCGTCGCTACCGGTCATCACGTGTGCCAGTCAGCCCCGCGGGCGGGGTTGCCTCGCGCGGCCGACCGACCCGGTGCATCTCGACGAGCCAGTCCCACAGCTGCTTGATCTCGGTCTGCACGATCGCCGACGCCTCCCGGTAGCCCTTGCCACCACGCGGCAGCCCCTCGAGCAGGAGAGGCTCGCCGAAGGCGAGCGAGACGGGGTGCATGTTCCCCGGGCGCCACGTCTGCGAGCCGTGCACGGCGACCGGGATGATCGGAACGGACTCCTGAACGGCGACCATCGCAGCACCGGGTTGCACCGGGCCCGGCACACCCGAGAGCTGCCGTGTTCCTTCCACGAAGAGCCCGAGCGCATGGCCGTCGCGGACGACCTGGCGCATCGTGCGGACGGCGTCGCGATCCGACTCGCCTCGCCGCACCGGAAAACAGCCGAACAACCGGATGAAGGGGCCGAGGCCGGGCACCCTGTGCGCCTCGACCTTCGCCATGTAGTAGAGCGTGCGCGTGGAGACGGCTCCGAGCACGACAGGGTCGATCCACGAGTAATGATTGCAGGCGACGACGATCCCGCCGTCCGCTGGCATGCGGTCTCGCCCGTAGGCGCGCAAACGTGTCGCCACGCGCGCCAGGCCGCCGATCGTCGGCCGGCCGACCGACCACACGACGTCGGTGGCGCTCATCGTCGCTCCTCCACCAACGCGGCGATGCGGTCGACGACCTCGTCCAACGTGAGCTCTGTCGTGTCGATCTCGACAGCGTCGTCGGCGCGGTGCGTGTCGACGGAGTCGCGCTCGTCCCGGTCGCGCAGCGCGGTCGCCAAGGTCTCGGCATCGGCCCCCTCCCGCTCGGCGTGACGTCGCCGAGCGCGAACGGAGGGATCCGCGACGAGCCAGACCTTGACCGCTGCGTCCGGCGCCACGACGGCGCCGATGTCACGTCCCTCGATCACGACGTCGCCGACGCGACCGAGCGCACGCTGCCGCTCGCGCATCACCTCACGCACGCCCAGGTGGCGGGCGACCACGGAAACGGACGCGTCGACACGCGGCTCGCGGATCGCCGCCGTGACGTCGCTGCCTGCGACGACCACCTCGCCCCCGCCGCCGAAGGAGACCGGGCTGCGCCGAGCGAGCGCCGCGAGGCTCTCTGCATCCTCCAGCGCAACTCCCTGCTCGAGGGCAAGCCACGCGAGCGCGCGGTACATCGCACCGGTATCCAGGTAGCGGAAGCCGAGTCGTTGTGCGAGCAGCCGCGCAACGGACGACTTGCCCGCACCCGCAGGGCCGTCGATGGCGACGATCACGGCGTTTCTCCCGCAGAGCGCGAATCCGCAACAGCGGATACCCGCTCGCGACAACCCCTGAAGCGGCCGCCGGCACGGCGGCCGATGTCAGCCCACCCCGAACGGGGGCCTCCCGCAGAGCGGAAATCCAAGCGGCCGCCGTCACGGCGGCCGACGCCAACCCACCCCGAAAGGGCCGACGGACGACTCACGCCGCCTCCCGCCGCAGCGCTGCGACGAGGTCGTGGAAACCCGGGAAGCTCACAGTGACGCAGTCTGCACCGTCCACACGGACACCCTCTCCCGAGGCCAGGCCTGCGACCGTGCCGAGCATCGCGATTCGGTGATCGCCCCGGCTGTCGACGTGGCCACCGCGCAGCCGAGTCGGGACACCGGTGACGGCGAGCCCGTCCGGCGTGGTGCGCGCGCGCACGCCGAGAGCACGCAAGCCGTCGACGGTGGCCTCGATGCGATCGGATTCCTTCGCCCGTAGCTCCGCGGCGCCCCGCAGCCGGCTCTCCCCGCGCGCAAACGCCGCAGCCAGGGCGAACAGCGGCAGCTCGTCGATCGCTAGCGGCACTTCGTCCCCACCGACCGCCGTGCCGACGAGCGGAGCCGACCGTATCTCCAGGTCGCCTCCGGGCTCGCCGCCGATCTCCCGTCGGTTGTAGCTCGTGACATTCGCACCCATCCTCTCGAGAATGGCGAGCAGGCCCGTCCGTCGCGGGTTGAGGTTGACCCCGTGCACGTGGAGCTCCGACCCCGGAACGAGCGTCGCCGCGACGATGAAGGGCGCAGCGGACGAGAAGTCGCCCGGCACCTCCACGTCACCCAACGCGAGGCGCTCGGCGGGAGCGACGGAGACCCGTCCCGGGCGTACTGCGACCTGCGCGCCGGCCGCCGCAAGCATCCGCTCCGTATGGTCGCGGGTCGGCTGCGGCTCGAGCACCGTCGTCTCGGCGTCGGCGTAGAGGGCACCGAGCAGGATGCACGACTTGACCTGGGCCGAGGCGACCGGCAGCTCGTACTCGATGCCGCGCAGGAGCCGCCCCTGGATGCGCAGCGGCAGGTGCCCGTCGTCGGTCTCGACACTCCCCCCCATCACGGTCAGTGGGTCCGCGATGCGGCGCATCGGTCGCGCGCTCAGCGACTCGTCGCCCACGAGCTCGAACTCCTGACCCTGCTGCCCGGCGAGGATGCCGGCCAGCAGCCGCACGAGCGTGCCGGCGTTCGCACAATCGATCGGCGCGCCAGGGGCCCTCAGCCCTTGCACCCCTCTGCCGTACACGCGAAGCGTGTCGTGGCCGTGCTCGTAGACGTCGACGCCGCACGCACGAACCGCGGCGATCGTCGCCTCCGTGTCCGCCGAGCGCCCGAAGCCGCTGATCCGCGTCTCTTCGTCGCAGATCGCGCCGATCAGCACCGCGCGGTGCGAGATCGACTTGTCCCCTGGCACCGCGATGTGGCCGACGATGCGCGTTACCGGCTCGACTCTCACTCCGTATCCTCGATCACGGGTGCGACGACCACGCCGTAGCCCTGTGCCTCGAGCAGCTCGAGCGCACGGGTCGCCTCGCCGTCGCCCGCGACGAGCACGGTGAGGGTTCCCCCGCGCTCGTGGGACAGGTGCTCCATGTCGAAGTCGGCAACGTTGATCCGTTCCGCACCCAGCGCCTGGAAGATCCCGGCCAGCACACCGGGTCGGTCCGGGATGTGCACGCGCAGGCGGTGCAGCGATCCGGGATCGGCGAACGCGGTCTCGAGGAGTCGGCGACGGTTGCCGCTCGCCTCGCCGATCCACCGCGCCAGGAAGCCGGCATCACCCTGGGCGAGCGCGGTCTCCAACTGCTCGACGCGGCGTCGATGCTCGGCGAGGGCGGCGGCGACGGCCTCCCGGTTGTCGAGAAAGATGTCGACCCAGATGCGGGGGTTCGCGCCCGCCACGCGGGTCATGTCCCGCAGCGAGCCGCCGGCGGCCTGGAGCGGGTCGTGCCCGTCGACGCGCACGCCACCGGCCTGGTTGAGGAGGACGTTGGCAAGCGCGTGAGGCAGGTGGCTCGTCAAGGCCACGAGCCGGTCGTGGGCGCCCGGGTCGATGGCGACGGGGCGCGCGCCGAGCGCCGCGACAAATCCGTGGAGGAGCTTGAACCGTCCCGGATCGGTCTGGGCAGCGGGCGTGAGGAACCACGTCGCGCCCTCGAACAGGTCTGCCGATGCGCGATCGGGCCCCCGCGTCTCGGCGCCGCAGATCGGGTGACCGCCGACGAATCGGGGGTCGGCGCCGGCGGCCGCGCACACGGCGCCTTTGGTCGAGCCGACGTCGGTCACCGTGCTCGTCGCGGGTGCCTCCGCGAGCACGTCACGCACGACGTCGGGCAACGATGCCACCGGGGCCGCGACGACGACGAGAGACGCCCCAGCGGTTGCCTCGTGAAGACTGTCGCAGGGGATGCAGGCTCCACGCTCGGCGGCGACGGCCAGCACCGCCGGATCGGAATCGAAGCCGGTGACCCGGCCGACGCCGGCCCGCCGTGCGGCCAGGCCGAGCGATGCCCCGATCAGCCCGGTGCCGACGATGCACACCGAGGGGATACGCGTCTCGCTCATCTCGGTCGTGTGCTCCGGCCCGGCGTGCGCTCGTGCGGCGGCTCAGGCCGCACGCATCAGCTCCGCGATCAGGAACGCACAGTCGAGCGCCTGGCGCGCGTTCAGCCGCGGATCGCACAGGGTCTCGTAGCGGTCGAAGAGGTGCTCCTCGAGCACCCGCTCCGACCCGCCCAGGCACTCCGTCACGTTGTCGCCCGTGAACTCCAGGTGGATGCCGCCCGGCCACGTCCCGACCTCCCGATGGGCGGCGAAGAACCCCTCGATCTCGGCCATCACGTCGTCGAAGCGCCGCGTCTTGTGCCCCGACGGCGTCTGGAACGTGTTCGCGTGCATCGGGTCGCACGACCAGACGACCGGTATGCCTGCCTCTCTCACCGCGCCGAGGAGGGGTGGGAGAACGGACGGCACACGGGTAGCGCCCATCCGTGTGATCAACGTCAGCCGACCGGGAACCCGAAGCGGGTTGAGCCGCTCGCACAGGGCGACGACCTCGTCGGGAGTCGCCTCGGGCCCGAGCTTCACTCCGATCGGGTTGTGCACGCCGGAGAAGAACTCGGCGTGAGCGCCGTCGAGCGCGCGCGTGCGCTCGCCGATCCAGAGCATGTGGGCCGAGCAGTCGTACCACTGGCCCGTGAGCGAGTCGCGCCGCGTGAGCGGCTCCTCGTAGTCGAGCAGGAGCCCCTCGTGGCTCGTCCACACGTCGACCTCGTGGATCGACCGCTCCGAGCCGAGGTCGATGCCGATCGCCCGCATGAACTGCAGCGCACGTCCGATCTCGCCGGCGATCACCTCATAGCGTCGTCCCTCGGCCGAGGACGCGACGAACTCCTGGTTCCACGTGTGCACCTGCGTGAGGTCGGCGAAACCGCCCTTCGTGAACGCGCGGAGCAGGTTGAGCGTCGACGCAGCCTGGTAGTAGCCCTGGATGATGCGCTCGGGGTCGGGAACCCTGGCCTCGAGCGTGCGCTCGTCGGAATGCACGACGTGACCGCGGAACGACGGGAGCTCGACGCCGTCGATCACCTCGGTCTCCGACGATCGCGGCTTGGCGAACTGGCCGGCGATACGCCCGACCTTCACCACGGGCAGCGTGGCGCCGTACGTGAGCACGGCGGACATCTGCAGCAGGACCTTCAGCTTCTCCCGGATCTGGATCGCCGAGACCTCCCGGAAGGACTCCACGCAGTCCCCTGCCTGCAGGAGGAAGGCGCGCCCCTCGGCGACCTCGCCGAGCGCGTCCTGGAGCTTTCGTGCCTCACCCGCGAAGACGAGCGGCGGCAACTGACGCAGCCGCTCCCTGACAGCGTCGAGCACGGCGGCGTCGGGCCACGTCGGCTGCTGTGCGGCAGGGAGGGCGCGCCAGGAGTCGGGCGCCCAGGTCGGCTCGGTCACGGTCACGGTCGGAGTGTAGATGCGGGGGTTTTGACGCATGTCGCGAGAACGGCTACAACAGGCGCATGTCCGCGCTCCACCGTCTGAGTCTGTTCTGGCGCCGCTGACGCTCCGGCTACGACGTGGACCGGGCGCGGTGGGCAGACTAGATGCCGCTGCGCCGTGAGCGAAAGGACGGAGATGCGGATCTTCTCGGGCATCCAGCCCACCGGGGACAAGCACCTCGGCAACTACATCGGCGGCTTCCGCCAGTACGCGCAAACGCAGGAGCAGGGTGACGCCTTCTTCTGCATCGTCGACCTGCACTCGATCACCGTCGACTACGACCCGCGCGACCTGCACGAGCGCACGCTCGACCTCTACGCCATGCTCGTCGCCACGGGACTCGACCCGGAGCGCTCGACGGTCTTCGCGCAGAGTCACGTCACCGCGCATGCGGAGGCGAGTTGGCTGCTGTCGGCCGTCACGAGCTACGGCCAGTTGGGCCGCATGACGCAGTTCAAGGACAAGGCCGATCGGCGCGAGTTCGTCTCGGCCGGTCTCTTCACGTACCCGGTGCTGATGGCGGGCGACATCCTGCTCTACCAGACCGACATCGTCCCCATCGGTGACGACCAGCGGCAGCACCTCGAGCTCTCCCGCGACATCGCCGAGCGCTTCAACGCCCGATTCGGAAAGACGTTCGTCGTCCCCGAGGGTGTCTATCCCGAGGTGGGCGCGCGGATCATGGACCTCCAGGAACCGACCAACAAGATGTCGACGACGGGTGGCTCCGAGCAGGGCACGGTCCGTCTTCTCGACGAGACGGACGCGATCCTGAAGAAGTTCCGGAGTGCCGTCACCGACTCCGGTCGCGAGATCCGGCGCGGCGACGACAAGCCCGGGATCACGAACCTCGTCGACATCCTCGCGGTCGCCACCGGCAGGACGCCCGGGGAGATCGAGGTCGCCTACGAGCACGCCGGCTACGGGCAGTTCAAGACGGACGTGGGTGAGGCGGTGGCGGCGATGCTCGAGCCCGTGCGAAGCCGTTACCTCGAGCTCCGCGCCGACGAGGGCGAGCTGCTCCGCCTCCTCTCCGCGGGCGCCGACAAGGCACGCGCCGCATCGGCGCCGACGATGGCGCGGATGTACGAGAGCATGGGCTTCGTCCGCCCGTAACCGCGCACCCACGCGCGCACCCGTAGGGGCGAGGCTAACCCCGCCCTCGCCTCGTGTCAGCCTAGTCCCACGAGCCGGCGGAGCGCTGCGACCTCAGCGCGGGCGAGCGATCGCCAGGCACCCGGAGCGAGGTCTCCGAGGTCGAGGCCCGCGTAGCCGCTGCGATGCAGCCGGACGACGGGATGCCCGACCGCCTCGCACATCCGCCTCACCTGCCGGTTGCGCCCCTCGTGCAGGACGAGCTCGACGCGGCCGCGACCCAAGCGCCGAACGCGCGCAGGTGCCGTCGGGCCGTCGTCGAGCTCGACGCCCGCCGCGAGCCGGCGGATCACGTCGTCGCCGGGTGCTCCCTCGACACGGGCCACGTACGTCTTCTCGATGCCATACCGAGGATGGGAGAGCCGATGCGCGAGCGCCCCGTCGTTCATGAGTAGAAGCGCGCCCGTGGTGGCGATGTCGAGCCGGCCGACGGGCACGACGCGAGGCTCCCGCGGCACGGCGTCGACCACGGTTGGGCGCCCCTGCGGATCGCTGGCGGTCGTGACCATCCCTGCGGGCTTGTGCAGCAGGAGATGCGAGAACGGCTGTGGGCGCACGCGACGCCCATCGACCTCCACCACGTCCTGCGGAGCGACGACCGTCGAGAGCTCGCCGACGGCACCGTTGACGTGCACCCGTCCCGCCGCGATCAGCTCGTCCGCAGCGCGCCGCGAGGCGACGCCTGCACGCGCGAGGAACCGATTCAGACGCACCGGCACATTCTGGCGCGGGTAGGGTGCCGCCGTGACGCGCTACGCGGAGCTCACACGGAAGCTCGCCGAGTTGATCGTCGACTACGGGGCGAACGTCCAGCCCGGCCAGGTCGTCGGGGTCACGACGTATTCGGGGAAGGAGGAGCTGACCCGCGCCGTCGCACGACGGGCGTACGAGCGTGGCGCCCGCTGGGTCGACGTCCTCGTCTCGGACCCGTGGGTGAAGCGTGCACGTCTCGAGCTCGCACCCGAGGACACGCTCGAAGACGTGCCACCGTGGATGATCGACCGGTTGGAGTGGCTCTCGTCCGAGCGCGGCGCGCGCATCTCCCTGAACGGCCCGTCGGCGCCGCACGCTCTGGACGGCGTCGATCCACGACGAACGGGCAAGGATCTTCTCCCGTACCTGCCGAACTCGGGTGCGGTGGTCAACGCACGCACGACCAACTGGTGCGTGGCGCCGGCACCCACGTCCGGCTGGGCGGAGGTCGTGTACCCGGACCTCGAGCCAGACGCCGCCTACGATCGACTCTGGGAGTCGATCGCGTACATCTGCCGCCTCGACGAAGACGACCCGGCAGCTGCCTGGGCCGCGCGGGGTGCGGAGCTGCAGGCTGTCGCTGCGCGGCTGACGAATCGGCACTTCGACGCGATCACGCTCACCGGGCCGGGGACGGAGCTCACGGTCGGACTGCTGCCGACGTCGACGTGGGAGGCCGGCTCTTCGACGACGACAGCCGGGATCCGCTACGCCGCGAACATCCCGAGCGAGGAGACGTTCACGGCCCCCGATCCCGAGCGCGTCGACGGAGTCGTCACCGCAACACGACCGCTCGAGCTCTACGGATCGTTGATCGACGGGATCCGCGTCGAGTTCTCCGGAGGACGGCTCACGAGGATCGACGCCGAGCGGGGGGCCGAGACGCTGCGCGCCGCGGCCGGCAAGGACGAGGGCGCGTCGCGCCTCGGCGAGCTCGCGCTCGTCGACGGCAGCGGGCGCATCGGGCCGCTCGACACCGTCTTCCACGACACCCTGATCGACGAGAACGCCGCCAGCCACATCGCCCTCGGCAACGGCTACGAGCAGACGGTGGAGGCTGACGATCGCACGCGCGTGAACCGGAGCCGAGTGCACATCGACTTCATGATCGGGAGCCCCGAGCTCGACGTGGACGGCATCACTGCAGCGGGCGAGCGCGTGCCGCTGCTACGCAACGGCGCGTGGCAGGTGTAGGACGAGACGCGATGAGCCGGCACGCCGAGAGAATCAGGCGCCTCGCCGAGCTGGCGGTGCAGTTCGGGGCGAACGTCCAGCCCGGTCAGGTCGTGGGCGTGGGGACCTATCCCGGCAAGGAGGAGCTCGCGCGTGCCGTCGCCGGCGCCGCCTACCGCGCAGGCGCTCTCTGGGTGGAGGTCGTGACGTGGGACGACCTCGTCAAGCGTGAGCGCCTGCTCCATGCCGGAGAGGAGACACTCGACTACATCCCCGACCTGGCGCGCGATCGTCTGCGCTGGTACTCCGACCAGCATGCTGCCCGCGTGTCGCTCTCCGGGCCGCAGGCGCCGGGGGCGTTCGACGACGTCGACCCCGCCCGGGCCGGCCGCGACACGCTGCCCTACCTCCCGGAGGTCAACGACGTCGTCAACGCAGCGACGACGAACTGGACGATCGTTCCCGGCCCGACCGTGGCCTGGGCGCGGTACGTCTACCCGAACCTCGAGCCGGACGACGCGCTCGACGCGCTCTGGGATGCAGTGGAGCGCATGTGCCGCCTCGACGAGCCCGATCCCCTGGCCGCGTGGGCAGAGCGAACGGACGAGATGCTCGGCGCTGCAGGACGGATGACGGATCGCGCGTTCGATGCGATTCGACTCCACGGGCCCGGAACCGACCTCACGATCGGGTTGCTGCGTGCGTCGAAGTGGTTCGCCGCCAGGTTCGAGACCGTCGACGGCATCGTCCACATGCCGAACCTGCCGACCGAGGAGGTCTTCACGACTCCGGATCCCATGCGTGCGGATGGCGTGGTGACGATGACGAAGCCGAAGGAGCTGTTCGGCTCGATCGTCGACGGCATCCGCATCGAGTTCGCGGAGGGTCGCGCGATCCGGATCGACGCCGAGCGCGGCGCGGAGACGCTGCGCGGGGCTGCGGCGAAGGACGAGGGCGCCTCGCGTCTCGGCGAGCTTGCGCTGGTCGACGGCAACGGCCGCATCGGGCCGCTCGACACCGTGTTCTACGACACGCTGATCGACGAGAACGCTGCCAGTCACATCGCGCTCGGCGGCGGGCTGGCGATGGCCCTGCGTGATCCGTCGGCGATCTCCGAGATCAACGCGTCGTCGATCCACATCGACCTGATGATCGGCAGCCCCGAGCTCGACGTGGACGGCATCACGGCCGCCGGCGAGCACGTGCCCGTTCTCCGCGGCGGCGCCTGGCAGGTCTGAAGGCCACCCTCGAAGGGCGGCCTTCAGACAGGGACAGGCTTTACAGCCTGTCCCCGCACCAGCCCCCTCGACGGTCGTCCGTCCACACCGCTGCTTCCCGAAACAGCGGTGTCGGACTGAAGTCCCGACACCAACCGGTGTCCGACTTCAGTCGGACACCAGATCTGCGTCGTCGAAACCGGAGAAACAGCGGCGTTTGACCGAAACTCGACCATCAGCCGGTGTCCGACTTCAGTCGGACACCAAGTCTGCGTCGCCGAAACCGGAGAAACAGCGGTGTCGGGCTGAAGCCCGACACCCGTCCTGAACAGCGGGCCTCGAGCCCCGAAACAGCGGTGTCGGGCTGAAGCCCGACACCCGTCCTGATCAGCGGGCCTCGAGCCCGCTGATCAGGAGGCGCGCGCCTCGGCTACGGCGAGCAACCGCTCGCGGATCGCGTCGGGCTCCCCACCGAGATCGTCCAGCCGCGGCAATGCCGCCAGCGACTCGAGACCGAAGACCCGCTCGAAGAGCGGCGTCACGCGATAGCGAACCGCGCCGCCGGGCCCACTTTCGCGACCCGCTTCCGAGATGAGGCCGCGCTCGACCAGCGAGGCAACCGCGGAATCGGCCGCGACTCCGCGGATCCTGGCGATCTCGGGTCGCGTCACCGGTCCGAGGTAGGCGACGACGGCGAGCGTCTCCAGCGCGGCCTGCGAAAGCCCCCGCTCGACGGGACGCTCGAAAAGGCGCGCACAGGCGTCGGCCGCCTCCCGCGCCGCCCGGAACGCGAAGCCGCCGGCGACGTGCTCGAGGACGATGCCGCAGCGTCCTTCCCGATAGCGGTCAGCGAGCAACGCGAGCGCCGTGGCGACCCGCTCCGGATCGTCCTGCGTCGCATCGGCGAGCTCCTCCTGTGACAACGGTTGCGACGCGACGACGAGGAGCGCCTCGATCGTCCGAGCGAGCTGGTCGACCGGGTTGGCGGCGATCAGGCGGAGTGGGCGGTCTTCCACTGCAGGATCCTTTCTGTCTCGGATCGGGTGATGCGGATCGGGGCGAACGGCGCAGCCTGCGAGAGGGCGATCTCGCCGCTCTTGCGCAACTCGAGCAGGGCCAGGAAGGCGACGGCCTGCTCGACGCGCGAGAGCTCTCCCACCTCGGAGTCGAAGTCGACGATGCGTCGGCGGCGGAGGACGGCGCGGAAGCGCTCGAGGAACTGCGAGACGGGCGGGAAGCGGAGCGCCATGTGGGAGAGTGACACCTTCGGCGGCTCGACGGCCAACCCTCTCAGGGCTCCGGCGAGCAGATCCGGCGCCTGGGCCGCCAGGCGACGCTCGGAGCGCGGCGCGAGCGGGGCCGGACCGACCCTGAAATGCCGGTCCTGCTCGGCGGCCATGCGCTCGCGCATCCACCCGGCGGCCTCCTTCATGCGGCGGTATTCGGCGAGCCGTCGTGCGAGCTCTTCGGCAGCTTCCTCCGGCTCGAGGTCGGCGAGCTCCGCGTCCTCGTCCGGGAACAGCCGGCGGGCCTTCAGCTCGAGGAGTGCCGCCACGAGCACGAGGAACTCGCCGCAGGCCTCGAGATCGAGCTCGTCGCGTGCGGCCAAGTCCTCGACGAAGGAGACGACGATCGCCGCGACGTCGATCTCCGACGGGGCCAGCTGCTCGCGCAGAACGAGCGTGAGCAGGAGGTCGAAGGGGCCTTCGAAGGCGTCGAGGTCCAGCTCGAGGTCGTGGACGGCGGCGGCCACCGTCCGACACTACCCCCCAGGTCGGACGCGACCTTTGGGGACGTCCATCCTCGGCGGTGCCGGCGTCTTGCTGCCGCGGGCACGGCGCTGGGAGAGCCAGAGCCACACGGCGCCCGCGAAGAACCCGAGCGCGGCCACCCAGCCGTTGAAGCGCATGCCGGCGATCTCGTGCGCAGGGTCGACGCGCAACTGCTCGACCACGAATCGCCCTGCGCAATAGAGCATCACGTAGGCGGCGAAGAGCCCCGGGGGCCGCGGTCTGAAGTGCCGCTCGATGACGAAGACGAGGATCGCGGCCGCAGCGAAGTCCCAGGCCATCTCGTACAGGAACGTCGGGTGGTAGGTGGCCTGGTCGATGCTCTCGAGCGGGCGCCGGGAGACGTCGATCTCGAGCCCCCACGGCAGGTCCGTCGGCTTGCCGAACAGTTCCTGGTTCCACCAGTTGCCGAGACGGCCGATGCCCTGCGCGAGGAGCAGCCCGGGTGCCAGGCAGTCCGCGAGCAGCCAGACGTCCGCGCCTGCACGCTTGGCGACGATCCCCCCGACGACACAACCCAGCGCGATCCCGCCCCAGACGCCGA
This sequence comes from uncultured Actinomycetes bacterium, assembly GCA_963823385.1. Classification (GTDB taxonomy): domain Bacteria; phylum Actinomycetota; class Thermoleophilia; order Gaiellales; family Gaiellaceae; genus Gaiella. The sequence continues at coordinate 191,829 of CAWGLI010000002.1, forward strand.
GCCCGCCGCGCCAGATCGCGAACGGCCCCCACCACTCGTCGGGGACCTCGTCCCAGCTCGTGGCCAGGTGGTAGAGCCGCGCTCCGACGATGCCGGACGAGACGCCCCACACGGCGACGCGCAGGATGAGATCCCAATCGCCGCCGCGTGCGACCCAACGGCGCCCCGTGACGATGACGCACACGACGATGGCGGCGAGCAGCGTGAGGCCGTACATGTGCACGGTGAACGGCCCGAGGTCGAGCGTGCCGCTACCGGGGGAAGGAATCGAGCCCAGGATCAGGCGCACATCGCCGATTCTGCCTGTCGCGTCGGGGGAAGGGTTCGACGGGTGTTCACGGAACCTTTACGCCGACCATCTAGAAAAGACGCATCCGAAACGCGAATCTGGACGAAACACCGAGCGACCGACGTTCACATCCCTAGGCGCATGGCACCCGTTCACCTCCTCACCGGCCCCGACCTCGAGCTCGAGCAGATCGAGCGCTGGCGCCTGAGCTCGCTCGAGCGCGCCGGCTACGACCGTGAGTCGGCGGTCGTGCTCGCCCACTCGCACGAGGTCGACCTGCACCGGGCGGTCTGGCTGCTCGAGCACGGCTGCACCGTCGATCTCGCCCTGCAGATCCTCCTCTGATCGGCTCGCGGCGGCACCACGACCCGCGGCAGGGTTGTACGATCGCCCGGTGGCGCTGCGTAAGAACCGGAAGCTGGAGCTGCTGCACGCCGTGCCGCTGTTCTCCGGGTGCTCGAAGCGAGAGCTCTCCGACATCGCCACGCTCACCGACGAGCTGAGCCTCGCCGCCGGTGCCGCCCTGATGAAGGAGGGCGAGCACGGACGCGAGTTCGTGGTCATCGTCGAGGGCACCGTGAAGGTGACGCGCAATGGTCGTAAGGTTGCGGAGCTCTCGGACGGCGACTTCGTCGGCGAGATCGCCCTCGTCGCCGATGTCCCGCGAACCGCGACCGTCGTCGCGTCGACGCCCGTGCGCCTCCTCGTCCTTTCGGATCGATCGTTCCAACGGCTCTTGCGTGAGCAGCCGCCTCTCGCCGCGAAGGTCATGCAGTCGCTCGGCGAGCGGGTTGCGGCGAATGCTGCTTCGTAGATATCCGGTCGCCCCGCGGCGCGATCGCACACGTCTCAGCCGATGATCGCCGACGGACCGAGCAGCGTCTTGGCCTCCGCGAGGAAGTCGGCGTCGGGGGAGACGCGGTATTCGGGGCCGAGCGCGAGGGTCTTCGACCCCTGCGACGTCTCCACGGAGACGTAGACGAGCGCCTCGCCCGGGAACTCCCGCACGAGACGTGCGAACTCCCGGATCACCCCGGCCGGCGCCTCGCGAGCGTCGAGTGAGAGCCTGATCTCGCGTCGGTCCGGAACCGCCTCGAACGGGGTCACCTCAAGAGCGATCAGCTTGGTCTCACCCGCCTGTTTGTGGTCGATCCTGCCCTTGACGACGAGGATCCGGTCGGCGACGCACAGCTCACGTGCCTGGGCGTACGTGGAGTTGAAGACGACGATCTCGGCCGTACCCGTCGGGTCGTCGAGCGCGAGGAAGACCATCGGCTCGCCCCGCCTCGTCGTGACCTGCTTCACCTCGGAGACGATGCCGCCGACGGTCACGACCTCGCCGTCCCGTCGCCGTTCGAGCTCGGCGAGCGTCGCGTCGGTCTTGCGCCGCAGTTGCTCGCGGATCGCGTGCAACGGATGCTCCGACACGTACAGCCCGAGCGTCTCCTTCTCCAGGCGCAGCAGCTCCTGCTTCTCGAACTCCGTTGTCGACAGCGACGGATGATGCCGCGTCGCGACTTTGTCCTGCTCGCCGTCGGCGACGTCGAAGAACGACGCCTGTCCGATCAGCCGATCGGACGCGAGCTTCTGGCCGTGGCCGAGTGCCTGCTCGAGGACGGCGAGCATGCCCATTCGCGTTGCGCCGGTGGAGTCGAGCGCGCCGCACTTGACGAGCGACTCGAGTGCCCGCTTGTTCACGACCTGCGGGTCGACACGCTCCGTGAACTCCCAGATCGACGTGAACGGCCCGCCTTCTGCGCGCGCGGCGACGATCACGCGACCTGCGGTCTCACCGACATTCTTGACGGCGTTCAGCCCGAAGCGGATCTTGCCCTCGACGACGGCGAAGTCGACCGCGGAGGAGTTGACGTCGGGTGGCAGCACCTCGATGCCCATCTCGTCGCAGGCGTTGACGTAGAACGGCACCCGGTCCTTCGTGTTCATCACGCTCGAGATCAGCGCGGCCATGTACTCGCACGGGTAATGGGCCTTGAGCCACGCGGTGCGGTAGGCGATGAGGGCGTAGCAGGCGGCGTGCGCCTTGTTGAAGGAGTAGTCCTGCGACTGCTCCATGTCCTTCCACAGCTGCTGTGCCACCGCCGGGGACACGTCGTTCGCGGCGCAGCCGTCGAGGAACTTCCCCTTCAACGACGCCATCAGCTCGTGGATCTTCTTCCCGATCGCCCGTCGCAGCGTCTCCGCCTCGGCCGGCTGGAATCCCGCCAGTTGCTTCGCGATCTGCATGTACTGCTCCTGGTAGATGCAGATCCCGTACGTCTCACCGGTGATCGGGCGGAGCCGCTCGTCGATGAACGTCACAGCCTCGACACCGTGCTTGCGTCGGGCATAGCCGGGGATGTACGACATCGGCCCGGGTCGGTACAGGGCGACGAGCGCGATCAGCTCCTCGAACTGGGTCGGCTTGACCTGTCGTAGCGCGTCGCGCATCCCCGACGACTCGAACTGGAAGACGCCGGTCGAGTCGCCCTTGGCGAGCATGGCGTAGGTCGGCTTGTCGTCGAGCGGGATCGCGCCGATGTCGACCGACTCCGGCAGCAACTCGAGCGCCTTCTCGATCACGTCGAGGTTGCGGAGGCCGAGGAAGTCGACCTTCAACAGCCCGAGCGCCTCGACGTTCTTCATGGAGAACTGGGTCACGATCTCGGCGTCGGGGCCCTTCTGCTGGAGCGGGACGACGTCGATCAGCGGCTCGGCGCCGATCACGACACCGGCGGCGTGGATCGAGTCGGCACGCGTCAGCCCTTCGAGCGGCAGAGCGAGATCGACGATCTCCTTGGCGACGGGGTCGGACTCGACCGCCTTCTGCAGCTCCTCTCCGGGCTTGAGCGCCTCGGCCAACGTCTGGCCGGGGCCTTCGGGGACGAGCTTCGCGACGCGGTCGGCGACGCCGTAGGGGATCTCGAGCACCCGCGCCGCGTCTCGGATCGCCGCGCGCGCAGCCATCTTGGAGAACGTGATGATCTGGGCGACGTGATCGCGTCCGTACTTGTCGGCGACGTAGTTGATCACTCGCTCGCGCCCGTCGACGGCGAAGTCGATGTCCATGTCCGGCAGGTCGGCACGGGCGGGGTTGAGGAACCGCTCGAAGAGCAGTCCGTAGCGGATCGGGTCGATGTCGGTGACGCCGAGGCAGTACGCGGCCAGCGACCCCGCGGCGGAGCCACGTCCCGGGCCGACGCTCACGCCCTCCCGCTTCGCGAAGCCGACGAAGTCCGCGACGATCAGGAAGTAGTCGGCGAAGCCCATCTCGCGGATCGTCTTGAGCTCGAAACGCAGCCGCTCCTCGAGCTCCGGCGTAGACGCTCCGTACCGGCGCGTGAGACCCTGCTCGCACCGCGCGACGAGCTCGGTGAAGGCGTCGCCGCCCTCGGGCAGCGGGAAGCGTGGCAGCCGGATCTGCCCGAGCGGGATCTCGACCGAGCAGCGTTCGGCGATCTCGAGCGTGCGCCGCATCGCGTCCTCGTGCCCGGGGAAGTCGAGCGCCATCTCGTCAGGTGTCTTGAAGTAGAACTCGTTCGTGTCGAAGCGCCAGTGACTCGGGTTCTTCAGGGAGTCTCCGGACTGGATACAGAGGAGCGCCTCGTGGCTCGCCGCGTCGGTCGCGTCCAGGTAGTGGACGTCACCGGTGGCGACGAGCGGCAACGACCTGCGGCCCGCGAGCTCGGCGAGCCGGGGGACGAGCTGTTCCTGCACCGCCAGCCCGGCGTTCTGGAGCTCCACGTACACGTTGTCGCGGCCGAACAGCTGCTCGAGCCGATCGAGCTCCGCTTCGGCGTCCGCCGGCCGCTCCTCCACGAGCGCGCGTGAGACCCGCCCGGAGAGGCACCCTGAAAGAGCGACGAGCCCGGGCGCGTGCCGCTCGAGAAGCTCCCAGTCGACACGCGGCCGGTAGTAGTAGCCCTCGAGGTACCCGAGCGAGCAGAGGCGTACGAGGTTCGCGTACCCCTCGGTCGACTCGGCGAGCAGTGTCAGGTGCGCGTGCCCCTTCTGCTGGACGCGTCGATCGTCGACGACGTACACCTCGCAGCCGATCACCGGCTTCACACCCGCGTCACGCGCGTACCGGTAGAGGTCGATCGCGCCGGCAAGGGAGCCGTGGTCGGTGAGCGCGACGGCCGGCATCTCGAGCGACGCCGCCTTCTCGACGAGGGCCGGGATCCTGCACGCGCCGTCGAGGATCGAGTACTCGGAGTGGACGTGCAGGTGGACGAACGGGGCACTCACGGGAGGGCCATCGTACTGCCGTCGGGAGACGTCAACGGATCGTGCCGAAGCGCACAGCGTACGCCGTCACCGCGGGCGGAGCCCGAGACGCTCCGCGAGCAGGGCGTCGAGAGCGACGTGAGCGTCGGCATCGAGGAGGTCGAGCCCGCGCACGCCCGAGAGGCGTTCGACGAGTGCAACCCCTGCGGTCGTGCTGGTCGCCCTGCCGGCGATGAGGTCGGGGACGGCGTCGAAGGCCTGCGCCACACCGAGCACCGAGTAGGGATCCGATGCGCAGAGGATGGTGCACCTGACGTGGGGTTGGAGTGCCTCGACGGCGACGTCGACGTTGTAGGGCTCGAGCGGCGACGAGCCGCACTCGACGACGACGACGTCGGGCTCGCCGGCCGCGAGCCGCGAGAGCAGGTGGTCGAGCGCGAGCCGGTACTCGGACGGGGAGCAGATGGTGGAGGGCAGCCCGGCGTCGACGAAGTCCGCTACCGGGTTCGCTCCCGCGTCGGCCATGCCGAGGATCTCGCGATATCGCGCGACGCCCGTCACCTTCGTCCCGGCGACACGCATCCCCATACGCCGCAGCCGACGGATCAAAGTGATCACAGTCGTCGTCTTGCCGGCGCTCATCGAGGTCCCGATCACCAGCACGACGGGGGCTTGGAGCGCGCGCGGCTCGACGGGAAGCACGAAGTCCCGCATGCACGCCTTCGCGCCGTCGACGAGCACATGCCCTCGGTACCGGAGCGGAATCACGTGGGCCCGTGCGAACGGCGTCACGGATGTCGCGCGCCCGACGACACCGGCTCGCGTGAGGGCGTCGAGGCGCATGTCCTCACCGACGGCTCTCCAGTCACCGACGGCCTCCAGTGTCGCCGAGCGCACCCCGAGCGCACCGACCAGGAGATCGCCCGCGATCACCTCCCCCATGCGACCGGTTGCCGTCTCCACCGCGCTCGGCCGGCCGGCGTCGTCGGTCACTTCGCAGAGCACATAGTCGCCCGTCCCCCAGCGGTCGCGGGGCAGCGGGCCGACCGTCGTCTCGTCCAGCCAGGCGATTCGCGTCACGCTGCTGCGTACGGCGTCCGGGGGGAGGACGCTCTCGGCGCGGCGCGGTAGTACGGTCTCGCCGGTCATCGCCGCTCCAGAGGTGGCGCCAGGAGGAGGTGCGCGAGGAGCGCGGCTCGCTCGGCCAGGTGAGGGACGACGACGTGCTCGTGGTGGGCGTGCGCGCCTTCACCGACCGGGCCGAGCCCGTCGAGCGTCGCCGTGTGGATCGATGTGTAGTTGCCGTCGGAGGCGCCGCCGACGGACGCCTCGTCCACCGTCAGGGCGAGCGCACACGCGATCTGCTTCGCCTCCTCCCAGAGCCTTCGGTTTCGTGGGGTCGCCTCCATCGGGGGTCGTGTCATCCGCCCCTCGACCTCGATCGTCACACCCTCGACGACCGGGGTGAGCGCGCGGATCGCTTCCTCGACCTCGGCCGCAGCCTCGTGGGAGGGGACGCGGACGTCGACGATCGCCTGCGCCACCGGGGCGACGACGTTGGGTCGCAGCCCGCCGTCGATCCGCCCGACGTTCACGGTGACGCCCCGGTCGGGGTCGTTGAGAGCATGGAGCGCCTGGATCAGGTGGGACAGCTCCAGGATCGCCGACAGGCCTTCGTCCGGGCTGATACCGGCGTGGGCCGCGCGACCACGCGCAGTCAACCTGAACCACCCTGTCCCCTTGCGGGCCGTCTTGAGCCGACCGGCGCTGCCGTACGCGGCCTCCACGATCAACGCCCGGTCGGCGCCGACGGCGAGAGATGCGAGCCACCGCAGCGAGTCGCGACTGCCGATCTCCTCGTCGCTCGTGACGAGGAAGACGGGCGTGACCTCGGGCTCGAGATCGAGCGCCGTCAACGCGTGCAGCGCGAAGAGCGCCTGGACGAGACCACCCTTCATGTCGAGCACGCCGGGCCCGAAGAGGAGGTCGCCCTCGCGGCGCACGGGCATCTCCTCCACGGTGCCGACGGGCCAGACCGTGTCGAGGTGGCCGACGACGAGCTGGTAGGGGCTCCCCCGGACACGCTGCAGCGGTCGCGCGTAGAGGTGGTCGCCGACGGCGTCGCCGCGAACTGCCCTGACGCGGTAGCCGAGGGCACGCAGCTCGCTGGCGAGGATCGCGAACGCGTCACGCTGCGCCGACGGGTCGACCGAGGGCGACTCGGCCCGCGCGAGACGGGCGAGTAACTCGACCATCGAGTCCGTGCGATCCTGCAGCCACCCGAGAACGGCGAGCGGATCCACGGTCGCCGCGGCCTCAGTGACGGAAGTCCGTCGGGAGCGGGAAGGCGTAGCTGTCATCGATCCGGGCGAAGCGTCCAGGGGACAGGTAGGCGAGCAACGGCAGCTCGTGCACGACGTCGGCGTCGTCGCGGTCGACGGAGCGCACGGCTCGCTCGTCGGCCGAGGCGGCGACGATGCGCCCGATCACGAGGCTGTTCTCGCCGAAGCCGTCGAGCACGCGGTCGAGCTCGCACTCCAGGTGCAGCATCGCCCCGACGACGAGCACGCCGTCGACGACCCGCGCCGGCTCCGTCTCGAGCGCGGCCAGCATCGGCTTCGTCGAGTCGGCCGCTCTGGCTGCCGCGGCGAGGCTCGTCTCGACGACCTGGTCCGGTGTCGGGTAGCTGACCGTGAACGCGCCTCGCGCGACCGCGTTCGCGTAGGTCCCGTGCCGAGGCGAGCAGACGAACGCGTAGTACCCGTACCAGCCGAGCGGCCCGGCCATGTGCTTGGGTGCGACGTCCACCGTCCCGTCGGGCTCGAGCGTCGATACGAGCACGAGCGGCGAGACCGTGAAGACGCGCTCCCACACCGGCTCGTCGAGCGCCAGCGGTATCACGGTCGCGTTCGACACACCTTCAGTCAACGCGTCGAGCGGGCCGCCAGCATCGGCGGATCCGCCGATCCGCGTCCGCGGCTTCGCGGATGCCGCACGCAGGAGCGCTGGACGGCGACCGCGTCTACGCGCCCGGCGCAGCCAGCTGGACCACGGAGAACGTCGCGCCAACGGGATCGTCGATCACGGCTGGTGCGGCCGTACGGCGTGTCGAACGGCTCGACGCAGACCTTCCCCCCGAGCTCTTCCACCCGCTCCGCAGCCTCGTCTGCGTCGCCGACGGCGAAGTACGTCATCCAGTGCGCCGGAACATCGCCCCACGACGAGTCCATCTCCATGATCCCCGCGACCATGTTGCGACCGAGTCTCTGTACCCGGTACACGAACGGTGCACCGTCGTCCCCCTCCCCGAGCACTTCGGGCTCCCAGCCGAAGACGGCGCCATAGAACGCCTGGGCGGTCTCGACGTCGGGTGTCGTCAGCTCGTTCCAGCAGAGCGACCCGGGCTCGTTGACGAGGCCGGAGCCGGCATGACCTGCCGCCTCCCAGACGCCGAACACGGCTCCGGTGGGATCGGCGGCGAACGACAGACGACCGGCGTCGAGAACGTCCATCGGCTCCACGACGACGCGTCCGCCTGCGGCCACGATCTTCTCGACCGTGGCGTCGACGTCGTCGGAGGCGATGTAGGAGCTCCACGACGGCGGCTGCCCGTCCGGCACGTGCATGAAGCCGGCGACGCTCCGGCCACGCAGCTCGAACAGCCCGTACCCCCCGGCGTCGGGTCTCGAGTCGACCACGCCGGACCAATCGAAGAGCCCGCCGTAGAACGCCCGCGTGACCTCGACGTCGCTCGTGCCCACATCGACCCAGCACGGCGTTCCCGCAGGATATGTGTCCATCTCTGCCATCTCGGGCCTCCTCGACTCCGTTGGAGCTACCGTATCGCCTTCCCGCACGCCACTCCGTCGCGGACGAGTGCGTCGCACGCGGCTATCGTCGCAGCGTCGATGGAGCCCCACCCCGCGATCCCGATCACCGACTCGTACTGGGTCGAGCCGGGGAGCCTCCTCGCCGGCGAGTATCCGGGCGCACCCGCGCCCGGGGCAGTGGCGGAGCGCCTCGGGCGCTTTCGCGGCGCGGGTGTGACGCTCTTCGTCGACCTGACCGAGGCCGACGAGCCGCTCGCGCCGTACGCGCACCTGCTCGCAGGCGCCCGCCACGAGCGTCGGCCGATCCCCGATCTCGGCGTGATCGCTCGCGAGAGCTACGTCGAGATCCTCGATCTCGTCGACGCGGAGCGAGACGGCGGTGGGTGTGTCTACGTCCACTGCTGGGGCGGGATCGGGCGCACCGGCACCGTGGTCGGTTGCTGGCTCGTCCGGCACGGGCTCGATCCGACCAACGCGATCCCGCGAATCGCCGAGCTTCGTGCACACGTGAGCGACTGGTTCGTGCCGTCACCGCAGACCCCGACGCAGGTGTCCGTCGTTCAGGGGTGGATACCGGGTGCTTGATGCCACGGTCGTCGAGGCCGTGGCTCCGAGGGCCTGGCGGCGGGACTCGGTGTGGCACGGCGACCAGCACTGGCGGTGCGTGGCCGCGACCGGGCTCGCGCTCGCGGATGACCTGCGAGGGGCCGATCGCGAGCTCGTCTGCCTGTTCGGGCTCCTGCACGACAGCCGGCGCGAGAACGACCACGTCGACCCGGAGCACGGCCCCCGGGCAGCGGCATTCGCGAGGGAGCTGCACGAAGCCGGCGTGATCGTTCTCGGCAGCGACAGGATCGATCTGCTGTGCCACGCGATCGATCTCCACACGCGCGGGCGCGTCAGCGAGGACACCACCGTGGGCACCTGCTGGGATGCCGATCGGCTACACCTGCCCCGTGTCGGAATCGAGCCCGACCCCACGCTCTTCTCGACGACGCTCGCGCACGGGCCGGGGCGGCTACGCGCCTCGGCAGCCCTCCGCGCGGCGCCACCGAGCTGGGCCGAGATCCTCTCCCGCATCCGCTGACCCGTGGAAATGTCGTCCCGGCGGAGTGCGACGATGAGGAACGTGCGCGTGCCCATCCGCTTCGGTTTCTGGAAGCCGCTGTTCGCGGCCCTCGGGCTGACCCGATCCCGCTCGTACGTCGAGGTGAGCGAGGACAGCGTTCGCGTGCGGATGGGATGGAGCTTCGACGGCACGATCCCGCGCGCCTCGATCCGACAGGCGGCGCGTCGCGCCGACACACCGTGGTCGATCGGCGTGCACGGCTGGAAGGGCAACTGGATCGTCAACGGCGCCGCAGGCCCGCTCGTCGAGCTCACCGTGGAACCACCTGCGCCGGCCCGAACGCTGGGGATCCGGCTCCGTATCCGCACCCTCGCGGTGAGCGTCGACGACCCCGACGGCCTGATCGCTCTGCTCGGCCTCCGATGAGGCGGCTCCACGTGCTACGGCACGCCAAGTCGTCATGGGACGACACCTCGCTCCCGGACCACGACCGCCCGCTCTCACCGCGCGGTCGACGCACGGTACCGCTGATCGCGGGATGGATCGCCGAGCACGGCATCGTCCCCGAGTTGGTCTCCTGCTCCACCGCCGTCCGGGCGCAGTCGACGCTCGACGGCATGCTCGCATCGCTCGGCAACCCGCCCGTCCAGCTCGACCCGCTGCTCTACCACGCGTCCGCGGCGACGCTGCTGGAGCGCGTCAGGGCGCTTCCCGACGTCCGAGAGGCCATGCTCGTCGGTCACAACCCCGGTCTGCAACAGCTCGTCGTGCTGCTCTCCTCCCCGTCTCCCGAGCGCTACCGCGTCGCGGAGAAGCTCCCCACCGGCGCGCTGGCAACCCTCGAGCTGGACGTCGTGCGCTGGGACGACGTCGAGGTGGGATGCGGGAGGCTGACGAGCCTCGTGCTGCCGCGGGAGCTCGACATCAACACGTAGGGAAGCCGTTGTCTACGCCGCGGGGCCCGTAGGGCGCCCGACGCGATACCCCATCAGCACCGCGTCGACGTCCTCGCTCCCCCGCGCGTAGTGCCCGACGCGAAGTCCCTCCCGCACGAAGCCGAACGCCTCGTAGAGCCTGACGGCCGGCTCGTTCCACGGGAACACATGAAGCTCGAGCTTGCGCACGCCCGCGCCACGCGCCCAGCTGACCGCCTGCTCCAGCAGCGCCCAGCCGATGCCGCGACGCCGGTACCGCGCCGCGACCATCAACCCGAGATCGGCCACATGGCTGCTTGCGCCGTGGGAATCCCGAGCGAGTGAGAGCCGGCCCGCGACGATCCCATCGACCTCGGCGACGTAGACCGCAGCGTCAGGGTGATCCCTGACGGCGCGGATGTAGCGGCGCTCCTCGGCGACCGTACGCCACGCGTCCGTTGTCAGCAGGAAGTCGCCCGGCTCCCGACCCACGTCCTCCGCGAGCGCGACGAGCTCCTGTGCGTCCTTGGGCTCGGCCGCACGGATCTTCACTCCGCAACGACCATCCCGGTCCCGCCACGGCGCGGGTCGCCGGCGGCTGCCAGCTCGCCGCCGGGCATGAGCGCGACCGCCGACACGCCACCGAAGTACAGGTTCTGCGCCGACCAGCGCACGACGGTGTGCCCATCTGCCTCGAGACGGTCGCCGACGTCCGGCGCCCATCCGCCCTCGAGGTGGACGGTTGCCTCCTCGACGTGCAAGCGAGGGCGCTCGGTTGCACGCCGGACGGTCAACCCCTGTCCGACGACCGAGGCGATCACCTGCACGATGGCGCCTGCGAGTCGCACGGACCCGGCGCTGCCGAGCACGAGGCGCGGACGGTCGTCCTCGAGAACGAGCGTCGGAGCCATCATGCTCGGGAGTCGCTCGCCGGGAAGCTGTGGCACGTGCCCGACGACGTCGAGCTCGCCGAGCATGTTGTTCAGCTGGAACCCGTGGCGGAACACACCGGACCCGGAACCGAGCGTGGACGAGATGCCGACCGCCGTTCCGTCGGTGTCGACCACCGACACGTGCGTCGTCCCGGTCAGCCTGGCCTTTGGCGCGGCCCCCCCGTACCCGGCGAGGAGCGCAGCGACGAGGCGTGCCGCCTCCGGCGGCGTCCCCGGCGGCCCGCCGAGCCCGCCGCCCCCGAGCTCCGCCAGAGCAGCCGCAACGACCGCTCCGCCCTTGGAGGGTGGCGGAGTGGTGACGATCTCGCGCCCGAGGAAGGAGACGCGGTCGACCGCCCGCGGCTCGACGCGGTACCGACGAAGATCGTCTGAGAGCTCGGGCAACAGCTCCGCAACCGCCTGCGCCCCTCGATCGCGCAGCGCCTCGAGCGCGGGGACGAGCTCGTTCGTGACAACCCGATCGCGCCGGCCGTAGATGCGGCGCCCGGCTTCCTCGCGCTGCAGGATCGGGGCGAGCACGGTGTGCAAGAAGGCCTGTGCCTCGATGATCTCGACCCCGTCTCGACCGAGATCGACCGCCCCCTGCGCGACCGTGCTCCACGCCAACCTCCCGTGAGCTGCGTGGACGCGCTCCAGCCCCTCCACGAGACCCGGCACCGCGACCGTCCCTGCACCGACGTTGAACACCTGGGTCGACGCGTCGCCGAAGTCGACAACCGCCGCCTCGACTTCGCCGAACGGACGCCGGGGGGCCGCAAAGAACGCGTCGTACACCACGGGCTCCGTCTCCCGACCTGCGACGAGGATGAAGCCGCCGCCTGCAGGACCGGTGAGCGGCCCCTCTGCAACGAACGCCGCGAGAACGGCCGCCACGGCCGCGTCGACGGCGTTCCCGCCCGCGGCGAGCACACGCGCGCCCGCGGCCGCGGTGCACGGATGACCAGCTGCGATCGCGCCACGCACGATGAGAGCCTACGGCTCACCGGCCGCTCGTTCGAGCACAGCCGCTCAAGCGACGCTCCGCGACTGCCGACGTCCTCTCCGCAACATGCGACAACACGTACGACTATGGCACCTCGCCCTCGGCGTCGGCTCGACGACGCTGCTCGTCGTCGCGGTCGTACGTCCCGAACTGCTCGGCGACCGCGTGAGCGATGCGCTCCACGGTCTCGGCGACGCCGAGCCCGGCTGGCTCTGGTTGGCCGGGGCCGGTCTGGTCGCGATGCAGTGCGCCGGCGGGTTGGCGTGGAACGCCGCCCTCGGTGCGGGTCGGTCGGCGCCAGGAGGCCGGCAGGCGATGGCCCGTTACTCGGTCGGATCCGCCCTCAACGCCCTCGGGCCCGCACACCTGGGGAGCGGCGTTCGCATCGTGCTCTTCGCCCGGGTCACCCCCGGTGACGCCGCGTGTTGGCGGGTGACGGGAGCGGCCACCGCCGTCGGCGCCGTGCGCAGCGTGTGGTTCGCCGCCATCGTCGTCGTGGGAGCGGCTCTCGGCGCGGTGCCCTTCTGGCCGTTGGTCGTGATCGGCGCAGCAGGCATCGCCGCCGGCGTCGTCGTCGCGGTCAGCAGACGGGTACGCCGGCGATCCCGGCTCGCGCATCTCCTCGACGCCTTCTACGGGCTTGCCGCCTCACCGTCAGCGCTCGTCCGCGTCGCGTCGCTGACCGGTGCCGGAATCGTGACGAAGGTGGCGGCCGCCGGGTGCGTGGCCGCGTCTCTCGGCATCGACAGGCCGCTCGTCGCGGCCCTCGTGATCGTCCCGGCCGTCGAGCTGTCCGCGGTGCTCCCGGTGACCCCCGGCAACCTCGGTGTGTCCAGCGCCGCGGTGGGGCTCGCACTCACGAGCATCGGTGCCGACGCGGACACGGCGCTCGCAGCGGGCATCGCCTTCGGGGCACTGGAGACGCTCACGGCGCTCACCGCCGGCGCTGCGGGGACGCTCGTGCTCACTGCCCCGCGTGTGCGGCCGGTCATCAGGCGCGCAGCCTTCGGCACGGCTCTGGGGGCGCTCTCGTGGGCGGTCGCCCTCACGGTCGTCCCGGGCGCCTGACGACGCGTCGGAGTCGATCAGCGAAGGAAGCCGGGCAGCTCGCCGTCGTCGGCCTGTCGAGCCTCGGAGCCGGGGCCGGAGAACGACGGCGTGATCGACCGGCGCCGTGAGCCGCCGAGCCCGGTCGCGATCACCGTCACCCAGACCTGGCCGTTCAGCCTCTCGTCGACGGTCGCACCGAAGATGATGTTCGTGTCGTCGGTCGCCGCCTGACGCACGACCTCCGCCGCCTCGTCCACCTCGAGCAGCGTGAGATCCTCGCCACCGGCGATCGAGAGGATGATCCCGCGAGCACCGACGACCTCGGCGTCGATCAGCGGGGAACGGAGCGCTCGCTCTGCGGCCTGGCGGGCGCGCTCGTCCGGCGCATCGCTGTAGCCGATCCCCATCAGGGCCGAGCCGGCGTCCGTCATCACGGTGCGCACGTCGGCGAAGTCGAGGTTGATGAGCCCAGGCATGGTGATCAGGTCGCAGATCCCCTGCACGCCCTGTCGGAGCACGTCGTCGGCGATCCGGAAGGCGTCGACCATCGACGTCGTGCGGTCGAGGATCTCGAGCAGCCGATCGTTCGGAATCGCGATCACCGTGTCGCACTCCTTGCGCAGCGCCTCGACGCCGCGATCGGCCGACGTGCGCCGCCGCGTCCCCTCGAAGGTGAACGGGGTCGTCACGATGCCGACCGTGAGCGCTCCCAGCTCTCGTGCCACGCGAGCGATCACGGGCGCTGCGCCGGTACCGGTGCCGCCACCCTCACCGGCGGTGACGAACACGAGATCGGAACCGCGAAGTGATGCCCGGATCTGGTCGAACGCCTCTTCGGCAGCCTTGCGTCCGGTCTCCGGATCTGCCCCGGAACCGAGACCTTGCGTCAGCTCCTCACCTATGTGGATCTTCACCGGAGCGTCCGAGAGCGTGAGCTGCTGCATGTCGGTGTTGACGGCGATGAAGTCGACGGCCGCGATGCCCGCGTCGATCATCCGATTGACGGCATTGATGCCGCCGCCGCCGACACCGACGACCTTGATCACGGCGAGGTAGGACCCGAGGTCGCCCGTCGGCGCCACGTTCAGACGCGGCGCCCCCTCCGGCATCGGGACGACGAAGCGACTCGCGGGCGGCTCGTAGGGTCGCTCGCGCGGCCGCTCCGGCACGGCCCTCGCCGGAGGCTCGTCTACCGCCGGTGTCGGCTCGACGGATGCGTCCGCCTGCGGCTCCGGCTCGGCCTCGTCGTCCTCGAGGACGTGTTCCACGGTCGCCTCGAGCGCGAGCGCCGCGCGGCGCGCCTGGTCGGTCTGCTCTGGGTCGAGCGCGATCGTCTGCTGTTCGTCGACTGCGGGCTCCGACCCTTCGGTCGACTCGGCGGCGTCCGGTTGCTCCACCTGTCCTCGTTGTGCGGCCTCGGTGGCGCGGAAGAGCTCGGCGAGCGGCCCCTCGCGCATGCTGGCCCGCTTACGGGCCATCCGTCGTCTCCCTTGCCACGAGCTCCCGCGCTAGCGCGCGATAGGCCTCCGCGGCCGGCCCTGCCGGGTCGTACTTCAAGACCGACGCCCCCTTCACCGGCGCCTCCGCGTAGCGCACGGTCTTCCGGATGCGCGTCGCGAAGACGAGCTCGCCGAAGTTCTCCTCGAGGATCTCGATGGCCTCCCGTGCGTGGAGCGTCCGCCCGTCGAACATGGTCGGGACGATGCCCTCGACGCTCACGCCGGGGTTGAGGTTCTCGCGCACCATGGCCAGCGTGTTCTCGAGCTGCACGAGCCCTCGCAGCGAAAGGTATTCGCACTGGACGGGCACGATCACCCCGGTGGCGGCGACGAACGCGTTGATCGTGAGCAGTCCGAGCGACGGCGGCGTGTCGATGAGCACCCAGTCGTAGCGGTCGCGCACTTCGGCGAGCGCCTTCTCCAGCGCCCGCTCGCGGCCGATCAGGGCGGACAGGGCGAGCTCGGCGCCGGCGAGGTCGATCGACGCGACCGCGAGGTCGATCTCGGAGTGCGCGACGATGTCCGAGATGGGGACGCGATGCACGAGCACGTCGAACATCGACTTCTCGATCACATCCGGATTCATCCCCTGACTCATCGTCAAGTTGCCCTGAGGGTCGAGATCGATCAGCAGGACACTGTGTCCCATCTCGCGGAGCGCAACGCCCAGGTTGAGGGTCGTCGTCGTCTTCGCGACCCCGCCCTTCTGGTTCGCGAGCGCGATCACGCGGGTCGTGGTGGTGGCGCGCGCCATGGCCTGCGGCGCGACCGTGGGCGTGGGTGACGGCGACGGCTCGTCGGTCGCGACGATCGCGTCGACGTCGTCGACGCCGACCGACTCGCCCGCAGGGACAGGCTCGGGCTCGCTCACCACGAGGTCCTCGTCCGGCTCGGCCACGACGGTGGACTCGGGGCGACGTCCCGAGCGCGGCAGCAGTCGGATGAGACCCATGACGTGGCCGATTTCACCGCGGTCCGTCTCATTCCTTCACAGATCAGTCCTCGCCCTCCCAGTAGTCGCGTTGCGTGAGGCGGCCGACGACGCCGACGCCTCGCAGCATCACCTTGCCCGATCGCGGGTAGTACGTGATGTCGTTCGGCTCGCGTGTGCCGTAGGCGAGGACGCGCATGCCGTCGGCACCCGCTCGCAGAGCGGTCGCACGACCCGTTCCGGGACGCTGCGCGACGACGGTCCCCGCGCGCAGCGCGTGCTCCTCATGCGCCGCCGGGAATCGCTCCGGTTCGGCAGCGCCACGCGGGTGGGCCCAGACGAGCAGCACCCCGTCGCCGTCGAGCACGACGAAGATCTCCTCCTCCGCCGCATGTGCGTGCGGCGGGTTCATGAGCTTCTCCGGCTCGACGTCGTAGAGCTTGAGACCCGTGCGCTCCGAGCCGGCCGCGCGTCCCAGGTCCCGCCCGCTGCGGCCGACACTCGCCCCGGTCCGGTGAAACTCGGGGACGTCATCGGCGTTGACGATCCGCTCGGGTCGCGGCGAGAGCTCCGGCACCTCCGGTGCGCCGGCTGCGGCCTCCCGCGCCCAGGGGTGATCTTCGGCTGCTCCTTCGAGCACCCAGGTCGGGCCGAGCCACGAGACGCCGGCACGCGGCAGAAGCGTGTTGGCGGCGTAGCTCCGCTGCCCAAAGGCGAGTACGTCGAGCCCCTGAGGCCCTGCCTGGAGCGTGTGCGCGTGCTCGAGCGCGAGATGGACGAGACAGTCACCCGGCCCGACCGCGTACGCCTCGATCCCTTCACCTGCGTCCTGCACGGAGACACCGGAGCCCGAGAGAACGAAGAAGATCTCCTCCTCGCACCCTTCGAGGTGGAGGGGCGTCGACCACATGGCGGCATCGATCCGGATGCGCCGGACGCCGACCATGTCGGAGTGCCGCCCCGTGAGAGCAGTCCACTCGGCGGCGATGTGCCCCCGCTCCCGCCGGACGCCCTCCAGCTCGTCCCAGTGGGTGATCACGCCTCGATCATGTCACGCGTGAGCGAGTCCCGCAGTCGGGCGGCCGCTCGTCGGCCTGAATCACCTCCCTCCGCTCGAGCCCACTCCTCAGCCTCTTGGACGAGCGCACGCAGCTCCCCGAGCAACTCCGCCGGCTCTGCGTGCGCCCGCTGCATCGACTCGATCCGATCGAGCCGCGCGAGAACGCTGCGTGCCTCGTCCATACAGCCACGCTAGCCCTGGAGGTGTCACGAGACTGAACCCGCTTGGCGCCATCTTCGTGCCGGTTCGAGCATCGGTCCCGAGGCCCCCGGGGTGAGCCCACTTCGGGCGCGGAGCGCGACTCAGACCGCCAGGCGCTCGTGCCGAGCGACATCGGTCTGGCCGAGGAGCACGCGGTCGAGCGTGCGGGCGAGAACGATCCGATCGCCGTGCCGAAGCGCTTCGACGAGCACGCGCCTGACGATGTCGGCGGCGCCTCCCGACTCGTCCCCCTCCGCAAGGGCAACGAGACTCGCGTGCACGCGTCCACGCAGTGCCGGGTCGTCCTCGAGCAGGACAGGCGCACGAAGCGCCCACGTCTCACCCAGAGCCGCCACCAGCGCTCCGCGCAGCTGCTCGGAGCGAAACGGGTCGTGTTGGAAGAGGGACAGCTCCCAGCGATCGAGCGCCTCCGCCAACGTCGTGTCGGCATCGGCGAGCCCGAGTCGGGCGAGGAGGTCGGCGGCCAGTCTGCCCCGAAACTCGTCGAGACGGGTCGGCTCCCCCGGTGGCTGTGTCGCCGCGATCGGCAGCACGGGACGAATCCCGAACGGCCGCCCGTCGAGTGTCTCGAAGAGCACTGGGCCTGCAGCGAGCGGAGCCGCGGTGGCCAGCCGAACCGCCGACACGACGTCCGCGAGCTCTGCCGGAGCGTCAGGGACGTCTTCGCCCGAGCCGAGCGCGGCGCGCAGCTCGACGACGCAGTAGCGGTCGGCATCACGGCCGAACCCGTCGGGCAGCAACCGACGCGCCTCCGGCCAATGACGCGCAAGCTCGCCGTCGGTCGCGGCGCGTATGCGAAGCCCGGGGCCCAGTTCGACTGCGACGCCGATCGAGAGCCCGACGAGCGGGGCGATCGCCGCGTACGTCCTGCGCTCGCCGAACAGGGAGCGCTCGAGCTCGCCGTACGCGCGCTCGAACACGTCGTCGTCCCAGTCGAAGCCGCCACACCCCTCCGCTGTCCGGATGAGCAGGTCGACGAGCACCGTCCGGAACAGCGCTTCGTCCTCCTCGGCACGCGGTCCGGCGTGAGCGCGCGCGTAGATCGCCGCTGCAGGCTCGCGTCGCAGCTCGTCGAGCGCGATCAGCGCATCGTCGCGCCCCCGCAAGAGCGACGCGTGCGCCTCGACGAAGTCCCGGACGAGCGGCCTGTACTCGTAGAGCGCAGGGCCGTCGCGCCCGACGTGCTCCTCGAACGCAAAGGGAAGCGTCTCTCCAGCGTCCGCGAGCTCCCGGAGCAGATACGCGAATGCCCCCAGCGTGAACGAGCGCAGGACGAGCTCGAGGTGAGGTGCTCTCGCCGCCACACTCACCGGTACGCGGCCGGCGGCCCGAATCCTCGCCGGTCGAGGCTCCCCGTCACTCGGAGACGGGGGTGAACCTCAGCCCCGCTGGCAGCGTTCGCACCAGTACGCCGTGCGGTTCGCATCGCCCAGGCCACCCGAGCGCACCGGGGCGGAGCAGCGTGGGCACGGCCGGCCGGCGCGCCGGTAGACGGCCCGCAGCGGGCGAGGCCCGTCGACGGCGACCCGCATCGCTTGCCGCGCCCATGCGAGCCCACGAAGCAGTTCGACGTCGTCGATCGCCGACACGGGCAACCACGGAGAGAGCCTGGCCTGCCAGAGAAGCTCGGCCAGCCACATGTTCCCCAGGCCGGCGACCACGTGCTGATCGACGAGCACCTCGCCCACCGGGCGCCCGTCGGCAGCCATGCGCACGCGGCGGGCGATCGCGTCCAGATCGGCATCATCGGCGAGCAGGTCGGGCCCGAGTCGAGCGGCAGGGGCCTCGCCGAGCGTCAACACCGGGCCGTTCCACTGCACGGCCTCCCACTCGGCGCCACGGAGGATCAGCCAGGGCCGTCCCGATCGC
The DNA here is from genome assembly GCA_963823385.1 of uncultured Actinomycetes bacterium. Taxonomy (GTDB): domain Bacteria; phylum Actinomycetota; class Thermoleophilia; order Gaiellales; family Gaiellaceae; genus Gaiella. The sequence goes on from CAWGLI010000002.1 coordinate 210,721, forward strand.
GCCGCGCCGCGTGGCTCGATCCGCCAGCGCCCGGAGAGACGGAGGTGGTTACGCACCGTCACGCCGCCCTCGAAGCGGAGCAGGAGGCTCTTGCCCCGTGCCTCGACGCTCTCCAGCACGCGCCCGTCGACGAGTGCCGCGATCCCCGTTGAGGCTCCGCGTGGATGCGGTGACTCGGCGACGAGCCGTTCGCCGACGAGCAGCTGGAGGCCGTCGGCAATGCGTCGCACGGTGTCACCCTCCGGCATGTCCACTCCGGCGACCGACTCGTCCGCTATCCTTCGTCCAGGTTATGTCGATCTTCTTGAACATCTCCGCGATCGCCGCCCGAACGGGCGTCGCAGCCGACACGCTGCGCAAGTGGGAACAGCGATACGGCGTGCTTCGTCCGCAGCGTACTGCGGGCGGCCAGCGACGCTATAGCGAACAGGACGTCGCGCGCGTGGAGTGGCTCCGCGATCGACTCGCCGAAGGGTGGAGGATTGGCGAAGCGGCACGCGTTCTGCAGGAGCGCGAAGTCCCGGCCCTGGACGACCCAGGGGACCTGCTCGAGGCTCTGGTCGCCGCCGCCGCCGCAGACGACGCAGCGGCGACCACAGGCCTGCTCGATCAGGCGTTCGCCGTGCTCCCGTTGGAGACGGCGTTCAGCGACGTCCTCACTCCTGCCCTACGAGAGGTTGGCGAGCTCTGGCATTCCGGCACGATCTCCGTCGCGGAGGAGCACTCGTTCACCGGCAAGGTACGGACGCGGCTCGAGGTGCTGCTCGCCGAGGAACGTCCAGCTGTCAGAGGAACCGCGGTGCTCGCCTGCGCGCCGGGAGAGCGCCACGAGATCGGCCTGCTCATGCTGGCGGTGCTCTTGCGCGCCGACGGTTGGCAGGTCGAGTATCTGGGCGCTGCCACCCCGGTGGAGGATGCTCTCGCGTTCGCGGAGTCGATCGGGTCCCGGCTCGTCTGTCTCAGCGCGGGGCAGAAAGCAGCCGTGGCGGAGCTGAGACGGGCGCTCCGCGCGACCGAAACGCCGACGATCCCCATTGCCCTGGGCGGTGCGGCTGTGAAGCAGGAGGACGCGGAGGCGCTCGGGGTCACCTACACGAACGCAAACCTCCCTGCCGCCGTCAAGCAGCTGCGGAAGCTCGCATCCGCATGACGCGCCGCGTTCGCGCCGCACTCGCGGGCGCCGCGGCAGCGAGCGTCTGGTCTGCCGCGGAGCCGCTCGATCGCCGGCTCTTCCGCTTCCCCTATTCAGACGTGGCGTTGCTCGGCAAGGCGGTCACGCGCGGCGCGCTGTGGCGTCCCGCAGGGCTCGTTCTCCATGCTGCTAACGGCGCGGCCGCCGGGGTCGCGTTCGAGCTGGTCGACCGCCGACTCGGCGGCAGCGCGCTTCGCAACGCCGTCGGCTTCGCGATGGTCGAGCACGCCCTCCTCTACCCGCTGACTCCGATCACCGACCGCTTCCACCCCGCGCGCGGTGACGAGGATCTCCCGCCGCTCGCCCGCTCACCTCGCGGCTTTGCGCAGGCGACGTTCCGGCATCTCCTGTTCGGCGTCGTACTCGGACTGCTGGCACGGCCGCGGCTCCGCGAGAACGCCGGTTGAAGTCGTGGGAAGCGTCGGTCGTTCAGGATCGGAGGACGGCGCGCCGCGGCCCCGCGAGGAACCCGGCGTCCACGAGTAGCCCGAGCACGTCACTCTCCGTCACGGGCACGCCATCGAAGCGCTCGACCGAGAGCCGCCGGCCGCGACGGGCCTGGACCCAGGCAGCGAGCGCAGCGACTGCGGGGCGCAGCCACGACTCGTCCGGCTCGCGCAAGGGCACCAGGGACCGCCCCTTGCGCTCGACGAAGAGAACTGCTTCACCGTCGAGCGAGACGACGTGTGCGCCGGCGACGCGAGCGGCGCGCGCGCCCGCCCGCCTCGGCCAGGGCAGCACCGCCCCGTACGGCTGCGCGGGATCGGCAGCGGCGAGCACCAGCGCCTCGGGCTCTTCGGCATCCGCTCTGGAGCGCAGCTCCCGCAGGCGCTCCACCGCCCCCGGCAGTGCGAACTGCGCGCCGCCCAGGCCCTCGACGAAGTACCCGCGACGGCACTGGCCGATCGTCTCGAGCGTCCGCAGCTCCGCATAGACAGCGCCGTACCCACCGGGAATGCCCTCGGCGCGAACGCCGTCGCGCACCACGATGCCGTGACGCTCCAGCAGCAACTCTGCGAGTGTGCGGCGATCCGGCTCGCCGGGGAAGAGCCGCGACGAGAGCGACCACCGCCCTGCCGTCGATGTCTGGCTCGAACCCCGGGCTCGCGAGAACCGCCGGGGCCGGCGCTCCGGTTGAGGCACGCCATAGCGACGGACGGAGCGCAGAGGTGCCCACGCGTCGTTCGTCACCTCGCCGTTCCAGACGAGCTCCCAGAGCGCGGCGAGCGCGTCGTCGGCCTCTCGGCCGCTTGCGGCGAGCAACTCGGGCCAGAACTCCGCGCTCCGCCCGAGCACCTCGCGGATCGCGACGTGTGCCTCCCCGTCGAGCGGCTCATGACGCGCGGGTGGACCGAGCACCGAAGCATCGTCCCGGAAGTAGACGGCGGCGCGGTCGAGGCCGGCCCCGACCCAGACGAGCTCCCCGGACGCGCACAGGGCGTCGAGCCACGAGGGCTGGTACCCGGGGACGCGGCACGGCAGGATCTCGTCCTCCCACAACGACACCGGCAACGCCAGCCCCTGCAGGGGCACGAGTGCCTCGTTCAGCGTCGCCCGCCGGCCGATCCCGTGCCAGGCGGGGAGGAAGCGCGCGAGAGCCTCGTGCCCGGCCGGCTCGACCTCACGGCGAAGGACCGCGAGCGACGCTCGACGTATCCGCCGTAGGACGTCGGGGTCGCACCACTCCCGTTCGACGCCACCGGGACGGAGCTCACCGCGCACGAGCGAGTCGTCGGACTCCAGCCCAGCCAGGAGGGACTCGACGTCGCCGAGCTCGAGGCCGTAGCGGGCGGCGACATCGGCCGTGGTGAACGGCCCGTGCGTCCGCGCGTAGCGAAGCAACAGTCGCTCCAGGGCACCGTCCATCGGCTCGAGGAAGGCACCCGGGAGCCCACCCGGAGGAACGACGCCGAGCGCGTCCCGGTAGAGGCCGGCGTCCTCACTCGCGATCAACGCCTCTCCGACTGGGAGACGCACGCGGATTGCCCGGCGCTCGCGCAGCAGCGTCTCGACGAGACCCTGGTCGTGCTCCCCTTCCCGCAGGTCACCGACCCGTCGCAACAGGTCGTGCAGCTCGTCGGCGCTGCGCGCCACCGGGCGTAGCGCGGCCTCGACGTCGGCCAGTGCGTCGGCGTCGAGCAACTCGCGCAGCTCCTCCTGCCCGAGCAGCTCACGCAGGAGCTCACGGTCGAGCGCGAGCGCCTGCGCACGCCGCTCGGCGGCAGGCGTGTCGTCCTCGTACATGTAGGTCGCGACGTAGTCGAACATCAGCGAGGACGCCATCGGCGAAGCCGACGGCGTCTCCACCTCGACGAGGTCGAGCTCGCGCGAGCGCAGGCCCTCGAGGATGCCACGCAGCGCCGGCAGGTCGAACACGTCCTGCAGGCACTCCCGGTACGTCTCCAAGACGATCGGGAAGGACCCGTATCGGCGCGCGACCTGGAGCAGGCTCTGCGCCTTCAGCCGCTGCTGCCAGAGCGGCGTCCGCTGACCAGGGCGCCTGCGCGGGATGAGGAGGGCCCGCGCCGCGTTCTCGCGGAAGCGCGCCCCGAAGAGCGCACTCTGCCCGACCTCCTGCACGACGAGGTCCTCGATCTCCTCCGGCTCGAGCGCCAGCTCGCCGAACGACGGAGCGGTGTCCGCCTCGGGCAGGTGGAGCGCGATACCGTCGTCGGACCACAACGACTGCACCTCGAGACCGAGCGCGTCGCGGAGCCGAGCGGCGAGCGCGAGCGACCACGGCGCGTGCACTCGCCCTCCGAACGGGGTGAGGATGCAGACGCGCCAGTCACCGATCTCGTCGCGGAAGCGCTCGACGACCACCGTGCGATCGGAGGGCACTGAGCCGGTGGCCCGAGCCTGCTCGCGCAGGAACACGAGCAGGTTGCTCCGCGCGAACGCGTCCAGGTGGTACTCGCTCGCCAGGCGTTCGAGCGCCCGTTCGTCCGGGAGGGCCTCGAGCTCGCGGACGGCTGCGCCGATACGAGCGCCCAGCTCGTAGGGGCGCCCTACCCCCTCTCCCTTCCAGAACGGCACCGCCCCGGGCACGCCGGGGGCCGGGGAGACGAGAACGCGGTCGCGGGTGATCTCCTCGATGCGCCATGAGGACGCGCCCAACATGAACGTCTGCCCCTCGCGAGCCTCGTAGACCATCTCCTCGTCGAGCTCGCCAACGCGGCCGCCGCCTGCTACCTGGAACACGCCGAACAGGCCACGGTCTGGGATCGTGCCGGCGTTCGTCACCGCCAAGCGCCGCGCACCCGAGCGGCCGCGCACGACACCCCTGGTGCGGTCCCAGACGATCCGCGGCCGCAACTCGACGAACTCGTCGGAGGGGTAGCGACCGGCCAGCATGTCGAGGACGTTCTCCAGCTGCTCGCGGGAGAGGTCGGCGAACGGGTAGGCCCGACGGACGAGCGTGTGGAGGTCGTCGACCGCGACGTCCTCGTCGGCGCAGATGGCGACGATCTGCTGCGCGACGACGTCGAGCGGGTTGCGCGGGATCTTGGTCTCTTCGATCGCGCCCTCTCGCATCGCGCGGGCAACGACCGCGCATTCCAGGAGGTCTGCCCTGAACTTGGGGAAGATTCGCCCCTTGGAGGTCGCACCCAACTCGTGCCCGGCACGACCGATCCGCTGGAGGCCGCGCGCTACGGACTTCGGGCTCTCGACCTGGATCACGAGGTCGACGGCACCCATGTCGATTCCCAGCTCGAGGCTCGAGGTGGCGACGAGGCACGGGATCCTCCCTGCCTTCAGCAGCTCCTCGATCTCCACCCGCTGCTCGCGCGCTATCGACCCGTGATGAGCCCGGGCGATCTCTTCGCCGGCCAGCTCATTGAGGCGGATCGCGAGTCGCTCGGCCAGACGCCGGTTGTTCACGAACACGATCGTCGAGCGATGGGCGCGGACGAGCTCGAGCAACGCCGGGTAGACGGACGGCCAGATCGACTTCGCAGTCGCCTCGTAGCCGGGGGCCATCTCCACGCCGTCCGGCATCACAGGCTGGGCGAGCTCGCGGTTCGCCCCTAGCTCCCGCAGGTCCTCGACGGGGATCACGACCTCGAGGTCGAGCTCCTTGCGGATCCCGGCATCGACGAGCTCGATCTCCCGTCCGGCTCCGGCGACGAAGCGCCCGATCTCGGCAAGCGGTCGCTGCGTCGCCGACAGGCCCACACGTTGGAAGGGACGATCCACGACCCTCTCGAGCCGCTCGAGCGAGAGCGCGAGGTGAGCGCCGCGCTTCGTCCCCGCGACGGCGTGCACCTCGTCGACGATCACGGTCTCGACGGTGCGCAGCATCTCCCGCCCCTGCGACGTGAGCAGCAGAAACAGCGACTCGGGTGTCGTGATCAGGATGTCGGGCGGCGTGCGCAACATCTCGCGCCGCTCCGACTGCGTGGTGTCGCCCGTCCGCACGCCGACGGCCAGCTGTGATCTCAACCCGGCGAGGGGCGCGCGCAGGTTGCGCTCGATGTCGTAGTTGAGAGCCTTGAGCGGCGAGATGTAGAGAAGCCGCAGGCCGTGGCCCGGGCGCTCGTCGAGCCTGTCGATGCCGACGAGGAACGCTGCCAGGGTCTTGCCCGATCCTGTCGGCGCCTGGACGAGAACGTGCTTGCCGCTCGCGATCACAGGCCAGGCACGCTCCTGCGCCGGCGTGGGGGCGGCGAACGCCTGCTCGAACCATGCCCGTGTGCGAGGAGAGAGGGCGGCAAGCGCTTCCACCGAACGAGCGTAGCGCGACCAGGTCGCATCGCGACAGAGGGGCCCTACGACCACCGGTGGAGACACTGGCACACATTCGGCACGAATCCCCTTGACAGGCCTCAGGTGTCTGACACCTTCGCCTCGTCCGGGCCGAATTGAGGACAAAGCGACACAGAATCGGCACGAATCCCCCTTGACAGACCCCCGGTGTCTGACACCTCGCCGCTCGCGGGTAACGTGTCGGCGTGATCCTCGAGCGCAGCATGGATCCGAACTGGCTCTCGAACGGCTACGTCGTGGGTGACCGGGCGGGCGGGCACGCAGTGCTGATCGACGCCGGTGGCCCCCCGGGGCCGCTGCTCGACGCGATCGAGCGCTTCCGGCTCACGGTCACGAACGTCCTCCTCACCCACCGTCACGTCGATCACGTGGCGCACCTCGACGCGTTTCGCGAGCGCTTCGGCGTGCCGGTGCTCGCACACCCACTCGAGGCGGAGGAGCTCGACGGTGTCGACGGACGACTCGGAGACGGCGACGTCGTCGAGTCGGGCGAGCTCCGGATTCGCTGTCTACACACACCGGGTCACACCGGTGGGATGCTCGCCTTCCTGGTCGACGGTCAAGAGTGCTTCACGGGGGACACGCTGTTCGCCGGATCGGTCGGGGGAGTACACGCCCCCGGATCGACGTCGTTCGAGGACCTGCGTGGCTCGGTGATGCACGTCCTGCTCGGCCTCGACGCCGGCGTCGTGCTGAATCCGGGGCACGTCGGGCACACGACGGTCGCCGCAGAGTGGGAAACGAACGCGTTCGTGCGGTGCTGGCGCGGGCTCGACGCAGAAGGAACGGCACCCTGCACGGCGCTCGGGGAGCCTGCCACCTTGATCGTCTGGGGAGACGACTACGACGGCGGGCACAAGGCGTGGGTGCGGTGGCCGGACGGACGCGACGACCTGCTTCCTGGGAGCCGCGTGGAGCGCTAGCAGAACGGGGAGTTCCGGTAGCCTCGCCGGAAGTAGATCTCCGGTCGTCGACTCCGAGGAGCCCAGAATGCGTCTTGCCCGCCTGACGATTGCCGCCGTTGCAGCCGCGGTCATCGCCACCCTCGTGGCAGCGAGCGCGTCCGCGCTCGACATCAACCAGGACAAGCAGCCCCCCGACGCCGAGGTGAACACGCCGTTCGAGTACGAGTTCGAGGGCGAGGAGGGTTGTATCCAGTCGTACTTCACGCGGCACATCGCTGGCACGGTGCCGCCGGGGCTCGAGGTGACGCGCGACCTCAAGCTGACCGGGACGCCGACGGAGTCCGGCGACTACGTGTTCTGGGTGGAGCTTGCCGATGAGGGCTGTCCAGGCGTGTCGGTGCCGTCCCAGGGCCGGTTCGAGATGACCGTGCTCCCAGACCTGTACATCGCGACGGAGTCGGTTCCGCGCGGTACCCCGGGTGCCGCCTACTCGTTCCAACTCCAACACGCGGGGTTCGAGGGCGGTTACGACGAGCCGCGATGGCTGATCAAGGAAGGCGCACTCCCGACCGGCCTGACGATGACCACCGGCGGCCTGATCTCCGGGACGCCGGCTGCAGCCGGGTCGTGGCAGGTCGCGATCCGGGTCGAGGAGCCGTTCCGCCGCTTCGGCGAGAAGACGTTCACGTTCACCGTCGGTCAGGCACTCGCGGTGGCCGCCCCGGAGACGAGGCCGGCCGAGGTCGGGCGCCCGTACACCCTGCAGCTCGGGTACACGGGCGGCGCCGCCGCGGTGACCTGGGCGGTCGCCGACACGCCGCTCCCGCCGGGGCTCGTGCTGGACCCGGCCACCGGCAAGGTCACGGGAACACCGACCCGTGCCGGGACATTTCCGGTCACGTTCTCCGCGACCGACGCGTCCGGCGCGAACGCCACGGCGGCTGCCGAGATCGACGTCGCGCGAAAGCTGCGGATCGTGACGCGTGGTGCCGTCGCCGTCCCACGCGGTGAGCGCGTCACGATCGATCTGAGCACGGTCGGCGGCGTGTCCCCGCTGAAGTGGAAGGCGATCGAGGGCAGGTTCCCGATCGGGCTCCGTCTCAACCGTCGTACCGGCGCGATCGTCGGTCGGACGGGCAAGCAGGGCCTCTTCGCAGTCACGATCCGCGCACGGGACGCGCTCCGTGGGGAAGCCGCGTCACGGATCGTGTTACGGGTCTCGTGACACCGAGGGCGCTCCACTTCACCGGCGATCCCGCCGCAGACGAGCTCATCGCCAGCGAGCCGCTTGCGCTGCTGATCGGCTTCGCGATCGACCAGCAGGTGCCCGTGCAGACGGCGTTCACGGGGCCACTGAAGCTGCAACAGCGCCTCGGAGCACTCGATGCCGCCGCGATCGCAGCAATGGACCCGGCGGAGCTCGATGCGACCTTCCGTGAGAAGCCTGCCGTGCATCGGTTTCCCGGTGCCATGGCCAAGCGTGTCCAGGAGCTGTGCGCCGTCGTCGCCGGCGACTACGACGGCCACGCCGAGCGTGTCTGGGTCGAGGCGCGCGACGGCGCAGACCTCGAACAACGCATCCGGGCGCTTCCGGGCTTCGGCGACATGAAGGTGATAGCGCTCGGCTCGGTGCTCGCCAAGCGCTTCGGGGTCGAGGTCGCGCAACCGCTCGTGCCGCCGTATCCGACACTCGGCGACGTCGACTCGACGGAGGCGCTCGAGGAGTACCAGGCGAAGAAGCGAGCGCACAAGGCGGAGCTCAAGGCACGGGGCAAGAGCTCCCCGAAGTGGCGATCGAGCTCGACACGCTGACCGACGGCGGCCAGTCCGCCTTCGACGTCGCCCGCGCCGTCGCCGACTTCCTGGGAGCCGCGAAGCGGACGCTCGACCTCGCCCTCTACGACGTGCGGGTCGAGACCGAGGCCGGGGCGCTCGTGCTCGCAGCGCTGCTCGCCGCAGAGCAGCGCGGTGTTGTGGTTCGCATCCTCTACAACGTGGATCATCCCGGCCCGATCCCGGTGCCGCCGCCGCCGGAGATGGAGCCGGACGCGATAGAGGCGCTCCCCGTCGAGACGCGCGGCGTCGCCGGCGGGTACGCGCTCATGCACCACAAGTTCGCCGTCCGCGACGGCGCCGACGTCTGGACCGGGTCGACGAACTGGACGGACGACTCCTGGACGAGGCAGGAGAACGTGATCGTGCGCGTGCTCGGCGCCGAGCCTCTGGCAACCGCGTTCACCCTCGCCTTCGATGAGCTCTGGGAGAGCGGTGTCGTCGAGGGCTCCGGCACCGTCGAGCCGCGGCCGGTCGATGTCGACGGTGTCGCAGTGCGCCCCTGGTTCGCCCCGGGCTTCGGCGAGTCGCTCTCGCATCGCGTCGCCAAGCACATCGGTCGTGCGGCGAGCCGGATCCGCATCGCGTCTCCGGTGCTGACGGCGGGCCCCATCCTCGGCACGCTCGTCGAGGTCGTGAACGAGCGCCGCTGCTCCATCACGGGAGTGATCGACGACACACAGGTCGACGACGTCTTTCGTCAATGGCAGCGGAACGAGGTCAGCTCGTGGAAGATCCCGCTTCTGCAGACGATCCTCGCCGGCGGCGCTTTCTCCGGCAAGCAGTCGACGCCGTGGCGACGCGACGCCGTGCAGGACTTCATGCACGCCAAGGTCGTCGTCGCCGACGACGTCGCGTTCGTTGGCAGCTTCAACTTCTCGCGGTCGGGCGAGCGGAACGCCGAGAACGTGCTCGAGATCCACGACGTTGCGGTCGCCGACCGGCTCGCCGACTACGTGGACGAGCTGTGTGACCGGTATCCGCGAGCGACACCGCCGGTCACGGCTGGCTGATTATCGGCCGGACACCACGCCGGACGCGCCGGACGACGGACAACCTCGCTACAACGGCTCGAACCGCGCGGTGAAGTGCCTCAGCTGCAACGGTTGCTCGACGATTCGCAGTCCGCGCAGCTCGTCCGCCCGATCCGCAACCGTGGAGCAGACCTCGATCACGTAGTCCACGTGGCTCTGTGTGTAGGTGCGTCGCGGGATGGCGAGCCGCACGAGATCCATGGCCGCGGCTGTTTCCACGCCGTCGTGGCCCATGCCGAACATGACGGTTCCGATCTCGCAGCCACGCACGCCGCCCGCTTCGTAGAGCGCCACTGCGAGAGACTGGCCTGGGTACTCCAGTGGCGGTACGTGCGGGAGGAGCGCGCGTGCGTCCAGGTACACGGCATGCCCGCCGACCGGCTGCACGATCGGTATGCCTCCCGCGACGAGCCCATCGCCGAGGTAGGCGGTCGAACGGATTCGGTACCGCAGGTACTCGTGGTCGACGGCCTCCCGCAACCCCTGCGCGATCGCCTCGAGGTCCCGACCGGCGAGACCGCCGTACGTGGGAAACCCCTCCGTGAGCACGAGCAGGTTGCGACAGCGCTCGGCCAGCTTCGCGTCGTTCATCGCGAGCCAGCCACCGATGTTGGCGAGCGGGTCCTTCTTGGCGCTGATCGTCATGCCGTCCGCGAGCGATGCCATCTCGCGCACGATGTCGGCGACATTGCGGTCGCCTTGGCCGGGTTCGCGCTCGCGGACGAACCAGGCGTTCTCGGCGAAGCGGCAGGCGTCGAGGTAGAGGGGGATGCCGTACCGGTCACAGACGACGCGGACCTCCCGGAGGTTCTCGAGCGATACCGGCTGACCGCCGCCAGAGTTGTTCGTGATGGTCACGAAGACCACTGGCACGGCGTCGGCCCCTCGCGCTTCGATCAAGTCCTCGAGCGCGCCGACGTCCATGTTCCCCTTGAAGGGGTGGAGGGCAGCCGGATCGAGACCCTCTGCGATCACGAGGTCGACGGCCTCGGCGCCCGTGTACTCCACGTTGGCGCGGGTCGTGTCGAAATGCGTGTTGTTGGGCACGACCTTGCCGACGCCCCCCATGGCCGTGAACAGGATCTTCTCGGCGGCCCGCCCCTGGTGGGTCGGGATCACGTGCTCGAACGGGAAGAGCTCGCGGACGGCGTCGAGGAACACGTACCACGACGGCGAGCCCGCGTAGCTCTCGTCGCCGTGCTGGATCGCCGCCCATTGGTCCCGCGACATCGCGCCCGTCCCGGAGTCGGTGAGCAGGTCGACGAGGACGTCGTCCGCGTGGAGCGCGAACAGGTTGTAGCCGGCCGCGGCGATCGCTTCCCGTCGCTGTTCCGGGGTCGTCATGCGCAGCGGCTCGACCGAGTGGATGCGAAACGGCTCGAAGATCGTTTCGAACACGACTCTGGTGTACCGCGCCGCGGGATCTGCGGCATCGGGAGTTTCCCGCCGGGCACCACGGCGCCCTTCGGCGCAGGCGGCTCCCCTCAGCCGACGCCGGCGAGCAGGAAGGCTCGGCTCTCCTTCAACATCTCACGCGCGATCACGAGCCGCTGCACCTCCTGCGTCCCCTCGTAGATCTGCGTGATCTTGGCGTCGCGCATGAAACGCTCGACCGGGTACTCCTTGATGTAGCCGTAGCCGCCGAGGATCTGCACCGCCTCCGTCGTCACCTGCATCGCCACGTCGGCGCAGAGGAGCTTCGCCATCGCCGACGCCTTGGTCAGCTCCGCGTCGTCGGCGCCCTCGTCGACCATGCGGCCGAAGCGGTAGAGGAGCCCGCGAGCCGCCTCGCACATCGTCTCCATGTCGGCGAGCTTCGCCGCGATCAGCTGATGCGACGCGATGGGCTGGCCCATCGTCTCCCGCGTGCGTGCGTAGTCGAGGGCGTAGTCGGTCGCGCCCTGCGCGATCCCGAGCGCCTGCGCGGCGACACCGGGACGCGAGCGGTCGAGGATCCGCATCGCAAGACGGAAGCCGGTGCCCTCCTCACCCAGCCGGGCGCTCACAGGCACCCGACAGCCGTCGAACACCAGCTCACCGGTGGTGGAGCCAGCAATACCCATCTTCGGCTCGAGTCGCGAGACCGCGAAGCCGGGCGCGTCCGAAGGGACGAGGAACGCGGAGATGCCGTCGTGCCCGCCGTCCGGGTCGGTCTTCGCGAACACCGTGTAGAGGCCGGCCACGCCCGCGTTCGTGATGAAGCGCTTCGAGCCGTCGAAGACGTACTCGTCGCCGTCGCGGCGCGCGGTCGTTCGCATCGCAGCCGAGTCCGAGCCCGACCCGGCCTCGGTCAGGGCGTAGGCGGCGAGTACCTCGCCCGAGGCGAGCCGTGGGAGCCAGCGCGCCCGTTGCTCGTCAGATCCGCCGAGCTTGAGCCCGAGCGCCCCGAGCTCCTGTGCCGCCAGGATCAGTCCCGACGTGGCGCAGACCTTGGACACCTCCTCGATCGCGACGAGCGAGAGCAGGGTGCCGGTCCCGGTTCCGCCGTGCTCCTCGTCGAAGAAGAGCCCGAAGACCCCGTGCTCGCGGAACACCCCGACCACGTCCCAGGGGAACTCGTGCGACTCGTCGATCTCGGCTGCCCGGGGGGCTATCCGCTCACGGGCGAGCGTCCGCACGAGGTCGCGCACCTCGCGCTGCTCGTCGTTCAGGGAATCCCACGCCACGGGGGTGCTCGTCTCAAACCAGGAGCTCGGCGGGCACGAACTTCGAGACCTCGACGATCGAGTCGACCGGGACGTCGGCGCGCTCTGCGGCGGCGATGATCGCCTCGGGTGAGGCGGCCTCGTAGAGGCAGTACGAGCGCTGCCGGTCGGCGGAGAGGAACGAGAACAGCCAGCTCACGCCCTCGTCGGCGTTGACGTCCTCGATCAACCGGACGTCGTCGGCGGTCAGGTCGAGCTGCTCCGCGAACGTACGCTCGATCACGTAGAGCGGCATGCGTCGATGGTACAGCGTCCGCTTTTCTATGCGGTAACGAGCCGATGCCGGTGGGCGTAGCTCGCCGCCTCGGTCCTGTTCGCACAACCGGTCTTGCGCAGGATGCTGCGGACGTGGTTGGCAACGGTGTGCTCGCTGATGTGGAGTCGCTCACCGACCTCTCGGTTCGATAGGCCGAGCGCCACGAAGGTGAGGATCTGTACCTCGCGGGCCGAGAGACCGTCGGGCGGCTGGCGGGACTGGGAGGCTCCCGCCCCGAGCGCGGCGGCGCGTTGCGCCACCGCGACGAGACCGTGATCCTCCGCGAGCGCGACCGCTTCCGCGAGGAGTGCCGCGGCGTTCGTTTGATCGTCGCCGGCCCGACGCGCGAGCAGCATGCGGGCATGCTCGACGAAGGTGTGGGCGAGCCACGTACGCGCGCCGAGCCTCTCGTTCTGGGTGCGCGCAGCCCGGAAGTGCGCGTCCGCCTCCTTCCAGTACCCGAGCGTCGCCGCCAGCATCCCCAGATACCGGTCGGCCGAGCCGAGGCACGCGACGAGATGACCGATCTGGATGGTGTGCCCTCGATGAGGCTCGAAGGCCGTATAGAGCTCTGCGGCGAGCTCGTCGTCGCCGACAGCAGCAGCGGCTTCGGTGACGTAGGCCAGCGTGGCGAGCCAGAGCGTGCGGCCAACCGAGCCCAGTCCATCGGCCCTGATGCCTTCCAGCACCCGGACGGCGTCGTCTCTCATCCCGAGGTCGGCCAGCAGCACGGCGAGTGCCGGCGGCCATGCCGCCGAGTCGCCCTGCGCGGTGAGGAGGCGGACGACCGGCGCCAGCTCGGCCAGCCGACCCTGCTCGCGGCGGATCCCGAACATCTGGATGCCGTACACACCCGACGGGTCACGCCCGCGGAGCATGCGGCTCCACTCGTGGGACCGGTCAGCTGCCGCCTCCGCAGCTGCGAGGTCACCGTCGCAGAGAGCGAGGGCCGATGCGTACTGCTCGGCGACGTGGAGACGGAACGGCTCTCCGAGCTGCCCGGCAAGGTCTGTGAGCTCGGCGAGAGCGACACGAGCTGTCGCGTGGTCGGACAGCGAGACGTACGAGGGTACGAGCCACCACAGGGCTTCGGCACGGATGCCGGTGTGCGACAGCTCACTCCCGATCTCGAGCGCCTCGACGAGCATCGCGTTGATCTCGAGGTCCGTCCGCGAGCCCCGCGACCAGTAGGCGGACGAGAGGACGGACCCGAGCGCTTCCCGATCGCCGAGGGCGCGCGCCATCGCCGTCGCCTCGTCCCGAGCGGGGCGGGCGCGTGGATAGTCACCCTTGAAGTCGAGGGCTCGGGTCAGGCCCCCGAGCAGGCGAACGCGAACCTCGGACGGCTCCGGGCCGACAGCGGCAACGGCCTCCTCGAGGAGCTCTACAGCGCCCGCGTCATGGATCGCCGGACGCCAGCATGCCTCTTCGAACCCGATCGCGGCGCGCGCGAGCAGCTCGACGTCGCCCAGCTCGCGGGCAGCCGCGGCTGCGGCGCGGAACGCGTCCAGCGCGTCGAGTGATGCCCCCGCCCGATGCCACGCATATCCGAGCTCGAGCTCGACCGCACATCGCCGGCGCAGGTCGCCAATACCGAGGTCGAGCGCCGTGCGCAGAAGACCCGCCGCCTCGTCGAACGCGAGCGAAGCCGCCGCCGACTCGGCAGCTTGCAGCCCGTACGACACGGCGCGCTCGCGATCCCCGAGCGGCGCGGCCTCGGCGTAGTGATGGGCCAGCAGAGCGAGCCGAGCCGGAGGGACGTCGGTTACCGGCATGCTCTCGAGCGCGCGTGCGACACGGAGGTGGAGCTCCGCGCGCCAGGAGGCGGAGACCTGGTCGATCACAGAGCGACGCACGAGCTCGTGCGCGAAGCGGTAGGCCAGTCCGCGTCCCGGCGCCTCGACGACGAGCCCGCTACGCACAGCCTCGTCCACCCCGTCGAGCAGCTCCCCTTCGGAGAGCGTCGCGGCGCGTCGGATCGTGTCGAGCTCGAACGCCGCCCCCGCGACAGCCCCGAGCTGGAGGACCTCCACCGTGGTCGGCTCGAGACGTGCGATCCGCTGCGCGACCACCTGACGCACCGTTTCCGGTGTCGCGACGCCGATCAGTGGCCGGATCAGCCGCACGCGCTGCGCAGTGATCTCAACCGCATCGGAATCCACGAGCTCGCGCCACAGCTCGGTGAGGAGAAAGGCGTTGCCGTTCGTGAGCTCGGTGATCTCCGCAGTCACAGCAGGGTCGGGCTCGACGCCGGTCGTCAACCGAAGGAACTCGGCGACGTCGCCGTCGTCGAGACCACCGAGACGCACCGGGATCACGCCCTCCGATCGCGCGAGCTCCGCGATTGTCTCCGAGAGCGCGGCAGGGACGTCCGCCTCGACGTCGCGGAACGTGCCCACCAGGAGCATGCGAGAGCCGGCCCCGGACCGGACGAGATGGCGAAGGAGCAGCAGCGTGGAGACGTCGGCCCAGTGGAGATCCTCGAGCACGAGCAGCGTCGGCGCCCGTGCCCCGGCTGCGGTGAGGAGATCTGCGACCGCCGTGTGGAGCCGGTGGCGCTCGGCCTCCGCATCGGTCGCCGACAGCGCCGAAAGCGAGCCGATGCCCTCGCGAAGACCGGGAACGAGGCGCGTCAACTCAGGCCCCCCCGGTCCGGCCGCGCCGAGGCTCTTGGCCTCGACGTCGCGGATCAGTGGGCCGAGCGCCTCCGCGAACGGGCCGTATGGCACCCGAAAGACTGCGTCGCAACCGCCGTACAGAACGTCAGCGCCTTCACGAGACAGCTCCTCGGCGAGCTCGCGCACGAGTCGGCTCTTGCCGGACCCGGGCTCACCCGAGACCAGCGCCACGCGGCGCCCTTCGCCTGCCGCACGAGGCAGCAGCGCGCGCAGCATCGCGAGCTCGCGCGCGCGCCCGGCAAACGGAAACGCCGGGGTGAGCCGCAAGGGGCCGGGGAGATAGAGGAGCTTGCTAGTCAGATCTGATCATTCGTAGCAGGCGGGGCCTCGGAGAAGTCGATCAGACCCGGCCATGGCACGATCGCCGCCCGACCCGTACGGTGGACGGCGTACCTCGAGCAAGGAGGCTAGATGAGTGCAACGGACACGGCGGCTTCTGCCGCACGCGCCGAGCTCACGGCGTTCGGCGGCGAGCTGATCGGCCGGGACGACGCGTCGTACGACGAGGCGCGGGCCTTGTACAACGCGATGATCGACAAGCGCCCCGCGCTGATCGCG
The DNA here is from genome assembly GCA_963823385.1 of uncultured Actinomycetes bacterium. GTDB lineage: Bacteria > Actinomycetota > Thermoleophilia > Gaiellales > Gaiellaceae > Gaiella. Next base: position 226,649 of record CAWGLI010000002.1, read on the forward strand.
CGACCCAGCGGTGCCGACGATGTCGCCGCAACGATCAGGTTCGCGCGCGAGCACGACCTGCCGCTCGCGATCAGAGGCGGCGGTCACAACGGTGCCGGCCACGCCAGCGTCGACGACGGCGTCGTCTGCGACCTCTCGCAGCTGAAGAGCATCAGCGTCGATCCCTCGAGCCGCACGGTGCGGGTCGGCGGCGGCTGCGTGTGGGGCGAGGTCGACGCGGCAACGTCTGAGCACGGCCTCGCCGTGCCTGCAGGGATCATCTCGACGACCGGTGTGGCCGGTCTCACGCTCGGCGGGGGCTCCGGTTACCTGACGCGCCGCTACGGGTTGACCATCGACAACCTGTTGTCGGCCAAGATGGTTCTCGCGGACGGCAGCCAGGTGACGGCGAGCGCTGAGGCGAATCCCGACCTGTTCTGGGCGATCCGCGGCGGCGGCGGCAACTTCGGCGTCGCCACCGAGTTCACGTTCCAGGCACAGCCCGTCGACACCGTCTTCGGCGGCCCGACGTTCTGGGCGCTCGAGGACGCGGACGCGGTGCTCGCCGCCTACCGCGAGTGGCTGCCGTCGGCTCCGCGCAACGTGATGGGCTTCTTCAACTTCCACACGGTGCCACCGGGCCCACCGTTCCCGGAGGAGATCCATCTGCGCAAGGTGTGCGGCGTGGTCTGGTGCGTCGACGGCTCCGACGAGGAGGCCGAGCAGGCGATGGCACCGTTGCTCTCTGTCGCCGAGCCGGTCATGCACGGTGTGGGACGCATGCCGCTGAAGGACCTGAACAGCGCGTTCGACGGTCTCTACGGACCGGGCGACCAGTGGTACTGGCGCGGCGACTTCGTCAAGGAGATCGCCGACGAGGCGATTCCGCGCAACCGGGAGTGGAACGACCGCATGCCGACCTGGAAGTGCGGCTCGCACATGTACCCGGTCGACGGTGCCGCCCACGACGTGGCGCCCGAGGACACTGCCTGGGCGTACCGCGACGCCGTGTGGTCGCAGGTCTTCATCGGCGTCAGTCCCGACCCGGCTGACGCAGAGACGCTGCGCGAGTGGACCGTCGGCTACTGGGAGGCGGTGCACCCCTACGCGGCGGGCGGCGCCTACGTCAACTTCATGATGGAGGAGGGTCAGGCGCGGGTGCAGGCGACCTACGGGCCGAACTACGAACGGCTCACCCAGGTGAAGGCCCAGTACGACCCGGACAACGTGTTCCGCGTGAACCAGAACATCCCGCCGGCTCGCTGATCAGGAGCCTCGTGTGCCGTCCGGGGCCGCTCGAGGGCGAGCGGCCCCGGACACGGCCGTCAACCATCCTGCAGCGGGTTCCACGATCCTGCCTCGAGGCGCCGACCAGCGTCACCGAGTACGCCCTGGCACCGGCTCCACCACCGTAGAATCGGTGTTCGGTGAAGGCTCTCGTCAAGGCACACAGGTCGCCGGGACTCTGGCTCGAGGACGTGCCCGAGCCGGAGATCGGCATCAACGACGTGCTGATCCGCGTGCGCAAGACGGGGATCTGCGGCACCGACCTGCACATCCACCACTTCGACGAGTGGGCTCAGCGGACGATCCCCGTACCGATGGTGGTCGGCCACGAGTTCGTGGGCGAGATCGTGGAGGTCGGAGCCAATGTCGCCGACTTCCATCCCGGCGACGTCGTCTCCGGCGAGGGGCACGTCGTCTGCGGTCGCTGCCGCAACTGCATGGCCGGGCGGCGCCACCTCTGCGCACACACGATCGGGCTCGGGGTGCAGCGTCCGGGGGCGTTCGCCGAGTACGTGGCGCTACCGATGACGAACATCTGGCATCACTGGCCCGGTATCGACGAGGACGTCGCCGCGATCTTCGACCCGTTTGGCAACGCCGTGCACACGGCGCTCGCGTTTCCGGTGCTCGGCGAAGACGTGCTCGTCACGGGAGCCGGGCCCATCGGCTGCATGGCCGCTGCCGTGGCGCGGCACGCGGGCGCCCGCCACGTGGTCGTCTCCGAGCTCAACCCCTACCGACGTGCGATCGCGGAGCACATGGGGGCGACGCTCACGATCGACCCGCGAGAGCGCGACCTGCGCAACGTCCAGCAGGAGCTCGGGATGACCGAGGGTTTCGACGTAGCGCTCGAGATGTCCGGCGCAGAGGCGGCTCTGCACTCGATCCTCGACAACATGGCGCACGGTGGGCGCGTGGCGCTCCTGGGCATCCCCTCGGGCGAGATCTCGATCGACTTCGACAAGATCGTGTTCGACATGCTCACGATCAAGGGCATCTACGGCCGCGAGATGTACGAGACGTGGTACCAGATGTCCGTAATGCTCCAGTCGGGCCTCGACATCACTCCCGTGATCACGCACCGCTTCCCGTACGGCGACTTCGAGGAGGCGTTCCGCGTGGCAGGCTCCGGGGAGTCCGGCAAGGTGCTGCTCGACTGGACGGACGCCCAGGACCTCCGGGGTCAGACCCCGGGGGTCTGACCCCGGAGGCTGCCTGATGTATGGAGCGCTCAAGAACGACCTCGAGAGCCGGCTGGCCGAGCTACGCGCCGAGGGGCTCTACAAGACCGAGCTCGTGATCACGACGCCGCAGGCTGCGCACGTCGGCGTGGAGGGGCACGGCGAGATGATCAACCTGTGCGCGAACAACTACCTCGGTCTGGCGAGCCATCCGGAGGTCGTGGCCGCCGCGCACGAGGCGCTCGACCGCTGGGGCTTCGGGATGGCGTCCGTCCGCTTCATCTGCGGGACGCAGGCGACGCACCGCGAGCTCGAGGAGCGGCTGTCCTCGTTCCTGCACACCGATGACACCATCCTCTACAGCTCCTGCTTCGACGCGAACGGCGGTCTCTTCGAGGCGCTGCTGTCCGCCGAGGACGCGGTGATCTCGGACGCGCTCAACCACGCGTCGATCATCGACGGCATCCGCCTCTGCAAGGCGCAGCGCTACCGGTACGCGAACTCGGACCTCGAGGAGCTCGAGGCCCGGCTCATCGAGGCCCGCGGCGCCCGCTACCGGTTGATCGCAACCGATGGCGTCTTCTCCATGGACGGCTACGTGGCGAAGCTCGACGGCATCTGCGAGCTCGCCGAGCGCCATGACGCACTCGTGATGGTCGACGACTCGCACGCCGTCGGCTTCGTCGGGCCGGGCGGCCGCGGAACACCCGAGCTGCACGGCGTGATCGACCGCGTCGACGTCGTCACGGGAACGCTCGGCAAGGCGATGGGCGGCGCCAGCGGCGGCTATGTCGCCGGCAGGCGGGAGATCGTGGAGCTTCTGCGACAGCGCTCCAGGCCGTACCTGTTCTCGAACAGCGTCGCCCCGCACGTCGCGGCGGCGACGCTGAAGGCGCTCGAGCTGATCGAGTCATCACCCGACCTCCGGGAAACGCTTGCCGGCAACACGGCGTTGTTCCGCCAGCGCATGACCGAGCTCGGCTTCGACGTGCTCCCCGGCGACCACCCGATCGTGCCCGTGATGATCGGCGACGCGGTTGCCGCCTCCCGCTTCGCCGAGGAGCTGAACGCACGGGGCGTGTACGCGGTCAGCTTCTCGTTCCCCGTCGTGCCGCGTGACACGGCTCGTATTCGGACGCAGATGTCGGCCGCGCACACCCACGCCGACCTCCAGTTCGCCACCGATGCGTTCGTCGCCGCGCGCGCCGCGGTCGCCTCGTGATCCTCGAGCACGGAGTCATCCACACGATGGATGCGTCCCTGCCACAGGCGGCAGCGCTCGCCATCGCGGGCGACCGGATCGTGGGTGGGGTGGGCACGCACGAAGCCGCGCTTCCGACGCCGGACCGGGTCGATCTCCATGGCCTGTGCGTGCTCCCGGCCTTCACCGACAGCCACGTCCACTTCCCGTCATGGGCCCACGCGCAGCGGCAGGTGAAGCTCGAGGGAGCGGGCTCGGTCGACGACGCTCTCGACCGGGTTCGGGACTACACCCCCATCGGCGACTGGATCCGTGGCATCGGCTGGCGCGACTCCGACTGGCCGGAGGCGCCGACGGCGGCTGCGCTCGACGCCGTCACCGGATCGACGCCGACGGCGTTGTGGGCAAAGGACTACCACTCCCTGTGGCTCAACTCGGCGGCGCTCGCGTACGCGGGCGGCGACCTCGACGTCGAGGGCGGCATCGTCGAGCGCGACGGCCGCGGCGAGCCGACCGGCGTCCTCCGCGAGGAGGCGGCGTGGACGTTCCGCGAGCGGCATGCGACCGCGAGCGAGGACGAGTACGTCGAGGCGACGCGGGCCGGGATCCGCATCGCACACAGCCGGGGCGTCGCAGCAATCCACGACAAGGACGGGTGGCTCGGATCGCCTGCCATCTTCGGCCGCATCCACGAGCGGGAGGGTCTCACACTGCGCGTCTGGCAGTCGTTGCCCCACGATCAGGTCGGAAGCCTCGCCGATCTCCGCTTGCGGTCGCGAGTCGGCGACGACTTCCTCCGCCTCGGCTACCTCAAGGCCTTCATGGACGGGACGCTCGGCTCTCGCACGGCGTGGATGCTCGACGGCAGCGGAGTCGTGATCACGAGCGGTGAGGAACTGCAGGAGATCATCCGCGCCGGAGCAGCGATCGGGTGGCCCGTCGCGGTGCACGCGATCGGTGACCGCGCCAACCGCGAGGCGCTCGACGCGTTCGAGGCGACCCGTGAGGCGTGGCAGCCGCTCGGTCTTCGCCACCGCATCGAGCACGCGCAGTGCCTGGCGCCCGAGGACATCGGCCGCTTCGCGGCTCTCGGCGTCGCCTGTTCGGTCCAGTTCGTCCACGCCCCTTCTGACCGGGATCTCGCCGAGCGGTTCTGGGGAGACCGGCTCGCGGGCACATACGCGTTTCGCTCGCTCTGGGACTCCGGCGCGATCGTGGCAAACGGCTCCGACGCCCCGGTCGAGGACCTCGACCCGTTGGCCGGCGTCCGCGCTGCCGTGAGACGCACGCTGGACGACCGTCCCGCCTGGCGACCGGACGAGGGGCTCACGGTCCAGCAAGCGCTCCTCGCGACCACGGTCACGCCCGCCTGGCTCGCCGGTGACGAGCGGAGACGCGGCAAGCTCCTCCCCGGCTACCTTGCCGACCTCGTCGTGCTCAGCCGCGACCCGCTCGACTGTCCGTTGGACGAGCTCGACTCGGTGCAGGTCGTCGCCACCATGGTCGGCGGCCGCTGGGTGCACAACCCCCCACCCTGGTGAGCGCTGTCGCTCCGGTACATCGACCCGTACAATGGAGCCATGCCCGGCATGACAGAGCCGCGCACGATGCTTCCGGTGCACTCTGCGCCGACGTGTTCGGTCGCCGGCACGGCTGAGATCGTCGGGGCGAAGTGGACGGTGCTCATCGTCCACGACCTCTCCGAAGGGCCGCGGCGCTTCACCGAGCTCGAGCACTCGTGCGCCGGGATCAGCCCGCGAACGCTCGCCGAGCGCCTGCGGACACTCGAAGCCGAGGGGATGGTCCTGCGTCGCAGCTACGCGGAGTCGCCGCCGCGGGTCGAGTACACGCTCACCGACAAGGGGCGCGCGCTCCTGCCGATCATCGACGAGATGCGACGCTTCGGGCACGTTTGGCTCGGCTGCGGCGTCCACTCACACTGACGGACGCACGGCCGCCGTCGCCGACGAACAGGCCCGCCGGGTCCCGCGGTCAAGACGCCAGTCGGTCGCGTCCGGGCCGCAGCCGGGACGAAGGTGCCTCGCACGTTGCCAAGAGCGATCGCGGGAGGACTGCGAATGCCGCGGCGACGCCCGCGACGCCGGGGGAGTAGAGATCCCTCTCGAAGCCGCGCGCCGCACGGCGGTCGGGTCCGGCCACACACGCTCTGATCGATGCTGGATGGTGGGCGGCGCGATCCGCCTGGTGCGGGAACGTCAGCTCTCGCGCGCGCCCCAGAGCCGGACGAGCTCGACGACGGTCGCCGCGGCCGCCGCCATGTCCTGAACCGACGCCCATTCCCGGACCGAGTGGTAGTGACGCCCGCCCGTGAAGAGATTCGGTGTCGGCAGCCCCCGCTCGGTGAGCCGTGCGCCGTCGGTGCCTCCGCGAATGATCGGGAAGCGTGGCTCGAGCCCAACGCGGCGGATCGCCTCGACGGCCGTGCTCACGACGTCGGGGTGCTGTTCGAGAGCATCGCGCATGTTCCGGTACTGCTCCTCGACCCGCACGTCGATGCGCGCGCGAGGCTCGCGTACGCGCAGCTCGTCGACGAGGTCGACCAGGGCGGCGAGGTGCCGCTCCAGCAGTTCCTCGTCGTGGTCGCGCACGATGAACGACACCGAAGCCTCGGCCACGTGGCCGGCGATCCGCGTGGGATGGACGAAGCCCTGTCGCTCCTCCGTCGTCTCGGGTGAGAGCCGGTCGCGTGGAAGCGCGGCGACGAGGTCGGCGGCGAGCCTGACGGCGCTGACCATCCGTCCCTTCGCGCTGCCGGGATGCGTGACGACGCCACGGATCGTGACCTTGACGCCGTACGCGGAGAACGTCTCCACCTCGAGCTCCCCTCGACCCGAGCCGTCGAGCGTGTAGCCGACGTCGGCTGCCACCCGGTCGAGCTCGAGATGGTCCGTGCCGTGGCCGACCTCCTCGTCGACGGTGAACACGAGGCGAGCGGAGGCCCGCGGACGGTCGTCCGCGACGAGGTAGGCGGCCGCGGACATGATCTCGGCGACGCCTGCCTTGTCGTCCGCGCCGAGCAGCGTCGTGCCGTCGCTCGTGACGAGGTCGTGGCCGACGCACTCCTGCAGCTCTTCGAGCTCGGTCGGGTCGAGCACCTGGGTGGAATCGCCGGGAAGCACGATCCGCCCGCCCTCCCAGCGCTCGTGCACGACCGGGGTGACGCCGGTACCAGGTGCGTCCGGCGACGTGTCGACGTGCGCGATCAGGGCAACCGTCGGCACGTCGGCGACGGTACCGGGGACGGTCGCGAGCACGTAGCCGTGCTCGGTCAGCTCGACGTCGGCCAGGCCCAGCTCGCGAAGCTCGGCTACGAGTAGCCGCGACAGGTCGAGCTGCTTCGCCGTGCTCGGATACTCGGTCGAGTCCAGGTCAGACTGGGTGTCGACGCGGACGTACCGCAGAAAGCGGTCGAGCACGTCTCGGGCGAGCTCCTCGGCCAGAGGACACGAGAAGCGTGTGTCGGTGGGTGCGCTCACTCGAGCCGGCCGAGCCGCCGGAACAGCTCGCAGGCGGTTTCGATGCCGAGGGCCAGGTGCTCGACCGGAAGACGCTCGTTCGGTGAGTGGACGTTCGAGTCGTTGAGGGCGAACCCGGTGAGCACGGTCGGCACGCCCCGCTGAGCCAGCGCCGAGACGAGCGGGATCGCTCCGCCCGTCCGGATGAGCAGTGGGCGTGCCCCGAGGACGTGCTCGAAGGCGTCGAGCCCGAGTTGGATCGCCGGCGCGTCGGACGGGACGAGACCCGGCGGGGCCTGCGCCCAGACGTCGACCTCCACGTCTACGCCGTCGGGCGCGGACTCACGCAGCAGCCGCTCGAGTGCAGCAATGATCTCCTCCGGGCGCTGGTCGCCGACGAGCCGGATCGACAGGTTCGCCTGCGCCTCGACGGGAATCACGGTCTTCTGCAGGGTCGCCGACCCGCCCGCGATGCCGTTGACGTCGAGAGAGGGCTCAGCCCACGTGCGGATGTAGAAGTCGTCCGCCGCACCCCCGTCGGCGGGGCGCGCGCCCGCGCCGGCGAGCTCCGCCTCTCCGCTCGGGAGCCGATCCCACCCGGCCACTTCCTCCGCCGACGGCGGAACGATCCCGGCACGCAGCGGCTCGGGCAGTCGCCCGTCGCGGGGGAGCACGCCTTCGAGCGTACGGACGAGCGCGTGCATCGCGTTCAACGCAGCCCCGCCGTAGACGCCCGAGTGAAGGTCGCGTCGTCCCGTGTGCACGGTGACGTGCAGGTAGCACACTCCGCGCACTGCGATGTTGAAGGCGGGCACACCACGCTCGACGTACGCGGAGTCGAAGACGACCGCTGCGTCGGCGCCTCGCTCGTCCTGGACGAGCCAGTCGACGACGGAGTGACCACCCACCTCCTCCTCGCCGTCGCACACGACCCGGACGTTGACGGGCAGCTCGCCGGCGCCGGCCAGCAACTCCACCGCCTTCAACAGCATGAAGAGCTGCCCCTTGTCGTCGGCGACCCCCCGGGCGTAGAGCCAGTCGTCGCGCTCGACGAGCTCGAACGGGGGGGACACCCACTGGTCGAGCGGATCGGGAGGCTGGACGTCGAAGTGCCCGTACGCCAGCACCGTCGGCGCCGGGTGGGCGTCGCGCGACGCGCGGATCTCTCCCACGACGAGCGGCCGTTCCCCCCATGGCACGAGCTCGGCGTCACCTCCAGCGCGGACAACCGCGTCGCGCACCCACTCGGCGGCGCGCACGACGTCGTCGGCGTGCTCGGGGTCGGCGCTGACCGACGGGATCGCGATCAGCTCGGCCAGCTCGGCCTTCAGCGCATCGAGGGAGGGCACGGGCACTCGCGGGATTCTAGTGGTCGCTCCTGGAAGTCCCGCCCTGCTTCGCGCGGCCTCGAACGCTTCGCATGCCGTCGTCGTCGGTCGCCCCGATACCTTCTGGCAGCGGGGCTCCCTGCGTCCCATGCCTGCCCGGTGTTCCCGGGCGAACCACGACCAGACTCGTCCGGAGAGACACGAACGAGGGTCAGTGGACTATCCGACGGCCGTACGTCGGCACGCCCGCGGTTCAGGCGACGTCGCGGACGTCCTTGGCCTCCGCCAGCGCTCGCAGCTTCTTCAGGCTCTGATGCTCGATCTGGCGGATGCGCTCTCGGGTGACGTTGAAGGCGCGACCGACCTCGTCGAGCGTCCGCGGCTGCTGTCCGTCGAGCCCGTAACGCAACTCCAGCACCGCGCGCTCGCGCGGCGAGAGGCTGTCGAGGATTGAGCGGAGCGCCTCGCGGCGAAGCGCGGTCTCGGCCTGCTCCTCGGGGAGGGGAATCGACTCGTCCGTGAGGAAGTGGCCGAATTCGCTCTCCTCGTCGTCCCCGACGGGCTTCTCCAGCGACACGGGAGTCTGTGCGCTGCGCCGGATCTGCTCGACTTCCTCCAGCGGCAGCTCGACGTCGTCCGCGATCTCCACGGCTGTCGGCTCGCGGGCGAGCTCCGCACGGAGCTTCCGCTCCGAGCGGTGGATCTTGTTCAGCTTCTCCACCACGTGAACGGGCATGCGGATCGTGCGACCCTTGTCGGCGATCGCGCGCGCCACGGCCTGGCGGATCCACCACGTGGCGTACGTCGAGAACTTGTAGCCCTTGCGCCAGTCGAATTTCTCCGCGGCGCGCACGAGCCCGATCGTGCCCTCCTGGATCAGGTCGAGGAACGGAAGCCCCTGGTTTCGGTAGCGCTTCGCGATCGAGACGACGAGCCGCAGGTTGGCCTCGACCATCGCCTGCTTGGCCGCGTGCTCGCCGCGCTCGATGCGCTTGGCGAGCTCCACCTCCTGGGCGGCGGTGAGCAGCGGGACCTTGCCGATGTCCTTGAGAAAGAGCTGCAACGTGTCGGTGGAGATCTCCGTGCTCGCCTCCCACTCGCGCTCGCGCTCCCGTTCGGCCGCGGCATCGACGACCTCGATCTGCTCCTCTTCGAGCTGCGTGTAGAAGGCGTCCAGCTGGCCGGCGTCGAGCCCGAGCTCGTCGAGCGCGAGGGCGATCGCGTCCGCGTCGAGGCGGCCTGCGGCACGCCCTTCTTCGAGCAGTGCGCGCGCTTCGTCCGACTCGAGGACCGACTCGCGGGTGGCGGGGAGCGAGCTCCCCGGGTGCGCCTCGCTCAGAACCGCCCCTTTCCGTCGCGGTGCGTCGTCACGGTAGCCAGCCATCGCTGCTTCGTCAAAGGGCCATGCGGGCGGGCGGGCGTCAAGAGCCGGCCTTGGCGAGCTGCTGCAGGTAGCGGGTGGCCTCTCCCGCGAGCGGCGAGCCAGGCTCTGAGCGCTGCGCGAGCTGCAACTGGCGGCGGGCCTCGTCGAGCTCCCCCGACCAGAGCAGCAGCAGCCCGAGATGGAAGCGAACGGTCGCCGCCTCGGGGAAGCGCTTCGAGAGCGGTCCGAGCCTGGAGAACGCCGCCTCGGGCTTCGCCTTGTCGAAGAGCGCAACCGCGGCTGCGACCTGCGCCTCCGGGTCCTGAGGATGTGCCTTCGCGTAGTCGCCGAGCACGCGGGCCGCCGACTGTTGACGACCGAGCCGCTGCAGCGCGACACCGTAGTACAGGGTGCCGAGCCGATCCCCCTTGGCGGCGAGAGCCTCGAGCGCTGCCAGCTGACGCTCCGCGGGCAGGTTCCCCACGGCGGGCGGGAGCGACGTGCCCGGGACGAAGCGTGGCAGGTCGGGAGCGAATTCCGGGTGGAGGAGGTTGCCCGCAACCACGGCATAGGACGAATCGGGCGTGGCGTCGACGACCGCTCGCCATGCGTCCTCGGCTCCCCCTTGGTTCGCCCAGAGGAGCGCGAGCCCGAGGTTCAACTGCACGACCGGGCTCTGCGGGTGCAGCCCGGCCAGCCGGTTCAGCAGGTCGACCGTCTCCTCGGGCCACAGCGTCATCGCCCGCCCGACCCGAGCCTCGAGGGAGGAGTGACCGGCGAACACTGCCCGAGCCGCCTCGAGGTCGCCTTCGTCGTAGAGAGCCTGGGCACGACGGAGGTCGGTGGCCTCGGCGTCCGTGCGCACGCCGAGGTCGATGGCGAGGGGTGGGAGTCCCTCCCGCGGCTGCACTTCTTCGAGCGGGACCGGCTCGTACCGCTCGGTCTGGGCGACGGCGAAGGCGACCGCGGCCACGGCGGTGAGACCCGCCACGACACCGGTGATCACAAGGATGCGGGCACGTGGGCTCACAGCCGCACGCTAGCGGCAGCGACGCGGGGGCCACCACCCACACCGGCGGCACCGTGCACACACCTGGTCGCTGACGCTATATTCGTGGAAGTAATGGCGACGTACCGTGATCTCCTGGCACGCGTAAGGGGCGAGATCGACGAGATCTCGACCGCCGAGGCGCGCGAGCGGCTGACCGGCGAGGCGCCCGTCCTCTTCCTCGACGTGCGGGATCCCGACGAGTGGCAGGAGGGGCACATCCCCGGCGCCGTGCATCTCCCGCGCACGTACCTGGAGTCGAGAGTCGAGGCGATCGCGCCCGACAAACAGGGGGAGATCGTCGTGTACTGCGCCGGTGGCTCCCGTTCCGCGTTCGTCACGAAGACGATGCAGGAGCTCGGCTACGAGACCGTCGTCAACCTCGCCGGCGGGTACTCGGACTGGAAGCGCTCCGGCTACGAGACGACGCTGCCCCGGTCGCTCTCGCCCGCGCAGCGCACACGCTACTCACGCCACCTGCTGATTCCGGAAGTCGGCGAGGCCGGTCAGCAGAAGCTCCTCGACGCACGCGTGCTGCTCGTCGGCGCCGGCGGGCTCGGGTCGCCTGCCTCCCTCTACCTGGCGGCAGCCGGAGTCGGCACGCTGGGGATCGTCGACGCCGACGTCGTCGACGACTCGAACCTGCAACGGCAGATCGTGCACTCCACCGAGCGACTCGGAGAGCCCAAGGTGCTGTCGGCCAAGCGCACGATCGAGGCGCTCAACCCGGACGTCGCAGTCCTGCCCTTCGAGGAGCGGCTCACGTCCGACAACGTCGACCGGATCCTCGCCCACGGGTGGGACGTGATCGTCGACGGTGCCGACAACTTCCCGACGCGTTACCTCGTCAACGACGCCTCGATCTGGCACGGCGTCCCGGTCGTCCACGGCTCCATCTACCGCTTCGAGGGTCAGGTGACCGTCTTCGAGCCGCACGTCGGGCCCTGCTACCGCTGCCTGTATCCCTCGCCACCCCCGCCCGAGCTCGCGCCCAGCTGCGCCGAGGGCGGCGTGCTCGGGGTTCTGCCCGGGATCGTCGGCTCGCTGCAGGCGAGCGAGGCGCTGAAGCTGATCCTTGGCGCGGGCGACACGTTGACCGGCCGACTGTTGCTCTTCGACGCGCTGCACACGACGTTCGACGAGGTCACGGTGCGTCGCGACACGTCGTGCCCCGTGTGCGGGGACACGCCGACGATCACGGAGTACGTCGACTACGTCGAGTTCTGCGCAGGCCCGGCGTTGCCGAGCACGGGAGCCCATCCGTGACGACGGTGCGCATCCCGCCGACGCTCCGTGCCGACGCCGGCGGCGAGCGCCAGGTCGAGGCGGCAGGTGGCACCGTGCGTGAGGTTCTCGACGATCTTGCAGGCCGCTACCCGGCGCTCGGCTCCCAGATTCTCGCCGACGGCGGGATCGCCCCCTTCGTCAACGTGTACCTCGGAGGCGAGGACGTTCGCACCCTCGACGGCCTCGACACTGCGGTGCCCGACGGCTCGACCGTGATCCTGCTCCCCGCGATGGCGGGTGGCACCGATATCGAAGAGCCGTGTGCGCCCGCCGTGGCGCGATCGGCACTCGATCTGATCGGGCAGACCCCACTCGTGCAGCTCACGCGGCTGGCGCCGAGCGCGAACGTCCGCCTGTACGCGAAGCTCGAGGGACAGAACCCGACCGGCTCGATCAAGGACCGTGTGGCGAAGTCGATGCTGGACGCTGCCGAGGCGTCCGGCGAGCTGCAGCACGGGCGGCGCCTGCTCGAGCCCACGTCCGGCAATACGGGCATCGCCCTCGCGATGGTCGCGAAGATCAAGGGCTACCCGCTCACGTGCGTGATGCCCGAGAACGCGACCGACGAGCGCAAGCGTCTCCTCCGCCTGTACGGCGCCGAGATCGTCTACTCCCCCGGCGACGAGGGCTCGAACGGCGCGGTGCGGCTGGCACTCGAGCTCGCCGAGAGCGACCCGCGCTACTTCATGCCCTTCCAGTACGCGAACCCGGCGAATCCGCGCGCCCACTACGAGGGAACGGGGGCCGAGATCGCCGAGGCGCTCGACCGCGTCGACGTCGTCGTCGCCGGGCTCGGCACCGGGGGCACGCTGATGGGTGTCGGAGAGAGGCTTCGCGAGTCGTTCCCGGACGTCGTCGTCGCCGCGGCCGAGCCGCTACCCGGCGACGCGGTGATGGGCCTCCGCTCGCTCGACGACGGCTACGTGCCGCCGATCCTCGACGTGACGAAGCTCGATCGGAAGGTCCTGGTCTCGAACGAGGAGTCGGTGGCGGCGATGCGCGACCTGCTCGAGCTGGAAGGGATCTTCGCCGGTGTCTCCTGTGGGGCCGTGCTGCACGTCGCGCGTCGTCTCGCGGAGGACCTGGACGACGGCGTCGTCGTCGCGATCCTGGCCGACGGCGGCTGGAAGTACCTGTCCGCCGCCTTCTGGGATGCACGGACGGGCGGAGAGGTCGAGCACGCGATGGAGCACACCGTCTGGTGGTGATCCCCGCGCGTGTGCGGGACGAGATCGTCCGACACGCCCGAGACGAGCAGCCGAACGAGTCATGCGGGCTGCTGGTGCTGCGCGACGGGGTCGCCGACCGCTACGAGCGCGGTGTGAACGCTGCGGCCTCGCCGTACCGCTTCGAGCTGCACATGGACGACCCAGAGGTCTGGTTCGTCGAGGACGCCGGGTTCGAGCTCGCCGTCGTCCACTCCCACGTGTCCTCTCCGCCGCGCCCGTCTCGCACCGACGTGCAGAACATCGGCATGTGGGAAGGCAAGCCCTACGTGATCTACACGGTGCGCACGGACGAACTGGCCGCGTGGAGGATTCACAGCGGTGCGATCGAACAGCTGCCGATGCGAGATCACGCCGACCACGACACGACATGACGCGGAGCGACACGACCAAGCGCCACGCGCTCGCCGCAACGCTGCTGCTCGCCGCAGCGCTCGGCGTCTCGGCCGGTTGCGGCGGAGGTGGAGGCACCGGTGGCGACAGCGGCGGCGCGATCGGGGGCGACTCCGGCGGCGGGACGACCGGTGAACCGGTGGTCGAGGACGTCGGCCTCTCGATCACCGACGTCACCGATCTCACGCTCGAGGGCGAGTTGTCCGTGAGCGGCTGGGTCGTGGAGGCGAACGGCAAGACGTTCCTCTGCACGTCGGCGTCCGGCTCACCCCCGACCTGCGGGAAACCGTCGCTCGTGCTGGTCGGCTACGACGGCACGGTGCCGTCCGCCCAAAAGGTGACGATCGTCGGCGAGGTGACCGGGGCCACCATCACCGCGTCCGGCTGACGGCCGCTCCTACAGCGAGACCGCGGCGCGTGTTGCCGCGCTGAGGTAGAGCGCTTCGATCACGCGCGCCTGCCCGAGCGCATCGTCTCGTCCGAGCAACGCGTCCTCGCTCCCGTCGACGGCGCCCGCGAGGTTGTCGAGCTGGAGCCTGTAGGAGTTCGCCTCCGGCACGTCGAGCACCTCGACCTCGCCGGCCCGGACGAGCTGGAGCTCGCCCGGCCAGTCGACCCGGAACGGCGCCCGGGCGACGAGAACGGCGTCCTCCCCGACGACTTCGAGGTATTGACGCCGCGGCGCCACGAACGACGCCTCGAATTGTGCGACGACGTCGTCGCCGAACCGCATGGTTCCGTAGAGCGCCATGTCGATCCCGGTCGATCCCGTCACCTGCTCGGCGAGCACCGAGACCGGCTCGCCCGCGACGAGGCGTGCACCGCTGACGCAGTAGCAGCCGGTGTCCATCAGGGCACCCCCGTCGAGCCCCGGCTGGGCACGCACGTCGGAGAGGTCGTGGAGCGGGAAGGTGAACGTGCCACGCACCGCGACCAACCTCCCGATCGCGCCACCGCGCACGATCCGCTCGATCTCACGTGTCTGCGGGTGGTGGCGGTACATGAACGCCTCCATCAGGACGAGCCCGGCGGCCGACGCCGCGGCGAACGCCTCTTCGACCTCGTCGGCACGCCTCGTGTAGGGCTTCTCGCACAGCACGTGCTTACCGGCAGCCAGTGCTCGCAATGTCCACTCGTGGTGCATGCCGTTCGGGAGCGAGATGTAGACGGCGTCGACGGCATCGTCTGCAAGCAGGTCGTCGTAGCTCCCGTGCGCGCTTGCGATGCCGTGCTGGGCCGCATAGGCGTCGGCCGTGTCACGCGCGCGGCTGCCGACGGCGACGACGTCGACGCGATCCGTCTCAGAAGCGGCGGCGAGGATCTCGCGGTTGATGTTGGCCGTGGACAGGAGACCGAGCCGCAGCGTGCTCATGCCACAAGACTGTCACATCGAGTGTCGGCCAC
This sequence comes from uncultured Actinomycetes bacterium, assembly GCA_963823385.1. Classification (GTDB taxonomy): domain Bacteria; phylum Actinomycetota; class Thermoleophilia; order Gaiellales; family Gaiellaceae; genus Gaiella. Next base: position 241,822 of record CAWGLI010000002.1, read on the forward strand.
GCCGGCCGCTACGCTCCGCTCGCCGAGAGTCCGCGCTCACGGCTCGCCCGCCATGATCGCCGACGCCCACACCGACCTCCTCCTCGAGCTTGCGTACCGCGAGCGGCGCCTCGGTGAGACGAACGTGTTCTCCCGCACGTGGCTACCGCTGCTCGAGGAGGGGCGCGTCGGGCTCCAGGTCTGCCCGGTCTACGTCGACCACGCAGTGCAGCCCGAGGGGTCGCTGCGCGAGGCGCTCTCCCTCGTGGCGTCGTTCCACCGCGCGCTGCACGAGTGCGCCGACCGCGTCGTGCAGGTCCGGACGGCGGCGGACCTCGACGCCGTCGAGCGCGGTGAGCGCCTCGGGCTGATGCTGTCGCTCGAGGGGGTGGAGGCGTTCGGCGTCGAGGTCTGGCCCGCCGACGTGTTCCACGAGCTCGGAGTGCGCATGGCCGGTCTCACCTGGAACATGCGGAACGCGTTCTCGGACGGGGCGGCGGAGGCTGGAGGCGGTCTCTCCCGCCTCGGTCGCGAGCTGGTGGATCGTCTCGTGTCGCTCGGAGTGATCCTCGATCTCGCGCACGCCTCGGCCGGTGCCTTCGCAGACATCCTCGCGCGCGCTCCGGGGCACCCGATCGTCTACTCGCACGGTGGCTGCCGGGCCGTCCACGACACGCCGCGCAACCTCGACGACGCGCAACTGCGCGCGCTCGCCGAGGCCGGGGGCCTGTTCGGGCTGATGCTGCATCCGATCGCGATCGGGCCCGAGCAACGCACGATCGAAGGAGTGATCGCCCACCTCGAGCACGCCTGTGACGTCGTCGGCGTCGAACGCGTCTGCCTCGGGGGCGACTTCACGCGCCGGTTGTGGGAGGCCATGCCCACGCCGGCGATGCCGAACGACGGGCTCACACCGCCCGGGCACCAGGCGGGCGCCGGGATCGAGGGCTTGACCGGCCCCGAGTGCTACCCGGCGCTCGTCACCGCGCTCCACGAGCGAGGCTGGCCGGAAGCCGATATCCGTGCCGTGACGAGCCTGAACCTGCTCGGCTTCCTGCGCCGGTCGCTCGCCCCTGCCTGACGCTAGGAGCCCGCCGGGCCGAGCAGCGCGTCGATCGCGCGCCGCTCCCATCCGCGTCGCAGCGCGCCAGCGGCAAGGTCGGCGGCGTAGTACGAGCCGAGCAGCATCGCTGCGGCCGTCTCCGCGTCGAGCCCGTCACGGCGCCCGCAACGCTCGAGGCTCGCTGGGGGGCGCGCTCGCCGCGGAGGCACGAGGTCGCGGCGAAACGCCTCGATCAGCTCGGGGACATGACTCTCCTCTGCGAGCACGGTTCCGAGCATGAAGGTGACAGCGCCGTCCGTTCGATGCGATAGGAGGACATCGTGAGAATCGCCGTTCTCGGTGGCGGACGTGTGGGAGCCGCTCTCGCCGACCGTTGGCGCGACGCCGGCCACGACGTCGCAGTCTCCACACGCGACACAGTCGCCCAGACCGCTCACGGCGCGGGTGTCGTGCTGCTCGCGGTCCCGGCGTCCGCTGCGGCCGACGTGCTTGCACAGGCGGGTGAGCTGGAGGGCGCCGTGCTGGTCGACGCGACGAACAACCTCTCCGGCGGACCGGACGGCGCCGAGATCGCCCGCCTCGCGGGAGGCGCGCCGGTGGTCAAGGCGTTCAACACCGTGTTCGCGCAGTTCTTCGCCGATCCGCCCGAGCGGCCGGCCGGCCTCGTGATCGCCGGGGACGACGTCGCCGCCAAGGAGACGACGGCACGGCTCGTGCGCGATGCCGGCTTCGACCCGATCGACGCCGGCGGCGCCGACGCGGTGCCCCTGCTCGAGGCGTTCGCCCACCTGGTGATCGGACTCGCCTACCGGCAAGGCCGCGGGCCCTTCGTCTACCGGTTCGAGGCGTCCTGACCATCGTCGACCTGCCGGACACCGACGGGGGCGAGACCGCCGCGGAGAAGCGTGCGGGGTTCCTCGAGCTCTTCTTCGACCTCGTCTTCGTCTTCGGCATCACGCAGGTCACTGCGATGCTGCTCGACGACACGAGCGCTGCCGGCTTTCTGCGGGCAGCGGTGGTGTTCGGCCTGCTCTGGTGGGCGTGGTCGGCCTACACGTGGCTGACCAACGCGATCGACATCGAGCGCTCGGCGGTACGGCTGCTCATGCTCGGCGCGATGGCGGGCAGCTTCTTCATGGCCCTCGCCGTCCCCGGGGCGTACGGCAGTCAGGGGCTCTGGTTCGCCGTCCCGTACGCCGTCGTTCGCGTGCTGCACGTCGCGCTCTACGCAGAGGGGCTCAAGGGGTCGCCCGAGCAGCTCCGGGCGTTCCTTCCGCTCGCGCCGTGGTTCCTCGTCTCGCCGGCACTCGTCCTGGTCGGCGGCGCCGTCGACGACCCCGCGCGGGCGTGGCTGTGGACGGCGTCGCTCGCGATCGACGTCGCCGGCACGCTCGTCGCCAATCGAGGCTCGACCGGGTGGCGCGTCTCACCCGCGCACTTCGCCGAGCGGTACGGGCTGTTCATGATCATCGTCCTCGGCGAGACGGTCGTCGCGACCGGGCTCGGCGCGCGTGAGATCGAGCGCGACGCGATCTTCGTCGTGAGCGTCGTCGTCGCCTTCGCCGCCGTCGCGACGTTGTGGTGGGCGTACTTCGGTTTCACGCAGCGCGCGGCCGAGCGGACGTTGACGCGGACGCCGGTCGAGCGGCGTGGGCCGCTGGCGCGCGACCTGTACACGCTCGGCCACTTCCCGATCGCACTCGGGATCGTCTTCATGGCGGTCGCCGGCGAGAAGACGCTCGCACACCCGAAGGATCCCCTGTCACCGGGCGGCAGGGCCGCGCTGGGCGTGGGCGCGGCAGTGTTCCTGCTCGGCTTCGCGCTCGTTCGCTGGCGTGCCGTCCACAGGATCGCGTGGGAGCGACTGGCGGCAGGGGCGGCGGCGGTCGCTCTCGCCGCGACGCTGGACGGCCTCGCGGCAGTGTGGCTGCTCGCGCTCGTGGTCGGCGTCCTGATCGCGATGATCGCCCTCGAGCGCGTCAGGCTCCGCGGGCTGCTGCCGGCCGACGTGCGCTGACCGCCGTCAGAGGCTGGCGCCGCCGTCGACGACGATCGTGGCGCCGGTGACGTAGGACGCGTCGTCGGAGAGCAGCCACGAGACCGCGCCTGCCACCTCGTCGAGGCCGCCGAGCCGCCCAACCGGTATCTCCGCCGCCAGCGCGTCGATCCTGTCGCCGGCGAGCTCACGAACGGTCTCCCCGTCCAGTGTCCCGGGTGCCACGGCGTTCGCCGTCACGCCGGACGCCGGCGAGCGCCGCCGCCGCACGGCGAGTGAGCGTGATCAGCCCCGCCTTGGACGACGCGTAGTGTGCGCCCGTCACGCCGATGCCGCGGAAGGCCGAGTCGCTCGCCACACTGACGATCCGCCCGCCGCCCCGATCACGCAGGAGCGGGCCGACGGCGCGGATGCCGAGAAACGGCCCGCGCAGGTTCGTCGCCAGCACCGCGTCCCACTCGTGCGCATCGATCTCGAACAGGTCGCGAACGACCGTACGGGCAGCGCAGTTGACCAGACCCCACGGCTCCCCCGCTGCCGTCAACTCGCCGACCGCCACGTCCCATCCCGCCTCGTCGCGCACGTCGTGGACGAGCAGGTCGGGGGCGTGGACGATGTCGGTGGCGACCACCGCGTATCCGTCGACCCGAAGCCGCGCGGCCACGGCGGCGCCGAGCCCGCGGGCAGCGCCCGTGACGATGACGCTCCTCACGCGGAGCGTTTCGGTGGGCCGAGCATGCTGGCGCCCATGGCGCCGCCCATGTCCCCGAGCTCGGCCAGCCGGTACACCGGACGCTGCGTGAAGAACGTGTGTGGCTGCGCGGCCTTCTCGATGCGCTTCAACCAGACGGGGCCGAGCCGCTCCCCGAGTCCGCCGCCGATGATGACCGCCTCCACGTCGAGCAGAGTCACCGCCGCGCCGATGCCGACGCCGAGCGCCTTGACCGCATCGTGCAGCAGATCCCTGGCGACCTCGTCACCGGCATCGAGAGCCCGCAGCCAGATGCCGCTGGTGAGCCGATCGCGTCCCCGCTGGCGCATGAGGTCGAAGAGGACGGTCTTGCGCCGGCGGGACTCGTGCCGGGCCCGCTGCTCGAGAGCTCCACGCCCGGCATATGCTTCCACGCACCCGCGCAGCCCGCACGCGCAGCGCCGACCGCCGGGCTTCGCACAGACGTGGCCGATCTCGCCCGCGGACCCCCGACCGACGAGCAGCCGCCCGTCGACGACGAGACCTCCTCCGACCCCGGTGCCCCAGAAGACCCCGAGGAAGCTGCGCAGGCCCCGGCCGGCGCCGTAGCGTCGCTCGGCCTCGACGGCGACGCTGACGTCGTTGCCGATCGCGACGGGGAGCCCGCCGAGCGACTCGGAGAGCGCCGGCCCGAGAGGGTACGCGCCGTCCCAGCCGTCGATGTTGGCCACCTGCGTGACAACGCCCTCCACGGGATCGATCTCCCCGGGAACCCCGACGCCGACGCCGCCGAGCTCGTCGAGCCTGAGACCGGAGTCCGCAGCGGCTTCCCTGATCGTCACCGCCAGATCGCGCAGGACCGCCTTGGGCCCGCCACGACGGGGCGTGTCCCTGCGTGCGTGCCCGAGAACCTTCGCTCCGCGGCCGGTGACGACCGCTTGGATCTTGGTGCCGCCGAGATCGAGTCCGCCGCGGTAGAGCGGAGGAGTACTCATGCGATCTCCCGCACGACTTCGGCCAACGGACGTCGGTTCGCTCGTTGGCTCCACTCCGCAGCCGGTCGTGACTCGGGGTCACGAGGACGCCCGGGAAGCCCGAACGAGAGGACGATGACCGGGTCCTCGTCGTCCCTGAGCGCCAACGCCGAACATGCGGCTGCGCGATCCTGAACGCCGTTCGGACACGAGGCAACACCTTCGTTCCATGCGGCGAGCAGCATGTTCTGCGCCGCGCGGCCCGCGTCGAACACGCCCTTCCCGACAGGGGTGACGATCGCGGCCACCAGTCCGGCAGAGAGCACGTTCTCGGGGACGAAGACCGCCTCTGCGAGCGCTTCGACCCGGGCGCGGCTCGTCGGCACGACGAACGTCCATGCCTGCCGGTTCTGGCTCGAGCCGGACAGACGGCCGGCATCGAGGATGCGCGCCGCCACCTCTCCAGGTATCGCGGAGGCGAGGTAGCGGCGCTCGTCGCGCCGACTCGTGATCGCAAGCAATGTGTCCATCTCGCATAGCCTAGTGCCGAGACATGGGCGATCAAGCACGCGTGAGCCTTCTCCGCTGGCTGCGCCGACAGCTGCGCCAACCCACGCCCCAGCGCGAGCACCTCGAGGCAGCGGTCGAGCACGACGACCCGGCCGAGGCGCGCCTCCTCGTCGAACGCTTCGAGTTCACCGACGCGCAGCGCCGCCATGTGGAAGGCCTGATCACGGAGTGGGAGACGCAACGTGGCCGCCGCTCGTAATGCCGAAGTGGCGCGCCGCATGTTCGACGCGTTCGCGCGCAAGGACGGCTTCGCCCTGCGCGGCCTGTTCGCGGAAGACGCAGTCTGGGTCGTGCCCGGTGACGGGGTGATGGCCGGGACCTACCGCGGACGAGACGCCATCTTCCGGTTCCTGGCGCGCCTGCCGAAGGAGACGGACGGCACGTATTCCTCGCGACTGATCGACGTGCTGGCATCGGACAGCCGGGCTGCAGCGCTGTACCGGGCGAGCGGCCAGCGGCGTGGCTCGAGACTCGACATCGACCAGGTGCTGCTGCTCGACTTGGACGACGGGCTCGTGCGTTCGGTACTCGCACTGCCGTCGGACCCGATCGCCTTCGATGCGTTCTGGGCGGCGTGAACGTGAGAAGGTCGACGATATGAGCGCCGTGCGCTTCGCCGACGGTCTCCGCTACCGAGTCGAGATCCCCTCCGTCGAGGGCCCCGTGGTGTTGCGCGCCGTGCTGGAAGAGGCGGCAGCGCGCGGCGTCGAGGTTCGTCGGGTCTCGCAGGGGTCGGGTGTGATGATGCTGACCGACGACGAGCTCGACGAGATGGCGCAACTCGGCGGAGCGCACGGAGTCGAGGTGTCGCTCTTCCTCGGGCCGCGTGGTGCATGGGACACCGGCGGCCAGTCGCAGCTCACGGCGGCCGTCGGGGGGGTCGCGCGCGGGAGCGCCGGCATCGAGCACTGCCTCGCCGAGGTACGGCGTGGTCTCTCGCACGGCATCCGCTCGTACCTCGTCGCCGACGTCGGCGTGCTGGCGACGCTCGGCCGAATGCGCGCGGCGGGCGATCTCCCCCCCGATCTCGTGCTCAAGACGTCCGTGCTGCTCGCGTGCGCCAACGGGGAGACTGCCCGCGTGCTGCAGGAGCTCGGTGCGTCGACGATCAACGTCGCCACCGACCTCTCGGTCTCCGAGCTCGGGGAGGTGCGCGAGGGTTGCACGGCCCCACTCGACGTCTATGTCGAGGCTCCCGACGACCAGGGCGGGTTCGTCCGGCACTACGAGGTGCCGGAGATGATCCGTGTCGCGGCGCCGCTCTACGTCAAGGTCGGTCTGCGCAACGCGCCGAACATCTACCCGGCCGGACTCCACCTCGAGGCCACCGCGGTTGCGTTAGGGCGCGAGCGGGTGCGCCGGACACAGCTCGTACTGCGGTTGCTCGCCGAGCGAGCGCCAGAGCTCGTCGAGGGCCGCGGGGACGATGCTCCTGTCGACCTCGCCATCCCGCGACCGACCTAGGAGAGGCTGCCGCGAAGCGGGACGGCCGAGTCGGCGAAGGCGCGCATGCTCGGGGGCACCGGGTATGGCTCGGCGGTCGCGGGAGGCGTCGCGCCGAAGCCGGGACGTCCGCGTGGTCGATCTGTCGTGCCGGCCTTTCGTCCTGATCCGCCATGCGCGATGTGTCGCACGGCGGTAGGGTCGGCCCATGCGGGAGCGGTTCGGACGCATCTACACGGCGGCGCTCGCCGACGTGCTCGACGATCGCGGGCTCCGCGAGCAGGTGCTGCCACCCACGATTCGTCCGCTGGTTCCGGGCATGCGTCTCGCCGGGCAGGCGTTCACCGTCGAAGGGCGCCCCGCAGACCACGGCGACTGGGACGGCTCGGTCAGGAAGACGCTGGCGATGCTCGGCGCTGTGCCCACCGGTCACGTTGCCGTCTACCAGTGTCATCACGACCGCTCAGCCCACTTCGGCGAGCTGTCGGCGACCTCGCTGCTCACACGCGGCGTCGCAGGCTGCGTGATCGACGGCGGCTGCCGCGACACCCGGTTCATAGCCGACGAGGGATTCCCCGTCTTCGCCCGCCATGTCACACCGGAGGACTGCACCTGGCGCTGGGAGGTCGCGGCGACAGAGGTCCCCGTGACGATCGGCGCCGTGCGGATCGCCCCGGGTGACTGGATCGTCGGCGACGACGACGGCGTGATCGTCGTCCCGCAGGACGTCGCCGCCGAGGTGCTGATCGAGGCCGAGCGCAAGGTCGGAACGGAGAACGAGATCAGGAAGGCCGTGCGAGCCGGCGCGTCACCGCTCGAAGCCTACGAGCGCTACGGGACCTTCTGAGGAAGCGCGCCCGCTATTCATCGGCCACGCGCGCATCGCCGGCGACCGACTCCAGCACGGCCTCGATCAGTCGCCCGGACGCCAGGACGTGCTCGCGCGCGAGTGCCGCTGCCCCGGCTGCGCTGCCGGCGGCGATCGCAGCCCGGATCGCGCCGTGCTGCAACTCGTTGCGGGCGAAGAGCGCGTCGAGCTCGCGCCGCGCGCTCCAGACACGGTCACCGATGAAGGTCCGCCGCGCGCTCTTGGCAAGCCGCTCCACGTACGGCATGTCCGCGACGCGGTAGATGACGTCGTGGAACGAGTAATTGGCCTGCATCCACTCGCCGAACAGCAGAGCGTCGCGGACGTGGCCGAGTCGCGCCTGCTCGCGCAGCAGCACCGTGAGCTCCGAGAACGCCTGCTCGGCGGCGTCCAGTGCGGCCAGATCGGACGCCGTCATGCGTGGCGTCGCCACCGAGGTGACCAACGCCTCGAGCTCCGCGCGGACGAGGAACGCCTCGCGCAATTCCTGCGCCGAGAGCCCCTGGACACGGACGCCGCGGTTCGGCTCGAACGAGACGAGCCCGAGGGCCGCGAGCCGTCGTAGTGCTTCCCGGATCGGGGTCCTGCTGACCTCGAACCGCTCGGAGAGCTGCTCCTGGCGCAGAACGGTGCCCGGCTCGATTGCACCGCCGACGATCTCGTCCTCGAGCACGCGGGCGATGTCGTCTGCCTTCGTCGTCTCGGTGGTCACGAGCCGAGTGTACGTGAGACCATTTGATATCCCTTTCGAATTGTTTGGGATCCGAAAAGAACGATTTACTCGTCTTGCATCACAACTATTGCTTATCTAGGATCCGAAATCAGACTATCCGGATCCGAAACGAGAGAGGAGCACGATGCCTGTGAGCCCCTTGCCAGCTGTCGAGCGGCCGTATTCCATCGAGGACGTCGAGCGCCTTCGCGGCTCCGTCGTGATCGAGCACACCCTTGCACGGCTCGGCGCGGAGCGCCTTCGGCGACTCCTCGCCGAGGACGAATGGGTGGCAGCGCTCGGCGCGATGACCGGAGGTCAGGCCGTACAGATGGTGAAGGCCGGTCTCAAGGCCATCTACCTCTCCGGCTGGCAGGTGGCCGCGGATGCGAACCTCGCGGGCGCCACCTATCCCGACCAGAGTCTCTACCCGGCGAACAGCGGGCCCGCGCTCGCCCGCCGCATCAACGGGGCGTTGCTCCGGGCCGATCAGATCGCGCACGCCGAGGACGACGACGAGACGTATTGGCTCGCCCCGATCGTCGCCGACGCAGAGGCGGGATTCGGCGGCCCCCTGAACGCGTTCGAGCTGATGAAGTCGTACATCGAAGCCGGTGCCGCCGCAGTCCACTTCGAAGACCAGCTCTCGTCCGAGAAGAAGTGTGGTCACCTCGGCGGGAAGGTGCTGGTGCCCACGTCGCAGTTCGTGCGCACTCTTGTGGCCGCAAGGCTCGCCGCGGACGTCGCGGGTGTTCCGTCGCTCGTCGTGGCGCGTACCGATGCGCTGTCGGCGACGCTGCTCACGAGCGACATCGACGAGCTCGACCATGAGTTCTGCACCGGCGAGCGCACGCCGGAGGGCTTCTACCGCGTGCGTGACGGGCTCGAATCGGCGGTGGCGCGGGGTCTCGCATACGCCCCGTACGCCGACCTCGTCTGGTTCGAGACGTCGACTCCGGACATGGACGAAGCGGAGCGGTTCGCCGCGGCGATCCACGACCGGTTCCCGGGCAAGTTGCTCGCCTACAACTGCTCACCGTCGTTCAACTGGCGGCGTCACCTCTCCGACCGCGAGATCGCCGGCTTCCAGCGCCGCCTCGCGGGGATGGGGTATCGGTTCCAGTTCATCACCCTTGCCGGCTTCCACGCAGCGAACCTGTCGATGTTCGAGCTCGCGCGCGGCTACCGCGACGAGGCGATGAGCGCGTACGTGCGCCTTCAGGAGCGCGAGTTCTCGCTCGAGGACGAGGGCTACACGGCAACCCGTCACCAGCGGGAGGTCGGCGCCGGCTACTTCGATCAGGTGATGGAGACGATCTCGGGCGGCGCGGCGTCGACCTTGGCGCTCAAGGGCTCCACCGAGGAGGAGCAGTTCGAGGAGGAGCGGGCCGCGGTGTGAGCCGCGCGACGACCGTTCCACGATCCGACACACGAAGGAGGCGACGATGACCACGAAGATCCTGACGCTCCGCTCCCGGGCACGCCGCCGCGGCCCCCGCGTCGTTCGGTCGACCGACATCGCGCTCGCCGTCAAGCCCGCCGTCGTGACGCGCGCCGAGCTCGCCGAATGCACGTGCCCGGACTCCTGCGAGCGCGACCACGAGCAGGACTGACGGTCGGGCTCGATGCCCGACCGTCAGTCGGTGTCCGACTTCAGTCGGACACCAGCGGCGCCGCTCTCGGAGACACAGCCGTGTCGGACTGAAGTCCAACACCACGGACCCGCAACCCGACCATCACCCGGTGTCCGACTTCAGTCGGACACTGGCGGCGCGCCGCTCTCGAAGACACAGCCGCATCCCCGGAGGTGAGATGATCCCGCGATGATGGAGACCGCCGATGTGATCACGCCCGAGGCGCACTCGTTCCTCGTCGACCTGCAACGCGAGTTCGGAGACCGCCGCCGCGAGCTCCTTGCGCGCCGGCAGGAGCGGCTCGTGCGGTTGCGCGGTGGCGAGCTACCGGACTTCCTCGAGGAGACCGCGTCGGTGCGCGCCGGAGACTGGAGCATCGCGCCGTTCCCCGACGAGATCGCCGACCGCCGCTGCGAGATCACGGGCCCGGTCGACCGCAAGATGGTGATCAACGCGCTCAACTCGGGCGCCCGTGTGTTCATGGCTGACTTCGAGGACGCGAACTCGCCGACCTGGGACAACTGCATCCAGGGGCAGCGGAACCTCACGGACGCGCTCGACCGCACGATCGAGCTGATCACGCGCGACAAGGAGTACCGCCTTGCCGACGACCCAGCCGTGCTCTTCGTTCGTCCGCGAGGGTGGCACCTCGACGAGCGCCATCTCGAGATCGACGGAGCGCCGATCTCGGCAAGCCTCTTCGACTTCGGCCTCTACTTCCACCGCAATCACGGCCGCAACGGGAGGTACTTCTACCTGCCGAAGCTCGAGTCGCACCTCGAGGCGCGGCTGTGGGACGACGTCTTCTCCTTTGCGGAGGATGCGCACGGAGTCGAGGGCGGAACGATCAAGGCCACCGTCCTGATCGAGACGATCCTCGCCGCGTTCGAGATGGACGAGATCCTGCACGAGCTCCGCGAGCACTCGGCAGGCCTCAACGCCGGCCGCTGGGACTACATCTTCAGCGTGATCAAGAAGCTCGGCCACCGGCCCGAGTTCGTCCTACCCGATCGCGGCGCGGTGACGATGGCGGTGCCCTTCATGCGCTCCTACTGCGAGCTGCTCGTGAAGACCTGCCATCGCCGCGGGGCGCACGCGATGGGCGGCATGGCGGCCTTCATCCCGTCGCGCCGCGATCCCGAGGTCAACCGGGTCGCGCTGGAGAAGGTGCAGGAGGACAAGGACCGCGAGGCGTCCCAGGGGTTCGACGGCACCTGGGTCGCGCATCCCGATCTCGTCCCCGTCGCGACCGCGGCCTTCGATGTCGTGCTCGGCGAGCGGCCGAACCAGATCGACCGGCAGCGCGAGGACGTCACCGTCACCGCCGCGGAGTTGCTGGACGTCGCGGCGACGCCGGGGGATGTGACCGAAGAAGGGCTCCGCAACAACGTGTCCGTCGGCATCCAGTACCTCGCGGCATGGTTGAACGGGAACGGCGCCGCCGCCATCAACAACCTGATGGAGGACGCGGCCACGGCGGAGATCAGCCGCAGCCAGATCTGGCAGTGGCTGCATCACGGCCGGGTGACGATGGAGGACGTGCGGCGTGTGACGGCCGACGAGGCCGACCACCTCGGCGCCGGCTACGACGAGGCCAGGGCCTTGTTCGACGAGGTCGCGATGCGCGAGGAGTACGTCGAGTTCCTCACGGTGCCCGCCTACGAACAGCTCATCTCTACCGAGATGCGGGCGTGACGACCGGATGACCCGCGTGGTCGTGATCGGTGGCTCGTCCGGTATCGGGCTCGCAACCGCGCGGCTGTGCGCAGACAAGGGCTGGGACGTGATCGTCGCCTCACGCGATCCCGATCGAGCCGACGTCGAGGCGGAGAAGATCCCGGTCGACGTCACTGACGCCGCAGCCACACGCGCTCTGTTCGAGCGACTCGGCTCGATCGATCACCTCGTCTCGACGACCGTCGCGCGCGCGAGCGGCCCGTTGAGGGAGCTCGACCTCGACGCCGCACGCCATGCGTTCGAGACGAAGCTCTGGGGTCCGCTGGCGGCGATCCAGGCAGCGGACGTCCGCGAGTCGATCGTGCTCACGTCGGGCGTGCTCGCGCATACGCCCGCGACCGGCGGCGCGGCGACGGCTGCTCTGAACGGCGCGGTCGAGGCGCTCGTGCGGACGCTCGCGGTCGAGCTCGCTCCGGTGCGTGTGAATGCCGTGTGCCCTGGGATCATCGACACGCCGACCTGGGCTGGTATGGACGAGGCGGCCCGGCAGGGGATGTTCGACCGGCTTGCGGGTGCGTTGCCGGTCGGACGCGTCGGGACAGCCGATGACCTCGCTCACGCGATCTGGCTGTTGCTCACGAACGGCTTCGTCACGGGCACGGTGCTCGGCGTCGACGGCGGTCACCGCCTCTCCGCGCCCTAGGGGCCGCCAGCGCGCGGCGAGATCCGGCCGCCGGTCGCGAACGACCCGACGGCTCGACTTGCTGCCACACCAGAGGAACGACCCGGCGGTGTGGCCGCGCCCTGACGCGGCAACACCGCCGCTGGCGCATTGACTGACCCCGCCTGCCGCCGGCGGAGCCACTTCCTCACGCCCCGAGGAGGCTGCGGTGCGAACGCACCCAGACTGCGTGTCAGACACCGCCGGCCTGTCAAGTGATACACGTGTCAATCGTGCACGTATCGCTCCACAGAAGAATCCGCAGGAACACGTGGCTTGCGATCGCAACGGTGGAGATACTGGGGCGAAGTTGGCACCATTGGGCCTTGACACGCACCCCGTGTCTGACACCGGGCGACTGCGATCATGCAACGACTAGGCCGCGACGAAGTCGGCGATCGCGGCGGCCGTCGCCGCGAAGTCGTCCCAGAGGACGCTATGGCCCCCCGGCACCGTCACCACGTGGACGTGCGGAAGCTCCGGGACGTCCACGGGGAGCCACGACCGCTGGCCGACGACGAGGAGCGTGCGGCAGGCCGGCCAGGGCGGCGCCGGGGCTGCCATCTCGCTGAAGGCGACGATGGCCGCCGGAGCCGAGTACCGCCAGCGCCAGCGGCCGTCCGCACCCCGTTCCAGGTGCGCCGCCGCCTCGGTCTCGAGCGTTGACCGCGGCGTCGAGACGAGCGTCCCTCCGGCGAGCCTGGCCTCGATCGCCTCGTCGGCGTCCGCGAATGACATGTCTTCCCTGAGCATCTCGGCCTGCTCCGCGGCCGCCGCCGGATCGACGTGCAGCGCGGGATCGAGGAGGACGGCGCGCTCGACCCGCGCCGATGCCCGCACGGCGAGCTCGGCCACCAGCCGGCCGCCGAAGCTGTGGCCTAGCCAAACGGCATCACCGATGGCGAGCGCGTCGGCGGTCTCGAGGAGGTCGGAGAGATGCGCGTCGATGTCCCACGGCGGCTCCCAGCCGGACCGACCGTGGCCTCGCAGATCGACGCCGATCAAACGATTCCCAGGGAGCACGGCGGCAAGGTCGTGAAAGCGCCGCCCGTGACCCGTCAAGCCGTGGAGGCAAACGACGGGCGCCCCGGCCGAATCGCCCCATTCGGTCGTGTTCAGTCGCACGCGAGAACGAGTTTCCCGAAGTGATCGCCCTCGAGGTGCTCTAGTGCCGCCGACGCGTCGACCAACGGGTACACGGCGTCGATCACGGGCCGCCACGTCGCCTCGGCGATCATGCTGAGCAGACCGTCGAAGTCGCGCGGGCTGCCCATCATCGTCCCGAGCAGCGATAGTTGCCCGAAGTAGAACGGACGGACGTGCAGCTCGACTTCCGTCCCCCGCGTCGCACCGAAGACGACAACACGGCCGCCGGGCCGCACGCACTCGAGCGACTGCTGCCATGTGGAGCCGACCGAGTCGATCACGAGGTCGACGGGCCCCAGTTCCTTGGCCGCTGCGGGCCAGTCGTCTTCGTCATAGTTGATGCCCGCCTCGGCGCCGAGCTCGAGCGCGCGGGCGATCTTCTCGTCCGTCGCAGAGGTAACGAGCACGCGGGCGCCTGCCTGCGTCGCCAGCTGAACCGAGAAGGTCGAGACCCCGCTGCCGGCACCGAGCACGAGCACGGTCTCGCCGGCACGCAGCCCACCCCGCGAGAAGAGGGCGCGATACGCGGTCAGCGCGGCGAGCGGAAATGCGGCGCACTCGTCCGAGCTCCAGCCGTCCGGCTGTGGATAGAGGTTCTCGGCGGGCACGGTGACGAGCTCGGCGAAGGTTCCGTCGCCCGGGCCGCCGAGTATCTCGAACTCCGGCCCGAAGGCGTCCTCACGGTCGCCCCAGCGAAGCCCGGGCATGATCACGACCTCCTCGCCCGTGTCGCGGCGTACGCCCGCCCCGTCGGACCCGGGGATCAGGGGCAGCGGGAAGGGGTACACGCCGGTGGAGACGAGCAGGTCGCGGCGATTGAGACCGGCCCTGGTGAGCTCCACCACGACCTCCCCCGCACCGGGCGTCGGATCGGGAGCCTCCTCGACTCGGAGCTCGCCGCCCTCGTGCACGCGGGCGGCCAGCATCAGGAGCTCCCCCTCAGCGAAGCCCACGGCTCGTCGCTGGAGACGTCCTTCACGCCATACCCGTCCTCGCCGACAGCGGGCGAGAGAATGGCGATGATCTTCGCGGGGCTGTCGCCGTCGTTGAACGACGCGTGCACGACTGACTCGCCGATCACAACCGCATCTCCGGGGCCAAGGAGACGCCTCTCCTGCTCGATCCACTGCTCGATCGTGCCCTCGACGACGTAGATCACCTCCTCCTGGCCGGGATGGAGGTGGAAGTCGTGGCACTTTCCAGGCAGGAACGTGGCCTCGATCGTGACGATCCCCCGCAGACCGTCCCGCGGGGAGCTCACGGCCGCGAACACTCCCCAGTCGAGATCCTGCCGCTCGATCTCGCCGGCCGGCTTGAACGAGCTCATCGGCTCGTCACCGAGATGGCCTTGAAGCGGCGCATGTTCTCGGTCATGGCGACCTCCGTCGGTAGGCGCTCCATCGACGAAGCGCCGAAGAAGCCGACGACGCCCTCCGTGCGCTCGAGGATGTAGGCGGCGTCGTCGGGCTCGGCGATCGGGCCGCCGTGACAGAGCACGATGATCTCGGGATTCACTCGCTTGGCCACGTCGTGCATCTCCTGGATCAACGTCACGCAGTCGTCGAGCGTCTTCGCCGTCTCGGCACCGATCGCGCCGCCGGTCGTGAGCCCCATGTGGGGGACGAGAACGTCGGCGCCCGCCTCCGCCATCGCCTTCGCCTCGTCGGCATCGAACACGTACGGCGCGGTGAGCAGGTCGGCCTCGTGGGCGACCCGGATCATGTCCACCTCGAGGCCGTACCCCATCCCCGTCTCCTCAAGGTTCTTGCGGAACGTCCCGTCGAAGAGACCGACCGTCGGGAAGTTCTGCACGCCCGAGAATCCGATCCGCTTCACCTCGTCGATGAACACCTCCATCAGCCGGAACGGGTCGGTGCCGCAGACGCCCGCCAGCACGGGTGTTTCTTCGACGATCGTGAGCACCTCCTTCGCCATGTCCACGACGATGGCGTTGGCGTCGCCGTACGGCAACAGCCCCGACAGCGACCCGCGGCCGGCCATCCGGTACCGACCCGAGTTGTAGATGATGATCAGGTCAGCCCCTCCAGCCTCCGCGCACTTCGCCGAGAGCCCCGTCCCCGCGCCGGCGCCGATCACCGGCTGGCCAGCGTCGATCTGTGCCCGCAGTCGGGCGAGCGCCTCATCCCTCGTCATTGCGTTCCTCCAAGACGGTGTCTGCCAAGAACGGTGTCAGACACCGCCTCCGTGTCAAGTGCGATGTGTGCCAACTGCGGATCACTTTCTCCACAGGCGTTCCCTCAGAGTCACGGGCATGGTCGCCGACGCTGTGGACGAGTAGGCACTGAGTTGGCACTGGAGGGTCTTGACACCCATCAGGTGTCTGACACCTGGCTGGTCGACCTGTGCAGACGGTGGGTCATCAAGCCTCCTCGATCAACTCGTGCAGGCGGTTCGCCATCGCCAGCGCGAAGACCGGATCGTTGACGTCGGCGTCGAGCTCGTGCACCTCCACCTTCGACGTGTCGATGCGCTCGCGCAGCGTCGAGAGGAGCGCCTCGTCGGCCTCCGGGTCGTGGAACACCTGGCCCTCCACGGCGATCATCGATACGCCACGCAGCGGCACGAAGAGCACGGTCGGCCCGTTCGCGGCGTTCAGCTTGCGTGCGATGATCTCGGCGATTTGACGGCATTCGTCCGGTGTCGTGCGCATCAGCGTGATGGTCGGGTTGTGCACGTAGAGGTTCCTGTCCCGATAGCGCTCCGGAACCGTCTCCATCGGCCCGAAGTTGACCATGTCGAGCGCGCCGAGCGAGACGACCTGCGGGATGCCGAGACGACCCGCAGACTCGAGTCGGTCAGGAACCGCGGCGAGCACGCCGCCCGCAACCTCGTCGCAGAACTCGGTTGTCGTGACGTCGAGCGATCCGGTGATGAACCCGGCCTTGATCAACTCCTCCATCGAGCCGCCGCCCGCGCCGGTCTGATGGAAGACGAGCACCTCGTATCCGAGCTCTTCCAGGCGCTCGCGCGCCGTCGTCACGGACGGTGTGGTCACGCCGAACATCGAGGCGACGACGAGCGGCCGCTCCTCGCCGAGCGGCGGCACCGAGGCCTTGGCCATCCCCGCCAGCGCCCCGGCGGCGTTGGCCATGATGCGAGCCGAGATCTGGTTGACCCCCGAGATGTCGACAACGGAGTACATCATCGTCACGTCCACCGAGCCGACGTACGGGCCCGTGTCGCCCGAGGCGACGGTCGAGACCATCAGCTTGGGGACGCCGATCGGAAGCTGCCTCATCGCGTACGTGGCAAGCGCCGAGCCGCCCGAGCCGCCGAGGCCCCCGACCGCGTCGAGCCGCCCCTCTTCGTGCAAGCGGGTCACGATCTCTGCTGCCCCGCGGGACATCGTCTCCACGGCGGCGCCGCGATCACCGGCTGCCGCCAACGCCGCGACGTCGGCACCGACTGCCGCGGCCACCTCTTGGCGGGTCACGTCCGGCTGCGCGAGCGGCTCGCCGACGATGCCCGCGTCGACCAGCACCACGTCGACGCCGTGCTCGCGGATGCGGTCGGCCAGAAACGCGTACTCATTGCCCTTTGTGTCGAACGTCCCGACGAGGACGACGGTCGGCATCAGCTCTCCTCCTTGTTCGAGGCCGGCTCCGGGTTCCACGCCGGGCTCGAGTCGTTGTCTTCCGGGTCGGTCAGCTGGCGCTCGACGCCGTCGAGTGTGGTCACGACGATCGCACCGTCACGCGAGAAGGCGATCTCGTTCCCGTCCGGCGACCACGCAGGCTCGAACGCATCCTCCCGCGGGGGGACGGGACGACGCAAGCCCGTGCCGTCGAGGCCGACCGTGTAGATGTCGTAGCGCACGCCGTCACGGTCGGCGGAGAACGCGAGGCGCTTCGAGTCCGGCGCCCACGCCGGCGCGTAGCTCCTGGCCTGGAGGTTGGTCACGTTCCGCCGCCCGGAGCCGTCCGGACGCGCGACCCGGATCTCCCGGAAATCGCTCGCCGACGCTCGGTGCGTGTACGCGATCCAGCGCCCGTCCGGCGACCACGCCGGCTCTCCCTCCTCGGCGAGCTCGTCGGTCAGGCGCCTCGCGCCGCTGCCGTCCGCGTTCATCACCCACACGTGACCGCCGTCGCTCGAACGCGAGAACGCGATGCGGCTGCCGTCGGGCGACCACGTCGGATTCTGGTCGTTCGCGTCGGTGGAGGTCAGCCGTGTCGTTTCGGTGCCGTCGGCGTTCATCACGTAGAGGTCGTACGACCCCTCCCGCGCACTCGCGAAGGCAATTCGCGTCCCGTCCGGCGACCACGCCGGATCGGTCTGGAACTCGACACCCTCGGCGGTCGTTGGATCGCCCCGCTCGTCGGTCAGACGCCCCTGGCTCGACCCGTCCGGTTCCATCCCGAAGATCGCATAGTCGCCGTCGCGAGAGCTGACGAAGGCGATCGCGTCGCCGGGAGCGCGGGAGCTGCCGCAGCCGACGAGCAGCAACAGGCAGCCCGCCGCAGCGGCTGCGAGGAGCGACCTTACGATCATTGGGCGCGGGAGGACAAACGTCTCGAGAGACTAGTGGGAGAGTGGCTCCACGCCGAGGAAACGTCGCTGCAGCTCCGGATCACCAGAGAGCGCCGCGGCGGTGGTCTCGGTCGCGATGCTCCCCGCGACCATGATCAACTGGCGCTGCGCGAGCGCGGTCGCGACACCGAGGTTCTGCTCGATCAGGAGGATCGCGAGTCCCTCGCGCTCGAGCTGCTGGAACGCCTCGACCATCGACTCGATGATCGCCGGCGCGAGCCCCTCCGACGGCTCGTCCATCACGAGCAGTCGCGGGTTGGTGACGAGCGCGCGGCCGATCGCGAGCATCTGTTGCTCACCGCCGGAGAGCTGCCCGCCACCGTTGCGCTTCCGTTCGGCGAGACGGGGAAAGAGCTCGTAGACACGATCGCGCGTCCACGCGCGGCCGTCGCCGCCCCCGTCCGCGTTGCGCACCGCGATCCGGAGGTGCTCGTCGACCGTCAGCGACGGGAACAGGCGACGGCCCTGGGGGACGTAGCCGATCCCGTGCCGGGCGATCCGATAGGAGTGGCCGCCCACGAGCTCATGGCCGCCGAAGCGGATCGACCCTGTCGTGGTCGGTGGCGAGATGCCCATGATCGCGTTGCACAGGGTCGTCTTGCCCATCCCGTTCCGCCCCACGATGGCGATGGACTCGTGCGCCATCTGGAAGCTGACGTCGTCGAGCACCTGCGCCTTGCCGTAAAAGGCACACAGCCCCTCGACCTCGAGCAGAGGGCGCGACCCGCCCTGCGGAGAGGGTGTTGCGGTCTCACTCATCGCGGTGGCCGCGGCCGAGGTAGAGGTCGTGCACCATCTCGTTCGCGCGGATCTCGTCGGGAGCGCCTTCGACGATCACCCGGCCGTCGTGCATCATCGTCACGTTCGTCGCCACCCTCAGCGCAATGTCCATGTCGTGCTCGATGAGGATCAGCGTGATCGACGTGTCCAGCGCGAGCAGGAGGTCGGTGAGCAGACCACGCTCTCCCCGCGACAGTCCCGAGGCCGGCTCGTCGAGCATGAGTATGCGGGGCTGCGCGGCGAGCGCCATCGCGATCGCCACCTGCCGATGCTCGCCGTGGGAGAGGTCGCCGACACGTTGTCCGAGCTTGTCGTCGATCGCCACCCGGCGAGCTGCCTCGCGGGCGCGTTCCCGCATCTCCCGGTCGCGGCGCGGGAGGTACACGGGCCGGAGACGGCCACCCTCCACGCCGACGACGGAGAGGTAGATGGCCTCTTCGACCGTGAGACCGAGGAGGTGCTTGGACTGCTGGTACGTCCGGGCCAGTCCGAGCTTCACGCGCGCCCGTGCCGGCCTCGTCGTCACGTCCTCCCCGTACAGCTCGATCGTGCCGCTCGACGGTGGCATGTCGCCGCAGATCAGGTTGAACAGCGTGGTCTTGCCTGCGCCGTTCGGGCCGAGCACCGCACGACGCTCGCCGTCAGAGACGTCCAGGTCGACGTCGCTCACCGCGAGCAGGCCGCCGAAACGCCGGCCGATCCCCCGCAAGCGGAGGATCGGGCCGGCGTGCACGGCGGATGGTGCCGCGTCGGTCACTGCCTCACTTGATGACCGTGTTCGTCACGACGCCGTTCTTGACCTCGCGGATCTTGCCCTGCCACGGCAGGCTCTTCTTCACACACGGAGGCTGCGTGCGGCCTGGCGCGGGGCTGGTCTTCTTGAAGAGGCCACCGAACGACTGGTTGACGTTCGGCACATAGCCGGTCAACGTGACCGCCGGGCCTCCATCAGGACCCTTGATGATCTGCACGGGCCATTGATCCTGGATCGCCTGACGGTTCCCGTCGAGCTTGACGTTCCCCCTGTCGGAGAGCTCGAACGGAGCCGAGAGAGTCCTCGGCAGGGCCTTCTGCAGCTTCGCGCCAACGGCTCCGGCGGAGGCGTTGAGGCCCGCTACCAGCGCCTTCGTGCCCTGGTAGTAGTTGTAGAAGAACCCGTCGTCAGCGGGCAGCCCCGGGTACGTCTTGGCGACGAAGGCCCGGTACTGGTTGACGGCCTTCCCCTTCAGACCGGGCGCCGTGCCGAAGCCGCCGACGTACGCACCGATCATCCGCGGGGCGACATCGTCCTTCCCGGTCAGGAACCAGAGGAACAGGTTGCCTGAGTGCTGCTTCGCGTCGATCGGGCCGTAGGCCTGCTCGAACGCCTTCAGCGCAGGCCCCGTACCGGTACCGCCGACGACCCAGAAGTACCCGTCCACCTGACCCGGCGCGGGCAGCTGGCGGACGTACGACGAGTAGTCGGTCGTGTTCAGCGGCGGGAACACACGCTTCGTGATCTTGCCGCCGATCGCGCAGAAGTCGGCGATGATGCCGGCTCCGGACGTCCAGCCGAACGAGTAGTCGTCCATGATGATCGCGGCTGTCTTCCAGCCGAGCTTCTTGTAGACGATCTCGCCGATGCCGGCGTTCCACTGCGCGCCGTCACCGTGGTAGCGGAACACGTTCTTCGGTGCGATCTGCAGCGTCGGGTCCTGCGACCCGGCCGTCCCGATGATCACGGTCTTGGCCGGACGGGGCTTGGCCCAGTTTGCGATCGCGACCGCCTCGTCACCTGAGAGCGGCCCGACCAGGACGTCGGCCTTGAGCTGCTGCATGAGACGGCGGGTCTCCTTGAGCGCCGTCGCCGGGGTATCGTCCCCACAGCCGTAGCCGACGATGCGGATGTTCTTTCCGCCGGCCTTGATGCCCGTCATGCCTGCCGACGGCTTCTTCTTGTTCTTCACCTTGCCGCCCGCGAACTGGGCGAACGCCGTCTGGGCGCCACCGATCCCGAGCTCTTGGGCGAACCCGAACGCGCCTTTGCAGTCGCTCATGACTGCCACGCGAACCTCGCCTGCCGTCGCGGCCGAGGACGCCGATGTGAGCGCGGCGACTCCGACGACGAGCAGTCCGACCGACACGAGGATGCGGAATACCCGCCCCTGTCGTCGATTCATTGCAGTCCCTCCTTCGATGGGTAACACAGAAACGTGCCTTCGATGTTCCTTCTCGACCTTCATCGAGCCGACTCCAACCTCCTTTCCCGCCTCCCAGTCACCCCGCCGCGTTCGCCTCGGCCGCGGGCTGTTTGGGCTCACGGACACGCGCCAGATTCCAGAGCCTGTCCCAGATACCGATCAGACCGTCGGGAGAAGCGATGACGATTGCGAGAAAGACTACGCCGATGATCGTGTTGAAGGTGCCGCCGATCACCGGCAAGCCATCCGATGGGATCCTGTTCGTCACCTCGTTGTTGATCACGATAAAGGCGAACGCGCCGAGCCAGGCGCCTTCGATCCGACCCAGGCCCCCGATCACCGCGATCACGAGCAACTCGATCGTCGCCTGGAGGCCGATGTTCGACGGTGAAAGCTGTCCCGACCACCACGCAAAGAGGACGCCTCCGACCGCCGCCACGAGCGCGCCGATACCGAACGCGATGGTTCGATGCAATGCCACGTTGTACCCGAGCGAGGCCATGCGTGTTGGCTCGTCCCGGATCCCCTGTAGTGAGATCCCGAACGGCGTCCGCACGAGGTAGCGGATGAGCCCGTAGACGACGACGGCGACCCCGAGCGCAACGTAGTAGAGGCGCTGCCGGTCGTTGACGACGTCGCCGATGAACCCGGGGGTGTACTCGTCGACGCCTGCGATCGGCGAGAAGCCGCCGACCTGCGTGACCTGGCTGACGAACAGGTACGCGATCACCGAGTAGGTGAGGGTGAGCATCAGGAAGTAGATCCCGAAGCTCCGCGAGGCGACCGCGCCGAACACGAGTCCGATGCCGACCGTCAGCAGGATGGCTACACCCACGGCGAGCGTCGGGTCCCAACCGAGCAACATGCCCTTCGTCTCGCCGCCGGGAACTCGTTGCGTGACCATGTTCCCGAGCGCGTATCCGGCGATGCCCATCAGGCCCGCCTGCGCCAGCGAGATCATCCCGCCGTACGCCGACAGAAACACGAGGCTCGCGGCGCCGATGCCCAGGACGAACGTCTGTGTGAGCACGGTGTCCAGCCAGAAGTCCGAGACGAGCAACGGCCCCAGCAGCACGAGGACGAGGGCCCCGACGCCGATGATCCGCTCCACGAGGGTCTTCGTGGCGGTGACGCTCATTCGGCCCTCCCGAAGAGCCCCTGCGGCCTGAACGCCAAGACCACTGCCATCAGCACGAACGTGAGCACCGGCGAATACTGCGTGCAGCAATCGGTACCGGCAATCGGCAGGTACGTGACCGAGAATGCCGAGACGAGGCCGAAGAGCAGCGACCCCGCGACGGCGCCGAGCAGCGAGCCCATGCCACCGATGATGACGACGACGAGCGAGTTCAGCAGCCAGACCCCGTCCTGGCCCTGGGAGATGTTGCCCTGCGACGTGCCGACCGTCGCACCGAGCGCGACCAACGCCGCACCGACGGCGAAGGCGATCATGAAGAAGACCTGAATGTTGATGCCGATCGCCGACGTCATCTGCCGGTCGTCGACTCCTGCGCGGATGACCATCCCCGTCCTCGTTTGGTAGAGCCAGAGCCAAAGGAGAGTTCCTACGATCACGCCGAGCGCGAGCATGACGAGCCGTGCAAGCGAGTACCGGGTGTCCCAGACGTGGAGATCGACGAGTTGGTTGGTCCAGCCGGGCCAGCCGAGGCTCACCGCGTTCCCGCCGAACGGCTTTGAGCCTTCGGGGACGCTCCGCGGGAAGTGGGCGATCACCTGATCGGCAACGATCACCGAGATCGCGATCGTGATCAGCGCCTGCCGCAAGTCCTGGCCCTGGTTCCAGCGAAGGAAGAGTTGTTGGATCAGGACTCCGAACACCGCGATGAACCCCATCGCCACGAGCATGGGCACGACCCATTCCCAGGTGTTGACGTCCGTCGGCTGAACGGAGAAGCCCTTGCCCGTCATCCTCTGCTGAACCTCGTACGCAATGTAGGCGCCGAGGAGGTAGAGGGAGCCGTGCGCCATGTTGACGACGCGCATCAGGCCGAAGATGAGCGAGAAGCCGCTCGCGACGATGAAGAGAAGCGCAGCGAACGTGATCGCGTCGAGCAGCGTGTAGAGGAAGGCACCGGGGTTGTCGATCGCCGAGCCGAAGTTCGTGGTGCGCCAATTGCCCACGTCGACGACCGGTTCGGCGATCACGATGACATAGAGGATTGCGAAGGCGACGAGGCCGCCGGCCAGCGCGAGCGGAACAACCCGCCAGAACCTCAGATGTGCGAGACGCTGGGTCACGCGACTGCGAACGTACCAAGCCGGTTATCGGGTTTCAATGGGAACCGTCGATGATCGATTATCGCGAATGACAGACACCGCTTGACCGTCGCGCCGCGCAACCCTAGCCTCAAGGTCGACCGCCCCACCACGCGTGATCGGAGACGACGATGAGCGACACGACCCGTGTAGTCATTCCGTACGAGTCGATGGACCCCCTCGCGATCGGAGCGACGGACGACGAGACGAAGAAGCACAGGGACATCCTCGAGCTCGACATCCCAACGGTGAACCTCATCGCCGACGTGAGGCCGGACGAACCGGCTCCCGTGGCCGATCCGACGGCTGCTGCCCGCGACGCGCTCGCGAGCCCGGTCGACGGTCCCACCTTCGCCGACCTGCTCGCAGGCAAGGCGAGCGTCGCCGTGATCATCGACAACCAGTTTCGACCGACCCCTTCCTCGAAGCTGCTCCCTGCTGTCTTCGACGTCATCGAGGCAGCGGGAGTTGGCGACGTCCGCGTCTGCTGCGCGAACGGGAAGGTGTTTCCGATGTCGGAGTCGGACACCGAGCAGAAACTCGGACGCGAGAACCTCGCGCGCATGGAGCGCAACGGCTGGTCGTTCCAGCAGAACGACCCGCAGAACGCAGAGGCCTACACGTTCGTCGGTGTGTCGTCTGGCGGCACCCCCGTCTGGCTGCTGAACGACGTCGCAGCCGCCGACGTGAAGATCACGGTCGGCCAGGCACAGGCGAACCACTGGGGCGCAGGCGGCGGTGGGAAGCTGATCCTCCCCGGCGTCGTCTCGGACGAGACGATCGAGTCGAACCACTGCGCGTTCGTGACGTCGCCACAGACGCACTACGGCGCCTACTGCGGCCCGATGCGCTCGGACATCGACGAGGTGGCGACGATGTGCGGTCTCGACTGCACGATGAACGTGATCCTGGATACGCACGGGCGAGTGGCAGACGTGATCTTCGGCTCCCATCCCGAGGCGCACCGGGAGGCGATCCGCCGCTTCAACGCCGTGTACGCCTACGACAGCTTCGTCCCGGAGCACGGTCAGGCGGACATCGCGATCTGCGGTGTGTTCGCCCCGACCGACCACCTGTTCTTCCACACGGGGTGGGGTTGCATGTCCGCCGACCTCGTCGTGAAGGACGGCGGCACGATCATCTACACGAGCCCGTCACCCGGTGTATCGACCGCGATCGGCGACTTCCCGGGGCTCGCGCTGATGGACCTGATGAAGCCCTACATGCCGGCCACCGCCGAGAACTACCAACGCGTGCTCCGCGACATCCACGCCCGAGAGATCCAGATGTGGGCCGGGTGCATCTGGGTGCCGATCTACGAGGTGATGACCCGCAAGCACCTGTCGCTCGTCACGCTCGAGGAGAACATGGCCATGGCGGCCGACATCGGGATCGATGCGACGACGTCGCTGGACGAGGCATTCGCGGCGGCGATGAGCCGCCACGGCGCCGACGCCAAGGTCGCCGTTCTCCCGTTCGCCCGCTACCAACTGCCGCGCAATGCGGTCCGCATGCACGGCGCGGACGCGCACGTCTTCGCCTACGCCGGTCACGAATGACGAGGCACCCGCGTGAGTGGTGGGGTCAGACCCGTGGGGTCTGACCCCACCACGAGCGCCACGCAGAAACGAACCCGTGGGGTCAGACCCGTGGGGTCTGACCCGACCGGCCCCACGACCGGTGGCCCTACGACGGGTGACTCCGCGACGGGTGCGACGCGGTCGATTCCCGGTCTCGTCGCACCCGGCGTGCGACCCGACGACGACGTCGGCGACGAGATTCGCGGCTCGACCACCGTACTCGAGCTGCTGCGCATGTTCCCGGACGGCCGCGCGGCGCGGCTCATGTCCGACCTCTACTTCCCGTGCGCGCACTGCGGAGGTGCGGTGCGCGAGCCGCTGACCCTCGCGGCGCGACGGCACAAGCGAGACCCGCGCGCCGTTCTCGACGCTTTTCGGGCGCTCGACGGCGGATACCCGGACGGGGCGCTCGTGGCCCGGGCCGTCGAGCGGCACCCCGAGCTCTGGCGGCGCTGACACACGGCGTGCGTCCTCCGGCAGCGACCGGGGCCGACACGTGAGATGCTCCGCCCGTGGCGGGTCAGCGAGTGACGACGGATGCGACGGTCGGCGTCGCTCACTCCGCGCAGAGCGTCGACACGTACCCTCTCGTGCCTCCGCAGGACGGCTCCGAGCTAGCGCTCGCCACCCTGCACCTCGGGCCGGCCACCATGGCCACCGTCGGCGCGGACGAGCCCGACACGCTCATCTTCACGAGCGCGGGCACGGGGCAGCTGTCCTCGCGCGGCGAGCACCACGGGCTGGCGCGCGGCACGGCCGCCCTCGTGACGGCGGGAGAGCTGGCAGAGCTGACCGCAGGCCCCGAAGGGCTCGTCGTCCTCGCGATGACGATCGGCGGCGGTGTCGACCATCACGCTCCGATCGGCCCGAAGGACGCCGCGGTCCATCTCGATGACGTCGAGCCCGGGCGGGCGACCGGGAGCCGCTCCTTTCAGGTGCTGTACGGGCCCCACAACGGCTCGACGCGAGCGACGCTGTTCATGGGGTACATCCCGCCAGGGCGCGCGCCATGGCACTACCACCTCTACGACGAGATCGTCTGGATCTTCCGCGGTACGGGGTCGTTCCACCTCGGCGACGCGGTCGAGGAGCTCGTCGAGGGCGCCGCGTTCCGCCTCGCACCGCGCGAGGTTCACATCGTCGAGAACCGGCAGGAGCACGCCGAACTCGTCGTGCTCGGGCTGTTCACGCCGGCCGGCAGCCCCTCCGCTGCCTACCTGCCCGCGGGCAGCACCGCGACGTACGTGATCTCCGACTAGGTGGTTGCTAGCAATACAGGCGCCCACGACTGGCGGCCGTGACACGACACATCGCGGCCCGCTCGGCCGCACGCTGCTTGGTCACGCCCGTCCTCGACGGGCACCCCGATCACCGATCGACCGTCTAATCCTCGGTCACCTCGCGGAGCCGACCGGTCGCGACGTCGTACACGAAGCCGCGCACGCCGTAGTCGTCCGGCAGCAATGGGGTCTCACGTAGCCGGCGGACACTGGCCGCCACACGCTCGTCCACCTCTGGAAACGGCTGAAAGTCGAGATGCGTGGCATCGACTCCCCGCCCGTCGCGGAGCTGTGCACGCAGCTGATCGTTCGTGAACGTCTCCATGCCGCAGTCGGTGTGCCCGATCACGAGCACCTCCGTCGTCCCGAGCAGCGCCTGTGAGATCACGACCGACCGCACCGCGTCGTCGGAGGCGAGCCCGCCGGCGTTGCGAATCACGTGCGCGTCGCCCTCGACCAGCCCCAGCGCTCGCGCGGGGTCGATTCGCGCGTCCATGCAGGTGAGCACGGCGAACCGTCGGGCCGGCGGCAGCGGGAGTGCCCCGTGCTCGAAGCCGGCCGAGTACCGATCGTTCGCCTCCCGAACCTCCTCGATCACCGACACGTCATCACCTCGCTTCCATTAGGGAAGTAACGATACTTTCAGAAATATAGTGAGCAGTCAAGAGCCCCGTGGGCGAGCGCAGTAGAGTCCTCGACGTGGCGACGACGAGCCAACAGACGACCTGGATCGGACGGTCGGTGCCGCGCGTAGAGGATGAACAGCTCCTTCGCGGTCGCGGGCGCTTCATGGACGACCTCGACCCCGTGCCGCATGCCGCACATGCGGCGATCGTCCGCTCGCAACTCGCCCACGCGCGTATCAGCGTCGACCCGCGAGCCGCGCTGGAAGCGCCAGGCGTGGTCGGCGTGCTCACGGGCGAGGACGTGAGGGCGCTGTCGCGGCCTTTCCCGGCGGGGATCGACTCCCCCGTCCCCTTCCATGCAACCGCCGTCGACGTCGCGCGCTACGCGGGCGAGCCGATCTCCGTGGTCGTCGCGCGCAGCCGCTACGAGGCCGAGGACGCCGCCGAGCTCGTCGAGGTGGACTACGACCCGCTCGAGCCCGTGCTCGACCCTGTGACGGCAGCCGGCACCGAGGCGTGTATCCACGACCGGTCGTTCCACTATGGCGATGTCGACGAGGCGCTGGCCCGAGCCGACCTCGTCGTCCGCGAGACCTTCCGCTTCCCGCGCTTCAGCTGCACACCTGTCGAGTGCTACGGCGTCGTCGCCGACTGGGACGAAGGCTCGGGCACGCTCACCGCGTGGGCGAACTTCCAGGGGCCTTTCACGCTCCATGGCGTCGCAGCAGCGGCGCTCGGTCTCCGTGGCTCGCACTTTCGCCTGCTCACCCCACCCGATTCGGGCGGGTCGTTCGGCATCAAGTCGTCGATCTTCACCTACGTCGTGCTCATCGCGCTCGCTGCACGGCACCTGGGCGTACCGGTGCGGTGGATCGAGGACCGCATCGAGCACCTCGCCGGGAGCGCCGCCTCGACGCAACGCGTGACGTCGGTCGAGGCCGGGTTCAGCGATGACGGAGAGTTGCTCGCGCTGCGCTACGACGCGATCGAAGACGTCGGCGCGTACGTGCGGGCCCCCGAGCCGGCGACGCTCTACCGAATGCACGGCTCGCTCTCCGGCGCCTACGCCGTGCGCAACGTCGCGACCCGGAACCGCGTCGTTCTGACCAACACCCTCCCCTCAGGCCTGAATCGTGGCTTCGGCGGGCCCCAGCTCTACCTGCCGCTGGAGCGGACGATGGCTATCGCGGCGCGCCGGCTCGGTCTCGACCCGGCGGATGTGGCTCGCCGGAACCTCGTCCCGCCGGAAGAGATGCCGTACCGGACACCGTCCGGATCGCTCTACGACTCCGGCGACTACGCGGCATGCCTCGACGACGCACTGGCGATGGCCCGTTACCAGGAGCGGCGGGCCGAGGCCGTCGCGGCTCGTGCGGAGGGGCGCCTGGTCGGCGTCGGCCTTGCGTGCGTGGTCGAGCCGTCGATCTCCAACATGGGCTACATCACGCTCGCCCAGACGGCGGTCGAGCGCGCGCAGACGCTGCCGAAGTCCGGAAACGCCGAGGGGGCGCTCGTCACGATCGACCCGCTCGGCGGCGTCACCGTGCGTCTCGGGACGACACCACAGGGGCAGGGACACCGAACGGTCTGCGCCCAGGTGGTCGCCGACGAGCTCGGTATCACACCCGACGACGTGACCGTGCTCTCGGAGATGGATACGCAGACCGTCCCGTGGACGGTCTCGTCGGGCAACTACTCGTCCCGCTTCTCCGGCGTTGCCGTGGGAGCGGTGCAGGAGGCCGCGCGCCGGCTGCGCGCGAAGGTGGACGCGGTCCGCGAGCACATGGACGACCCCGAGTTGACCCTGCGCCGCGTGGCGGGCGCGGTGCACTGGAACCCGGAGGGCCTCCCCGACGGGATGGAGCCCGGGCTCTCGGCCGTCGCGTACTGGTCGGCGCCCAATCTGGAGCCGCCCGACGCCGATGACCGCGTCGCGTCGTCGGCGGCACACGGCTTCCTCGCCGACGTCTGCGTCGTCGAGGTCGAGCGCGCCACGGGCGAGGTGCGCGTGCTCGACTACGTCACCGTCCACGACGCGGGGATGCTCCTCCATCCCGAGCTCGCGGACGGGCAGGTGCTCGGCGGCTTCGCCCACGGCGCCGGTCCGGCCCTCTTCGAGCGCCACGTCGTCGACGAGTGGGGAAATCTGATGACCGCCTCGTTCGTCGACTACCTGACACCGACGGCGCCCGACCTCCCCACACCGCGGATCGGCCACCGGTCGATGCCGTCGCCGTTCACGGCACTCGGGGCGAAGGGGATCGGCGAGGGAAACACGATGAGCGCCCCCGCCGCGATCGCGAACGCCGTCGCCGATGCCCTCGGCCGAGACGACGTCGAGCTACCGCTCACACCGCCCCGTGTCTGGGACCTGCTGCAGACGAGCCCGCCGGAGGGGACGTCGTGAAACCGGCGCCGTTCCGCTACGTCGCCGCGCACTCCCTCGAGGAGGCCGTCGCCGCGCTCGCGGAGGGTGGTGAGGACGCGAAGCCGCTGGCGGGAGGACAGAGCCTCGTCCCGGCCCTCAACCTGCGCCTGCTGCGCCCCGAGCTGCTCGTCGACCTCAACCGCGCCGGCCTCGGGGGCATCGAGCGGAAGAACGGCACGATCCGAGTCGGGGCCACGACCAGACAGGCCGAACTGCAACGGTCGCCACACGTCCACCCGCTCGTCCGCGAGGCGCTCCCCTTCGTCGGCCACGTGGCAACGCGGAATCGGGGCACCGTCGGCGGCTCCGTGGCCCATGCGGACGGCGCGGCCGAGCTCCCACTCTGTCTCGTCGCGCTCGGGGGCGAAGTCGTGACGGAAGGCCCCGCAGGGCGTCGCACGCTCGCCGCCGAGGATCTGTTCGTCACCCACTACACGACGACGCTGCAGCCCGCCGAGCTGCTCGTGGAGACGCTCTGGCCCGCGCCGGATACGGCGGAGAGGACGGCGTTCGAGGAGCTCGCGCTGCGCGCGGGTGACTACGCGCTGTCGATGGTCGCCGTCGTCGTCCGGCCCGACGGCGACGCCGTGCGAGGCGCGCGTGTGGTCGTCGGCGCTGTCACGGAGCGGCCGACAGTCCTGACGGCGGTGGGCTCGCTACTCGACGGGAACGAGCTCTCGGACGAGCTGATCCGCGAGGCGGGGGCGCTGGCCGCGACTCTCGTAGACCCGCCGGGCGGCATCCACGCGTCCTCCGCCTACCTCCGGCACCTGACGGGAGTGCTCGTCGAGCGGGCGCTCGCGAGGGTGCGATGACCGCGATCGAGGTCGTGGTCAACGGGCGCCGCGTTCGCGAGACGGTGGAACCGCGCCTGCTGCTCGCCGACTTCCTCCGGCACCGCGCAGGTGCGACGGGGACGCACGTCGGCTGCGAGCACGGAGTCTGCGGCGCGTGCACGGTCCGGCTCGACGGCGTGTCGGTGCGCAGCTGTCTCCTGCTCGCCGTGCAGGCGGACGGCTGCGACGTGCAGACCGTGGAAGGGCTCGCCGGGACAGGGCCGCTGACCGCGTTACAGGAAGCCTTCCGCCGCCACTTCGCGCTGCAGTGCGGCTTCTGCACA
This sequence comes from uncultured Actinomycetes bacterium, assembly GCA_963823385.1. GTDB lineage: Bacteria > Actinomycetota > Thermoleophilia > Gaiellales > Gaiellaceae > Gaiella. The sequence continues at coordinate 272,118 of CAWGLI010000002.1, forward strand.
CCGGGGATCTTGATGGCGGCGGATGACCTGCTCGCGCACGGGACGCCCTCCCGTGAGGAGATCGTCGACATGCTCTCGGGTCACCTCTGCCGCTGCACCGGGTACACGCCGATCGTCGACGCGATCGAGGAGGCGGCCATTGCACGCCCGAGTGTCGATCGGTCACGAGGCGGGGAGGCTCCGTGAACCTGGCACAGAGCCTGCTCGCGGCGTGCGAGCGGCACCCGGAGCTGGAGGCGTTCCCCGGGATCACCTACGGAGAGCTCCTCCCGCGCGTGCGCCGGATCGCCGGTGGGCTCGGCGTCGAGCCGGGTGCGCGGGTCGCGGTCGTGCTCGACAACCGCGTTGAGACGGCTCTCCTCTACTGGGCTACGCAGTGGGCCGGCTCCGTCTTCGTTCCGCTCTCGTGGCGATTGTCCGACGACGAGCTCGACTACTGCATCGGCGACTGCGGCGCCGAGCTCGTGCTCCGTGACGGCGATGAGGTGCCCGACGGCCCCGAGCACCCGGGAGCTCTCGAACGCGACGCTGGCGAGACGTCGCTGATGCTCTACACCTCCGGCACCACCGGGCGCCCGAAAGGCGTGCCTCGCTCCCATCGCGCCGATCGGGCCGGGGGCTGGTCGCAGGCGTTGCAGCACGGCTACCTCTGGGGCGATCGGACTCTCGGCGTGATGCCCCTCTACCACACGATGGGGATCCACTCGCTGCTCGCGATGCACCTCGTCGGCGGGTGCTTCGTGCCCCAGGCGCGCTGGGACCCAGAGCAGGCGGCGCGCCTGATCGAGGAGCAGCGCATCACGTCGCTGTACCTGGCGCCGACGCTCTTCCACGACCTCGTCGCGATCCTGGACGAGGTCGGCGGCGACGTCTCCTCGGTGCGTGCGCTCGGCTACGCAGGTGCCGCGATGACCTCGACCATGGTGCGTCGATGCGCAGAGGTGTTCCGACCGGACGTGTTCGTGAACCACTACGGCTCCACCGAGATCTACACGTTCACGATCGGGCGCGACCAGCTGGGCAAGCCCGGCTGCGCGGGCCGACCGGCGGTGAACACGCGTTTGCGGCTCGCCGACAACGGCGAGATCTGCGTCCATCTCTCTTCGGAGGAAGCGTTCGCTGGGTACTGGCAGCGGCCGGATGCCGACCAGACGTCGCTCCGCGACGGCTGGTACCACACCGGTGATACGGGCCACCTTGACGACGAAGGCGACCTCTGGATCGACGGCCGGGTCGACGACATGATCAACTCGGGCGGCGAGAACATCCACCCGCTCGAGGTCGAAGACGTCCTCGCGAGCCACGCCGGCGTCCGCGAGGTCGCGGTGGTGGGTGCCCCGGACGACCGCTTGGGTCAACGCGTTGTTGCGGTCGTGGTCGGCGAGGCCACCGCAGAGGAGCTCGACGCCCACTGCCTCGGCTCCTCCCTTGCGCGCTTCAAGCGCCCGCGCGAGTACCGTCACGTCGACGCACTCCCGAGGAGCGCGTCTGGGAAGATCCTGCGGCGACTGCTGCGCGAGGACAACCAGGTTGCCGGCTCGACGCCGGACGCCCATCAGGAAGGAGCGGTGTGACCGAGTACGACGGGTTCCGGGTCGAGCGAGACGGCGACGTGGCGACGGTCACGCTCGACGTGCCGGGCAAGTTCAATCGCGTCTCGATGATCGCGCGCGACCAGCTGGCCCAGGTCTTCGCCGATCTCGACCGCGACGACGCCATCCGCTTCGTGGTGCTCACGGGTGCCGACGGCGTGTTCACGGCGGGCGGTGACATCGCGGGCTTCCTCGAGAAGTCGCCATGGGTCGTGTCGCAGCTCGCGAAGAATGTCGCCGCGCCGGAACGCTGCTCGAAGCCTGTGATCGCCCGCTTGCAGGGCTACGTCTTCGGCGTAGGCCTGGAGCTCGCGCTCGCGTGCGACTTTCGCATCGCCGCCGACGACGTGCAGCTCGCCCTGCCCGAGGCGACGATCGGGATGATTCCCGGCTCGGGCGGGACACAGCGTCTCGCCCGCATGGTCGGTCTCGGACGGGCGAAGGACATCGTCATGCGCGGGCGCCGTGTACAGGCCGAGGAGGCGCTGACGTTGGGGCTCGTGGGCGACGTCGTCCCGGGGGGCGAACTCGACAGCGCAGTGGCGTCACTCGTCGACGAGCTGCGACGGCATTCGCCACTCGCCCTGGCGATGGCCAAGCGCGTGCTCAACACCGCATACGACGGGCCTCTGCACCTGGGCCTCGAGCTGGAAGGGCTCGCCTACGGGCTGCTGCAGCAGACGCACGACTTCCGCGAGGGGGTCACCGCGTTCGGCGAGAAGCGCCGCCCCGCGTTCGACGGCACATAGGCTAGCCCGGAGAGGGCGTGTCGGCGAACGCCCGCTCAGCACACTCGGGAGCACCCATCCGGGTGGCGAGCGCTTCGGCGGTCTCCAGCAGCGTGGTCGCCCGCTCGACCGTGAGCGCGAACCCGTCGGCGCTGCCGAACTCGTACAGCTTGTACCCGGCCTCGAGCTCCGCGTAGTAGCGGTCGTAGTAGTTGGCAAGCGACGAGATCTGCTCCTTCTCCTGCTCGTTCGCCGTCGCCAGGGTCTTGATCGTGGCGGCGAGGCGCTTGCCGATCTTGACCGTGGGCTCGACGATCGCGAAGCCCTTCTCACCGGGGAGCCCGAGCGCTTCGATGTCCTCGCGCGCCTGGTCGCAGACGGCGGCGAGCTTGAGCGCGAGCGCCGACCGCTCCGGCTCGTCGTCGCCACCACCGCAACCGGCCGCCAACAGCGCCACGAGCACGATCAGGACCCCAGCGGCACGCATCGTGCGGTCAGTCTAGTGGTCGCTCCGGGAGGTTCGGAGAGACCACTAGCCGAGCTCCCACGCCAGTCCGGCGGCGAGCACAACCTCGTCTTTGGGCGCCACGAACTGCATGTTCCCGATCGCGAGACCGGCCCAGCCGATCAGGTTGACCCACCGTAGGAACGAGGTCAGGGGCAGTCGCACGTCGAGCTCGTCGGCATCCTCAGCGGGCAGCTCGACGGCGTAGCAGGGGCTCACGTAGAGATCGACCTCGGGCTCGTACCGACGCCAGTCGAGGACGGAACGCCGGCCCGTCTCGATGGCGTCGTCCTTCGCACGCAGCGCCGCCTCGAGCTTGACGCGGATCACGTCCCCGTACTCGTCGGCCCGGGACGGAAACGTCGCGCGGTGCGACTCACGGGCCTCGTGCTGGAAGAACGGCCACGTGTCCGCGGTGGCGTCGGGCACCCTGGCCTCGACGACCCGGGCTCCCAGCCGCTCCAGCTCGGCCACCCATCGCTCGGCCGCGTCGCTCGTCTCGGTCGCGCGGCCATCACCGATCTCGGGGGGCTGCCGCAGCAGGCCCACGGTGAGCCCGGCGAGACGCGGCTCCGGCACCGAGCGGCCGGAGAGTACCGTCCAGAGGAGCGCGACGTCCTCGACCGAGTGGCCCATCGGCCCCGCGGTGTCGAGCGTCGGGCAGAGCGGATAGATGCCGTCCATCGGGATCAGCCCCCACTGAGACTTCAGCCCGACGACGTCGCAGGCGGCGGCGGGAAGGCGGATCGAGCACCCGGTGTCGGTGCCGATCCCGAAGTCGCACGACCCGGCCGCGAGCGCTGCCGCATTGCCACTGGACGAGCCACCGGTCGTGCGCCCCGGACGGACGGGGTTGCGGACGTCGCCGTACCACTGGTTCGTGCCGAGGACCCCCCACGCGAACTCGACGAGGTTCGCCTTGCCGACGACCGTCACGCCTGCGTCGAGTGCCCGCTGCACGACGGTGGCGTGCCGTGCCGGAACATGGTCGGCGTAGACCTTCGACCCGTAGGTGGTACGGATCCCCGCGGTGTCGATCAGATCCTTGACCAGGAGCGTGCGCCCGGCGAGCGGCCCGCTCTCCCGCTCGCGCAGCGGCTCCGGGAGCGGTGTGAGGACGGCGTTGTACTGGTCGCTCACGGTACTGCCGCCACGGCGTCGACCTCGATCCGAGCACCCGGTATCGCGAGAGCAGAGACCTCGACCAGCGTCGAGGCCGGGCGTGCCCCTGCGAACACGCGCTGCCGCACCGGGTTGACGAGCGGCCGCTCCGCGACATCCGAGAGGAACACGCTCACCTTGACCACATCGGCGAACGTGCACCCTCCGGCAGCGAGGATCATGCCGAGCTCACCGAACACGTGCTCGGCCTGGGCGACGACGTCGTCCCCGCCCACGAGCTCGCCCGTACCACCGACCGGAAGGATCCCGGCGACGAAGAGCAGTCCAGCCGCACGCACGGCGTCTGCGGCGTGCGAGAGCACCGGCCGCGTCGGGACCCTGATCTCCTCGCGGTAGCTCACGCCGATGGCACGAGGGCGACGGCCTCGACCTCGATCTTGGCGCCGGGGATCGCGAGCGCGGGCACCTCGACGAGCGTCGATGCAGGGCGCGTCCCGCCGAACACGTCCTGGCGCACGGTGTTCACGAGCGGCCGGTCGTTCACGTCGGTCAGGAAGAGCGTGACCTTGACGACATCGGCGAACGTGCACCCGGCGGCCGCAAGCACCTCCCGCATGTTCTCGAAGACCTTGCGGGCCTGGGCGACGACGTCGTCTCCGCCGACGAGCTCGAGTCGCTCGTCGACGGGAACGATGCCGCTCACGAACAAGAGCTCCCCGGCCTGGACCGCGTCGGTGTAGTGCGAGATCGGCTCGGCCTGCCCGGCGACCCGGTACTCGCGCCGAGCCGTCACTCCCCGGCCATCCGCTTCGCCAGCGCGCCGAAGCCGCCGCCGAAGATCTCGTTCGCGAAGAAGCCCTGCCAGTGGTCGATCTGGTCGCGATCGCAGTCGAACGTCGTGAACCACTCGACGAACGAACGATCGCCGTCCGTGACCGGCGACACGCGGATCGTGGCGAAGTAGTTGTCCACGTCGAACGGGGTCTTCTCGAAGTTGTAGGAATAGGAACGCTGCGCGTCCGAGAACGTGAGCAGCCTCTCCCGCAGATGCGTGCCGTCGCCGAGCGTGAAGCTCCGGACGGCGCTCACCTGGTCGCCGGCCTTGCCGTCCTCGATCTCGCTCGTGGCAACAACCTCCGGGAACCAGTCGGGAAGACCATTGAAGTCGCGGATTCGCTGCCACACCTCGTCGGCGGGAGCGTCGATCACGGTGCTGGCGTACGCCTTGGCCATGAGGGGTCGCCTCCTTCTCGTCGTTCACATGGGACCCCCACAGCCTACGGCGCCTGCGGGCGCCGATGCCACGAGGATGTGGCCTTGACGAGCGCCCGATGCAGCCGGGCCCACGTCGCGTCGGTCCTGCAACCCACCGGACGGCGCTACTTCCGAGCTGACGCCTCCCGGATCTCGGTGAGCGTCCGGCGCGGCGTGATCGCGTCCGGATCGGTCAGGACGTGCAGCACGGCGGGCAGTCCCGAGGAGATCGCACGCTCCAGCGCATCCGGGAAGTCGGCGGTCCGTTCGACGCGTTCGCCGTGGCCGCCGTAAGCACGCGCGAGCGCCGCGAAGTCGGGATTCCGCAGCGGCGTGCCGCTGATACGGCCGGGGAACTGCAGCTCCTGGTGCATCCGGATCGTGCCGTACATCCCGTTGTCGGCGACGACCACGACGATCGGCAACTCGTACTGCACCGCCGTCGCGAGCTCCTGGGCGCTCATCAGGAAGTCTCCGTCGCCGGCAATGCACACGGCGAGACGATCGGGATGCACGACCTTGGCAGCGATCGCCGCGGGGACGCCGTAGCCCATGGCGCCGCTGATCGGCGCGAGTTGTGTCCGGTAGCGACGGAACTCGTAGAAGCGGTGCGCCCACACCGTGAAGTTCCCTGCCCCGTTCGTGACGATCGCATCGTCCGGCAGACGCTCACGCAGGTGCGCCATCACGTCGCCCAGGTCGACAGCTGTCCCACGCGGCACGTGACGGAGGTTGTCGACGTAGTCACCGCGCGCCGCCTCGGTCCAGGCGCGCCAGCAGGAGGGCTCGAGGGGCTCGACCCGGCGAAGGGCATCGGCGAACTGCGGGCCGCCGGCGAGGATCCCGAGCTCGGGTTGGTACACCCGCCCGATCTCCTCCGGCCCCGGATGCACGTGCACGAGCGCGCCGTTCGCATCCGGTACCGAGACGTGCTCGTAGCCCCCGGTCTCGATGTCGCCGAGGCGCGCGCCGACGACGAGCAGGACGTCAGCCTCGCGGAGCCTCGCGACCAGTCGCGGGTCCGGCCCCAGGCCGAGATGCCCGACGTAGACGGGAAGCGTGTTGTCGACGTAGTCCTGGCACCGCCACGCAGCAGCAACCGGCAGCGCGCTCTCGGCGCACCACGCGCCGAGAGTGGCGTGGGCTGTCTCGCTCCACGGCTGCCCTCCGACGACGACGAGCGGCCGCTCGGCGGTCTGCAGAAGGTCGCGCATCCGCTGTAGGTCGTCGTCGCCCGGATGCCCCTGGGTGCTCGCGTACCGTGCCGCGTCGGGGACGTCTGCCTCCTCCACGAGGACGTCCTCGGGCAACGCGAGCACGACAGGCCCCGGCCGCCCCGACGTGGCCACGGCGAAGGCGCGGGCTACGAGCTCCGGGATGCGCGCGGCGGCGTCGACCTGCGCCACCCACTTGGCCAGAGGGCCGAACATCCGTCGGTAGTCGATCTCCTGGAACGCCTCACGCTCGCTCGTGTCACGGGCCACCTGGCCGATCAGGAGCAGGAACGGCGTGGAGTCCTGAAACGCCGTGTGCACGCCGCACGACGCGTGGGTCGCACCCGGCCCCCGCGTGACCATGCACACGCCCGGCCGGCCGGTCAGCTTCCCGTACGCCTCCGCCATGTTCGCCGCGCCGACCTCGTGACGGCACGTGACGTAGTCGATCGGGGAGTCGAGCAGCGCATCGAGGACGGCGATGTAGCTCTCCCCGGGCACGCCGAAGGCCACGTCGACCCCGTGCACGGCCAGCTGGTCGACGAGAAGGCGGCCGCCGCTTCGAGTCATCGTCCGGTCACCGGGGGACGTCGAACGGATGGTCGAAGTAGACGGTCGCCTGCTGTAGCTTCGGCCGGTCGCCGTCCGCCGGATCCACGTAGCGGATCGTGCGCTTCCCCTCCCACTCCGCGGGCAGCAGCATCACCCGCACGAACGACGTCTCGACATGGGACGACGCCACGGCCCGTACCGGGTCGGGCCCCGCCTCGAACCAGGCGCCGCCGGGACCGTAGAACGACGCGTGGCCTTCGGTGATGATCTCGATCTCGCCGTGGAGCAGGTAGCGGATGCCGGGACCGGGGTGCGTATGGAGGTAGGCGACGCCTCCTTTCGGGAAGTCGATGCGATCGCAGCGGACGATCCAGTCCGCGAACGGGTCGAGAGCCACGGCACGCGACACCAGCGCACCCTCCGCCTGCTCTGCGTCCGGGTCGAGCTGCCAGACGAGCGCGCGTCCTTCGACGCTCGCAGCGCCGAACGAGGCTCGATCACCTGCGACGTCGTACACGACGCGATTCCCGCCGATCGTCTCGACACCCGTCTCGAACTCGTAGAGCGAGAGCCTCACGGCGCGAGCGTATCGCGGCCGCCGCGCTCACGAAGAACCATGCGTCACTCACGCGTCGGCGGCCGACGGCAGCGCGGTTTCACATGGAGCACGACAGAAGCGGTGTCCGACTGAAGTCGGACACCTGGACGAGAGGCCCGGCGTCGCCGGGCTTCCGGCACCGCGTGCGGAAGAAGCGGTGTCCGACTGAAGTCGGACACCTGGACGAGAGGCCCGGCGTCGCCGGGCCTCCAGCTCCTCAGTGGAAGTACTGGCCGCCGTCGATGACGATCGTCTGCCCGGTCACGAACGACGACGACGAGCCCGCGAGGTAGACGACCGCGCCGACGACGTCCTCGGGCACCTGGTCACGCTGGATCGTCCGAGCCGCAACCGAGACGTCACGGAGCTTCTCGACGACCTCGGGGTGCTCGCGCACGCCGTCCGACATGGTGAAGCCCGGCGCCACGCAGTTGACGCGAATCGCGTCCTTGCCGAGCTCCTTGGCGAGAGCGCGCGTGAACGCGACGATGGCGCCCTTGCTCGTCACGTAGTGGAGGAGGAAGGGCACACCGCGAAACGGCGTCCCCGACGAGATGTTGACGATCGCCCCGCCTCCCTGTTCCCGCATCACGGGCACGGCGGCGCGGCACGTGAGGAACATCGACGCGACGTTGACGTCCATCACCTGCCGCCACTCGTCGAGCGGGATCTCGGTGAACGGACGCATCTCGAGCGAGGCGTAGAGCCCGGCGTTGTTGATGAGCACGTCGAGGCTGCCGCACCGCTCGACCGTCTCTTCGACCATCGCCGCGACCGCCGCTTCGTCGGCGACGTCGACCGTGAGCCCGAGGCCGCCCGCGTAGGCAGCTGCCGCCTGCTCGGCACCTCGCAGATCGGCGATGACGATCCGCGCGCCCTCTGCGGCGAGCCCGTCGGCCAGGGCTCGGCCGATCCCCTGAGAGCCACCGGTGACGATCGCGACCTTGCCGTCGAGCGAGCCCATCGAGTCGGCCTCCTAGCGAAGCGGCGAGAACGCCGTGGGGACGAGGATGCGGTTCTGCTGCGTGTGGATCAACGGCTGGATCTTGGCCAGGAACGCCTGCCAGTCGTCGCGCGCTTGCAGCGCGCGGCGCCGTTCGTCGCGCTCCGCGTAGCTCGCGTAGCGCCACAGGTGCGTGTAGGTGGAGAGCGCACCGACGTCGGTGGTGAAGGCACCGACGAAGCCGCCGAGCACCTCCTGCTGGATCGGGATCCCCTCCGTCTCGTACAGACGCAGAAGCTCCGGCAACCTGCCGGTGTGGACGTGGTAGTCACGCTGCTCGACGATCACGGTCAGCCCAACCCCGCCATCGTGAAGTACTTGAGCTCCAGCCACTCGTCGATCCCGTACTTCGAGCCCTCGCGGCCGATGCCCGACTCCTTGACGCCGCCGAACGGGGCTACCTCCGTGGAGATGAACCCGGTGTTGAGACCGACGATCCCGGTGTCGAGAGCCTCGCCGACGCGCCAGGCCCGACCGAGATCGCGGGTGAAGAAGTACGCCGCGAGCCCGTACGGCGTGTCGTTGGCGAGAGTCACGGCCTCGTCCTCCGACTCGAAGGGAATCAGGCCGACCACCGGCCCGAACGTCTCCTCGCACGACATGCGCGCGTCGACCGTGACGCCCGTGATCACCGTCGGCTCGAAGAACGTCCCGCCGAGAGCGTGTGCGCCGCCGCCGAGCACGATCTCACCGCCGCGCGCGGCGGCGTCCGCCACGTGCTCGTCGACCTTCTCGAGCCCGGCAGCGTCGATCAGCGGGCCGATCTGGGCACCGTCCTCGAGACCCGGGGCGACCTTCAGCCCTCGGGCGTGCTCGACGAGCCGGGTCACCACGTCGTCGAACACGCCGCGCTGCACCAGCACCCGGTTCGCCGAGATGCACGTCTGGCCCGAGTTCCGGAACTTGCACGTCGTGAACGCCTCCATCACGACGTCGAGATCGGCGTCGTCGAAGACGAGGAACGGCGCGTTGCCGCCGAGCTCGAGGGACACCTTCTTGACCGTGCTCGCGGCCTGAGCCATCAGCAGCTTGCCCACCTCGGTCGACCCGGTGAACCCGAGCTTGCGCACGATCGGATTCGACGTCAGCTCGGCGCCGATCGTCGGAGCGTCCTCGGCGGCACCCGTGACGACGCTGAGCACACCGAGCGGGATGCCCACCCGCTCAGCGAGATCGGCAACGGCGAGCGCGGACAACGGCGTCTGCTCGGCCGGCTTCACGACCATCGTGCACCCGGCCGCCAGAGCCGGCGCCGCCTTGCGGGTGATCATCGCCGATGGGAAGTTCCACGGCGTGATCCCGGCCGCCACGCCCACCGGCTGCTTGAGGACGAGGATCCGTCGACCCGGGATCGGGCTCGGGATGGTGTCGCCGTAGACCCGCTTCGCCTCCTCGCCGAACCACTCGAAGAACGACGCCGCATACGCGATCTCGGCGTACGACTCGGCCAGAGGCTTGCCCTGTTCGAGCGTCAGCAACCGCGCCAGCTCGTCCTTGCGGTCGACCATCGCCTCGCCCAGCGCGCGCAGCAAGCCGGCGCGCTCCTTGGCGAGGAGGCCGCTCCACGCGGGCAGTGCCCGCTCGGCGGCCTCGATCGCCCGCCGGGTCTCGGCGGCGCCGAGCCGCGGCACGTCCGCCAGGGTCTCGCCCGTCGCGGGGTCGAGCACGGGGAAGGTGGCACCGGAGTCGGCGTCGATCCACTCCCCGGCCACGTACGCCTGCGTCCGCAGGAGATCGGTCTGGACGGCGGTCACGTCGCCGTCAACCATACCCCGCCGGCGATCAGGTCAGCCCGGTGCGCGCCGATCGATCGGTCGCGTCTGGCACCGCGCGCAGGACGCTGCGATACTCGGAGTCATGGAAGCCCGGTTCGTCCGGTTCGATGACGTTGCGCCGTTCGAGCTCGCGGCCGGTGTGACCGGACGCCCGCTGTTCGGCGAGGGCGCGATGCTGAACGTGATCGACTTCGAGCCCGGTGCGGTCGTGGCGCTGCACAGCCATCCGCACGAGCAGCTCGGCATCGTCCTCCGCGGCATGCAGGCGCTCGTGGTCGACGGCGTGTCGCACGAGTTGGGCCCGATGGAGGGGTACGTGCTCCCCGGTGACGTCGAGCATTCGGCCTACTGCGGCCCCGAGGGCGCGCTCGTCCTCGACGTCTTCCACCCCGTCCGCGAAGACCACCGCGAGCGCTGGGAGAGTGCGGCGGAGAGCTGAAGACCGCCCTGGCGATGACCGACCTCGACTTCGACTGGAATCTCCCCGAGCAGTTCAATTTCACGCGCGACGTCGTCGAGCAGCTGGCGGAGGACCCGAATCGGCGTGCACTGACGTTCGTCGACGCGAGCGGGATCATCACGCGTCGGACCTTCGCCGAGCTCGCTCTCGACGCGACGCGCTGGGCGCATCTGCTCCGCGGACGAGGAACGGAACCGGGCGACCGCGTCGTCGTCCTGGTCGGCAAGACCCCTGACTGGCTCGGGATCATGCTCGGCGCGATCAAAGCCGGCCTCACCACGGTCCCCTGTGCGGACATGCTGCGCGCCCGGGATCTCGCGTTTCGCGTGCGCCACTCGGGTGCCGCGCTCCTCGTCGCCGACCGGAGCGCGGCGCACGAGATCGACGCGATGAGAGGCATGCTCGAGGGACCCATCGACATCCTCTACCTCGACGACGCACGCCTGCTCCTCCCGCACCAGCCGACGACGGCGCCGACCGAGGACACGCGGTGGTTCGACTATGCGTTCATCCTCTACACGTCCGGGACGACGCGCGACCCAAAGGGTGTCACCCACACGCATGGCTACGCCTTCGCGACACGGATGCAGGCGGAGCACTGGTTGGGCGCGCGCCCCGGCGACCTGGTGTGGTGTACGGCCGGCACCGGGTGGGCGAAGTCGATCTGGAACGTGCTGCTCGGCCCGTGGTCGCGCGGGGCGGAGATCGTGCTCCACGAAGGCTCGTTCGAGCCGGAGGAGCGCTTCGACCTGATCGACCGCCTCGGCGTCACGATCCTCTGCCAGTCGCCGACCGAGTATCGGCTGATGGCGAAGCTCGACCAGCTCGACCGCTATCCGCTCTCGCGGCTCCGGCACGCCGTGTCCGCGGGCGAGCCGCTGAACCCGGAGGTGATCGAGCGCTTCCGCGAGGCGTTCGGCATCACGATCTACGACGGGTATGGGCAGACCGAGAACACGCTCCTCGTGGCGAACACGAGGAGCGCCGAGGTGCGGCCGGGCTCGATGGGCCTCCCCACCCCGGGACACGACGTCCAGGTGATCGGGGACGACGGTCAGCCGGCGGCGCCCGGCGTCGAAGGCGACATCGCGTTGCGCGGCCGCCCTCCCTCGCTGTTCGCGCGCTACTGGAACGATCGAGACGAGACGGCTGCCGTGTTCCGCGGCGACTGGTACGTCACGGGCGATCGAGCCATGCGGGACGAAGACGGGTACTTCTGGTTCACCGGCCGCGCCGACGACGTGATCACATCGGCTGGATACCGCATCGGTCCATTCGAGGTCGAGAGCGCGCTGCTCGAGCACGAAGCGGTCGCCGAGAGCGCCGCTGTCGGCAAGCCCGATCCGGACCGCGGCGAGATCGTGAAAGCATTCGTCGTGCTGCGCCCCGGGTTCGAGCCGAGCGACGACCTCGTGCACGCACTGCAGGAGCACGCGAAGGCCGTCACCTCGCCCCACAAGTACCCGCGGGAGGTGGAGTTCGTCGAGTCGCTCCCCAAGACGCGCAGCGGCAAGATCCGGCGCGTCGAGCTCCGCGCGCTCGAGCTCGAGCGCCGACAGGAGGCAGGGCACACGAGCGACGCTGAACCCGCGCAGGAGCACGTGCCCGCGGAGCCGGAGCCCGTCTCCGTGGAGGACGAAGCAGCGGCCCAGCAAGCCGCCGAAGAGGAGGCGGCGACGGCACAGCGTGCGCGTGAGGAGAAAGCCGCGCACCAAGCCGCAGAGGAGGAAGCGGCACGGCGAAGCGTCGCCGAAGCCGAAGCGGTGCGACGCGAGCGAGAGCGTGAAGACGCAGCGGAGCGCCGGGCCGCCGCGGAGGCGGCCGAGCAGCGCGAACGGGAGGACGCGGAGAATCGGCGACGCGCCGAGGAGGAGGCGGAGGAGCGTCGCCAGGCGGCCGGGCGTGCGGCCGCGCTTGCCGCGATCGATGTACCCGATGTACCCGATGCGCCCGAGCCAGCCGACGATGCGCCCGGCATGGCCGCGGCGGCGGCGGCCGCGAGCCCGCCTTCCTGGCGCGAACGACGGGCCGAGGCGAAGCGCAGGCGTGCCGAGCAGGAGGCGCAGCAAGCTCACGAGCGAGCCGAACGCGCAGCCGCGGACAGGGCCGCACGCGACGAGGCGGCGCAGAAGGAACGCGAGGCGGCCGAGGCCCGCGCGGCAGCCGAGGCCGACCGGCGAGGGCGCGAACAGGCCGAGGAGGCCGCGCAGCCGAAGCAGGGTCAGGGCGTCGCGGCGGACGATGAGCCGGCCGACGAGCCGAACCCCGCACTCGTTGCGCGCCTGCAGGCGTACCGCATGCATGCGGAGCGCGAGGCAGCCTCCGACGAGAAGGACGACGACGCACACCAGAACGATCCCGCGCCGGACGACTGAGACGCGTACCTCGTCTCGCATTGCTAGAACACGGGCATGCGCTCTCGATTCCCGGCCGTGATCGTGCTCGTTGTGCTCGGCATCGTCGCGGCCCTCGCCGTGACAGCGTCGGTTGCCGCGCAAGAGACGGATACGACCCAGGCACCGGCCGTGACGGACGGCGCTACGGCGCCCGAGACAGCTGCACCTGTGACCGTCACGGTCGAGGACACGGTGACGGCGACGGAGACCGAGATCGAGACGACCACGGTGGAGGAGAAGACCAACATCGAGCTCGAGGCCTGGGGCTGGGCACTCGTAGCCGCAGGAATGACGGCGGTGTTGATCCTCGCGTTCGCGCTCGGCCGCCGCTCGAAGCGAGACCGCAGTCGCTCCGGTGAGCGCACACACGCCGAACGCAACCAGACGCTCTTGGCCTCCCTCTCCGGTTGGCTTGCGGAGGGCTGGGTGATCGAGTCGCAGAGCTCGACCGAGGCGGTCGTCCGCAAAGGCACGGAGCGCCGACTGCTGGCGGTTGATGCCCACGGCTCCCTGAGCCGGAGCGAGTTACCGCCCGTCGAGGCCGACCCGACATGGACGCCCCCGCCCGACGGCGCACACGAGTAGACGCCTGCGGGGCGGCAGCCTCGGCCACAATACGACCATGAGCCAGGTGATCGAAGCTCCTGTCGAGGTCCGGCAGCCGGACTCCGACGACGTGCACGACTACGATCGCCCGTGGGTCGTGATCGTCTGGAACGATCCCATCAACCTGATGAGCTACGTGGCCCTCGTGCTCAGAAAGCTCTTCGGGTACACGGAGGCCCGCGCCACGAAGCTGATGCTGCAGGTGCACAACGAAGGGAAGGCCGTCGTGTCGTCCGGCACGCGCGAGAAGGCCGAGCTGGATGTCTCCCGCCTGCACGCGCACGGGCTCTGGGCGACGCTGCGCCAGGACTGAGGTGAGAGGTCACGGCATCAGCCGCGAGCCGGATGGCTCGTTTCGTGTGCGCCTCGGGGCGGAGGAGCGGCTGCTCCTCGCGACGCTCCCACAGCAGGCCGCCCCGCTGCTGGCGTCGGACGACCCGAGCGTCCGACGCCTGTCACCGCCCGCGTATCCCGACGACGACACGGCCGACACCGAGTACCGGCTCCTCGTCGGCTCCGAGTTGCTCGACGGGCGCAGAGCCGCTCTCAGGGTGCTGGAGCGAACGGCCGACGCCGAAACCCTGACACCGGAGGATCTCGACGGCTGGCTCGGTGCGCTGGAGACGTTACGACTCGTCCTCGGCACGCAGCTCGACGTCACGGAGGCAACGGGCCTCGAGCCACTCGACGACGACGATCCGGACGCGCCGCGACTCGCCCTCTACCACTGGCTGAGCTGGCTGCAGGACGACGTCGTGCAGGCGCTGTCGGACGCGCTCTGAGCGTCAGCGTCGCACGTAGCCGACTGTCATCCCATCGGGAAACGTGAAGCTGAACCGCTCGTCGGTGCACGTGTACGTCCCGTCCGACCACAGATACGTATAGGTCGGTGGCGCGTTCAGCGGTTTCGCCGCTGCGCCCCCGATCGTCCCGCCGAACTCCGTCTTGAACTTCCGGCCGGTGAGCACGACCGACAACCGATCGCCGTTCGCCTTCCACGTTCCCGTGCCACTCCCGTTCGACGTCGTGACGATGCCGTGGGTGCGGAACTCGATCGTCTCGTCGAAGTCGGCGATCACGAGATCGAAGGTTCCTCCTTCGCGCAGCGCAAGCGTCACGTCGCCCTTCGATCGCCGCGAAGACCATGTCCGCCTGCATCGCGGGAGTGAGCTCCAGCGGCACCTTCTGCATCATGAACGGGGGGCCGAGCACGAGCTTCCATTCGCCGACCAGGCAGTGGCGCTGTCGACTCGGGGCCGCCTCGCCGCTCGCCTCGCAGTCGATCTCGTCGACGTCGGTGACGTCGAGCTGATACGGTCGTCCGTCGTCCGTGACGTCGAGACGCGACGAAGACGTATCGACCGGTTGAGTCGCCTGGTCGCACGACGCCCAGAAGTCCTCGATCGCCCCGCAGTGAACCAGTCCCGGACCTCGTCCGGATCTCCGCGCCGACACGTCGATCCGGTCGCCTCGACGTCGACCTGCGACGTTCGCAGCCATTCCCGCGGGCCGATCGAACTGCGATGCTCGGCCGACGCCGAAGGGCTCGACACTGTCTCGCCCAACGAGCGCGCTCGATCGTGCCTGTTCGACGCCGACAGCGCGTTCGACGCTCGCCAACGCGCGTGCCAGCGGGCCGCCGACGATCGTTCACGGTCCCCGTCTGATGTCGCTGAGCACGAATTCGTGGTGGAGCTCACTCGACACTCCGGCGCAGCCGCAGCGCCAGGCTCCTGCTGTTCGTCGATCGCCCCCGGAAGTCGGACCGTTGCGGACGAGTCGCGAGGATCGGCCTCGTCACGTTCCGAGCTTCTGTCGGAGGTACTGGAACCAGACGACGTTCGCGTACGAGCGGTCGAGGACGGTGACAGTCTCGGATCTCGACTCGTGATCTCGAAGCGCCGTTCACGCGCTCGAAGTCTCCAGGTCGTTCGGCGGGTACGCGACGGCCCGCAGGTACTCCGCGAGTCCCTCCTCGCGCCACCTGATCGGACGCTCGTAGCTCGAGCCTGCTGCTCCGGGAACGTTGCGTTCTGGAAGCAGTGTCCGAACTCGTGGGCGATGACCTGCTTGAAGTCTGGTCCGGACGTAATCGCGTACGCAGCCGGGTGCAGGGTCACGACGCACGCGATGCCTCGTCGCCGTCGTACGGAGTGGCAGGCTGGCGACGGCGGCTCGCTGCCCCGTCGTAGCTCGATTCACGGCGACGACGATCGACATCTCGATCGGCAGCGGACCGAGCCGCGAGAACGTCTGCCGACCGTCTCGTCGATGCTTTCGCGGATCGGCGCGACGCGACCCGCGCCGAACGCCGTCGTCCCAGCCAGCGTGCGGCGTCGTCGATTGCAGGCTCGTAGATCAGGAACTCTGTGCCGCCCGTACTCTCTGCTCGTACGCAAGCGAGGCAGTCGCCGACACCCGGGCGGCGCTTCAAACCAACCGTAGAAGCGCCTGCAATCCTCGATCGCGCGCCGATCGGCTCTGGGCGAGAGCGCGCGCGGGGAGGAGCTCGAACGCTCGTCCGACTGTCGGCTCTTGGGGGACGTGCCTCAGTCCGAGCGGGCGGCGCCGCCATCGCTGCGAGCTGCTCCGGCGTGAACAGGACGCGCGCGAGCAGGCGGGCGATCTCGGACCGGGCGGCTGTGTCGTCACCGCGCTCCGCGTACTCGCGCGCCATCTCGATCAGTCCTGTGCCCTCGCAGCGAGCACGACTCCGGGACACGCAGCACCTCGTCGGGCTCGAGCTTCGCCGGCGAACATCTTCAGCGTCGCGACGAGGCCCTCGCCGAGCGTCCAGTCGCCGTCTGTCGACGCGAGCGAGCACGTTGTCCTCGAAGCTGCGTCCTGCCGGGTCGAAAGGAGCTGCTGCAACGGCAGTGCCTGCCGCTCGAGGGCAGGCCGGCGAGCACGAGGTCGAGCAGCCGCAGCGCGTGCGCTTGCGCCTCGTCCTCGGGCGCCGGACGTGTCCCGGCTGCACGACCTGGACGAACGCGTCGTCGACGAGCGTCGCGAGGATACGATGCTCGCTCGACCAGATCGCGTCGCCAGGCGCGGACGCGCAGCTCCTCGATCGGGCCGCCGACGTCGACGCGGGCGCGATAGGTCTGCGACGTGTGACCGAGCTCGACCTGTATGCCGAGCACGACCGTTCCCGAGTCGTCGGCGTAGTCGCAGCGCTGCCCGCCGGTCTGGGTGGCCACGGAGCTCGTCGTCACCGTCGACGCCGAGCTCGGCCTCGGCCGCAGCGGCGTCGACGAGCTCGCACGGATCGACGCCCGTCGCACGCGGGCGTCGCGCTCGACTCGCCCGTCTCGATCGCCGTCGTTGCCGGCTCGGTCTCGGGCGCGGCCTCGTCCCCGCCTCCGCTCGAGCACGCGGCGAACGCGAGCACGATGGCAACAGCTCCGGCGACCCACAGCAGCCGTCTCACCATCGAACGAGTCTGACGCCTTCGCGTCGGCGCGGCAACCGCGGCGAGGCGGCCTACGGGACTACGAGCACGCGGCCCGGGACGCCCGAGCAGACCGCCCATGCAGACGAGATCACGCCACAGGAGCTCGACGCATGGCTCGGAGCCTTGGAGACGCTCCGGCTCGTGCTCGGCACGCAACTCGACGTGACCGACGGGACCGGGCTCACGCCCCTCTCGGACAACGACCCCGACGCGCCGCGGCTCGGGCTCTACCACTGGCTCAGCTGGCTGCAGGACGAGGTCGTGCAGACGCTCGCCGCCGCCCTGTGAACCTGCTGGCCGCTGCTATCTGCGCACGTAGCTGACCGACATCCCGTCCGGGAAGGTGAAGCCGAACCGCTCGTCGCTGCACGTGTAGCGCCCGTCGTTCCAGAGGTAGGTGTAGGTCGGCGGTGCGTTCAGCGGCTTCGCCGATGCGCCCCCGATCGTCCCGCCGAACTCCGTCTTGAACTTCCGGCCGGTGAGTACGACCGACAACCGGTCGCCGTTCGCCTTCCACGTTCCCGTACCACTCCCGTTCGACGTCGTGACGATGCCGTGGGTGCGGAACTCGATCGTCTCGTCGAAGTCGGCGATCACGAGATCGAACGTTCCTCCTTCGCGCAGCGCAAGCGTCACGTCGCCCTTCGATCCCGCGAAGACCATGTCCGCCGCATCGCCGGGAGTGAGCTCCAGCGGCACCTTCTGCATCATGAACGGGGGCCCGAGCACGAGCTTCCACTCGCCGACCAGGCAGTGCGCTGTCGAGGGTGCCACCTCCCCGGTCGCCTCGCAGTCGGTCTCGCCGACGTCGGTGACCTCAAGCGTGAACGTCGTCCGCTCCTGCGTCGACGACGCGACGACGATGAAAGTCGTGTCCTGTCACACGACGCCTGGAAGTCCTCGACCGCCTGCAGCGATACCCAGTCGTCCGGGCTCTCTACCGGTCGCGTCGACGCGGTCGCATCCCACCGCGCTATCACCTTCACCGTTGCCGCCATCCCACGCGGAACCGTGAGCTGGAACCTCCCGACGCCGAACGGCTCGAACTACATGGTCAGGCGGAGACGCGACTCGTGGCGTCCGTCCCGCGTGTTGTACGACGTTGCGGGGACGCGTAGGTCGAATTGCCGTCGAGATCCTTCACGGTCCCGTCGGTCGTCGCGAGCACGAAGTCGTGGTGTTGGTTTCCTCGATCTCGGGCTGGGACGCAAGATACGCCTGCTGATCCTGCGATCGTTCCGGACGTCGGGCCGTTGCGGACGAGCGCGAGGATCGGCTCGTCGCTTCCGAGTACCTGTCGCAGGTAGTGGAACCAGACGACGTTCTCGTATGCTGCGCGAGAGGACGGTCGCAGTCTTGATCTCGCTCTTCCCGAGCGCCGTGACCGTGCTGCAACTCTTCATTGGTCTTTGGATACGCGACCGCGCTCAGGTACTCGGCGAGTCCTTCCTCGCGCCACCGCCGGATGTCCAGCTCGAGCTGCTGCGCAGGGAATGTGGCGTTCTGGAAGCAGTGGCCGAACTCATGCGCGACGATCTGCTTGAAGTGCGGAGTCCGGCTTGTACTTCTGCGCGGCCGGATACAACGTCACGACGCATGCCTCGTTGTCGTCATACGGCAGTGCATCCGCAGCGGCGATCTTCTCCTTGTCCTTGACCGAGAGGACTATCGAGATTTCGCCGGGGAGCGAGCCGAGCCTCGTAAACGTCTGCGTCGACCGTCTCATCGAGGATTTCCCGGATCAGCGTGACCGACATTCGCCTTGAATGCGGTGTCCCAACCACCATGGGCACCTTCGATCGCAGGCTCGTAGATCGTGAAGCTGCACTCCGCCGACAGCCTGCTCATGCGCCACGAGACAGTCGCTGACCCCGCTGTGACCCCGTCCCTCGAAGAACCGCTCGCAGTCCTCGATCGCGCCCGGATCGCTCTGGGCCAGAGCGACGCGCGTGGGAGACGGGAGCCGCGCGGTCCTCCGTCGTCGTGGTCTGCTCCGATCCGCTGCCAGCCGGTGCTGAGCTTCGCCATCGCCCGCAGCTGTTCCGGTGTGAAGAGGATGTGCGCGAGAAGTCGGTCGAGCTCGGCGCGTGCAGCTGCGTCGTCACCGCTCTCGGCGTAGTCCCGCGCCATCTCGATCACGCTGGTGCCCTCGCAGCGACACGAGCTCCGGCACGCGCAGCACCTCGGCCGGCTCGACCTCCCCGGCGAACAGCTTCAGCGTCGCGACGAGCCCCTCGCCGAGTGTCCATTCGCCGTCGTCGACCCGAGCGAGCACGTTGTCCTCGAAGCTGCGGCTGGCCAGGTCGAACGGCGGAGCTGTAGCGACGGTGGTACCGCTGGACGGAAGGCCCGCGACCAGGGTGTCGAGCAGCCGCAGCGCCTGCGCTTGCGCTTCCGCCTCGGGTGCCGACGTGTCCGGCTGCACGATCTGGACGAACGCGTCGGCGACGAGCGACGCGAGAAGACGACGCTCGCCCGACCAGATCGCGTCGCCGGGCGCCGACGCGAGCTCTTCGATCGGGTCGCCCACGTCGACGCGGGCGCGATAGGTCTCCGGCGTGTGGCCAGGCTCGATCTGGATGCCGAGCACGATCGTCCCCGACTCGTCGACGTAGTCGCAGCGCTGCCCGCCGGTTTGCGTGGCCACCGAGCTCGATGTCACGGTCACGCCGAGCTCGGCCGAGGCCGCGGAGGCGTCGACCAGCTCGCACGGATCGACACCCCCGCTCACGACCGTGGTCGTGCCTTCGTCTTCGGTCGTGATCGGCGTCGTCTCGGTCTCGGGCGCAGCCTCGTCACCGCCACCGCTCGAGCACCCAGCGAGTACGAGCGCGCCGACGGCAACCGCGGCGACCCCCGCCACGCGACCGACCATGGCTCCATCCTCCTACGAAGCAGGAGGACGATGCAAGTTCAGGGCTCGACGAGCACCCGCCCGGGGACGCCCGCGAGGCTCGCAGCGATCGCGTCGTTGACGTCGTCGAGCGAGAACACCGGGCCCGAGCATCGACGTCAGCTCGAGCCGACCCGCAGCGACGTGCTCGAGCAGGATCGGCAGCGCGACGGCGGGGTCGGTCGAGCCGTACAGCGTCCCCGCAAGCCATTTCTCCTTGCGGATCAGGTCGATCGGGTCGAGGTCGAGCCGCTTCCCCGCGGCGGGCAATCCGACGATCATCGTCGTCGACCCGCTCGCCGCATTGCGGAACGCGAGCATCGTCGTCTCCGGGTCGCCGACCGCGTCGAAGGCATAGTCGGCGCCCGCGGGGATCACGGCCTTCACCGTCTCGCGCAGCTCGTCCGGGTGGACGGCGTGCGTGGCGCCGAGGCGCAGCACCTGGTCGCGTCTGCCCTCGATCGGGTCGGCGACGACGATCACCTCGGCGCCCGCGATGCGGCACCCCTGCACGACGAACTGGCCCACACCACCGGCCCCGATCACCACGACCGTGGCTCCGTGCTGCACCCGGGCGGCGAACAGGGCGGCGCCGACGCCGGTGAGGGCGGCGCAGCCGAGCAGCGCCGCCTCCTGCAATGGGATCGCTCCGCCCGTCGGCAGGGCAAGGCGCTCGGGGAGGACGACGCGGTCGGCCAGGCACCCGGTTGCGGTAGCGCGGTAGACGATCTCGCCGTTCCGCGAGAGCCCCGTCGTCCCGTCGGGAAGCGTCGCCGCGCCGATCGCGCGGTTGAGGGCGAGGCAGCGCGCGGGCCGGCCCGCCCGACAGTCGGCGCACTCCCCGCACGAGGGCGCCCACGAGAGCACGACCTCGTCGCCCGCGCGAACCGTGGTGACGGCGTCGCCCACCTCCTCCACCACGCCCGCGCCCTCGTGGCCGAGCACGATCGGCGTCGGCCGCTGGAACTCGCCCTTCACCTGGTGCAGGTCCGTGCCGCAGATGCCGACGGCCGCCATCCGCACGACGACGTCGTTCGGGCCGGGATCGGCGGCGTCGATCTCGGCAACCTCGAACGGCTCGCCGACGGCGTGGAAGATGGCGGCTCTGGTCTTCATCGGCTGATCGGAGCGGGCAGAGTGGAGGGGTCAGACCCCACGCTCGGGGTCAGACCCGTGGGGTCTGACCCCGAGCGAAGTGCCTCATCCGCCGAGCGCCTCCTTTACGTCGGCGCAATTCGTCACCGTGGAGACGTTCTGCAACGCATAGTTGATCGAGGCGTTGTGCCAGTCCGGGTTCATCGTCGAACAGCCGTCCTCGGGGACGACCATGAAGTAGCCCTTGTCGGCTCCCGTCCGAGACGTGTGCTCGATCGACATGTTCGTCCAGGCGCCCGTGATGATGATCGTGTCGCGACCGAGCCCTGCGAGCAGGTTCTCGAGCTTCGTGCCCTGCCAGGCGCTCATGCGCATCTTCTCCACCACGAAGTCGCCGTCCTGGGCCTCGAGCCCCTCGGCCGGCGCGGCGCCCCAAGTGCCACGGACGAGCGCGTTGCCGTCCTTGACCCCGTTGAACAACGGCGCGTTGAGCTTGAGGCCGGGAGCGCCCGGCTCGACGATGTACCACACGTGGATCACCGGGATGCCCTTGCCGCGACAGAAAGCGGCGAGGTCCTTCACGTTCTCGACGACATTCTGCTCCGTCGCGTGCCCAGGCGAGCCCGACTCGGCGAAAGCGCCTCCTTCGATGATCACATCGTTCTGTAGGTCCTGGACGATGAGCGCGCACCGCCCCGGCTCAAGCGAGAAATCCGCCATGAAACACCTCCCACCGTAGGGGCGAGGCTTGCCTCGCCCTGTCCATTCGTCGCCCTGTTGCCTCGGGATCCACGCTGCCTCTTCACGCCATGTACGGCTCGCGACGCGGGCCGATCTTGGTGCGAATCGTGTACAGCGACGTCGATGACGGCATGTACAGCGTGTGCCAGTCGTCACCGCCCCAGGTGAGGTTGCCGACGTTCTCGGGGACGCCGATCACACCGAGGTGCTCGCCGGAGGCGCTGATCACCCAGACGCCACCCGGTCCGGTGACCCAGATGTTCCCGGCCTCGTCGCACTTCATGCCGTCGGGGATCCCGTTCTCGATCACGCCGTCGCCGACGCCGTCGAAGAAGCGTCGTCCGTTGGACAGCGAGCCGTCGACGTTGACGTCGTAGACGTCGATGAGCGCGTTCGGCGTGTCGTTGATGTACAGCAGCGACTCGTCGGGCGAGAAGCAGACACCGTTCGGCTGCTCGTACGCGTCCCTGTCGACGACGAGCTCGACGTCGCCACCGCCCGCCGGGACGCGAAACACGCCCTGCCAGCCGAGCGCCCGCTCGCGTTCCTCACCGAACACCGGCATCCGGCCGTACCAGGGATCGGAGAAGTAGATCGAGCCGTCGCTGCGCACGCAGACGTCATTGGGGGAGTTCAGCTCGACGCCCTGAAAATGGGACGCGACGACCTCCCGCGAACCGTCCGGCCGCTCCCGTATCAGCGAGCTCGTGACGTGCTCGCAGACGAGCAGATTGAGGTCGGCGTCGTAGGTCAGCCCGTTGCACTTGTTGGACGGGCGCATGACCTCTTCGACGGTGCCGTCAGGCGTGTACTTCCGCCGTACGTCTCCCGGCATGTCGGAAAAGAGGAGGTAGTGGTCGCGCGGATGCCAGATCGGGCCCTCGGTGAACGTGAACCCTCCCGCGACCTTCTCGACCGACGAGCCTTCCTCCACGAGCTCGTAGATCGCAGGCGACTTGGCGTCGATGCTCACGGTAGTCCCCTTTCGTGTCGGAACTGTCCGTTCGACTCTACAACGGGCGGCAAGGTCGGTCATCGATCATCGATCTTCGACACTCCGATGCCCAAGCAAACGACTACGCTCCTCTGATGCCGGAGCACGACACCGTCGTCTTCGTTCCCGCGTGGAACGAGGAGCAGAACCTCCCCGCAGTGCTCGACGAGCTCGCGGCGGGCCTGCCGGACGCGGATGTGCTCGTGATCGACGACGGCTCAACCGACGGAACCGCCGAGGTGGCACGGACGCACGGCGCCGACGTCGTCTCCTTCGGCGAGAACAGGGGCCTGCGGGCCGGGATCGCCGCCGGCTACCGCGAGGCCGCCGAGCGAGGCTATGCGTACTGCGGGCGGGTCGACGCCGACGGGCAGCACCCCGTACACGAGCTGCAGCGCCTCCTCGACCTCGTCCGCGCCGACACCTGCGACGTCGCCGTCGGCTCGCGCTTCGTGGCCGGGGAGGGCTTCGACGACGACCGCTACGAGCCGTCGACGTCGCGCAGGCTCGGCATCGGTCTCCTCCAGAAGGCGATGCACCTACGCCTGGGGCGCCCCTTCCACGATCCGACGAGCGGCATGGCTGCCGTCAACGCGGCCGCCATGCCGGTGATGGCCGAGCCCTACGCGAGCGGAGCCCCCGAAGTGGAGGCGCTCCTGCGGCTGAAAGAGGCCGGTCTCCGCGTCGAAGAGGTCGCAGTGCACATGCGCGAGCGTCAGGGCGGCGAGTCGAAGCTCCGCGGCTCGAAAGCCGTGAAGCTCGTGCTCACCGTGGTGGGCACGCTGCTGTTCTTCCGCTGGCTCCGCCGCCGCCGCGCGTGAGCGTCCGCGCCGAGCGCGTCCTCGTCGTCCTCGGCTACTCGAATGGTGGCTCGGGCGAGCTGCACCCCGTCTGCGCCGCCCGCCTGGAGACGGCGTCCATGCTCGCGACGGACACGGACGTGGTTGTGCTCAGCGGTTGGGCGCGCACGCGCCACGCGCGCTCGGAGGCTGAGCTCATGGCCGACGCATGGACGACGCCGGTGGCTGAGCTGGTCGTCGACCCCGATGCGCGCACGACTGTCGGAAACGCAGCCAACGCACTGAACGACGTCTTCCGCGTCGGGGCGCGAGAGGTCGTCGTGGCCACCTCGTCCTGGCATGCGCGGAGAGCGAAAGCGGCGTTCCGCTGGCAGCTCCGCTACACCGGGGTGAAGGTGCGTTCGGCGTCACCTCCAGGGAGCTCATTGCGCGCGTCGCTTCGCGAGCTGACGTTGTGGCCGCTGTTGCCGTTCCAGCTCTGGCGCGCTTCACGCAAGCACTGGTCGATCTGAGCCGTGCTCGGCTGTGCCGCTCTGCAACTACCTCTCGCCGACGCCGCAGTGCGGCGACGCACGCGGTCGTGCGCGACTGAAGTCCGACACCATCCGGCTGGCTCAGCTCACTCCACCTCGACGTGGATCCTCTGCTTGGCCGTACGGAGCGGGCCGCCCTCACGCCGAGCGCGGACGGCGAGGATCTCGGCGAGGATCGAGAGCGCCGTCTCCTCCTGCGTGTCGGCACCGATGTCGAGCCCGCACGGGCCCTGGATGCGGTCCAGCGCACTGTCGGACACGCCAGCCTCCCGCAGGCGCTCGCGACGCCGCTCCTGGTTGCGCCTCGACCCGAGGGCGCCGACGTAGAAGGCCTCGGAGTCGAGCGCGGCGATCAACGCAGGCTCGTCGAACTTGTCGTCGTGGGTGAGCACGACGACCGCCGTCTGGTGATCCGGCTCGATCTCCGCAAGAGCCTCTGCGGGCCACTTGGGGATCAGCTGGTCGGCCGACGGAATGCGCTCACGGGTGAGGAAGGTGCTGCGGGCGTCGCCGACGATCGCCGTCCAACCAAGCAGCTTGACGCCCTTGCACAACGCTTCGGCGGTGTCGACGGCCCCGTAGACGAAGACGCGCGGCGGCGGCCCGTACCACTCGCTGAAGACGCGCGTGCCGTCGTCGAGTGAGAGCAACCGGTTGCGTCCGCGACGGACGAGCTCGTCGAACTGCGCCAGCGCGGCCTCGGGCACGCCGCCGCCGACTGTCTCACCGCCCTCGACGACGAGCGCCTTGCCACCGACGCCCTCGCCCTCGACCACGGTGAAGAGCACGCCGCGACCGCCGGTCTCCCGCAACTCGTGAAGTCGCCGGATCAGCTCCATGAAGTCACCTTGCTCGCAGGGGCGAGGCTTGCCTCGCCCGCCTCGCGGACGAGGGTCACTCGACCCGCTCCACGAACACGTCGATCTCGCCACCGCACGGCAACCCGACGCTCCACGCCATGTCGTCCGTGATCCCGTAGTGGAGGAGCTGCGGCTCGCCGCTCGCGAGAACCTCCATCGCCTTCTCGAACACGTCGCTCTCGACGCAGCCGCCCGACACGGAGCCGCACATCTTCCCCGACTCCGAGACAGCCAGGCTCGTGCCCACCGGTCGCGGAGCCGACCGTCGCGTGGCGACCACGGTGGCGACGACGACCTGCTCGCCGCTCTCGCGCCAGCGCTCTACGTCGTCCAGGATCTCCTTCACGCCGCGTGCCTCCTTTCGATGCCGGCGAGCACGGCCGCCAGCTCTTCGAGACTTCTCAGATTATGGCCGGGCAGGAAGCGATCGACGAACGGAAGCGCCGCCCGCATACCGCCGGCGAGCGGCTGGTACTCCGGGTTTCCCTTCAGCGGGTTGACCCATACGACTGCGTAGGCGGCGCGGGCGAGCCGCGCCATCTCGCGCCCCACGAGATCCGGGTCGTCGCGCTCCCAGCCGTCCGAGACGACGACGACGACCGCCCCCCGGGTCAACGCACGGCGCCCATAGACGTCGTTGAACTCCTTGAGCGAGACGCCGATGCGGGTGCCCGCACCCCAGTCGACGACCGCGGCCGTGCAGCGGTCGATCGCCGCCTCGGGGTCGCGGGTCGCGAGGTCCGGTGTGAGACGCGACAGCCGGGTGCCGAACGCGAACGCCTCCACCCCGCGCCCCGAGCCGACGACCGCGTGCAGAAAGAGCAGCAGTGCCCGCGAGTAGGCGTCCATCGAGCCGGACACGTCGCAGAGCACCACGAGCTTGCGCGGCACCTGCTTTCGCGACCTGTACGTGCGTTCCAGCGGGTCGCCACCCGTACGCAGCGACGCGCGGACGAGGCGGCGCAGGTCGAGCACGTCACCGCGCGGATCGGCCTGGCGACGACGCGACGCCCGCCGCGGGCGCATGCGTCCGATCGCCTGCATCAATTGCCGCAGCCGACGGAACTCGTCGGGCGTCATCTCGGCAAAGTCCTTCTCGCGCAACAGCTCGTGGGCCGAGGCGCCGAGCTCGATCGGGTCGCCGTCCGCATCCTCGTCTGCGCCCGACCGCTGACGATCGACGGGCACCGCCACCGCACGAGCCGCAGGCTGCACGACGCTCGACTGCCGTGCGGGTGGCAGAACCGGCGCACGGAGGAACCAGGCGAGAAAGGCGCGATCGAACAAATCGAGCTCGTCGTGGCGGGAGACGAGCGTCTGCCGCAATGCGAAGTAGACGTCCTCCTGCCGGGTCAGGTCGACGGCGTCGAGGGCGCGGAGCGCATCGATCGTGCGCCCCGGCCCTACCTCGAGCCCGACCTCGCGCAGCACACGCCCGAACGTGACCACGTGGCCCACGATGGCGTCGCCGCGGTCCGGCACTGGTCGCCTACGCCGCGCCGGTCTTCGCAGCGTCGATGAGCTGTTGCAGCGTCTCGTCTCGCACGGCTTCGATGTCCTCGCGGTACTTCAGCACCGAGCCGAGCGTCTGCTCCACGACCTCGGCGTCGATCTCCGCACGACCGAGGGCGTTCAGGGCCATGGCCCAGTCGATCGTCTCGGCCACGCCCGGCGGCTTCGCCAGGTCGAGGCCGCGCAACTCGCGGACGAACGCCGCTGCCTCGGACGCCAGCCGCTCCGGGATTCCCGGGACGCGAAGACGGACGATCTCGATCTCCCGCTCGATCGACGGGTGGCCGATCCAGTGGAAGAGCGCGCGCCGCTTGAGGGCGTCGTGCAGCTCGCGGGTGCGATTCGAGGTGAGCACGACGGCCGGCCGGCGGCGCGAGCGGATCGTGCCCAACTCGGGGATCGTGATCTGGAAGTCCGAGAGCACCTCGAGCAGGAACGCCTCGAACTCCTCGTCCGCGCGGTCGATCTCGTCGATCAACAACACGACCGGATCCTCGGAGTCGATCGCCTCGAGCAGCGGCCGACGGATCAGGAACTCCGGCCCGAAGAGCTCGTCTTCCGAGACCGTGCCCTCCTGTGCCGCCCGGATGTGCAGCAGCTGCCGCGAGTAGTTCCACTCGTAGACGGCGTGCGCGACGTCGAGCCCCTCGTAGCACTGCAGTCGGATCAGACGCGCCCCGAGGGCGGTGGCCAGGGACTTCGCCGCCTCGGTCTTCCCAACGCCGGCCTCACCTTCGAGGAGCAACGGCTTCTCGAGCGCGAGCGCGAGGAAGAGCGCCGTCGAGAGCCCCCGGTCGGGGAGGTAGTCGGCCTCGCGGAGCGCCGTCTCCAGCTCGTCGATGGTCCGGAAGCTCACCGCAAGAGCGTAGACGTTCCCTTTGGGCCACCGCCTACGACCGCGCTGGCAAGCCCGATCCTGCCCCTTTGACATTCCCGCGCAGACGTCGTAGAAGGTAGTGACCGACAGCCGGTCGAAGCGCAAGCGAAAGGAGCGGCGTCATGGCCTACGAGATCAAGATGCTCGATCTGATCGACATCGAGCTCGAGGCGAGCTTCCTCGTGCTCGGACGCGGGATGGGGACAACCGCACGCGTGAAGACCTGGGGATACCTGATCCTCGGCCCGGACACAGACCCAATCGTCGTCGACACCGGCGCCTCGCACCCGGAGATCATGGAGCGCCTCGGGATGAAGGGCTTCGTGACGAAGGAGATGACGATCCGCCGCCAGCTCGCGAAGCACGGCGTGAAGATCAACGACGTCCGCTGGATCCTGCACACCCACCACCACATCGACCATGCGGGGCAGGACGCGCAGTTCTCCTACAAGCAGACGGTCGTCACGAACCGGCGCGAGCTCGAGTACTCGGCATCCGGGATCATGGGCGGCCAGTACCCGCCCGAGTACGTCAAGCACCACATCGACCGCCTGCACCGCCCGGGGGCGATGCGGCTGCTCGACCTCGAGCTCTCCGGCCCCGACGAGATCGCGCCCGGGATCGTCTGCGAGGCGGCCGGCGGTCATACCGAAGGCTCGATGAACGTTCTCGTCGAGACCGCCGAGGGGACGGCCTGCATCTGCGGCGACGTGATCTACGACATCCAGAACCAGGTGGTCGACCCGATTTACCAGGTGCTGGACCACGAGCCACAGTCGACCGGAAACCAGGGCACCTCGAAGCGCCAGGAACGAGCCTCCGTCAAGAAGGCGTTGAACAGCGGCGCCTTCATCCTGCCGATCCACGACTGGCCCGCCCGCGTGGAGAGCGGACGCGTCGTCTCGCGCTTCGTCGGCGACTCCGTGCCGGGCCCCGAGGTTCCCGTCGAGCATCGGACGACCAACGAGACGCAGAAGCCGGGTCTCGGAGCGGAGATGTGGCGGCCACCGCTGGCGGCCGCCCCGTGACCGCCAAGCTCGGACTTGCCGGCCGTTATGCGCTCGTCTGCGCGGTCGAGAGCGGGATGACGCTGAAGGAGGCCGCGGCCTCCTTCAGCGTGTCGCCGGCGACGGCGCATCGCTGGTGGCATCGTTGGCTCGCAGCAGGCGAGCAGGAGCGCCGGACGCGCTCGTGTCTGCTTGATCGCTCGAGTCGCCCGCACTCTTCGCCGCGTCGGCTGGCACCGAAGCTCGAACGGGCGATCTGCGCCTGCCGGCTGCACGACGGGCTGGGGACCCAGGCTCGTCGCCGGCGCCACCGGCATTCACCACTCGACGGTGTGGAAGGTGCTCCGTCGCTTCGGCCTCTCGCGCCCCGCGCGTCCCAAGCGCGAACCGGCCAACAGCTACGAGTGGCCCTGCCCGGGAGATCTCCTGCACATGGACGTGTCCGAGTACGTGCGCTTCAAGCGTCCCGGACACCGGGTGACCGGCGATCGGCGCTCCCAGGACGACATCCCCGACGGCGTCGACTACGTGCACGCGGTTGTCGACGACCATACGCGCCTCGCCTACGCGGAAGTGCTCGACGACGCCCGCGCCGAGACGGCGAGTGCCTTCCTTGGCCGCGCGCTCGCCTTCTACGCGGAGCACGGGATCACCGCCAAGCGCGTGCTGACCGACAATGCGTGGGCGTACACGAAGAGCCGTGTCCTCGCCGAGCTCCTGGCCGAGCGCGAGATCCGCCACCTGCGCACGAAACCCTATCGTCCGCGCACCAACGGCAAGGTCGAGCGCTTCCATCAGACAATGGCCAGAGAATGGGCGTACGGGCTCGTCTACCGCTCACACCGCGAACGGACACGGGCTCTGCCACACTGGCTCGACCACTACAACCGCGGCAGACCGCACAGCTCACTCGGAGACCGGCCCCCGATCAGCCGCGTTCACAACGTCTGTGGGTTCTAGAGTCCGCGCATAGCCGAGATCACGTACCTGGAAGCCGTGCGCGCTGCCCTGGCCGACGCGCTCCGCGACGACGACCGCGTGTTCCTGCTCGGCGAGGACATCGGCAGCTTCGGCGGCGCCTTCGGTGTGACCAAGGGGCTGCAAGAGGAGTTCGGCGGGGAGCGCGTGCTCGACACGCCGATCTCCGAGGAAGGGTTCGTGGGTGCGGCGATCGGGGCGGCGTGGATGGGTGAGCGCCCGGTGGTCGAGCTCCAGTTCGCCGATTTCGTCACGTGCCCGTTCGACGTGATCGTCACGGTCGCCGCCAAGACGCACTGGCGGAGCGGCCAGCAGATTCCCCTGACGATCCGGATGCCCGCCGGCGGGGGGGTTCGCGGCGGCCCGTTCCACGCAGGGTCGCCCGAAGGATGGTTCATAGGCCAGCCCGGTCTCAAGGTCGTCTGCCCCGGCACCGTCGAGGACGCCTACGGCCTGCTCCGCGCGGCGATCGATGACCCGGATCCCGTGCTCGTGTTCGAGCACAAGCGTCTCTACCGATCGCTGAAGGCGCCGGCTCCCGCCACCGGCCACCGCACCCCGCTCGGGCAAGCCCGCGTCGTGCGCGACGGCGACGACGCCACCATCGTCACGTACGGGTCCGGCGTGTCGACCGCGCTCGGCGCCGCCGACGCGCTGGGCGCCGACGTCGAGATCGTCGACCTGCGAACCGTCTGGCCGCTCGACACGGAGACCGTGCTCGCGTCGCTCGCGAAGACCTCGCGCGTGCTCGTGCTGCAGGAGGCCGCCCGCTCGGTCGGCGTCGCCGGCCTCGTGCTCTCGCTCGTCGCCCGCGAGGGCTTTCAGCTTCTCGACGCACCGCCGGCGCTGCACGCGCCGCCCGACACGCCGGTGCCGTTCGCACCAGAGCTCGAGGACGCGTACATGCCCTCGGTCGAGTCCACCTCGCGCGCCCTGGAGGAGCTCCTTGGCTACTGATCCGTGCGTGGACGCCGTGGAGGTGACGGGCGAGCAGCGGATCGCGCTCTACCGACTGATACTGCTCCAGCGGCTGTTCGAGGAACGTGCGCTCACCCTCTACCGCCAGGGCCGGATCCCGGGATCCTTCTACGACGGCCGCGGTCAGGAGGCTGTCGCAGCCGCCGCAGGCCTCGCGCTCCGCACCGACGACGTCGTGTGCCCGCTCAACCGCGAGCTGGCGACGCACTTCGCGAAAGGAGTGACCGTCGCGGACGCATTCCGCAACTTCCTGGGCAAGGGCGACTCGCCGACCCGTGGGCGCGACGGGAACATGCACTTCGGCGCACCCGCCAAGGGTGTCTTCCCGCTCGTCTCCATGCTCGGCGACCTCGTGCCGGTGACGGTCGGCGCCGCCCTCTCGTTCAAGCGGCGTGGGCAGCCGCGGGTCGCGCTCACGTTCCTCGGCGAGGGGGCGTTCTCGGTCGGCGACACGCACGAGGGCCTGAACCTCGCGGGCGTCTGGCAGGTGCCCGCCGTGTTCGTGCTCCAGCGCAACGGCTTCGCCTACTCGACCCCGACCGCGCAGCAGATGGTCAACACGAGCCTGGCCGAGCGCATCTACGGCGGGTGGTCGATCCCCTGTGAGACGGTCGACGGCACGGACGCGGTGGCGACCTACGACGCCGTCCGCGCCGCGGTCGAGCGCGCACGCGCCGGGCTCGGCCCGCAGGCGGTCGAGGCGGTGACGCTCCGCATCCACGGTCACGCAGCTCACGACGGCGCGGACTACGTGCCGCAGGAACTGCGCGACGCGTATGCAGAACGTGACCCGGTCGACCGGCTGACGGCTCGACTAGCGCTCGACGGCGCCTCCTCGGCCCAACTCGACGAGCTTCGCACCGAGGCGGAAGCGGCGATCGCGTGGGGACTGGAAGAGGCCGAAGCCTCGCCGGCACCGGATCCGTCGACGCTCGAAGACGGCGTCTGGGCGACTCCACCAGCCTGATCTCTTCATTTCTTTCAATCTTGTAAGATTGAAAGAAATGCCCTTCCGATCTCATCCCGTGCACGAGCTCGTGGCGACGCTGTTTCGCGTGCTCGGCCACCCTGCGCGCGTGCGTGTCCTCGAACTGCTGCGCGACGGCGAGCAGTCGGTCGGTGCGCTGCAGGCGGAGCTCGAGCTGGACTCCGGCGCAACGTCACAGCACCTGGCCGCCCTGCGGCGGATCGGGCTGGTCACATCGCGCCGGGAGGGCACGAGCGTGTACTACAGCGTGGAGGACGAACGAGTCCACGGGCTGCTCGAGGCGGCGCGCGCGATCATCGCGCGTCAACTCGAGGAGCAGCAGGCGATCCTCGAGGAGCTCGACGAGTCGTGATCGCCGGGGCGATCGTCGCGTCGCTGATCGCGATCGGCGCCGGAGGGCTCGTAGCGCTCCAGCGTCGGGCATGGCAGACCGGGATCTGGATCCAGGCGGCCGGCGCGGCAGCGCTCGCCGTGTCCGGCTTCGTGGCGCTCGGCACGGATGCCACCGCCGGCTCGGCGTTCACGAGCGCCTTCGAGCCACGTCTCGGGATCGACGGCCTCACCGCCTTTTTCCTCGCAACCCTCGGTGTGATCGCCGCGCCCTCGTTCGTCTTCTCCACCGCGTACCTCGAACCGTGCCGCCGCAGCCGCGTGGTGTCGGCTCTCACGGCGCTGTTCGTGCTCACGATCGCAACGGCGCTCTGCGCGCGGGACCCCCTCACGTTCCTCGCCGCGTGGGAGCTGATGACGCTGGTTCCTGCCGCGATCATCCTCGTCGCCCGCAACGGCACGCGGGCCGCACGACGCACGGTCTTCACGTACGTGTCGATCACGCATCTCGGGGGTGCCGGCACCTGGATCGCCGTGCTCTTGCTCGCGGGGCACGGCGCCTTCGGCGGCGGCGAGACGTTCGCGACGGGGTCGGGGACGCAGATCGCAGTCGCGATCGCCGCCCTGGTCGGCATGGGCACGAAGTCGGGCGTGATGCCGCTGCACGTCTGGCTCCCGCGGGCGCACCCGATGGCTCCGGCACCGGTGTCCGCGCTGATGAGCGGCGTCATGATCAAGACGCGGTAACAGTCGGCGGGAGCTCGCTCGAGCTCGATCGAGAAGCGGCAGCCGCCGCGCGCAACACGCTCGACGAGCTCGACGAGGGCTTCGAGCGCGGCTGGCGCGAGCTCATCTTCAACCGGTCGTTCCAGGAGAGGCTCGAGGGGGTCGGTGTCGTCTCGAGAGACGACGCCGCGCGCCTCGGTGCCGTCGGCCCAGCCGCCCGAGCATCCGGTGTCGCAGTCGACCTCCGCACCATGTCGCCGCTCCTCTCGTACGAGGAGCACACGGCGGCCGTGCCGTCCGACCCGGGCGGTGACGTGCGGGCGCGCCTCGAGCAACGCGCGCTCGAGCTGAGGCAGATCCTCGACCTGCTCCGGAAGCTGCTCGAGCATCCGCACCGCCCCGCGGCGGCCGAGCCCACGGGAACACCTCGACCGTACGGTGTAGGGCGGGTCGAGGGCGCTCGTGGAACGACGAGCTGCGTGATCGAGAGCAGCGGCGTGCGGCTGACCCGGCTTCGCCTCCGAACCGGCTCGTACGCAAACTGGCCGGTCGTGGCGTTCGCAGCCACGGGTGAGATGCTCCCCGACTTCCCGCTGATCAACAAGAGCTTCGAGCTCTGCTACGCCTGCGCCGATCGCTGATGCTGACCCTGCTCCGAGACCTGCGGGACATCCGACGCCAGCTCTCGCTGCCTCGACCCGACCGCGCTCGGAGCCTTGCCATCAGGCACGTCGACGCCGGCTCCTGCAACGGTTGCGAGCACGAGCTGACCTTGGCGTCAAGCCCGATCTACGACCTCCAGCGCTTCGGCCTCGGTGTTGTCGCCTCGCCTCGGCACGCTGACCTCCTCCTGGTCACGGGGATCGTCACGACGCGCATGCGCGAGCCGCTGCTCACGGCGTACGCCGCGATGCCCGAGCCCCGGCTCGTGGCTGCCCTCGGCGACTGCGCTCTCGGGCGCTGCGTCCTCGGCAACGGGCCGGAGCTCGTCGGTGCCGTCGACTCTCTCCTCCCGGTCGATCTCCGGATACCGGGCTGCCCGCCGCGACCGGACGAGATCGCAGCCGCCCTGCTCGACCTCGTCGACCGCTCCCGCCTCGGCGGCCAGGCGTAGGGCGTCAGCCGCCCGGCTCGAGCCCGCGGCAGATCAGGTCGACGATCCCCACGGCACGCTTGGGCGACCAGTCGTGCGCAGCACGCAGATGTCGATACGTGCGGTCGGTGGCATTGACAAGGAGGGTCGCGGTCTCGGGGACGTCGACCGCGCGGATCGACCGCTCGACGACGCCCAGCTCGAGCAGGCCTTCGAGCGCCTCGACGTAGGCCTCGCGCGAGCGCACCGGCCGGCTGCTCTCGTGGAACAGCCGCGCGTCCTGCTCGTCGTCGAGCCCGGCCAGGAAGTCGAGGTGCCGCTCCGTGACGTCGCAGACGGCGGCCAGCGCGGCCCGGAGACGGGTCAGGGCGTCACCGTCGCCCGACAGCGCCGGCAGCAACGTCGAGCGGAAGTCCGCGGCGTAGTCCTCGGCGAGCAGCGCGAAGATCTCATCCCTGCCGAGCCCGTGGCGATGCAGCGTCATCCGGGAGAGATGCGCGGCGCGCGCGATCCGCTCCAGCGTGGCTCCGCGCCAGCCGAACTCCGCCACGGCCAGCTTGGCGCCGTCGACGACCCGCTGCTCGATCCCCTCCGATGCGTTCATCGTTGCATCCATGTTACGCACATGTAACACTCCGTTTCCAGCCACTACCCGCCAGGAGGAACCATGCCGCTGATCGAGGTCAAGCTCTACGACCGCCGCGTCACCGAGGAGTCGGTGCCGAAGATGATCTCCGCCCTCACCGACGCGCTCGCCGAGTCGAGCGGTGCGGCGAAGGAGCACATCCAGGTCATCATCGAGGGCGTCGAGCCCAAGCACTGGGGCATTGCGGGCGAGCAGCAGGGATAGCGTCTTTGCGGCGCAGACCGGAGTTCGCAACAGCGAATCCCGGTCGCGCAAGACCCCACCTGCCCGCGCAGACCGGAATTCGCAACAGCGAATCCCGGTCGCGCAAGACCCCTAAAGGCGTCCGCTTCAAGGCGTCCGCTTCGCGGCCGCGCCTGCGTGACACTGAATGTGACAACCCAGACTGGATCACCGATCATCGATTCTCTGCACCGCGTTCGGCCGGCCCGGATTAGACTCGGGAACGGCAACGCTCTGACGCAGAAAGCTCAGGGAAGGACACTCCATGACGCAAGCCACTGAGGTTCTCGTCCCGACCTCGCCGGACGAGGCGGTCGCCGCCTTCGGCGATGGGTCGGGCGTGACGGTGGTCGGGGGCGGCACGATCGTGATGCCCGAGATCACCTACGGGCGCCTGAAGGTCGACAAGGCCCTCCTGCTCGGCAAGGCCGGGCTCTCGGGCGTCGACCGCGACGGCACCACGATCACGATCGGGGCGGCAACGCCGGTCGGTGAGCTCGTCGGCCTGCCCGCACCGCTCGGCCCGTGCGCAGCGAACGTCGCCGACGGCGAGATCCGCGGCCACGCCACGCTGGGCGGCAACGTCTGCGCCGGCCCCGGCCCCGAGGCACCACGCGGCGATCTCCAGGGCCCGCTGCTGGCGCTCGGTGCGACGGCACGCTCCACCGGATCCGGCGGCGAGCGGCGCGAGTCGTTCGCCGACTTCCTCGATGCCCGCGAGGGCAGGCTGCTGCTCGACGTGTCGTTCGACGAGCCCGCGGCCGGGTCGTTCGAGGCGATCGACTACCCGCACACCCACGAGTACACGGTGCTCGCCGTGTCCGGCGCGCGCGCCGCCGACGGCACGGTCAGCCTCGCGGCGACCGGGCTCGCCGACCACGCGCGCATGCTCTCCGGCGATCCCGACACGGCCGCCTCCGAGGTACGACTCGGCGACGACGCGCTTGCGTCGGCCTGGTACCGGGAACAGACGCTGCCGGTGCTCGTCCGCCGCGTGCTCGCCAACCTCGAGGAGGCCTCATGAACCTCTCCGTCAATGGCGTCACGCGCGACGTCGACAGCGGCCCCCTGACCTCGCTGCTCGACGTGCTCCGCGAGGAGCTCGGTGTCACGAGCCCCAAGGCGGGTTGCGAACAGGGCGGCTGCGGAGCCTGCACCGTGATCGTCGACGGCGTCGCTCGCCGCTCGTGCCTGACGCCGATCGCGGCCGTCGAGGGGTCGGAAGTAACGACCGTCGAGGGCCTCGGAGCGCCCGAGGACATGTCGCCGGTCCAGCAGGCCTTCACGCACCACTACGCCGCGCAGTGCGGCTTCTGCACGTCCGGGATGATGCTCGCCGCGCAGGCGTACATCGACGGTGGCGGCACCGACGACCCCGAGGCGATCCAGGAGGCGATCGCAGGGCACGTCTGCCGCTGCACCGGCTACGTCAAGATCATCGACGCGATCGCCGCCGCAGCACGCGGCGACTCGTTCGACCTCACCGTGACGGCGCAGAGCGCCGGCATGGTCAACCTGGGAGGTGCCGTATGAAGGCTGTCGGCGCACGGCTCCCGCGCTACGACGGCGTCGCCCACGTCACCGGGCACACCGTCTTCGTCGACGACATCCGCGTCCCCGGCACGCTCTGGGTGAAGGCGTTGCGCTCACCCGTGCACAACGCGGAGATCACCGGGCTGGACACGTCGGCCGCGGAGGCGATGAAGGGCGTCCACGCGGTGATCACCTGGGAGGACGTCCCGCTCCTCGAGTACGGGCACCTGTCCGCGCTCGGCATCCCGGCCGACGAGCCGCTGCTCGCCAAGGACGAGGTGCGGTACAAGGGTCAACCGATCGCGATCGTGGCCGCCGAGGACGAGGAGACCGCGATGGCGGCGGTCGACGCGATCTCGCTCGACCTGAACGAGAAGCCGGCGCTGTTCGACGTCCGCAAGGCGTTCGATGCAGACGCCGAGGTCGTCCACCGCTGGGGCAACTGGTATCCCCACTTCGAGGCCGAGATGGATCGCCGCCAGATCCGCAAGGGCGACATCGACCGCGCCTTCGACGACGCGGACGTAATCGTGCAGGGCGTCTACCGCCCCGCCGCGATCGAGCACGTGCCGGTCGAGACGCAGTCGTGCCAGGTCGTCCCCGAGGCGAACGGCCGCCTCACGATCTACTCGTGCACGCAGGCGCTCTACTTCTCGCTCGGCGTCGTGGCCGCGCACCTGCAGGTGCCGCTCAACAAGCTGAAGGTCGTCGGCGGTACCGTCGGCGGCGGCTTCGGCGGCAAGGTGGACACGGCAACCGAGACGATGTGCTGTCTGCTGGCACAGAAGTCCGGTCGGCCGGTGCGGTGGCGCTGGACGCGCGAGGAGGAGTTCCTCTGCTCGTCGACGCGGGCTCCGTGGCACATGGAGATCGCCGACGCGGTGACGAAGGACGGCTGGATCCTCGGTCGCAAGATGCTCACCCTGCACGACTCGGGTGCGTACGCGCGCTTCTCTCCGTACGGGCTGACGAAGCACTCGTTCCACCACACGGGCGCCTACACGATCCCGAACCTCGAGTTCGACGGCTACGTCGTCTTCACGAACCGCGTGCCGACGACGGCGATGCGGGGGTTCGGCGTGACGTCGGTGTCGTTCGCGACGGAGACGCACATCAGCCGCATCGCCGACGTGCTGGGGATCGATCCCTGGGAGCTTCGCCTGAAGAACGCGAACCGCATCGGCGACACGTCGCCGAACGGGATCGCGTACACCGACCCGTCGACCGTGCCGGTGGTCAAGGCGCTCGCGGACGGCGTCGGCGCCGCGCTCCCACCGGCCCTCAACGCGATGACCCCCGCCATGCGCCAGGGCGACTTGTTGCCCGAGCACCTGGTGGCGCAACTCGGCAACCCGGAGGATCACTGATGGCAGTTCACAGAGGCCGCGGCATCGCGGCGATCGAGTATCCGACGGGGATGAACCAGAACGGCGACCCGTCGCAGGCGTGGATCAAGGTGAAACCGGACGGCCGGATCGACGTGTTCGCCGGCACGTCGGACATCGGCAACGGCTCCAAGACGATCCAGTCGCAGATCGTCGCCGAGACGATCGGCGTCCCCTACGAGTGGATCACCTACGACAACTCGAACACCGACTCGTCGCCGGTCTGCACCGGCACGTTCGCCTCGCGGGCGACCTTCGTCGCCGGCAAAGCGGTCGAGAAGGCCGCGATCAAGGTGCGCGAGAAGATCCTGGAGATCGCAGGCAAGGAGCTCGAGATCGACCCCGCCGACCTGGAGATCGTCGACGGCGAGGTGGTGGCCAAGGGCGCACCCCAGACGAAGATCGGCGTCCCCGACGTCGCTGCCGCGGCAACCTGGGGTCACGGCGAGCTGATCACGGGCACCGGCGCGCAGCTGAAGCCCTATGCCACGATCGTCGACCCGGAGACGGGTCGCGTCGACCTGCCACCTCACTCGGCGATCTCGTATGCATCGTGCGCAGCGGAGGTCGACGTGGACGACGAGACGGGAGTCGTCACGGTCCTCCACCTGTGGCAGTGCTACGACGTCGGTCGGGCCATCAACCCGACGCTGGTCGAGGGCCAGATCGAGGGTGGAGCCGTGCAGGGCCTCGGGCTGGGTGTCCTCGAGAACTGCTACCCGTACTACCCGTCGGTGGAGCACCGCGGCGCTCAGTTCGGGTCGTACCTCGCGCCCGGTGCCGAAGACCTGCCGCAGATCGACACGATCATCATCGAGAACCCCTCGAGCGACGGCCCGTACGGCGCAAAGGGCATCGGCGAGATGGCGAACAACGGACAGCCGCCCGCGATCGCCGCAGCGGTCTACGACGCGGTCGGAGTGTGGGTGACGGAGCTGCCGATCACGCCCGAAAGGGTGCTGCGGGCGCTCGCCGCGAGGGCCGAGCCGCGCCATGAGGGCAAGCTCGTCGTCTTCGACGAAGAGCTGTCCGTGAACAGCATCTCGGACGGCGGCATCCGCTTCGAGGTGCCCGCGTGAAGCACACGTCGTGGGGTCTGACCCCTTATGGGGTCAGACCCCGGATCCACCGATGACCGCGTTCCGCACGTGGAACGGGGTCGAGCCATGGCGGATCTTCCCCACTGTCGACCTGCACGCGATCGCCGGTGATCAGGTCTTCCTCGGTCGCGTGACGTACGAGCCGGGGACAACGGTGCAGCGCCACAGCCACGAGCACACCGAACAGGTGATGGTGATCCTCGAGGGCACGCTGCGGATGACAGTCGGTGACGAGACCCGCGAGATGGGGCCGGGTGACGTCTGCGTCGTCAACCGCGGTGTCGAGCACGAGCTCGTCTCCGAGGGAGGCGTCACGTTCATCGAGGCGCTCGCCCCCGTCCCGCTCGATCACATCCCCGATCGGGAGCGCGACCTCGTGCTCGGGGATCTCGGCGGGTCACTCCACGTGGAGCGCTGATGAGCCTCGCCGACGAGCTGCTGGCGCAGCGGGGGCGTTCAGCGGCCCGCTTCGGGCCGGACGGCATGGCCGTGATCGAAGGCGCTATCGAAGATCTCCGCAGTGCCGGCAGGG
Source organism: uncultured Actinomycetes bacterium (assembly GCA_963823385.1). GTDB lineage: Bacteria > Actinomycetota > Thermoleophilia > Gaiellales > Gaiellaceae > Gaiella. Next base: position 311,200 of record CAWGLI010000002.1, read on the forward strand.
CCGGGGCGCCGGAGGTCGGTGCCGCGGCCCCGACGTTCACGCTGCCCTCCGCCCGGGGCGGCGAGATCGCGCTCGGCGACCTGCTCGGGCGCCGGGCCGTCGTCCTCGCCTTCTACCGCGGCGGCTGGTGACCGTACTGCAACCTGCAGTTGCAGGCTTACCAGCAGACCCTCGAAGACATCGACGCCCGAGGCGCCACGCTCGTCGCGGTGTCACCCGAGCTGCCCGACGGGTCGCTCACGTTCGCGGAGACGAACGAGCTCGGCTTCGACGTGCTCAGCGACGTCGGCAACGACGTCGCGCGGGCCTTCGGGCTCGTGTGGGCTCTGCCTGTGCCACTCGTCGATCTCTACCGGGAGCGTGGCATCGACCTCGTCGCCGCGAACGGCAACGAGAACTGGGAGTTGCCGATCCCCGGCACGTTCGTCATCGACCGCTCGGGCATCATCCGCCTCGCGAGCGTCGACCCGGACTACCGCAACCGCATTGAGCCATCCGAGCTCCTTGCGGCGCTCGACGACCTCTCGTGACGTCCCTGCGACGATGACCTCGCAACGCCGCGAGCGGATCGTCCTCGTCACCGGCGCGAGCCGTGGCATCGGTGCCGCAACCGCCGAACGCTTGCGCCGGGACGGCTGGCACGTTAAGACGGCAGAGCGCTCGACCGGAGTCGACCTCGCCGACCCCGACCAGGCACGGGCGGCCGTCGAAGGCCTCGAGCGCATCGACGCCCTCGTCGCGAACGCAGGGACGATCCTCCGCTCCCCGGCGCTCGAGACGCCGCTCGCCGACTGGCAACGCGTGCTCGACCTCAATCTCACGTCGGTGTTCGTGCTGGTGCAGGCCGCCGCCCGGCGCATGGTCGATCAAGAGCACGGTGGGACGATCGTGCTGCTCGCCTCGATGCTCTCCTTCGGCGGCGGGCTCAACGCCTCCGCCTATGCGGCGTCGAAGGGTGGCGTGGCGCAGCTGACCAAGGCCATCTCCAACGAGGTCGCTGGCCGCGGCGTGCGCGTGAACGCGGTCGCGCCGGGCTATGTGGAGACCGAGATGACGGCGGACCTCGACGACGGGCGCCGCCGCGAGATCGACGCGCGGATCCCCATGGGCCGCTTCGCGCAGCCGGAGGAGATTGCCGACGTGGTCGCGTTCCTGCTCTCCGACGACGCGCGGTACGTGACGGGCGCGATCGTCCCAGTCGACGGGGGCTTCGCGGCCCGCTGACCGATCAGGTGTCGCCGTCGGTGTTGCGGTCGCGGTCGAGGAGCACCGCCCCCGCGCCGAATCCGACGAGGGCAAGCAGGATGTCGACGATTGCCCGCCGCGACTCCGCGGCGACGAGGTCGACGACGGCGAGGAAACCGAGGATCACCCCGAGCAGGATCAGCGCGGCCCCCTTGGCGGTCGATGTGCGCACGCCGCCCATCATCGCGCGCTCACGAGGGCGACGGACGACGGCTGCGCCGTTACTCGACGAGCGTGTTGGCGAACACTTGCCAGGCGAGCAGGCTCTTCGCGACGAGGCTGAGCACGAGGTACCCCCACTCGCCGAAGAGGTAGTCGCGCCACGGGCCGACGCGCTTGTACTGCAGCCACTGGTTGACGGCGAAACTGAAGAAGAGGACGAATAGCGTCGCGAAGATCCCGTAGACGAACCCCGGCGGCCCGTCACCCTCGGACTCGGAGCCGATCAGGTAGATCGTGATCCCGAGCCACGGGACCGCGCCCACGAGCGCGCCGAAGACGAACGGGAGCCAACACACCTCGCCTGACTCGTCGTTGAAGCGCTCCATCAGCCAGCCGAAGAGGATCATCGAGGCGTTGACGCCGAAGATAGCGGCCAGCGCGACCACGTCGGTGATGCCCGTGAGCATCGCGATCAGCACGATCATCAGGGACGCCGAGAGCGAGTACTCGACCCAGCGGGCCGGGTTGATGCCCGCGGCGAGGTTGCGCTCGTACCAGGCGCGGAGCCCGGGCGCAGCCACTGCCGCATGGTCGATCGCGGCGAGGATCAAGAACGCGGCCACGGCCGGGCCGAGCGGCACGTCGAACAGCGTCTCGGTCGGTGGCGGCGTCGTGCCCGGTGGGCCGTCGGGGAACGCCTCGGTCACCGAAAGGTCGAAGTCGTTCGACAGCGCGAGGATCACTACAGCCTGGCCGGCGTGGAGGAGTGCGAGCGCGACGTTCCCGCCGCGCAGTCGACGGAGTCGCTGCGGCTCCATGACGACACGCTACCTGTCGTGGTCCGGCGACGGCACGGCCGCGCCCGGGACGTCGTCTAGCCTGACCCCGTGCCGCCACTGGCCGAGACGAGCCCCTGGCTCACGTGGTCGTTCTCCCCGCTCGTGCTCGCGGGCGCCGTCGTCGCCCTCCTGTTCTTCTTCCAAGGGTTCCGCCGGCTGCGCGCCCGTGGGAGGCAGGACCTCGCACCGTGGAGCCGCGCCGGCCTCTTCGTGGCAGGCGTCGCGATCACCGTCTTCGCGCTCGTCGGGCCACTCGACACGCTCGCGGAGGAGTATCTGCAGTCGGCGCACATGCTGCAGCACGTTCTCATCGCCGACGCCGGCGTCGCGCTCACGCTGCTCGCGGTGCGCGGCCCGCTGGCCGTGTTCTTCCTGCCCCGCGGCCTGCTCGTCCCGCTCGCCCACACACGGTGGCTGCGCGCCGCGCTGGCGTTCCTGCTCAAGCCGTGGGTCAGCTACGCGTTCTGGGTCGCTGTGCTCGTCGCCTGGCACATCCCCGCCGCGTACGAGGCGGCGCTGACCAACCCGGTCGTCCACACGCTCGAGCACCTGAGCTTCGTCGCCGCCGGGCTGCTCGTGTGGACGCAGATCGTCGATCCGACGGGGCACCAGCGGCTGACGGTCGGCGAGCGCGCGGGCTACGTCGCACTACTGTTTTGGACGGGGCAGATCCTCGCGTACGTGATCGCGTTCGCCACCGAGCCGCTGTACGCCGCGTACGCCGAACAGGCAGAGCGTCTACTCGGCCTGTCACCGATCACCGACCAGAAGCTGTCCGCCGTGGTGATGATGGTCGAGCAGGCGCTGACGCTGGGGCTGGCCTTCGTGATCCTGTACCGGCAGGCGAGCGCACGTCGGGCCGCCGAGCCCGCGGAGCAGGCGGGCTGATGCCCTCTCCGTGGTCGTTCACCTTCGAGCCGCTTTTCGTCGTGCTCGGGGGAGCGGCGGTGTGGCTCTACGTGCGCGCGTGGCGGCGAAGCACTCCGCGTCCACCGTCGTGGCGGGCGGCGCTCTTCGGGCTCGGGGTCGGCCTGATCGTCGTCGCGCTCAACTCGCCGCTGGAGACGATCGCGGTGGAGCACCTGCTGCTCGTCCATCTCCTCCAGAACGTCGTCATCTCCGACTGGGCGCCGCCGCTGATCCTGCTCGGTCTCACGCCGGCGATGCGCGCGGGTGTCGCCGTCCGTCTCGGCGGCTGGTTCGCGTGGGTCACCCGCCCCGTGGTGGCACTGCCCGTTTGGCTCGTCGGTTGGTACGCGATCCACCTCGCACCTCTCTACGACGCGCTCCTGCGCGAGCCGCTCCTGCTCAACCTCGAGCATGCGATCCTGATCGCGATCGGGCTGCTGCTCTGGTGGCCCGTGCTCTGCGACGCACCGCGCTCCCTGCCAACGCTGGGTCGCATCGCGTACGTCTTCGCCGCCTTCGTCGGCTCCGCGTTCCTCGGACTGGCTTTGACGTTCTCACCACCCGTGTACGGCTACTACGAGGCGCTCCCCGAGCGGTTGTGGGGGATCTCGGTCGAGGCCGACCAGAACCTCGGTGGCATTCTCATGTCGACAGAGCAGGCGCTCGTCTTCCTCGCAGCAATCGTCTGGCTGCTGCTGCGCCTGTTCCGCGAGGAGGAGGAGGCCGAGCGACAACTCACGGCCGAACAGCGGGCGGCCGGCCTTCGGCGATGGTGACGAGCTCCTGACCGCAGGGTCAGGGACATCGGCGATGTGAGAAGATCACGCCGATGGCAGCCGCGCACGACGCTGACGTTGTGGTGGTCGGAGCCGGCATCGCCGGTCTTTCCGCTGCACGTGCCCTCGACGCCGCGGGAAAGCAGGTGATCGTGCTCGAGGCCCGCGACCGGGTCGGTGGCCGCGTGTGGAACACGGAGGTCCTCGGTCAGCCGCAGGAGCTCGGAGGCCAGTGGATCGCTCCCTACCAGACCGAGATGCACGCGCTACTCGACGAGCTGGGGCTCGAGCTCTTCCACTCGTACCGCGAAGGCGAGCGCGTGTACCTCGACGCGGGTGGCGTCGTGCATCGCTACGAGGGTCACGACGCCCCGCTCGGCGTGGCCGCCGAGAGATCCTACGAGGCCTCGGCTGCGAAGCTCGACGCACTCGCGGCGGAGATCGACCCGGAGGCTCCGTGGGATCATCCGCGCGCGTCCGAGCTCGACGCGATCACGTTCGAAGTGTGGCTCCGCGCAGAGGTCGAGGACGACCTCGCCCGCGACCTGCTCCGCGCGTACCTCTCGGGCGGTTACATGACCAAGCCGTCGCACACGTTCTCGCTGCTCGGCGGGTTGTGGACGATCGCGGGCGCGGGCGGCGTCGAGAACCTCTTCGAGCCCGACCTGTGCCTCCACTCGCGGGTCGTCGGCGGCTCGCAGCTGATCCCGATCCGCATGGCGGAGGAGCTCGGGAACCGCGTCGTGGTCGGCTCGCCCGTCCGTTCGATCCGCTGGGACGAGGGCTCGGTGACCGTGGCGACAGAGGGTGAGCGCGTCCACGCACGGCATGCGGTGATCGCGATCCCCCCGAACCTCACGGGTGGCATCCCGTTCGACCCGGTGCTGCCGCCGTGGCGGCTGCGGGCCGAGCAGGGCATCTCTCAGGGAAGCGTGGTCAAGGTGCTCGCGGTGTACGACCACCCGTTCTGGCGCGAGGACGGCCTCTCCGGCGAAGGGTTCGCGCCGTACCAGTTCGTCCGTGAGGTCTACGACAACTCGCCGCCCGGTGGCGAGCCGGGCGTCCTCGTCACGTTCCTCGCCGCCGAGAAGTGCGAGCAGGCGGAGAGGATGGGCGCGTCGGAGCGCCGCGCCGCGGTCATCGATGGGCTCGGGCAACTGTTGGGCGACCGCGCCCGGTCGCCCGTCGACGTGATCGAGGTCGACTGGTCGGCGGAGGAGTGGACACGCGGCGCGTACTCGGCAACGTTCGAGATCGGCGGGCTGACGCGGTTCGGCGCCGACTTGCGACGGCCGATCGGGCCGCTCCACTGGGCGTGCACCGACATCTCCGGCATCGGCAACATGCACATGGAGGGCGCGACCCGCTCGGGCAAGGCCGCCGCGGCTGCGATCCTCGCCTCATAGCGCGGCTGACCACCATCGAGCGAATCGCCATCGAGCAGGAGAGGCCCGTCGCGCTGGAGCTGACCACCCGACTGTCATACGATGGCGGAGGAGGATGCCACGTGGCAACGTCTGATCCGATCGCCGAGATCATCGGCGACTATCGCGCTTTCGCGGCGATGCAGCGCGACCGTCTTCTTGCCCGCGGCATCGACATCGCGCCATACGCCCTCAGCCACCTCGCCGTCCGCGTCGCCGACTGGGACCTGTACGTCCACCAGCGGACGCTTCTCGAGCGCCATGCGAGGGCGAACCGCGAGAAGGTCTGGAACGGGCGTCCGATCTCCCTGCTCGTGCTCGCCGAGCCGCTCGAGGTCCTCGACGGGGCTCTGTGCTCACGGATCGAGCTGATCCCGCCGGTTCACCAGCGTGTCTACCGGATGGGCCTCGAGCACCTCGGTGTCGTCGTCGGTGACGAGTTCGACGAGTTCTCGCGGGTGCATCGGGCCATGCTGACCGGGCAGCAGTTCCAGAGTCGCCGACGTCGACCCGGTCTACGTGCTGTTCGAGGACTTCACCCACGTGAAGTTCTACCGGCGCTCCTTCTTCGACGTCGTCGAGGACGAGGAAGGGCGCTTCGAGGGATTCAGCCACGTCGACGACTGGGTGCCGCAGCGCCTCGTCACCGCCACCGGCCCGAACCCGCTCCCGCGCTGACCGAGCCTGCTGCCAGGCTACGAGATTGCCCGCTGAGGTTCCTGGAAACCAACACCCGGCTGGCACCGACGATAGCGCTCTGCGAAAGTGTCGGCCTCCGTCACCAGCTAACAGCACGCCCTGGTTCCGGCTCCCAGCGGGCGAACGAGTACATGGTCTGAGAGCCGAAGCAGGGGATTGATCCTCGGCTCCGCGCAATCTCGCCTGCCCGAGCGTGCGGGAATGTCCCTTGATAGCCCGCCTGAGCGGCGTGTAGGCGGGTTGATCGATTCACATGGATACTGCTGCTTGTCGTGGATGCCGCGAGTCTCATGCGCTACGACGCAGCTGCCGGGGCTGGCGGTTGACGCTGTTCTCGCCGGAGTCGCACGAGCCGCTCACGGATACGGCGTGGGACGCCGTCCGCGTCCGGTCAGCGATCGCCGGGGTCGTCGCCGGTGTCGAGGCGGCGTTCGAGGACGGGTGGCCCGTGCATCCGGCCGACGAGCACGACTCCCTGACGACAAAGCGCCTCCGGTCCGTCTACATGGGTGGCGCAGGCGTCGTCGACGCGCTGCACCGCCTGGCGCGGCGCGACTTCGTCGATCTGAGCCGCGACTACGTGCCATATCTCCAGGAGTCCGCCGTTTCGCCAATGGACTGGAGCGGCACCAATGACACGCGCAGCCTCTCGTTCGGCGAGACGGGCATCCGGCTCGTGTTGCAGCGGCTCGCGCCCTCGACCGCGAACCGCGACCGGCTTGCGGCTCTGATCGACGCCAACGCGCACGACGAGCACTGCGAGCTGATGTCGGGGAGCGCCGGCACGATCCTTGCCGGACGGGAAGTCGGCGCCGACGTGACCACAAGCGTCGAGTGGCTACGGTCGCAGCGCGACGAGGATGGACTCTGGACACAGCTCGGATTGGGCGAAAGGCCAGTTCGCTATCTCGGGCCTGCGCACGGGTTCGCTGGGTGCGTACTCGCCCTCGGTGACGTCGGGGGCGTCTCGGACACTGTGCGCCGCTACGCGGTCGAGGAGGATGGACTCGTCAACTGGCCGCCGGTCGCCGGGACGGGCCTGCTCGACAACCGCGACAAGCGGATTCGCGTGCAGTGGTGTCACGGAGCGCCGGGGATCGTTGCCACGCTCGGGTCGCTCCTAGACGAGGATCTCGTGCTCGGCGGCGGCGAGCTGACGTGGCGTGCGGGTCCGCTCGAGAAAGGCGCTGGCCTGTGTCACGGCACTTCCGGAAACGGATACGCCTTTCTCGTGCTGTTTGAGCGGACCGGCGACGAGCTGTGGCTCATGCGAGCGCGCGCGTTCGCCATGCACGCGATGGAGCAGCTGCAACCCGAGCGCTACTCACTTTGGACGGGCTGTCTCGGGATTGCGCTCTACCTCGCAGACTGCGTCGACGGCGGCGGCACCCTTCCGATCCCGTGACACGCTGTGTATCGGCGCCGAGATATCAATCGGATGACGCCGAGTGCTCCAAACAGCTGAGGATCCGAAGCTCACTCGGACGGATGGACCCAGGTGATAGCGGCGTGTGTTGCGCCCGCGTTCGTGAATGTCACCCGAAGCTCCGACAGCCGATCACACGGGGACTTAGTCCTCGATCTGCGCCAACCCGTTTCGCTGCAACTCATCGAGTGCGGTCCGCATGGCCTCGAGCTTCTCGGGCGAATGACCGACCCAATCGACGAGCTCGCCAACAACCCGCAGCGGTTCGCGGCTCCGGAAGGACTGCGTTGGATTTCCCGGGAACTTCTTGTCGGTCACGTTCGGGTCATCCTCGAACTCCCCGGTTGGCTCGACGATGTAGATGCGCCCGCGGCCCTCACCGCCGGCGAGCTCGGCGCCCCAGACCGCAGCGTCGAGAGTGGCGCTGAAGTACACGTAGTTCATCACGCGGCCGGTCTCGAAGTTCGATTCGCGCCCGGGGACAAGCAGATCGCCCACCACGAGCTCTGCCTTCGTACCGTGCAGGTACACGCCGGCCTCGTACACCTCGAACGGCACCGGCTCACGCAAGGCGCCCACGCGACGATGCCAGCGCCACGGCGGTGACGTGCGCGCTCCGTCGTTTAGGCTTCGAAATACGCCTCGTCGAAGCGAGGCAAGCCGTCGTCAGGGAGGTCGTCCCATGGTGCCCGCGAGGCGACGAACACGTGGAATTCCGGCCGAATACCGGGGTCGCCGTCGAGTGCGCCGAGTCGGACGCCAACCTCGTCCCCGTCGGGCCAATCCCCCCCGAACAGGCTCGACCCGCACACCGAGCAGAACGCCTTCACCCGCCCGTCGTTCGGCCGGAAAACGCGGATCAAATCCTCGCCTGCGAGAAGCCGGAAGCTCTCCCGCGGAACCCTCCCCTGTGTCCCGCCGAACGCGCCAGAGTGCTTCCGGCATCGCGAACAGTGGCAGTGATTGGCCCAGAGGAAAGGCGCGGTCACCTCGAAGCGCACACCACCACAGAGGCACGAGCCCAGCAGCGGTTTCGCAGAACTAGGCTGCACGGCCACGTCAGGTGACATTCTCCCACTCCGCGAAACCATCGCCCAATGTCACGAAACGCCACATTACCGCCTCGCATGGCGAGACCCCAACAGGCCCCGGGGCGCTTCCGCGGGCGCCCCTCAAGGGATCGCCACATCGCCTACGCGAGCGTGAGGGGAATGCCCCTTGAGCTAGGAGATGTCCCGTGCGATGTCGCGCACGATCTCTGCGGCGCTCGCGCGGCGACGTACCGAGTCCACCGATGTCCCCGCGTACAACGCCATGGAATCGATATCCCCTTCTGTCTCGGTCGTCGGCTGCACGTCGCTGTAGCGCACAACCGGACAGCCTCCGCGCACGGCGACCACGTCACCCTCGCCCGGTCGTGATCCGGACGGCGGTCTACCGGCTGATTCCCACCGGGCGAGCGTGTCGTTTTGGAGGACGCGATGAGGCGCGTGCGGCCAGCCGATGTCGAAGACCGACGTCAGAACGGTGTCCGCGGCGGTCGCGCCGGCGAGACGCTCGAAATAGTCGGGATGCACATCGGCTTCGGTGGCTGCGAGAAACACCGTCCCGCACGCCACACCGTCGGCACCCGCGTCGATCATCGCCCGCGCAGCTGCGGCGTCGTCTATCCCCCCGGCGGCGATGACGGGAACGTCGAGGACTGGGCGTACCTCACCTACGAAGTCGCTCAGCGGCATTGTGGCCTCTACGTGGCCACCAGCCTCGACTCCCTGCGCGATGACGATGTCCGCTCCCGCGTCGGCCGCGTCGCTGGCTGCTGCAACGTCGCCGACCTGCACCAAAACGACGACGCCTGCGTCGCGAGCGCGCGCTATCAACTCACGGTCGACACCCCACGAAAAGGACACGAACCCCCCGCCTTCATCGAGCACCACATCGAGTCGCTCATCCTGGTCGAAGTGCAACACGAGGTTGACGCAGAACTGCCCACCGACGGACGAGCGAATGATCCTGAGCTGCTGGCGAAGCGTCTGTGGATTCGTCCACGACGCCGCCAGGGTGCCGAGCGCACCGACGCTGCTGACCGCCGTCACGAGCTCAGGCGTGGTCGCGGGCCCGATCGGCGCTTGCATCACCGGCAGCTCCCACAGAAGAGGCACCCTGCCAGCGTAGTGCTGCTGGCGTGCGCCAGCGTGCGGGAATGTCTCTTGCGCGAGTCGTCGCCGATCGGCGCGACGAGGGCGCCGGAGGGATTGAGTACTCCCGTCCGCTACGGGCTCATCTGGTCCATTTCAGGCATCGAACCGCTCCCCGGAACGGTAAGCGCAGGAATGCTGTCGGGAGACGCGATTAAGAGAACCCCGAGCACGAGCAGGATCGCCGCCGTCACGTAGGTCGCAGCACGACGGGGCGGTATCAACTTCTCGAATGCGATGAGCCCGGCGACGATTGCCATCCAGACAATGCTCATCACTCCGAGCGCGAAGAGTGACGCCATCAGCGCCCAGCAACAGCCGATACACCAAGCCCCGTGTCTTGCACCCATCTGGAGCGCACCCGAGCGTCCGCTGCGCCAGGCACCGAGCAAGAAGCCGAGCGGACTCCGGCACTTGCCGAGGCAGACGTCCTTGAGCGGCGTGAGCTCGTACACGGCCGCAACGAGCAGGGTCGCCGCCGCTACCCAGCGACCGGCGCGATCCCATGCGAGCAGATCACCGGAGATGCGTCCGCCGGCAGTCGCAACAGCGAATGCGAACACTCCCACGCTCGTCCACGCGACGAGGTAGCCAGACATGAATAGCAGCGGTGCGACCGGAGACCGGCTCTTGGTCATGCTCGAGTAGAGGGCGACCGTTGGTGCCACCGAGGGAAACATCATCGCCCCCATCATCACGACCCATACGCCGACGAACCATGCGAGCGTCCCTAGGCCTGTCCACGGCCCACCGTCCATCCCTCGCATCTCGTCGACCGTCCACCACCAGCCCACTGCTGTCAGGGTGAAGAGAAGCGCGATCAGCCCAAGCCGCGTACGCGCGGCGGCGAAGGCGGGCGCGAGACCACCACCGCTTGGAGCGCGTTCTCGCGCTGACACGATCAAGCGCTCAGGCGGCCCACGAGAACTCGGAGGTCGACAGCCCCGACTTCCCTTCGTACTCGATGCCAAAGGCGTCGATCTTCGACCGCTTCGCCTCCGCCATCGTGAGGTTCGACGCAACCGGGTGGAACATCCCGTCGAAGCGCACCGGCTGCCCGGTCTCGCTGCCGAACGGGACGATGTCCTCGACCTCGAAGTCGATGGCATCCCCGATGCGGACGCTGTGGTGAACCCCGTCTTCCACGATCTCGATCGGCACTCGCTCGACGCCGAGCATCTCGCCGACGAGCGGGGCGATTCCCTCCATCGGGCCGCCCATCTGCCCGCCGAACACTGCGCTGAGCTTCTCCATCTGCTCGTCGGTCGCGTCCTCGTCGACGAACATGCCGAGGCGCCAGTTGCCTTCGGTCATGACCTTCGGGGAGTCAACGATCACCGCGAGCTTGCGCCCGCGGACGTCCGTGCCCTCGATCTCACCTTCGCGAACGTGGAAGATGAGAGTGGCGCGGCAGTAGTCGTACGTCGCGCCGTGGTCGAAAGACAGATTGCACGGACACATGAGCTCGCAGGAGCACGTCTCGAAGTAGCTGCCCTTGAGATTCCAGGACACATCGACTCCCTTCGCCCGCGGAATGAACGGGGCGATTGTCATCCATTCGAGCGGAACATGTCAAGCGTGCGGGAGCGGGCGAGACTACGCCCCGGTGCGCCAGCGTTCGGGAATGTCACCCGAGAATGACGACTCGTGCTAGATCGGGCCGACTGGCGCGGTCGGCACCCACGGCCCTTCGATAACGGTTGCCTCCGCCTCGCCCGGCCACGGCGGCATCGTGATGCACAGAAACCGCAGCGGTTCCGCCCCGGTGCAGCGGTACTGGAAGGCAGTACCGACCGGGATGTCGATGGAGACACCCGGCGTCAGAACGGTCATCTCTTCCCCGCTCTCGTCCCGGCGCCAGATTTCCCCGCGACCGGACAGAGCGTGCCAGAACTCACTCACCGTGGCATGGACGGTCGCCCGGTTCACCTGCCCTGGCGGGACCGTGGAATGGATCATGTCGCCGGTTGTGCCCCCAATCAAATAGCGGATCTCCGCCCCGGCGGGGGAGCGGGCATCGGAGGTCTCGGGAAGCGGGCGGGTCTGCATACGCACTCCTTCTTCGCGGGCTCGTCCACAACCTATGCGCTCACCGCTGGCAAACGACGGAAACCGCCCGCCCGGTTTCGGTACCCCCGCCTGCGCCAGCGTGCGGGAATGTTCCCTGATCTCGGCGGTCAGTGAAGGTGCGGCATCGGCGCAAAGTGTCGCGCCGATCTGGGTACTGCTCTGGCCGAGAAGTCCCCGTGCATCGTCGGGCTATCCGGCGTAGTCGAAGCGCGCGGAATATCCACAGTTGCCGTGGTACTCGAAGCGCAGCGGGCCGTCGCCGACCAGCAACTCATCCGCGATGAGTTCCTCGCCGCTGCTTTCGTGACCGGGAATGACGCACGACACGGTCTCTTCGCCGGGATATCGGTCACGGATCCGTACGCTCACGTGGTCACGAATCCGTAGCCACTGACGTCGCGGCTCGTGCGAGACCTCGATATCGACCGACCTGACGGCGACTTGGTTCGCCTCCTTCCAAGCCCACGGAAAGTGGGTCAACGCGTCGCCTCCGGTCCTACCCGAATATATGGCCTCCAGCGCGTCTCGTTGCGCGGCATCGGCCCTGGCATCCAGGTACATGACGAAGCTCCAGGGCGAGCCGGGCTCGTCATCGTGATAGCGGGTTGCCAGCGCAACGTTGAGACCGTCCAGCACGACGTCGTCGCTACGGCCATCCTCGATCACCCAGGACAGGACACCCAGGCACTCACCGTACGACGAGCGACCGCCTGGAACACCGTCGATTCGTCGACAAGGGCAGATCGCCTCACAGTTGCACGACTCGAAATAGCTGCCGCGGATGCGCCAACTCATGCGGACACGACCACTGCGGACGCACCGACCACCGCGACCCATGATATGGGCAGCCCTCCGTCGAACGTCTTAGACATCGCCGTGACACGAGCGCACCGTGTCCGAGCATCGGGAACTCGCTACTTCCACTCCCGCCACGGCCCAAGCGGGTACCGAGGCGAGACGACACCGCGCTGCGCGAGCGTGCAGAAATGTCCCTTGAAACGCCGTCGCCGGTGCCCTCGTAATGGAGCACGGCGAGACGTTAGCCCCCTGCGGAGATCCTCTCGCCTGCGCCAGCGTGCGGGAATGCCCCGTGAGTAGACAGGATTGGCACCTATGGCCGGGTCAGTCGAATCCGGCGAGCATCATCCGCAGGCGGAGTCCGACGCCCTGCAGATACTCCTCCCGGTACGGCGCCGGGAGGGCCGACGCGAAGCGTTGCCAATTCAACGCCCGGCAGATCCAGCCGAGACGGAGGGCAATCTCGTGCGCCGCCTGGAGCTCCGCCTGTGCGGCAAACCCGCGAAACGGCTCGAGGTAGGCGTCCCGGTACGGAGCGATGTCCTTCGAGCCCTCGACGTCGTCGAGCCCCCAGGCAAGCTGGCCCTCCAGCGTCACCGACATGCTGAAGAAGGGATGCGAGATGCAGGCGTCGCCCCAGTCGAAGAAGAGATAGCGGCCGTCGCGGACGAAGACCTGGCCGTCGTGGAGATCGTCGTGCTGGATCGTCTCGGGTACGCCTGCTGACGCCAGGCGCTCGCAGAGCTCCGCAATCGTCGGAACGAGCGCGCGTAACCGGCGGCTCTCGTGGTCCGTGACCGTCTCGACGCCGACGATCAGCTCTTCGTACCGACTCGCGAGCGTCTCAAGCCGGCAGTCGGGCAGACCAAGACCGAGAAGCCGCTCGAGGTCCTCCGCCATATCGATCTGGAGTCGGCCGTAGCGCGGCAGGACGTCCAACCAGCGGCCGAGGTCGCGTTCGCGCTCCACGACCTCACGCAGGCGCTCCCCGCCATCCGCCATGAGCATCCAACCACGATCGAGATCGGCGCGAGCAGGCCGGGAACGCAGTCCGGCCGCCGCGCGGCGAGCAGGGCAACGACGGCCGCCTCGTGCGACAGCACCGGGATGTTGGCCTTGAACCAGACGTCTCCACCTGTCGTCGGCACCCGCAGCACCGTCGACCACGCTCGGACGTGCGGCTGCTCGATGGCGCCGGTCGACCGAAGGCCGATCTCTTCGAGCTGTCGGTCGAGCCAGGCCTTCACACCGGCGAGCCAGCGAGCATCCGTCCAGACGTCCACCGGCCGAGCGTAATACACGTCCCATGCGCAAGTGTTCGGGAATGACGCTTGAGGTAGGGCCGTGATGCGCGAGTGCCGACGGGTGCCAGGGGCCGGTTGGTGACCGTTTGAACCGCGGGTTAGGCTGGGTCGGTGCCTGAGAGAGCGGCCGTGGACGTTTCGGGAGGCTCGTCGCGTGATCCGACACCGGCTGCACGCGGCGTGACTGCACGCGACGTGATGCGTGAGGGTTCGGCGCAGGTACTGATCCGGCAGGTGGCGTTGCTCGGGACGGCGAGCGTCGTAGCCGGCGTTGTGGTGGGAGGGGTGGGCGGTCGTCTTGTGATGCGCGTGTCGGCGATGGCTGCGGGCTCTGAGGCGGCGGGGCTCGTGACCGAGAACGGGAACACGGTCGGTGAGATCACAGTCGGCGGTACAGTGGTGCTGATCGTGTTCGGCGGCGGGCTGGGCGGCCTGCTCGCGAGCATCGTGATCGTCGCTGCCGAGCCGTGGCTGAAATGGATGGGGCCACTGCGAGGACTCGGGTTCGGGCTGGTGACACTGGCCGCGTACTTCTCGTTCGACACGCTCGACTTCCGCCTCATCGACCCACCTGCGCTCAACGTGGCGATGTTCGTTGGCCTCTTCGTCGCCTACGGGTTGGCCGTGTCTGGTGCGTACTGGCTTCTCGATCGGAAACTACCCCCGGCCGGAGAGGACATTCAGATCGGATACGCGGTGCTTGCCTCCTTCGGCTTGATGGCGCTGTTGATGGCCGGCCTCTTCTTCACGACCCCGAGCTTCTGCGGCTGCGAGCCTGCGCATCTGATCGGGCTCACGATCCTCGTGATGGCGGTATCGACCGCCATCACCCTCGTTGCTTCGGCGGCTGCCACGTTGCCACGATGGCTGGCACGAACCGCCACCCTCACCGGATACGGCGCGCTGGCTGTCCTCCTGGTTGCTGGACTCAGTCGCTCCCTCGATCAGATCCGGGGGGTCGTCTAACCACGCGGCACAGAGACCGACCGCAACTCCCCCCGCAGCCGAAGACTCGCCAGGCACGTCCCACGAGTCTGGCCTGCCCGAGCGTGCCGGAATGTCCCCTGAGCCGCAGGGCGGCATCACCGCATGAAGAGCGCGACGCCGAGAGCGAGGAAGATGGCACCCACCGCTCGACGTTGACCGCGGCTGAGTGGCTGCCCGCGAACGCTGTCAACCGACCTGGCTGACATGAGGGAGCGCTTGGAGCCGAAAGAGAGCGCGGACGCGACGGAGCCGGCAGAGCCGATCGAGAGGACAGACCCGGCCGAGCCGATGGAGCCGATCGAACAGAACGAGCCCACCGAACCGATCGAGAGGATCGAGCCATCGCTAGCAACCGACAAGATCGAGTCGTTGGAGTTCAGCGACCAGAGCGCGTTCATACGACCTACCCTTCCGTCCTCCTGAGCGCGTATACGCGATCGTGGGCTCGCGACGTGAGCCACGCGGCGATGTTGTTGACAACCCGCGGTATCGTCCCGGTCTTGCTGTCGCTGCTCCGATTCAGGAGGAGCGGGACACCCGGTCGACCTCGCGCCGAATCTCCTCTTCGCTGAACCCGGCTCGATAGGTCTCACCTGCGTGGAACGCCAGGCCGATGCCCCAGCCGACGAACGGAAAGATTGGCCAAGGGAACCACGGGCCGCCAGTCGCAAACAGGATTCCCCAGATGAGCCAGAGGAGCGAGTTCACGAGCACGTACACGATGAGATGAGTGCGAAACTTGCGCCTCTTCTGGAGCTGGCTGATCGCCAGATCTCGAAGATTGCCGTCGCTCCCGAAAGGCTCAACCGGAGTGGGCGCCTGGACTGCGGTGTTCGTCACCTGTACACCCCCTTCCTAGGTCACCACCAAGTTTGGCCTGTCCGAGGCGATCGGCAATCGTGGTATGCGCTGATCTTGGTACCGGAAACACACGCTCCGTCAGCCCTGCGGAACATGGCGCTCCGTGCGCGAGCGTTGCTCCTATGTCAAGGCGGGGCTTGTCTTGAGGGTGTTGAAGACGACGCGGACGAGTGTCCGTTTGAGGCAGCGGATCGCCTCGCGGCGGCTCTTGCCCTCGGCCTGTTTCCGTTCGAGGTAGGCGCGTGCGGCGGGGTGGTAGCGGGCCTGGGTGATCGCAATCCGGTAGAGCGCAGCGTTGAGCTGGCGGTTACCGCCGCGGTCGAGCCGGTGGCGCTGCACACAGCCTGAGCTGGCCTCGAGCGGCGCGACGCCGCTGTGACGCGCGAGCTGCGCGTCTGTGTCGAAGCGTCCGATCGGGCCGATCTCGGCCAGCAGCTTCGCTGCGGTGATCGCCCCGCAGCCGGGTACCTCGAGGAGAGCGGGAGCGAGGCGGGCTGTGTGTTGGGCGAGCTCGTGGTCGAGTTCGACGATCGTCTTGGTGAGCGAGCGACAGCGCGCGACGAGTTCCCGGGCGACGCGGACCTGCACCTCTGCAGGCCGGCGGCTGAGCCAGCGGCCGACGCGATCGAGATGGACCCGCCGGTCGAGCCCCTTCGCGACGATGACGAAGGTCGGGTCGAGTGAATGCAGATGCCAGCGCAGCCGCTGCTGGATCCGCCGTCGTTCGTCGACGAGATCATCGCGGTGGTCAACCAGCAGCTTCAGCTCACGAAACGGCTGTTCGTCCGGGCGGGGACGACTCAGACCCGGTTCGCGCAGAGCGGCCCTGGCGACAGCGAGCGCGTCGATCGGGTCCGACTTGCCGCGCAGCCTGCCCGCGCGGCGTTGCGGCGCCATCAGCTTCGGCGGCACTCGCACGAGCTCTTCGCCCGCCGCGATCAGCTCCCGCTCCACGGCCCGCGTCAGCTGCCGGCAGTCCTCGATCGCCCACAACCGCTCGCTACTGACCTGCGACGCCCAATTGACGAGCCCGTCGCCGGCGCCGACCACCGTCCGCTCGTCGAGCATCCGGCCGGCCTCGTCGACAGCGACTGCAGTCATCGACTGCTTGTGGACGTCCACTCCGATCACGATCATTCAGATCGCCTCCTCCAACAATGGGGGCGACCGGCGAGCGGACAGACCTCAACTGAGGCAGCAGCCAAGCTCCTATCAGGTCACGCTCGGCGGTCTCGGGAAGGCGGCGGCGACACAACGCTGGCAAGTCAGCCCTCAGGCGACATGCAGGAATGGAGTCAGCCGCCGCCGACCCGAGTCTCTGCCGCTCGCCGGACGCCACCACCCGCCGAGACTGACATTGAGTGTAGGAATGTTCCCTGAACTGTCGGAAGGCCAGTACTACGCCGCGACGCCTATCAGCGCTCGCACCGATGCCGACAGACGACTAAGCGACCAGCCTGGTGGCTGAGGTGGGTACATGACGACTACGCCGACCCGAGTGGCACTCGGTGTGGGGTTGAGTGCTGCGATTCTTCTCGTCTACGGGCTGTTCCGGCCCGACAGCGTTGAGTTCTCGATCGCGTTCCTGATCGCCCCGTCGATCGCATTGCTATGGAGCGTGTCTCACGACGCCCCCGCTCCGGAGCGTCGAATAGCCGTCGTCGTCACCTGGCTCGTCGCAGCAGCCAGCGCCGCGACGGTGCTCGCCAACTGGGTTCGCGGCTAACGCGCCCTCGTCTCGGGGCACGGACACCGCTGGTCGGCACGCTCTCAGAGGGACGTGTTCGTGTTGTGCGCCAGCGCTGTCTCGCCTGAAGCGGACGACGTGATCGCCGCACGCGTAGGGTCAGGCGACGGGGGCGGCTGCGAGCGTGAGTTCGACGGGCTCGGCCCCGGGCGCGACGGCGCGCGACTCCTGCGCTTGCAGTAGCGTCGTGTGCACGATCAGCTTCGCCCTGGCGAAGTTGTCGAGCTCGGTCGGCACCGGGCCGACCCGCTGCCCCAGCGCATAGCCGGCTGCGTTTCGGCCCATCGCCCGGTAGCTCTCCAGCGTGTACAGCGGCGCCATGCCGAACAGCTCGAGGTTGTCGAGCGGCTGCAGATCGGCGCGGTGGATCACGGCCGTCCCCTTCGACTGCAGCCCGAGCGCGATCCCCGACCCGGAGAGCCGAGCACCGTCGTGGGCGATGAAGGCGACGTCGGCCGAGCGCCGAACGCGGACGAGGCGCGGCGTCGCGCCGGCCTCGGAGATGCCGTCTGCGACGGCGCGGAGCACATCCGTGTGCGCCAGCCCGTTGATCGTCTCGCCGATCTCCGCGGCGAATGCCGGCCCCACCGCGACGACCACCTCAGCAGCGTCGCTACCGAGCCCCGCGACACCGGTCTCGCCGACACCGTCCTGTAACGGACCGTCGCTTGACTTCCCGCGCCCGAGGCTGCGGGGATCCTGCACGTGTGGGAGCGCCTGCAGGAGCTCCCAGCGCGCTCCCTCGAGCCGGTATCCCGTGCCAGGGCCGGCGTAGGCGTTGGGATCGCTGACCGCGGAGTGCACGATCCCGGTCTCGTCGATCACCGCCGACGTCTGCAGGTAGTCGGCGGCCACGCGCTGGCGCTGCATGCCGAGCACGGCCTCGGCCACGTCCGTGAAGCCTCGCCGGTCGAGCGCCACGGCGACGTCGAGACCGGTTATGCCCCGTGCCAGCAGGTCGTCGGCTGCGTCGACATCGACTGCGCGGTCCCGGTCGGGGAGGTCGGACGAGTCGTAGCCCGAGGTCGCGGCGTCGACCTCCGCGTCAGAGATCGGCGGCAGCCCGAGGTCGGCGAACACGGCCTGGATCGCGCGCGCGCCGCGCGCGCGCACGCGCTGTACCTCCTCCTCCGCCACCGGCTCGATCCCTGCGTCGACCTGCCAGTCGCGCTGGATCGTCAGCCACTCGTCGAGATCGTCGGCGTCGTAGTTGCCCCCGCCGAAGGTGTTGTCGCGGCGCGGCATCACCGAGTAGCCGGAGGTGACGAAGTCGGTTCCGGGGAGGAACTGCCCCATGAGCTTCGCCGTCTTGCGGATTGCCGAATGTGAGGCGATCGCGTCGTTCCCCGATGCCACCTCGAGGTCGAGCCAGGCGGCGAGAACGTTCTCGGCGAGGATCGCGCGCGTCCCGCCGGGGACGGCCAGCACGAGCGCCACGCATGAGATCGACCCGTTCTGGATGCCCTGGGAGCCCGCTGCGCGGACAACCGACACGCACCGCGCCTCCAGGTAGAGCATCGAGAGACCCTCGGCGGAGCCCATCAGAGCCTCCGAGCCCGTGCCGGACGTGAAGCGCACCTTCACACCGCGGGATGCGTAAGCAGCTCCGAGGAATGCTTTCGACCAGGGCGTGTCGTCACCGTCGACGAACACGGGCTCGGTGCCGTAGACCGACAGCGTCTCCGCGTACGTGACGAGACCGCGGATCGCGAGCTCGAGGTTGCGCCGCTCTTCGACGGCGCACTGCGTCATCACCCCGGGCCGGCCGGTCTGCGAGCCGACGAGGAGCGCGAGCGCGTTGAGCGGCGCGTAGCGGGCGACGCCGACCGTCGTCTCCATCTCGGCAAAGCCGCGCCGGGCGGCCTCGGCGGCATCGGCGGCGAGCAGCGCAGGGCTCTCCTTGAGGTTCGTCACGTGCGCCTGGTTGCCCGGCACGCGGCGGGCGCGCAGCTTCTTGAGCGCGAACATGAGCTCTACGGGATCGAGCAGCCCGACCACGCGCGCGAGCTTCGCTGGCGTCAGGCCGCGGGCAAGCCGCACGAGCTCTGTCCGCGGCACGTCGACGTCGACGAGGCGCCGCGCGATCTCCTCGTCCGCAATCGCCATCGCCTCGCCGGCAATGTCGAGATCGAGCCCGTGTGCGACGAGGAAGCGATCGATCACGTCGAAATCGGCGGCGGCGCGGCCGTCGAGGCGGGTCACGACGCCATCCTCGACCACGAGCTCCGGCTCCGGGTCGTTCGGACCGTCGGCAGCCACCAGCCCGAGCTCCGGCCACGGCGAGACGAGCGACTCGCGGCGAACATCGGTGGCCGCGCGTGAGGAGTGCCTGCCCGAGCTCATGCGACCGCTCACGCCAGCAGACCTCGCTCGACGTAGGTGGCGGCAGCCTCGCGGACGAACGCCGCGGTGCGTGATGCCCCGTGGTCATCGAGCCTTGCCGCCCAGCGATCGAGCTCCTCGACCGTCGACCGACCCGGCCGCAGAGCCGTGTACACGGAGAGCAGCTCATCGGCCGGGACCCGAGTCAGCTCGGCGGCCCGCTCGAGGTTCTCGGCGAGCTGTGTCCGACCGGCAGCGCGCGCCACCTCGGCCTGCCGCGTCAGCGTCTCGGCCGTCGCCCGCAGATCGTCGCCCGCGATGAGGCCTTCCCTCGCCGCGGACAACGTGAGCTGCTCCAGCGCCACTCCGGTCGGCGTCGTGACAAGATCCGGACGACGCGTGCCGAGCGGATAGTCACGCGTCGGATCGAAATCCATCTCCGAGACTATAGGGTCTGTGCAAACGAATGATCAACGATCATCGATTCTCTGACAGGGTTGCGCTGGTGTCGGGAGCCGCCAGCGGCATCGGCCGGGCGGTAGCCGAGCGCCTGCTCGCGGAGGGATGTCGGGTCGCCGGGCTCGACCTCCGCGGCGAGGCTCCCGAGGGCGTGCTGCCGGTCGCGGGCGACGTGTCCGTGTCGGCCGATGTCGACGCCGCCGTTCAGCGCGTGCAGCAGGAACTGGGAGCCGTCGACGTGCTCGTCTGCGCCGCCGGGATCCCCGGTCGTTCGCTTCGCACCGTCGACGTGGACGACGCTGAATGGGGACGTGTGATGGCGATCAACGCCGACGGCGTCTTCTTCTGCAACCGCGCCGTGATCCCGGGCATGGTCGAGCGCGGGTACGGGCGCATCGTCAACGTCGCCTCGATCGCCGGAAAGGAGGGGAATCCGATGGCGGCGGCCTACTCGGCGTCGAAAGCTGCCGTGATCGCATTGACCAAGGCGATCGGCAAGGACCTCGCCCGGACGGGAGTCGTCGTCAACTGCATCGCTCCGGCCGTGATCGAGACACCGATCCTCGAGGGTCTCTCCGAGGAGCACGTGGGCTACATGGTGGAGCGGATCCCGATGGGGCGCATGGGCACCGCCGAAGAGGTCGCCGCGCTCGTCGGCTGGCTCGCGAGTGAGGAGTGCTCGTTCTCGACGGGAGCGACGTACGACATCTCCGGCGGACGCGCGGTGTTCTGATGCGTCTCGTCCGCTACCGCGCCCCGGACGGGAGAGTCCACGTCGCGGTCGAAGATGCAGCGCGGTCCGACGCGGGCTCGATTCGCTTCGCGGACGCGCGCGAACACGACCCGCTCGACGTTCTCACTGACGGCTGGACGACGGCCGGTCACACCGTGGATATCGGCGGCGATCTGTCCACGATCGAGGCGGGGCACGACCTGCTGCGCCCACTCGACCCGCCGGAGATCTGGTGCGCGGGCGTCACGTATGAACGCAGCCGCGACGCGCGCGTCGACGAGGCGACTGTTTCGGACGTGTACACGATGGTCTACGACGCAAGCCGCCCGGAGCTGTTCCTCAAGGACGCCGGCTGCCGGCGCACCGTGGGGCCCGGCGAGCCGATCGGTATCCGCACCGACTCGACCTGGAACGTGCCGGAGCCGGAGATCGGGCTCGTCATCGGCGAGCACGGAGCGATCCTCGGCTACACGGTCGGCAACGACGTCTCGTCACGCGACATCGAGGGCGCCAACCCTCTCTACCTCCCCCAGGCCAAGGTCTACGCCGGCGCCTGCGCGATCGGGCCTGCCGTCCTCGTCGCGACCGACACCGCCGAGCCCTTCGAGATCACGATGCGGATCGTGGACGACACCGGGGACGAGGCGTTCGTGGGAACGACGTCGACGGGGACCATGCGCCGCGGGTTCGAGGAGCTCGTCGAGTGGCTGCTGCGCGACAACCCGGTGCCGCCGGGTAGCGTGCTGCTCACGGGGACCGGGCTGGTACCGCCCGACGAGTTCACGCTCCTCCCCGGGCACGTCGTCGAGATCGCCGTCCCCCGGATCGGCACGCTCGCCAACCCGGTCGTGCTCGCCTCCACGCTGTTGTAGGGAACAGAAAGGAACCAGACGATGACCGAGACGCTCACCGACACGCCCGCGCGCAACTACATCGGCGGGGAGTGGCGCGACAGCCTCGCCGGCGAGACGTACGAGAAGCGGAGCCCCTGGCGTCCGTCCGAGGTGACGGGTCTCTACCCGGCCTCGACCGCCGAGGACGCTCGTGCCGCAGTACAGGCAGCCCGCGACGCGTTCCCGGCCTGGGCCGGTCTGCCGGCGGGCCAACGCGCCGCAGCCTTCAACCGGACGGCGGATGCGATCGAAGCGCGCGCCGAACGCATCGCCCAGGACATGACCGCGGAGATGGGCAAGCCGCTCCGCGAGGCCCGCATGGAGGCGCTGCGCGCCGCAGCCATCCTCCGCTTCTCCGCAGGAGAGGCGTGGCGCCCGGTGGGCGAGGTCTACGAGCCCTCGGTCCCCGACCAGCGCCTCTACACGCTGCGGCGCTCGCTCGGCGTCGTCGCACTCATCACCCCGTGGAACTTCCCTGTTGCGATACCCGTCTGGAAGCTCGCGCCCGCGCTCATCTACGGGAACACCGTCGTCCTCAAGCTGGGCTACGAGGCTCCCCGCACCGGGCTCCACATCGCCGAGTGCTTCGCCGAGGCGGAGTTGCCCGCAGGCGTGCTCAATGTCTTGACGGGCGCCGGCTCGAAGGTGGGCGCAGAGCTCGTCGCGAGCCCCGATGTGCGTGCGATCTCGTTCACCGGCTCGGTGCCGGTCGGCCACAACGTGCGGAACACCGCCACGAAGCGTGACTGCCGCGTGCAGCTCGAGCTCGGCGGTCACAACCCGTTGATCGTCGCGGCCGACGCGGAGCTCGACCGCGCGGTCGAGGGCGCCTACGCCGGCGCGTTCTGGTCGGCGGGCCAGAAGTGCACCGCCACGCGCCGCATCTTCGTACAGGAGGGTGTGTACGACGACTTCCGCGAGCGCTTCCTGGCGCGAATCGCGGCCGGCAAGGTCGGCGACCCGGCCGATCCTGCGACGGAAGTGGGACCGGTCGTCAACGAGGGCGCGATGGACGACATCCTGTCCGCGATCGAGCGCGGCCGAGAGCAGGGCGGCACCGTGATCGCAGGCGGCGGGCGAGGCGATGTAGAGGGCTGGCTGATCGAGCCGACGGTGTTCGAGGGCGTCGGCGATGACCACTACCTCTCGTGCGAGGAGGTCTTCGGCCCGGTCACGACCCTCTACCCGTACGGGTCGCTCGACGAGGCGATCGAGCGCGCGAACGACGTACCGTTCGGTCTCTCGGCCTCCATCTACACGCGCGACCTCCGCGTCGCGCAGCGCTTCTCGCAGGAGCTGCAGGCGGGCATTCTGCACGTCAACTCCCAAACGGCGGGCGCCGACGTCCACGTACCGTTCGGCGGGGTCAAGCACTCCGGGTGGGGCCCGCACGAGCAGGGCCGCGCAGCCATCGAGTTCTACACCGAGACGGTCACCGTGTACCAGGACGCTCCACTCGCGTAGCGTCTTGGGCATGTCGGAGCACGTTCTCGTCACCGGCGCGCTCGGCTGTCTCGGTGCCTGGGTGGCACGAGCGCTGCTCGACGCCGGGCACGACGTCGTCGGCTACGACCTCGGTGACGACACGTCGCGGCTTCGCCACGTCCTCGGCGAAGCCGACGCCGCGCGAGTCACGCTCGTCCGTGGCGACGTCACCGACCTCGACGCCCTCGGTCGCGCGCTCGACGAGCACGAGGCGTCACGCGTGATCCATCTCGCCGCCCTCCAGGTGCCGTTCGTACGGGCCGACCCGACGCTCGGGATGCGCGTCAACGTGACGGGCACGGTCGCGGTGTTCGAGGCCGTCCGCCGACGGCTCGATCGGATCCCGGGAGCCGTGTATGCGAGCTCGGCGGCCGTGTACAACGCGAGCGACCCGTCGCCTGCGCCCGAGACGGGCGGCATCGCACCGGCGACGCTGTACGGCGTGTCGAAGCTGGCCGACGAGGGCATGGCTCGTGTCTACCGGGCCGATCACGGCGTCGGCTCGGTCGGGCTGCGCCCGTACGTCGTCTACGGGCCGGCCCGCGATCAGGGGATGACGGCCGGTCCGTCACTCGCCGTCGCAGCCGCCGTGCGCGGCGAGCCCTTCGAGATCGGCTTCTCCGGAACGGCGCAGTACGACTACGCACCGGATGTCGGGCGCGCCTTTGCGCTCGCCGCCGGCGCAGTCGCCGGACGGACTGCCGTCTACAACTTCCCGGGGGTCGTCGCGCCGATGGAGGACGTCGTCACCGCCATCCAGGCGGCGGTCCCCGGTGCCGACGTGTCGTGGAGCGGTGATCCACTGCCGTTCCCGCCGGCCCTGGAGGCGGCCGCGTTCGAGCGGGACGTGGCGCCGCTGCCCCGCACCACGCTCACAGACGGGATCGCGGCGACGGCGGCCCACATCCGGACGGCAGCCCGCTGAGCCCGGCTCACGCTTCGCTCGGGGTGACGTCGGGCCGTCGCGGAAGCGCCGCCACGGCGACGACGAGCCCGCCGAGGAGGCCGACGACGACCCAGAGGACGGCGTCGAAGGACCCGGTCGCGTCGCGGACGGCGCCGAGCACGAACGGTGCCGTCGCGGCCACCGTGTACCCCACCCCCAGCATCATCCCGACGAGAGCGCCCACGCGGTCGGAGCGGCCCTCGAGGTCGAGCGGAAGCGTCATCACGAGTGCGAACATCCCGCCCTGCGCGACCCCGGCGAGCAACGCCCACGCGTAGGCGCCGCCGGGCAGCGCCACGAGCCCGACGGCGCCCGTGACGAACACGATGCTCATCGCGATCAGATAGGGACGTCGACCTCCTCGCCGATCGGAGAGCCACGGCACCACGAAGGAGGCGGGGATCGCCGTCAGGTTCATCATCGCGAGCAGCGCGCCTGCGGCGCCCGCGCTCCATCCGTGCTCCTGGTAGGCGTCGGGAAGCCATGCATTCAGTCCGTAGTACGACATCCCCATCAGCGAGAAGACTGCCGCCAGCTTCCAGCCGGTCGGGCTTCGCCACGGCAGTCGTGGTGCCGGCGAGACCGGGCGAACGTGCGTCGGGCCGCCACGCGTGAGCAGCAGCCACGCGACGGCGACGACACCGGCGGCGACCGAGAAGACAGCGAGTGCGGCACGCCAGCCGCCGAACGCGCCGGCGAGTGGAATGGCGACGGCGGCCGCCACCGTCGACCCGATCTGGATCCCGGTCGTGTACACGCCGGTCGCAGTGGCGGGCCGCCCGGGCAGCCGCTCTCTGACGACGAGCGACGGCAGAGCGTTGCCCAGCCCCATGCCGATACCCACGGGGATCGTGAGCAGCACGACCAGCAATGCGCCGGGAGCGCCGGCGCGGAGCAACCCTGCCACCGCCAGCAGGCCGAGCGCGAACGCCACCGCGGAGCGCGCCCCCACGCGCCGAGCGAGCCGGGCCGCAGAGGGCGCGAACAACCCCATGCAGAGAACGGGGATCGTCGCGAGCAGGCCCACGACGGCGTGCGACGTCCCGAGATCGTCCTGGATCTCCGGGAGGAGCGGGCCGACGCCGACGATCTGTGGACGCAGCGCAAGCGCACCGAGAAAGAGCCCCGCCAGCAGCGCACCATTGCCCCGCATCAGGAGAGGAGACGCGACTCGACCGCCGCGAGCATCGGCGCAGCGAGCGAACGAGCGCTCTCGATACGTATCCGATCTGCCATCCAGCGGAACTGCTCCTTCGCGCGCTCCGGAGTGCAGCGGCCCTCGTGCACCCACTGCAGGAACAGGTCGACGTTCACCTCCAGGAACGAGAGGGAGTCTGCCGCTTGGACGAGATCGGCCTCGGGCGTCCCGCCCCACTCGTGCAGGAGCACGAGCCCGACGACGTCGGAGACGAGCGGGTCGGCAGCGCCGTGCGTGGCCAGCCAGTCGGCCACGATCGCGGCCGAGCGTCGCGCGTGCGCGTCTCGGTAGACGCGGTCGTCGGGCGCCCCCTCGGGACTCCACTGCGGGCCGCCGGGGAACGCTCGCTCGCAGTCGTGCGTGAGCGCGGCGAGCCGGGCGGCCTCGGAGGAGCGCCCGTCGAGCCGAAGCAGCCAATCGCGAGCCCGGAGGAGGTGCTCGGCATTCGCAAACGGCGCCACCCAGCGCTCGGCCTGCTCTTCGAGACCGTTCAGACCCGCCTCGTGCGCAGGACTACCCGCTCGACCGTGGTCACGCGCCGGGCTCCGTCGCCGCACGCTCGCGCCGACGGCGGCGAACGACTCGCTCCGTGCGCTGTACGTGCTTCCGTGCCTCGCGACCTGCGCCGGCAGCATCGCGAGCTCGGATGGCGTCGACGATCGGCCGGTGGAACTCGACGAGCTCGAGGCGGTCGAAGTAGGTCCAGAAGACACCGAACGCCGTCGGCACCTCGATCCCGAGCGCCAGCCAGGCGGCGAGGAGCGCATGGTTCCCCGATGCCTCGACGAGCACCCGATGAAAGGCGATGTCGTGCCCGAGCTGGGCATCGATGTCGTCCGCCTTCGCCGCCGCAGACATCGCGTCGACCTCGGCGTCGAGGAGCGCGACGTCGAAGTCGTCGCGCTTCGCCGCCTCGCGGGCTGCGAGCTCCTCGAGCACGGCGCGCACGGGGAACACCTCGAGCAGGTCGTCGTCGCTGACCTCACGGACACGGGCGCTGCGAAACGGCTGCGACTCGACCAGCCGGAGCAGCTCCAGGTCGCGCAGGGCCTCGCGCACCGGCGCCTGACTCGTCCCCAACTCCTGCGCGATCCGCGTCTCGACCAGGAGATCTCCTGGTTTGAGCTCACCCCGCAGGATGCGGGCGAGCAGGATCTCCTTCACCTGCTCCCGGAGAACGGTGCGCGAGATCTCGCTCAGGGGCGACCCACCTCCGCATCGGCCCGCTGGAGGGTGTGGCGATCGTGGCTGTGTGCGGAGAGCACGCTGAACGTCACTGTCCTCGGTCGCCCGCGAGGGCGCCCCTGCGATCATCGATGATCGATTCAGGTGCCGTCAAGCCGCAACCAGCGGCACGTCGTCGCTCAGCCGGCGACGACCGGGTTCGTGATCTCACCCACCCCGTCGATCTGGATCGTGATCGTGTCGCCGGGTTGCAGGAGCCTCTGCGGGTCGCGGAAGACGCCTACGCCGGCGGGTGTGCCGGTGAGGATCAGGTCTCCTGCCTCCAGCGTCGAGGTCTGAGATGCGTAGCTGATCACCTCGTCGATGCCGAAGATCAGGTTCGCCGTCGTCGAGTCCTGCATCACCTCGCCGTTCAAGATCGCGCGGATCGGCAACGCATGAGGATCGGCTACCTCGGCGGCCGGCACGAGCGGGCCGACCGGGCAGAAGGTGTCGGGCGACTTGCCGCGTGTCCACTGCCCGTCCGCGAACTGCAGGTCGCGGGCCGACACGTCGTTGGCGACGACGTAGCCCGCGATGGCCTCGAATGCGTTCTCCGTGCCGATTCCCTTGACCGTCGTCCCGATCACGACCCCGAGCTCTGCCTCGTAGTCGCACTTCGTGACGAGTGACGGAATCACGATCGGGTCACCGGGACCGGCGAGCGACGTCGTGTACTTCGCGAAGAAGAGAGGCGCCGCCGGAAGGTCGACGCCCTGCTCCTCGGCGTGGTCCCTGTAGTTGAGACCGACGCAGACGATCTTGCCGGGGCGATCGATGGGAATCATGCGGCGACCCTACCGCAGCCTCGGGGGCGCGTGCTCAGACGATCGATTCTCGATCATGCGCAGTAGACTCGAACGATGGCCTTCTCCCCCGCGCTCACGACCGAGTTCGGGGCGCTCCTCGGGGACGAGCACGTGATTGTGGAGCCCGATCGGCTTCGCGTGTACGACTGCGACGGGCTGACCGGGTGGCGTTCGACGCCGGCGGCCGTGTTGCTGCCTGCGTCGACGGCCGAGGTGCAGGAAATCGTCCGCCTGTGCACACGCGAGGGGATCCCGTGGGTGGCACGTGGAGCCGGGACGGGTCTCTCCGGAGGCGCGCTGCCGGTCGCGGACGGCGTCGTGATCGCGCTCACACGGATGAACGCGATCCTGGAGGTCGACCTCGCTTCACAGCGCGTCGTGGTGCAGCCTGGCGTCACGAACCTCGAGGTGACGCGTGCGGTCGAAGCGGACGGCTTCTTCTACGCACCGGACCCGTCGAGTCAGCAGGTCTGCACGATCGGCGGCAATGTCGCCGAGAACTCGGGTGGGGCGCACTGCCTGAAGAACGGGTTCACGGTGAACCACGTCACCGGTGTGACGCTCGTGCTGCCGGGTGGCGGGGTGGTCGAACTGGGTGGCAAGGTGCTCGACGAGGAACGGGCCCGATCTGCTCGGCGTCGTCGTCGGGTCAGAGGGCACGCTGGGCGTCGTCACCGAGATCACGCTGCGCGTCGTGCGGACGCCCGCGACGGTGACGACGATGCTCGCCGCCTTCCGGTCGATCACGGCTGCGGGTGAAGCCTGCTCCCGCGTGATCGCAGCCGGTGTCACGCCCGCCGCGCTGGAGATGATGGATCGGCTCACGATCGAGGCAGCCGAGCAGGCGTTCAACCCCGGGTACCCCGACGGGGCGCAGGCGTTGTTGCTCGTCGAGCTCGACGGTGTCGTCGAGCAGGTCGACCACGACGCACACGCGGTGGAAGAGCTCTGCCGTTCGCTCGGAGCCTTCGAGGTCCGGGTGGCGCGGGACGCCGACGAGCGACGGCTGCTCTGGCTCGGCCGCAAGGGCGCGTTTCCGGCGATGGGCCGGATCTCGCCGGACTACTACGTCCAGGACGGCGTCGTGCCGCGTACGCGGCTGCCCGAGGTGCTCGAGCGGATCGAGGAGCTGTCGCGCGAGCACGGTCTCCGGGTCGGGAACGTCTTCCATGCGGGGGACGGGAATCTCCACCCGCTCGTCCTCTACGACAGCGCCACCGGGGAGACCGAGCGGGCCAAGGAGCTGGCCGACGCTATCCTCCTCGCCTGCCTCGACGCAGGTGGCTCACTCACGGGCGAGCACGGCATCGGCGTCGACAAAGCGTGTGCGATGCCGGGCATGTTCTCGGAGCGAGATCTCGAGGTGTTCGCACGGCTCCGAGCCGCGTTCGACCCCGAAGGCCTCGCCAACCCCGGGAAGGTGCTGCCGACGCCGCGACTCTGCGGCGAGGTGCCGGGGCCCTATCGGATGCACCCGTTGGAGCGGATGGGGCTTGCCGAGCGCTTCTGAACAGTTGCGGCCGACGAGCCTCGCCGAGGCGAGCGAGGCGCTCGCCTCGGCCTCTGCCGGGGGCCGGCAGGTGCGGATCGGCGAGACGCTCGTCACCGACGGTCTGACGCGCATCCTCCAGCACGAGGCGGGTGACCTCACGTGCACCGTCGAGGCGGGGCTCCGACTGTCGGAATTGCGTGCTGTGCTCGCGCCGCACGGTCAACGCCTCTCGCTCGACCCGCCCGGTGACCCGACGGTGGGGGCATGCCTGGCCGCCAGCCTGTCGGGGCCGCTACGTCATCGCTTCGGTACTCCGCGTGACCTCGTCCTCGGCGTGACGCTGGTGCTCGGCGACGGCACGATCGCGAACGCCGGTGGCACGGTCGTCAAGAACGTCGCCGGCTACGACCTCGGGAAGCTCGTCTGCGGGTCGAGAGGCAGCCTCGGGTTGATCGCGCGCGCGTCGCTCCGGCTGCACCCGCTGCCGCGCTCCTCGGCGACGCTCGTGGCCGAGGTGAACGACCCTGCCGGCGCGGCACTGGCGATCCTGCGCTCACAGGTGCAGCCGAGCGCGCTCGACGTGCTGCATCCCGGTCGTGTGGCAGTCCTCTTCGAGGGCGTCGCGCCGGCCGTCGAGGCGCAGATCGCCGCCGCCCGGGCCCTCGTCGGCGGAGACGTCGCGGGCGACGAGGTCTGGCGCGAGTCACGCGAGCGCCAGGGCAGGGCACTGGGTCGGCTTCGCTTCGCGCCGCGCGATCTGCGGAACACGCTCTCCACGCTGCTCGAAGCCGTCGCGCGGCCGTCCGCCGGCGTCGCGTACGTCCCCGACCGCGTCGGCGGGGTCCCGTCTGCGGGCGTCCGGCAGCTGCAGCGAGCGATCAAGGACGCGCTCGATCCCGGCGCGGTGCTCGCCTGACAATGCTCCGAGACCGTCTCGCCGACTGCGTCCATTGCGGCTTCTGCCTGCCGTCGTGCCCCACCTACGTCCTGTGGCAGGAGGAGATGGACTCGCCGCGCGGGCGCATCCAACTGATGGGCGCGCAGGTCGACGGGACGGCGACGCTGACGACGTCGGTCGTCGAGCATTTCGATCGCTGCCTCGGTTGCATGGCCTGCCTGTCCTCGTGTCCGTCGGGCGTTCGCTACGACGAGCTGATCGAAGCAACGCGCAACGCCGTCGAGGAAGGGTTCTCCCGTCCCCGCTCCGAGCGGCTGCAGCGAAGACTGCTGTTCGCGACGCTGCCGTATCCCCGAAGGATGCGGATCGCGCTGCGTCTTGCCCCGCTCGGCCGGGCGCTGCCGTCGCCGCGCTGGGTGCGTCCGCTGCTCGACGTCGCTCCGTCGTGGCGCTCGCGCGAGCACGCACCGGCGATGCTGCGCGCGGCGTCGCCTGGCGCCACACGCGGCCGGGTCGGAATGCTCACGGGCTGCGTTCAACGTGCGATGTTCGGCGAGGTCAACGCAGCGACGGCGCGTGCGCTGTCGGCGGCCGGCTACGACGTCGTGGCGCCCGCTCAGGGCTGCTGCGGCGCCCTGTCCGCCCACGCGGGGCGCGCACAGGAGGCAGATCGCTTCACGAGGCGTCTGCGATCGGCGTTCGCCGACGTCGACACCGTGGTCGTCAACGCCTCGGGCTGCGGCTCGCACCTCAAGGAGCGCGGACTGCCGGCCGTCGACCTGACTGAAGCACTCGCCGACGCTGAACTGCCGGAGCTCCACCCACTCGACCTGGTTGTCGCGTACCAGGACTCGTGCCATCTCCGTCACGCCCAACGGCTCCCGACCGCGTGGCGGCCGCTGCTCGAGCGCATCCCCGGGCTTCGTCTCGTCGAGCCGGCCGAGCAGGACATCTGCTGCGGCTCGGCCGGGATCTACAACATCACGCAGCCCGAAGCGGCCCGCGAGCTGGGAGACCGGAAGGCAGCACACGTGCTCGCCACGAGCGCGGATGCACTCGCGAGCGCCAACCCGGGCTGCCTCGTACAGATCGCACAGGCGCTCGGGCGGGCAGGACAGCCGCTTCCCGCGTTCCATCCGGTGGAGCTGCTGGATGCCTCCATCCGCGGCGTCGAGGCCCCCGAGCTGCTCGCGCCAGCACGCCGCTGACCCGGCCCACCGGCCGACGACCGGAGCTACGCTCAACGATGTGACGAGGCCGGCCGAGACGCCCCTCCTGCGCCGCATCCGCGAGTCGGTGATCGGCGACGACCAGGTGATGCCCGGGCCTTTCGGGCCGCGGCGCGTGACGTACGCCGACTACACGGCGAGCGGCAGGGCGCTCGAGTTCATCGAGGACGTGATCCGCGACGAGGTGCTGCCGCGCTATGCCAACACCCATACGGAGTCGTCCGGCACCGGCCTGCAGACCACGCGCTTGCGGGAGGACGCGCGGCGGATCATCCACGAGGCGGTCGGCGGCGACGACGACACCTGCATCATCTTCTGCGGCTCGGGCGCGACCGGTGCCGTCGACAAGTTGATCGGGATCCTCGGGCTCCGGTTGCCGTCCGCGCTCGAGGATCGCCACCACGTGACCTCCGCGATCCCACCCGAAGAGAGGCCCGTCGTCTTCGTCGGCCCGTTCGAGCACCACTCGAACGAGCTGCCGTGGCGGGAGTCGATCGCGGACGTCGTCGAGATCCCCGAGGATGCAGACGGGCACGTCGACCTCGGGACGCTGGAGGCCGAGCTCGTACGCCACGCTGCCCGTCCCCTCAAGATCGGCTCGTTCTCGGCGGCGTCCAACGTGACCGGGATCCTCTCCAAC
This sequence comes from uncultured Actinomycetes bacterium, assembly GCA_963823385.1. GTDB lineage: Bacteria > Actinomycetota > Thermoleophilia > Gaiellales > Gaiellaceae > Gaiella. Next base: position 342,973 of record CAWGLI010000002.1, read on the forward strand.
ACGTGTGCGATAGCCGACCTCCTGCACCGCCACGGAGCGCTCTCGTTCTGGGACCTGGCAGCGGCGGCGCCGTACGTCGAGATCGAGATGCAGCCCACGTGCGAGCGCCATGCACTCGCCTACAAGGACGCGGCCTTCATCAGCCCTCACAAGTTCGTGGGCGGCCCGGGCACACCCGGTGTGCTCGTGGTGCGGCGCGAGCTCCTCGCGAACCGCGTGCCCGACGTCGTCGGCGGCGGCACGGTTGCCTACGTCAACCCAACCGATCACCGGTACCTCGACGACCCCGTACACCGGGAAGAGGCCGGCACACCCGCGATCGTGGAGGCGATCCGTGCCGGGCTCGTGTTCCAGCTCAAGGCGGCGGTAGGAGTCGAGGTGATCCGTGAGCACGAGGAGGACTTCTGGCGGCGCGCCGTCGCGCGCTGGCGCGAGAACCCGTCCCTCGAGCTCCTCGGCAACCTCGAGGCGGAACGTCTCTCGATCGTCTCCTTCGTCGTGCACCGTCCCGAGGGCCGCTACCTCCACCACAACTTCGTGGTCGCTCTGCTCAACGACCTCTTCGGGATCCAGGCGCGCGGCGGTTGCTCGTGCGCAGGCCCGTACGGCCATCGGCTGCTCGGCATCGACCTCGACCGTTCCCACGAGTTCGAGCGGGAGATCGCGCGTGGCTGCGAGGGCATCAAGCCCGGCTGGACACGCGTGTCCTTCAACTACTTCATCTCCGAAGCCGTGTTCGAGTACATCGTGGCAGCCGTCGATCTCGTCGCCACGGAGGGCTGGCGTCTGCTGCCCGCCTACCGCTTCGACCCGGTGACGGGTCTCTGGCGTCACCGGGACGGGCCTGTGGAGCCTCCGTTCCGGCTCGCCGATCTCGCGTACGAGCCGTCGACCGGCGCCCTGTTGGTGCCGAACCTGCCACACGACCGCGCTCCCGAGTCGTCGCTCGCCGCGTACCTCGACGAAGCGCGCCGCGTGCTTGCCACCGCAGCCTGCGGAGACGGTGACGGTGCGTCGCCGGCCGTCAGCGACGACTTCGAGCAGCTCCGCTGGTTCGAGCTGCCCGCGGTCTGCGTCACCTGACGCTCGGCCAGCGTCGCACAACAGTGCCCGCACCGCTCCTCGAGCCACGAGGCGTGGCTCTGGGGCTTCGGCACCGCGGCCGCAGCCCGACGCTGCCGCGTCAGGTCGGAGCCTCGGCTGGGCGGAGCTCGTCAAGGCGATCGACGCGCGCGAGCGCAGGGAAGAGACGGGGCCAGAGCAGGACGAGCGTGACCGTGGCGAGGCCCCCGACGACGACGGCAGGCACCGCACCGATCAATGCCGCCGCCACACCGGACTCGAACGCGCCGAGCTCGTTCGACCCGCTGATGAACACCATCTCGACTGCGTTCACCCGCCCGCGCAGGGCGTCGGGTGTGACGAGCGGAAGGATCGTCGCCCGCAGCACGACGCTCACCATGTCGAACGCGCCCGCGGCGGCCAGCGCAACGAGCGAGAGCCACATCTGGCGGGAGAGACCGAAGGCAGCCATCGCTGCCCCGAAGCCGCCGACGACCACGAGCAGCGTCGGCCCGACACGGCGCCTCAGAGGATGGCGGGCGAGGATCGCGCCGGCCACGATCGCGCCAACGGCAGGCGCGCTGCGCAGCAACCCGAGCCCGACCGGGCCGACATGGAGAATGTCCTTCGCGAAGACCGGCGTCAGAGCCACTGCGCCCCCGAGCAGAACGGCAAAGAGATCGAGGGAGATCGCGCCGAGCAGCACGGGTGTGCGCCTGATCAGCCGGATGCCCGCGAGGAGGCTGGCCGGCGTGACACGCTCCGGCACGAACGGGTCTCTGTATCGCTCGTGCACGAACACGACGCAGCCGGCCGCGCCGACCGAGAGCACAGCGGCGACGCCGTAGACGAGCTGGGCCGAGATCGCAAACAGGACCCCGCCGAGCGCCGGCCCGGCGACGATCGCGGCCTGCCAGCCCGTCGAGTTCAGCGCCATCGCGGACGGCAGCGACTCCGCGGGGATCAAGGTCGGCGTCATAGCCCGCGATGCCGGCGCTCCGAGACCGGAAGCGATGCCGGTTACGAGCGCGAGGGCGAAGTACGGCATGACGGACGCCGGTTCGAGCGACGACAGCCAGAGCAACGCGAGCGCAACGGCGGCGTCGATGCCCAGCATCAAGCCGACGAGGGCCCGACGCGGGAGACGATCGGCCATCTGTCCCGCCGGCAGCGCCAGCACGAGCAGCGGCAGGAACTCGGCGAGGCCGATCAGGCCCAGGTCGAGCGGGTCGCCGGTGATCGCGTACACCTGCCACCCGATGGCGACCTGCATCATCGTCATCGCCACCGCCTCGAGGCCGACGGCGAGCCAGAAGAGCCGGAAGTCGCGGTGCTCGAATGCGCCGCCCGGCGGGCGGTTCACGCAGCCTCGTGCTCGCCCGCGGTGCGCCTCAGCCGGACCGGGTGCTCGAACTCCACCTCGAGCCGGTGGATGCGGGAACCGCCGACTTCCAGCACGCGCAAGTGCAGCCCGAAGCAGACGACCTCGTCACCGACTCCCGCCTGTCTGCCGAGCTCGCCGAAGACGAGCCCTGCGATCGTGTGGTAGTCCTCGTGCTCGAGCGACGTGCCGAAGTCCTCGTTGAAGTCGTCGATCGTGTACGTCCCGTCGATGCGGATCGTGCGCTCGTCGACGTGCTCGACGGACGTGTCCGGTAGGTCGAACTCGTCCTCGATGTCGCCCACGATCTCCTCGAGCACGTCCTCGAGCGTGACGATGCCCACCGTCGACCCGTACTCGTCGACGACGACGGCCAGGTGCTGGTTCGTTCGCCGGAACTCGCCGAGCAACCCGCCGAGGTCCTTCGTCTCGGGGACGACGTAGACGGGACGCAGCAGGTCTGCCAGCTCGACCCGCTCGATCCCCTGGTCGGAGAGCGCCCGGAACAGGTCCCGCACGTGCAGCACACCGACGATCTCGTCGAGCGACTCCCTGTAGACGGGATAGCGGGTGTACGGCGACTCGAGCACCGTCTGGAGCGCCTTCTCGGCGGGCAGCTCGACGGTCAGGGCGACGAGGTCCGGACGCGGCACCATCACGTCGGACGCTTCCTTCTCGGCGAAGTCGAAGACCTTGTACAGCATCTCCTCCTCGGCGGTCTGGATCTCGCCCACGTCCTCCGCGACCGCGACCGACTGACGGATGTCCTCACGTGTGAAGGCGATCATCCCGGCGGGGGCCGGTGTCACGCGCAGAAGCCTCAGGACGGCGTTCGCGGAGAGCTGGAGCAGCCAGACGATCGGATGCACGATCCGCGCGAAGACGCTCACCGGAACGGCGAGCGCCACCGCGAGCGCTTCGGCCTTTTGGAGAGCCACTGCCTTCGGCACGAGCTCCCCGAGCGTCACCGAGAGATACGTGAGCAGTGTGAAGGAGATCGCGAAGGCGACGCCCCGTGGCAACCACTCGATCATCCCGGAGATCAACGGCTCGCCCAGGGCACCGAGAGCGATCGCGAACACGGTGATCGCCACCTGCACGGTGGAGATGAACCGGACGGGGTCGTCCATCAACCCAAGCGCCGTCCGCGCCGGCCTGCTCCCCTTCTCGGCGCGCTCCTCGAGCCGGGGGCGACGCGCGGTGACGAGCGCGTACTCGGCGGCGACGAACACGGCGTTGCCGAGCACGAGCAGGAGCACGCCGATGACCCGCCAGACGTCGCTCACGCGACCTCTCCCACAGAGCACGCATCTGCAGGGGCAGATCCGTGCTCGCGACAACCCCTGAAGCGGTCGCTATCGCAGCCGGTGCCTGCCACCCACGAAACAAGGGTTGACACACGGCGTCTCACGCGACGACACCGGCCGTTCGGCCGTCCGTCACCTGAGAAAGGGACGCCCCGGGTCGCGGGGCGCAGGTACTAGGCGGTAGCTCGCCGTCCACTCAGGCGGCAGTATAGGTGACGATCCCGGACTGCTCGTGGCTCGCCGCCCGATCCTCGATCACGAGCCGCTCGAGGTGCGACAGCGCTTCGGTCACCGCGAAGCGCTGGTCGGAGTCCGACAGCCCATCGCCGAACAGTGCGCCGGAGACGTCGTGGGCCGTCCTCGGCCCGGCAGAGACAGCCCGGACGGTGGCGTCGAGCCGTTCGCGATGGTGCGAGATGAGCTCTCTGGCCCGCGCTGACGGATCCTCGATGGGGTCGTGGTGGCCGGGCAGCACAAGCCTCGGTGCGATGTCGATCGTCCGCGCGAGTGCGTCGAAGTAATCGCCGAGCGGATCGGCGTTGCTCGCAGGCCAGAGACCGATGGCGGGCGAGATCGGCGCGAGCAGATGGTCGCCGCCGATCAGCACGCCGTCGCGCAGCAGCGTCAGCTGCCCGTCCGCATGCCCTGGTGCCGCAACCAGCTCCCAGCCGTCGATCTCGTCCCCTTCGTCGACGAGGATCGCGTCGGCGGCGAAGTGAACCGCTGACCGGATCAGCGCCGTCTCGGCGCCGAGGCGCGCGGCGAGCGTCGGCGGCATCCCGTGGCGGGTGAACCAGTCCTCGACCGGGTGCGAGCGATCCGTCCCCCAGGTCAGCACGCATTGCTCGTGATCCCGCGTCCCCTGGTAGAGCGGTGCGCCGGTCAGCTCGATCAGATCCGTCGAGGCCCCGACGTGATCCGGGTGGTAGTGCGTGACGAAGATCCGCCCGACTGGCCCGTCGAGCGATCGGAGCTCGTCCGCCCAGCGCTCCCGTGCTCCTGGGAGGCCGAGCCCAGTGTCCACGACCGTCCACCCGTCCGCTCCGGGGAGGAGGTACGAATGGACGTGCCCCAACCGAAATGGCAGCGGCAGTGTCACCCGGCGGATCCCGAGGGGTAGTGGCGCGGGTAGTGGCAGGGGTAGTGGCGTCACGACACAACGCTACTCACGCAGAGGCTGCTCGGCGCCGTAGACGGTCAGGGACGAGCTGTCTGCCGCGGGAACACGTCGCCCGCCGCTGCGCGGCTGAGCGGGATCCGTCGGTTGAGCACCTCCTTCTGCTTATCTCATGCATAAGCTGTTCTCATGACACTCTGGTACCGTGGGTCGACCGTGGGACAACCCGATATGAACGTGCTCGTCGGTGACACCGAGGCCGAGACGCTGAGCGCAGAGGGGGTCGTGGAGCTGATGCTCGAACGTCTCCATCCCCGCCTCGCACTCGCCTGCTCCTTCCAGAAGGAGGAGTCCGTGCTGCTCGACATGCTGCTCACGCGGGAGCCACGAGCTCGTGTCTTCGCGCTCGACACGCACGTGTTGTTCCCCGAGACGTACACCGTCTGGCGCGAGCTCGAGCGCCGCTACGGAATCGAGATCGACGTCTTCGAAGGCCCTTCGCTCGGTCGGCAGGCTGCGGCCCACGGCGACGCACTGTGGGAGCGGAATCCCGAGCTCTGCTGCTCGATCCGCAAGGTCGCGCCCCTCGCACGCGCGCTCGCCGGGCTCGACGGCTGGATCTCGGGCGTCCGGCGCGACCAGTCGCCCACGCGCACGGGTACACCGAAGCTCGACTGGGATGAGCGCCACGAGCTCTGGAAGGCGAGCCCGCTGGCCGACTGGACAGACGAGGACGTGTGGTCGTACGTCCGCGAGCGCGACTTGCCGGTCAACCCACTCCACGAGCACGGGTACGCTTCGATCGGATGCACACACTGCACCCGGCCGGGCACCGGTCGTGACGGTCGCTGGGCGGGAACGGACAAGACCGAGTGCGGGCTGCACACATGACCGAGACACAGGCACCCCTTCACCTCTCCCATCTCGACGAGCTCGAGGCCGAGGCTGTGCACATCATGCGGGAGGTCGCCGCGGAGCTCGAGCGCCCCGTCCTGCTCTTCTCGGGAGGCAAGGACTCGATCGTGTTGCTGCGGCTCGCCGAGAAGGCGTTTCGCCCCGGCCGATTCCCGTTCCCGCTGATGCACGTGGACACGGGGCACAACTTCCCCGAGGCGATCGACTTCCGCGACCGGCGCGTCGCCGAGCTCGGCGAGCGCCTCGTGGTCGCATCGGTGCAGGAGTCGATCGACAAGGGACGCGTCGTCGAGCAGACCGGGCCGCGTGCCTCCCGCAACCAGCTCCAGACGACCACCCTGCTCGACGCGATGACCGAGCACGGCTTCGACGCTGCGATCGGCGGTGCTCGCCGCGACGAGGAGCGCTCGCGGGCGAAGGAGCGGATCTTCTCGTTCCGCGACGACTTCGGTCAGTGGGATCCTCGCGCGCAGCGACCGGAGCTCTGGAACCTCTACAACGGTCGCATCCGCAAGGGCGAGCAGGTACGCGTGTTCCCCATCTCCAACTGGACCGAGCTCGACGTCTGGCAGTACGTCGCCCGCGAGGAGCTCGAGCTGCCTCTCATCTACTTCGCCCACGAGCGCGAGGTGTTCGAGCGCGACGGCATGCTCTACGCGGCCTCCGAGTTCATCGAGCGCTACCCGCACGAGGTGCCGTTCACCGAGACGGTGCGGTTCCGGACCGTCGGCGACATGAGCTGCACCGGCGGCGTCCGCTCCCACGCGGACACGATCGAGACAGTGGTTGCAGAGATCGCCGCCACCCGCGTCACCGAGCGCGGCGAGACGCGCGCCGACGATCGCGTCACCGAGGCGGCGATGGAGGACCGTAAGCGTGTCGGATACTTCTAGCTCGCCCGCCAAGCGGGAATCCGCAGGGGCGGATCCCCGCAGCTCGGATCCCGCGGCCCAAGACCACGATCTGGAAACCACCGCACATCCACAAGCGTTCGAGAGCCACGACATGAGCTCGACCGACCTCGCCGAGCTCCTCACCGGCGACGCCGCCGACGCGGAACTGCTCCGCCTCGTCGCCTGCGGCTCGGTCGACGACGGCAAGTCGACACTGATCGGGCGACTGCTCTACGACACGAAGCAGGTGTTCGTCGACCAGTGGGAGCACATCGAGGAGACGAGCGAGCGCCGTGGCGACGGCTACGTCAACCTCGCGCTGCTCACCGACGGGTTGCGTGCCGAGCGGGAGCAGGGCATCACGATCGACGTCGCCTACCGCTCGTTCCTTACGCCGCGGCGTCGTTTTCAGCTCGCCGATGCCCCGGGCCACGTCCAGTACACGCGCAACATGGTGACCGGGGCCTCGACGGCGGATGTCGCGGTCGTGTTGTTGGACGCCCGCAAGGGCGTGATCGAGCAGACGCGCCGGCACACGTACATCGCCTCCACGCTCGGCACCCCGCACATCGTCTTCGCCGTCAACAAGATGGACCTCGTCGCGTACTCGGAGGAGCGCTTCCGCGAGATCGAACGGGAGCTCCGCGTGCTCGCCGACCGCCTCGGCGCCCAGGACGTCGTCGCCATTCCCATCGCTGCGCTCCATGGCGACAACGTCGTCTCCGGCTCCGAGCGCATGACGTGGTGGACGGGACCGACGCTGCTTGCGTACCTCGAGACGCTCGAGATCGCCGCCGACCGCAATCTCGACAGCCGCCGTTTCCCTGTGCAGTGGGTGATCCGTCCCATGTCCGAGGAGCACCACGACTACCGCGGCTACGCGGGTCAGGTGGCCGGTGGTGTCTGGCGACGCGGAGACGAGGTGGTCGCGCTCCCGTCCGGACGCACGACCCGGGTGGCTGCGATCGAGAGCGCCGACGGAGAGCTCGACATCGCCGTTCCGGGGATGTCCGTCGTGATCCGCCTCGAGGACGACCTCGACCTGCCACGCGGCGACCTGCTCGCCGATCCCGCCGATCAACCGCTGTGTGCCCGCTCGTTGGAGGCGACCGTCTGCTGGATGAGCGAGCGTCCGCTCGAGCCCGGGACCCGCCTCGGCGTCAAGCAGACGACGAGAACCGTGCGCGCAGTGGTGGAGGCGATCGACCACGTGGTCGACATGGACAAGCTCGAGGAGCACCCCGCGACGGAGATGCGGCTGAACGACATCGGAACGGTGCGCCTACGACTCTCGGGGCCGCTCATGGTCGACCGCTACGCCGACAACCGTGCCACCGGCGCCTTCATCCTCATCGGAGAGGCGACGAACGACACCGTCGCCGCCGGCATGATCCGCTCCGCCGCCGAGTAGCCGCATCTCACCCGTCGGCAGGATCTCGCTCGCCCTCTCCGCGTCCGCGAGGGGGCCAGGCCCGACCTCGACACACGCGAACATATGTTCTATCCTCCCGGCGTGCGCGTCGAGTACCGCGAGGAGCCCTGCCGTAGCGCTCTCAACCGCGTCCGCGGCATGCCGTTTCGCTGGTCGCTGAACCCGTATACGGGCTGCGCCCACCGCTGCACGTTCTGCTACGTGCGCGCCTTCGAGGCGCGCGCCGAGCGACCGTGGGACGACGCGTACGGCCGGTCGATCCGGGTGAAGACCAACGTCGCAGCGGTTCTTCACCGAGAGCTCGGCCGACGCTCCTGGGCTCGGGAGGAGGTCACGATCGGGGCCGCAACCGATCCCTACCAGCCCGCCGAGGGCCGCTATCGGCTCACGCGGGCGTGCATCGAAGAGCTCGCTGCCGCGGCGACGCCGTTCTCGGTGATCACCCGGGGGCCTCTCGTCGTACGCGATCTCGACGTGCTCGTGGAGGCGGCAGCGCGCACCGATGTCAGCGTCCACGTGTCCATCCCGACACTCGACGAACGCGTTTGGCGAGCCACCGAGCCTGGCACGGCGTCCCCGCAACGCCGGCTCGACGTCGTGCGGCGACTTGCCGAAGCCGGGCTCCGTGTCGGGGTAGCGCTCGCGCCGATCCTGCCCGGGATCACCGATCAGCCGAAGGCGCTTGCGGAGACGGTTCGCGCGGCACGCGGCGCGGGCGCCGGCTCTATCTGGGCCGAGCCACTTCATCTTGGGCGCGGCATCCGCGAGCACTTCCTCGCCGAGCTCGCGCGGGAGTGGCCGGACCAGCTCGTACGCTACGCGCGGCTGTACGACCGCGGGGACTATCTCCCACCACCCGTCAGAGCACAGCTACGGGAGATCGTGCGTCGCGAGGCAGCCTCGACAGGCGCGTCACGCCGCCCGACGATCCGCCCGCGGCCGCGCTCGATACAGCTTTCGCTCGCTCTCTGAAGCCCACGCGGTGGAACGTCATCGGCATCCGGCGGTACGATCGTCGCGGTGACCGAGCCCTCCGAGATCACAGTGCTGATCGCCGACGACCACGAGGTCGTGCGCGAAGGCCTACGGCTGTCGCTTCTGCGCTCACCCCGAATTCGCGTCGTCGGCGAGGCGCCCGATGGCGAGACGGCGATCGCCCTCACCGAGAGACGCCGGCCCAACGTCGTGATCATGGATCTCCGTATGCCGCAGATGGACGGGATCGAGGCGACGGAGGAGATCCTGCGCCGCGCCCCGGAGACGCGCGTGCTCGTGTTCACCGCCTACTCCGAGCGGGCGCTGCTCGCGCGCGGGCTCGAATCTGGAGCCCGCGGCTACGTCCTCAAAGAAGCGCCGCACGACACGCTGCTCCGCGCGATCGAGAAGGTCGCCGCCGGCGAGACGTTCGTGGACCCGGCACTGATCCCGTCGCTCGCGACAGGACGTGATGGACGCGACATCCTCACCCAGCGGGAACGGGAGATTCTCCAACTGCTCGCCGACGGAAACTCGAACGCCGATGTCGCAACGCGTCTCTTCATCAGCCAGGAAACCGTGAAGAGCCATGTGCGACACATCCTCTCGAAGCTCGAGGCCGATACCCGCACGCAGGCGGTGGCGATCGCGCTCCGCGAGGCGATGATCGATTGACGGATGCCGGCGTCCCCGACGAGCGCCTGCGTGATCGGATCGGCGCCGAGCAGGACGAGCGTCGCCGCCTCGCAGAGCTGATCCACGACGGGCCAGCACAACACCTCGCGGCGCTCGCACAAATGCTCGATGCAGCCATGATCTCGCTCGACCGCGGGGACCCCGCCGCGGCGCGCGAGGCACTCGAGCGCGCCGCCGCTGTGGCGCGCGAGGGCGCAGCCGATCTGAGGGATCTCGTCGCCGACATCGAGCCCTTGTCGCTCCATGAGCACGGGTTCTCGGCCGCTGCGCGGGATCTCGCCGAGCGCATGGCGGCGCGGCGGGCCATCGCTGTCGATGTCGACGCGCCGGCGAGCGACCTGCTCGGAGAGCGCGCGCGGTCGGGTCTCTACCAGATCGTGCGTGAGGCGCTGGATCAAGCGGTACGCCGTGGCCCGCCCGGCCATGCCTCGGTCTCGCTCAGACAGACCGCTCGCGGCGGTATCCAGCTCGTGATCACCGACGACGCTGCGCGTGAGCGGCGCCAGGCCGTTCTGGATGGCCTCGCCGAGCGCACGAACGACCTCAACGGCACGTTCACCTACGACCGCACCGAGATCGCGACCACGATCACGATCGACCTGCCGCCCTCCGCCGCCTACCTGTAGCCGACCCGAGCGGCGGAGGCTCGAACGAGAGCCGTCCGGATGGTCGATTGGTGATCGGGGTGACGGTCGAGGCGGTGTGAGCAAGCACGATGGTGTGATCGCTCATGGCGCGTACCAACGGGTACGTGTCACGAACGAGCGTGCCGCGATGCGCCTAGTCGAGCGGCTCGTTCTGGACGTCGTGCTCGACGGCGTACGCATCGACCAGGGGGTTGATCTTGTCCGGATCGGGGAACGCGTAGTTGATCTCGACGAAGGCGTTCCACTTGTCCGGCAAAGCGTCCTCGGGGAAGATCGCTTCCACGGGGCACTCCGGCTCGCACGCCCCGCAGTCGATGCACTCCTCGGGGTCGATGATCAGTAGCCGCTCGTACTCGTGAATGCAGTCGACGGGGCAGACGTCGACGCAGGAGCGATCCTTGATGTCGATACAGGGCTCGGCGATGATGTAGGTCATCGGGCGCGAGCCTAGCAGCGCGTTCCGACGCGAAGCGCCGCTTACCCGTCGTTCTCACCGAGGAGCTCCGCCACGAGCGCGGCACCCCGTTCGACGAGTGCCGACTTGACGATCACGTGGTCGAATCCAGCAGCGTGTCCGGCCCGCAGACCAGCTGTGTCGGTGTGGTTCGTGTAGCCGACGATCGGCGCGTCCGGCCATGCGGCGGCCACGTCCGCAGGCACGACGCGCGCGATGTCGCAGAACACGAGATCGGGTGGGTCGACGCTGTCGGACGTGACTAGGTGATGCCCCACGAGCAGGCCCTCCAGCTTGGCGCGAAAGAAGAGGTCGACCCCGATCAACAGGATCGTCGCCACGTCCGCCACGCTACCACGACCCCGCGCCGGCGCGATACTGCGGCCATGACCTTGCAGCAGGGTCTCGAGCTGATCGCCGAGCGCGAGTACTACGCGGCGCACGACGCGCTCGAAGAAGAGTGGCGCGATGCGCCGGACCTGGAGCGCGACTTCCTCCAGGGCCTGATTCACGTCGCTGTCGCCTGGCACCACGCGGGCAACGAGAATGCAGCCGGTGCCGCACGGCAATTGGAGAAGGCAGCCCGTCGGCTCGATCGGTACCGGCCGGCCCACCGCGGCGTCGACGTCGACGTGGTGCTTGGTCAGGTCGACGCGGCGGCCGCGCGGATCGCCATCGGCCGGCTCGACCTGCTCCCTATACGGATCGCCGGAGCACCTCCGCCGTGACCACGAACGTCGTCCTCGTCGACCCGTATCCGCGGACGCTCGACCAGATCTTCACGGCGGCGACGCGCCTTCGCCTCGAGTCGCTGGCCGAGGTCGTCTGGCACGACGGCCCGCCGGCTCCGGACGAGCTCGTGGAGGCACATCTCGGGCGACTGACAGCCGTCGTCGGCCAGACGCCCCTCCCACTCGAGCGCCTCAACCGTGCGCCCGCGCTGCGTGCGGTGCTCAACGTGGAGGGCAACTTCCTGCCCAACATCGACTACACGACCTGCTTCGCTCGCGGCATCCACGTGCTGTGCGTCTCGCCTGTGTTCGGCCCGCCCGTGGCGGAGCTCGCGCTCGGGCTTGCACTCGCCGCCGCGCGTGACATCCCCGCCGCCGACTCCGACGTGCGGGCAGGGCGAGAGGAACTGTTCGGTGGGCTCAACGAGGCCGCTGTCCTTCTCTCGGGCTCGACTCTCGGCCTGGTCGGTTGCGGCAACCTTGGCCGCGCGCTGCTCCCGCTCCTTCGGCCGTTCGGCGGGACGCTGCTCGTTCACGATCCGTGGTTGCAGGACGCCGTCATCTGCGAGCTCGGGGCCGAGCCGGTCGATCTCGACGAGCTGTTCGCGCGTAGCCGCGTTGTCTTCGTGCTCGCGGCACCGACGACGGAGAACGAGGGACACATCGGACGAGAGCAGTTCGACGCCATGACGCCGGGGTCGGTCGTCGTCCTCGTCTCGCGCTCCCCTGTCGTGGATTGGGCTGCGCTCACCGAGGCGGCGGCAGCGGGCCAGATCCGCGCCGCGATCGACGTCTTCCCGGAGGAACCGATCCCGCGGGACGACGCGGTACGAGCTCTACCGAACAGCGTCCTCTCGGCTCACCGAGCGGGGAACGTCCCCGAGATCTGGCCGCGGATCGGAGAGATGGTCGCTGACGACTTGGAGTGGATCCTGCGCGGACTGCCCCCGCAACGCCTCCAGCCCGCCCGACCCGAGACGGTCGGCCTCCTTCGCTCGCGCCCCGTCGGCTAGCCGGCTCCCGCAGCCGAAGGTGTCAGACACCGATCGTCTGTCAAGCGGAACGTGTGCCGATCGTGAGCCAACTCTTCCACAGGCGGCAGTGCCGACATTCGAGACTGTCTGCAGGGGATTTCACTCGCGACAGCCCCAGGGCCTGGGGAGCGATAGGCACGAAACCGGCACGGCTGCCCTTGACAGCTACCAGGTGTCTGACACCACGGGACCGACACCACGGCGTCGAGCAAGGGGTCCAGCCCCTGCCGATCCCGCCCCGCAAGCCGTTGCGGCCGCGAAAGCGGACTCCTTCAGGAATTCTCGCGGGCCGGGATCCGCCCCTGCGGGTCCCGCCCCATGGGAGCTAGAACAGCGGCTCGATGCCGAGCCACTCGAGCGTTCGGTTCAGGTAGACGCGAAGCACCCAGAACCGTCCGAAGAAGAGCAGCAGTCCGAGCGCGACCATGATTACGCCGCCGGCGAACTGGATGGCTCGGTAGTGGTCACGGAGCCAGCGGAAGGCACCCATCGCGCGGGTGAACAACGCACCAGCGAGAACGAACGGGATCGCCAGGCCGAGCGAGTAGACGGCGAGCAGCAGCGCCCCCTGCGCCACCGTCTCCGACGAGCCGGCGAGGACGAGGATCGCTGCCAGGACAGGGCCGATGCACGGGGCCGCGCAGATCGCGAACGCACCACCGAGCAGCACACGCGACCCGCGGCCCCGGGCGTTCTGCACGAGCCCGGCACCGACGAGCCGCTCCGGCCAGGGCAGCAGCCCCATGAAGGCGAGTCCGAAGACCACGAGCACGAAGCCGGCGATCTGCTCGAGCAGGAACTGATCGCGAAACAGGGAGCCTCCGAGTGCAGCGGCACCGACTCCGAGCAGGACGAAGAACGACGTGAACCCGAGGACGAAAGGAAGTGACGAGACGACCACACGCCGGGCAGTGCCCGGCTGACCGAGTTGGCCCGCCTCGACCGCCGATACGGCCGAGAGATAGCCGGGCACGAGCGGCAGCACACAGGGAGCGAGGAACGAGAGGAATCCGGCGAGCAGTGCGACGGGCAACTCTTCAAGACTCACTGCTCGAGCCTCGCGAGCTCGTCGTCGATCCGCTGCTCGAGCGCCTGATCGAGCGGAGCAGCGGGCACCGCGTCATCGTCGCTCCGGCGGCGACTCCACGACCAGGCGAGCACACCGACGACGACGGCTCCGGCCGCTAGGAAGGCCAGCGGCAGCGCCCAGGCCAGCAGGTCGAACCCCTCCTTCGGCGGCTCCGCCAGCACTGCCGGGCCGAACTGCTCGACGAGCTCCTGCTTGATCTCGTCGGCGGTGGCGCCCGCAGCGATGCGCTCGCGGATGATCGCCTTCATGCGACGAGCGACCGGTGCGTCCGACTGGTCGAGTGTCGTCTTGCAGGTGGGGCAGACGATCTCGGCCTCGAGGTCGGAGGCGCGTGGCGTACCGGCAGCCGCGACGCCGACGCCGTGCAGGACGAGCAGCGAGAGCCCGACGAGCGCGAACGCGACGAGGCGGCGGCTCACGGCTCGGCTAGGGCCAACTCGACGCCGCGGTCGAAGGCGTCGCGGTTTCGCTCGACGTCCACACCCCCCTGGATCCGCTCGCCGACCAGGTTGCCCTCGCGGTCGACGAAGAAGGTCTCGGGAAAGCCGACGACTCCCCACGCCCCGAGTGTCGAGCCCTTGCCGTCGTACACGACCGGGTACGTGAGGTCGAACCGATCGATGAAGGCGCGGGCGTCTTGCCTGAAGTCCTGAGAGTCGATGCCGAGGACGACGAGGCCACGGTCCTTCTCCTGTTCGTACACCTCTTGCAGGAACGGGGCCTCGTCCTTGCACGGGATACACCAGGACGCCCAGAAGTTCACCACGACCCCCTTGCCGCGCAGGTCCGAGAGCGCCAGTGTCCCTTCCTCGTCGAGGCGTTCCAGCGAGAGCTCGGGTGCGGCGACGGTCTCACCCTGGTCGAGCTGTGCGGCGACCCCACCGTCGTCACCGGCCACGACCTTCCAGACCAGGAGACCGAGGAGGGCGACGACCCCGACGATAGCGAGGCCCTGAGCGACGAGCTTCCCGGTTCCCGCCATCAGGCGCGAACGATGAACACTGGAGTGCCGACGTCGACGCGCTCGAAGAGCCATTCGACCTCGGGGATGAACATGCGCACGCACCCATGCGATGCGGAGTAGCCGATGGACGACGCGTCGGGCGTGCCGTGAATGCCGACGTACGGTGCCGAGATCCCCATCCACCGTGTGCCGAGCGGGTTGCCCGGCCCCGGCGGCACCGGCTCCTTGCCTTTCGCCCAGGCCGAGGTCTGCGGCGGGTACCACCACGGGTCTCGCTGCTTGACGACGACCTCGAAGCGTCCGATCGGGGTCGGGTACGCGGACTGACCGGTGGCGACGCGGAACACACGGCGCAGCTTCATGCCCGACGGGACGTGCTCGTAGAGGTAGAGCTTGCGGGACTCACGGCGGATCACGATCACGTCGTCGAACTCCGAGTCGCGGACGACTGCCGGGACGTCCCGGAAGGGGAGCTGAAGCGGATCTCTATCGTGTGTCTTCAGCTGTCGCCGGATCGCTCGGCGCGCGAGGACCTGGTTCAACGCGCGGCCAGGCTTGGAGGCTACCGCGGCCGGCACGAGACCATTGAGGCGTAGCGTGGCGTCGACGGGCTCGCGTTCGAGCTCACGCGCCAACCGGGCGACGAACCGTTCCAGCCGGCGCTCCTGGATCGTGACGGAGAGCGGGACGCGGAAGCCCTCGCGCCGTACGCTCACGGCCGTCCTGATCGCCTTGTCGAGAGCAGCGACGACGCCGAGCTCCTTGGCCGTCACCTTGATGCGACGTGTCGGTGACACGACGAGCGGCAGCGTGCGCTGGAATCGCTGGCGGACGAGACGCAGCGCCTCCGCGCGCGTGAGCCCACCGACGAGCGTTCCGCCAATCGTGACACCGGCGACGATCGTCTTCGGACGTGGACGTGGACGTGGACGACGGTGTCGGCCCGGTCTCGGTCGGCGGCGCCGTCTCGGTCGGCTCCGCTGTGGTCGTCGTCTCGCCATCCGTGCCCTCCTCGGCGCCCGCGTTCGGGACTGCGAGCACGAGAGCAACGAAAACACCTGCAAATCCGCAGGCGACGAGAGCGCCAACTGATACGACGCGCCTCATGAATCCAGTGTAGCCACGAAGATGTGGGGATCGTTCGTGATCACCCCGTCGACCCCTGCTGCCGTCACGCGGGCGAGGTCGGCAGGCTCGTCGACCGTCCAGGCGAGCACCGGGAGCCCTACCGAGTGCGCGGTCGCAACGACCGCTTCGGTGACGAGACGGTGCTCGAGCATTACCGCGGACGCGCCGGCTCGACGCGCGAGACGTGGCAGACGGTACGGGATCGAGGCGCGCAGCGCCGACAACCCGAGCGCTACCACGGGCCACAGCCGCGGTCGCCGTGAAACGCCGAGCCTGTCCTCCGGGTACGTGAGCCCGATGCGAATGGCGGGCGCGTGACGAGCGACGTCGTGCAGACGCCGAGTGTGGAACGCGCTGACGACGGTGCGTTCGGCGAGACCTCGTCTCACGATCGCCGCGGCCAGCTCGTCGAGGCGTGTCCGCAGCTTGAGATCGACGTGCAACCCGACGTGAGGTGCCTCCTCGGCAAAGAAGGTGAGCGCTTCGTCGAGCGTCGGGAGCTCGGGTGCGACGGCGCGTACCTCGTCGAGCGTGAGCGACCGCACGCTGCCGGAGGCAACTCCGTGGCTGACCTCCGCCAGATGGTTCGAATGCGCGAGCACGAGCGGGCCGTGCGAAAGATCGAGAACGTCGAACTCCACGACATCGACGCCGGCTTCGACGGCGGCTCTGAGCGACCGAATCGTGTTCTCCGGTGCGAGCGCAGACGCACCACGATGACCGATGCGTAGTGGAGTTCCGTCTTGGCGACGCCGCAGGTCGATCACTCGATGTCCGATCCCGCCTGCCGCGTGACGATCAGAGACCGAAGAGTTGTTCGATCTGGCGGGAGAGACCTGCAGCGAGCGCCACGACGCCCGCGAGCAACGCGACGAGGACGACCCAGAAGCGGACGCCGGCGCGCCGCACCCGCCTGTTCCGCTCGGTGCGCGCACGACGGCGCGCACGGTGAAAGCGGTACGCGCGCTCGACTGCCTGCGGGTCGACCGGGACCGTCTCCTGCCGCGCCTCTTGCTGCAGCTGCTTGGGCACACGAGAAGTGTACGACCGTGACAGCGACCGCCGCGATCGACCATACTGTTCCCCCGATGAGCACCGAACGGTCACACGGACGCGCGGCCCTCGAGCACGGCGGCGTCGCCTTCGGAGACCAACTGGGCTTCGTGTCCGGCCTGGTGCTCGCGCTCTCGTCCTTCACCGGCTGGTACACGGGATCGGGAGAGGGCGTCACGGTGTCCGTGCTCGCCTGGCACAGCGGAACGTTGGGCAAGCTCGTGTTCGTCTTCGGAGCCGTGATCGTCGCGCTCACGGTGCTTCGCGGCTTCGGCATCACGATGCCCGCCACCGTGCCGGAGAGCCTCGTGTCGATCTCCATCGGTGTCCTGGCGACGATCTTCGTGCTCGTTCGCTTGATCTCCATCCCTGACGACTTCTTCTTCGCCGGGCGGGGCATCGGGATCTGGATCTCCTTGGTCGGCGCGATCGGCGTGATTGCGGCGGGGCTGCTCCAGGCCTCCGAAGAGATGGCGTAGCGCGCCTCGAAGCGACCTGGATGATTACGGGGTGGTCGCAGGCTTCTGTGGCAGTGGCTCCAGAGTGCGCACGATCGTCACCGTCCCGCCGGGCTCCGGATCGTCGCGGAGTGCCATGCCCACCGCGACACCGATCGCGAAGACGACGACCGTGAGGCAGACGCCGACGACTGCGCGCAGGCCGCGACGACGGCGGCGCGGTCGACGGCGACGCTGGGACGCGGATGGCTGCTCGAGCGTGGTCACGGGATGAAATCGACCGCGTGAGCGCTCGCGAGCTGGAATGCCGCGTCGGTGACCAGGGCCAGCGTCCCCTGTGACCAGGGTGCGGGCGCGCGGTCGTCGACGATGGCGCGAGCCCAACGCTCCGAGCCGAGATAGGCGTCGGTCAGCTCGGCGAGCGTGAACTGGTCGCCGAGCCTGCGCCGAAGCTCGTCCGACACCGCCTCGACCTGCCGATGGAGCGACTCCGGCTGCTCCGAACGAGAGGCCTCGGCTTCGAATCGACGCCGCCCCTCCTCCCAGTCGAGGCGGGCGCTCTCCACGGCGGCACTCGACACGATGCCTACTCCGGAGCGCAGCAGCGCTCGCTGGGCCAGAGGTCGCCGAGCTCCTGGATCACTCTCTCCCCGAGGGCGTAGCCAGGACGGGCCAACGCATAGGCGACGTGTGCGTGCAGGCACTTCAATTGCAGCGGGCTCCGCGAGCCGCCGATGCCCGAGTCGAGCGAAGCCCCGCTGTCCGCGCCGCGCCTGTCCCCGGCGAGCGCCGCCCGAACCTCACCCTGTTCGACCGTTGCGCGCTCGACCGACGAGCGGAGAACGGGCTCCTCGACGAGCCGCGAGCTCCAACGCTCGACGCCTCCCGCCGCCTCGAGGCGGGAGACGGCTGCCACGAGATGACGGCACGTGAGGTAGTAGGTCGTCGGAAACGGGTTGCCTTCGTCGTCGTACGGATCCTGCTCCGTGACGGCGGGGCGTCCCCAGGCGCAACGGACGGCGACGCGCCGGAACGCACGCGGCGTGCGTCCCAGCTGCAGCGCGACGACCTCACGATCCTCCATCGTCCGACACCGTACCGTCAGCCCGGCGCCACGCAGGTATCCCTTTGACGATGAAGAGCTGCTCACCCGGTCGCACGAGCCCGAGTCGCCTCGCCTCGCGCGCGAGGGCGACGAGGCTCGTCGATCGCTCGAGGCGTGCTTCGAGCTGCGACTTCTCGGCCCTCAGCGACACGACTTCCGCCCGCCGCGCGGAGAGGTCGCTCCGCGTCTCGACGTATCGCGCGAGCGGCTGCGCGTAGAGGAAGCCCGCGATCGCGAGTACGAGGATCGGTACGACGAGCCTTAGTCGCCGCGGCCGCAGTCGCGCGAAGCGAGCGCGCCTGGCGGTCGCTTTTCGCCGCGGGCGGCCCTTTGTTCCCCCGACCCGAGTCATGCCCGCTCATTCGCCGCGGTCGGCGCGAGGTCCTCCCGGGGGGATCGCTACGCGATGTCGACCTTGATCACGTTGGTCGAGCCCGGGATGTTCACGGCCGTGCCTGCCGTGATCACGACCCGATCGCCCGGCGAGACGAACCCGGCTTCGCGTGCTGCACTCACCGACCGGCTCCAGAGATCCTCGACGTCGTCGGTCTCGGGGATCGCCATGGGTGTCACCCCCCACTCGAGCGCCAGGTGACGCAGCGACTCGACCTTGTGCGTGAGGGCGACGATGGCCCGCCGCGGACGCAACCGCGCGACGGCGGACGCCGTTCGTCCCGTGAAGGTGGGCACCAGGAGCGCGCTCGCAGACAGCGCCTCGGCGATGTCACAGGCAGCGTTGGACATCGCCTGGCCGATCGTGGGATTGTCGGCCGCGCGTGGGATCTCGTGACGGTAGTCGAGGCTCGGCTCGACGGCCAGCGCGATTCGGTCCATCACCTGCACCGCCTGCACGGGGTACTCGCCGACAGCGGTCTCCCCCGAGAGCATCACGGCCGAGGTTCCATCGAGGACGGCGTTCGCGACGTCGGAGGCCTCGGCGCGTGTCGGCTCGGGGGCGTGGATCATCGACTCCAGCATCTGCGTCGCGGTGATCACGGGCTTTCCCCGCTCGAGGGCGTGGGCGATGATGCGCTTCTGGAGGAGCGGCACGTCCGCCGCACCGATCTCCACGCCGAGGTCGCCGCGGGCCACCATCACCGCATCCGACTCCCTGAGCACGTCATCGAGAGCCGCGACCGCCTCTGCCTTCTCGATCTTGGCAATCACCCACGCCGAGGAGCCGCGAGCCTCGAGATACGTGCGGAGGGCGCGCACGTCAGCTGCTGAGCGCACGAAGGAGAGCGCGACGTAGTCGACTCCCTGCTCGACGGCCCAGTCGACGTCGTCGAAGTCCTTGCGCGTGAGCGAAGCGATCGGCAACGAGACGCCCGGCAGGTTGACACCCTTGTGGGACGTGATCGTGCCGCCGGTGACGACGTCGCAGACGGCACGACCGCCCTCCATGGTGCGGACTCGGAGTCGGACGAGGCCATCGTCGATGAGCACGTCGATCCCGGCGGCGAGCACCGAGCCGATCACCGAAGGCGCCACCGGCAGGTCGTCTCCCTTCGCCTGGTCCTGCGCGGCGACCACGCAGGTTCCGCCGCGCTCGAGGAGAAGCGGCGCTGCCAGCTCACCGATTCGCAGCTTCGGTCCCTGCAGGTCGGCGATGAGCGCAATCGGTCGCCCCGCCGCCGCCTCCGCCTCACGCAGGCGCTCGGCGCTGACGGCATGGTTCTCCTGTGTTCCGTGTGACATGTTGAGGCGCGCGCCGTCGATGCCCGCTTCGATCAGGGCAGCTATCGCCTCGGGGCTCGACGACGCCGGCCCGATCGTGGCCACGATCTTCGTACGCCGCATGCGCTTCGACATCAGCGGCGAAACCGCGGGAATGCAGTCCACGCCGGATACGTCGCCCGCTCGCCGAGCTGTTCCTCGATGCGGAGCAGCTGGTTGTACTTCGCGACACGGTCCGAGCGCGACGGCGCACCGGTCTTGATCTGCCCCGCGTTGGTGGCGACCGCCAGGTCTGCGATCGTCGCGTCCTCGGTCTCACCCGAGCGGTGGGAGATGATCGTGGCGTACCCACTGCGCTGTGCGAGCTCGATCGCGTCCAGCGTCTCGGTCAGCGTCCCGATCTGGTTGACCTTGACCAGGATCGCGTTGCCCGCGTTTTCGTCGATACCTCGCCGGAGGAAGTCCGTGTTCGTCACGAACAGGTCGTCGCCGACGAGCTGGAGGCGGTCGCCCAGGCGCTCGGTGAGAGAAGTCCAGTTCGACCAGTCGTTCTCGGCGAGGCCGTCCTCGATCGACACGAGCGGAAACCGATCGACGAGCCCTGCGTAGAGGTCGACCATGCCGGCCGCATCGTGCGTCTCGCCGGCGCGACGCAATTCGTACAGACCGTCGGCATACAGCTCGCTCGCCGCGACGTCGAGCGCGATCACCACACGCTCCCGATGGCCCGCACGTTCGGCCGCGTCGAGCACGGCCTCGATCGTGTCGGCCACGGAGCCGAGGTCGGGCGCGAAGCCCCCTTCGTCACCCACGCTCGTTGCGAGGCCGCGCTCGACAAGCACCGTCTTCAGGTGATGGAACGTCTCGACACCGATGCGAAGTGCCTCCGAGAAGCTTTCCGCACCCGCGGGGACGAGCATGAACTCTTGGAAGTCGAGCGAGTTACGAGCGTGCGCACCGCCGTTGACGATGTTCATCAGCGGCACGGGCATCACGTGCGCGTTGGTGCCGCCGATCCAGCGGTAGAGGGGCATCCCGGCATCGCTCGCGGCAGCCTTGGCGACGGCGAGCGAGACGCCGAGGACGGCGTTGGCGCCGAGCCGACCCTTGTTCGGGGTGCCGTCGAGCGCGACGAGCGTACCGTCGATGTCCCGTTGGTCCTCGGCATCGAGCCCGGTCAGCGCCTCCGCGATCTCGCCGTTGACGTGGCTCACGGCCCGCGTCACACCCCGTCCGAGCCACGCCTCCCCGCCGTCGCGCAGTTCGACCGCCTCGTGCTCGCCGGTCGACGCGCCCGAGGGCACGGCCGCGACGCCATACGCCCCGCCGTCCAGGAACACCTCGACCTCGACGGTCGGGTTGCCGCGGGAGTCGATCACCTGGCGGCCGTGGACGTGACTGATCGCGGTCATGGTTGGAGAGTACGCGTCGTAGGATCGCGAAGGCCGGACCTTGTCGTTTCGCTCATGTCGTGCGGGCGCGATGAGCCTTCGCCCGCTCGTACCATCGTTCCTGCTCCTCGACCGGCAGCTCCACCCACGTCTCGCCGGCGTCCGCCGCGAGCTGCTCGGCGAGCTCGACACGCCCGATGAACCGCAGTGACGTCGAGCGCAGCGCCAGCTCCGGATCGACGTTGAGGAAGCGGGCGAGGTTGACGACCGTGAACAGCAGGTCGCCGAGCTCGTCGGCGATCGCACGGTCGGGCTCGGTCTCGGGAGACGGGCGCCCTGTTTGCGCGACGGCTTCGGTGAGCTCCGCCAGCTCCTCGCCGATCTTGGCAAGAGGTCCTTCCAGATCGGGCCAGTCGTATCCGACGGCTGCGGCACGGCGTTGGATCTTCCGGGCGTGCACCAGGGCCGGGAGGGAGCCCGGTACGTCGTGGAAGATGCCGGCTCGGCCCTCCTGTTGCGTCTTGATCTCCTCCCAACGATGACGGACGCGCTCGGGAGTGCGCGCCTCGGCGTCACCGAACACGTGCGGGTGCCGCCGTACGAGCTTGGCATGAGCGCCTCGAGCCACCTGCTCGAGGTCTCCCGCGCCGTCCTCCTCGAGGAGCGTGGCCAGGAAGGAAACCTGGAAGAGGAGGTCGCCGAGCTCATCGACGAGCTTTGAGGGATCGTCGGCGAGCGCTGCGTCCGCGACCTCGTACGCCTCCTCGACCGTGTGGGGGACGATCGTGCGCGCGGTCTGTTCGCGATCCCAGGGGCAGTCGCGCCTCAGCCGTCGCGTCAGCTCATGGAGGTCGACGAGGGCATCGGCGAGACCTGCTCGCCGCTCGCCAGACGGTGCATCACCGGCCCCGGAGCCGGACAGCCCGTCCCCCTGCCTATCCGTCCGAGTCGACGCTCGCAGTGGCCGGGGGCTCGTACCCTGCGGCGTACGTCGTCTTGCTCTCGTACTTCTTGGCGAGATCCTCTGCCCATTTGGTGACGGCGTCGTTCTGCTTCGTCTGCTCGAGCTGCGACTTGATCTGCGCCTTCGCCTCGGCGAGCGATGTGACCTTCCCTGGCTTGACGGCGCCGATGGGCATGATCAGGTGGTAGCCGTACTCCGTCTTCACGGGGCGGGAGACGACACCGGTCTTCAGCAGAAATGCGGTCTTGTCGAACGCCTCGACGGTCTGCCCCTGTGCGATGGTGAGCTTGCCGCCGTTGTCCTTCGAGCCCGGGTCCTCCGAGTGCTGCTTCGCGAGCGCGGCGAAGTCGGCGCCACCCTCGAGCTCGGCGTAGAGCTTGTCGGCCTCGGCCTTCGTCTTGACGAGGATGTGGCGGACGTCACGCGCCTCCGGGACGGTGAACTGGGCCTTGTTCGCCTCGTAGTACTCCGCGATCTCGGCGTCGGTCGTCCCCGACTCGCCGGAAATCGACGCCACGAGCCTCTCTGACAGGAGCTGCGCCCGGATCTCGACGCGGACGTCCTCCTCCGTATAGCCCTGCGCCTCGAGCGCCTTCTGCCACTCGGCGTCGTCGCCCTGGAAGCTCTGCTGCTTCACCTCGTCGATGCGCTTGTCGACCTCCTCGTCGGTGACCTCGATGCCGCGCTCGGCAGCCTCGAGGTCGTACTGCGCACGCTGCACGAGGTACGCAACGGCCTGAGTCTGCAGTGACTGGTACTCGGGGGTGCCCGCCTTCGGGAAGTCCCGCTGCTGCTGCTCGTAGGAGATCTTGGCGCGTCCGAGCATGTCCTCCAGATCGGTCTTCGCGACCGTGACGCCGTCCACCACGGCGACTGCGCCGGTCGGCAGCTCGTCGTCGGCCCCACCGCAGCCTGCAGCGACCAGCAGGGCAGTGAGGGCAAGCAGGGCGAGAGCGAGGCGCGTGGCGTTCTTCATTGTCCCGGAAGGTCCTTTTTTGTCGATGCCGTCGAGGAGAAGCTGGTTCTTTATAGATGGCCGTCGGTTCAGGTGCGGTTACGACGTGTTCGCGTTCTCGGGGGCAACTCCCTGACAGAGCAAGAGCCGCGCGTCAGGCGGCCCGTCGGGCGTCAACGATAGCAGCGGCCAGGTCGAGCGCTCCCCCCAGGCCTTCGGCCCTGACCGTGACCTCGCGCTTTGCCGACGTGTACACAGCCGTGTCGACGAGTGCCCGCAGCGCCCGCACCTCGCTCGATCCGAGACCGACGGGGCCGATCGTCGCCCGCCCCCCACGCAGCACGAGGTAGTCGGCGCCGGCAGCCGCGATCCGCAGGCGCGCCTCCTGGATCTGGAAGAGCGTCTCGACGGGCTCCGGTACCGGCCCGTAGCGATCCTCGGTCGCCGCCCGCAGCTCACGCAGCTCGTCCTCGTGCTCGACGAGGGCAAGACGCCGGTGCAGGTCGATCTTGAGCGCCTCCGACGCGACGTACTCGGCGGGGACGTACGCGTCCACGCGGGCGTCGACGCGTACCGGCCGGGTCACCGGACGGGCCTCGCCGGCCAGTTCGGCAACCGCTTCGGCCAGCATCTCGACATAGAGCTCGAAGCCGAGCGCGGCGACGTGCCCCGACTGCTCGGCCCCGAGCAGGTCGCCGGCGCCGCGGATCTCGAGATCGCGCATCGCGATCTGGAACCCGGCTCCGAGCTCCGTGTGATCGGCCAGCGTGGCGAGCCGCGCGCGCGCCTCGGGGGTCAGCTCGTCGGCCGACGGGTAGAAGAGATAGGCATGAGCCGTGACGTCGGAGCGGCCGACACGTCCTCTGATCTGGTAGAGCTGGGAGAGTCCGAGCATGTCGGCGCGCTCGACGACGAGCGTATTGGCCTGGGGGATGTCGAGCCCCGACTCGATGATCGTCGTGGACACGAGAACATCGGCGTCTCCGGCCAGGAACGCATGCATGCGCTCCTCGAGCTCCCGCTCCGCCATCTGGCCGTGCGCGACGAGCACGCGGAGACTCGGGCAGAGTTGTCGAACCTTCTCGGCCGCCTCGTCGATCGTCTCGACCCGGTTGTGGAGGTAGAAGGACTGGCCTCCGCGCGCGTGTTCCCGTTCGAGAGCGACGCGGATCAGCTCGTCGTCGATCTCCCCGACCGTCGTGCGGATCGGGCGCCGGCCCTCCGGCGGCGTCTCGATGATCGAGATGTCGCGCAACCCGGCGAGTGACATGTGCAGGGTGCGCGGGATGGGCGTCGCCGACAGCGCGAGGACGTCCACCTCGAGGCGAAGGGCGCGTAGCAACTCCTTTTGGGCGACGCCGAACCGCTGCTCCTCGTCGACGACCACGAGACCGAGGTCCTTGGGGATGACGTCACGGGAGAGGATGCGGTGCGTGCCCACGAGGACTTCGACCTTCCCCTCGGTGAAGTCGCGTAGAGCCTGCTTCGCCTCGGCGGGGCGGCGAAAGCGCGAGATCATCTCGACCCGGACCGGGAAGTCGCGATAGCGCTCCCGGAACGTGTTCCAGTGCTGCTCCGCAAGGATCGTGGTCGGGCAGAGGACGAGTGCCTGCTTGCCGTTCGTGACGACGGCGAACACGGCACGGACCGCGACTTCCGTCTTGCCGAACCCGACGTCACCACAGACGAGCCGGTCCATGGGGTTGGCAGCCTCGAGGTCGTCGTTGACGGCCTCGATCGCCCGAGCCTGGTCGTCGGTCTCCCGGTACGGGAAGGACGCGTCGAGCTGTTCGAGCCACTCGCCGGAGAGATCGTACGAGACCCCCTGTGCACGACGCCGTTGGGCGTACAGGCCGAGCAGTTCGCCGGCGAGCTCTCGCACCGACGCCCGCGCTCGCGCCCGAAGCGTCTGCCAGGACTTGCCGCCCAGCTTGGAGAGGGTCGGCGCTCGCGCGTCAGCGCCGACGTAGCGCGACAGCTTGCCGATCTGCTCGTGCGGGACGTACAGCCGGTCGTCGCCCTTGAACGCGAGGAAGAGGTAGTCGCGCGTGACGCCCGCGACATCCTTCGTCTCGAAGCCGATGAGCTT
Source organism: uncultured Actinomycetes bacterium (assembly GCA_963823385.1). GTDB lineage: Bacteria > Actinomycetota > Thermoleophilia > Gaiellales > Gaiellaceae > Gaiella. The sequence goes on from CAWGLI010000002.1 coordinate 368,491, forward strand.
GCCGACGCCGTGATCTTCGTGGACGACGGCGTCACCGACGCGGAGATCGGCGAACGAGGCCAACGCCCTGCCCAGCCGCGCATCGCCGCGCGGCGGCCGCTTGCGGAAGACCTGCGTGTCGGGAAAGAGCGCGACGCGAAGCTCACGCGAGACGAAGCCGCGGCGTGCCGGTGAGACCGTGAAGCGCGTCGCCGGTTCGGTCGGGAGATCCTGGCCCGTCTCGAGCAGCGGAGCATCGACGCGGCGCAGGAGCGCCTGCTGCCGCAGCGCCTCGCCACGGTGCGCGAACGCGACGACGACTCGAAGACCGGACCGTGTCAGCCCGCCGAGCTCGTTCTCGGCCTCGGAGAGGCCCCGCACTGCCAGCGCCGGGCGCTGCGCCTCGAACGCGAACGCCTGACCCCTCGGGAAGGAGTCGAGCGCGGCCACGCCGTCGAGCGCGACCGGATCAAGACCTTCCTCCTGCCAGACGGCACGCACCTCGTCGGGCCGCCAGACGAGATCGGGTGCCCTGTCGAGCGCCGGCACGAGGTCGGCCGGAACGGTCTGCGACCGACCGTCCTCACTCCCGAGCGAGAGGTCTGTGTGATCGAGGCTCCTCTCTGCTGCAGGGTGCACGACGGCCTCGTCGACGGTGCGCAGAGCGCGTTGGGTGAACGGCGAGAAGACGCGTATCTGCTCGACCTCGTCACCGAAGAACTCGATCCTGAACGGCTCGCGCCCGGTGCTCGGGAACACGTCGACGATGCCGCCGCGCACCGCGAACTGCCCGCGCTCGGACGCACGGTCGACGCGGTCGTAGCCGCCCTGCGCGAGCTGTTCGGCGAGTGAGTCGATCCCCGGCTCGTCACCGGCTCGCACGACGATCTTGGTGGGCCGAGCAGTCGTCGGTGGCATCCCCTCGGCGAGCGCCGCTGCTGACGCACACACGAGCCCTCCGGCAGCGAGCACGTCGAGGGCGCGGAAGCGCTCCCCGACCAGGTGCGGCGGGGGCTCGATGCCGGAGCCGTAGTGAACGCCGCGCCCGGGCAGCAGGGCGACGCGATCGGCGCCCAGAAACCACGAGGCGGCTTCGGCGGCGTCCCGGGCATCAGCGTCCTCCGGCAGCAGGACGAGAACGGCGCGCCCGAGCTCCGTGTGCACAGCGGCGAGGAGCAGCGGCAGGATCGGCTCGGACACACGGGCGCGCACAGGCAGTGCGCGCACGAATGCCTGCAGACGATCGGAGCGGCGGAGCTCCTCGACGAGAGGTGTGAGAGGTGTGATGGGTGTCGGGTCCATGCGTTCGGCGGGGATCGCGCCCCGCGGGGGGATCGTAGCGTCGGGCCGCGGACCGCCCCGACGGTGTAGTCTCGATCGGAAGGCGCGATGGTGGGACACCCGCTCAGAGCGATCGTCAAGGTCTCGCTTCTCTTCGGCGTGCTGTGGGGCGTCGGTCAGGTGCTGTCGCGGCGGCTCGAGGAGGGCGACGCGGAGTCGGACGAGTTCTCGATCGCGGCCATCTTCGGCGGGAGAGCGCGCGCCAGGAGTGCCGCGTCTCTACGCCACGGGCGGGTGATCGCTTGTTGCGGCGGCGTCGACCTCGACTTGCGAGCGGCGACGCTCGCACCGGACGGAGCGGAGTTGCTCGTTCAAGCGCTCATGGGCGGTGTGCAGGTGACGGTCCCGGCAGGCTGGCGGGTGACGGTCGATGCGGACACGATCGCCGGGGGCGTCGACACAAACCTGACACCGCGGGAGGAGCTGCCGGACGAGGCGCCGTCGCTCCAGATCTCAGTCGTGGCACGGATGGGCGGCGTTGCGGTGACGACCGCGCCTCTCCACGAGGCGTTTGGCCCGACGACGGCGGACGGCGCTCTCGCCGTCAGTTGAAGCGCTGCTGCGTCTCGGCGAGGCCTTCGCCGACGAGGCATTCCGCGGCGGCGCAGGCTCGGGTCACGATCGCGTCGACGTCGTCATCGGGCGCGAACGGCGACAGGACGTAGTCGGCCACGGGTCGTGGATCTCCGCGCCCCGGTCGCCCGACGCCAATCCGCAGCCGGAGGAAGTCCTGCGACCCGAGCCGCTCGGCGATCGACCGGAGCCCGTTGTGGCCTGCGAGCCCTCCACCAAACCGGGCTTGCACCCGGCCGACCGGCAGGTCGACGTCGTCGTGGACGACGAGCAGTGATTCCGGGGCCACCTTGAAGAAGCGCGCCGCAGCCTGGATGGAGCTGCCGGACTCGTTCATGTACGTCTCGGGCTCGAGCAGGGCGACCTTCGCCTCGCCGATCCGCGTCTCGGCAAGGCGCCCGGAGAACTTGCTACGGAACGACGCGGCGTGGAGCCGCGCCAACTCGTCGAGCACCATCCATCCGACGTTGTGCCTATCCGACCGGTGCTCGCGACCCGGGTTTCCGAGACCCGCGATCAGGTAGTCGAGCGTCGAGGCGGACCCGCCCCGGCGCAGGAGACGCATCTACTCGTCGGCAGCCGAGTCGTCGCCCGCCGCGGCGGCGGGTGGTGCCTCGCCGGCCTCGCCTGCGATCTCGGCGTCGACCATGACTTCGCCCTCTGCCGGCGCTTCGCCCTCTTCGCCCTCTTCGGCCTCGGTCGGTGCAAGCAGCTCTTCCAGCTCGGCCTCGCTCCGTGGCGCGGCGACGTTGGCGATGACGGTCCCCTCGGCGTCGTCGAGGAACGTGACACCGGCGATCAGCGGGAGCTCGGCGAGGCGGAGCGTGCCTCCGATGTCGAGCGCCGACACATCGGCCTCGATCCGCTCGGGGATCTCCATCGGCAGCGCTTCGACGTTCAGCTCGCGCACGACCTGGGTGAGCACGCCGCCTGCAGCAACGCCGACGGACTCGCCGACGAGGTACACGGTGACGGCGGATTGGATCGGCCGATCGAGGCGCACCTCGTGGAAGTCGATGTGGGTCACCGTGCCGCGGATCGGATGCTGCTGGAGGTCTTTGAGCACCGCGTGGTGTGGGGTCGTCTGGCCCTCGATCACGACATCCACGATGGCGTGGAGGCCGCCTGGCCCCGTGAGAGCCGCGCGCAGCTCGCGCTCGCCGACGGCGATCGCGCGGGAGTGCCCATTGCCGTAGAGGACGCCCGGAATCAGGCCCTGCTTGCGCAGGCGGCGGACGGTCCGCGACCCGCGCTGGTCGGAACCGCGCTCCTGCACCTCGAGGATGACCCTGTCCTGTGACACGGCGGCCGATTGTAGCGAAGCTCTCCTGCCGTGCAGGCGGTAGGCCGCCTCCCGTGCGGCTCGCACGGAGGTCTCCGAGAGCGCGTGACCTCTGAGGGTCGGCGCCCACCGACGGCAGAGTCGATCGCGACGGTAGGCGGGTAGGGTTGACATCAATGACGAAGATCGTGCCGTTCGATACCACGCTGCTCGACGACGCCGCCGTGCTCCTCGCAGACCGACATGCACGCCACCGCGCGGCCGAGCCGCTCCTCCCCGTGGTCACCGACTTTCCGGCACACGTCGAGGCGGCGCTCGCCGTCGACGGCGCAGCCGGGGCGGTCGCCCATCGAAACGGCCTCGTGCTCGGCTATCTGGTCGGAGCGCCGACCGGAACCGATCGCATCGAGGTCGGCTTCGCCGGGCATGCCGCAGCCGAACCCGAGGTAGCGCGCGATCTCTACAGCGCCCTGGCACAGGATTGGGTCGATGCCGGGCGATCGCGGCACGCGGTGTACCTCCCGGCATCGGAGCGGCAACTCGCGAACGCGTGGTTCAGGCTTGCCTTCGGGCTCCAGTTCAACACCGCCGTGCGCGAGGTCGGGCCCGTCCCGGAGATTGCGACGGACATTGCCGTCCGGGACGGCCACCCAGGCGACCTCGACGCCGCGGCCGCCCTGGATCGCTCGCTGTTGGAGCACCAGGTGCGGGCGCCCAGCTTCAGCGGGTTGGACATGCCGCCCCACGACGCCTTTCGCGAGGACTGGGCGGACACGTGGTCGAGTCCCGCATTCACCCACTTCGTTGCGGAACGTGACGGCGCGGTGATTGGGCACGCGCTCATGTACGTGCGGCCGACCGGTGACCTCCGCATTCCCGCGTCTTCGATCGACCTCGCCCACATGGCGGTCCTGCCGGACCAGCGAGGAAGCGGTGTGGGGCGGGCGCTCTTCGCGCACGTCATGCGCTGGGCGGACAGCGAGGGCTACGGCGTGATGACGACGGACTGGCGCAGCGTCAACCTGCTGTCCTCGCGCTTCTGGATTGCCCGTGGCTTCCGCCCGACGTACGACCGCGTCGCCCGATCGATTCCGTGATCGACGGCACGACCGAGCCGAGCCGAAGAGCTGGTTCTCGTGCGCTTGTGACGCCGGGTAACCGCTAGTCCAGACCGTGACGGTCTATGCGGGTTTGTGTCTGCCCCGGTTTCCTCTTTCTCTTCGATCTTGGCGACATCGTCGACTCCTCATGGGGACGTCGACAGTCCACCCGGTCATCTGGGCGCCCACCAGCCGAAGCCGCCCACCCTGGGGGGCACGCGGGCGGCCACCGAGCCGCCCGCAGCCTTTCACCCGCAACTGAGACGCGGAAGCGGCCCAGACGCTCCAGCTCGTGCAGCCGGAGCCACGAGATCGCGGCGTTCCTACCCGCCCGCCGCCTCCTTCATGCCCCGCTCAAGATCCTCACCAGTCATCACGGGCGTGACCAGCACGGACGCACCGAGCTCTTGGAACATCGGCTCCACGATCGCCGGCAACTGCCACGACCCCTCCATGTCGAAGACAAGGAAGGCCGTGCGGTTGCCGTTCTCCGGGAAGAAGTACATTGCCTCAGGCTTGAGAGCCTCTGCGGCAGCCTGAAACGTCCGCTGCATCGCGCCGCTCTGGTACGCCTCGCTTCCCTTCTCCGCCGGGAAACTCGCCTTCACCAACATCCGCATGAGAATCCTCTCTCTCGTCAGCCGGGACCAACGGTCCCGATCAATACCGATCCTACGCCCCTGGCGCGAGAACACCCAAGTGGGTCACTGACGACAGGTTCCAACCGCGATGCTGCCTCGCCCCGTGCCGACTGGCACCCCCGTTTCGCGGAATGCGGGCGTCGCTCAGCTCGCGGCCGGGCATCTCGTCGCCGACTGACACGAGCAGGTCGCGGGCGCCGGCGCGGATGGCGTTCCGCCGGCGCCGCAGTACACCGTGCCCCAACTAGAAGAGCTGGTTCTCCCCGGCGAAGATGGCGGACACCGAGTCGTCCGAGAAGACGTTCCGGATCGTCTCGGCGAGGATGCCGGCGACGGACAGCACCTCGACGTTGTCGGGCTTCGTCCGCGGGTCGACCGGCACCGTGTCGGTCACGACGAGACGGTCGATCTCGCTCGCCGCGATCCGCTCGATCGCTGGGCCGTTGAACAGCCCGTGGGTCGCGCAGGCGTAGACCTTGAGCGCCCCGGCCTCCTTGAGCGCGGCCGCACCCGCGACGAGCGTGCCGGCGGTGTCGACGATGTCGTCGCTCATCACGGCCACGCGCCCCTCGACGTCTCCGATCACCGTCGTCACCTTCGCCTCGTTGTGCTCGGGGCGCACCTTGTTGAGGATCACGAGCTCGCCGCCGATCATCTCGGCGAACTTCCCGGCGAGCTTGGCACGGCCGGTGTCGGGCGAGACCGCTGCGAGCGGCTCCTCGAGGTTCAGGTCGCGGACGTACTGCGCGAAGAGAGGCACCGCAGTCATGTGGTCGACGGGGATCTTGAAGAAGCCCTGCGCCTGTCCGGCGTGGAGGTCCATGGTGAGCACGCGGTCGGCGCCGGCCGTCTGCAGGATGTCGGCCACGAGCCTCGCCGCGATCGCTTCGCGCGGCCGGGACTTCTTGTCCTGGCGCGCATAGAAGTACCAGGGGACGACCGCGGTGATGCGCTTGGCGGACGCAAGCCGGGCCGCGTCGATCATGATCAGAAGCTCGATCAGGTGCGTATCGACCGGGTCACAGGCGGTCTGCACGATGAAGACGTCGTCGCCGCGGATCGAGCTCTCGTACCGACAGTAGGTCTCGCCGTTCGCGAACCGCTTCAGCGTGACGCCGCCGAGCTCGCAGCCGAGGTGATCGGCGATCTTCTGTGCGAGCCCGGGGTTCGAGCTCCCCGAGACGAGCGTGAGACGCTTCTGCGGGGAGAGACCGATCACGGAGCTCCCGGTCGCGATGTCGGTCCCGGATGACTGCCGGCGCTCGAGGCCGGGCAGCGCCTGCTCAATCGTCCCGCTTTCCACCGCGTCCTTCCTTGTTCTCCTGTCGGGAGCGGGCGATCGCGAGCGCACCCGCTGGCACATCGTCTGTGATCACGGAGCCTGCTGCAATCCATGCGTCGTCACCGATCGACACGGGTGCGACGAACGCATTGTCGACGCCGGTCCTGACGTTGCGCCCGATAGTCGTCCTCTCTTTGCTCCTCGTCTCGTGGTTGAGGTTCACGGTGATGTTGCCCGCAGCGATGTTCGTGTCCTCTCCGACGTCGGCGTCGCCGATGTAGGAGAGGTGCGGCACCTTCGTTCGCGCGCCGATGCGCGAGTTCTTGATCTCGACGAACGTTCCCGCCTTCGAGGATGTCTCGAGCACGGTGCCTGGTCGAACGTAACAGAATGGGCCGACGAACGCCCCGGCGCCGATCTCGGCGTCGACCACGACGGCGTGCGGTCCGACGTGCGCGCCGGCGCGGATCACGGTCGAGCCGCGGAGGACGGTGAACGGCTCCACGGTTGCGTCCGGCTCGATCGTCACGCCGGGCTCGATCCACGTCGTCGCCGGGTCGGTGATCGTCACGCCCATGATCATGTGCTCGCGGAGGATCCGGTCGCGGAGGGCAGCCCCGGCGGCCGCGAGCTCGACCCTCGTGTTCACCCCTTCGGTCTCGGCCGGATCAGCGGCGACGTGGACGGCGACCCTGCGGTCGGCCGCGATGTCCCGTACGGCATCCGTGAGGTACAGCTCGCCCTGCGCGTTCACGGGCGTCAGCCGATCCAGAGCGGGCCACAGATCACCGGCGCTGAAGACGTAGATCGACGAGTTCGCCTCGCCGATCGTCAGCTGCTCCGGGGTCGCGTCGGCCGCCTCTACGATCGCGACGAGATCCCCGTCGTCGTCGCGAACGATCCGGCCGTAGCTGCGGATGTCGTCCGGGACGAAGGAGAGGACGGTGGCGGCAGCCGCGCTGTCTCGATGCCGAGCGACGAGCTCCTCGAGGAGCCGCGTGGTGAGAAGCGGCGTGTCGCCCGAGAGCACGAGCACCTCGTCGACTGCCGCGAGGGCTGCACGGGCGGACCGCACCGCGTCCCCGGTGCCGAGTGGTCTCTCCTGCACTGCAACGGCGACTTCGCCGAACGCGGCGGCCGTATCGGGCGCTGCGACCACGACCAGCGGCACCGGCTCGAGCGGTCGAGCAGCCTCGAGCACCCAGTCGACCATCCGCCGGCCGAGAAGCGGATGAAGGTGCTTTGGGGTCGCCGATTTCATGCGGGTTCCGAGCCCGCCGGCCATCACCACTGCTCCGAGGTTGACGCGTGTCACGGGTAATCGATGGCTGGGGCGCCAGGATTCGAACCTGGGATCACGGGACCAAAACCCGTTGCCTTACCGCTTGGCCACGCCCCAGTGAACGGGAGAGCGAGTGTACCGGCGTCCCCGGAGGCCGGTCGAGCATGGTCGGTCACTCGGCCGCGACCGGGGCGGTCACCCAGACCCGTCCCCGCCGGCCGAGTGCCTCCGCAGCCGTCCGGGCCGCGTCGAGATCGTGGAACAAGCCGTAGAGCGTCGGGCCGGCACCGGTGACGTCGGCACGAAAGGTGCCGTGCTCCTCGAGCGCGTGCGTGAGCGAGGACGACGCGAGGTCGTTCTTCGGAAGCGCCGCGAGATCCTCGGCTGTGGCGACTTGGGCGACCGCTTCGAGGAGACGGTCGCGTCGCTCGGGGAAGCCTTCGGCGCCGTTTCGCTCGTCGAACGCGGCGTAGATGTCTGCCGTGGCCCGCTTCTCCTGCCCGTCGGGAAGCCACAACACGACGTGGTAGTCACCCGGGAGGGGGAGCGGGACGAGTGTCGAGCCGTCGCCGCTGCCGAGCTGCGGGCCTCTCTGGAGGAAGAACGGCACGTCGGCGCCGAGACCCGCCGCGATCCGCAGCAGCGCCCTGTCGGAGATCGGCTGATCGAGGAGCGCGTTGGCCTGGGACAGCGCAGTCGCGGCGTCGGAGCTCCCGCCGCCAAGCCCCGCCGCGAGTGGGATGCGCTTCTCGATCGTGGCCGAGAACGACGCACCGCCGCCGGCGGCCCTGGACAGTTCTTCCAGCGCGGCGCGGACGATCGTGTCGCCGTCGAACCCGTCGACCTGCACGCCACCCTCGGCCGGCAGCCGCTCGACGGTGACGGAGTCCGACAGTGCCACGCGCTCGAGCACGGTCACCACCTCGTGCTTCCCGTCGGGGCGCGGTGGGCCGACGACGAGCGCGAGGTTGATCTTGGCGTACGCGACGCTCACGGGCGCAGAGCCGCCTCGAGCGCAACGAACTCATCCGGTGCGAGCGCCTCGGCACGCACTGCCCCGGAGCGACCGATCGCAGCCAGTGCCGCGACCGCCTGTTCGCGAACGGCAACGCCTGCGAGCGCGAGCGCATTGGGGAGCGTCTTGCGGCGGTGCGCGAACCCGGCGATCACGACTGCGCGCACGTCCGCCAGGTGCGGAGGCGCCGGGATCCGCTCGAACGCAACGAGCGCCGAGTCGACCCGTGGCGGTGGCCGGAACACGTGACGCGAGACCGGGTGGAACCCGGTACGGCGGGCGGTCAGGCGAACGATCACCGACACCGCACCGTATGCCTTGGTGGACGGCTCGGCGAAGAGGCGGTTGGCGACCTCTCGTTGCACCATCACGCAGAAGCGCTCGAACGTCGGGAGCCCGACGAGGATCTCGACGATCAACGGCGTCGCGATGTTGTAGGGAAGATTGGCGACGAGCTTGCCCGGGGCAGGCTGGAGGCCGGCGAGGTCGAGCCGGAGCGCGTCGCCCCAATGGAGGTCGACGTTGTCGACACCTGCGAGCGCGTCGGCCAGCGGCGACTCGAGCGACCGATCCACTTCGACGGCGTGGACGTGCGCGACACGGTCGGCGAGGTACCGCGTCAGCACACCGAGCCCCGGCCCGACCTCGAGCACGACGTCGGAGGGCCCCAGGGTCGCAAGGCGCCCGATCACGCCGAGCGTGTTGGGATCCTCGAGGAAGTGCTGTCCCAGTGACTTCTTGGGAGCGGGACGGGGCACGGCTCACAACCCGAAAGCAGCGCGTGCGTTGGCGTCGATCGTGGCCTCGAGCGCTTCGAGATCATCGCCTCGAGCGCCCGCAAGCGTCGCGAGCGTGTGCATCACGTGCGCAGGCTCGTTCCGGCTACCGCGCATCGGCTGGGGCGCGAGGTACGGACTATCGGTTTCGGCCAAGAGCCTGTTCGGCGGCACCTGACTGGCGGCAGCGCGCAGGGCGTCTGCCGCCGGGAACGTGACGTTCCCCGCGAAGGAGACGTACCACCCGTGCTCGACCGCTGGCGCGAGCAACGCGGGCTCCGAGAAGCAGTGCAGAACGACCGTGCCTGCGAAACCCGCGAGCATCGCCGCCGTCTCCGCGGCCGTCTCGCGACAGTGGACGACGATCGGCAACCGGAGCTCGGTGGCGAGATCGATTTGGTGCGAGAAGAGCTGCCGCTGCTCGACGATCGTGCCTGCGCCGTGGAACGCGTCGAGCCCGGCCTCGCCGACAGCAACTGCCTTCGGGTGCGCGAGCAACTCGCGGAGCTCCTCGACGCGATCCGCTTCCGGCGTCGCAGCCTGGTGCGGATCGATGCCCAACGCGGCGACCACACCGTGCTCGGCGTCGGCAATCGCAAGAGCCGCCCGGCACGAGTCGATGCCGGTGCCGATGGTGACGATCGTGTCCACACCGGCTCTGCGAGCCCGCCCGACGAGCGCTGCGGCCGGCTCGTCGCACGCGTCGAGGTGCGCGTGCGCGTCGGTCACGGAGCCGTGACGTCGATGCGGGGGAAGAGCGGAGCAGCCGGCTCGATGCCCTCCACGGCTCCCGTGCTCCCGTACGCGACGCCGTCCCACGAGAAGTCGACGGGCACGCAAAGCGCCTGCAGGATCTGCTCCGACGCGCTCGGCAGATACGCATGGAGGGCGACGGCGACCGCGCGCAGCCCGTCCGTGAGGTCGTAGAGAACCCGGTCGAGCTCCGCGTCGTTGGCCGGATCCTTGGCGAGCTGCCAGGGCGCACTGACCTCGACGTGCCGGTTCAGCGCGCGGACGACTTCCCAGATCCGCTCGAGGGCGCCCGTGATGTCGTACTCGTCGAGGCGCGCCGCAACGTCGGTGGCGAGCGGTGTCAGCAGGCCGGCGACGGTCGCAGCGGGATCGGGGGCAGCGACAAGCTTCCCCGACCGGTAGCGAGAGATCATCGCCGTCGTCCGCGAGAGCAGGTTGCCGAGGTCGTTGCCGAGCTCCTGCTCGTACCGGTCACGCAGCCCGTCGACCGAGGCGGTACCGTCCTGCCCGAACGACACCGACCGCGCGCACCAGAACCGAACGGCGTCGGGCCCGTAGACGTCGATCAGGTCGAGCGGGTCGACGACGTTGCCGCGCGACTTCGAGATCTTCCGATCGTCGAGGAGCAGCCAGCCGTGAACGAAGAGCTGGTGCGGGACGTCGTAGCCCGCGGCCAACAGCATCGCCGGCCAGTAGACGCAGTGGAAGCGCAGGATGTCCTTGGCGAGCAGGTGCCGGACGGACGGCCAGTAGCGCTCCCTGAGATCCTCGCCGTCGCGAGCATAGGTGAGCGCACTGAGGTAGTTGACGAGGGCATCGGCCCAGACGTACGCGACCTGGTCGGGGTCCCACGGGATCGGGATGCCCCACGGCTGCCCGGCACGGCTGATCGAGAAGTCCTGCAACCCTCCCTCGATGAAGCTGCGCGCCTCGTTGGCCCGGAACCGGGGCAGCACGAAGTCGGGTCGCTCGTCGTAGAGGGCGAGCAGCTGCTCCCGGTACGCCGAGAGGCGGAAGAACCAGTTCCGCTCCTCGATCCACTCTGGCTCCCGGTCATGCTCGGGGCACAGACCGTCGACGAGCTCGGTCTCGGCTTTGAACGCCTCGCAGCCCACGCAATACAGCCCCGCATAGACGTCCTGGTAGATGTCGTCGCGCCCGTTGTCCCGGATCCGGAGCAGGAAGTCCTGGACGAAGCGCTTGTGACCTTCATCGCTCGTGCGAATGAAGAAGTCGTTTGCGGCCAGTAGCCGTGCCGGGAGCTCGCGCCACACGCCCTCGATGCGATCCGCGTACTCCTGTGGCTCGAGTCCCTGCTCGGCCGCGACGCGTGCGACCTTCGAGGCATGCTCGTCCACTCCCGTGAGGAAGAACGTGTCCTTCCCCCGCTGCCGTTGATGCCGCGCGAGAATGTCCGCGGCGATCGTCGTGTAGGCGTGCCCGATATGCGGGGTCGAGTTGACGTAGTAGATCGGTGTCGTGACGTAGAACTGCTCCATCAGCGCCGATTCTACGGCGCAGTGCCACCGCCGCCGACAGCGCGGCAGCGAGGACCAGGAGCAGGACGGATCCCGCGACCGCCAGGAGCAACGCGGACGTCCCCCCCGCCGGCTTGGGTCGCCCGTCGGAAACGGCCGGGCCTCGGGCTCCTTCGACCCCAGGGCTCACGACGCTCGGCGGGGGGCCATCGCTGCGCGCGGGAGCGGGCACCGACACGCGCGTTGGTAGGAGGGGGCGACGTGTCGACCTCGACCGACGGTTACCCGTGGTCGCGTCTCCGGCCACATCATGGCGACGACGCGGCTCCGGCAGAGACGGCGTCGCAGGGCTCGCCGTAGGTCGTGCCGCCTTCGGTCGCCCCGTATCCTCCGCCGCACGGTCGTGGGTGTCGACTCGCCGCGGAAGGGCGACCGGCGCGGGCGCCCGTCGCGCCGGCTCAGCGGAACGCGAGCCCGCCGTCGAGCCCGCCCCCCCGGGGCTCGATAGCGGTGTCTCCGGTGCCGTTGGGGCTTCGAGGCTCGCAGTCCCCGCACCGTGCGGTGGATCCGGGGACGCGACCTGAACGGGAGCAGTGGCGGAGGTCGGGGCGCCTGCGGGCTGTCCCGCCGGCGTCGGGCGCGTCTCTGGCTGCGGGGCGGGCGCCGAGACGGATGACGGCGGGGGCGGCGACGCCGGTGGCGAGGCGGCACTCGACGGTGGAGCCATCGCCGGCTGCGGCTGTGCGACGCTCGACGGAGGTGCGTCGCCCTTCGCTGCCTGCGGGGGGACCGTGGACGGCCGCGCAGGCAGGAAGCGGAGCGGGTCCAGATATCCGTGCTCGTCCGTGACCAGCCTGATGCCGAGGTGGAGATACGGCCCGTCGACCTCGGCGTCCCCGCTCGTGCCGGCTGTTCCGACGCGCGCACCCTCGGCAACCGCGTCTCCCTTCCGAGACGACAGGTCGCCGAGGTGTGTGAGTGTGACGGCATGCCCATCCGCGGTCGTGATCGTCACGGTCTTGCCGTGCCGCGGGACCGTCCCGGAGAAGGTCACCGTTCCGGCAGATGGCGCGAGAACGGACTCCCCCTCCCGCGCCGCGATGTCGATCCCTCGATGCTGCCCACCGGCGTACGGGTCGTCGCCGAAGACGAACGGGCGAAGCACCTCGCCTCCGACCGGCCACGACCAGGCGCCGGCAGCCCCGGGCGCCGGGAGCGCACCTGCGATTGCGGCTGCTGCCACGAACAGGATCACGAGCGGTCGGCGCATCGGTGGTGCCTCCATCTAGTTGCTCTTTTTGACAACGGCGGATGCAACGTTATCCAACACCACACTCGTTGTCAATCCCGACTACACAGTCGCGCGGTAGAGCGTGTTGCGTGACGCACCGGTGAGACGAGCGACGACATCCACAGCCGCGCGCCGAGGCGCGCCGGCGGCAACGAGCTCCTCGACAGCGGCGATAGCCACGTCATCGGCTCTGCCCCCGGGAGCCGCCGCAGCGCCGACGACGACCGTGACTTCGCCCCGCGTACCGTCGGCGAACCGCTCCGCGAGTTCGGAGGCCGTGCCGCGAATCACGTCTTCGTGACGCTTCGTCAGCTCGCGACACACCGCGATGGGTCGGGTGGGGTCGACGGATGCAAGACTTGCCAGCGACGCCGCCAGACGCCGGGGCGATTCGAAGGCCACGACCGGGACCGCGACCGTCGCGAGCTCGTCCCAGAGGGCGCTTCGCTCGACTTCCTTGCGCGGTAGCCACCCGAGGAAGCGATAGCCGTCCGCCGCCAGACCGCTGACAACGAGGGCCGACTCGACAGCGGAGGCGCCGGGGAGGACGGTGACCTCGATTCCTGCCGCCGCCGCGTCGTGGACGAGGCGCGCGCCCGGGTCGTTGACGAGCGGGATCCCCGCGTCGGAGACGAGGGCGACGCGGTCGCCGGCCCGCAGCCGGGCGAGGAGCTCGTCGCCGCGTCCCGCCTCGTTGTGTCGGTGGTAGCTGAGCAGCGCCTTCGCGCGAATGCCGTGCCGCCGGAGGAGGACTTGGGTGTGCCGGGTGTCCTCACAGAGGACGACGTCGGCCTCACCGAGCTCGGCGAGGACACGGAGCGTCACGTCGTCCAGGTTCCCGATCGGAGTGGCGCACACCGCAAGCGGCATGACCCGCTACCGCTCTCCGTCGAGTGCCTCGAAACCGACGAGGGCGGCACCCACGAGCCCGGCCGCAGCACCGAGCTCTGCCGGAACGATGCGGACACGATCGTCCGCCGGCTGGATCGCCTCGCGGCGCGCGACCACGGCGGCTGACGCCAGCAGCAGATCCCCAGCCGCCGCGCCGAAACCCCCGCCCACGACGACGAGCTCGGGGTCGAAGACGTTGATCAGCGAGCCGACGGCTGCTCCGAGTAGCCGTCCCATGCGCTCGATCGCCTCGATCGCCGGCAGATCGCCTGCCCGCGCGTGGGCAACGAGCGTGTGAGCGTCCGCGTCAGGCCCGTACAGCACGCGCGCCGCACCGTCGGCTGCGTGACCGGAGGCGACTCCTTCGAGATGCCCACGCCCGTGGCAGTTCCCCTGGCACGGCGGCCCGTCGAGCTCGACGACGACGTGCCCGAGCTCGGCCCAGCCGCGGTACAGCCGGTCGTCGAGGACGATCCCACCGCCGACACCGGTGCCGAGCGTGAGCATCACGAGGTCGTGTGTCCCCCGGCCGGCTCCGAGGCGCCACTCCGCGAGCGCCGCCGCGTTGCCGTCGTTCTCGATCCCCACCGGGAGACCGAAGCGGTCGCCGAGCGCGCCCCCCAGGTCGACGTCGTCGAGCGGCAGGTTCGTCGCCCGGAACAGCACGCCCGTCCGCCGATCGAGGTTGGCGGGCACGCCGACACCGATAGCCGCCGCCGAGCCGGGATCGAGACGGTCGATCACGTCGCCGAGCGCCGCCAGCACCGCCTCCTCCGACGAGGCAGGAGTGGGCGTCTCGACGGTCACCCCCATGCTTCCGTCGCGGGCGAGGACGCCCGCGAGGATCTTGGTACCGCCGATGTCGACGGCGATGACACGGGATCCGTCCACCGCGCGGCTACCATATCCGCCCGGATGCCCGCGCAAGAGAAGCCGTACCGCCGATACAAGGGCGGACGGGCGAAGGGTCGGGTCCCCCTCACGCGCCAGACGTCGCCGCCCACGGCTCCGCGGCGCCCGGAATCGACCCCCAGCCCGACCCCACGACGTCAGCCCCGGAGCAGGCGCCGCTGGATCCTGTTCGGGCTCGCCGCCATCGCAGCGTTGCTGCTCGTCTGGGCAATCGCGGGCTATCTCTCGTTCAGCCGCGGTGTGACGCAGGCCAACGAGCGCGTGCCAAAGAGCGTCCTGCCCCTGCTCACGCCGCAGGACGGGCTGCTCCTGTCGAAGCCGACGACGATCCTCGTGCTCGGCACCGACGGCGGGCTGACGGGCGGCCGCGCCGGATCGAATCGCTCCGACTCGATCATGCTGCTCCGCACCGATCCGGGAACGGGACGGCTCGCGTTCCTCTCGATCCCGCGCGATCTCCACGTCGACATCCCCGGCGTCGGAGCGAGCAAGATCAATGCTGCGTACCAGGCCGGCGGAGCGACACTCGCACTGCGAACGGTGAAGGACCTCACCGGTCTCGACGTGCACCACGTCGCCTTCGTCGACTTCGACCGCTTCCGCGAGCTGATCGACGCCGTGGGCGGAATCGATGTCAACGTCCCCGCGCCGATCGTCTCGAACCGGTTCGACTGCCCCTACGCGACTGCGGCGCGCTGCTCCGAGTGGCCGGGCTGGCAGTTCGCCAAGGGCAGGCAGCACATGGACGGGCGGCGTGCGCTCGTCTACTCGAGGGTCCGGGAGAACCGGCTCGACCCGTCCGAGACCGACCTCGATCGCGCACGTCGCCAGCAGCAGGTCGTCCAGGCGACCGCCGACAAGCTCACGAGCCTCGGTGGGGCCGTGCGGCTTCCCTTCGCGGGCAGCGACATCATGGCGCCACTCGCCACCGATCTCAGCGCGGCGCAACTCGTGCAGCTCGGTTGGGCGTACTTCCGCGCGAACCCGGCGAAAGCTCTGCACTGCCGGCTCGGCGGCGACCCGTCGACGATCAACGGCGAGTCGGTACTGATCGGCTCCGAGGACAACGTCGCCACCGTGGCGATGTTCTCGGGCAGATCGGCGCCGCTACCGCCGCCCCAGGGGCTGCTCTACGCCCCGGGCTGCGTCGTCGGTGACCGCAAGCTGTAACTCCCGTCGACTCGGCCTTGCGCGCTCCGCCCCGGGCGCGCCCCGTCAGTCGGACGTGTCGGTCTTCTTCGGCGTCGAGTCCGAGGAGCTCGTCGCCGGCGCGTCCTTCTTCTGCTCGGAACCGCCGCTCGAGGACGCCGAGTCGCCTTCTTTCGACGCGCTCCCCTTGCGGGAGCCGCGCCCGTAGTCGGTCGAGTAGAAGCCCGATCCCTTGAAGTGCACGGCGACGGGGAACAGCACCTTCTCGACCGGCCCTGCTCCACACACCTCGCAGCGCTCGATGGGCGCATCCGACATGCGCTGGAAGACCTCGAACGTGTGGCCGTTCGGGCAGCGGTACTCGTAGATCGGCACGACCGGCCAATCTACCAGTGCCGGGTGCGCCCTCCCTTGTGCCTCTCCCGCGATCCGCGACTATCGTCGACGGCGTGACGGAGACCGTTCCCGCGTACACGGGAGACCGTGCCAACGCTGTCCGCGCGTGGCTCGCCCGTCGATGGTTCTGGTTGGGCGTCGCGGGCGTCGCCGCGGCTGCGGCTGCATTCCTCGGCCATCAGCTGATGGCCTGGCCGCCGCATGAGGACGAGGCGCTCGCCCTGTTCGTCGGGCGGGACACGCTGACCGGGGTCATCGAGCACGTGACCCGCGATCGCGGCGGCGCCCCGCTGCACTTCGTGATCGCATGGGCCGTCGCCCACCTCGAGCTCGGCCTCGGTGCTCTCCGCGCCGTGTCGGCGGTGCTGGCCGTAGCCAGCCTGCCGCTGGTCGCGCTGCTCGGTCGCCGGCTCGCCGGGCCCGCGGCCGGCCTCCTGGCTTCCGCGCTCGTGGCGTGCAGCTGGGGCTTCCTGTTCCACGCCGTGTACGGCCGCATGTACAGCCTGTTTCTCCTGCTCTCCACTGCTTCCGTTCTCGTTCTGCTCCACGCGCTCGACCGCGGTGGGCGCCGTGCCTGGGCGGGCTGGACGACGCTGGCATTGCTACTCGTGGCGACGCACCCATACGGCGTGCTCGTCCTCGCGGCGCAGGCGGCGTACGTCGCGCTGGCCCGGCGCGACCGGGCGCGCGGAGCCGCACAGGCCGGGGCGGTCGTACTCGTGCTCGGCATCCCGTTCTGGCTCACCGACCTCGTGCTCGCAGGGCGGTTCGACGTCGGCGTCGGGACGGGTGGTGCGCGCCTCGACGGGCCCGGGGCCGTCGCCACGTACCTGTGGCGGACGGCCGGGAACTTCTCCACCGGCTGGTGGTGGGCGCTCGTCCCCGTCCTCGGCCTCGCTGTCCTCGGTCTGATCTCGTTGCGCCGCGACGCGCAGGTGCTGTGCGGAGCCGTGATCGGTGTCCCGGCGGTTGCACTGCTCGTCGCGAGGCTCGGCGGCTCGGCCTCGCCGGAGTCACGCCATCTGATCTTCGCCCTGCCGCTCCTGGCCACGGTCGTCGCCGTCGGGCTCCTCCGCATCGGGCGCCGAGCGCCCGCGCTCGGTGCGATCGCCGTTGCCGCCCTGCTCGTGGCCGAGGTCGGCTGGGCGTGGCACCGGACGGCGCCGCTGTTCGAGTGGGAACCCGACCAGCGCCAGCTGGCTCGCTCACAGGCGGAGGCGTATCTGGCCACGACGAGCCGACCCGACGACGTCCTGCTCGGCTACGAGCCCCTGTACCTCGGCGCCTGGGAGCGAAACCCCGACTTCCCGCGCGCCGTGCTGGCGCGCGCCGATGCCGGCCTCGCTCTCGACGCGCTCGTGGAGCTGCCCCGGCCGCTGGGACGTGGCGTCTGGGTCTTCGACGCGAGTCGCCGCAACAACCCGCACCGGCGCCTCGAGATCGAAGCGCTGACACCGACGCCGACCGCTGCGTTCGAAGCCCGAGCGTTCGGCCCGTTCCTCATCGTGCGGACGCGCGCGCCGGTCGGCAGTCCGCGGAGCTACCTCCATCACGCCGCACGCGCGATGCTCGTCGGGCGCAGGCTCGGCATCGGGGACGCCGACGTGAACCTGGCGACCGTGGAACGAGCCGCGCGCGCGCTACGAGGCTACGGCCCGTCGCTGCGGGTACGTTCGGCCGACTCCAGGTAGCACGGAGCGCTCTCGAACGCCGCGAGCCCTCTGGCCGGGCGCCGCCGCGGCCTGCGAGCGCGTCGACGGGCGGCCGCCATCGCCGAGGCGCCGACGAGCCCCCCGAGCACGAACGAGCGCAAGCGCCGCCCTCCGGGCCGATCGCCTTCCTCCATGACAGGATCGTAGATACAGATGCTCGTCTGCACCCTCGGCGATCTCGTGCTGGACGTCATCGTCCGCCTGCGCCAGCCGCTCGCACGTGGCGGCGATGCACGGTCGGAGATCACGATCGGCGGGGGTGGACAGGCGGCGAACGTGGCCGCGTGGGCGGCCGCCCTCGGTGCGCGCGCTCGCCTCCTCGGGAAGCGTGCCGACGACGATGCAGGGCGCCTCGCTACTGCGCACCTCGCCGGCCATGGCGTCGACGTCGTGGGGCCTGTCGTCTCGGCGCGGCACAGCGGCGTGATCGTCTCGCTCGTCGAACCGGGTGGCGAGCGCACGATGTGCCCCGATCGAGGTGTCGCCGTGGAGCTCGCACCCGACGAGATCGACCCATCGTGGCTCCACGGCTGCGACTGGTTGCACATCTCCGGGTACGCGCTCTTCGTCGAGCCTGCGCGGAGTGCGGCGCTGCGTGCAGCCGACGTCGCCCGCTCGGCCGGAGTCAGGGTGAGCGTCGACCTCGCCTCGTGGAGCGGGATCCGCGACGTCGGCGTCGACTCGTTCCGCGGCGACCTGGTTGCGCTCGGGCCCGACGTCGTGTTCGCGAACACGGACGAGGATCGAACCGTGGGGGGACGGCTCGCCGGCCCCGTGTGGATCGTCAAGCGCGGCGCCGATGGCTGCTCGTTCGACGGGGACGATCGTCCGGCTCTTCCCGTCACCGACGTCGTGGACACGACCGGCGCCGGCGATGCACTCGCCGCTGGCTGGCTCGTCGGTGGGCCAGAGCTCGCGCTCGAGGCGGCTGCGCGCTGCGTGCAGCGGGCAGGCTCGATGCCATGACGTCAGAGGGGCCAATGCGCACGGCGATCCTCTCGGATGTGCATGCCAACGGTGTTGCTCTGCGCGCCGTGCTCGCCGATCTCGAGGACCACCCGGTCGACCAGGTCGTGTGCCTCGGTGACATGGTGCAGGGTGGGTCAGAGCCAGCCGATGTGGTCGAGCTCCTGCGCGAGCGCGGATGGCCCACGGTGATGGGGAACGCGGACGCGTTCCTCCTCGATCCTCGAACGGCGGAGGGAGTCGAGGAGATCACCGAGCGTCAGCTCGAGATCCGGCGCTGGTCGCTGGAACAGCTGTCGGAGAGCCAGCGGGCATACGTCGCCTCGTTCACCCCGACGGTCCGCGCGGACCTCGGTGATCGACGAACGCTCCTCGCCTGCCACGCCACGCCGACCTCGTATCACGCCGTCGTCTTCCCGGCCGCGCCCGAGTCGGAGCTCCTCGCGCTCCTCGGGCCGGTCGACACGTCGATCGTCGCGGGCGGCCACACGCACCAGCAGTTCGTGCGCCGGCTCGGCGACGCGCTGTTCCTCAATCCGGGCAGCGTCGGGCTGAGCTACGACCTCCAGCGACCGGAGGGCGCCCTGCGCGCCGACCCGTGGGCTGCGTACGCCGTGGTCACCACCGGCGGCGGCAGGCTCTCGGTCGAGCTCGTCCGGGTGCCGCTCGACGTCGGCGCGGTGGCGGAGGTGACCCTCGCGAGCGGCATGCCGTACGCGGTCGAGCTCGCGGCCCGGTGGACCTGGATCGAGACGCACCCGCGGCCCGACGCCGGAGCGGATCACCCACACCGCTAGGCTCGCGGGATGGCCGAGCTGCTCACCGTCGCCGAGGAGGTCCGTTCGGCGCTCGCCGACGGCCTTCCGGTCGTCGCCCTCGAGACGACCCTCGTCGCCCACGGATTTCCGGCCCCCGACGGCGTCGCAGTCGGACTCGCAAGCGACGCCGCTGTCCGCGAGGCCGGAGCCGTCCCGGCTACCGTCGGCGTCTTCGACGGCGCGGTTCACATTGGGCTCGCAGCAGACGATCTGGAGCGCTTCACCCCGGCCGCCCGCAAGCTCGGGCCGCGCGACCTCGCTCCGTGCGCGGCGCAGGGCGCGGTCGGCGCGACGACCGTCGGCGGCACGCTCGCTGCCGCCGCGGCCGTCGGCATCCGCTTCATGGGCACCGGCGGTCTCGGTGGCGTGCATCGCGGCTTCCCCGCGCCGCCGGACGTCTCGGCCGATCTCGGCGCCGTCGCGCGGGTGCAGGCGCTGATCGCGTCGTCGGGCGTAAAGTCGCTCCTGGACGTACCGGCGACGATGGAGCTCCTCGAGACGCTCGGCGTGCCCGTGCTCGGCTTCCGCACCGACACGCTGCCGCTCTTCTACCTCGCGGACGGCGGCCCACCCGTCTCTGCGCGCGCCGATGACCCCGGGGAGCTCGCCCGGATCGCAGACGCGCACTGGCGCCTTGGCGGTGCCGGCCTCCTTGTCGGCCGCCCGCCGACCGAGAGCCTCGATGTCGAGTCGCTCATCGACGAAGCCGTCGGTGAGGCGGCGGCCACGGGCGCCACGGGACAGGCGGTGACCCCGTTCGTTCTCGCCCGGCTCCACGAGCGCTCGGGCGGCGAGACTCTGCGCGTCAACCGCGACCTCATCGTCGACAACGCGCGGCTCGCGGCCGAGGTCGCGGTAGCGTATTCGGTGCTGTGAGCCTCTACGACCAGATTCGCGACCTCCCACTCGTCGTCGCCGACTACACGCTCGAGCCGCTGGCGATGGATGTCTCCAGCGGCTTCCACCGGCAAACGACGCTGATCCGCCTCGCCGGCGCCGGGGAGGAAGGCGTTGGCGAAGACGTGACGTACGAGGGCGCGGAGCACGACGCCCAGATCGCCCGCGGCCCCGTCCTGCCCCTCGCCGGCACGTGGACGCTGCACACGTTCTCGGCGCACCTGGCGACGCTGCCGCTGTTCGAGCGCGACCCAGAACGCCCTGCCTACCTCGACTACCGACGGTGGGCCTTCGAGAGCGCCGCGCTCGACCTCGCACTGCGGCAAGCCGGGCGCTCACTCGGAGGCGCCCTCGAGCGCGAGGCGTCGGCGCTGACCTTCGTCGTCTCCACCCGCCTCGGGGAGCCGGCCACGACGGAGCGCCTGCGCGCCTGGCTGGACCTCTATCCCGGTCTCCGCTTCAAGCTCGACGCCACGCCCGACTGGGACGAGGAGCTGATCTCCGAACTGCACGTCATCGGCTGCGTCGACTCCGTCGACTTCAAGGGCCAGTACCACGGCACGGTGGTCGACAACCCGCCGGACGCGGATCTCTACCGGCGCGTCATCGACGGCCTCCCAGAGGCGTGGCTGGAGGACCCGGCGCTCACACCGGAGACCGAGGCTGTGCTCGACCCCGTCTCCGACCGGGTCACGTGGGACGCGATCATCCACTCCGTCGACGACATCGAGGCGTTGCGCTGGCCACCGCGCACGGTGAACGTCAAGCCGTCACGCTTCGGCTCGATCGAGCGTCTCTTCGCAGCCTACGACCACTGCGCCGAGCAGGGGATCGCCGCCTACGGCGGCGGCCAGTTCGAGCTCGGCGTCGGCCGCGGCCACATCCAGCTGCTGGCGGCGCTGTTCCACCCTGGGACGCCGAACGACGTCGCGCCGGGCGGCTTCAACGCCACCGAGCCGGCGCCGGGACTGCCGACGAGCCCGCTCCGCGTATCCCCGCGGGCGACCGGGTTCGCGACCGAATAGCGACCGTCGGCTCGCGCCGACGGGCAAGCGCCTACTCCAACGACGAGATCAGCTCGTCGACCGAGACGAGCGGGAGCGACTCGACCTTGAGGCTCCCACGGGCGCTCAGGCGTACCGACAGCTTCGCGAGGGTGAGGTCGTCGGGAGCCTCGACGACGTTGACGAAGTCGTACTCGCCGAGCGACGCCCACTGGTGGAGCACCTTCGCGCCGAGCTCCTCTACGTCGTGGTTGACCTCGCGCAGTCGCGCCGGGTTGGAGTTCAGGGTCTGCACACCCTTCTCGGTGAGCGAGGTGAGCATCAGGTAGAGCGGCATGCACGGCCTCCTCGGCAGCGGTTGACGTCGGGAGGGAGACTACTCCCCGCCAGCGGCCCGACGCGGCGTGCGTGCACGACGTCGCTCGGAGCGATCACGGCCGACGCGGGCGGCGAGATTCACGTACAGGAGTGCTCCACCGAGGAAGAGGATCGGTGCCAGCACGACGTCGGCGAGCACGACGGACACGCGGATCGTGTTGTCGGCCTGCTCGCGCAGCAGCAGGCCGAGGACGAGGCGTGTGAGCCCGAACACGAGCACGAGCGCAGCGAGCCCGCCCGCGGCGTGGACGTAGTCGGCCCGCGCCACCTGCAAAGAGCGACGCGCGGCGGCGACTGCTCCGAGCTGTTCCTTGACCGCCGCCGGCACGACGTGACCCGCGAGCGCGAGCCACGCGACCGCAGCGAGCGCGAACCACGGGAAGACGGCTGCGGCGGGCAGGAACGCAAGCGTGCCGACGACGAGCGTGACCGTCCACGTCCGCGGCGAGGGACGCACGCCGTAGGTCATGGCGCACGCGACCGTGTACGTCGCCGTGAAGAACGGAGCGGCGGCCACGAGCACGAGGATCCGACCCTCGACCGACATGTCCAGTGAAACGATGTCCGCAACCGCCAGCGGGAGGCCGAGGGGAAGGGCCACCCAGAAGCGGCTCCCGTAGAGCCGGATCGTCTCGGCGACGAGCTGTCCGACGGTCTGCGTCTCGGGCGGCAGCGCCGCCGGGCGCGGCTCGTTGGCCTTCGGGTACCTCGGTCGCGGCACGCCGGGACGCTACCCGCGCAGGGCGGGCAGGAGCGACTCGAGCGCCCCGGAGAGGGCACCGACCGCGCCGGCGACGTCCCAGCACGAGCGGTCGGGCTCACCGATCTCGTTGGAGATAGACCGCAGCTCCACAGCCGGGACGCCGGCCAGCTCACATGCTCGGAGCACACCGAACCCCTCCATCCCCTCGACCCGCAGCTCAGGGCCTGCTGTGCCGACGGCTGCCGTCGTGCCGATGGGGAGAGAAACGGCGTCGGGGAGCGCCCGCCGCACCGCTGCGTGCAGACCGGGATCCGGCAGAGCGTGACGGACGACCGGGACCGCGGCGTCGAGATCGCCGTAGACGGATGCTGCACCGACGACGAGCGTGCATGGTGGGAGATCGCGGCCGCCTGCGATGCCGACGTGCACGCAGGCCGAGGGGGCTGACCGCTCGAGCGCCGCGGCCACCGCCGCCGCCGCCTCGACAGGACCGACTCCACAGACGAGCCCAAAACGACCGCAGAGCTCCATCTCCGTCGCCGCTACCAGCAGAATCCCCGACATGGCGACCGATCCTACGTCCAGCGTCCTCCGCGCGACATCCGTCGTGCTCGCACCCACATGATCGCGGCCCGCCTCGACCGGGCGCGCTTCGGCGAGGTCGTTCTCACGATCGGCGACGCATCGTGAGCGAGCGTGCCATCACCGGTGTCTACGAGACCGTTCTCTACGGCGACGACGTCGAGGCGATGAAGACCTTCTACGCCGACGTGCTCGGGCTGCGGCTCGTGGACGGGCCCGACGACCTGTCGGCCGCGTTCCGGCTTCCCGATGGGGGCGTGCTGCTCGTGTTCCGCCCTGAGCGCTCCGGCGAGGCCGGGCGTGCGGTCCCCTCACACGGTGCGATCGGAGCAGGGCACATTGCGTTCCGCATCCCGGCCGGCACACATGACGCGTGGCGGCACGCCCTGCTCGGGCAGGGCGTCGCGGTCGAGAAGGAGGTGGAGTGGCCGCGCGGCGGTCGCTCGCTCTACGTGCGCGATCCCGCCGGGAACTCGGTCGAGCTCACGGCCGACGAGATCTGGCCGTCGTAGTCGAAGCGGCGTACTCGTCTCAATTCACCTGCTCCCCTCGGAAGGCGGCTTCGAACGCGTCGGCGCCGAGAGCCTCACGCGCGGCCGCTGCGACCACCGTCGCGGTAGTCGAGCAGAGCGCTCTCACCCGGTGCCGGTCGTCGCCGAGAAGCTCCAACGCATACTCGCGCACCGCCTCCAGGAGGAGAAATGGCGGTTCGCCCTCGACGACGGATCGGCGGCGAGGCTGCTCGCGACGAGCCGCCCAGCGTGTCGAGGTCGGCCTCGGATCGGCAAACGGCACCAGGCAGGCGGGAGCGGAGCCGGCCGTCGTCAGGCGACCGCCGGCTCCTCCGTCCCGATCTTCTCGAACACGATCTCGCCGCGGTCGGCGTACACGCGGATCGTGTCGCCCTCCACGTAGCGCCCCTCGAGCAGCTCGAGCGAGAGCGGGTTCTCGACGAGCCGCTGCAGCGCGCGCTTCAGCGGACGGGCCCCGAACTGGGGATCCCATCCCGCGTCCGCGATCAGCTCCTTGGCTCCGTCGGTCAGCTCGAGGGCTAGCTTGCGCTCCGCGAGCCGCAGACGCAGCCGCTCGAGCTGAAGATCGACGATCTCAGCCAGCTGCTCGCGCGTGAGGCTCTCGAACACGACGATCTCGTCGACCCTGTTCACGAACTCTGGCCGGAAGTGCTCGAGCATCGCGTCGGCCGTGCGGATGTTCGAGGTCATGATCACGACGGTGTTGCGGAAGTCGACGGTGCGACCATGCCCGTCGGTCAGGCGTCCGTCGTCGAGCAGCTGCAGCAGGACGTTGAACACGTCGGGGTGCGCCTTCTCGATCTCGTCGAGCAAGATCACGCAGTACGGTCGACGGCGCACGGCCTCGGTGAGCTGGCCGCCCTCGTCGTAGCCGACGTAGCCGGGCGGCGCGCCGACGAGTCGGGACACCGTGTGCTTCTCCATGTACTCCGACATGTCGAGGCGAACCATCGCGCGCTCGTCGTCGAACATGAACTCGGCCAGGGCGCGGGCGAGCTCGGTCTTGCCGACGCCCGTCGGCCCGAGGAAGACGAACGAGCCGATCGGCCGGTCCGGGTCCTGCAGCCCCGACCGGGCGCGACGCAACGCGTTGGAGACGGCGTCGATCGCTGCCTCCTGACCGACGACGCGCTGGTGAAGGCGCCCTTCCATGTGCACGAGCTTCTCCACCTCGCCCTCCAGCAGCCGGTCGACCGGCACGCCGGTCCAGGTCGCGACGACCGCGGCGACGTCGTCCTCGTCGACCTCCTCCTTGACCATCGGCTCGGCCGCGGCTGCCGCCTCGCCCCGCTCGGCGAGCTCCTTCTCGAGCGCCGGCAGGTCGCCGTAGCGGATCTCGGCCACCCGCTGCAGGTTCCCCTGCCGCTCTTCGCGGTCGGCTTCCATGCGGAGCTCGTCGATGAGCCGCGTGATCTCCTTGACGCGGTCGAGCACGTCTTTCTCCTGCGCCCAGCGTGCGGCGAGCTCGTCACGGCGTGCCTGCGCCTCCGCGAGCTCGCGCTCGACCGGCTCCCGCACCGCGTCGGTCTCCTTCGCCATCGCCGTCAGCTCGATCTCGAGCTGACGGACGCGGCGGTCGGCCTCGTCCAGTTCGACGGGAGAGGAGTCGATCTCCATGCGCAGCCGGCTCGCCGCCTCGTCCACGAGGTCGATCGCCTTGTCGGGCAGGAAGCGGTCCGTGATGTAGCGGTCGGAGAGCATGGACGCAGCGACAAGCGCTGCATCACGGATGCGCACGCCATGGTGCGCCTCGTACCGCTCCTTGAGACCGCGGAGGATCGCGATCGTGTCCGCTGCGGACGGCTCACCGACGAGCACGGGCTGGAAGCGCCGCTCGAGCGCCGCGTCCTTCTCGATGTGCAGCCGGTACTCGTCGAGCGTCGTCGCACCGACGGCGCGCAGCTCCCCGCGCGCGAGCATCGGTTTGAGGAGGTTCCCGGCCGACACCGCCCCCTCGGCGGCACCGGCACCGACGATCGTGTGGAGCTCGTCGATGAAGAGCACGATCTCGCCTTCCGCAGCGGTGATCTCGGCGAGCACGGCCTTGAGCCGCTCCTCGAACTCGCCGCGGTACTTCGAGCCGGCTACGAGCGCACCCACGTCGAGTGCCCACACCCGCTTGCCCTTGAGCCCTTCGGGGACGTCTCCGGCGACGATGCGCTGGGCGAGCCCTTCCGCGATCGCCGTCTTGCCGACGCCAGGCTCGCCGATCAGGACGGGGTTGTTCTTCGTGCGGCGCGAGAGCACCTGGATCACGCGGCGGATCTCCTCGTCGCGCCCGATCACCGGGTCGAGCTTCCCCTGCTCGGCGAGTGCGGTCAGATCGCGCCCGTACTTCTCGAGCGCCTGGTACGAGCCCTCCGGGTCCTGCGACGTGACCCGCTGACCGCCACGCACGCCCTCGAGCGCCGCGAGCAGCGCATCACGCTCGACGAGCTCGAGTGCGAGCAGCAGATGCTCGACGGAGACGAACTCGTCGTCGAGGGCTCGCGTCTCCTCGAAGGCCCGATCGAGCACTCGCCGGAACGACGCGCCAGCCTGCGGCTGCGCAGCGCCTCCCGACACCGACGGCAGCTGCCGCAGGCGTGCCTCCGCCTCGGCACGCACCGAGTCGGGGTCGCCACCTGCCCGCTGTACGAGTGTCCGCGGCAGCTCCTGCTCGAGCAGGGCCACCGCGAGGTGATCGGCCGTCAACTCCGGGTTGCCGAGACGCCGCGCCAACTCCTGGGCGCCCGCAACGGCCTCACCGCTCTTGATGGTCAGCTTGTTGAAGTCCATGTCCTGTACTCCCTCACTCCCCGTGCCTCGCGACGATCCGTCACGGGGCTCAGTTCCTCTGCGCCGGTGGTTGCGGCGGTCGGTAGACGACGATGTCCCGGCGGTACTGCCGGTGTGTTCGGCGGATCTCGTCGCGCAGCTCGCGCTCGAGGGCGTCCATTCGCACACGGAGCCGTCGCAACTCGTCCTCGAGCCGCAGCACGTGCTCGACGCCTGCGTGGTTCAAGCCCAGGTCGGTCGTCAGTCGCTGGACGAGGCGCAGCCGCTCGACGTCGGCGTCCGAATAGAGCCTCGTGCCGCCGGGTGTGCGAGCCGGCCGCAGGAGCCCCTTCGACTCGTAGAGCCGCAGGGTCTGCGGGTGCATGCCGACGAGCTCGGCAGCGACGGAGATCATGTACCTGGGGCGGTCGCCGCTCATCGGTCGAATACCCCGTCGCGCGGCCGTTCCCGCGATGCCTTGCCGTAGCCTTCGAGCGCCTCACGCTCTGCCTTGTTGAGCTTGACGGGAACCGTCACCTTGACCCGGGCGAGCAGGTCACCGCGACCGCCGCCCTTCAGCTTCGGCGCGCCGCGCCCCTTCACGCGGAGGAGCTTGCCGCTCTCGGTCCCGGCCGGCACCTTGAGTGCCACGGGGCCGTCGGGTGTGGGGATCTCCACCGTCGCCCCGAGCGTCGCCTCCGGGTACGTGACCGGCACCTCGAGCACGAGATCGGCTCCCCGCCGTTCGTACAGCGCCGACCGCTCGACCTCGACACGAACCCAGAGATCCCCGGCCGGCCCGCCGGAAGCGCCCGGCTCACCTTTGCCACGGAGGCGGATTCGGGTGCCGTCGCGGGCTCCGGCGGGGACCTTGACGAGGTAGCGCTTCGTGACGCGCTCGCGGCCGGCCCCGCGGCACGTGGTGCACGGCGTGTCGACGACCATCCCGTTGCCGCGGCAGCGACGGCAGGGCTGGGACAGCGCGAACAGGCCGTGGCTGTCGGACACCAGCCCCGAGCCAGCGCATTCGGGACACTGGCGAGGTGCGGTGCCCGGCTCGGCGCCCGTGCCACCGCAGGCGCGGCACGCCGTCTCGGTGTCGACCGGGACGCGCACCTCGACGCCACGGAGCGCGTCGTCGAAGGAGATGCTCACGCGCGACTCGAGGTCGACTCCCCGCTGGGGACGGGGGCGAGCCTGACGGCCACCTCGCCCGAAGAACGAGCCGACGCCGCCGAAGAGATCCGACAGGTCGCCGAGATCGACGTTCTCGAAGCGGACGTCCTGGAACCCCCCTGCGCCGGGGCCAGCGGCGCCGAAACGATCGAACTGCTCGCGCTTCTCCGGATCGGACAGCAGATCGTAGGCGTCCTGCGCCTCCTTGAACCGATCTTCTGACGCGGTGTCCCCCGGATTGCGGTCCGGGTGATGCGCGCGCGCGAGCTTCCGGTACGCCTTCTTGATCTCGTCCGCGGTCGCGGTTCTGGCGACGCCGAGAACCTCGTACGGGTTGCGCATCTGGGTGGCCACGACGTCCCGCTACTCCGCGACTATCACCCGCGCGGGGCGGAGCACGGCGTCACCGAGGCGGTACCCCCGCTGCACGACCTCGACCACGTCCCCGCTCTCGAACCCCTCGGCTGTGGTTGCCATCAACGCCTCGTGCGCGTGCGGGTCGAATGCTCCGTCGGCCTCGATCTCGACGAGCCCCTCGGCCGCCAGGACGCCAGCGAGAGCGTCGCGCGTCATGCGCACGCCCTCGAGCACCTTCGCGTCATCGTGGTGCTCGGCCGCGTCGAGTGCCCGCTCGAGGTCGTCGAGCACGGGCAGCAGACGCTCTACGAGCCCGGCGGTCGCGCGTGCCACGAGCGCGCCCTGGTCGCGGACGACCCGCTTGCGGTAGTTGTCGAAGTCGGCGGCGACCCGCTGCAGGTCGGCGAGGTACTCGTCCCGCTTCGCTTCGGCTTCGACGACGCGCAGCAGCACGTCGTCGGCCTCCGGCTGCCCGGCCGTCTCGGAGGAGGAGGCGCCGTCGGGCGCCTCCTCCTCGACGACGATCTCGTCGAGTTCCGGCTCGGTCACGCCTTCGCCGCCTCGTCCTCGTCGATCACCTCGTAGTCGGCGTCCTCGACCACCTCGTCCTCGTCGGAGGCGGCGCCGCCGTTGTCACCCGACGGTTGCGCGGCGGCCTGCGCGTCGGCGTAGATGGCCTCTGCGAGGGGCTGGGCCGCCTGCTGCAGCGCGTTCGTCTTCTCCTGGATCGCAGCGACGTCGGTGCCCTCGACCGCGGACTGCAGCTCCGCCAGAGCGGCGTCGATCGCGCTCGCCTGCTCCTCCTCGAGCTTGTCGCGGTGCTCGGCGACGGCCTTCTCGGTCGAGTAGGCGAGCGTCTCCGCGCCGTTGCGGGCGTCCGCGAGCTCGCGGAGCGCATGCGCCTCCTCGGCGTGGGTCTCGGCCTCGGAGACCATCCGTTGGACGTCGTCCTCGGAGAGGCCGGAGCCGCCCTCGATGCGGATCTGCTGCTCGTTGCCGGTGCCGAGATCCTTCGCCGAGACGTGGATGATCCCGTTCGCGTCGATGTCGAACGTGACCTGAACCTGCGGCATGCCGCGCGGCGCCGGCGGGATGCCGACGAGCTGGAACTTGCCGAGGGTCTTGTTGAAGGCGGCCATCTCGGACTCGCCCTGCAGGACGTGGATCTCGACGGAGGGCTGGTTGTCCTCGGCGGTCGTGAACGTCTCGGATGCCTTCTTGGGGATCGTCGTGTTGCGCTCGATCAGCTTCGTGAACACCCCGCCCTTGGTCTCTATGCCGAGCGACAGCGGCGTCACGTCGAGCAGCAGCACGTCCTTCACCTCGCCCTTGAGCACGCCGCCCTGGATCGCCGCCCCCACGGCCACGACCTCGTCCGGATTGACGCCCTTGTGGGGGTCCTTCCCGATCAGCTCCTTGACGCGCTCGACGACCGCGGGCATCCGCGTCATGCCGCCGACCAGGATCACGTGATCGATGGCGGAGGCGTCGAGCCCGGCGTCGGTGAGCGCCTGCTTCGTAGGCCCGACGAGCCGGTCGAGCAGCGGCGTCGTGAGCTCGGTCAGCCTGGCCCGCGTCAGCTGCAGGTCGAGGTGCTTCGGCCCCTCGGCCGTCGCGGTCACGAACGGGAGGTTGATCTGCGTCGACGTGGTCGACGAGAGCTCGATCTTCGCCTTCTCCGCGGCTTCGTAGAGCCGCTGGAGCGCCATCTTGTCGGCTGCGAGGTCGATGCCCTGCTCGCGCTTGAACTCGGCGACCATCCAGTCGACGATCGCCTTGTCGAAGTTGTCGCCGCCGAGGTGATTGTCCCCGTTCGTGGACTTGACCTCGAACACGCCCTCGCCGAGCTCGAGCACCGACACGTCGAAGGTGCCGCCACCGAGGTCGAACACGAGCAGCGTCTGGTCGGCCCCCTCCTTGTCCAGCCCGTAGGCCAGCGCGGCAGCGGTCGGCTCGTTGATGATGCGCAGCACGTTGAGACCGGCGATGCGGCCGGCGTCCTTCGTCGCCTCGCGCTGCGCGTTGTTGAAGTACGCCGGCACGGTGACCACGGCGTCGGTGACGGGCTCGCCGAGGTACGCCTCGGCGTCGGTCTTCAGCTTCTGCAGGATCATCGCGCTCAGCTCCGGCGGCGCGAACTCACGCTCGTCGGCGCCGACGCGGGCATCCCCGTTCTCGCCCTTCGCCACCTCGTAGGGGACGATCGTCATCTCCTCGGAGACCTCGTCCCACTTGCGCCCCATGAACCGCTTGATGGAGAACACCGTGTTCAGGGGGTTCGTCACCTGCTGGCGCCGCGCGGGCGCCCCGACGAGCCGTTGACCGTCCTTCGTGAACGCGACGACGGACGGCGTCGTGCGCCCGCCCTCCGCGTTCGGGATCACGGTCGGCTCGCCGCCCTCGAGCACCGCCATGCAGCTGTTCGTCGTGCCGAGGTCGATTCCGATCGTCTTCGCCATGATGTGTCTTCTGCTCCTTCTCGGATGGATACCGAACCTGAGTCGATACGACTCAAGCAAATCTGAGTCTTATCGTAGCAGATCATTCTCGTCTCTCGGTATCGACGCCAAAGCGCGCCTGGCTCAGCGGCTGAGCGCAATCAGCACGCCGCCCGCGACGACGAGCAGGCCGCCGACGAGCAGGCGCCATCCGACCAGCTCGCGTCGCCGCAGCACGAGTGCGGCGAGCACGACGCCCCAGAGAGCCTCCGTGGCGATGATCGGGGCGACGACGCTGACTCGCCCCCGGTAGAGCGCGTGGAAGAGGAGGACGTACGAGAGCCCGAACACGATTCCGACCGGGGCCCACCGCGGCGCTGCGCGAAGAGCGATCGGCCGACGGCGCGCGACCACCACGATCCCCAGCACCACTGCTCCCGTGCCGAGCGTGACGGCTGCGGCCGGGCCTGGCTCGGTGTCGCCGCTGAGAGAGAGGTGCCGAACGAGCGTGTCGCGCGCCGAGAACATGAGCACGGTGACGAGCGCGTAGCCGATCCCGATCCACTTGAACCCTGCCGGCCGATCTCGCTCGAAGGCGACCACCGCGGCACCTGCCACGACGAGCGCTGCACCGCCGAGCAGCCCGGCGACGACGGGCTCGTCGAGAAGCACGAGCGCGAACACGACGGCGAAGACGGGCGCCGTGCCGAAGGCAACCGAGCTCCGCGGCGCACCTGCGTCACGCACGGCCGCGGTGGCGAAGAGCTGTGAGACGCCTGGCGCAAGTGCGCCGGCGGCGACGAACGGCCAGAGCCCGTCGACGTCGAATCGGCCGTCGACCGCCAACGCGAGGATCCCGACGGCGAACGCGAAGACCAGCGTCAGGAACGCCCCGGTCTCGGCTGGGACGGGTCGGTCGAGGGCGAGCCGAAGGACGACCGTCATGCTCCCGAAGCACACCGCCGACCCGAGGGCGAGCAGGATGGCGTCCATCAGCGGCTCGCGCGCGGTGCCAGCCGACGCAACGTCGCTGCCGCCGCCGGCTCGGCGAGCACGAGCCCGCAGAGCATCACGAGACACCCGAGGTAGCCGGCCCAGCCGAGCACCTCGCCGGCGAGCAGTACGCCGAACAGAGCGGCGAAGGGAGCCTCGAGGGTGAACACGAGCGCCGCGCGGGCGGCAGTCGTCCTCGCCTGCACCCAGGTGGCGACCAGGTAGCCGAGCGCCCCGGCGAAGACACCGGTGACCACGAGCGCACCCCAGACCGTCCCCCCGCGCGGCACCTCCAGGTCACCGAGAGCGAGGGCAATCACCGTGAATCCGACGAAGGACGTCGCCATCTGCAGGAACGTGAGGGCGCGCGGGTCGTAGCGCGGCGCGAACCGCTCCATGGAGGCGATCTGCACCGCCTGTGCGAGGGCGCTGGCGAGCACGAGGGCATTGCCGACCGCAGATCCACCGGGCACCCCGCTCAAGAGCAGCAGCCCCACGACGGCGAGCGCGATTCCTGCCCAGAGCGACCGCGGCACCGCCGTCCCGAACAGTGCGAGCACGAGCAACGGCGTGAAGACGACGTACAGGCCCGTGATGAACCCGGTGCTCGCGACCGTCGTCCGCTCGAGCCCGGCGGTCTGCAGCGCGTAGCCGGCGGCGAGTATCGAGCCGACTCCAACACCGGCGACGAGCCCAGCCCGCGGCATCTCGCGCAGCGGACGCCAGGCGAACGGCGCGAGCACGGCCGTCGAGATCGCGAATCGCACGGCGAGGAACGCAAACAGCGGGTAGACGACGAGGGCGTCCTGCACCTGCACGAAGGTGAGGCCCCACACGGCGGTGACCGCCGCGAGCGCGAGCAAGGGCGCGGGCGAGCGCAGACGCACCGGTGCAGGCTACTGCCGCGGCAGCGTGCGGGCGGCCGCTGCCAGCCAGCGGCGGCGGATCGCCCCCGAGAACGGGCGCACGAGCAGCCAGTAGCGGCGAAACGCACGACGGGCTGCATCGTCGACGGCAGCGATCCGCGTCTCCGTCGAGAGGACGCAGCCGCCGGTCGCGATCGGCGAGGCCCTGATGTCGACCGCGATGCGCACCGTGCCCGCCTCGGCGGCCGCGAACGGACGCATCCCCCCTCCCGGTCGCCACGGCGTGCCGCTACCACCCAGGACGACCTCGACCGCCGACTCCTCGAGCACCTCGAAGGGCATGGCCGCGAACACGTCGGCGATCGTCCCGTGCGAGCGCAGCCCACGCAGCCGGAGCAGGGCGCGCACGACGGCGTCGGGGGCTGCCGGCGCGGCGAGCATCGCGCTCACGGCCTCTTCGGGCGTCGCCGTCACGCTGCGCTCGTGACGCTCCCGCCAGTCGAACTCGCGCAGGATCGCATCCAGCGCGGACAGGTCAGCTGGGGACGACAACGTTCACCGTCGGCACCGGTGCCGCGAGTGCGGGTCGGTCGTGGTCATGCGGAGCACCTTGACAGATGCTCTGCACACATCCGCGCCCGACGCGTACCTTTCCTCCAATGCCCGCCGTCGACACGCTCGCACGGCCCGTCCGCGATCTGCGGATCTCCGTCACAGACCGCTGCAACTTCCGCTGCACGTACTGCATGCCGAAGAGCGTGTTCGGGCGCGACCACGCGTTCCTGCCACGGAAGGAGCTGCTCAGCTTCGAGGAGATCGAGCGCGTCGCCCGCGTCTTCGCCGGGCTCGGTGTCCGGAAGATCCGGCTGACGGGCGGCGAGCCCCTGCTCCGCGCCGACATCGACGTCCTCGTCCGCATGCTCGCTGCGATTCCCGACCTCGAGCTGACGCTGACCACGAACGGCGCGTTGCTGCCGCGGAAGGCCGCTGCCTTACGGGACGCCGGGCTCGATCGAGTGACGGTGTCACTCGACTCGCTCGACGACGAGACGTTCCGGGCGATGAACGACGTCGACTTCCCCGTCGCGGACGTGCTCGTGGGCATAGACGCAGCGACGGCAGCGGGGCTGCCCACGAAGGTGAACGCCGTGATCAAGCGCGGGGTCAACGACGACGGGATCGTCGAGCTGGCCCGCCGCTTCCGCGGCACCGCGCACACGATCCGCTTCATCGAGTTCATGGACGTCGGCGCGACGAACGGCTGGCGCCTGGACGACGTGGTGTCAGCCGCGGAGATCGTCCGTCGCATCGACGACGTGTTCCCGCTCGAGCCAGTCGAGGCCGCCTACCGCGGCGAAGTGGCAAGACGGTGGCGCTACCGCGACGGCGCCGGCGAGATCGGCGTGATCGCGTCGGTCACGCAGCCGTTCTGTGGCGACTGCACACGCGCGCGCATCTCCGCCGACGGACAGCTCTACACGTGTCTGTTCGCCGCGCGCGGCACAGATCTCCGTTCCCTGTTGCGCTCGGATGGCGGGGACGACGAGCTGCACGCAGCGGTCGAGGCCGTCTGGGCCGCGCGCACGGATCGCTATTCGGAGGTGCGCACCGAAGCGACGGCCGCGCTGCCGAAGGTGGAGATGTCGTACATCGGCGGCTGAGCCGCCATCCCACCCTCCCGGTGTCCGACTTCAGTCGGACACCGCCTCACCCCCGGGACGCCACTCCTCCTCCCACCGCCGGCCCTTCGCGGAGGCGATCGTCACACGCAGGCTCCATTGCGTTCCTGCGGGGAAACCCCGAAACGGATCGGACCCCGCACCGATGCCTGTGCGTGGCCATGTGATCGAGGCTGTTGGAGTGAGTACGCGTGTCACCGTCGACGGGAACGAGGCGTGCGCCCGGATCGCCTATGCGGCGAGCGAGGTGATCGCGATCTACCCGATCACGCCTGCTTCGCCGATGGGCGAGCTGGCCGACGGTTGGGCGGCGGCGGGCCAACCGAACGCTTGGGGAACGGTGCCCCGCATCGTCGAGATGCAGAGCGAGGGCGGCGCCGCGGGAGCCGTACACGGGGCACTCCAGGCGGGGGCGCTCGCGACGACGTTCACGGCGTCGCAGGGACTGCTGTTGATGCTCCCCAACATGTTCAAGATCGCGGGTGAGCTGACCCCCGCCGTGATCCACGTCGCCGCCCGGACGGTGGCCACGCACGCGCTCTCGATCTTCGGCGACCACTCCGACGTGATGGCGGCGCGTACGACCGGCTGGGCGATGCTCTGCGCGTCGTCGGTCCAGGAAGCGCAGGACTTCGCCCTCGTCGCCCACGCTGCAACGCTCGAGTCGCGGGTCCCCTTTCTCCACTTCTTCGACGGCTTTCGCACGTCCCACGAGCTGAACACCGTCGAGCAGCTCGGGAACGCCGAGATCATGGACTTCCTCGACGAGGGCCTGGTCGCTGCGCACCGGGAGCGCGCCCTTTCGCCCGAGCACCCGGTGCTCCGCGGCTCGGCGCAGAACCCCGACGTCTTCTTCCAGGCGCGCGAGGCCGCCAACTCCTACCACGACGCCGTCCCGTCGATCGTCGCCCGCGAGCTCGACCGGTTGGCGGAGCTCACGGGCCGTCACTACCGCCTCTTCGACTACGTGGGTGACCCGGAGGCGGAGAGAGTGCTCGTGCTCATGGGATCCGGGTGCGGGGCCGCAGAGGAGGCGGTCGAGGCGCTCCGGGCACAGGGCGAGAAGGTGGGTCTGCTCAAGGTGCGTCTGTTCCGCCCCTTCGACGCTGCGGCGCTGGTCGCCGCCCTGCCCGCCACGGTGCACGCGATCGCCGTGCTCGACCGGACGAAGGAGCCGGGCGCGGTGGGCGAGCCGCTCTTCCAGGATGTCGTGTCCTCGTTCGCCGAGCGCGACGGTCCTCGGCCACGGGTGATCGGCGGCCGGTACGGGCTGGCCTCCAAGGAGTTCACACCCGCCATGGCCAAGGCCGCGCTCGACGAGTTGACCAGGGACAACCCCCGCTCGCGGTTCACGGTCGGCATCACCGACGACGTCACACACCTGTCGCTCGATGTCGACCGCTCGTTCTCCACCGAGCCCGACGACGTCGTGCGCGCCGTCTTCTTCGGGCTCGGCGCCGACGGCACCGTCGGTGCGAACCACAACTCGATCCGCATCATCGGTGAGCAGGCCGGGCTCCACGCGCAGGGCTACTTCGTCTACGACTCCAAGAAGTCCGGGTCGACGACGGTCTCGCACCTCCGCTTCGGCCCGCGCCCGATCCACTCCACCTATCTCGTCGAGCGCGCGAGCTTCGTGGCCTGTCACCAGTTCGGGTTGCTCGAAGCGCAGGACGTGCTCGCGATCGCCGAGGACGGCGCGACGCTGTTGCTCAACAGCCCGTACGGACGCCGTGGCACGTGGAGGCGGCTGCCACGGGAGGCACAGCAGAGGATCGTTGAGCGCGGCCTCCGCGTCTTCGTTGTCGACGCGACGGGCGTGGCGCGCGAGGCCGGTCTCGGCCGCCGCGTGAACACCGTGCTGCAGACGTGCTTCTTCGCGCTGGCCGACGTCCTGCCCCGAGAGCAGGCGATCGAGGCGATCAAGGCGGCGATCCGACGCTCCTACGGCAAGCGAGGCGAGGCGGTCGTGGAACGGAACCTCGCCGCCGTCGATCAGGCCCTGCACGGGCTGCACGAGCTCGAGGTACCCACCGAGACCACGTCGGAGCTCCATCTGCGCGCCGCCGTGCCGGAAGGGGCCCCCGACTTCGTGCAGCGCGTGACGGCGGCGATGATCGAGGGCCGCGGTGATCTGCTCCCCGTGAGCGCCCTCCCTGTCGACGGGACGTTCCCCACCGGCACGGCCCGCTTCGAGAAGCGCTCGATCGCTCTCGAGATCCCGATCTGGGACGAGTCGATCTGCATCGACTGCGCGAAGTGCGCACTCGTCTGCCCGCACGCGGCGATCCGCATGAAGGTGTTCCCGCCGGAGGAGCTCGCGGGCGCGCCCGACGGATTCCCCGACAAGGAGTGGCGCGACCGGCACCGGCCGGGCCTGCGCATGACGATCCAGGTCGCACCCGACGACTGCACGGGCTGCGGCATCTGCGTCGACACCTGCCCTGCGCACGCGAAGGAGGAGGTCGCCCACCGCTCGATCAACATGGAGCCCAAGGACGAGCACCTCACGCGGGAGCGCGAGCGATACGAGTTCTTCCTCGGAATCCCCGAGATCGACCGCACCACCGTGGACGTGGCCACCGTGAAGGGCTCGCAGATGCTGGAGCCGCTGTTCGAGTACTCGGGCGCCTGCGAGGGCTGCGGCGAGACGCCCTACCTCAAGCTGCTCACACAGCTCTTCGGTGATCGCCTGCTCGTCGCCAACGCGACCGGCTGCTCCTCGATCTACGGCGGCAACCTACCGACCACGCCGTGGTCGACGAACCTCGCCGGGAGGGGGCCCGCCTGGTCGAACTCGCTCTTCGAGGACAACGCGGAGTTCGGGCTCGGGATGCGCCTCGCGCTCGACCAGAAGCGGGCGACGGCACGCGCCCTGGTCGCCGAGCTCGCTCCCGACCTCGCGCCCGAGCTGCTCGACGCCGACCAGAGCGACGAGGCTGGCGTTGCGGCCCAGCGCGCCCGCGTGGCGGTCCTGAAGGAGAGCCTCCGCGGCGCCGACGACCCCCGCGCGGCGCGTCTCGCGACCCTCGCCGACGCCCTCGTGCGCACCACCGTGTGGATCGTCGGCGGCGACGGCTGGGCCTACGACATCGGCTTCGGCGGCCTCGACCACGTCCTCGCCTCCGGTGAGAACGTGAACGTGCTCGTGCTCGACACCGAGGTGTACTCGAACACCGGCGGGCAGGCGTCGAAGGCGACGCCCCGGGGTGCGGTGGCGAAGTACGCGGCCGGAGGCAAGCCGACGCGGAAGAAGGACCTCGGGCAGATCGCGACCGCGTACGGGAACGTCTACGTCGCCCAGATCGCGATGGGCGCGGACAACCCCCAGACGGTGAAGGCCCTGGCGGAGGCCGACGCCTGGGACGGCCCGTCACTCGTGATCGCATACAGCCACTGCATCGCCCACGGGATCGAGATGGCGGAGGGGATGCGTCAGCAGAAGCTGGCGGTCGACTCCGGGTACTGGCCGCTCTGGCGCTACGACCCGCAGCACGCCGGTGCGGGTGATCATCCCTTCCACCTCGACTCCCGCGCGCCAAAGCTCCCCGTGGCGGAGTTCATGCAGCGCGAGGCCCGCTTTGCGATGCTGCAACGGACGAAGCCCGATGAGTTCGAGCGTCTCGGAGCCGCGGCGCAGCACGACGTCGACGAGCGGCGCCTCGTCTACGAGCAGCTCGCCCGCGTCGAGCACGAGCAGACCGAAGACACGGAAGAGAAGGAGGCATGAGCATGGATCTGCGATCGACCTATCTCGGCCTCGAGCTCGCAAGCCCGCTGATCGCGTCCGCGTCGCCGCTCACGGCCGACGTCGACAGCCTCAGGAGGCTCGAGCAGGCAGGTGCCGCAGCCGTCGTTCTGCCATCGCTGTTCGAGGAGCAGATCGAGCACGAGGAGGTCGGACTGCACGACACGCTCGAGCTCGGCACCCACAGCGTCGGCGAGGCCCTCACGTACTTCCCGGAGATGGACGACTACAACACAGGCCCTGGCCGTTACGTCGAGCACGTCGCCGCCGCGAAGGCGGCGCTGTCCATCCCCGTGATCGCGAGCATCAACGGCGTCACGCCGGGCGGCTGGGTGCGCTACGCCGAGCTCTTGCAGGCTGCCGGAGCCGACGCGATCGAGCTCAACGTCTACGCCGTCGAGACCGACCCGTACGCCTCGGCCGCGAGCATCGAAGACCGCACGCTTCGTCTTGTCAGCGGCGTCCGCGGCGCCGTCACCGTTCCTCTCGCGGTGAAGGTCGGGCCGTACTACACGGCGTTCGCCAACGTCGCCCAGCGCCTGGCCGACGTGCGCGCGGACGGGCTCGTGCTCTTCAACCGGTTCCTGCAACCGGACATCGATCTCGAGACGCTCACCGTGAAGCCCGAGCTGCATCTCTCGACGCACGAGGAGGTGCGGTTGCCGCTGCGCTGGATCGCGATCCTCACCGGTCGCGTCTCGGTGAGCCTGGCCGCGACGAGCGGCGTGCAGACCTCCGACGACGTCGTCAAGCTCGTGCTGGCCGGCGCGGACGCCGTGATGGTGGCCTCGGAGCTGCTCCGCCGTGGCCCCGAGGTGATGCGAGAGCTCACCGAAGGGCTCAGCGCCTGGCTCGAGGCGCGGGAGTACTCGTCGCTCGAGCAGGCAAAGGGCAGCATGAGCCAGGCGGCGTGCGGAAACCCACAGGCGTTCGAGCGTGCGCAGTACGTGCGGACGCTCGTCGAGTACCAGTCGGGTGGAGACCGCGGCGCGGAGCGATAGAATCCGGGCGCATGTCCGGGTACGCGGAGGAGATCGGGAGGCGGCTCCCGCGCGGGTGGGTGCACTTCGGGCTCCAGTTCGTGATCTGGATGGGGTTCTACGTCGCCTATCAGGTCGCGCGCGGAGCGGCGGATCGCAGCGTGACCGCGGCGTTCGAGAACGGCCGCGAGATCATCGAGTTCCAAGACCGGACCGGGTCGCTGATCGAGCTGCCCCTGCAGCACCTCGTCGAGGGCTCGTCGTTCCTCATCACCGCGACGTCGTACACCTACTGGTTGTCGCAGTTCGCCGTCGTCGGCCTGACGTTGCTCTGGGTCTACTTCCGCCGTCACGAGCGCTTCGCCGCGTTCAGGAACTGGCTGATCGCGGCCAACCTGATCGGGCTGCTCGGGTACGCGTTGATGCCGACGGCGCCGCCGCGGATGTTCCCCGAATGGGGGTTCGCCGACGTGCTCGCACAACATGCGGCGTTGTCGCACGACAGCGGGCTGATCGCGTTCGCCGCCAACCCGTATGCGGCGATGCCGAGCCTGCACGCAATGGACGCACTGATCGTCAGCGTGGTCATGGTCAGCCTCGTTCGCAACACGGTCGCCAAGGTGGTCTGGGCGCTCTGGGCGCCGTGGGTGTGGTTCACCGTGATGTCGACCGGCAACCACTACTGGCTCGACGTCGCGGCGGGTGCGCTGATCGCGCTCGTCACCGCCGCCGTCCTCTTCCGTGACCGTGTTCGGGGCGCAGTGGGACGCGCCACGCGCACCGCATGACCGACCCGGGCGCGCCACCGCGCGTCTCTCAGCTCGAGCGCGTCAAGGCCGAATACACCGCGGCCGCGCGCGAGATCCTGCGCCGCTCGATGCAGGGTGTCGCGAAGACGAAGCTGACGCCGGACATGCTCTCGGTCGCCGGGCTGACGCTGTGCATCGTCGGCGCCGTGCTCGTGGGGTTCGAGGAGCGGAACGAGTACCTGTTCTTCTGGCTCGGCGGTCTCCTCTTCATCGCCGGCTCGATAGCGGACATCCTCGACGGTGCCCTCGCCCGCGCCGCGAGCAAGGGCACCGTCTTCGGCGCCTTCCTCGACTCGACCTTCGACCGCCTCGGCGAGGCGGCGATGCTGACCGCGATCGGCCTCGTCTTCATGCGCGACGGCAACGAGATCGCCCTCGTGGCGACGTTCCTCGCGGTGATCGGCTCGATGCTCGTCAGCTACACGCGGGCCAAGGCCGAGATGCTCGGCCTCAAGGGCGACGTGGGCTTCGGCTCCCGACTCGAGCGCGTTGTGATCATCTCGGTCGGTCTCGGCGTCGCACCATGGGGCTGGCTCGAGTGGCCGATCTACCTGCTCGCCGCCATGGCGTGGATCACCGTCGTGCAGCGGATGCTGTTCGTCCGTCGTCAGCTGCGCGAGCTGGTCGAGCCGGCGGCCTGAACGCGGATCTTTCCTCACCGGGCAGGAGCGGCAGCAGCCGTGACGTGATGTAGATAAGCTGATAGCACTTTGTCTGCTAGCACTTCCCGTAAAGGCGTCCTCGTGCGGATGCCCGGTCACCTCAAGAAGGCGCTCGTCCGCGAGACGGCCCGCCGCGGCGTCAGTCTCAACGACGTCGCGAACGGCCTGATCGCCGACGAGCTCGGCGTCGCGTACGCGCCCACCGGCCGCCGCAGCCCGCTTCCCGGAGCGAGCCCCGTCGTGCTCCTCCGCCTCCCGGAGGAGCTCAAGCACGCGCTCGAGACCGAGGCCGGGCGCAGCAATCGCTCGATCAATGACGTCGTCCTCCGCGCTCTCGCGGACGGGCTCGGCGTTCCGTTCACACGCAACGCGGGGACAGTCCCCGTTCGGGGACAGTCCCCAGGAAAGGACACCACGATGACCACCACCAACGGCTCGAAGAGCGGCGCACGATCCAAGGACAAGGTGCGCGTAGCGATCGTCGGCGTGGGCAACTGCGCCAACTCCTTGCTCCAGGGCGTCGAGTACTACAAGGACGCCGCGCCCGAGGACACCGTCCCGGGCCTGATGCACGTCGACCTCGGCGGGTACCACATCTCGGACATCGAGTTCGTGGCCGCCTTCGACGTCGTCAAGGGCAAGGTCGGCGTCGACCTCGCCGACGCCATGTGGGCACATCCGAACGACACGATCAAGTTCGCAAACGTGAAGAAGACCGGCGTCACCGTGTCGCGCGGCATGACGCACGACGGCATCGGCAAGTACCTGTCCGAGATCGTCGAGAAGGCGCCGGGCGAGACCGACGACGTCGTCGGGATCCTCAAGGAGACGGGAGCAGACGTCGTCGTCAACTACCTCCCCGTCGGCTCCGAAGCGGCCACGAAGTGGTACACGGAGCAGATCCTGGAAGCCGGGGTCGCGATGGTGAACTGCATGCCGGTGTTCATCGCCCGCGAGCGCTACTGGCAGAAGCGCTTCGAGCAGGCCGGAGTGCCCATCATCGGCGACGACATCAAGTCGCAGGTCGGGGCCACGATCACGCACCGCGTGCTCACCACGCTGTTCGGCGACCGCGGCGTGCACCTCGACCGCACCATGCAGCTGAACGTCGGCGGCAACTCCGACTTCCGCAACATGCTCGAGCGCGACAGGCTGGAGTCGAAGAAGATCTCGAAGACGAACGCCGTCACGTCGATGCTCGACTACGACATCGGCGAAGGCAACGTCCACGTCGGGCCGTCGGACTTCGTGCCGTGGCTGACCGACCGCAAGTGGGCGTACATCCGCATGGAGGGCTCGGGCTTCGGCGACGTGCCGCTCAACTGCGAGCTCAAGCTCGAGGTGTGGGACTCGCCGAACTCGGCCGGGATCGTCATCGACGCCGTCCGCCTCGCGAAGCTGGCCCTGGACAACGGCCTCTCGGGCGCGCTCGAGGCGCCGTCGAGCTACCTGATGAAGTCGCCGCCGAAGCAGATCCGCGACGACGAGTCGCGCGAGCTGGTCGAGCGCTACATCACGAAGAACGCACGCAAGCAGGCGAAGGCCGCCGCCAAGGCGTAACCACCCGATGGCACGCGGGGCCCTGAGCGAAAGCGCCGGGGCCCCGCGTCCGGCGCTGTACGTTCCCGTAATGAGCATCGTGCTCGAGCCCGCCTCGGCCTTCGACGACGAGCGGCTCGCCGCGCTCTTCACCGCGGTCTACGCCGGCTACTGGCACCCGATCGAGATCGACGGCACAGCGCTGCGGCGCATGGTGGCGACGCACGACATCGACCTCGACGCCTCGGTGGTCGCGCTCGCCGGGAACGAGGCGATCGCAGTCGGGATGCTGGCAGTGCGGCGAGACAGAGGGTGGCTCGGGGGCATGGGCGTCGTCCCCGAGCGGCGTGGCGCCGGTGTCGGCACAGCCGTCACGCAGCGGCTCCTCGAACGCGCCCGCGACCACGGTCTCGACCGCGTTCGCCTCGAAGTGCTCCAGCAGAACGCCGCCGCCATCGCCGTCTACCGCAAGCTCGGCTTCCTCGACCGACCCGACGTCGTCGTGTGGCAGCTCGCGGACGCCCCTGATGGCGACCGAGCCGAGGACGTAGATCTCGACGAAGCTCTTCAGGAGCTGGCAACCGCCGGCGGCGAGGCCCCGTGGCAGCGCAACGCCGCGACGCTCTCCCGCATGAGAGAGAGCGGCGCGGAGCTCCGCGGGGTGCGAGCCGAGCACGGAGTGGCGGTGTTCTCGACGACGTCGGCGCACGCGGCCCTGCACGAGCTCGTCGCGTCGACCGTCGAATCTGCCCGTGCGCTCCTCCGCGCTCCGTTCGAGCGTGGAGCAGCCTCGCTGCTGTTCCTCAACGGCCCCAGCGCGGGGATCGCCGCAGACGCCCTGCGCACCGCACGTGCGACAGAGCTCGCAGTCCAGCACGAGCTGGAGTGGCGCCCGGGCACCTGATCGGGCTCACGCAGCCGGCACGAACGCGCAGGCCGGGTCTTCTGCGAGCGCGTCACCGGTTGCCGCGTACGCGCGGGCGCGCGAGCCGCCGCAGAGATCGCGGTATTCGCAGATGCCGCACTTGCCGCCGAAACGGGCAGCTCTGATGTCACGGAGCAGCTCTTGCTCCCGGTACACGTCGGCGATGGGCTCCGTGCGGACGTTCCCGAGCACCACCGGCAGGAAGCCCGCCGGCGTGATGTCGCCCGTGGCGGAGACGAAGACGATGCCCCGCCCGTCGCGGGTGCCCTTCGTCTGCGCCTTCGAGCGAGTCGTGGGAGCGCCGAGCTCACGCTCCAGCCCTGCGGTCAGCTCGCCGTAGAGCTCCCCGCCCTCCGGCGCCCGCCCCTCCTCGCGCCAGGCGACGACCCTGCGGAACATCGGGCCTTCCACCGTGCGCACGATGAACCCGTAGCGCGACGCGTCGTACAGGAACTGGCAGACGTCCTCGTTGTCGTCGGGCGACAGCTCGGTCATCCCCGAGCCCCGGCCCACACGCACGAGGAAGAACACCTCCCAGATCGAGGCGCCCGAGTCGCGGACGATGCGCGCGACGTCCGGCAGCTCGTGCACGTTCTCCTGCATGACGACCGTG
Organism: uncultured Actinomycetes bacterium; assembly: GCA_963823385.1. GTDB lineage: Bacteria > Actinomycetota > Thermoleophilia > Gaiellales > Gaiellaceae > Gaiella. The sequence goes on from CAWGLI010000002.1 coordinate 411,767, forward strand.
TTCACCTGAACGGTGAATCCGTGACGACGTAGCCGGCGGATGCCGGCGATCGTCTGCGCGAAGTGCCCGGCCACGCCGCGAATGCGCTCATGGGTCTCCGCACACGAGCCGTCGAGCGAGATCGACGCGATCTTCACACCCAGCTCGCGGAGCTCCGCGAGCCTGTCGTCGGTGAGCAGCGGCGTCACACTCGGGGCGAGCGCGACCGGCACGCCGTCGGCGCGGGCATGGCGTACGAGCGCAGGAAGGTCGGGCCGCATCAGGGCGTCGCCGCCCGTGATCACGAGGATCGGCGGCGGGCTCCCGAAATCCCGAAGCGACGAGAGGAAGCGCAGCGACTCCTCGTGGGTCAGCTCACCGTCCACGGGCGTCGTCTGGGCGTCTGCACGGCAGTGCCGGCAGGCCAGCAGGCACGCTCGTGTCGACTCCCAGAACACGAGAATCGGCCTCCGATCGAGGTCGAGCGCGGTTCGCGCACGACGGTTGACGACGTCGCTGGGCGTCACGGGACGAAGTGTGCACGCAACGAGCCGGGTGCCGAATCAGCGGCGCTCCCGATCACCGTGCGGGATTCCCGTGCGGTCAGACGACGCGAGGCGCCGAGTCGTCGGCGGTGAACCCGATCCGCTTGTGCGACGAGTCGCAGAACGGCTTGTTCTGGGAGTGACCACAACGGCAGAGAGCGACGGCGCTTCCCTCCGGAAGCTCGAACTCGCGGCCGTCCGCGTCGACGATCGTCACCGGGCCCGTGACTTTGTAGGAGCCGTTTGCACGCACCCCGATCGTGACGTCTCCCATGCCCCGGAGCCTACACTCGTGCTGTCGTGTCGCTCCGTGTCGCCCTCGTCACCCCGTTCTCGTGGTCACAGCCGCACGACGTCAACGATCACGTCGCCGGCGCCGCCGCGGCGCTGCGCCGACGCGGTCACCAGGTCACGGTCGTCGCGCCGTCCAACCGGCGCGCCGACCTCCTCGCCGGCCGCCGCGCGCTCGCGCGGGGCGACGCGCCCGAGCTGATCGCCGTGGCCGCCGCGGTGCCCGTCTCGCGCCGGAGCACGGTCGGCGTCGGAGTCGGGACACGTGCCAACCTCCGGCTCGCGCTCGGCCTCGGGTTCGACATCGTGCACGGTTTCGAAGCGGGTGTCGCCAGCATCTCGCGACTCGCGCTGGCGGAGGCCGACAGCCTCACGGTTGCCTCGTTCCTCTCCCCCGACCGGGTCAACTCACCATCGACGCGACAACGACGGGACCGGCTACGGATCCGCGTCGACGCGCTCCTCGCTACCTCGGAGTCCGTCGCGGCTGTTGCAGCCGCCCGGCTGCCGGGTGACTACCGGATCGTTCCCGCCGGCGTCGACGTCGAGCTCTTCCGCCCGGCGGAGAAGCGGCCGCTGATCGGCGTTCAGCTCGAGGCCGGCGCCCGTCCACTCGTGCGGGCGGCGATGCGCGCGCTCGACGAGCTGCCCGAGTGGGAGCTCGTGGGCTTGCACACGAAGCCGCTGTCGATCCGCCCCTCCATTCCCGCGCGGTTCCGCGGACGCGTCCAGATCCGCTCCGCCCGCCGCGAGTCCGCCCGCGCCGAGCTGCTCGCCGACGTTGCGGTCTTCGTCCCCGTCCCGGGCGGACACACGCGTCTCAAGCTCGAGGCACAGGCAGCGGGATGCGCGATCGCCGATCCTCCGACGGCCGACACCCAGCCCGAGCTCGTCACGGCCGCAGTCGCGCGCCTCGGCGAGAGCGACGAGCACCGGCTCCGCGAAGCTGCTCGGTCTCGTCACGAGGCGGAGGCTCAGAGCTTCGACGTCCTGGCGACCGAGCTCGAGAACGTGTACTCGTCACTTCGCGGCAAGCGTCGACCCCGCCGCACCGGCAGCCCTCTGGACGACCGTGAGTGGATCGTCGCCGACCTCCACATGCACACGTCGAGGTCGCACGACTGCTCGATCGAAGTCCCCGATCTGCTCGACCACGCCGAGCAGATCGGGCTCGGTGCGATCGCCGTCACCGACCACAACGTGTTCGCTGGAGCCCTCGAGGCACTCGAGCTGGCGGCGGACCGCGAGCTCGTCGTCATCCCCGGCGAAGAGGTGAAGACGGACTCGCAGGGCGAGGTGATCGGATTGTTCCTCCAGGAGGAGGTTCCGCGCGGCATGTCGTTCCCGGACACGGTTGCCGCCATTCGCGAGCAGGGAGGAATCGTCTACCTGCCGCACCCGTTCGACCGGATGCACGCGATTCCCGATCCCGCCACGCTGCATCGGCATCTCGGCGAGATCGACGTGTTCGAGGTCTACAACGCGCGACTGCTGCGCGAGACGTTCAACGACGAGGCGCTGCGCTTCGCCCGCAAGTACCGCCTCCTGCAGGGGGCAGGATCCGACGCGCACGTGCTGCCGGGCGTGGGCACCGGCGCGCTGCGGATGCGCCGATTCGACGGCCCCGAGGAGTTTCTGCTGTCGCTGCGTACGGCCGAGGTGCTCCGCCGGCCGAAGTCTCTCGCCTACCTCCAGGGCCTCAAGTGGGTGGCTCAGGTCAAGGAGAAGGTCCGCTAGCAGCGAAGGGTTCCTCGCCCCGTGTCCGCCTCGCCGACCGACGAGATCCACGAGCGTTACCTGCGCAGGGCGATCTCCGAGATCAACGAGCTCGGCGACGCCCTTATCGCCGTCGGTGACGAGCTCCACGTGCCCGTGCTCGGATCGGGACACCCGCTTGGCGACATCTTCCTGCTCAAATGGGCGCCGCAGCCGTCGGAGATCCAGGAGGGCGTCGCGTTCTTCGGCCGCGCGGGACAGGCGATCCTGAAGTCTCTCCAGCGCCTCGCCGTCGACCCGCTGGCGATCTACGGGACGAACTGCCTGAAGTTCGGCACGGAGCAGCCCGACGAGGCGAAGGAATGGCTCGTCCGCGAGCTGCACATCGTGCAACCCAAGCTGCTCGTCGCCATGGGCCCACGCTCGGTCGACTTCGTCAACGCGCTCGAGTTCCCCCTCTCCGTCCCGATCGACCCGGACAATCTCGGCGAGCTGCAACGACTGACGCCGACGCTCGAGGCGCTCGTCACACCCGACATAGACGGGGCACTCGACGAGCAGGGCGCGAAGACGGCGTTCTGGAACGCGCTCAAGCCGCTCGGCCCCTGGTGGGCGGAGCTGCCCCCGTACTGAGCCGGCGCCGCGCAGCGGCGCTGGCGGCGCTCCTCGTGGCCCTCGCCGCGTGGGACGAGGCGGCGGGATCACTCCGGCCGGTCGGCGAGAGCTGGGACGTCGCGCTGGTCGCACTCGTGCTGATACCCGTGACCTTCGCGGTCGTCTGGCTCGCCCTGCCGCTCGCCCACGCGCGCGGTCTGCTCCCAGTCGCTCTCGTGTTCGGCGGGGGTGCCGCGCTCCTCGACGCGGTCGGCTGGGACGGCGCGTTCAACATCGTGAAGCTGCTCGCGCTGACGCTGTTCGGCTTCTGGTTCCTCTGGCTGTTCTACGAGCTGTGGTGGCTCGTGCTCGTGGCGGCGATCATCCCGGTCGTCGATTCGCTCTCCGTGTGGCAAGGGCCGACGAAGGCGGTCGTCGAGGGGCGTCCTGGTCTCTTCGAGCGGATCGCGATCTCGTTTCGCCTCCCGGGTGAGGAGCGCTCGGCACACCTCGGGCCACCCGACATCGTGTTCTTTGCATTGTTCCTCGCGGCAGCCGAACGCTTTGGTCTCCGCGTCGGCTGGACGTGGACGACGATGACCGGGCTCGTCGCGGCGACTCTCCTCGCCACCGTCCTGCTCGACGTGAACGGGCTACCCGCCCTGCCCGCGGTGGCGTTCGGGTTCTTGCTGCCGAACGCCGACCTGTTGTGGCGTCGGTGGCGGCTGCGACCGCCGGTCGAGAAGGCGGACGAGGCCGAGGCCTGACTGCCTGACGCGGGTCGAGCGTGACCGCGCGGGGGTCGGGCTCGAGCCCGACCCCCGCCGACTGGTCTCAGCCTCCCGTGCAGTTCTCGGTCGCCCAGGCGGAGAGGTTCTCCGATGCTTCCTGGACTTCGGGACCGATGTTGCCGAGCGCCTGGAGTGCCTGCAGGTCTTCGGGCGACGGTGTCTCGCCGCTGCTCAGGTCGATGCCCTGAAACGCCTGGGCTACCTCTTCCATGTAGTCGGCGAAGACGAGCAGATCGTCCTGGATCTCCTCCGGGGCGTTGGCTGCGAGATCCTCGTAGAACGCGGCAACGCCTTCGGCGTCGAAGTCCCCGCTCGGGTTGGCTGCCTGCGCGATCTTCGCACCGGCCTGCGCGAGCTCGAGGCAGTCCTCGTCGGCGATGTCGAAGCCGCCGAGATCCCCGACGGAGCCCTCGTCGGAGCTCTCTTCCTCGGACATCGCCTCGTCGTCGGTCATCTCGTCCTCGCCGCTCCCCGACGTCGTCTCGATAACGGCGTCGTCCGCTGCCTCGTCACTCGAGCCGCCGCACCCCGCGGCGACAACGAGCAGCAATGCAGCGAGTACCGCGAGCAGCGCCAACACAGCCTTGCGATGCGTCATCCGTTCTCACTCCCTCCACGTGCGGTTGCCTGCCCCGCCCGGTGACGAGACCCTCTCGCCGCGATCCTATGACGTCGGCGAGACAGATGCCCGTTCGAGCAGCGACACGCTCTCGATGTGCGGTGTGTGGGGGAACATGTCGACCGGGGTGCAGCGGACGAGCCGGTAGCCGTACTCCTCCACCAGCACCTTGACGTCACCGGCGAGCGTGGTCGGGTTGCACGACACGTAGACGATGCGTGGGGCGTCGAGCGCGCCGGTGCGCCGCAGCGCCTTGCCGGCGAGGCCGGCGCGTGGCGGATCGACCACGACGATGTCCGGCGGCCCCGCCTTCTCGCGGAGCTCCTCGAGCGACTGACCGACGTTGCCGGCGAAGAACGCGGCGTTCGCGACGCCGTTGACCGTCGCGTTCTCGATCGCGCACGCAACGGACTCCTCGGAGATCTCTACGCCCCAGACGCTCGCTGCCTCGTTCGCCAGGGCGAGGCCGATCGTGCCGGTTCCGCAGTACAGGTCGTAGACGGTCTCCGTGCCCGTGAGGCCGGCGGCGTCGCGGGCCAGCTCGTAGAGGCGCTCCGCCATTTCGGTATTCGTCTGCAGGAACGCATTCGGACGCACACGGAAACGCAGCCCGAGCAGCTCCTCCTCGATCCACTCCTCACCCCACAGCAGGCGGGTGGGAACGCTCGTGACCTCCGCCGGCGTGTCGTTGATCGCCCAGTGGATCGAGCGCACCTCGGGGAAGCGGCGGAGGGTCTCGATCAAGTAGTCGGCGTCGAACCGCTCGCCCGCAGCGGTGACGAGCACGACGAGCACCTGGCCCGTGTTCCGCCCTTCGCGAACGACGAGGTGCCGCAGGTAGCCCTTCTGCGTCTCCTGGTCGTAGGCGTGCAGGGCCTCTTCGCGGGCCCAGTCGCGCACCGCCTCGCGGATCCGATTCCCTACCTCGGTCGTGAGCAGACACTCGTCGAGCGGGAGCACTTCGTCCCAGCGGCCGGCGCGGTGAAACCCGAGCGCAGGTCCGTCGGGCGTCTCGGTGAAGGAGTACTCGACCTTGTTGCGGTAGCGGAGCTGCGACGCAGCCGGGACGATCGGCTCGACCGGCGGATCAGGGAGACGCGCGATCCGTGTGAGCGCATCACGGACCTGCGCTTCCTTGGCATCGACCTGTCGCTCGTACGCGTAGTCCTGGAAGCGACAGCCGCCACATTCTCCGAAGTGCGCGCAGGGTGCGGCGACCCGGTCGGCGGTGGGGCTGATGACCTGATCGGCGGTCGCTTCCGCGAACCCGCGCTTGACCTTCGTCACGCGGGCACGCACGACGTCGCCCGGTAGGCCGCCGCGGACGAAGACGACGAAGCCGTCGTGGCGAGCCACGCCCGACCCGCCGAAGGCAAGTGAGTCGACGCGGAGCTCGAGCTCGTCCCCTGTTCGTACCGGCGCAGCCATCGGTGAGCCAGGGTACCGGCCATCCGGCGATCACCGACCGCTCGTCGCGCAAAGCACGGAGGCGCCTCCGTAGAAAGGTCCGAGGCGGAGCCGACCACCTTCCGCCTACGCTCGTGGAGATGGCTGTGCCCGCGATCCGCGCGGTGGGGCTCACGAAGCACTACGGCTCGACCGTCGGCGTCTCCGGCTTGACGTTCGACGTCGAGCAGGGAGAGGTCTTCGGCTACCTCGGCCCGAACGGTGCCGGCAAGACGACCACCATCCGACTGCTCCTCGATCTGATCCGCCCCACATCCGGCAGCGTCGAGCTCTTCGGTCTCGATGCCCGGCGCGACGCGGTTGCGCTACACCGGCGCGTCGGCTACACGCCGGGCGACCTCGCGCTCTACGACCGGCTCACAGGCCGCGAGGTGCTGCGCTTCTTCGCCGCTCTCCGCGGCCTGACCGACATCGAGTACGCGGAGACGGTCGCGCGTCGCCTCGAGCTCGACCTCGACACACGGATCAGTTCGCTCTCGAAGGGGAATCGGCAGAAGGTCGGTCTCGTACAGGCACTCCTCTCCCGCCCGGACCTGCTGGTGCTGGACGAGCCGACGTCGGGTCTCGATCCGCTCGTCCAGCAGGAGGTCTACGCGCTGATCGACGAGGCGACCGAGGAGGGGAGGACCGTGTTCCTCTCGTCGCACGTGCTCTCCGAGGTGCAGCGCATCGCACACCGTGTGGCCGTGATTCGCAGCGGAGACCTCGTTCTCGTCGAGGGCGTCGCCGAGCTCCGAGCCCGGGCGTTCACCCGGGTCGAGGCGCGTTTCGCCGACGAGCCGCCGGCCGACGCCTTCGCCGGACTCCCGGGTGTTCGCGAGCTGTCACGGTTCGACACGACGATCCGGTTCGCCGTCGAGGGGACACCCGACCTCCTCGTCAAGGCCATGGCCACTTACACGACGGTGGGACTGGACGTCGAGGAAGCCGACCTGGAGGACATCTTCCTCGACCTCTACCGCGGGGGCACAGCCGATGCTGCGTAGTGTCCTCACGAAGACGCTCCGGGACGGTCGCAGGGCGTTCGCCTGGTGGACGATCGGCATCGTCGGACTCGTCGCCCTCATGATCGCCGTGTTCCCCACCGTGCGCGACAACGAGGAGCTGAACCAACTCGTGCAGGAGTACCCGGAGGCGCTGAAAGGCTTCATCGCCTTCGGCGGGGAGGTCGACTACCTCTCTGGAGCCGGTTACCTCGGTTCGGAGCTGTTCTCGTTCATGGTGCCACTGCTCTTCCTGATCGCCGCCGTCGGCGCGGGCGCGGGCGCGATCGCGGGCGAAGAGGAGCGCGGCTCGCTCGACCTGCTCCTATCCACGCCGGTCTCCCGCACACGGATCGCGCTGGAGAAGCTGGGAGCGATGGCGGTCGAGGTGACCGGGCTCGGCGCCGTGCTGCTCGTGTGTCTCGCGGTCGGCGCTCGACTGGTGGACATGGACGTCGGCCTGAGCAAGCTCGCAGCGGCATGCGTCGGCGCCGTCGCGCTGGCACTCGTCTTCGGCGGGCTCGCGTTCGGGCTCGGGGCGGCAACGGGGCGCCGCGTGCTCGCGATCGGCGCCGCCGTGGCCGCGGCAGTGGCTGCCTACGTCGTGAACGGGCTCGCGCCGCTCGTCCCCGCGTTCGAAGCAGTGCAGAAGCTGACCCCCTTCTACCAGTACGCGGCAGGCGACCCACTGCGCTCAGGGCTCGACGTTCCGCGGCTACTCCTGCTCGTCGGCCTGGGCGCAGCGTTCGGCCTGGCCGGAATCGTCGCCTTCACCCGCCGCGACATCGCGACGTAGCGCCGACTCGCGTGTCGACGCCCGTCCTACTGCAGGACGGTGACGTAGACCGAGCGCTGGCGTGGCCCATCGAACTCGCAGAAGAAGATCCCCTGCCACGTGCCGAGCGCGAGCGACCCGTCGTCGCGCAGGGGGATCGTCACGCTCGGCCCCATGAACGCCGCGCGGATATGGGTGGGCGCGTTCTCCTCTCCCTCCTCGACATGCTGCCACGGCCAGTCGGCCGGGACGATCCGCTCGAGGGCCGTCTCGAAGTCGCGCGCGACAGCCGGGTCGGCGTGCTCGTTGATCGTCACCCCCGCCGTCGTGTGCGGCACGTAGACGAGCACTGCCGCGCCGCGGTCAACGCCGATCGCCTCCCGCACCTGGCGCGTGACGTCGACGAGCTGACTGGGCCGCTCGGTCTGCACCAGGAACTCGCGCACGCGGCGCAATGGTACTCACCCGGGCAGATTCGTCGTACGCTTTCAGCCGCGACGCTGTCGCCGCCATCGATCTTGAGGTGCGGGCCGGGGTACAAAGGGGCGAGCGCGAACGGGTCGACGGCAAGATCGCAGGCATCGCGGTTGTCACGGGTGCCCGCATGGCAGCGCTTGCATCGACGGGCGAGGTGCTCGCCTCCGCCACCGTCCGAGACCTCGTGGCCGGGTCAGGGCGCGCATTCGAAGACCGGGGCACTCATGCCCTCAAGGCCTGCCGGAAAAGGGGCAGATCCTCGCCGTCGTTGAAGCCGAGAGCTAGAGAGCGCCGCCCGCAGCCGGAGGCGCACCGGCCTCGAGCGGGTTCTCGCCCCCGGACTCGCGGGCGAGGTACTCCTCGACGAGCAGGACGTTGTCGCGGGACCGCTCGATGACGTCCAGCAGGCTCGACATCGATGCGACTTCCTCGCGTTGCTCCTGCAGGAACCAGTAGAGAAACTGCTCGCCGACGAGGTCGCCCTCTTCGCGTGCGAGGAGGACCAGGGCGGCGATCTGCTCTGTGACCCGTTTCTCCTGGGCGAGAGCGAGCGCGACCGGCTCGACGACGTCGGCGAACGCGGTCTGCGGCGCCTCGACACCGGGGACACGCACCTCCTCATCGGCGTCGACGACGTACTGCACGATCATCATCGCGTGGTTTCGCTCCTCCACCGACTGCCGGTAGAAGTGCGCAGCCAGCTGCGGCAGCGTCTGTGCGTCGTAGTAGACGGCGATCGCGACGTACTGCTGCGACGCGCCGAACTCGTACCCGATCTGCTCGTTGAGTTGATCCGTGAAACGGGACATGGACCCGATCCTACCGCTGAGGCGGCTGGCGGTCGACAGGCGGGGTCAGACCCGGGGTCTGACCCCGCGAGCTCGTGTCCTAAGAAGCAGTGCCCTCGATGTCGGGTTTGGCGTTGCCGAGCACGATCTTGCGTGGCTTCGCCTCCTCGGGCTTCGGTACGTGGATCTCGAGCACGCCGTTCGCGTACGACGCTTCGATCTTCGCCTCGTCGACGCCCTGCGGCAGGCCGACGGCGCGGGTGAACGTGCCGTAGCGCCGCTCGAAGCGGTAGTACCGGTCTCCCGACTCGTCGGCCACCTTCACGCGCTCTGCAGTGACGGTGAGCGTGTCGTCGGCAACCTCGATCTGGATCTTCTCCTCCGGGATGCCGGGAACGTCGAACGCGTAGACGAGCTCGCTATCCGTCTCCCAGACGTCGAGTGGGGGTACCCAGCTCTGCGTCGCACCGCGGGCCGGGCCCTCGAACAATCCGTTCATGAACCGGCTCATCTCGCTCTGCAACGAAGCGAGGTCGCGAAACGGCTCAAAGCGCACAAGTGTGGTCATCTCAACCTCCTACGAAGACATATAATGCTTCACAGCATAAAACCTCAGTATGTTTGTGTCAAGATCATGGTCGGCTAGGCTTCCCCGATGGCAGGGATCCCGGCGAGCCTGAAGGGACGAAGCTTCACGCGTGTCTCCGACTGGTCGCGTGACGAGCTCGTGCTGGCACTCGATCTCGCGGACGAGCTGAAGGTCGAGCGGTCGCGACGCATGGAGCTCCGCGTCCTCCCCGGCCGGACACTCGGGCTGATCTTCCGCAAGCCGTCGACGCGGACGCGGATCAGCTCGGAAGTGGCGATCGCCGAGCTCGGCGGTATGGCGCTGTACGTCCCCGCGGCCGACCTGCAGCTGTCCCGGGGCGAGTCGACCCGCGACACGGCGCTCGTGCTCTCCCGCTTCGTGAGCGCTCTCCTGATCAGGACGTTCGAGCAGGCGGAGGTCGACGAGTTCGCCGAGCATGCGTCGATCCCCGTCGTGAACGGGCTCACCGACCATGCGCACCCGCTGCAGGCACTGGCGGACGCGATGACGATCCGCGAGCGCTTCGGCACACTCGAGGGTGTCCGGATCGCGTACCTCGGTGACGGCAACAACGTCTGCCACTCGCTCTTGCGGATCGGGGCACGGTTCGGCGCCGACGTCGTCGCCGCCGTCCCGCCCGGGTACGAGCCGGATTCGTCGGTCGTCGACGCGGCGCGGGAAGAAGCCGCGTCGACGGGCGGCACCGTGACCGTGACACACGACCCCGAGGAGGGGGCTACCGGCGCGCACGTCCTGTACACCGACGTGTGGACGAGCATGGGGCAGGACGCCGAGCGAGAGCAACGGTTGCGGGATCTACAGCCCTTCCGCATCGACGCTGCCGCGCTCCGTCATGCCGACCCGGATGCGATCGTGATGCACTGCCTCCCCGCCCATGTCGGCGAGGAGATCACCGAGGAGCTCCTTTACGGGCCGCGGTCGCTCGTCTGGGATCAGGCCGAGAACCGTCTGCACACGCAAAAGGCCGTGCTCGCACTCGTCGTGCGATGACCTTCGACGACCACGTCCGCGCCGCGCTCGACGGACTGCCGCCTGGCATCGCAGCGGCGCTCGACAACGTCGCCGTCGTCGTCGAGGCCGAGCACGAGGACGACCCCGACCTGTACGGGCTGTTCGACGGCGTCCCGCTCACCGAGGGTGGCCCCGCGCCGGGGCAGCTGCCGAACCGGGTCACGATCTACCGCCGCCCCCTGGAAGAGGACTTCGACGACCCCGCCGAGTTGGAGCGCGAGATCCGCGTCACGGTGCTCCACGAGCTGGGGCACTACTTCGGCCTCGGCGAGGGACGATTGACCGAGCTCGGCTACGAATGAATGCCTGGCTCGAGCCGCTCACATGGATCGCCTTCGCGGTCGGGGCGGTTGTCGTCGGCGTCTTTCTCTTCACACGTTGGTGAGTCCGTTGCGGGTCTGTTAAGAGCGGCCGCATCCGAGGAATGTCCGGTCCCGAATGTGCGTTTATTCGAGAAATGAGCGTGCTCACCAGCATCCGTTCCGAGATCGACGAGCTCAGCGCGCGCCGCATCGATCTCTGGCACACGTTGTCGGCCGGTCGCAACCCCGACGTGATGGAACGCATCAAGGAGATCGACGAGCGTCTCGGCCAACTCTGGGACGAGCATCGCGCGGAACGTGCGCGTATCCGGTTCGGCGAGCGCGAGGCGATCGTCAAGCGCGCCCGCGCCGAAGAGCGCCTCGAGCGCGCCGCGTAACGCCTCTCCCCCGACCAGCACGACCCGAAGGTGCGGCACGGCCGCACCTTCGCCGTAAGATCAGCACGTGGCGCTGCGCAAGCATCAGGTCGAGCAGACTTCGGCCGAGGACGAGCGCGAGCTGCTCCGGGAGCAACGCGAGGCGCTCGACAACCTCCGCCGCCAACTCGCCGAGCGGGTCCAGGCCGTGGAGCAACGAGAGCAGGAGTTGCGTGCCCTGATCGCGCAGGCGCGCGCCGGCACCCTCCCGGCGGCGACCACCGCGCCCCGCGAGCACGATCATGACGCCGCTACCCGGGCCCGCCTCGCCGAGGTGGAGCGTCGGGAGCGCGCCGTCGCCGAGCGGGAGCGTGCCATGACGGCGGTAGACGAGACGACGGCCGAGACCGCCGGCGCGGGCGCCGCCGCGGCAGCTCTCGCCGGGCGCGAGCAGGAGCTTCAGGCACGCGAGGAGGCGCTCGCCCAGCGCATGGCGGAGCTGGAGGAGCGAGAGGCAGCCCCTGTAGATCCAGGCGGTGAGCGAGACGCCCAGCACGAGCGACGGCTGGCCGAGCTGCGGGAGGCCGAGGCACAGTTCCTGCGCACCCGCCAGGAGCTCGCCGATCGCAGCGAGGCGCTCGCCGCACGGGAGCGCCTAGTGTCCCAGCGCGAGCGGGAGCTCGACGAGCGCGAGGACTCCACCTGGGAGCGTTCGGGGGTGGCCGAGCTCGAGAGTCGTCTGCGCCGGCTCGAGCAGGCCGAGCACCGCATCCCCGACGTCGAGCAGACGCAGGGCTTCAGCGGCGGCTTCCGCAAGCTGCAGGAAGAGGGCACGCGACGACCGCCGGATCGCTGAGCACCGCGCGGCCTCTACACTTGGCGGGCTGGGGCGTTAGCTCAGTTGGGAGAGCGTCGGCTTTGCAAGCCGAAGGTCACCGGTTCGAGCCCGGTACGCTCCACTTTCCGCAGATTGAGCATCCGCAAAGCCGATCCCCGATCGCGACAACCCCAAGAAAAGGCGGCTTCGAAGGCGTCGACAGGTCGTCGGCTTCGCCCCTGTAACGGCCGCCTTTGTTCGCGTGATCGTGAAGCGGCAGCAGACGCTTGCGCCGCGACCGGCACGCGCCGGTCGCCGTAGGATCACCTCATGACGCACCGCGCGCTGGACGAGCCAGTGCTGGCGGAGGCCCGCCGGGTACACGTGACCGCCGAGCGTGAGCTCGGGCAGGTCCTGGCCGACCTCGCGACCTGGGTGAACACCGACACGCCGGGTGGTGATGTCAGCGCGGTCGACCGTTTCGCGGCGGAGCTCGCCCACACCGTGGAGCCGTACGGAATCCGTGCAGAGCTCGTGCCCGCGGGAGACCGCGGGCTGTACTTCCACGGGGTGGTAGAAGGCTCCGGATCGGCTCGCGTTGCTCTGCTCTGCCACCACGACACGGTGTTCCCGCACGGCACCGCCGAGGCCCGTCCGTTCCGGCAGGACGGAGCGTGCTGTCACGGGCCCGGCGTGGCGGACATGAAAGGCGGGCTGGCGGTCGCGGTGCACGCGGCCCGGCTGCTCGCACTCGGCCCCCGCCCGTTCGCCCGCATCGAGGTCGTCTCCGTCCCCGACGAGGAGTCCCGCCCGAACGCCCCCGAGACCATCGACCGGCTCGCGGGCTTCGACGCAGTCCTGTGCCTCGAATGCGGACGGCCCGACGGCGAGGTCGTATCGGCGCGGAAGGGCGCCAAGTGGTTCCGGCTCCAGGCACACGGACATCCGGCTCACGCCGGCGTCGAGCCCGACGTGGGCCGCAACGCGATCCACGCGCTCTCGCACGAGGCGACGCGGCTGCTCGGTCTGCACCACGCCAGGGTCGGCCTCACGCTCCAGCTGACGAGCATGGTCGGCGGCGAAGGCCTGAACACCGTGCCGAGCCGCGCTTCACTCACCGCCGACATGCGAGCGATCACCGCCGCCGACCTCGACTGGGGGTTCGCCGAGGCGGCCGCCTTCGGCGCCCACGACGGTATCGACTTCAGGCTCGACGACCTCGGGGGACCACCGGCCTTCGAACGGACCCCCCACGTGGCCGCGCTGGCGGAGGCGGCGATCCTGATCGGCGCCGAGCTCGGCCACCCGTTCGGCGAGGCGCTCACGGGCGGCGTGTCCGACGGCTCGTGGACGGCGCACCACGGACTACCGACGCTCGACGGACTCGGCCCGGTCGGAGGGCTCGACCACGGGCCGAACGAGTACATCGAAACAGCCACGATCGCGAGCCGCTGCGGTGTCGTCGCCGGGCTCGTGGCCGCCGTCGACGCCGGCCTGCTCGACGACATCGCCTGAGCGACCCGGGCCCGACGAGACGAGACGGTCGATCCGCAATTGAGGTGCCCGTCGAGGACGGGAGTGACCAGGCAGCGTGGAGCGACGCCCCGCGTCACAGCCGCCAGTCGCGGGTGCCTGAGTTGCCGATCGGCCATCCAGAGGCTCGATGTGGGTTAGAAGCACGCCTGGATGGGGATCTCGCACCGCGGATCGCCCGCAAACGCACCCCTAACCTCCATCAATCCTCTAGCTCTCGTCGGTCTCCCGGACGGTGAACGGCAGCCGCCAATCGGGATCGGCGATACCGTCGATCGTCAACTTCCACACGTAGCGGCCTGGCTCGAGCAGCACCGGGCCGGAGTTGACCGCTATCGGGAAGTCGAGGTCGGTTCCGGGCTTCAATCCAGCGGGACGACCGACCTCGAACGGTGTGTCGTCGAAGATGACCACCGCCTCCTCGCCGTCGTCCGTGTCGACGACCACTGCGGCTCCATCTGCATCGAGCAGCTCGAGCCGCATGAGATGTCGCTCGTTGGCACGATCCCACGGCACCTGAACGAGCAGGGCGATCCCAAACGGAACGGGCTCTGGCCCGGTGAGCGACCAGCCGCCGCCGACCACCGTGAGCTTGCCGTCGGCGACCTGCGCGAAGTCGGCAAGCATCATCGTCACCTTCACGCTCGCGAGTCTCGCACACGAAGGGCAGCGGGTCACCGGCTGACCTGGCTGGCCGGGCCGACGTACTTCGTGCCGGCAGCCCTGCTCGACGCTCGGGGGCCGGCCCCGGCTCGACCCGCGCGGTACTCTCCGGCGTGATGGCCCGCCACACCCTGCTCGTCGTCGCGGCGACGGTGGCCGCGCTCGGGGCGCTGCCTGCGCAGGCCACGGAGACGGCGTCCGCGCTCGGGGTCAGCGTGCGCTTCGACCGCCCGATCGTACAGCCGCGGCAGATCGCGGTCGCCGAGGTCACCGTCGGTAATCGTGGGCCGGAGACCGGCGGCACAGCAGCGCTCAGGCTCACTACGAGCGGCGGCAGCATCGTCCGGACACGAACGACGGGAGGTCGTTGCGCGCGACCGCAGAACGGGCACAACGTCGCCTGTCGTGTTCAGGTGGACGCGTTTGGCACGATCGCCACGGTCGTGCTTCACGTGCGCGCGGACGCCGCTGCACGCACGGTCTCGGTGAACGTACGCCTATCGCACGTCCACGCGCCGGGAGACCCAACGACAGCCACGGCCCGCGTGCCGGTCGCACGCGACACCGCCGGCGCGTACGCCGTGCTGTCGTTCTCCCTGGAAGCTCCGGTAGCGGCTGTCGTGCGCCGTTCCTTCGCGGCACGGTTCAGGATTCTGAACCGGGGTCCTGGCACTGCGGTGATCGACCGGATCCGGTTGACGGCATCCCCCGGCGCCCGGGCAGTGCTGCCGCAGCTCCCCACACGCCTCGCGGCCGGTGCCGAGCGCACAGTCGTCGCGCGCATCACGCCGCTGCGGGCGGGCAGGCTCGTACTCGATCTTCGCGTCGGTTCAGAAGGGCGGGCGCGTCTCGCGATCAACGTGCGAGCTGCCGCACCCGCGACGTGAAGTGGGGGCGGAGCCGCAGGCCCGCCCCCACACCGGATTCTGCCTCCTCAGCGCGTCTGCGGGAAGCCGAGATCCACGCTGCTCGTCGCCGGGTCGGGCCAGCGGCTCGTGACGACCTTCCCGCGCGTGTAGAAGTGCACGCTCTCGGGGCCGTACGCATGTGAGTCGCCGAACAGCGATGCCCGCCACCCGCCGAACGAGTAGTACGCGACCGGCACCGGAATCGGGACGTTGATGCCGACCATCCCGACCTCGACGTCGAACTGGAACTGCCGCGCCGCGCCTCCATCGCGCGTGAAGATCGCGACGCCGTTCCCGTACGGGCTCTCGTGCACGAGCTCCATCGCGTCGTCGTACGTCGGCACGCGCACGACGGAGAGGACCGGGCCGAAGATCTCGTCGCGGTAGCAGTCCATCTCCGGCGTGACGTGGTCGAGCAGGGACACACCGAGGAAGAACCCGTCCCCGGCCGGCGCGGTGTCGCGCCCGTCGGCGACGACGGTCGCTCCCTGCTCGGCTCCGCTGGCGATGTATCCGGCGACCTTGTCGCGGTGCTCCGCCGTGACGAGCGGGCCCATCTCGGAGGCAGGGTCGCTCCCGTCGCCGACGACGACGGCGGGGAGCCGCTGCTTGATCGCAGCCACGAGCGGGTCGGCGACGTCCCCGACCGCGACGACGACCGAGATCGCCATGCAGCGCTCACCGGCCGAGCCGTAGCCCGCGCTGACCGCCGCGTCGGCCGCCATGTCCACGTCGGCGTCGGGCAACACGATCATGTGGTTCTTGGCGCCACCGAGCGCCTGGACACGCTTCCCGTGCTTCGTGCCGGTCTCGTAGATATAGCGAGCGATCGGCGTCGACCCGACAAAGGAGACGGCAGCGACGCCCACGTGCTCGAGCAACGCGTCGACGGCGACCTTGTCGCCCTGCACGACGTTGAAGACGCCGTCGGGCAACCCCGCCTCCTTGAGCAGCTCCGCGGTGAGCAGCGACGCGCTCGGATCCTTCTCGGACGGCTTCAGGATGAAGCAGTTGCCGCAGGCGAGAGCCGGTGCCCACATCCACATGGGCACCATCGCCGGGAAGTTGAACGGCGTGATCCCCGCCACGACCCCGAGCGGCTGGCGAATCGAGTACACGTCGATCCCCGTCGACGCCTGCTCCGAGAAGTCACCCTTGAGCAGCGTCGGGATCCCGCAGGCGAACTCCACCACTTCCAGACCGCGGGTGACCTCGCCCTTCGCATCGGAGAACACCTTGCCGTGCTCGGAGACGAGGAGCCGCGCGAAGTCGTCCCGATGGTCGTGGACGAGCGTGCGGATCCGGAAGAACAGCTCGGCTCGCTTCGCGAGGGACCACGTGCGCCACTCGACGAACGCGGCACGTGCGGCCTGCACGGCGCGATCGACCTCCTCGACGCTCGCGAGGTCGACGGTGCCCTGGCGTCTTCCTGTCGCCGGCTCGTAGACCGGCCCCGACCGGCCCGACGTGCCGGCGACGACGCCCCCATCGATCCAGTGGCCGATCCTCCTATCGTCACCCTGGGTCTCGGCCGAGGGCGCTTCGGCTAGCTCTGTCATCCCTGATCTCCTCCTGCAGTGGTTCCTTGAGGGTACCGCGCCCCCGCTCCCGCGTCCTCCGGAGGGGAGTCGTCAGACGCCGCCGAACGTGTCCCCCCGGCCGGCATCGCCGCTGTCGAGCCCGCGTTCCATCACTCCACGCGGTGCGCCGACGAGCCGTGCCGCCACGACTCCGGGCTGCGTGCGCCGGGCCGACGGCTTGCTCAGACGGAGACGCCGGCCTCGCTCAGCGGGCGCCGGCCCCACGCGAAGCTCGTTGCGTACCAGCCTGCGAGCGGCTGCAGCGTCACTCCGTTCGAGGAGGAGTGGACGAACCAGCCCGATCCGACGTAGATGCCGCTGTGAGTCACCTGAGCCGGCTTGGACTGGAGGCCGCGAGCGCCGAAGAAGACGACGTCACCCGGCTCCAGCGAACCGATTCCGATGCGCAGCGCAACCGGCACTTCCGCGCTCATGGCGAAGGTCGTGCGCCCACGAATCACAGATGTCAGCTGTGGCGCGAGCGCGAACGGCTCCAGCTTGAAGACGCGCCAGACGAGCCCTGAGCAGTCGAAGCCGGCGGGCGCGGTGACGACGCCACCCGGCGCAGAGGCGTTCCACAACTGCTGCTGCCGCTCGGATGTGCCCGCAAAGACGTAGGGGAATCCGACGAATCGCAGCGCTCGGGAGACGACACTCGTCTGCTGCTCGGTCAACGCGGGGAAGACGAGCGTTCGGGACGCATCGTGCAAGGAGGCAATCTGACCGTCGGAGAGCGCGAGTACGCGGGCCAGCGAGTACGCGGCTTCGGCCCTGGTGGCCAGGTCGTTGGGGCCACGCTCGAGTGCCTCCTGGTCGACGGGATGGTTGCGCCGGAGCCCGAGCAGCCTGGCAACTGTCTCCGTACCGAGGTACGGCGTCGGACGGAGCCCCGCGTCACGCGCCGCGATCCGAATTCGCGACGCTGCCTGTCGAAGCCCGAGCGCGGAAACGAGCTTCGCGTCCAGCTCCCGCATCGTCAGCGCGCGGAACGGATCCGCCGGAGAGGCACCCGGTCGTCCGATGGCAACGAGCGCATCGGTGAGCTCGCCGGCTGTGATCGCGTCATCTGGCCGGAACGCTGCGACGTCCTGTCCCATCGCGCCCGCAGCGACCACGGTGGCGATCTGGGGCCCCGCCCAGCTCTTGCCCGGCCCCGATGAGGCCGCGCCGGCGACGAGCGCCAGCGCGAGTGAAACGACGAGCGTGACAGAGCCGACGAGACGTCTCATCACCTCCGGTATCGACCGGCGCCCGAGAAGGCTGAAGCCGAAACCCCCGGGTCAGGGACGCGGTCGAGCACACCGCCCTTGCTAGCCTCGATCGGATGGTGCGGGTTCTCGCCATCCTGCTCGCGCTCGGGATGCTGCTGATCGCAGCTCCCGCAGCACAGACCGCAGCGCGCCCGAAGGCGCCCCGCGTCGTCGGCCTGACCCTGGAGGGAAAGCGGCTCTCGCTCGCGCAGTTCCGCGGCAAGCCGGTCTTCATCAACGTCTGGTCATCCTGGTGAAGCACGTGCCGAAGCGAGGCGGGTGCCTACGCACAATGGGTGAAGAAGCAGATCGCGAAGCGGGGGAAGAAGAACGCGGTCGTCTTCCTCGGCCTGAACACCGTCGACGAGCTCGCCGATGCCCAGGCGTTCCAGAAGCAGTACCGATGGACCTGGCCGTCGATCCGTGATCCGAAGCGTGCGCTGGCACGGAAGTTCGGAGCGACCTACCAGCCGGCGTTCGTCCTGATCGACGCGAAGGGGAGGTTCGTCGCCGGCTTCCAGGCCGCCGGCACGCCGGCTCGCTGGAACGCGCTGATCGCGCGCCTGCCGTAGCCGGCGGTCCGCGGGGCGCGCTCAGGCGCGACGGATGTCGACGTCGCCCGAGACCGTTCGGATCCGCAGCTCGACGACGGTCTCGCTCTCCTCGGTGGGCGAAGCGTCTCCGAGGTCGAGGTCGGAGCGCATCGACCCGCTGACCGACTGCGCATCGATCCAGAGACGGAGACCCCGCTCCACCGCGACGTGGACGTCGCCCGAGACCGCGTTCGCTCGAAGGCCACCGGCCGCGAGCGACTCGATCGCAACGTCACCCGAGACGGTTCCCACCGTGCAGGAACCGGTTACGCGCCCCAGCAGCACGTCGCCCGAAACCGAGTGCACCGCCACGGGGCCACCGACGGCCCGTGCGTCGACGTCACCCGATGCGGTCTTCACCGACAGGTCGCCGTCGACCGAGCCCACGGCGACATCACCGCTGGCCGAGGTGACCGAGAGCGCTGCGACACGCCCGGCGACGACATCCCCGGAAGCCGTCTTCACGCTCACGACGCCACAGTCGGCACGCAGCGTCGACATCCGCAGAGGCGGTGTCGACATCGACGTCGCTACCCATCGGGCAGCGGACCAGCACGCCCACCTTCGGCTGCCGCCCCAGCGAGAGCAGGCCGCCCTTCGTCCGCGGAACCTCGACCCGGATCTCGTGTCGTCCTCCGCGCTCCGAGGCGACAACCCGCGCCTCTGCGATGGCGCTCGAAGTGACGTCGTCGTTACGCAGCGCGGTCAGCTCGACCTCGACGGCGCCTGCATCGCGAGGTTCGATCTCGATCCGGCCGGCCGGCACCGACAAGCGGAGCCGAACCGGCCCGTCGACGGCGTGGATGCTCATCGACTGCTCCGCCGCTCCCCGCGGGTCGCGACCGGCGGGCGGGCGTCGATCCTGACGCCGCCCGCGGTGCGGGGGGCGCGCCGGGCCTCGAGGAGATGGACGTCCTCCGGAAGTGTGTAGCTCGTGAACAGCATCGTCTCCTCCTTCTCGTGTCAGCTCTGGGCGAAGCCCTGGAGCCTGTTACCGGTTCGCGTGCCACTTCCACTGCGCCGATCGAGGGCATGCGACAAGGCACGCACGATCCACGCGTTGGTAGACACACCTTCCTGTGCCGCGGCGGCTTCGACGGACGTCTTCAGCGTCTCCGGCAGGCGGAGGCTGATGCGTGCGCTCAGGTCGTCGCCCGGTGTCGGAGCGCCTTCTGCGGCAGACGGCTCGTCCACGAAGACGAGCTCGGGCTCGCGTCCGGCAAGACGAAGCTCGACGTGCCCGACGCGAAGCGTCCCGCTCAGACCAGCGGCCGCCTCGGTCAGAAGATCGAGGAGGCGAAGTGTGAGCGCCGGCTCCACGGCTTCGGCGAGCCTGAGACCCGCCTCGGCCGTCGCGTCGCCGCCGACTGCCGCAGCGGCGGCGAGGTCGTTCTGTAGGGCCGTGACATAGCGAGTGATATCCATACCGTCAGTATGGCATCATTTTGATGTCTGTCAAGCGTCAATGTGATGTTTTAAGTATGTCACGCCGGGCGCACTGCTACTGTGCCCGCGGCTCCGGGTGTCGCTCGGGCCCGCGGCAGGCGCTCCGCGCGACCCACCGCCGTCCGGACCACCCACGATCGCCGCCTGCGGTAGGAGGACGCCGCTAGCGTGAGCTCCGTCGACCCCGTCGATCTCCCGCTCGGTCAGACGCTTCGCCGTCTCTACCCGCTGTGGCGGGAGCAGTGGCGGCTGGTCGGCATCGGACTGGCCTGCGCCCTCGTCTTCACCGGGCTCTCGCTCGCGATCCCTGTGCTCATCCAACGCACGATCGACGACGCGATCGACGGCGACGACCCCCAGCTGCTCGTTCCCTACCTCGTCACCATCCTCGCGCTGGGCGCGCTCAGCTTCGCTTTCAACTTCGTGCGTCGCTTTTCGACAGCACGGGTCGGGATTGCCGTCGAGGCACGACTCAGAGGCCTGCTCTACGACGCCTACCTTCGCTTTCCACGGGCCTTCTACGATCGGCACGCCACCGGCGAGGTGATCTCGCGGGCGACGAATGACATCTACCCGGTGCGGTACTTCATCGGCTGGGGCGTGGTGCAGGCGCTCCAGAGCGCGATGATGCTCGTCGGAGCCGCCGTCGTCCTTGTTTCCGTCAACGCGCGGCTCGCACTCTACGCAGCCCTGGCGATGCCGCCGATCGCCGTGCTCACGTACCTCTTCGCCCACCGCGTCTTCCCGATCTCCCGCCGTGTGCAGGAGCGCAAGGGGCACCTCACCGAGGCCACGGACGAAGCGGTCGTGGGCATCGAGATGGTGCAGGCCTTCGGACGGGAGGACGACGTGCGCGAGCGGTTCGGGTCCCGCGCCGAGGCTGTCCGCTCCGAGACGATGCTGCAGGCCAACGTCGAGGCGCGATACCTCCCGGGGCTCGTCTTCCTCCCCACCCTCGGCATCGCCGCGGTGCTGTGGTTCGGCGGACGGGAGGCGATCGCGGGCGACCTCACGATCGGTGAGTTCACCTTGTTCATCACGTTGCTGCTCCAGCTCGTCTGGCCGCTCGAGGCGCTGGGATGGATCATCAACCTCGGTCAGCGCGCCACCGCCGCCGCCGGCCGGTCGTTCGCCTGGCTCGACGGCATCGAGCCACTCGTCGAGCGGGATCACCCGGAGGAGCTACCCGGCGGGCCGCTCGGCGTGTCGTTCGAACGCGTCGGCTTCCGCTACGGGACGGGCGGCGACGTCCTGACCGACGTCTCGCTCACCGTCGCCCCCGGGGAGATCCTGGCTGTCTGCGGCCCCACGGGGTCCGGGAAAACGTCGCTGCTCAACCTGCTGCCGCGCTTCTACGACCCGACCGAGGGACACGTGCGCCTCGGTGGAGTGGATACGCGGGACGTGCGGCTGACCGAGCTTCGCAGCGCAGTGGCCATCGTCACGCAGCGCGCTGTCCTGTTCTCGATCACCCTGCGGGAGAACCTCCTCGCCGCGAGACCGGATGCAGACTGGGAGGAGGTGCTGGCCGCCTGCGACGCAGCCGGTGTCGCACTGTTCGCGGACGAGCTTCCGCACGGCTACGACACGCTCATCGGCGAGCGAGGGGTCAATCTCTCGGGCGGTCAGCGCCAGCGCGTTGCGCTCGCACGCGCGTTGGTCGCGGGCGCGCGAGTCCTCGTCTTCGACGACCCGATGTCGGCTGTCGACACCGAGACCGAGCGCCTCCTCGTAGCGAACCTGCGCCCCGCGGTGGCAGGTCGCACCGTTCTGCTCTCCGGGCAACGTCTCTCGACCGTGCTCCTCGCCGACCGCGCGGTCGTGCTCGGCGAAGGCGGCATTGTCGAGGAAGGTCGGCCAGGCGAGCTGATCACCGGCGGTGGTCCGTTCACCGCGCTGTTCGGAGACGAGGCCGTTGCCGCCGCGTAAACGACATCGAACGGGGCTCTCCCGGCTCTGGCGGTACACGGAGGATCAGCGCGGCCGAGCGATCTTCGTGATCCTGCTCGCTGCCGTCTCCGCGGCTGCGCCGGTCGTCGGCTGGAACATCGTCGGCGACGTGATCGACAACGGCATTCGCGCTGGTGACGAGCAGAGGCTGACCGTCGACGTCGTGCTCTACGTCGGCGTCAACGCCCTTGCCTGGGGGCTCGGCACGACGACGTGGCTGATGCTGGCTGCGATCGGGCAGCGCATGGTCGTCGCGATCCGCCGCAGCTTGTTCGAGCACTTGACCTCCCTCAGCCTCCGCTACTTCTCGGAGCAGAAGGCCGGCTGGATCATCGCTCGCCTGACGAGCGACGTCGACGCGCTATCGGACGTCCTCAACCAGGGCCTGACGACGCTCGTCGTGAACTCCCTGACCTTGGTCGCAGCGATCGCGGGCCTCTTCCTGCTCGACTGGCGGCTAGGGCTCGTAGCACTCCTCGTGCTGCCGCCCGGCATTCTCGTCACCCGCTGGTTCCAGCGTACGTCGCACGTCGCGTTCTCCGAGGTGCGCACCCGGATCGCGGCGGTCACGGCGCAGCTCGCCGAATCCGTCTCCGGCATGGCCGTCGTCCAGGCGTTCAACCGCGAGCGCGCCTTCCAGCGTGAGTTCGACGGTCTCAACGAGGCGAACAGGATCGCGAACGTCCGCGCTCAGAAGCTGTCGTCGGTCTTCTTCCCGGCCGTTCAGTTCCTCGGCGTGATCGCCACCGCGGCCGTCCTCTTCGCCGGCGCGCGCATGATCGACGCCGGTGTCCTGGAGATCGGGACGCTCGTCGCAGCCGTCGGGATGCTCTCGCTCGTCTTTCAGCCGCTCCAGGAGCTCTCGGAGCTGTACGGGCAGGTGCAGGCGGCGGCAGCCGCGATGGAGAAGGTCTCCACGGTCCTCGACGCCGAGCGGGACATCGTCGACCGACCCGGTGCGAAGCCGATGACACACATCGAGGGACGACTCACGCTCGACCGCGTCGTCTTCGCCTACGGCGACGAGCCAGTGATCAAAGGGCTGTCGATCGACGTCGCGGCAGGCGGTTGCATCGCTCTGGTCGGCGAGTCCGGTGGGGGCAAGTCGACGACGGCGAAGCTGATCGCGCGTTTCTACGACCCCTTGGAAGGCGCGGTGCTCGTCGACGACACCGATCTCCGCAGCGTGCAGCTGCGCTCGTACCGACGACAACTCGGGGTCGTCCTGCAGGACCCGTTCCTCTTCAGCGGGACGATTGCCGACAACGTCCGCTTCGCGAAGCCTGACGCCACCGACGAGGAGGTCGAAGCTGCCGCCCGCGCGATCGGGGTCGACCGTGTCGCGGCACGCTTCGAGCTGGGGCTCGACCACGTCGTGCGGGAGGGCGGCGCGGGCCTCTCGGCGGGCGAACGTCAGCTGATCTCGATCGCGCGCGCCCTGCTCGCGGATCCGAGAATCCTCATTCTCGACGAGGCGACGTCGAACATCGACCGCCCGACCGAGATCCTCATCGAGCAGGCGTTCGACACGCTGCTGCACGGCCGCACGTCGATCATCATCGCGCACCGGCTCGCCACCGTCCGTCGCGCGGACGAGATCCTCGTGATCGAGAGAGGGCGAATCGTGCAGCGCGGGACGGAGCACGCCCTGCTCGCCCAGGACGGCCCGTTCCGACGGCTGGCGCACACGCTCGAAGCGCCGGCCGCCGAGCAGTTGGCGCGGAGCGCCGCGCTCGACGAGGGCAGCTGACAGACCGCTGGCCGCAGCCGGAAGCGCCGGGTCAGGACGGACGTCGCGCTGCGGGCGGTTGCGCTACTCGCCCCAGTCGAAGTCGCGCGAGCGACTCCACAGGCCGTCTTCGAGCCCCGCGCCGTCGAGCTCGCCCGCGCCGTTGTCCGCCCCGTCGCCCGGCCATGGCAGCACCGAGTGTGCAGGCGCGGGAGCATCGACACCCTCGACGGTCTCCTCGAGTCGCGCCTGCTCCTCCGACTTGAACAGCGGATGGTTCTCGAACGGATCGTCGGGTTGATAGTGCGTGAGAGGCATATCACCGTCCAGGCCGGCATTGCGCTCCCTCAGCGCGAGGTGCTCTTGAATGGCGTGTGCGAGCGTCGTGTCGGTATCCACCGCGATGGACCTCCGGATCTTCGAGCGTTCGAGTACTGCCTCCCCGCGTCAGTCTAGCGCGAAGCGAAATCCCTGCAACCAGGTCACTTCGGTCACCCCGCCGGGACGATGCGCGCGTGTGCGAGGATGGCTGCGTGCCACGGATACCGCGCAGCCCGACAGCCCTCGCGTTCGTCCTCTACCGCGCGTGGGCGAGACTCCCGCCCGAGCAGCGGCGCGAGCTGCTGAACGCGGCCCGAGCACACGGGCCCCAGATCGCGGCCAAAGCCGCTGCGGCAACGAAGAAGGCGGCGGCGGTGCGTCGCGGCCGCATCTGAGGCGTCCGTTGCCGACGATCAGCCGGCGCCCGTGAGGGCCGTGCGCACGATCCGATCCTGCTCACGCTGATGCGCGGTCGGATAGCCCTCGCTGGGGCTCGCCCGCCACGGGCGCCCGACATACCGAGCCGACGTGACGCCGACGCTCGACCGGGCGGCCTCGTCGAGACGATGGCGAATCGACCGCCACGGCCCCATGTTCTGCGGCTCCTCCTGCGCCCAGACGATGTCGTTCAGATGCGGGTAGGCAGCGACCAGCGCGGCGACGTCCTCGACCGGGAATGGATACGGCTGCTCGATGCGAGCAACGGCGACGGCCCCGGCCCCCGGACGCTCGTCATGCCCGACGAGGTCGTAGTAGATCTTCCCCGAGCAGAGCACGAGCCGTCGCACACGCTCGCGATCGACACCGTCGTCGTCGAGCACGGCACGGAACGACCCCCGGGTGAGCTCCGTCGGGACGGAAGCGGCATGCCGGAGCCGGAGCAACCCCTTCGGCGTCATGACGACGAGTGGGCGTGCCGTCGCATCGAGCGCCTGCCGGCGAAGCAGGTGGAAGTACTGAGCGGCGGTGGTCGGGCTCGCAATACGGATGTTGTCCTGGGCGCCGAGCTGGAGGAATCGCTCGAGGCGCGCGCTCGAATGCTCCGGCCCGTTCCCTTCGTAGCCGTGGGGGAGAAGCAGCGTCAGCCGGGAGGTCTGCCCCCACTTCGACCGACCTGCAGAGATGAACTGGTCGATCACGACCTGGGCGCTGTTGGCGAAGTCGCCGAACTGCGCCTCCCAGAGAACGAGAGCGTCCGGAGCGGCGACGGAGTACCCGTACTCGAACCCGAGTACCGCGAACTCGGACAAGGGCGAGTTGTGCACCTCGAAGGACGCGTTCGCGCCCTCGAGATGCTGGATTGGCGCGTACGTCTCGCCGGTCACGTGATCGTGGAGGACCAGGTGGCGGTGGGAGAAGGTCCCACGCTCGGTGTCCTGTCCCGTGAGCCGGATCGGGATCCCGTCCTCGAGCAGCGACGCAAAGGCGAGCGCTTCCGCCTGCCCCCAGTCGATCCCCCCGTCCACAATCGTCTCGAGTCTGCGCTCGAGCTGACGCGCGAGCTTGGTGTTGACCACGAAGTCGTCGGGCACCCGGAGCAGCTCGGCATTGAGCGACTGGAGCCGGTCTGGAGAGACCGCGGTGGCCACCGCGTCGCCGGTGGGAGAACCGGCATGAGGCTCAGCTGTCGGCTGCGGCACCGGTGATATCTCGGCGAGCGCGTTACGCAGCCGCTCGTGCGCCTCTCGTAGCGCCTGCGTCGCCCTCTCCGAGAGCGCGTCCGCGTCCCCCTCCGCCAGCGCCCCGTCGGCGATGAGCTGCTCGGCGTAGCGCTCGCGGACTGTCGGCTGGGACTCGATCCGCGAGACTTGCAGCGGCTGCGTATACGACGCCTCGTCCTGTTCGTTGTGCCCGAAACGTCGATACCCGACGAGATCGATGACGACATCCTCGGCGAACTCCTCCCGGTAGGCGAGCGCAAGTCGCACTGCAGCGACGGCCGCCTCGGGATCGTCGGCGTTCACGTGGATGATGGGAATGTCGAACCCTTTCGCGAGATCGCTCGAGTACCGCGTCGAACGACCCTCGAACGGATCGGTCGTGAAGCCGACCTGATTGTTGGCGATCAGATGCAGCGTGCCCCCGGTCCGGTAGCCGTCGAGGCTCTGCAGGTTGAGCGTTTCGGCAACCACGCCCTGCCCCGCGAAGGAGGCGTCGCCGTGGATGAGCAGCGGCAGAGCAACCGTCGGGTCGTGGAGACCGGAGCCTGAGGAGCGGTCGGTCTGTTCGGCGCGCGCACGTCCCTCGACGACAGGATCGACGGCTTCCAAGTGGCTGGGGTTGGGGATGATCGCCACCTCGATCTCGCCGGCGGCGGTCGTCCGGACACCCGAGGCCGGTAGGTGGTACTTGACGTCACCGGTCCCCCCCTCCGGATCGACGACGAGAGCGTCGTACGACCGCTCACCCTCGAACTCCCGCAGGATCGACTCGTAGGATCGACCGACAGCGTGCGCGAGAGCATTGAGGCGCCCGCGGTGCGCCATCCCGACGACAACCTGGTGCGCGCCGGAGGCAGCGGCAAGCTCCACTGCCTCGTCGATCATGAGGATGAGCACGTCGAGTCCCTCGAGCGAGAACTGCTTCTGCCCGAGGAACGCACGACGCAGGTACTGCTCGAAGCTCTCGACCTGGGAGAGCCGCTCGAGGAGGGCCGTACGCTCCTCGAGGGCCAGGGGCTTGCGGAACCGCCCCGACTCGATCGCCTGACGCAGCCATACGCGCTCCGCGTGGTCGGAGATGTGCTCGACCTCGTACGCGATCGACCCCGTGTAGACGTCGCGCAGACGTGGCAGCGCATCGTGCAACGTCTCTCCCTCGACGTAGAGGCGCAACAGGCCGGAGGGAACCAGCTTCAGCAGCTCCGGTGTGAGAGCAGGGGTCAGACGGGTCTCGTCGAGGGCCGGGTCGCCGATCGGCTCCGAGCCGAGCGGGTCGAGGCGGGCAGCGAGATGGCCGTGCATCCTGTACGCCTTGACCAGAGCCATCGCGGCGGCGACGGCGCCGAGCACGTCGGCGGTCGGCTCTCGAGCGGCGATCGGCTCCGGCGATACGGCGACCGGCTCGCTCGGTTCGACCTCGACCGCAGCCACCGGTCGAGAATCAGCCACATCCGCCCGCTGTGGCGGCGACGGAGCTGCAGGGCGAGGAGTCGGCGTCGCCACAGGGACGTGTGGCCGTGGCGCGCGTGCCACGTCGACGCTTGCGCGCGCGACTGCCCCGTCGAGCGGCGTGGAAGCCGTAAGCAGCGGCCCAGAAGGCTCGGGCCCGGTCTCGTCGCCGTCGGCCGCGAACACCGCCCGCCACTCGGGCGGCACGCTCGCGGGAGCGTCCAGATAGTCCTCGAAGAGCTGAGCGACATACGCTGCGTTCAGACCACTCAGCTCGTTCTCGGCCATCGCCGGTGTTGTAGCAGGGGTCTCCCAGCGGCCGCCGCGAGGTGGGCTGCCCATGGGCTGGCCGCCGCGCTACGCCGTCGCGAGCCGAGAGCGGCCACACCCGCAGAAGCCGACCCGGTCGTCGCAGGGAACGAGAGCTGCGTTAGAGGAGCGGGTTCTCGGTGAGGACGACGAGGGTCATCCCCACGAACCAGGCAATCATCGAGGCGATCAACGCCGCGAACGCGAGTCGCTCGAAGCGAGTGCTCATACGCCCGGCGATGATCGCGAGCACGAGGGCAGCAGGAGCCAGGCGAGCCGGGCGGGCCTCGAGTTGGAGCAGCAGACCGAAGCCTGCCGCGAGCCCCGACAGGACGAACGAGGCGACAGCAACAAGACCGGCAACCGCGTCGACAGACGTGTGGTGCTGTGCCTCCGAATGCTCGAGCGTGCTCATGGATGAACCTCCGACCGTAATGCCCCCGCCCGCGGGCGCGTCGGCCAGGGGCGCCGCGGGGCGCGCGAACCTGGAGCGCGAACGCGATCACCGACACCCCAGCCAGGCCCGGACGGCGGAGTGTCGGACACAGGAACGAGGGCCGCAGGCCGTGGGTCACGCGGCTCGGCACGGATCGCCCACCAGACGACGAGGCACAAGTAGATGACTGGGATTTTCAACAGGACGAGCATGAAGATCGCTTCCCACACCATCGCGCGCCGCAGTCTACGCGATGCGCCTCCGGTCGGGCTCAGCGAGGCTGCCGTCGTTCGCGTCGGGCGAGCACGAGAGCGGCGATGGCGTTGACGACACCGCCGGCCAGGGCGACGAGAAGCAATCCCGGCCCAAGTGTCGTCGCGGAACCTCCCCCGGCACCGAGTTGCTCGACGACGAGCACGGCGAACGGCCCTATCTCGAGATCGATCGCGGAGCCCGTCGAGGCGACGGTGATCGCGAGCACCGTCGCGACCGAGTAGGCGACAACCCCCGTTGCCACCGCTCCGAGCGCAAGCGCTCTCATACCCCGCACGCGGTTCTCCCGTCCCGTGTCGCCACCGTCAGCCCCATCCCGTGCCCGCACAGGGCGCAGGCCGCGAGTGCGAGCACGGTGCTCCCCGCCGGTCGCGCAGCCGCCGCGACGAAAGCCCCAGCCGCAAGCGGCACCGTCGGACCGGCGAGTGCGACGAGACGACGGCGGGCTGTGCTCACCGTCCTGTGCAGGACGAACGTTCGCGGTCCGGCAAGGACGAGCGCTGCCGGCACACCACCGAGCACCATGGCATGTCCGGCCTCGTGCAACGCGAGACCGAGGCCAGCAGCGACGCCGACCACCACCCAGGACCAGCCCGGCACAACTCCTCCCACCGCAGCGGTCTCGACGCAGAGGAGTGCCGCGAGCAAGCCGATTGTGAGCGCTCGCCATCGGACCGCTGCAAGCGTGCACAACGCGGCACGCATGCCCGATCGCGTGTCGAGACCAACACGACGCCACGCCGTCCGTGGCACGGTGTTGGCAGGCACGAGACGCAAGGCCCCCTGGAGCCACGACCACAGACGCCTCGTCCGTCCCGATCCCGGCTCGACATTCACGAGCAGAAGCCGGTTGAGCCGATACGCGAACGAGAGCACGTCGTCGCGGGCCTGCCCTCGCTCGACGCGGTAGACGAAGGCGAGCTCTGCAGCAACGGCGCCAAGCGGCTGCCCTGCCCGCGCGAGCACGAAGCTCGCGGTCGCGTTGGCAGGCAACCGTTCAGCCCGAACTTCGTCGACGATCCCGCCGCTGTCGACGCGTACCCCGTCCGCCAGCACTATCGCGTCGGTATCGCTGAGCATCAGATGTGCCTCGCGCGAGCGACGAGCAGGAGTCCGCCGACACCGCACCCACCGGCGAGCCAGAGCCAGAGCGACACGGCCCCCGGAACTCCGATCCCCTCAAGCCACGTGTGAACCGCCGCACCACCGGCGACTCCGAGGGAGAGGACGGCGACGAACGCTGCGAGTGATGCGGCATCGTCACCGAGGTCGGCCGCGCGCCGCGGAACGAGAGCACCGGCAACGAGCCCCGCAGCCCACGCCGAGATCGCGAGCACCGTCGCCTGCAGGGCTACAGACCGATCGGCCCCGGACGCGACCCCGACGGCGACAACCGGCGCGACGACCACCAGCATCGCGAGCGCCGTCGCGCCCGCCCAGGCGACTGCGACACGGGACGCAGCGCCAACCGACCACACCCAGCGCGCCACGTCGATGCGCCCTCCAGCGGACAGCGGGGCCACACCAGCCCCCATGGCGGCGACGCCTGATGCAAGCAGCAATCCACCGTCCGCATCCACGGCGAGCGCTCCGACCGCAATCGCACCCAGACCGAAGCAGACGGACGCGGCCATCGCAAGCCGGATGTCCGCAGCACGCGTGACGGCGGCGAACGCGCTGGCATCGACAGCGGAGAGGAGGCGCCACAGAGGACGCCTCCCGGCACGACGACGAGGACGTGGCGACGGCCGGTCGGACGAGCCGACGACCCACGCCACGCCGGCTGCCGACGCGAGCAGCAGCCCGGCGGCGACGGCGAGGAGCGCCTCGCGTGTGCCACCTACGAGACCATGGGCGGCGAGCTCGCAGACGCCGCACATGCACGCGACTGCGATCAAAGCTCCGCTATCGGCGACCCAGCGGATCTGGCGCCGGGCGAGACGGATCGCACTCTCGGCGAGGAGCGCGCCGACAGACGCGCTTGCCCCAACCGCGACGAGAAGACCGAGCGCGCCGCTCACACCCCCGGGCGCCGCCAGCGACAGCGGCAGCACGGCCGCGAGGACGAGCGGCGCAGCGAGCAAGAACGTCGCGACGAGTCGTGGTGCGACCACTGCTCCGTGCGCTGAGACACGTGCCACCGGGGCAGCCGCGAGCGCTGCCCCAAGCATCTCGACGCCGCGGGACATCAGCCCGAGCGCGCCGCCGCCCGCACAGCCCGGCAGCGCCAGACCCAGAACGACCATCCGGGCTAGGCGGGCGTCGGAGACGAGGGGGCTCAGTTCCTCCGCCACGTCGCTGCCGACGCGGAAGATCAGGATTCCCGAGAAGACCCACGCACAGAGGACGAGAGCGGTCGGCAGCGGTGCTGTCCGCGCCGGCCTGCACAGCCGTCGGGCCTGCGCGCGCGCCACGGCATCACAGAGCGGCCAGCTCACGGCGCACCCGTTCGCGGAGGAGACCTGCCCCGGTCTCGGCGAGAAACGCCTCTTCGAGCGTCTGTGCTGCATGGGCGCCACGCAGCACATCGGGGCGACCGGAAGCAACGACCGCGCCGCCTTGGAGCACGACGACCGTGTCGCACAGACGCTCGGCGAAGTGCAGATCCTGTGTCGCCAGCAGCACGCCGGCTCCGGCTGCTGCACGCACCCTGATCGCCTCGTACAGGAAGACGACGGCCTCGGGGTCGAGCGTGGCAGTGGCCTCGTCGACCACGAGCAGCGGAACGTCGAGAGCGACACCCGCCACGAGGCTCGCTTGGCGTCGCTGCCCCCGGGACAGCGTGCCGAGACGAGCGTGCCAGCGGACGTGAAGCCCAAGCGACTCCGCCATCGACCGCGCGCGACGACGGCTCCTCTCCCCTGCGCGGTGCAACGTCAGCACGAGCTCGACGTGCTCTGAAACCGTCAGCTCGTCGAGACCACCGGGGTCGTCGGGAACGTACGCAAGTGCCCGACGAGCCGCCAGCGTCCCGGCGACGTACCCGCCAACCGACGCGGTGCCGGCATCGGGCCGGACAAGGCCAGCGACAGAGAGAAGCGCGGTCGTCTTGCCGGAGCCATTGGGACCGACGAGCCCCACGATCTCGCCCGGCCGGACGTCGACGTCGACGTCGACGAGCGCGACGGTCTGACCGAAGCGCTTGCTCAGCCCTCGCGCGACGAGCGGTGGAGCGGGAGCGCGGCGTCCCGCACCCCCGCTCCACGCGTCCGGCTCACGGTGCGGACTTGCACGCAACCTTGAACCCCTTCCACCCGAAGGAGATATCCGGGTAGCCGCCGGTGATGCGGCAGTACGTGGCCCACGCGAGCGCAACCGCGTAGGCGATGCCGACGAAGACGACCCACCACACGGCTTCATCGACCTCTGCCGTCTCGGCGTCGAACACGACCGCCGGAGCTGCGTATCGAGGCCCCGCAAGTGCGAGCGTCGATCCCATCTGAGCCTCCTCTCTTGCTCGTGGCTGACGAACGTCACGCTACGGCCGAAGGACGAACGAGGGTGAGCCGGGTTCGTGTCGAAAATACGACTTGGCCTTCACACGGTGCTAACGCAGCCTCGCTAGCGTGCATCGCTGATCGTTTTCCCCCAAGGAGGTAGCCCCCGTGAGACGTCTCGCCCCCCTGCTCGCCGTCGCCTCGATCGTCGCGGCCGCCCTGACGACGACGGGCGTCGCAGCCGACCGTATGTGGGTCGGCTTCCACGACGATCCCGTGTTCCGCTTCGACGGCGGTCGACAGGAGGCGCTCGATCGAGCGAGGCAGAACAACGCGGGCATCGTGCGGACACTCGTCGAATGGCAGCGCGTCGCGCCGACGCGCCCGGTGAACCCGAGCGACCCGT
This sequence comes from uncultured Actinomycetes bacterium, assembly GCA_963823385.1. GTDB lineage: Bacteria > Actinomycetota > Thermoleophilia > Gaiellales > Gaiellaceae > Gaiella. The sequence goes on from CAWGLI010000002.1 coordinate 443,853, forward strand.
TCGACCCCGCGTATCGGTTCGACGACCTCGACGAGCTCGTCCGCAACGCGCAGGTGCGCGACATGGAGGTGCTGATCACGATCTGGGGTACGCCGGGCTGGGCGAACGGCAACAAGAAGCCGCAGTTCATGCCAACGCGCATGACCGACTTCCGGTTCTTTGCGCAAGCGGTCGCGGCGCGGTACTCCGGGCGCTTCGCGGGCTACCCGTTCGTCAAGTTCTACGGCATCTGGAACGAGTCGAACCTGGGCACGTTCCTGCTCCCACAGTTCAACAGCAAGGGGAAGATCATCAGCCCGGCCCTCTACGCGAAGCTCGCGGCCGCCGGCTACACCGGTGTGAAGGCGGGGAACCCACGAGCGCTCGTCGCAATCGGCGAGACGTCGTCGAACGGTCGCAACCGGCGCGGCGCAGGGACCGACACAGTCGCCCCCGCGACGTTCGCGCAAGGCGTCGCCAAGGCGAACAGGCGGCTCCGCTTCGACGCGTGGGCGCAACACCCGTACCCCTCGCCCGTGAGCCAGAAGCCGACGCAGAAGGTGCGGTACCCGAACGTCAACTTCACGACGCTTCCGCAGTTCGAGAAGGATCTCGACAAGTGGTTCGGCCGCAAGAACATCCCGATCTGGATCACGGAGTACGGTCACGAGACGAAGCCCGGCGAGCCGAAGGGCGTGACCGAGGGCCAGCAGTCCGTGTACATCGCGCAGGCGCTGGCGCTGGCCCGCAAGAACCCGCGCGTCGCGATGTTCGTCTGGTTCGTGATGCAGGACTCCCAGGGGAGCCTTTGGCAGAGCGGCGTCTACCGCCCTGACGCGAGTGCGAAGCCGGCCCAGCGCCGGTTCACCAGCGCTGCCGCACCGGTCGACGCCCGCAACGGCCTGATCCGCATCCGCGGTGGTGCCAAGAACCCGGTGACCACGGTCAACGTGCGCTCGTTCTGCGCGAACAACGCAGTCGGAGCAACGGTCGGCTCCACGACTCGCGTCTCGCTCGGCGGCAAGCTCGTCGGCGTCGGGCAGCAGGCGGCCCCACTCGGGCTCGACTGCACCGTCCGTCTCGCGATGCCGGTGACCGTCGCCAAGCTGAAGACCTACAGCGCCGTGATCCAGCTCAACACGGAGAACGGCGGCTTCGCCACGCGGACGATCACGATCGTCGGCGTCTGAGCAAACCGGCACTCACCTGACGAGTGAAGGGATGGGAGAGGGCCCCGCTGACGCGGGGCCCTCTCTCTTAGCTCTTACAGGTGAGTAGCACCCGTCCGCTCGGGGTGACGACCCCGGCGATGACCGTCGTGAGGACCTGACCACCCAAGATGAGACATGGCCCGCCCGTGACGTCCGTAACGGCCTGCGAGGGGAGCGGGCTGCTCTCTTCAGGGATCACAGAGCCCGTGATGGACTGGGTGATCGATCCCGTCGGCCCGGACGTGATCCGGATGTTGCACGAGAACTTCCAAGAGTCCGTGTTGTTGGAAGTCAAGCACTGGCCGCCGTTATCGCGTACAACGGCCGCGCCATTCCCGCCGGCAATGGCCTGTGCGCTGATCCCCGCCGCCAGGATGCCGGCCAGCGACAGACTGGCCGCCAGCAGCCTGAATCTGCTCCACATCTGCACTCCGTCCGCCTTGACCTTCATGTCGTGCTCCTTTCTCGTTGGACAGCCCGAGCATGTCCGGACGGGAGGGCGGCGTCCTACGGGCCAGCACGTGCCGGACTACGTGTCAGCCGCCGTCCTCGGCAGCGAGGTATCAGGTCGCAGCGCGGAGGTACGCGAGGACGGCGAGCACCCGGCGGTTGCCGTCTGCCGTATCGACGAGCCCGAGCTTCATGAAGATCTGCTTGGTGTGCACCTCGACGGTGCGCTCTGAGATGAACAGCCTGCGGCCGATCGCGACGTTCGTCAGGCCCTCGGCGATCAGCGAGAGGACGCTGCGCTCGCGATCGGTGAGATCCGCGAGCGGATCCTCGCGACGCTGCCACTGCACGAGCTGCCGCACGATTGCGGGATCGACGACGCACTCGCCCGCAGCGACGCGCCGGAGTCCGTCGAGCAACGTTGCCGGATCCATGATCCGGTCCTTGAGCAGGTAGCCAATGCTCGACGTCCCCTCCTCGAGCAGGGGAATCACGAAATCGGCCTCGACGTGCTGCGAGAGCACGAGCACTCCCGTCCCGGGTACCTCACTGCGGATCCGATCCGCCGCGACGAGCCCCTCGTTCGTGTGCGTGGGCGGCATTCGGATATCGACGAGTGCGACGTCGGGCTTCTGCGTGTGGACGAGGCGCATCAGCGCGTCGACCTCACCCGCTTCGCCGACCACGTCGACATCGGCCCCGCGGAGGAGGTGGGCGATGCCCTCACGAGTGAGGAGCTGGTCTTCGGCGATTACGACGCGCATGGGAACGTGGCGACGATCGTATCGTCGGCCTTCGTGAGGCTGCCGCCGGCGGCAGCGACGCGGTCGGCCGCGACACCTGCCGGGAGGGCCGCCCCGGCGATGAGCACCCTGAGCTCGTCGTTGTCGGCCTCGACGCGTACGTCGAGCGCCCCGGATGCCCGGTCTGTCGCGTCTGACACGATCTGGAAGGCTGCGCGCTCGATCGCATCGTCGAACCGGCGCATCGGAACATCCCCGATCACGACCGGGTGCCTGCTTCGCCCGGCGAGCGTGCGGAGCCCGTGCGCGAGGCCACCCGCCTCGAGGGAGGCGGGATAGATGCCGTGGGAGAGGTCGCGGAGCTCGTCGAGGACGAGATTCGTCTCGGCGATGCACGTGTCGGTCACCGCGCGCCTCGGATCGTCCGTGCCGAGCTTTGCCTGCGCGACGCTCAACTCCAGGCCGAGGGCGAGCACGTGCTGCTGGGCGCCGTCGTGGACGTCGCGCTCGATCTCGCGCCGGGTCGCATCGGCCCGCGCGACGATACGCGCTCGGGACTCCCGCAGCGCTGCGAGCTGCACGGCGACCTGTGCGCGCAGCCTCTCGTTTTCGAGTGCAAGTCGGGCGGGGCCGTCCATCGCTGCGGCGAGCTCCCGCACCGCAGCACGTGGGTCGTGGCGAACGCGTGCGAGAAGCTCACCCTCGCTGCGGATGTCGGTGGTCTCCTGGTCGGCGCGCGCTGCTCTCTCGGCTCCCCCAGCGGCCGCGACGAATCGCTGTTCGTCGCCGATCCAGTACAAGACCGTCAGATCATCGTCACGGAGCTCGCGTCGGAGGATCTCCTCGACGTCGCCCGTCGTCGCCAGCGTTCGTGTCGAGCCCGGTCAGGCGTCGGCGTAGCTCGATCCGTTCAACGATCTCCATCGTGACGACGAGGAGTGCGACCGCGGCCGCGACCAGAACGAGATCCGTTGCCCGTTCGAAGACGAGTGACCATGCTGCTGCAGCGACAACGGCGACCTGCCACCGCCGTGCAGGGCGCGCCATGAGAGCCGTCAACGCCACGGCGGCGACGAGGATCCCGTAGCGGTGAAGGCCGGCCGCAAGCTCGGTGTCGTGCGTCAGTGCGACGGGGCTGACGAGACAACGCTGCGTGCAGTCGGGATCGAGGAACGGGTCGTAGAGGAGAGCGCGAGCGGGGCCGGCAGCGACGCCGCCGAGCAGGGCGATCCAGGCCTGCGGCGCCCGTACCATGGCGAGAGCCAGCAGCGGCGCGATCAGGGGTGCAGCCGCCTGACCGAGGACGAGCGACCGCGCGGAGACGGTCGTTGCTTCACCCACGGTGACGAGGCCGAGCGTCGCGCCGGCGAGAATCGTGGCACTCCCGACGACCCATCGGGTCAGGAACCATGCCACCCCTCCGGCCGCGACGAGGCTGCCGGCGAGCACGAGGTCGATACCGCCCCGGCTCGACGAGGCCTCGGGGACCGCGACCAGGACGAGCCCCGCAGCTACGACCGGACCGAGCAGGCGGATGACCGAGGCGATCAACGGATCTGGCGTGTCTCCGGGGCTACGGCTGCGTCGGTTCGAGCTGCCCCGTCGCTGGGTCGTCATCAGCTGCTCACGGCGCATCGCCGATCCGTTTGAGTCCCTCTGCGGAGAACGCGTTGTCCCAGGCGATCGGGTCGCAGCATGTCGTCCTTCGTCCAGTTGAAGGTCGCGGCACCTCCGGAGAGCTCGAACGTGACCTTCGATCTTCCCTCCGCAGCCGGAGCCCGGGCGAGCCGCGAAGTCGAACACGATCCGGTTGTCGTCGATCTGGTATGCGACGAGGCACGGGTTACCGCTCGGCTGGTCGACCGTGCCCTCGCCGCCGTTGCAGGTGGAACGTCCATACGCCTGTGTTCAAACCCGACAAATTCCGCCGTCGCGCCTGCCGCTTCGAGATTCCTGGCGCGTGACCGACAGTCGCCACGTGCCGTCGAGCACGGATTGATCTCCCCTTGCTGCGACGCTGAAGGTGGGTCGTCGGCGGACGCGCGGGGCGTGCAGGGGGCGGGCCTTGGAGCTGGAGGTATCGCCGGCCAGCTCTCGTATGCGGGTGATGGCTTTCTTCGAGATCGGGTCTCGCTCCATGGCGGTGTAGACCGGTGCGACCGCCGCGAGGAGTTCCCGTCAGCTGCGCGTCCGTTGCGAACGACGACGGCGCCGTTTCCGTCGGCGCAGTACCGCGCGACCGCCGTGGCATCATCCGGATGCTGCGCCGGCGGCCCAGGCGCTTGCGTCTCCATGGCCGCCTGTCGCGGAGGACATCCCGCTGCGCCCCCGAGAGCCCTTCGAAGACGGAGCGATTGACGACGAGGGCATTCGCCTTGAAGTACCACGGCGTGTTGGCGGTGATCGTCCCCGGCGAGACGGGGCGGTTTACTGCAAGGACACCTTCGGAGCCGACGACCGTCCCGGCTTCGGCCGCCGCGGCGAGGTCGCCGCCGTTGACCGGGGTCGGGACCGCTCCCAGTGCGCGAAGCGTCGCGTAGGTTGCGGCACTCGGCCGTGCCGCGACCGACTTCCCGCGGTAGTCGTCGATCGACACGAGCGGCGCGCCATATCCCAGTGGGAAGCGCCGGTCTGCGTAGGTGAGGGCCAGTCCCTCGAGCGAGATCTGGTCGAGCGTGCCGAGCATCTCGTCCGCGATCTCATCCTCGAGGATGCGGTCACCGAGCTCGTTGCTCGTGACGAGCAATGGAGCCTGCAGCGCCTGGAACGCAGGCACTCCGAGCTTGTCGAACGAGCGCGCGGCGACGATCCCGAGGTCGGAGGATCCCTTGCGGATCTCTGCGATCTTCTCGGCGGATGTGTCGGGCCTCGAGCTGTCGGGATCGGGCCGACCTCGATCTCGATGGCGCCGTTCGACAGGGCGGATGCGCGGCGGGCGAACTCCGTTAGTGTCTTGGCGCCGATACTCCCGGTTGGCTCGTAGCTCGTCGCGCTCAGCGTGACGGGCTCGACATCGGCGCCGGAACGGGAGGGCGGGTCTCCGGCGCCACAGCCTGCGACGACGACGACGACGACGGCGAGCGTGACGAACGCGGAAGATGCAAGCAGATGGCGCACGGAAAGCCTCCTCAAGGTCGGATCACCCGAACCTACGCCGCATCCTCGAGGGACTCATCGCGGCCAGCACGTGGCGCCTCTAGGGGCTGACCCGTGTTGCCGAGCAACGGTACGGTGACACCGGAGAACCGTGGTTCCGCCCGAGGGGCGCTCGTCGACCTCGAGCGTGCCGCCGAGGGCCGCTGCGCGATCGGCGAGACCGAGCAAACCGGATCCGCGAGGATCGGCGCCGCCGGGACCGTCGTCGGTGACGGTTGCGCGTGCCAGATCGCCGTCGGCGATCTCGACCACGATCAGACATCACGAGCGCCGGGGGCGTGCTTCCACGCGTTCGAGAGCCCCTCGGCGCAGGCGTACCAGAGCGTCCGACTCGTCACCTGGTCGAGGCCCGCGTCGTCGATCCGAAGCTCGACCTGGCTTTCGTCGGGCGCCGAGACGGCGAGCAGGGCATCGGCGAGCGACGTTCCACGCGCGAGCGGATCGAGTCCCTCGCGCGACGTGTTCGAGCTCGGTGCGCGTCAGCCGTGCTCGCTCGGAGACACCGGGGAGCGACGGTACCGAGCGGAGCTGGGCTTCGATCTCGTCGAGATGAGCGAGAGCGCCGTGACGTAGTTCGCGCTCGAGCGCCTCGCGCTCGCTGTCACTCGCTCGAAGGAGACGACGGCGAGAATCAGCGAGCTCATCGAGCTGAACGGTCACGGCGCGTCGCAGCCGGGCATTGTCCCGCCCAAGGCGCAGGACTTGCGCGAGTGACTGCGAGAGCGTGATTCGGGGATCGCCATGCACGTCGCGATCACGGCGACGATCTCGCCGTCCGGCTCGAATCTCCGACTGGAGCGCCCGTTGGAAGTTCACGGGGACGACCGAGAGAGATCGATCCAGCCGCCTTCGATCGTCAGGAGAATCTGACCGTTGCGCTCGCGATCGTCGAGAGCTCGAGCGATCGTCGGCTCGATCGCGGCGGCGCCGCCTTCGCGCAGATCGACCACGTCGTCGACCCGGTATGCGCGCGACCGCGGTCAGGACGAGAGCGACAGCAACGGCCAGGGCTGACCTCGTGGAACGAGCGACAGGGTCCGCTCGGGCGGCGAGGCGACGCTGCTAGTCGGAGCGACGCCGCTGAGGGCGAGCTCGAGCCCGAGCACGAGCCCAGCGGTGCCAAACGCGAGCGCGGCACCGGTCGTGCTGATCCGCAGTCTCGACCAGGCGACGACGACGACCAGAGCAAGCGCCACGCCTGTGGCGATCAGGGCGAACCGGTAGCCACCAACGGCGGCTGAGACGGCGGCCACGTAGGCGGGCACGAGCGCGATCACGATGCCCCGGGCACGAATCGCACCGACCGGGACTATCACGATGGCGCTCGCAACGAGCGCGATGTGGAGCAGATGAGGTCGACGCGATCGCCCGGTCAGCCGATTCGCGCCCGGTGACGTCGAAGCTCGGCAGGAACCAGGCGAATCCTGCGGCGACGAGGAGGCACTGCTCCAGCGAGCACGCTGAGCCGCCGGAATCGCAAGCCCGCACGCAATGAGGACAAGACCCACGATCAGGACGCGCACGTCTGGCTCGCGGCCGACGACCGCTTCGGGGATCAGCATCGCGGCGAGTCCGACCGCAACGCCGACCGTCGCGATCGTGAGCCGGCCGGACTTCACGCCAGCAACGCCTTGATCGACGCCTCGCAGAGGTGGCGTTTCGAGATGAAGCCAAGAGTTGGGGCGCCGACCACGCGCGGCTCCGTCACTGCGTCCTCGCGACTCGAGATCAGGATCACCCCGGGGGGGTGCTCCAGGGTCGAGATGAGCTCGGAGACGGTGACGCCGTCGATGCCGGGGAGCTGGAGGTCGAGGAGAACGAGGTCGGGATTGAGCGACGCGACGGCAGCGAGCGTCGCTTCGCCGTCGGCAACCCCGCCGACGACGTCGCAACCCGCAGCCTCGAGCATGACCGATGGCGGCGGCGCGGAAACCCGCATGATCGTCCACGATGAGCACTCGTCGGCCCAGCATCGGCTCATTCTGGCAAGGACACTGGTCCGCGGACTACGTGCTAGCCCCCGATCTCGCGGTGTCGAATTCGGCAACCCTGACGTCCCACACCGAGGGCTCGTACGAGACGCATCTCCTCACCCAGCGATCGGACATGAAACGACGCTCCTTTGCAGAGGCGTCGTTGTGTTTCTGACAACGGATGGAGCCGAGGGGGATCGAACCCCTGACCTTTTGGCTGCCAGCCAAACGCTCTCCCAGCTGAGCTACGGCCCCAGTAGCTCTCAATCGTAGCCGGTCGAGCGCGAGATCGACCAGACCACTCGGCGTGCCGGCGGCTCCCGTTCCAGGCCGCGGGGACGTGGCTCTGAGGACGTCGGGCGAGCGTTCAGCCGGCGGCGGCGACCTTGGGCACGTCGTGCCACAGGTCGTCGAGGCGGTAGTACGCGCGCGTGTCCGGCGTGAACACGTGCAACACGACGTCGAGGTAGTCGTCGACGATCCAGGTCGCCTCCGGCAACCCGCTGACCGAGCGGGGCAGCAGCCGGTGCTGCTGCTTGAGCGACCCGGCGATGTCGTCGCGGATCGCCTTCGTCTGACGCGGGTTGCGGCCCGTGGCGAGCACGAAGTAGTCCGTGTAGTCGCACACCGAGCGCATGTCGAGGATCGCGACGTCGGTTGCCTGCTTCTCCTCACAGAGCGCGGCGATGTGTCTGGCTTGCTCCAGCGGGGTCAGGCGGTGGGGTCCTCTCCGGTCACGTGCCGGCAGTCTACCCGTGCCCCGGCCCTGGAACCGCACCGCGGTAGAGCCCGAGGCGGTCGATCTCGGCCGCGACCGCAGGAGCGACGAGCCCCTCGATCGACTGGCCTGCCGCGATACGGTCGCGGATCGCCGATGAAGAGACCGGGTGCTCCGGGATCTCGAAGAACGTGACCCGCTCCGGTGTGTCCACCTGCTCCAGCGCGGCGACGAGCAGCTCCTGCGGATAGCCCGGCCGCGTGGCGACGCCGAAGCGGGCCATCGCAAGCACCCTCTCGGGCTCCTTCCAGGAGAGGAACGACGCGAACTCGTCGGCGCCGACGAGGAACACCGGGTCGTCGAGAGCGAGCGCGGCGAGGGAGTCCACGGTGCGGGCGTGGGGATCGAGCGCCACCTCGGCCCCGGGCACATCGGCGAACGCAAGAGACGCCAGCGCGAAGCGGTCGGCAGGCGGCGTGGTCACCTGCTTGTGCCCCGGCGATGAGACGACCCGCACGAGCAGGCGCTCGAGTCGGAACCGTGCGACGCCCTCCCGTGCCAGGGCCATGTGCCCGACGTGCGGCGGGTCGAACGCACCACCGAGCACGCCCGTCACGGCATCCATTCGAGCTCCTCGTCACCGATCTCCACGATCGTGCCGCGACGGGCGCCGGCCTCGCGCAAAGCCTGCTCCAGCTCGTCCTCCGCCGGAGCCTCGCCGACCACGCGCAGGCCGCGCTCCGTGCGGAAGATGCGAAACGCGCGGCGAGCCGCGGGTCGCGGACGGTACTCGAGGAACGTCGGTAGCCCAGCGTCCTCGCTCTCCGGTGCGAGCACACGAGCGGGGCACAGGCGCAACAGCTCGTTGACGATCTCCTGAACGCCGGCTCCCGTGACACAGGACGCCCGCAGGACACCGACGATCCGCTGGTCGACGACGGAGAAGCGAGCGGGCTCGAGTGCCAGGTCGGACTTGTTCAGCACCACGAGCTGGAGCCGCTCCTCGAGCCCGGCACCGTAGAGCGCGAGCTCTCGATCGACGACGGCGAAGCGCGCGTCGGCGTCTCCTTCGGAGGCGTCGATCACGTGGACGAGCAGCTGCGCCCGCTCGAGGTGCGCGAGGAACTCGTGACCGAGCCCGATGCCGGCGCTCGCCCCCTCGATCAGGCCCGGGACGTCAGCAACGGTCAGCTGCCTGCCGTCGGGGCCCTCGACCGTGCCGAGAACCGGAGCAAGCGTCGTGAACGGGTACGAGGCGACCTTTGGCCGCGCATTCGAGATCCGGCGGAGCAACGAGGACTTCCCTGCGTTCGGCAACCCGGCCAGGGCGGCGTCGGCCATGAGCTTCAACTGCAGCTCGAGCTCCCTCTCCTCGCCGCGCAACCCGGTCTCGGCGAACCGGGGGGTCTGCCGGGTCGGCGTCGCGAAGCGCGCGTTCCCGCGGCCGCCGACACCGCCGCGCGCGACGACCGCGCGTACCCCAGGACCCGTCAGATCGACGAGCAGCTCTCCGTCCTCGACCGCCTGCGTACCGATCGGGAGATGCAGCTCCACGTCTTCGCCGTCGGCTCCGTGTCTGCGGCCGCCGCTCCCGTGCCCACCGCGCCCCGCCTTGTACACGACCTTTCCGCGAAGCGCCGAGAGGTCGCGGAGCGACGCGTCGGCGACGAGCACGATGTCGCCGCCGCGCCCGCCGTCTCCCCCGTCGGGCCCACCGCGAGGGACGTGCTTCTCCCGGCGGAAGCTGAGCCCGCCGTCTCCGCCACGCCCGGCGACGACCCGGATCTGCGCTCGATCGTTGAACATCGTCCTCCGCCCGAGACGGCAGCGTCACAGCCGCCGCTGCGGCGGTCCGCGACCTAGCCCGCGGTCTCGGTGACCGCGACGGTGCGGCGCTCGCCCGAGCGCCGGAACTCGACGACGCCCTCGCGCAATGCGAACAGCGTGTCGTCGCGACCGATCCCGACACCGGGGCCGGGGCGGAAGCGCGTGCCTCTCTGTCTCACGATGATCATCCCGGCCTTCACCTGCTGACCGGCGAAGATCTTCACGCCGAGACGCTTGCTCTCCGAGTCGCGCCCGTTCTTGGAGGAACCGAGGCCTTTCTTGTGAGCCATGTCCTACTCGCCTTCCTTCCCGGCGATCGCCGCTTCGAGAGCAGCCAGGGCGCCCTTGCGCTTCGCGTGCTCCTGCTCGTGCCCGAGAGCCGCCTGGAGCGTTGCGAGATCCCACGAAGATGCCGCATCCTTGATCTGCGCGACGGTGAATTGCGCGTACCCCGACGGCAGCGTCACGGTTGAAGCCTGGGCGTCCCCGCTCGTAGCAGGTTCGGCGGGCTTGGCGGGCTTGGCCGGTTTCGCCGCCTTCTTGGCGGTACCCGCGGCCGAGCCGTCGATCGACTCGATCTGCACCTTGGTCAGCGACGCCCGGAACCCGGTGTGCCGTCGATATCCCGTCCGCTTCTTGTACTTGCCGATCCGGATCTTCGGACCGCGCTGCTGCTCGACCACGCGCGCGGTGACGGTCACGGTGTCGGGGGAGATCGCGACACCGCCGTCTCCGCCGACGAGCAGGACCGGCGGTGTGAACGTGGCCCCGTCGTCGAGCGCGACGCGGTCCACGAGCAGGTGCTGGCCCTCGCGGACGCGGTACTGCTTGCCGCCGATGGAGACGATTGCGTAGCTCATTGCCAGATGGGGTCGAAGGACAGCCTGCGAGGAAGCGCGGGCAGGCGCCCGCGAGCCGTCGGATGATAGCGAATCCTCGGTGGGGGCCCTACTCGAACGCGTCCTCCCACTCGGACATCGGCACGTAGTCACCAGCCTGGGGCGAAACCGAGGAGCCCACGAGCTCCTCGCTGCCTGCCGAGGCCGGCCGGGCCGGGGCCTCGGCGGGCGGCGCTTCGGCAGCGCCGTCGGCGGCCGTGCCGGCCCCGTCGGCGGTCGCGGCAGGGGTGCGGCGCCTGTTGCGCCCTCCACGCGAGCCGCGGCGGGTCTTCTTCTTCGGCGGAGCCCCGTCCGTGGACTGGTCATCGGTGGTGTCCGAGCCCTCTGCGGCGACTCGATCGTCGCTCGCCGGCGTCGCCGTAGAGCGGTCCGCTCCGTCTCGGCCGAGTGTCGCATCCGGAGCATGGATCTTCCGGGGTTGCGTCGCCGGCACCCCCTTCGGCTTCGCCGCGCGTGGCGCGGGCTTCTTCGCCGGGGCCTCGGCGGTGGTCGTGGCAGCCTCGGACGGCTCGTCCGCAGGCCCGCCTTCGCCGTTCCGCTCCGTAGCCTCGCCCGCCGTCTCCGACGTCTCGTCGCCGGCACCGGCTGGCTTCTTCTTGCGGCGGCGCCCACCCCTCGAGCCGCGCCGTGTCTTCTTCTTCGGCGGCGCGTCGTCGCCCACCGGCGTGTCGTCCGACACCGCGCCAGCATCCGTCTCCGTCTCCGCCTCCGCCTCCGCCTCGACCGTCTCCTCCTCGGCGGACGGCTCCTCGTCGGGCGCGGAAGCGTCTTCGGGCAGGGCCACATCGACGCTCGCAGGCGCAGGCTTCGGCGTCGACACGCCACGACGGGCTGGGGCCCGGGTGGGCTTCTCCGCCTCGCTCTCGAACGTGATCGGAGTCGGAGCCGCACCGGCCTCGACGAGCGTGCCGAGCACTTGCCCTTCGAGCACGCGCCCGACGCGAACGGTCACCTTCTTGCCGACGAGCGAGGCGGCGCCAGCGACCACCACGTCGATGCCATCGACCTTGCCGACACCCGCCGCCGCGTCGTGCAAGCCGACCTCGACGAGCTTGACCTCGAGCTCTCCATCCTCTTCGATGCTTGATTCGGGCCGAAGGTCGGCGAGCTTGCCCTCCGCGACCACATCGACGTGATCGGCGTGCACGTGCCCGTCGGCCGGAACGAGGAAGAACCGGCGCTTCGTTGACGCCTCGAGCGCCATCAGCCGCTCGGCTCCGGGCCCTGCGAGGAGCGAGAGCGTATGCGGGTGGAGCGCAACGCGATACCCCTGAACGCCCCGTACCCCGTCCGCCGCAATCGCACGTAGGCGTCGTTCGACACCCATCGCGATTGTTGCGTCTGAGACGACGATCCCGTCACCACCGCAGGTCGGGCACTTGCGCGTCATCACCTCGCGCGGGCCCTCGGTGACGTTCTGCCGTGTCATCTCGACGAGCCCGAGCGGCGAGATCTCCACCACGTACGTCTTCGTACGGTCGCGCTCCAGCTCGGTGCGGAGGGCCTCCTCGACCGACTGGCGGTTCTTCGGATTCGCCATGTCGATGAAGTCGATCACGATGATGCCGCCGATGTCGCGAAGGCGCAGCTGGCGCACGACCTCTTTCACGGCTTCGAGGTTGTTCTTCACGATCGTGTCCTCGAGTCGCTGGGTCGAGCTCTTCTTGCGGGAGCCGACGAAGCGTCCCGTGTTCACGTCGATCACCGTGAACGCTTCCGCGTAGTCGAAGATGAGGTAGCCGCCCGAGGGCAGATCGACGCGTCGGTCGAGTGTCGACGCGATCTCCCGCTCGACGCCGAAGCGCTCGAAGAGAGGCTCCCGCTCCTTGTCGCGATGGACTCGCTCGAGCATGTGCGGAGACGTCTTCTTCAGATAACCGACGATGCGGCGGTGCGCGCGGTCGTCGTCGACGTGGGCGCCGACGAAGTCGCCGGCGAACAGATCGCGGACGATCCGCAGCGGGAGCTCCGCCTCCTGGTAGACGAGCTCGGGCGCGGTGGCGGTCTTCGACCGCGCCTGGATCGTCTTCCACAGCCGCTCGAGGAAGACGAGGTCACGCTCGATGTCCTCCGCCGAGGCGCCGTCGGCGGCAGTCCTCACGATGACGCCGCCGTTCTTCGGCTCGATCTCCCGCAGGATCTCCTTCAGCCGCTGACGCTCACCATCGTCGAGCCGCCGGGACACACCCAGCCCCTCTCCGTACGGGACGTAGACGAGAAAACGACCCGGGAGCGAGATCTCCGTGGTCAGCCGCGCGCCCTTGGTCTTCATCGGATCCTTCACCGCCTGCACCAGGATCTGCTGGCCGCGCTGGATGAGATCCGTGATGCGCTTGCCCTCACGGGCCTTCCCCTCGAGCTCCGGCGCGACGATCTCGTCGACGTAGAGGAACCCGTTCTTCTCGAGACCGATCTCGACGAACGCAGCCTCCATCCCGGGCAGGACGTTGTCCACCACCCCGAGGTAGATGTTCCCGGCAATCGAGCGGCGATCGGGGCGCTCGAGGTACACCTCCGCGACCTTGTCGTCCTCGATGATCGCGACGCGCTGCTCGCCAGCGTCGACGGTGATCACCAGCTCCCGCTTCGCCGCAGGCAACGGCGCGCGCCGTGGAGCCTGCTTGCGACGACCGCCGCTGCCGCTGCCACCGCTGCGCCCGCCCGACCGTCGACCGGATGACTTGTCGCCATCGGCGCGGCCGCCGCCGGACTGCTTGCGCGACGGCGTCTTCGGCTTGTCCGCCTCGCCCGCTTTGGCGCCGCCCGCGGTCTGCGTGCCGGTGTCGGCCTCACCCGTGGGCGACGCGGTACCGCCGCGCTTGCGGCGGTTTCGTCCGCCTCTGCTCCCCCGCCGTCGCCGGCGGAGCTCTGCCTCCGTTGCCGTCCCGCCGTCGGGGACGTTCTCACTGGCGGTGTCTCGCGTGACCGGCGCGTCAGCCGGCGCGGCGGCGACCTCCGTTTGTTCGTGCGGGTGCGCCTGTTCGGCGCCCTTCTTCAAGAATCGGAACCAGGGCAAGGATCGGGTCTCCTCCCGTCTGCGCGCACGGGCCCGGCGCCGCTTCGGCGGCTGCCGGCGTCGCGCAGCTTCGTGTGTGGAATTCAGTGGCCATGGGCCTCAGGAGCGAAGGCTAGCAGCGACCGGCGGAGCGCCCCGCGCGTCAGGCCGCCGCGGGCTTGAGTCGGGCTCGTCTGGCACGAACGGCCCGTAGCCGCTGAGACAGGCGCGCCCAGGCCCACGGCTCGAGCTCGCCGTAGCGCATATGCGTCTGGCCTCGGGTCGCCTCGAGGTATTCGAACCATGCGTCGGCTTCCTCGATCTGCAACAGCTCTTCAGCCAGCTGGGTATCCGCCACGGTGCCTCCTGGGTCGCGCGAGTCGGCGCCATCCTAGGACCGGGTCCGGACGGACCCCGTGCAGCGGGGGGATGTCAGCGCTCGGCGCGGCCCGATGACGCGCGCGCGGCGGCGAGCACACCGAGGGCAAGAGTCGCTCCACCGGCGATCAGCGCCCTCACCGGAGCCCCGTTGCCGGGAAGAGATCGAGCGAGCCGCCGTCCGACGAGACCCGTGAAGAGGGCGACCCCGAGCTCGGGGCGGACGCGCGTACCGGCAACGAGTGGGCCCTCCGGCACGCCGCCGCCGCTCGCCGCGGACACATCGCGGAGCAGACCCGCCTGCAGCGGGAGCAGGAGTGGCAGGTGGGCGCCACGAACCCACGGCGCCGCGGCAATCGCCGCCGCTCGTGCCGCTCCCCGACCGACGAGGGTGCGCACCACCGCGCCGCGAAGCGTGGGGAGGCGAGCGGCCAGCCCTGCCGCCCCGTGGCCGGCGGTGGCCGCTATCGCGTCCGCGATCCGATCGATCGGGAAGCCGCTGCCCGGAGGGCAGTCGACGATCGAGCCCGCGGGGATGAAGGGGATGTCCCTCGGCGCCCCGGTCTGCACGCCTACCACCGGCGTTCCCTTGCGTAGCGCCTCGCGCAACATGTCGGATTGCTCGGGAGTGGGGTCGCCGGCGAGGACGCACAGGAGCACGGCGGCGTCTCCCGCTCCCCCTCCGTCTCGTACCAGTGCCGCATCGCCCCCCGCGGCCAACGACCGTGACAACTGGGCGGACAGCGGGCCGACGACCACGATCGGGGCGGAAGCGACGACCGGAGCCGGCGGCTCCCGCAGGAGCCGCAAGAGCGCACCCGGCGGAAGCCCGAGCGGCTTCATCGACGCCCCGACGCGCGAACGCCGCGAAGGTGGATCGACTGCAGGACGCCGATCGCGAAGAGATTGGCAACCATCGACGAGCCGCCGACCGTGAAGAAGGGCAAGGGGATCCCCGTGACGGGGGCGATCCCCATCGTCATGCCGACATTGACGAAGATCTGGAAGACCAGCGCGAAGACGATGCCGCCGGCGACGATGGCGCCGTACAGGTCGCCGGCGACCGTCACCACGCGCAACGCCCGCCAGACGACGAGCAGGAAGAGCAGAAGGAGGACGGAGGCGCCGAAGAACCCGCGCTGCTCCGAGAACGACGCGAACACGAAGTCGGTCGCATGCTCGGGTAGATAATCGAGGCGCGTCTGACTCGCCTCGCGAACGCCCCTTCCGTCCAGCCCACCAGCGCCGATGGCGGTGATCGACTGCGTGACGTTGTACGTCAACCCACCCGGATCGGCGTCCGGGTTCGTGAAGCCGGTGAGCCGGGCCGACTGGTACGGCTTCAGCACCTGGACTCCGGCCGAGGGCAGGAACCACAGGACGCTCAGGGCCAAGAGGACGAGCCCGAGGGCGAGCAGGCTCAGGTGCAGCCACCGCACGCCGGCGAGAAAGAGCACTGCGACGAGCGCTGCGCCGTAGACGAGGGCGGTGCCGAGATCTGGCTGGGCGAAGACGAGCAGCGCCGGGAGGACGCCGAGGCCGAGCGCGAGCATGACCGTACGGATGTCTCGGATCCGCTCCTGCCGGTCGACGAGGAACCCGGCGATCGCGAGCACGAACGCCACCTTGCCGAACTCGGAGGGCTGGAACTGGAACGGCCCGACCTCGATCCAGCGCTTCGAGCCACGCACAGCGTCGGCCACGACGATCACGACGAGCATCGAGGCGATCATCGCGCCGTACACGACACGCCAGTGGCGCCGATAGAGCACGACCGGGATCAGCGTTGCCACCACGAACCCGACGCAGCCGAGGGCGGCCGCCACGACCTGCCGGTCGAGGTAGTAGTTCGGATCGCCCGGTACGTCGAAGCGGGTGATGCCATCGACGGCCCAGAGCCCGTACGCGACGAGCGCCGCGACGGCCAGGAACAGCACCCAGTCGAGCCCCCTGAGGACGTTCGCGGCGGCGCTCATGCCCGCAGGCGGGCTCCGGTGCGCGAGCGGACGGTGTGACGTGTCGACGATCAATCGGTCTCCACGAGGACCTGCGAGCCCCCCTTGACGCCGAAGAACCGCTCGAACACCTTGAGCGCGGCCGGTGCAGCGGCGGTGCTGCCGTGGCCGCCGTTCTCGATCACCGCGCAGACGACGATGCGCGCGTCCGACGACGGGCCGTACCCGCACCACCAGGACTGGTCCTCGAGGTGGCCGGGCGGATACCCGGGGATCGGCACGACCTTCTCCGCCGTGCCCGTCTTCCCCGCGATCGGGATCGGGTACGTCGCGAACACCCCGGACGACGTCCCGTCAACGGAATGGGTTGCGGCGTCGAGCCCCTCACGGACGACCTGGAGCGCGCCCGCATCGACACCGGCATCCTTGGGCGGGTCCGGTGCGAAGCGCCGGAGCACGACCGAGCGCTGATCGTTCGCTGCCGGTGTCGCCACCTCCGACACGAGGTACGGCGTCACGAGCTTGCCGCCGTTCGCGAGCATGGCGTAGAACCGCGCCATCTGCAGGGGCGTGGCGGTCACGTCCTTCTGGCCGATCGCGAGCTGGATCGAGTCCCCCGGGTTCCAGGCGCGGTCCCAGTCGCTGGTGAACGTCCGCTTCCGCCAGGCGGGCGTCGGGACGAGCCCGTCGGACTCCCCACCGATGTCGAGCCCGGCGACACCGCCGAACCCGAAGATCTTCGCCCAGTCCTGCATGCGGGCCCAGTAGTCCGTGCCGGCGCGGTAGAAGCGGTAGCCGACGTCGTAGAAGTATGTGTCGCACGACGTCGCGAGTGCCTCAGGGAGCGCCATCGGCCTGTTCACGTAAGGGTTCCAGTTGCGGAAGACCTGCTTGTCGAGCCCGTACTCGGCGCGAGGCGTGCACTGGATCGACTCGTACGGGGCCAGCAGATGCTCCTGCATGGCCGCGAGCGCCGTGACGGGCTTCCAGGTGGAGCCCGGCGGATACTCGACCTGCGTGGCCCGGTTGAGGCCCGGGTAGTTCGCCTCCTTGGCCGCATCCGCATCGAGCAGCGGCGCGATCTTCTTCGGATCGACTCGCCCGACGTAGACCGATGGCTTGAACGTCGGGTACGAGGCCATGGCGAGCACCGCGCCGTCCCGCGGGTCGAGTGCGATGATCGCGCCGCCGTTCGCGTAGTACGACTTGTTCGCGCGCGCTGTCTCGATCCCGAAGCGAAGCGCCTTCTCGGCTGCCCGTTGGAGCCCGATGTCGAGCGTCAGCCGAACTGCATTGCCCGGGCGCGGGTCGAGGCGCAGCTCCAGCCGGCTCTGCGGCTGCCCCAGCGAGTCGACGCGGATCTCTGCGAGGCCGGCCGTGCCCCGGAGGTACTCGTCGAAGTGCGCCTCGATGCCGCTCTTCCCGATCTTGTCACCGAGCAGATACCCGTTCTTCGCCTTGCGCTTCAGCTCCTCTGGCGAGATCTCGCCGATATACCCGAGAACCTGAGCCGCGATCGCCTGGTGCTCGTAGTCGCGCAGGTACGTCTGCTGGATCTGGACGCCGGGGAACTCCGCCTGGTGCTCGTACAGGTACGCGACCTGCTCCTCGTGCACGGCAGTCTTGACCGTGAGCGGCGTGAGAGGGTCGGCGGCCCCTTCGTCGACGGCACGCGCGAGGGTCAGCGTCGGGACGTCGAGCACCGCGGCCAGCCGACGGATCACGTCGTACCTGCCCTTGGTCGGCAGGTCGCCGACCCAGAGCTTGACGGCCGTGCCGGGGACGTTGTCCACGATCACCTTGCCGTTGCGATCGACGATCGGGCCTCGCGGCGCCTCCAGGCGGATCGTCCGCAGCTGATTCGACTGTGCCGCATCGAGGTACTTCTCGCCCGACAGCACCTGCAGCGACCACAGCCGGACGAGGAGCACTGCGAACACGGCAAGAGCGATCACGCCGATCACGCCGACACGAACGGCGAGTCCCGGCGTCAGCCGGTACGGCGCCGAGACGGCGGGGTCGGGTGGCAGGAACCGGGTCGACGGCGAGCGCCGCTCACCGTAGGGCGCGCTAGACAACGACCTCGACCTCCGCGGTGTACTCGACCCGTCGCTGACCCATCATCCACCGGCCAAACGGGATGAGCACGGCGGCCAGTGCGACATCGAAGATGACCGTGGGCACGACGCCGGAGCCGATCAACCTGAGGTCGAGAGCGTCGCCGAGCAAGAAGTGAACGACGATTCCGCCGGCGGTGACGAGGACGGACATCACGCCGACGGCGAAGTACGGCGCAAGCGTGCGGCCACGGCCCGTCGTCTCGGCGTACCGTCCCGCCCAGAACCCGGCGAGGGTGAGAAGCAGCGAGGTGACGCCGAGGACACCGAGGGTGGCGACGTCGACGACGAGCCCGCCGGCGAAACCGGCGATTGCCCCGGCGAGGGCGCCGCGCTGGAACGCGACGACGACCACGACGACGAGCAGCACGTCGGGCGTCGCCTCGAGAACCTGGATACCGGAGACGACCGCGACCTGTGCGATCGCGGCGACGAAGACGAGAACCCCGGTCCGGACAGCCGCGATCACGGTCTCTCCCCATCCGCCGGGACGAGCACGAGCACCGAGTCGAGCGAGCGGAAGTCCGCGAAAGGCTCGACCAGCACCTGCTTGTACAGGTCGGTGTCGGCCTGGCCGACGCTCGTCACACGACCGATCGGGATCCCACGCGGGTAGAGGGACGAGAGCTGGCCGACCCGCCAGCCGGCAGTGACGACGGAGTCGCCGACACGCACGACGTCTTCTTTCGGCACGCGGTCGAGCACGAGCGTGGAGCGCGCCGCGCGCCCGTGACGCACGACGCCGGCAGCGTTCGTCCGTGCATCGACGGCCGACACCGCACTACGGTCGTCGACGAGGAGCGTGACGCGCGCCGTTCGACTCGAGACGCGCGTGACGAGACCGACGAGGCCGTCCTGCGTGACCACGGGGTCGTTGTGCCGCACCCCGTCCGCGCTGCCAGCGGCGACCACGACTGCCTGGGAGAACGCGCCCGCGGGCCGACCGATCACGGCGGCTGCCACGCCGTCGTAGCCACCCGGGAAGGAGGAGCTGTCACGGAAGGCGAGCAGCGCCTTCAGGCGCGCGTTCTCACGCGTCGTGAGCTCGACACGCGCCGCCTGCTGCCTGAGCACGTCGTTCTCCTCCTGCAAGCGCTCGGCGTCGGAGCGCGCGGTGAGGAGGCTATCCGCCCACGCGTAGCCGTCCTCGAACGGCTCGGCGATTCGCTCGGCGGCGACCTGGAACGGTCGCAAGCCGCTGGCGCCGATCTCCTGCGCGCGATGCAGCGGCCCGCTGCCCTCGTCGCGGAAGGAGACGGTGATCAGCGCGAACGCGAGCACGACGAGTGCACCCACCGCCAGCCGGCGCCGGAGCGCGGTGCTGGTGCGAGAGGGGTGTTGACCCGTGCCAGGACGCCGCAGGGGCGCGCCCAGCACCGCCGGTCGTGCGGTGCGGTTTCGAAGCACTGAGGGCCAGTGTAGATGCCTCAGGAGCGGGCGTGACCCTGCGAACAGGGCCTTTTCGAGGCCCTAACGTCGGCTACCGTTGCGCCGCGCTCGGTTCGCGCGGTGGATCGCCTCGAACTCCTCCAGGCTACGTCCCGAGCCGACCGCGACGCACGTGAGCGGGCTCTCCGCAAGATGCACCGGCATCTGGGTCTCGTGTCGCAGACGCTCGTCGAGCCCCTGCAGCAACGCTCCGCCGCCGGCGAGCACGATCCCCCGATCCATGATGTCCGCGGCAAGCTCGGGTGGCGTCTTGTCGAGCGTCGACTTGATCGCGTCGATGATCTGCGAGACCGGCTCCTCGAGCGCGCGCCGGATCTCCTCGGACGAGATGATCACGGTCTTCGGCAGCCCCGTGAGCATGTCGCGGCCGCGCACCTCGGCCTGAACCTCTTCGGGCAGGCGGTATGCAGAGCCCACCTCGAGCTTGATCTCCTCGGACGTCTGCTGCCCGACGAGCAGCTTGTACTCCTTCTTGATGTGGTTGACGATCGCCTCGTCCATCTCGTCACCGCCCACACGGAGCGACTGCGACACGACGATGCCCCCGAGCGAGATCACGGCAACCTCGGTGGTGCCGCCCCCGATGTCGACGATCATGTTCCCCGTGGGCTCGGCGACCGGGAGTCCCGCGCCGATCGCGGCGGCCATCGGCTCCTCGATGAGATATGCCTGGCGCGCACCGGCGGAGAGCGTCGCCTCCTCGACGGCACGCTTCTCGACCCCCGTCACGCCTGATGGGACGCACACGACGACACGCGGGTGCGCGAAGCGATGCTGATGGACCTTCTGGATGAAGTGCCGCAGCATCTGCTCGGTGACGTCGAAGTCGGCGATCACACCGTCCTTGAGTGGGCGGATGGCCGAGATCGAGCCCGGCGTGCGCCCGAGCATCCTCTTCGCCTCCACCCCGACCGCGTGCACATCACCCGTCCGCTGGTCGATCGCGACCACCGAAGGCTCGGAGAGCACGATGCCTCGACCGCGCACGTAGACCAGCGTGTTCGCGGTACCGAGGTCGACGGCCATGTCTCGGCCGCCGAAGCCGGTCATCGAGCGGAACAGGCCCATGGGAGGCGGAGTGTAGCTACCCCGCGATTTGCAGGGAGGTTCGTTGCGCAGCCGGCCCCGAACGCCGCCTGGGCGGCCCGCTGTCCATTGCCACGCACGCGGATCTCCGAATCGCCATTCCGCGCGTGCCGACGTCCGCCCGCATGCCGTGGCGGCTACGTCGCAGGTTGTGAGAAGGCCAGGAGCGCAGGCACGTGGTGCTCGAGCAGGTCGACGAGCAGCGCGCCGGGGAGCCCGACGACGTTCAGGTAGTCCCCGTCGATCCGCGCAACGAGCCGTCCACCGAGCCCTTGGATCGCGTACGCGCCGGCCCGACCGTGCCACTCGCCGCTCGCCACATAGCCCGCGACCTCGCCGCGGGAGAGCAGGCGAAACGTCACGTCGGTGAGCTCGTGGTGGACGAGCTCGATCCCTGGGCCGAGCAGGCAGAGGCCGGAGAGCACGGTGTGCGTGCGACCCGAGAGCTGCCGCAGCATGTGCGCAGCCTCGTCCTCGTCGACCGGCTTGCCGTACACCTTGCCGTCCAGGTGCACGGTCGTGTCGACGCCCAACGTCACGCGCCCATCGACGTGCACTGACCGCGCCTTGCCGACGGCGTGGTCACGAACGAGTGAAGAGGGCTCGGCGTCGGGCGGGTCGTGCTCCTCGTAGGTCGGAGCGACGACCTCGAACGGAATCCGCAGCTGCTCGAGGATCGCCCGGCGCTGCGGTGAGGTCGACGCGAGCCGCAGGGGTGAGGCTTGCCTCGCCCTCTCTTCCGAAGCGGCCGTCATCTGTGCCTCTGGGCGACCCAGATCTCCTCGGCCGGCCACTTCCGCGACCACTCGACCGAGAACGCGTCGTAGTGCTCGTGGTCGACGGCGTCGTCGGGTGGGTACACCTCGACGAGGTCGATGACGTCGAACCCGGTGCGCGTGAGTAGACGGAAGAGCTCACCGTGCGGCAGGTGCCACTCGACACCCGTGTCGCCGGGCCACTCCATGCGGCCGAGGCCGCGCTGCGGCCGCTGTAGCGTCGTCGTCGGCGGTCCCTGGTCCGGGAAGCAGAGCACCGAGAGCGGGCTGTTGCGGAGGAACCAGAGCCGACCGCCCGGGCGCAGGAGGCGATGCGCCTCCGGGATCCAGCGATGCGGGTCGCACCAGATGCTGGCGCCGTACTCGGAGACCGCAAGGTCGAAGCTCTCGTCCGGAAGTGGCACGTCCTCGGCGCTCGCCTCGAGCAGCGGGAACTCGATCCCGAACTGTTGCTGACACCGGCGGGCGGTCGCGAGCTGCGCTGGTGTCACGTCCACGCCGACCGGGCGTGCGCCGCGTCGCGCGAGCCAGGCGGAGACATACGCCGTACCGCAGCCGAGCTCGACGACGTCCAGGCCCTCGACGTCGCCGAGCGTCCGGAGCTCGGCCTCGGGCGCGCCGAAACACCCCCACGTGATCTGCTCCGCGGCCCATTGATCGGGCGCCTGCCGGTCGGTGAACTCCGCGTTCGCCTCCGTCCAGTCCTGGCGATTGCGCAGCGCGTCGTCGGAGAGCTCGCTCATCAAGCCAAAGGCTACGCGAGGGAGCGGGACACCCACGCGGCGGCGATGTCGGCGACGTACGCGGTGTCCGTGCGGCGCGTGAGCAGGTGATCGCTGTCGTCGAGCGAGACGAAGCTCTTCGGATGCCAGGCCGCCTCGTAGATCGCAGCCGCATTCTCGACCCCTGCGATCTCGTCCACCGACGAGTGGAAGACGAGCCGAGCCCGGCCGAGAGCTCCGAGGACGCCCTCGAGACGCTGACCCTCGACGTCCTCGAGGAAGCTCCGCCTGATCCGGACCGTCGACCCTGCGCCGGCCACGTCGGCTTCTCCAGTTCTTCGATCTCCGCGACCGCGCCTGCGAGCAGATGTGCAGCGTGAACGGGGTCAGAGGCCGCTCCGTGACCACCGCCGTTGCCCGAGCAGCATCCTGGGCGCGGCCACGGTCGCCCGGAGGTGCTCCGCTGCCGCGACGAGGTCGTCGACGTTCGAAGAGAAATCGTGCTTGCGAACTCGGCGTCGCTCGAGCCGAGACAGGTGAGGGTCGAAACCGCAGCACGCCGATGCCGTGCGCGGTCGCCGCGAAGACGTCCCTCGAGCACGGGAAGCAGTGCGCGACCAGCGCGGTCGCACGAGGATCGCCCACGGGAAGGTCGAGGTGGCGTGCAAGATCGACGCCCGGGGATCCGGTGACGTGAGCTTCCGCGAGGCGCGGGCACGCCGCCCGCCGTCTACACGAGGCCGTCGGGGAAGAACAGCTTGAGCTCGCGCCGGGCGCTCGCCCGAGAATCCGAGCCGTGCACGATGTTCTCCCCGAGGAGCGTGGCGAAGTCGCCGCGGATGGTTCCCGGTGCCGAGTCGGCAGGGTTCGTCGCGCCCATCATCCCGCGTACGTTGCCGATCGCGTTCTCGCCGCTGACGGCGAGTGCCAGCACCGGGCCGGACGTGATGAAGTCGACGAGCTCGCCGAAGAAGGGCTTTCCCTTGTGCTCGGCGTAGTGCTGCCGCGCCAGCGCTTTCGTGATCCGCATCAGGCGCGCACCACGCAACTCGTAGCCGCGTCGCTCGAAGCGCGCGACGATCTCCCCGGCGAGGCCGCGGCGGATGCCGTCGGGCTTGACGAGGACGAGTGTCGTCTCAACGGCCATGGGGCGGGGAGTCTAGATGTTCAGCTCGGCCTTGGCGCGTACCCGCCGGTACGTGTCACGGACGGGCGCGCCGCGATGCGCCATGTCGCAGCCGCCGGTCACGAGCGACGGGCGTCTTTGCCACGCCGCGATCGTGGCAGCGGCTGCAGGACATCATCGGAGAGAAGTGACGGCGGTACCGGTGCGGCGCAGTGCGGGCACGCCTGCCAGATTGGCTCGAGAGGGGAGCCGCACTCGGCGCACGCCTGCTTCAGTCGCGTGGTGCACACGGGGCAGACCAGGTACGAGGCTTCCACGCGCCCGCGACACACGGGGCAGCGAAGGTCGGAGTCCGCGAGCCGATCTTCGATCGCACGGATCTCGAGCTCCCGCTCCCTGACGTCCTCCAGGTACTCGGGCGGCCGGAAGAAGAGATAGAGGAACGGCCCGAGGAACGGGGGGAACAGCCCGAGCACCGTCGCCATGGCCACGAGCCACGGGTCGTCGACGCGTCGGCGAGCGTCCTTGTACACCCAGTACGCGGTCGCGAGCCAGAGCAGGACGACGACGAGAACCGCGAGGTTCCGACTCACGGTCCACGTCGCCGAGTCGAAGAACGACTCGTCGGCGGCGAGAAAGGGGGGCGCGATCGTCACAGGAGCAGCTTGCCGAGGATATACCCGAGCGCGAACGAGATCCCGACGATCGCAGCGAGCACGGCGAGTGCGAACAACAGAACGCTCAGGCTCCCCCCACTCCGTCTCACGCGCTCGATGCCTCCGCGTCTTCGAGGTCGGCCAGAAGATAGAGGGACCCGGTGACGAGCACGGGGCCGCCGAGGGCGTGCGCCCGTCTGACCGCAGCCACCGGCTCGCGGATCACCTCGACCTGCGCGAAGTAGGGCCCCGCGACCCTGGCCAGCGTCGCGGCGGGAACGGCTCTTGGATTCGACGACTCGGTCGCTACGAGGCGCGTGCCGGCAGCGGCGAGCGCTGCGAGCACCGCCTCCGCGTCTTTGTCGGCGAGGATCGAGGCAACGACGACGTGGTCGCCGCCCGGGAGGCGCTGCACGAGCCACCGAGCGCCCGCCGCATTGTGCGCGCCGTCGCGGATCTCGCCGGCGCGACGCTCGAGACGGCCCGGGAGCGCGACGACGGGCTCCGCAGGGATGGCTCGGCCGACGAATGCCTCGGCCGCCTCCCGCGCCCCACCGATCCGTATCTCACAGCCGGGAACGAGGTGTGCATAGGTGTTGTCCGACATGACAACTATGCTGTCCTGGTGCGCTACTGCCAGCTTCTCCTGCGCTATCTGCTCCGTCGTCTGCCCCAGCACGTCCGTGTGGTCGAGCGCAACGTTCGTGAGCAGGACGACCCGGGAACGAAGCACATTCGTCGCGTCGAGCCGACCGCCGAGCCCCGCCTCCACGACGGCCGCGTCCACTCCGGCGTCGGCGAAGGCCGCGAGCGCGGCCGCCGTGAGCGTCTCGAACTGCGTGGCGCGGAGGCTCTCGGCTGTGGGCCGGACGCGCGCCAGCGCGGCCTCGAGCTCGACCTCCGCCCCGTCGATCGTGATGCGCTCGCTCCAGGAGCGGACGTGAGGCGAGACCGTTGCTCCGACCGACAGCCCCGCCGCCAGGAGCAGCGCCTCGATCTGACGGGTTGCCGTCGACTTGCCGTTCGTGCCGACGACGTGCACCGCCTCATAGGCGAGCTGCGGGTCGCCGAGCGACGTCAGCAGCTCGTGCATACGTGCGAGGCCGAAGCCGTCGACCGGCCAGGGCGAGAGCGATGCCAGCCAGGCGACGTTCGGCGTCTGCTCGGAGCGGGGCACGCCCGCCCTCCTACTCGTGCGCGCCGAGGGCTTCGAGCTCGCGCCGGTAGCGGGCGAGCTTCTCGCGCTCCGCCTCGACGACCTCCGACGGAGCATTGGCGACGAAGCGCTCGTTCGCGAGCATTCCCTCCGCGCGCGCGATCTCCTTGCGGAGGCGCTCGATCTCCGGGCCGATGTCGGCGGGTGCGGCGTCACCGCCGGCGGCTGGCCGAACGACGGCAGCGAAGATGCGACGTTCGTCCTCGGATCCGAGCTCGACCTGAACACCCGAGCGGCGATAGATCCGCGCGGCCTCCTGGATTCGATCGAGCGCCGCCGCCGCGTCTGCGTGGGCATCGTCTGGCTCCAGCCACGGAGACACGATCAGCCGTGCCCCACGGTGAGGCAGATGCGCCCAGATCTCCTCGGTGACGTGCGGCATCACGGGATGGAGCAGGGTGAGCAGCCGCTCGAGCGCGACGAGCGCCGTCGCGATCGCGTCCTTGTCGCCGTCGTAGAGCCGCGGCTTGATCGCCTCGGCGTACCAGTCACAGAAGTCGTCGAACGTGAGCCGGTAGAGGACGCTCGTGGCGGTGGCGAAGTCGAATCGGTCCCACGCCTCCTCGAGCTCCGCGCGAGCAGCGTCGAGACGGGCGAGCGCCCACCGCTCCTCGAGTGCGCGCGGCTGCAACGCCGGAGTCACGCGCTCGGCGTTGGCGAGGATGAGGCGCGACACGTTCCAGAGCTTGTTGGCGAGCTTGCGCCCTTCTTCGATCGCTCCGTACGAGAAGCGGACGTCCTGCGTGGAGGAGATCTTCAGCAGCCCGTACCGCGTGGCGTCGGCCCCGTAGCGCTCGATCGGCTCCATCGGGTCGATACCGGTGCCGAGGCTCTTCGACATCCTGCGGCCGTCCGGCGCGAGGACGGTCGAGTGGATGATCACGTCGGTGAAGGGGACTTCCCCGGTCACTTCGAGCCCCGTCCAGATCATGCGGTTCTCCCAGAGGCGGATGATCTCGCGCGCCGTCGAGTTGACGTCGCCCGGGTAGTAGCGCGCGAGCTCGGGCGTCTCGTCGGGCCAGCCGAGCGTGGCGTACGGCCAGAGAGCGGACGAGAACCAGGTGTCGAGGACGTCCGGGTCGCGGGTCAGCGAGACCCCGGGGCCAGCCTTCGCCTGCGCTTCCTCCTCGGTCACGGCGCAGATCGCCTCGCCGTCCGGCGTGTACCAGATCGGCAGTTGATGGCCCCACCAAAGCTGCCGCGAGAGACACCAGTCCGGCGCGTCCTCGAGGGAGGCGATCGCGAACCGGTGCTGCGACTCCGGGTGGTAGCGGACCGTGCGCTCGCGCAACGCGGCGATCGCGGGGCGCGCGGCGTCGTCCATCCGGCACCACCACTGCAGCGAGATCAGGGGCTCGATCCGGGAGTGGCAGCGCTCACACGTGCCAACGGCGTGACGGTAGTGCTCCCGGTCGATGAGCCAGCCGCGCTCGCGTACCCACGCGACGATCGCGTCGTTCGCCTCGTCTTGGGACCGACCTGCCAGAGCGCCGGCCGCGTCGCTCATGCGTCCGTCCGCCCCGATCACCATCGGCTCGGGCAGTCCGTGGTCGCGCCCGATCTCGAAGTCCGTGGGGTCGTGGCCGGGCGTGATCTTCACCGCGCCCGAGCCGAACTCCGGATCGACGCGCTCGTCCGCAATCACCGGCACGGCCCGCTCGACGAAGGGGACGACCACCTCGCGGCCGACCGCTGCCGCGTAGCGCTCGTCATTCGGGTGCACGGCGACGGCGACATCCGCGAGGATCGTCGCCGGGCGCACGGTGGCGACGGCGATGCCGTCTGTGCCGTCTCCGTCGACGAACGGGTAGCGCACGTAGGTGAGCGTGTCGTCCATGTGCTCGTGCACGACCTCGAGGTCCGAGATCGCGGTCTGATGCTGCGGGCACCAGTTCACGATCCGGTTTGCTCGGTAGATCCAGCCGTTGTCCCAGAGCCGCACGAAGAACGTGAGCACGGCCCGCACGTAGTCGTCGTCCATCGTGAACCGCTCGCGTTCGTAGTCGAGCGAGGCTCCAAGACGCCGGAACTGCCCCATGATCGTGCGACCCGTCGCTTCCAACCACTCCCACGTGCGCTCCACGAACGCCTCACGGCCGACGTCGTGCCGGGTCAGGCCCTCACGAGCGAGGTGCTTCTCGACCACGTTCTGGGTGGAGATCCCTGCGTGGTCGTAGCCCGGCTGCCACAGCGTGTCGAAGCCGCGCATGCGGTGCCAGCGGATCAGCACGTCCTGGATCGACCCGTTGAGCGCGTGGCCCATATGCAACTCGCCGGTGACGTTCGGGGGAGGGACGCAGATCACGTACGACTGGTGCATGCGGCGCCCTGCGCCCGCCGCGTACAGCCCCTCCGACTCCCAGGCGTCCTGCCACCGGCGCTCGACACCCTCGGGCGAGTACAGCGGCTCCATCGGCGTGTTGTCCACGGCCGCTGAGTCTAGAGAGGAAGCGGGCGGTGTTTCGGTCGCTACCGCTTGCGACCGTGCCACGCGGCTACCGGGACGCCGACGTCCCCGCTGCGTCGGCCGCCATCGACTCGCTGATGAGCTTACGCCTCGGCGACGGCGCCGAGGTCGTCGAGGTCGCTCCCCGCGCTCGTCAGCAGCGTGGGCTTGAGACCCTTGGAGATCGTCTCCTTGGTGATCACGCACTTGGTCACGTCACGCCGGGACGGCAGCTCGAACATCACGTCGAGCAGCGCCGCCTCGATGATCGAGCGCAGGCCGCGCGCGCCCGTCTCGCGCTCGAGTGCACGGTCGGCGATCTCCCAGAGCGCGTCGTCGGTGAACACCAGCTCGATCGTGTCGTAGCCGAAGAACCGCTGATACTGACGGACGAGGGCGTTCTTCGGCTCGGTGAGGATGCGGACGAGGTCCTCGCGGCGGAGTTGGTGCACGGCCGAGACGACCGGGAGGCGCCCGATGAACTCGGGAATCAGACCGAAGTTCATGAGGTCTTCGGGCATCACCTCGACGAGCATCTCCGCCGCTGCCTCCGAGTTCTTGGAGCGCACGTCGGCGCCGAAGCCAACCGCGTTCTTGCCGATGCGACGCGCGATGATCGAGTCCAGCCCGGCGAACGCCCCGCCGCAGATGAAGAGGATGTTCGTCGTGTCGATCGACAGGAACTCCTGGTGCGGGTGCTTGCGACCACCCTGCGGCGGCACCGACGCCACCGTCCCTTCGAGGATCTTGAGCAGCGCCTGCTGCACGCCCTCGCCGGAGACGTCGCGCGTGATCGACGGGTTGTCCGCCTTGCGGGCGATCTTGTCGACCTCGTCGATGTAGATGATCCCGGTCTCGGCCTTCTTGATGTCGAAGTCGGCTGCCTGGATCAGCTTGAGCAGGATGTTCTCGACGTCCTCCCCGACGTAGCCGGCCTCTGTCAATGCGGTGGCGTCGGCGATCGCGAACGGGACGTTGAGGATCCGCGCGAGCGTCTGGGCGAGCAGCGTCTTGCCGCAGCCGGTCGGGCCGAGCAGCAGGATGTTCGACTTCTGTAGCTCGACCTCACCGTCGTCCTGGCCCATGCGTACGCGCTTGTAATGGTTGTAGACCGCGACGGCGAGCGTCCGCTTCGCCTCTTCCTGGGAGACGACATAGTCGTTCAGCACCGAGTAGATGTCCTTCGGGCGAGGGAGGTTGTCGAGGTCGAGCGCGGTGGGGGTCGTGAGCTCCTCGTCGATGATCTCGTTGCAGAGATCGATGCACTCGTCGCAGATGTAGACACCGGGACCGGCGATGAGCTTCTTCACCTGACGCTGGCTCTTGCCGCAAAAGCTGCAGAGCAGCTGCTCGTTCCCCTCGCTCGCTCGGGCCACGTTCCTCCTTTTACTCCCTTTTTCGCGGTCCGGCTACCCGTGCTGGGCTCAACGGTGCGTGATCACCCGGTCGATGATCCCGTACTCGACGGCCTCCTCGGAGGTCATGAAGTAGTCGCGGTCCATGTCGGTCCGCACCTTGTCGACGTCCTTGCCCGTGTGATTGGACATGATCTCCTCGAGCTTTCGCTTCAACGCAATCGTCTCCCGTGCGTGGATCTCGATGTCGGACGCCTGGCCCTGGTAGCCACCCCAGACTTGGTGGATGAGGATCTTCGAGTTCGGCAGCGCCATCCGCTTCCCTGCGGCACCACCTGCGAGAAGCAGCGCGCCCATGCTCATCGCGATGCCCACGCAGATGGTCGACACGTCGGCCTTGATGAACTGCATCGTGTCGTAGATGGCGAGACCCGAATAGACGGAGCCCCCGGGGGAGTTGATGTACAGCGAGATGTCCTTGTCGGGATCCTCGGACTCCAGGTGCAGCAACTGGGCGATGATCAGATTCGCGATCTGGTCGTCGACCTGCGTGCCGAGGAAGATGATCCGCTCGTTGAGCAGACGCGAGTAGATGTCGAACGACCGCTCGCCGCGCGACGTCTGCTCGATGACCATGGGAATCAGCGGGCTCATCACTTCTCCTCGCTTCCGGGTGTCCACAGTTTCTTGCTCTCTCCGCCCTTCTCCTTGTCGGGCGTCCAAATCGCCTCACGGGCCTCCGCCTGCTCGACCGGGATCGGCTTCACGTCGGCGGCCAGCCGGTCGAGGGCGGCGCGCAGCCGCAGGTCCTCGCGCAGCGTCTCCTGGTGGCCGTGCGCCCACACGTCGGCAACGACGGCGTCGGGCTCCTCCCCCGCCGCATCGGCCTGCTCGCGCACGAGCTGTTCGACATCGGCATCGCTGACGACGATGCCGGCGCGCTCGGCCACGGCCTCGAGAGCCAGCTCACGGGCGACCGACTGCGCCGCCTCGTTCCGCACCTGCGCCGTGAGCAGCTCTGGCGTCTGCCCGGTTGCCTGGAAGTAGACCTCCGGGCTGACGCCGCGGTTTGCGAGCGAGCGGAGGAAGCCCTCGAGCAGCTCGCGGGCCCGTGCCTCGACGAGGGGGCCGGCGCCCTGCACGTTGGACGCACGAACGAGCACGTCGACGGCCGAGGCGCGGAAAGCGGCGTCGATCTCGTCGTCGAGCGCCTGGCGGATCCGCCCCTCGATGTCTGCGCGCAGCTCGGCGATCGTGTCGAACTCGCTCGCGGAGCGTGCAAGGTCGTCGTCGACCTCCGGCAGCGCCGGCTCGTTCACGTGCTTGACCGTCACCGAGACGTCGACCCTCGATCCGTCAGCGCTGTCGTAGCTGACTGCGTGGGTGTCGCCGACGGACGCGCCGACGAGAGCTGTCTCGATCTCCTCGACGAGGCGGCCGGATCCCAGCTCGACGACCGTGTCGGATTGAGACTCGCCGTCGGGGCTGACGAGATCGACGACGAGCGTGTCGCCCTCGCGGGCCGGACGGTCGTCGGCCGATACGAGCTCGGCGACGCTCTGACGGAGCGCGTCGAGCTCGCGCTGGACGAGCTCCTCGGGGATCTCGGCCTCGGCGCGGGGTACTTCGAGCGTCGTCCAGTCGACGATCTCGGGTGTCGGCTGGACCTCGACCGTGGCAGAGAACGACCAGGGCTCCTCGTGTGACGAGGGCAGCTCGAAGTCGTAGTCGGGTGGGGTGATCGGGCGCAGGCGCGTCGTGGCCGCCGCGCTCCAGAACCACCCGCCGATGTGGGATTCGACGGCCTCGCTCCACAGCCGCTCGCGCCCGACGCGGGAGATGAGCACCGGCATCGGCACCTTGCCCTTGCGAAAGCCCGGGATCTTGACCGAGGTGGCGAGGTCGTTCGCCGCGTGATCGACTGCGTGCTCGAGCTGGTGCGCGCTGACGTCGACCGTGAGGCGGACGCGATTGCCGCCGAGCTCCTCCACCAGGGCCATGTCGGCCATTCAATCAGTTGCCCGCAGGGGCGCGTGCCGGTGCTCCCGCTCGGCCGGACCGACCGGGCGTCGGGCAGCGACACGGACTACGCTGCATGCTGCTCTGCGCGGGTGTGGCGGAACTGGCAGACGCGGCGGGCTTAGGACCCGCTGGGCCGACAGGCCCTTGGAGGTTCGAGTCCTCTCACCCGCATCGCCCCTCTCGGCCCGGCGCTCGGGGGGCCTCGGCCGGGGCGCGTCTCCGCACCCGGGCCGTGTCGGCCGTTCCTCTCGCTACCTGCCGAGAAGGAGACCCACCGTCTCCCGCACCGAGTCCGCCACGAGACCTGCCAGCGCGATGAGCGAGAACGCCGCGAACGCGGCGAACGGCTCGTGTGTCTGCGCGATGAGCAGCGCGACGAAGGCTCCCACGACGACGGTTGCCGTTGGGAGCGGTCGACGCGTGAACGTCCCGACACCGAGACCGATCAGGAAGACAGCGCCCAAGACGACGATGCCCAGCGTCATGCGGCGAGGGTAGGACCCCGGTCGGACGGACCGGACCGTCGGACACGACGAACCTATCCGAACCACCCGTCACACCTTCGTGCGTCGGGCGGTCGTACATCGAGCAGCAGTGCGTCTCTTCCCGATCGGGTAGTTCCGAGAAGAGCGGGTCCGCGACCGCCACGATGCAGGGTCGACAGGAGCGCGGCACGCTTGAGCTGGACGGGAGGTGCACGTGAAGCCGACGCTCTCGACGGGTCAGCTCGTGTCGCCGCTGGAGCCCCGGCGCGGCCGCTTCTTCCGGCCTCCGACGACCGGGGCGGGGCGGCGAGCGTTGATGCTGCTCGCAGTCGCTGTCGCCGCCTGGGCCGTGATGACAGCAGCCGTCGCGGCGGGAGTGCGGGGCGACTCCGCGGTACCGCTCCAGGTCGTCTTCCTGTTCGTCCCGAACGTCGTCGGGCTGCTCTCGGTGCTCGCCGGTCTCGTGAACGCAGTGCTCGCGCTGATTCGGGGCGACCGGTCCCCGGCGATCGCGCTGCCGATGCTGATCGGAGCCTTCGCGCTGATGTTCGTGATCGGTGAGTTCGCCGTCCCGCACTGACGACCGCCGCGTGCGCCCACGGCGGCCGGTGCCCGATCGTCGAGCGCCGTTCAGCCCTTGAGCTTCGTGACCCAGTACGAGGTCGCAGGCGTCGCGGCCGTCCCGAACCGCGCGTTGACGACGTAGAGGCTGACGCCGAGCTTCGCGGCGGTGGTGGGCACGTCGAGGTGCGGGTGCGTGATCGTGCGCGCGAGCTTCCCGGCGCGGAAGTTCGGCGCGAGCGCGAACTTCGCCACCCGGTTGTCGCTGTTCTGGACGACGTACAGGGTCCGCCCCGCGAGGAGGATCCCGTCTCCGTTCGCCGCAGAGCCGCCGGTGAGGGCGATCTCCTTCGTGAACCCCGTGTCCGGCACGACGGTGAAGAGCTTCCCGGTCACCGACTGGACGATCACGAGGGTCTTCCCGTTCGCCGTCGCCGCGATGCCGTTCACGTTGAAGCCCTGCTCGTAGACGATGTCGCCGCCGAGCGGGATCGCCTTCACCGCGGCCTGCGCACCCGGCCGACCGTTGGCCGCGAGCGGGACGCGGTAGAGGACGGGTCGGAAGGAATCGGTGAACCAGGCGACGCGCTTGGTGACCACGACGTCGTTGACGAAGGTCGGGTCGGCGCCCGAGGCGAGTTGGTACTGGGCGATGTCGCGTCCCGTGCGCGCGTCGTAGATGTACGCCTGGCCAGTTTGGCCGCCTGCGACGAAGATGCGGCCGCGGTCGACCTTGAGCCCGATCGCGGAGCGCCCCGTCCTGGCGGGGACGAGAACGGCTCCCTTTCCCGAGCGAAGGCTGCCGCGGTAGACGGCGCCGGTCGGGATGGAGCCGACGTAGAACTGCTCGGCGAGGCTCGCGATCCCCTCCGGCTGGAAGCCGTTCGGGACTGCGATCCGCGCCGGGAACGCGGTCTGCGCCCCCTGCGCCGAGACCACGAGGACTGCTGTCGCGATGCCGAGGACGAGCCAGAGACGTGTCATCGGGGCCACCTCGCTTCCTGGTCGCTCGCCTCCAGGGTACCGCGCTCTGGTGGAAACGCGGGGCCGAAGGCCAGGAGCTCCCAGGGATCCTCGCGCGTGGGAATCCGCTCGACGGGATTCCTCGAGCCGACACACGCCCCGCGGCCGCGAAGCGGACGCCTTCAGGAATCGTCGCGACGGGGAATCCGCTCGCCGGATTCCCCGTCTGCGGGACCAACGTAGGTGGCGGACGGGACTCGAACCCGCGACCACCGGGACCACAACCCGGGGCTCTACCAACTGAGCTACCGCCACCGCGCGCCGCATCAGGATACCGTGAGAGGCTGCAGGGCCCCGTAGCTCAGTGGATAGAGCGGCAGACTTCGAATCTGCGGGCGGAGGTTCGACTCCTCCCGGGGCCATCGAGGCAAAGGCGAGATTCAAGCCGATCCTCGCCACGACCTACGTCGGCACTGATGCTGTGGGGCAACGCCTGGGGTAACACATGGGGCAACACGAGCCGAGTGCCGCACACCAGCGCTGCTCGTGTCGCAGGAGATGGGATCGGCCGCGCCGCAGAGCGTCCTGCTCATGCCCCGGCAGAGACGATCCCGTGGAGCTACCCGTCTAGACTCGCGGCGGATGACGCGGGGCGTGGTGTCCGGTGGAGCGCACCGCCGCCGGGGCGCCGGCGCGTGGCGGTGGGTGCTGCTGGTCGCGCTTGCGGTCGTCGCCGGCGCCGGCATCCGCGTGTGGGTGTACCGGTCGGTGCTGGGAATCCCGGACAGCGACGAGGCGGTCGTCGGCCTGATGGCGCTGCACGCCATGGACGGCGAGCTGGCGACATTCTTCTGGGGCCAAGCCTTCAACGGGTCGCAGGAGGCGCTGCTCACGGTTCCGGTGTTCTTCGTGGCGGGGAGCAGTTGGCTGACCCTGCGGCTCGTCCCGATCGTCCTCTCCGCCGTCGCAGCCGTCGTCGTCTGGCGGGTCGGTCGCCGCACGATCGGGGAGCCCGCTGCCATCGCCGCAGGCTGTGTCGCCTGGGTCTGGCCGCCGTTCGTCGCCTACAAGGTGACGCATCAGCAGGGCTTCTATGCGAGCGGCATCCTCTACACGGGGTTGCTGCTGTTGCTCACGCTGCGCATGGTGGAGCGGCCGACGAGGGCTCGCGTCGGCGCTTTCGGGTTCGTCGTCGGGTTGGCTCTGTGGCAGAGCGCGCAGCTCGTCCCGGTGATCGTGGCGGTGATCGCCTGGGCGGTGTGGAGGGAGCGATCGTGGCTGCGCCACGTGTGGATCGCGGTCATGCTCATCTTCCTCGGCGCCCTGCCCTCGATCCTGTGGAACGTCCGCAACGACTGGGGCTCGTTGGTCTCGACGATCGAGGACACGACGACCTACTGGCATCGCCTGCGCATCTTCGTGTCGCCGCTGCTGCCGATGATGCTCGGGCTCCGCACACCGTTCACGCAGGAGCGGCTGCTCCCAGCCGCGCCCACGGTGCTGCTGTACGCAGGCCTCGCCGGGCTGTTCCTCTGGGGCGCCTTCCGGGCCCGCCACCGGGACGTGTCCGTTCTGTACGCGGTCGCAGCAATGTTCCCCTTCGTCTACGCGATCGCGCCAGCAACGCTGTTCAGCCAGGAGCCCCGCTACCTGATCGTCCTCAGCCCTGTCCTCGTCCTGCTGGTTGCGCAATTGGCGTCGACGTACTGGCGCGCAGCTGTAGCCGTCGCGATGGCGCTCGCGATCTCCACCGTGACGCTGCAACGAATGGAGACGTACGTGCGAACGGCGCCCGCGCAACCCCCGGTCGCTCCACGCGACCTCGGCCCTCTGATCTCGACACTCGATCGCCTCGGGCTCGATCGCGTCTACGCCGACTTCTGGCTCGCCTACAGGCTCACGTTCGACACGGACGAGCGGATCGTCGCCGCCCAGAACAAGTTCACGAGGCTGACGTTCGTCGACGGCCAGGCCGTCGCCTCGCGGCATCCGTTCATCCGCTACCCGCAATACGAGCGCGATGTGGAAGCGGCGCGGCGCGGCTTCGTCCTCTTCGGCGAGTCGATCGCCAGCGGCGCCGACCGGAAGCCCGGACCTGAAGCCAACGCCCGCAGAGACCAACTCCAGCAGTTCGTCGAGCAACTCGAACGCCACGACTACCTGCGCGTCGTCGTCGGCCCATTCGTCGTCTACGCCCCACCGGGATGACCGCTCCGAGCTCCTCGGCGACGGAGCTCAGGAGGGGTCGTTCGATCGACGGCACCGGTGTCGCGACCCGGTGGAGGCACGTCGGATCTGTGCCGCGATCCCGTGGGCTCCCGGCCTGCTTCTGTGCGGCGCCGCCTTCGCATCTGCGGGCGGAGGTTCGACTCCTGCCTGGGTGGCCATCGCTGGGCACCCAGGGTGCCTCACGCGCGTTCGAGCGTCGCATGCCGGCGGCTGTGCCGCTCGAGGACGCGGATCAAGAGGTAGCCGGCGGTCGCGTAGAGGACGCCGATCAGCGCCTCGGAGCCGACGAGGCCGGCGACGGCGCTGAACGACGCGCCATCCGCGAGCAACCGCGCAGCCGCGATCCCGTGCGTGAGCGGCAGACCCTGAGCGACCGTGCTCAACCAGTCCGGCAGCGCATCGAGCGGCACGTTCGCGCCTGTGCAGACGAGCAGGATTCCGAAGAGGACGTTCGAGAGCACCGCCGTTTCCCGCACGATCAACCCGAGCCCCGCGCTGAGCAGCCCGAGCCCTGTGCAGGAAAGGGCGCTCACCGCGGTCACGAGCGCGATCGGCCCGATCGCCGAGGCGGGAACGTCGATGCCGACGATCAGGCCCCCGACGGCGAGCGCGAAGCCGGCGACGAAGAACCCGTTTCCGACGACGGGCAACGCGCGGCCGACGAAGAGCGGCAGGCGTGGAGCCGGTGTGATCAGAATCGAGCCGAGTGTCTGCTGGAAGCGCTCCCCGGCGATGATGTTCGTCATGGCGAAGACGCACGGGATCGCGGCATACTGGAGCGCGTTTCCGATCACATAGAACTCATCCGACTCGAGCGCGGCCGAGCGCCCGATGTAGACGAAGAGCAGGATCTGGAAGACCGGGGCGACGAGCAGGCTGGGGATGAAGACCCACGGCGAGAGCCAGCCGAAGAGCGCGCGGTAGCTGATGAACCCGCCGATCGCGAAGATACGAGCTCCGGTCACGAGAGGGACAGCGACGCCTTCAGGCGGGCGGCGCGCAAGGCCCGTTCGAGCAGCAGGATTCCGGCCGCCGTGTAGCCGGCCCCCAGGAGCAGCGCAACCGCGATGTCGACGTAGGGCGAGCCGCCGAGCGCGGCTCCTCGGATCGCGCTCATCCCCCAGGTCGGCGCGAGCGCCCACGAGATCGGGCGCACCCAGGCGGGAAACAGAACGAGCGGGACGAGGAAGCCGGATATCAGCCAGACCGGGTACTCGAGCATGTTCCCGAGAGCCCAGGCCTGGCGGAAGCGGACGAACGCGATCGCGAGCAGGAAGCCGAGCGCGCCGATCGAGATGACTGCGGCGGGCACGGCGAGCGCGAAGGCGAGCGGTGCGCCGATCTCGAGCTCGATCCCGAAGACGAGCCTGCCCGAGGCGAGCGTGGCGATCATGCTGTAGATCCCGATCGTCGCCATGGCGATCGTGATCGGGAGCAGGATCGACGCAAAGTGGGTGGGTGCGGTGACGAGGAGCTCGAGGGTGCCGTGCCAGCGCTCTCTCGCGAGCGCACTACCAGCGGAGGTGCTCGTTGCGCCCCAGATCCCCATCACGGCAGCGCCGAGCGACGCATAGAGCAGCGGCTTCGGGTCGTTGCCGGCCTCGAACATGAAGAGGAGACGGTCGCGAAGAACAGCGGGTAGACGATCCCGAGCAGGAAGTTGAAGGACGACCGGGTCAACATCGCTGTGCATGACCCAGCCGACCCAGAGCAGCCGGAGGATCCGTGCGAGTCCAGTCGGCCGACCGCCGATCGGGGACGTGGTCGCATCGGCGCCGGTGACGAGCGCAACGTAGGCGTCCTCGAGCGTGGGTTCGCGCGCGGCGACGCGGCCCACCGACGTGCCGTCAAGCTGTGAGAGGATCGCGTGCGTCAGCTCGAGCCCGGGCGCGGACTGGACGATCAGGAGCTGCTTCTGGTCCGGTCTTCGACCGTGACCGCGCGGACGCCCGCGAGCTGCCGGACGCGCTCGACGGTGCGCTCCTCGACGCCGAACACCTCGACCTCGACGACGCTGCCGTCGGCAACGCCTGCCTTCAGCTCCTGCGGGGTGCCCTGGGCGACGATCTCCCCGCCTGCGATCACCGCGATCCGGTCGCAGAGCGAATCCGCCTCGAACATGTAGTGCGTCGTCAACAGGACGGTCTTGCCGCCCGTGGTCAGCGAGGCGATCGTTGCGCGGAGCTCACGCGCACCAACCGGGTCGACGCCGATGGTCGGCTCGTCCAGAAAGACGACGGGCGGATCGTGCAGCAGCCCACGCGCAACGTGCAGCCGCTGGCGCATCCCGCGTGAGTAGCCCTCGACCCGTTCCTTCTCGCGGCCTTTCAGCCCAACGAGCTCCAGCAGCTCGTCGATCCGCGCGCGCTGCCGTGCGGGGTCGACCCCATACAATTCGGCGAAGTAGCGGAGGTTGTCCCTCGCCGAGAGCCGCTCGTAGAGCCCGCGCTCGCCGCCGAAAACGTAGCCGATCCGTTCGCGCACCCAGCGCGCGTCCTTGACGACGTCGTGTCCGAGTATCCGAGCCTCGCCGGAGGTGGGGATCAGGAGCGTGATCAGCATCTTGATCGTGGTCGTCTTGCCGGCGCCGTTGGGGCCGAGCAGGCCGAAGAGCTCGCCCTCGGCGATCGAGAAGCTGACTCCGCGCACCGCCTCGACTTCGAGCGAGCGCCGCCGGATCGTGCCGGTCGTCGTCGTGTACGTGCGTCGCAGATCGACAGCCTCGACAACATTCACGGCGCGCACCTTAGCGCCGTCGCCGCGACCGGCCGGGTTCCGTCAGCCGACTCGGCCGATGCCGAGCTGATGACCGCGTCCCGACTACACCACGATGACGACGAACGGGGTGTCGATCGGATCCTGACGGCCGGGCACCCAGAGGTTGACGCGGAACGCGGTTCCGTTGTATCCGCCCGTGGGCTGCGCCTCCGGCGCGCTCAGCGAGGCGACGCGCCCGGCGTTGCCGGGGAACCGGACCTCGTAGACGCCGACGCCGAGCCGGCGCACCTGCGGTGCCGCGCCGCTGCACGTGAAGCGTGCAGCGAACAGCCTCTTCGCGTTCGTGAACTGATCCGGGATGTTCGCAATGCCCCTGTTCGGGTCGCCGGTGACCGCGACGTAGCCACGTACCGCTCCGGGCTGGCAGCGAGCTTGCGGCTTGACGGCCTCGGAGACGGCGAACGCCGAGCCCCCGACCGCGAAGAAGAGGGCGATCAAGGCGATGAAGGTGGACGGGGACGGGCGCATCGAGGGCCTCCTTGCTGGTGACTGACGCCGGGTCTGGCAGACGCGTAGTTCGCGGCGCCCCGGCGTCCTACCTGCTCCTCGTGCAGAATGGCGAGATGCGCCGGCGGAGGCTCAGACTCGCCACCCTCGTGATCGCGCTCGCGGTCACACCGGCGGTTGCGCTCGGCGCCCTCACCACCGGTGCCGCCAACTCGAAGACGTTCCAGGACGCGACCGGTGAGGACCCGGAGGCGCCGGACATCACGACGGTCGCCGTGTCGAACGACGACACCGGTCTGGTCACGTTCAAGATCGCCGTCGCCAACCGGCCCTCGCTGACGCCGGACATGGTCTTCCTCATCTTTCTCGACACGGTGCCGAACGCCGGAGACGCCGACAGCCTGGGAGCCGACTACGCGCTCCAGCTGGTGACGGGGAGCGCGGCGCTCTTCAAGTGGTCGGGGTCAGACTTCGAAGCTGCTCCCTCGCAGGCTTCGGTCTCGTTCACGTACGAGCCCTCCGGGCCCGAGATCCGCGTCAGGGCCGGCGAGCTGGGGAGCCCGAAGGCGTTCCAGTTCGTCGTGCTCGCGGTCTCCGGGGTCACCGAGGACGCGAGCGGCGACCCCGACTTCACGAATGCGCACGACGACTTCGCGCCCGACGCAGGCGGCGGCCTGTACGCGTACGACGTGCTGACGACCGTCACGCTGAAGGCGGTCGGGTTCACGACCAGTCCCAAGCCCGCGCGAGCCGGGAAGACGTTCTCGGTCGGTCTGGCCGCGACGCAGAGCACCACCAGTCGACTGGTCACCGGCGGCACGGTCGTGTGCACGGCGACCGTCGGCGGACAGGGTCTCCGGCTGAAGGCGAAGCGGATCAGGAACGGCGTCGCCACCTGCGTGTGGGCGATCCCCAAGAACGCGAAGGGCAAGACGGTCAGAGGATCGATCACGCTCCTCGTCGAGGGCGCGCAACTGAAGCGCTCGTTCTCGGCGAAGATCAGGTAGCTGTCGCCGTCAGCGACCGGCGAACGCCCCGTCGAGCGTGCCCGCGAGCGTGCCGCCGACGACACCGAGCAACCCGGAAGCGGCGCGGGCACCGCCGACGGTGACGACACCCTCGAAGGTGAACGGCGGCCCGAAGCCGGTCACGTCGATCGTGCCGCTCAACTGCACTCCCGGAGCGATGCTGTAGCGGTCGAGCCGGAAGCCGTCGTCCGTCGTCACGAGCCGCCCCCCGTAGAGGCCGGCACGCGCCTCACCCGGTCCCCCGGAGGTCGTCAGCCACAGTGCCTGGGCATCGCGTACGGTCTTCGTGGCGATCTCGAGCGTGGCGACGGCCCCGACGGCCTTCGTCCCCGTCGCCGCGGGGTAGGCGCCGATCGGCTCGACCATCGGCCGCGGGCGCGCGCACTGATCCGAGAACGGCGCGCCGAGAATCCACTGGCGGACGGCGCGGGCCGCGCAGAACGAGGGGTCGGCGCCGAGCACGCTGTGCCCGACCCCGGGCACGACGATCAGGCGGCCCTGCGGGAAGCGCGAAACGACTTGGACGGCGCTCGCCGTCGGCGTCCGCATGTCGAAGCCGCCGTTCACGGCGAGCACCGGCACGTCGGGCAGAGGCCCGGGGCCGAGTGCGGCACCGCCTGCGGGCGGCGGCCAGGCGAGGCAGAACTGCGCGTTGCCGATCCCCGTCGCCCAGCGCCCGAACGGGCCGAGGGCATCCTCGGGGAGCGATGCGACGGCGGCGCTCAGGATGGCAGACCGGGCCGGGACCGGCGTGTCGGGCGGCCAGGGGAACGGCCCGTCTCCGCACACGGTCGCGGTGAAGAGCCCTGCGCTCAGGTCCTCCGGCGACTCGAACCCCTGCTGGCTCAGCTCCGCGAGTCGCAACAGCGGCTTGTGGTCTCCCTTCAGGGCAGCGTTGACCGCCGCGGGCAGCACCGCCGCGGCGCCGGGGTCGAGGTCGGCGTCGACGACGAGGCCGAGGAAGTCGAGCCCGGTGACGCGCACCGCGCGTGTGCGCCCATTCCCGGTGACGACCTGGCCGCGCGCCGGCGTCGCCTGTAGCCGGTTGGCGAGGGTCGCAACGTCGCGCGCGATGTTCGAGGTCGCGCCCCGGCACAGGCCGCCTCCGCAGAACTCGGAGAGGGCACCTGGGATCGCGCGGAGCGTGTGGGTACGGAACGGATCGCCGAGCTCGGGCGGGACGACCGAGTCGAGCAGCAGCCGTTCGACGTTGGCGGGGTGGGCGAGC
Organism: uncultured Actinomycetes bacterium; assembly: GCA_963823385.1. Classification (GTDB taxonomy): domain Bacteria; phylum Actinomycetota; class Thermoleophilia; order Gaiellales; family Gaiellaceae; genus Gaiella. The sequence continues at coordinate 484,827 of CAWGLI010000002.1, forward strand.
GCGTATGCGGTTGCGAGCTTCGTCCCGTACGAGGTCCCCCAGAGGGCGACGCGCTCCCGCCCGAGCGCGAGGCGCACCGCGTCGATGTCCTCCGCGTGATCACGCGTGGCGTAGTACACGCGGTTGGGGCCGAGCGCCGCGCCGCACGCGGCGACGCGGGCCGCCTCCTGCTCGAGCGGGTACCACCCCTGCACCCCCGGGCACTGGAGCAGCCCCGACCGGCCAGTGCCGCGGTTGTCGAAGGCGACGAGGGTGTAGCCGGGGAACAGGAACCTGTAGTAGTCGACGTTCGACGGGTCGGCGAGGCCGAAGGATCCGGCCGACCCCTGGCCCGGGCCGCCCGCGATCAGGAACATGAGACCGCGCTCGGGCCCGGCCGCGGGCAGCGTCTCGACCTGTAGCGTGATCGTGCCGGGACTGACGCCCGTCCGATCGAGCGGGACGACGACTTCGGAGCAGAGGACACCCGACTCCCCGCACGGTGTCGCGGCAGTTCCGAGCCGTCCCACGGGCCGCCAGGCCGCGATGCCGGCCTGACGCTGTTCGGCTCTGAGAGCGGTGCCGGGCGGCGTCGCGAACCGCAGCCAGTCGGCGCGCACCGTCGCGCTCGCGACCGATTCGTGGGCGCGTGTCTCGTCGCCGATCGACGGGCTCGCCGTGGCGGTGGCGAGCGCGAGCGATGCCGCGGCGACGGTGACGACCGCTGCGGCCAGCACCCATCGCACGACGATGCTGCGACTCATCGCTCCGGTCTCGTCTGCCCTGCCGATGGTGGCCAGAGTACCTGCGGGGACAGGGGTCGCAGAGGCGCCTCGCCGCGGCCTCTCCTACTACGCTGCCCGCGGATGCACGGTGTGCGACATACCCGGTACGGCTGGTGGCTCGAGGAGGCCAGGCGAGATGCACCGCTCGAAGCCGCACCGCCGCTCGCCAGCGACACGACGGCGGACGTCGTGGTCGTCGGCGGGGGCTACCTGGGCCTGTGGACGGCCTGGCAGCTGATGGCGCTGGAGCCGGAGCTCGACGTCGTTCTGCTCGAGTCGGGTGTCTGTGGGCACGGCCCGAGCGGGCGAAACGGTGGCTTCGTCTCGACGCTGTGGGACGACCTCCCCATCCTGCGCGACCGCGTCGGGGACGCGCGGGCGGTGGACGTGTGCCGCGCGTCGGAGCAGGCAGTGCAGGGGATCGGCGCCTGGTGCCGCGAGCAGGGCGTCGACGCCTGGTACACGCCCGGCGGCACGCTGCACGTCGCCACCAGCGAGGCGCAGCTCGGCGACTGGGACGACGTGGTCGAGGCGTGCCGCGCCGTCGGTGCCGCCGACGAGGCGGTGCCGCTGTCACGCGACGAGGTGGCCGCCCGCTGCGCCTCGCCGGCATTCCTCGGCGGCATGCTGCTGCGCGTCGCCGCGAACGTGCAGCCCGCGCGGTTGTCGCTCGGGCTGCGGGCGAAGGTGATGGCAGCAGGGGTGCGCGTCCACGAGCACAGTGCGGTGCGGACGCTCTCGCGCGACGCGGTGGCGACGACGGCGGGCGGGGCGGTGCGCGCCGGCGCCGCGGTGCTCGCCGTCAACTCGGCCACGGCCGGCTTCGCGGGTCACCGGCTCTCGCTCGCGGTCGCGTCGAGCCACATGGTGATCACGGAGCCGGTGCCGGACGTGATCGAGGAGCTCGGCTGGACCGGCGGCGAGAACGTCCACGACTGCCGCACGCTCCTGCACTACTTCCGCACGACACGGGACAGTCGCATCGCGCTCGGCTGGGGCGGCGGGCGCATGGGCGTCGGGGGACGGCACCGCTCGCGGCTCGACGTCGACGCCGGACGCTGCCGCCAACGCCGCCGCCGCGCTCCGACGCTTCTTCCCGCAGCTACGGGAGCGACGGATCACGCACGCCTGGGGCGGGCCGATCGACGTCTCCCCCACGCACCTCCCGATCTTCGGATCGCGCGGCGCGGTGCACCACGGGTTCGGGTTCACCGGCAACGGCGTCGGCCCGAGCTACCTCGGCGGCGAGATCCTCGCCCGGCTCGCGCTCGACCGGCGCGACGAGCTCACGGCGCTGGCGATCGTCGAGCCCGACCGCAAGCTCTTCCCGCCGGAGCCGTTCCGCTACCTCGGCGGGAGCGTGATCCGCGAGGCGCTCGTCCGTCGCGACGCCGCGATCGACGAGGGCCGTGAACCCGGAGCGCTGAGCTCGTTCGTCGCGTCGTTGCCGCGCCGCGTGGGGCTGCGGCTGCCGCGTTAAGACGGCCCGAATACGGGGTTCCTACGGATGCGGGAAAGTACTTGACGGTGCAAGCGTGCGGGAAGGCCGAAAGGAGGACATGGCTCGGGTTCTCGGCTCGCAGACGGCCGGTGTAGCCATCGACGAGATCGGCGGGGGATCGGGTTCGCGCGGTTTGGCGACGACCTCGCCGACACGTAGACTCCGACCAGCATTTACGGGTGGGGGGAGCGTTTGCGTGCCCGTGCGCGACGTTTTCCACGACAACGGCGAACCAGGGGTGTGATGCGGCATGACGCAGCAGGTCAAAGAGGCGTACCGAAAGAACAGGCGGGCGACGTTCTTCGTCGTCCTCGCGGTAATCGTGGCGGCGGCGATCGCGATTCCATTCGCGAGCGGGGCAAGGCCTACGACGTACACCTTCACAGGTGATCAAGCCTTCTGCGCCGGGGCCACGTCGGTGACCTTCGATGTCGAGCTGAAGAACACCTCGAAGACGCAGAACCTCGGTTCGGCGGATCTCTATGCGCCGGCGAACATCGACGTCACGAACGCGACCGCGTCGAGTGGCAGCGCAGACTTGACGGACGCAAGCGGGACGTACGCCGGTCGCTCTCTGATCTCGCTCCGCAACATGACGGTCGCCGCCAACGGGGGAATCGTGACCATCTCCGTAACGGCGGACATCACCGGAACGGGACCAGAGCCTTGGTACTCGATCGCCAAGCAGGCGAACGAGTTCAACCCCGGTGATCTCAACACGTCGAACAGCTTTACGAATGAGGGCAGCGATCCGACGGTGACAGTTTCGACGTGCGAGCTCCGGTTCGCCCAGGAGCCCCCGGCGCAATGGCAGAAAGGACTGACGACGTCTCCGCCGGTCGAAGTCGCCCTCTTCGCAGGAACGACCAGGGTCCTTGCTAGCGGGCCGCTTGGGCTGACCGCGACGGGACCGTCTACGGATTTCTCGGGTCTTGAACCGGTCCCGTACGACACAACCTCCAGGTCGTGGAAGTTCCCGGCTGCCATGCCTAACACCTCTGCCACCAGCGGCCGCTACACACTCTCCGCCACCGGCTTTGGGTCGACGGCGACATCCCGTGAGTTCGAAGTTGCCGACGCAGTCTGTCTGCCCGGAGTCTCCTGCCTGTCCTTCTACAACACGGGTGGGGAAGGCTCCGCCGGCTCCGACGTGTCCGCGGGATTCACCGTGAGCCTGAACTACGCCGAGGGTGGCGACCCGCAATGCACACCTACTACTGAAGACGGCGGAACCTGGAACCAGGCGTACTACGTCGTCGGCGGGGACGCCATCACGTTCCCCTCTGTCAGCCTCTCCTACTCGTGGGGCGATGACGTCCTTCAGCTCAAGTACTACATCCCCAACGACCAGTGGACGCAGACGCAGACGTCACGGGGCAACAGCGACATCGAGTTCTGCTTCGAGGGCGTCCACGAGTTGACGTCCAATCTTCCGGTGTACGCATTCCCCGTCAAGGAAGGCTTCAGCGAGCCGGCGCCGCTACCGTCGACCGATACGCAGGCGCCTGGGTACGCGGTATGCCGCAACACCGACAACGACGCCGACTGCGAGCTGTTCTACGGCGTCCTGCCGACCGTCCCCAACCCGAACAAGGTCAAGGCTGGCGGCGACCCCGCGGTCTGCGCCCGGGGCAATGAAGACATCGGGGGCGTGACCTACCGCACCTGGACGATCTGCATCCCGCGCGATTGGGACCCGCGGACGTATCCCTAGACCGAGTAGCGACTACTCAGCTCAATCCGCTTGGGGGGCGCGTTGCGCCCCCCAAGCGCGTGGAGACTCGGCCTGGGCCACGACGGGAGCCTGGGGCGGTCTCGAAACCCCGATGACGTCCAGCCGAGCGAAGATCTCGTGTGCGATCCGGGCGTCCCTCGTCCCGTCGTCGCCCGTTGCGTCCGCCAACTGTGCGAGCGCGTCGTGCGTCAACGCGAGCTCGTAGTCGGAGGAAGGATTGATCCAAAGGCCACTTCCGCTCTCGCTCTCATTGCGATCGCCTCGTGCTTCGGCAAGGCTCGCATCGAACGCGGCGCGAGCATCCGTGTACCGCCGAAGGAGCGTCAGCGCCCAACCGCGAAGGCGGTACAGCGAGGCAACGAGGGATGAACCCCCTTCCGTGATGCTTGCCCTTTCGAGTGACTGCTGAACGGCGCGGAGGGCAGCAGATCCCTCGCCCCGGAGAACGAGGCACTCGGCAGCCCTGACATCGACGCGAAGCTCGTCCGCCGGTTCACCTGCATCGCTGAGTCCGCGATGAGCCTCCTGAAGAGCCTCAGTTGCCTCGTCAAATCGACCGAGGCGCCCGAGCACCTGGCCGAGGAGGCTCATTCCCTCAGCGGCGTCGGCGTCGTACTTTGCGCTCTTCCAGAGGCGCACGCAGTTGCGCGCGATCGGCTCGGCCTCGGACGTGCGACCTTGTTCGACCAGACGCTCGGCGAGGTTGTACGCGACCAGCCCGGATCCCCACGTGTCGCCGCTCTGCTCGAACGCCTCGAGCGCATGCCGAAGCAGATCGAGCTGACCGCTCCAGTCACCCGTGGCGTAGGCTCGATTGCTCAGCGCGAGGAGGACACCGCCACGGTCGCTCGGGCTACCAACGTCCTCGAAGATCGCGAGAGCAACCTCCATGTGTTTCGCAAGGTCGAGACGTCCGAGCTGCGTGTAGGCCTGATCGCGCGTGAATAGTGCTCCTGCGAGGGACTCACGAGCCTCGTCGCCCGCAGCTTCCGCAGCCGCGATCGTCCGCTCGCTCCAGTCGACTGCCTCGACGAGCCGGCCCTGGTAGCGACGGGCCCTCGCGACGTGAAGGAGAAGGCGTGCGCGCGCCGTCATTGCCTCGTCGCTGTCGATCCCCTCGAGCACCCGCAGGCCGCGGTTGAGCCACCGGATCATCTCGGGGAAGTTCCTGGTTCGGAGCGATACGGTCGCCTGCTTGAGGTACAGCTCGGACTCGCCGATCGGCTCCCCTTCGAATAGGCGTCTCGCCAACCGATACGCATCGCGCGCCCGGAGATGTTCTCCGTTGACCAGACAGACGTCGCCGAGTGACGCCACCACGGCGGCACGATCCGCGTTCTCGACACCGTCGAGTCGGCGCGTTGCCGCGAGTGCACGCTCGTAGAATCGCGCGGCCTCGACGTTGGCGTAGACCGCGCGCGCCTCGTCGCCGGCGATGCGCGAGTACGTCCACGCCTCCTTCCAGCGCCCGGCCGCCGAGTAGTGGAGCGAGAGCAGCTCGGCCTGCTCGTCCGGAGCGTCCCCGGCGGCGGCGAGGATCGAGTCGCCGACGCGCGCGTGGATCGCCTTGCGCTTCGCGTACGGGAGGCCTTCGTACGCGGCATCGCGGATCAAGGCATGGTGGAACTGGGCCCAGCCGGTCGCGTCGACGCCGAGGAAGTCGCCGAGGCGATCGAGCGCCGCCCGGATCAGTGTCGTGGAACGACCGTCCGCCAGCGCGGAAGCCACGTGCTCGACGCGGAAGCCGGCACCGAGCACCGCCACCTCGCGGAGCCGCGTGCGATCGGCCGGCGGCAGCCGGTCGATCCGCGCCTGGATCAGACCCTCGACGGAGTGTGGGAGAGCATCGACGTCCTCGCCTCGCCGCAGTGCGTCGAGCAGCTCCAGGAGAAAGAGCGGGTTGCCGGCGGCGCGCTCCGCGAGCGAGCGCACCTGCTGGGGCATCAGCGGCTCGTGCTCCGTCGCGGCGTCGATGAGAGCCACCGCGTGCGACGGATCGAGCGGTTCGAGTGCGATGCGAATCACCGAATCGCCCTCGCCGGCGCGGTCCGACGGCCGGGTGGAGAGGAGGACGAGCCACGGTCGCCCGTCGAGATCGCTCGTCAGCCGCTCGATCAGGTCGCGGGACGGCTCGTCCATCCAGTGCGTGTCCTCGATCAGGATCACGCTCGGCTCCGTCACCGTCGCCGCGAGGAGACCGGTGACGGCCTGCTCGAGCCGGGTACGCCGGAACTCGTCCTCAAGCTCCTCGACCTCGCGCGACGGCGGCAGCTCGAGATCGAGCGCCGTCCCGATCAGCGACAGCCATGGCTGGAGCTGGGGCGCGCTCTCGCGCACGAGCGACGCGAGCGCCGTGGCCGCATCCTCGTCGGCGAGGCCGCCGAGGCCGAACGCGTCGCGCAGGATCGTCCGCAGTGGGAAGTACGGCGTCGCCGCCTGGTAGAGGCGGCACTCGCCACGCAGGACGTCGACCTCGTCGTGGCGGGAGAGGAACTCGCCGAGCAGCCGGCTCTTCCCCATCCCCGGCTCGGCCGAGAGCTCGACGACGGTGCCGTCGCCGCCGGCGCTGCGAGCCCAGGCACCCTCGAGCGTCGCCAACTCCTCGTCGCGACCGATGAGCGGCAGCCCGGCCTCGGCGATCGACGTGCGGCTGCCGCGCGGCTCGCCGACGACGAACGCCTCGATGGGGTGCTTCTTCCCCTTGACGAGGAACGGCTCCAGCGACGCTGTCTCGAACAGCGTGCGTGAGCCGTCGAGCACCTGTGGCGTCGCCACCACCTGCCCGTGCTCGGCCTTCGCCATCAACCGCGCCGAGAGATTGACCGCGTCTCCCATCACCGTGTACGTCCGTCTGTACGAGGGGCCGATCACGCCAGCGAACACCGGCCCCGTGTTGACGCCGACGTGGAGCGGCAGCGACGTGTCGGCGGCCACCACGTCGCGGAGAGCGAGCAGCATCCCCTCCTCGTCGGCGCCGGTGACGACGGGTGCGCCCGCCGTGAGGATGATCTTCCCGCCGTCAGGGGCGACGTCGGTGGCGAGGAACGCGATGCCTCGCTCGTCGACGGCGCGCTGTGCCGTGCGCACGAGGTCGTCGAGCGCCTCTGCCGCGACCGCCGCCCCCTCATCACGCACGAGATCGTCGAAACCTCCGTAGTGGACGAACGCGATCGTCACGTGGCGGTGCTCCGGCTCGACCTCGCCCTGCTGCACCGTCTCCCGGAGCCCGCGGGAGACGAACGGCGTCAGGTCGAGGTCGGTCGACACGCGCTCCACCGGGATGCTCTCCACCGCGGGCGGGGCACCCCGGAGCAGAACGCCCGGGCCGAGCTCGCGCCCGCGGTTTCGCGCCGGGAGCGCGGCTGCGAGCGCGGGGCTGAGCAGGATCTGGCCCGCGGAGGCGGCTCCCTCCATCGTGACGGTCTCGGTCGCCGCGGGCCCGGCCACGATCAGCTCGCGGTGCGAGCCGCCCACGAGGAAGAAGTGGAAGAGCCCGGTGTGGGCCCCGACCGACATGCGGAGGACGACCTTGCCCGCGCTCGTGGTGAAGGTGCCGATCCTGCGCAGCTCGGCCCGCATGCCGTGGGCCGCAGCAGTGGCGCGGAGCGCGTGCCCGTCGCCGCTGAAGAAGAGCAGGAGCGCGTCGCCGCCGAACTTGAGCAGGCCTCCCCCGTTCGCGTACGCCTGGGCGAGAAGCGCCGTGAACGTGTCGTTGATCACGTCCGAGACCTCCTCGGCACCGACCTTCCCCTGCCGGGCGAGGCGCTCGGACATCTTCGTGAACCCGGAGACGTCGACGAACACCATCGAGCCCTCGATCTCCTGATAGCGGGCATCTGGAGCCGCCCGCTGCCAGTCGAGCACGAGTCGCGGCAGATACGGCTGGAATGCCTTGGTCTGCGCCGTGCGTGCCACGGGGGTCGCGGTCGCGCTCACCGTGTCCAGCCTAGCGTCGCGCGTGCACCGCTACAGCGCGTCGAGGACGTCGTCGACGGCCCACGCCGGGTCGGCGTCCTCCGGTGCTGCCTTGGCGAGCTGCGTCGTCGCGAGCTCGCGGTACACGGTCGCGAACGCCTCGAACAGCTCGGGTGTGAGCCCCACCGCCCCGTGCGTCGCCGCAATCTCGTTCATCTCGCCGACGTAGCGATGCGCCTTCGCGGCCGAGCGCTGCGTGATCGCGGACGCGTTGTCCGCGAGCTCTGGGAAGGCCTCCCGAAGGTCGTCGAGCACGGGCTCGAGGACGCCGTTGGCGTGTGCGGCCCGAAGCGCCTGCACGAGCAGCGCGACCGTCCCCTTGTAGACGGACGCGGTCGACATCTTCACGGCGGAGGCCGAGCCGATCTCGCGACCGACCACCCTCCACACCACCCCGGGTGCCGGCAGCGCGGCGATCTCGGTCGCGCGAGCGCCCGAGAGGTAGATCCGCGTCGTGCCGTCGGATCGCGGCGGCGGGCCGGAGATCGAGCCGTCCACGAACGCGAGCTCGCCGGCCTGCAACTCCTCTCCGATCGCCCGTGCCGTCTCGGGCGAGATGGCATTCAGGTCGGCGACGAGCGGCCTGGCTCCGGTCCGCCGCGCAGCCGCACCGAGTGCGCGAGCCGCGGCCCGCGCCTCGCCCGGCGGCACGACGCCGAGCACGACGGCGGCTTCTCCGACGACGTCGTCGATCGCTGGGAGCAGCTCGATCCCGTGAGCCAGGCGACGCGTCCGCTCGCTTCGCCCGGCGACGGTTGCGACAACACGCACGCCCCCGGCCGCGAGTGCCCGCGCAAGCGCGCTGCCCATCGCGCCCGGAGAGACGATGCCAACCGTGGCTGTACCCAATACGTCGAACAGCCTCGCAGCACGATCGGTCGACCGGGCCCGGCCCCCAAAAAGGGCCGGGCCCGGATGTCGACCAGTCGCGTCTACGGCAGCTCGTTCACGCGGTCGGTGCTCGGCGGCGAGACCGGGCTGAACGTGCCGAGGTAGTTCGTGAGGGCCAGGAGGTCGTTGCCCCCGTCGAGCCTTGGCCCGAGACCCGCGAAGGTGCCGAAGTTGTCTCCACCGTCGGCGAGGAAGTTGTTCACCGTGACGTTGTACGTCCCCGCCGGGTTGAGCGCCGCGCCGTTCAGCATGACGTTGCTCACCGTGACCGACGTGCAGTCGCCAGCGACGATGGTCTTGGCAAGGTCGTACGTAAAGCCCTCCGACACGCCGAGGTGCAGGAACGGCCGGCTCGACCCGATCGGCTGACACTGCTCCTCGAGCACCGAGACGATCTGCGCGCCGGTCATCGGGAACGTGATCAGCGTGTTCCCGAACGGCTGGAACGTGAACGCCTCGCCGAAGGTGACGACGCCGTCGCCCTCACCAGCCGACTGCGCGTACGTGAGGTCGGAGCGGACTCCGCCCGGGTTCATGAATGCGACCTGCGCCCCGTTGAACGACGTCGCCCACAGCTGAGCGTCAGCGACGAGGTTCCCGGCTGCCGACTCGACGCCGCGGTCCGTCCCGGGCGGGGTCCCGCCGCGGGTGATGTCCGCCGTGATCGTGCCGACCGGAGTGTCACCGGCAGCGGCATACAGCGGCTCCCACTTGTCGAGAACCGCGGTGATCGCCGGATCCGGGGTCAGCGACGCCTGTTCCACGACGTGGTTCGTCGCCGTGCTCAGGTCGCGGCGGACGTCGTTCGTCCGCTTGTCGATGACGAGATCGAACTCCGAGACCACGCGGCCGTACGAGTACGCGCTGGTGACGATACGCGGGTCGTCGTCCGGATCGTCCAGCACGCAGTTGTAGGGCAGGTGCGTGTGGCCTGTGATCAGCGCGTCGATCTCGGGTGAGAGCGCGTCGTTGATGGCGACGATCGGCCCGGAAATGCCGACGCAGGCGTCCACATCACCGGGGGGCGGCGTCTGCGACCCACCCTCGTGCAGCAGCACCACGATGGCCTCGACACCTTGCGCCTTGAGGATTGGCACCAGAGCGTTCGCCGTCTCGGCCTCGTCGAGGAAGTCCCAGCCCTGGATACCGGTTGCGGCGACGAGGGTGTCCGTGGCCTCGAGCGTCATGCCGATGAAGCCGACCTTCACGCTCTCGATCTTCTTCACCCAGTACGGAGGCAGCGGCGTGTCACCGCTCGCGTCGACGACGTTGGCGGCGAGCCACTGGAAGTCGGCGCCCGCGTACGGCTGCCCCGGGAAGTAGCAGCCGTCGATGGGATGACAGCCGCCGTCCTGCATGCGGAGCAGCTCGGTGACGCCTTCGTCGAACTCGTGGTTGCCGACGCTCGACACGTCGAGCTTCATCGCGTTCAGCGACTCGACGGACGGCTCGTCGTGGAAGAGCCCGGAGAAGGCTGGCGAGCCGCCGATGAGGTCGCCGGCGGCGACGGTCAGGCTGTACTTGTTGCCGGCACGGAGCTCGTTGAGCTTCGCCGACAGGTACTCGCCGCCACCTGCCGCGACGCCGTCTACCGTGCCCGGAGTGGTGGGCTCCAGATGCCCGTGGTAGTCGTTGAACGCCAGAAGCTGTAGTTGCACGAGCTGGCCGGGCGGATCGGGCTTCCTTGCGGTCGACCCCGGAGCAGCCAAGACTCCGAGCGAGACCAGCAGCGCACCCAGTGCGAGCACCGTCATCGTCCGTTTACGCATCCTCATCCTCTCCTCCCCATGCGTTTCTGTGCTCGTGGGAGGCGCTCAGACACCCGCGGCGGCTCGGCAGGACACCGCAACCGCCCCTCCCCCGAAGTGGAAGGCCCCCTAGGTCTCTCTCCACATTCGACCCTACCGCCTGGCACGGGCCCTCACAAGTGACGGCTGGTGTGGCTGGTTGTACCGTCGGCCAAGATCACGTTCTCCGGCCCGACGACCGATTACCCTTGCGTCGAGCGCCCGTAGCTCAGGGGACAGAGCGGCGGACTTCTAATCCGCGGGTCGGAGGTTCGAATCCTCCCGGGCGCATCGACACGGGTCGTGGTACCGGGAGGCAAACTCACCGGGACCGTGGGCGCGCTCCCCGCGACGCTTCGCGTCGACGATCCGGGTCTCGCGCGCGACGTCGCGCGAGCCCCGATGTTCCCGGAAGAGCATTTCAGGATGGCGCTGCGCGAGCCTGGCCTCCGGTCGTGCTCGCGGGGTTCCTGCTGCACCGTCGGTGTACGCGCGTTCTGTTCGGCGCGAGGATTCTGACTAGACTCCTGCACAGGGGAGAGAGTCGAGCCAAGGGGTCGGCCCTCGTGTTCAGGACAGGGGGAAGCTGGATGCGCATGAAGCCGTCACGTGCAGTTGCCGTCGCGGGTGCCTTGGCGGCCGTCGTTGCCGGGGTCGCTCTCGCTGGAGGTGGAGACGTGAGCCTCTCCTCGTACGAGTGGGCTCGCGTGAGGCCGACCACGGCTCCGTCACCGGACATGTGGGCGCCGCGAGCGGGGCTGCAGGCGGTCGAGCTTCGCAACGAGCTCTTCGTCATGGGCGGCCGGGGACCGTTCAACCCGTTCGGCACCCAGATCTTCGGCGACGTCTGGAAGAGCACCGATCTCGGCAAGACGTGGTCGAAGACGGCCGACGGTGCCTGGCCTGCGCGGGGGTACTTCGGCGCTGTGCGGCAGGGCGCCGACATCGTGATCATGGGTGGCCAGAACTTCGACACCCTCCCCAACCCCGGGTTCCCGTTTTGCCCGGGCGTGCCCCCGGGCGCACCGTGCCTGCCCTTCGTCCCCAACTCGACGTTCTTCAGCGACGTGTGGCGCAGCCGTGATGGAGCGGCGTGGAGGCAGATGACGGCCGCGGCCGGGTGGGCGGGTCGCGCGGGCCTGAGCGCAGTCGTCCACCGCGGCGAGATCTACGTCCTCGGGGGGAGTCAGGGTGACGACGCGTCCACCGGCGGCACCGGCCGCGTCCTGTTCAATGACGTCTGGAAGTCCCGTGACGGGAGCAGCTGGACACAGGTGACGCCGAGTGCGCCGTGGGCGCCGCGCGCCGGAGGCGCGGCCCTCGTGAAGGGCGGGTACATCTACCTGCTCGGGGGAGAGCGTGGCTTCACCTGCGGCCCCGTGCCCAAGCCCATCTGCGATCCCGAGCGTGACCTCTACTTCAACGACGTGTGGCGATCGCGCGACGGCGCCCGCTGGGAGCAGGTCACCGCAGCTGCCGGATGGTCTCCGCGCCCCGGCCATCAGTGCACGGTTCTGATCCAGGAGATCGTCTGCTTCGGCGGCTACGGCGAGCCCGTGAATCCGACCGACATCTGGTCGAGCAGGAACGGCGAGACGTGGACGAAGCTCGCCGCGCCGGCTTCTCCGCCCTGGAAGGCGAACGCCGACGGTGCCCGCTACGACTTCGACGCGCTGACCGTCCAGGGGCAGCGAGGCGGGGTGCGTCCGTCGATCATGACCTTCGGCGGTGATCGCGAGCGGTTCGAGCTCCCACCGGACGTCAACGCACAACGTCTCGAGAACGACGTCTGGAGGATGAGCCCGCCCTGAGTGGTGGCCTGCTGCCAGGCCCTGGTAGTTGGTGTCCGGGTCAGCAGCGATGAACGTGATCCGGTCGAGGATCTCCTGGCCGCGCCCCGAGTCAGACGAGGACGCCGAGGACGAGTGGCAGGCCAAGTCAGGGCCGAGGCCTAATCGCAGAAACCCGCTGCGCCATGCGGAAACCGTCTCTCGTGGTCTCGGCTCGTCTTGCCTCAGGGGCGACTTCTAATCCGCGGGTCGGAGGTTCGAATCCTCCCGGGCGCATACGGGAATCCCAGCGGTCCGTGCAGCTCGCTGAAAGCATGAGGGAGGCTCTACCGAGCGCTGAGCCGCGCATCGACATCCGGGAGCCCCTGGAACCGCGAGAACGTCCCCTCGTCTGCGATCTCCTGAGCAGCCTGCAGGAATCCCGCCCAGGCGGTGCGTGCGAGCGTGCCCCCGAGACTGATCCGCCGCACACCGAGGGAAGCAGCCTCCGGAACCGTGATGAACGGAGCGTTGACGAGAAGGTTCACCGGTTTCGGCGACACCGCGGCGACGACCGCGGAAACCTGCTCGACGGTGTCGATCCTCGGAGCGTAGAGGCAGTCGGCACCGGCTTCGGCGTACGCCTGCAACCTTCGGATCGTCTCGTCGATGTCGGGGCGTCCCACCACGAAGCCCTCGGATCGCCCGGTGAGGACAATGCCCGTGCCGCTCTCGTCGATCGCTCGTCGCGCGGCTCGTATGCGCTCGACAGCATGGTCGAATGCATACAGTTGCTCGGCCGCGTCGCCCGTGGAGTCCTCGATCGAAAGCCCGGCGATCCCGGTGGCCGCGGCACGCTTCACGTTCGACCCGACCTGCTCCGGATCGTCGGCGAAGCCGCCCTCGAAGTCTGCGTTCACCGGCAGGTTCACCGCCCCGGCGACGGCTCGGAGGTGCTCCAGCGTCTCATCGAGCAGAAGCTGATTGTCGGCGCGACCCAACGTCCACGCGCAGCCGGCGCTTGTCGTCGCCAGCGCCTCGAAGCCCAGTTGTTCGAGCGCGAGCGCGCTGCCGACGTCCCACGGGTTCGGCATCACGAAGCAGCCGGCGGCGTGCAGCCTGCGAAAGGCGTCGACCCGATCATCCTGCACAGTCATGGCGCTCCCCGTCGAAGGGTCGAGAGTCGAGACGCTAGCCGAACCCGCGCGCCTGCGGGCCGCGGTGCGACCGTCCTATCCGCGGGTCGCGGGCTCGGCCTGAGCCGGGTGCATCACGAGGGATCGCTGCTCGCCTGGACGGGCGATCCAACCGGCGCAGCTGGCGCACGCAGGTCGCGCACGAGCACCTGGATCGCGGCCGCAGCGGGAATCGCGCCGAGGGCGCCGACGATCCCGGCCAGCTCCGCGCCGATCAGCACGGCGACGAGCACCGAGAGTGGGGAGAGCTTGACCGTCTTTCCGTACACGAGGGGCTGGAGCAAGTGGTTCTCGAGCTGCTGGTAGACGACGAAGAAGACGAGCACGACGATGCCGGCGGTCGTCGAGTCGAGGAACGCGATCGTGGTCACGATCACGGCGGCGATCGTCGCGCCTGCGAGCGGAATCAGATCGAGGAGGGCGACGACCAGGGCGAGGGCGTACGGGAACGGGAGCCCCACGGCCGTGAACACGATCGCACTGACGACACCGGCGATGAGGCTGATCGCCAAGTTCCCCATCACGTACCCGCCGACCGCGCGGTACACATCGCGTCCGACTCGACGAGCGCGCTCACGGTGCCTTTCAGGCAGCACGTCGTACCCACGCTCGACCCATCCGGGACCCTCGAGGAGCATGAAGAGCGTGAGGAAGGCGATCGTGAGGACGGCCACCACCGCGGTGACCACGCTCTTCGCGACGCCGAGCGCGGTCGACGAGAGACCGAGCACGCCACCCACGCCACTCGTCTCGATCGCATCGCGGATCCGCTCGACGATCTGGTAATCGCGCTCGAGGAAGCCGAGCGGCCCGCGGCCCTTCGTGATGTCCTCGACGTAGCCCGGGATCGCGGCAGCGAGATCGTTCACCTCGCGTACCAGCGTCGGCAGGAACGTCGCGCTGATGCCGGCCACGACGAGAACGGCGAGCCCGAAGACGATCGCGACCGCGGCGCCGCGCCTGCGGATGCCGCGCCGCATCAACACCTCGACAGCCGGGTTGAGCGCGGTGGCGAGAAAGGCGGCGATCAGGATCCAGAGCAGTACGCCCTTCGTGAGCCAGATGAACCAGATCGCGCCGATGGAGGCAAGCGCGATCCCGATCACGACGAGGATCGCGCGCGGACGGAAGCGGACGACGCGCTCCTCCATGGGAAGCGAGGATACGGAGCGGCGAGGACGACCTACTCTTTCGCGCAAGGCCGGGATCCGCTAGCGCGGACGCCGACCGCGCAACACCCCTGCCAACTCGCAAGATCGGCATCCGCAGATGCGGATGCCGACCGCGCAAACCCCTGAAGGCGTCCGCTTCGCGGCCGCGGCACAACGACTACAGCGCAAGGCCGGCATCGCTCCCTCGCGCAAGGCCGGCATCGCTCTTTCGCGCAAGGCCGGCATCCGCTCCCGCGGACGCCGACCGCGCAACACCCCTCCCAACTCGCAAGATCGGCATCCGCAGATGCGGATGCCGACCGCGCAAACCCCTGAAGGCGTCCGCTTCGCGGCCGCAGGGCTACGACTAGTCACCGGTGCCCCACGATCGTCATTTGCATGCGCCGCCGGGCGCAGCGCGGCGACTACCCGGCGCGCACGACGAGCGGGGCGCAGGGCGTCCCGGTGGCGTCGACGACGCGTCCGCCCGCTGCGGTCTTCGGCGTGACCGTCAACCGCGTCGCGGTGACCGCGACCTGGGCGTACCCGTACTGATCGGTCCCGGCGCACGCGAGCCCGAGCCCGCTCGGTGGCGGTGGCTTGAAGAACAATCCCGTGATCAGCGCACCCGCACCCGCCGAGCCGAGGAAGCCGTCGATCTCCTTCGCGTAGGTGTTCGTCGCCACCGGCCCGGTCACGACCTCCCAGATCCCGGTGCCGACAGGCCCGGTGGCCTCGAGCGTGGCGCGGCGCACCTCACCGATCACGTGCGCGTGCGTGTCCGTCGTGAGCACGACGACGCCCGGGACGCCCTCGATCACGTCGAGGAGCCTCGTCCTCGCGGCCGCATACCCCTCCCAGCGGTCGTACGGCAGCGCGTACAGCTGCAGCAGCGGCACCTCGTTGACGATCACCTTGAAGGTCGCCGTCGAGGCGCGCACCGCCTTCGCGAACGCCGCCTCCTGAGCTGAGCCGAGCATCGTGCGCTCGGGATCGAGGATCGTGCCGAGGCACGCCTCGGACACGGGCTTCGCGAGGTCGGGCGCGATCGCCGAGAAGCCCGCTCGGACGGCGGCGGGCGCCGTCGGTGCAAGATCGCCGCCGCACGCCGCTGTGGCCTTGGCGCTGCGGAACGACCGCTCGTCGAGGAAGAACAGCTCCAGGTGCCGCCCCCAGCGGAACGTGCGGTAGAGCCCGGTGGCGGGCGAGTAGCCGACCGGCGCATAGTCGGTGAACGCCTTGACGCCGGCCCGGTAGATCGCCTCGCCATGCTCGGCGCGTGAGAAGTCGTTGATGAACTCGTGATCGTCCCAGTGGCTGTAGAGACCGGCGCCACCGCGCAGCTGCCTCAGCGCGGGGAGCGCGAGCCCGAGGCGGTACTTCTCCCATTTCGCGACGATCGTCCGTGCGACGGGCGCGCCACCGACCTCGGAGTCGGAGTAGATCGTGTCGCCCAGATTGATGTTGAAGTGATTCCGCTCTCGCGCCATGCGCGCATAGGTCTCGAAGCGGTTGTACGCCGGCCTTCCGTTCGAGCCCGGTGTGGCGTCGGCATCCCCCGAGATGGCGAAGCGAACTCCCGCCGCGCTCGCCGGCCCGGGCGCGGAGACGAACGTGCCGACCGGGCTGACCGCTTTCCCCTGCCGGAAGCGGTACCAGTAGCGAGTGCCGGGCTTCAGCGAGACGATGCGCACACGCACGGTACGGTCGTCGATCGCCCGTGCACTCAGCTGCTTGACGATCGGGAGACCCTTGAACGCCTTGTTGGCGGCCACCTCGACGCGCAGCCCGCCGGTGCGCGGCGCCCGCGTCCAGAGCAGCGCCTCGGACGGGGTGATCTCGCCGGCTGCGACCCCTTCGCCGAATGGCCTGGCGGCGGACGCCGGGCCCGCGGAGAGGACGACCGCGGCGGCGAGCACGAGAGCGACGGCGATGATCCGGCGCATCGGCGTGAGCGTACTACGACGCCCGAGCCGGTGGGTCGAGCTCCTCCTGCTCCGCGAGAAAGCGCAAGAACCAGAAGGCGAAGACGCAGAAGAAGACGACTGCCTGCTCGGAGGCCATCGTGATGCCGCCGAGCTCCTGATCGGCGAGTCGTCCGATGCCCCACAGGCGCTCGGGCGCGTCGGCGTAGGCGTCGTAGATCGGCTCCGGGACGAGGGCGAGCACGAGACCGAGCGGGGCGGAGAGCACGAAGCCGGCGAACACGTAGGCGGCACGCGCGCCCGTGCTCAGGCGATGGGGCTCGTCCTGCCACACGCACCACCACAGGGCGAGACCGGTGACGAGGTACGTCAAGTGCTCGAGGGCGAGCAGCGCCCCGCCGTGGCGGAGCGCCGCGTCGTAGAGCCAGGGGACATGCCAGGCGGCGTAAGCGCCGATCCAGATGGGAAGCGCGACGAGCGGATGGGTGGCGATCCGGATCGCACCGAGCGCGCCGACCCGTGCGGCGAGCGCCGGTGTCACGCCGAGCACGAGCAGCAGCGGCGCCCACTCGGCGAGCACGACGTTCTGCAGAAGGTGCAGCCAGAGCAGATATTCGACTGCCACCGTGTCCCACGGAGTGACGAAGACGACGACGATCAGCGCGCAGCCGGCGAGGAACGACGTGATCCGCCAGCGGCCGGCCGGCCAGCGTCGCAGCGAGGCGAGATACGCAGCGGCCAGCCCGGCGCCGACGAGCGCCTCGGGGTTCCACGACCACGTTCCGGGGGGCACGGCGCTACGCTAACCGGGCGCGGCCTTGGTGAAGCGGTATCACCCGAGCCTTCCAAGCTCGTGTCACCGGTTCGAATCCGGTAGGCCGCTTGCGACCGGATCCCAGCGTCCGACGACCTCTGTAGTTTTCAATTATGAAAACAGAGGAGCGAGCCGAGGCTCGACGCCTCCGGCACGACGAGGGCCTTGCCATCGGAGAGATCGCGCGGCGGGTAGGCGTGGCGCGCTCCTCGGTGAGCCTCTGGGTCCGGGACATCGAGCTGACGCGCGACCAGCGCACGGCGCTGCAGAGGGCGAACCCCGCCTACAACAGACAGTTGCGTGGAGCAAACCGGAACGCTGAGCGTGGTCGAGACCGGCGACTCGCACATCAGGTCGAGGGGCGGGAGATGGCCGGTCGGCTAGATCCACTTCATGCCGCCGGCGTGATGCTCTACTGGGCAGAGGGGGACAAGGGGAACAAGCACTCAGCACGACTCTCCAATTCCGACCCCGAGCTTCTGCGTTTCTTCCTGCGCTTCGTGCGCGAGACATTCGCCGTCCCGGATCGGTCTCTCCGCGTCAGATGCAACCTGTTCGCCGACCACCTCGACAAGCAGCGGGAAATCGAGGAGTTCTGGCTCGATCAACTCCGGCTTCCGCCTTCGTGCCTGACGAAGTCGGTCGTCAACGTGTACTCGAAGCACAGCCAGAAGAAGCGGCAGAACACGCTTCCGTACGGCACGGCGCGACTCTGCGTGCACTCGACGCGCGTCGTCCAGCACATCTTCGGCGCCATCCAGGAATACGGCGGGTTCGAGCGACCGCAGTGGCTCGGTTGACCGCCTCCCCCACCCTCGAGCCGCCGTGGATCAGACGAGCGCGGGGTCGCCGGCTGCGACGCCCCGGCGCCACAGCTCCGCCGCCGCGAGCTCCGCCACCCCGGTCTCGACGAGCGCGCGCACGAGCGAGTCTCCCTCGAGCGGGACGTTGAGCGCCTCGCCGGCGAGCGACGCGCCGACCGTGACGATCGCCGACCCGCGCTCCCGGGCCCACGAGAGCACGTCGGTGTCGAAGCGCGAGCCGGTGTAGAGCACACCGACGTACGCGGGGCGCTTGGTGAGGTAGACGTCGACGTGAAGCCAGTCTCCTGTCTCGGCCGCCGCCGCGTCGAGGCGCGGCCCCTCACGGAACATCAGAGCCGACTGCTCGGCAGACGCGGCCCGCTCGGCCGGGGCGATGGCGGAGATCGTCCGAGCTCCGGTGAGCACGGCGACGAGCGCCTCGAGCCAAGCACCACGACCGTCGCGCAGGGCGGCGACCGCCGCCACAGCGGGTCGGAGCTCGGCAATCGTCGGCCCGGCATTCGTGAGCCGGCCCGCGAGCAGGAGCAACACAGCGAGCGTCGCCTGGAAGGTGAGGCACGCGACGCCGCCTTCCTCGACACCGGCGTGGAGAGGCAGCACGTGGTCGGCCGCGGCCGCCAACGCGCCAGCGGGATCGTTCGTGACGGCGAGCGTTGCCGAGACGCCTCGATGCCGCGCCAGCGCCTCGACGGTCTCGGGCGTGCTCCCGGATGCGGAGATGCCGACGGTGAGCAGGTCGGCTGCCGGCGCCGTGGGCAGCCCGGTCGACGCCAGCTCGGTGGTCGCGTGAACACCGTGTGCTCGCAGCGTTGCGGCCGCCGTCTCGGCAGCGAAGCGCGAGCTGCCCATGCCGACGAGCAGCACACTGCGGCCTCCGGCAGCGACAGGTGGAAGCGCGTCCAGCGGCGAGCCACGCCCGTCGTAGGCGTCGAACAGCGCCTCGAGCCGTTCGGGGGCGGCCAGGACATCGGCGAGGAAGAGATCGGCGTTCAATCGCGGGCTAGGGTCGGGAGCACGGCCTGCGGAGCGTAGAGCCACTCCGGGACGAAGCGGGTCGCGTACGCGAGCTCGGCGAGCTCCTTGTCGATCTCGAGCGCTCGCAGCAGCTGCCGATCGACCGCGCCCGCGCTCTCCTCGTACGCCTGCAGCGCTTCGGCGCGCGCCGAAGCGGCCCAGGCCAACCAGTCGAAGCTCGGTGTGCGGCGGTGGGCGGCGCACGCCGCGTGATCGAACGAGAGCAGGAGCGACGCGAGATCGCGAAGTGGCGAGGCCGGTCGTCGCCGCTCGCCGAGCGAGCGGGCGGGATCGCCCTCCCAGTCGACGACGACGTATCCCTGCCGCGTGCTCAGGACCTGACCCACGTGCAGGTCGCCGTGGATGCGTTGCAGCGACGTCCCTTCCAGCATCGACAGCGCGGCCAGGCGGCGCCCGAGCGGCTCACGCAGCTCCGCGACGCCGGGAGAGGACGACACCGACTCGGCGAGCCGGTCGCGAGCGCGCGCGACCGCCGCTCCGGCGTCGCGGGCATTGCAGGAAGTCGAGCCGAGCGCTCGGGCCAGCCGCGTGTGAAGATCCGCCACGACGGCGGCGATCCGGCCAGGTTCGCCCTGGGCGACGTCCCCAGCCGCCAGACGCGCGATCAGCGGCGCCCACGCCACCGGCACGCCGTCGACGAGCCCCAGCACGACGAGCAGCGTGGCGCCGTCGAGGTCGAACCGACCGTAGAACGGGGGCACGGATGACACGCCCGGCAACGCTGCCAACAACTCCGCCTCGGGGTGTGTCCCGACGGACGGTCGCCTGTACAGCTTGACGACGACCTCCTCGCCGAGCACGACAGCCGTGTTCGAGAGGTCGTCGGCGAGCCAGCGCCCACCAGGGCGTACGTCGAGCCCCGGGGAGCCGAGCCGTGCGACGGACGGCCAGATCGGATCGTCGGCACTGCACTCGACCACGGTGCCGTCGACGAGACGCACGGGCATCGTGTAGCGCTCGACCCCGCCGTCGTCGTAGGCGACGTCCACGAGGGCGAGCACCGCGCCCGGGGCCGTCGGTGGTGCGACGGCAGCGACCAACGTCGTGCCGGCAACGACGCGAGCCTTGCCGGCGAACCACCGCTCGCCCGCCAGCCGATGTACGTCGAGCTCGGCGACGGCGGCGGCCAGGCCGTCCGGCACATCTCCCGCTCGCCCGGGGTCGTACGCTCCCGTCGCGTCGTCGGCCACCGCAGCAGGGTAGACGGGCGGGAGGCAGCCAGCCGTCGCGCTCCATCGCGGGGGGCGACTGGCCCGACGACGAACGCGTCGTCGGCACGAGCCGGTCACGACTCCTTGATCACCGCATACCAGATGCGCTCGGCGACCTCTGCGGTGTGCGCGCCAAGACGCGAGAAACGACGGTAGAGCTCGCGCCGCGCCATCACTTCGCGAAGATCGTCGACCTCCAGCAGCTCGGCCATCGCCTGCCGGTAGACGCGCTCGAGCCGCCGCTCGGCCTTGATCGCGGCGTCGGCGGGACCGGTGGCGTCGTGACGGTGCGCCTGCAGCCCGGCGACAGCCTCGTCGATGTGCCCGACCGCCTCCCGGAGAAGAACGGCCATCTCCGCAACCGCAGCGTCCGGTGGGCACGCCATCACCTCCGACTCGCGAACGGCGTCCTTGGCCAGGTTCAGGATCCAGTCGATCCCGCGCGCCAGCGTGTAGAGGTTCTCCGGGTCGTAGGGGGTCGTGAAGGCGTCGACGAGCGCGCGCTGCAGCTGCCGCTTGTGCTCGTCCGCTTCGTGCTCGAGGCGTCGTACGTCGTCGGCCTTCGCCGCGTCACCCTCGGCCCACGCGACTAGCGCGTCGATCCCTTCGATCGTGACGGCCAGCTGCCCTCGCAACATGCCGAGGACGTCTGGCGTATCCGGCAGGAACCACCGTTGCACCTTCATGCGATCGACCTCCAGAGCACGTAGATCAGCGCGGCGAGCGCCGCAGTTGCGGGAATCGTCGTCACCCAGGCGATCAGCATCTCCTTCACGATCGCCCAGCTCACGTGGTGCCAGCGCCTCCGCCCGGCCCCGATGCCGACGATCGACGAGGCGACGACGTGCGTCGTCGAGACGGGCGCCCCGAGAACCGACGCCCCGAGGATCACCGCGGAGGACCCCGTCTGGGTCGCGAGGCCGTCCAGCGGACGGATCCGGTAGATCCGCCTCCCGATCGTCTTCACGATCTTCCAGCCGCCGAGAGCGGTGCCGAGCGTGAGGGCTGCCGCCGCGCCCAGCTCCGCCCACAGCGGCGATTCGAACGACGACGTGTGCCCGCTCGCGAGGAGCAGCGCGGCGATCACGCCGACCGACTTCTGGGCGTCGTTCGCGCCGTGGCTGAACGAGAGCGCTGCCGAGCTCACCCACTGCCCCGCGTTCACGGGGCTGCGAAGCCGGCGGGTCGCACGACGGAAGACGCGAGCGAGGGAGCGAATCAGCAAGAACGCGACCACCGCACCGATCAACGGTGACACGGCCAATGCGACGATCGTGCCGACGAAGCCCACGGGGTGCCAGCCGTCGAACCCACCCCAGTTGACAGCTGCAGCGCCACCCGCCACGAGGGCGGCGCCGGTCAGCCCGCCGACGAGGGCATGCCCGGAGCTCGAGGGAAGCCCGCGCCACCACGTGATCAGGTTCCACGACGTCGCGGCGACGAGCCCCGCACCGACGACGCCCACCATCTCGTCAGCCGGAACGTCGACGATGCCACCGATCGTGTTCGCGACGGCCGCCCCGAGCAGCAGCGGGCCGAGCATGTTGAACACGGACGCCAGGATGATCGCCTGCGACGGCCGCGCCGCCCGGGTCGCGACGAGCGTGGCGATCGCGTTCGAAGCGTCATGGAACCCGTTCGTGAGAGCAAAGGCGAACGCGAGCGTGACCGCGAGAACGAGACCGACGTCCATCGCGTGACTCTACGACGTCGTCGCCGCGGCAGGAACGCATGCGAGAACCGAGAACCGATGCGAGGACACCAGCGCGGGATGCGCCCGCGAAGCGACTGGAACGGAGGACCAGTGGACAATCCACCGCTCGGACAACGACTGGCCGCAGAGGCGCTCGGGACGTTCCTCTTCTTCTTCTTCGGCTTCAGCGCTATCGCAGCGTTCGTCAACGGCGGCGGCGAAGAGGGAAGCGGAATCCTCCTCACCATCATCGCCATCCCCGCCGGCTTCGGATTCGGGCTGGCCCTTGCGATCGCCGCCTTCGGGCACATCTCCGGCGGCCACTTCAACCCGGCGGTGACCCTCGGTCTCACGATCGGTCGGAAGTTCTCGGCAGTGGAGATCGTCCCCTACTGGATCGCACAGCTGATCGGCGGCTTCGGCGCGGTGCTGATCCAGGCGATCGTGTTCGACAGCGCCGTCACCGACGCGCTCTCGACGAACCCGGGGTTCGGCGTCGACGACTGGGGCGCCCTGGTGCTCGAGATCGTCGCCACCGCCCTGTTCCTGATGGTGATCCTGACCGTGGCCACCGACGGGCGGGCCGCGTGGTACGGCGTGATGGCGCCGCTGATGATCGGACTCTTCATCTTCACGATGGCGAACGCGATCGGCACGACGTCGGGAGGCTCGATCAACCCGGCCCGATCGCTGGATCCGGTGCTCTGGAACCAGGACTGGGACAACGTCTGGATCTACATCGTCGGCCCGCTCGCGGGCGCTGTGATCGGCGCCGCGCTCTGGGTCGGGATCGTGGACCGCGGAGGCGACGCGGGCGGCGAGCCCGAGGTAATGGTCGTCGAGGAGCCGGCGCCCGAGATGTGAGGCTGTGGGCGAGAGGAGATGCGGAAGGGGGCGCCACCGGCGCCCCCTTCCTGTAACGGGGTCGGTGGATTGGCCCGGCCAGCCCACGGCTCCGCGAGCCGACGAGGCACTTCACGCTCCCCGACCTGCCGGCCGTCCACACCACAGGCGTGTCGACGCCCCGGCTATGGTGAGCGAGGAACTGCACGGACGCGCGAAACGGGGGATCCAATGGACACGAAGCGGCTGCAGAGCTACACCATCTCCTCTGGGAGGAGGCAAGTGGCGGTCCAGGTCGCGTGGTCACCCGCGGAGGCGCTCGTCGAGTACCTGCGTGGGCTCGGTTGTCGAAGCGACGAGATCACGAGGACGCGGGCCGACGCGCTCTCGTGGCGGGGCATGACCTTCACGGCAACACCGGTGGCCGACGACTAGAGGCTTGATCGGGTAATTGGAGTGCCCGTCAAGGACGGGTGTGCATCGAGCCTCTCGCTCGGAGCGACCGACCGGGGGTCTTCCGTTCCACCCGATCACCCGTCCTCGAGAAACCGTTCTGCGACACCGACGTTCCGGATCCGGCCCCGGAGCGGCGGAAGGGCTCTGTGCAGAGCCTCTCCGATCTGACGATGCGGCTTGCTACCTGGTGCTGCGATGAGTCGGGGCGGGCGGATTCGAACCGCCGACTTCTTGCTCCCAAAGCAAGCGCGCTACCAGGCTGCGCCACGCCCCGGACGCTCGCAGTGTAGTTGGGCCGGGGCTGTCCCGTCCCTCGCCGCCGCTACGCCGCCGGCGGAAGCTCCGTACCGACGCGCTCGACTTCGACGAGGGTGTCGTGGAAGGCACAGCCGCCACCGAGATCGGTGAGGCGCGGCGAGGTGAGGGCGTTCGCCGACGCGCCGCCGGGACTGCGGGACGCCCACCAGCCGGACGGGAGCGCGACCACGCCCAGAGGGACACGATCGCCGACGCGCGCGCGCGCTTCGACCGATCCTCTGTCGTTGTAGGCGCGGACCGTGTCGCCGTCGGCGATCCCTCGTGCTGCCGCGTCGCCATCGCTGAGATCGAGGAGCGGCTCCCGCTCCGCCTGCACGTGCCGGGGGAGGTTCGCGTATTGCGAGTTGAGGAAGTGCAACGCCGACTTCGCGGTCACGAGCTGGAGCGGGTGCCGCCCGTCTCCGCGCTCCGGGCCCTCCACCGCGGCGACGTACGCGGGGAGCGGATCGAGACCTTGCTCGGCAAGCGACGCCGAGTACAGCTCCGCCTTGCCCGAGGGCGTCGCGAAGCCACCATCGGCGTAGGGACGCCAGTCGTCGCTCACGACGATCCTCGCGTACCCGTCTTCCTCGAGCCGCTCCCAGGTGATGCCGTCCAGCAACGGGTCGTCGCCAGCCAGCGCGGCACGGACGAGGTCCTCGTCCGTGTCGGCGAACAGCTCGTCGCCCAGCTCCAGCCGGCGGCCGAGCCGGCGGAAGATCTCGCTGTTGGGGAGACATTCGCCGACCGGCTCGATCGCGGGCCGATTGAGCGTCACGTAGAGGCTCCCCCAGGACGGGACGAGATCGAGATGCTCGAGCTGCGTCGTCGCCGGCAGCAGGACATCCGCGTGGACGGCCGTGTCGGTGAGGAACTGCTCGATGACGACGGTGAAGAGATCGTCGCGGCGGAGCCCGGCGAGCACCTTGTTCTGGTCCGGCGCGATCGCGGCCGGGTTGGAGTTGTAGACGACGAGCGCTCGAATCGGTGGATCGAGCTCGGTGAGCGCCTCGCCGATCAGCCCCATGTTCACCTCGCGCAGCGCCGGATCCTCGAGATCGGGTCGCTCGACGGCGTCGAGCTGGAGAGGTCGCCACGCCGCCCAGGTCGTCGTCGACAGCAGGCCGCCGCCGAGGTCACGCCAGGCCCCGGTGAGCACCGGCAGGCACGCGATCGCGCGGATCGTGTCGGCACCGCGCTCGTGGTGCCCGAGGGCGACCAGCGTGCGGATCGCGGCGGGTCGAGTGGTCGCGTAGAGGCGGGCGAGCTCGACGATGTCGTCCTCCGGAACGCCGGTGATCGCAGCGACGCGGTCCGGCGGGTACCCGGCCACACGTTCGCGGAATGCATCGAAGCCGAGAGCGTGGCTGGACACGTAGTCCGCATCGTGGAGCCCCTCCGCGACGATCACGTGGGCCAGACCGAGCGCGAGCGCCGCATCGGTGCCCGGCCGCGGTCGCACATGTCGATCGGCAGCGGCGGCGGTGCGGGTGCGTTGCGGATCGATGACGACGACCTCCGCCCCGCGCTCTCGCGCCTCGGTGACGAACGGCCACAGATGGAGATTCGTGACGATCGTGTTCGTGCCCCAGAGAACGATCAACCGGCTGTGCCGGATGTCCTCCGGAAGCATCCCCTTGTTGCCGCCCTGGATCGCCTGCAGCCCCGCAAACGGGGCACTGCCGCACAGCGCTCTGACGAGCCGCGACGCGCCGAGCGCGGAGAAGAGGCGGCGGTCGATCGATGCGCCCTGGACTATTCCCTGCGTGCCCATGTAGCTGTACGGGAGCACGGCCTCGCCACCGTGCTCCTGCACGATCTCGCGGAGACGTCCCGCGATGAGGTCGAGCGCCTCGTCCCAGGAGATGCGTTCGAAGCGACCGTCGCCCTTGGCCCCGACGCGCCGGAGTGGATGGAGCAGGCGATCCGGGCTGTACACGCGATCGAGGAACCGGTTGACCTTGGCGCACAGCCCGCCCCGCGTGAACGGGTGCTCCTTGACGCCGCGCATGGACACGGCCCGCCCCCCCTCGACCGTGACCTCCCAGGCGCAGGTGTCGGGACAGTCGTGCGGGCAGGCGCCGCGGACGACGGTCAGCGGCCGCTCGGGCTCATGTGCGGCTCGTGACACGTCGGCAGTGTCCCCGCGAAGGTCTGCCCGGTCAAGGCGACAGGACGACGACGAGGCGGCGCGGCCCGTGTACACCCTCGACCCGCGTCAGCTCGATGTCGGACGTCGCCGACGGCCCCGACACGAGCACGATCGGTCTCCCCGCGCGCGCGCTCGGCTCGAGCCGGGCCAGGAGCTCCGGCACGGTCTCCACGACGTCTCGGCGCCGTACGACGCAGACGTGCAGGTCGGGGACGAGCGTCAGCGCTCTGCGCCCCTGACCGGGCTCGCCGGCGAGCGCGATGGTGCCGGTCTCGGCGCACGCGGCTGCACTCGTCGTCAGCGCGCCGTCGAGCCCGTCGAGCTCGACCGGAGTCAGCCCGTCGTCGACGACGAGCTCGACACCGGTCGGTCGCAGCGCCTCGTCGAGATCGGGCGCCACCGCGATGCGCCGCGCGCCCTGGCCGGCGAGAGCGGCTTCGATCGCCTCCCGCGGGCTCGTGGCCTCCAGCACGGTCGCTCCGTAGTCGGCGACGCGCTGCGCGAAGAGCGACTCCCGCTCGTGCCCCTTCGCCGAGCCGGCGACGCGATAGGCACGCGGGACGGTCGGGGCCGTCGCTCCGGCGAGCGCATCGCGAGCGCGGGCCAGGATGTCGTCACGTGCCGTCACGGCTCTCCCACCACTCGCGAAAGGTCTGCTCCGGCAGTGCCGGCAGCTCCCGGGACGAGCCCCAGCCTGCGAGAGGCCCGACGAACCAGCGCACCCTCCCCTTGCGCACCGCGGGTCGCTGCAGCCTCCGTGCCACGCGCTGCGCGCGCTCGTACCGCTCCCGCGACCCGAACACGCGCCCGAGCAGCCGAAGAGACATACCCTCGACTCCCTGGCGCTCCGCGCGCACGACCCGGTCGCGTTCGTGCACGAGCAGCCGCGGGATGTCGATCCGGACCGGGCAGACATCGGCACACGCCCCGCACAGCGAAGACGCGAACGGCAGCGAGCCGGGCTGGCCACGCGGCCCCGACAACTGCGGCTCGAGGATCGCGCCGATCGGGCCTGCGTAGACGGTGTGGTACGCGTGACCCCCGGTCTGTCGGTAGACCGGGCACACGTTGACACAGGCGGAGCAGCGGATGCAGCGCAGAGCCGACCGGCCGACGGGATCGGCGAGCGCCTGGATCCGACCGCCGTCGAGCAGGACGAGATGGAACGCTCGCGGGCCGTCCCCCGCGCGCACACCGGTCCAGAGCGACGTGTACGGGTTCATGCGCTCGCCGGTCGCCGATCGCGGCAGAAGCTGGAGCAGGACTTCGAGGTCGCGCCACTCGGCCACGACCTTCTCCACTCCCATCACGGTGATCAGCGTGTCGGCGAGCGTCGTGCACATGCGGCCGTTGCCCTCCGACTCGACCACGCAGACGGTGCCGGTCTCGGCGACCGCCGCGTTGGCGCCCGACACGGCCACGCGGGCGCGGAGAAACGCGGCCCGCAAATGACCGCGCGCGGCCTCCGCAAGCGCCTGCGGGTCATCGGAGAGGTCGGCGATTCCCAGCTTCTCACGGAACAGGTCGCGGATCTCGCGTCGGTTCTTGTGGATCGCGGGCACGAGCAGGTGCGACGGCCGCTCGTCGGCGAGCTGACAGACGAGCTCCGCCAGATCGGTCTCGAGCGGCTGGAGACCGTCCGCCTCGAGGGCGGCGTTGAGACCGATCTCGTCGGTCGTCAACGACTTCACCTTCAACACCTCGCCGGCCCCGGCCTCCCGCGCGAGACGGACGACGATCTCGTTCGCCTCGGCTCCGTCGCGTGCCCAGTGCACGACGCCTCCGGCCCGGGTCACGCTCTGCTCCAGCACCTGCAACAGCTCGTCGAGTTGCATCAGTGCGCGATCGCGCAGCGCTGCCCCCGCGTCGCGCAGTGCCTCCCAGTCGTGCAGCTCGGCGGTCACCGCAGCCCGGCGCGTGCGAATCGCGTCCTGCGCGAGGCGGACGTTGGCGCGGGTCTGTGCGTCCCCGAGGGCGGCCGTCGCGGCGTGCGGGAACGGCGTCGGGCGAGCACCTCTGGCCGCCAGCTCGCTCATCCGGCGAGCACTTCCGCGAGGTGGATGGCTCTCACGTGCGATCCCTGCCGCTCGAGACCGCCGCCGATATGGAGGAGGCACGACGAATCGCACGCGCAGACGGCGTCGGCACCCGCAGCGTGGACGGCTTCGAGCTTGGCGGCGAGCATCGCTCCGCTGACCGACGCGTTCTTGATCGAGAAGGTGCCGCCGAACCCGCAGCACTCCGTCGCCTGCGGCAACTCGCTGAGCGACACGCCGCGCACGGCACGCAGGAGCCGCTCCGGCGCGTCGCCGACGCGGAGCACGCGCAGCGAGTGGCAGGTCGGGTGGTACGTCACGCTGCCGGCGTACGTCGATGCGACGTCGACGATGCCGAGCCGTTCGACGAGGAACTCGGAGAGCTCGTACGTCCGCGCTGCCGCAGCTGCGGCGGGAGGGGCCAGCTCCGGCACGTGCGCCCGGACGTGACCCGCACACGAGCCGGACGGCGTCACGATCGCGCCGGCATCGGCGAAGACCTCCCCGTAGCGGCGTGCGAGCGAGGTCGCCGTGTCCGCGTACCCGGCGTTCCAGTGGAGCTGGCCACAGCACGTCTGATCGCGCGGGAAGTCGACCTCGAGCCCGAGTCGCTCGAGGACAGACACGGTCGCCTTGCCGACGTGCGGCGACAAGGTGTCGACGAGGCACGTGGCGAAGAGAGCCACGCGCGTCGGAGCTGAGAATCGATCCTCGATCTGCCGAGCCTAGCGGGGTCGTACCACCTCGTTGCACTCGCCGAACTACGATCCGCGCCCGTGGTCGACGCACCTCTCCCCCTTCCCGGCGCGACGCGCCGCGACCGCCGCACACGGCTCGGCTACGGCATGGTGCTCGCGTCGGCGGCGCTGTTCGCCGTCAACGGCTCCGTCTCCAAGCTGGCGCTCGAAGCGAGCGACATGGGGACGCTCCGCTGGACGGAGCTTCGCTCGACGGGAGCCTTCGTCGGTCTCGTCGTCGGGATCCTGCTGCTCGCGCCGCAGCGCCTACGTGTCGGCAGGCGCGAAGCGCGCTCGCTGATCGTGTACGGCGTCGTCGGGTTCGCTTTCGTGCAATGGCTCTACTTCGTAGCGATCTTCCGCCTGCCGATCGGCATCGGCCTACTGCTCGAGTTCACTGCACCGGTGTTGGTCGCGCTCTGGGCGCGGTTCGTCTGGCGCGAGCGCGTTCGCGACCGTGTCTGGGCAGCGCTCGCGCTCGTACTCGTCGGCCTGGTCCTCGTCGCCCGCGCGTGGTCGGGCGTGACGCTCGACAAGCTCGGGGTTGCCGCCGGGCTCGGCGCCTCCGTGGCACTGGCGATCTACTACCTCGCGGGAGAGCGCCTCGTCGTACGTCGCGACCCGTACTCGCTCGTCTGCCTCGCGATCGGCGCTGCCGCCGGCTTCTGGGCGATCGTGCAGCCGTGGTGGAGCTTCCCCTTCGCGTCGCTCGGCGAGACGGTGGCCCTGCCCGGCGGTCTCGGCGTTGCCGTACCCGTCTGGCTGCTGGCGGTGTGGACGATCTCCCTCGGCACGATCGCGCCCTTCGTGCTCTCGATCGGTGCACTGCAGCACCTCTCGGCGACGACCGTCACCGTCATGGCCACGTTCGAGCCGGTCGCCGCCTCCGTGGTCGCCTGGCTATGGCTCGGCGAGACGTTCGCCGCAGTGCAGATCGTCGGTGGCGCCGTCGTCCTCATCGGCATCTTCCTCGCGGAGGCGGCGCGCTGAGGCACTGCCCGGCCTCGAGTACCCTGTGCCCATGGTCGAGCGCGTCCTCCTCGCCTCACCCCGCGGCTACTGCGCCGGGGTGGAACGAGCCGTGGAGACGGTCGAGCAGGCGCTGACGCACTACGGCGCGCCCGTCTACGTCCGCAAGCAGATCGTGCACAACATCCACGTCGTGCGTGACCTCGAGGCACGCGGCGCCATCTTCGTGGAGGAGGAGTCCGAGGTGCCTGAGGGCGCGACCGTGGTCTACTCCGCCCACGGCGTCGCGCCGTCGGTGCACGCGAGCTCGCAGGCGCTGCGTCACAACGTGATCGACGCGACGTGCCCGCTGGTGACCAAGGTGCACGTGCAGGCGAGACGGTTCGCGGCTGCCGGCTACACGGTGGTGCTGATCGGCCACGCGGGTCACGAGGAGGTCGTCGGCACGATGGGCGAGGCGCCGGAGGCAACGGTGCTCGTCCAGGACGTGTCCGAGGCCGAGGCGCTCGAGCTGCCGGCGGGGTCGAAGGTTGCCTACACGACGCAGACGACGCTCTCCGTCGACGAGACCGGAGAGATCATCGCGGTGCTGCGCCGGCGGTTCCCCGAGATCGTGGGGCCGAAGAAGGAGGACATCTGCTACGCCACCTCCAACCGGCAGTGGGCGGTGAAGGACATGCTCCCCGAGATCGAGTTACTGCTCGTGATCGGCTCGCGCAACTCGTCGAACTCGAACCGGCTCGTCGACGTCGCCCAGGCGAACGGGGTGCCGTCGCACCTGATCGACGACGAGACCGAGATCGACGAGACCTGGCTCGAGGGTGTGACCACGGTCGGGCTCACGTCGGGTGCATCGGCCCCGGAGCGCCTCGTAGAGCGGGTGTGCGACTGGTTCCGCGCCCGGGGTGTCACTCGCATCGAGGCGTTCAGGATGGTCGACGAGGACGTTACGTTCCGACTCCCGGTCGAGCTTCGCCGCGAGCTGGTGCTCGCGGAAGCACGCCTCTGAGCGTGTATCGCACGTGCGACTGACCGCGATCATCCCTGCCACCGACGACCCGCCGACGCTCGACCGGTGTCTCGAGGCGATCGCGCGCGCGGAGCTTCCTCCCGACGAGGTGATCACGGTACGAGAGCCGTCCCTGGGTGCCGCCTCGCAGACGAAGGACGCATCCTGCTCGACCCGGAGCTGCGTGGAACCCACCTCAAGGAATGGACGCCGTGTCGATGGTGCGCACCGACTTCGCCCGGCGCGGAGTGCCCTGGGTGCGACTGATGCTCGAGCGGCGCGACGTCCCGACGACGCTCAACCTCGGCACGCGTGAACGGGTAAGCGCACTGGTCAGCCTCATCGGCGTCGGCGCGCTCCTCACGCGCCGCCCCATTGTCGTCACCGCCGCCACCGTGGCGCAGGTCGGGCTCAATCCGGACCTGTACGGGCTGCTCGTACGTCGTCTTGGGCTCCGCGGTGCCGCCGCAGGCGTGGGGCTCCACGCGCTGCACCACGTCGCCGATGCGACAGCTGTCGCATGGGCGGTCGCTACGAGCCGACCGGCGGGTCGGACGCCAGGGGCGCCCGGTACGCCCCCAAGAGCTTCGGCTGGTTAGCCCGGCCTCGCGACGTCCCTCCGTTCGAGCCGAGGCGGACGCCGCTCACGCTTTCGTGAGGCTGGTCTCTTCGCCCCCGTCCGCTTCGAGCGAGACCGCGAGCGTCTCTTGCTCTATCCAGTCGGCGTGCGCGAGCAGATCCGCATCGTCCGACGGGATCCTGAGGTGGATGCGGTCGGTCAACTCGAGGCCCGCCTCCTTGCGCATCGTGTTCACACGGTGGATCAGCTCGTACACGCGGCCCTCGCGTGCCAGCTCGTCGTCGATGTGCAGATCGAGCGCCACCGTGACTCCACCCTCGCCGGCGACCGCCCATCCGTCCTTGCCGCTGCGCTCGACGAGGACGTCGTCCACGCCGAGTTCATGCCCTGCCACCCGAAACCCGCCGCCCTCCAGCGGCTCGAAGTCCCCGGCCGCGAGCGCAGTGCGCACCGCCCCGAGCTGCGCGCCGAGCCGCGGGCCGAGCACCGGCAGATTCGGCTTCACGCGCAGCTCTGCGTCGACCGTGTCGAAGACGACGTCCTTGACGCGCAGTTCGTCGGCGATCTCCGCGGCGTGCGCCTCGGCTCGAATCGCCCCCTCGACGACGAGCCGCGGCAGCGGCTGGCGGAGCTTCACACCCGAGATCTGGCGGGCCTGGCGTGCCAACTCGACGACACGGCGCACGTCGGCGACGTCGCCGAGCACGCCGCCGTCCGGCGCGGGCGTTTCGGGCCACCCGGCGAGGAAGACGGACGCCGGCGCCTCGGCACACGGAGCAGTGAGCCCCCTCCAGAGGTGGTCGGCGAGGAACGGCATCACGGGTGACACGACACGGAGGCCGGTGATCAGGGCGTACCACAGCGCGCGCAGCGCGTCGGCATCGCCGTCCCAGAAGCGCCGCCGGGAACGACGGATGTACCAGTTCGACACGTCCTCGACGAAGCCGTCGAAAGCGCGGATCACGTCGACGGTGAGCCACCGCTCGTACGCCGCCGTCGCCTCGCCGACGAGTTGATGCGTCCGCTCGACGAGCCACCGGTCGAGCGGCTCGAGATCGCCTCGCGGGCCTGCTTCGAGATCCGCCCACGCCGGATCCCAGCCGGCGACGTTCGCGTAGTCGACGAGAAAGCGGGTCGAGTTCCAGAGCGTGAGCAGCTTCCGCTTGATCTCCTGGGCAGGCCCGAACCCGAAGAGGAGGTTCCGGTCCGGGGGCTGGGCACAGTACTGCCACCGCATCACGTCGGCCCCCATCCGGGCGAACGCATCCTCGGCGACGATCAGGTTCCCCCAGGAGCCGTGCATCTCCCGGCCGTGCTCGTCCAGCATCTTCTCGTAGCCGAGCACCTTGCGGTAGGGGGCGCGCCCGACGAGAGCGACGGACATGAAGAGCTGCGAGTAGAACCACAGGCGGATCTGCTCTCGCATCTCGGACACCCAGTCGGCGGGAAACCAGCTCTCCCAGTACGCGTGGTCGGGCAGGTCGGCGGTCGTCAGCCCGTGGGCGGCACCGGTGCCGAAACCTTGCTCCACCCACTCGTCGCTCTGCCAGCCGAGCGTCGAGAAGGGGACGATCCCCGCGTCGAGCCAGACGTCCCCGACCTCGGTGACGCGGCGCACGGGGCCCCCGCACGACGCGCAGCTGATCGGCACCTCGTCCACCCAGGGCCGGCGCAGCTCCTCGAGCTGCTCCAGACCGGAGACGGCGCGCTCCTCCAGCTCACGGCGTGAGCCGATCACGTTGACGTGGCCGCAGTCGCAGGGGTAGATCGGGAGTGGCAGCCCGTAGTACCGGCGCCGTGAGATGTTCCAGTCGCCGAGGTTGCGCAACCAGTCGTCCATGCGCTTGCCCATGTACTCCGGCGTCCACTCCACGTCGGCATTGGCCGCGAGCAGCTGCGGGCGCACCTCGTCGACGGCGATGAACCAGTCGTCGGCGAGCCGAAAGATGAGCGGCGTGTGGCAGCGCCAGCAGAAGGGATAGCTGTGCTCGAAGGTGGTCGCCTCGACGAGCAGCCCGCGCTCCTCGAGGTCGCCGACGATCTGGTCGGCAGCCTCGACCGTCGAGAGCCCGTGCAGCCAGCCGTAGTCATCGTTGAACCGCCCGGCCTCGTCCACCGGTTGGAGCACGGGCAGCTCGTGCTGCCGCGAGAGCTCGAAGTCCTCCGAGCCACAGCCGGGCGCGATGTGGACGATGCCGGTCCCGGTGTCGAGCGCAACCTCGTCCCACGTGATCATCCTGTGCTCGACACCCGCGCCCGGGGGAAGCGTGTCGAACGGCCCCGCGTACCGCCAGCCTGCGAGCTCGGCGCCTCGCAGGCGCTCGACGAACGTCTCGTCGGGGTGGAGCTCGACAGCGAGCCAGTCGCCGCTGTCGGTCCGGCCGTACTGTGCGTCCGGGTGCACTGCGGCTGCGACGTTGGCCGGCAGCGTCCACGGGGTCGTGGTCCAGACGACGACCCCTTCACCGGGCCTGTCGAGCAGCGGGAACCGCACCTTGAGCGACGGATCGACGCGATCCTCGTAATGGCCGTGAAGCTCGTGCGCTGAGATCGACGTCCCGCAGCGCGGGCACCACTCGGTCGAGCGATGGCCGAGATAGAGCCAGCCGCGCTCGTGGACGATCTGCAGGAATCGCCAGATGTACTCGATGTTCGTATCGGAGAACGTGAAGTAGTCGTTCCCCCAGTCCATCCACTGCCCGAGGCGGATCGAGCCCTTCGTCAGGTCGGCGGACGAGCGAACGACGACGTCGCGGCACCGTCGCGCGAACTCGGCGAGGCCGTACTCCTCGATCTCACGCTTCGAGTTGAGCCCGAGCTCGCGCTCTACGCCGACCTCGATCCAGAGCCCCTGGCAGTCGAACCCGTTCTGGTATCGCTGGTGGTACCCGCGCAAGGCCTTGTACCGCTGGAAGACGTCCTTCAGCGTCCTCCCCCAGGCCGTATGGACGCCGAGTGTCTTGTTGGCCGTGACGGGACCGTCGAAGAAGCTGAACGTCGGGCCGTCGGCGTTGAGCGCGCGCAGCCGTGCGAAGGTCTCCTCCTCCTCCCAGACATCGAGCATCGCCCGCTCGAGCGCGTCGTGGTCGGGCTTGTCCGGGAGCGGTGCGAACATCCGTCGATTCTAGGGATGCGCCGGGAACACCCGGCGGGGGCCTGTCGTTGATAGACCTAACGACAACGAGCAATCGCGAAGACGAAAGGACGACATGGCAGCTGCAGTGACCGAAGCGACGTTCGACCAAGAGGTGATCTCGAGCGACACGCCCGTGATCGTGGACTTCTGGGCCGAATGGTGTGGCCCGTGCCATGCCGTCTCACCTGTTCTCGAGCGGATCGCCGAGGAGCGCGACGGTGAGGTCAAGGTCGTCAAGGTCAACATCGACGAAGAACAGGTTCTGGCCCAGCGTTACGGCATCGCCTCGATCCCCACGATGATCCTGTTCCGCGAGGGAGCTCCCTCGGCCGCCGTGATCGGCGCCCAGCCGAAGAGCGCGATCGAGCGGCAGCTCGGCCTCGCCTGAGACCTCCCCTCCCATCCTCACTCCCCGCTCGAGCCGGCCAAGAGGCCGGCTCGAGCGGTTTCGGGGACGGCACGGTCGGCGATCGCCTGTGGAGTGATCGGCACACAATCGGCACGTTCGCCCCTTGACACCTGTGCGGTGTCTGACACCGCTCGGGTCCGTTTCCGCCATGTCCAAGCGGTGCGAGTAGCGTACGCCGCGTGAGCCCCCGCTTCGTTCCCGCCTCGGTGACCGAGCTGCAGCGCGTCGGACTGCTCGCCGAGCTCCCGGGCCAGACGCTGGCGCAGCTCGCCGAGCGCATGCTCCGCGAGGAGCGAAGCGCCGGCACGGTGCTCGTCCGCGAGGGCGACACGGACGACCGCTTCTACGTGCTGCTCAGCGGGATCGCAGCCGTGTCGCAATCCGACATGGGCGCCCGGCGCGTACTGCGGCCCGGAGACGCGTTCGGCGAGGTCGCCCCCGCGATGAGGATCGCGCGCACTGCCACCGTGACCGCCGTCACGGCGTGCGTCGTCGCCAGCTGCGACCTCGAGACGTTCGACGAGTTCCTGCGACCGCTCTACGCCGACGAGAGCTGACGCGCGACCTGTGGAGACATCGGCACCGAATCGGTGCATCCACCTCTTGACAGGCAGGCGGTGTCAGACACCTCCGGGGCGGGTCACACACGCGAGCGCCGGCCAGACGCGTCGAGCTCGGCCAGGACCGCATCGGACAACTGCGGCCACGCCAGCTTCGCCCAGTCTCCGAACGGACGCGTCGTGAGGGCCGCACACGCGATGTCGGCCACCGGGTCGACCCAGAGGAACGTCCCGCTGCCCCCGAAGTGACCGAACGTGCGGGGCGAGGTCTGCTCGCCCGACCAGTGCGGCTTCTTCCCGCCCTTGATCTCGACCCCGAGCCCCCAGTCGAGCGGGTCGAAGCGCCCGAAGTCGGGAAGCACGCCGTCGAGGCCCGGGAACTGGACACTGACCATCTCGGCGTGGGTCTCCGCGGCGACGAGCGTCGGCCGCAGGAGTTCTCTCCCGAACGCGAGCACGTCGTCTAGGCACGCATGCATCCCTGCCCCCGGGTGCCCACGTGGATCGAGCCTGAGCCCGAGCGGACGGCAAATGGCCTCGCGGACGTACGTCGGGAAGGGCATCTCCGCACGGAGCGCAAGATGCTCCCCGAGCACGCGGAACCCTTCGTTGGAGTAGACACGACGACGCCCCACGGCCGCGACGGGCGTGCCGCCGTCGAACGGCAGCCCTGACGTATGCGCGAGGAGATGACGAACGGTCGATCCCGGCGGGCCTGCAGGCTCGTCGAGGTCGAGGGCTCCTTCCTCGGCAGCGATCAACACCGCCAACGCGGTCACGGGCTTGGTCACCGACGCCAACCGGACGGCGTTCCTCGTGTCCCCACGAACGGCCAACGTCGACTCGGGACCGGTCACGCCTGCCGCCGCAAAGGGGGCGTGCCACCCGTCGATCTGGAAAAGCGCATGCACGGCGGGCGATACTAGCCCCCGTGGAGCGGAAGCTGATCTCCGGGCACTCGCCGTACGAGCCGATCGTCGGCTACTCGAGGGCGGTCGTCGTCGGCGACCGCGTCCACGTCGCGGGCACGGCACCGATCCCGGCGGATGGCTCAGCGCCTCCCGACGACCCGTACGAGCAGGCGACGCTCTGCATCCGCATCATCGCCGCCGCCCTGCAGCACGCCGGAACGAGCCTCGACCACGTCGTGCGAACCCGCATCTTTCTCACCGACGTCGCTCATTGGGAGGGTGTTGCACGGGCACACGGAGAGGCGTTCGGCGACGTGCGCCCGGCGAACACGACCGTCGTCGCGCAGCTGCTCGACCCGCGGTGGAAGGTCGAGATCGAAGTCGACGCGGTGCTTCCGTGACGGAGCCCGAGCCGCGGCAGGTGATCCCGCCCTCGATCACCGGCAAGGGGGGCGCCTACGCCGGCAGCGTGCTGGAGCATCGGTTCGGCTCGAGCGCTCCGTACACGCTCGGCGTGGAGGAGGAGTACATGCTCCTCGACGGGGAGACGTTCGACCTCGTGCAGCACATCGAGAGCGTGCTCGCGGCGACCGCGGGGCACGAGCTGGAGAGCCAGATCAACGCCGAGTTGATGCAGTCGGTGCTGGAGATCGCAACACCCGTCTGCACGTCGGCGGGCGACGTGATGCGCGAGCTCTGCCGGCTGCGGGAGTACGTCCGCTCGATCGCCCACGAGCGCGGCATGCGCGTCGGCTCCGCCGGCACACACCCGTTCAGCCTCTTCGAGAAGCAGCGCATCACGGCGAAGGATCGCTACCACGCGCTGATCGACCAGCTGCAGTACGTCGCACGGCGCGAGCTGATCTTCGGCATGCACATCCATGTTGCCGTCGACGATCCGGACAAGGCGATCAAGGTGATGGGAGGCCTGCTCCCGCAGCTCGGACCGCTGCTCGCGCTCTCCTCCAGCTCGCCGTTCTGGCGCGGCGAGCCAACGGGGCTCGCGTCGAGCCGACAGGTCGTCTTCGCCGCCTTCCCGCGCTCCGGGCCGCCGCCCCGGTTCCGCGACTACGAGGACTTCGCCGCCGTCGTCGGGCAGCTGGAGCGCACGGGCTGCATCGCCGACTACACGCACATCTGGTGGGACGTCCGCCCTCATCCCCGCTTCGGGACGATCGAGGTGCGCATCTGCGACGCCGTGACGAGGGTCGAGGACGCTGTCGCGATCGCGGCGTACTGCCAGGCTCTCGTCAAGCTCCTCAGCGAGCGCTACGACGCCGGCGAGGAGATCCCCTCGTTCCACCGCATTCTCACGAGCGAGAACAAGTGGCTCGCTGCGAGGTACGGGCTCGAAGCACCCGTGATGGATCTCGCCACGGGGCGACGCAACCGGGTGCCGGTGGCGCAGTTGATCCGCCGCACGCTGCGGGAGCTGGAGCCGCACGCCCAGGAGCTCGGGTCCGAGCGTGAGCTCGATGGCATCCGGGCGATCCTCGACCGCGGCTCGAGCGCCGAGCGACAACTTCGGATCTGGGGGGCGAACCGGGACATCGTCGAGGTGGTCCGTGAGATCGCGCAGGCAACGGAGGAGCTACCGACCGATTGACCCTCGCCGGCTGCGTTCCCGGTAGCCGGCGATACTGTCCGGGCTCGTGAAGGCCGGGACCCGAGCCCCCCGACGTCGCGGCGACCGTCGTGGCGCGTTCGTCGTCGTCGCCATCGCCCTCTACGTGTGCTGCGCTCTCTGGGCGACCTGGCCGGCGGTGCGGAACGTCGACAGCCACTATCTCGCGCTCCCCGCGGCGGGGTTCGGCGAAGCCGCGGCCGGAGATCACCTCCAGCTCGGCTGGTTCTTCTGGCTCACGGGGCACCAGCTGGAGCACGGTGCGTCCCCACTCGCTGACCCGTACTCGTTCCGCCCCGAGGCCGAGGCGCCCGCGAACGTCCAGGGGTGGCTGCTCGGCGTCCCCTTCTGGCCGCTCGACCACGCCCTGGGGCCGATCTGGGCCTACAACCTCGTCGTGTTGCTCTCGTTCGTCGCAGCGGGGGCCCTCTGCTGCTGGTGGTTGCGCGCACTCGGTCTCGGCAGGCCGGCAGCGCTCGTTGGCGGGGTGGCCTTCGCGCTCGCCCCGTACGTCGTCGGCCAGCGCACGGGGCATCTGCTCGGTCTCATCGCGTTCCTGTTGCCGGCGACACTGCTCGCGCTCGAACGGCGTCGCTTCGTCTGGGCGGCGCTCGCGCTCGCGGCCATCCCGGGCTCGGGCCAGCTGCATCTCGCGCTCGGGGCGATCCCGCTCGTGCTCGCATACGCGCTGGTGCGCGCCGCACCGCGCGACCGACGGCGCGCTGCGGCGATCGCCGTGCCCGCGGTGGCGGTCGGGCTCGTCGTGCAGCAGGTGGTGATCGCCGGCTCGATCGGCACCGGCCGCACGTTCAGCGAGGTCGACCGGTACTCCGCCGAGTTCACCGATCTCGTGATGCGCGGTGTCGGCCCGGAGATCGAGGAGCTCGTCTTCCTGGGGTGGCTGACGCCCGTGCTCGCACTCGCGGGCCTGGTCGTCGCCTGGCGCCGCCAGCCAGCGCTGGCGGCGCTTTTCGCCGTCACGGCGGCCGTCCCGATCGCTCTCGCCTTGGGCTCGAACGTCCGCGGATACGAGACGCTGTGGCGCGCCTTCCCCCCACTCCACGCGACCCGCGTCCCCGAGCGACTGCTCCCCGTCGCAGCGCTCGCCGTGGCGGCGCTCGCAGCCTTCGCCGTCGATCGGCTCGCCGCGGCCCGGTCGCTCGATCCACGGCGGTCGGCGTTGCTGACAGCGATCGCGCTCGTCGCGGTCGCGGTCGACCTCCGCGTGCCCGTCTTCGCCGCGGTTGCACCCGATGCCACGAGCCCCGCCTACACCGCGATTCGCGGCTCGGGACGCCTGCTCGAGCTGCCGGTGATCTCACCGGAGATCCACTACGGCAGTGTCTACCTCGCCTACGCGCGGCAGTCGCCGCGGCAGCGCCCGCAGGGCTACTCGACGGTCGCGGCACCAGCGGCGAAGCGGTTGGCGCGCCGTCTTCGCCCCCTCTCGTGCGGGCGCGGGGAGATCCCGCCCGAGCTCGGGATCAGGTTCGTCGCCGTCCACCGCGGCGTCTACGCGCAGAACGAGAGCTTCGAGTCGTCGTGCCCTGACGCCGCAGAAGCGTGGCTTCGCTCGAACGGCTGGCGGGTGCTCGAGCGCGATGGGCCGATCTCGAGTTGGACGCGCTGAACCCGAAGGGGCTGCTACATGCCCATCGCGTGGTACCCGGCATCGACGTACAGCGTCGTGCCGGTCACGTTGCGGCCGTCCTCCGACAGCAGGTAGGCAGCGGCCGCGCCGCAGTCGTCGGCCTCCATGTGCCGATGGAGCGGTGCGCGCTGCTCGAACATCTCCTCCATCGTCGTGAAACCGGCGATGGATCGAGCTGCGAGTGTCCGTACCGGCCCGGCCGAGATTGCGTTCACGCGGATGTCCGAGTGGCCGAGGTCCCATGCCAGGTAGCGGACGGACGCGTCGAGCGTCGCTTTCGCCACTCCCATGACGTTGTAGTGAGGCACAGCCCGCTCGCCGCCGAGGTACGTCATGGTCAGGATCGAGCCTCCGCCACGCTGCTGCATCAGCGGCTCCGCACGACGGGCGCTCGCCACCAGCGAGTACGCGCTGATGTCGACCGCCATCCAGAAGCGGTCGCGCGGCGTGTCCACGAAACGACCCTCCAGATCCTCTGCCGCTGCGTACGCGACCGAGTGCACGAGGCAGTCGAGCCCACCGCCGAACGCGTCTGCCGCCGCGGCGAAGACGCGATCGAGGTCGTCGTCCGAGCGGACGTCGCACTCGCCGACGAGATGCCCGCCGACCGAGTCGGCGAGGTCGCGAACGCCCTTCTCGATGCGCTCTCCCTGGTACGTGAACGCAAGCTCGGCGCCCTCCTGGTGAAGTCGCTTCGCGATCGCCCATGCGATCGACCGCTTGTTGGCGACCCCGAGCACGAGCACTTGCTTGCCTGAGAACCGGCCGGGCACGGGACGATCCTACAGCGCTCGGCCCCCGATCCGCCCCGAGGGAGCGGCCTGGCGTCAGATCGTGATCACGCCGCGCGCCGGCGGCGGCGCCGGTAGGCTGGCCGGCCGTGAGCGCGCCACGCGATGCACGAGTGGCCGTCGTCACCGGAGCCT
Organism: uncultured Actinomycetes bacterium; assembly: GCA_963823385.1. Classification (GTDB taxonomy): domain Bacteria; phylum Actinomycetota; class Thermoleophilia; order Gaiellales; family Gaiellaceae; genus Gaiella. The sequence goes on from CAWGLI010000002.1 coordinate 525,394, forward strand.
CGTCCGGGATCGGCGAGGCCACGGCGCGAGCGCTCGCCGCCGACGGCTGGCGCTGCGTGCTCCTCGCCCGCCGCGAGGATCGCCTGCGCGCCCTCGCGGTCGAGATCGACGGCGAGGTGGAGGTCTGCGACCTCGCCGACCGCGACGCCGTGGAGGCCACTGCGGCACGGGTTCTCGCGCGCCATCCCACGCTCCACCTCCTGGTCAACAACGCGGGGATCCCGGCCCGTGGCACGATCGTCGACCTGCCGGCGGAGCTCGTCGAGCGCGTGCTCGACGTCAACGTCCTCGCAGGTGTCCGGCTGACCCGTGCGCTGCTGCCCGCGCTGCGCGCGGCGGCGACCGCGGACGGGGGTGCGAGCATCGTCAACGTCGCCTCCGTCGCAGGCACGATGGCCTTCGCTCAGGCCGGCGCGTACGCCGCCTCCAAGCATGCCCAGGTGGCGTTCTCGCGCACGCTCCACACGGCCCTCCGCCGCGACGGGATCCGCGTCCACACGATCCTGCCCGGGTTCGTCGAGACGGAGGGGTTCCCGCAGACGGCGCTGCTGGCGAGCCCCGTCATGCGCCGGCTCGTCGTGGGGCCGGAGCGGATCGCGCAGGCGATCGTACGAGCGGTCGAGTCGGGACGCGCCGAGGTCGTGGTCCCGTGGTTCCCGTACCGGCTGGCGGGGATCGTCCAGGGCGTCTCTCCCCGGCTCGCCGCGCGCCTCGCCGGCCGGACCGTCGGCCGCTCACCGGCGGGAACGGCAGGCGAGCCGTGAACGCGTCGCCTCGGACCGGCGTCGCCGTCGTCACGGGCGCCTCCTCCGGAATCGGAGCTGCGACGGCGCGGCTCCTCACCGAGGGAGGGTGGCGGTGCGTGCTCGTCGCGCGCCGTGAGGAGCAGCTGCAGGCGCTCGCGTCCGAGCTCGGCGGCGAGTACGAGGTCTGCGACGTGGCCGAGAGGACAGAGGTCGAAGCGATGGCGGCCCGCGTGCGCGACCGTCACCCGGCAGTGCAGCTGCTCGTGAACAACGCCGGCTTCCTCGCCCCCGGAACCTTCGCGGACGTCGACCTCGACGTCGTCGAGGCAGCATTCCGCGTCAACTACCTCGGCGGCGTCTGGACGACACGGTCGCTGTTGCCCGAGCTGCGTACCGCGGCGGCTGACGGCGGCGCCCACATCGTCAACGTCGCCTCGATCGGCGGGGTCATCGCCTTCGCGCCGGCTAGCGCGTATTCGGCATCGAAGCACGCGCAGGTGGCGTTCTCCCGCTCGCTGCGGGCGGCGCTCCGCGGGACCGGGATCGACGTGCACACGGTGATGCCCGGCTTCGTGACCACACCGGGCTTCCCGCACCCGACGATCTTTCGAACGCGGCTCGGTCGCCGGTTCGTCGTCGGGCCCGAGGAGACGGCGCGCGCTCTCGTGGAGTCCGTCGAGCGCGGCCGGGCGGAGGTGGTCGTGCCCTGGTTCCCCTACCGCCTCGGCGCCGTGGCGCAGGCTCTGTTCCCGACGTTGACGGCGCGTGTGCTCGCGACGGCGACGTACCCGAAGGAGCGGTAGCACCCGCCCCCACGTGGCCTGGTTCGCTCAGCCTCCCTTGCGCGCCACGTACCAGCCGACCTCGATCTCGTAGACCGGGGCAGGCGCCATCCGGCGAACGCGCTCGCGCTCCTCGCCGTCGAGCCCGACGAGATCGAGGAAGCGTTCGACGTCACGCTGCTCGTGCTCGATCCGGTTGGAGAGCACGACGAGATCGTTCGCATCGAGGAAGCCACGGATGTCGGCGTCCGGCAGCAGGCGCGTGTGCGAGGGGTCGCGGCGACGCTCGAAGCGGTCGTACTCGAGCGACACGAGGGGGTCGACGTCGCCGAGCTGGTCGGCGATCAGGATCAGCCCGCCGGGGCGGGTGACGCGAGCGAGCTCGGAGACGACGAGCTCGGGCCGCCTGACGTGATGGAGCAGCCTCAGGCAGCCGACGATGTCGAACTCGCCGTAGCCGAAGTCGAGGGCAGCCGCGTCGGCGCGTTGGAACGTGCAGTTCGCCGGCGCGCCGTCACGTGCCGCCGCGAGCAGCCCCTCGTCGGTATCGACACCGACGACATCGACGACATGCGGCGCGATTGCATAGGAGAACGCCCCTGCGCCACACCCGACGTCGAGCGCGTGGCCCGTCCCGTCGAGCGGGCCGAGGAGTCGGACAACGCGTGCTTCGAGGTCGGCTGCGCGCTCACGCTGGAACGCCTTGCGTGCTTCGACGGCGTCAGCCATCGACGACGACTCTCGTGCCGCGCGGCTCGCGCGTATTGAGACCGCAGACGATCTCGTAGGCGATCGTCCCGGCTACTCGGGCATGCGCTTCGGCCGTGATCCCGGCGCCGAGCACCGTCACCGGTGCACCGACGGCGACGGGGCTCTCCAGCTCGACGGCGACGGCATCCATGGACACAGCGCCAACGATACGCTCTCGCCGGCCATCGACGAGCACCTCGGTGCCGGTCATGTCTCTCCGGAAGCCATCCGCGTACCCGACCGGAACGACGGCGATCAACGTGCGCGCCGCGGCGACGAAGCGGCGGCCGTACCCGGTGCCCTCACCCGGCTCGAGCACCTTGACGAGCGCCACCTCCGACTCCCAGCGGAGCGCGGGACGGAGACCGAAGCGGGCCGGATCGTCGCCGAACGGGTCGATACCGTACAGCGCGATCCCGCAACGGGCCGCGTCGAGCCGTGTTTCCGGGAGGGTCAGCGCGGCGGCGCTGTTGGCGGCGTGCCGCGGGAGGTGGGCGTAGCCCGACGTCGCCTGCAGGAAGCGCTCCAACTGGGTGGCGGTGAAGGACGGATCGCTGTCGGCCGATGCGAAATGTGTCATCAGCCCGACCACATCGCGCCCGGGCGCGGGGAGCTCAGCGAGCCCCCAGCGCCCCATCCCCGTGTCCAGCTTGAGGTGGACGCCGACGCCGGTCGGGATCTCGCCGGCCGTGACCACGAGCTCGAGGCCGGCGTCCCTGGCGGCGGAGACGTCCTCGGGTGACGTCGGCCCGAGCACGATCAGCCGGGCGCCCGGGACGATGCGGCGAAGGGAGAGCGCCTCCGGCACCGTCGCCACGCAGAGCGCCGCCGCGCCGGCGCCAAGTGCAACGGGGGCGACATCCGCCGCGCCGTGACCGTAGGCGTCGGCCTTGACGACGGCCCATAGCTCCGTCGAGCCGAGCGTCGCTCGCAGGGAGCCGACGTTGTGACGGATCGCGCCGAGATCGACGGTGAACAGCGAACGCGTCATGGCACCGGCTCCTCAGACCTCCACGCGCATGCCGTCGACCGCGAACGTGACGGACAGGCCTTCCTCTGCGAGCGAGCGCTCGACCGCCTGCAGGTCGTCGACCGTGAGCCCATCGAGCTCTTCGATGTGGTGGAGCACGACACGGCGCGCGTCGAGCGAGAGCACGATCTCAATCGTCTCGGCGAAGGTCGCCTCGTAGCGAAGCACCGGGTGCTCGACATGGATGCGGCGCTCGCCGGTCAGCGGGTGGTGCTCGCAGACGCCCATGGGGAGCACTGCCAGGTCGCAGCCGCGCACGTCTGGCGTCGGCGTCCAGCCGTTGAGCTCGTCCATCGCGAGCAGGAGCCGGGTCGATCCCTGCGAGAGCTCGAATGCGTACACGTAGTCCTCGGCGAGGCGGAACGGTCGGATCACGACCCCGCCGAGCTCGACGACGTCGCCGTCGACGAGCTCGTGGATGCGGATCCACCCGCGGTCGCGCATGAACTCCAGGTGGGCCATGCCTCCGAGCCGTTCAGCGAAGTCCGCCGCGACCTGCTCGGGGAGGTAGACGTCGGTGACGAGCTGGTGCTTCGCCTCCGGTGGCCAGGCTCGGAAGTCCCCGTTGCGGGTCTCCCAGACGCGCCGGCCCATCGTGTGGTCGGGATGCCAATGGGAGTAGAAGCAGGCGCCGACGTCCTCGATGCCGGCGCGATCGAGCTGGAGCTTCGCCTCCTCCGGTGTGTCGAAGAGGACGTCGGGCCCGTGGACGAACACGCTCGGCCCCGTTCGTGCGTGCGGCGCTCCCTTCTCCCGCGCCTCACGGCACACCGGGCACCGACAGCCGGGTCGAGGCGTCGTCGCAGCGCCGCCCGAGCCGAGGATCTCGACGAGCATGCCGCGATCGTAGTGGCAGGGCCGTCGAGCTCCGCGGCTACTGGATCTTCACTTCGCAGCTCTGGTGGAACGTGTCGTTTCCGGGGCCGCCGAGGCAGACGTCGTAGCCGGCGTTGCCCTTGAGATCGTCATCCCCCGCACCACCGACGATGCAGTCGCTACCCGCAGCCCCGTTCAGCCGGTCGTTCCCGGGTGTTCCGAGAACGAGCGCGGACTGCCCACCACCGCCACCGCCGGCCCCGACGATCACGGTGAGATCGAGTGATGCGCACTCCGGCGGCTTCACATCGTTCGCCGTCGGCCCCGGCCGGGAGACGTCGCCGGCCATGCTCGACGCGACGGTGTTCGTGGCGGTCAGCGCGCCGATGGCGACGAGCGCGATGGCGGCGACCGCCGCGGCGCCGACTGGCCCATGCCGTCTCATCGACTGCGCACGGGACGTGCTGGTCGCGGCGCCGCGGGCCTGGCCGACGGGACGTAGCGATAGACGGAGACTCCGTCGTCGACGATGTAGGTCTCGCCGGCCGGTGCTGCGACGCGAAGGATGACTCGGTCGTAGTGCTCTGCGATCCGCGCCAGCTCGTCGATCGTCCGCACGTCCGTGACCCAGCGCCCTTCGGGGATCTCTGCCTCGGCCCTGACAACTCGGGATCCGTAGCGCGCCTGGATGCGACCGGACTCGCCTTGCCGGTCGCGTCGTGCGAGCAGGCCTGCGGCAGCCCCGGCGACGAGCACGGAGACGACGAGGCCGAGGAGCGCGAGCGACCGTGCACTCGCGACGGAGAGGGAGGTCAGAGCGAAGCCGATCGAGGCCGGTTGCTGCACGGTCGCGATGCCGCTCTCCGTGACCTCGAGCGTGGGGCTCTCGCCGTCGCTCGATGCAGCTGGTCGTAGGGAAACCTCGTCGAGCTCGAGCACGAGCCCGGGACGGTACGCCTCGTCGATCAGCTCGGATCCTGCGTACCCGGCCAGGGCCACGTTGGGCACGATCGTGAGCTCGAAGGCCGTTGTGTTGGAGCCCGTGAGCTCCTTCATGCGCTCGACCGTCGCGCGAACCATGGCGAGGTCGAGAACGCCCTCGACACGTGCGGCCGCGCCCGAGAAGGGCTGCTCCGCCCGGATCCGAAACGGTCGCGTCCAGCCCTGTCCGTCCGAGATGACTGCCTCGAGGCCGATCCCGCCACGCACGTCGGATGCCTCCTGCGCGGCGAAGCTGTAGTCGAAGGCGACGCGCAGCTTCCGCACGAGCTCCGTGAAGACGGTGTCGCCCGTCGTGACCGTGCCGTCGGGATACACCGTGCTCGGCGGCACCGACGCCTCGTACGAGAACGTGCCGGTGTGGGTCCATGCGTCGGCGATCTCGGCGGTCGTCGTCGTCGGCCGCCCAAACGCGACGAACGCGACGGCAGCGAAGAGCGCGAACGCGACGAGCGCGCCGGTGAGAACGGAGCGCGGGGCAGCCACCGATTCCATCGGCTCGACGCTCTGGACGCGGACCGGCTCCGGCTCGTCCTTCGCAGGGCGCCGTCGCCTCGTGACCTCACGGCCACCGGCGAGGAGACCGAAGACGACGATGAACGCGATCGCGGCCAGCGCGAGCGGGTGCCGCAGCCACTCGAGCGTGCGCCCCGCCCCGGGGAGGAGCACCCAAGCCACGCCTCGAATCTGGTCGGCGGTCGGGTGCTCGGGGTCACGGTAGCCGTTGTTGTCGCCCTGCAGGACGAAGCGCTCACCGTCGACGGCCACGATGCGGTGGAGCACGTTCCGGTCGAGCTCGGCGGCGTGGTAGAGAACGATGTCGCCCACCTCGTATGCGTCCTGCGTCCGGGTCAGCACGAGGTCGCCGTCGTGGAACGTCGGCTCCATGCTCACTCCGGTGGTGATCACGTAGGCGGTGCGACCGCCCACCTGCAGCGGCGCAAGGAAGACGAGCCCGACGGCGACGACGCTCAGCAGGAGGGCGGTTGCAACGAGGCCGATGATGCGGTTTCGGGTCATGGATGAGTCTCGCTCCGGGGCGAGAGGCGCCCGGGCGGGCGGTTCCAGTGCCGCCCGGACGCTCTCGTCATGCGGGTCAGCTGACGGCGACCACGCGCAACTCGTCCGCCGGCAGCACATCCGGCTCGTCGCCACCCGCGAAGGTGCACGACGCGCTCGTGCCTCCGGTGATCGTGCAGTCAGCCCACGCGACGCCCGGCCCGACCTGCGCCTTCGCGTCGGTGGCCGCCTCGTCGAGCGTGAAGTCGACACCGGAGATCTTCGTCGGATCGCTGGCGAGCAGCGTGTAGCTGATCGAACTGACGTCGTAGGCCAGGATCTGGCCTGTTCCGTCGCCGGCCCGCGAATCCTCGACCGTGTTGGTCGCGGTGAAGCCGTACGCGGCGATCGCGGCCGTGATCGCCAGCAGCAGTGCGAGAACAGACCGCCGCCGCCGTCGCTTTGTAGTAGTCATTACTAGTCCTTTCTTGGGTCCGGAAGTGGGAGATCGACGAGTGATCTGTCGGCCATTTCGGGGGTGCCAGACTCCCCCGAAAGGGGTACCTCGCGGTGAGTGACGCTCTCGGAGCTCGTTTCAGAATGAGTTGACGTCGGACGCAGATCAGGCAGCAGCCGAGGACGCGGACGGCTTCCTGGATCTCGGCTCCCCATAGACTCGTGCCGTGCCACGGGTCGTCCTGTTCGTCGTCGTCGGCCTTCTCTGGGCCTTCCGGTCGCTTCAGTCCTTTACGGATCCCGGATTCACCGATCCCGGGTCGGCGTGGGACTGGCTCGCGGTGGTGTCCTTCAGCGCTGCCCTGTTCGCGCTCGCCTTCGCGCTTCCGTCGCTCGCCCGCCTCGTCGGCGGGCGGATCCCACTGATGGTCTCGCTGATTCCGGCTGCCGGCGCGCTGATCGCGGGGATCGGCAACCTCCTCGAGGATGGCGCGCAACTCGAATGGGCAGGCGACTGGATCTACGTGCCGAGCGTCACATTGTTGGCACCCGGGATCTTGGGTTTCACGATTGCGGTCGCCGTCGCCGGTCAGGGCTCTGCTCGGCGCCTTGCGGTCGTGCCAGCCGCGACGCTCGTCGGCTCGCTTCTCCTCGAATCCGGCGGCGGGATCATCGTGCTCGCCGCCTGGCTCTATGCGGCATCGGTCGCAGGTCGGGCGTCGGCGGGCGAGACGGTGGGCGCGACAGCCCCGTAGCGCGGCTCAGGAGAGGGCGCGCGGCAGCGCGTCGACGACGTCCGAGGCGACGAGCCCTGCCTGCTCCGGTACGGTCGCAGCCGCGATCCCGTGTGCCACAGCCGCGGCGGCCGCCGCCTCGGTGGCGCCGAGACCCTTGGCGAGGAATGCTGCGATCACGCCCGTGAGCACGTCGCCGCTGCCGGCGGTCGCCAGCGACGGGGGCGCGAGGTCGCAGACGATCGGGCCTTCCCCCGGCGCTTGCACGATCGTGTCGGCCCCCTTCAAGAGCACGACCGCCTCGAAGCTCTCGGCGGTCTGCTGCGCGGCTTCGAGACGATGAGCGTTGACCCACGCGGCGTCGGTGTCGAGCAGCCGCGCCAGCTCGCCGGCGTGTGGCGTCAGGATCGTGGGGGCCGTGCGCGGGATCGGCACCAGGCCAAACAGGGCATCGGCGTCGACGACGATCGGGAGCTCGACCTGCCGAAGCACGGCGGCGACCAGCGCCGCTGCCTCCGGATCGCGCCCCAAACCGGGGCCGAGCGCGATCGCGCGGGCACGCTCGGCCTCGACGAGGATCGTGTCGAGCGCCGTGTCCCAGTCGAAGCCCCGCTTGACCGGCTCGAGCGCTAGGCCCTCCACCACCGTCAGGGACGCGCGCGGCACCGCCAGCGTCACGTACCCCGCGTCCGCCCGGAGCGCTGCCATCGCCGCCAAGACCGCGGCGCCCGTCATGCCCGGCGCCCCACCGACGACGAGGACGGTGCCCGCCGTGTATTTCGAATCGTGCGCCGCACGGCGCGGCACCGCGCGCAACAACCCGTCCGTCGCGCGACGGGCACGTGTCTCGGCACGCTCGAGCCCGATGTCCGAGACCACGACCCGTCCGGCATGAAACCGCCCTGGTGCGACGACGAGACCGACCTTACGGCCGTGGAACGTCACGGTCAGCACCGCCTCGACGACAGCACCTTCGACCTCGCCGGTGCTCGCGTTCACACCCGAGGGCAGATCGACCGAGACGACGGGGGCACCGCAGGCGTTGATCCGTTCGATCAGGCGGGCGGCCTCCGGGCGGGGCGCGCCCCGGAACCCGGTGCCGAAGAGAGCATCGACGACGACGTCGTATCCCTCCGGGTCATCCGTCTCGACCGCCTCGCGTCCTGCCTCCGAGAGCACCCGAGCGGCGATGCGGCCGTCGCCACCGTTCGCGCCACCTCCGCAGACCACGCCGAAGCTGCGGGCGCGGGGGAACGCGCGCATCGCCTCGAGCGCCACGGCCGCGCCAGCCGCCTCCATCAGCTCGTCCGCCGATTCCGGATAGCCCGGATACCGCTCTTCGGCGGCGCGCATCTCGACCGCGGTGTAGAGCGGCTCGAGCATCTCTAGTGGTCTCTCCGGGAAGTCCGGTCGTGCTTCGCCGGCGAACACCGTGCAGGCCCAGGACGCAAGGAGCCCCGATACCAGAAGGTATCGGGGCGACCGAGGACGACGGCATGCGAAGCGTTTGCAGCCGCGCGAGGCGTGGGCGGACTTCCCGGAGCGACCACTCAGTCCTCCAGGCGGAACGGTCGCTCGAGGTCGACGATGCAAGACGCCGCCGCCATCGTGTGCGAGTGCGTCAGCGAGATGTCGATAGCCGTCATCCCGACTCGCTCGGCAAAGGCAAGCGTGCGCCCCGAGAGCGTCACGCCGGGCCTCGGCGGCCCGACGATCTCGATGTCCTTCCACGTGAAGCGGACACCGCAGCCGAGTGCCTTGCCGACCGCCTCCTTGCCGCAGAACCGGGCCGCGTAGCTCTCGGCGGGGTTCCGCTTCGCATCGCAATACGCCCGCTCCGCCTCCGTGAAGCAGCGGTCGCGGAACCCCGGGCGCTCGAGCGCCCGACGGATGCGGTCGATCTCGATCAGATCCGTGCCGACGCGGATCGCCATCGCCGCTATGGCGCGCGCTCGAGCCAGTCGGGGAACTGCGCGACCGAGCTGAGCACGACCTCCGGCACGACGTTGGAGCCGTCGAGCGCGTCCGGACGGAACTTGCCGGTGCGGACGAGCGCCGTACGCATTCCGAACACCTGCGCCCCGCGCACGTCTGACTCGAGGTCGTCTGTGACCATCCAGGTCAGCTCCGGCTCGGCGTCGAGCGCGTCGAGCGCGGCCGCGAAGTAGGCGGGGCTCGGCTTGCCGAGCACGGTCGCCTCGACTCCCGTCGCGTACTCGAGCCCGGCGACGAACGCGCCCGCGTCGAGCATCGGCCCGCGGCTCGTCTGCCACCAGCGGTTGCGGTGCAGGCAGTAGAAGTCGGCACCGCCCTGGATCTCGGCGAATGCGCCTGCGAGATTCATGTAGCTGAACACCTGATTCGGCTCGGTCGTCTCGTCGCATCCACCGAGCAGGACTGCGTCCGCGTCGTGCCCCACGAGCTCGACGCCGTCGAGGTCGGGAACGATCGCGGCCATCACGAGGGCAAGCACCCGCTTGCCCTCCAGCTCGCGCGCGGCGGCGCGCGGAGTCGTCTGCAGCTCGTCTTCCTGCAGCTCCACACCGAGCGCGCGGAGGTCGTCGGCCAGCTGGGCGCGTGGTCGTGTGGAGTTGTTCGTGACGAAGCGTAGATCGTGGCCCGCCTGACGAAGCCGGGTCACCGCTTCGGCCGCACCCGGGATCGCCTCTCCCGACACGTGGAGTACGCCGTCGATGTCGAGGAGAATGCAGGCCATGGACTCGGAGTCTATTCGCGTGACACGATCGACCTCCATCCCGCTGGGCGAGATCGAGTTTCGCGTCTCCCGCTCGAGCGGCCCTGGCGGCCAGCACGCGAACACGTCCGAGACCCGGGTCGAGGCGGTGTTCGACGTGTGCGCCTCACGCACGCTGAGCGAGGCGCAGAAGCGGCGCGTGACCGAGCGGGTCGGCGCGGTCGTTCGGGCAGTGGCCCAGGACGAGCGGAGCCAGGCCCGCAACCGCGCACTCGCGCTCGAGCGGCTCACGGAACGGATCGCCGAGGGGCTCCGTGTGCGGCGCCCGCGCGTCGCCACGCGACCGACCAGGACCGGAGTCGAGAAACGGCTCTCCACCAAGCGCCGCCGAGGCGCGGTCAAGCGCACACGACGGTCGCCGGAGGACGATTAGGTGCCCGAGTTGGCAGCTGACGCGATCGAACCGCTCCTCCGCGGCTCGTTCGGATCTCCGTACCGGTTCGTCGAGGAGTGCGTGTCGACGCAGGATCTTCTCCGGGACGGCGACCAACCCGAGGGAGCCGTCGTGGTGGCAGATCACCAGACCGCGGGCCGCGGCCGATCCGGTCGCGTATGGGACGACACGGCTGGCGAGTCGCTGCTCTGCTCGGTCGTCCTGCGGCCCGGGTTGTCGGCCGTGACCTCTCAGCTCTCGCTCGTGGCAGGCCTCGCCGTTGCGCGGTCGATCGAACGCGCCACCGCGCTCACCACGGCGCTGAAGTGGCCGAACGACGTCCTGCTCGATGGGTGCAAGGTGGCCGGGATCCTGCTCGAGACCGCGGGCGACGCCGTGATCTGCGGCATCGGCGTGAACATCGACCAGCCCGCAGAGCGCCTCCCGGCAGGCACCTCGCTCCCCGCCGGGTCGCTGCGAACGGCCACCGGGGAACGGCACGCGCGCGACCTCGTCCTGGTCGATCTGCTCACCGAGCTCGAGGACCTGTACGCCACCTGGCGGGCCGACGGGCTCACGCCGCTGCTGCCTGCCTTGGAAGCGCGCAACTGGCTCCGGGGGCAGCGCATCGTGACCGCGGACGGGCGTACCGGAGCGGCCGGCGCGATCGCCCCGGACGGACGGCTGGGCATCACGCTCGACGGTGGCGAGACGGTGCTCGTCGCCAGCGGCGAGATCACGCTCGCGCCCTGATGGCCGCTCAGAGCCGGACGATGTCGTCCGGCGTGTTGAGATTGACGAACGAGGCGAGCTCCGGGTCGACGTGCCGGAGAGCCTCCTCGTCGAGCTCCCGCACACGGCACCGCTCAAGAACGGAGCCGAGCCGCCGCTCGTCGTCTGCGAGCAGGGCGTCGACGACCCCGAGGAGCGACGTACGGTATGCAGCGACGAGCGGCTGCCGGCGCCCGTCGACGACCGACACGGCCGCGTCGACGTCGTCCCGCACAGCGTCGAGGACGAGCGCGACCAGCTCTGGCAACAGCAACGGCAGATCGGTCGCGGCGACGAAGGCGACGTCGGCACGCCCGGTGAGCGCCGCCAGCGCGTCGCGCAGCCCCTGTAGCGGCCCACGCCCCGGCTCTGTGTCGTCGACGACCTCGACGCCGTCGGGCATCGGCGGCAGCTCCTGCCCCACCGCCCGCACGACGATGACCGGGCCCCGCGGCTGACCGTCACGTGGCGATCCGAGCCCGTCGCGAACCGCGCGAACGACGTGAACGATCAGCGGCTCGCCGCGCCAGACGAGCGACGCCTTGTCGACCCCCATCCGCTCGGAACGGCCTCCCGCGAGGACGACGCCCGCACGCCTCAAACCGGCTCAGCCCTTGCGGTCGTGGACGTGCTGGAACCCGAAGCGCCCCTTGATGCAGAGGTTGCCGCGCGTGACGTCGTGATCGTCGGGGCTCGTCACCTTGACGATCTCGTTGTCCTGGACGTGCAGCTCGAGAGTGCAGCCGACGCCGCAGTACGGGCAGATCGTCTGGGTCACCGCCTGCTCTTCCTCACGCCACTCGCCGGCGGCGCGCAACTCGTGCTCCGAGCTGAACATGAGTGCCCCGGTCGGGCACACGGCGATGCAGTTCCCGCAGTACACGCAGGCCGAGTCGGGCAACTCCGCCACGTACTCCGTGGAGATGCGCGCGTCGAAGCCCCGCCCGGCGACGTGGATCGCGAACGTGTTCTGGTACTGCTCGCCGCACGCGTCGACGCACTTGTAACAGAGGATGCACTTCGAGTAGTCGCGGACGTAGAGGTCGTTGTCGATCTTCACCGGCGCGTGCACCGTGGCCGCGGTCTGACCGTCCGGCTCCTCGTGGTGCCCCGTTCGCTTCCGGTCACGCTCCGGGTCGGGCGGCGCGGGCGGCCCGAACCGCTCGGGCTCGGCCTCGTAGCTCTCGAGGTATCCCGGCGCCGCCGGCGTCGTGGAGAGATCGACCGACGAGGACAGCAACTCCAGCACGAGCCGACGTGAGAGGCGCACTCTCTCGGAGTCGGTGCGGACCTTCATCCCAGCTTCGGCGGGGCGCGAGCAGGCGGGCGCCAGCACGCGCGCGCCCTCCAACTCCACGACACAGACACGACAGACATTGGCGGGCTCGAGCGTCTCGCCGAAGCAGAGCGTCGGCGTGTCGACGCCGACGAGGCGGCACGCGTCGAGGATGGTCTGCCCCTCGAACACCCGCACGGGCTGGCCGTCGACCTCCAGCTCGACCATACGCTTCGGTGCGAGCAACTCGCTCACGACGCACCGCCCGTGAAGACCGCGAGCCGCGTGATCGCGGACTCGATCGCGCTCGACGCCGTCTGGCCGAGCCCGCAGATCGAGGCGTCCCGCATGCACTGGCCGACCTCGGCCACCAGTGCGAGCTCCCGCTCGATACCACCCCGCGCCGCGCCCGCCAGCAACCGAGCGAGCGCCTCCTGCTGACGTACCGTGCCCACACGGCAGGGGACGCACTGGCCACACGACTCGTTGCGGAAGAAGGCGGCGATGCGCATCAGGAAGCGCGGCAGGTCGACCGTCTCGTCGAGCACGAGCACGACACCCGAGCCAAGTGACGTTCCCGCAGCCCTCGCCCCCTCGAACGTCAGTGGCACGTCGAGCTCGTCCGGCCTGAGGAAGCTGCCCGCGGCGCCACCCATCAACACGGCCTGCAGCGCTCGCTCGCCCGCGACCCCGCCGGCGAGAGCGAGCAGCTCGCGCAGGGTCGTCCCGAACGGCACCTCGTAGACACCGGGCTGCTCGACGTGACCGGAGAGGCAGAAGAGCTTCGTGCCGGTCGAGTCCTCGGTGCCGATCCCGGCGAACTCCGGCCCCGAGCGCAGGATCACCTCGAGCACGTTGACGAGCGTCTCGACGTTGTTGACCACCGTCGGCTTCCCGAACAGCCCGTGGGTGACCGGGAACGGCGGCTTGTTGCGCGGCTCACCGCGCCGACCCTCGATCGACTCGAAGATCGCCGTCTCCTCGCCGCAGATGTACGCACCCGCACCCCTGCGGATCTCGATGTCGAACGAGAAGCCCGCGCCGAGGACGTCGTCGCCGAGGAGGCCGCGATGCCGCGCATCCGCCAGAGCCCGCTCGAGGGCGTGCTGCGCCTGGGGGTACTCGCCGCGCAGGTAGACGAACCCGTGCTCGCAACCGGTGGCGTACGCGGCGATCGTCATCGCCTCGATCACGGCGAACGGGTCGCCTTCCATCAGCACGCGATCCTTGAACGTCCCCGGCTCCGACTCGTCCGCATTGCAGACGAGGTAGTGGGGCCGAACAGGCTGGCGCGCGACCGCCTCCCACTTCACGCCCGTCGGGAAGGCAGCGCCGCCGCGGCCGAGGAGCTTCGACTCCTTCACCTCGCGGACGACGCCTTCCGGACCGAGCTCGAGCGCCCGACGCAGGGCCGCGTACCCTCCGTGCGCACGGTAGTCGTCGAGGCTCGTCGGATCGGCGACACCGACCCGCCGCAGAAGCCGCAACCCGTCCTCCCCGCGCTGCGGCAGTGCACCCGTGGGCTCCGGCCCGGGGTCACCGCCGTCGAGCAGCTTCAAGACGTCGCCGACGGACGTCGGCGCGGTCACACGATCGGACGGCCGCTCTCCGGAGACGGCAACCATGGCGGCCGGAGCTCGGTCGCACTGCCCCAGGCAGGGGCTGCGGTACCACGTCGCCGAGCCGTCGTCCGAGAGCTCGCCCTCGCCGCCGAAGCGCTCCTCCAGCTGGGCGATGAGCTCCTGCGAGCCGCGGCAGCGACACGCGAGGTCCTCGCACACGTGCACGACACGCCGGGGTCGCGGCTCGACAGCGAGCAACGCGTAGAACGTTGCCACCCCGTACGCATCGGCCGGCGGCACGCTCAGGCGCCGGCACAGCTCGTTCAGGCCGCCGGGGCTGATCCACCCGATCCGCTCCTGCAGAGCCCACAGAGCCGGCAGCAACAGATGCCGTCGCCCGCGCGCAGCATGCCCGCCGGCGGTGGTGTTCCCGTCGGAGCCGAGACGCCGCTTGCCTCCCTCCCAGCCGCTCGCGGGCGGGCCGAGCACGTCGTCGAGCGCCTCGCGCTCTGCAGTCGTGGGCCGTGCGCCCGGGACGAGGTGGAGATCCATGGTCTAGCCGTCCCCCCGGACCGCTGCCGGCTCGGCCGCGCCCGAAACGGTCTCGTCGAGCGCTCGCTCGATCTTGTCCACCCGGATCGCCGCTGCCTTGAACTCGGCCGTGCCCGATTTCGGATCGGTCGCATCGATCGTGAGCAGGTTCGTCTCGACCTCCTCCGGGAAATGGAACGTCATGAATGCGAGCCCCGCCCGCAACGAGTCGTCGATACGCACGGGAGCCTCCACCGAGCCACGGCGGGACGACACCTGCACCACCTCACCGTCGGAGAGCAGGAGACGCTCCGCGTCTTCGGGTGAGAGGTCGATCGACTCGCCGCGATGCAACGGAGAGCGGTACCGGCCCGACTGGGCGCCCGTGTTGTACGACTCGAGCCGACGCCCGGTGGTCAGCCGGATGGGGTACTCGGCGTCGAGAGCCTCGAACGGTGGCCGCGACTCGACGACGCTGAACGGAGCTGGTGGGCCCCCAACAGGCTCCTGCCACAGGCGGTCGTGAAGGTAGAGCGAGCCCGGGTGCTCCTCGTCCGGGCAGGGCCACTGCAGCCCTCCGTGCTCCTCGAGGCGCGCGTAGCTCATGCCGCTGTGCATGGGCGAGAGCGAGCGCAGCTCGTCCCATGCCTCTTCGGCGGTCGGGTGGCCCCAGTCGTGACCGAGCCGCCGCGCCAGCTCGCAGAGGATCCACATGTCGTCGCGAGCGTCGCCCGGTGGGTCGAGCGCCTTGCGCACGCGCTGCACGCGTCGCTCGCTGTTCGTCACCGTGCCATGGCTCTCGCACCACGCTGCCGACGAGGGCAGCACGACGTCGGCCAACTCTGCGGTCTTCGTCATCACGATGTCCTGAACGACGAGGAAGTCGAGACCGGCGAGCAGCTTCCGCGCCTGGCTGACGTCCGCCTCCGACTGGGCGGGGTTCTCCCCGATCACGTACAGCGTGCGGAGCTCGCCGCGTTCCATGGCGTGGAACATCTGTGTCAGGTGCCAGCCGTAGTGCGGGTGGATGGGAACACCCCACGCCTGCTCGAATCGTGCACGCGCGTCGGCGTCGCGCTCGATGTCCTGGAAGCCGGGCAGCTTGTTCGGGATCGCCCCCATGTCGCCGCCGCCCTGCACGTTGTTCTGGCCGCGGAGTGGGTTCAGCCCCGACCCGAAGCGCCCGACGTGACCACAGAGCAGCCCGAGGTTGATCAGGGCGAGGACGTTGTCGACGGCGTTGTGATGCTCGGTGATGCCGAGGGTCCAGCAGATCATGGCCCGGTCGGCGCGGGCGAAGGCGTGGGCCGTCTCGCGGATCACCTCGGCCGGGACACCCGTGAGGCGCTCGCCCTCCTCCAGGGTGAAGGGCTCGACAGACGCGAGGTACTCGTCGAAGCCGACCGTGGCCCGGTCGACGAACGCCCGGTTGTGGAGCCCGGCGTGCACGATCTCGCGCGCCATCGTGTTCGAGAGCGCGATGTCGGAGCCGACGTCGAGCCCGAGCCAGCGGTCGGCCCACTGCGCGGAGCTCGTCCGGCGCGGGTCGATCACGAACAGCCGCGCGCCATTGTGCACACCCTTGAGCAGGTGGTGGAAGAAGATCGGGTGCGTCTCGCGGGCGTTCGATCCCCAGAGCAGCACGACGTCCGTCTCGTGGATCTCCTGGTAGGACGACGTGCCGCCGCCCGCTCCGAACACCGTCGCCAGACCGACGACGCTGGGCGCGTGTCAGGTGCGGTTACACGAGTCGATGTTGTTCGTGCGCATCACCTGGCGGGCGAGCTTCTGCGCCAGGAAGTTCATCTCGTTCGTCGCCTTGGAGCACGAAAAGACGCCGAACGACGTCTCGGCGCCCGCGTCGCGGGCGGTGGCGAAGGCGGAGGCGACCTCGTCGAGCGCCGCGTCCCAGGACGCCGGGCGGAGTGTGTCTCCGTCGCGGACGAGTGGCGTGGTGAGGCGACCCCGGGGCATGCGCATTCGCTCAGCGATCATAGACGCAGCCAAGCCGCGCCGATCTAGATGGTTGATCGGCAATTCAGGCACCCGCGACTGGCGGCTGTGACACGGCACATCGCGGCACGCTCGCCCGTGACACGTACCAGCAGGTACGCGCCACGACCGATCGCGCCACGCTGCTTGGTCACACCCGTCCTCGACGGGCACCCCCAGTTACCGATCAACCATCTAGGCGTGCACCTCGAGCCGGGCGGTGAGCCCTTCGGCCGTGAGGTCGGGCGGGAGTGAGTCGAAGCCGGCGAAGGTGCTGGCCTGCAGGGCCGACAGCACGTCGTCGGCTGCGATGTGCTGGTACCGCGCGGCGCGAAGCCCCGGGCCCTGAACGTGGAAGCCGTCGTTCACCCAAACCTCGAGCGCGGTGGCAAGGTTGGCGAGGCGCTGCCGCACGGCCCGTGTGGTGGCGTAGTCGGCGATGCCGCTCGCCCTGTCCCCGCCTCCGAGCAGCGTCCGCGAGACGTCCTCGACGTCCTTCAGGGCCATGGAGAGCCCCTGACCGAGGAGCGGGTTGTCATACCCCGCAGCGTCGCCGATCAGCACGACCCCTTCGGCGAGCGGCAGGGCGGTGCGGCTGTCCTCGGCGGGGAACGTGCCGCACGGGCCCGCCGGACGTGCGGCGTGCCAGGCCGCGCCGTTCAGGCACGCGAGTCGGGTCGCGGCCATGAACTCCTCTGCGGCGTTCCTGCCGACGAACCGCGAGCGCTGCTCGGCCGGGAAGCAGAGGTAGAGTCGCGCCCGCCCCTCACGCTGGGGGAAGGCGATGAAGGCGATGTCGCCCTCCCGCGCGTAGAGGTTGACCTCCTCGTCCAGTCCCTCGATCCCCTCGGCGTACATCCCGGCGACGAGGTGTGCGGGTGCGTCGACCTCGAGCGAGACGCCCGCCTGCGATCGGACCGATGAGCGGCGGCCGTCAGCGCCGACGACGATCCCTGCTGTTGCCTCTCTCCGGCTTCCGTCGTGGCCGGCCCAGCTCACGACCGGTCGCGATCCCACCGTGAGGCGCACATCGCGCACACCGAATGCGACGTCCGCTCCAAACGACGACGCCGCCCCGACAAGTGCCGCGCAGGCGACCGGATGGGCGAGGTTGAGCGACCCGGCGATTCCCGCGACGGCGCTCCCGACCTCGAGCCTCGTCGGCGCGTCGGCTGCCTCGTCGTGCTCGTCCAGCCACGGGACGAGGAGCGCCCCGGCGCCGAGGAGCACCTGCTCGATGCCCAGGTCTCGAGCCACCTGCGCACCCCAGGGCCAGACGAGCTCGCCGCGCACGTGGTCGCGATACTCGGTCTGGCGCTCGAGCACGAGCACGCTCGCCCCCTGTCGCGCCATGACGGTCGCCATCGCCCCTCCCGCGATGCCACCGCCCACGATGAGGACGTCGACGTCCTTCACGAGATCGCGATTATCGGTCATGCCGCCGGCCGCGGCAACGCGCACCTTGCCGTCAGCCG
>CAWGLI010000003.1:0-1133281 GCA_963823385.1 uncultured Actinomycetes bacterium
ACGGTCTCGTTCGCCGGCCGCCTCTACCCGAAGAAGGGTGTCGACGTCCTCATCCGCGCGATCGCCGAGATACCCGAGGGACTCCTGCTCGTCGCTGGAGACGGGCCGGAGCGGCGCGCACTCGAGCGACTCGCGTCGGAGCTCGATCTCGGCGACCGCGTCCGCTTCCTCGGGCACCTCACGCCGGAGAAGCTCGAGGAGAAGCTCGCACCGGCGTGGGTGCACGTCGTCCCCTCGATCTGGGACGAGCCGTTCGGCATCACGGTCGCCGAGGCGATGATGCGAGGCACGGCGGTCGTCGCCAGCGACCGCGGCGGCCCGAGCGAGGTCGTACGCAACGGGGAGTCGGGGCTGCTCGTCGCGCCGGGTGACGCGACGGCACTGGCGGGTGCGCTCACCCGCGTCCTCGGCGACCGCGAGCTCGCAGAGCGAATGGGGACGGAAGCCCGCCGGTTCGCCCGCGGCGCGCTCACGAACGAGGTCTTCCTCGACGAGGTCGAACGACTGTATGCACGCATTGTCGCGTCACCTCGGGAACGGCCCTCTCGGACGGAACGCGACCGCTAGCGGCCCGCCGGTGGTGCTTCCGCGCTCCGGCCGGCCGAGAGGTACCCGACGACCGTCGCCGCCTGGGCGAGGACGACGGCCGACCCGGGTCGCAGCCCGGCCGCGAACCCGCGCTGCAGGAGGCGGAGGTAGAAGCCGGTCCCTGCGGCACCGGGACGTGCGACGGACTCCGCTCGACCGAGCTCTCGAGCTGCTCGTCCATATCGGACGTGGCGGCGGACGAAGACCGCGAACCTGACATCAGGGTCGTGCGCAACGACCGCAGCCGGCTCGTGCACGAGCTCATGACCGGCATCGCGAACGCGCACACACCATTCGCGATCCTCACCCGCGGCCGCAGGGAACCGCTCGTCGAACCGGTGCTCGACGAGGAGTGAACGACGGAGCCCGAGGTTGCTCGTCGGAGCGAAGGCCGTCTCGCGGCGCAGGTGCTCGACGATGAGCTCGTTGGCGACGAGCAGCGGATCCGTTGGTCGAGCCGGAACCACGCGGCCGTGGACGACGCCGTCCGGGTGACGATCCACCGCCGCGACGAGGGACGCGACCCAGCCGGGGCGCGGAACGCAGTCGTCGTCGGTCAACAAGACGATCTCGCCGGATGCGGTGCGCGCGCCGGCGTTGCGCGCGGTCGCCGGGCCGCGACCCTCCGTACGGACGACTCGCGCGCCCCACGATATGGCGACGCGGCGCACCTCTCCGGGATCAGCGCTTCCATCGTCGACGACGACGACCTCGAGGTCGAGACCGTCGTCCTGGGCGCGAATCGCGGACAGGCACCGAGCGAGAGACGTCGGGCGATCCCGTGTCGGCACGACAACCGATACCGCCACGGCGCTCACGAACCCGTCCCGCGAAGGCAGCGGCTCCGCCAAGACGATGATGTTCGCGGCCGACGGGTGCGTCTCGCCGTGGAGCCGACACCCGTCGGGGGCACGCGACCCGGTCGTCGACGTCTTGCAGTCGCCACTCGAGGCATCGTAGTCGGGCTCCCGTCCGGCGCCCGGAGAGGGAGCCGGTGCAGGGGCCATTCGACGGTGAGAGCGCCCAGAGGGAGACCGTCGGTCTTGCAGGCCGCGACGCCCGCGGAGATACTCCGTAGGTGGAGGCGCGTGGCGGGGAGGTCGGGCCCCTCGGCCGGGGTCGTGCCCGAGGCGATCGGTCGGGCACCGTGAGCGGCCTCTGGACTCGGCTCGGCCGCTATTCGATCACGAAGAAGCGCCTCTCACGGAGGAGCCTGGAGCAGTTCGCTCGCGAGACGGCGACGACGGAACGGGCCCTCGTCGTGCACTCGCGTGACATCGACCATCGGCGGTTCTTCCCGAACTCGGTCGTGCTGAGCAGGCCGCGTGGCGAACAGGCGGAGCGATTCGCAAGCCCGTACCTCGAGGAGCTCGCACTGGTCGGGAACGAGACCTTCCCCGTGATCGTGTGCACCGCCCTGCTGGAGCACGTCCCGGGCCCCGACCGGCTGGTGGGAGAGCTCCACCGCATCCTCGAGCCGGGCGGGCGGCTGATCGTCACGGCGAGCGCCGTGTTCCCGTTCCACGGGGCACCGGCGAACTACTTCCACTTCACACCCAACGGGCTTCGATACCTGTTCCGGGACTGGACGCGCTTCGACGTCCTCCGGGGATCGAGCCAGCCGTTCGAGACCCTCGCGATCATGTTGCAGCGGATCAACCTCCAGTGCGACGTGTTCCCGCCCGCGCGTCCGCTGATCGAGCTCGCGTTTCACGTCCTCCCGCGGCTCGACGTGCTCGTCCTTCGCCAGTACGACGGAATGGGCGCCCGCGACACGCGGCCTCCGACCGATGCGTTCATGCCCGCGGCCCTCCATGCGGTCGTCGTGAAATGACGTTCCTCGACGTCGACGACCTCGCGGAGGGCACCGTCCTGCAGGCCGACGTCGGCGTCGTCGGCGCAGGCTTCGCCGGTATCCAGCTCGCTCGAGACCTCGGCCGGGCCGGGCTCTCCGTCCTCCTGCTCGAGAGCGGCAGGATGGAGTTCGACCCGCGTGTCCAGGAGCTCGCCCGATTCGAGGACGTCGGAAAGCCACTGCGCAAGCCCGATCCCGACGGCCCGCATCATCGCTATCTCAGGCCGGAGCTCCGCGGCGAGCTCCGAATCCGTCAGTTCGGCGGCACGTCGAACACCTGGACCGGGAAGTGGAGACGATTCGACCCTCTCGACTTCGAGCAGCGCCAATGGATCCCCTGGAGCGGCTGGCCGATCACGTTCGACGAGCTCCGACCGTATTACGAGGCAGTCGAGCGCGAACTCGGGCTCGGCGACCCCGTCGAGTTCCGCCGGGGCGACATCGTGCGCCGGCTGCGCGCCCACACCGATCCGTCTGAGCTCGCGGTCTCGTATCACTACTGGCAGAAGGAGCCGCTCCGGCTTCGCCACCCGAGCGCCCACGGGCTCGACGGGTCGACGAGCGTGACGACGGTTCTCGGGGCCACCGCAACCGAGATCGTCCTCGCCGAGAACGGGAGTCGTGTGACGTCGATCACCTTCCGGTCGCTCGACGGACGGGCGTTCGAGTGTCGGGCGCGGGACTTCGTGCTCGCGGTCGGCGGGCTCGAAGCGCCGAGGCTCCTGCTCGCGTCCGACCGCCAATCGGTCGCGGGCATCGGGAACGACAACGGTCTCGTCGGTCGCTTCTACATGGATCACCCCAGGCACAAGCGCGGGGCACTGAGGCCCGGCGCCGTGCTCCAGCAACCGCATCGCACGGGGATCACCGGGCCACGACCGCGGTTCAAGGTGGGCTTCTCGTTGACGGACGACGTCCAACGTCGCGAGCAACTGCTCAACCACGTCGTGTACTTCAGGCCCGTTCGGGGTCGCCGGGGCGGCCTCGCCCGTGACGCGCTCGATCGCCTCCAGCGCTCGTGGGCGGCCAGGCGGCCCGCCCGCGGAGAACCAGCTGTCGCAGCGCCTTCGCCGGCCGGCGATGGAGCGACTCGATCAACGCTCCGGCGACGGGAGGCGACGGTCTCCGACTACGCCGTCTCCCTGTACTTCGAGCAGGCGCCGAACCGCGACAGCCGGATCTGCACGGCGCGCGAGAAGGACGCGCTCGGAGTGCCGAAGCTGGTGGTGGATTGGCGGCTCTCCGCGACCGACGAGGATTCCTACGAGAGGACTCACCGGCTTCTCACGAGGGCCTTTCGCCACTCCGGCCTCGGCGAGCTCGACTTCGGCCCCGCTCTCCCGACGCTCGACGACGCGACCGACGCGGCACATCACATGGGCACGACACGTATGGCGTCGTCGCCGACGAGCGGCGTCGTCGACGCCGACTGCCGGGTCTTCGGCACCGACAACCTGTTCGTTGCGAGCGCGTCTGTCTTCCCGACCGGGCACAGCATCGGCCCCACGCTGACTATACTCGCGCTCACGAAGCGCCTCGCGACGCATCTCAGAACGCGACGCTGAGCGCCATCCCGAGGATCAACGGACAGGACGGCGTGCGACGACGCCCTCGAGGAACGCAAGCAGACGCGCCCCGCGGTTCTCCCACGAGTAGGAGGAGACATCGACGAATGCAGCGCGCGCGAGCTCCGTGGCGGCGGAGCGGTCTCGAAGGAGCTCGTCGATACCACGGGCCAGCGCGGAGGCGTCGTCGGGAGCGACGAGAAGGCCCGTTCGTCCATGTTCGACGAGCTCGCGAACCGTCGGTAGGTCGCTCGCGACGACGGGCGCCCCGTTTGCCATTGCCTCCAGCACCTTGAGCGGACTCGTGAACTGCGAGGCGATGACGTCGTCCGCCGGCAGCGGGCATACGGCGACACGGGCGCGCCGGAGGAGCTCCGCGACCTCCGCATGAGGGACGAGGCCCTCGACGACGACCCGATCCCCGAGCCCAAGACCGGCGACGCGCCTGTGCAACTCCTCGACCTGCGCCCGAGCGCCGCCTGCGATCGCCGCCGTCCGCCCGGGTAGGAGTCGCAACGCGTCGACGAGCACGTCGACGCCCTTCCGCCCTGCGAGCTTGCCTGCGTACACGATGTCGATCGCTCGACCGTCGTCGCCGACGGGCGTCGTCGCCGGAACGGCTGTCCCGCTCGGGAGGACGATCAGCGGGGAGCGCAGTCCGTACAGCGCATCGAGTGACTCGCGAACCCCGTGCGTGAGACAGACGACGCCGTCGGCGCGCCGAACTGCGTCTCGCTCCAGGCGCCGGAGGCGCGTGGCCCTCGCCGCGTCGCGCCACCGCGCGACCGGTCCGTCCTGCGGCTTCCGGACGATGCTGGGCCGATGGGCCTCGTACACGAAGCGCGGAGCCATCGCGCCCAGGCGACGCAGGTCCGCGTGGAGCCTGACGCCGGGTGAGCCGCGCGACACGACGACGTGCGGGTCCGGTCTCCCACAGAGGGCCGCGAGGAGCTGCCCCCGGCGGACACGGCCCCTCGACGACCATGAGACGGGCACGAGCTCGAGCAGCGGGTGAGGCGAGACCCCGTACGCAGCGAGGCACTCCTCCGCAGGGGCGGCCAGATCTGCCATGACGACAGACGTTGCTGCTCCCAGTTCGCACAGAGCCCGGCAGGTCCGGATGATCTGAACCGGTGCTGCCCACGGGGAGGGATACGTGAACGGGAAGGCGTAGGTGACGTGGAGCCGGGACTCCGCCCTCGTCGGCGCGGTGCCCCTCACCGACACCGCAACTCGAGCGCACCGTTTTCGCGAAGACGCCCGCGATGCCGTTCACGACGTCCGACGACCGGCGACGTCTCCACGCTGCGACACTAGCCGATCGATGGTCACAGCCTCTCCTCCTACGTCGCCGGAACGCTCCCGGGGCTCTGCTCGATTCGAGCTCGGGCCTGTCGGCGAACGTCCGACCGCCTCGGCTCACGTCGAGCATTCGCCCTCGTTGGGGTCGACCCTCGATCGAGGGGTCGCCGTGCCGCACTCACCGGACGATTCCCGTCGTATGCGGTGGCGACTGCTCACACTCGCCATGCTCGCGGCGTTCGTCCTCCCCGCAACCGCAGCGGCGTCCGAGTTGATCGCGCGCGACGCGACGAACGTCCGCCTCCAGGTCAACGCCAAGGGGCAGGCGCTCGTGCAGTACACGTCGAAGGGGAAGCGCACGAAGGTGCTCGCGTGGGGGGCTATCAACGCCCGTCACCCTGCGCCCGGCGTGAAGCAGACGGCGTTCAAGCTCGACTACGCCGGCGGCTGGGGCGTCGTACAGGCGGGACGTGTCGAAGGGCTTCAAGAACGCGTGTGGCCCGTACCGTGGGCCGGAGCTGGCGTGGTTCGTCACTGGCTGCACGGCGCGTGACGGGAGCCACTGGGCTCTCCAGTCGTGGCAGCGCGGGCTCCCGAACCTGGGCTTCGAGCCGTGGAAGCCGCTGCAGGCAGCCTGGGAGCTCCGTCTCAGCCACTGGACCACCGATCTGGCACAGCTCGAGATCTGGCCGAACTGGGCGTACAGCAAGCGCTTCGATCATCTCTTCGGCCGCCTCACATACCTCGGCCAGCCCGTGCACGGCTTCTCGTCGACTGCGAAGGGCGCGCCGACCGACGGCTTCGGTCGCAACATCTACCTCGACACGCTCAACTCGGCCTACGGCGAGGGATGGAGGCGCGAGAACAGCTTCCTCACGCACCGCGGCACCGGCGTCTTCTGTTACGGGTTCTACGAGCACGAGCCGTACCCGGGGTATCCGGCCCTCGGACGGCGGCCAGAGGGTAAGGGCGAGCGCTACCGGGCGACGGCGATCGGTCCGGGCGTGACCCCGGACGTCAGCTGGGAAGGAGACTCGCCCGGCGAGTACAACCGTGATCTCGACCTCGAGCTGCACGCGTTCCAGCGGACGCTGTACGCAGGCGACTCGCTCTGCAAGCCGGTCTGACGCGACCCGCCCGTAGCATGGCCGCGTGATCGAGGCAGTCGTGTTCGACATGGACGGCGTGCTCGTCGACACCGAGCAGGTGTGGGACGAGGTGCGCGAGCAGCTCTCGGTCGAGTGGGGCGGCAACTACACAGCCGTGGCGCAGCGCGCGATGATGGGCATGAGCTCTCCCGAGTGGTCGCTCTACATGCACGACTCCGTGGGGTTGAAGGAGTCGCCCGACGCGATCAACGCCGAGGTCGTGCGACGGATGCTCGAGCGCTACCGGCTGGGGCTCCCTGTCGTGCCGGGTGCCGTCGAAGCCGTCCGCCGGCTCCAGGAAGCGGGGCTCGCGCTCGCCGTGGCGTCGTCGTCCAACCGAGCGCTGATCGACACCGTGCTCGAGACGATCGGGGTCGCCGACGCGTTCTCGGCGACCGTCTCCTCCGAGGAGGTCGCGCGCGGCAAGCCGGCGCCCGACGTGTACGTCGAGGCCGCGCGCCGGCTCGGCGTCGAGGCAGCGGACTGCGCAGCCGTCGAAGACTCCGAGAACGGCATCCGCTCGGCGGCGGCGGCCGGTATGCGCGTGCTCGCGTTGCCGAGCGCGCACTACCCGCCGTCGGCAGAGGCGCTTGGACTCGTCGACGTCGTCCTTCAATCGCTCGACGAGCTGACGGTCTCCGCGGTGTTCGGCCGAGTGAGCGAATCGGCTTGAACCGAGAGGCCCTGGGGTCCTCCATCCTCCTCCCCGTTTCGAGCGTACACCGCCACCGAGCCGAGAAACGCGTCGACTCTGCGCCGACTTCGCACCAGATGTGCGACACGCGCAGCCGGCCCAACACCGCCGTCTTCGGAGCCGTGACGGTCGGGTCGCTCAGTCAACTCGTCCGAAGACGACACAGCCGTTGTGCCCGCCGAGCCCCATCGCGTTCGACAGCGCAACGTCGACTCGGGCACGGCGCGCCTCGTTCGGCACGTAGTCGAGGTCGCAGTCGGGATCCGGGGTTCGATAGTTGATCGTCGGCGGCAGGACGCCTTCGTGCAGTGCGAGGACGCACATCATCGACTCGATCGCACCGGCGGCACCGAAGCAGTGCCCGGTGACCGACTTGGTCGACGACACCGCCAGCTCGTACGCGTGCTCACCGAAGACGAGCTTGAGCGCGCGGGTCTCGGCGGCGTCTCCCAGCGGTGTCGACGTCCCGTGCGCGTTGACGTATCCGACCTCCTCGGGACGAAGCTGCGCTCGTTCCAGCGCCATCCGGATCATCGCCGCCACGCCCGCGGCTTCGGGCTCGGGCTGCGCCATGTGGTGCGCGTCGTTCGAGGCCCCGTAGCCCAGCACCTCGGCGTAGATCCGCGCACCACGGGCACGGGCACGTTCCATGTCCTCCAGGACGAGGACACCGGCGCCTTCCCCGATCACGAAGCCCGCCCGCGATGCGTCGAAGGGGCGCGATGCCAGCGTCGGATCCTCCTCCTCCGCAACGAGGCCCCGCATCGCGCAAAAACCCGCGAGGATCAGTGGATGCACGCACGACTCGGTGCCGCCTGCGAGCACGACATCGGCATCGCCGCGCTTGATCGTCTCGGCAGCCTCGCCCACCGCATGAGAGCCCGTCGCGCAGGCCGAGACCGGCGCGAAGTTCGGGCCACGCAGCCCTAGCTCGATCGCGATCTGTCCACTCGCAGAGTCGACGAGCACGTTCGGGAGAAAGAACGGCGACACGCGCTCCCAGCCGCGCTCTCGCAGCACGTCCGCCTGGCTGACGATCCCGGGGACGCCGCCGATCGCCGATCCGAAGAGGATCCCGGCCCGGTCGAGGTCGATCTCGCCGACGTCGGCGTCGGCCCACGCCTCGCGCGCCGCGCCGACAGCGAGCAGGACGTTCCGCTCGAGCCGCCTCGCCTCCTTGCGGTCGACCACGGATTCCGGCTCGAACCCCTTCACCTCGGCCGCGATCCGAACGGGGAACCCGGTCGGGTCGAACGCCTGGATCCAATCGATGCCAGAACGGCCCGCGACGGCCGCATCCCATGTCGAGCGCGCGTCGAGGCCCAAGGGCGTGACTGCTCCCAACCCGGTGATCGCTACACGCCGCATGGGATGCAGAGCCTAGTAGCTTGAGCACATGGCCCGTCCACGCAAATCGTCGGAGCCGGTGGAGCGCCCCGGCGATCTCGATCCCCTCGTGCCGTTCCCGCCGATGGAGGCCGAGCTCGTGCGCGAGCTGCCCGACGGCGACGGTTGGCAGTACGAGCCCAAGTGGGACGGGTTCCGTGGAGTGCTCGAGAACGCGTCTGGCGACCTGCGCCTCTGGTCGCGGAACGCGAGACCCCTGCTCAGGTACTTCCCGGAGTTGCAGCCGCTGGGCGAGCTGTTGCCGCCGCGTTCGGCGCTCGACGGCGAGATCGTCATCGTCCGCGACGGCGTGCTCGACTTCGATGCGATGCAGACACGGCTTCACCCCGCCGAGAGCCGCATCAGGCGCCTCTCCGGCGAGATCCCGGCGACGTTCGTCGCGTTCGACGTCCTCGCCTGGGACGGAGAGTCGTTCGCCCAGCTGACGCTACGGGAGCGACGAGATTCGCTCGAGCGGCTTGCAACCGGCTTCACGCTCTCGCCGGCGACGCTCGACCGCGACATGGCGCTCCAGTGGATGGATCGCTTCGAGACGATCGGTCTCGACGGCGTCGTGGCGAAGCGGCTCGATGCCCCGTATCGTCCGGGCGCGCGCGACGCGGTGTGCAAGGTGAAGCCGGAGAAGACAGCCGACTGCGTCGTCGCCGGTCTCCGCTGGAAGTCGCGCCCCGACCGCATCGCCACGCTCTTGCTCGGGCTCTACGGGGACGACGGCGAGCTCGACTACGTCGGCACGTGCGCCGTCGCACCGGCGCGGCACGCCGAGATCGTCGGCGCTGGTCCTGCCGCTGCTGGACGACGCACCGGAACGCCGCTTCTCCGAGCCGAGCCGCTGGGGCGGCGGCGAGCTCGAGGAGTCCGCCGTGCGACCCGAGCTCGTCGTCGAGGTGCGGTACGACAAGGTGCAGGGGCGGCGCTTCCGGCACGGCACGAAGCTCCTCCGCTTCCGTCCCGACAAGGAACCGGCGCAGTGCACGTGGCACGAGCTCCTGCCCGCACGACCGGACGGCGACGATCTCGCCGACCTGCTGGGATCAGCCTCGTCAGCCTGACTTCTTGCGCGCGCGCGACGGCTGCACACGCGGCGGCTCACCGGGCATCTTGGGGAAGTTCGGCGGGTACGGCGCCTCGCCGAGCCCTTCACGCTCGTCGCGCTCGACCCATTCGAGGAGGACGCGGAGGTCGTTGACGACGTCGTCGATGCCCGCCTGCACGTCCCCGCGCTCTGCGAATCGGGCCGGCATCGTCGTCATCGTGAAGTCCTCGGTCTCCACGTCGGGGAGCTCGTCCCAGCTCACGGGCGCAGACACGGTCGCGTCGGGACGCGGCCGCACCGAGTAGGCCGACGCGATCGTCCGGTCGCGGGCGTTCTGGTTGTAGTCGATGAACACGCGCTCGCCGCGCTCCTCCTTCCACCACGCGGTCGTCACCGTCCCGCCCGCACGCCGCTCGACCTCCCGCGCGAACGCGAGCGCAGCACGTCGGACGACCGGGAACTCCCACGCTGGCTCGATGCGACACGCGATGTGGATGCCCCGGTTGCCCGACGTCTTCGGCCAGCCGACGAAACCGAGCTCGTCGAGCGTCTCACGCACGATGCCCGCGACCATCTTGGCGTCGGCGAAGGTCGTCCCCGGTTGCGGGTCGACGTCGATGCGGAGCTCGTCAGGGTGCTCGGTGTCCGCGCGTCGCGAGGGCCAGGGGTGAAAGTCGATCACGGCGAGATTCGCCCCCCAGACGACCTGCGCGACCTCGGTCACGCACAGCTCGTCCGCATGCCGCCCCGAGGGGAACGTGACCCGCACCGCCTCGACCCACTCCGGTCGCTTCTGGGGAACGCGCTTCTGGTAGATCTGCTCGCCCTCGATCCCGTCGGGAAAGCGCCGTAGCTGCGTCGGCCGCTCGTAGAGGGCGCGCACGATGCCCTCGCCCACCGACAGGTAGTAGCGGACGAGGTCGAGCTTCGTGTGCCCGGCCGCGGGAAACAGCACCTTGTCCGGGTTCGACACGCGCACCACTCGTGTGTCGACCTCCAGCTCGACGAACGGCGACTCCGCCACGTGCGGACCGTACACGTCCGCTCACGACCGCTCGCCTACTTTCCAAAGTGAAGTGATGGCTGTCGGTGTGGTAGCCTCGCGCTCGCCGTGCCCACCGTCTTCCGAGGAGTGGATCAGCTCATGCGCAAGGCACTCATCGCACTCGTCGCGCTCGTCGCCACGGCCGCGCTCACGCTCGCGGCCACGGCCACCGGCGCCCGCACCACATCCGCAGCCGGGGCGGCTATCCCGGGCTGCGCCAAGGGCAGCCTCAACCTCGTCTCCGACGGAGTGCTCACCGTCGGCGCCGACAACCCGGCGTTCCCGCCGTTCTTCGGCGGTGACGAGAAGCGACGAAGCCGTGGAAGGTCTCCGACCCCTATAGCGGCAAGGGCTACGAGTCCGCCGTCGCCTACGCCGTCGCCAGGCAGCTCGGTTTCACGAAGAAGCAGGTCAAGTGGACGGTCGTACCCTTCAACAACTCGTACCGGCCGGGCAAGAAGCCGTTCGACTTCTACCTCACCCAGGTCTCGTACACGCCTGAGCGGGCGAAGGCCGTCGACTTCTCGAACGCCTACTACTTCGTCAACCAGGCCGTCGTCGGCCGGTCGGGCACCGGGATCGCGAACGCCAAGCGGATCTCCGATCTCAGGCGCTACCGGCTCGGCGCACAGCTCGGCACGACGAGCTACCAGTACATCGTCAAGTACATCAAGCCGAGCTCGCAGCCGCGCGTCTACGACACGAACGACGCGGCCGTCCAGGCGCTCCAGAACGGCCAGATCGACGGAATCGTCGTCGACCTCCCGACCTCCTTCTACGTCGCGTTCGTGCAGGTCGACGGCGGCGTGATCGTCGGCAAGCTGCCGACGAGAGGGCCGAGGGAGCGATTCGGCATGGTGTTCGAGAAGGGCAACACGCTCAAGAAGTGCGTGAACAAGGCGATCAACAACCTCTGGCAGAACGGCACGATCAAGACGGCTCCAGCGCACATGGCTCACCAATGCCGGCGCACCGGACCTGAAGTAGCGCCCTGAACGGGGACCGCCGCTCCCGCATGCTCGGTGGCGCGACCGTCCGCGTCTCGAAGGAGACGCGGACGGTCGCGATCGCCGTCCTCTCGACGCTCGTCTTCCTCGCGCTCGTGGCGCTCGTGGTCACGAGCTCGCCCGGCTGGGAGGCGTTCAAGGAGTACTTCTTCAACCGGGACTACTACCGGGAGTCCTTCCCGGAGATCGCCGACGCGTTCCTCGTCAACGTCAAGCTCTTCCTCGTCGCCGAGGTGTTCATCCTCCCGGTGGCTCTGCTCATCGCGGTGCTGCGCAGCCTCCCCGGGCCGGTGTTCTTCCCGCTGAGGGCGGTCGCGGTCGTGTACGCCGACCTGTTCCGCGGCATCCCGACGATCCTGGTCATCTTCATGCTGGGCTTCGGGATGCCGGCGCTCGGGCTCGAGTGGATCCCGCAGTCGCAGTTCTTCTGGGCGGCGGTGGCGCTCGTCCTCGTCTACTCCGCGTACGTGTCCGAGGTGTACCGCGCCGGCATCGAGTCGGTGCACCCGAGCCAGGAGGCCGCCGCGCGCTCGCTCGGGCTCACCCACGGCCAGGCGCTGCGCTCGGTGATCCTGCCGCAGGCCGTTCGCCGTGTGATCCCGCCGCTGCTCAACGACTTCATCGGGCTGCAGAAGGACACGGCGCTCGTCGGCGCACTCGGCGTGGTCGAGGCGTTCCGCATGACCCAGATCAACCAGGCGGCGACGTTCAACGGCACCTACTACCTCGTCGCGGCGACCCTCTTCGTGGCGATCACGATCCCGCTCGCGCGCTTCACCGACTGGCTCGTGGCACGCGATCGCAAGCGTCAACAGGCCGGGAGGCTCGCATGATCGAGGCGGCGCCGGCCCTCACGATCGAGGGGCTGTACAAGTCGTTCGACGCGCTGGAGGTGTTGCGCGGCATCGACCTCACGGTGGCGGAGCACGAGGTCGTCTGCCTGATCGGCGCGTCGGGCTCCGGCAAGTCCACGCTGCTGCGGTGCGTCAACCTGCTGGAGCCGATCGATGACGGGCGCATCGTCGTCGCCGGGGAGGAGATCACGGCGCCCGGCGTCGACACGAACCGCGTGCGTCGTGGGATCGGGATCGTCTTCCAGTCGTTCAACCTCTTCCCGCACAAGACCGTGCTCGGCAACGTCACGCTCGGCCCACGCAAGGCGCTCGGCAAGAGCCGAGCCGAGGCGGAAGCGGGGGCGGATGCGCTGCTCGAGCGCTTCGGTCTCGCGGAGAAGCGAGACGACTACCCCGATCGCCTGTCGGGCGGCCAGCAGCAGCGCGTGGCGATCGTGCGTGCGTTGGCGATGCAGCCGAAGCTGCTGCTGCTCGACGAGGTCACGAGCGCACTCGATCCCGAGCTGGTCGCAGAGGTGCTCGACGTGATCCGGGAGCTCGCGGACGGCGGCATGACCATGGTCATCGCCACGCACGAGATGGGCTTCGCCCGCGATGTCGCGAAGCGCGTCTGCTTCCTCGACGCAGGTCGGATTCTCGAGGACGGCACGCCCGAGCAGATCTTCGGCGCGCCACGGCAGGAGCGGACACAGCAGTTCCTGCAGCGAATCGTCGACGCCGGACGGATGTGACACAGCCCTGCCGACGAGTACCCTGTGCACGTGGAGAACACACAACGCATCGACCTCTCACTCGAGCCGCTCGACCAGTACATCGTCATCCAGCCGGTCAGCGACGAGACGGAGACCCGCGCGGGCTTGATCCTCCCCGCGTCGGCGGCGGCGTCCCTGGCCTGCAGGACGGGCATCGTCACAGCCGTCGGGGCCGACGCGGAAGGAGTCGACGTCGGCGACAAGGTGCTGTACCCGCGCGAGGCCGGCTTCGACGTCCGGCTCACCAACATCGAGGTCAAGGTACTGAAGCGCGAAGACCTGATCGCCCGCGTGCACGACTGAAAGACCGGGGCCTCGCTACGCGAGGCCCACCGTCAGGTGCCCGACTTCAGTCGGGCACCGCTGTCCGGTCGGGACACGCGAGCGGCCAGAGGTGCGTGCATGTCCCTTCGATATCCTCCGTTGACCGAGGAGAGGTGGCCGAGTGGCTGAAGGCGGCGCCCTGCTAAGGCGTTACGGGTGGTAATCCGCTCGTCGAGGGTTCGAATCCCTCCCTCTCCGTCTCGAGCGGCCCCCACCGACGCGAGTCGCGATGCGCGAAATCGCTACCCTGTCCCGGCTCGGAGGGGTGCCGGAGCGGTCGAACGGGGCGGTCTCGAAAACCGTTAGGGGTGCAAGCCTCTCGAGAGTTCAAATCTCTCCCCCTCCGCTCAGCCGAGAGGTCGATATTCCCAAGGTGCTGGGGATTTCGACCTTGCGGCGCTTCATGCCAGCTGGTTTGCACATCCGCGGACGACTTGAGTGAAGGTGAGCGGGACGCGCTCGCGTGCGAGGTCGCGGCCCGCCTCGCCCCGTATCGGGACGGAGAACACCTCAGCCTGCGGCGCACACTGGTACTCGTCACCGCTCACCGCTAGACGGCCCGCCCGCGACAGCCCGTGCCGAAGCAGAGTGCTCAGGCCTTCGGCAGCAGTGGCTTGCCGACGCGGAGCGCGTCAGAGCCACTTCTCCGCGGGCTGCTGCTCGACAAAACGGTTCGCGATGTCGATCCTCCGTGCGAACCAGACGTCGCCGAGCGACTGGCCGTACTCGATGAAGCGGGCCAGCGCGTCCGAGCGGCCGGGGTTGCCGGTGATCCGCGGATGCAGGCCGACGGACATCATGCGCGGCACATCGTCGCCGTCGTGGCGCAGGCGGTCGAGGTGCGCCTTCGCCATCTCGAGAAAGTGCTCAGGGCTGCCGAAGCCCTGTGGCACGACGTAGCGCGCGTCGTTGACGACGAGCCCGTAGGGGACGACGAGGTGCGGACGGCCGAGCACTCTCGTCCAGTACGGAAGATCGTCGCTGTAGCAGTCGGAGTCGTAGGTGAAGCCGCCTTCCTCGACGACGAGCTCGCGGGTGTTCGTGCTCATTTCACGGCAGTACCAGCCGAGCGGCCGCGAGCCGGTCGTGCGGGCGATCGAGTCGACGGCGCGTTTGATCGCCTCGCGCTCCTCCTCGCGGGTCATCTCGAAGTGGTTGCTCCAGCGGTACCCGTGGCCGGCCGCCTCGTCGCCGCGGCGAGCGAGCTTCTCGGCGACCGCCGGGTTCCGCTCGAGTGCAACCGCGGCAGCAAAGAACGTGACCGGGATGCCCGCGGCGTCGAAGATGCGGAGCATCCGCCAGATCCCTGCGCGCGTGCCGTACTCGTACATCGACTCGACGGCGAGATCGCGCTGACCCTCGAGCTTGAACGGCAGCTCGTAGAGGATGTCGTTCTCGCCGTCGCCCATCGCGAAGGTCTTCTCTGACCCCTCCTCGTAGTTGACGACGATCTGCACCGCCACCTTGGCATCGTCTTCCCAGCGCACGATCGGCGGGTGCTCGCCGTAGCCGACCAGCTCGCGCGGCGGCCCCTCGACGGGTACGTCGGTTTGCACGAAGAACTGTGGGTCGAGCGTCATGGCCGCCTCTCTAGGTGTCGTGGGTCGATGATGATCGATCGAGCTCCGCGCGAACGAGCTTCCCGAGCCGATCGGCACCAATCCGGATCTCGTTGACGGACGGGTAGCTGAAGGCGAGCCGCGCGGTGTTTCGTCCGCGGTCGCCGTGGAAGAACCCGGCTCCCGGGACGAACGCGACGCCGGCGGCGCGAGCCCGGTCGTTCAGCTCGTCGGCCTCGATCCCTTCGGGCAGCTCGAGCCAGAGGAAGTAGCCGCCGTCCGGTCGCGTCCAGGTCGCCCGCTCCGACAGGTGCTCGGCGAGACCGTCGAGCAGGGCGTCGCGGCGCGGCCGCAGGAACACACGGAGGAAGTCGAGGTGCGGCTCCAGATGCCCTGCCGCCAGGAAGTCGTGCAGCTGCGCCTGGGGTAGAAGCGGCGGCGAGACGTAGGCCCGGGTCGCGCGCGCCTCGATCGGGGCGACGAGACCCTGGGGCAGGAGCAGGTAGCCGACGCGAATTCCCGGGGCCACGGTCTTCGAGAATGACGATGAGAAGACGGCGAGGTCGTCACCGCCGCGGGCGCAGAGGAGCCGGTGGAGGCTTGGGAGCGCCTCGCCCTCGACGCGCAAGAGCCCGTACGGGTCGTCCTCGAAGAGGAGGAGCTGGTGCTCCAACGCCAACTCCACGAGGTCGTGGCGCTGCTCGAGCGTCAGCGTCCTGCCGGTCGGGTTGTGGAACGTCGGCAGCACATAGAGGAGGCGCGGCCGAGGGCTTTCTGCCGCGACGTCGCGCAGCCGGTCGAGGTCGAGCCCGTCAGCCGTGCGATCGACGGTGACGACGTCGGCGGCGAGGGCGGTGAGCGCGTGGAGCATCCGGTCGTACGTCGGCGCCTCGACGACCGCGCGTCCGCCGTGACCGACGACGTGCTCGACAACGAAGTTGAGCCCGATCAAAGAACCGGGCAGCACCACCACGCGACCGGGCTCGACCCCGTGGTACTCGCCGAGCCATTCGCGCAGCGGCCCGAACCCCGCTGGTTGCCCGTAGTTGAGGGCGACGCGTCCGTGGTTCTCGACTGCGCGCTTCGAACTCTCGGCCAGCTGGGCGAGCGGGAACATGTCCGGAGACGGGACCCCCCGGGCGAACGAGATCACGTTCGCGTCCGGCAGGACGCTCGTCGCCATGCCGGTCAGGACGCCCTCGCGAGAAGGTGGCGGTCGCCGCCGGCGCCCGCGGGGACGAGCCCGCGGGAGTCGTGATCCGTGTCGGTGCGTATGCGGACGCTCCCCACGCCGGCCGTTCAGCCGCTGGCGGGGCTCGGCGCCGGGTCGCGGGTGGCTGCGACGGTGGTGCGCGGCGCATCGACGCTCGCCCCTCTCGACCAGATCGCTGCGATCTCGTCCGCCGTCGCGATGTCGAAACGGTGACGCATCAGCAGGAGCGAGGCGTCGTGCTGTGCCCGATCGTCGCTGGCAACGCAATCCTCGGCGACGACCACGTAGTAGTCGTTGAAGAGCGCGTCGCGGGCGGTCGACTCGACGCACCCCTCCGTCGTGGCCCCCGTCATCACGACCGACCTGATCCCGTTGCTGCGTAACAGGAGGTCGAGGTTGGTTCCCCAGAAGCCGCTCGACCGGTACTTCTTGACGACGAGGTCGCCTGGCTCTGGTGCCAGCTCGTCGACGATCGCCTGCCCCTCCGAGCCCTCTAGCGTGTACTGCAGCGGCTCGCCCTCGGCGTGGCTAGCCAGATGGAGCCGGAGGTTGAAGCGGATCTGTGCCGGGGACTCGCTGGCCCGCCCCGGGAGCACCGTCATCTGGACATAGACGACGCGGACGTCCGCCGCCCGCGCCGCGGCGATCAGCCCCGCAAGCCGCGGGATCATCGGCGGGTACATCGAGATGTCGACGCGGAGACGGTCGAACGCCCAGCCCGGCACGCAGAAATCGCGTTGCATGTCGACGACCACGAGCGCCGTGTGGGCGGGGTCGACGAGCTCCGCGAGCTCGGTGAAGACCTGCTTGCCTTCGATCTCGATCATCGCTCTGCAGATCCCAAGACAGCTACCGCATGACGAGATGACGCAGCGAGCACAAGAGCAAGGATACGGAGACGGCGGGGGTCTTTCCACGAACACCCCGCGCCGGTTCCACACGACGAGTCCGCCCGACATGCCGTCTCGGGACTCGCGGCACCGCCAACGACACGGTTCGCGCCTCCCGCTCGACTGCAGAACAGACAACGGTTGCGGAAACCTCGTAGACCGCGACGAGCACCGCATTCGTACGCTGCTACTACGCTGCTTCTGCGCGCGCCAACCGTCGCACACACAGTCGCTCGCCCGATCCCAAGCCCCGACTCTTGCTGCAACGGCGCCTTCCAACCCCGAGACGACCGTCGTCTCGAAAACCGTTGAGGGTGCAAAGCTCTTCGAGGGTTCCGAACTCCGTTGAACGCAGAAGGGGCCCGTGTGGGGCCCCTTCGTGCACGGAGAGGGCGGGATTTGAACCCGCGACGCACCTTTCAGCACGTACGCGATTTCCAGTCGCGCTCCTTAGACCGCTCGGACACCTCTCCGGGGGAGGAAGCGTAGCCCGCGCTACGCGCCGGCGACCGACGAGACGTACGCCGCCACGTCGGCGATCTGCTGCTCGTCGAGCCGACCGGAGAAGGGCTGCATCGCGCCGCGACCGTCGTGACGATCACTACCACCTGGGCTTCCGTGGGCTGCAGTTCGTCGAGGTTCGGCCCGACAGCGCCGCTCGAGCCGGCGTCGGCGAGCGTATGGCAGCCTCCGCACCCGGCAGAAGCGAAGACTGCCGCACCTGCCTCGGCATCGCCCTTCCCCTGGGTCTCGTCGCCGCCGGTCGTATCGGTGCCACCGGTGGCCTCATCGCCATGCCCTGTCTCGGCAGAGACCTCCTCGTGCGACTCGACTTCCTGCGTCCCGGTCACCCACACCACCGCGGTCAGCTGCGCCGCGAACAGGAGCGCCGTGACCACGATGTACACATCGAGACGGCGCGGGAAATCGGGCCGCTTCTTGGGGATCACCATCGCCGTGTAGAGCGACCAGAGGATGAACGTCAGCGCGACGACCACGAGCACGGTCTTGCCGAGCCCAGTGATCCCGGAGGCGACGAATGGCGTCACGGCTGCCAGCACGCGGGGGACGCTACCACGGTGCCCGGCGCACGACGACGGTGAACATGCACGAGTAGGCTGCTACTCCGTGACCACGGAGGAGCGCCTGGAGCGGTACGCCCATCTCGCCGTGTCGGTCGGCGCAAACGTCCAGCCGGGGCAGGTCGTCGACGTGCTGGCGTTCCCCGAACATGCGCCGCTCGTCCGGGCAGTCGCGCGCGCGGCCTTCGCGGCTGGCGCCGGCTTCGTCACCGTGGAATGGCGCGACTCGCGGATTCGACGTGCGCTCGTCGAGCTCGGGTCGGAGGAGATGCTCGGCTGGAGCCCACCCTGGGAGGTCGAGAAGATCGATTGGCTCGACGCGAACCGCGGCGCTGTGATCGCGATCTTCGGCGACGCCGATCCCACAGCGCTCGACGGGCTCGATCCGAAGCGCCTCGCCCAGGCCTTCCGGCGGGCGTACATCGATGCGTCGAATCGCTCGCTCGATGCGCAGGCCATCAACTGGACGGCCGTCGCCTGCCCGAACGAAGGCTGGGCGAACCGCGTCTTCGGAACGCCGGACGTCGAGCGACTCTGGGCGCTCGTGAGCCGGGCCGCCCGACTCGACGAGGACGATCCCGTCGCTGCCTGGCTGAACCACGTCGAGGAGCTGGAGCGGCGGGCGCGGTCTCTCGACGCCGCAGCGTTCGACACGATCCGGTTCCGCGGCCCGGGGACGAACCTCGAGGTCGGGCTCACGGAGCGGTCACGGTGGAAGGGGGCACGCGACGAGACCGCGTACGGGCTCGCGCACGTCACGAACCTGCCGACGGAGGAGGTGTTCACGACACCTGATGCACGCCGAACCACGGGGACGCTGCGCTGCACACGACCCGTCGCGCTCCCGGGAATCGTGGCCACCGACGTCGAGCTGACGTTCACGGACGGCCGCGTGACGGACGTGCGGGCCAGCAAGGGCCAGAGCGAGCTGCGCGAGCGCTTCGCGTACGACCCGGGGGCCGGGCTGCTCGGCGAGGTTGCCCTCGTCGACGGCACGTCACGAATCGGACAGCTAGGCGTCACGTTCTTCGACACGCTCTTCGACGAGAACGCGACGAGCCACGTGGCGCTCGGTTCCGCATATCTCAGCGCGATCCGCGACGGTCGCTCGCTCACGCCCGAGGAGCGAATCGCACTCGGCATCAACGAGTCGGCGATGCACGTCGACGTCATGCTCGGCGGCCCAGACGTGTCCGTCGACGGCGTCACCGTCGACGGCAGCGTCACCCCGATCATCCGCGACGACCACTGGCTGCTCGGTTGAGGCGCACGCCGACCTGCCCTACGCCCGGTCGCGCGCTCCGTCGTCGAGAGGGCATCGCCGGAGGTGTCCGCGTCGCCGGCTCGGATCGGGCGGGGCCGCGGCACCGGAGAGGGAGTCCTTAGCGCTGCTTCCTTCCGGACCTGACGCGGTTCGAACGCTCCCCGTGCGCGGGACCCGATCTGTCAACACCACGTGCGCGGATCCTGTCCCGACGTCGCCGCCCCTCGGACGGCATTCGGTCCCGCATGGAGCGGATTTCGGGTTCAGGGAACCGCTGACTCCCCACCTAGCGCGACCGGGCGACACGAGCGTACCGGAGAACTCGTCCCGCGGTGCGTTGTAGGGCGGACCAGTCCCGCCCAGGGTCGGGTATCGGTTGGTATCCTGACCTCCCGGGCGCATAGCTCAGCGGGAGAGCGCTCGCTTCACACGCGAGAGGTCCCTGGTTCGATCCCAGGTGCGCCCATCCCCCGAATCGTCTTCGCCAAGCCGTTCGCGAC
Source organism: uncultured Actinomycetes bacterium (assembly GCA_963823385.1). Lineage (GTDB taxonomy): Bacteria > Actinomycetota > Thermoleophilia > Gaiellales > Gaiellaceae > Gaiella. Next base: position 20,086 of record CAWGLI010000003.1, read on the forward strand.
CTCCCTCCCTATCGAACGTCCACTCTCCGTCCAAGCGCGAACGGACAAGAGCGTCCAGTCGATCGGCCTGCTCGCGCTTCTCGCTCTCGTACGGGTGACGGTGGGTCTTGAGGAAGAGTGCCCGCCGTCGGTGTGTCCGAGCCGCTCGGAAAGCCGACCGAGCACGGCGCCCATTCGGTTCTGGAATGCGTTGGACTCGGGCAGGCGGTCGAGACGGCGCTCCGGATCGTGCGGCCCGGCGACGTCAGTAGGCCCGTCTGAGGCACCCATCGACCCGGGCAGCCCATGTTGAAGCAGACTGAGCTTCTACCCGTCGCCACCCGACAGCCGTAATACTCGTCCAGTCCGTCCATACCCATCCAAGGGAGACGCAATGGCCGCCTATCCGCATCTGTTCAGTCCCTTGAAGATCGGCACCCTCATAGTGCGGAACCGGATCATGCAGACGGCCCACGTCAAGCTGTTCGCGTACAACGCCGTCGACTCGCAGCGAAACGTCGAGTACCAGGCAGCGCGCGCGAAGGGTGGAGCCGGGCTCTTGATCACCGGCAACCGTGTCGTCCATCCGACCTCGACGACCGGTTTCCCGCGTGTCGCCTGGGCGTATCTGCCGGAGGCGTTGGAGGCCGACCGGCGACTCACCGACGCCGTGCACGAGCACGACGCGGCGATTTTCGCGCAACTCAACCATTTCGGTCTGAATGCGTCGAGCGATTCAGCTGACGACTATCGCGTCCTTTGGGGGCCGTCGGCTGTGAAGTCGCCTGCGTACGGTGAGACGCCGAAGGCGATGGAACAGGAGGACATCCGTGAGGTCGTCGACTGGTGGGGCCGCTCCGCTGAGTTGACGCGCGAAGGTGGATTCGACGGCACCGAGGTGCACATCTCGCACAGCTACCTGTTGCATCAGTTCCTGTCGCCGCTCTACAACAAGCGCGAGGACGAGTACGGGGGCTCGTTCGAGAACCGGCTGCGCTTCGCGCGCGAGGTGATCGAGGAGGTGCGGCGTCGGGCGGGCACGGACTGGGTGGTCGGCGTGCGCATCAGCCTGACGGATTTCATCCCGGGCGCGCTCGACGTTGAGGACGCCGTGCGTGTGGCGCAGATGCTCGAGGCGGACGGTCGTATCGATTTCGTCAACGTCACCGCAGCGGGCTATCACAACATCTTCAAGGCGATCGAGCCCTCGGATGCGCCGGACGGGTACCTGGTCGATTTGGCAGCGCAGGTCAAGGCCGCGGTGAGCCTGCCTGTGTTCACGGTCGGCGGGATCAAGGATCCGGCGTTGGCCGAGGAGATCCTCGCCACCGGCAAGGCCGACATGGTGGCGATGACCCGCGCTCAGATCGCAGACCCGGAGTTCGCGAACAAGGTGCGCGGGGGGCGCGAGGACGACGTGTACCACTGCATCCGCGGCAATCAGGGCTGCATCGCTCGCGTGTTCAAGGGAATGCCGATCGCGTGCACGGTGAACCCGGCAGCCGGACGCGAAGGCCGCTTCGGCGAGGGGACGCTCGAGCCGGCCGATGAGGCGGCGCGCTGGCTCGTCTGCGGAGGTGGACCGGCCGGGATGAAGGCTGCGGAGACGTTGGCTCGCCGCGGACACCAGGTGACGCTGCTCGAGCGCGAGGAGCAGCTCGGCGGGCAGGTGAACCTGATCCTGCGCACACCGGGGCGCGACGAGTTCGGCTGGATCACACGGGACCTCGATGCGCAGATGCAACGCCGCGGCGTCGACGTGCGGCTCGGCGTCGAGGTGACTCCCGACGTCGTGCGGGAGCTCTCGCCGGACGGCGTCATAATCGCCACCGGCGCCGTTCCCTCACGGACCGGGTTCTCCAGCGTCAATCCGCTCGTCGATCGGCTTCCCGGCGCCGATCAGGACCACGTGCTCACGGTCTGGGATGTTCTGCTCGACGCGCGGCCCGTCGGAAAGCGCGTCGTCGTGCTCGACGACGACGGTTCGCGCTATGCAGCCGGCGTCACCGAGGTACTGCTCGACCGGGACTGCGACGTCGAGATCGTCTCACGCTGGCCGACGCTGTTCCCGTCGACACTGACCACGCTCGACATGACGCATATCTACGGGCGTCTGCTCGGCAAGGGCCTTGCCTACAGGCTCAACTCGTGGGCTCTGGCCATCAACGGTGAATCCGTCACCGTCGTGAACCTGTACACGGGTGCGACGGAGGTTCTGGCCGGGGTGGACACGGTCGTGCTCGCTACCGGACCGAAGGCGAACGAGGAGCTCTACCTGGCGCTAAAGGGTGAGACGAAGAGGTTGCACCGGATCGGAGACTGTCTTGCGCCGCGCAAGCTCGACCATGCCATCTACGAGGGCTACCTCGCCGGCCTCGAGCTCTGGTCGCCCGAGGAGCGCTATATCTACGAGGGAGAGCTCGAGCGCAGCCAGGCGATAACGATCGGCGCCTAGAGAAGCTACGACTCGGCTTCGCCAAGTTCGGCCACGGTCCATGCGCGCTACGGTCTGCGACCACACAAACGAAGGGTTGACGGCATGGCAGGTTCATACCGCGTCGGATTGATCGTCCCGAGCTCGAACACGACGATGGAGACGGAGCTTCCCGAGATGCTGAGGCGCCGCTCGCGGGTCGAGCCGGAGTCGTTCACGTTCCACTCCAGCCGCGTGCGGATGCAGCACGTGACCAAGGAAGAGTTAACGCAGATGGTCTGTGACAGCGACCGTTGCGCGCTCGAGTTGTCGGACGCGCGCGTCGACGTGATGGCCTACGCGTGCCTGATCGCGATCATGGCGCAGGGAGCCGGGTACCACGCGCAGTCCGAACGGCGGCTGGCCGAGGTCGCGGCCGAGAACGGCGGCGCTGCCCCGGTCGTCAGCAGCGCAGGCGCTCTCGTCCGCGGCATCCGTGCGCTTGGCGTCTCACGTGTGGCGATCGTCACGCCGTACATGAAGCCGCTGACGGCGGTCGTGATCGAGTACATGAACGACGCGGGGATCGAGGTTGTCGACTCGATCAGCCTGGAGATCCCGAACAACGTCGAGGTGGGTGCCCACGACCCGCAGCGGCTACCGGAAATCGCCGGTCGGCTCGACCTCGCCTCGGCCGAGGCGCTCGTCCTCTCGGCCTGCGTGCAGATGCGGTCGCTACCGTCGATCCAGCAGGTCGAGGATGCGCTGGGGCTGCCCGTGCTGTCGGCGTCGGTCGCGACCGCCTACGAGGTTCTCGACCGCTTGGGCCTGAAGCCGGTCGTGCCGGACGCCGGCGCGCTGCTCTCCGGCCGCCAGCTCGCAGCCGCGTAGCTCGGGCGCGCAAGACGAAGACGACCTCAGGGGAGAGTCGCTCCCGGTCATGGAGGTGGCGCGCGACCGGCTCGCCGAGCAGGCGGAGCACACGGTTGAGGTTACTGCTCGGCGCGGGAGAACCTACGTCCGCGGTAGGTGCTCATTCCGTTTGGGCACCAACACGATTCCAGTGCCCGAATCCACCGGAATCCCCGCGAATCAGACCGAATCAGACTCTTTGGACAGAAGATGCGAGAGGGCCGCGACTCCAGCAACCATGAGGGTTACCGGGTATCACGGCCCTCTTGGCCATCCCGCTTCGATCCCAGGTGCACACACCTTGTCGGCGCAGGGTGGGAATCCGCCGAGCGGATTCCCACCGCGCAAAGATCCCTGAAGGCGTCCGCTTCGGCCCGCGACACGCGACGGCGGTTGACCGGCTCCGCTGCAACTCGTATCGTCGATTCGATGGCCGTGACCGATACGCGAACTGCCACAGCCGAGCGGTTCCTCGACGCTCTCGCGAGGCGCGACTACGAGGAGCTGCGGAACTGCTTCGCAGCCGAAGCCACGTTGCGCGCAGTCGTCCCGCCCGGCCTCAGGGAGGACGACGGGATCGACGCGATCGTCGCGCGATTCCAAAGGTGGACCGGTCAGATCGACGACTACCGGGTCGCGGAGTCGGAAGCCGTCACGTTTGCCGATCTGATCCGTATGCGCTGGGTCGTCGAGGGCACTGACCCCGACCTCGACGGTGCACCCTCCACCTACGAGCAGACCGCGTACGCCGAGATCGACGAGAACGGTCTGATCACGAGGTTGCGCATCGCCTGCTCCGGCGACCGGCCGCTCGCGTAGCGCGTCCGGCGCCAGAGGGCGGGTCCTGCGACAATCGCCCTCGTGACCGCGCTCTACCGGAAGTACCGACCGCAGGACTTCTCCGAGGTCGTCGGGCAGGAGGCGGTCGTGCGCACGCTGCGCAACGCGATCGACGGGGACAAGCTGCGCCAGGCGTACCTCTTCGCCGGCCCGCGCGGCACCGGGAAGACGTCGATGGCGCGCATCCTCGCGAAGGCGCTCAACTGCGCGCACGGCCCCACGACCACGCCCGACAACGCGTGCAACGTCTGCATCGCGATCGCCGCAGGCTCGTCGCTCGACGTCGTCGAGATGGACGCAGCGTCGCAGCGCGGCATCGACGACATCCGCGACATCCGCGAGCGCGTCGTGCTGCAGCCCGCGCAGGGGCGCTACAAGGTCTACATCCTCGACGAGGCGCACCAGCTGACCGACGCCGCCTGGAACGCGCTGCTGAAGCTGATCGAGGAGCCGCCGCCCCACCTCGTCTTCGTCTTCTGCACGACCGACCTCGCGAAGGTGCTGCCCGACGGTTCGCTCCCGCTGCCAGACGTTCGTCTTCCAACGGCCGCGTCTCCAGGAGCTCGTCACGCTGCTGCGGCGCGTTGCCGACGGCGAGGGCATCGAGGCGCCCGACGCGGCGCTCGCGCTGATCGCGAGAGGCGCCCGGGGGTCGTTCCGCGACGCGGTCTCGACGCTCGACCAGTTGAGCGCGGCGACCGGTGGCAGCATCGGCGTACAGGACGTCCTGCAGCTCGTCGGCGCGGTCGAGGAGGACGCGCTGTTCCGGCTGTGCGACACGGTCGTCGACCGCGACACGGCGGGTGCGCTCGTCGCGATCGAGGAGCTCGCCGAACAGGGCCAGGATCTGGGCCGTCTCGTCACCGACCTCATCGAGCACCTGCGCCACCTGTTGCTCGTCCAACACGTAGGGCACGTCCCCGACTCCCTCCCGGTGACCGAGGAGACCCGGGATCGTCTGCGAGAGCAGGCGAACCAGCTGCCAGAGCCCACCGTGCTGCGGCTGATCGACCTGCTCGCAGTCGCGGTCGACGACATGCGCCAGGGCGGCGACCCGCGCCTCCCGCTCGAGCTCGCCCTCGTCAAGGTCACCCGTCCTCGGGCCGATCTGTCCCGAGAGTCGCTCGCCCACCGCGTCGAGGTACTGGAGGAACGACTTCATGCCGGGCCGGCCGCCGCGGTGTCGCGGGCCCCCTCCCCCGTCCCCGCGCCCGCGGCAGGCCCGGCTCCCACATCCGCGACGCCGACCCCCTCTGCACCGCCGCCCGAGGCGGCCACACCGGCGGACGAGCCACTGGACGCCGAGCCCGCACCGGAGCTCGAGCTCGAGCAGCTGCAGGACGCGTGGACGCGCAGTGTGCTGCCGGCGGTGCGCGAACGCTCGATCCCGGTGGCCACACTGCTCGGCGAGGCCCACCCCGTCGCGTTGACCGAGGACACCGTCACGCTCGAGTTCGCGCCGGCGGCCGACTTCCACCGGAAGCAGGTCGAGGATGCGCGCAACCTCGAGCTGCTGCGTGAGGCGCTGCACGAGGTCACCGGCAAGCGCCTCGCCGTCCGCACGAGCCTCGGTGACTCGAGCCATGGGAACGGGGACGCCGCCGCCGACGAGCCGCTCTCCGAGGAGGACGTCCTGTCCCTGCTCAAGGACACATTCGATGCAACGGAGGTCGAGGAGTGAAGATGGACATGAACGCGCTCATGAAGCAGGCCCAGCAGATGCAGGAGCAGATGCTGCAGGCCCAGGAGGAGGCGAAGCTGCTCCACGGCGAGGCATCCGCCGGTGGCGGCATGGTCACCGTCAAGGCCAACGGCGCCGGTGAGCTCGTCGAGATACGCATCGACGCGCGCGCGATCGACCCGGACGACCCCGAGCTGCTGGGTGACATGGTGCTCGCGGCTGCGAACGAGGCGCTCCGCGCAGCCAACCAGGCGGTCGAGGCCAAGTTGCGCAGCCAGCTGCCCGATCTGGGCGGGCTCGGGCTGCCAGGCATGTAGCGGCCCGGTCGCGCGGGTCGGACACGGTCCACCCGGGAGACGTCCGCGGCGGACGGCTAACCTCCGCCCGTGCTCAGCCCGGCCGTCGACAACCTCGTCGCCCAGCTCACGCGCCTGCCAGGGATCGGCACGCGCACGGCACAGCGGCTCGCGTTCCACCTGCTCTCCGTGCCCAAGGAGGAGGCGCTGGCGCTCGGTTCGGCGATTGCCGAGATGAAGGAGCGCATCCGCTTCTGCAACGAGTGCGGCAACCTCACGGAGGAGGAGCTCTGCGCCGTCTGCTCGGATGCGCGGCGCGACCGCTCCGTGATCTGCGTCGTCGAGCAGCCCGTCGACGTCGTCTCTCTGGAGCGGACGCACGAGTTTCGCGGGCTGTACCACGTGCTCGGCGGCGCCCTTTCACCGCTGGACGGCGTCGACCCCGGCGACCTGCGCATCGCGGGGCTCATGGAGCGCGTCGCACGCGGAGGCGTCGACGAGATCGTGCTGGCGACGAACCCGACGATGACCGGTGAGGCGACGGCCGGCTACATCGCCGACCGGCTTCGCGACAAGGTCACCGTCACGCGCCTCGCGAGCGGGCTCCCCGTCGGCGGCGATCTCGAGTACGCCGACGAGGTCACGCTCGGACGGGCCCTCGCCGGTCGGCGCCCGGCCTGACCAACGGTGCGCAGAAAGCCGCGTCCGACCGAAGTCGGACGCGAGGCGGGACACGGAACGGGCCGGTCGGTCTGGCCGACGACGCGGACGGGCCGTCGGCAGCCGTCCGTACACTCGACCCGTGATCACCACCGCGGGCTCGCAGGTCGCCGTCGTCGCGTTCGACAGTCCCGCTCTCGCGGATCCGCCGCGGGTCCGCGCTGTCGCGGAGAGGCTCGCCGGTCTGCAGGAGGACGGTCACCACGTCGTCTCGGTGCTGTCGGCGATGGGTGGCGCGACCGAAGAGCTGTTCGCGCTCGCGCGTGCGGTGTCGCCCGCTCCGCTGCCGCGAGAGCTCGACCTGCTCGTGACCACGGGGGCCCGCATCAGCTGCGCGCTCACGGCGATGGCGCTCGTCGATCTCGGACGTCGTGCCGTCTCGCTCACCGGATCGCAGGCGGGAGTGGTCACCGACTGCGAGCACGGCGGCGGCGCGAGCATCGTCCAGGTGCGCCCGCATCGCATCGAGCGAGAGCTCCTCACCGGCGCGATCGTGCTCGTCGCGAACCACCAGGGCGTGTCGACGGCGTCGGAGGTGACGGCGCTGGGCCACGCCGACCCGAGCGCAACCGCGGTGGCGATCACCTCGGCGCTCGGAGCGAGCCACTGCGAGCTCGTGGTCGGCTCCCCCGACGCTCCGGCCATCGCCCTCGACGTGGCAGATACGCGCGCACTTCGGCTACAACAAGTCGTATGACCGCGACGCGCATCGGAGTCGTCGGCGCGACCGGCGCCGTCGGCACGATCACGCTCGCGCTGCTCGCGGAGCGAGGGTACGCAGACGTGCGCGCGTTCGCATCGACACGCTCGGCCGGGACGAGGCTGGCGTTCGGCGACGCCGAGCTCGTGGTCGAGGAGGCAACTGCCGAAGCGCTTGCCGCGGGCGAGCTCGACCTCTGCTTCTTCTCCGTCGGGACGTCGGCGAGCCGCGAGCTCGTGCCACATGCCGTGGCCGGTGGCGCGCTCTGCGTCGACAAGTCCTCCGCCTACCGACTCGTCGACGGGTACCCCCTCGTCGTGCCGGAGGTCAACGGCGCCCGCGTCGTCGACGCAGTCACCGGCCATCGCATCGTCGCCAATCCGAACTGCTGCACGATCCCGCTCACATGCGTCCTCAAGCCACTGCACGACGCTGCCGGCATCGAGCGCGTGCGCGTCGCCACGTACCAGTCGGTCTCCGGCGCCGGGGCCCAACGGATGGAGCAGCTGCGGGCGGAGGATCCGGCCGACCACGACCTCGTCATGGACTGGTCGTGGGAGGGCGACGAGTCGGACGAGGAGTCGAAGCTCCGCGCCGAGACCCGGAAGATCCTCGAGCTGCCCGAGCTGCCGATCTCGGCGACCTGCGTGCGCGTGCCCGTGATGGTCGGTCACTCCGAGGCGGTGTGGGTCGAGCTCACGGATCACCTCTCGGCCGAGCAGGCGGCCGACGTGCTGCGCGAGGCAGCCGGTGTTCGTGTCCTCGACCTGCCGGAGTTCCCGACGCCGGCTGCTGCGGCCGGCGCCGACGACGTGCTCGTCGGCAGGATCCGCCCGGACGGCGCGTCACCGCATGGCCTGGCTCTGTATCTCTCCTGCGACAACCTCCGCAAGGGCGCGGCGCTGAACGCGCTCCAGATCGCAGAGCTGATGCTCGCCGCGGCCGCCGAGCGCGCAGCCGCGTAGCACAGCACGCCGCGCCCCTTCTCTGGACGCCCCGCGGGAGCTGTCAGCGTCCGAGCAGACCGAACGTCAAGCGCCGGAGCCGCGCCTTGCGACGCGCCTCGGCCGCTCGCCGCTCCTCGAGGATCCGCTCGCTCCGCGCGAGCCACTCCTCGAGCCGCTTGCGGGCCTCGACCCACTTGGCCCGCTCCTCAGGATCGATCTTCCTCTTCGCCATCGTCGATCTCCAGCTCGTCGAGGATCTTGTCGAGCTTCCAGTCGATGCCCATCACCATCGAGCGCAAGGTCGATCCACTCCTCGGTTAGGTCGATCTCCGGATCACGGGAGCGCCAGACCACACGTCGTCCATCGTGCCGACGTTGTCAGCGGCCCGCAAGACGTCCGTTACGGACCCGGCGGGACGGGCTCGGGGGCCGGTGAGAACGCCTCCTGCACGACACGGAGCACGCGTGCTCGCCTTCCCTCCTCCACCGGCTGCAGCCCGCCGAGCTCGAGCCGGCACAGCTCGACACGACCCTGCCGGCGGAGCGTGAGAAAGCCGAACTCGTCGAGGAACTCGCGCGGGAAGACCGTGCGGTGCACCTGTCGCACGGCCGGTTCGGTGTCGGGCGCGTAGCGGTAGGCGAAGGCCTCGAGCGCCGCGGCGCCGCGGTCCCGCGCCTCGCCGATCGCCGCGAGCAGCAGTGACTTCTCCACCCACTCGCCGGCGTCGGCGCGGACGTGAGAGCACGTGACGAGCACCGCGTCGTCCGAAGCCGGGCCGGCGGGCAGGTCGGCGGCCCGCGGGAAGAGCGACGACGGACCGTACTGCATCGATCCGAGCGTGCGACCGTCGTCGTCGGCGTAGACGCTCCCCCACTCCTCGAACTCCTCCTCGGCGCGCTCCATCCAGCGTTGCTTCGAGGCCGTCTTGTTGCCCCGCGACTGCCACCACACGCACGCGTGACACACCGTCGCCGTGGTCTCGAACGTGCCGCGCGTGAGACCCCTGACCTGCACGCGTCCTACTCCGGCGCGGGTGGCGGGCCGATCTCGTCGACGACCACGTCGACCGCGGACGGCGCCACGTCGGCCATCCGCCCCAGGTAGTCGACCACACGCCGCTGAACGGCGGCACCGACCTCCGGGACGCTGGCGCCCCAGTCCACCACGAGGTGAAGCTCGACCGAGACCGCGCCGTCCTCCTCGGTCACCTTGACACCGCGCGGTCGGTGCAGCGGCCCTTCGGCCAGCCCGCCGACGCCCGACACTTCGAGCGCGGCATCGGCGGCGTACGAGGCGAGGATCCCCGACGAGATGAGGGAGTGTCCCTCCATCTCGCGAGTCTACTCGGAGAGCCGAGTGAGCCCGCCGTCGCGGGACGGCCGCAGCACGAGCTCGGTCACCTCCGGTCTCGCGAAGAACCGGAACGGGACGAACGTCGTTCCGAGCCCCGGTGAGACGTGCATCGTCCCACCCGCGACCGCGTAGACACCCGCGACGTAGCGGGCGCGCGGATGCGCGAGGGTCACCCGCCGGCCAGGCAGCGGCAGGCAGATCTGTCCTGCGTGCAGGTGACCCGAGAGGACGAGATCGAACGATCCGGCGGGAAGCCGTCCTGCGATCCCGGGAAAGTGGCACAGCAGGATGCGCAGGGCGGCTGCCGGGTCGGCGAGCTCCCACGGCCGGGCGTCGCCGCGAGGGTACGTCTCCGCGTCGACGCCCACGAGCTGCACGACGCAACCACCACGGTCGATCGAGATCGCCTCGTCGCGCAACAACACAGCATGCTCTGCGAGGTCGTCGAGCTCCGCCTTCCGCGAGAACGGGTCTCGCGTGACCGCGATGTCATGGTTGCCGAGCACGACGTACGGGCGCTCGAGGCAGCCGAGGTGCTCGCGCAGGCGCTCCTCGCCACGCGGGTGCGAGACGAGGTCACCCGTGATGCAGACGAGGTCCGGGCGCCGCGCCTCGACCCACGAGACCGCCCGTGCCACGGCGTGGCTGCCCCTCGAGGGGGGGCCGAGGTGGAAGTCGGACAGGTGGGCGATGGTCAGGCCGTCGAGTGCGTCCGGGAGACCCGGGATCGCAACCTCGACGACGCGCGTGCGCAGCCAGCCGGCCTCGAACCACCCCCAGGCGAGCACGGCCGCTCCGAGCGCGAGGAGGACGAGGACGACGGCGGTCACGCCGCAACGCTACCCACGCCGCCGCGCACAGCCGTGTCGGACTGAAGTCCGACACGGGAGATGCGATCCCCGCGCCGTGGAGCCGTGTCGGACTGAAGTCCGACACCGGAGAGGCGATGCCCGCGCCGAACAGCCGTGTCGGACTGAGAGTCCGACACGAGAGAAGCGATGCCCGCGCCGTGGAGCCGTGTCGGACTTCAGTCCGACACGCACTCCGGCGTCCGCGTGGTGTCCGCCGAGCTCAGACCTTGAGCTGTTCGAGCACCGGGTCCACCGACACGACGTGGCGCCTGAACTTCAGCTCTGAGCTCTCGAGACCTGCGGCGACGCCGATCAGCTGCGAGAGGTGCAGGATCGGCATCTGGAAGTCCTTGCCCGTTTGCTTGCGCAGCTTCGACTGCCACGCGTCGAGCGACAGGTGGCAGAGCGGGCACGGCGTGACCATCGCGTCCGCGCCGGCCTCCTTCGCCTGCTCGATCGGCTGGATGAGCTCGGCGAGCGCGGTCTCCTCGCGCGCCTGGATGATCGGGAAGCCGCAGCACTTCACCTTCGCCGGGTAGTCGACGGGGTCGCCGCCGCAGGCCGTGATGATCCGCTCCAGGGAATCTGGCTTGTCGGGGTCGTCGAAGCCGAGCAGCTTCGACGGCCGCAGGATCTGGCAGCCGTAGAACGGTGCGATCTTCAGCCCGCGCAGGCCCTTGTGCGCAACCTGCGTGAGCTTGTCGAAGCTCTCCCCGGCGACGAGCCAGAGGAAGTGCATCACGTCGACGTTGCCCTCGTAGCGTGGCGCGCCGACCGTCTCGAGATTGTCGTTCACCCGCTCGCGCAGCGCCGCGTCGTTCTGCAGCTGGTGGTTCGCCTGCCGCAGGTTGAGGGTGCAGACGTTGCAGACCGTCATCAGCGTGTCGCAGCCCGTCTCCTCCGCGTAGGCGAGGATGCGGGCGTTCAGGTGCACGTAGTAGTCGGGCTCCGCCTCGTGGATGTCACCGGCGCCACAGCACGTGACCGACTCCAGCTCGACGAGCTCGTAGCCGACCTTCGGCGCGAGCGCCTGCGTCGAGATGTCGAGCTCCTTGGCCGACAGGCTGGCGAGGCACCCCTTGTAGTAGGCGACCTTCTTCACGATGCGTTGTCCTCCATCTCTTCCGGCAAGTACGGGCGGGGCGCGGACGTCGGCTCGTCGTACGGGTCACGCTCCCCACCGGCAGCGGAGGTGTGATGCTCGAGGTGCATCAGCGACTTCTCACCCTGCACGATGCCGGCGGCACCGTCGCGTCCCTGCTCCTTGACGAGCTCGAACAGCGCCCGCGACTCGCCGACGTCGGCGGCGACATGTGGCGGGAACGGCGGCGGCACCTTGCCCTTCTTCAGCAGCGACATTGCGAAGCCGATCTCCTTGACCGACTTCGTGATGCCCTGCGTCTTCGGCACGAGCTCGGTCTCGCGCAGCCACCCTGTCGTCTTGGCCGAGGTGACGAACCACTTCGCGTGGCGTGCACCCATGTCGCGGTCGATCCCGTTGCGCATCGCCTCTGCGCCGAGCTTGGCGATCGCGTCGCGCGGGTCGACGCCCTTGGGGCAGCGCTCGTTGCAGAAGTAGCACCGGGTGCAGTCCCAGATCCCGTGCTCCTCGGAGTAGCGCTCGAGCCGTTCGACCACGGCGCCGTCACGGGCGTCGCCGACGAAGCGGAAGCCCTTGGCGAGCGCCGCCGGCCCGAGGAAGTCGGGGTCCGACTCCATCGAGTTGCACTCCGACACGCAGCAGCCGCAGTTGATGCAGAGCGACTCCTTGTGAATGACTTCCATCTGCTCCTGCGAGACGATGTTCTCCCGCTCGGCAGCCTGGTCGTACCGTGGGCGCAGGTACGGCTCGACCGCGCGCATCTTCTGCCAGAACGGCTCCATGTCGACGACGAGGTCCTTGATCACGGGCAGGTTCCCCATGGCGGAGATCACGGGGATGCGACCGTCGCCGGTGATGTCGGCGATACGCGTCTTGCACGCGAGCACGGCGGCGCCGTCGACGCGCATGCCGCAGGAGCCGCAGATCATCATCCGGCAGCTCTTGCGGTACGCGAGCGAGCCGTCGACGCGGTCCTTGACTGCATCGAGCGTGTCGAGGAGCGTCGCCTCGTCGGATACGTCGATCTCGTAGTCGCGCAGCGCCCGATCGCCCGTCGCCGCGTTGTACCGCCAGATCTTGAGAGCTACCTGCACGGCGTCAGTATTTCCTCTCCATCGGCTCCCACTTCGTCATGCGGACGTCCTTGTAGGAGAGGTGGGGACCGTCGCCGTCCCAGCGCGTGATCGAGTGCTTGAGGAAGTTCGCGTCGTCACGGTCCGGGTAGTCGCCCGGACGCGCGTGCGCGCCGCGGCTCTCCTTGCGGGCCACGCCCGCCTGCAGCATGCACGAGGCGAGATCGAGGAGGTAGCCGAGCTCGATCGCCTGCGTCAGGTCGGAGTTGAAGACGTCACCCTTGTCCTCGACGACGACACCGCGGTCGTACCGCTCGCGGAAGCCGTCGATCAGCTCGAGCTGACGCTCCATCCGGTCGGCGTAGCGGAACACGCCGAAGTTGTCGAGCATCGACTGGCCGAGCTCGTCGCGGACCTGCCACGGGCGCTCACCGACGGTGTTGTCGAGGAGGCCCTTGACCCACGTCTCGGCGTCGTCGCGCGCCGCCTCGGCAGCGGCCGTTGCCGACCCGTGCACCCGGTGAGCGCCTGCTCGGCGGCATGCTGCCCGGCGCGGCGACCGAAGGTGATCGTCTCCATCAGGGAGTTCCCGCCGAGGCGATTCGCCCCGTGCACCGAGACGCACGCGACCTCGCCTGCCGCGTAGAGGCCTTCCACCTCCGTGAGCCCCCAGTTGTCGGTTTCGACGCCACCCATGTGGTAGTGGGCCCCCGGACGCACGGGGATCGGGTCGTAGATGGGATCGACGCTCGCATACGTCATCGCCAGCTCACGGGAGCCCGGAAGCTTCGTGAGGATCTTCTCGGCGCCGAGGTGGCGCAGGTCGAGCAGGACGGAGCCGTTGATGCCGCGACCCGCCTCGATCTCGGTCGTCTCCGAGCGGGAGACGACGTCGCGCGACGCGAGCTCGAGCGCGTTCGGCGCGTAGCGCTGCATGAAGCGCTCGCCGTCCTTGTTGATCAGGTACCCGCCCTCGCCACGGCAGCCCTCGGTGATCAGGATCCCGCTCGGGTACATCGTCGTCGGGTGGAACTGCATGAACTCCATGTCCTTGAGCGGGAGGCCGGCGCGCAGCGCCATCGCCATCCCGTCGCCGGTGCAGGCGTACGCGTTCGTCGTCGCCCGGAAGAGCCTGCCGGCGCCCCCCGTGGCGAGGATCACCGCCTTGCCGGTGAGCAGCTTGACGCCTCCGTTCATCAGGTCCCAGCAGATGACGCCGGTGCAGCGGCCGTCCTCGATCACGAGACGGAACGCGAAGTACTCCTCGTAGACGACCATCCCCTCGTCCATGCGCCTCTGCAGCTGCTCGTAGAGCACCTGGATCAGCACGTGCCCGGTGATGTCGGCTGCGAACACCGTGCGCGGCGAGCCGGCGGCGCCGAACGGCCGCTGGTCGAGCCGGCCCTCGGCGTTGCGCGAGAAGACGCAGCCCCAGCGCTCGAGCTCGTAGATGTCGCCCGGCGCCTCGGCCGTGAAGATCTCGATCGCGTCCTGGTCGCCGAGGTAGTCGGAGCCCTTGACCGTGTCGAAGGCGTGTATCTCCGGGCTGTCCTCGGCGGTGTTGCCGAGCGCCGCGTTGATGCCTCCCTCCGCCGCACCGGAGTGACTTCGCGTCGGGTGGAGCTTCGAGATGACGCCGACCTTCGCGCCTCTGTCGTGCGCCTCGATCGCCGCGCGCATGCCGGCGCAGCCGGCACCGACGACGAGCACGTCGTGCGTCGCCTCCATCGTGCCGGACGCTACCGGATCAGGTCCGCACGCCGCCCGTCCAACCTGCTCGTCAGGCGCGCGGGCCGGCGGCGGCGATCGCCGGACCGGCGTCAGCGGCGAACTTCTCCTCGAAGTTCGCCCGGAACATCGCCGCCAGCTCGACGGCCTTCGTGTCGTAGGCGGCCGCGTCGGCCCACGTGGAGCGCGGGTCGAGCAAGCCTCCGTCGACACCGGGGCACGCGAGCGGCACCTCGAAGCCGAAGACCGGGTCGATCCGGTATTCCACCGCGTCGAGGTTGCCCGAGAGCGCCGCATGCAACAGCCCGCGCGTCGCCTTGATCGGCATGCGGTGCCCCTCGCCGAACGGGCCTCCCGTCCAGCCGGTGTTCACGAGCCAGACGTTCACGTGCGGGTGCTCGTCGAGCTTGGCGCCCAGCATGCGCGCGTACACGGAGGGCCGCTGCGGCAGGAATGGCGCGCCGAAGCAGGTGGAGAACGTCGGCTGCGGCTCTGTGACACCGATCTCGGTGCCTGCGAGCTTCGCCGTGAAGCCCGACAGGAACCAGTACAGCGCCTGGTCGCGCGTCAGCCGCGCGAGCGGCGGCAGGATGCCGAACGCGTCGGCGGTGAGGAAGACGACGTTGCGCGGATGCCCGGCCATCTTCGCGGGCAGCGCGTTCGGGATCTGCTCCAGCTTGTACGCAGCGCGCGTGTTCTCGGTCTTCGAGTCGTCGTCGAGGTCGAGCACGCCACGGTCGTCGAGCACGACGTTCTCGAGGATCGTCCCGTACGTGCGGGTCGTACGGTAGATGTCGGGCTCCGCCTCGGCGGAGAGCCGGATCACCTTCGCGTAACAACCACCCTCGACGTTGAATACGCCGCTCGTGCCCCAGCCGTGCTCGTCGTCGCCGATCAGATGCCGCTCGGGATCGGCCGAGAGCGTCGTCTTGCCCGTGCCAGAGAGGCCGAAGAACAGCGCCACGTCCTCGTCGTCACCGACGTTCGCCGAGCAGTGCATCGAAAACACGCCCTCGAGCGGCAACCGGTCGTTCATCACCGTGAAGATCGACTTCTTGATCTCGCCGGCGTAGAACGTTCCGCCGACGAGCACCTCGGTGCGGGTGGGATGGAGAACGACGAACGTGCCGGTGCGCGTGCCGTCGGCCTCCGGATCGGCGTCGACCTCGGGCGCGTGCAGCACGAGCGCGTCCGGCGTGTGCGCGGCGAACTCCTCGGCGGTCGGCTCGATGAACATCGTCGAGGCGAAGAGGGCGTGGTACGGGCTGGCGGTGACCACGCGCACACCGATGCGGTGCTCCGGGTCGGCGCCGGCGAACGCGTCGACGACGTACAGGGTCTGCTGGGTGGAGAGGTAGCTCGTGACCTTCGCGCGCAACGGCTCGTAGCGCTCCTCCGCGAGCGGCTGGTTGACGCTTCCCCACCAGATGCGCTCACGCGAGCCGGGCTCGTCGACGACGAACTTGTCCTGCGGCGAGCGACCCGTGAAGCGGCCGGTGTCGACGCACAGCGGCCCGCCCTCCGCGAGCCGGGCGTTGCCGTGCCTGAGCGCCGCCTCGTAGAGCTGCGACGTCGTCGGATTGTGGATCACGCGCCCCGTGGCTGCGATGCCGTGCTGCCCGAGGCTCACCGCGTCCCGTGTCGTCGTCGTCATCTCGGTACCCCTTCGCGGTCGTCGTTCTCCTGCGGCGCACGGTAGTCGTGCCGGCGTGACATGGCACGCGCAACCGTCACCGGATCGGCTCACCTTCGAGCGGTGTCACGTCGGCATCGCGCGAGACGAGCTCCGCGTACCGGCCGCGGCGCGCGAGCAGCTCCTCGTGCGTCCCGATCTCGGCCACCTGGCCTCCGTCGAGGACGACGATCTGGTCGGCGTCGCGCACCGTCGAGAGGCGGTGTGCAATCGCGATCGTCGTCCGCCCCTCGGACAGGCGCTCGAGCGCCGCCTGCACCGCGCGCTCCGTCTGCGTGTCGAGCGACGACGTCGCTTCGTCGAGAACGAGGATCGGCGGATTGCGCAGCAGCGTCCTCGCGATCGCGATCCGCTGCTTCTCGCCTCCCGAGAAGCGATAGCCACGCTCACCGACGACGGTTTCGTAGCCGTCGGGCAACGTGGATACGAGCTCGTGGATTTGCGCCGCGCGCGCCGCGTCCTCCACCTCCTCGTCGGTGGCATCCGGCCGGGCAAAACGCAGATTCTCGCGAACAGTGGCGTGGAAGAGATACGTCTCCTGCGAGACGACGCCGACCGCGTCGGCCAGCGCCTCGAACGTGAGGTCGCGCACGTCGACGCCGTCGATCACGACGTGACCCTGGGTCGCGTCGTAGAGGCGCGCTACGAGGTACCCGCACGTCGTCTTCCCCGAGCCGGTCTCCCCGACGAGAGCCGTCTTCGTGCCGGGCGCGATCGTGAACCCGATGTCCCGTAGTGTCCACTGCGCGTCGTCGTAGCGGAACCAGACGCCGTCGAGTCGCACCTCTCCACGCGGCGACGGAAGCGTCTCGTGCCCCTCGACGATGTCCACGGGCTCGTCGAGGTACTCGAAGATGCGGTCGAAGAGCGCCAGCGACGCCTGCACCTCGAGCTGGACGCCCAGCAAGCTGCCGATCGGGAAGAAGAGGCGGGTCTGCAGTGTCGTGAAGGCGACCAGGGTGCCGAGCGTGATCGCCCCCGAGCCCTGCGCGATCGTGAACCCTGCGAACCAGTACACGAGCGCCGGCATCACGGCGAACGTCGTCTGGATGGCGGCCATCATCCAGCGTCCCGTCATCCGAGAGCGCACCTCGAGTGCGGCGAGGCGCTCCGACTCGGTCGAGAAGCGCTCGGCGAGGTCGTCGGCTCGCCCCATCGTCTTCCCGAGCAGGATCCCGGAGACGGAGAGCGACTCCTGCACGATCGCCGAGACGTCGGCGAGCGACGCCTGACGTTCGGCCGTCACCTTCTTGCGTTGCGCGCCGACGCGCTTCGTCAACCACACGAACAGTGGGAGCAAGGCCAGAGCGAAGACAGCGAGCCGCCAGTCGAGCAGCACCATCGCGACGACGGTCGCGAGCACCGTAGTCACGTTGGCGAGCACCGACGTGGCCGTCGACGTGACGACGTTCTCGATGCCGCCGATGTCGTTGGCGATCCGGCTCTGCACCTCTCCCGTCCGCGTGCGGGTGAAGAACGCGAGCGACAGCCGCTGCAGGTGCCGGTAGACGGCGGTGCGCAGATCGTGCATCACGCTCTGGCCCACGAGGTTCGAGAGCAGCGTCTGCCACACGCCGAGCGCTCCGGTTACGACGGGGATCGCGACCATCCCGGCGACGAGCAGCGTGAGCAGGCGCACGTCCTCGTCCGGGATCGCGACGTCGAGCAGCTCCCGCAGCAGGAACGCTGGGATCGTGGCGAGCAACGCGGAGATGACGATCAACACGAACACGGCCGCCAGGCGCGGCCGATACGGACGGAACAGCCCGACGATGCGGCGCAGGTTGGCCTTGCGCACGGCCGGGTCGGCGGGGCGCTCAGGTGCGTCCTGGCTCATGAACATGTCGAAGCGGCGTCCGGGCATCCCTTCGTAGGGTGCCTGTTTCGACCGTTCTCGTCGCATGCCGAGCAAGCCGAGGTGTCAGACACCCCGCCGTCTGTCAAGCCCTTTCGTGCCGATTTCGTGCCGACTTCTCCACCGAGGCACGGTTTCACGCGATCGACATCATCGTGGATCGGGCCAGACGGGCGCTTCCGCGCGCATCGGTGTCTGACACCGTGTGTCCGTCCGCGCCGCCACGTAGAACAGCGCCCATGCGCGCGAGGGAGATCGGTCTCGAGATCGGCACGCGCCGGCCGGGGTCGGCCAACGCGATCACGGACGTCGAAGACGTCCGCGTCGGGATGACGACGCTGATCGCCGGCGACGACGTGCGCACGGGCGTGACGGTGATCGTGCCGCCGCCTGAGCCGTTGATCGCCGGCTGCCATCGACTGAACGGGAACGGGGAGCTGACCGGGCTCGAGTGGATCCGTGAGTGCGGGATGCTGACGACCGCGATCGGGATCACCAACACGTTCTCCGTCGGCGTCGTGCGCGACGCGATCGCCATGGCGAGCCCGGAGCCTCTCGACGACTGGGCGCTCCCCGTCGTCGGCGAGACCTGGGACGGAGTCCTCAACGACATCCGGGGCCAGCACGTCACTGCGAGCCACGTGCAGACGGCGTTCAGAGCAGCGACCGGCGGGCCCGTGCCAGAAGGGAACGTCGGGGGTGGAACCGGGATGATCTGCCACGGCTTCAAGGGCGGCACCGGCACCGCCTCGCGCGTCGTCGACATTGCCGACGGCCGCTACACGGTCGGCGTGCTCGTGCAGGCGAACCACGGTGCACGCGAGCGCCTCGCGATCGAGGGCGTACGCGTCGGGGAGCTGATCCCTGCGACCGAAGTGCCGCTCCCCGACGAGCCCTCGACGCCCGGAGCAGGCTCGATCATCGGCATCGTCGCCACCGACGCTCCACTGCTGCCTGGCCAGTGCGACGCGCTCGCACAACGCGGTGCGCTCGGTGTCGCCCGCACCGGCGGCGCAGGCGAGATCTCGAGCGGCGACCTGTTCCTCTGCTTCTCCACCGGGAACCGCGGCCTGATCGGCGAGGCTCCGCTGACGAATCTGCGCATGCTTCGGCTGAACCTCGTGAACGAGCTCTTCTACGCCGTGATCGAGGCGACCGAGGAGGCGATCGTAAATGCGATGGTCGCGGCCGAGACGATGACGGGCGCCGGCGGCCGGACCGCCCATGCCCTCGGCCCCGAGCGCCTTGCCGACACGCTCCGCCCCTACGGCGTCCTCGCTTGACTCTCCGACGCCTAACCCGCCGGGTCGGGGAGCGATTCGACGGCGGTCCTCAGCCGTGCCGTGAGCTCGCGCGCAGCGACGATCGACGTTGCCCCGGCGGCCACGGGGATCGGCTCCCCGATCGCCACGCGCAGCCGCGGAAAGCCGACGCGACGCCCGGCGAGGGCACGATCGACGTCGAACAGGCGAACCGGGACGATCGGCGCACCGGCGCCAAGTGCCATGCGCGCCGCGCCGCGCAGCCACGGCCCGTCGGTGCGCACCGCTCCCTGTGGGAACACGCCTACCGCATGACCGTCGCGCAGGAGCTCCACGGCCCGTGCGAGAGCGTCCCGGTCGCCGCGGCCTCGTCCCACCGGGAAGCCGCCCAACCGGTTCATCGCCCAGCCCACCCCACGCCGCCGCCACAGCTCCTCCTTGGCCAGGTAGCGGAGATCACGGGGCACGGCGACCCCCAGCACGAACGGGTCGAGCGCCGAGAGGTGGTTCGCCACGACGACGACCCCGCCATGCGCTGGAAACCGTTCCGCACCCGAGACCTCGAGGCGGTACACAGCCCAGAGCACCGGCCGCATTACCCACCGGACCGCGCCGTAGACGGTCAGGCCGGTGCTCCCGCCTCGAACCGCGCGAGACCGGCCGCCGTGTGCTCGAGCCACTGCCGCCAGCGGGGAAGCCGCACGAGCCCGCCCGAGCGCCGGCGCAGCGCTGCGCCGTGCAGCCCGCGAGGGATCAGGACGTAGCTGCCCTGTGACCCAGCCTGCCGCGCACGCTCGAAGCCCTCACGGGAGAGGGACGGGCTGACACCGGGGACTCCCGGGAGATAGCGATCCCAGCCGCCGTGAACGACGTCGAGTCGCTTCCCATGGAGCCCGTCCACCGGTAGCTGGCTCGGGATCCACGGCGCGAGACCGAGCACGCCGGCGATACGCTCATCGGCCGCGATCGAGATGGCGACGGCGCCCCCCATCGAGAATCCGATCAGGAGCGTCGACCCCGTGCTCCCGCGCGCGACGTGCTCGACTGCGGCACGCGCGTCGTCGATGCACGACTCCATCGCCTTCCAGGTCTTCACCCGGTAGCGCACCTCGAGGAAGCGGACACGCGGGAAGCGCGGCGCGAGTCCCTGGGCCAGCAGCTCGCTCGTGGCGCTCCATGTGCCCGCCAGCGGCCTCGCGGTACCGCCGTTGACGAGCACCGCTGCGAGCTCACCGTCCGGATTGCGCAGCCGCCCCTCCGCGCCCGAGTCGAGCCGCACGAGCGACGACGTCACGGCGTGCCTCGCATCCGCCCATCCTGCCGGAACGCGCACACGCTGCGTGTTGGGGTCGACACTGCGGTGTCCGACTCAAGGCGGACACCAGAGCCACTCTCCGCGTGGCCGCCGGCAGGACGCCACGCCACCCGGCGCGAAACCGTCAGCGTGGACACCAGCACGGCGATCGACCGGTTCCTGGCGAGCCCCGGCCTGAGCGAGGCGACACGGCGCGCATATGGCGCTGACCTGCGCGACTTCGCCTCCTGGCTCGCCGCCACCCACGTCTCGCTCGCCGCCGTGGACACGCGCGCGCTCGCCTCCTACACCGCCGAGCTCGGCCGCTCCCGGCGCGGCCTGGCCCCAGCGACGATCGCCCGACGGCTGTCGGCCGTCCGCTCCTTCCTGCGCTTCACTCTCGGCCCCGATCGGGTTCCCGAGGCGACCCTCACCCCACGCCGCCCGCAACGGCTGCCCGATGCGCCGAAGCTGAGCGAGGTCGAATCGATCGTCGACGGTCTCGCCCGCGACGGGCCACTCGGGGAGCGCGACCAGGCGCTCGTGGAGCTCGTGTACTCGTGCGGCCTGCGCAGCGCGGAAGCGGTGGCGCTCGACCTCGTCGACGTCGACTTCGACCGTGAGGCTGTCCACGTACGCGGCAAGGGAGGCAAGGAGCGCGCCGTCCCACTCGGTGAGGAGGCCGCTCACCTCGTCGCCCGCTACCTGCGCGATGCGCGACCGCAACTCGCCCGAGGAGCCTGCGATGCGCTGTTCCTGTCCGCGCGCGGGCGGCGACTCGACACGAGCGTCCTGCGCAGGCTGATGCGCAACCCACACCGGCTGCGCCACGGGTACGCCACGCATCTGCTCGAGGGCGGGGCAGACCTGCGCACGATCCAGGAGCTGCTCGGTCACGCTTCGCTTTCGACGACGCAGGTCTACAGCCACGTCGACGCACGCCGCCTGCGACGCGTGTACGACCGCTCGCACCCTCGGTCGTAGAGGTCGAGCGACAGTGGTGTCTGACTACAGCGGTGTCTGACTGAAGTCAGACACCAGACCGACTCGCGGCCATACTGGCTCCGATGCGCGTGCTCCGCACAGCGGCGATCGTGGCCGTCGCCGCGCTCGTCTTCCCGCTGCTCGTGACGACGAGCCTGCGCATCGTCCTCCAGGACTGGATCGTGCACGTGGAGTACGCCGTCGGCCGGGTGCCCGACGACCGCTACGGCTTCACCGAGGACGAGCGAACGGACCTTGCCCTCACGGGCCTCGACGCGATCACACCCGGCACGCCGGGCGTCTCGCTGCTGCGCGACGCCCGCCTGCCGGACGGAGAGCCCGCGTTCACCGAGCCCGAGATCGTGCACATGCAGGACGTGCGCGACCTCGTCGGCACGCTCCTCGCCTTTCAGCTCTGGGCGGCGGTCGCGGTCGCCGTCGCTGCGCTCGCGCTCTCCGTCCATCCCACGACGCGCACGATCGTGCCGCGCGGGCTCCGCTACGGCGTCCTCGCGTCCGTCCCCGTCGCCGCGGTGGTGGGCCTGTTCATGCTCGTCACGTGGGACTCGTTCTTCACACGCTTCCACGAAGTGTTCTTCGAGGGAGATACGTGGCGGTTCCCGGTGACCGACACGCTGATCCGCCTGTACCCGGACGAGTTCTGGATGGGTGTTGCGGCCTGGATCGCCGGGCTCACGGTCGTGCTCGCAGCTCTCTTCTGGGTGCTCGCCGGCGTCTGGCTGCGCCGCGTCGGGCGATCGGTCGCGCGCTGACGGGGAGAGGAGCAAGCGCGGCGGCGGAGAATCCACCCGTCGCGCCGTGCCGATCATCGACACCGACGTCGAGAGCTTCCTGCTCGTGCTTGCCGCGCGGCGCTCGCCGCGGACGGTGGACGCCTATCGACGCGACCTGACGAAGCTCGGCACGTTCCTCGACGCGCCCGTCGCCACCGCCACGGCAGCGGACCTGGAGCGCTGGCTCGCCTCGATGCGCGCGGACGGGCTCGCCGCCTCCACGCTGGCCCGCCGCCTCGCCGCGGTACGCACCTACTTCCGCCACGAGGTGCTGCTCGGGGCGCGGGTCGACAATCCCGCCGCCGAGCTGAAGCCGCCGCGCCGGCAACGCACCCTGCCTCGCGTGCTGTCCCCCGCGGAGACCGAGCGGCTGATCGACGCAGCCGTCGGTACCCAGCCGCGGGCGATGCGCGACCGCGCGCTCGTCGAGCTGCTCTACGGCGCTGGTCTCCGCGTGTCGGAGGCACTCGGCCTGCTGAAAGCCTCGGTCGACCTCGACCAGCGCCTCGTGCGGGTGTCGGGGAAGGGCGGGAAGGAGCGGATCGTCCCACTCGGGCGGCCGGCAGCCGAATCGCTTCGCCGCTACCTCGCGCTCGGCCGACCCCACCTCGACCGTCGCCACCGCCCCGACCTGTTCCTCAACGCGCGCGGTGGGGCACTGACCAGGGGTGGTGCGTTCCTCATCCTCAGACGACTCGCCGAGCGCGCGGGTCTGGAGCCGGGACGCGTACACCCGCACCTGCTTCGCCATTCGTTCGCCACGCACCTGTTGGAGGGAGGAGCCGACCTGCGCAGTGTGCAGGAGATGCTCGGCCATGCCGACCTCTCCACCACCGAGCGGTACACGCACGTCTCCGACCGCCGCCGCCGCGACGCGTACTTCGCTGCGCACCCGCACGCCCGCCGTCGTCGCGATCAGCCTCGCCCGGCTCGCGACGAGAGCGCCTGACTCTCCCGCAGCCCGCGAGTGGTGACACGACCGCCTACCCTCCACACAGCGTGATCGACCTCCACTCCCACATCCTCCCCGCCGTCGACGACGGCCCCGACGCGCTGACCGGCAGCGTCGAGATGGCACGCTCCATGGCCGACGACGGGGTACGCGTCGTCTGCGCCACACCGCACGTGCGCGAGGACTGGCCGACGACGCCGGAGCTGATGAGTCGCCGGCTCGAGCAGGTGCGGTCGGCCGTGGCCGAAGCAGGGCTCGAGATCGACGTTCGCGGCGGCGGCGAGATCGCGCTCGACCGGCTCGGGCTGCTGACGTTCGAGGATCGTGCGCGGTTCGGGCTCGGCGGCAACCCCCGACTGCTGCTGCTCGAATTCCCGTACTACGGCTGGCCGCTGGAACTGGCCTCCGTCTGCTCCGCGCTGCTGCGCGAGGGCATCGTGCCCGTGATCGCCCATCCCGAGCGCAACGCCGAGGTGCAGGCGCTGCCCGAGCGCCTGGAGCCCGTCGTCTACGAGGGCGCGTTGGTGCAGGTGACGGCGGCGTCGGTCGACGGGAGGCTCGGCAAGCGGGCCCTCGCCTGTGCGCACGAGCTCATCGACCTTCGCCTCGCGCACGTGATCGCGTCGGATGCCCACGCACCCGAGGTTCGGCGTGCAGGCATGGCCGCAGCGGCGCTCGCGGTCGACGACGTGGCCCTCGGACGATGGCTGACGGTGGAGGTGCCGGAGGCGCTGCTCGCGGGCGCTGATCCCCCGAGCCGTCCGCGTGTGCGCCACCGGCGGCGAAAAGGGATCCTGCGGCGGTACGGCCGCTAGCGCGGCCGCCACGCAGGCCCGCTACACGGTCTCGGCGAGCCGTATCGCCTCGGCGACGGCATCCTCGTGCGCGCCGACGAGTGTCACGTGGCCGAGCTTGCGGCCGGGGCGCGACTTCTTGCCGTACAGGTGCAGGCGGGCGCCTGGGAGCGCGAGCAGCGCGTCGAGCTCGGGCACGCTGCCGACGAGGTTGACCATCACGGAGTTGGCGAGCGCGTCGGTCGAGCCCAGCGGCAGCCCGAGCACGGCGCGCAGGTGGTTCTCGAACTGACTCGTAGCGGCGCCGTCGATCGTCCAGTGCCCGGTGTTGTGCACGCGCGGCGCGAACTCGTTCGCCAGCAACCGCCCGCCCACGTCGAACAGCTCCACGGCGAGCACACCCACGTATCCGAGCTCGTCGAGGAGCGCCGTGGCGATCTCCTCCGCCGCACGCTGAGGCGCTGCAGCCGCCGGCGCGCGCGAGACCCGCAGGATCCCGTCGCGGTGCACGTTCTCGGCGAGCGGCCAGAAGCGCGTGTCGCCGTCCTGCCCCCGCACCGCGACGATCGACAGCTCGCGCTCGAAGGGAACGATCTCCTCTGCCAGCTCGTCGTCGGCGAGCGGCTCGACCGCATCGGCTCGCCGCTGGCCCTTGCCGTCGTAGCCCAGCCGGCGCTTCTTCACGAGGGCAGGAACGCCGACCTCCTCCAGCGAGCCGTAGCGTGCCGTGGGGATGCCGAGGCGCGTGAAGAGCTCCTTCTCGCGCAGTCTGTCCTGCCCCTCCCGCAGTGCCGCCGCTCCGGGCACCGCCCCGACACGCTCGGCCGCCTCGACGGGAACGTTCTCGAACTCGAAGGTCACGACGCGCGCACCGTCGGCGAGGATCGCGAGCGAGGCGGGGTCGTCGTAGGCGCCGACGACGAGCTCGCCCACCGCACCCGCGCAGGCGTCGACGGCAGGGTCGAGGAAGCGGAAGCTCAGACCGAGCGGGATTCCCGCCAGCGCCAGCATCCGCCCCAGCTGCCCTCCGCCGATGCAGGCCACTGGCCCCATGCGCGCGCGCTCGAGCTCAGGCAGCGGGGTCGGGGTCGTCGAGCACAGCCTGGGTCTGGGCGGCACGGAACGCCCGCAGACGCTCGGCGACCCCCGTATCCGCGCGGGCGACGATCGCCGCGGCGAGCAGCGCGGCGTTCACGGCGCCCGCGCGCCCGACCGCGAGTGTCCCCACGGGGACTCCAGCCGGCATCTGCACGATCGAGAGCAGCGAGTCGACGCCAGACAACGCCTTCGACTCGACGGGGACGCCGAGCACCGGGAGCACGGTCTTCGCGGCCGTCATCCCCGGCAGATGAGCGGCGCCACCGGCGCCCGCGATGATCACCTGCAACCCCCGTTCCTCTGCCGTGGCCGCGTACTCGAAGAGCAAGTCGGGTGTTCGGTGAGCCGAGACGACGCGGGTCTCGTGCGGCACCTGCAGCGCGTCCAGCGTCTCGGCGGCATGTTGCATCGTCTCCCAGTCGGAGCGCGAGCCCATGATCACGCCCACGAGCGGAGCGGCCATACCGGGAACCTACTTCTCGCGCGAGCGCTTCACCAACAGCGTCGCCACCGAGCGCGCCGTCTTGCGCACCTCGGCGTCCTCTTCGTCGTCGTCCGCGATCCCCTGCAGCAACCTGATCGAGTCGGGTGAAGCAGTGCCGTTCTTCAGGCACACGATCGCCAGCCGGCGTACCGCGACGTTCGCGTCGCGTGCCGCCATCTCGTTGAGCAGCGGACGGAACTTGTTGACGTCACCCGGATGATCGCGCGAGAGGCCTTCGAGCGCGATCAGCGCCGAGCCGCGTGCAGCAGGGCTCTCGTCGTCCAGCCCGCGACGCAGCAGCTCGAGCTTCTGCCGGAACCGGAACTGTGCGATCGATCGGTACGCAAGGGAGCGGGCGCGGTAGTCCGCGTGCCGAGCGGCAGCCTCGATCTCGTCGTCCCACTGCAAGCGCAGCGCGGCAAGCTCTTTCTGCTGCCCCCGCGAGGCGTACTCGTCGGCGAGCCTCGCCGCTTCGTCGAGAGTGAGATCTGCCACGTCGCTCGCGATCAGACCGAGGTCAGGGCCCGGGGGCCTGGGCCGACGTAGCGCGCGGACGGGCGTACGAGCCGCCCAAGGCGCTTCTGTTCGAGAACGTGCGCCGACCAGCCGGCCGTGCGCGAGCACGCGAACATCGCAGGAGCCAGCTGCGGTGGCACGCCGGCCAGGTCGAGCACGACCGCCGACCAGAACTCGACGTTCGTCGCCAGCACCCGGTCGGGCTTGCGGCGGTGCAACTCCGCGAGCGCCGCCTGCTCCAGCGCCTCAGCGACCTCGAAGCGTGGCGAGCCGAGCTGCTTCGCCGTGCCGCGCAGCAGGCGCGCGCGCGGATCTTCGGCCCGATAGACGCGGTGACCGAAGCCCATCAGCCGATCTCCGCTGTCGAGCAACTCGACGACGTAGCGCTCGACGGAGTCGGCGGCCGCAGCGCCATCGAGCATCGGCAGCACACGGGCAGGCGCGCCACCGTGCAGCGGGCCGGACAACGCACCCACCGCTGCCGAGAGGATCGCGCCGCAATCGGCTCCGGTGGAGGCACAGATCCGGGCAACGAAGGTCGATGCGTTGAGACCGTGCTCGGCGGTGCAGATCCAATACGTGTCGATCGCTGTCGCGGCAACGGGGTCGGCCTCGCCGCGCCACTCGAGGAGAAAGCGCTCGGCGCTCGTCTGCCCTTGGGCGACAACCTCCGCGGGCACGCGATCCGACCGGCCGTCGGCGACCCTCGCCGACTGCGCCGCGACCGAGATCATCGTCGCCGACAGCCGCCGCAGGTCGGCCGTCGCCTGCTCGTCGTCGATGTCGATCAGCTGCCGGAGCCCCCACTCGCCACTCAGGCGCGCTGTCGTCATCTGCAGGTCGGACGGTGTGTTGCCGGTGAGATCGGGTGCGGCGTACGGAGCGGCAGCGGTCAGGCCCGGCTCGAGCTCGTCGTCCACGAGCAATCCCCAAACCTGCTCGAAGGGCACGACCCCGACGAGCTCCTCGATGTCGACCCCGCGATACCGAAGTGCACCCCCGTCGCGGTCGGGCTCGGCGATCTCCGTCTCGAAGGCGACGACCCCCTCGAGCCCTGGCTTGAAGTCGCTCATCTCGGCCCGGACGGTACCTGACCGGCGTTCAGCGGCCCCGCACTATGCTGGTCGAGATGGCGCATCGAGTGACCCTGATCCCCGGCGACGGCACAGGCCCCGAGCTGACCGAGGCTGCGCGCCGTGTGCTGGAGGCGACCGGTGTCGCGTTCGACTGGGACGTTCAGCACGCCGGCGTGGACGTGATGGAGGAGGCCGGCACGCCGCTCCCCGAGGCGACCCTGGCGTCGATCCGCGACACACAGGTGGCCCTGAAGGGCCCGATCACGACACCGATCGGCACGGGCTTCCGCTCTGTCAACGTGGGCCTACGGCACGAGCTGGGTCTGTTCGCGTGCCTGCGCCCCTGCAAGTCGTATCCCGGTGTGCGGTCGCGCTACGAGGGCGTCGACCTCGTCGTCGTGCGAGAGAACACCGAGGACCTGTACGCCGGCATCGAGTACGCGTCCGGGTCACCCGAGGCCAAGACGGTGATCGCGACGCTGAACGGCATGCAGCCGAAGCAGATCCGCCCGTCGTCGGGCATCTCCGTGAAGCCGATCAGCCCGGAGGGATCCGAGCGGATCATCCGCTTCGCCTTCGACTACGCGCGCGAACACGGCCGAGGTCGCGTCTCCTGCATCACCAAGGCGAACATCATGAAGTTCACGGACGGGCTCTTCCTGTCCGTGTTCCGGGAGGTCGCCGCCGACTACCCGGAGATCGAGCCGTGGGAGAACCTCGTCGACGCGCTCTGCATGGGTCTCGTGCAGCGCCCCGAGGAGTTCGACGTGCTCGTGCTGCCGAACCTGTACGGGGACATCATCAGCGACCTGACGGCCGGGCTCGTCGGCGGCCTTGGTGTCGCACCGGGCGCGAACATCGGTCCCGACGCGGCCGTGTTCGAGGCCACGCATGGCTCCGCCCCCAAGTACAAGGGGATGAACAAGGTCAACCCGACCGCCATGATTCTCTCCGGCAAGCTCATGCTCGACCATCTCGGCGAGCGCGACGCTGCGGCGCGGTTGGAGGCCGCCGTCGCAACCGTGATCGCCGAGGGCAAGGACGTCACGTACGACCTGAAGCCGAACCGCGACGACCCGTCGGCCGTCGGCACGGCGGAGTACGCGGACGCGATCATCGCGAAGCTCGCCTCCGGCTGACCGGGCGGCTGTCCCGGACAGACGGCGGGCACGACGAAAGGACAGTCATGAACGGTAGGAAGAAGGTCACCGTCGTCGGGGCGGGGAACGTCGGCGCCACCTGCGCGCTCTCGATCGCGCGCAGCGACTACGCAGACGTCGTGCTCGTCGACATCATCCCGAACTTCCCGCAGGGGAAGGCGCTGGACATGAACCAGGCAGGATCCATCCTCGGCTTCGAGCCGAACGTCGTCGGCACGAACGGGTACGACGAGACGGCCGGCTCGGACGTCGTCGTGATCACAGCGGGCAAGCCACGCTCTCCCGGCATGAGCCGCGACGACCTCGTGACCACGAACGAGGCAATCGTCGGCTCGGTCACGAAGGAGATCGTCAAGCGCTCGCCCAAGGCGGTGCTCGTCGTCGTCTCCAACCCGCTCGACGCGATGTGCCACGTGGCGAAGGCCGTCTCGCGCTTCCCCAAGGAGCGCGTGGTGGGCATGGCCGGGATCCTCGACACCGCGCGCTTCGCGGCGTTCATCGCCTGGGAGACCGGAATGTCGGTGCGCGACGTGCAGGCGATGGTGCTCGGTGGTCACGGCGACCAGATGGTTCCCGTCGTCTCGGCGACGACCGTCGGCGGTGTCCCACTCGAGCAGCTGACCACGAAGCGCGCGATCGCGAAGATGGTGGAGCGCACACGGAAGGGGGGCGGCGAGCTCGTCAACCTGCTCGGCACCTCCGCCTGGTATGCCCCGGGTGAGGCGGCGGCGCAGATGGTCGCCTCGATCTGCCTCGACCAGAAGCGCGTCCTTCCCTGCACCGCGTTGCTCGAGGGCGAGTACGGCATCAAGGGGCTTTACATGGGCGTTCCGGTGAAGCTCGGCGCAGCCGGCGTCGAGGAGATCGTCCCGCTCAAGCTGAGCGTCGACGAGAAGAGGATGCTGCGCGAGTCTGCGGCCGCCGTCCGCGAGGTGGTCGGGGTGTTGAAGAGGCGTTAGCGGGCCTCGGGGGGCGTCTCCCCGTCTCCCCAGCGAGACGCCGGTTCGCCGGCCCGGGGCCTCCGGGCCGGCGGTAGAGTCACGTGCAGCGTCATCCGGCCGGCGGCGCGACCGCCGGCCCCGGGAGAGGAGGCACCATGAGCTCCGAGTCGTTGACCGTCGTCGACAACCGCACGGGTCGCGAGTACGCGCTCGAGATCACGGACGGCACGATCCGCGCCACCGACCTCAGGCAGATCGTCGCCGTCGACGGCGACGGCGGGTTGATGACGTACGACCCCGCCTATCTGAACACGTCGTCCTGCCGCAGCGCGATCACGTTCATCGACGGGGACACCGGCATCCTCCGCTACCGCGGCTACCCGATCGAGCAGGTGGCCGAGCAGGCGAGCTTCCTCGAGACCGCGTACCTGTTGCTCGAAGGCGAGCTACCGACCGCCACGCAGCTCACGCGCTGGGAAGACGACATCCGCACGCACACGTACGTGCACACGAACTTCGCAAAGTTCCTCGACGGCTTCCGCTACGACGCGCACCCGATGGGAATGCTGCTCGGCGCGGTCGGAGCCCTCTCCACGTTCTACCCCGACGCGAAGCAGATCGGCGATGCGGAGAGCCGCTACCTGCAGCGCGTGCGACTGATGGCAAAGCTGCCGACGATCGCCGCCTGGGTCTTCCGGCACTCACGGGGCCTGCCGTTCGTGTACCCCAGCAACGACCTCGACTACATCGGCAACTTCGTGAACATGACCTTCGAGATCGGCGGCAAGCACGAGCCGAACCCGGTGCTCCAGCGGTCGCTGGAGATCCTGCTCATCCTGCATGCCGACCACGAGCAGAACTGCTCGACCAGCGCAGTGCGCGGCGTCGGCTCCTCGCACGTCGACCCGTTCTCCGCGATCTCTGCCGGGATCGCCGCGCTCTACGGCCCGCTGCACGGCGGCGCCAACGAAGCGGTGCTGCGCATGCTCGACGAGATCGGCGACGTCGCGAACGTGCCCGACTTCATCGAGCACGTGAAGGGCGGTGGCGACCGCCTGATGGGGTTCGGTCATCGCGTGTACAAGAGCTACGACCCGCGCGCGAAGCTGATCAAGCAGGTCGCGGATCAGGTGTTCGAGCAGACCGGGCTGAACCCGGCGCTCGAGATCGCACTCGAGCTGGAGCGGATCGCCCTCGAGGACGAGTACTTCGTCTCACGCAAGCTGTACCCGAACGTCGACTTCTACTCGGGCCTCATCTACCAGGCGATGGGGTACCCCACGGACTACTTCACGGTGCTCTTCGCGCTGGGCCGGCTCCCAGGCTGGATCGCCCAGTGGGAGGAGATGCTGGGGGATCCCGAGCAGAAGATCTCGCGGCCCCGTCAGACGTACATCGGCCCCGACGTGCGCGACTTCGTGCCGATGGGTGAGCGCACCTGAGCGACGACCGCCCCTCCGGGGCACATCGGGCTCACGTGCCCACCTTGGCACCTGACGCCGCCCCGCCCCGCCGGGCCGGGCTTTGCGAACGCTGAACGCGGTCGCCATTACGCTTTGCGCCATGGATCTCGGTCTGCATGGTCGAACGGCGATCGTCTGCGGCGCGTCGTCGGGCATGGGGCTCGCGATCAGCGAGGCCCTCGCGGCCGAGGGTGCCAACGTGACGATGTTCGCACGCCGCCGCGAACAGCTCGAGCGCGAAGCGGATCGCATCGGCGCGCTCGCCGTGCACGGCGACCTCACGGACCCCGCGCGCCTGGAGGCCCTGGTCGAGCAGACGGTGGCCGCGTTCGGTGGTGTCGACGTGCTCGTGCTGAACGGCGGCGGCCCGCCCACCGGGCCTGCGGTCGGGCTGACGGTCGAGGCCGTGGCAGCCGCGGTCGACTTGCTTCTGCTCCCGCACGTCCGGCTCGTCGACCTCTGCCTGCCATACCTGCGCGCGTCCGGTCAAGGACGGATCGTCGCGATCGAGTCGTCGAGCGTCCGCGAGCCACTCCCCAACCTCGCGCTCTCGAACGCCGTTCGACCCGGAGTGGTCGGCTGGCTGAAGACGCTCGCACGCGAGCTCGGCCCGGAGCGGATCACGGTCAACGTGATCGCGCCGGGCCGTATCGACACCGCCCGCTTTCGCGACGTCTACCCGGACGGCCTGGCGGAGCGCGACCTCCAGGCAATCGCGGTCGGTCGCGTCGGCTCCCCGGCGGAGATCGCATCCGTGACGTGCTTCCTCGCCTCGGCCGCCGCCGCCTACGTCACCGGTACCGTCGTCCCCGTCGACGGCGGCTTCACCCGCGGACTCACCTGAGCACGCCCGAGACATGACGGTCAACCGAATCCTCGGCGTCGGTGCCGCTGTCGTGATCGCAGTGTTCGCGACCGTCGTCTTCGTCCCCACGGGTCAGTACGCCTACGTCCCCAACACCGCGAAGCCGTTGGCGGACCGTGTCGACGTCGAAGGCGAGAAGCCACAGGACGCCAAGGGCGGCATCTACTACGTCGACGTCAGCGTCCGGCAGGCGAACTGGCTCGAGTGGCTGCTGCCGATCGCGCGCCCGGACGGCGCGACGCTCGTACCCGAGTCGGAGCTCGTGCCACCAGGCTCGAGCCGAAGCATCGAGCGGACCGCGTCGCTCGCCGCCATGGCCCGCTCCGAGGAGGTCGCCGCAGCCGTCGCGCTGCGCGAGGCCGGGTACGAGGTCAACGCTGTACCGCGAGGGACGATCGTCGAGGCGATCGCCACCGACGTCCCCGCGCTGGACGTCCTGCGCCCGGGCGACATCATCGTCGAGGCAGGCGGCAAGACGGTGCGCACACCCGCCGCGCTCCGGGCGGCGGTCGCCACGGTGCAGCCGGGGGAGTCGCTCGCGATGCGCGTGCGACGGAACGACAAGCTCCTCGACCTCACCGTGCCGACGATCGAGAACCCCTCCGAGCCCGGCCGCCCCGTGATCGGCATCCGTATCGCTCAGGCGGCGAAGATCGACCTCCCGCTCGATGTCGAAATCGACCTCGGTGACGTCGGCGGACCGTCGGCCGGCCTCCCGTTCGCGCTCGACATCCTCCAGTCACTCGGCAGGGACGTCGACCGCGGCTACCGGGTCGCGGCCACCGGAGAGATCGAGCTCGACGGCACGGTCGGACCGATCGGTGGCGTCAAGCAGAAGGTGTTCGGGGCTCGCGCCGCCGGCGCAGACGTCTTCCTGGTGCCCGCTGGGGAAAACGCCAGCGAGGCGCGCCGATATGCAGGGAACCTTCGCATCATTCCCGTCGAGACTTTTCAACAGGCGTTGCAGAAACTGGCAACACTTCCCCGGAAATAGCGACTTTCCAGGACTTTCGTCCAGACGGACAACGCTCGCAAATTGCACCTTTCCCACTGCGGCCAGCCCTTGCGGCCACGTCCCGACAGGCGCAGAATGCCCGGGTCAGAGGACGACACCCAGTAGATCATCCAGAGAATTGAGCAAGAAACACAAAGCGAGCTGTAATGATTGCTATTTTCGGCGCGAAGGGCTGTGTGCTCTTCCCGGGGATCGGCCGTGCCCGACGTTTCGCACCGCGGTGACCGGGACGCTGGCGCCGCCACCCCAGGCCCCGCTCGTCGTCCGAGCCGTTCCCCTCTTCGCAGGACACGCTCCGGCTGGATGATCGATCGGTAGTTGGGGTGCCCGTCGAGGACGCGTGTGACCAGGCAGCGTCGTGCGATGCGCCGCGTCACAGCCGCCGGTCGCCGGTGCCCGAGCTGCCGATCGAGCTTCTCGCGCATCGTCCTCGGTACGGCGCTCTACACTGCTCTGCATGTCCGCGCAGCCTCCGACCGAGCCACAGGCTCCGCCCGCGCCACCGACGCCCAGCGCCCCCGGACCACGGGGCTCCGAGCCTGCGGGTGGCAGCGTCCCCTGGGGCCTCATCGTCATCGGCTCGCTCGTCGTCTACGCGGTTCTCTTCGTCCTCTTCAACGACGACCGCGTCGAGGTCAGCTTCGTCTTCTTCTCGACCGAGGCATCGCTCGTCGTCGCACTTGCGCTCGCCGTCGCGCTCGGCTTCCTGCTCGGGTTCTTCGCGGACGTGCTCCGCACACGCCAGCGGAAGCGCCGCCAGGCGACGAAGTCGATCAAGACCTGAGATTGTCACGGGCCTTCAGGCCCGCATGCGCGATCGCTCAGAGCACGGAGGCGAGCAGGCCGACGCCCTCGGCGACCCGCTCCGGCGATTCGTAGCTGAAGGCCAGGCGCGCTGAGTCCCGTCCTGCCGAGCCGCCGGGGAAGAAGTCGGCGCCGCGCACGAAGGTGACGCCTGCATCTGTCGCCCGGGCGAGAAGGGCCGTGGCGTCGGTGCCGTCCGGGAAGTCGACCCAGAGGAAGTAGCCGCCCTCGGGCCGGCTCCAACTGACGCCTGCGGGCATCTCGCGGGCGAGCGCGTCGAGCATCGCGTCTCTGCGCGCGCGCAACAGACCACAGATTCGCTCGAGGTTCGCGACGAAGCCGTCGCGGGCGTAGAGCTCGTGCACGATCGCCTGCGGCAGCAACGGCGGCGAGATGTACGTCGAGACCGCCTGGTCCTCGTACGCGGCCCGCAGCGTGTCGGGGACGACGACGTACCCGACACGTAGGCCCGGCGCCACGGTCTTCGAGAACGACGACGTGAACGCGACGTGCGTGCCTCCTTCGAGCGCCATCAGAGCTGGTGGCGCCGTGCCCTCGTAGCGCACCTGCCCGTACGGGTCGTCCTCGAGCACGTCGATCCCGTGGGTCGAGACGAGCTCGGCGAGCCGTCGCCGCCGGTCGACACCGAGCGTCCGCCCGCTCGGGTTCTGGAACGTCGGGATCGTGTACAGGAACGACACGTCGCCGGGGCGCGCCAGCTCCGCCTCGAGCGCGTCGAGATCGAGACCTTCCTCGTCCATCGGCAGGCTGACGACCTCCGCGCCCTCCCAGCCGAGCAGCTTCAGCGGGCGGTCGTAGGTCGGCCCCTCCACGAGCACCCGCCCGGGGCGACTCGCCAGCTGCGCCGCGGCGTAGAACACGAAGCCCTGAAGCCCTCCGGTCGTCACGAAGACCCGCGCAGGCTCGACGCCATGCCGTTCGGCGAGAAGCTCGCGCAGTGGGCCGTAGCCACCACCCGCGCCGTACGAGAGGATCGTTGTGCCGTCGCGCTCGAGAGCGACACGGCCACAGTCGGCAACGAGACCGACGTCGATGCATTCCGGGGCGGGAGCCCCGCGCGCGAACGAGATCGGAGCCATGCTGCCAGCCTACCCGCGACACGTGGTCGGCCCGGCGCGGACCGGCGCCAGGCCGATTCTGGTGCTACGGTGTCGGCAGGTGCGACAACCGTCGCCCCGTGAGATCTCGCTTCTTTCGACTCTTCTCTGGACGGGCTCGAGGGCAGTACGGTCTCGAACCCAAACGACCAAGGAGTCGAACGAATCGTATGACAGAACACTCTTTTGCTGCGCTCGGGCTGAGCGCAGACACGGTGAAGGCGCTCGCTGACAGCGGCATCGACACACCCTTCCAGATCCAGACGCGAACGATCCCGGCAGCGCTCGCCGGCTCGGACGTGCTCGCCAAGTCGCCGACGGGCTCCGGCAAGACGATCGCCTTTGCGGCACCGATCGTCGAGCGGCTCCAGCCAGGCGACGGGAACCCCGCCGCGCTCGTCCTCGTACCGACCCGCGAGCTCGCCGTTCAGGTGACCGAGGTCTTCGAGACCCTCGCTCCGGCACGAGGGCTCCGCGCAGCTCCCGTCTACGGCGGCGTGGGGATCCATGCACAGGCAGAGAAGGCAAAGCGCGCGCACATCCTCGTGGCAACGCCCGGCAGGCTGCAGGACCTGATCGAGCGGCGGCTCGTGTCGCTCTCCGACGTGTCCGTTCTCGTCCTCGACGAGGCCGACCGGATGCTCGACATGGGCTTCAAGCCGCAGGTCGACCGCATCGTGCGTCGGCTCAGCGAGAAGCGTCAGACGATGTTCTTCTCGGCCACGCTCGACGGTGAGGTCGGCGAGCTCGCCCGGTCCTATACGCGTTCGCCGGTGCGCGTCGAGGCGGAGCTCCATCACGAGCAGGCCCCCGGCGAGATCGACCACCAGTTCGTGTCGGTGACACCGGAGAACAAGGTCGAGACGCTCGTCGAGTTGCTGCGCGCCGAGCGCGGCCTGGCACTCGTCTTCGTGCGGACGAAGCGCGGCGCCGATCGGCTGATGATGCGACTCGCCCGCCACGACGTGCAGGCCGTCGCGATGCACGGCGACAAGCCGCAGGTGGCGCGCGAGAAGGCGCTCGCCCGCTTCGAATCCGGCAAGGTGACGACGCTGATCGCGACGGACGTCGCCGCGCGCGGGCTCGACCTCTCGGACATCACCCACGTCATCAACTACGACCCGCCCGAGGATGCGAAGGCCTACACCCACCGGGTCGGCCGCACGGGCCGGGCCGGACGCTCCGGAACCGGCGTCACGCTCGTCCTCCCCGACCAGCAGGGCGAGGTGAGCCGTGTCGCGCGCCTCCACGGCCAGCACGACAAGTGGGAGGAGACCGGCATGAAGTCCGCGCCACCGCGGCTCGTCTACACCTCACGCCGCGGCAACTCGCGCTGGGGCGCGCCCCGCAAAGCGCGCAAGATCTAGCGGGCGGAGCCTGGGGTCGACCGGAACCCGGTCGACCCTGCTCTCACTCCACCGGAGTCTCGCCCTCCTCGAAGAACGTGTCGTCGTGGGCGTACGGCGGCGCGCACATGCAGAGGAAGCGGGCGCCCAGGTCGCCTGCTTCCAGCCGGTGCCAGGCACGGGGCGGGATCAGCACCGCGTCACCCGCTCCGATCTGGCGCCGCGCGCCGTCGACTTCCATCGCCCCGCCCCCGTCGAGGACGAGGTAGATCTCCTCGGAGCGCCGGTGGTGGTGGCGCTCCGTCGCCTGCCCGGGGGCGAGCGTCGCCTCCGCCAGCGACTGGGCGCGCGTGTGCAGCAGCTCGCGGATGGTCGAGCCATCCCTGGTCGTGAACGGCGCCGCGTCGGCGAGGTTCGCACTCTCCATGGCCGTGATCGTACGCGGCTAGGCTGCAGTGATGATGCGCTCCGGTCCCGCCTCCGCCCGCGCGACCTGCGTGGACGGGCGCCAGTTCACGTACACGCTGTCACCGGACGCGCTGGACGTGGCCACGGGAGGTTACGTCGTCGTCGACCACGCCTCGGGCGGGTGCCTCGGCCAGGTCACGAGCGTCCGTCTCGCCCCCCGAGAGGGAGCGGACGCACGCCTGGCGATCGTCGACGGTCGCGTTCTCGGCGACGCTGTCAAGCCGTTCTCCGACGCGGCGACGCGCGTTGCGACGCACGACGAGGTCGCCGGTTGGCTCGACGGCGTCCGCCCACCGCGTGCGTCTCTCTCCGTGGGCAAGCTTCTGCTCGCGCCCGAGATCGAGTTGTCGCTCGACGCCGGCGGGTTCCGGCGGCACACGTTCCTCTGCGGCCAGTCGGGCTCGGGCAAGACGTACGCGCTGGGGACGATCCTGGAGCGGCTCCTACTGGAGACCCGCCTGCGCGTCGTGATCCTCGATCCGAACTCGGACTTCGTGCGGCTGACGGAGACGCGGCCGGACACACCCCCTGCCGTCGCCTCCGACTACGCGGTCGCAGCCGGCGACGTCGTCGTGCGCGCCGCGAGTGACGCAGGCCCCGATCGCCTTCACGTCCGCTTCCGCGACTTCGATGCCGCAGAGCAGGCTGCGGTGCTCAGGCTCGATCCGATCGCCGACGCCGAGGAGTACGCCTCGCTCGCCGAGGTGCTGGAAGTCACGCCCACGGTGCCCTCCGCGGGGCCGGAGGCCTTGGCGAAGTCGCTACGTGCGTCTGCGGAGCCCGCGGTGCGCGCGCTGGGGCTGCGCCTCACCAATCTCGGCATCCATCGCTGGCAGCTGTGGTCGGTTCAGGACGCAGGGTCGGTGCAGGATCTCGTCGCTCCTGGCGGGCCCCGAGTGACGGTGGTCGACCTGGGCTCGCTGCGAACGCCGGGCGAGAAGGCCTTGGCGGCGGAAGCGGTGCTCGCCGCGCTCTGGCGACGCCGCGACGCGCGCGACCCGACGCTGATCGTGATCGACGAGGCGCACAACGTCTGCCCGGGCGATCCGGACGACGCGGTGACTGCGCTCGCCACCGAGCACGCCGTGCGGATCGCGGGCGAGGGTCGCAAGTTCGGGCTGACGCTGCTCGTGTCGACGCAGCGCCCGCAGAAGGTGCACGAGAACGTGATCTCGCAGTGCGACAACCTGATCCTGATGCGCATGAACTCCCGCGCCGACTTGGCAGTCGTGAGCAGCGTCTTCTCGTTCGTCCCCGAGCAGCTGCTCGCGCAGGCGACGGAGTTCGGGCTCGGTCAGACGATCGTCGCCGGCACCCTCGTCTCGCACCCCACGCTCGGCCGGATCGGACCGCGGTGGTCGGAAGAGGGCGGCAGCGACCCGCCCGCCGACTGGGCCGAGCCGGCCTGACGACAGTCCGCACGTGCATCGCAGAGATCGGTGCTGGCGCCGTCCCGGTCAGGCTGGAGCGGCGGTGAGCGGGCTCGTCCTCGCCGGCAGGAGGAGGGCCAGCGCGGCGGCGACGACCCACGTGGCCAGCATGACGACCCCGCCGACCTCCACGAAGCCGACGATCGCGACCAGTGTCCCGCCGGGGACGAGCGCGAGTGCGCGGTACCGGCCCCCGGCGCTCACCGCGACCGTGATCGTGAGTGCCAGCAGCGCGATGTTGACGATCACCAGGGAGAGCACGAACCCCCAGAAAGCCCACGACTGCCCGAGGCCGTCCTCGACGACATTGGCGATGCCGCCGAGAGCCGCTCCGCCCGCCGCGAGGAGCGAGAGGCGCCATACCCAGCGTCCACCGGACAGTCGCCCGAGCACGGGCAGTGCAAGCGCGAGCAGGAACAACGCGACGCTGAACCCCAGCACGTAGCTCCACTCGGTACGGATCACGTCGTAGCTGGGGTCGGCGAGCACCCAGTAGGCAGCGAACGCGATACCCACAGCCGCGAAGAGCGCGGCGGTCAGCCGTCTGTCCATGACACGGAAGATAGTGGCGTTCGCGGCTGTGCGACACTCACCGCCGGCCGCATCACGCTCTCGACACGATCGCCGTCCACCGCGCAGGCGGTGCTCGACCAGGTCGGGCCCGACACCGGAGGCGAACGCCTCAGGCGCCGGCGATCTCGGCGACGAGCTGCGCTGTCTCGGTCGGTGTGGTGCCGACGCGGATGCCCTTCGCCTCGAGCGCGTCCTTCTTCGCCTGCGCCGTGCCGGAGGAGCCGGAGATGATCGCGCCCGCGTGCCCCATCGTCTTGCCCGGCGGGGCAGTGAAGCCCGCGATGTAGGCGACGACCGGCTTCGTCATCTCGGCCTCGATGAAGGCGGCGGCCTTCTCCTCCTCGTCGCCACCGATCTCGCCCACCATCACGACCTGCTCCGTCTCGGGGTCGGCCTCGAACCGCCGCAGGACGTCGATGAACGACGAGCCGACGACGGCGTCCCCGCCGATACCGACGATCGTCGAGTTGCCGAGGCCGAGCTGCGTCAGCTCGTGCCCGATCTGGTACGTCAGCGTGCCCGAGCGCGAGACGAGGCCGATCGCGCCGCCCGCGAAGATCTCGCCGGGGATGATCCCCACGTTCGCCTTGCCGGGAGAGAGCACGCCGGGGCAGTTGGGACCGACCATCGTCACGCCTCGGGTGTCGATATAGGCCTTGATGCGCAGCATCTCGTGTGCGGGGACGTGCTCCGTGATCGTGATCACCGTGTGCACGCCCGCATCGACCGCCTCGTAGACGGCATCGGCTGCAAACGGCGCGGGGACGAACACCATCGACGTGTTCGCGCCCGTCTGCCGGACGGCGTCGGCGACCGTGTCGAAGACCGGGACGCC
This sequence comes from uncultured Actinomycetes bacterium, assembly GCA_963823385.1. Lineage (GTDB taxonomy): Bacteria > Actinomycetota > Thermoleophilia > Gaiellales > Gaiellaceae > Gaiella. The sequence goes on from CAWGLI010000003.1 coordinate 59,502, forward strand.
CTCGACGTCCTGCCCGCCCTTGCCGGGCGTCACACCGGCGACGAGTTGCGTGCCGTAGGCGCGGTTGCGCAAGCCGTGGAAGCGGCCCTCCGACCCCGTCAGGCCCTGCACGACGAGCCGCGTGTCGGTGTCGACGATGATCGCCACGGGCGGCTACGCCTCCTTCACCGCGCGGATCGCGATCTTGTCGAGGGTCAGGCACCCGTCCGCGACCCGATCGCCGAGCAGGTCGGCGGCGCGCTCGGCGTCCGCGCCCTCGCAGCCCGTCCGGGCGAGCCAGGCGGTGAAGTCGAAGGAATGCTCGAAGAAGCGGACATCGTCGAGGTGGAGCGCCGCGGCGGTCACGATCTCCCGCCACTCGCCCTCCGTGTAGTTGCGGACGTGCGACGGGTCGCGGAGCCGCTCCGCCTCCTCCACAGCGTCGCCCATGTGCACGGTGTCGACGATCAGCACGCGGTCTCGTGCCACGCGCGCCATCTCCCGCATGGATTCGCGGACGTCGGCGAAGTGATGCGCCGCCGTGCGACAGGTGACGACATCGAAGCTCGCATCGGCGAACGGGAGGTGCTCGGCATGGCAGACGACGTCGGCTTGCATTCCCGGAGCGGGATCGCAGGTGATCACGTCGAGGCCTGCCTCACGCAGCCGCCGTGCGACGTGTCCGCCGCCCGTCGCCACGTCGAGTGCCGTCGCCGCCCTCGCAGCCCAGTCGACGAGCAGGTCGAGGTCGGCCCCGCCGCGGTGGGCATCCGAGTCGACGTACGCCTGGGCCCGCTCGCTCCAGAGATCGGTCATCGGGAGAGCTCCACGGCTTTGCCTCGCAGAGTCGGAATCTGCGGGTGCAGGTCCCGACTCGCGAACACCCCTGAAGCGGCCGCTGGCGCGGCCGGTGCCACAGATCGATGCAGAACCGTCACGTTGCGAGCTCCACGGCTTTGCGGGCAGCGTCGAGCATCGTCGGCTCCACATGGAGGTTCGCAGGTGCCGCATCGGCCAGGATCGTGCGGCCCTCCGCCGCGTTCGTGCCGTCGAGGCGCACCACCAACGGCAGCTCGAGCTCCATCTGGCCGAGTGCCTGCAGGATCCCACGCGCGACCTCGTCGCAGCGCGTGATCCCGCCGAAGATGTTGAAGAAGATCGCCTTCACCTGAGGATCGCGCGTGATCACCTCGAGCGCGTCCACGACACCCTGCGCGTCCCCACCGCCACCGAGATCGCAGAAGTTCGCCGGCGAGCCGCCGACGAACGTCACGACGTCGACCGTCGACATCGTGAGGCCAGCGCCGTTCCCGAGCACCCCCACCTCGCCGTCGAGCTTGACGTACGTGACACCCTTCTCGCGTGCGAACGCCTCGAGCGGATCGGCCGCGGCCGTGTCGCGCATCTCGGCGATGTCGGGGTGCCGGTAGAGCGCGTTGTCGTCGACCGTGAACTTCGAGTCGAGGGCCTTGACCTCGCCGTCAGGGGTGACGATCAGAGGGTTGATCTCGCAGAGCATCGCGTCGAAGCGCGTGAACGCGTCGAAGAGCTTCCCCACGATGGCTGCGATCTGCTTCTGCTCCGACGCGTCGGTGACCCCGGCGCCGTAGACGAGTCGACGTGCCTGCCACGGATGGAAGCCCTCGAGCGCGTTGACGTGCAACCGTACGAGAGCGTCGGGGCTCGTCGCCGCGACCTCCTCGATGTCCACCCCACCCTGCGTCGTGAACATGAACAGGGGCATGCGCGCCCCCCGGTCGAACGTGAGCGAGAGGTAGTACTCCTTCGCGATGTCGGACGCCTTCTCGACCCACAGGCGACGGACGACATGCCCCCTGATGTCGAGCCCGAGGATCTCCTTCGCCCGTTCCTCCGCCTCCGCCGGGGTCGCCGCGAGCTTGATGCCACCCGCCTTGCCGCGACCGCCGGTGAGCACCTGCGCCTTCACGACGACGGGGCAGCCGAGCTGCTGCGCGGCTTCGCGCGCCTCGATCGGGTTGGTCGCGAGGCGGCCATCCGAGACGGGGATGCCCGCCCGCCGGAACAGCTCCTTGCCCTGGTACTCGTACAGGTCCACCGGGGGGCGAGCATACCGGCGGAGCGAGCGTCGGCCGTCGAGGGTGTAGCGCACCTCTTGCCGGTCACGAGCGCCGGTGGCGTGCGAGCATGGCACTGATGCGTCGTCCATCGCCCGTCGGGCTCGCCGTTCTCCTGGCAGCCCTCGCCACCGCGGGGTGCGCCCGTGAAACCTCCGGGCCACCGCCCGCGACTCCCGCCGGGCCGCAGGCCGCGAAACTCGACTGGGTCGAGCCGACACCGGTCGACGCGCCGGCACTGGTCTTCGAGGTTCGGTCCTTCGCGATCACGGAGGACGGATGGCGTGCCGCCGTCGCGATTCGCAACGAGTCGGAGATCGAGTGGGGCGTCCTCGCGGAGGGACTGCCAGCGAGCTTCGGGGTCATGCTCTTCGCGACGGGCGAGCTGGGCGAGCTCGAGCGACGAAACGCCGAGCGTGACCTCCCCGGACTTCGACCGGCGCACACCTTCGAGCCGGCGTTGCCCGGACGCCTCGCACCCGGTGAGAGCTGGGAGGGGACGATGGAGGCACCAGGGTCACTCGCCGCTCAGCGCTGGCTGCGTGTGGTGTTCGGACCTCTCGTCGCCGACGGCGATCCTCCGGAGGGCCTACCCGGGCACCTCGTCTGGATTACCGACAACACCTACCGCCTGCGTCCCTGACCGCGCCGACGGCTACCCGTCGACGAGCAGGCGGAAGCCCGGGTCGGCTGCGAGGCCTGCGAAGTCCGGGTCGGCGGCGGCCGAGGGACGCAGGCCGACCTCCAGCTCGAGCCCGCGGCGCAGGTGCTCGAGCGCCGACGCCGTGTCTCCGGCGAGGCACTCGAAGCACGCCAGGTCGTAGAGCAACGCGCCGTCCTCCCCATAGCGCGCGAGCGCGTCGCGTAGGAGGGCGACTCCGCCTTCGTATCGCCCCGGGACATGGAACGTGGTGGCACGACGCAGCGCGTCCCAGATCACGTGCGTGCCCAGGAGTCGACGGAGCTCAGCGATCGGCGTCGCGTGATCGTCCACCCGCAGGTCGCAGACCCGGTCGAGCCCCTCCCGCCCCTCGCTCGCACCGCCGGCTCGCTCGACGACGATCGCCGCAGACTGCTCACCGCGGGCATCCCCACCGGCCCCCTGCCCCGCCTCGAGCGCCGCCACCAGCCGCTCGGCAAGCGTCCCCGGCGTGCCGAGGAACGCCGACTCCATCTTCTCCACGACGCCTTCGCCGGCGAGGATGTTCCCCTGGACGGCGTACCCGTCGCCGACGCGATGTCCGGCCCAGTCGAGGCACTCCGAGCCCGTGTGGGCGGCTGCGCGGCCGTCCGCGGCCACGACGCCGAGCTGTCGCGTCTCGCGCCCGTCGTCTCCGGCGAGCACGCGTTCGATCGCTTCCTCCGGCGACGCGCCGGCTGCGAGCGCCTCCAGCGCCCGGGGGCCGTACACGGCGATTCCCGCGGCCTGCGTGGCGACGGCGCCGACCTCGGCCCGAGCCCACGGCACGACGTTGCCCACTGCGAAGTACTTCGACTGCACCGCGCAGCCGACCTCGCCGGCCGTCGGATCGACCGCGACGATCGAGAACGTCGCCTTCACGGGAACGCGCACCGGCCAACCGTACCGCGGAGCGACTAATGTCGCGCGCGTGCATGCAATCGCAGTCGACGGGCTGGTGAAGACCTACGGGAAGTCCGTTCGTGCGCTCGACGGCATGACGTTCTCTGTACCAGAGGGTGAAGTCTTCGGCCTGCTCGGCCCGAATGGAGCCGGCAAGTCGACGACCGTGCGCGTACTGGTGACACTCACCGCCGCCGACGGGGGCAGCGCCTCGGTGGCCGGTCACGATGTCAAGAGGGCAGCCGCGGCTGTCCGCCGTGCCATCGGCTACGTGCCCCAGGCCTCCGGCGTCGACCGCGAAGCGACAGGCCACGAGAACCTTCTGCTCCAGGGGCGCCTCCATGGGATGCGTGGCGCCGATCTTGCAGGCCGCGTCGACGACCTGACCGCGTTGTTCGGCCTCGAGGAGAAAGCGCGGGCGCTCGTCAAGACGTACTCCGGTGGGCAGAAGCGCCGCCTCGACGTGGCGATGGGTCTCGTGCACCGCCCGCAGGTGCTGTTCCTCGACGAGCCGACCACCGGCCTCGACCCGGAGGCGCGGGCGACGATGTGGGACGAGCTCGAACGGCTCGCGGCCCACGAGCGGCTGACCATCCTCCTCACCACCCACTACCTCGAGGAGGCCGACCGGCTCGCGCAGCGCGTGGCGATCGTCAGTCGAGGCAGGGTCGTCGTCGAGGGCGCGCCCGAGACGTTGAAGCGCGCGCTTCGCGGGGACGCGGTCACCGTCGAGCTCGCTGACGGAGAGGCGGGTCGAGCGACCGAGGTGGTCGGGGCGATTGCCGGAGTCACTGAGACCGTCGTCGACGCGAACCGCCTCCATGCCAGGGTCGAGCACGGCGCGCAGGCGGTGCCGGTGATCCTCGGCGCCCTCGATGCGGCAGGTGTGATGGTCAACGCGGTCACCGTCTCGCGACCGTCGCTCGACGACGTCTACCTGCACCACACCGGGCGCGACTTCCGCTCGGATGACGCGGAGGGAACGGCGTGAACGTCCTGCAGCAGACGCTCTTCCTCTGCGCACGCGTCCTGCGCAACCTCATGCGCCAGCCCATCTGGATCGTGGTGATGGTCGTGCAGCCAATGTTCTGGCTGCTCCTGTACAGCCAGCTCTTCCGACGGATCACGGAGCTTCCCGGCTTCGGAACGTCCTCGTACATCGACTACCTGACCCCCGGCGTTGCGGTGATGACCGCCTTCTTCTCGGGCTCGTGGGCCGGCATGGGCATGATCGAGGATCTCGACCGCGGCGTGCTCGAGCGCTTTCTGGCCACACCTGCTCACCGTGGCTCGATCGTCTTCGGACGCATCCTCGAGTCTGCCCTCGTGGCGACGTTGCAGGCGGTCCTGATCCTCGTCACGGGCCTCGTGCTCGGCGCCACCAACGGTGGCCTCGCCGGCTGGCTCGTGATTCTCGTCGCGGCGTTCCTCGTTGCCGCGGGTTTCTCGGGACTGTCCCACGGAGTCGCTCTACGCACCAGGCAGGAGGCGTCGATGATCGCTGTCGCCCAGTTCATCGGGCTGCCGCTCCTCTTCTTCTCCTCACTCCTGATCGCCCGCGAGCTGATCCCGTCGTGGATGAGGAGCCTCTCGCTGCTCAACCCGGTCGAGTGGGCAGTGCGTGCCGCCCGCGGCGAGGCCCTCCCCGGCACCGACTGGGGTGAGATGGCGTCCTTCCTCGCGCTGCTCGTGCTTTTCGCCGCCGCGGCCGCAGCTTTCGCGACGGGAAGCTTCCGCGCGTACCGCCGCACGCTGTAGAGGGGCAGGCACTCGGGGTCAGACCCCTGGGGTCTGACCCCTCGGGTCACATGCCGCCACGGAGTGTGGGGTCAGACCCGTGGGGTCTGACCCCACGGCAACCCCACCCCACGGCGTTCGTGCCGCATTGCGGCCGCAAAGCGGCCGCCTTCAGGGACCTGTGCGCGCAAGCGAGGCACCGCCCGCCGGAAGGCACGTGTGGGTAGGCCAGAGCGCATGGGCACTTCGGGGTCAGACCCGTGGGGTCTGACCCCACGCCAACCCCACGGAACTCCTGCCGCACTGCGGCCGCGAAGCGGCCGCCTTCAGGGATCTGTGCGCGCAAGGGATCCGCGCCAGCGGATCCCGATGTCTCGCGCAGCGAGACTGCGCCTGCCGAGAAAAGGCTCCGCGCCAGCGGATCCCGTTGTCTCGCGCACGCGAGGCTGCGCTTGCCGAAAGGCTAGTGCGGCTGCGCCGTGGGGCGCACCAGTACTTCGTTCACGTCGACGTGCGCGGGCTGCGAGAGGGCGAAGAGCACGGCGCGGGCGACGTCGTCCGCTACGAGCGGTGGGCTCAGCGGCACCTGCTCGAAGAACGGTGTGTCGACGACCCCAGGGGCGATCACGGTCACGCGCACCCCGGTGCCGTCGAGCTCCAGGCGGACGTTCTCGGCCATCGCGTGCACGGCGTGTTTCGTTGCGGAGTAGAGCGACCCGGGGATGTTGCGCCTCCCCGCGACCGAGCCTGTCAGCAGGAGATGCCCCCGAGCCTCCTTCAGCGCCGGCAGCGCGGCACGGATCGTGAGCGCGGCACCGTAGACGTTCGTCAGCACCATCGAGCGCCAGTGCTCGACGGAGTCCTCGAGGAAGCTCCGCTGCGCGCCAAAGCCTGCGTTCGCCCAGGCCCCATCGAGTCGCCCGAAGTGCTCGAGCGCCGTGACGACCGCCGCCTGCTGATCGGGCCATTCGGTGACGTCGCACTCGACGGCGACGGCCCGTTCCGGTCCGCCGAGCTCCTCGGCGAGCGCCTCGAGTCGGTCGAGCGAGCGAGCGGCGAGCACGAGCCGCCAGCCGTCGGCCGCGGCCGCTCGGGCAGTGGCGGCACCGATCCCGGACGACGCCCCGGTGATCCACAGCACGCGATCGTCGCTCACGCCGACGACTCTAGCGAGACGACGAACGTCGTCGTCGGCGCTGGTTCGGCACCGCAGCTCGCGGGCACGATCGGCCCGTCCTCCTCCGTGACGACCGCCTCGAGCTCACCGTCGGGGCCGGCGAACCGCACGTGCCCGTGCACGTCCGACACGAGACGAAGGGCGTCGACGCGGTCGAGTGCGTGGCTGCGACGGACGGCGATCTCCGCAGCCTGCACGTGCGGTTCGTAGAGCGTCCGTCCGCGGTACAGCTCGAGCGGGATTCGCCCCTCGCGCAGCATTGCCATCACGCGGGCGGCCTCGGTCGGTTCGACGCGACCGAGCTGAACGCCCCAGGGTAGGACGAGCACGTTCGCCGCGAACCGATGACCGCCGTGATGGGACGATTGCCACACGAGCCCGTCGTCGCCGTGCTCGCTGAGTGCCTCGCACACGGGCGGGCCGAGCCGGGCGCAGCACGCATCCCGCCGACCGTGCGCGCACACGAGAACGAGCGGGCCAATCACGGCATCCCCCGCCTCGAGGTCAGCGTCGGCGATGTCCTCGCCGGAGGACAGCGCGAGCCGCCGGAGCGCGCCTCCGGACTCGGTCGTATCCGCGCGAAAGACCGCCACGCCGCCGCGCGCATCACGCGGGCGCCGCACGAGGAGCACGCGACCGTCGAACTCTGCCAGCCGCTCGGCGAGCGGCGCGGGGAAGTCTGTGTCGGCCACGACGTCGCGACCCCACTGCCCTCGGTGCTCGACGACGAGCCAGCGGCGCGCCTGCGTTGCCGTCCCAGCCAGCGGCGCAGCGGCAGCGTGCGACTCGGTCGCGCAGCTCATTCGATCACCGTACGCGAGCGCAGAGCGCGTTCGAGCGCCGGCTCGATCCCGAGCGCGTCGGCGAACGTCCGGTACTCCGTCGCCAGCCGATCGGTCTCGGCCTTCGACCGTTTCCGCGCACGCCGCGTCGCACGGAGGAGAACATTCTTCGGTGTGTGCTCGAGCGGTACGAACTCGACGACCTGTACGTCGTAGCCCGCCAGCTCGAGCAGCCTCGCGCGCGCGGCGTCGGTGACCTCCGCCACGAACCGCTCGCGCAGCGTGCCGTGCCGGACGAGCGGTCGCAGCGTCTCGCTGTCGAGCTGTTGGAGCAGTTCGTGCTGGCAGCAGGGAACGGCCAGCACGACACGGGCGCGTGCCGCGATCGCCCGATCGAGTGCAGCGTCGGTCGCGGTATCGCACGCATGGAGGCTGACCACGAGATCGACGCCGTCCAGCGCCTCGTACGACGCGATGTCACCGAGCTCGAAGCGGAGACCCTCGGCGGCGAGTCGCTCCGCGAGATCGGCACAGGCAGCGACGACGTCCTCCTTCAGGTCGAGCCCGACGATGTCGACCTCCCGACCGCGCACCTGCGTGAGCAGATGGTGCAGAGCGAACGTGAGGTACGACTTGCCCGAGCCGAAGTCGACGACGCGCAACCGACCGGCGGCAGGGAGTGCCGGCAGCACGTCGTCGACGAGCTCGAGGAAGCGGTTGACCTGCCGGAACTTGTCCTGTGCCTTGTCCCGGACGCGACCCTCCGGTGTCTGGACACCCAGCTCGACGAGGAATGGCACTGGCTCACCGTCGGCGAGCAGCCGCCGTTTCGCGCGATCGTGCGAGAGCGACGCGACGGGACGCGTCGGCGGACGCCGCAGGATCCTCGGTTCGTGCTTGCCGCCAGCCAGCACCTGCCAGTCGGCGTCGGGGGCGTGCAGAAGACATTGGCGGAACTCGGCACCGACGAGCTCGACGACGAGCTCCGCGACCGCTTCCGGATCGACGATCTCGTCCTTCGTCCGCTTCGCCAGATGTCGACGCACGCGGTACCTGTGCGCCCGGCGCACGACGACCGGATCGACGGTGACCCGTCGTGGGGAGCCGGCGTCGGACGTCCGGGGGTTGCTCAGCGTGACGCCGTTCAGCGACCCCCTCGCCACGAGGTCGGCGACGAGCTCACCGAGCGCGCTCACGACGCACCCCCCGCAGGGCACGCATCCACACGAGCAGACCCGTGCTCGCGACAGCCGCTATCGCAGCCGGTGCCTGCCACCCACGCAGTCACGGTTGACACGGGACATCTCACGCCTCGCGCTCGACGACGGCGCAGAGCCGTTGCCCGATCGTCACCGTTTGCCCCGGCTCGACGGCGAGGTCGCGGACGATGCCGGCCCGGGGCGCTGCGATCTCGTTCTCCATCTTCATCGCCTCGACCACGCAGATCACCTGGCCGGGCTCGACGGCGGCGCCGTCGACGACCTCGACCTTGAGCACGGTCCCCTGCATCGGGCAGACGACGTCGCCGAACCCGCCGAGGCCGCTGCGGGCGGCCCGCTCGCGGCGACGTCGGCCGAGCTCCGCCCAGGGTGGCTCGGTCACCTGCAACACGATCTCGTACGCACGACCGTCGACCTCGACGCCGACCACCTGGGGGCGCGTCGACAGTGACCCGGAGCCGTCGACCCGCGTCGCCGCGGTGGGACGCACGTCGAGCTCCGCGGCAGCAGCCGCCAGCTCATCGGACTCGACGACGCCGTGGCAGGTTTCCCCGGCGACGAAGCAAGGATGCGAGAGGAGCGCCCGGTGGAAGCCGAGGAGCGTCGGCGGGCCCTCGATCACGAACTCGTCGAGCGCACGCAGCATGCGCCGCCGCGCGTGCTCCCGGTCCGTGTCGTGGACGATCAGCTTGGCGATCATCGGGTCGTAGAGATCCGAGATCGTGTCACCGGCCCTCACCCCCGAGTCGACGCGGACGCCGGGCCCGGCGGGTTCACGGTACGCGGTAACGACACCCGGCGCCGGGAGAAAGCCACGGGAGACGTCTTCGGCATTGATCCGGCATTCGATCGCGTGACCGTGCAGGCGCACGTTCTCCTGTCGCACGGAGAGCGGCTCCCCCATCGCGACGAGCACCTGCTCGCGCACGAGATCGAGCCCGGTGACGAGCTCCGTCACGGTGTGCTCGACCTGGATGCGCGTGTTCATCTCCATGAAGAAGTAGTCGCCATCCGCGGTGAGCAGCCCCTCGATGGTGCCTGCCGATCGGTAGCCGGCAGCCCGGGCGGCCTCCACCGCGATCTCCCCGATCCGCTCGCGCAGCGCGTCGTCGACGGCCGGAGACGGCGTCTCCTCGACGAGCTTCTGGTGTCGTCGCTGGATCGTGCAGTCGCGCTCACCCAGGTGGATCACGTTGCCGTGTGCGTCCGCCAGCACCTGCACCTCGACGTGTCTCGGGTCGACGAGGTACCGCTCCGCGTAGACGGCGGCGTCCGCGAAGTACTTCTCACCCTCGCGCGTCGCCGCAGCGAACGCCCTCTCGGCCTCGTGAGGGGACTCGACCAGCTTCATCCCCTTGCCACCACCGCCGGCCGCGGCCTTCACGATGAGCGGATACCCGATCTCTGCCCCGAGGGCGAGGAGTGCTGCCACGTCGACGAGGGGCTCGGTCGTACCGGGGATGATCGGCACGCCGGCCTCACGCATCGCCGTCCGGGCAGCTGTCTTGGAGCCCATCAGCTCGATGGCCGACGGTGGCGGCCCGATCCACGTCAGTCCCGCCTCCTCGACGAGGCGGGCGAACGGCGCGTTCTCGGCCAGGAAGCCATACCCTGGATGCACCGCCTCGGCGCCCGCCCGGAGGGCCGTCTCGACGATCACGTCGCCGCGGAGGTAGCTCTCCGCAGCCGGGCCGGGCCCCACCAGGTAGGCCTCGTCGGCCGCCTCGACGTGTGCTCGCCCACGATCCGCCTCGGAGAACACCGCGACGCATCCGATCCCGAGCTCCCGGAGCGTCCGGAAGATCCGGATCGCGATCTCGCCACGGTTCGCGACGAGGATTTTCGAGAAGCCGGCCATGGCGCCGCGTATTCTCTCCCAGAGTGACAGTTCCCGACCAGCTCACCGTCGTTCGTGCCCTCGCCGTCCCCGTGGTCGTCGTGCTGTTCGCCTGGGACTTCCCGAACCACGCGTACTGGGCGACGCTCGTGTTCGCGCTGGCGATGGCGACCGATCAGGTGGACGGCTGGCTCGCCCGTCGCTGGAACCAGACGTCGGCGTTCGGCTCGCTGCTCGACCCGATCGCCGACAAGGTGCTGGTGATGGCCGCGCTGGTGATGCTCGTCGGCGAGGGGATCGTCCCGGCGTGGATGGTGGCGGCGATCGTCGCCCGCGAGATCGCCGTCTCGGGCCTGCGGCTCGCTGCAATGGAGCGGCGTGTGGTGATGGGCGCCCGCGACCTCGGCAAGCTCAAGACGTGGGCGCAGGCACTGGCGGTGACCATCGGCGGAATCGCCGCCGGCGGAGCGTGGAGCAGCGACGTGGCGTGGTGGGCGATGCTCGTGGCGGTCGTGCTGACCTGGCTGAGCGGGCTCGACTACGCGCGCGTGGCGCCGCGCGTGCTTCGCGGCGAAGGCGCCTGAGCCCGGTCTGTGGCGGGGTCGTCTCCGACCCCCTCCTCGAACGCGGCGCGTCGCCACGCGCTCGCGTAGCGCGTCTGGGCACCCACCTCGACCAGGTCGGCCCGAGCCGCTGCCCGTCGCACGGCCGCCAGGACCGCTGCGTCAGCCGGTGGCCGCAGTTCGATCTCCACCGCGCGAGCCTACACCGGCAGCAGCCGGGCGGCGGTCGCCTTGAAGCTCGCCACGACGACGTCCCCGGGCACGATGCCGAGCCGCGCGAGCGACGCGGTGGTCACCTCGGCGGTGACGGGCCCGACGCGCACGCGTGCGCGATTCCCGAGCTCGACAACCGACGCCACGGGTGCCCGCAGGTGATTGACCGCGGAGTCGTCCGGCGTCGCGCGAGACAGAGACACTTCCCAGGGGAAGACAGCCACGGCGACCCGCCCGACGGCGAGGTCCGTGGAGAAGACGGCGCCGCCCGCGTCGAGCGTGACCTCCGTCAGGCCTCCTGCGCCGAGAGCGGCGATCCCCTGGAGGAGCGAGGCGCCGGCGAAGCTGGCGACGAACGGGTCGTCCGGGGCGGCCACGAGGTCGGCTGCCGTCCCGACCTGGAGGATCCTGCCGTCGACGAGCACGCCGATCCGGTCGGCGAGCGTCGCCGCGTCCTCGAAGTCGTGGGTGACGAGGACGGTTGGCAACTGGAGATCGTCGAGCAGCTCGTGGAGCTCGGCCCGCACACCGAGCCGGGTGTGGGCGTCGAGCGCCGACAGCGGCTCGTCCAGCAGGAGGACGTCGGGATCGCGTGCGAGGGCACGGGCGAGCGCGACACGCTGCCGCTCGCCACCGGATAGAGCACGGGGCTTGACACTGGCGAGATGCGAGATCCGCAGACGCTCGAGCAGCCCCGAGACGAGAGCGGGGTCAGCGGCCCCAAAGGCGACGTTCTGGTCGACGCGGAGATGCGGGAAGAGCGCGTAGTCCTGGAAGACGAGGCCGACGCGACGCTGCTCTGGCGATACGTCAATGCCACGATCGGCGTCGAACCATGTCGTGTCGCCGAGCGAGATCCTGCCCCTCTGCGGTCGCGAGAGACCCGCGATCGTGCGCAGAACGGTGGTCTTGCCGGCCCCGGATGGACCGACCAGGGCGACGGTGCCGGTCACGTCGAGATCCACCTCGAGATCGAACGAGCGGAGTGGCACGTTGAGATCGAGGCTGAGATGCCTACGCTGCGCGAGGTGCCGCGTCATCGGGGCTCGAGCTCCGGCCGCCCCCAGCGGGGCAGCGCCTTGCTGATGAGGAGGATCGCGATGCTCACGACCACGAGTAGGGCTCCGAGCGCGAGGGCGACCTCGAAGTCCTGGTCGAGCGCGTCGTAGATGGCGAGCGGCATGGTCTGGGTCACACCGGGGAGGCTGCCGGCGAACATGATCGTGGCGCCGAACTCGCCGAGCCCCCGAGCGAAGGCGAGGGTCGCGCCTGCCCCGAGCGCCCCGGTGGACAGCGGGAGCGCCACGCGGGCGAACACCCGGGCCGGCCCCGCGCCGAGCGTCCGCGCGGCGTCCACGAGATCCTTGTCGACGCCCTCGAACCCCGAGATCGCCGCACGGACGTAGAACGGGCTCGAGACGAAGCACACGGCGAGCACGACCGCAGCCTCGGTGAAGGGAATCGTGATGCCGAGCGCCTCGAGCTCGCCACCGAGCAGACCGCTCCGCCCGAACGCCGCGAGCAGCGCGACGCCCGCGACGGCCGGAGGCAACACGAGGGGCAGCTCGAGAATCGAGATCACCGTGTCGCGGCCTCGGAACCGCGACGTCGCCAGCAGGTAGGACGCCGGCGTGCCGATCGCGATCACGAGCACCTGCGCCACCACGTTCGCCTTCAGCGTGACCCACAGCGCCTCACGTGCCGTGGCGCTGCCCAGCTGGTCGACGAGCTCACCCGGGGGAACGCGCAGGAACAGCGCGGCCAGCGGGATGCCGAGGAAGGCGACGGCAACAGCCAGGCTGAGCCAGGAGAGCGTGCGGAAGAGCGTCATCGCGCCGGGAGAAAGCCAGCTTGGGCGAGGGCCGCCTGACCCGTAGGCCCACGTAGGAGGTCGAGGAACGCTGTCGCCCGGCCTTCGTCTCCGCCGCTCACCGCCGCCGCCACGTACTCGATCGACGGCTGAAAGCTCGCCGGCACCGGAAGCACCGCGACGTCGCCCTCGACGATGCGCGCGTCTGTCGCGTATACGACGCCGGCGTCCGCTTCTCCCAATGCGACCTTCGCGGTGATGCCGCTCACCGAGTCCTCGAGGCTGACGACGGTGTCGAGGGCGTCCGCCAGACCGGCCGCCGCAAGCGCCGCCCGGGCATAGTCGCCGACGGGCACGCCCTCACCGGCGAGCACGAGCCTCACACCGGGCCGCGCGAGGTCGGTGAAAGCCTGCACGGCCGGCTCGCGGTGGGCAGGCACGATCACGACCAGCCTGTTCGAGGCGACGACGACCGGGTCGGTGACGACTCCCGCGCTCACGAGCTCCTGCACGGCACGCGGGCTGGCCGAGACGAAGACGTCGGCACCTGCGCCCTCGCGGATCTGCGTGGCGAGCGTGTCGGAGCCCGCGAACACGAACCGCGCGGACGGCTCCACCTGGGGCAGCACCTCGCGGAGCGACGAGGCTGCGAAGATGCGGAGGCCCTCGTCGTCGCCGCCGCAGCTACCGACGAGCATCGCAACGAGGACGGCGGCACCGAGTCCAGGCCACCTCACCGCTCGACCATCACGCTCGTCGCCTTGACCACACCGGCCGCGCTCGAGCCGACCCGGAGCCCGAGCGCCTCGACCGACTCCCGCGTCACGATCGCCACCACACGTGACGGCTCCGTGACGTCGATCTCGACCCTCGCCAGCAGCCCGTCAACCTCGACGGAGCGCACGACGCCCCGGAAGTGGTTGCGCGCCGAGATCGTCTCGTCACCGTGACCTCCCCGCAGCCGGTCGATCTCGGCGACCGGGACGACACGCCGGTTGCTCGCGTCGCGCTCGACGCGGATCTTGCCCACCCGGTCCCACCGGCGGAGCGTGTCGAGCGAGATCCCGAGCGCGCGGGCGGCCTGGGATGCGGGTACCGTGGACACATCTCTCATAGGCATTGCCTATGAAAGGTACCGCAAGGCGTCACATCGTACGATCACCGGCGTGGAACTCGCGAACTGCGCCGGGCCGGCGGACTTCCTCGAGCGAGCCGGGCCGCTCTTGCTCGCCGACGAGGCGCGTCACAACCTCCCGCTCGGAATCGCCGCGACGCTCCGGGAGACGCCCGACTACTACCCCGAGGCGCACTTCTGGGTCGTGGAGGACGGCGGTGCCGTCGTCGGGGCGGCGCTCCTGACACCGCCGCACAATCTCGTGCTGGCACGGCCGTCCGCACCGACCGCGCTCGACGTGCTCGTGGGAGCGATGGACGACGAGCTGCCGGGCGTGACGGGCGCACGCCCCGAGGCCGAGGAGTTCGCGGCCCGCTGGGTGGCGGCGCGCGGCGGCTCCCACGAGACGCGAACCGAGATGCGGATCCACGCGCTGGCCGAGGTCCGCGACGACGGCAGCGCCTCAGGTGGCGCACGCCGCGCAGGGCCCGCCGACCGCGACGTCTCGGTCGACTGGTGGACGGCATTCACCGTCGAGGTCGTCCGCGATGGGCACACGGATCACGCGGCTGCCGCCGTCGATCATCGGCTCACTGGGATCGACGGCGGGATCCTCCTGTGGGAGGACCGTGGCGAAGTCGTCTCGCTGGCGGGGTACGGGGGGCCGACGCCGAACGGCATTCGCATCGGGCCTGTCTACACGCCGCCCGAGCTCCGCGGCCGTGGGTACGCGACGTCGCTCGTCGCCGTGCTCTCCCGGCAACTGCTCGCCGACGGCCGGCGGTTCTGCTTCCTCTACACCGATCTCTCCAACCCTACGTCGAACAGGATCTACGCCCGCATCGGCTACGAGCCCGTCTGCGACTCGGCCGAGATCGCGTTCACCCCTGGCTGAGGAAGTCTGCGAGGATCGCGGCGAACTCCGCGGGTCGCTCGAGCGGCGGCAGGTGTGCGACACCGCGCATCGTGGTCAGTCGCGCGGACGGTACTTGCCGGGCGATGTCGCGACAGCTCTCCTGCATGAACGCGACATCATGCTCGCCGGCGACGACGAGCGTCGGCACGGCGATCTCCGCAAGGCGTTCCTCGGCCGGCGGCTCGGCCCACTCGGCGTCCGCGGCAGCCTGCGCACCGAGCTCGAGGGCACGATGATCCATCATGCGCACGCGCTCGCGAATCGCCGGATCGACGGGAGCATCGCGTCCGTCGCCGTCGACCCAGATGCGGAGCTCCAGCTCGACCGCGCGGGCGATGTCGCCGGCCTCGGCGGCGGCGTCCGCCTCCTCCACTCTCCGCATCATGTCCTCGGGTAGGCCCGACCAGTCGACCGCACAGCACACGAGCACCAGGCTGTCCACTCGCTCCGGGTGCGCGACGGCGGTCTCGATCGCGACGGCGCCGCCGAACGAGACGCCACACACCGTGGCACGCTCGATCTCCTCGGCATCGAGCACCGAGACGAGGTCCGCGGCGGGCGAGAAGGGAGCGGTGACCGGGCCGCTGCGGCCGTATCCCCGCATGTCGTAGCGAAGGACGCGGTGGTCGCCGGACAGCAGAGGAACGACGTCGTCCCACATCCTGGCGTCGCAGATCCCGGCGTGCACGAGCAGGATCGGCGGGCCGCTGCCCTCCGCCTGGCGCCAGAGGTCGCTCAGAGCGGGATATTCCCGTGTTTGCGCTTCGGCGGGGGCTCACGCTTCGTCAGCGTCGTCTCCAGCGCCGAGATCAACCGTGGCCGCGTGTAGCGCGGCTCGATCACGTCGTCGACATACCCGCGCTCGGCGGCCGTGTAGGGATTCGCGAACCGCTCCGTGTAGTCGGCGATCAGCTCCGCGCGACGAGCATCGGGGTCGTCGGCGGCCTCGAGCTCGGCACGGAAGACGATGTTCACCGCTCCTTCGGGCCCCATCACCGCGACCTCCGCCGTGGGCCACGCGAGGTTGACGTCGGCGCGGATGTGCTTGGAGCTCATCACGTCGTAGGCTCCGCCATAGGCCTTCCGCGTGATCACCGTCAGCTTCGGCACCGTCGCCTCGGCGTAGGCATACAGGAGCTTGGCGCCGTGCCGGATGATGCCGCCCCACTCCTGCGCGGTGCCGGGTAGGAAGCCGGGGACATCGACGAACGTGACCAGCGGGACGTTGAACGCATCGCAGGTACGAACGAAGCGGGCTGCCTTCACGGACGCGTCGATGTCGAGCACGCCGGCGAGCGTGTGTGGCTGGTTGCCGACGACACCGACGGCGTGTCCTCCGAGCCGCGCGAAGCCGCACACGATGTTCTCCGCCCAGTGCGGTTGGATCTCGAGGAACGCGCCGTCGTCGACGACCGCCTCGATCACGCGGTGCATGTCGTACGGCTTGTGTGGCGCATCGGGGACGAGCGAGTCGAGCTCGAGCGCCTCACGGTCGACCGGGTCGGTAGGCGTGGCGTACGGTGACGAGTCGAGGTTGTTCTGCGGCAGGAACGTCAGCAGGTAACGCGCGTCCTCGAGGCATGTCTCCTCGTCGGGCGACGTCAGGTGGGCAACACCCGACTTCGAGGCGTGCGCGGTTGCGCCACCGAGCTCCTCGAACGACACCTCCTCGCCGGTCACCGTCTTCACCACGTCGGGTCCCGTGATGAACATGTACGACGTCCCCTCCACCATCAGCGTGAAGTCGGTGATCGCCGGCGAGTACACCGCGCCGCCAGCGCACGGGCCCATCACGAGCGAGATCTGCGGCACGACGCCGGATGCCTGGACGTTGCGCCAGAAGATCTCGGCGTAGCCACCGAGCGACACGACGCCCTCCTGGATGCGCGCGCCCCCCGAGTCGTTGATGCCGACGACGGGGCAGCCGTACCTCACTGCCATGTCCATCACCTTGCAGACCTTCTCGGCGAAGACCTCGGAGAGCGAGCCGCCGAAGACAGTGAAGTCCTGCGAGAACACGAACACCTTACGGCCGAACACGGTTCCGTACCCGGTGACGACGGCGTCGCCCCACGGGCGGTTCTCGGCCATCCCGAAGTTCGTCTCGCGATGGCGCACGAACCGATCGAGCTCGACGAAGGAGCCGGGGTCGAGCAGCTTCTCTACCCGCTCCCGCGCAAGGAGCTTCCCTCGTTCGCGCTGGCGGGCCACCGCCTTCTCCGTGCCGGCGTGCGCCGCCTCCTCCCCGAGCTCCGCGAGCCAGCGAAGCTTCTGCTCGGTGGTCTCGTGTCGCCGCGGCATGTGCGGCAGCCTAACCCCTCCACCGGCCTGTCCCTTCGGGACACGTGTGGGATGTCCCGGGGTCCTCCAACCTCCTCCCCACGAGCTGAGCCTAACGAGGCAACACCGTCGTGAACGTGTCGACCCTGCACCATCTCTGTGCCGGTTCTGCGCGCACGCGCGCCCGACGACCCGCGGCTACAGTCGCGCCGTGTCTTCCGACGTCGACGACTCGGTCAGCTGGGCCTACGACGACGGCGAGCCTCGCGCCTTCTCGTACGCGCGCGCCGGTCATCCCGCCGGCGTCGCCTGCGAGGAGGCGCTCGGAGCGCTCGACGGCGGGCACGCGCTCCTCTTCCCGTCCGGGATGGCGGCAGTCACGACCGCGGTCCTGACGCTCGCACGACCAGGACAGACAGTGGCTCTGGCACACGGCGCCTACTACGGCCACCACGTCCTGCTCGAGCTCCTGGGGACATGGGATCTTCGCTGCGTCGAGTTCGACCAGACCGCGACCCCACCGCCGGCCGACCTGATCCTCGTCGAGGCCCCGTCG
Source organism: uncultured Actinomycetes bacterium (assembly GCA_963823385.1). Taxonomy (GTDB): domain Bacteria; phylum Actinomycetota; class Thermoleophilia; order Gaiellales; family Gaiellaceae; genus Gaiella. The sequence continues at coordinate 77,364 of CAWGLI010000003.1, forward strand.
AACCCGCTGCTGACGATGCCCGACTTCGACGCCGTCGCTTCACATCCGGCACCCGTCGTGTGCGATGCGACGGTCGCCTCGCCGCTTCGCGTGCGCGCACTCGACCTGAGGCTGCGATGTTGCGCTGCACTCGGCGACGAAGGTCTTGAGCGGCCACGACGACGTGCTGGCGGGTGTCCTGGTGACGCGCGACGACACCCTGTACGAGCGCCTGTCCGCCGTGCGCCACCGCACCGGAATGGTCGCCTCGGCCGACACCGCCTGGCGCGTGCACCGGCGCCTGGCGAGCCTCGAGGAACGGCTCGATCGCCAGGAGCGGTCGGCGAAGGAGCTCGTCAGCCGGCTCCGCGCGCACCCCGCCGTGACACTCGTCCGCTATCCCGGCTTCTCGTTCCTCGTCTCGTTCGACGTCGCCGACGCGGCCGCCGCGCGTACCGTCGAGACCGCGTTGCGGCTGATCGTCAACGCGACCAGCCTCGGCGGAACGAAGACGAAGCTAGAAGGACGGCATCGCTGGGAGGGCGAGCGCTGCCCGCCCGGTCTGCTGCGGCTCTCGGTCGGGCTCGAGGACGCCGACGAGCTATGGGCCGACCTCGAACAGGCGCTGGCCCGGATCTGAGCGGGTCGAGGGGCGGCGGGCCGAGCTACCGCCCCTTTGCCGGGCGTCAGTCGTCGGGGTTGCCGGCGTGGAGCGTCCCTGTCTCCCGCGCGGGCAGCTCCATCCTTCCGGGGTCGAGGTCGTAGGTCCAGGGCAGGCCGGATGCCTTCCAGCCGTTCTTCAGGCGCATGCCGTGGAACACGCTGTCGGGGTCGTCGACCTTGCTGCCCTCCATCCCGTCGAGGATGTTGTACGCGTTCGTGAACCCAGCGGCCGCGAGCATGTTGATCGCCAGCGCGGCGCGGCCGCCGGAGCGGCATGAGACGAGGATCGTGTCGTCAGGAGCGAAGCGCTCCTTCACGAGGCCGATGAAGTCGGGGCTGAGCTCCCACGGAAACCCTTTCTTCTCTTCGTCCCAGACGTAGGCGAGGAAGGCGAACGGGATGTTCGTCGCCATCGGCGGATGGCCGGTGAAGACGTACTCCTCGGGTGTGCGGACGTCGAGGATCTTCACGCCCTCGGGGTCGGCCTGCCACATGTCGTACGCCTCCTTCGCGGTGGCGTACAGCCCCAGCGTCGTCTGGCGCGCCTCGGCAACCGGCCGGTCGTCGTGGGTGACGATGGTCATCGCGTTCTCCTCGCTATCCGAGTCGGGTGCCTTCGACTTCGAGCCCGCCGCCTTGGGGGAGCTTGCTCCAGCTGCGGCGCTCCCACTCCTCCTTGAGTACCTCGGTCGCCGCCTGCTCCAGGAACTCCGGGCGCGCCCACTCGTCGACGTCGAAGTCGTTCTTGATGTAGCCGTGGCTGACCATGAAGTCCTTGCCGATCCTGACGCACTCCATGTTGCGGGCGCTCAGGCTCGGCACCATGTCGACGTCCTTGATGCCCTGGTAGGTGTCCTCGGCGTCTAGGTAGAACGTCTGCCTGTTGAGGATCGCCCCTGCGGCACGCTTGTGCTCGTTCGCCCAACGCCCGACCTTGATCATTGCCTTCATGTAGGCGATGACCAGCTCGGGGTGCTCGTCGGCCATCACGTCGGTGCAGGTGATGATCGCCGGAGTGTTGGCCACCTGGATCGTCCAGTCGGCGTACCGGGAGAGATCCTCGATCATCGTGATCCGGCCTGTCGCCTCCTGGAGATGCTGGAACGGCTTGCTCTGCGTGTAGATAGCGTCGATCTTGCCACCGAGCAGCGCCGTCTCTAGGGGTCGGAACGCCAGGTCGTGCTTGTGGTCGCGGCGCATCCACAACTCCGACGGGTTGTTCATCGGCGGGACCAACATCTCGGGCTTGTCGTACCAGTCGTCCGGATACGGGAACTCGACCAACTCGATGTCGTCCATCGTCATCTCGTTCAGCATCAGCATGTTCTCGATGCCCATGTGCTCCTGGATCCGCCACCAGTCGTTCTTGATCGTGTTCAGGCTCTTCGAGATGCCGATCTTCTTGCCCTTCAGATGCTGCATGCGGTGGATCCCGTCGCGTGCGCGCACGGCCATGCAGCCGCCCTCGTGCACCCACGTCGCCCCCAGCAGCACCGTCCGCCGGATGTCCGCGTGGACGTGGATCGGCGGATACAAGCCGCCGAAGCGGAACAGGTTGTCGAGGTTGTGGATGTAGTGCGGGTACCAGTTGTTCTCGGGCGCGTGGCGGAAGTAGGCGTACTCGACGCCGATCTTCTTGAACTCCTCACGACACCAGCCCAGCTCCTGGTCGACGTTGTTCGCCGACACCATCGGGCAGTTCGTAAACCACACCTCGTTCCAGTCCAGGGGCACCGTGGTAGAAACCCGTTCTCCCTCGTAAACGACACTCATCGAACGACCTCCGGTTCGGCATGTTCAGAGACGCAGCCGATTTCGGAACCGCTGCGCCCGAGCTTCCGAAACAAGCATGTGACCAGGGCGCTGCCAGCGCATCTGCGTCTTGCCGCAGACCCCGTCAGGAAAACACCGACGAGGCGGTGAGCGTGGGCCCGGCGCGGCTGAGATCGTCCAGGTCGCGCGGGAGCACGGCATCGCCGTCCGGCTGGCCCGGGTCAAGCCTGCTGCCGGCCGATCCGAGGATTGCCGCGCCAGTCGATGATCGCGACGAGCACCGGTTCGACAGCTGCCCATGGCAGGAGCGCGCATAGTCTGTTGTTCGATGCGAGGACACGTGGCCGTCCCGAACGAGCGGATCAGCAAGCACGCCGCACGGCTGGCGCAGGCGCCGCAGGTGGAGCGCGCAGAGCTCGCGCTGGCGTTCGACCGGAGCAGCGCCTCGTCCGTCGAGCTCCACGTCGAGGGCCGCAACTTCTACCCGCCGATGCTCGCCGATATCGAGGCTGCGACGTCGTCCGTACACATCAACCAGTTTGGCTTCCGACCAGGCCAGGTTGGCGACAGGTTCGCGGAGGTGCTGGTCGCCAAGGCAGGCGAGGGAGTGCCGGTCAGGCTGGTCGTCGATCGGCAGGGGACCGACCCGGAGCGTGGCTCACGGGAGCTCTACGAGCGGCTGGTGGCGGCAGGGATCGTCGTGTGCGTGAACCGCGCAACGCAGCCGCGCGCACCACGCGGGCCGCTCGGTCGCGGCGGGGCTACGCACTGGAACCTGCGCGGGCTGGGGCATATCGACCACCGCAAGGCCGTAGTCGTCGACGGGCGCGTCGGCTGGGTGGGCGGTGCCGGGATCGAGGATCACTTCGAGAACGGCGCGTTCCACGACCTGTTCGTCCGCGTCGAGGGCCCCGTGGTAGCGCAACTGCAACTCGTGTTCGTGGCCAGTGTGCGCTGGCTCGGCTGCGAGATCCCCGTGAGCGAGATCCCGGAGCTGTTCCCACCGCTCGACGAGGGCGCGAACGCCGTGCCTGCGATCGTGCTCCACAACGCGCCGGGCCGATACAGGCCGATCACCGACGCGATCGCGGCACTGCTCGACGGGGCGCAGAGCACACTCGACGTCGTCAACCCGTACGTCACCGACCGACGCATGATCGGGCGGATCGTGAATGCAGCGCGGCGGGGCGCACGCGTGCGCCTGTTCGTTCCCGCCAAGCCCAACAACTGGGCCTGTGGCGCAGCGGAGGAGTTCCACCACCGGCGCCTGCTCGAGGCCGGCGTACAGATTCACGGCTACCCGAAGATGCTGCACGCGAAGGCGTTCGTCGCCGACGGCGAGCACGTGCTCGCCGGCACCTGCAACCTCGAAGCCTGGAGCCTGAAACGGTTCTTCGAGATCGACATCGGCTTCCAGTCCACCGACCTCGCCGCGCAGTTCGAAGATCGCTTCCTCGCCCCCGCGGAGAACATCAGCTCCGACATGCAGCCTCCGTCAGGGCTGAAGAACCGTGCCCGGGCTGCGGCGTTCGCCGCGATCTCGCCCCTGCTGTAGACGGGATCGGGCCTCCTTCTCGTCCCCGCGCCGTCCGGGGTTGGCCCCGAGGCTGCTGCGCGGACATACCTGCGCAACAGCCTCGGGGACGAACGGTGGCTAGCCGGCCACGAACATCTCGTCCTTGCTCTCGTCCCAGCGCGCCGTCAGTGCGTAGAGCACGACGACGTTGAGCGCGAGCGCGGTCATGGCCCACAGCGGGTACTGGCTGTTGCCGAGGAACCCGAGCTGGACGAAGAAGTTCAGGGTCACGACCACGATCGTGAACCAGCGCGCCCACCCCTGACCGCCGAGCAGGCCCATGCCGGCGAGAACGAGGATGACGCCCCAGATCAGCATGATCCAACCCCACGCCGTCAGGTCGAAGATCAGCAACCCGGAGGCGGTGACGACGAAGTACTCGTCCTCGATCAGGGCGATCAGGCCCTGGAAGAAGTTGATGCCGCCGATCACCAGCATGACCATGCCGCGCAAACGCGACCCACCCTGCCATCGAACTCTTCGTGCTCATCGGCTACCTCCCAGTTAGGACGCCGCGTTCCGCGCCGTCGTGAGCAACTCCGCCTACCCGTTCGCCCGGGGGCGGTCGCAGCTGACCACTACTTCGACCGTACCCGGACGTGAGCCTGCACGTGTCAGATTCGCGTGGACGATTCGGTAACACATGCGCAGATCCACTGATCGTGTGCGCAGATTCACGGATTCGAAGCGTCAGCGCCGCCACGGAGTCGTCGCCGGGCCTGCCCGCGACCGCGACCTCTCCGACGACAGGGCAACGGTGCTGCAGCCATGTCACCGCCTGCTACTCCTGCTCGGATCGCTCCGTGAGCTGCGTTCAGCGACCGGCGCGCCCGACGACCGTCACGCGGCGGCGATCTGGGCCTCGGGTTCCTCCTGCCCGAGGCGGAACTCTGCCGGGCAGATTGCGCGTGAAGGCGAGGGAGGCCAGTGCGAGGAACGCTGCTGCCAGCAATCCGAGCTTCAGCGATCGGAGTTGCGCGTCCTCGTAGTCGTCGACGATCGCCTGTGTGGTGGCTTCGTCGAGCCCGGCCCCCTGTGCGGCGGCCTCGATCTGCTCGGTCGCGACGAAGTCGATCCCGCCGCCGGCTGCGACGCTCACTTGGGCCGCGACGGCGTCGCTGATGGCGGGGTCCGACTCGATGTTCCTCACGAACGTTGCGCTCAGCCCCGTGAGGACGATGGCGCCGATCAAGGCGACCCCGAGCGACGAGCCGAGCTGTTGCCCGGTGAACTGCAAGCCGCCCGCCTCGCCTCGGCCTGACGCGTCGACCGACGACTGCACCACGTTGCCGAGCTGCGAGGCGAGAAGCCCCATCCCGATGCCGAGCAGAGCCATCGACAGTGCGAAGCCGGTGTCGGCCAGGCTCGGCTCGATGCTCGCGAGCAGGGCGACGACGGCCACCACCGTGATCACCAGACCGGCCCTGACGATCGTGCGTACCGCGTAGCGGCCCGACAGCCGCGAGCCCGCCGCCGACGCGACGAACATCGCGATCGAGACCGGGAGCATCTTGATGCCGGTTTCGAGAGCATCGAGCCCCAGCACGAGCTGCAGGTAGAGGGGCACCGTGAAGAAGACGCCCATCAGGATCAGGTTCTGGGAGAACAGGCCGATCAGCCCTGAGCCCAAGGGTGGGATCTTCATCAAGTCGAGGTGCACCAACGGGTCGGCGCCGGTCGCCTCCCTGTGCCGCTCCCAGCGCACGAACCCCCACAGCAGCGCGGCGCCGCCTCCGATCACGAAGAGCGTCAACGAGAGCCCGAACGGCTCGATGGGGGAGTCCTTCGGCGCGACCCAGCCCCAGGTGGTCGACTGCAGTGCACCGAGCACGATCGCGCCGAGACCGGTCGCGGAGAGGATCGAGCCGACGTAGTCGAGCCTGGGCGCTGCCGCGTCCCGGACTGCGTCGTGGACGAAGGGGCTCATCGCAAGGATGGCGAGGACGATCACGACCTCGCCCACGAACACAACCCGCCAGCTCAGCTCCGTGGTCGCCCAGCCCCCGAGGATGGGGCCGATGGCGATGCCCGCGCCTGCGACACCACCGATGATCGCGTAGGCGGCCTTGCGGTCACGTCCCTCGAAGTTGCCGGCGATCAACGCGGCCATCGCCGGCAGCACGAGGGCCGCACCGACGCCCTCCAGGATCGACCACCCGAGCGCGAGAACCGTGACCGTCGGCGCCGCGGCCGTCAGAGCCGAACCGCAGGCGTAGATGACGAGACCGATCACGAAGGCTCGCCGGCGGCCGATGATGTCGCCGATCTTCGCGCCGGTGAGGATCAACATGGCCATCACGAGGCAGTAGAGCGTGATCACGCCCTGGATCGTGGTCACTGTCGTGTCGAAGTCGTCGACCAGCTGGCTGATCGAGACGTTCATCACCGACTGGTCGAGCACCATGATGAACTGGGCGCCCGCGAGGGCGACCAGTGGCAGCCATTTCTTCATCGGGCGCTTCCGTTCGCCATGGATGCGCAGTCTCGCACGAAGTGCGGCGGTCCGGCGGGTACGCGACTCGGCCGACCGATCGCTGCTGGTGCCGCGGCAGTGGACAGCACGGCAAAGCAACTCTGCGCTTCTTCAGGAGAAACGCAGGGAGCTAGCTGGATCCATTACTTGACGGCCTTGCCGCCGCCGACGTTCAGGCTGGCAGCGACGATCACGCCGTTCCTGGAGGGTTCGCCGGTCGCGGTCACGATGTCGCCCGGCCGAATCTGCCGCAAGGTCGAGCCCTGCGTCTTCGTCACCTGGGCGTCGGCAGGAACCTCGACGGCGACGATCGACCCGTCCTTGCTCGCAACGAACAGTGTTCGTCCGGATATCGCCGTAACCGCACCATAGGCCCACCCCACCGCGGCCTTACCTACCGCGGTCTTGCCCGCGGCGGCCTTGTCCGATGCAGCTGCCTTCGCCACCCCATCAGCTTCTGAGTCCCCGTCGGCCGCTGTCTTCTTGTCAAGAGCCACCGAGCGAGAGTCATCTCCCCAGGCCTGCTGGGCTCGGACACCGCCGTAGAACGAGGCTGCGAGCAGCAGCAGGAGGGCGAGCGCGGCCGTCGGCCACGATAGCCGGGGTCTTGGGCGTGGCGGGGGTAGGACGAGAGTCTCCCCGTCCTCCGGGGCGGCCGTGCTGTCAGCTCCGGTCACGAAAACTCCTTTCGTCACTCATACCGCAGTGCCTCGATCGGGCGGAGCGAGGCCGCGCGGCTCGCGGGGTAGATGCCGAAGAACAGTCCGACAAAGACGGAGACACCGAACGCGAGCACGACGGTGTACGGAGCCACGAGCGGTTCGACGCCAACGATCTCCAGGCGACTGGCAAGCAGGCCGCCGACGACCCCGATCGCACCGCCGATCGCACACAGCAGTACCGCCTCGACGAGGAACTGGGAGACGATGTCGCGGCGCTTTGCGCCTATCGCCTTGCGGATGCCGATCTCCCGAGTGCGCTCCGTGACGGTCACGAGCATGATGTTCATGACGCCGATCCCGCCGACGAGCAGCGAGATGGCCGCGACGGTGCCGAGCAGGACGGTGAAGACACGGTTGCTCTCGCCCGCCGCCGTGAGCAGCGCCGCTTGGTTGTAGACGAAGAACGGGGAGCTCGCGCCATCGATGACCCCGTGCCGCCGGTTGAGTACGGCTGCCACCTCAGCCTGCGCCTCATCAGTCCTGGCATCGCTGACCGCCTGGACGACGATCTGGCCGACGGTGCGGCTCTGTCCGGTCAGCGAGGTTCGAACTGCTTGTAGCGGCGCGACGGCGACGTCGTCCTCACCCCCGCCGAGACCACCCTTTCGCGCGAGCACGCCGATCACCTCGAAACGCACACCGTTCGCGCTGACTTGGGCCCCCAAGGGCTGAGCGTCGCCAAAGAGGTTCTCCGCCGCAGCCTGCCCGAGCACCAAGACGCGGGAGCCGCTTGTCGTCTCCTGATCCGTGAAAAGTCGCCCTCCTGCGAGCGAATGGTTCTGTGAGACGAAATACTCCGCGTCGCTGCCGATGACCTGAGGGCTCGTGGACGAATCCTTGTGGACGAGGGTGGCGCCCGTGCTGAGCACGGGTGAGGCATGGAGGACGCTGGGCGCGGCCTGCTGATTGCCGAGCGCCGCCACGTCCTCCAGCGTCAGGTCGGTGGACACGCTCTGCGTTCCGATGGCGCCTTTTCCAGCCCCCCTTTCACGAGGAGCACGTTCGTACCCAGCCGCTGGATCTCGCCGCGCACGGCCTCCGACGAGCCGTTGCCCACTGCCAGCAAGACGATCACCGCTCCGACTCATCGAGATCTCGAGCGTCGTCAGCGCCGGGCAACGGGCTGGCCAGAACGCCGCGGGCCGCGACACGAACGCCTCCACGGCGATCTGCGGAGCCCGGGAGCGAGGGTTGTGTCGCCGACGACTTCGCCGTCGCGCAACCGCACAATGCGGCGGGCCCGGGCGGCGACGTCGTCCTCATGCGTGATGAGCACGACCGTCCGACCCTCGGCGTTGACCTCCTCGAAGATGTCGAGGATCTCTGCTGTTGACGCGGCCAACCCGCGACGCCCGACGTAGCCGGCCCCGTTCAGCGTGCGCGTATCCCTGTCTGAGCCGCGATGGACTTCCTTCGCAACTGGATCGACGTGCCGACGCCCGGCGACGCGCTTCCCGACCGCGACAGGCCGATTCCCGTCACGCGCACGCACCTGGTGCTCGACACGCCGATGACCCGCCGTTTCCCGACGGCTTCGAGCACCTCGTCGTCGGCATGGGCTGCTTCTGGGGCGCGGATAGGCCCTTCTGATTGGCAAGTCCAGGCGCGGGCGGTGCGCCGCCGTGCCGGCCACGGCACCACATCAGCCGCCGCCGACGACAGGTACGGTCAGTAGCTCGCCTTCGTGGTAGTGAAGGATCGCTATTCGAAGCGGCAGGCCGTGAAGCCAAGCTCCGCCGCCCCCCCCCCCCCCCCGCGTGTGTTCTCGGGAGTGAACGGCTTCGAGTTGTCGGCTTCCAGCGCAATTGCCGCGTCGGCGTCGACTGTCGCTTTCTCGATCCGACGCAGCCCAATCTCGACACGTTCTTCGTACGCGTCCCACAGCTCCTCGGCGTCGTCGGCCAGCTCGGTGGGAGCGGCCAGAGCGCGTAGCTCTTCGAGCATCTCTCTGATCACACGGTCGGACTCGCGAGCCGCCGGCAGAACCGTGGCGTAGACGGCCTGCGTCTCGGCGGGTGTGGGGTTCTCGGGGAGCCGTCCGCTCTCGGCCAGATCCGCAAATACGCCCGTGAGCGTCAATCGCTCCGTGGTGGCGCACGAGCTGCTCCCAGCTTCTCCCAGGAATGCCTGCCACACTCCTCCCGTGGAGGTTTCGCCAAGGAAGACCGACGCGACCCGGGTGCTGTTCGTGGACGATGAGCCGGCGATCACCAACCTCGTCGCGACCACCCTTCGCTACGAGCTTCGAGGTGGCGACGGCAGGGAACGCCAAGGACGCGCTGACGGTGGCTGCTCCATTCGGCCCCCAGCTAGCGATCCTCGGCGTGATGATCCCCGACGTCGACGGCTTCGAGCTACGTCGGCGACTGACGGCCTCGTTCGGCCATCTGCCGACCATCTTTCTCACGGTGTGTGACGCCACCGCGGACAAGGTGCGCGGATTGTCGGCCGGCGCGGACGCTACGTCACAAGCCCGTTCAGCCGTCGAACGTAGCTCGTCGCGGGTGAGAGCATCTGCGTCACTGCCGGTGACCCCTCGACTGCGGAGCGGCTGGTCTACGCCGATGTCGAGCTGGACGACGACGCACAGCGTGACGCGGGCCGGCGCGGCACTCGACCTCACAGCGACCGAATACACGCTGCTCCGTTACTTCCTGCTCAACCCCGGGCGGGTGCTCTCGAAGCGTTAGATTTCGGTATGTCTGGCAGTACGACTTCGGTGGCGACACCGGCAACGTCGAGACGTACATCAGCTACCTGCGACGCAAGCTGAATCCGCTCGGGCCACCACTGATTCACACGGTGCGCGGGGAGAGCTATGTGTTTCGCACCGCCACAGCCGGATGACCCTCAAGTCACGACTTACGCTCCTGGCGACATTCCTGTTCGCCGTCGGCCTCATCGCCATGGGGACAGTGACGTTCCTCCTCGTTCGCTCGTTCCTCGTCGACAGCCGAGCAACGCTCCGAGCGCGGCCCAAGACCGAGCAGCGCGATGCCCGTCGAAGCCGCTCTCATCGTCGGAAGTCTGTGAGCCCTGGCAGGCCCTTGTCAACTGCACTGATCGCACGTGCCCGCGGCTCCAGCGCCTGGCCCTGCCCAGGGCCTATCCTTCGCGAGGTGAGTCTCTTCAGCCGCAAGCCGTCCGCCATGCCGACGCCGGACGAGGCGCTCCCCGGCCGGGACGTCCCGATGTCCGGTCTCGGGCCGCATCGCGTGCTCGGAACGCCGATCACTCCGCAATTCCCCGAAGGCGCGGAGCAGGCGATCTTCGGCCTCGGATGTTTTTGGGCGGCCGATAGGCCCTTCTGATTCGTACGTCAAGAGGCGCCGCAGCCGTCAGAGTTCGGCCTCTCACGCCGTGGCCGCAGCTTTGATGCCCCGTCGCATCCCACCTGTCATCACGTTGGAACCCCCAGGGACCAGCGCTCGTCGTCCGTGAGGACAATCCCTCGCGGTCAGCGTCAACCCGCAGGCCCGAGAAGACTACGGCGGCGAGCCGAAGTCCTGCTGTTTGACGAAAGCCCAGTCGCCCTCTCCGTCGAGCGCCTGAGGGTCCACGCGGTAGAACGAGACCATCTGCTGCGTCGAGTCGCCGTTGGCGTCGAATCCGAGCGTGCCGAGCACCGTCTCGTATCGATTGCGGGGATCCACTGCGTGTACGCGCACGGCCTCCCTGAGCTCGTCCGCGCTCGGGCCGTCTCCTGCGGCCGCTTCCAGCGAGGCGAGGATCACCTGCATGCACGCATACGCAGCGGATGCGTACTCGGACGGCTCTTCGCCGAATGCGGCGCGATACGCACTCACGAAATCGGCCTTGGGCGGCGCGAACGTGGCAAGCGCGACGTATGTCCCGTCTGCGGCCTTCCCGGCAAGGTCTAAGTACGACTCATCATCGGCGCCCGAGCCGTCCCAGATCCGGTCCCAGCTGACGAAGGGGGTGGATTCGAGCCCCGCCTCTCGCATGTCCCGGCGAACCTCCACAGCGCCGTCGCTGGTGGCGCCTGCGAACACGACGGCGTCGGCGGCCGCTGCGTCCGACCGTTCGAGGACGCCAGATGTGCGACTCCGACGCCATTCGTCGTCGTCTCTGAAGCGCTCGCGCTCCGGGTCCCCCAGGCGTGCCTCAGCGACCTGGCCACCAAGTGCGGTGAAGGCGTTTACGAACTCGGTCGCTTCTACCTGCCAATCGGAGTCGACGATGACGAGAGCCGACGCAGCCTCGAGATCGTGCTTGACGAACGCTGCCAGTGCTCGGGCCTGGACATCGGTCGCTGGGGAGAGCCGGACGTAGCTGATGCGGTCCGGATGTGCCTTCCGGAGCTCGACGGCGCCGAACTCGGGCTTCGTCAAGTCGAGATCTGAATTCGACGGGCTGCATTCGAGCAGTCCGGCCCGGTTCGTGATCGGGATGGTGCTCCTGGCCACTGGGGATGTGAACGGACCAACTGCTGCGATCGTGCGTGGATCGGCCGCCATCTTGTTTGCGGCGGCGGCTCCCCGTGCCGCAACGTCGGGAAACCCCGCGTCATTCGGGTCGGCGGGACCCGTGTCGTGCGCACTCACGGCCAACTCCACGCCTTCGACACCCCCGGTCTCTTTCGCCTGGTCGACTGCAAGCTGCACCGCGTTCCGGATAGAGATGCCATACCAATCAAGGTCACCGCTCGTTGGGACATGCACGCCGATCGTCCAGGGCCCTTCCGGAAGCCCGGTCGATGGGCGGAGCGCCAGCCAGCCTACGCCGGCGGCGGTCGCCAGCACGACCACCGCGCCCCCGGCCAGCCCGACACGTGCCCGACCCGACAGCCGCCGGCGGCGCGCCGCCGGCCATCCGGTCGCCCCGTCCGCGACCTCTTCAACTGCGAAGAGCTCGATGGGATCGGTGACGCCTTTAAGCTGCCGACGTCCTCGCGACTTGAACTGGACGGGGAGAACGGTCGTCGTGAGAGCGCGGACGGTCTCGCTGACCAGCACCTCGCCCGGTCCAGCCTGGGCGCAGATGCGCGCGGCGATGTTGACGGGCGACCCGACGTACCCGCCGTCGGCCTCGATCGTCTCGCCCGCGTGAATGCCGATCCCGACTCGGATCGGCTCGTCGGCCGCGTCCCGTGCGGCGGCCGTGATCGCAAGGCCGCAGCGGACTGCGCCCGATACGGAGTCGAAGACGACATAGAAGCTGTCGCCCTCGGTCTTGATCTCCGCACCACCGAACTGCCCGATCGCCTCCCGGGCAAGCTCGCGATACCGCGTCAGAAGATCCGCCGACGCGGCGGCCCCACGCTGCTCCACGAAGTCGGTGTAGCCCCTGAGGTCCGCGAAGAGGAACCCTCGGGTGATGGTGCTCGCCTGATCAACCGCCATGCCGGCAGATCGTACGCCGGGATCGACTGACCTGCCGGGACGGCCCAGCCCGCAGGCTGGTGGCTACCCTTCCGAGGTGCTGTTCACGCGCAAGGCGACCGCGATGCCTGCTCCGCAGGACGCCCTCCCCGGCCGCGACACGCCGGTGCTCGTCCCGGGAACGCACCTCGTGCTCGGCACGCCGATCACCCCACCCTTCCCCGAGGGCTTCGAACGCATCGTCGTCGGCATGGGATGTTTTTGGGGAGCGGAGCGGCTGTTCTGGCGCGCTGCCGGTGTCTACACGACGGCCGCGGGCTACGCGGGCGGCTTCACACCCAATCCGACGTACCAGGAGGTCTGCACAGGTCGCACCGGCCACAACGAGGTCGTGCTCGCCGTCTTCGACCCGGCACAGACGAGCTACGAGGAGATGCTCCGCATCTTCTGGGAGGGCCACGACCCGACGCAGGGGATGCGCCAGGGCAACGACGTCGGCACCCAGTACCGGTCGGGGATCTACTGGACGACCGAGGCGCAGCGCGATGCCGCGCTTGCTTCGAGGGAGATGTACCAGGCGGAGCTCGCGCAGGCCGGCTACGGACAGATCACGACGGAGATCGTCGAGGCCGGGCCTTTCTACTACGCCGAGGACTACCACCAGCAGTACCTCGCCGCGAACCCGAACGGCTACTGCGGGCTCGGCGGCACGGGCGTCGCGTGCCCCGTCGGTCCTCCGCCGACAGCGCCGCCGGCGGACCAGCCGCGCCCCTACGCGGCCTGGCGTGTCTTCTCGGCCGTGCCGGCGCGATGCCGCTCGCGCCCGCGAGCCTCTGCGCGAGGTAGATCGGGATGATCGAGACCACGATCACGAACAACGCGACGACGTTCACGATCGGCAGCTCGACCGGGGCGGAAGAGCGTCGCGAACATCCAGATCGGCAGCGTCTGCTGCGCGCCCGATGTGAAGATCGTGACGATGATCTCGTCGAACGACAGGGCGAACGCGAGCAGCGCGCCGGCGAGCAGCGCCGTACGCATCTGCGGGAACATCACGTAGCGGAACGTCTGCCAGCTGTCGGCGCCGAGGTCGGCGGAGGCCTCGTCGAGCGAGCCGCTCGTACGACGCATGCGGGCGAGCACGTTGTTGTAGACGACGACGACGCAGAACGTCGCGTGCCCGATGATGATCGTCGCCATCCCGAAGTTGATGCCCATCGGCGACAGGACGTCCGTGATCGTCGCCTGCAGCGCGAGCCCGGTGACGATCCCGGGCAGCGCGATCGGCAGGATCACGGCGAAGGTCAGCACCTCGCGCCCGAAGAAGCGGTAACGCGCGACGGCCATCGAGGCGAGCGTGCCGAGCACGAGCGCGAGCAGCGGTTGCGCCGACCGCAGCGACGAGCGAGTTCTCGAGCGCCGTGCGGACCTTCTCGTCGTGGTAGGCGACGGAGAACCACTTCGTGCTGAAGTTCTCGATCGGCCACCCCTGCGTGACCTTCTCGTTGAAGGCGTAGAGCCCGACGACGATGATCGGTGCGTAGAGGAAGAGGATCGTGAGCGCCGCACCGGGCGGAGCAGGATGCGGGTGAGCAGTGACTCGACCATCAACGACCTCTCACAGCGACTCGAAGGCCCGAAGCTTCCGGGCGACCAGGAGGTAGCCGACGATCACGACGATCGGCACCAGGGAGTACGCGGCCGCGATCGGGAGCGCCGTGGAACGGGTCTGGTAGATGACGGTCCCGATGAACTGCTCGCTGGCGATCAGCCCCGGCGCGATGTAGTCGCCGAGGGTGAGCGAGAACGTGAAGATCGACCCTGCGACGACGGCCGGGAAGACGAGCGGCAGGACGACGCGGAAGAACGTCCGCACCGAGCGCCCGCCGAGGTCGGCCGACGCCTCGAGCAGCGATGTCGGTATCCGCTCGAGGCCCGCGTAGATCGGCAGCACCATGAACGGCAGCCAGAGGTAGGTGAAGACGAGCCAGAGGCCCGTGGACGAGTAGCCGTTGAACTCGAGGCCGATCGGGTCGAGCACCCAGTTGATCGCGCCCTGCGCGGACAGCATCGTGCGCCACGCAGTAGGCCTTGACGAGGTAGCTCGCCCAGAGCGGCATGAGCACGGCCACCACGAGAAGGTTCCGCGTCCGCGGCGAGGCGACGCGGGCCATGTAGTACGCGAGCGGGAAGGCGAGCACGACGTCGGCGATCGTGACGAGACCGGCCATCTTCACGGTGCGCCACGCCACGTCCCGGAAGACGGGTGTCTCGATGATCCGCCGGAAGTTGTCGAGCGTGAACTCGCGCACGAGCTGCGAGGTGAACGAGTCGACGGTCCAGAACGCCGACATCAAGAGCGACGACGAGCGACCCGATGTAGACGACGACGAGCCAGCCGACGGGGAGCGCGAGCAGACGGCCAGAGCCGGACACGCGGGTGCCGGAAGAAGAACGTGGAGAGCCGCCGCCCCGGACCTCTCCGGGGCGGCGGCTCGTCGATCGGGATCGAGGTCACGATCGTTCGACTAGATCGTCGAACCTAGCCTCTGATCTCTGTCCACGCGGCCTTCCAGTCGGCCTGCGTCTTGCAGACCGTCTCCTCGTCGTCGTCGGCGCAGTCCTCCGCCGGCGTCGTCCAGTAGTAGACGTCCTCCCACCACGACTCGTCGTCGGCGTGGAACTCGTCGCAGTGGTTCGGGTTCTTCGTCAGGTCGCACGCCTTGAGGTTGACGGGAGCCTCGCCGAAGGCCTCCGCCACCGTCGCCTGCGCCTCCGGGTGAAGCCATGTGGTCCATCCAGAGGTACATGCAGTTCGGGTTCGCGGCCTTCGAGTAGACCATCCACGTGTCCGACCAGCCGGTCGTGCCCTCGCTTCGGCTTGATCGCCGCGATCGGGACATCGGCCTGGTTCAGCTGGTTCACCTGGTACGGCCACGTCGTGCCGACGACGCTGTCGCCGTTCGTGTACGACTGGATCTGCTTCGCGACGTCGCCGGGCCAGTACTCGCCGACGTTCGGCGCCTGCTGCTTGAGCAGGTCGACCGCTGCGTTGAACTGCTCCTCGGTGAGCTGGTACGGGTTGTCGATCCCGAGCTCGGGCTGCGTCGCCTTGAGGTAGACCGCAGCGTCGGCGATGAAGATCGAGTCGTCGTAGATGGACAGCTTGCCGTTGTACGGTCCGGACTGGTCCCAGATCACGGCCCAACTGTCCGTGTCCTCCGGCAGCACGTCGGTGCGGAACATGAGCAGGTTCGGCCCTCGCCCGTGCGGCACGCCGTACGCCTGACCGTCGAGGGAGTTGTAGTCCTGGTTCTTGATCCCCTCCTGAACGTCGGCGAAGTTCGGGACGAAGTCGGTGTTCACGGGCACCACGTCTCCGGTCGCCATCATGCGGACGGTGGCGTTACCCGAGAACGAGCCGCCGTCGTACGCACCGGTCTGCATCAGGCTGATCATGTCGTCCGAGCTGGCACCGTCCTTCGTGTTGACCTTGCAGCCGGTCGCGGACGTGAACTCGTCCGTGAGCACCGCAGTAGCCGGGCCAGATCACGAGGTTGACCTCGCCCTCTTCGCGCGCCAGTTCTTGGATCTCCTCGATCGACGTCCCGAGGCCTTCGATCTCCGTGCTCGCGCCGCTCTCGTCGTCGCCACCACAGCCCGCGGCGACGAGGGCCAGCGCGGCCACCAGCGTCAACAACCCGGTCAACAGACCGGAGCAGCCGTTTCCGCTCACTCATTCGTCTCCTCCTCTCGATTGCTCGATCACCGACTCCTGCTCGGAGCGCCAGGCGAGCCTCACCCGACGTCCCTTCATCGCCAACACCTCTCCGGAAGTCTCCTCCAGGTTCTGGGTCAGAGCCCTGGAGCTCACCACCGCCGTCGAGCGTGACGTGGTACCGCGTCACAGGCCCGACGTACTGCACGTCGTGCACGACGCCCTCCTCGACGTGCGTGCCCGGATCGGGGCTCACCCCGTTCTCCGAGCAGATGGATCTTCTCCGGCCGCACCGTGTAGCGGCGTTCTCCACGCTCGATCACGTTCGAGACGCCGACGAAGTCGGCGATGAACTCGCTCGCTGGATGCTCGTAGACCGCTGCCGGCGGGCCGAGTTGCTCGATGCGCCCTCGGTTGAAGACCGCGATGCGGTCGCTCATCGTCAGCGCCTCTTCCTGGTCGTGCGTGACGTAGACGAACGTGATCCCGACCTCCTGCTGGATCCGCTTCAGCTCGATCTGCATCTCCTGCCGCAGCTTGAGGTCGAGCGCGCCGAGCGGCTCGTCGAGCAGCAGCACCTTCGGGCGGTTGACGATCGCGCGGGCGAGCGCGACCCGCTGACGCTGGCCGCCGGAGAGCTGCGACGGCTTGCGGTCCCGTGCGTCCTCGAGCCGCACCATCTCGAGCGCCTCCTGCGCGCGCTCGGGTCCGCTCGTCCTTCGGCACCTTCTTCACCATCAGCCCGTACTCGACGTTCTGCAGCACCGTCATGTGCGGGAAGAGCGCGTAGTCCTGGAACACGGTGTTGACCGGCCGGTCGTAGCGGCGGCAGCCGCGAAACGTCCTCTCCGTCGAGCTCGATCGTGCCCTCGTCGGGGATCTCGAAGCCCGCGATCATCCGCAGCGTCGTCGTCTTCCCGGAGCCGGACGGACCGAGCATCGTGAAGAACTCGCCCGCGGGCGATGTCGAGGTCGATCGCGGTCGACGGCGACCACGTCGCCGTAGCGTCTTGCGCAGCCCGCGAGAGCGTGATGTCGAACGGTGCCTCAGCACCTGACGTCAATCGACTCCTCGAGAAGCCCGAGCCCCTGCTCGAGCGTCGTGCGTCGTCGATCGTCAGCGGCGGCGAGCAGCCGGATCACGTTGCCGTAGATACCGCAGGCGAGCAGCAGCAGCCCCCGTTCGAAGGCTGCATCGACGATCGCGCTCGCGCGGTCCGGGCGAGCGCTCCGCCAGCTCGAGCGCGAGCATCGGGCCGAGACCGCGCACTTCGCCGATCTCCGGGCGCCGCGCCGCGAGCCCCTCGAGCCGCGCGCGCATCGTCACCCCGAGCGCCTCCGCGTCGGCGAGGAACGAGGGGGCGGCGACCGCGTCGAGCACGGCGACCGCAGCCGCGCACGAGAGCGGGTTGCCACCGAACGTGCCACCGAGGCCTCCCGGCCCGACGGCGTCCATCAGCTCCGCGCGGCCCGTGACCGCCGCCAGGGGCAGCCCTCCGCCGATCGACTTACCGGAGACGAGAAGATCGGGCTCGACCCCTTCGTAGTGCTCGATCGCCCACATCTTCCCGGTGCGCCCGACGCCCGACTGCACCTCGTCGTCGACATAGAGGATCCCGTGCTCGCGACACACTTCGAGCAGGCGCGCCGGGTAGTCGGGAGGCATCTCCATGAAGCCGCCCTCGCCCTGCACCGGTTCGAGCACGACGCACGCGACGCGTGGCCGGATCGACCTCGGTCTTGAACAGGCGCCTCAAGCCGGCGATCGCGTCGTCGCCGGAGACACCGCGGTACGGATGGGGCGCCGGCGCCCGGTACACCTCGGGCGCGAACGGGCCGAAGCCCGCCTTGTACGGCTTCACCTTCGCCGTCATCGTCATCGTCAGCAGCGTCCGCCCGTGGAAGGCGTTGTCGAAGACGACGACCGCCGGTCGGCCGGTCGCGGCCCGTGCGATCTTGACCGCGTTCTCAATGGCCTCCGCGCCCGAGTTGACGAGGATCGACTTCTGCTCCACGCCCTGACACGGGGAGAGCTCGGCGAGCCGGCGGCAGACCTCGATGTACGGCTCGTAGACGCCGACCATGAAGCACTGATGGAGGTACGCGTCCGCCTGCGCCTTGATCGCCTCGACGACGGGCGCAAAGCGGTGGCCCGTGTTCTGGCACCCGATGCCGCCGGCGAAGTCGAGGTAGGTGCGTCCGTCGACGTCGGTCACGCGGGCGCCATCGGCGTGCGCGACGACGAGCCGCGGCGTCGAGATCCCGCCCGACACGAACCGGGCACGGTCGGCGAGGATCCTGTCGTGTGTGGTCGCTTCTTCGGCCATCGGGATCGCGGGAGTATGCCTCGCTCGGCCGACGCTCGCGCGGGCGTCGACGCGTGTCACTCGGGGCGGCACAGTCTCTCGCGCGCCGCGCCGCTGCGCAACCATCTCGGCGTCCCGCGGGCGAAAGAGTGCGGTTTCCCGCACTACGCGATCGCGTCGCGTCTGCCACCATCAGCGCATGCCGACCACGATCCTCATAGTCGACGACCACCCCAGCTTCAGGGCGTCGGCCAGGGCGATCCTGGAGGCAGAGGGCTTTACGGTCGTCGGCGAGGCAGGCGACGGGGCGACAGCCCTGTCCGTCACGCGCCGGCTGAGCCCCGACGTCGTGCTGCTCGATGTCCAACTCCCCGACGCAACGGGCTTCGACGTCTGCGCCGAGCTCGTGCGGCGCAACGGCTCGGGTCCGGCGGTCGTGCTCGTCTCGAGCCGTGACGCCTCGGACTACGGCGACCTGATCGCGACGAGCGGCGCCCGCGGCTTCGTCCCGAAGGCGGACCTCTCCGGCGAGTCGGTCGCGGCACTGCTCCGTTGAGGGCGCTCCGCTTCGGGCTCGGAGCTGCCGCGATCGTCGTCGAGGCGGTCATCGCGCTCGCCGTCATCTTCTCCGCAGACACGACGGACAACCCGTGGATCACGGCCGGCTTCGCCGTCACCGCCGGCGTGCTCTTCGCCGTCAGCGGCCTCGTCGCGATGTGGCGTCGTCCCGAGAACACGACGGGCACGCTCCTCGCCGTCGTCGGCTACACGTGGTTCATCGGCGCTCTGACGTCGGCGACGAACGGTTGGGTGTTCACGCTCGGCTACGTCTTCTCCGGCACCGCCTTCGTCGCATTCACCGCTCTCGCACTCGCGTTCCCGTCGGGAAGGCTGACGGGCTCGTTCGAGCGGGGCCTCGTCGTGGGCGCGGCGGTCCTCCTCATCGGCGCCTCAGCGCTCGAGGCCGCACTCGACCCGACCCCGTACACGGGGTGCGACTCCTGTGCGCAGAGCACCATCGTCGTCCACGAGGCTCCCGGAGCGGCGAGCGCGATCGAGACGGCCTCGATCATGGCCGGGCTCCTCCTGATCACGTCGCTCCTGGTCATCCTCGTCGGACGCTGGCGACGCGCGAGCCAGGCGCTGCGCAGGGTGCTCGGGCCGGTGCTCGCGTCGATCGCCGTCACGCTCACCGTTCTCGGGGTTTCGCTCGCCGTCGAGACGCTTGCCCCTTCCCTGGAACGGGCCGCGAACGTCATGTTTCTCGCCGTCTTCGGGCTCGTGCCGTTGTCGTTCCTGTTCGGGATCCTGCGCACCCGGCTGGCGAAGTCGGCGTCTGCGGCGATGTTCGTCTCGCTCGAGGAAGGCGTCGCCCTGCGCGACGCCGTCGCGCAAGCGCTCAACGACCCCTCGCTGACGATCGCCTACTGGCTCGACGAGCGGCGCATCTGGATCGACGCCGACGGCGGCCGCGTCCCGGCGCCCGAGGCAACACCCGGTCGAGCGGTCAAGATCGTCGCGCGCGAGGGCAAGACGATCGCAGCACTCATCCATGATCCGGCGCTCGACGAGGAGCCCGATCTGCTCGACGCGATCGCCTCGGCCGCAGGTCTGTCGCTGAGGAACGAGGGACTACGGGCCTCGCTGCGGGCCCAATACCTGTTCCTGGAGACGATCACCGACACCGCTCCGAGCCTCCTCATCGCGATCGGGCTCGACGGCCGCATCCTCAACCAGAACCGAGCGGCGGTCGAGGCCGCCGGCTACGACGACCAGGAACAGGTCCGCGGCCTGCTCTTCTGGGATGTGTTCATCGACCCGACGGAGCGTGCCGACGTCGAGCGCCGTTTTCACGAAGCGGCACCCGGGCACGCTCCGGCCGAGCACGAGAACACCTTCGTCAACCGACGCGGCCGGCGCTTCGTGATCGAGTGGCGGAACGCTCCTCTGCTCGACGACCACGGCTCCGTCGTCAGCATCATCGCCGGTGGCACCGACATCACCGATCGCAAGGCGCGCGAGCTCGAGCTCGAGCGAGAGCGTGACGCGACGACGACGGTGCTGCAGTCGATTCCGAGCGTGATCGTCGTGCTCGGGCCCGACCTCACGATCCGCGACCGCGACGTCGACAACCCTCTCGCCGCAGTGAATCGCGCGTTCCGCGAGACGCTCGGCTGGCGTGACGCCGACCTCGTGCACAGGAGCTTCCTGGAGCTCGTGACAGCCGCCGACCGAGCCTCGGCCCGGCACGCGCTCGAGACGGCAGCGCAGGGGCATTCCTCGGAGCCGATCGAGAGCCACTGGCTCACCGGGGACGGCGACGGCAGTGGCGTTCGAATGGAACGCGACACCGGTCGCAGACGTGACGGGGCGCACCGACAGGCTGATCCTCGTCTCGGGAATCGACGTGACCGAGAGGAAGCGGCAGGAGGCAGAGATCCTGGCCTCGAGAGCGCGACTCGTCCAGGCCGGCGACGAGGCCCGCCGGCGCCTCGAGCGAAACCTCCACGACGGCGCGCAGCAGCGTCTGGTCTCGCTCTCGCTCTCGCTCAGGCTCGCAGAGGCGAAGCTCACCGAAGACCCTGGCCAGGCAAAGGAGATTCTCGGCGCCGCTCGGGCAGAGCTTGCGAGCGCGCTCGAAGAGCTCCGCGAGCTGGCTCGCGGAATCCATCCGGCCGTCCTCACCGATCGCGGGTTGTCCGCCGCAGTCGAGGCGCTCGTCGCGCGCTCGGCCGTACCGGTCACCTGCGAGGTTCCCGAGCTGGGGCTCGAGACCGCCGTCGAGGCTGCCGTGTACTACGTCGTGTCCGAGTCGCTCGCGAATGTGGCGAAGTACGCGAACGCGACCTCGGTCAGCGTACGCGCCGACGCCACGGATGGCGTCGTCACCGTGACCGTCTCCGACGACGGAGTCGGAGGCGCAGACGCCGCGGCCGGCTCCGGCCTCCGCGGTCTCGCCGATCGCCTGGCGGCGCTGGGCGGCACCTTGACGATCGACAGCCCGCCGGGCGGCGGCACCCGCGTTGCCGGTCGGATCCCGCTTCGAAGCGGCGCCGCGACGTAGGGAAAACCGCACGTCGCAACACCTGCCGACCGCACAGACGGCGAGCCGTCCGCGTGCGACGGTGCGGTCATGAACGAGCAAAACCCCGGAGGAGGCGATCATGGCATTCACGGACACGAGCGACCGTCGCGAGCTGGACCACCGTCACGCCGGCGGAATCGACGTCACGCTGTCGTGGTCGTCGACCACCGACGCGCTCTTCGTCACCGTGCTCGACGAGGCCGGAGAGACCTTCGAGCTCGCCGTGGAGGCGCACCAGGCACTCGACGCGTTCCATCACCCGTTTGCGTACGCCGCATCCCGTGGCCGCAGCCTCGTCCATGCGTGACTCGCGGCTTCTCGCCGCCGGCAAGGCGGCGCTCGCCCTGCACGTCCTCGTCGACGCCACCCGCGATCGGGAGCCGGGACGACAGTCGCAGACCAGATGACCGGCGCCGGCGCGCCCTCCCGCCGTTCTTTGCCGTCACTGCGATCGTCGCTTCCGGCTCCGTGCAGGCGCGACGAGAAGCGCGGGCTCGTAGACTCGGACCCGTGGCATCGCTTCCGACCGGCACGGTCACTTTCCTGAACGCCGACATCGAGGGGTCGACCCGTCTCGTCCAGGAGGCGGGAGACGCGTACGCCGAGATTCTCGGGATCGTTCGGCGCAGCCTTCGTGCCGCACTCGAGGCCCACGACGGGGTGGAAGTGGACGCCACGGGGGACGAGCTCCTCGCCGTCTTCGCCGACGCGGGGCAGGCCGCCCAGGCAGCCGTCGAGGCGCAACGGAGCATTCGCGACCACGACTGGCCGGCTGCGGTGGACGCACGCGTCCGGATCGGGATCCACACGGGCACGCCGCAGCTCGGGGACGAGGGGTACGTCGGGCTCGACGTCGTGCGCGCCTCCCGCGTCGCGGCGGCCGGACACGGCGGCCAGATCCTGCTCTCGTCGACCGCTGCGGGCCTCGCGAAGGGCATTGCCATGCGCGACCTCGGCGCTTACCAGCTCTCCGGGCTGCCCGAGCTAGAGCGGATATCGCAGGTCGTCGTCGACGACCTCCCCCGTGACTTCCCTCCGCTCCGGCACACCGTGTCGCAACTCGGCGCGGGCAGGAGGGTCGTGATCGCGGAGGATTCCGTGCTTCTGCGGGAAGGCGTGGCGCGACTGCTGGCCGACGTCGGCTTCGAGGTCGTCGGACAGTCCGGGAACGCCGACGATCTCCTGCGGCATGTCGCCATGCACCACCCGGACGTCGCCATCGTCGACATCCGCATGCCGCCGACGCAGACGGACGAGGGGCTCCGGGCAGCGCACGAGATCCGCGAGCGATTCCCCGAGACGGGTGTCCTCGTCCTCTCCCAGTACGTCGAGGCGGGATACGCACTGGACCTGCTCTCCGACACGGCCGAGGGGGTCGGCTACCTCCTCAAGGACCGGGTCGCCGACGTGGAGCAGTTCGCCGCCGCGGTGGGGCGGGTCGCCGACGGAGGCTCCGTCCTCGACCCCGACGTGGTCAGCGAACTCGTGGGACGCAAGCGCCAGGACGATCCGCTCGAGGAGCTGTCCCCGCGCGAGCGCGAGGTGCTCGGGCTGATGGCCGAGGGTCGCTCGAACCAGGCGATCGCCGATCGTCTGTTCGTGACGTTGCGAGCGGTCGAGAAGCACGTGACGAGCATCTTCGGCAAGCTCGGGCTTCCACCGAGCTCGGACGACCACCGCCGCGTCCTGGCCGTGCTCACCTACCTCCGCGGCTGACCTGCGTTCGGGGGTTTCCCCCGACCGACCCTCACCTCGTCAGGGGACGACCCGTGGGACCGCCGATGGTCGGCGGATCGCTCACGCGCGAGCATCGAGGCATGCCTCCGCCAGTCGAAACGGGTGCCGAGATCGCCGAGAACGCCTGTCGTCGACACGCCGAGGGGGTGCGGGGAACCGCACCCCCGAAACACCAGTGCGCCCCACTGTGCGCGCGCCGGCCCAGTGCGACGGTTCGGGTGTCGATACCACCAATGGAAGGGAACCTCGCATGTCACCTCTGAAGCACAGCACCAACGTCGCGGCCCGGATGGGTCGCTGGAGCGCCCGCCACCGGAAGACCGCGATCTTCGGCTGGCTCGCGTTCGTGATCGCGGCGTTCGTCGTCGGCGGGATGGTCGGCATGAAGACCATCGACCGCAACGACAGGAACGTCGGCGAGGCCCGCACGGCGGATCACATCATCCGCGACGCGGGCTTCGACCTCGACGCCCAGGGCGAGTACGTCCTGGTCCAGTCCAAGAGCACGACCGCCGACGATCCCGCCTTCCGGGCCGTCGTCACGCAGGTCGTGTCGAAGCTCGAGACGTTCCCTCAGGTGACGAAGATGCGCTCGCCGCTCGTTGCCGGCAACGAGGGGCAGATCTCGGATGACGGTCGGTCGGCGCTGATCTTCTTCAGCCCGAAGGGTACGTACGACGAGACGGTCGAGTACATCGACTCGATCTCGGCGTCCGTCGCCGCGATCGACAAGTCCAACTCCGACTACGACGTGCTCCAGGCCGGGAGCTCCTCGACCGGTAAGGCGCTCGACGAGATGTTCGGCGGGCAGCTCGCCCGCGCGGGACTCCTCTCGATCCCTCTGACGCTGATCATTCTCATCCTCGTGTTCGGCTCCGTCGTCAGCGCGGCGGTGCCGCTCCTCCTCGCCCTCTCGTCGGTGTTCGCGACGATCGGGCTCGTTGCCCTGCCCAGCCAGATCGTCCCGATGGACGAGGCCGTGGCCGAGGTGATCCTGCTCATCGGGCTCGCCGTCGGCGTCGACTACTCCCTGTTCTACATCCGGCGCGAGCGCGACGAGCGTCGTGCCGGGCGCAGCGAGTCGGCGGCGCTCGAGGCTGCCGCCGCCACGTCGGGGCGCGCAGTCCTCATCTCGGGCATCACCGTCATGATCGCGATGGCCGGGATGTTCTTCTCGGGCGACAAGACGTTCATGTCGTTCGCGATCGGGACGATGATGGTCGTCGCAGTCGCGATGATCGGGTCGCTCACCGTCCTCCCCGCGGTGTTGTCCTGGCTCGGCGACCGACTCGACAAGGTGCGTGTACCGCTGCTCTGGCGCCTCAAGCGGGACGACGGCGAAAGCCGGCTGTGGGGCACGGTGCTCAACGCCGTCCTCCGCCGCCCTCTCGTGTCGGCCGTGGCCGCGGCAGCCGTTCTCGTGATCCTCGCGATCCCGGCTCTCAAGCTGCACACAGCGGACTCGGGCCTGGACGCGATGCCGAAGTCGCTGCCCGAGATGCAGGCCTTCAACCGGATCCAGGACGCCTTCCCCGGCGGCGCAATCGCCGCAGTGGTCGCAGTCAAGGGCGACGCCGACGACCCGACGCTCCTCGCCGCAGTCGAGGACCTGAAGTCGCAGGCACTCGCCTCGGGCAAGGCACTCGAGCCGATCCACGTCGAGGCGTCTCCGAACGGCTCGGCTCTTCAGGTCGCGATCCCGCTCGTCGGTAGCGGCACCGACGACGAGTCCAACGCGGCGCTGGCGGAGCTCCGAGAGACGTTGATCCCGGCGACCGTCGGCAAGGTCGACGGAGTCGAGGTCGCCGTGACCGGGCAGACCGCCGCCTCGAAGGACTGGAACGACGCCATGAAGTCGTCCGTGCCGATCGTGTTCGCGTTCGTGCTCGGGTTCGCGTTCCTGCTCCTGCTCGTCTCGTTCCGGTCGATCGTGATCCCGCTCAAGGCGATCCTGATGAACCTGCTGTCAGTCGCTGCCGCGTACGGCGTGATCGTGGCTGTGTTCCAGTGGGGCTGGGGCGCGAACCTGCTCGACTTCAACACGACGGGCGGTATCGCCTCCTGGCTGCCGATGTTCCTGTTCGTGATCCTGTTCGGGCTCTCGATGGACTACCACGTGTTCATCCTCAGCCGGGTGCGCGAGTACTTCGATCGCGGGCTCTCGACCGAACAGGCCGTCTCGAAGGGGATCCGCTCCACCGCATCGGTCGTCACCAGCGCGGCCGTCGTGATGGTCGTCGTGTTCGGCGTGTTCGCACTGATGCCGATCATCGACATGAAGGAGATGGGGATCGGCCTCGCCGTCGCGGTTCTCATCGACGCGACGATCGTGCGGGCCGTGCTCCTGCCGGCGACGATGAAGCTGCTGGGCGAGTGGAACTGGTACCTGCCGACGTGGCTCGAGTGGCTTCCCAGCCTCGAGCACGACCGCTCGGTCGAGGCTCCGGCCGACGCCGTCCCGGAGCGGGCAGCCGCCTGATCCCGGACGACACCCTCGCTCCACCTGCGCCCCGGCCACGGCCGGGGCGCAGCTCTACACTCAGGGAAGCCCGCCGGAGTAGCTCAGCTGGTAGAGCAACGGATTTGTAATCCGTAGGCCGAGGGTTCGAGTCCCTCCTCCGGCTTGGCGCCGTCGCACGTCGTTGTCCGCCCGAGCAACAACATGGTGCGACGGTCGGAACAGGGTGGTGGTCATCTGCGCGGGTCGATCCACCTCGCAACGGACGGAGGAAGTAGACCCGACAGGGCGTATGAGATCGCGACCGTTGCGTTCGGCATCGGCGGGAACGAGAGCGTGGTGGCTTCGTCGTCGAAGCGGGCGGGCCCGCCGGCTCCGGTGACGGTTGCTCCGCCTCCGCGCCACGGTCGAGCGCGGTCTACGACGCGGGCTCGACGTTGGCGTTGCGCCGGAAGAGGTTCTCCGGGTCGAGCCGCCTCTTGAGGACCGCGAGCCGCTCGTAGTTCGCGCCCAAGCTGGCGCGGACGAGCGACTGCCCCTCCTCCAGGAACCCGGGGAAGTTGAGGTACGCGCCGCCGCTCGCGTGCTCCTCGATGGCCGCGAGCACCCCCCGAGCCCACGCGACGTTGGTCTCGTCGTCGGCCGGCTCCTCCCAGTTCGACTCGAGGCCCAGGACGTAGAGGCCGGAACGCCCCGAGAACGCCGTGGCGTCCTCGGGGACGCGCGAGATCGCACCACCGTTCAGCCAGATGTCGATCGTCGAATGCTTCGACGGAGCGCGCCGCAGCTGGTCGACGAGGATGTCGACGGCCGGCGGAGGAAGCGCGGGCAGGTTTGCCGACTTCCAGTAGTAGCGATGCCCAGCTGGGTAGTCGGGGTCGTAGATCTTCTGTACGTCGACGAACGGCATCCGACCGGAGAGATCGACCAGCGGCTCCGTCAGCTTCCGCAGCGGTCGCAGCGCACGCTCTCCGTCTTCGACCGTGCCCGCGAACAGGCCCAGGACGGCGACGAACGGCGCCTCGTGGATCTCCGCGGGGAAGTCCTCGACGGGCGGGACGTGACCGAGCACGGCGATGGTGCTGACCACGTCGCCAAGCTCGCCGACGATCCGCTCGTGCTCCGCGAGCACGTGCCGCGCATCGTCGAGCCGATACATCGCAAAGGTGAAGAAGACGTCGGGGCCGAGGACGTGCGCTTCGTACTCGAGCTCGGTGACGACGCCGAAGTTGCCGCCACCACCGCGGAGGCCCCACAACAGCTCCGGGTCGGTCGTCTCGTCGACCCGGATCACGTCTCCGGCTGCGGTCACGAGCTCGGCGCCGACGAGGTTGTCGCACGTGAGACCCCACATCCGGCGAACCCACCCGAGGCCCCCGCTCAACGTGAGGCCTGCCACCCCGGTCTCGCTGACGACGCCCGCCGGCACGACGAGGCCGTGCGCCTGTGTGGCCGCGTCGAGATCACCGAGCGTCGCTCCGCCGCCAACACGAACACGCCGAGTGATCGGATCGACCGTCACGGAGTTCATCGGTGACAGGTCGATCACGATGCCGTCGTCGATCGTGCCGAAGCCGGCGACGTTGTGACCGCCTCCACGGACCGCGAGCGGGAGCCCTGTCGCACGGACGACACCGAGTGCCTCGCGAACGTCCTCCGTCGACGCGCATTGCGCGATCGCGGCGGGTCGCAGGTCGATCATGCCGTTCCACACGCTCCGAGCCTCGTCGTACGTCACGTCGCCGGGGCGCACGAGCTGACCCGCCATGGCGGTCGCGAGGTCGTCGAGGGCAGCATCATGATCGGTCATCGCAGCTGGCATTCTTTGCTCCTCTCCATTCGTACAAACCGACTAGTTGGTATGCTTATACCAGACCGTCTGGTCTGTCTGCAAGGACGGGTACGGTTTGAGCGATGGCAAGGTCGGGAACCAAGACACGTGACCGTATCCTCGACGAGGCGCAGACGCTGATCCTCGATCGTGGGCTCTCGGGCACATCGATCGACGACGTGTTGACCGCCGCCGGTACGAGCAAGGGGGCGTTCTTCCACCACTTCCCCACGAAGAACCACCTCGCGCGCGCAATCGTCGAGCGCTATGCCGAGGGAGACGTCGCCTTCCTCGAGGAGTTCATGGGCAAGGCCGAAGCGGAGACCGACGACCCTGCCGAGCAGCTCGTGTGGTTCATCCGCTCGTTCGAGGACGCCGCCGAAGAGCTCGTCGCGCAGCAGCCGAGCTGCCTCTACGTCTCCTATGTCTACGAGCGCCAGCTCTTCGACGACGGCACCAACGACGTGATCGCCGACGCGCTCCTCTCGTATCGGACGCGTGTCGCCGAGAAGGTCGCTGCGGCTGTCGAGCTGCACCCGCCGCCGATCCCGGTCGAGCCGACCGTCCTCGCCGACCACCTCACGGTGACGTTCGAGGGTGCTTTCGTCCTCACCCGCGCACTCGACGACCCAGGGCTGATGCGGAAACAGCTCGAGCTCATGCGGCGCTACGTCGCCCTGCTGTTCGACGTCGCCCCGGACTGACTCCTGCCCTCGGGGCGGTCGTCAGGCCGGCACGGCCCGCGTCGCCTGGTGCGCCAGGATCTTGCGCTTCACCCGCTGCAGCGCGTTGTCGACGGTCTTCGTGTCGCAGCAGAGCTCCTCGGCCATGGAGTCGTACGAGTGCCCGTCGAGATAGAGCCGGAGCGCCTCGGCCTCGAGATGGGAGAGGCCGCCACCCAGGCAGACGACGAGCGACTGCAGCTCTTCGGTGGAGATGACGACCACGGACGGATCGTCGACGGCGGGGCCAGGCAGAGCGTCTCCGAGCGTGCACTCGCCGTCCGAGTCCTGACCGGCCGGTGTGTGGCTGAACGACACGTACGTGTTCAGTGGCGAGTGCTTGAACCGCGTCGCAGTCTTGATCGCCGTGATGATCTGCCGCGTTACACAGAGCTCCGCGAACGAGCGGAACGACGTCTCCTTGTCGTGCCGGAAGTCTCGGATCGCCTTGTAGAGGCCGATCAGTCCCTCCTGGACGAGATCGTCAGCGTCGCCGCCAGCGAGGAAGTACGAGCTCGCCTTGAGCCTGACGAACCCGTGGTAGCGCTTCATCAGCGCATCGAGCGCAGCGTGGCTTCCGTTGCGGGCCTTGAGGACGAGCTGGAGATCCTCAAGCTCTCGTTGAGCCTTCTGCGGTGACTTCGTCGCGGTAGCAGTGCGGGCGGCCATCGGTTCTCCCCTGGAAATCGCTGGTTTCTATTCCCGTTACTTCAAGTCTCGACCCAAAGTCTCAGCCTGAAGTTGAGGGAGAACGTAGCACCCTTGGGCAGTCGATACAACCCCTTTGCGAAAATTCCATCCTGATCAGAACGGGTGTTCGTATCGCTCTCGTCCCCTCCTCAGGTGCTGTTCCCGGTCTCCGGCCGTCTGTGCGAAGATCGCTCCCGTCCCGATCCCACCTGCAGCGGAGGCCCAGCGTGAGCTCCGACCGTTCCGTGCCATTCCCCGTCACCATCGCCCTGTTCGTCGGCTACGCACTGGCTGTCGCGCTCCTCTTCTTCGGGGTGGTCGGCGTCGCCGCAGCGGACGAGGTGAGCGACCCCTTCGGCGTCGGCCTGCTCGTGCTGGGCCTCGTGGTCCTCGGGGCCACGATCCTCCTCGGCCGGGGCAGCAATGCGGGTCGCCTCCTGGTCTCGGGCCTCGCCGCGATCACGTTCGTCGTCGCGGTCGTCTATGCCTTCGCCGGCCCCGACTACGCCGTCGGCCCGGGGCTCGCCACCGCGGTGGTCACGCTCGGACCGATCGTCCTGCTCTACCGGCCGCAGAGCTCGAAGGACTTCTTCTCCGGCTCGTAGCCGCTGCTACTGCTCCCCTCGGCGAAGTCGTTCCAGCGCCGCACGCGTCTCTGGATCGAGTCGGTCACGGACGCGGCTCGCTTCCTCCTCGCGATGGTCGGCTCCACCGAGCTGTGAGAGGAACGCCCTCGATCCGGTCTTGCGCACCTCCTGGCCCGCCGTTCCGCGTACGGCAGCGTCGGACGTCACGACAAGAACCGACTCGCGCCTCCGGTGCTCTGCGGCAAGCCGCTCGAGGAGATCATCTGCGTGGGGAGCAAAGCGCACCTCGAGCAGACCGATCCTCCGCTCGGCACCGGCGCCGTCGAAGACGACGACGCCCGAGGCGCCGCGCAGCGCGATGAAGCTCGCCAGCTGGTCGACGAGCTCGTCGCGATCGGCATATCCACCGGCGTGAAAGAGGTTCGAGCCGTCGAAGAGGTAGAGCGTCGGCTCGGCCACGCTGCGGACGGTACCCGCGTCGTCGTGATAGCGCGTGCCGGCATGGGTGTCAGACACCGGAGGGCTGTCAAGCCCGCTTCGTGCCGAGTGTGTGCCGATTACCCCACACTTGGACGGAATCGAGCCTGAGGTGTCAGACACCTGATGCGTGTCAAGTGCGGGTCAGTGCCGAGTGTGTGCCAGTTCGTCCACAGGAACGGACGCGCTAGCCGCGCTGGCGTCGAGCCTCGTAGAGCAGCACGGCTGCCGCCACCGACACGTTGAGCGACTCCACGCTCGCAGCGAGCGGGATCGACAGCGTCGCGTCACAGGTACGCCGCACGAGCGGGCGAACACCCCTGCCCTCGGCGCCCAGCACGAGCGCAACGCCACCCGAGAGATCCGTCTCCCACAGCGAGCGATCCCCGTCTGCAACCGCGGCGTAGACCCACAGATCGTTGCTCTTCACGTCGGCGAGGTACCGCGCGAGGTTGGGGACGACCGCGAGCGGCAGATGCTCGACCGCGCCCGCCGACGAGCGGCAGACAGCAGGCGTGACCCGGGCCGCCCGATGCTCGGGCACGATCACGCCCGTTGCCCCCGCTCCGGCCGCACTCCGCACCACCGCCCCGAGGTTCCGCGGGTCGGTGACCTGGTCGAGACAGCACAGCAGCGGGCTCGGGCGTGAGGCCAACTCCCACGCGTCTGCGTAGACGTACGGCGCGCACCAGGCGACGACTCCCTGGTGGTCGGGGGTGCCTGCAGCCTCCGTCAGCTCCTTCTCACGGCGCACCTGCGCGCGCGGCCCTTCGGACAGCCACTCGAGGGCGGCTGCCGCTCGCTCTCCAGCCCACAGCTCGAGCACGTCGCGGTGCCCGCGCAGTGCCTCGCGCACCGCGTTGCGTCCGTAGACGAGATCCCGACTCACCGCGAGCGCACGAGGCGGTATCGCGGCGTCCCGGCGACATCGCGCACCTCCCAGCCTGCTGCGGCGATCTCGTCGCGCAAGCGATCGGCCTCCGCCCACTCACGTCGTGACCGGGCATCGGCACGCAGGTCGGCGAGAGCGAGCAGCTCGGTGGGCGCGGCGGCGTCGACTGCGAGACCGCCGAGGCCGAAGAGATCGAGACCCCAGCGCAGCGAGGTTGCATCGCCACGGGCACGCCACTCGTGGAACAGGGCGAGCGCGTCGGGCGTGTTGAAGTCATCGTCGAGGACAGCCGCGAGCGCGTCGCGCGCCGGCTCACCGGGGCCGTCGTCCGCCTCCCGCAGGAAGTTCCGGAAGGTCTCCGCCTGTGCGCGCGCTGAACGCATCGTCTCACCCGAGAAGTCGATCGGCTTGCGCCAGTGAGCGGTCATGAAGAAGACCAGCGCCGCCTCATGGCCCCACTCGTCGAGGACGTCCCGGATCGTCTCGACGTTCCCGACGGACTTCGACATCTTCTCCCCCGTGAACCGGAGCAACCCGTTGTGCATCCACACGCGTGCGAACCCGCGACCCGCCGCAAGCGACTGGGCGCGCTCGTTCTCGTGATGGGGAAAGACGAGGTCCAACCCGCCACCGTGCAACCAGAACTCCGCTCCCAGCTCCTTCTCCGCCATCGCCGAGCACTCGATGTGCCAGCCGGGACGCCCTCTCCCCCACGGCGACTCCCACGACGTGTCTTCCGCCTCCTTGGTTGCCTTCCACAGCGCGAAGTCGCGTGGGTCTTCCTTCCGTGGGTTTGGCTCCTGCTCCTCCATCTGGTCAGGCCGCTGACCCGATAGCGCGCCGTACGTGTCGAAGGAGCCGACCCGGAAGTACACGTCGCCGTCGACGGCATACGCGTGGCCACCGTCGATCAGCTCCTCGATCAGCGCGACGATCTCGGCGATCGTCTCGGTCGCCAGAGGCTGCGCGTCGGGCATGCCGAGGCCAAAGCCTGCCGTGTCCTCCAGGTACCAGCGTGTCGCGTCGAGCGCCAGCGCCGCGCTCCGTCCGGGAGCCGCCTCGTAGATCCTGTCGTTGACGTCGGTGATGTTGTGGACGAAGCGCACCTCGTGCCCGCGTTCTCGCAGCCACCGGGCGAGCCAGCTGAAGACGACGAAGGGGCGCGCATTCCCGATGTGCGCGCGTTGGTACACCGTCGGACCGCAGACGTAGAGGCCGATCGGCTCCGGCGGCGCCGGCAGCTCGACCGTCGCACGAGTAAACGTGTCGTAGAGGCGCACCCGTCGATCGTATCGGCGCCTCCGACCTTGTGACGATCGGTTACTTGGAGCTAGCGGAGACGGCGACCCTCGCGCGACGAGCCGCTTCGGCGGCGGGAACGGCCGCCACGACCGCCCACAGCTCGGGGCCGCGATCCACCCCGGTGAGCGCCAGGCGCACCGTCTTCAGGTCGCCACCCACTGCCTTCAACTCGCGGATCAGCCCACGGGCTGCCGCCTCGTCGAGCTGCTCCGGGGCGCCGGCGCGCAGCTCGACGAAGCGCTCGAGAGTCGGCCGCGCCTCCTCCCCGAGGTCGAATGGCAGCGGATCGAGGATCTGCACGGCATACGAGCGGGCTTCGACGAGAGTGCGGGCGCCACGAAGCGCCGGTGCGAGGTGAGGCGCGGCGCCTGCCGCTGCCGTCAGCTCGTCGTCCGAGAGCGCCGCGATCGCGTCGACCGCAAGTCGGTACAGCCGCGCGTCGTCCAGGTGGACGTCGTGTCGCGGCAGATCGAGCTCGTCGAGGTACGCGCGGACAGCGGCAGATGGGATCCCGTCCTCCCGCAGTTCGCCGACCGAGGCGTGCCCGTGCCGCTTGGAGAGCTTCTTGCCGTCGGGGCCGAGCAGCAGGCCATGGTGGATCACCTGCGGCAACTCACCGCCGAGAGCGCCCGCGATCCGCTGCTGTACATGTTCGTTCGGGCGATGGTCCGAGCCACGAATGATGTGGGTGATGCGCAGATCGAGATCGTCCGCGACCGTGGCGAGCTGGTACGTGGCTGTCCCTTCAGCACGTACGAGCGTCGTCTGCCCGAGGCGGATCGCGCCGTCGTCGTCCTGTACGGCGCCGTGGTCGAGTGCACGCGTCGCAGCGGCGGCGTAGACGTCGCCCCGTTCGCTCTGGCGCACCGGCCCCTCGTCCCAGTCGATGCCGAGCCACCCGAGGTCGGCGAGGATCGCCTGCTCTCCGCCGTCGACGTTCCGCCCGGGATCCGTGTCGTCGATGCGAAGCACGAGCTGGCCGCCCTCGCGATCGGCGAAAGCGCGGTTCGCCACGGCGGTGAGCGCGTTGCCGAGATGGAGCGAGCCGGTCGGGCTCGGGGCGAAGCGCACGCGAACGGCCATGTGCAGAGCCTAGATGGCCGATCGGCAATTCAGGCATCCGCGACTGGCGGCCGTGACACGGCGCTTTGCGGCACGCTCGCACCACGCTGCTTGGCCACACCCGCCCTCGACGGGCACCCAATCCCCGATGACCATCAAGATGGTCGATGCCGCGACTTCGTGCGTGCGATCGCGCCCCAGCGCGGCCAGCTCGTGCCCCGGCAGAGACGACCCCGTGGAGCTACTCGTCTAGTATCCCCTCGTCGTCGAACGCACCCGCCGGAGGAGAGCCGTGTCAAACGCTGCCACACTGCGCCAAGTCTTCTCGCTCATGGACGAGAAGGACTTCCCATCGATCCGCGAGCTACTCGCCCCCGAGTTCACCGCCGTCTTCGGAGGCAATCCGCCGATGGGCGTCGAGGAATGGACGGGTATGAGCCAGATGTTCTATGCCGCGTTCCCCGACGGAAGCCACGTCATAGACGAGATCTACGAGATCGGCGACCAGGTCTTCTCGCGCGGCAGCTTCTCGGGCACCCACACGGGCGACCTCATGGGCATAGCGCCGACAGGCAAGGAGATCACGATCACCGAGATGACCTTCGATCGTTTCGCCGACGGCAAGCTCGTCGAGCATCGCGCGGAGGCTGACATGTTCGGGCTCATGCAGCAGCTCGACGCGATTCCCTCTTCGTAGCCGACCGGAACGCCACCGCTCGACGGTGACGATCAGCTAACCGTCGATGGGGACGTGATCCGGCTGGACGGCGACGCGGTCGAGCCAGGCACGGATCGCAGGGTAGCCGGAGAGGTCGAAGCCGCCCTCGTGCGCGACATGTGTGTACGCGTACAGCGAGATGTCGGCGACCGAGTACCGACCCCCGACGAAGAACTCGTTCGCGGCTAGGTGGCGCTCCATCGCGTCGAGGCAGGCGTAACCGCCGGCCAGCTTCCCCGGCAGCTCGGCGGCGAAGTCGTCCGATCGGCCGGAGTAGGCGATCCAGAAACGGACGACCGCGATCGTCGGCTCGTGCTGGTACTGCTCGAAGAACTGCCATTGCAGCACCTGCGCGCGCTCGTACCGGTCCGTGGGCACGTAGTCGGTGCCGTCGCCGAAGTACCAGAGGATCGCGTTCGACTCCGCGAGCGGACGCCCGTCGTCGAGCACGAGCGTCGGAACGCGGTGCGCGGGATTCAGGTCGCCGAGCAGCTCAGCACGGTTCGAGCGATCGACGACGTCCAGCTCGACGGTCTCGAAAGCGATGCCGAGTTGCGCCAGCAGGAGTCGCACCTTGTAGCAATTGCCCGAGACGGCGGAGTCGTAGAGCAACATCTGCCCCACTCTCGCACACACGTTCACGTCGGAACAGGTGAGTACATGTCGGTTCGATCCTGGCTCGAACGGATCGAACAGCAGCCTCTCCACATGAACGACCTCGCCCCGTATCCGGCGACCCGCACGCCGGATGCGGACGGTCGATCTACGACTGATCTCGTGCTCTAGGCTCGACTCCATGGAGGCCGCGCTGCTCTCGTGGTTCGAGCGGGACGGCCGCGACCTGCCGTGGCGGCGCACCCGGGACCCGTACGCGATCCTCGTGAGCGAGGTGATGCTGCAGCAGACGCAGGTGGATCGCGTCGTGCCGTACTACGTGGCCTGGCTCGAGCGCTGGCCGACGCCGGCGGCGCTCGCAGCAGCGTCGGCGGCGGACGTGATCCGCGCCTGGCAGGGCCTCGGCTACAACCGGCGCGCGCTCGCGCTGCACGGGGCGGCGACGATCATTGCGGATCAGGGCTGGCCGGACGACTTGACGCGACTCCCCGGGGTAGGCCCGTACACGGCCGCTGCGATCCGCAACTTCGCCTTCGGCGACGCCGAGCTACCGAGGGATGTGAACGTCGAACGCGTCGAACGGCGCACGGGCCACGCGTTCACGGGAGCGGCGGCTCAGGCGTTGATGGACCTCGGCGCCACCGTGTGCCTCGCGCGGATTCCGCGGTGTGAAGCATGCCCCCTCGCGGACTGCTGCCCTGCGCGGGGGACGCGTGACGAGTCCGCGCGGAAGCAGTCGCGCTTCGAGGGCTCGTTCCGCCAGAGACGCGCAGTGCTTCTCCGGAGCGTGGCCGACCAGCCGCAAACCCTGGAGGAGTGCGACGACGAGGCCGTCCGCTCACTCGAGCGAGACGGCCTCGTCGTCGTCGACCGCGGCCTCGTCAGGCTGCCGGCATAGACCCCCTTGACCAGCCGGCTCGAGCGACGAGAGCCGGGCGCTAACCGCCCAGATCCTGCATCTCTGCGGCCGGGAAGCGGACGCCTTCAGGGATCTTTGCGCGGTGGTGATCCGCCTTCCGGCGGATCCCCACCTTGCGCCTAGAGGACAGGGCAGTTGACAACGATGCCCGGTGAGGCGATGGTGACCTGCCCGGACGCCAGCGCCTTCTTCACCGCGGCGGCCGAGCGAAGCACGCGCGCTGCGGATTCGTCCTTCCAGGTAACGAGACGGACTGCCCAGAGCGGCGTGTAGTCCTTCTTTCCCGGCACCGTGTCGATCACGTTGCGTTGCCCGTCGGCACCGTTGGCGAACGCCCAGATCGGCGCCACCTTGTTGCCCTTCGCGAGCTTCACCGGGCCGAAGTCGAAGTACGAGACGACCTGCCCTCGGTAGAAGCCGAGCGTCACCTGCTGACCGTACGTCTGCACAGGCCCGTCGGCGGCGAGCGCGGGCAGCGTCGCCGCAGCGGCGAGCGCCGCGAGTATCGTGAGGAGTGCTGCGATCCGTCTCATCGTTCCTCCTTGTTCTCGGGGACGAGTCGACGGTAGGTGCCACTCCTTGCGCAAACCTGACGCCCGCATGAATGCTCTCTGACAGCCGATGAATTCAGGCGTGCGTAAGGAATCCGATGGCACGATCAGGCCGATGGCCACTGTCCTCGTCGTCGACGACGAGCCGATCGTGCGCGAGGTCGTCGTGCGCTACCTCGAGCGCGAGGGGTACGCGACGCTCGAGGCGGACGACGGCGATCGCGCGCGGCACCTCGTCGAGCAGCAGTCCCCCGACCTCGTCGTGCTCGACGTCATGCTCCCGGGAACGGACGGGCTGGAGCTCTGCCGTTGGATCCGCTCTCGATCGGAGCTACCGGTGATCATGCTCACGGCGCGGGGCGAGGAGGCCGATCGGATCGTCGGTCTCGAGCTCGGCGCGGACGACTACGTGACCAAGCCGTTCTCGCCACGCGAGCTGGCAGCGCGCGTTCGCACTGTTCTCCGACGCGCTGTGCCGCGCGACGACGAACGCGCACAGGTCGGCTTCGGTGACATCGTGCTCGACTCGGCCACGCGCGACGTGCGGAAGGGCGACGTGGAGCTGCGACTGACGGCGAAGGAGTTCGACCTGCTCTGGTTCCTCGCCGGCCACCCGCGGCGCGTCTTCGGACGCGATCAGCTGATGAGCCGGGTTTGGGGATACGAGGCCGCTCTCGACACCGGCACGGTCACAGTCCACGTCCGTCGGCTGCGCGAGAAGATCGAGGACGACCCTTCTCATCCGCGACATCTCCAGACCGTATGGGGTGTCGGCTACCGGTTGGTGCCGTGATCGCCCAGGCGCTCGTCGTCGGGGCAGCAACGCTTGTGGTCGGAGGCGCGGCAGCGCTCGCGCTCCGCCTCCTCCCCACCGTTCGCCTGCAGCTCGTGGGTCTGGCGGTGCTCGCTGTCTGCCTGCCGCTCGCCGCTGTCCTCCTCTCCGGCTGGGTGATGTTCCACATGGGCGACGACGTGAAGATCCTCGCGGTCTCCGCCGCCTCGGCCGCGGTCGCCGTCGTCGCCGGGCTGATCGTGGCGAGCTCGATCGCCGGCCGCATCGATCGGGTACGCGACGCCTCCACGGCGCTCGCTGCGGGCGATCTGACCGTGCGGGCACCGGAATCGGGGCCGGCGGAGGTCGCCGACCTCGCCCAGGCCTTCAACGAGATGGCCGGGAGCCTCGAGCGGCTCTTCGATGCCCGACGTGAGCTCGTCGCCTGGGCCAGCCACGACCTGCGGACACCCCTCGCCAACATGCAGGCGATGCTCGAAGCGCTCGAAGACGGGCTCGTCGAGCCGGCCGCGACGGTTCCCGTGCTACGCGAGCAGGTGCTCGTGCTCTCGATTCTCGTCGATGACCTCTTCGAGCTCGCTCGAATCGACGCTGGGGCTCTCACCCTCGAGCTTCGTGATGCATCGCTGACCGGCGTCGTCCAGTCGTGCCTGCGCGGTGTCGAGGCGGACGCGCGGCGCCGTGGGATCGTGCTCGCCGCCGAGGTCGACGGTGACATCCGCGCACACTGCGCGCCGGAGAAGGTCGAGCGTGTCCTCTTCAACCTGCTCACCAATGCACTCCGGCACACGCCGTCGGACGGCGCGGTCGCGGTCCTGGTCGAACCGCGGGCCGGCGAGGTGCAGGTGACGGTCGAGGACACGGGCGAGGGGATCGGCGACGAGGCGGAGCAGCGGATGTTCGATCGCTTCTGGCGCGGCGACCGCGCACGATCGACCCGCGGCGCCGGTCTTGGACTGGCGATCGCACGTGGGTTGGTCGAGGCTCACGGTGGACGAATCTGGGCCGAGAACCGCCCGGGCGGGGGCGCACGCGTGTCGTTCACGCTGCCGTCGGCCTAGCGAGCCCGCGATCCGCCGCCTGCGGGCGGCAGATGCCCAGCGCCCGCGCGCTTGCGCCTTGGTCGACCGGGCCGCTCTCGTCGACCGGGCCGTTCTCGGTCCACCCGCCCCCAAGGGGGGTCGAGGCCCCCTGAGTCCAGGCTAGCTCCGAACCTGTACCAGGTGTGTGCCGCCGTCGTGTCGAATGTGTGACGAGCGGACGTCTCTCGAACCGGCAACGCTCCGCTGCCCTCGACGGCAGCAACCGAGCGCAGCATGCCCCGGGACTCGTCGTCTCAGCCGACGTCGATCTCGACGCGCCCGCCGACGACCCGTGTCGGAAACAGCGCGAGCGGATCGTGTGTCGGCCCATGGAGCGCGGTGCCGGTCTCGAGGTCGAACAGACCCCCGTGGCAGGCGCAGCGAACAGAGGTGCCCTCGAGCCAGCCATCGGCCAGCGGGCACCCCGCGTGCGGGCACAAGGCATCGAAGGCGACCCATCGTCGGCCGACGCGAGCGAGCCCCACACGCTGTGCGCCGAGGTGGATCTCGCGAAGCCCGACTCCGTCCGCGGTGCCGTCCGGCCCCACGTCGACCCACGTCACGCGGTCGCGTTCCCGAGCTCCAGGGCAAGCTCCACGAGCGAACGCGCGTCGTCGTCGGTCGTTCGATAGTTGACGATGCAGGGTCGCAGCCCGATCTTCCCGTCGATCCTCGCGGGAGCGATCCAGATGCGGCCGTCGTCCTGCAGGCGGCGGACGAGCCTGGCGTTGTGCCCGTCGAGGTCTTCCAGGCCGGGCGGCACGTGCCGGAACGGGACGATCGAGAGCTGCGGCGGGCCGCAGAGCGCCTCGAGCTCGGGCTGTCTCGACACCTCGTCGTAGAGGAGCCTGGCCTGCCCGAGATTCCGCTCGATCGCCGCGCGGAAAGGCAGTCGCGCCGTGCGCGCGAAAGGCGAGCCAGAGCTTGAGGGCGCGGAAGGGGCGCGAGTACTCGAGCGTCACGTCGACCATGTGGGCCGTCGGTCGCTCGTGCGGGATGTAGTCCTCCTCGTGTGCGAGCGCGGTCTCGAGGTCGATACGGCGTCGGACGAGGAGAACTCCGCACGCCTTCGGTAGGTAGAGCCACTTGTGGGCGTCGAGGGTCACCGAGTCGGCCCGATCGAGCCCGGCGAACAGGTGGCCGGCGGTGGCCGTGGCGGCGGCAGGCAGGCCGTAGGCTCCATCGACGTGGAGCCAGACCCGACGCGGCTCACAGACGTCCGCGATGGCGCCGACCGGATCGACGGCGCCGGTGAGGGTGGTGCCCGCGGTCGCGACGACTGCCACCGGCACCGCGCCGACGGCGAGGTCGGCGTCGATCATCGATGCGAGCGCATCGGCGTCGAGTCGCCGGTTCGCGTCGCACGGCACGGTTCTCATGCCATCAGCGCCGATCCCGAGCACCTCGGCGGCTCGCACCACGGAGTAGTGCGCCTCTGCGGAGCAGTAGAGGGTCAGGCCTTCACCGTGTAGCCCGCGCTTCCGGGTCCCGGGCAAGGCGTGCTCGCGTGCGGCCGCGAGCGCAGTCATGTTCGAGACCGTCCCCCCACTGGTGAACGCGCCCTCCTCGGCCGGAAAGCCGATGAACTCGGAGATCCAGCGGATCGCCTGCCCCTCGAGCTCGGATGCCGCACCTGCCCACGTTGCGAGATTGATGTCGAAGCACGAAGCGAGGAGGTCACCCAGAACGCCTATCTCGAGGCCCGACGAGCCGACGAAAGCGAAGAATCGCGGCCTCGTCTGCGCGAGGCTCGTGTCGAGCACGCGCGCCGCGTCCTCGAGCACCGAGAGCACACCCGTCGGCCCGCTCGGCAGCGCCTCGCGCAGGAGCGCGAGCAGAGCGTCGTCCACCTCCGGCTGATCGGGGCGAGCCGCGTCGAAGCTCTGCCACGCGCCGGAGACGATCTCGGACGCCATGGCGAGCGCCTGGTCGCGGGACGCGTCGAGGCGCAACAACGTGTCGGAGGACGGTCCCGTCACCGGTTCAGCATAGGTGTCCTAGTGTGCGCCGAGGATGAGCGCCCGCGCCTCTCGCAACCGTCGCGGCTCGTCGACCACCAGCACGCCGACGGGCTCGCCGCCGGCGTCACGACCGACGTGCAGCCCGTCCTCGGCTCCCCACTCGACGGCCGCGTCTGCCCAACCCACCTCGGCCAGCGCACGGGGCCCGATATCGCTCCACCAGTACGGCAGCCGGTCGTACGATCTCGCCTCGCCCACGATCGCAGCCGCCGCCTGCTCGCCGGTGCCGATCGCTCCATCCCAGTGCGGGAACCAGATCCGACCGAAGCGCGCGTGCGGCACGGCCGCCACGTCGCCGATCGCGTAGACCCCGTCGTATCCGGGGACTCGCATCGACTCGTCCACCGAGAGCGGGAGCACCGAATCCGCAGCGATGCCCGGCGGCGCGACCAAGCGCCCGCCGGTGGCGGCAACGACGACGTCCGCCGCGAGCTCGCCGCCCTCGTACCTGATCGTGACAAGGCCGCTCCCCTCGTCGACGGCGACCGCGTGCACGGCGGCCGCGCCGTGAAACGCCACGCCGAGGGTCGACAATGTCTCCGCCGCCAACTCGGGTAGCGGGTCGTGGAGCTTGTCGAACGGTCGCTCGAGCAGGTCGAGCACCGTCACTTCGTGCCCCCGGGCGGCGAGTGTGGCCGCGGTCTCGACGCCGAGGAACCCACCCCCGACGACGGCGACACGCTTCGGCCCACCGGCGAGCTCCGGCGCGA
Source organism: uncultured Actinomycetes bacterium (assembly GCA_963823385.1). GTDB lineage: Bacteria > Actinomycetota > Thermoleophilia > Gaiellales > Gaiellaceae > Gaiella. Next base: position 118,168 of record CAWGLI010000003.1, read on the forward strand.
GGCGCCGCAGGCCGCGCGGCGTCGCATTTACGTGCACCACGTCGAAGCCGGGAACCGGCGGCGGCCGATAGGAGAGCCCGGTGGCGAGGACGATCGCCTGCGCTTCGACGTCGTGGTCCGCCGCCACGACTCGGAGACCGGTGAGGTCGACGTCGTCGACCATCGCGTCCAGCGTGTCGATCCCGCGCTCTGCGAGACGCTCGGCATCGGCGAGCAGCACCGGCTCGCCCTTGACGAGCGCGCTCTTCGTGAGCGGGGGGCGATCGACGGGGAGACCACGACCGATCAGTAACGGCCGTAAGCCGTGCCGAGCCAGCCCCGCGGCGCACGCATAGCCGGCCACGCCGTTGCCGATGACCGCCACCTCGACTCTCACGCCGGATCGTCCCCCCAAGCAAGCTCGAGCGTCGCCGGCCGACGAAACGCGAACCCTGCAGGCTCGTCGCACGACACGAGTCGCAGGCCCGGCAGGGCGAGCAGCCGTCGCAGTGCGGCCACGATCTCGATCCTGGCGAGATGAGCACCGAGGCAGAAGTGCTCCCCGAACGAGAACGACAGGTGACGTCTTGCATTGTCGCGACGAACGTCGTACCGGAGCGGGTCGGGGAAGACGGCGGGGTCGCGATTGGCCGCCAGCGCCGAGGCGCCGACGAACTCCCACGGACCGAGCTCGACCGCGCCGATCGTCGTCTCCCGCTGCGTCCAGCGCTCGATGAAGGCGACGGGGGGAATCAGGCGCAGTGACTCGTCCACGGCAGCCGCGAGCAACTCCGGGGCCGCACGCACCGCGTCGTGCTGTTCGGGGTTGCGGAGCAGCAACAGGATCGTGTTCATGACCCCGGACTGAATCGTCTCGATCCCGCCGAACATGATCACGCGTAGCTGCGCGGCGAGCTCGTCGTCGCTGAGATCGCTCGCGCGGTCGCCCACGACGGCCGACGTGATCGACGCGTCAGGTGTGTTCCGGCAGTGCCCGAGCTCGGCATGCAGGAGCTCGTTCAGCTCAGCGCGCGCAGCGTCCGCCAGGCGCTGTGGCTCAGGTTTGCCGTCGTAGACCATCGCGCCGGCAAAGGCGGAGTAGAAGCCGTCGATCCGTGCGACGTCGTCGAGCGGCAGACCGAGCGCACGCCCGGTCATCCGCACGGCGAACGGCGCCGCGAAGGCCGCGCCGAGCTCGCATCGGGCCGCCACGGAAAACGTCCCCATGAGAGCGTCGAGCTCCGCCTCGATGGCGTCGCCGAAGAGCTCGCGCGCCTCCCTCATGCGAAACGGCCGCTCGAACGGGGCGCGCAAGCGTGTGTGCTCCGCCGCGTCGGTGGTCAACATCATCCGACCGAGCGACGCTCGGACGAGGTTCTCCTCGACCTCCACGGTCAGCCCCGCGCGAGGGCCGAGCAGCTCACGAGCCTCCCGGTAGCCCGTAACCAGCCAGCCGCCGAGCGCGGGCACCCACGAAACCGGCTCGGCTTCGCGTAGCCGGTCGAGGGCTCCCTCCCGCCCTGCATCTTCGAGGTCGGCGAACTCGAGCGACGCCCCGACGGGAAACCGCTCACGGCGCATCGCGTCCTCGAGCTCGTCGACGACGACCTGCCGCGGCAGCACCCCGTGGCGGTTCACGGCAGCGGGCAGGTGTCGTCCGCGATCTGCAGCGTCTTCAGGTCGGAGTAGAAGTCGAGCGCGTACTCGCCGCCCTCGCGCCCGAGGCCTGAGATGCCGATTCCCCCGAAAGGCGCCGTCAGGTCGCGGACGAGGAATGTGTTCACCCAGACCGTCCCCGCGCGGACGGCGCGCCCCACGCGCTCGGCGCGGTCGAGGGAGCCCGTGTAGACGATCCCGGACAGCCCGTACGCGGTCGAGTTGGCGAGCCAGATCGCCTCGTCCTCGTCTGCGAACGTCTGGAACGTGAGCACCGGCCCGAAGACCTCGCGCTGCACGATCTCCGACTCGTTCGCGCGCGGGAGAACGAGCGTGGGCTCGTACAGCAGCGGCCCGGCATCCGAGCGCCGCCCGCCACGGACGACGTCGTCGCCGGCTTCCCGCGCTCGCTCGACGAACCCCTCGACACGAGCGAGGTGCTCCGGATGGATCAGCGGCGTCACGGTCGTGTCGTCCGAGCGGGGATCACCCAGCACGTGCTCGTCGGTGAAGCGGTCGAAGAGCTCGAGGAACGGCTCACGCACCGTCTGCTCCACCAGGAGGCGCGTTCCGGCGAGGCACACCTGCCCGCTGTCGTCGTACTGCCCGGCAGCCTTGCGGGCAGCGGCTTCGAGGTCGGCGTCAGCGAACACGAGCAGCGGACCCTTCCCTCCGAGCTCGGCCGTGAAGGGGACGATGTTCCGCGCGGCGGCGATGCCGATGTGACGCGCGGTCTCCGGCGACCCCGTGAACGAGATCCTGCGCACATCCGGATGCGCGGCGAGCGCGGCGCCTATCTCCTCGCCGATCCCCTGCACGATGTTGAACGCACCCGGTGGGAAGCCCGCCTCGGCGACGAGGTCGGCGAGCACGGAGCAGGAGAGCGGAGACCACTCGGCCGGTTTCAGGATCACCGTCGACCCGGCGGCGAGCGCCGGGGCCGTCTTCCAGGTCGACAGCATGAACGGCGCGTTCCACGGAGTGATCACGACCGCAGGCCCGCTCGGCATCCGCAGGACCCTGTTGGCGGTGCCGTTCGACGACCAGACACGCTCCTCGTACGCGGTCGCGAGATCCGCATACGAGCGGTAGTTGCGAGCACCCCGCGCGATCACCCGGGCACGCAGCGAGCGCAGCAGCATCGCCATGTCGACACACTCGACGGCCGCGAGCCGATCGACGTTGGCGTCGATCAGATCGGCGAGGCGATAGAGGTACTCGGCGCGCCCGGCGGCTCCGAGGGCCGCCCACGCCGGAAACGCGGCGGTTGCCGCGGCCACGGCCGCCTCGGCCTCGGCCGCGCCGCCACGTGCGACCTCCGCGAGCGGCAACGCCTCGACCGGCGACAGATCGGTGAACGTGGCACCGCTCCCGACCCGCTCGCCCCCGATGAAGTGGTCGGTCGAGACGCTGACGCCGGCGACGTCGACGCGAGCCGTCACAGCTCTCGCACCGTCTCCAGGTCGTCCACCGTGTAGGCGAACGTGAAGCGGAAGCCCTTGCCCATGCGCACGGGCGCCAGCACCGTGTGCTCCTCGTGCTGCGCGCCCAGGAGCTCGAGTGTTGCGCTCCCCTCCCAGACGGCCGAGGCCGCACGGTCGCGGCTGCGCGCCCGGACCAGCTCGTGCACGGCCGGCTCGTCGTGACGGCCGGCCGCGAGGCGCGGGAAGTGGCGGACGTTCACGAGCGGAGGATCGTTGTGGGTCGGCCCGGCCTCCGACAGCCGCTCCAGCGTCACCGTCCCCTCCGCGACCCGGCGGTCGTACGCGGCACACGTTCCGCCGAAGGTTGCACCAGGCCCGACGCCCGGGTCGGCAGCGCACTCGACGCCGAACGTGCGGGTGATCCAGATCGAACCGAGCTTCTTGGGAAAGCCCTGGATCCAGCCGCGGGCGAGGGCGAAGTCGCGATCGACCCAGATGAACGGGCAGGTCGTGACATGCTCACCGTCGAGCGTCGCGTTGACGACGAGGAAGAACTCCTTGTACTGGCTCCGCGACGGGTCGACGAGCTCTCCGCCACGCTCCGAGCGCGACTGCCAGTCGACGAACAGCGCGGCCGCGCGACCCGGATCGTCGGGATACGGCTCGAGGCCGGCCGGCAGAACCGAGGCGACGGCGTCGGGGTCGGCCCAGTACTCGATCACGAGGAAGTCGCCCACGTAGTGCCACGGCGGAGGCGGCACGAGCGACGCGCGCCCCCCGGGCGAGCGTGGGATCGAGTAGCCGTGCAGCCCGCTCACCCGGGCCAGCCCTCCGGGGGTGGCGGCAACGGCTTGCCGCGCGTTTCCCAGCTCTCGCGCTCGTGCTCGACGGCGACGGGGTCGAAGCGGAAGTACGAGCGGGGCGGCAGCGGCCCCCAGGTGTTCGACGAGTAGCGGTCGTCGGGGAACGTTCGCGGCGCGTGGTCGTCCTGCAGCTGCTCCATGTCGCAGTAGAGCTCGACGTGGCATTCCTCCTCCGGGATGCGCACGTACGTGGCGATGTTGCCCGCGATCCCGTGACGCGTGGGGCCCCAGGACACCCACCGGCCGTGCCGGGCGACGTGGTCGAGCATGTCGCGCATCTTCCCGATGTCGACCGTCTCGAAGGCGAGATGGTGGAAGTGCGCGTAGCCGACGTCGACGAGAGCCATCACGTGGTGGTCGGAGTTCACGTTGAACCAGACCCCGGCCTCGCCGAGCCAGTCGGAGAGGCGCATGCCGAGCACGTCCGTGTAGAAGCGGAATCCCGCCTGGATGTCGGCCGTGAGGCAGTTCACGTGCCCGAGCTTGCGGGCGCCGCCGAGGTGCACCGTCGTCGAGCGCCGGGCGTGCTGCGGCCAGCGGCCCTCTGGCCCGAGCGGCTCGCGATAGGGCATCAGCTGCACGGGGCGGCCGTCGGGGTCGTCGACGAAGAGGCAGCCGTCCGGCTCCGACCAGTCGACATCGAGGCTCTGCAGATGTGCCCGCGCATCCTCCAGTGAGCAGTCGCGATGCAGCTCGAAGGCGAAATGGTCGTGCCCGGGTGCGTCAGCTTCGATCAGCTCGAGGCAGTAGGGCTCGTCGTTGCAGGCGAGGAACGCCCTGCCACCATCACGAGAGCGCTCCACCAAGCCGAACTGCACCTGCCAGCGCGCCACCGCCTCGTCGAGGTCGGCGACCCGTAGCGCGCAGTGGTCGAGGCGATGCAGCCTCACGACGCGGCGCGCTCCTGCGCGGCCAGCTGCTCGGCCTCGTCCTCGGGGATCGCGAGCGCGACGTGGAGCGTGTTGCCCGACACCTCCATCTGCTCTCCCGGCCCGGCGAGCTCGACGTCCCAGTCGACAACGGTGCTCTCCAGGCGTCCGAGCCCGTCGATCTCCACCTCGACCACGTCGCCAGCCTCCATCGGTCGCGAGTTCGCCGGCGTACCGGTGAGGATCACGTCACCCGGCTCGAGCGTGATCAGCCGGCAGAGGTCGGCGAGTTGGTAGGCGACGCCCCAGATCAGGTCGTCGGCAGTTGCCTCTTGCACGATCTCGCCGTTGAGGATGGTCCTCAACGTGAAGTCCGTCGGGTCGAACTCCGACGAGGGCACGAGCTCCGGGCCGAGCGGCAGGAAGCCGTCCGGCCCCTTCACGCGCAGCATCGCGCCACGATCCGCGTGGCGGAAGTCGTGGAGGCCGACGTCGTTCGCGCAGGCGAAGCCGGCGACGTGCTCGAGCGCCCGGTCGATCGGCACACCCTTCATCCGCCGACCGATCACGACGGCGAGCTCGCCTTCGTAGTTGAGGAACCGGGCGCCGCGCGGTCGCTGGATCTCACCGCGGTGACCGTTGAGCGTCGTCGGCGGCTTCATGAAGTACGACGGCTCGGCTGGCGTGCGCGCCTTGTACTCCTCGATCCGGCTGCGATACGTGAGATGCACCGCGATCACCTTCGTCGGCTCCGCCGGCGCAAGGTAGATCGCGGTCGCTTCGTCGATGGTCGTGCCGTCGGAGAGCGTGATCGTGTCGCCGTCGCGACGCCCCCAGCGCGACTGGCCGCCGACGAGGACGCGGACGCAGCGCTCAAAGATGGGCCGCATACTCCTCCAGCTCCCAGACGGTGACAACCCCCGGATCGAGCTCGCCGACCTCCCCGTCGAAGCGCTCGACCTCGAAGCGCTTCATGGCGAGGAACGTGCGGGCTAGCTCGCCGCCGAGCGCCTCGGTCAACATCGTGTCGACCTCGAGCGCGTCGAGCGCGTCCGCGAGCGTCGCCGGAAGCTTCGAACCGGCGTGCGCGTCGTCGGCCCGGTAGGCGTCCCCGACGACAGCCTCCGGAGGCGTCAGGCCTCGTTCGATGCCGTCCAGCCCAGCGAGCAGCACCGCCGCGGTGATCAGGTGCGCACAGGCGGCGCCGTCACCGGTGCGAACCTCGATGCGAGAGCGTGATCCCCGCTCGAGGGGCACCCGGCACATCGCGGTGCGGTTGTCGTGCCCCCAGTTGGCGTGCGTTGGCGCCAGGCTGTCGGGGAGCAGGCGCTTGTAGGAGTTGACCGTCGGGCCCAGGAGCGCCTGCAGCCCCGCCGCGTGCTCGAGGACGCCGGCGATGAAGTTGCCCGCGAGGGGGCTGATCCCGTCGGGCCCGTCCTCCTCCGCGAAGGCGTTGCCCCCGTCCGCGGTCCCGAGCGAGACGTGGAGGTGGAACCCGGATCCCCCTTGGTCGGCGAACGGCCGCCCCATGAACGTCGCGAGGAGGCCTTCGCGCACTGCGATCTCCTTCACGGCAGCCTTGAGCATGAACGCGCGGTCGGCGGCGTCGAGCGCTCCCGAATGCTTGAGGTTGATCTCGTACTGCGAGTTCATGAACTCGTGGTTGCCGGCGAAGGCCTCGAGCCCGAGCTCGTCGCACCAGAGGAGCATCCGCAACAGGACGTCGCGCGGATCCGAGACCGCCCCGACCGTGTACACGCGCGAGAACTCGTCCACGTAGCGTCGAAAGCCACCGTGCGCCTCAGCGTCGCGCTCGAGGAGGAAGAACTCGAGCTCGGGCGCCACGACCGGCGACAGTCCCCGTTCGGCGTAGGCGTCGATCACTCGCTCGAGCAGCGCGCGCGGGCAGGTCGGCCAGTGATCCGATGCGTCGAGCGTCCATGCCTCCCCCATGCACCAGGCGACCTCCGGCTGCCAGGGCACGCGTCGCATCGTTGCCAGGTCGGGCCGGATCGCGAAGTCGACGTACCCGATCTCGCCGCCGACGACAGGCGTGTGACGCAGGTCGGTGCCCATGACCGCCTCGCAGAAGTTCACGCCCTCCTCGCACAGACCGGCGAAGTGGCGCAGCGGGATGTCCTTTCCCCGCGACACGCCGTGCAGGTCGGTGTAGAGCACCCGCACCGCGCGGACGTCCTGCTCGGCCAGCTCCCGTGTGACGGTCTCGGCGTCGCGCCCCGTCGTCGACATCGACCACGTACCTCCTCTGCTCACCCGCGCACGCGCACCGGCATGCGCTTGATGCCGTTGAAGAAGTTCGAGCGTAGCCGTGTCGGCGTGCCGGCGAGCTCGAGACGGTCGAGGTACGGCACCATCTCCTCCAGCCAGATCTGCACCTCCAGCTTCGCGAGGTGCGCGCCGAGGCAGAAATGAGGGCCGCCGAGGCCGAAGGTCAGGTGGCGGTTCGGCTTCCGCCCGACGTCGAGACGGAACGCGTCCGGGAACCGGTCCTCGTCGTAGTTGCCCGAGGCGTACCAGATGGTCACCTTGTCACCCGCCTTGATGCGGCGCCCGTGGGCCGTGATGTCACGGGTCGCCGTGCGCCGGAAATGGTGCACCGGATGCGCTCGCCGCAGGATCTCGTCGGCTGCGGTGCTGGCGAGCGACGGATCGGCTGCGAGGCGTCCCGCCTCCTCCGGATGCGCGAGGAGGTCGAGCAATCCGAGCGAGATCGTGTGGCGGGTCGTCTCGTTGCCGGCGGTCGTGAGCAGGATGAAGAAGAGCCCGAACTCGTGGTCCGAGAGCCGCGACCCGTCGACCTCCGCCTCGACGAGCTTCGTCGTGATGTCGTCCCTCGGCTCGCTGCGCCGCGCCTCGCCGAGCTTCGTCCCGTACTCGATCAGGTCGAGCGAGAACGGGCTCGAGAATGGAAGCTTGCGCAGCTCGGGGTCGTCGAGCGCGCGCTCGAGGACGTTCTCGGACCCCACGACTTCCGGGTCGGTGTTGCCGAGGATCTTGTCCCCCAGCTCGATCAGCAGGCGCCTGTCCTCGATCGGCAGCCCCATGATCTCCGAGAACACCCACATCGGGATCTCGGACGCGACGTCCTCGACCCAGTCGAACTCGGTCCGCTCGAACGCCTGCGCGAGGATGCCGGAGGCGAGTGCGCGAATGCGCGCGTCGTACGTGTTCACGACGCGCGGAGTGAAGCCCTTGTTGACGAGCGCCCGCAGCCGCGTGTGTGGCGGCGGGTCCGTGTCGATCATCGACTTCCGGGCCTCGATCTCCTCCGGGGTCAGGTCCTGCAGTGACGTCCCGCCGATCTCGGAGCTGAAGGTCTCCCAGTCCTTCGAGACCTGGACGATGTCGTCGTAGCGGGTGAAGACCCAGTAGCCGCGACCGTCGGCCTCCGGGTGCCAGTGCAGAGGCGCCTCACGGCGCAACAGTGTCAGCCACTCGTAGGGGACACGCTGCTCCCACACGTCGAGGTCGTCGAGGTCGACGTCGTCGAGGACGAGGTCGGCCGTATCGGGCCCGGCGACGGTGGCGGCGCGGAGCACGGCCTCCGAGACGTGGTCCTCGCGCTCGTGAACGGCCTCCGCAGCGGCGGCGGGGGCCGCGAGCCGGACGAGCAGCGCCCCGCCCTCCTCCTTGGCGTCGAAGATCTGGAGCGGGTCGAGTGCCGGCGGGCACAGCACGTCACCCGTGCGGATGTCGAACTCCGAGCCGTGGCAGGGGCAGACGACGACCTGTCCGTCGAGCTCACCGTCGGACAGCGCGCACTCCTCGTGCGTGCACATGTCCTGGAAGGCGACCCAGCCGTGCTCGGCCCGCCCCACGCAGACCATCGTCCCGTCGACGTCGACCTGCCGGAGGGAGCCGGCCGTGGCCTCACCCGCGACGCCGACTTCGTGCCAAGCGGTGTCCGTCACGTCTGCATTCTCCCCTGCAGCCGGTGGTACATCCAGACGTTCGGCTCGACATACACGCCGCTGTCCGCCTCGCGGTCGATCACGACCGGGACGAGTGCGCCCGGGACGACGTAGTCGCCGCTGTCGGGGAAGGCCATCCCAGCCCACTCCTCCCACTCCGCCGCCGTTCCCACGGCCCGGAACGACTTGTGGCAGACGCCGACGAATGCGGCGCCGGCACGGACATGAACCCGCAGCCACGGATCGAACGGCAGGCCGTCGTCCCTCGTCCACCGCGCATAGCGCTCGGACGGCACGAGAGGGTACAGCGCCTTGTGCGACGGCCGGACCGGTGCGACGAGGTCGGCGAAGCCGTGAGCCTCGCCGAGGCGCCGCATCTCCGCGAGCGCCAACGCGCTGAGCCCCGACCCCTGCCGGGCACGGGCGACCTGGATCTGGAAAGCGCAGAGCAGCGTCGGCTCGACGTCGTCGTCGATCGCGGATCGCAGCGCCTCGCTCCACCCCCGATCGGGGAGCGAGGCCGCATCGAGTGCGACGGGCGCACAGTTCACCTTGACGGCAAGCTCGTCGGTCGCCTCGTCGATCCCCCACAACTGGAAATCCGCGTGATCGTCGTAGAGGCGGCCGAATCTGCCGGCGGCTGTCTCGTCGTGGAGCATGAACTCGGGCCATTCCCGCCAGAGCTCCTCCGCATCGACGATCTCGGGCCGATCGACGTGGCTGACGAAGACGACGCTCACCGGGCGCGGAGCAGCGCGACCGCCTGTGCGGCGAGGCCTTCACCCCGGCCGGTGAAGCCCAGCCGGTCGGTCGTCGTGGCGCGCACGTTCACGCGGTGAGGGTCGACCCCGAGCGCGCTTGCGAGGCACTCTCGCATCGGCTCGCGGTGAGGCGCGATCACCGGCTCCTGCCCGACCAGGACGCAGTCCGCGCTGGCGAGCTCGAACCCCTCCGCCACGACCAACGCGTACGCGTCCGAGAGGAGCACGAGCGAGTCCGCGCCGGCGTAGCGCTCGTCGTCGGACGGAAAGAGGGCGCCGATGTCGGCGAGCCCGGCAGCCCCGAGGAGCGCATCCGTGAGCGCATGCGCAATCACGTCGCCGTCGGAGTGACCGACCAGCCCTCGCGGATGGTCGATGGCGACACCGCCGAGGACGAGGGGCACGCCGTCTCCGAACGCGTGCGCATCGACACCCAGCCCGATGCGAAGATCGCTCACGCGAGCGCCTCGAGCCATGCTTCGACCAGGCTCAGATCGGCACGCTCCGTGATCTTGAGCAGCTGCGGGTCACCTGCCACGACACGAACGCGCCCACCTTGCCGCTCCACGAGCGAGGCGCAGTCTGTCGCGCCCGTGAGATCTCCCGCGTACGCCGCACGCAGGACATCCGCGCGGAACGCCTGCGGCGTCTGCACGGCAACGATGCCATCGCGCGCGAGCGTCTCGATGACCACCCCGCCATCGGCCTTCTTCACCGTGTCCACGATCGGGAGTCCGGGCACGACGCCGTCGAATCCCTCCCCGAGCGGCACGAGCACGGACTCCAGGACGGCGTCCGTCACGAGCGGACGCGCCGCGTCGTGGACGATCACGGCCAGTGCGTCGTCCGGCACCTCGGCGAGCCCGAGGCGAACCGACACCGCGCGCGTCTCCCCACCCGGGACGACGACACTGACCTTGCCGGCGACGAGCTCCTCCGCGAGCAGGATCGTCGGCTCTTCCCAGCCGACGGGGGCGACGACGACGATCGCGTCGACCCAGTCGGACGAGTCGAGCCGCTCCAGGCTCTCGGCCAGCAACGGGCGGCCGGCGAGCCCGACGAAGGCCTTCGGGCGGTCCACGCCGAGACGTAGGCCTTCACCCGCCGCAGCGAGCACGACCCATGTCGACCCGGCGCCGGACACCGTTGCGTCGGCGCAGATGGTCTCCCGCCAGCGCTACGCGCTCGCGGCGGCCACCTTCGCCCTCGACCGTGACGGCTTCTTGCCGCTCACGGGGTTGGCGAGAATCTCCTCGAGCCAAGCGTGTGCCTCGTCCTCGCTCATGTTCTTCGCGTACATGAGCTCCGAGGCGAGGATCCGCTTGGCCTTCACGTACATCTGCTTCTCACCGGTGGACAAGCCCTTCTCATGGTCGCGGAGCGCGAGGTTGCGCACGACCTCTGCGAGCTCCAGGATGTCACCGGTCTTCATCTTGTCGCGGTTGTGCTTGAAGCGGCGGTTCCAGTTCTTCGGCATCTCGGTGGAGTCACCCGAGAGAGCCCCCACGACCACTTCCACCATCTGCTGGTCGATCACCCAGCGCAGGCCGACCAACTCTGCGTTCTCGGTCGGAACGTTGACCGTCATGTCGTTGTGGATGATGCGGATCGTCAGGTACTCGCGCTTCTGCCCGAGCACGACTCGTTCGTCCTTGCTCACTACGGTTCCCGCTCCGTGGTGGGGATACACCACGTTGTCGCCGATGTCGAACAAGCTCGCCCTCCCCGATCGTGTCTGATTCACCCGACTCACGAAAAGCGCCGGCTGCGAGGGCTGCCGGCGGTAACGGGATCCATTCTAGCGGGTTCACAACACTTCCTTAACGGTTCCCACACGATTCGGCGCACGCGACGACGAGCCGGCGAACGAGCAGGTGACTCGGACGGCCGGTTCCGTAGGTGCCGCCGGTCCGGCGTGTGATACCCCTCCGGGCCGATGAGTGCGCAGTTCAGCGATGGCGCGGCGGATCTCATGGAGCGAGCAGCTCTGCTCGCGGACCGGCTCCCCGAAGCGTTGCGGCCCCTCGCCCACCTCGCCTACAACTACCGGTGGTCGTGGGCCCGCGACGGCGACGCGCTCTTCCGGGATATCGACCCGTTCCGTTGGGAGCTGACCGGACGGAGCCCGACCCGATTCCTGTCCGATCTCTGGCCGTCGTCGATCGCTGCCGCCGAAGGAGACGAGGCTCTGCTGGGCAGGATCTCGGCGCTCGCCGCCGAGGTCGAGGACGACCTCGCCCGCCCCGACCGACCACGAGTCGGAATCGACGGTCCCGTCGCCTTCCTCTGCGCCGAGTACGGCGTCCACGCCTCGCTTCCGATCTACTCGGGTGGGCTCGGCGTCCTGGCCGGCGACGTCCTCAAGGAGGCCAGCGACCAGCGCCTCCCCCTCGTGGCGGTCGGTCTCTTCTACCGCCGCGGCTTCTTCCGGCAGCGACTCGACCTCGCCGGCCGGCAGCAGGAGTACTGGGTGGTCAACGACCCGAAGACGCTGCCCATGGCGCGGGTGACGGCGCCCGACGGGCGAGCGCTCAAGCTCGCCGTCCACGTGTTCGGAGGGCCGACGTGGTTCCAGGTCTGGCGCGTCGACGTCGGCCGCACCCCGCTCTACCTTCTCGACACCGAGGTGCCCGAGAACGATCCCGTGCGTCGCTGGACGACACAGCGCCTCTACGAAGGAAACCGGGCCACGCGACTCGCCCAGTACGCGCTCCTCGGAATCGGCGGTGTGCGCACGCTGCAGGCGCTCGGCATCGAGCCGGCCGTCTACCACCTGAACGAGGGCCATCCGTCACTGGGCGTGCTGGAACTGGCAGCCCAGGCAGTTGCGAGTGGCGCGGAGGCCGACGAGGCGATCGAGGTGGCTCGCGGCCGGTTCGTCTTCACCACCCACACGCCGGTGCCCGCCGGCAACGAGACGTACGGAGCGGACGAGGTGCTCGCCGCGTACGACGATCTCCCCGACCGCTTGGGGATCGGCCGCGACGGCTTCGTGGATCTCTGCAGGGCTCGCCCCGGTGACGCCGGCGAGCCCCCCGGGCTCACACCCCTGGCGCTGCGCGTGAGCCGGCGTCGAAACGGTGTCAGCCGGCTCCATGGCCGCGTCGCCCGTCGCATGTGGCAGCCGATGTTCCCCGACCGTGCTGTGGACGACGTGCCGATCACCCACGTCACGAACGGTGCGCACCTCCCCACGTTCGTCTCCCCGTCCTTCGTCGAGCTCTTCGACGACCACCTCGGAGCCCGCTGGTGGGAGCGGATCGCAGAACCCACGCTGTGGGAGCGCGTGTGGGCGATCCCGAACGCCGAGCTGTGGGACGCCCGGCGTCGTGCGCGAGCGTCGCTGATCGACTGGGCCCGCCTCAAGAGCCAGAACGATCGGTTGCTGCGGAACGAGCAGATCGACTACGTCAACGCCGCCGCCGAAGCGCTCGACCCCGACCACCTGACACTGGGCTTCGCCCGTCGCCTCGCAACGTACAAGCGGCTCACGCTGCTCACGCACGACGAGCCCCGCACGGTCCGCATCCTCACCGGTGAGCCACCCGTCCAGCTCCTGATCGCCGGCAAGGCGCACCCCCTGGACGAGGGCGGCAAGGGGGTACTCCAGAACGTGTTCAACCTCAAGAAGCACAACCGCGGGATCGCGGGGCGCGCCGTGTTCCTCGAGGACTACGACCTGTCGGTGGCGACGCACCTCGTCTCGGGCTGCGACGTCTGGATCAACCTCCCCCGCCGACCGATGGAGGCGAGCGGCACGAGCGGCATGAAGGCGACGTTCAACGGCGTCCTGCAGCTGAGCATCCTCGACGGGTGGTGGGACGAGGGATTCGACGGTGAGAACGGCTGGGGTCTCGAGGGCACCGAGGACCACGATCACGCCGTGATGGACGCACGCGACGCCGGCGCGTTCTACGACGCGCTCGAGCGCGAAGTCATCCCGCTCTTCTACGACCGCGGTGACGACGGCGTCCCTCACGGCTGGTGCGAGAAGGTGAAGCGATCGCTCGCGACGAACGCCTGGCGCTTCAGCTCGTCACGCATGCTCGACGAGTACGTCGAGCGCATCTACCCCGCTGAGTGACGACTCGAGCGATGGAGCCCGCCGCCGTGTCCCCGGCATCCCAGGAGGCGGCCCACACGGAGAGCAACAGGCGCGGATCCTCGTGATCGTCACGCCCTCGGGGATGGAGGGCGTCTTCGATCGTTTCTCCGAGCTGCCGGCCGGACCGGTCGACCCAAACGTCTTTCGCGTCCTCGGCAGCAGCGTGGACATCGACGTCGTGGGCCCGCCGCTGTCCCGCTCACACCCCGCACTGACCGCTGCCCCTCAGACGGCGCAGTAACCCGGCGCGTCTCGCGGCCCCGGGCGTCGCCGAGTCACCAGGCGAAGCGACGGCCGGTGCGACGATGCTCGCCCGAGCATGTTGCCGATAGCCTTCCTCCGACCGAACGTGCTCTCACGATGGACAGACGCGCCCGTTCCACCGTGCCCGGCATGAGCCTCGCCTACGAGTCGATCCGCTTCCTCATCCGCCTCGTGGTCGGGCTCGCCTTGGCGCTCGCCGTCGCCGGATTGTGGGCCCTCGCGCGGGGTGGCGCGTTCGTGGATGCCTTTGCCATCGCCTGCTTCCTCGTCGGCGGTCTCACCCTGATGCTTGCGGCGGCGGGGTCACCGTCCCGGCGCGACAGCGTGTCCTGGACGCAGAAGTGGGCATTCGGTGACACGTTCGGCGAGAACCGTTCGGCCCGGCCGGACACGAGCCTCAGCACCGGAGCGGTCTTCGTCGGGGTCGCCGCCTGCCTGATCGTGTTGGGGATCATCCTCAGCTGACCGCGGCGACCTCCTCGCTGTCGGCCGAGCGCGGACCGAGAGCCACGGCGATCGCATCGCGCACCGTCTCCGCTTCCACCACCCGAGGCCCGCTGCCCCGAGCACGACTCCCGGCAGGGGCGACGACCGAACGGATGCCGAGCTTGGCGCACTCCTCCAGGCGCCGCTCCGCCTGGGAGGCAGGACGGAGACGGCCGGTGAGCCCGATCTCGCCGAAGGCCGCCGTCCCGTCGTGCACGGGAGCGCCGCGCTGGGCGGAAGCCACGGCGAGGGCAACCGCCAGGTCGGCACCGGGCTCGTCGATGCGCACTCCGCCGGCGACGTTGACGAAGACGTCGGCGCTTCCGAGAGGCACACGCGCGTGTCGGCCCAGGACGGCGACGATCATCGCCAGTCGCTTCGGATCGACGCCCGTTCCGACACGGCGCGGCATCGCGAGATCGCTACGAGCCACGAGCGCCTGCACCTCGAGCATCAGCGGTCGCGTGCCCTCGAGCGCGCACGCGACCGCCGAGCCGACCTCGCCGGGGTGAGTGCGCCCGAAGAGCTGCGACGGATCGGGGACACCGACGAGCCCTTCGGCGGTCATCTCGAAGACGCCGAGCTCGTTCGTCGACCCGAACCGATTCTTCACCGCACGCAACACGCGGTGCTCGTGGTACCGGTCGCCCTCGAACTGCAGGACGCAGTCGACAAGGTGCTCGAGCACGCGGGGCCCGGCGACCGCACCGTCCTTCGTCACGTGCCCGACGAGGATCGTCGCGACTCCCGCCTCCTTCGCCACGCGGAGCAGCCTGCCCGCCGCCTCGCGCACCTGGGCGACCGAGCCCGGAGCGGATCCGAGATCGGCCGTGTGCAGCGTCTGCACCGAGTCGATCACGCAGACGTCGGGACGTTCGCGCTCGAGCGTCCCGCAGACGGCGTCGAGGTCGGTCTCCGCCAGGATGGAGACATCGTCGGCACCCGTGAGCCGCGCGGCGCGGAGTCGCACCTGAGCCACCGACTCCTCCCCTGTGACGAGCAGACCTCGACGCCCCGCCCGGACGATCGCGCCGAGAGCGCTGAGGAGCAGGGTCGACTTGCCGACTCCCGGCTCACCGCCGACGAGGACGACGGAGGCGGGGACGAGCCCTCCGCCGAGGACGCGGTCGAGCTCCGGGATCCCCGTGGGGATCCGCTCCGCCTCGCCAGCCTGCACATCGCCGAGACGCTCGGGCGCCTTGAGAGCCACTCCCCCGGCGCTCCCGGTGCCGCCGTCGCGCCCTGTCAGCTCCTCGACCAAGGTGCCAAACGCGCTGCACCCGGGGCAGCGGCCGAGCCACCGGCCCGTGGTCGTCCCGCAGTCGGAACAGACGAACTGGACGACGACCTTGGCCATCTCGCGAGAGTAGCCACCGCGTCGGACGTGATGTCGTCCATATCGACAACATCTTTCCGAGCCTGATAGCGGCGCTACGCTTCGCGCCGTGATCTCGCCGGCCTCCAGCGACGACGCCGGCGCCGCCAACGCGCTGTTCCTGGCCGCAGATCCCCACACGGTCTGTACCGCCGCTGCCGTGCGCTACAGCATCGAGAGCTCCCCACCCGCGGCACGAGCGCGCTGGTGGAAGGCGTCGGAGGAGTCGGAGCTCGTGGGCTGGGCGTCCGCATCTCTGGACACGATGACGGCCGAGCCTGGACGGGCGTTCGCCTCCGTCGTGGTGCATCCCGAGCGGCGCCACCGGGGCCACGGCTCTGCGTTGTGGCGGGCCGTCGCCGGGCATCTCGACGAGATCGGCGCCTCGCGCACGTCGATCGCGACGCATGCGGATGACGTAGCGGCCGACTTCGCGCGCGCCCGCGGGCTCCGGCTCACGTCGACGGAGACGATCCTCGCGGTCGACCCCCGCGAGATCGAGGCCGGGCCCGAGCCGAAGGGAGTCGAGATCCGCTCCCTGAGCGCGTTCGTCGCCGACCCGGGGCCGGTCTATCGCTGCGACGTCGAGGCCGCGCAGGACGAGCCGGGCCCGTTCGACGTGGACGCCCTGACGCTCGAATCGTGGCGCCGGATCATCTGGGACCGGCCCGACTTCGCCCATGACCTCGGGGTCGCCGCGGTCACAGCTGGGCGGGTTGTCGGAGCGACGTTCCTGTTGGCGGATCGCTCAGCAGGCCGCGCGATGAACTTCGGAACGGGCGTGGTCAGGTCTCACCGTGGCCGTGGCCTCGGACTGCTGATCAAGCGACACGCGCTCGCTCGCGCCGCGGCGGCGGGCATCACGCGCGTCGTCACGCACAACGACGAGACGAACGCCCCGATGCTGGCAATCAACCGCCGGCTTGGATACGAAGCGCTCTCCGCCTGCCACTGGTGGGCCCTCGAGCGCTGAGTCGGCCTTGCCGTCAGACCGGTGCGAGCACGTCCCGCGAACGCGGTGCGCCGTGCCGGCTCGTCGCTGACGCGGTGAGGGCGCGGTCGAGGTCGCGCCACAGGTCGTCCACGTCCTCGAGACCGACGGAGAGGCGGAGCAGTCCGTCGCTGATCCCCGCATCCGCCTTCGTCTCGGGGTCGACGAGGCGGTGGGTCAGGCCCGCCGGGTGCTGGATCAGCGTGTCCACCGAGCCGAGGCTCACCGCCGGCGTGATCAGGCGCACGGCGCCCATCACGCCAGCTGCAACGTCCAGCCCGCCGGCGACCTCGAAGGACAACACGGCGCCAGGCCCGCGTAGCTGCACCCCGTCCGCGCGCGGATAGAGGACGCGGGTCACGGCGGGATGCTCGGCAAGCAGGCCGGCGAGCACGCGGGCGCGCTCCTGCGCCTCCCGGACGCGGAGCGGCAGCGTGGGCAGACTGCGATGAAGGAGGTACGCGGCCAGGGGATGGAGCAGTCCTCCGGTGAGGATCCTCACCTGCCGGAGCGACCCGGCCCACTCCGCGCTCGTCGCGACGATGCCGGCGACGACGTCGCCGTGACCCGCGAGGAACTTCGTCCCGCTGTGGAGGACGAGCTCCGCCCCGTGACGGGCGGGGTTCTGGAGCACCGGCGTGGCGAAGGTGTTGTCGACGAGCACGGGGACACCGTCCGCCGCCGCAACCACCTGTGCGATGTCCACCTGGCCGAGCGTCGGGTTCTGCGGGGTCTCCAGGATCACGAGCGCGGTGTCGGCGCGAACGGCATCGCCAACCTCCCCTGCTCTCACGACCCAGGTCACGTCGAGACCGAGCAGTCCGCACGCGAGGATGTGGTCGGAACCGCCGTAGAGCGGGCGGATGCCGACGACGTGGCGCCGGTCGCGGCAGGCGGCGAGCAGAACGGCTGTGAGCGCAGCCATCCCGGACGCGAACGCAACGGCGTCCTCGGTGCCCTCGAGGTCGGTCAGCGCGAGCTCGACGCGACGGACGGTCGGGTTGTGCAGGCGCGCATAGAGGGGGCTGGCTGCGTCCGCACCACCCGCGGCGAGCGCGTCGAACGCCTCGACCGCCTCCCCGAGGTCGGGGATCGGATAGGTGCTCGAGAGATCGATCGGCGGCGCGTGGACCCCGAGCGCGACGAAGTCGTCACGGCCGGCGTGGACGGCCCGAGTATCCGTTTCCATACAGGAATCATCGCGTTCTGTTCGTAGACATGCAACGTGATCCGAATATGATTCGGAACGGATGACAAGAGAGAGTCTCGACCGAACGGATCTGACGCTCGTCGCGCTTCTGCAGAACAACGCGCGGATGTCGAACAAGGAGCTCGCAGCACGTGCGGGGATCGCGCCGTCCACGTGCCTCGAGCGCATACGCGCGCTCAGCGCCCGCGGCGTCGTCCGTGGCTACCACGCCGACGTCGACCCGGAGGCGCTCGGACGGGGGCTCGAGGCGATCGTCGCCGTACGCGTACGGCCGCACTCGCGACGTCATGTCGATGCGTTCCGCGAGGCCGCCCTCGCCATGGCGGACGTGGTCGAGATCTTCCACGTCACGGGCGCCGACGACTTTCTGCTCCACGTCGCGGTGGCCGACACCGACGCCCTGCGCGACTTCGTGCTCGACCGTCTGACCATGCGCCCGGAAGTCGCGCACGTCGAGTCTCGCATCGTCTACGAGCACGCCCGACGCAGCACCAGCCTGCCGCCTCCGCCGAGCCCCTCGTCCGGCTAGGTGCCCGCCCTCTCCGAGCGGGCTGGACGACCGGGGCCGGTCAGGTACGGGAGGCGGACGAGCTCCCGGGTCGCCGCCTCCCTCCCGGCAGCCGCACCCTCGTGACCGCGTGCGCAGCGAACCCGGCCGTGTCCATCGACCCGAAGTCCTCCGGCGTGCGCAGTCGGGCGGGCACCACGCAGGAGACGGCGAACATCGCGACGCGGAGCGCCTGGGCGCGAGACTGGACGGCGCTGCCACGTGCGGCCCCGAGCGCGACGTCGTCCTCGACGGCATCCGTCGGGACGAAGCGCTCCGGAGCGGCGGCGGTGGTGCGCTCACGAGCGTGTCGGCGATCAGGTCGCCGACGGTCGGCGTCAGTCCAAGCGGTGGACGAGGAGGGCGCGATCCTCGCCAGGCCCGTCGTAGTCCTCGGCGACGCGCTCGACCTCGAAGCCGAGAGCACGGTGAAACGCGAGCGACAACTCGTTCGCCGGTGACGTCACGGAGCGGACGGTGCGACACCCGCGCTCGCGCGCGGCGTCGAAGAACCGATCGTAGAGCAGACGCCCCAGCCCCTCTCCCCGGCGCTCGGGGTCGATCCCGACGAAGTGGACGTACGCCTCCTCCGGATCCGTCTGCGAGACGAAGCCGCAGACGAAGCCGGCGAGTTGCCCGTCGTCGTCCTCGGCGACGAAGCTCGTGCCCTCGAAGTGGACGAAGAAGAGCTGCGGCAGCATGGGAGCCATGTCACGGCCCGCCCACCAGACGTTGACGCGCCCGATCACGCGACCGTAGTCCGATGGGTGCGCGTGGCGGATGGTGACGGGCACGACCTGGAAACCGTAGTTGCGAACGCGAGAGCCTGTGCAGCCAAGGGTCGCGGATGCTCCACGCCCCACTCGTGACGCCGGTCATCGCGCTCTTCGCAGTCGCCGGTGGCACGACCGGGGGGCGCTGACGCGGTCGATCTCTTCCCGGCCTGGGCACCGGCTCCTGCTCGCTCTGACCGCTAGTCGAGCTCCGCGACCGCGCCCGAGAGCGCTCGCAGCACGTCGAGACCGAGCGGGTCACCGTCGCCGCCGAGCGGCTGGATCGCCACCTGGTCGGCTCCGGCGTCGAGGTGGGCACGCAGCCGCTCGACGACACGATCCTCGTCACCCCAGGCGATGAGATCGTCGACGAGCCGATCCGAGGCGCCGCCGGCGAAGTCATCCTCGCCGTAGCCGAGAGCGCGGAGGCTGTCGACGTAGTTCGGGGTGTCGAGATACCAGCCGAGAGCGCGCCGACCACGTTCACGTGCAGCGGCAGGATCGGCCTCGAGCAAGACCTTCTGCTCCGGGACGAGCACGCCGCCCGGCCCGAGGATCGCTCGCGCCCTTCGTGTGTGCTCGACCGGGACGAGGAACGTGTGCGCGCCGCTCGCGCGCTCTGCGGCCAGTCGTAGCATCGGGTCGCGCAGGGCGGCCAGCACCCTGGGTACCGAAGGTCGCTGCCCCGACGTCCCGTCCGGGCTGACGAACGGGTCGTCGTCCATCGCATCGAGGTACGCGCGCATGCGGGCGACGGGCTTCGCGTAGGTGTGTCCTCGCGGGTCGACCTGACGGGGATGGCTGACGCCCAGACCGAGCAGGAAGCGGCCGTCGAAGGCATCGTCGAGAACCCGCGCCGCATTCGCGGTGGCGACGGGGTCGCGACCCCAGATGTTGGTGATGCCACTCGAGACACGAATCCGCTCCGTCGCGGCGAGCAACACCGCGCCGTTCGTGAACGACTCGCGGGTGCCGAGCCCCTCCGGATACCAGATGCACCCGTACCCGAGCCGCTCGATCTCGGCGGCCGCCGACCGCGCGACGTCCGACGGCGCGACGGCGAACGCCCCCATCCAGGCACCGATCCTCCCGCCGAGCTCGATCCTCGTCATGCCGGCGACGATAGCGCGGCGCGCTCGATCCTGTGCCCTATGGGCCGCGCAGCACCCCACTCAGCGCGTCGACGAGCAGATCCACGTGCTCCTCGTCGAAGACGAGCGGCGGGCGGATCTTCAGCACGTTCTGATCTGGGCCGGTGCGGCCGATCAGGACGCGTCGCATGCGCATTCCCTCGACGATCCGGTTCGCGACGTCGGGAGCCGGCCGACCGTCTCCGCCGACGATCTCCACCCCGACGAAGAGCCCCGCACCGCGGATGTCGCCGAGCGACGCGTGCTCCGCGGCGAGCGCGCCGAGGCGGTCACGCAGCAGGCCACCGACCCGCTCGGCGTGCGCGGGGAGGCGATCGCGCTCGATCACGTCGAGCACCGCGCCTCCGGCGGCGGCCGCTACCGGGGAGCCGGCGAACGTCGAGAAGAAGTGCCAGCTCCGCGCGAACTCGTCGGCGATCGCCTGCGTCGTGACCACGGCGCCGAGCGGGTGGCCGTTCCCCATCGGCTTGCCGAGCGTGACGAGGTCGGGGACGACGCCGTCGCACGCGAAGCCCCAGAACGGGAGCCCAATGCGGCCGAAGCCGGCCTGCACCTCATCGGCGACGCAGAGCCCGCCCGCAGCGCGCACGCGTCGGTAGGCGTCAGCGAGGTAGCCGGGCGGCGGCGGCAGGATGCCGTCACTCGAGAAGATCGTGTCGGTGATCAGCATCGCCGGCGCGTGCCCGGCGTCGCGAAGACGCTCGACCGCGCGATCGACCACGTCGTCCACATCAGGGGCCTCGTCAGGCCGCGTGTGGGAAGGCGGCGCCGGAATCGTCGTCGCCCAGGGCTCGAGTCGCTCGAGACCGAACTCCTCGGGCGAGATCGCCGTCGTCACCATGGTGCACCCGTGGTACGCGTGCTCGGTGAGCACGACGCCACGATTGCCGGTCACGACCGTCGCGATCTGGTACGCGAGGTCGTTCGCCTCGCTGCCGGAGTTGACGAACATCACGACTTCGAGTGGATCGGGGAGCAGCGCGACGAGGCGGTCGGCGTACTCGGTCACGCTGTCGACGAGGTACCGCGTGTTCGTGGACAGGATCGCGGCCTGCCGCGACAGCGCCTCCACCACCTCGGGGCGGGAGTGCCCGACATGAGGAACGTTGTTGTACGCGTCCAGGAAACGCTCGCCGTCGACGTCGACCAGCCAGACTCCCTCCCCCCGGATTGGCCGCAACGGCTCGTCGTAGCTCAGCGACAGCGCCGCTCCGAGACGTGCTCGCCGGCGAGCAACGCTCGTCTCCACGTCGGTCGGACGCCGTGCAGGCCCACCGGATCGACACCGCTCCTCCATCCGACCGGCAAGCACCGCCGATTCGAGCTGCGACACTCGCGTGAGCGCCTGCCAAGCGTCCTCCTCGTCGGAGAGGATGTACTCGGCGTTTGCGGGGTCGAGCGTCGAACGCCACGCGGCCACGACGACCGACTGCACGAGCCGGCAGGCGGCGAGCTCCGGGAGCAGACGCAGCTCCTCGTCCTCCAGCGGCGTGACCGAGTGGTATGCGGCGGCGACGTCGCCGAGTGCAGCCTCGACGTCGGACTGCCCGAAGCATTGGTACGCGGCGGATACTGCGAGGTCGACGACGAGGGGGGCGTGAACCATGTCCCCGAAGTCGAGGATGCCGGTGACCTGCTCAGGCGCCGCAGGGTCGACGAGCAGATTCGCGTGGTGGAGGTCGTTGTGAATCGCCTGCGCGCGGAGACTGCTGAGCGCCGGTGCGAGCTCTGCGTCGAACCGGTCGAGCCAACGGTCGACGAGCTCCCGACGGTCGGATGCGACGTGCCCGACATGCGGCCGCAGCTCCGCGAGCCTCGTCAGGTCCCAGAGGAGAGCCCTGCCCGCACGGGGGTGGAAGAACCCGCGGAGCGCCCGATCGAGTCGCGCGAGGACCCCGCCGACGGACGCTCGCGTCCGGGTGTTCGCACCCTCGACGTCCGGCTGCTGCCCCGACAGGAAGCTGACGAGCTGCACCGCATGCGCGATGCCGTCGAGCTCCACGAGCGTCGCCGACTCACCGCCGGTCGCGCGTACCACCCGCGGCACGGGAAGAGCCGGGTCGACCCGTGCGACGTGCTCCATGGCGAGCGCCTGCATCTCGACGACCTCGACCGGGTCGAGCGGATTTGCGATCTTCAGGCAGAGCGACCCGTCGCCGCTGTCGATCCTGAAGTTGGCGTCACGCTCACCCGGCAGCGGGACAGCGTCCCCGGAGACGCCGAAGACCCGGGCCGCGATGTCGACGGCGACGTCCTGCGAGACGTCGGGGCGCGGTGACTCGAGGAGCTCCCCCATTGGGCACGCATGCTACGGCGTGCCGATGTGGGAGCGACGCGTCACACGCGCCGGAGCGCTGCACGCGCCGCGTTGGCGCCGCACATTCCGTGCACCCCGCCTCCGGGCGGAGTCGATGCCGAGCAGAGGTAGACGCCGTCGAGCGGCGTCCGATAGGGAACGGGCCGAGCGACTGGACGCGCGAAGAGCTGGCGGAGCTCGGCGCTGCCGCCGTTGATGTCGCCGCCGACGTAGTTGGGGTTGTGCCGCTCGAGCGCGGCAGGTCCGAGCACGCTCCGCTCGAGGACGAGCTCGCGGAAACCGGGTGCGAATCGCTCGAACTGCGCTTCGATCGCCTCGACCGACGACTCGATCGCCGTCGACCCGTTGGGCACGTGCGTGTACGCCCACAACGTGTGCCGGCCTGCGGGCGCGCGCGTCGCGTCGAACAGGCTCTGCTGCGCGGCGAGCACGTACGGTCGCCGTGGCTGACGCCCCCGGGAGACCTCCTGCTCGGCAGCGGCGATCTCGTCGAGTGTCCCGCCGAGGTGCACCGTGCCCGCCTTCGCCACGTCGGGGGCCCTCCATGGCACGGGCGCCGACAGCGCGTAGTCGACCTTGACCACCCCCGGTCCGTAGCGATAGCGCTCGAGCGCCCTCCGATACCGCGGGGCAGCCGGTCGCCCGCCAGCGCGAGAAACTGCCGCGGGGTCAGGTCGAGCATGACGAGCCTCGCTCCCCTGTGACGATCGGATACGAGGGAATCGAGCGACGTGACCGGGCGACCGGTCTCGATCTCGCCTCCGAGCGCCCGCAGGACGGAGGCGAGCGCGTCGGCGATCGCCGCTGACCCTCCGCGGGCGAGCGGCCAGCCGGCGGAGTGCCCGAGCATCGCGAGCACCAGACCGAAGGATGCGCTGGCCGGGGCATCGAGCGGCAGCATCGAGTGCGCCGAGTTGCCGGCAAAGAGCGCACGGGCCCGCTCGCCGGCGAACGCCGACCGGGCAAGCCCCGATGCGGAGCGCAGCGCCTCCAGCCCGAAGCGCGCCAGGTGCACCGGATGGCGCGGCGGCCGCAACGGCCCGAGCGTCGCTTCGATCAGCTCGTCGCTCGCATCGACCAGCGGGCCGAAGATGCGGCGCCAGGCGTCGCCGTCGACCCCCAGGCCTGCCGCCGTGTCCCCGAGGGATCGCTCGAGCATCACGGCCGTGCCGTCGTCGAGTGGGTGGGCGAGCGGAGCCGAGGGATGGATCCACTCGACGCCGTGCTGCTCGAGCGGCACGGTCCGCATGAACGGCGACGCGAGACCGAGCGGGTGGATCGCCGAGCACGTGTCATGCCGAAAGCGGGGTAGCGTCAGCGTCTCGGTGCGCAACCCGCCGCCGATCGACTCGCGCCCTTCGAGCACGAGCACCGAGCGACCCGCTCGTGCCAGCGCGATCGCCGCCGCGAGCCCGTTCGGCCCCGATCCGACGACGACCGCATCGTGCATGTCCGGAAGCTACCGGGACTTGCCCGGCTTCATCATGTGCAGGGTCGAGCGGATGGCGACCGAAGGGCGCACGTTCTTGGCCTTCGACCATTGGCGCTTCTTGTCGACGCACACGGTCGCGCTCTTCGCCGAGGTGGGCGAGGAGGGGCGTCTCGAGCCGGAGATCTGGAAGCTCAGCGAGTGGTAGACGCGGTCGCGACGGCCGTTACGCGGGGGGCGGCGCCCCGTCGGCGTCCGGCTCGTCGGCCGCTTCGGGCCCGGCGTCCTCGGCCCCACCGACTACGGCGGGCACGGGCGGGCCCTCGACGATCTTGATCTCGACCTTTGCCTCGTCGGGGCCCGGGTCGGAACGGCGGTCGATCACGATCGTCGACCCTTCGGAGAGCTCCCGTCCCAGCACGAAGTCGGCGAGCGGATCCTCGATCAGCCGCTGGATCGCACGCCGCAGCGGACGCGCGCCCATTGCCGGGTCGTAGCCCTCCTCGACCAGCAGCTCCTTCGCCTCGTGAGTGAGCTCGATCGCAGCGCCGTGCACGGTCATCTGACTCCGCAGCCGCTTCATCATCAGGTCGACGATCTCCAGGATCTCCTCGCGCTCGAGCTTGTGGAAGACGATGATCTCGTCGATCCGGTTCAAGAGCTCGGGTCGGAAGACCTTCTTGAGCTCGGCCATCACACGGCCCTTCATGTCCTCGTACGAGAGGCCCTGCTCGTCGCCGAGGTTGAACCCGAGTGAGAGGTTCTTGGAGATCTGCGCGGCGCCGATGTTCGAGGTCATGATCACGATCGTGTTGCGGAAGTCGACCTTGCGCCCCTGGGCATCGGTGAGCTTCCCGTCCTCGAGGATCTGCAGGAGGATGTTGAACACGTCCGGGTGCGCCTTCTCGATCTCGTCGAGGAGCAGCACCGAGTACGGCTTGCGCCGGACTGCCTCGGTGAGCTGACCACCTTCGTCGTAGCCGACGTAGCCGGGCGGCGAGCCGACGAGCCGGGACACGGAGTGCTTCTCCATGTACTCCGACATGTCCACCTGGATCATTGCGTCCTCGTCCCCGAAGAGGAACTCCGCGAGCGTCCGCGCCAGCTCCGTCTTCCCCACGCCGGACGGGCCGAGGAAGATGAACGAGCCGGTCGGTCGTTTCGGGTCCTTGATCCCGGCGCGCGCGCGGCGGATCGCCTTGGAGACGGCGACGATCGCCTGCTCCTGTCCGATCACGCGCTTGTGGAGCTCCTCCTCCATGCGCATCAGCTTCTGCGACTCGGCCTCGGTCAGCTTGAACACAGGGATCCCCGTCCACATGGAGACGACGTCGGCGATGTCGTCCTCGTCGACCTCGGGCTGCTCCTCGTCCGCCTCGTTGCGCCAGTTGTCCTCGAGCTCCTTGCGCTTCTGCGTGAGCTTGCGCTCCTTGTCGCGCAGCGCAGCGGCCTTCTCGAACTCCTGGTCCTCGATCGCGCCTTCCTTGTCGGCGCGCACCTTCTCGATCTCCTCCTCGAGCTCGCGCCAGCGAGGCGGCGCCGACATCGTGCGAATGCGGAGGCGCGA
This sequence comes from uncultured Actinomycetes bacterium, assembly GCA_963823385.1. GTDB lineage: Bacteria > Actinomycetota > Thermoleophilia > Gaiellales > Gaiellaceae > Gaiella. The sequence goes on from CAWGLI010000003.1 coordinate 143,867, forward strand.
GCCCGCCTCGTCGATCAGATCGATCGCCTTGTCGGGGAGGTGCCGGTCCTGGATGTAGCGGTCGGCGAGCACCGCCGACGCGCGTAGCGCCTCGTCCGTGATCTTGACGCGGTGATGCGCCTCGTAGCGGTCGCGCAGACCGCGGAGGATCTGCACCGACTCGTCGATCGACGGCTCCTCGACGCGCACCTGCTGGAAACGGCGCTCGAGCGCCGCGTCGCGCTCGAGGTACTTGCGGTACTCGTCGAGCGTCGTCGCGCCGATGGTCTGCAGCTCGCCGCGCGCAAGCGCCGGCTTCAGGATCGACGCGGCGTCGATCGCGCCCTCGGCGGCGCCGGCCCCGACGAGGTTGTGGAGCTCGTCGATGAAGAGAATGATGTCGCCGCGCTGGATGATCTCCTTCATCACCTTCTTCAACCGCTCCTCGAACTCGCCCCGGTACTTCGAGCCGGCGACGAGGGCGGCGAGGTCGAGCGTGTAGATCTGCTTGTGCTTGAGGAGCTCCGGCACCTGGTTCGAGGCGATGCGCGAGGCGAGGCCCTCGACGACGGCGGTCTTGCCGACGCCGGGCTCGCCGATCAGCACGGGGTTGTTCTTCTGGCGGCGCGCGAGGATCTGCATCACGCGCTCGATCTCCGTCTGGCGGCCGACCACCGGATCGAGCTTGCCCTCGGTCGCTGCCTTGGTCAGGTTGCGACCGAACTGGTCGAGCAGCTTCGAGCTCTTCGCCTTCTCGCCGGGGGGCGCCCCGCCGCCTTGCTGCCGGCGACCGGGGCCTGAGAGCATGCGGATGATCTCGTTGCGAATCTTCTCGGCGTCCGCGTCGAAGTCGAGCAGGATGCGCGCGGCGACACCCTCGTTCTCGCGCACGAGACCGAGCAAGATGTGCTCGGTGCCTATGTAGTTGTGACCGAGCGAGAGCGCTTCGCGCAACGCGAGCTCCAGCACCTTCTTCGCGCGCGGCGTAAACGGGATCTGGCCGGTCGTGACCTCGTCGCCCTGACCGACGATGCGCGCGACCTGGGCGCGCACCTCCTCGACGGTGATGTCGAGCTGCTCGAGCACCCGCGCGGCGAGGCCCTCCTCCTCGCGCAGCAGGCCGAGCAGGATGTGCTCCGTGCCGATGTAGTTGTGCTTGAGCGCGCGGGCTTCGTCCTGTGCGAGGACGACGACTTGCCTGGCGCGCTCCGTGAATCGCTCGAACACGGCTCCTCCGACCCTCCTTTCCTCCGTCGGCGCACAGATTCCTGTGCGCGTGTCGAAGGTTCAGACCATCGTACCCCACGGGCCCAACGTGCCCGCGCAGGCGCGGTGGGGCCGGTACGCTCCCCCGCGTGGACGACAGCGGCGGCACAAAGGCGCTCGTAACCGGCGGCGCAGGGTTCATCGGCTCCTACCTCTGCGAGCTCCTGCTCGAGGAAGGGCAGGAGGTCTGGGCGCTCGACGACCTCTCGACCGGCTCGCTCGACAACGTCGAGCACCTACGCGCCGATCCCCGCTTCCACCTCGTCGTCGACTCCGTCCTGTCGTGGCCGGTCGTCAACGAACTCGTCTACAAGTGCGACGTCGTCTACCACCTGGCGGCTGCGGTGGGCGTGCGACTGATCGTGGAGAAACCGGTGGAAACCCTTGTCACGAACGTGCGCGGGACGGAGATCGTGCTCGACCACTGCCGACGCTTCGGCAAGCGGGTGCTGATCGCGTCGACCTCCGAGGTCTACGGCGACCACCGGGAGGAGCGACCGCTCGCGGAGGACGACCGCCGCATCTACGGCCCAACGACCCAGCGGCGCTGGGCGTACGCCGACTCGAAGGCGATGGACGAGTTCCTCGCACTCGCCCACGCGGCCGAGAACGACCTCGACTGCGTGATCGTGCGTCTGTTCAATACCGTCGGCCCGCGCCAGAGCGGCCAGTACGGGATGGTCGTGCCCACGTTCGTGCGCCGCGCGCTGGCGGGCGACCCGATCGAGATCCATGGCGACGGGACGCAGACGCGCTGCTTCTGCCACGTGCACGACACGATCCGCGCGCTGCACGCCCTGATGCACGCCGACACCACCGCCGAGATCTACAACGTCGGCTCGCAGGAGCGCATCTCGATCGGCGCACTCGCGGAGCGCGTGCTGGAGCTCACCGAGTCGACGTCCGAGCTGGTCCCGGTCGCGTACGACGAGGTGTACGGCCAGGGGATCGAGGACATGTTGCACCGCATCCCCTCGATCGACAAGATCGGCGCCACAGTCGGCTGGGCGCCCACACGGGCGCTCGAGGAGATCCTCGCCGACGTGATCGCCTACGAGCGCGACGCCGCCTCGTAGGGCGGGCGAGGCACGACATCGCGGAGGTGAGGTTGGGCGAGCCCGAGCCCGCCCCTACGCAGGTGGCGCCGAGCGCAGCGCGGGGAACAGCACGACATCGCGAATCGTCTCGCGCCCCGTGAGGAGCATCGCCAGGCGGTCGATGCCGAGCCCCAAGCCACCCGTGGGGGGCATACCGTACGAGAGCGCCTCTACGTAGTCCGGATCGCCCGGCTCGCCTTCGACGTGCTCCGACTGCCCCTCGAACCGTGCCGCCTGGTCGGCCGCGTCGTTGACCTCGCTGAAGGCGTTGCCGAGCTCCATCCCTCCCGCGAAGTACTCGAAGCGCTCGGTCAGCGTCGGGTCGTCGTCGGTCGCGCGGGCGAACGGCGAGATCTCGACGGGGTAGTCGCGCACGATCGTCGGCTGGATCAAGACCGGCTCGACGAAATGGCTGAAGGCATGGTCGACGAGCTGCGCCCAGTCCTTGTCGGCTTCGGTGTCGACGCCCTTCGCCACGAGCGCCGCACGCAGATCGCCCTCGTCACGAAGCCACAGGCCGTGCTCTCCCAGTGAGTCAGCGAAGCCGAGGCGACGCCATGGCGCTCTCAGGTCGATGTCGTGCCCGCGGAACGTCACGGTGGTCGTCCCCAGCACCTCGCGCGCGACGCTCTCGACGAGCGCCTCGATCCGCGCCATCGTGTCGGTGTAGTCCGCGTACGCCTCGTACCACTCGAGCATCGTGAACTCGGGCTGGTGCTTGTACGAGACGCTCTCGTTGCGGAAGTCCTTGCCGATCTCGTACACGCGCTCGAGGCCACCGACGATGAGCCGCTTGAGATAGAGCTCGGTCGCGATGCGGAGGTAGAAGTCGGCGCCCAGCTCGTTGTGGTGCGTCACGAACGGGCGCGCGAAGGCACCGCCGTAGCGCGGTTGCAGCACGGGCGTCTCGACCTCGACGAAGCCGTCCGCGTCGAGGCAGCGCCGGATCGCGGTCACGATGCGCGCCCTCGTCATGAAGACGTCGCGGGTCTCCGCGTTCATCAGCAGGTCGAGGTACCGGCGGCGATAGCGCTGCTCGACGTCGGTGAGCCCGTGGAACGTGTCCGGCAGTGGCTGCGTGTTCCGTGAGAGCACCTCGACTGCATCGGCCGTGAGCGACGGCTCTCCGCGTCGCGACTTCGAGGGTCGGCCGCTGACGCCGACGACGTCGCCGAGATGGATGTCGAGCTCGCCGGTCACCCCCGTGTCGCAGATCGCCTGGATGCGACCCGACCGGTCGACGATGTCGAGGAAGACGAGCTTGCCCATCCCCCTGCGCGCCATCGCACGACCGGCGATCCTGCGCGTCCCTGTCGCCTGGCCGCCGTCTTCGAGCGGCTCCGCCTCGGCGCGGACGGCCGCGATCTCGTCGCGGTCGGGGAAGCGCTTGGGCGCGGGCATGCGGGCAGCCTAGACGACCGGTCGGGGCGTCCACCCGAGCGGTCACGCGTCCGGGCGCTCGAGCCGAATCCACCGCCGGGTCGGGCTGCTCCGACCGGAGCCTCGCTGACGGCTGCCACGCTGGAGGTCGCCCATGCCGGCCGCGACCACGGCCGGACGGTCTGCGTCAGGCTGCCTTGATCTCCATGATCTTGAACTTCAGCTTGGCGCCGCGGGGCGTGACGACCTCGACCGTCTCGCCCTTCTTGTGCCCCATGATCGCCTTGCCGACGGGTGACTCGTTCGACAGCTTCTGCTCGATCGGGTTGGCCTCAGCGGAGCCGACGATGTGGTACTCGACCGTCTGCTTCGCGGCCACGTCTCGCAGGCGTACGACCGACCCGACGGAGACCACGCTCGTGTCGACACGCCGCTTGTCGATCACCTGGGCGTTCGCGAGGCGCTCCTCGAGCAGCGCAATCTTGTGCTCGAGCATCGCCTGCTCGTTCTTCGCGTCGTCGTACTCGGCGTTCTCCGCGATCTCGCCGAACTCGCGCGCGACCCTGATCCGATCGGCGATCTCGCGCCGCCGGACCGTGGTCAGGAACTCGAGCTCGGCCTTCAAAGCCTTGTGCCCCTCCGGGGTGAGGATCACGTCCTTCACGAGCTGCTTCGCCTCCGTGGATCGAAGAAGATGCGCAGCCACACCCGCCACGCCGAGCGCGCATGGTAGCCAGGCCAGGCGACGACGGCAACAGGGGTTCGCACTACGATGGACGGATGGCGGTCGACCTCCGCTCGCCGTGGTGGATCGGCGACGTCGAGATCCCCACGAGACTCGTGCTGGCGCCGATGGCGGGCGTCAGCGTGCAGGCTTTCAGACGCCAGGGAAGACGCTTCGGGGCCGGGCTCGTGTGCTCCGAGATGGTCTCCTGCGCGGGCATCGAGCACCGTAACGAGCGCACACTCGGCTACCTCCGTGTCGCGTCCGACGAGCATCCGCTGGCCATCCAGCTGTTCGGCTCGGACCCCGACACGATGGGCGATGCAGCACGGCTGGTCGCTGACGCCGGTGCCGACATCGTGGACGTCAACTTCGGGTGTCCGGTGAAGAAGGTGACGAAGACCGGCGCCGGGGCCACGCTGCTCGACGACCCGGCCCGCGCGTGCGCGATCGTCGGCGCGATCTCCGAGGCCGTAGAGCTCCCGGTGACCGTGAAGATGCGGCGGGGTCTCGCCAACGGCTCGCGCACGTGTCTCGACGTCGGCCCTCTGCTCGCCGAGGCCGGGGCGTCGTCGCTGACGCTCCATCCCCGGTCGGCCCAGCAGATGTACACGGGAACCGCCGACCATTCGCTCACTGCCGCGCTCGTCTCCCTCGTCGACATCCCCGTGGTCGCCTCGGGCGACGTCACGTCGCGTGCACGGGCACAGGCCGTCCTGGAGACGACGGGAGCAGCCGCCGTCATGGTCGGGCGCGGAGCCCAGGGGAACCCGTGGGCGCTCCGCGAGATCATGGAGGGCGAGGAGACGACGCCGAGCCGCGAGGAGGTCGCGGCCGAGCTGATCCTGTTCGTGCGCGAGACGGTGCGCGAGCTCGGCGAGCGCAAGGCCGTGGGCTTCCTGAAGAAGTTCTACGGCTGGTACCTCGGGCACGGCCGCTTCCCGAAGCCGTTCAAGCAGGAGCTCGTGCTGCTCGACTCGACGGCCGAGGTCGAACGGCGCTTGCTCGTCGCCGCGCCCGATGCGCTGCCGCTGCTCGAAGCGCTCGAGGCGGAGATCCCGGCCGGCGAGGACGTGACCCTCGAGCTCCCCGTCTCCATCTACGGAGGTGGGTAACAAGACCGGAGGCCCGCGACGCGGGCCTCTCCGTCAGGTGTCCGACTTCAGTCGGACACCGCTGTTCAGCCAGCCAACCCGCCAGATGCCCAGGTGTCCGACTTCAGTCGGACACCGCTCCTCAGCCGTTGCAGCCGTGTCTGACTGAAGTCAGACACGGAAGAAGACACTGGCCGCACCCTTACACGGTCCGGTGTCGTCCGGTCAACGCGGCCAGCACGCCGAGCGCGACGAAGATCCCGCCGGACACGTACCGCTGCACCTGGAGGAACAGCCGGCTCCGACGCAGGACGGCTCCGGCCGTTCCGGAGACGAGCGCCCAGATCACGTCGGTGGTGAGGGCGACCGTGATGAAGACGGCGCCGAGGAACGCCAGCTGTGCGCGGGCGTTGCCGTCGGGATCGACGAACTGTGGCAGAAAGGCGAGGAAGAACAACGCCGTCTTCGGGTTGAGCACGTTGACGATGAGGCCCTGTCGGTACGTGCGGGCGAGCGTGGGCTCGGGCCGGCGGGCGCCGATGCGGTCGTCGCGGGAGAGCAGCGTCCTGATCCCCAGCCAGACGAGGTAGACGGCGCCTGCGATCTTGATCGCCGTGAACGCCTCCGCCGACGCGACGAGCAACGCCGAGAGGCCCGCAACCGCGGCGGCGATGTGCACCATCCCGCCGCTGGCAACGCCGAGCGCGGAAACGACGCCGGCGCGCCTTCCACCATGGACCCCTTGCGCGACGATGTACAACACGGCGGGGCCGGGGACGACCGCGAGTGCGAACGACGCTGCCGCGAAGACGGCGAGCGCCGCGGGATCGATCATGCGTTCTGCTCCCAGACGAGCCGCAGCCCATCGAGCGTGAGGAACGGGTCGACGCTTTCGATCGCGGACGAGTGTGGCGCTACCAACTCCGCCAGACCACCGGTCGCGATCGCACGCGCGTCGACACCGAGCTCGCCTCGGATTGCCGCGACGATCCCGTCGACCTGCCCCGCGAAGCCGTAGACGAGCCCCGACTGCAACCCGCCGACCGTGGTCTTGCCGATCACGGACGTCGGTTCGACGTAGTCGACCTTGACGAGCCGCGCCGCCCGAGCGAACAACGCTTCCATGGACGTCTCGATCCCCGGCGCGAGCACGCCTCCGACGTATTCGCCCTCCGGGGAGACCACGTCGAAGTTGGTGGACGTCCCGAAGTCCACGACGATCACGGGGGCGCCGTACCGCTCCTTGGCGGCCACCGCGTTGACGATCCGGTCGGGCCCGACTTCCCGGGGGTCGTCGTAGCGAATCGGGACTCCCGTTCGCACGCCAGGCGCAACGACGAGGATCGGGGCGTGTGCCCACCGTTCCGCGAGCCGCTCCCACTCCCGCACGAGAGCGGGCACCGTGCACGAGAGGCAGATCGCATCGACGACGTCGATGTCGAGCAGTCCGCCGAGCAGCACGCCGAGCTCGTCGCCCGTGCTCGTGCGCTCCGTGGCCACGCGCCAGTGATCGGAGAGCTGGTCGTCGTCGTACAGACCGAGGACGGTCTGCGTGTTGCCGACGTCGACGGCGAGCAGCATGCGCGGATTGTAGGGGCGGGCGCGCCTCGTACCACCCGGGGCGGCTCGGCGTCCGCCGTGCGTGCCGGTGGCCTGGGCAAGGGCGCCGAGACAGCATGGCGCCGCGCCCGAGGCGGCAGCCACGGCCGCGCACGAATTTCGCAGCGAGCGTCTAGGGCGTGTCGTCGTCTGCGCCGCGCAACGGGTCGCCGATTCGCTCCGCAAGATCCTCTGCGGTCAGCAGTGGCTCGTCGCCTTCCCCGCGCAACTCCTCGACCGTCACGTCGCCCGACGTGTAGACCTCGGCGCGCGGGATGATACGGCTGGGCCGGTTCTTGTCCCAGACCCACACGTCCTCCATCTGCGCATGGAAGAACGGGTAATTCGCCTGCGGGACGACCTTGAGGTCGAGCTTGTTGCAGAGGTACGTCGCGTCCTGGGTGAGCAGGCAGTAGCGGAACATGCCGAAGACCGCGGTGTACTCCTTCTTCAGCTGCAGCTCGAGCTCGGCGTCGAACTCGTCCAACTCGTCCAGGTGGCTCATGTTGCGGAGTTTAGCTCCGCAATCAGTGCTTCCACCCGGCCGCGCCTGGGCACGACCAGGTCGGGGTCGAGATCGAGCAGCGGCTCGAGCGCAAAGCGCCGCTCGTGCAGACGCGGATGCGGGACGGTGAGCCCGGGCTCGTCGATCACCTCCGCACCGTAGAGGAGCAGGTCGAGGTCGATCGTGCGCGGCCCGTAACGCTCACCGTCGCGCGTCCGCCCGAGCGAGCGCTCGATCGCCAGCAGGGCGTTCAGAAGCTCCCGCGGCGCGAGCGGAGTGTCGACCGCACAGGCGGCATTGAGGAAGCGAGGCTGGTCGAGGACACCGACCGGCTCGGTCTCGCGCACACTCGACACGGCGACGACCTCGATCCTCCCGTGCTCCGCCAGGTGAATCAGCGCACACCGGATCGAGCCCTCGCGGTCGCCGAGGTTCGTTCCCAGCCCGATGAACGCCCGTGGCACCTGAGCGACCTTAACGGTCGGTTCACGTGATCCTTGCACCAAGCTCTCACGGCGGCGCGTACCGTGATGTCGTGCTCGTGGCTCTTGCCTCCGCGCTCGCCGCCTTCGTGGCGGCGCTCTCCGCTCCGGCAGAGCCTGCCGCGATGCTCGTCGTGCTCGAGCCGGACGCTGCCTGCACGGAAGCGGCGACGCTCTCGGCCGCGGGCGCGACACTCGAAGTCCCGGAGATGCGTCTCTGGCGCCTCGGGCCCGACATCGACCACGGCGTACTCGACGGCCTCGAGCGACGCGGCGCAGTCCACCTCGCGACACCGGTTCGGCCCGCGGTCGGCACGCTCACGACCTCCGCCGCGTCCGATCCCCTCTCTGCCGACGAGTGGTGGCGTGCCGCCGTCGGCGTCGACGGGCTCACACCGCCGGGGCCGGGCATCCCCGTGACGATCGTCGACTCCGGGCTCAACGTCACGCATCCAGAGTTCGCCGGACGCCTCGACACCGAGACCCTGAACCCGCAGGAGCCCGCGCCGCTCGGCGGGGAGCACGGCACGTCGGTCGCCTCCGTCGTTGCGGCTCCGGAGAACGGTCAAGGTGTGGTCGGCATCTACCCGCAGGCGGTCTTGCGCTCCTGGGACGCGGCGCGCGGCCGGGGAACGCAACTCGACACGTTCGAGATCGTGCAGGGCATCGTCGAGGCTGCACGTCGCGGGCCCGGGGTGATCAACCTGTCACTCGGCGGTAACGAGCGCGACCCGGTCATCGAGCAGGCGGTGATGCAGGCCGTGCGTCGAGGCTCCCTCGTCGTCGCCGCCTCGGGCAACGACGGTGAGGTGGGCAACCCGCTCGGCTACCCCGCAGTTCTGCCGCACGTGCTCACGGTTGCAGCCACCAACCGAGCCGATGCCGTGACGTCGTTCTCGAGCCAGTCCCCGTACGTCGACCTCGCCGCCCCGGGGGCCAACATCGTCGTCGCGTCCGCCTTGAGCGGCGGGTGGCAGCCGGCATCCGGCACGAGCTTCTCCGCTCCCCTCGTCTCGGGTGCGGCAGCGTGGGTGTGGACCGTCCGCCCCGACCTCGATTGGACGCAGCTGTTCGAAGTGATGCGCCGGTCGGCCCGCGACATCGGCAAGCCAGGCAGGGACTGGAGAAGCGGATTCGGCGTGCTCGACGTCCGCCGCGCACTCACCTACCCGACGCCTGTCAAGGACCCGCTCGAGCCGAACGACGATCTCAACCTCGTCGACTCGGCCAGCGGCGACGCGGTCGGCCTACCGGCGTTGACGACACGCGCCAAGCCCGGCACGACGATCCAGGCACGGTTCGACCTGATCGAGGACCCGCGCGACGTGTACCGCGTCTGGCTGCCGAAGGGCCGCACCCTCGTCGCCACGACGTCCGGCGGCGACGTCGACCTGACCCTCTGGCGCGCCGGCACACTCAGTGTCACCTCCGCCACCGGCAAGCTCGCGGCGAGTGCGAAGCGCGGCCCGTCGGAGACGCTGCGCTACAAGAACCCAGGCCCTGCGCGCTTCGGGTACCTCGCCGTCGACCCGCCGCGCGGCAGCCTCTCGGGGACGTACTCGCTCAAGGTCCAGGTTCGCTGAACCGCTCGACGACGACGGCGGAGTGCTCCACGGGCACGGCGAGCTGGACGGCAGGCTTGCGGACGCGGACACGGGCGCGCTGCACCGGCAAGAGGTGCACGAGCTCGTCTGCGATCGCGGTCGCCAGAGCTTCCAGCAGCTGGTACGGCGTCGCCTCGAACACCGACTGCACGACTGCGACCACGCGCCTGTAGTCGACCGCGTCGGCGAGCCGATCGGTCTCACCTGCCGTCGCCTCCTCCGGCTCGACCTCGACGTCGACGAGAAAGCGCTGACCGTCCCGGCGCTCCTCCTCGAGCACGCCGTGATAGCCGTGGAGCTCGAGACCGATGAGCTCGATCACGAGCGTCACGCCACCACTTCCCGCTCGACCGCAGATGCCACCACAAGCGCCTCCACGTGCGCGCGCACGGCGTGCACGCGAAAGATCGAAGCTCCCCGATCGAACGCAGCGACAGCGGCCCCGACGGAGGAGGCGTCCGTACCCACGCGTGCCTCGGGATCCCCGAGCACCTTCGCCAGCGTGCTCTTCCGCGACAGCCCCACGAGCACCGGTCGCCCGAGAGCGACCAGACGGTCGAGCTCGCGCACGAGCGTGAGGTTCTGAGCCGGAGTCTTGCCAAAGCCGATCCCGGGGTCGAGGCAGATCCGGTCCTCGCCGATCCCCGCCGCCTCCGCAAAGCGCAACCTCTCCTCCAAGAAGGCGAGCACGTCCGAGACGACGTCGTCGTAGACCGGGGCGTCCTGCATCGTCCGCGGCTCGCCTCGCATGTGCATGAGGCAGAGGTACGCACCGCTGTCTGCGACCACACCGGCGAGGTCGGGGTCGCCGCGCAGCGCGGTGACGTCGTTCACCAGCTCCGCGCCGAGCCCTAGCGCGCGACGGGCCACCTCGGCCTTCGCGGTGTCGATCGACACCGGCAGCCCGGCCAGTCGCTCGAGCACGGGCACGACCCGGCGGAGCTCGTCGTCGAGCGAGACTCCTTCGGATCCGGGCCTCGTCGACTCGCCGCCGATGTCGACCAGCGAGGCGCCGTCGGCGACCATCGCGTGCGCGCGGGCAGCGGCGGCGCCCGGTTCGACGTAGGCTCCACCGTCGGAGAAGCTGTCCGGGGTCACGTTGAGCACACCGATCACGGAGGGACGTGGCAAACGATCTGCGAGCGCTCGGCGTCTCATCTGATGGTGGACGGTAGCGCCATCCGGAGCGCGGGACGCCGTCCCGTGCTCCTCGTGCTCGTCGTGCTCGGGCTGATGGCGGCCGTCGCCGTCGCCTCCGGTGGCTCGACGCCGAGCGGAACCGGAGGAACGCGGCGACCCGCGGACTGGATTCTCGACATCGGCGTCAGCCTCTTCATCGTGATGATGGCGTTCGGAGCCGTCCTCTGGATCGTGCTGATGATCTTCACCCCGTCGGCGATCTCGAACCCGGCAAAGCTGCAGGCCGAGAAGCGACGGCGAGGGATCTCCTCTCTCATCGTGTTCGGGCTCCTCATCGTGATGGCGCTCGGGATCAGCCGAATCTCGGGTGACGACGGGTTCCGCGATATCGGGCTGGAGCCGATCGGCGGCGCCGACGGCGATGGCCGTCTCGACGACGAAAACAGGTATCGGCCGCGGTTTGCGACAGCCCCCGTGCTCGTGACGTTGGCGTTGCTGACGGTCGCCGCGACCGCCGCCGTGCTCGCGTTTCGCGCACGGCGCCCGCCACGCGAGGCGAGCGACGCCGAGCTGGCGAGCGCGCTCGCCGACGTACTCGACGACACGCTCGACGACATCCGCGCCGAGCGTGACCCGCGTCGTGCGGTGATCGTCTCGTACGCCCGCTTCGAGCGGGTGCTGGCGTGGTACGGGGCGCCACGGCACCCGGCGGAGGCACCGGACGAGTACCTGGAGCGGATGCTGCTCGACCTCGAGGTGCCGAAGCGATCGGTCACTCGCTTGACTGCGCTGTTCGCAATGGCCAAGTTCTCGCAACACGATGTGGACGCGGCGATGAAGGACGAGGCGATCGAGGCGCTGGAGACGACGAGGGATGTCCTCCGAGCAGCCGACGAGCGCGAGCAGGCGCAACGCGCCGCCGCGTTCGCAGCGACGCTCGGCGGAGAGCGCGCGTGATGCGCCCTGTCGTTCGTGCCATCGGGCTGGGTGTCGTACCCACGCTCGGGCTGGTTGCCGCGATCGTCCTCGTGCCCGCTCGTGCCGAGCTCGCCGTCCACGTGTGGCTGCTCCTCGTCGTCGCCATCGCCCTGGTGACCGCGATCGTGGCACTGAGGAACGCCTACCCGGACGTCCCGTCGTCGTTCGACGCCGGCAGCCGCGGAGGCGACTCCGAGCATGCTCGACTCGAGGGGCTCGAGCGTGCCGAGCGGGAGGTCGCCCTCTCCATGTCGTCGGAATTCGACGCGCACCTCCGTCTTCGTCCCGCGTTGCAGGAGATCGCCGGCGGGTTGCTCGCGTCCCGTCGCGGTGTCGACCTCGAGCGCAGGAGCGCACGCGCGCGCGAGCTGCTCGGTGACGAGACGTGGGCTCTCGTCCGCCCCGACAGCCCGCCACCGCAGCGCCGCCATGGAGGCGGCATCGAGCCGGCGCGCCTCGATCGTGTCCTGACGTCCCTGGAGCAGCTGTGAGCTCGCTCGACGACGTCCGCACCAGCTCCGAGCGCATCCTCGACGAGGTCGGACGCGCCGTGATCGGCAAGCGCGAGGAGCTTCGCCTCGTGCTCATGGGCCTGCTCGCCGACGGGCACGTGCTGCTCGAGGACGTGCCCGGGCTCGCGAAGACGCTCGCCGCGCGCTCGTTCGCCACGGTCACGGGCCTGCGCTTCACCCGGGTGCAGTTCACGCCGGATCTGCTGCCCTCCGACGTCACTGGCTCGTCGATCTGGAACCAGCGCGACAGCGACTTCGAGTTCCGACCGGGACCGGCATTCACGAACCTCTTGCTCGCCGACGAGATCAATCGCGCCCCACCGAAGACCCAGGCGGCTCTGCTCGAGGCCATGCAGGAGCGACAGGTCACGGTCGACGGGGAGACCCACCGTCTCGAGCACCCGTTTCTCGTCCTGGCGACGCAGAACCCGATCGAGTACGAGGGGACGTACCCGCTGCCCGAAGCACAGGTGGATCGCTTCCTGCTGCGCACGGCATTCGGCTATCCGAGCGCCGCCGACGAATGGGAGGTGCTCGCGCGCCGCATCGAGCGACGCGCCGACGAGGTCGAGCTCGAGCGCGTGATCGACCGCGAGACGCTCGGGGCGATGCAACGCGCGATCGAAGAGGTCTACGTCTCGCCGACGGTCGGGAAGTACGCCGTCGCACTGGTCACCGCCACGCGGGAGAGTCCGAGCACGTCGGTTGGTGCGAGCCCGCGTGGCAGCCTCGCTCTGCTCAAGCTGTCGCGCTGCCACGCGGTGCTCGAGGGTCGCGACTACGTGACGCCCGACGACGTCAAGGCGATCGCCGTCCCAGCGCTCGCGCACCGCCTCGTGCTGCGCCCCGAATTGTGGGTGCAACGGCGCTCGGGGGCCGACGTCGTCGAAGAGGTGCTCGACACCGTGCCGACGCCACCTGCCGAGAGCCCCGAGGCGTGACTCCGCGGCCGACGCCGCGCCTCACTGCGTACGCGATCCTCGTCGCGCTCGGACTGCTCGGCGCCCTGGCCGCCCGGCGCGCGGAGCTCGCCGTCGTCGCCGTCCCGTTCGCACTCGTGCTTGCGCTCGGCCTGACCCGCACGGCGCCCCGGGTCCGTATCGGCTTCTCGGTCGCCGACGACCGCGCACTCGAGGACGACGAGATCCCGGCCATACTCGACATCGACGCCGACACCGCGCTCGCCCGCGTGGAAGTGCGCCTTGCGCTGCCTGCCGGCGTGGAGGTCGTCGACGACGTCCTACCCCGGGCCCTCTCCCTCACCGTGGGCGAGAGCCGCGAGCTGCCACTGGCCCTCCGCGCACGCTGGGGATCGTGGGTCGTCGGCGACGTGCGGCTTCGCGCGCGCGACCGCCTCGGCGTTCTCACGTGGGAACGACGGATCGCACGCCCACACCGACTACGTGTCTACCCCCGCCCCGAGCAGCTACAGCGGCTGCTCGCCCCCGCGCACACACAGGCGACGACCGGGAACGAGACGGCGCGAATACGCGCTGACGGCCTCGAGTTCGCCGACACGCGGCCGTTCGTGCCGGGCGACAGGATGCGGTCGGTGAACTGGCGGGCGACCGCGCGACGAGGCACGCTCATCGTCAACGAGCGCCACCCCGACCGGAACGCCGACGTGGTGCTCCTGCTCGACAGCTTCGTGGACGCCGGGGACAACCGCGACGGCATCCTCGGACGGACCGTGCGGGCCGCGGCGACGCTCGCGGACCTGTACCTGAAGCGTCGGGACAGGGTGGGGCTCGTCAGCTTCGGTGGCACGCTGCGCTGGCTTCAGCCCGGTAGCGGGCTGGTCCAGCGCTACCTCCTGGTGGATGCGCTCCTCGAGACGCAGGTCCGCTTCAGCTATGCGTGGAAGGACGTCAACGTGATCCCGGCCCGGACGCTTCCTCCGCACGCGCTCGTGATCGCGATCTCGCCGCTGCTCGACCCGCGGGCGGTAGGCGCGATGCTCGACCTCCGTGCTCGAGGGCACGATCTCGTCGTCGTGGAGCTCGACGCGGAGTCCTTCGCGCGCCCGGGCACGGACGACGTGGAGCAACTCGCGTGGCGACTCTGGCAACTCCGACGGGCCGAGGTGCGTGAGCGGCTCCGCTCCATGGGCGTGGCCGTCGCCACGTGGAACGAGGAAACCGCGCTCGAGACCACGTTGGAGGAGGTGAGGACGTACAGACGCCACGCGACACTGTCGCGGCGCTGATCGTCGGCGCCGCCGCCACCGCTGCGGCGCTCGGTCTCACGACGTGGCTTGCGCTCGGCGCGGAACCCGGCCCCACGGCGCGCGGGATCGGCGCGATCGGAGCGCTGGGCGCTCTCACGCTCGCCGCCGGCCTTGCTCTCCGGATGCCGGCGGCCGTAGGAGCCTGCGGGATCTTGCTGGGAGCTGCGTACGCCCTTGCCGTCGTGGCAGACGGCGGCCCGCTCGACCGGGGCGCGCCGCTGACAGCGGCGGGGCTGCTGCTCGTGTGCGAGCTCGGCTACTGGTCACACGAGCTGAGGACGACGTCACCCGACGAGCCCGGCGCGCTCGCACGCCACGTCGCCTGGCTGTGCATCCTCGTCCTCGGGACGTCCGCCGCCGGCGTCGCGCTCGTGGTCGTCTCCGAGCTCGCGAGGCTCGAAGGTGTCGCGATCGACGTGGCCGGAGGGGTGGCGGCGATCGCCGCCTTCGCCCTGCTGGCCCACCTCGCCGTCTCCGGGGGCTACTCGGCCCGACGCCTGCAGGGAGCTCACACCGAGGCGGAGCGCCCGGATGAGGCACCCTGGCGCGGAGCGTAGAAAGGAGGGAGAGGCGCTAGCCGGCGGCGGGATCGGGCGGCGGCTGCATCGCCGCACCCGGCAGCGGCCGAGGGGCCGGCTTGAGGATGGGCTTCTTGCCCGGCTCGGGCTTCGGCTCCTCGACCACGGGCGGCGGCGGCTCGGCGAAGACCGACTCCTCTGCCTCGCCAGCCAGCAGACGCTCGAACTGCTGCTTGTCGATCGTCTCGCGCTCGATGAGGATCGCCGACAGCAGGTGCAGCTCATCCAAATGCTCCCGCAGGACGTTGGCGGCGGTGTCGTGCGACTCCTCGATCACGCGCCGGATCTCGTCGTCGATCTCCTTCGCGATCTCGTCGGAGTAGTCGGGCTCCGCTGACATCTCCCTGCCGAGGAACGGCATGTCGTGGGCGCGGCCGAGGACACGCGGCCCGAGCTTCTCGCTCATCCCGAAGCGCATGATCATCTGCTTCGCGGTGTGGGTCACCTTCTCCAGGTCGTTCGCCGCACCGGTCGTCACCTCGTGGAACACGAGCTCCTCGGCAGCACGCCCACCGAGGGTCATCGCCATCTGATCCATCAGCGTGCCCTTGGTCGTCAGGTAGCGATCCTCGCTCGGGAGCGAGATCGTGTACCCCAGCGCCTGGCCGCGGCTGACGATCGAGATCTTGTGCACTTCGTCGGTCTCGTCGAGGTAGAAGCCGACCAGCGCGTGCCCCATCTCGTGGTACGCCGTGATCTTCCGCTCCTTCTCCGAGAAGAGCCGCGACTTCTTCTCGGGGCCGGCGATCACGCGCATGATCCCCTCTTCGAACTCGTCCTGGGCGATCGTCTTGTGACCGCGCCGCGCGGCCATCAGCGCCGCCTCGTTGATCACGTTCGCGAGATCCGCGCCCGTGAAACCCGGGGTGGCGGCAGCCAGCGTGTCGAGGTCGATCTCCTTGCTGAGCGGCTTCCCCTTCGAGTGCACCTCGAGGATCTCGCGCCGCCCCTTGCGGTCGGGTCGGTCGACGACGATCTGCCGGTCGAAGCGCCCGGGGCGAAGCAGCGCGGGGTCCAGGATGTCCGGCCGGTTCGTCGCCGCGATCAGGATGATGTTGTCCTTCAGCTCGAACCCGTCCATCTCGACGAGGAGCTGATTGAGCGTCTGCTCGCGCTCGTCGTGCCCACCGCCCAGACCCGCGCCGCGGTGACGGCCGACCGCGTCGATCTCGTCGATGAAGATGATGCAGGGGCTCGCCTGCTTCGCCTGCTCGAAGAGGTCGCGTACGCGCGAGGCGCCGACGCCGACGAACATCTCCACGAAGTCCGAGCCGGAGATGGAGAAGAAGGGCACGCCGGCCTCGCCGGCAGTCGCACGGGCGAGCAGGGTCTTGCCGGTGCCCGGCGGGCCGTACAGCAGCACGCCCTTGGGGATGCGCGCGCCGAGCGCCTGGAACTTCTTCGGGTTCTCGAGGAACTCCTTGATCTCGTGCAGCTCCTCCACGGCCTCGTCCGCACCCGCCACGTCCTTGTACGTGACCTTGGGCGAGTCGGGCGACATGCGCTTCGCCTTGCTCTTGCCGAAGCTCATCACCTTCGAGCCGCCACCCTGCATCTGGTTCATGAGGAAGATCCAGAAGGCGATCAGCAGCAGGATCGGGAAGAGGCTCGTGAGAAGCGTCCACCAGGCGGACGAGCCAGTGCCCTTCGAGTCGAAGCGGACGTTCTGCTGCTGCAGGACCTCCTGGAAGGCGTACTGCGACTGCGGCGTCGGGTAGTTGACCTTCACCTTCTGACCCGAATCGAGGGTCGCCGAGATCTCCTGGCGGTTCGGGTTGAACAGGATGTCGGAGACGTTGCCCGACTCGGCCTGCTGGATCAGCTCCGAGTAGGTGATCTTCTGCGCCTCGTCGCCGCGGGAGATCAGCGTCTGGCTCGCCAGGTAGACGAGCAGCACGATGACGACGAGGGGGAAGAGTGCGCTGCGGAAGAACCTGTTCATGCGGAATCTTTTCGGAGCGTAGCAGCATGTTTTTCGCTGCCCACCCCTCGTGACCTGGGTTTAACGAACGCGCTACGACCCCGAATGCGTGGCCGATGCGGCGAGCTCTGGATCGAGCACACCGATGTACGACAGGTTGCGGTAGCGCTCGGCGAAGTCGAGGCCGTACCCGATCACGAAACGGTTGGGAATCTCGAAGCCGACGTAGCGGACGGGAACGTCGATCTCCCTGCGGTCGGGCTTCGTCAGTAGCGCGCAGATCTCCAGCGTGGCGGGACGTCGTGCCCGGAGAGTGCGCAGCAGGTAGGAGAGCGTCAGGCCGGAGTCGATGATGTCCTCGACGACGAGCACGTCGCGGCCGGCGATGTTCGCGTCGAGGTCCTTGAGGATGCGCACGACCCCCGAGGAGTCGGTGGCGGCGCCATACGACGAGATCGCCATGAAGTCGATCTCGCAGGGAATGGACAGGCGGCGCATCAGGTCGGCCATGAAGAAGACCGCGCCTTTGAGCACGCCGACGAGCAATACCTCACGCCCCACATAGTCCGCGCTGATCTCGGCGCCGAGCGCTGCAACCCGCTCCTGCACGGTCGCCTCGTCGAGCAGCACGTCAGTGACGCCGTGATGGATGCTCACGCGTCTCTCCTCGCCGTGACCACGCCTTCCCAACCCGGGGCAACCGTGATCCCGGGCACCGACACGACGCCCTCGTCGGAGACGACGAGCGGCCACGTGTCGCGCTCCCCTCGCGGCACCTTGGCATCCACGAGTACATCCTGCACTTTCCGGCGGCGGCCTGCGAGCCGATCCCCTGGTTGCCGTGCCCGCACGACGAGCCCTGGACGCTCCGCCGAGAGCGACCATGGGCCCCAGCGCACCTCTCCCTCGAGCCGCAGCTCGTCGTACTCGCGCACCGCACGAACGCCACCGCCGAGGTCGGCGTACCGGGTCCCTTCCCGGGAGGCGAGCAGATCGACCAGTGACCGCTCGAGCGCGCGCGGGAGGCGCGGCCGCTCGTCCGCAAGCGCAAGCAGGTTGGCGTCGGCCCGCGCGTCGACTCGGCGCAGTAGCGGCAGTACCTCTCTGCGAATCAGCCCCCGGGTGGTCTGCTCGTTCGTCTCGTCGATCCGGTACGGAAGCTCGTGGTCGCGGCAGTAGGCTTCGGTCTCCTCCCGCTCGAGGTCGAGGAGCGGCCGCACGACTCCGTCCGCGCGCCGCACCCTGATGCCGCGGGTCGATCCGCTCGCCAGCAGGCGGTAGAGGACGGTCTCGACCTGATCGGTGGCCGTGTGACCGGTCGCGCGGAGCCCGAAGCGCTCGGTCGCGGCGTAGCGAGCGTCCCGCAGAGCCGCCTCCGTGGCAGACCGTGGCGCGATGCGGACGACCTCCGCGCCGAGTTGCTCGACGCAGTGTCGGGCATCGGCGTCGGCCGCCGCTCCACGTGTCCCGTGGTTGACGTGTACCGCGCGAACCCGGTACCCGAGTGTGCGTAACACGTGCCAGAGGCACGTCGAGTCGGCACCGCCGGAGACGAGGCACGTGACCTCGCCACCCGGCGGGATCAGCTCGTGCGTTCGGATGCGGGCCTCGACACGTACGGGCACGCTCTCGTTCATGACGCCATTGTGACCGAGGCCGCAGCCGCGTGAGGGCTTCGAGCCCTCGAGGGCGGGTCAGGAGCCCAACTGCAGCGCGGACGCGTCAGCGACATCGGCTGACGCGGGCAGTTCGATGAACAGTGGCTTGCCGTAGTCGTAGAGCTCGAAGGTCATCGACGCCTCCGCCTCGCCCTGCCCGGGCTGCGACATCGAGAGCTCGAGATCCAGCCGACGCAACAGGTCGTCGTCGTCGACCCAGACGTCGATCGGGATCGACGCCAGCCCAGACTGCTCGAGCATCTGGTCGAGACCGCCGAGCGCTGAGGCAGCCTGCTTGCCGGCACTCATCTCGAGAAGCTCGGCGAGATCGAGCGTGGCACGATAGTGCGTCGTGTCGACGCCGCGCTGCGACTCCCGGCCGACGGTCTCGAGATCGTCCGAGACGGCCTCGAGGAACTGCAGCAGCTCGCGGGGGTCGCCGCCGCCGAACGAACCGAGATCGAGGCTGCTGCCGCCCGCCTGAGACAGGGTGTCCAGATCGCCCTTGACCCAGGTCTTGCCACCCGGAACCTGATCCGCTGCGAACTTCGGAACCTTCACGTACACGACCTCGCCATCCATGATCGTCTCGAGCTTCCAGTCCTCGGGCGAGCCGAGCTCGCCGCTCAGTTCGCCACCGAGTGAGCCGCCGAGCGCTCCGATCATCGACATCACCGACGAGAGGTCGATGGTCATCTGCGCCCGCTCCAACGCCGAGTCGAACGCGCCGTCCATGCTGAAGGCGAAGGGCTCCGGCGCCCCCGGGAACGTCATCTCGAGCGCGAGGTCGAAGCGGACGGTGTCCGCCGCGGCCGTGCGCTCGGCGACGCTGGCGAGGCTCGACAGCTGCCTTGCGGGCGCCGAGGTCGACGTCCCGCCGCAGCCGGCCGCGAGGGCGGCGACGAGCGACGCGACGAGAAGCACCGGGAGCAGGCGAAGGCGTGCCATCAGATGGTTGATCGGTAATTGGGGTGCCCGTCGAGGACGGGTGTGACCAAACAGCGTGGTGTGCTCGGTCGTGGCGCGTACCCACTGGTACGTGTCACGAGCGAGCGTGCCGCGATGTGCCGTGTCACAGCCGCCAGTCGCGGGTGCCGGAATTGCCGATCAACCATCTGAACCGTCATCGTCGCACACGCGCGGGCGACGGATGCCTCGTTCGAGGGATCTCCGTCATCCCTCGAACGAGGCGTCGCGAAATCGAGGCGCGCGAGACCAGGCGTGAAGCGTGGCTGCAGCGACTGCGGTGGCCGCGGCGTCCAGGCGGAACGGCTCGGCGTGCGGGACGGCCTCGATACGGCAGCGCGGCGCCAGCCCGGCGACCGCGTCCACCACGTAGCGAACGGGGAGAGCGTGCGAGACGGCGAGGATCGTGTGCTCCGGTCGCCCGAGCAGCTCGTCGAGGGCGGCGCCGAGGCGCGCCGCGACGTCCGCGCGGCTCTCGCCGCCGCCGGGACAGGGAGCGTCGGGCCTTGTTGCCCACGCCCAGTCGCGATATCGGCCGAGCGAGCCACCCTCGAACGCCCCGAAGCCGATCTCGTTGAGACCGGCGAATACCTCGCTCGGCACGGGCGTCTCGGCGAGGGCGAGCTTCAGCGTCTCCTGTGTGCGCCGGAGCTCCGTCGCGAGACCCAGGTCGGGTGTCACCCCCACGAGAGCGTCACGGAGCGCACGCGCCTGCTCGATTCCCAGCGGGGAGAGCCCGTCACCGGGCGGCGCGCCGCTCACCACGTCGGCCGCGTTCGACGCACTGTGCGCGTGACGGAGGAGGATCAGCTGCCGCATCTACAGGAGCACGCTGCGGTAGTCGATCGTGTGTCGCATGCCGATCGACTCGTAGAGCGAGATCGCGGCGGCGTTCTCGGCGCGGACGAAGAGGCAGACGGCGGGGACTTGCTCGAGCAGGAATCGAACGAGGTCGCGCAGGCCGCTGCTCGCGTAGCCGCGCCGCCGCGCCTTGGGATCCACCCACACCTGCTGCAGCTGCACGGCGGATGGAGTCCAGGCCGACGCCTCGGCCTTGAACAGGATCGTGCCGTCCTCGGCCCAGACCCACGAGCGGCCCTCCTCGATCTGCACGCGTGTCCGCCAGCGGAAGCCGTTCGGGTCGCGCCGCATGGGATCGACGCCGAGCTCCTCCTCGTGCGACGCGGCGCAGGCAGGGACGAGGGTCTCGAGATCTCGCAGCTCGGCGGGGCGCAGACCGGACGCGCCCGCCGGCGGCGGCTCGTCGATCACGAAGACCGGCTGGCCGGGGCGGTCGGATCGGGCACGCGGGAGTCGCCTCGCGGCTGCGTCCCAGAGCTCCGTCACGGCTCGCTGCTCGCCGATCAGCATCCGTGCGCCCGAGCGCGAGATGCTCCCGGCGAACGCCTCGCACCCGCGCCCCGAGGGAACGACGTTGGCGCCGAGGTGGCAGAGGGCACGCAGTTCGCCGTTGTCAGCGGGCAGGCCTACGAACCGCCCCTGGGCACGCCGCGCCACGTCCTCCAGGAAGACGCGCTCGATCGGCTCGAGCGCGCAGAACCTGAGAACCTGCTCCGTCGTCGGTTCGACCACCTTCCTCCGCACACCGCGAAACTCTACGAGCCGGAACCGCCGACTGTCACGGCACGCGCCGCGTAGGCTTCCGGCCATGCCTATCCACGTGAGAGCCAATGAGGGTGAGTACGCCGAGGCGTGCCTGCTGCCGGGTGACCCGCTCCGCGCGCAGTACATCGCCGAGACGTTCATGGAGGACGTCGTTCAGCGAAACGCAGAGCGCGGGATGCTCGGGTACACCGGAACGTTCAACGGCGCGCCGGTCTCGGTCCAGGCGAGCGGCATGGGTTGCCCGTCGGCCGCGATCGTGATCGAGGAGCTCGTGCAGCTCGGGGTCAAGAAGATCATGCGCGTCGGCACGTGTGGCGGCCTGCAACCCGATCTCGCGATCGGCGACCTGTTGTGCGCAATCTCCTCTGCACCGGCCGACTCCACGGCCTCCCACTACGTCGGCGGCGAGCCGCACGTGCCGACGGCGGACTTCGAGCTGGTGCACGGTGCCGTGCACCACGCGAAGAAGCTCGGCAAGTCGATGCGCGTGGGGCCGATCGTGTCCTCCGACATCTTCTACCAGCCCGACCCGGACCAGGCCCGTCGCTGGTCGGAGCGCGGCCTGCTCGCCGTCGAGATGGAGGCCGCGGTGCTGTTCACGCTCGGCGCGCTGCGCAGGGTCCAGACGGGCTGCCTCGTGATCGTCAGCGACGTGATCGTCGAGGGCGAGTTCGTCCGGATCTCCGACGAGGACATGAGGGCGGCGGTCGACGAGATGACCGAGCTCGCGCTGCACACGGTCACGACATGAGCGAGCCGGGTCGGCCCCGGCCCTCGTCCACTCCCCGCGGGGTCAGACCCCGTGGGGTCTGACCCCGCGGGGTCTGACCCCGCCGTCTTCCTCGTCAACCCGGCGAGCGCGAACGGCTCCACGCGACGCCGCTGGCCCGAGCTCGCGCACCGGGCCGCAGCGGCAGGGCTCGAGGGAGACACGCTGTTCAGCGAGCGCCCGGGGCACCTCTCCGAACTTGCGCGCGAAGCATCCCTCGGCGGCGCGCGGCTGCTCGTGGTGGTCGGTGGGGACGGCTCGGTGAACGAGGTGGCGAACGGGCTGGCGGGGCTCGACCACCCACCCGACGTGGCCGTGGTCCCGCGTGGCACCGGGTGGGACTTCGTCCGTACGTTCGGCATCCCCCGGAAGATCGAAGACGCGGCGGCCGTCGCTCTCGGTGGGTCGACACGGGAGGTCGATCTCGGGGTCGTCACATACCGCGCCTGGGACGGAACCGAGGCGCGGACCGCCTTCGCGAACGTGGGGAGCGCCGGCATGTCGGGGGCGACCGCCCAGCGCGCGAACGACACGTCGAAGGCTCTGGGCGGCAAGGCGAGCTACCTCTGGGCCACCCTGGCCGTCTTCGCCCGCTGGTCGGCGACCGAGGTGCGGCTCACCGTCGACGACGAACACCGCGAAGGACGCATGTTCGACGTGATCGTCGCCAACGGACGCTTCTTCGGCGGCGGCATGAAGATCTGCCCGGAGGCGGAGCCCGACGACGGTCTCTTCGACGTGCTCACGATCGGCGACGTGACGAAGCGCGATCTCGTGCTGACGATGCCGAAGATCTACCGGGGGACGCACCTGCCGCACCCGAAAGCCGAGCTGCTCCGCGGCCGCACGGTCGTCGTCGAGTCCGACGAGCCTCTTCCGATTCAGCTCGACGGCGAGCAGCCTGGGACAACGTCGGCGCGGTTCGAGGTGCTCCCGCGGGCTCTCCGCCTGCGCGTCCCGACGTGACACGCAGGGCGCCGGGCCGGGCCCGGCGCCAGGGCATGAGCCTTCAGCTCGAGGACGCCGCGCTCTTGCGTGTCGTCTTGCGAGCGGTTGCGGGCTTCGGCTTCTGCGCACGCTTCAGCGTGGCGAGCTCCCGCTCGAGCTTCGTCACACGAGCCTCGAGCTTGTCGATGCCGCGCACCTTCTTGCCGAGATCGTCGACCCGCAGCCGGAGGTCGTTGAACGCCTTCAGCGCCTTCGTCCCGCCGGGCAGATCGACGAAACGGGCGAGCGTCGACTCCCCGCGCGAGGCGAGGCGCGTGATCGTGTCGTCCTGCCCGGTGGTCTTCTTCGCGGTGGCCATGGCCCATTCGTAGCAGGCCGCGGCGCGCGGTGCATCCGCCGGCTACTCGCGGATCAGGACGGGTGTGCCCTCGGGCACGAGCTCGAACAGGCGCAGCACGTGGTCGTTGCGCACGCGAACGCAGCCGAAGGAGACGGCCTTTCCGAGGAGATGCGGGACGCCTGTGCCGTGAATGGCGATGGGGCCGCCCTGTGCCCAGTGCTGGAGCGCGGGGGAAAAAGCGGAGATCCCGATCCCGCCCGGGCCGAAGGGCCCACTCGGGTCGGAGGCGAGCAGGCGCTGGTTGACGTAGTAGCTGCCAGTGGGAGTCGGGGTCTCCGGCTTGCCGATCGCGGCGACCATCTCCAGAACCTGCGTGCCTGCTCTGAAGAGCGTCACCCGCCGGTCGGAGAGGTCGACGACGATGCGTGTATCCACCGTCTTCACACTCACGTCCCGGGCACGCACCCAACCGGTGCGCCCGTTGGGACGGATCGGCAGCTGAACGCGATACCAGGCGGGGGCACAGGACGCGTCGAGCCGGGCCGCGAGCACGCCGAACACCGTCGGCACGCCGTTCACGTTGATCCTGTCGAAGCGGGCGAGAACCGGCCCGCCGGGTGACTCGAACGCCGCGAGACGGCGACGTGCCTCGGCGGCGTGTGCCCGGTCCGTCTCCCGCATCGCCACCACATCCCCGCTCCGGCATGCAGGCGCCTCCGGTATCGGCGCCGGCGCCACCGGTGCTTCGCTGGACGCCACGATCGTCGAGTCGACGGCAACCGGCCCGGCGCTTCGGCCGCGCTCGGAGACGAGCCCGACGAACACCGCGCCGCCGAGGGCGGCAGCGAACACGAGAACGAGCCCGATCCGCATGCGTAGGTGATACCAGCTTTGCCGCGGCATGCCTACCGCGGGCAGCCTCACTCGTCTGTGGATGCCGCCGCGGCCGAGCCGGAAGGCAGGACAGGATCGATGCGTGCATACGGCGACCCGAGCGGCGGTCGTGGGTCTCTCTGCCCCTTCATGGGCCAGAGCGACAGCGCGCGCTCTGCTTTCGCCAGGATGGTCAGCGACGGGTTGGAGCCCAGGTTGGCACTCACTGCCGCACCGTCGACGACGTGGAGTCCCGGGTGACCGAAGACGCGGTGGAAGGCGTCGACGACGCCCTGATCGGGCGACGCACCGATGCACGCGCCTCCGATCATGTGTGCGGTGGTCGGGACGTCGAGCAACACTTCGTTGAGCGCGCTGCCCGGGTCGCCGCCGACGAGCTCCGCGACGATCCGCGCGGCCTCGTTCGCGACCGGGATGTAGCTCGGCACAGGGTCGGCGCTCGGCTCGCTCACGAGTCGGCCGCTGCGCAGTCGAAGCCGAAGCGCAGAGCGACGCGTCTGCATCACGAGCAGGATGATCGTGCGCTCGGACCAGCGGCGCACCGACAGGCTCCGAGCGAAGGCGTGCGGAGCACGGAGCACCTGAGCGAGGAAGCGGACCTGCCGCGGGACGCGGCCGCCGCCGTCGACGAGCACGGTTCCCAGCAGCCCCATCGCGTTCGACCCGGGCGGGTACCGGACCGGCTCGACGCGCGTCTCCGAGTCGGGCTCGAGAGACGAGGTGATCGCTACTCCACGCGAGTAATCGATGTCGACGGCGCGAGCCGACGCGCCCACGATCGCTTCCGAGTTCGTCCGGACGTTTTCGCCCAGCCGCGGCGAGAGGTGCGGCAGGCGGCCCCGCTCCCGCGCGTTCAACAGCAGCCGCAGCGTCTCCAGCACGCCGGCGGCGAGCACGATCTGGTCGGCCCGATACCGCGCGAGAGCCTCGTTGCGCCTTCCCGGCCGGCGTGCGAGCACGACGTACCCGCCACCCGGGAGGGGCGCGAGCCCGATCGCCTCCTGCTCCGGGCGAACCTCGACGCCAAGGCGCTCGGCCAGCCACAGGTAGTTGCGATCGAGCGTGTTCTTCGCCCCGTAGCGGCAGCCGACCATGCAGCCGCCACAGTGGGTGCAGCCGCTCACCGGAGGCCCGGCTCCGTCGAAGTACGGGTCGTCGACCTCGACCCCCGGCTCGCCGAACCACACCCCGACGTCGGTACGCCGAAAGGTTTCGGCTACCCCGAGCCGTTCGCCGAGCAGGCGCATGACCACGTCGGCGGGGGTGTCGTGCGGAACCTGTGCCGCCCCGAGCATCGCCCGAGCCGTCGCGTAGTGCGGGGCGAGCTCGTCGCGCCAGTCTGTGATTCCCGCCCACTGCGGATCGGTCCAGAAGCCGTCGAGCGGATCGGCCAGCGTGTTCGCGTAGACGAGGGAGCCGCCACCGACGCCCGCCCCCGACAGCACGAGCGCGTCGCGCAGGAGCGTCACACGCTGAATGCCGAAGCAGCGGAGGCGAGGCATCCAGAGGAAACGGCGGGCGTCCCAACTCGACCGCGGGTAGTCGTCGGGGCCGAACCGTCGTCCTGCTTCGAGCACGCCGACCGTGTATCCCTTCTCGGCGGCACGGAGGGCCGCGACGCTCCCCCCGAAGCCCGACCCGATCACGAGCACGTCGTAGCGCCGCGCGCCGCTCATGAAGACCCGAGGATCGCAACGACGGCCGACAGCGTCTCACCTGCAGAGCCACGCACGACCAACTCCGCCTGCCCGTCGAGGGGGGTCTCCTCCTCGTTGACGAGAGCGAGAGCGCCGCCACGGGCAACCGTGATCCCTGGGACACCAGCTACGGGCCAGACCTGCAGGGACGAGCCGACGACGACGAGCAGGCCCGTGTCGCCGGCGAGCTGCTCGGCGCGCGCGAACGCCGCCGCGGGAAGCAGCTCTCCGAAGAGCACAACGTCGGGCTTGGGGATCTCGCCACACGCACGGCAGCGCGGCACCGGCCCCTGATCGAGCTGTTCGAGCACGCCGTCCAGCGGCTCGAGTGCGCCGCAGCGTTGACAGACCGCCTGCCGGATGGAGCCGTGCACCTCGACGACGTCGACGCTGCCGGCACGCGAGTGCAGCGTGTCGATGTTCTGCGTGACGATCGCCCGGACGTGACCCGAGCGTTCGAGGTTGGCGAGCGCGACGTGCCCGGAATTCGGCTCTGCCGCGAGCAGGTCGCGGATGCGTGGGCCGTACCAACGCCAGACTCGCTCAGGGTCGCGCCGGAACGCGTCGATCGAAGCCACCTCGAACGGATCGACCTCGGCCCAGATCCCGGTCGCGGAGCGGAAGTCGGGGATCCCGCTCTCGGTGCTCATGCCGGCGCCCGTGAGCACGACGCACGGGCCCCGCTCCCGGATCAGCCCTCCGAGCGCCTCTGCAGACACGAACCGAGTGTAGTGTCGGCGCGTGGAGGGCTATCGCTTCAGGCACGACGTCCGCGTCCGCTTCGCCGAGACGGACGCCCAGGGCATCGCGCACCACGCCTCGTTCGTCGTCTGGCTCGAGGAGGCGCGTGTCGCCCACCTCGATGCGTACGCGGGCGGCTATCGCCACATCCAGGAGACGGGCATCGAGGCGCTGACGACCGGCGTGCACCTCGAGTACCGGGCATCGGCCGGATTCCACGACGTGCTCGCCGTGTGGACCCGATGCACCGAGATTCGGGGCGCCCGCTTTCGCTACGAGTACATCGTCGCCCGCGACGGCATCACCGTGGCCGAGGGGTACACAGAGCATGCGACCGTGGACGCCGCATCGCATCGTCCGACGCGCGTCCCCGACTGGCTGGTCGAGGCGCTCGAGCGAGCCGAAGCCGACGGCTGACCGACCCACTCACCGCGGGCGCTCGTCCCAGCCCTCCGCCAGGTAGGTGGCGACGATCTGACGCTGGATCTCGCTCGTGCCCTCGACGATCTGCAGCACTTTCGCGTCGCGAAGCCAGCGTTCCACCGGATGGTCGCGCATTACGCCGGCCCCACCGAGCACCTGGACCGCGTCGGTGGTGACCTGCATCGCCGTGTCGGCGGCGAAGGCCTTGGCGTAGGAGCCGAGCAACCCGGCGTCGCGGCCCTCGTCGAGCGCCGCCGCGGCCCGCCACGTCAACAGGCGCGCTGCCTCAACCGCCATCGCCGCGTCCGCGAGCTTGAACGACACGCCCTGTCGCTGGATGATCGGCCGCCCGAACGTGCTCCGCTCTCGTGCAAAAACCGTTGCGTACTCGAGCGCAGCGCGCGCCACACCCACGGCCGAGGCTGCCACCTGCGGACGGGAGTGCTCGAAGAAGTCCATGGCCACGAGGAAGCCCTGTCCCTCCTCGCCGAGCAACCGGTCGGCAGGGATGCGCGCCCCGTCGAGAAGCAGCGACCCCGTGTGAGAAGCGCGCAGGCCCAACTTGTCCTCGACGCGTCCCGCGCACGCGCCGGGATCGCCGCGCTCCACCACGAACGCCGTGACCGCGTCGTCCAGACGGGCGAACACGACCGAGATCTCAGCGATCCCGCCGTTCGTGATGTAGACCTTCTCACCGTCCAGCACGTACTCGCCGCCCTCGCGGCGGGCGGTGGCACGGATCGCCGCGACGTCGGAGCCCGCGTCGGCCTCCGTGAACGCGATCGCCGCGAGGCATCCGGCGTCGGACGCCAGCTGGGGAAGCCAGCGCACGCGCTGCTCCGCCGTCCCGAACGCGAGCAGCGGACGCACCGGAAACATCGTGGCGCCGATCGTCGCCGCGAGAGCCGCGTCTCCCCACGACAGCTCCTCGGAGACGAGCGCCGCCGTGACGGCACCGACGCCCGCTCCGCCGTACTCCTCCGGGATCGCGTACGAGGTCAGCCCGAGCGCCGCGGCCTTCGCCAGGAGCCCGTCGGGGAACATCCCGGTGCGATCTGCCTCCTG
Source organism: uncultured Actinomycetes bacterium (assembly GCA_963823385.1). GTDB lineage: Bacteria > Actinomycetota > Thermoleophilia > Gaiellales > Gaiellaceae > Gaiella. Next base: position 172,080 of record CAWGLI010000003.1, read on the forward strand.
CGCGGCGGGTCGCAGCTCACGCTCGGCGAACGTGTGCGCGAGCTCCCGTAGCGCGCTCTGCTCCTCCGTTGGTGTGAAGGAGATGCCCGACACCGCGGCCCGATCGTACTTCGTCGGGGCCACCGGCCCGCCGATGTCGCGTTCGGCTGACGTTGGTGTCGGACTTCAGTCCGACACCGCTTCTCGGCCTGCCGATCGCATTCGGGGCACGTTGGTGTCGGGACTTCAGTCCGACACCGCTTCTCGGCCTGAAGGGGGCAGTCTCAGCTCTGCCCGCGGTCGACCACGGGACGAACAGCCGGGTCAGGCTGAAGCCTGACCCGCGCATCGTGGACCCAACAGCGGGGTCAGGCTTGAAGCCTGACCCGCGCATCGCTGGACGAACAGCGGGGTCAGGCTGAAGCCTGACCCCTGTTCTGACTCGAGAGCATCGAGCTCTCGAGTCAGAACACGAACAGCTCCACGCCGCCAGAGACGTTGAGCTCTATGCCCGTGACGTACGCGGCGAGGTCAGAGCAGAGGAACGCGATGGCGTTCGCGATGTCCTGTGGCTCACCGGGGCGCTTGAAGACGGTGCGGTTCGCGATGCGCTCGTTCATCGCGGCGTTGGCCATGTGGAATGCCTCCGTGCCGATGATCCCGGGCACGATCGCGTTGCACGTGATGCCATGGCGCCCACCCTCCATCGCGAGCGTGCGCGTGAGGCCGAGCAGCCCTGCCTTCGTGGTCGAGTAGCTCGCCTGCCCGAATCCGCCGAGCGTTCCGGCCACCGAGGCCATGTTCACGATGCGACCCCACTTCCGCTCCTTCATGTGCGGCCAGACGGCCTGTGCGCAGTTGAAGGCGCCAGTGAGGTTGACGCGGAGGTCACGCTCCCACAACTCCGGCCGCTGGTCGTGGAACTGGCCCACATGGTCGAGCGTGCCGGCGTTGTTGACGAGGATGTCCACGGCTCCGAGCTCCTCGACCGTGCGGGCGACGGCAGCCGCAACGGCGTCGCGATCGGTGACATCGCAGCGAACGGAGAGCGACCGACGACCCAACCCGCGGATCTCCTCGACCGTGGACTCGGTGTGCACCATGCCCTGGGCCACAGCCGCCTGCGCCAGCACGCCGTACGCGTCGGCAGCGCTCGTGTCCGACTCGACGAGGATGTCGGCGATCGCCACGTCCGCGCCGGCGCGGGCGAGCGTCAGGGCGTCGGCACGACCTAGCCCGCGCGACCCGCCCGTGACGAGCGCGACGCGCCCGGAGAGATCGATCGCGATGCTCATGCGGACAGCCTACGACAGAGGTGAGCGCTCGTGGAGTGGGGTCAGACCCGTGGGGTCTGACCCCACGGGTCTGACCCCACGGCGCTCTACTCCTACGGCAGGAAGATCTCCTTGGCGATCACGAGTCGCTGGATCTGCGACGTTCCCTCGTAGATCTGGAAGAGCTTCGCGTCGCGCATCAGCTTCTCGACCGGGTACTCCTTCATGTACCCGTAGCCGCCGAAGACCTGCACTGCATCGGTGGTCACCTTCATGGCGGTGTCCGCGGCGAAGCGCTTCGCGAACGACGAGTACTTCGTCGCCTTGCGCCCGCGACCCTGATCGATCATCCAGGCGGCCTGCCAGCAGAGCAGGCGGGCGGCCTCGATCTCCGTCGCCATGTCGGCGACGAGGAAGCTGACGCCCTGGTTCATCGCGATCGGCATGCCGAACTGCACGCGCTCCTTCGCGTAGTCGATCGCGAGCTCGTATGCGGCCTGAGCCACTCCGACGGCGCCGACGGCCGTGCCGGGGCGCGTGAAGTCGAGCGTCTGCATGGCGATCTTGAACCCGTCGCCCTCTTCGCCGAGACGGTTGGCAACAGGAACGACCGCGTCTTGGAAAGCCACCGCCGACGTATCGGTCGCGCGCTGCCCCATCTTGTCGAGATGTTGCTCGATCGTCACGCCGGGTGTGTCCATCGGCACGACGAACGCAGAGAGCCCCCGGTGCCCCTGCGCGCGGTCGGTGGACGCGAAGCAGACGATCCAGGACGCCGGCCCCGCGTTCGTGATGAACATCTTCGACCCGTTGATCACGTACTCGTCACCGCGGCGCACCGCCGTCGTCTGGATGCCGGAGACGTCGGAGCCCGCGCCCGGCTCGGTCAGTCCGAAGCACCCGAGAATCGGCTCGCTGACGAGCGGCCCGAGCCAGAGCGCCTGCTGCTCTTCGGTGCCGGCGACCAGGATCGGCCCCGCGGCGAGGCCGTTCGCGCAGATCGACGTGCCGATGCCGGAACAGCCCCAGTTGAGCTCTTCGCCGACGAGCATCCCGTCGAAGCACGACAGCTCAGGGCCCCCGAAGCGCTCCGGGACGTGCAGGTTCATCAGCCCCACGTCGTGTGCCTTCGCGACGATCTCCGCCGCGTGGGTCTGGTGCTCGTCGTACTCCGCCGCCTTGGGGCGGATCTCCTTTTCGGCGAACTCGCGCGCGAGCGCGCGCAACTCGCGCTGCTCCGCGGTGAGGGCAAACGACACGCCCTCCGCCACACCCGTCTCCAACGTGGCCATCGTCAGACGCTCCCTGGGAATCGATTGACTAGTCAGTCAATAGGGTAGAACGCGTCGCGCGGGTCGTCAAACGCAGATCTCTACGCCGAAGCCTGCACGCTCGCTCCGCGCCCCTGCCTCCCGGCGAGATAGCGTCGAGGCGTGGACGAGCTGCTCACGCTGCGAGACGTCTCCGTGTGGCGCTGGCACGCGGCGAGCGGGATACGCGTGCCGATCGTGAGCGACATCGACTGGACCGTCCGAGGCGGTGAGCGGTGGGCGCTGCTCGGGCCGAACGGGGCGGGCAAGACCACCCTGCTCACGGTCGCGGGCGCGGTCGAGTTCCCGAGCCGCGGCACGGTGGACATCCTCGGGCGCACGCTCGGGCGCACCGACGTCTTCCGTCTTCGCGAGGAGATCGGGTTCGTCGACGCCCGGGCGGGTCGACGGTTCGCACCCGCGCTCACCGTCGAGGAGGTCGTGAGCACGGGCGCGACACAGACGATCGGCTACTTCGCCGATCGTCTGGGCCCGGAGCGACTCGAACGCGTGCGCGAGCTAACGGCGCTCTTCGGGCTCGAGGCGCTCTCGACACGGCGATTCGGGGATTGTTCTCACGGCGAGCGGACGCGTGCGCTGATCGCCCGTGCGCTGTGCCCACGCCCGCGACTTCTGCTGCTCGACGAGCCTGGCTCCGGTCTCGATCTCCCCGGGCGCGAGACGCTCCTCGCAGCGCTCGACCGGCTGGTAGCCGATCAGCCGGAGTTGGCGCTCGTGACGACGACGCATCATCTCGAGGAGCTCCCCGCCGCGACGACCCACGCGCTCCTCCTCCGCCAGGGGCGCGTGACCGCACGCGGCCCGGTCGCGACGACTCTGACCTCCGAGTCGCTGACGGCGTGCTTCGGGTTGCCGGTCACGGTTCGGAGCGAGGGCGATCGCTGGAGCGCCGTCGCGACGCCGTGAGGTGGGACGGTCCGGCTACGCGCCGCGCCTGACCAGGGCGCCCGCCCATGGAGTCGCGGCGACCCACACGCCGCTTGCCGCGGTGATCGCGGCGACGACGACGATCGCGGTCACGGCTCCGGCCGCGTCGGCGGTGAGCCCGGCCACGAGGGCGCCCGCAGCCAGTCCGATGTCGCGCCAGAAGCGGTACGAGCCGACCGCGTGCGCCCGTCGCACCGGCGCGACCGCATCGGACACTGCGGCGATCAAGGTCGGGTAGACGAGCGCGGTGCCGAGCCCGAGCCCCACTGCCGCCACGTACGAGGGTGGCAGGTCGCCGTCCCCCACTGCGAGCAGGGCGAGCGCCGCAGCCTGCAGGAACATGCCGGAGACGATCAGCGGCTTGCGGCCGGTGTGATCCGAGAGCCACCCGGTCGCAATCTGTGCGAGCCCCCAGACGGCGGGGTAGAGCGCCGCGACGACGGCGATCTCACCGACGCTCGCACCCCGTGCTGCGAGAAAGACGGGTACGAGCCCCCACGCGAGCGCGTCGTTCAGGTTGTTCGCGAACCCGGCCTGGGAGCAGGCGACGAGGACGACCCGAGACTCGGCGCGCGCCGTGTGCGCAGCCTGCTCCACTGCGACGTGGTGCCCGGTGTCGCGCACCACGATCACCGAAACCGCGAGCCCGACGACGACGAGCACGAGCGCGCCGACCCAGACGACCGTACGCGGCGCGAACGTCGTCGCTGCGAACCCCGTGACGAGAGCGGCAGCCGCAACGCCGAGATAGCCCGCCGATTCGTTCAGGCCGAGCGCCAGCCCCCGACGCCGCGGGCCGACGAGGTCGATCTTCATGACGACGGTCATCGACCACGCGAGCCCCTGACCGGCGCCGAGGAACAGGTTGGCGACCACGATCAGCCACCACCCTGGCGCGAGACCGACGAGGACGGGGACCGGCGCCATCACGAGCCAGCCGAGCACGAGCACGCGCTTGCGACCGAAGCGTTGGGCGAGCGGCCCGGTCGAGAGGTTCGCGAACGCCTTCGCGAGGCCGAACGCGAGCACGAACAACAGGATCGCCCCGCGGGAGTCGATGCCGAACTCCTGCTCGCCGACGAGCGGGAGCACACTGCGCTCGAGACCCGCCATCGCGCCGACGACGGCGTTCAGTGCGACGAGCAGTGCGAACTGGCGCCAGTTCGCACGTAGACCGAGGGCGATGTCCGTCACACGTGCGACGCCGGCCCGCGCATGCCCTGCAGCTCACCATCCCCGAGCGGGGGGTCATGAGCGGCGACGGTCGGCAGTCCGGCTTCACGCCACGCGACGAAGCCGCCGACGACGTCCGTTGCGTCGACGCCGATCTCCCGGAGCGTCGCCGCGGACAGCAGAGACGAGTACCCGTGGTCGCAGACCAGCACGACGCGTGCTCCGGGCGGGACGTGCGGCGTCGGCCAGGCTCCCATCGGATCGAGACGCCATTCGAGGACGGTGCGGTTGACGTGGATCGAACCCGGGATCACGCCGTCCCGCGCTCGCGTCGCCACGGAGCGGATGTCGACGAGGACAGCTCCGGCCGCGACGACATCCCTCGCCTCGATCGGATCGAGGCGAGGCACGGTGCGCGCGGCCGCGTCCATCAACTCCTCGAGGGTTGCCATGAACCCGCGATCCTACTGTGGCCGCGCCGCGGCTCCCCCGTCGCCTGCGCTTTCCTCGACACGCGCGAGCGACCAGACGAGCGGAACGGCGAGGAGGATCGGGATCCCGAGGATGGGCCACAGCGCCTGATAGCCACCGGTCTCGCCGAGCACCGGTCGCAGGAGGTCGATCGCCACCCCTGCCGCCAGCGGGCCGATCACGAGCCCGATGCCCTTCGTGGTCGTCGCGAGACCCGCCACTGCGCCCCTGTCGGCCGGGGGCATGAGCTTGAAGAGCAGGCCCCAGGCAAGCGTCATCACGAGCCCGCCGGCGATGCCGACGAAGAAGATGATCGGGAGGTACCACACGTGCCAGCGCGTGGCCAGCCCGCCGGAGAGCAGGCCGAACCCGTAGACGAGCGATGCGGCCACGATCACGCGTGCGAGACCGAAGCGGTCACCGAGTGGCCCGGCGAGCAGCGAGGCGACGATGTACGCGCCCGCAACCGCGGCGAGGACTGTGCTCGAGGTCGCAAGCGACTCGCCGAGGCCAATGGTGACGTAGAGGACGACGAACGTGCGCGCACCCGCGAACGTGCCCTCCCAGGCGGTGTTTGCGGCGAGGAACTTCGCTACATCCCCGTTGGCGCGCAACACGTTCCAGGAATGACGGACGTAGACCCGGACGCCCTCGAACACTCGCCCGTGGCCCCCGTCCTCCGCGATGAACACGACAGGCACGAGGCAGGCCGCCGTCACGACCCCGGCGGCGAGCAGGAACGGTGCCGGCCCCCAGGCATGGAAGAGGAAGCCGCCACCGACGAGCGCCCCGGCGATCGCGAGCCCCCGGAAGAGATGCTGGATGCCTTGCGCCCGAGCATAGGCGTGCACCGGGAGCACGTCCGGGTAGAGACCGCGGTAGGGCGGCTCGTACACGTAGTAGGCGAAGAACAGCGCGAGCACGATGAGCGTCGTCGTCCACAGGCTCGGCATGAACGCCATCAGCGCGAGACAGAAGCCGATCGGCCCGACGGCGACGAGCATGAAGGGGCGACGCCGTCCGAGGGGCGTGTGGAACGTGTCGCTCCACGGCCCGACGACCAAGGGCAGGGTCAGGGCGAACAGCCCTTCCGATGCGAGCACGAGCGCTATCAACGTCGTCGACTGCGTGAACCGCTCGAGGAGCGGCGGCAGGTACGCCGCGGTCGTCGTCAGCGCCCAGGCAAGCCCGAGCGCGCCGACGCCGAGGACGGCGATGTTCCGACCGTGACCGCCCTCAGGCGGAGGCGACGCGGTCGGCTGCGAGACCGGCGCAGACGACCTCGACGACGGTGCGCTCTGCACGGGCGACCTCCTCGTCACCGTCGGGGAGCTGTCCCATCACCCACCCCGTGAGGATCTCCTCGAGGGCCCCGTACACGACCCAGCTTGCGAGCCGCGCGTCGAGATCGGCTCGGAACGTGCCCTCGTACTGACCCTGCTCGATCACGCGCTGGATGGACGCAAACCCCTCGCGGACGTCCTCGACCTGCTCCTGCAGATGGGGGCTGCGAGCCACTTCCCGCACCATCACGGTCACCAGGGCCGGGTCGTTGCGCCAGGTGCGCAGGAGGATCTTGGCGATGCCGCGGAGCTTCTCGTCGGCCGGTTCGTCCGAGTCCTCCACCGCCCGGAAGCGCGACAGCAGATCACCCCAGTTCTCGCGGAAGAGCGTCGCCAGCACCGCGTCCTTGGAGGGGAAGTAGTGGTAGAGCAGTCCGTGGGCGACACCCGCCTCCTCGGCGATGTCGCCCACGCGCGACGTGTGGTAGCCATCGCGAGCGAATACGCGAACGGCGGCGTCGAGGATCGAGCGCCGACGGTCCTCCCCTCGCCGCTCTCCGGGAGCAGATGCGATTGAACGGTCAGTCAACCCGGTCAGAATAGGGACAGTGACCGAGACGACGCAACCGCTCGCCGGGATCCTCGTCGTCGACCTGACGCGATTGCTGCCCGGCGCGTTCGCGGCGCGGGAGCTCGCGCGCCTCGGCGCTCGCGTGGTGCGGGTCGAGCCCCCGGGGGGCGACCCGATGCGCGTCTCTGCCCCCTCCTGGGATCGGGTACTGCGTGCCGGCACGGAGTCGGTCACGTGCGACCTGCGCACCGAGACGGACTTCGCCCGCGCACTCTGCGCCGCCGCGGACGTCGTCGTCGAAGGGTTCAGACCCGGCGTGCTCGACGCGATCGGTATCAGGCCGGATGACGCGCCCTCCTCGGTCGTCTGGTGCTCGCTCACGGGGTTCGGCGACACGGGGCGCCACCGGCTCCGAGCCGGGCACGACCTCAACTACCTCGGGTGGGCAGGCGTCCTCGAGGACACGCCGGCCGCGGTGCCGCCGCTGCCGATCGCCGACCTCGCGGCGGGTGCGCTCGGCGCGGTGACCGAGATCCTGGCCGCCCTCGTACAGCGATCGACGACGGGGCGAGGCGCGCGGATCGTGGTCTCGATGACCCATCGTGCGCACGAGCTCGTGTCACACCGCCTCGGCGGCGACCCCGTCCCACGCACGCTCACCGGAGGAGTCGCCTGCTACCGGACGTACGAGACAGCGGACGGACGCCACCTCACCGTCGCGGCGCTCGAGCCCAAGTTCTTCGCCCGGCTCTGCGATCTCATCGAGCGACCCGATCTGATCGACCGCCAGTACGACGCCGATCAGGAGACGCTGGCGACGGAGCTCGCCGGAGTCTTCTCGACCCGCTCGCTGGCCGAGTGGCTCGAGTGCTTCGGCGACGAGGACGTCTGCGCCGGACCCGTCGCGACGCGGGAGGAAGCGCATGCCGACCTTGGTCCGTGGCCCCACACATACGCCGACGTGTCCGTGGGCGCCCACACCGCCGCCTGGCGAGGCGCCTTGACTCCGTGACCGTCACTCCGTCGCCGTGTTGGCACTGGGCGATGCACTCGACGAGAATGGCGCCGTGGGCCGAGACATTCGTTACGCCCGGAACGGCGACGTCGCCATCGCGTATCAGGTGGTCGGCCACGGCGAGAGCGACCTGGTGTATGTCCCGGGCTTCGTCTCCAACCAGGTCTACGACTGGAAGATCCCGTATCTCAGCGACTTCTACGAGCGACTCGCCGAGTCGTTCCGGTTGATCCTCTTCGACAAGCGCGGATGCGGGCTCTCCGACATGGGCAGCCAGTTCGCCGCGCTCGAGACGAGGATGGAGGACATGCGCGCCGTGCTCGACGCCGCCGGCTCGCACGCGCCGGTCGTGCTCACCGGCTTCGAGGGGACCGGAATGGCGGCGCTCTTCGCTGCGACATACCCGGACCGGACGCGCGCCCTCGTGCTCTTCCATCCGCCGTCTCCGTTGTCGACTGAGCTCACACGCGAGGGCGGCGCCGAGCTCGACGAGCTCCGTGCAGCCTGGGGCACGCGCAAGCACGCGGACGCCATGCTTCGCGAAATCGCGCCGACGCTCGACCGGAGTGAGGAGTACCGAGAGATGTTCGTCGACATGCTTCGACTCGGTGCGAGCCCCGCCGTTGCCTACGCGATCAACCGGAGCCGGCTCGAGACCGACCTCCGCGACGTCCTTCCTGCGATCCGGTCTCCAACACTGATCCTCTACCGGCCCGGCGTCGATCTCCCCGACGATCCCGATCAGGAGGACGTCGTCGCGGATGCCCTCGACGTCGCGTCGCGAATACCTGATGCTCGGGCTGTCCCGGTCTCGGGCCGCGACTGGTGGGGGATGTTCCTGTCGCCGGAGCTCGTGGACGAGATCGAGCGCTTCGTGGACGGCCGTGAGGCGCCGGAGGTTCCCGACAGCGTGCTGGCGACCATCATGTTCACGGATCTCGTCGGCTCGACGGAGCGCTCGGCGGCTCTCGGCGATCGAGCGTGGCGGGACCTGCTCGAGCGGCACCACGCCCTCGTCCGACGTGAGCTCGCCCGCTATCGGGGAGAGGAATGCGACACCGCCGGTGACGGGTTCTTCGCGACCTTCGACGGGCCGGCGAGAGCCGTCCGTTGCGGCTCGTCGATCGTTGAGGCGATGTCGGAGCTGGGGCTCGACGTTCGAGTCGGCATACACGTAGGCGAGTGCGAGCTGCACGAGGGGAAGGTGACGGGGCTCGCCGTCAGCACCGGGGCGCGTATCGCAGCGATGGCGCACGCCGGGGAGGTCCTCGTCTCCGGCACGCTGAGGGACCTGACCGCCGGCACGGGGCTCGAGTTCACGAACCGCGGCGAGCACGAGCTGAAGGGCGTCCCGGGGGCCGTGCGGGTGTACGCCGCTGCCTCGAGCAGCTGAATCCCGCTAGACGAGACCGAGGGCGGCAGGCAGCTCGTCGAGCGAGCGGATGGCGCCTTCCCACTCCGGGTGGATGCCTTCGCGGTCGAGCAGAACGGCGTGCATGCCCATGGCGCGGGCGCCCTCGATGTCGTCCTCGGTCGAGTCGCCGACCATGGCCGCATGCCCGGGCTCGATGTCGAGCGCGGCGAGAGCCGCCTCGAAGATCGAACGGTGTGGCTTCACGTAGCCGTGGTGCGCGGAGCCGACGCACACGTCGACGTCGAGCTCGTGGTGCTCTGCGAACTCCTCCAGGTCGCGCTGGCCGTTGGAGATGAGCCCGATTCGCAGTCCGTGCCGGCGGAGCGCCGCGATCGCAGACAGCGCGTCGTCGTAGAGGAAGAAGTTCTCGTGCCGCTCCCACTCGCGGACGATGTCGGTCGCGCACGCGCGCGCCGCCGGGCCGTCGCCGCCCATGCCGCGGACGATGTCCTCGGTGAAGGCGATCCAGATCTGCTCGTCGTGCTCCAGCTCCGGATGCCGCTGCAGGTCGTCGAGGGCCGCCAGCCGAGCCTCGTCGTGTCGGTCGGCGTCGAGCGCGAGCCCGTGCCGGGCGCCTGCCCGCGTGTAGCCGTCGGGGCCGAGCTCGGGCCCGGGCCTGAAGAGCGTGAAGTCGACATCGAGGAGAACCGCCCGAAGCATGGGGCGAGGATAGCGACCTCCTCTTGCCCCGCAGATCGACAATCCGCAGAAGCGGATTCTCGATCGCGACAACCCCCTTCCCCCGCAGATCGACAATCCGCAGAAGCGGATTGTCGATCGCGACAACCCCTGAAGGCGTCCGCTTCGCGGCCGCGGAGCCGCCTACCTCCACCGCCTCCTTCCCCGCTGATCGACAATGTCATTCCCCCGCAGATCGACAATCCGCAGAAGCGGATTGTCGATCGCGACAACCCCTGAAGGCGGGAGGCTTCGCCTCCCGCGGCGCCGCTGCCTCTCGGCGGTGGTGGAAGTCGACCGCTTCGAAGGCTCTGCGGCCGCGAAGCGGACGCCTTCAGGGATTGTCGCGGTTCGGGATCCGCGCAAGCGGATCCCGAACCTGCGGAGAAAATCGGGGTGCCCAGATTTGAACTGGGGACCTCTCCGACCCGAACGGAGCGCGCTACCAGGCTGCGCCACACCCCGAGCCGGGAAGGGTAGCGATCGTCGCTCGCGGTCGCGACCGCCTGCGAGTAGGCTCGCTGCGATGGCCCACCGGGACGAGATCGTCGCCTACGCGAACGGGCTGCTCGAGATCGAGAAGTGGCCGGAGTTCGCGCCCGCCGGTCTGCAGGTGGTCGGCGCCAGGGAGGTGACCAGGCTGGCGTGTGGTGTCTCGGCGTCGCGGGAGCTGTTCGAGCGTGCGGCGGGCCTGGGGGCAGAGATGGTGCTCGTGCACCACGGTCTGTTCTGGCGCAACGAGCCGCTCGTCGTCGACGCGCGGCTGCGGGGTCGCCTCGAGGTGCTGTTCGCCGCGAACATCTCGCTCGTCGCGTACCACCTCGCGCTGGACGCACACGCGGAGCTCGGCAACGCCGCGCAGCTGGCACGCAGGCTCGGTGCCGAGCCGAAGGGGCCTTTCGCAGGCGCGGGTGTTGCTGCCGGGTATGACACGCCGCTGACTCTCGACGAGCTGATCGCGCGTGTCGAGGCGGTCACCGAGCGGCCCGCGCTCGTCTTCCCCCACGGGCCTGCCGAGATACGAGGCGTCGCCGTTGCCACCGGCGGCGCCGGGTACGAGCTCATCCGGGCTGCCCATGAAGGCTTCGACGTGCTCGTCACCGGCGAGCCGGAGGAACCGAGCGCGGCAACCGCGCGCGAGCTCGGGATCACGCTGGTCGCGGCCGGCCATCACGCGACCGAGCGACTGGGGGTGCAGGCGCTGGCGACGCACCTCGCGGAGCGGTTCGCGCTCGACCACACGTACATCGAGATCGCGAACCCGGTATGAGACAGGAGACGACGGTCGGGCGTTGACCAGCGTCATGTCGCAGGGGTATCGTGCGGTCATCATGAACGCTTTCGGGAGGCGGGCCCGTTGATCCCCGTCACATCGGAGGAGCGTCGATCAGGTCCGGGAGCGCGCGTATGCGCGGCCGGGCCTTTTTCGTTGCTCGAAGGAGGCCGTAGATGGCGAACCACCTGACGCCCGAGGAGCTATCGAAGGAACTCGGTATCGACCGCGAAACGATCATCAAGCTCTGCATCGAAGAGGGCGTCCCGATCTATCACGGCAAGATCGACAAGCACCTTTTCCAGGCGCAGCTCCAAGCTGTGACCGCGACGTCCAGCTCGTCGTAGCCACTGACGCGAGCCGCCCGGCACACACCACGTGAAGGACCTCGAGCGGCGTACGCCGCTCGAGGTCGGTCGAGGCTCAGGAGGGCCGCGAGGCTGTGCGCTTCGGTGCCGGCTTCTTCGCTGCCGGCTTCTTGGCGGAGTTGCGGTTGCCCGTCGTCTTCTCGGGCTTCGCCTTCGCAGCCTTGACGCTGGCCTTGAGCGCCTCCAGAAGGTCGGCTACGGGTGCGGGAGCAGCGACGGGCTCGGGCGTGACCAGCTCCTCGCCGCGGAGCTTCGCCTCGAGCAACGCGCGGAGATCCCGCCGGTAGTCGCTCGTCAGCGCCTCGGGATCGAAGTCGCCAGCGAGACCGTCGACGAGTTGGCGGGCCAGCTCGAGCTCCTGCTCCTTGAGCTCGGTGGCGCCGACGGCATCGTCGATCTCGGCCCGCGGGTACACATCCTCTGCGAGAAACATCGTCTCGAGCGCAAGCGCGTCGCCCAGCGGACGAACGAGGCAGAGCGACTCGCGCCCCGAGCGGACGAATCGCCCCAGCGCGCCGACCTGCGACTCGCGCATCGCCTCCAGCAGCAATCGGTACGGGCGACGCTGTGCCGGCGCACCGCCGGGTACGAGGAGATAGGTGCGGTCGAGCCAGACAGGGTCGACAGCATCGAGAGGGACGAACCGTGCGATCTCGATCGCACGCGAGTCGTCGAGTCGCTCGAGCGCCTCGAGCTCGGCCTCCTCGACGATCACGAACTGCCCCTTCGCCACCTCCCACCCTTTGACGATCTCGTCCGGGCCGACTTCGCAGTCGTGCGTCGGGCACCACCGCTTCTGCCGGATGGGAGTCATGCAGTCGCGATGGAGCATGCGGAACGAGACGTCCGACTGGCGCGCAGCCGGCTTCGTCGCCGGTGCGAGCCCGACGGGGATCGAGACGAGCCCGAAGGTGAGTGATCCGTTCCAGGTGACGCGCATGGGTGCCGCCCCAGTGTAGGCGGACCTCCTCGGTTCTTCCCCCGGGGCGCGATCCCTGCAATTACAGTCAGAGGGATGGACGGGCAGCGCACGATCGCCCGACTGTGGCGGGATGCCGTGGCGCGGTGGCCCCTGGACGACACTGCGTACCTGACACGGGACGGGGACACATGGCATCCCCTGAGCTGGGGCCAGGCCGCCGCGACCGTCGAGGTGCGGGCGAACGGCCTGCTGGCGCGCGGGATCAGCAAGGGCGATTCGTTCGCGATCCTCGCGAGCACGAGCCTCGACTGGGCACTCACCGACTTCGCGCTCGCGCACGTCGGTGCAGTCACGGCCCCGATCTACGCGACGAGCTCGGTCGCTGACGTCTCCTACGTGCTCCAGCATTCGGGCGCCATCGGCGTCCTCTGCGAGGACGACGCGCAACGGGCCAAGGTGGAGGCGGCGCGGGCCTCTCTCCCCAACGTGCGCGAAGTGCTGACGTTCGCCGACCTGCCCGCGCTCGACGCGGAGGGGGCAGCCTACCGCGAGGCGCATCCGCGAGCCGTCGACGACGCCGCCGCCGCGATCCGCGAGGACGACCTGTTCACGTTCATCTACACGTCGGGCACGACCGGGCCGCCGAAGGGCTGCATGATCACGCACCGCAACTACTACGACATGGTGGCCGTCGTCGAGCAGATGCCGCAGTTCGTGCTCGCGGGCGACGTTTCGCTCCTCTACCTGCCGCTGGCGCACAACTTCGGACGGCTGATTCACCTCGCCGGCCCCTTCTCGGGCTTCGCGAACGCATTCGAGCCGGACCCGTACGGCGTGGCGGCTGCGATGGTCGCCGTGCGACCAACCGTGTTCGCAAGCGTGCCGCGGGCCTACGAGAAGATGCACACCGCGATCACAGCTGCCCTTGCCGAGACGACGGGCGCCCGACGCCGGCTCGTCGACTGGGCGCTCTCGGTGGGACGACGTGTCGGCGCGCTACGCATGGACGGAGAGCCGGTGCCTCGCGCGCTGGCGCTGCAACATCGCATCGCCGACAAGCTCGTCTATAGCAAGGTGAAGGCACGCCTTGGTGGTCGGCTGCGGGTTCCGATCTCGGGCGGCGCGCCTCTCTCGAAGGAGATCGCGGAGTTCTTCGACGCGGTTGACATCCGGATCTACGAGGCGTACGGGCTCACCGAGTGCACGAGTGGGGCAACCGCGAACCGGCCGGAGAGCTACCGCTACGGGACGGTCGGTCAGGCGCTTCCGGGGTGCGAGCTGAAGCTGGCCGCTGACGGAGAGTTGCTGATCCGCTCGAGCACCGTCTTCGCCGGCTACTACGGGGATGCGGACGCGACCGCGGCGGTGCTGAACGACGAGGGCTGGCTCCTGTCGGGTGACATCGCCTCGATCGACGAGGACGGCTTCGTCACGATCACCGACCGCAAGAAGGACATCATCGTCACCGCGGGCGGCAAGAACATCGCCCCGCAGAACATCGAGAACGACCTCAAGGCGTCGCGGTTCGTCTCGCAGGCGCTGCTCGTGGGCGACCGCCGTCCCTACCCGACGGCCCTGCTCACGCTCGATGCCGAGGAGATCGCGAAGTGGGCGCAGGAGCGCAACATCGAGGGCGACGTCGGCGTCCTGTCACAGGACCCGCAGGTCCGCGCCCTCGTGCAAGGGATCGTCGACGACGTCAACGCGGAGCGGACGCGCTTCGAGCAGATCAAGCGCTTTGCGATCCTGCCGCGTGACTTCGAGGCGGAACGGGGCGAGATCACGCCGACCCTCAAGCTGAAGCGGCGGGCGTGCCTCGAGCACTTCGGCGATACGGTCGAGGCGCTCTACGCGGGCGCCGAGGCAGAACCTGCTACCGACATCGGCTGAGCGAGCGCGTCAGAGGAGTCGACGACCGCCGACCCACGTCGACGAGTACCACGAGTCGTAGATGCTCGAGATCTTGACGACGTCGCCGGTGTGGGGCGAGTGGATGAACTGGCCACCGCCCATGTAGATGCCGGCGTGACCGAGCCCGTCGAAGAAGACGAGGTCTCCGGCCTGTAGTTGCTCGCGCGAGACGGGCACGCCGTAGTTGAACTGCGAGGCGGCATGGTGCGGCAACTGCACTCCGATCTGGGCGAACACGTACATGATGAAGCCCGAGCAGTCGAATCCCGACGGGCTCGAGCCGCCCCAGACGTACGGGACGCCGAGGTACTGCATCGCGATCCCGATCACACCTCCGTACTTGGACGGCGCCAGTGACGGCTCGATCGCCGCCTCGACGGGGATCGGGTCGGTGGAGGCCACACGTGGGGCCCGAGCCGCGGCTGCCTGAGCAGCAAGCCGGGCGCGCGCTCGTGCCTGAATCTGTGCCTGACGACGGCGCTCTGCCGCTTCGAGCCGGGCAACCTCCTCCCTGACCGATGAAAGGAGGCGCTGCCGCTCCGCGAGCTGTCCCTCGATCCAGGAGCGCTGCGAGGAACGCTCCGCGACCACCTCTGCCTGCCGGATCCGGGCCGACGACAGGCGCGCGCGGCGCTCCTTCACTTCCCGGCGGAACTTCGTGACCTTCTTCACGACGTCGGCGTCCTGCTCGCCGACGCGCTGCACCATGTCGATGCGGCTCAGCAGGTCGTCGAGGCTCTCTGCGCCGAGAATCACCTCGATCGCGTCGGAGCTGTCCCCCTCGATGTAGAGGGCACGCAGCCGCGCCGCGATGTGGGCCTGCGCCGCCGTCAAGCTCGTGGCGGCCACCTCGAGGTGACGCGCGTTCGACTTGAGCTCGCTGTCGATCTCACCGAGTTGGACGTTGGCGTAGTTGAAGGCCTCGACGGCCTGGGAGAGACGCGAGTCGAGCTCGCGGACCTGCTCGAGCACGGCCTGGGCCTCGGCTCGCTTCGAGTCGATGGACGGGTCGGCCGGAGCGGACGACGCCGCAACCAGGAGTGTCGCGGCTGCGGCCGCGATGATTCCGAGCATGACCGGTACCCGTCGAACGCCCGGCGTCGTCACTCCACGCTCGATCGTCGGCAGGCCCGGTTGGTGGCGGCGTTACCCGTCACGGATCGCAGGACCCTAGCAGCCCGCCCGCGTCGTCTGCAACCGACAACCGTGAAAAAGCCGAGCAAACGTGCCGTTTTGACTCGACTCGAATCGTCTCTTCTATGGTACGGTCCTCGCCCTGTGCGCGGACGGTCGGGACGGCACGCGCTGCTTCGTGCGGCGCTCGCCTCCGCGACGCTGGCGGTGGTGCTCGTGGCCGCAGCCGGCGACGTTGGAGCTGCGGAGAGCTTGCGGGGGCAGGCGCTGTCGCTGCGGGCGCAGCGCGCCGAGCTCGCGCGCTCCGAGCACGGAGCGTTGCTCGCGCTTTACGCTGCCGAGGCATCGCACTCCCGCGCGCTGACGGAGGCGACGCGGCTCCAGCGACGCCTCGCTTCGCTGGAGCGAGACGAAGCGTCGGTCCGAAGGAGAGTCGGCGTCCTACGCAGCGCGGTCGACGCGTCACAGGCGCGCGTCGCCCGGACGCTGCGCGCCCTCTACATCGATGGTGACCCCGACCCGATCGCGGTCGTGCTCGGCGCACAATCCCTCGACGAGATGATGGCGGGCATCGAGAGCCTGCAGCGAGCGACGGCTCAGAACGCGCGGCTGGCCCGAGAGGCGCGCAGCCGAGCCCGGGAGCTCGCGCTCGTGCAGGCGCGACTGCACGAGCGAAGCACTGCAGCGGCCGACGCACGCGACGCAGCGGTCACGGCGGCCGACGGGCTGGCTCACGCCGTTGCCGAGCGCCGGGCCACGCTCGTCGACGTCCGCGAGCGAGCGAACGTCGCCGACCGCCGCCTCGAGACGCTCCTGCGGGAGGCTCGTGCGGCCTCCGAGCTGTCATCCGAGCTCACACTGTCTCAGCAGTCCCCGCCCCCGAGCGAGCCGGTGCCCGGAGAGTCGGCGGAGGAGGAGAGCCCCTCCGCCACCGGCGCGGCCGAGCCGGAGCTCGTGTCCGTCGTCCCGCCGCCGGGCGAGTCGCGAACGCTCGTCGTCGACGCCGTCGCGTACCACCTCCCCGGCGGCACGGCGAGCGGCCTACCCGTAGGCCCCGGCGTCGTCGCTGTCGACCCGCGCCTGATTCCGCTCGGCACCCGGCTGTTCATCCCCGGATACGGGCCGGGCATCGCAGCCGACACGGGCTCGGCGATCAAAGGCCGGATCATTGACCTCTGGATGCCGACATACGCGGAAACGCAAGCGTGGGGTCGGCGCACCGTCACGATCACGATCTACGGTTAGGAGATGGGCGCCGCGCGCTGGGCACTTGCCGCAGCTCTCCTCACGCTCTCCTTGCTCGTCCCCGCCGCTGCCCTCACCGGCACGCTCGGGCTACGCGAGGAGCTGAACGCCAGCCTCCGCAACCCTGGGGCGCCCCTCGGCCACGCAGCAGCGATCGCCGTCGACCTCGACGCGGGGGCGCTGCTGTACTCGCACAATGCGACAGCGCCTGTCGTTCCCGCCTCGACAGAGAAGCTCCCGGTCTCCTGGGCCGCGCTCGTCCGGCTCGGCCCCTCTTTCCGGTTCCACACCGACGTTCTAGGCGTCGGCCACCGCGAGGGGACGACGTGGGTGGGCGATCTCGTGATCAAGGGATTCG
Organism: uncultured Actinomycetes bacterium; assembly: GCA_963823385.1. Lineage (GTDB taxonomy): Bacteria > Actinomycetota > Thermoleophilia > Gaiellales > Gaiellaceae > Gaiella. Next base: position 189,407 of record CAWGLI010000003.1, read on the forward strand.
GCGATCCGACGTTCGTATCCACGGACGTCGACGAGCTCGCGCGCGACGTCTTCGCCGAGGGCATCCGGCATGTCACGGGTCGTGTGCGGGGTGACGAGTCGTTCTTCGACCGTCGCCGCGACGCGCCCGGATGGAAGCCCGGGTTCCTCGGGATCGAGTCGCCTCCGCTGTCGGCACTCGTCGTCGACCGAGCGCACGGCTGGCCGAGGCTCTCACCGCCGCTGCTGGCAGCGCGCGCGCTTCGTGGGGCGCTGCTCCGTCAGGGCATCACGGTGGCCGGGCCTCATGCCCTCGGCCGCGCGCCCGCACGCGCGCTGTTGATCGCCATGGACCGGTCTGCTCCACTCGCCAAGATCGCCCGCGCCCTGAACGCCGACAGCGACAACTTCACCGCGGAGATGCTGTTGAAGGCGCTCGGCGCGAGCACTGGCGGCCTCGGCACGACGAGGGCCGGAGGAGCCGTCGTGCTGCAGGAGCTCCGCAAAGCAGGCATCTCGACGGACGGGGTACGCATCGCCGACGGCTCGGGCCTGTCGGTGGACGATCGCCTCACTGCCGCCACGCTCGCCGGCGTCCTCCGCGCGGGCCTGACCGACGAGCGAATCCGGGGGGCGTTCCGTGCCTCACTGGCCGTCGCAGGTCGCAGCGGGACGATGCGCAGCCGGCTGCCCGACCTTCGTGGCCGCGTGCGCGGCAAGACAGGGACGACGGACCAGGCGTCGACACTTGCCGGGCTCGTCGACGGCAACGTCGTCTTCGCCGTGCTTCACAACGGCTCGCCGGTGAACTGGTGGGCGGCGCGAACGGCCCAGGATCGCTTCGTCACCGTGCTCTCCGGGCGCGGCTGACGCCGCCTCATCCGGCGAGGAGGCGAACCAGGTCAGCCTCCGCGAGAACCGGCACGCCAGCCGCCTCTGCCTTGCTGAGCTTCGATGCGCCCGGTTCCTCGCCGACGACGAGGCCCGTCGTCTTCTTCGAGACGGAGTCCGACACCTTGGCGCCGAGCGCCTCGAGTCGTGCAGCCGCCTCCTCGCGTGTCATGGCGGAGAGCGTGCCCGTGATCACGTACCGGTGACCTGTGAGCGGCCCCTCGCGCGGCAGCTCGTCCTCCCCGACGACCATCGCCACGCCGAGCGCGCGCAACTCCTCGACGAGCGCGCGATTCTCCTCGTCGGCGAACCACTCCGCCACGAGCTCTGCGCGGTCGGGCCCGAAGCCCTCGACCTGCTCGAGCGCCTCCTGGCTCGAGGCGAGCAGGGCGTCGACCGAGCCCATGTGGCGAGCGAGGTTGCGAGCCATGATCCAGCCCACGTTCGGGATGTTGAGCCCGAAGAGCACGCGCGCGAACGGCTGCTGCTTCGAGCGCTCGATGGCCCCGATCGCGCGCTGGGCCGAGAGCTCACCGTAGCCTTCGATCTCGACGAGCTGGTCGACCGTCAGACGGTAGAGGTCAGGCATCGAGCGCAGCAGGCCCTCGTCCCACAGCTTGCGGACGAACTGCTCACCAACGCCCTCGATGTCCATGGCCGCTCCGACCCAGTGGATCAGTGTCTCCAGCCCGCGCGAGGGGCACGCGCGGTTCGGGCACCGGTGCATCACCTCCCCCTCGGGCTTGACGACCGTCGCGCCGCAGAGCGGGCAGTGCTCCGGCATGCGGAACCGCTTCGTGCCGAGGCGATGCTCGCCCGCCGGCCCGACCACCTGGGGAATCACGTCGCCGGCCCTCTGGACGACGACGAGGTCGCCCTCGCGGATGCCCTTGCGGTTGATGTCCTCCTCGTTGTGGAGCGTCGCCGTCGACACGGTGACGCCGCCGACGTGGACGGGCTCGAGCTCGGCCCACGGGTTGAGCGCCCCGGTGCGCCCGACCCGGATGTGGATCCTGTGGAGCGTGGTCACCGCGGCCGTAGGCGCCCATTTGAAGGCGCGCGCCCAGCGGGGCCGCTCGTGCAAGGCGCCGAGGCGGCGCTGCTGATCGAGGTCGTCGACCTTGATCACGATCCCGTCGATCTCGTAGTCGAGCTCGGGCCTGCGCCCCTCCCACGCCGCGCACGCGACGGCGACCTCCTCGATCGTCTCGAGCCGCTCGGCGTGCGGGTTGGTGCGAAAGCCGTGCTCCCGGAGCCAGGCGAGCAACTCCCACTGCGTCGCGACGTCGACCCCGTCGCGCACGCCCGAGCCGTATACCCAGAGCGAGAGCGGCCGCTCGGCGGTGATCCGCGGGTCGAGCTGCCTGAGCGAGCCCGCTGCGGCATTGCGCGGGTTCGGCGCTGGCTTCTTGCCGGCCGCTTCCTGCGCCGCGTTGTAGCGCGAGAACCCCGACAGAGGGAGGTACACCTCGCCGCGCACCTCGAGCCGCGGCGGCGGCTGCTCCCCGTCGTCCAGGAGCATGCGCAGCGGCACGGCGTCGATCGTACGCAGGTTCTGGGTCACGTCCTCCCCCCGTTGGCCGTCGCCGCGCGTCGCGCCTCGCACGAGGATGCCGTGCTCGTACACGAGCGAGACCGCCGAGCCGTCGATCTTGGGCTCGAGCACATAGGCGACCGGCTCATCCGTGCCGAGGCGCTTGCGCACGTCGTCTGCCCACTTGTGGAGCGCCTCCTCCGTCGTCGCCTTCTCCAGTGACCCCATCGGCTGCAGGTGCGCGACCTTCTGGAACCCCGCGGCCGGCGCAGCGCCGACGCGCTGCGTCGGGGAGTCGGACGAGATCACGTCGGGATGTGCATCCTCGAGTCCCCGGAGCTCGTCGTAGAGCGCGTCGTAGGCGGCATCGGGAAGCTCAGGCTCGTCCAGGACGTAGTAGCGGTGGTTGTGGTACTCGATCAGGCGTCGCAGCTCCGCCGCGCGCGCGCCGATGTCCTCAGAGGACATCGAGCAGGTCCCGGGCCCGCTGGACGAGCACGTCGGGCCCCTCGGCGAGCAGCCGCTCGGGCGTGTGGATCCCCCCCCAACCGACGGCCACCGCGAAGACGCCGGCGGCCTTGGCGGCACCGACGTCGAAGGGAGAGTCCCCGACGTACGCCGCCTCTGCCGGGGTTGCGCCCAGGCGCTCGAGCGCGACGAGCAATGGTGCCGGGTCCGGCTTCGGGCGGCTTGCGTCCTCCGCGCCGACGAGCACGTCGGTGACCTGCTCGAGCAGCGGGAAGCGCTCGAAGGCCAGCCCGACCGTGGCCCGACGCTTCGCGGTGACGATGCCGAGCCGCCTGCCGCCGTCGCGTAAGGCCGGGAGCACCGCGAGCACGTCGTCGAACGCCGCCAGCGTCTCGTGGAGCCGCTCGTTCTCCTGGCGGTACGCGGCGACGAGCGCCTCGACCCGGGTCGGATCGATCGACTCCATCATCGCGGACAGCCCCGGGCCGCCGATGTTCCGGCGCACGAGGTCGTCGAGCTCCGGGTCGGGCTCGCGGCCGAGGACCGTACGCGCGGCGTAGCGCGCCGAGGCCATGATCATCGGCCCCGAGTCGATCAGCGTGCCGTCGAGGTCGAACAGGACGACCGGGAAGCGCATGGCCGCGATCGTAGCCGCCGACTGCGTCAATAGTGGACACGCTCGAGGTAGAGCCCCCCGGGCGGCGCGGTCATCCCCGCCTCCGATCGGTCACGGCCCTCGAGCAGCACCGGGAGCTGCGCCGGCGCGTCGCTGCCGAGCTCGAGCATGGTGCCCACGAGCGTGCGCACCATGTGCCGCAGGAACGAGTCGGCCGTGATCGTGAAGTGGAGATGGTCCCCGCGTCGCTCCCACGACGCCTCCGACACGGTGCGTCCGAACACCTCGTGGCGGGTGACGGCGGGGGTGAATGCGCGAAAGTCGTGCTCGCCCGGCAGGACGGCAGCTGCGGCGGCGAGGGCGTTATCGTCGACCGCCCTGGGCCACCACAGCGTGCGTCGTGCGTCGAGCGCCGACCGGATGCGCCTCTGGAGCACGACGTACCTGTACGACCGCGCCCGCGCAGAGAAGCGCGCGTGGAAGGCGGCATCGACCTCGGCTGCGTCGATCACGGCTACGTCATCCGGAAGCGCCGTGTTGAGCGCCTCGGCGGCATGTTGTGGCGGCGGGCCTCCGTCCACGCTGACGCTGGCGACCTGCCCGGTAGCGTGAACGCCGGCATCGGTGCGCCCCGCGACCGCGAGCTCGTGCCACACGGGATACACGCGATCGAGCGCGGTACGCACGGCGCCCTCGACGGTTCTCTCGCCGGGCTGCCGCGCCCACCCCCGGAAGCCGCTGCCGTCGTACTCGAGAATCAGCCTCAGGGTCATGGAAAAAGCACTGAGCCGGCGAACCCGAAGGCCCACCGGCTCAGTACGCGAGACTCTACGGGCGACGCCTCGGCCGTGCAACGTCCACGCGGGAGACACGCGGGAGAAACATGCGGAAATTGCGCTGTTTTCCAGCGGTCAGCCGCCGGGATCCGCAGCCGGTGCGACCTCGAGGAGAAGGCTGTCTACGGCGACGACGACCACCTTCCCGCCGCGCGCGACCGGAACGCTGCTGCGGGCCTCCCAGATCTCCCCGTTCACTCTGACCTGCCCCGTCGGATCGAGCGCGCTCGCCGCGACACCGACACGGCCGACGAGATCCTCCACGCCGACTGCCGGGCGGGTTCGGCGGCGCCGGCGCCGTGACCACCAGACGAAGGCTCCGGTCTCCGCCAGGTCGACGATCGCGGCTGTCGCCACGAGGACGTAGCTCCAGGGCGATGGGACGAACAGGACGGCGACGATGAGCGCGACGAGCGTGATCACGCCGACATCGTAGGCCTGAGCCGCCGGCGACTCGCACGCATCGTCAGCGTCCTCAAAGCGCCGGGCTTCAGCCGGACGCTCCCGGTGGCTCAGGATGCTCGACGAGCGCGAAGAAGCGACCGTCGGGGAGACGCAGGTGCTGGTAGCGGTGCGGTGGCTCGCCGATCACGGGTCCGGAGAGCTCGACACCACGGTCGCGGCACTCCTGCAACGCGCCGTCGAGATCGTCGACGGCGAGCCCGACGACCGTGTCCGGTGCATCGGCGAGGAACGCGTACGGCAGCGCCGCCAGGGTGGCTCCGTCGGGGAGCGTGAAGACATGCCGGTCTCCGTCCGTCTCGCCCTCGAGTCCGAGCACCGTGCGCGCGAACTCCGCCAACTCGTCGGGACGCCCCGACTCGATCCCGACGAACGCGAGCCCGAGGACCCGCATCAGGGAGTCACGCTCATGCCCGCTGAGTATAGGTTGAGCGCGCTGCGCAGCGGCGTCAGCGGCCAGCGGAGCCGGGCTCCGCCCGGCGAGAGCTGGACGCGACCGGCGACCAAGGCCCCTGACGCCTCCGGGGCGTCGCTGCGCGTGCCGGGCCGGAGGGCACAGTACGTGAGTACGGGCCCGGAGAGCCCGGTGCGCGCAGCGGCGTCAGCGGCCAGCGGAGCCGGGCTCCACCCGGCGGGAGCTGGACGCGACCGGCGACCAAGGCCCCTGACGCCTCCGGGGCGTCGCTGCGCGTGCCGGGCCGGAGGGCACAGTACGTGAGTACGGGCCCGGAGAGCCCGGTGCGCGCAGCGGCGTCAGCGGCCAGCGGAGCCGGGCTCCGCCCGGCGGGAGCTGGACGCGGCCGGTGGCGTCAGGCGGTGTCGACGAGCTCTAGGAGAGCCATTGGCGCCGCGTCACCCTGACGCGGGCCGAGCCGGACGATCCGCGTGTACCCGCCGGGCCGCTCCGCGAACCTCGGTGCGACGTCTGCGAAGAGCGTGTGGACGACATCGTTGGAGCGAAGCTCCGCCATCGCCTGCCGCCGCGCATGCAGGTCGCCGCGCTTGCCGAGCGTGATCAGCTTCTCGGCGTACGGCCTCACCGCCTTCGCCTTGGCCTCGGTCGTCTCGATGCGGCCGTGCGTGATCAGCGCTCCCGTGAGGTTCGCGTACAGCGCGCGCCGGTGGCTGGCGTCGCGCCCGAGCTTCTTGCCGGACTTCGCGTGACGCATCGGTTTCTAGAGCTCCTCGCCCTTCAGCGTGAGACCGTGCGCTGCGAGCGTCTCGCGGACCTCTTCGATGGACTTGCGCCCGAAGTTCGGGATCGCGGCGAGCTCGGCATCGCCCTTCGACGTGAGGTCACCGATGGTCTCGATGCCGACCCGCTTCAGGCAGTTGTACGAGCGGACGCCGAGCTCGAGCTCCTCGATGGGGAAGTTCTCCATCCCGTGTGAAGTCGTGACCTCGGCCGTCTCACCCGGGGTCGCCTCGCCGAAGCCCTCGATCCTCTCGAGGTCGGTGAAGATGGCGAGCTGGCGGATGAGGATGTCGGCGGCCTCGCCGATCGCATCCTTGGGCGTGATCGAGCCGTCGGTCGTGACGTCGAGGATGAGCTTGTCGTAGTCGGTGCGCTGACCGACGCGCGCGTGGTCGACCTCGTAGGCGACACGACGCACGGGAGAGAAGATCGAGTCGATCGGGATCACGCCGATCGTCGTCTCGGGCCCCCGGTTGAGCTCGGCGGGGACGTAGCCGCGACCGCGACCGATCGTGAGCGTGATCTCGAGCTTCGACTTGTCGGCGAGGTGCGCGAGCTCGAGGTCGGGGGTGAGGATCTCGAGATCTGCCGGCGCCTCGATGTCTGCGGCGGTCACGACGCCGGGGCCTTTGCGTGAGATGTGGACCTCGACCTCGGGGCTCTCGCCGTGGAGGACGCAGACGAGGTTCTTGAGGTTGAGGATGATGTCCGTGACGTCCTCGCGGACACCGGGAAGCGTCGTGAACTCGTGTGCGACGCCCTCGATCTTCACGGCGGTGACAGCGGCGCCCTCGAGCGAGGACAGCAGCACGCGGCGCAGCGAGTTCCCGAACGTGTAGCCGAACCCACGGTCGAGAGGCTCGATCGCGAACGTGCCGCGGTGCTCATCGGACTCCTCCGAGACGATCCGCGGAATCTGGAACTCCATGAGGCTGTTGCGCGTGGCCAAAGCGATCCTTTCGGTCGTGCGTGAACGGTTTCGGGTGGTTCTCGGACGGGACGGGTCTTGCCCGCGATCTGTGGGTTACTTCGAATAGAGCTCGACGACGAGCGACTCCTGCACCGGCGTGTCGATCTCGTCGCGGGCGGGCCACTTGAGCATCTTGCCGGTGAGACCGTCGTGGTCTGCCTGCAGCCACGGTGTTACTGATGCGGTGAGGTCGGTCGCGTCGCGGACGAGCGCTTCTGCACTCGAGCCGCTACGGAGCGTGATCACGTCGTCGGGGCGGACGCCGAAGCTCGGGATGTTCACTCGGCGGCCGTTGACTTGGAAGTGCCCGTGGCGCACGAGCTGCCGGGCCTGCGCTCGCGACCCCGCGAAGCCGAGCCTGTAGACGACGTTGTCCAGGCGCGTCTCGAGCATTCGGAGCAGGTTCTCGCCGGTAGGGCCGCTGCGACGCGACGCCTTGTCGTACGTGTTGCGGAACTGCTTCTCGAGCAGGCCGTAGTAGCGACGCACCTTCTGCTTCTCGCGAAGCTGCAGGAGGTACTGGCTCTGCTTGATCCGCCCGCGCCCGTGCTCACCCGGCGGGTACGCCCGGCGCTCCAGCGCGCACTTCTCCGTCAGGCAGCGCTCGCCCTTGAGGAACAGCTTGATGCCCTCGCGTCGACAGAGCCTGCACTTGGGTCCGAGATCGCGTGCCATCAGACCCTCCGCCGCTTCTTCTGGCGTACCCCGTTGTGCGCCTGCGGGGACACGTCGCGGACGCCGATGATCTCGAGACCGGCTGCCTGCAGCGACCGGATCGCCGTCTCGCGGCCCGAGCCGGGACCCTTGACGAAGACCTCGACCTTCTGCAACCCGTGCTCCATCCCCTTGCGCGCGCAGTTGTCCGCGGTCACCTGCGCTGCGAACGGCGTGGACTTGCGGGAGCCCTTGAAGCCTGCGGAGCCCGCAGACTCCCACACGATCACGTTGCCCTCGGGATCGGTGAGCGTGACGATCGTGTTGTTGAACGACGTCTTGATGTGCGCCTGCCCCACGGCGATGTTCTTGCGGACGCGGCGGCGCGTGCGGCCGCGGACCGCCGACTTGCGCGGAGGGGCCATCACTTCGCCTTCTTCCCTCTACCGACCGTCTTCTTCGGCCCCTTGCGCGTGCGCGCGTTGGTCTTCGTGCGCTGGGCGCGAACGGGAAGACCGCGTCGGTGGCGGATGCCTCGATAGCAGCCGATCTCGCCGAGCCGCTTGATCGCCTGGGCCCGCTCACGCCGGAGGTCACCCTCGACCTCGACGTGCTGGTCGATGTAGTTGCGCAGCTTGGTGACTTCCTCGTCGGTGAGGTCCTTCACCTTCGTGTCGGGGTCGAGCGCGAGCTCCTTGCAGATCGTGCGCGCGGTCGAGGCGCCGATCCCGAAGATATAGGTGAGCCCGACCTCGAGACGCTTCGTGTTCGGGAGATTGACGCCGGCGATTCGTGCCATCGACTGGGCCTCCTAGCCCTGGCGCTGCTTGTGACGAGGGTTGGTGCAGATGACCATGGTGCGCCCATGCCGCTTGATCACGCGGCAGCGATCGCACATTGCCTTGACGGATGGGCGTACTTTCACAGTGGAGTCCTTACTTGAGCCGGAAGGTGATGCGGCCGCGGGTCAGGTCGTAGGGAGAGAGCTCGACCTTGACCCGGTCGCCCGGGAGGATCCGGATGTAGTGCTTCCGCATCTTCCCCGAGATCTTGGCGAGGATCTCGTGCCCCTCGTCGAGCCGCACCCGAAACATCAAGCTGGGGAGCGCTTCGACGATCTCGCCCTCGACCTCGATCTTCTCTTCCTTGACTGACACCTTTCCTCGCACACGCCGTGTCTTCGTGCACGGACGTCGTGAACAGAATTCCACAGCGCTGCAGACGGCCGCGCCGCGGGAGGATCACTGTAGCAAACCGGCTCTCTCGGTGGCGATGCCGACGCGAGGGGTGAGCACACGCGGCCCGTCTGCAGTGACGGCGACGGTGTGCTCGAAGTGGGCCGACAAGGAGCCGTCGGCCGTCGAGATCGTCCATCCGTCGTCGTCGAGCAACACATCGGCGCCACCGGCGGTGATCATCGGCTCGATGGCGATCGTCATGCCCTCGGACAGCCGCGGGCCCCGACCGGCTTGGCCGAAGTTGGGCACATGGGGATCCTCGTGGTAGTGGCGACCGACGCCGTGACCGACGAGGCTGCGGATGACCGCGAAGCCCATGCTTTCGACGAGGTCCTGCACCGCGTGAGAGATATCGCCGACGCGATTCCCGGGCGACGCCTGCGCAATCCCCGCCGCGAGCGCGTCCTGGCACGTGTCGAGCAGACGTTGCGCCTCGGGCTCGATCGCGCCGACGGCGAATGTGTAGGCGCTGTCGGCGATCGCGCCGTCGAGCGTGATGCCGACGTCGATCGTGACGACGTCTCCCAGCGTGAGCGCGTAGCTGCCCGGGATGCCGTGCACGACGACGTCGTTCGGCGAGATGCAGATCGCGCGCGGATAGCCCTTGTAGCCCTGGGACGTGGGCACGCCGCCGTGCTCCCGGATGAACGCATCGGCGATGTCGTCGAGCTCGGCGGTCGTCACACCCGGTGCGAGCTGCTCGCCGACGTGGGAGATCGTCTCGGCAACGAGGGCGCCAGCCCTCGCGATCCGATCGATCTCATCGGGGGACTTGCGAATGATCACGCGTGCCGAGCCTCGAGGGCTGCGAGGGACTCGCTGACCTCTGCGTACACGCTGTCGATGCTCCGCTCCGCGTGCAACCGTGTGAGGCGGCCGGTCGCGCGGTAGTGCTCGATCACGGGTTCGGTCTGCTCGTGGTAGAGGGCGAGGCGGCGAGCGATCACCTCGGGGGAGTCGTCGGACCGTCCCTCGTCGCGTGCCCGCCCGAGCATGCGCTCGGTGGCGATGTCGTCCGCGAGGTCGAAGAAGAGAACGGTGTCGAGCTCGCGGCCGATCTCGGCCAGCATCGTGTCGAGCGCGTCTGCCTGCGAGAGGTTGCGTGGGAAGCCGTCGAGGACGAAACCGCCCGCAGCGTCGTGCTCGCCGAGCCGATCGCGGATGAGCTCGATCGTGAGCTCGTCGGGCACCAACTCGCCGGAGGCCAGGATCGGCTCGACCTGTCGGCCAAGGTCTGACCCGGACGCGATGGCCGAGCGAAACATGTCTCCTGTCGAGACGTGCGGGATCCCGAACTCGCCGGAAATGCGAGACGCCTGTGTTCCCTTGCCTGCCCCCTGGGGGCCGATGATGAGGATGTTCATGCGACTCCAGCGGCGCGCGGTCGGGACGTTGCCCATCCCAACCCGCCGTGGGCGCGCGTGACGGCAACGCCGATCACTTCAGGAAGCCCTCGTAGTTTCGCATCATCATCTGCGACTCCATCTGGCGCATCGTGTCGAGCGCGACGCCGACGGCAATCAGCACCGACGTGCCACCGAGCGCGCCGGCGCTCGCCTGCGAGAAGCCGCCGTACGCGATGAACAGGCTCGGTGCTACGGCCACGCTGGCCAGGAACAGCGATCCCGGGAACGTGAGGCGCGTCAACACACGGTCGAGGTACTGCGCCGTCGGTGGCCCCGGACGGATGCCGGGGATGTAGCCGCCGTGCTTGCGCAGGTTGTCCGCCTGTTCGACCGGGTTGAACTGCACTGCCGTGTAGAAGAACGTGAAGAGCACGATCATCACGGCCTCGAGCAGCAGGAACGAGAGGTCACCTGGCTGGAAGTACTCGTTGACGAAGTCCTGCGTGCTCGGGAAGTACTGGGCAATCGTCGGTGGGAAGGCGAGCACGGCCGCGGCGAAGATCACCGGGATGACACCGGCCATGTTCACGCGGAGCGGAAGGTATGTCGTCCCGCCGGCGGTCATGCGACGTCCCACCATCCGCTTGGCGTACTGGATCGGGATCCGGCGCTGTCCCTCCTGGACGAAGACGATCGCGGCGACCATCGAGACCGCGATCAGCGGGAAGAAGATGCGCTCCATCGGCCCACCGTTCCACCAGGCCCGAATACCGATCGGCAGCCCCGTGAGGATCGACGCGAAGATGAGCAGCGAGATGCCGTTGCCGATGCCGCGGCGCGTGATCTGCTCGCCGATCCACATCAGCAGCACACAGCCCGTGGTCAGCGTGACGACGATGAGGACCATCCGCCCGTTGTTCGCCTGCAGTGCCTCCTGACTACGGAACAGGAAGGCGTACCCGAGCGCCTGCGCCGCGGCGAGGCCGACCGTGAGGTATCGCGTGTACTGATTGATCTTGGCGTACCCGGACTCGCCTTCCTTCTGCAGCTCTGCGAGCCTCGGAATGACGACCGTCATCAGCTGGACGATGATCGACGCGGTGACGAACGGCATGATCCCGAGCGCGAAGATCGAGAACTGGGAGAGCGCGCCGCCCGAGAACAGGTTGAGCAGCCCGAGCACCGTCCCGCCCTGACCACCGAAGTAGTTCGAGATCGCCTCCGAGTCGACACCCGGCGCAGGAATCCACGAGCCGAGGCGATAGACGGCGAGCGCGAACGCGGTGAAGAGCAGGCGCTTGCGCAGCTCCGGGACGCGCCAGGCGTTCGCGAGCCAGCTGAGCATCAGGCTGCTGCCGCGGCTCGGGCCGCGGCTAGTTCTCCTCCGATGCCTCGCCGGCGGCGGGCTCGGTCTGCTCGACCTCGGGCTCCGCCTCCGACACGACCTCGGCGTCGGCCTCCGCTGTGTCGTCCTCGGCGTCCGCGACCGGTCGGGCGGGCCGCGACTTCTTGACCTTCGGAACCGGCTCACCGCGCAGCCACGTGACGCTTCCGCCGGCGGCCTCGATCTTCTCGCGCGCCGACTTGGAGAACCCGTGCGCCGTCACCGTCAGCGCCTTGGTCAGCTCGCCGACCCCCAGGATCTTCACGTCGACACGCGCGTTCTTGAGCAGACCGACGGCGACGAGCGCCTCGGGCGACACCGCCGCTCCCGGCTCGAACCGCGCCTCGAGGTCCCGGACGTTCACCGGTTGGCTGTAGGTGCGGAACGGGCCGATGGGCATCGCGTCGGCGGACGTGGCGCCGCGCAGCTTCGGCAGCCGCATGTCGATCGGCATCTGGCCGCCCTCGAAGCCGGCCGGCATCTTGTGCGAGCCGGAGCGGGACTTCTGCCCCTTGATGCCGCGGCCGCTGTAGCGCCCCTTGCCGGAGCCCAGGCCCCGACCGACTCGCTTGCGGGCCTTCCGCGGCTGCGCCGGAGAGAGGCTGTGCAGATTCAGTTCGTCGTCCATCGTCACCGCCCGCTCTCCTCGACCTTGATCAAGTGTGCGACGTGCCGAAGCTTGCCCTCGAGTTCGGGGCCCATCGCGTGCTCGGCGGTGCGACCGATGCGACCGAGCCCGAGCGACCGCAACGTGCCACGGTGCTTCTGCGTCTCTCCGATCGGCGACCGTACCTGCGTGATGCGGACCGTGCTCATTCGCCGCTCTCCTCCGCCGCGGCGGGAGCGTCGTCGACCACGACGGTCGACGCACTCGGCTCAGCAGGCGCCTCGGCCGCCTGCGCAGGCACCGGTAGCACCTCGGAGATTCTCTTGCCGCGACTACGGGCGACGTCCTCGGGGCGACGCAGCCGCTGCAGGCCGTTCACGGTCGCCTTCGCCATGTTGATCGGGTTCGTCGTGCCGAGGCTCTTCGAGAGGACGTCTCGGATCCCGGCCAGTTCCAGCACTGCGCGTACACCGCCACCGGCGATCACGCCAGTGCCCTCGCTGGCAGGGCGCAGGACGACGCGAGCCGCGTCGAAGCGACCGACGATCTCGTGGGTGATCGTGGCGCCGTGCTTCGGCACGGTGAACATGTTCTTCTTCGCGTCGTCGACGGCTTTCGAGATCGCCAGTGGCACCTCGCGGGCCTTGCCGTAGCCGACGCCGACCCGGTCGACCTCGTCGCCGATGACGACGAGCGCGGTGAACGAGAACCGCCTGCCGCCCTTGACGACCTTGGCGACGCGGTTGATCTCGATCACGCGCTCCTTCAACTCGCGGGTTTCGCTCGCTTGCGCTGCCGACATCAGAACTCCAGTCCTCCCTCGCGCGCGCCCTCGGCGAGCGCCTCGACGCGTCCGTGGTAGAGGTAGCCGCCGCGGTCGAACACACACCGTGTGACCCCGGCGGCGCCCGCCGACGCGGCCAGTGCCTTGCCGACGGCGGCCGCCTGCTCGCGCTTCGTGCCGGAGAACGGACGCAGGGCGAGCCAGTCGGCGGACGCGATCGTGTGCCCGCGCTCGTCGTCGACGAGCTGGGCGAAGATGCCCCGGTTCGACCGGAAGACAACGAGCCGCGGCCGTTCCGCGGTGCCGGCGATCTTGCCGCGGACGCGTCGGTGACGGCGCCTGCGGGCCTCGTAGGTCGTCAGCCTGCTCACGCTCTCTTGCCAACCTTTCTGCGCACGTACTCGTCGCGGTACCGGATGCCCTTGCCCTTGTACGGCTCGGGCGGGCGCACCTTGCGGATCTCGGCGGCAGTCTGACCAACCGCCTGCTTGTCGATGCCCTTGACGGTGATCTGGGTCGGAGCCGGCACGTCGAAGCTGATCCCGTCACGCGGCCTCACGGACACGACGTGGGAGAAACCGACGCTCAGCTCGAGATCTTGCCCCTTCAGCTGCGCACGGTAGCCGACGCCCTGGATCTCCAGGTGCTTCTCGAAGCCCTTGGTCACGCCTTCGACCATGTTCGCCACGAGCGTTCGCGTGAGCCCGTGGAGGGCTCGATCCTCGCCACGATTGGTTGGACGCGTGACGGTGATCACACCGTCCTCGAGCACGACGCTCATCCGCACGGGCACCTGCTGCACGAGCTCACCGAGCGGGCCGCTCACCTGGACGCGGCCGGGCGCGATCGACACCGACACGGTGGCGGGCACATCGATGGGTGCTTTCCCGATTCTGCTCACGATCTGCTCCGTCGCCCGCCCGGGGTCACCAGACGAACGCGATCACCTCGCCGCCGACGCCGCGCTCGGCGGCCTGGCGGCCGGTGATCACACCGGTCGACGTGGACAGGATCGAGGTGCCGAGCCCGCCGAGCACGCGCGGAAGACGATCCTTCTTCGCGTACACGCGCCGGCCGGGCTTCGAGACGCGCTTGAGGTCGGTGATCACGCGCTCGCGGCTCTTCGAGTACTTGAGCTCGATCACGAGCTGCGCGACAGGCTCCGCCTCGACGACACGGAAGCCCTTGATGTAGCCCTCGTCCTCGAGCAGGCGTGCGATCTCCTCCTTCATGCGTGAGGTCGGCATCGCGGCCGTCTCGTGCAACGCACGATTGGCGTTGCGGATCCGGGTCAGCATGTCGGCGATCGGGTCGGTGAGCATGATGGATCCTCCTACCAGCTCGACTTCGTCATGCCCGGGATCGCGCCCTCGTGCGCGAGCTCGCGCAGGCAGATCCGACAGAGCCGGTACTTGCGGAAGACAGCCCGCGGCCGTCCGCAGCGGTTGCAGCGCGTGTAGGCCTGCACCGCGTGCTTCGGCGTCCGCTTCTGCTTCGCGATCAGCGACTTCTTGGCCATTCGGTGCTCCTCACTCCGTTCTCTCGGTGGCGAACGGCAAGCCGAGTGCTCGCAGGAGCGCTCGCGCGTGCTCGTCCGTCTCCGCCGTGGTCGTGATCGCGACGTCCAGGCCCCGGATCACGGGGACGCTGTCGTAGTCGATCTCCGGAAAGATGATCTGCTCCTTGATGCCGATCGAGTAGTTGCCGCGCCCGTCGAACGAGTCGGGGTTGAGGCCGCGAAAGTCGCGGATGCGTGGCAGCGCGATGGACACGAAGCGGTCGAGGAACTCGTACATCCGCGTCCCGCGCAACGTCACGCGCGTACCGACTGGCATCCCCTCGCGCAGCTTGAATGCCGCGATCGACTTGCGCGCCTTGCGCACCTGCGCCCGCTGCCCCGCGATCAGCGTGAGCTCGTCCACGGCGGCATCGAGCGCCTTGGCGTCGGTCTTGGCGTCCCCGACACCCATGTTCAGGGTGATCTTCGAGACGCGGGGAACCTGCATCAGCGACGACAGCTCCAGCTCGCTCTTGAGCGCCGGCCGGATCTCGTCCTCGTAACGCCGCTTCAGCCGCGCCTCGATCGTCTCGGTGGCACTCACCGGTCGAGCACCTCCCCGCAACCGTCCCGCTTGCAGACACGGCGGCGGCTGGATCCGCCCTTGCCCTCGACGATCGTGATCCCGACCCGCGTTGCCTCGTTACAGGTCGGGCAGACGATCATGACGTTGGAGACGTCGATGAGCATCGGCTTCTCGATGATCCCGCCGGGGATGATCGAAGCGCCCCCCATGCGGGACGTGTCCCGCATCGGGCGCGGCTTCGTGTGCCGCTTCGCGAGGTTCAGGTTCTCGACGATCACTCGCCGCTCCGACGGGCGCGCGTCGACGACGCGGCCACGCTTGCCGCGATCCTTGCCTGCGAGGACCTGCACGAGGTCACCCTTCTGGACTTTCATCTTGGCGGACATCGTCTAGGCGGGCGGGTGGTTGGTGGTCATGGCTCAAAGCACCTCAGGGGCGAGGCTGACGATCTTCATGAAGTTCCTCTCGCGCAGCTCCCGCGCGACCGGCCCGAAGATCCGCGTTCCGCGCGGGTTGTGTTGCGTGTCGATGATCACGGCCGCGTTCTCGTCGAAGCCGATCAGCGTGCCGTCATCGCGTCCGTAGGGCTTCTTCGTCCGAACGACAACGGCCCTCACGACCTCGCCCTTCTTGACCGAGCCCTGCGGTGTAGCGGCCTTCACGGTAGCAACGATCACGTCGCCGACGCGCGCGTAGCGTCGCCGCGATCCGCCGACGACGCGGATGCAGAGCAACTCGCGCGCACCGGTGTTGTCCGCGACCTTGAGTCGGGATTCCTGCTGGATCACTTGGCCGCCTCGACGATCTCGACGAGACGCCAGCGCTTCGTCGCCGACAGCGGACGCGTCTCGACGATCCTGACGACGTCGCCCACTTTCGCCTGGTTGCCCTCGTCATGGGCGTGGAACTTGACGCCGCGTCGGACGACCTTCTTGTAGCGTCGGTGCGCCTTCACGACCTCGACCTTGACGACGATCGTCTTGTCCATCGCGGCGGAGACGACGATCCCCTGGCGCTCCTGCCGCCGGCCACGTTCGGTCTCCGGCTTCGGGAGCCGGACGATCGCCTGGCGCTCCGTGCTCGCGACGCGCTTCGGGCGCGTGCGCGCCGGACGGAGGGCCCGTGGCAGCCGCTTCTTCTTGCGCTTGGGAGCCGCGGCCTCGGGGGCCGTTGCCTCGGCCACCGGCTCGTCGCTCGCGCCGGCTTCAGCTGCCTCGGCCGGCGTCGCAGCGGGAGCGTCCACGGCTGGAGCCTCCGTGGCGACAGGCTCTTCGGCGACGTCCTCGGCCACGGGCTCTTCGGCAACTGGCTCCTCGACCGCGTCCTCGGCGACAGCCTCCTCTTGCGTCGGCTCGGCCTCGGCGGCCGCCTCGGGGGTCTCTGCAGCGACGGGCTCGTCAACGGTCTCCTCGACCGCCGTCTCCTCGATGTTCTGCGTTTCGTCTTCAGCCATTCCCTACGCCTTTCCCAGCCGTGCGCGCTCGTGCTTGACCGTCAGGATGCGGGCGATGTCCCGCTTCGTCGCCGCCAGGCGACCCGTGTTCTCGAGCGACCCGGTGACGGACTGGAACCGGATGTTGACGAGATCTCGGCGCGTCTCGCCGAGCCGACGCTCGAGCTCCTCGTCGGAGAGATCACGAAGCTCTCGCGCTCTCACGGCAGATCAGCCTCCTGTCGCCGCCCCAGCTGGGGCATACCTGTCATCTCAGCTCTCAAAGAGATCCGCCTCCCGCTTCACGATCTTCGTCTTCAGCGGAAGCTTCTGACCCGCGAGGCGGAGAGCCTCCTTGGCCAGGGGCTCCGGAACACCGGCGAGCTCGAACATGACGCGCCCGGGCTTGACCACTGCGACCCAGCCCTCGGGCGAGCCCTTGCCGGAGCCCATGCGGGTCTCCGCCGGCTTCTTCGTGAACGGCTTGTCGGGGAAGAGGTTGATCCACACCTTCCCGCCGCGGCGGATCTTCCGCGTCATCGCGATCCGCGCCGCCTCGATCTGACGGTTCGTGACCCAGCCCGCTTCGAGCGCCTTGATGCCGTAGTCGCCGAACTGCACCGTGGTCTGGCCCTTCGCCATGCCGCGACGGCGGCCGCGGAACTCCTTGCGATGCTTGAACTTGCGCGGCATCAACATCAGTCGCGCGCCTCCTCGCTCTTCTCGGGCGCGTCGGTCTGCGGCTGCTTCGCCTCGGGGGGCGCCTCGGCAACCGGAACGTCTGCCTGCTTCGGCACGTCGGTCACCTCGGGCGGCGCCTTCGGCGCGTCCTCGCGCGGGCCGGTCGCCCGATCGCGACCCTGACCCTGACCCCGCCCGCCGGGCCGGCCGGGTGCTCCGGGACGCCCGGGGCCGCCGGGGCGCCCGGGGCGCCGCCGCCGCTGGACGAGCCCGAGCCCTTCACGGTCCTGCGCGCGGCCTCGGCCGCTCTCGCGCGATGCGCCGAGACCCTCGGTCACGGCGCCACGGCGGCGGCGTGACGCCTCGATGTCGGAGCCCCGCTCGCGACCGAGGCCGCCGTCGAAGCCCTCGGGCATGATCTCGCCCTTGTTGATCCAGACCTTGACGCCAATGCGACCGTAGGTCGTCTTCGCCTCGGCGAACCCGTAGTCGATGTCGGCGCGGATCGTGTGCAGCGGCACACGGCCCTCGGAGTAGGCCTCACGCCTGCTCATCTCGCCGCCACCGAGACGTCCGCCGCAGACGATCCGGATGCCCTGGGCGCCGGAGCGCATCGCGGAGGCGAGGGAGCGCTTCATGGCCCGCCGGAACGCGACACGGTTCTGCAGCTGCTCGGCGATCGACTGCGCGACGAGCTGCGCGTCGAGCTCGGGTCGCTTGATCTCGTTGATGTTGATGTGCACCGACTTGCCGGTGATCGCGTGCAGCTCCTTGCGGAGCGCGTCGACCTCGACGCCCGACTTGCCGATCACGATGCCGGGGCGGGCCGTGTAGATGTCGACCGTGATCCGCTGCTTGTCCTTGCGGATGAGGATGTCCGAGAGCCCGGCATGCGAGAGCTTGCCGTTGATGTGGTCGCGAATCTTGATGTCCTCGAGGATGTAGTCGGCGATCTGCTTCTTGCCGGTCCACCAGTTCGACTTCCAGTCGTGGATGACACCGACCCGCAGGCCGCCGGGATGCACCTTTTGGCCCATTAGACCGTCGCCTCCTCTTTCTTCTTCGCCGTTGCGCGGCGCTTGGGCTTCTCGTCGGCGACGGGAGCCTCGGTCGGGGTCTCCGGCGGGGACGCAGTCTCCTCGGCGGGCTTTTGCGCGCGCTTCGGGCGGCCACTCGTGAGGGCAGGATCGGGAGCCACCACGAGGGTGATGTGACAGGTCCGCTTCATGATGCGCCCGGCGCGACCCCGCGCGCGAGGCTTCCAACGCTTCAGCGTCGGACCCTCGTCCGCGTAGGCCTCCACGACGATCAGCTCGTCGCCGTCGAGCGCGTGCGCCGACTCGGCGTTCGCCACCGCGGAGCGGAGAACGCGGTCGATCTCGCGTGCGGCGGCGCGCTGCGTGAAGGCGAGCACGGTGCGCGCCTCCGGGACGGAGCGCCCGCGGACGTGCTCGAGCACGACGCGCGCCTTGCGCGCCGACGTCCGCACCCACTTCGCCTGCGCGCGGACCTGCACCGGTGCAGCGGTCTCCGTCACCGCTTCTTCACCTGGGCCTGACGGTCGCCCGAATGCCCGCGGAACGTGCGGGTGGGAGCGAACTCGCCGAGCTTGTGCCCGACCATCTGCTCGCTGATGAACACGGGCACGTGCTGACGACCGTTGTAGACGGCGATCGTGTGCCCGACCATCTCAGGGAACACCGTTGAGGCGCGCGACCACGTCTTCACGGGTCGCCGCTGGCCGGCGGTGTTCATCTCCTCGATGCGGCGCAACAGCCGCTCCTCGACGAAAGGCCCCTTCTTTGACGACCTACTCATGGATCAGCGCCTCTCCTTGCCGCGACGGCGGCCGCGAACGATCAGCTTGTCGGATTCCTTGTGCTTGGCGCGGGTGCGCTTGCCGAGGGTCGGCACGCCCCACGGGGTCACCGGGTGGTGACCCTTGTTCTTGCCCTCGCCGCCACCGTGCGGATGGTCGACCGGGTTCATGGCGGTCCCACGCACGGCTGGCCGCTTGCCGAGCCACCTGCTGCGCCCGGCCTTCCCGCTCTGCGTGTTCGCGTGGTCCGTGTTGCCGACTTGCCCCACGGTGGCTCGGCACGTGAGTGGCACGCGTCGCATCTCGCCCGAGGGCAGGCGCAGAACCGCATGCGCACCGTCCTTGGCGACGAGTTGCACCCCCGAGCCGGCCGAGCGGGCCATCTTCGCACCTTGCCCGGGCCGTAGCTCGACCGCGTGCACGACGGTGCCGGTGGGAATCACCTGGAGCGGCAGCGCGTTGCCCGGCTTGATGTCCGCGTCGACTCCCGACTCGACCATGTGGTCGACACGGAGCCCCTGCGGCGCCAGGATGTAGGCCTTGGCGCCGTCGAGGTAGTGGAGGAGCGCGATGCGCGCCGACCGGTTCGGGTCGTACTCGATCGCGGCGACCTTCGCCGGCACGCCGTCCTTGACGCGCTTGAAGTCGATCTTGCGGTAGCGGCGCTTGTGCCCGCCGCCCTGGTGACGCGTCGTGATGCGCCCCTTGTTGTTGCGACCACCCGTCTTCGACAGGGGCTCGAGCAGCGACTTCTCCGGTGTCGACTTCGTGATCTCGTCGAACGCCGAGATCGCCATGAAGCGACGGCCCGGGCTCGTCGGCTTGAACTTGCGGACGGCCATCAGCGCTGCCCTCCCCGATCGTGCCCGCTCATACCTGGGCTCCTTCGAAGATCTCGATCGTGTCGCCCTGGCGGAGCTGAACGACGGCCTTCTTCCAGCCGGGCCGCGTGCCCCGATGGACGCCGCGCCGTTTCGGCTTGGGCTGCACCTTGATGATGTTGACGCGCTCGACGTTGACGTCGAAGAGCTTCTCGACGGCCTGTCGCACGTGGGTCTTGTGCGCGTCGGCGTGCACCTTGAACGTGTAGCGCCCTTCGGTGATGCCGGCGTAGCTCTTCTCCGACACGACCGGCGCGACGAGCACGTCTTCGAGGTTGAGGCTCACGACGCCTCCTTCGGGGCGTTGCCGGCGCGGCTCTCGACGAGCGGCAGCGCGGCTTCGGTGACCAGGACGGCGTTGGCCCACACGACGGTGGCCACCTCGAGATCGCCGGCGAGCGTGACGAGGACGCGTGGCAGGTTGCGGAACGACTTGATGACCGCGACCTCGTCCTCCTGCGCGACGACCAGGACCGGCTCGGCGTGCTCCCAGCCCGCGAGCAGCTCGACCGCCTGCTTGGTCGACGGCTCGGTGAACGGCGATCCGTCGAGCAGGGCGAGCGTGCCGTGTGCCGCATGATGACTGAGCGCCCCTCTGAGGGCGGCGCGGCGCGCCTTGCGGTTGACCTTGACGTCGAAGCTGCGCATCGACGGCGGGAATGCGACGCCGCCACCGGTGAACTGAGGCGCGCGGATCGTGCCCTGCCGGGCGCGCCCGGTTCCCTTCTGGCGCCACGGCTTCGAGCGGCCGCCGGCAACGAGCCCTCTGCTCTTCGCTGCGCGGGTGCCGGCGCGGTGCGCGTTCAGCTCGGCACGAACCGTCTCGTGCACGAGGCTCCGGTTGAGCTCTGCGGCGAAGACGACATCGGCGAGCGAGACATCCTTCTTGGCTCCTCCGAGCACGGGTGCTGTGACGGCCATCAGCCCTGCACCCCCCGGATCTCGATCAGGCCGTTGCGCGGTCCCGGAACGGACCCACGAACGAGCAGAAGGTTGCGATCGGCGTCGATCTCGTGCACGACGAGACCGACTTGGGTCACACGCCGCGAGCCCATCTGCCCGGCCATGCGCATGCCCTTGAAGACACGCGACGGCGTCGCCGAGGCGCCGATCGAGCCCGGCTTGCGGACGTTGTGGGAGCCGTGCGAGACCGGGCCACGGCTGAAGTTGTGTCGCTTGATCGTGCCCTGGAAGCCCTTGCCGACGGAGACGCCGGACACCTTGACCGCCTCGCCCGGCGCGAACGCCTCGACCGTCACCGTCTCACCGACCTGCAACTCGCTCGCGCCACGGAACTCCACGAGGTGCCTGTGCGCAGCGACACCGGCCTTCGCCAGGTGGCCGACTTCTCCACGCGACAGCTTCCGCTCGGCGACCTCGCCGAAGGCAAGCTGCACGGCGTCGTAGCCATCGGTGTCGGTGGTCTTCACCTGCACGACGGGACACGGCCCCGCTTCGATCACGGTGACCGCGTCGACGCGCCCCGTGTCCGGGTCGAACAACTGGGTCATGCCCAGCTTCTTGCCGACGATGCCCTTCACACCCGCCTCCGCCGCATCACAGCTTGATCTCGATGTCGACGCCGGCAGGCAGGTCGAGACGCATGAGCGAGTCGACCGTCTTGGGCGTGGGGCTGTGGATGTCGATCAGACGCTTGTGCGTCCGCACTTCGAAGTGCTCGCGCGAGTCCTTGTCCTTGAACGGGCTGCGGATCACGCAGTACACGTTCTTCTCGGTGGGCAGGGGCACGGGGCCCGTGATCGTGGCCCCGGTGCGCCGTGCTGTCTCGACGATCTGGGACGCCGACCGGTCCACCTGCTGGTGGTCGTAGCCCTTGAGACGGATTCGGATCTTCTGCTGCGCCATCTGGTTTCTCGTCACCCTCGTGGGAGTGGGTCGGGGCGGGACGACGTCCCGCCCCCCACACCCGGTCGGTGCTACTTGATGATCTCCGTCACCACGCCGGCGCCAACCGTGCGGCCGCCCTCGCGGATCGCGAAGCGAAGACCCTGATCCATGGCGATCGGCTGGATCATCTCGATCTCCATGTTCGTGTTGTCACCCGGCATCACCATCTCCTGCCCCTCGGGCAGCTTGATCGAGCCGGTGACGTCGGTCGTGCGGAAGTAGAACTGAGGCCGGTAGCCGTTGAAGAACGGCGTGTGCCGACCGCCCTCGTCCTTCGAGAGCACGTACACCTCCGCCTTGAAGTGCGTGTGCGGCGTGATCGAGCCCGGCTTCGCGAGCACCTGCCCACGCTCGACGTCTTCGCGCTTGATGCCGCGAAGCAGCGCACCCGCGTTGTCGCCGGCCTGCGCGTAATCGAGCGTCTTCTGGAACATCTCGAGCCCGGTCACCACGGTCTTCTCGACCTTCTCGTGGATTCCGACGATCTCGAGCTCGTTCCCGACCTCGATCTTGCCTTGCTCGATGCGGCCCGTGACGACGGTGCCACGACCCGTGATCGTGAACACATCCTCGATGGGCATCAGGAACGGCTTGTCGACGTCGCGCGCCGGCTCCGGGATGTAGGAGTCGACGGCCTCCATCAGCTCCACGATCTTGGCCGTCCACTCGGGATCGCCGTCGAGCCCCTTCAGCGCGGAAACCTGGATGATCGGGATGTCGTCGCCCGGGAAGTCGTACTTCGAGAGGAGCTCGCGCACCTCCATCTCCACGAGCTCGATCAGCTCGGGATCGTCGACCATGTCGGCCTTGTTGAGCGCGACGACCATCGCAGGGACCTCGACCTGACGTGCGAGCAGGATGTGCTCACGCGTCTGCGGCATCGGGCCGTCGGCAGCCGACACGACGAGGATCGCGCCGTCCATCTGCGCGGCCCCCGTGATCATGTTCTTGATGTAGTCGGCGTGCCCCGGGCAGTCGACGTGCGCGTAGTGCCGGTTCGGCGTCTCGTACTCGACGTGCGCGGTGTTGATGGTGATACCGCGCTGACGCTCTTCCGGCGCGGCATCGATCGAGTCGAACGAACGCGCCGACGTGCCGGTGCCCGTCTCCGCCAGCACCTTCGTGATGGCGGCGGTCAGCGTTGTCTTCCCGTGATCGATGTGGCCGATGGTGCCGACGTTGACATGCGGCTTCGTCCGCTCGAACTTCTGCTTGGCCATTGCCTCCTCCGGTTCCCTTCTCGTTCGATCCTTGAACCTACGACCCGCCCTGCGCGTCCATGATCTCCGCGGCGATCGACTGCGGGACGTCGTCGTAGCGGTTGAACTGCATCGTGAACGTCGCCCGACCCTGTGTCATCGAACGCAGGTCGGTTGCGTATCCGAACATCTCTGCGAGCGGAACGCTCGCCTTGATCGTCTGTGAGTTGCCGAGCGGCTCCAAATGCTCTACGCGGCCCCGCCGACCGTTGAGGTTACCCATGACGTCGCCGAGGTAGTCCTCGGGTGTGACGACCTCGACGGCCATCACCGGCTCCAGGAGCTTCGGCTTCGCCCGGCGCAGCGCGTCCTTGAACGCCATCGAGCCGGCGATCTTGAAGGCGCGCTCGCTCGAGTCGACGTCGTGGTACGAGCCGTCGATCAACTCGACTTTGACGTCGACCACCGGGTAGCCGGCGAGCACGCCGGCGCCCATTGCCTCGACGATGCCGTGGTTGACCGCTGGGATGTACTCCCTCGGGATCTTTCCTCCCACGACCTTGTCTTCGAAGACGTAGCCCTCGCCGGGGGCCTGCGGGATGAGGTTGATGACGACGTCGCCGTACTGACCGGAGCCTCCGGTCTGCCGAACGAACCTCCCCTGCACCTTGTTCGCCGGCTGGGACGCGGTCTCGCGATACGCGACCTGCGGTCGGCCGACGTTCGCGTCGACCCTGAACTCGCGCAGCAGGCGGTCGACGATGATCTCGAGGTGGAGCTCGCCCATGCCGGCGATGATCGTCTGCCCGGTCTCCTCGTCGGACGACACCCGGAACGTGGGGTCCTCCTCCGCGAGGCGCTGCAGCGCCGTGGCGAGCTTGTCCTGATCGCCCTTCGTCTTCGGCTCGATCGCGACAGAGATCACGGGATCGGGGAAGGTCATCGACTCGAGCAGGATCGGCGACGACGCCGTGGACAGGGTGTCACCCGTGGTCGACTGCTTCAGCCCGACGACGGCCGCGATCTCGCCGGCGCCGATCTCGTCGCGCTCCTCCCGGTGGTTCGCGTGCATCTGCAGGATGCGACCGATCCGCTCCGTCTTCCCGTTGGCGGTGTTCAGCACGCGGTCACCCGCCTTGAGCTGACCGGAGTAGACGCGGAAGTACGTCAGCTTGCCGACGAAGGGGTCGGACATGACCTTGAAGACGAGCGCCGAGAACGGCGCCTCCATCGAGGCCGGGCGCGTCACCTCCTCTTCCGTCTTCGGATCGATCCCCTGCACGGCCGGTACGTCGAGCGGGCTCGGCAGGTACTCGACGACCGCATCGAGCAGCGGCTGCACGCCCTTGTTCTTGAATGCGGAGCCGCAGAGCACCGGCGTGATCGCGTCGGCGAGTGTCCCCGCCCGGAGCGCACGCCTGATCTGGTCCGGCGTGACGGCGCTCTCGTCCGAGAGATATGTCTCCGTGAGCTCATCGTCGAACTCGGCGATCGCGTCGATCAACAGGTGGTGATACTCCTCGGCCTGCTCGCGGAGCTCCGCGGGGATGTCGCCCACGGTGAAGCTGATGCCGAGGTCGTCCTCGTAGACGATCGCCTTCATCTCCACGAGGTCGACGACACCGACGTGATGCTCCTCCTGGCCGACCGGGATCTGGACCGGCACCGGGCGTGCACCGAGCCGCTCACGCATGGACTGCACGGCACCGAAGAAGTTCGCGCCGGTGCGATCCATCTTGTTGATGAACGCGATCCTCGGCACGCCGTACCGGTCGGCCTGCCTCCAGACGGTCTCGGACTGGGGCTGGACACCTGCCACGGAGTCGAAGACGGCAACAGCCCCGTCGAGGACACGGAGGCTGCGCTCGACCTCGACGGTAAAGTCCACGTGCCCGGGCGTATCGATAATGTTCACGCGGTGATCGCGCCACGACGCGGTGGTCGCCGCCGAGGTGATGGTGATGCCGCGCTCCTGCTCCTGCGCCATCCAGTCCATCGTCGCCGCGCCTTCGTGGACCTCGCCCAGCTTGTGCGTGCGGCCGGTGTAGTAGAGGATCCGCTCCGTCGTCGTCGTCTTGCCGGCGTCGATGTGGGCCATGATCCCGATGTTGCGGACGCGGTCCAGTGCGACTGTTGTCTCCGTTGCGCTCATCGTCCCGTCTACCAGCGATAGTGCGCAAAGGCCTTGTTGGCCTGCGCCATCCGATACATGTCGTCCTTGCGCTTGAACGCGCCGCCCTGCTGGTTGATCGCGTCGAGGAGCTCACCGGCGAGCTTGGCGGGCATCCCCTTCTCGCGCCGGTCGCGCGCATACGTGACGAGCCAACGGATCGCCATCGTGCGCGCGCGGCGCGGCTGCACTTCGATCGGCACCTGGTAGTTGGCGCCACCGACGCGGCGCGAGCGGACCTCGAGCACCGGTGTCACCTGCTTCACCGCCGCCTCGAGAGCCTCGAGCGCGGGCTTGCCGCTGCGCTCGCCGAGCTGCGCGAGAGCGTCGTACACGATGCCTTCGGCGGTCGACTTCTTCCCGTCGAGCATCACCCGATTGACGAGCTGCTGAACGAGCGTCGAGCCGTAGACGGGGTCGGGCCCGGGCTGACGCGGCTGAACCTCTGCACGACGCGGCATCAGCTGCCCCTCTTCGCGCCGTACTTCGAGCGCGCCTGTCTGCGGTCGGCGACACCGGACGTGTCGAGCCCACCACGGATCACCTTGTAGCGGAAGCCGGGCAGATCCTTGACGCGGCCGCCTCGGAGCAGCACGACCGAGTGCTCCTGCAGGTTGTGCCCCTCACCCGGGATGTACGCGCCGACCTCCATCTGGTTCGTCAGCCGGACGCGCGCGACCTTGCGCAGCGCCGAGTTCGGCTTCTTGGGAGTCGTCGTGTAGACGCGCGTGCAGACGCCACGCTTCTGCGGGGCCCCCCGCAGTGCCGGTGTCTTCGTCTTCGTCGGCTTGTCCTTTCGTCCCTTGCGGACGAGCTGATTGACGGTGGGCACGCTGCTCCTAGGATCTGGTCGAGGGTGTTCTCACAGAGATAAGGCCGGCAGGGCCGCGGCCCCGCCAACCGGGACGGCAACGATAGCGGACCCGCCCGGCACCCGCAAAGGCAAGGAGCGACCTCGCACGCAGTCGCGAAGGCGCGTACAGTGCGCACGGGGGATGGGAACAACGTCTGCGGTGATCGCCGCCGCTTTGACGGCGGTCGTGGTACTCGGACTCGCGGTAATCGCCGTGATGCGAGTCCGTGCGCGGGCGGAACGCCGCCTCGAGTCGACTCTGCGGCGCATCGGCGACAGCATGGAGACCTTGTCGGGAGCGCTCGGCACGATCGTCGAGCGCGCCGCCACGCCGACCGCCGCGCGCGAGACCGACCGCACACTGTCCCTCGACCTCGACGACGTCGTCGCAGCGGTCGCCGAGGACGGGGCACAGTCCGTCGGGGCCGATGGTGCCGCCGTCGAGGTACGGCGTGTCGACGGCACCCACATTCTCGCGGCACATGGCATGCCCGGGCCCGAGGGGACGCTCGAGAGCGCCTTCGAGACTCCCGATCGGCGGCCATGGCATGCGGTACGGCTCGAATGGTCACCGGACCCGCGGGGAGGCGCCGGAGCCGTGCGATCGGGGCTCGTCGTGCCCGTGGATCTCGACGGTGAGCGCCTGGGGACGATCGCCGTCTACGCCCGCTCCGCCGGCGCCTTCGCGCCGGAGCACGAGGAGACGCTGCGCCGTCTGGCGACGGACGTGGCCCCCGCGATCGCGAACGCCCGACTCCACGCGGCGACGCTCGAGCTCGTCACGACCGACGCGCTCACGGGGCTGAGAAACCGAAGAGGGTACGACGACGTGCTCGAGTTGGAAGTCGCCCGCGCTCAGCGGAGCGGTCGCCCGCTGGCGCTGATCGAGATCGATCTCGACGACTTCCGGGCCGTGAATACGCGCTTCGGGCACCCCGCAGGCGACGATGTCCTGGCGGTGCTGGGTGGCGTCCTGCGCCGCACAGCGCGCTTGACGGACGCTGTCTGTCGCCGCGGCGGCGAGGAGTTCGCGCTCGTCCTGCCGGAGACGCCGTGCGGGGAGGCGGTACGGCTGTACGCACGCCTTCGCGCCGAGATGGAGCTGACGGCATTCCCCCACGCGGGCGAGATGACCTTCAGCGCAGGCCTCACCGAGCTACGCCCCGGCGACACCGTCCGCTCGCTCGACGAGCGGGCGTCGCGCCTGCTGTTCGACGCCAAGGAGGCAGGCAAGAACCGCCTCGTCCACGACTGCAACGGCCCGGACATCCCACGCGCGGACAGCCAACCCGAGTGAGCACGACGCTGGCGTCTCGCAGCAACGCTCGTAGAGTGCGTGTGAGGAGGGGGTGTCGGTGACGACAGCGGTGATCGCACTGGTGGTCGCTCTTGCGGCCATCATCATCGTCGCGGTGAGCGCGCTCGTGCAGCGGCGGTCGCGAACGACCTCCGACGACAGGATCCGCGACGCGCTCGCCCGACTCGGCACACGTATGGACGACCTCTCGCACGACCTGCAGACCGCCATCGAGCGTGTCCACGTGGACGGCCTCCGCGGTCGCGCGCTGGACGATCTCGGTACCTCTCTCGATCTGGACGACGTGTTGGCCCGCACCGCGGAGGCAGCTGCCACCGCGCCGGAGGTCGACGCCGTCGTCGTTCACGCCGTCGACCTCGACGGGGCTGCCCTGGTGGCGGCGGTCGGTATCCCCTCCGACGAGGCGGAGAGACAACTCGTGTCCTTCGCGCCGGACGGTCGGCAGGCTCGCGCGGTCGCAACGACGTACGTCTACGGGGACGGCATCGACCCACCCGGTGCGCTCCGGTCGGGCGTCGCAGTCCCGCTCGAGGCGGACGGCGAGCGGATCGGCTTCCTCGCCGTCTTCTCGCACGACCCTGCGCCGGCGGTGTCCAACGCGGCGATCGGCCGACTCGAGGCGGTCGCCCACGCCGCCGGCCCGGCGATCGACGCAGCACGACGCTATCGCGAGGCACGCCAACTCGTGGACGAGGACTCACTGACGGGGCTCGCGAACCGCCGCGCCTTCCATGTCACGCTGTCACGCGAGGTGGCGCGAGGCCATCGCTACACGCGGCCGCTCACGCTCCTGCTGCTCGACTTCGACGACTTCGAGCGCGTGAACGAGACCGCCGGACAGTTGGCAGGGGACGAGGTGCTGGCTGCGGCAGCCGCGCGCATCCGCGAGGCAGTGCGCGGTGCGGACACGCCCTTCCGGATAGGAGGCGATGAGTTCGCCGTGATCCTGCCCGAGTCGGTGTGGGTCGACGCGGAGGGGCTGTACGCACGCGTGGCAGCAGCGCTCGGGCGCGAGCAGCTCGGCGCCGGTGCAATGCTCACGATCTCGGCCGGCATCGCCGAGCTGCAACCCGATGACGACGCGATGTCGCTCCTCCAGCGCGCCGACACCGCGCTCGGCCAGGCCAAGGCACGAAGGAAGGGCACCGCGGCGTAAGGCGAGCGGTTCCGTCGACCGGTATCGCCGACCGGTGTCCGACTTCAGTCGGACACCGGAATCGGGCGAGCCTGACGAGACGAACAGCGGTGTCCGGCTGAAGCCGGACACCGCTACCGGGCGAGGCCGACGAGCGACCCCACCCGGGTACGCGCTACTCCTCGTCGGCCTCAGGCTCGGGCGCCGCGTCTGTGTCGAGCGCATCGTCGTCGAGCGACAGCCCGAGCGACGTGAGGTCGAGGTCGCCGTCGCCGATCTCCTCGAGCGCGGCCAGCAACTCGGCCTCGGCCTCGCCGCCGAACAACGATACGGGCAGCGGATCGGTCGGCTCGATCGCGATATTGCGGTACCGCTTGAGGCCTGTCGCTGCCGGGATCAGCTTGCCGATGATCACGTTCTCCTTGAGCCCGAGCAGCCGATCGACCTTCCCCTCGATCGATGCGTCGGTCAGCACCTTCGTCGTCTCCTGGAACGAGGCGGCCGAGAGGAACGACTCCGTCGCGAGCGACGCCTTGGTGATACCGAGGATGAGGGGCTCGAAGGAAGCCGTCTCGCCCTTGGCAGCTTTCGTCTTCTCGTTCCGTGCCTCGAGCACGACGCGATCGACGAGCTGGCCCGGGAGCAGGTCGGTGTCGCCCGCGTTCTCGACGCGGACCTTCTTGAGCATCTGTCGCACGATCAGCTCGATGTGCTTGTCGTGGATGTCGACGCCCTGCGACTTGTAGACCTTCTGCACCTCACCGACGAGATAGAGCTCGGTCGGGGTCGAGCCCTTGCCGGCGCGGGCATGGAACTCGAGGAGCTCGGCCGGGTTGAGCGACCCTTCGTTCAGCGGCTCCCCTGCCTCGACCGTGTCTCCACGTCGCACGAGCAAACGCGTGCGGCGTGGGAACGAGTACTCCTTCGGCGGGATCAGCTCACCCTCGTCGTCGAGCTCGCTCGGGACGACGGTGACCTTGACGTTGCGGTCCTGATCTTCGATCTCGATCTTCCCGGCCACGTCGGCGAGCGTCGCCTGACCCTTTGGTGTCCGCGCTTCGAAGATCTCGACGACACGGGGTAGGCCGTGCGTGATGTCCGAACCGGCCACGCCGCCGGTGTGGAACGTACGCATCGTCAACTGTGTACCCGGCTCACCGATCGACTGCGCCGCGACGATGCCGACGGCGTCGCCGATCGATGCCATGTCGCCGGTGGCGAGGAACGTCCCGTAACAGGCGCGGCACACGCCGTGCTCGCTGCGGCACTTGAGAACGGTACGCGCCGGCAGGGCGAAGGTCTCGGCGGACTCCTCGAGCTCGTCGACGAGCTCCTGAAGGGTGCGCATGGTCAGCTCTTCACCCTTCGCCGCGAGCACGGTCTTGCCCGGCTTGCCATCCTTGAGCGGCTTGTGCACATCGCTGGCCATGACACGGCCGGCTGCGCTGCGGTTGAGTTGCCCGTCGACGAGCACAGGCACCTCGGCGAACCCGTCGGTTCCGCAGTCCTCGTCACGGATGATCACGTCCTGCGACACGTCCACGAGCCGCCGCGTGAGGTAGCCCGAGTCGGCCGTGCGCAACGCGGTGTCCGCCAGGCCCTTGCGAGCGCCGTGCGTCGAGATGAAGTACTCGAGCACCGTCAGGCCTTCCATGAAATTGGCCTTGATCGGACGCTCGATGATCTCGCCCTTCGGGTTGGCCATCAGACCACGCATCCCTGCGAGCTGGCGGATCTGATTGAAGGAGCCACGGGCACCGGAGTTGGCCATCATGAAGATCGGGTTCGTCTCGAAGAGCGTCGCCTTCATCTCCTCGGCAACCCGTTCGGTGGCCTCGGTCCAGATAGCGACGATCCGCTCGTGGCGCTCCTCCTCGGTCATGAGACCCCGCTCGTACTCGCTCTCGAGCTTCGCCACCATCTCCTCGTACTCGCCGAGCACCGCTTCCTTCGAGGTGGGCACCACGATGTCGTTCTTCGAGATCGTGACACCGGCCGCCGTCGCATAGCGGAATGCGAGCGACTTGATCGTGTCGAGCGTCGACGCCACGGCGAACGCGCCGTGCTCGCCGACGAATCGGTCGATGAGGCTGTCGAGCTCACGCTTCGTCAACGCACGGTCGACCGTGAACGAGGCGGATGCGTCACGTCGACTCGCCGCGGCGAGCGATCGTCCAACCTCCTCCTCGAAGATCACGCGCCCCGGCGTGGTCAGCCGTGTCTCGCCGTTCCGGGAGAACTCCACCGGGTCCTGTAGCTGCACCTGCTGGGCGCCGAGTGCGAACTCCACCTCTTCCTCGGACTGGAACCGGGGCAGCCCGTTGACCTTCAACTGCTTGGCGAGCCTCTCCGCAGTCGTCGCGGTGAGGTCGTGCGCGCAGTAGGTGAGGACGTAGGCCCCGAGCACCATGTCCTGCGTCGGTGTCGCCAGCGGGCGCCCGTGTGCCGGAGAGAGGATGTTGTTCGACGACAGCATGAGGATCCGCGCCTCCGCCTGAGCCTCCGCTGAGAGCGGGACGTGGACGGCCATCTGGTCACCGTCGAAGTCGGCGTTGAACGCATGACAGACGAGCGGATGCACCTGGATCGCCTTGCCCTCGATGAGCACCGGCTCGAACGCCTGGATGCCGAGGCGATGCAGCGTCGGCGCCCGGTTCAGCAGGACGGGATGCTCCGCGATGACCTCCTCGAGCACGTCCCACACCTCAGGGATCATCGAGTCGACCATCTTCTTGGCGGCCTTGATGTTCTGTACCGACTTGCGCTCGACGAGCCGGCTCATGATGAACGGCTTGAACAGCTCGAGCGCCATCAGCTTGGGCAGCCCGCACTGGTGCAGCTTGAGCTGCGGACCGGCGACGATCACCGAGCGGCCCGAGTAGTCGACGCGCTTACCGAGGAGGTTCTGCCGGAAGCGCCCCTGCTTTCCCTTCAGCATGTCGGACAGCGACTTCAGCGGCCGGTTACCCGGACCGGTGACCGCGCGGCCACGGCGGCCGTTGTCGAAGAGCGCGTCGACGGCCTCCTGCAGCATCCGCTTCTCGTTGTTCACGATGATCTCTGGGGCACCGAGGTCGAGCAGCCGCTTCAGCCGGTTGTTCCTGTTGATCACGCGGCGGTAGAGGTCGTTGAGGTCGCTCGTCGCGAAGCGACCGCCGTCGAGCTGCACCATCGGGCGCAGCTCGGGCGGGATCACTGGCACGGCCTCCAGCACCATCCACTCCGGCTTGTTCTCGGAGGTGATGAAGGCGCTGACGACCTTCAGCCGCTTGATCGCGCGCTGCTGCTTCTGGCCCTTCGACGTCTTGATCGTGTCGCGAAGCATCAGCGACTCCGCCGCGAGGTCGAGGTCGCGGAGGAGGTCACGGATCGACTCGGCCCCCATGCCGCCGCGGAAGTACGCACCGAAGCCGTACGGCGAGCCGAACCGGTCCTTCAGCTCGCGGAAGATCTGCTCGTCGTTGACGACGAGCTTCGGCTCCAGCTCACGGAACAGCTTCCACGTCTCCTCGAGCCGGCGGACACCTTCGACCGCCGCCTCACGCGCGTCGTCACGGCGGGTCTCGATGTCCGCGGCCATCTCGCGCACCTTGGTCGCCCACTGGGTGACCATGTCGAGATCGTCCTTGCGGGCACCCTCGACGAGGCACAGGTCGTGAACGAGCTCGCGGAGGTCGTCCAGCGACGCGTCGCGCTCCGCGGCGTCCAACACGTCGGCGAGGAGCCCGTTGCCGAGGTCGCGAGCGCGCTCCATGTTCTTGGCGTCGACCTGCGCGACGAGCTCGGCGTCCTCGCCCTCGAGCTCGGTGCCTGCGAGCATCGCCTCGACGATCTTGTTGGCGCGCTTGGTGAGCGCGCCCTTCTTCGAGCCCGACTCCCTGTCGATCTCTGCACGGATCGAGTCGAGCGCCTCGTTCATCTGCTGCGCGGCGAGGGCTACGGTCTCGACTTCACGCGGCGCGAGACGGCGATCGTCGCGCGTCGCGGTCTGCCGCACCAAGTCCCGGATCTTCTTCGCATCCTCGAGCGAGATCGACTTCGCGAGGCTCTTGAAGAGACCGCCACCGAGGTCACGCGCCTCGTCGAGTGACGGCAGACCCTGATCCTCTGCCCAGTTCGAGAGGCCGCGGGCCCAGAACTCGTCGTCCTCGTCGAACCCACGATCCTTGCCCGCAGCGAGATACTGACGGCGCCGGTTGAGACGACCCTCGAGCGCGGTGAGCTGCTCGTCGCGGTCGAGGTAGATCTGCTCGGACTCGCCGCGCACCTTCTCCTCGAGGTCTGCGAGGTCGGCAGCGCGCTTCTCGTCGTCGACCGCCGTCACGATCGAGGCGGCGAAGTAGAGAACCTTCTCGAGCTCGCGCGGTGCGATGTCCAGCAGGTAGCCGATGCGGCTCGGCACGCCCTTGAAGAACCAGATGTGCGACACGGGTGCCGCGAGATCGATATGCCCCATCCGCTCGCGACGCACCTTCTGCCGGGTCACCTCGACGCCGCAGCGCTCGCAGATGATGCCCTTGTAGCGGACGCGCTTGTACTTGCCGCAGTAGCACTCCCAGTCCTTGGTGGGGCCGAAGATGCGCTCGCAGAACAGGCCGTCGCGCTCGGGCTTGAGCGTCCGGTAGTTGATGGTCTCGGGCTTCGTGACCTCGCCCATCGACCAGTCGCGGATCTGCTTCGGTGAAGCCAACCCGATCTTGATCGCGTCGAAGTCGTTGATGTCGATCTGTGCCAAGTCCCTGTCTCCTTCGGCGCCCGGCGCCTACTCGCGCCCGTCGCTCATGCCGCGGTTGATCCTCTAGTGGCGTTGCCTCAGTCGCTCGGGGCTGCCGGTCCCGCCGGCAGCCCGGTCAGTCCTCGCTCTCCACTTCCGCCGCCTCCGCCTCGAGCTCGTCGAGCTCGCCCTCGGCCACGGCGGCCTTCAACTCCTCGTCGTTCGCGACGAGCAGGTCGCCATCCGCGCCCGCGCTCGCGCCTTCCTCGACCTCCTGGGCCGACGGGTCGGCTACGGCCGCCCTCATCGTCGCGGACGAGAGGTCGATGCCGAGCTCCTCCGCCGCGCGGAGCAGCTCATCGTCCTCCTCTCGCACCTCGACCTCACGCCCCTCGTCGGACAGCACGTGAACGTCGAGCGCCAACGACTGCATCTCCTTGAGCAGCACCTTGAACGACTCCGGGATCGACGGCTCTGCGATGTTCTCGCCCTTGACGATCGCCTCGTACGCCTTGACCCGGCCGATCGTGTCGTCGGACTTGATCGTGAGCATCTCCTGGAGCGTGTACGCGGCCCCGTAGGCCTCGAGCGCCCAGACCTCCATCTCGCCGAAGCGCTGACCGCCGAACTGAGCCTTGCCGCCGAGCGGCTGCTGCGTGACGAGCGAGTACGGCCCCGTGGAGCGAGCATGGATCTTGTCGTCCACGAGGTGCAGGAGCTTGAGGATGTACATGTAGCCGACCGTGACCTTCTCCTCCACGGGAGCGCCGGTCTTGCCGTCGTAGAGCTTCACCTTGCCCGAGCACCGCCGACCCTCGGGGCGCGACATGTCGACGTTCATCGACACGCCATTCGTGGCCGAGGTCGCCCATGCGACGAGGGCGTCGTCGACGTCTCCCACGGTGGCGCCGTCGAACACGGGGGTGGCAACGGCACGCGGGTTCGGTGCGTTGATCGGAGCACGCGTGTTCACGGGCTCGCCCTCCTCGAAGACGCCGTGGGCTGCTGCCCAACCGAGATGGGTCTCGAGGATCTGCCCGATGTTCATCCGGCTCGGCACGCCGAGCGGGTTGAGCACGACGTCCACGGCGCGGCCGTCCTCGAGGAACGGCATGTCCTCTTCGGGGACGATCTTCGAGATCACGCCCTTGTTCCCGTGGCGACCGGCGAGCTTGTCGCCCTCGGCGATCTTTCGCTTCTTGGCGACGTACACCCGGACGAGCTCGTTCACGCCGGGCGACAGGTCGTCGCCGCCGTCGCGTGCGAACGTCTTGACACCGATCACCTTGCCGCCCTCGCCGTGCGGCACCTTGAGCGACGTGTCCCGTACCTCGCGGGCCTTCTCCTTGAAGATCGCGCGGATCAGCTTCTCCTCCGCGGTCAACTCGGTCTCGCCCTTCGGCGTCACCTTGCCGACGAGGAGGTCGCCAGAGCCGACCTCCGCGCCGAGCCGGACGACCCCGCGCTCGTCGAGGTTCGCGAGCGACTCCTCCGAGCGGTTCGGGATGTCGCGCGTGATCTCCTCGTCACCGAGCTTCGTCGAGCGCGCGTCGATCTCGTACTCGTGGATGTGGATCGAGCTCAGGACGTCGTCCTTGACGATCCGCTCCGAGAGCACGATCGCGTCCTCGAAGTTGAACCCCTCGAACGGCATGAACGCGACGAGCAGGTTCGCGCCGAGGGCGAGCTCGCCACCGTCGGTGGACGAGCCGTCCGCGATCACCTCACCCGCCCGCACCTTGTCGCCGAGCTTCACCACCGGCTTCTGGTGGATCAGCGTTCCCTGGTTCGAGCGCATGAACTTGGTGAGCGGGTACTCGTCGCGCGAGCCCCTCCCCTCGACGACGATCCGTTCGGCGTCGACGTCGATCACCGTGCCCGCGTTCCGCGCGAGGACGACGTCCCCGGTGTCCACTGCTGCCCGGAACTCGAGCCCGGTGCCGACGAGCGGTGCCTGGGGGATCATCAGGGGGACGGCCTGGCGCTGCATGTTCGCGCCCATCAGCGCCCGGTTCGCGTCGTTGTGCTCCAGGAACGGGATCAGCGCGGTCGCGACGGAGACGATCTGCGCCGGCGACACGTCCATGTACTGCACTTCGCCCGGTGACGCCATGACGGCCTCGCCCGCCTGCGAACGACACAGCACCTGCTCGTTGAGGAACCGGCCGGTCTTGTCGTCCAGCGGCTCGGACGCCTGCGCGATCGTGTACTGGGCTTCCTCGGCGGCGTCGAGATAGATGATCTCGTCCGTGACCTTCCCCTTCGCGACGACGCGGTACGGGGTCTGGATGAACCCGAACTGGCTGACCGTCGCGAACGACGCGAGCGACCCGATGAGGCCGATGTTCGGCCCTTCCGGCGTCTCGATCGGGCACATGCGGCCGTAGTGGGTCGGATGGACGTCGCGCACCTCGATCGGCGCCCGCTCCCGCGTGAGGCCGCCGGCGCCGAGCGCGCTCAGCCGGCGACGGTGCGTGAGCCCCGCCAGGGAGTTGGTCTGATCCATGAACTGGGACAGCTGCGAGGAGCCGAAGAACTCCTTGAGCGCCGCCACGACCGGCCTGATGTTGATGATCGTCTGCGGCGTGATCGTGTCGACGTCCTCCGTCGTCATGCGCTCACGCACGACGCGCTCCATGCGGTACAAGCCGACCCGGAACGCGTCCTGGATCAGCTCGCCGGTGGTGCGGAGACGCCGGTTGCCGAAATGCTCGTACTCGTCGAGATCGCCACGGATCGGCTCCCTGCCGAGCATGGCTGCTTCTGCGGCGTAGTCCTTCGCGTCCTCGGGCACGCCGAGCTTCCCGGGCATGCTGACCAGCCGCCGCACGAGCGAGAGGATGTCCTCGGTCGTCAGCACCCGCGTGCCCTCCGGGACCTGCACGCTGAGCCGCTGGTTCAGCTTGTAGCGACCGACCTTCGTCAGGTCGTAGCGCTTGGGGTCGAAGAAGAGCGAGCGGAGGAGGTTCCGCGCGTTGTCGAGCGTCGGGGGCTCACCCGGACGCTGCTTCTTGAAGACCTCGATCAGGGCCTCTTCCTCGCGGGTCGAGGGATCCTTGTCGAGCGTGTTCTGGATGTAGACGCGCGCCGACTCGTCGAACAGCGCGAGGATCGACTCGTTCGTCGACGTGTCGAGCACGAAGCCCGTCGTCGGGTCCTCCTCGGGAAGCGCCCGGAGGAGCGTCGTGATCGGCAGCTTGCGCTTCCGGTCGATACGGGCGTAGACGACGCCCTTCTTGTCGATCTCGAGCTCGAGCCACGAGCCACGTGATGGCATCAGGTTCGCGGTGAAGACCTGCTTCGTCGCGTCCTTCGGGTCCATGAGGTACGCACCCGGGGATCGGACGAGCTGCGTCACGATCACGCGCTCGGTGCCGTTGATGATGAACGTGCCGTGCTCGGTCATCATGGGGAAATCGCCCATGAAGACCCGCTGCTCGCGGATCTCGCCGGTCTCCGTGTTCACGAAGCGAACGACGATCGAGAGCGGTGCCTGGTAGGTGAGATCCTTCTCACGGCACTCCTGCAGCGTGAACTGCGGCTCCCCGAACTCGTACTCGGCGAACTCCACGGCGAGCGTGCCCGTGTAGTCGGTGATCGGCGAGATGTCGTCGATCGTCTCGCGGAGCCCCTCTTCCAGGAACCACCGGAAGGAGGCCTTCTGGATGTCGATCAGGTTGGGGAGGTCGAGGATGTGCTTCAGGCGTGAAAACGTCTTGCGCGCGCGGGGCGCGACAGCGGTGCTGCTCAAGAACAGCCTCCCTTAGCGGCGTGCGGTGGGGACGACAGGCAGGGTCGTAGAACGGACGCTCGGCGGAACATTGGATCCTACAGGACGCGCGCGGTTCACCGCAACCGCCGGCTGCGGTGAAAACGTCCTGCCGCCCAGCATACATGTCAGGACGAGGGTCGCGTCGGGGTGGGCCGGCGCGCCTCGCCCGGAACCGCAGCTCGGCACCGGGCGAGGCAAGCATCGCCCCTACTTCAGCTCGACGGTGGCGCCGGCCTCCTCGAGCTCCGCCTTCAGCTTCTCGGACTCCTCTTTGTTGAGGCCTTCCTTGACGGCGTTCGGTGCGCCGTCGACGACGTCCTTGGCCTCCTTGAGACCGAGGCCGGTGGCTGCTCTGACGACCTTGATCACCTGGATCTTCTTGTCGCCCGCAGCGATGAGCACCACGTCGAAGGAGTCCTTCTCCTCCTCGACACCGGCCGCGTCCGCCGGGACGCCGGCCGCAGCGACCGCCATCGGAGCGGCGGCGGTCACGCCCCACTCCTCCTCGATCGCGTTCTTCAACTCGACGAGCTCGAGCACGGTCATGCCGCCGAGCGTCTCGAGGACGTTCTTCACCTCGGTTGCCATCTCTCTATTCCTCCTCGCCTGCAGTGTCGGTTTGTTCGTCGTTCTCTTCGTTTGGCTCACCGTCGGTCGACTCGGCCTCACCATCGGCCGATGCCGAGGGATTGTCCGCCTTCTGGGCGACTGCCTCCTCGACCACCGCTTCTGCCCCGGCGTCCGCCGACGGGACTTCGACGCTCCCGCCCTGCTCCTCGAGCTGCGCTATCCGCGCGTCGACGAGCCCGACGAGGTCCCGCAACGGAGCTTGCAGAAGCCCCAGGAGCTGGGTCAGCGGCGCCACGATCACGCCGAGCACCTGCCCCTTCAACACGTCGACAGGTGGCAGCTTCGCGAGCTGCTCGACGTCAGCGGGTTCGAGCTGCTTCCCTTCCAGGACACCGCCGCGCAGCGCAAGGATCTTCGTCTCCTTGGCCGTGTCCGCGAGCGCCTTGGCAACGGCGATCGGGTCACCGTCCGACTGGACGAACGCGATGGCAGTCGGGCCTTCGAGCAACGCGAGCAGCTGCTCGGCACCGGCAGCCTCCGCTGCGCGACGTGTCAGCGAGTTCTTGACGACCGTGAACGTCGCGCCGTGCTCGCGCAGCCTCGTCCGTACTTCGGCCAACTGTGCATTCGTCAGCCCGCGGTAGTCGGCCACGAGCAGCGACTCGGTCTCCCGTAGCCGCTCGGCCAACTCGCCGACGACGCGTTCTTTCTCCGTCCTGTGCACTCTGCACCTCCTTTCGTGAGTTCGAGCCCGCCAGCTGGCGGGCTCGAAAGAGGTGCAGGCTGCGCCTGCGCAAGTCTCGAGGCCGCCTCGGCCGGTCCTCTACCGCGTCTCGTGACGACGTGTCGCGAGGCGAGGCTGCCGACTGTCTGTGGCGACGGGCTGGCTGGTTGACGACCTCAGGCCGGGACGGCCTCCGTGTCGGTCTGGGGATCTTCGACGATGTCGCGGATGCGAGTCGGGTCGACGTGCAGCCCCGGGCCCATCGTCGTCGTGAAGGTGATGCCCTTGATGTAGCGGCCCTTCGCCGCCGCGGGCTTTGCACGCACGATCTCGTCGAGCAGCGTCGCGTAGTTCTCGAGCAGCTTGCGCTCGTCGAAGCTCTTCTTGCCGATCGGCAGGTGCACGTTGGCCCCGCGATCCGTCCGATACTCGAGCTTGCCGGCCTTCGCGTCGCCCACGGCCTTGCCGATGTCGAACGTCACGGTCCCGGTCTTCGGGTTCGGCATCAGCCCGCGCGGGCCGAGCACACGGCCCAACTTGCCGACGTTGCCCATCTGGTCGGGTGTCGCGATCGCGACGTCGAAGTCGAGGAAGCCGCCCTCGATCCGGGCCGCCAGGTCGGCCGAGCCGACGACGTCCGCTCCCGCCTCCTCGGCCTCCCGTGCCTTGTCGCCCTCGGCGAATACCGCCACGCGAACGTCCTTGCCGATCCCGTGCGGGAGCATGATCGTGCCGCGCAACTGCTCGTCGGCGTGCCGGACGTTGAGCCCCAATCGGAAGTGCACCTCGACCGTCTCGTCGAACTTCGCCGACGGGAATCCCTTGAGCAGGTGGATCGCGTCGGTCGGCGCATACAGCTTCTCGCGGTCGATCGAATCGCGCGCCTCCCGGTATCTCTTGCCGTGGGCGGCCACTAGCTCTCCACCTCCACGCCCATGCTGCGGGCGGTGCCGGCGATCACGAGCATCGCCGCGTCGACGTCGTTCGCGTTCAGGTCCGGCATCTTGGCCTCCGCAATCGAGCGCACCTGCGCCCGCGTGAGCTTGCCGACCTTGACGCGATTCGGCTCACCCGAGCCGGACTCGATTCCGAGCGCCTCCTTGATCAGCACGGCGGCCGGCGGTGTCTTGGTGATGAACGTGAACGAGCGGTCTTCGTAGACCGTGATCTCCACGGGGATGATGCGGCCGTTCTCGTGCGCTGTCTGCGCGTTGAACGCCTTCGTGAACTCCACGATGTTGACCCCGTGCTGGCCGAGTGCCGGCCCGACCGGCGGGGCAGGGTTCGCCTGCCCGCCCGGGATCTGGAGCTTGATCAGTGTGAGGACTTTTTTCGCCATGTGCGTGAGTGCGATCGGGGCTGCGCGCCCCTCCTCCCGTCTTGTCTCGTGTCAGTCGTCTCGTCTTGCGGTGCGTCGTCAATGGTGCCTGGGGAACCAGGCCGGTGTCGGGTCTAGTCGATCTTCTTCACCTGGTCGAACCCGAGCTCGACCGGAACCTGGCGCTCGAAGATGTCCACCAGCACCTTGAGCTTCTGCTGGTCGGGGTTGACGTCGACGATCTCGCCGTCGAAGTCCGAGAGCGGGCCGGACGTGACCTTGACCGACTCGCCGAGCGTGAACTCCACCTGCGACTTCGGCGCGGACGCCCCGGCCGCGGCGCCGTGGTGGAGGATCCGGTCGACCTCGCCCTTGACGAGTGGGACCGGCTTCGCGCCGGCGCCGACGAACGCCGTCACGCCGGGCGTGCCCTTGACGACAGTCCACGCCTCGTCGCTCAAGTCCATGTTGACGAGGACATACCCGGGCAGGACGCGCTTCTCGATCTGCACCTTCTGCCCGTCCTTCGTCTCGATCACCTGCTCGGTGGGGACGACGACCCGTCGGAAGCGGTGCTGCTGCCCCATCGACAGGATCCGGTGCTCGAGGTTCTGCTTCACCTTGTTCTCGTGACCCGAGTACGTGTTGACGACATACCACTGGAACATCTGGACTCTCCTACTGACCGAGTAGCACGTCGCGAACGAAGGGACGGAGAACCTGATCGAGCCCCCACAGGTAGGCCCCGACGATCGCGCACGCGATGATGACGACGATCGTTCCTTGGATCACCTGCGGCCGGGTGGGCCATTCGACCTTGCGGAGCTCGCCGACCGACTCGCGGATGAACCCGCCGCGGCGGGAGGCATGGGGTGCAGCCGCGGCTGCGGCGCCCGCCCCCTCGATCGACGCGTCGCCGG
Source organism: uncultured Actinomycetes bacterium (assembly GCA_963823385.1). Classification (GTDB taxonomy): domain Bacteria; phylum Actinomycetota; class Thermoleophilia; order Gaiellales; family Gaiellaceae; genus Gaiella. The sequence goes on from CAWGLI010000003.1 coordinate 229,868, forward strand.
TGTCGCCGCCTTCGGCGCGTCGGGCGTCACGGCGCTGCCGTCTGGTTTCTCCAGCCATGGTCGATCGGCCCCTCCGCGCTACCGCGTCTCGCGGTGCGCCGTGTGCCTGCCGCACCAGCGGCAGTACTTCTTGAACTCGACGCGGTCGGGCGAGTTGCGCTTCGACTTCTGCGTCTGGTAGTTCCGCCGCTTGCAGTCCGTGCAGGCGAGCGTGATCGCGACTCTGACTCCGGTGGCCATTTCTCTGCTTCTCTCGTGGGAACGGGTGCGCGGCGGTTGATAGCGGCGGTAGGACTCGAACCTACGACACGCGGATTATGATTCCGCTGCTCTAACCAACTGAGCTACGCCGCCCCGTGCGGGGAGAGAGTGTAGCAGGGGCCTTCCGGCGCGACCCACCGACCCTCTCGGCCGACGAAGTACCTGCTCAGAAATGCGTTCGACTCCGGCCGACAGCGCCCGTAGCATCGTCGGAGTGATCCGCGTACCCCCGCAGCGTGGCGGCTGGCTCGAGGTCGTGTGTGGCCCCATGTTCAGCGGCAAGAGCGAGGAGATGATCCGACGCCTGCGCCGGGCAGAGATCGCGGGGCAGCGCGTGATTCTCTTCAAGCCGAGGATCGACGACCGCTTCGACCAGGCCGACGTCGTGAGCCACGCCGGCGTTCGCATGTCGGCGGTCCCGGTCGACGGCTACGCGGAGGTGGTCGCCCGCTCGCGCGGCCAGGAGGTCGTCGGTGTCGACGAGGTGCAGTTCTTCGAGCACGAGATCGTTCGTGCCGTGCTCGCGCTCGCCGACCGAGGCGTCCGCGTGGTTGTCGCCGGACTCGACCAGGACTTCCGACGTCTCCCGTTCGGGCCGATGCCCGAGTTGCTGGCGCGGGCGGAGTTCGTCGACAAGCTGCAGGCGGTCTGCCACCGCTGCGGCGGCCCCGCGACGACGACGCAGCGACTCGTCGACGGCAGCCCGGCACCCTACTCGGGCGACACGATCGTCGTGGGCGCCGAGGAGCAGTACGAGGCTCGCTGCCGCGACTGCCACGAGGCCGGCGCGGACGCCGTGGCCGCGGCCGCCTGATCAGCGTCTCGCCGAGCCGATCACGGCACACACGACGTACGCGAAGGCGGCCGCGAGCACGATCGTGCCGCCCGGCGCCAGGTCGGCGTAGTAGGCGGTCGTCAACCCCACGACGACGGAGCCGACGCCGATCGCCATCGCGAAGCCGAGTGTGGAGCGGAGACTCCAGGCGATCCGCCCCGCGGCGGTCACGGGGAGCACCATCAGCGCAGCGACGAGCAGGAGTCCGACGATGCGCATCGCGAGCGCCACCGTGAGCGCGGCCAGCACCGCGATCACGATGTTCAACGCGTCCACAGGGACGCCCGCGACACGGCTGCCCTCCTCGTCCACGACGGAACCGACGAGCCCCCGATAGAGGATGCCGATCGTTCCGAGCGCAGCGATGCCGAGCGCGAGCACGATCCAGAGATCGGACCAGGTGACGGTGAGGATCGAGCCGAAGAGGTACTGGAAGAGGTTGACGTCGAGTGCCCCGGCACTCGAGACCAGCACGACACCGAGCGCGAGACCGACGTAGAAGACGAGGGCGAGCGCCTGATCGCCGGCTGTCCCGGCCCGTGTGCGCAGGACCTCGACGGTGACTGCTCCGACGATCGCGAAGCCGAGAGCCACGGCGACGGGCGACACGTCGAACAGCACACCGGCGGCAACCCCGGCGAACGCGACGTGGCCGAGACCGTCGCCGATCAGTGCCTGCCGACGCTCGACGAGGAAGAAGCCGACGGACGGCGCGAGCACGCCCACGACGGCGCCGACGGCAAACGCGAGGCGCATGAACTCGAGGTGCAGCATCAGTGCCCGTGCTTGTGGTCGTGGGACGGGTCGTGCCAGATCGCGGGTAGCTCGTCAGGCGGGCCGTCGAACACGATCCCACCGCGCACGAGGACGAGGCGCTCGACCACGTGCTCGACGGCGCCGAATTCGTGCGAGACGTAGAGGATCGTCACCCCCATCTCTCGCCTCAGCTCTTCGAGCAGCGTCCCCAGCGACTCCTGCGACTCCACGTCCACGCCGGTCGTGGGCTCGTCGAGGACGAGCAACGCCGGCTCGCAGGCGAGCGCCTTGGCGATGAACGCGCGCTGTCGCAGGCCACCCGAGAGCGTCACCAACGGGGCGGCTGCGCGATCGCTCAGCCCGACGCGGGCGATCGCCGAGTCGACGGCCACTCGATCGACTCGCCGCAAGGGACCGACGACCCCGCTCGGAGCAAGCCGACCTGCTGTGACGAGCTCGCGAACGGTGACGGGGGCTGCGCCGCCTGCGCTGGCCCGCTGCGGCAGGTAGCCGATGCGGCGCGCGCGGTCCCGCCGGCCCGCAGGTCGCCCGAAGACCGTGAGCTCACCGAACGTCGGGCGCTCGAGCCCGAGCACGAGCCTGAGCAGCGTCGTCTTGCCCCCTCCGTTCGGCCCGGCGACCGCGACGAACTCGCCCTCGGCCACGGTCAGGTCGACGTCCGCGAGAACGGGGACGCCGGGTCGATAGGCGAAAGAGACCCGGCTCAGCTCGACCACCGGCTGCCCGCTCACCGACATCCGAGAACCTCTCGCAGCGTCCGCAGGTTTGAGCGCATCACGGAGAAGTAGTCGGCTCCCCGGGCGAGCTCGTCCCCACGGAGACCTTCGATCGGATCGAGCAGCTCGATCGTCACACCCGCCTCACGCGCGACCGTCTCCGCCACGACCGGTGACGCGAGTGGCTCGACGAAGACAGCGGTAGCGCCGCTGCGCCGCACGGCGTCGACGAGGCGCTCGAGCTCCCGAGCCGCCGGCTCTGCCTCGGGCGCGAGCCCCGCCAAGGTCAGCTGTTGCAGGCCGTACCGCTGGGCGAGGTAGCCGAACGCCGCATGTGCGGTAACGATCTCGCGGCGGTCGCATTCCGCAAGCCCGGAGCGAAGCTCGCCGTCGAGTTCGCGCAGGCGCGATGTGAACCGCTCCGCCTGCTCAGGCACGTCGAGCTCGAGCGCAATCCTTCGCGCCACCGCAGCGAAGCGCAGCGGGTCGAGCCAGACGTGCGGGTCGACACCCCCCGCCCCACCGATCGTCTCGACGTCGTCGAGCACGTCGACGCCATTGCCGCGATCTGCGAGAGCCTCCTCGAGCTGCGGCATGAAACCGGCGCCGATGAAGAAGACTCGATCGGCAGCTTGCACGCGCTCCACGTCGCGCGCCGACAGCTCGACGTCGTGGGGCTCGACACCGGCGGGAGTCAGGTTGGCGACGGTGACGCCGTGCCCGCCGATCTGCTCGGCTGCGTATGCGAGCGGGTAGAAGGCCGCGACGACATCGGGCTGTGGTTCCGTCTCGGAGCCCCCGCAACCGGCGGCCGAGGAAAGACACGCTAGTACGACGCCGCAGACGAGAACGATTCTCGAAAACACCGCGCTACGATAGCACCCGCTGAGAATCGATATCATTTGGGTCGTGGCTCGGACGTCGACACCCTGGAGCGACCACGCGCTTGCGGGTCTCCGCGCTGCCGGTCTGCGCGGCGGTGGCGCACGCCGGAGCGTCGTCCGGCACCTCGGGCGCCAGTCCTGCTGCCAGTCGGCACAGGAGATCCACGATGGCATCCGTGACGACGGTGGACGCGTCGGGATCGCCAGTGTGTACCGCGCCCTCGACACGCTCACCGAGCTCCAGCTCGTGCAGCGGATCGAGCTCGGGGACGGGGTGGCCCGGTTCGAGCCGGCACAGCCGAACGGGGAACACCATCACCATCTGGTGTGCGACGACTGCGGCAGGGTCGAGCCCTTCACCGATGCCGGGTTGGAGCACGCGCTCGACAGTGTCGCGGGCAGACTCGGTGTTTCGCTCGAGGCGCACGACGTCGTCCTCCGCGGCCCCTGCGACGACTGCCGGGCCGCGTAGGCGAGGGAGCGTGGGCCTGTCGCCGCCGCGCCCGCCGGACGGGACGCCTTCGCAGCCGTGAGCTCGACCAGCCGACAACCGGCACCGGACGACGTCCGGTTCGCGACCGTCCACCCGAAGCGGCTGGAGCCGATCATCGGCCCGGAACGACTGGAGCGCCTGGAGGCCGTCGCCGCTCGGACGCGTGCGCTGCTCGACGGCCGGACGGTGATCAACGTCAACTCCACGGCGGCCGGGGGAGGGGTCGCCGAGATGCTGTACGCGATCCTCGGCTACGCGCGGGCTCTCGGCATCGATACGCGCTGGCGCGTGATCAGCGGTGAGCCGGGCTTCTTCGCCGTCACGAAGCGTGTCCACAACGGTCTCTACGGCGGGCCGGGCGACGGTGGAGCGCTGGGGGACGCCGAGCGCGCGGTGTACGAGCGCACGATCGAGCGCAATGCCGGGCCGCTCCTGGCCAGGGCCCGCGCAGGGGACGTGATCGTCCTCCACGACCCGCAGACGGCCGGCCTCGTACCTCTCCTTCAGGGTCGCGTCGGTGCGGTGATTTGGCGCTGCCACGTGGGCTACGAGGGATCGAGTGAATGGGCCGATCGGGCCTGGGGATTCATCCGACCGTACGTCGAGTCGGTCGATGCCTTCGTCTTCTCCCGTCGCACGTTCGCGCCGCCGTGGCTCGACGGGTCGCGTCTTGCCGTGATCCCGCCGTCGATCGACCCGTTCACACCGAAGAACGAGGAGCTGACGCCCGACATCGTCGCCTCGGCCGTGGCCACGGCCGGTCTCGTGGAAGCCAGCGGCGCCACGCCCTGGGTCGGCATGCCACTCGAGACGGTCGATCTCGTCACCGAGGGACGACTGCCCGGCCCGGAGACGCCGCTCGTCACCCAGGTCTCCCGCTGGGATCGGATGAAGGACATGCGCGGCGTTCTCGAAGCCTTCGCGAGCCACGTCGACCCGACGCTCGCTGCACATCTCGTGCTCGCCGGACCGAGCCTCGAGGGCGTCGCCGACGACCCGGAGGGAACAGAGGTCTTTGCGGAGACGCGCGCCGCTTGGGAGTCGCTCGACGGGGCCACACGCCGCCGCGTGCACCTCGCGACGATCGGCATGACGAACCTGGAGGCCAACGCCCGCGTCGTCAACGCGCTCCAGCGTCACGCCACGGTCGTCGTGCAGAAAAGCCTCGCCGAGGGCTTCGGCTTGACCGTGGCGGAAGCGATGTGGAAGCGCCGGCCCGTCGTCGCGGCCGCGGTCGGGGGCATCTTCGACCAGGTGTCCGACGGCAAGGACGGCCTCCTCGTGCAGCCCGACGACCTGGCGGCAACGGGTGCCGCAATCGAGCGGCTGCTTCGCAGCCGTGGCCTGCAGGAGACGCTTGGCGAGGCGGCTCACGCAAAGGTCGTCGACCGCTTCCTCGCCGACCGCCACCTCGAGCAGTACGCCGAGCTCCTCGAGCTGCTCGCCGCCGCCTGACGACGCTTCGACGAGCGGAGCCCGTGGCTGGCGACAGGTAGGGTGCAGCGATGCGTTCTCGGCTCCGCGCCACACTCGTCGTCGCCACCGCAGGCATCGCCCTGGTCGTCGCGGGATGCGGCGGCTCGGACGAGTCGAGCACGTCGGCCACCGAGGAGTGGGCCGGCAGCCTGTGCAGCGCGCTCACCCAATGGACGGACGCGATCACCGCTACCGGCGAGTCGCTCGGCGACCCGACGTCCCTGTCCGTCGACTCCGTCAAGGAAGCGTTCGGCGAGGCCGTCGACGCGACCAACACTCTCGTCGAGGACGTCCGCGCGCTGGGCGCACCCGACACCGAGGCGGGCGCGGAGGCGAAGGACGCGCTCGACTCGACCGCCGATGCACTTGCCGACGACGTCGCCGACCTCGAGGCTCAGCTCGACGAGGCCGGCGAAGGCGCGGCGGGGGTGATCGCAACGGTCACCGCCATCAGCGGCACGTTGTCTGGCATGTCGACCGTCGTGTCCGATCTCTTCGCGAGCTTGGGCGAGCTCGACGCCGAGGGCGAGCTGGAGCAGGCGTTCACGGATGCCGATGCCTGCCAGCCCATCATCAACCCGTCCTGAGGCCGACTGACGGGGGTCGCGCCACCGGCTGCCGGTGATCCCGCGCCACCGCTCGAGCTTCCGTCGCTCGGCGGGGGCATCGTCCGCCTGGCGGACCTGCGTGGCCAGCCGGTGCTGGTGAGCTTCCTCCGGCACGCTGGCTGACTGATCTGCCGAGCGCACCTCGTGAAGGTGCAGAGCCGCAGAGACGAGTTCGAGCGCGCGGGTGCCGCTGTCCTCTTCGTCGCCTTCGACCGGCCGCAGCGCCTCCGCGAGTCGCTGCTCGCCGACGTCGACCTCGTTCTCCCGCTGCTCGTGGACGAGAGCCGTGCTACGTACCGCGCGTGGGGGCTCCGCCGTTCGTCGGTTGCCGGTGTCTGGCTCGACCCGCGGGTGTGGTGGCGATACATCGCGCTCGTCTCCCGGGGCGCGCGCCTGCGCTCGGTCGGCGAGGACACGCTGCAGCTCGGGGGTGACTTCGTGATCGACGGGGAGGGCACCGTCCGTTGGGCGCGACCGCAACGACGCGATGACAGGCCGCCGGTCGCGGAGCTCGTACGCGAGGTTCACGCCGCCGCACGTGTGAAAGACTCCGCGCGATGACTGCCCAGCGTCAGCGCGCCGCGCGCACGCTCGGCGCGCTCGCCGTCGCTGCAGTGGCCGTCGGCATTGCCGCAGCACCCGCGAGCGCCGGGCCCGAGGAGGATCTCGCCGAGCGCTACGCGCCCGTCGTTCGGCTCGTGGAGCAGGCCGAGGACTGCGGGCACGGAGAGCCGTATCAGCCGACCGACATCGACGTGCTCCTGCCGAACGACGGTGTGGTCCTGCGCGGCCCGTGGGACAAGACCAACGTCGTGCGGGTGGCGCCGAGCGGTGAAGACCTCGCGCCCGGCAAGCTCGGCTACCACCTCGACTTCCCGGGCAACCCGCTCGAGCCGGGCTGCACGTATGAGGAGTGGTCGGACCACATCACGGCCGGGAGCCTGCCGACGACCTACGCCCACGTCCTCACGGAGCCGGGGAGGGCGGGGCAGCTGGCGCTCCAGTACTGGTTCTTCTACGTCTTCAACGACTTCAACAACAAGCACGAAGGCGACTGGGAGATGATCCAGCTCGTCTTCGACGCGGAGGACGCCGCCGAGGCTCTACAGGTGGACCCCACCGAGATCGGGTACAGCCAGCACGAGGGTGCCGAGCGCGCCGCCTGGGACAGCGACAAGCTCGTGCGCGTCGAGGGCACGCACCCCGTCGTCTACCCGGCGGACGGCTCTCACGCCAACTACTACAGCGAGGCCCTGTTCCTCGGCCGCAGCGGAGCGGAGGGCGTCGGCTGCGACGACACGCAGGGACCGAGCACCGACCTCCGGCCTGCGGTGCGCGTCATGCCGTCGACCCCGGACGCCTACCTCGCTTCGTATCCGTGGCTCGGCTTCCAGGGCCACTGGGGCGAGCAGCAGCCGGCGTTCTACAACGGCCCCACAGGACCGAACACGAAGCCGCAGTGGACGACGCCGATCACATGGTCGGAGGAGCATTGGAGAGACGACGCGTTCGCCGTGCCCGCGGCCGGCGTCTTCAACACGAGTGCGACCGACTTCTTCTGCGCGGCGGTCGGCGCCGGCTCGGACGTCCTGACGAAGATCGTCAGAAATCCGGGACCTGCCGTGATCGTGCTCGGCGCGCTCGCGCTCCTCGTGCTCTGGGCCGCGTCGCGCACCGAGTGGCGCGCGTCGCCGCCTCTGCGGATCGGGCGCCGGCGCCGCTGGGGAGAGATCGTCACGGCCACGTGGGGCCTCTACAGGCGACACTTCTGGCTCTTCGTCGGCGTCGGCGTCCTCTTCCTCCCTCTCGGGCTCGCCGTCGCCGCACTCCAGTACCTCCTGTTCCGGGTCTCGACGCTCTCAGCGCTGACGGACTCCGCAGGCGAGTCGAACGCGGTCGTCGCCTTCCTCGCGTTCGGGCTCGGGCTCGTGCTCGTTCTCGTCGGGTTGACGATCACGCAGGCGGCCGTGGCGCACGCGATGGTCGAGCTCGATGCCGGCCGGTCACCCTCCGTGGTCGACGTGTACCGAAGCGCCCTCCGGCATGTCGGTGCACTGGCCGGGAGCCTCCTGCGCGCGGTGGTCATCGTCTCCGTCCTGAACCTGTCGCTCGTGGGGATTCCGGTCGCAGCCTGGTTGACCGTGCGTTGGTCGCTCCTCGCACAGGTCGTGCAGATCGAGGGTCACCCGCCGCGGGGAGCCCTGCGGCGGAGCAGCCGACTCGTCACCGGGCACTGGTGGAAGGTGGCGTCGATCGCCGTCTTCGTAACGGGCTTCGCGCTCCTGATCGGGCCGTTCCTGGGAGCTCTGCTCCTGCTCGTCTCCACCGCGTCGTTCGACCTCGTCAACATCGTCTCGGCCGTCGTCTACATGCTCACGCTGCCGCTGGCGTCGATCGCCACGACCTACGTGTACTGCGACATGCGGGCGCGGGAGGTCGAGCGTGCGGAGACGCCGCACGCGCCACGGGAGCTCCCGGCAGAAGTGGCGTTCTCGTGAGCGCCTACAACGAACAGCGCATCGACGCATACGTCGAGACGGGCGAGGCCGAGCGCTAGCTCGGCGCTCGAAGCCAACGGGCCGCAAGCCGTGGACGAGTTCGCGCACGCCGAAGAGATCTGGACGGAGCGCATGCGCGGCGCCAGCGGCGCTACCGCGTCTTCATGAAGCGCTGAACCGTCTCGAGGAGCTCCGTCGTCTTCTCCTCCGCCGCCTGCTCGTCGCCGGAGTGCATCCCGGGAACCGTGTACTCACGTGTCTCCATGGCAGCCTCCCCGGTCTCTCGGATATACCCCTGGGGGTATTATCTCGGGCAGCTCGAACGGGTCGCCGCCCTCCACGGGCGAGCGAACCGGCGGTGCAACCACACGTGCGCGCGCAGAAAGCGCCGAGGCGCACGAGCACGTCCCGACGCCGACTGGCGGTCGCGCGACGACGGGCCGCGGCCGTTGCCGCCACCGCGGCGTCGGCGGCTACTCGATGAGGGTGAGCATGCGGAACATCGGCAGATACATCGCGATGATGATGACGCCCACCATCATGCCCACGCCGATCATCATGATCGGCTCGATGATCGCCGTCAGCGCCTGGACTGCGGCGTCGACCTCTTCCTCGTAGAAGTCGGCGACCTTTTCGAGCATCTTCTCCAGCTCGCCGGTCTCCTCACCGATCTTCACCATCTGAGAGACCATCGGCGGGAAGATGGGAGCGTCGATCAGGGGCTGCGCGATGGTGGCACCCTCCTGCACCCGACTTCGCACATCGGCTGTCGCTTCCTCGACGACCCAGTTCCCCGTGGTCTGCGCAGTGATCTCGAGCGCCTTGATGATGTCCACGCCGGAGGCGATCAGCGTCGAGAGCGTGCGCGACCAACGCGCCATCGCCACCTTCTGCACGACGGTGCCGATCTGCATCGGGATGCGTAGCTTGAAGCGGTCCCAGGACTGACGTCCGGCCTCCGTCTTCTTCCAGCGGAAGAAGGAGAAGATGGCCAAGCCGACGAGCGGGAACACGATGTACCAGCGATCACGGAGGAGGTCCGAGGCCTTCACCACCCACTGCGTGAGCACGGGGAGCTCGCCGCCGAGCGTGTCGAAGATCTTCACGAAGACGGGGACGAGGAACATCAGCATCCCGATCAGGACCAGCGTGGCGAAGGCCAGCACCACCGTCGGGTAGATCATCGCGCCCTTCACGCGGCGCCTGATCTTCTGCTCCTTCTCGATCTGCAGCGCCACGCGGTCGAGGACGACGTCGAGCACACCCGCAGCCTCGCCGGCTTCGACCATCGCGACGTAGAGGCGGCTGAACACGGTCGGATGCGAGGCCATGGCCTCGGAGAGGAGCGAGCCCGACTCGACCTTCTCGCGCACTTCGTCGATGACGACGGCGAGTGCCTTGTCGTCGGTCTGTTGCTCGAGGATGACGAGCGCAGTGACGACCGAGAGCCCTGCGTCGATCATCGTCGCGAATTGTCGCGAGAAGATCTGCAGCGACTTCGGCTTGACCTTCTTGCGCCCGAGGCCCCTACCCGCTGCCTGCGCAGGCCCCGTCAGCTCGCTGACCCACTGCGCCAGGAGGCCGTTGCCGCGCAGCTGATCGCGCGCCGCCGACTCGTCGGCAGCCTGCACCTCACCCGTGAGCACCGCGCCCTGGGCGTTGATCGCGCTGTAGGCAAAGGCCGGCATCCGTGATTCCTATCGGTCGACGGGGGCTACGGCTTGAGCGCCCGGAAGGGTCTCGGTGACTAGCCCCGATCTATCGTCTGGCGTGATCGCGGGGCGCCTGTCGGGAAGCGGCCTGGTGGGCCCGACAGGATGCAACGCCCGCGCCAGATGAAAGATCCGGGCTAGCACGGCGCGGACACCGAACCGACGACGCAGCCGGTGGAGAGGTCGAAGATCGCGGTGAGCTTCGCCAGCGGGTTCGCGGCGAGGTTGTTCTCCCTCCGCACCGTCACGGTCACGCGCTTCGTGGCCCGACCTGCCGCGGGCGTCACGGAGCGAACGTACGTGTCGAGGCGGTATGCCAGCCCGTCGGGGCCGGTGACTCCCGTGCGGATCGGCTGACAGCGGTCGAGAGCCGCCGTGCACGACGGCGACGCTACCGTCACCTGAGACCCTGCATTCCATTCGGTGGCATCCGAGACATGGATGGAGTCCCCAGCCGCCGCGACGAGAGAGGCGTGGAGCCCGATGTCCTTGTAGAGGAGAGAGCGATACATCTCGAGCTGCTTCTCCGCGAGCACCGATGCCGTGGAGGTCCTGCTCGCGCGACTGATCGACAGCACACCGGCGTTCAGCATCGCGAAGAGCGCGAAGATGGCGATGTTGAGGATGACCATCGTCATGAGCAGCTCGACGAGGCCGAGGCCGTCCTCCCGACGCAGCCGCTCGATCACTTCTCGGTCTTCGCGCCCGGCGAGAACTCCTCGACCTGCTCGGGCGCACTCCCCGTGTAGAGCAACTTCAGGGCGTATCGTGCCCCGGTTGCCGTGTTGACGAGGGTCAGACCCTTGCCCATCTTCAGCGTGATCGTCTGACCGTCGGTGAACGCGCCGCCGGCGACCGCGATCTTCGCGCTCTTCGCCTTCAGCGACACGAGCACGAACATCTTGTCCGGGGAGGGGAACAGATCCTTCACCGCGAGTGGTTCGGGAGTGCTGTTCACGCTGATCGTCGCGTACTGCGGCGCACCCTCCGGCGGAGCCGACTGGCCGGACGTGCCTGAATCTGTCGTACTTCCCTTGGCGCCGTCCGTGGCGCCCTCCGTGGCGCCGCTCTTGGCGCCGCTCTTACCAGGCTGCGTATCGCTCAGCGTCGGCTCGCCGGTCGGGCTCGTGGCGCCCGACGTCTCGGTCGGAAGCGACTGCACGAACGGGTCCTTGGCCTGGAACAGGGTGAACGCGCGAAGCTGACCGGGGCCCGGCGAAGGGCGGGCGCTAGCGTTGACGCTGACACCTGCGAGGGCAGCGGCGGGGGTGGCGGTGGTGCCGGCCGCAACCACGGTCGTCGTCACGGAGCCGCCGGTCGCCGCTGCAGCCGACGCCGCTGCAGCTGCCTGCTCCTGCTCGGCCGTCGCCGGCGCTGCCGCCGGGGTCGAGCCAGTGATCTGCTTCCAGAGCTTCGGGCCCTGGAACGCGACCACGGCGAGCATGAGCACGCCCAGCACGATGAGGACCTTCTTCTGCTTGCGCTGCTTCTCGGCGAGGGTGTCGATTGTCGTGGCCATCAGGGAGTCGCTCCTGCCGCGACCGTTCCGGTCGTCGACGTCGTCGTGGTTGCAGGGGTGTCCCCCGGCGGGACAGCTTCACCGGCGTAGCTGAAAGCGTTGACCGTCAGCGAGGCCTTCACGACGGGGAACTTCTTGGTGCTCTCGGGCTCCTTCAACTCGACCTGATCGACCGCATAGATGCGACCGCGAGCGTCGAGCCGGCCCTTCTTGACGCGCACGAGGGTGCGCAGATCGCGGAGGAATCGGGAGACGTCGCCGAATCGGCCCTCGAGCTCGACACCGTACGGCTGCTGGAGCACACCGGTGCCGGCGAGCGGAGTCCCGGGCGTCAGCGACCAGAACGTCAGGTCGTGCTGGTTGGCGAGGCGGTTGACGTCGAGGATCACACCGGCGGTGTCACCCACGGTGGGGAGCGCCTTGGACAGCCTGAACAGGTCGTTCGCCTTGATCCGCACCGCGGCGCTCGGCCGTGCGAGCTCCGCTCGCTTCTGCGCGAGCTCCGTCTGCGCGGCCACGACCTGTGCCTCGAGCGCGTCCGCGCGGGACCGCTTCGGCGCCACGACGAGGAACCAGCCTGCGACAAGCACGAGGGCGAGCGCCGCGGCGCCTGCCGCGAGCTTGCCCTGCTTTGTACGAAGCGCGCTGGTCATGAGGCACCTCCGGCCATGTCGGCGAGCACGACGAATTGGACGACGACGGTCTTCCCGACCTCTGCCAACGTGCTCGACTGAAGTTGGACGTTCGTGAGGCTCGGTACGGTGCGGAGCCGGGCGAGCAGACGGGCGACGGAAACCTGGTTGCTGGTGTAACCCTCGATCTGCACCCCGTTCGGGGCGACGGGAACGGGCACGGTCGTCGTCGTCGTGGTTGCGGGCGTCGTCCCGGGCGGTGGCGGCGGCGCCAGCTGGGCCGCGAGCCGGGTCAGGGACACGTTGCCCGGCAGCACGAGGGAGAGGTCACGGAGCACGCCGTCCCACGACACTCGGCCGCCGAGCACACTGGCGAGAGCCGCTGCGCGCTGGATCTCCGACGCGGCGAGGCTCGGATCGATCTGCGGCCGCTTCGGCTCGGGCAGTGCCACGATCTGCGCTCGCACGGCGGACAGCTCGTCCTCGCGCTCGGACACCGTGCCGTTCGCGGAGACGAACGTGAACGCGAGGGCCGCCAACGGCACGGCCACGGCGACAGGCACGGCGAGCTTGACGAGTCCCGCCCCCCTGCGCTCCTTCGACTCCAGCTCGCGCGGAATGAGGTTCACCGAGCGAAGCAGGTCGTCGTCGATGGCGAGCCCGATGGGGACAGCAAGGGATCCCAGCGACGCCTCGAGGCTCGAGTCGAAGGCGCCACGCGCGACGACACGCTGCAACGGGTCACCCACGCGTACGGAGACGCCGATCATCTGGTGCAACGCGTCCGCGAGGCCGACCAGGTGCGCCGTGCCGCCGGTGATCACGATCTCGCCGATACCGAGCGACTCCGTCTGCGTCTGGTAGAACTGGAGCGAGCTGACGAGCTCCCGAGCGAACGGCGTCAGGCGCCCGCGAACAGCTTCCAGGGCCCGTGCCCGCGCGTCGTCGTCGAGCGACGAGAGCGGCTTCGGGGGACCGCTCAGCGACAGGTGTCGGAGAATGGTCGCGGCCTCGGCAGGGTGTACGTCGAGCTCCTGTGCGATCGCGGCCTGGAGCGTCCCTCCGCCCCAGTCGAACACGCGGGTGAACTCGCAGGATCCGCCGCCGGCCACGAGCAACGTCGTGACCTCGTGCCCGATCGTCACGACCACGGTTGCGGTGTCGTCCGCGGTGCGGGACGAGAAGGAGCGGGGCTCGACGAAAGCGCGTAGCAGGCCGAGTGCCTCGAGGTCGATACCGGAGAGGCGCAGGCCCGCGTCCTGACAGACGGCCACGTACGGTTCCACCTGGTCCCGTGGAGCGACGACGAGGAGAACGCGTCGGACCGACTCACCGGCCTCGTTCGCGCGCTCGTCGAGGATGCGGTAGTCCAGGACGGATTCATGGACCGCGACCGGGAGCACCTCGTGCGCCTTGAAGCGCACCGCGTTGTCGAAGCGCTCGCCGTCTTCGACGCCGCTCATCTCGAACGTGCGGACGCCGATGCGGTTGCTCGCCAGGCCGATGCGCACATCGCGCTTCGGCAGGCCGTTGTCGTCGAAGAACGACTTCAGGGCGTTCGCGAGCGCCGGCGCGTCACGAACCTCGCCGTCGACGACGATGCCCGGCTCGAGCGGTGTGCGTGCCAGCTCGAGCAACTCGTGCTGACCATCGGTCTGGCTGACGACCGCGGCGGCCAACTGGGAGGCCCCGATCTTGAGACCGACGACCTTCCGGGCGCTGCGTGCCCCGCGTCCACGTGACCGCTTGGTCGCGGTGCTCCCGCCGGCGCGCGCACGCAGCGACCGACGGCCATTGCCTACAGGCTTGACCTCGGCTCCGGCGGGATCGGAGACGGGCTGGTCTCCGGCCGGCTCGACGGCTGAATCCTCGGAGACGGTCCCGCCGTCGACGTGCTCGTCGGCGGGCGGCTCGTCGGCGATCGCCAGTGGCTCTGCGATGGCCTGCGGCTCGACCACGGCGGGCTCGTCCACGACGGGCTCGGTCTCCAACTGCTCCTCGTGCTTCTCGACGGCGAACACTTCCGACTCGAGGTCGGGCTCGATCTCGATCTCGACGTCCGGCTCGGGCGACTGCTCTGTTCCGAGCTCGTCGGCTGCCTCCTGGAGGTCAGCGCCGAAGCCGAAGGGGACGCGGCTCGGCTCGAGCTCCGCGATCTCCTCGGCGGCATCGGTCATCTCGACGGCCTCTGTGGTATCGGCGGCGCCGACGTCCTCTGGCCTGCGACGACGCAACGAGATCTCGCGCTTGTAGAACGGCACCTTCTCCTCGCCGGCGCTCGCGGTGGGCGTCCAAGCGGGCGACGGCCCGAACATCGGCTCGACGGTCTGTGGCGCGTAGGTCGGCACCGGCCGGCCGACGACGGGAAGCGCCGTAGGTGCGACATCGAGATCGACTGCGGGGGGGTGCGGCAGAACGCGCGGTTGACGCCGGAACGAGATCTCAGTCCTGAAGCCCGAGCGGTCCTCGGCGGGCATCGGCGCGAACCCGACCTGACGGGCGCTGTCGCCGTGGGCAGGGGATCCTTCCGGCGCACGCACGTCGGTGAAGCCAAGGGGGCGGTGGACGGTCGCCGGAGGCGACGCGACGTCGGGTGCGGCTGCCGCGGGCACGCGGCTGGAGAGAACGGTGATGGGGTTCCACGAGGTCATTGGCGGCTCAGCTCCCGGCAACCCGCAGCGACGCCCCGAGAGTGGGGGTCGGCGGTGCGCCTTCGGTCGCGATGGCAGGGATGGAGATTCCCGCCCGCTCGAGTGCGGACAGGAGCGCTTCGGGACGGCTCGAGCGGGGAATCGCGTCGGTGACGGTCACGAGCCGCTTGGAGACGAGCTCCGTCAGCGACTGCTCCATCGTCTGCATCCCCCGGCGGGTGCCGGTCTGCATGTACGAGTAGACCTGCTCGATCTTTCCCTGGCGGATGAGGTTGCGGATCGCGTCGTCGAGGAACAGCACCTCGAGCGCGCACACGCGTCCCTGACCGTCGGCTCGAGGCAGCAGCGTCTGCGTGACGATCCCCTGGAGCGAGTTCGCGAGCTGCATGCGAACCTGGTCCTGCTGCGCCGCCGGGAAGACGTCGATGATGCGGTCGATCGTGCTGGGCGCGCTCTGCGTGTGGAGCGTCGCGAAGACGAGATGGCCGGTCTCGGCAGCTGTGAGGGCCGTCGAGATCGTCTCCAGGTCGCGCATCTCGCCGAGCAGGATCACGTCGGGGTCCTGACGCAGTGCGCCGCGAAGCGCCTCGGCGAACCCGATCGCATCCCAACCGACTTCGCGCTGGTTGACGATGCACCGCTTGTGCTGGTGCAGGAACTCGATCGGGTCCTCGATCGTGATGATGTGGTCGGTGCGCTTTCTGTTGATCTCGTCGATCAGCGCCGCCAGCGAGGTCGACTTGCCCGAGCCGGTGGGGCCGGTGAAGAGCACGATGCCGCGTGGCTTCGTCGCGAACTCGTGCAACGAGGCCGGTAGGCCGAGGTCCTCGAGCGACTTGATCTCGGTGGGGATGAGCCGGAACGCGGCGGCGATCGCCTCGCGCTGGTAGTAGGCGTTGACACGGAAGCGTGCGAGCCCGCGGATGCCGTGGGCGAAGTCGAGCTGACGGTCGATCTCCAGCTTCTTCTGCTGCTCGGTCGTCGTGATCCGGTAGATGAGCTGTCGTGTCGTGTCGGGATCGAGCTCTGGGACATCACCCAGCAACTCGATGTGCCCGTGGACGCGGACGGCCGGGGACGAGCCCGCCGTGATGTGCAGGTCGGATGCGCCGAGCTGGACGGCCCTCTCGAGGAGGACGTCGACGGTCAGCGGCGCGGCGGGTGCTTGCTCGGAGAGCTCCACGGGGCCAGCTATCGGCAGCGGCCGCCGACACCTTGAGCCTCACCTCGAACGAGTGAGTCGGAGCCGTCGGGCAACGTCGGCGTCGAGAAGGCCCCACGCGTCCGGCACGCATCCCCCACGGTGAGGGAGGCTGCGCCGCGAAACTCACTCACGCGGGGGTACCGGGCGAGCGCCGAGGAGCCGAAGGGACGAGTGGCGGCATCGCGTCCTGCACGCCGCCAACCACGAGGAGGCCTGATGACGCTTCGACCGCTCCGACTCGGAAGGCTCTCACAAGACGACGGCTTCACCCTGGTCGAGCTGATGGTCGTGCTCGTGATCATCGGGGTGTTGCTCGCCGTGGCCGTCCCCTCGTACCTCGGCTTCCGCGATCGCGCCGGCAACAGCGCAGCAAAGGCCAATCTCCGGGCGGCGGTGCCGGCAGCCGAGGCGTTCTACTCGGACAACCTCACGTATGCCGGCATGGATGCGACCGTGCTGCAGTTGATCGACAGCGGTCTCTCCTCCTCTCTGACCGTGGCGGCGACTGGGGCATCCGCCTACTGCCTCACCGACACGATCGACGGCAAGACCTGGAGCGTGCGAGGCCCCGGCGCTCCCGTCACGGCGCTGTTCAACAACGCGACCTGCAGCTGATGGTCGCCGGCTCCGGTGTCCGACTGAAGTCGGACACGCGGCCGGCCGGAGTCGGTCCGGGCGACCTCCCCCGGGTTGAGGGATGCCATCCCGTTCAGATCACCCTTTCGGGGAGTGGCACCACCCACCGGGATCACCGATACCGCGACTGTCGGTTCCACTCTCCCTCCGGAAGGAGCGTTCCATGCAGTTCATGAGCAAGGTGCAGAAGCGCCTTCGCAACGAGGAGTCGGGCTTCACGCTCATCGAGCTCCTCATCGTCCTCGTGATCATCGGCGTGCTGCTGGCGATCGCGGTTCCCTCCTATCTCGGCTTCAAGGATCGCGCGGAGCGCCGCGCAGCCGCGGCCAACGTCCGCGCAGCGATCCCGGCGGCCGAGGCGTTCTATGCCGACAACGGCACGTACACCGGCATGAACCACGCGGCCCTCTTGCTCATCGACCAGGGCATCGCGTCTGACGCCACGATGAACGTCGTCGCGACGAGCGCTGCGGCGTACTGCATCTCCGACACCCAGGGCACCCACACGCAGCGTGCGGTCGGCCCGGGCGGCCGGGTGACCTCCGGCGCGGTCTGTTAGTAGACCACTCCCGAGCATGGGAACGACGAGGGGCGCCGCGAGGCGCCCCTCGTCGTTCGACCGAGGACTCAAGGACTCTCTCCCACCCGTCGAATACGTGATCGACCGTGACCGTCGCTCCCACCATCCTCCCCCACGCCAGGATCTCGACGCGCATCGCGGCGATTCCCGCCGCCATCTGGCTCACCGGGCTGATCGCACTCTCGTTCGCTGTGCGCGTCCTCGCCGGCCTCGGCCACGTAGCGCCTCGATTGTTCCCGGACGAGTACATCTACGCGACGCTCGGCCGGTCGCTCGGCCACGGATCGCTCACGATCCGCGGTGAGCCGGCGGGATTCCCCGCGCTTCTGGAGCCACTCGCCGCGGCTCCGCTCTGGCTCCTGGCCGGCGACGACCTCGAGCTCGGGTATCGGCTCGTCCAGGGCATGCATGCGCTGGTCGTCTCGCTGACGGCGATCCCCGTCTACCTCCTCGCCCGCCGCCTCGGGAGCTCAACGCACGTGGGCCTCGCCTGCGCGGCGCTCACGCTCGCGCTACCGGCGCTCGCGCTGACCCCATTCGTGATGGCCGACGCGTTTGCGTTGCCCTTCGCCGTCGGCGCTGTCGCAGCGGGCACGGCGGCCCTCGACCGGCCCGGGTGGAGGCCGCAACTCCTCTTCCTCGCGCTCGCCGGTCTCGCCACGTTTGCGCGCGTGCAATACGTCGTGTTGCCGCTCGCGTTGCTCGGGGCGGGTCTGCTCGTCTCCCGGGGGAGCGTCAGGCGCGCTGCACGCGACCTGCGACCGACGCTGATCCTCCTGAGCGGGGTCGCCGCCGCGGCAGTGCTGGCCGGGCCGAGCCGAGCCCTCGGCTACTACGAGGGGATCACGCGGCTGTCGCTCGACCTTCCAGGGATCGGGCGCTGGCTCGCGAGCGATGCCCTGCTCGTCGCGTACGCCGCAGGCTGGGTCATCGTTCCGCTGGCGCTCGTCGGCACCGCCGTCGGCGTTGCGCGCCCGCGCACACGCGCGGAGCAAGCCTTCGCGGGGCTCGCAGCCATGCTGGCGGGTCTCCTGCTGCTGGAAGCTGCGATCTACGCAGCCAACGGCGCCGAGCGCTTCCAGGAGCGCTACCTGATCGGGCTTCTTCCTCTCGCGCCGCTACTGGCGTTCGTCGGCGCGCGACGGCTCGAAGACAAGGCCGCGCGTGTCTGGGTTGCCGCCCTGGGAGGGCTGCTGCTACTGGCGGCTGCTCTCGTGCCGCTCACGGGCTACGCGGCGCTCACCGGTAAGCAGGACTCGCCGACCCTCTGGGCCGTCGCAGAACTCGGCGATCGCATCGGCGACGGCTCGGGAGCGCTCGTGGTCGGACTGGCGGCGGGAGCGCTCGCCATTCTCGCCAGCGTCTCGGCTCTCGGCGCACGGCGCGTGCTGCCGACCGCACTCTTGGCGGCAGGGGCCGTCCTCGTGGCTCTCAGCGTCGGCGCTGTCCGCTACGACGTGACCCAGAGCGAGCGCACGAAACTGAGCATTGGCGACACCGACCAGAGCTGGGTCGACAGCGCCGGGGTGGGTGAGGTCGCCGTCCTGCAGACCCCGTACTCGAGTCGCGTGCAGATCTCGTCACAGCTCTTCTGGAACCGATCGCTCGTGGCCATCATGCGGATGGAGGACGCGAGCGAGGTCGACGTCTACGGCTCCGCCTCGGTGACGACAGATGCCACCGGCCGACTTTTCGCTGACGGCTCGCCCGTCGAGAGCGCTCTCCTCGTCGAGGAGTACGCGTCGTGGGCGCAGCTCGAGGACGCGCGGCTCGTTCGTCGCACGGTCAACACCGCTCTCTGGGTGCCCGGGGGCACACCACGGCTGGCTGTCCTGCTCGCAGGCCGCTACTTCGACGGGATGCTCGGCGCGCGGTCGAGCATCACGGTGTGGCCAACCGCCTCAGGTCGGCGCTCCGGGACGATCGTGCTGCCGCTCTCGCTGCCCGACGGCGTCGCACCGGCCGAGATCGTGGTGACCGGCCCCGGCATCGACCAGATCCTCACCGTCCCTTCGGGAGGGGCGACGACCCTGCGTGTCCCATTCGACACGTCGGTGCCCCTTCGGATCGATCTTCGTGCGCTGCGCCCGCTGAGCGCGGACGGGGGACGACTGATCGCCGCGTTCTCCGGAACACCCCGTCTGCTCGACGCCGCCGCGGACGAGTGAGATCAGGGGTAAAGGCGTCGCCTGCTCCTGCCGATAACGGGATCGTGACCGCCACCGCCATCCCCACACGCATGCTCGTCCTGCTCGGCGTCGCCCTTGCGGCAGGCGCCGCATTCCTCGTCGCCCGCCCGCTGCTGCTCAGCGACGGCGGTTCGACCCCGGCGCCAGCGGCGACCGCCGCCGCGTCGAAGCCGGCGACGACCACGTCGTCCAAACCTACGTCTACTGCCTCGGCCTCGACGAAGCTCGTGCTCCTCCCCGGTGTGCCGAAGCCGATCGCAAAGCAGCTCCGCTACTCGAAGGTCGTCGTCGTGTCCGTCTATGCGGGCACGTCGAAGGGCGACCGTGCCGCCGCCGCGCAGGCTCGCGTAGGCGCCAAGGAGGCCGGTGCAGGATTCGTCCCCATGAACGTCCTGGACGAGTTGACCGCACGTCAGCTGCAGCCTTTCGCCGGCACCGCGAGCGCCCCGGTGGTGCTCGTCGTCAGGCGCCCGGGCAAGATCGTCACGCGCTTCGACACGCGGGTCGACAGCCCGCTCGTGGCGCAGGCCGCCCGCAACGCTGGCGCCGGGCGTTGACCCCGCCGCTCCGCGGCGCGAAGCGAGCGAAGGCAGCGGCCGCTGCCCAGGGGACGCTGTACGTCCACGAGGTCCGACGCGAGGGACGGCCCGTGGTCAAGCTCACCGCCGTCAGCGAGGGCGACGCGACCGTGACCGTCGAGACCGAGGTCTTCCCGGTGACGCTGGCCGCCGGTGAGGGTGGTGTGCGCCGACCGTTCCGCTTCGCATCGCAAGAGGCGGCCGAGCGCTTCACCGAGGAAACGCTCGTCGCGCTCGAGTACCTGAGCTGCGACGTCGTCGTCTGACGGCAGGGCATTCGAGCGGACGGCGATGTCGGACCGAAGTCCGACACCTTCGGCCCCCTGCATCCTCTCTCCTACGTCGTCCCGGCGCGCGCGAGATTGCGCGAGCCGCACCATCCGCCGGCCCGATGGCAGAGCATCCGACGAGGCCAGGCGGTGTCCCGTACTCCTTCTCCGTCGCGGCACGAGCGAGATGCGCGAGCGGCGACACCCGACAGAAGTGACATCCGAGCGAACAGCGGTGTCGGACTTCAGTCCGACACCGCTTTGCGCGTCCGCCTACTGGGTGACGACGCGGGCGAGCTCTTCGATCGACGTCAGGCCCGCCGCGGCCTTGGCGATACCATCGTCCCAGAGCGACCGCATGCCGGACGAGGCGGCGACACGCTCGATCTCCTCGCGGGACGCGTTGCGCGCGGCAAGCGCCTCGAGCTCGTCGTTCATCAGCATCAGCTGGAAGACGCCGATCCGGCCCTTGTAACCGGAGCGGCCGCAGCGCGGGCACCCGACCTTGCGGTAGAGCACCATGCCCTCGCGGGCCTGAGCCGACTCGGGCGAGATCTTGGCCGACACGAGCTCGTCGACCGTCGGCACGTACATCTCACAGCAGTTCGTACAGAGCTTGCGTGCGAGGCGCTGTGCGAGCACGGCAGAGACGGCGGAGCCGGTGAGGTACGGCTCCACACCCATCTCGTTGAGCCGCGTGATCGCGCCGGGCGCGTCGTTCGTGTGCAGCGTCGTGAGCACGAAGTGCCCCGTCAGCGCCGACTCGATCGCGATCTTCGCGGTCTCGGCGTCGCGGATCTCGCCGACCATGATCACGTCGGGGTCGGAGCGCAGGATCGTGCGCAGCGCCTTTGCGAACGTCAGGTCCGCCTTCGGGTTGATCTGGATCTGGTTGACGCCCCGGAGCCGGTACTCGACGGGATCTTCGACCGTGATGATGTTCAGCTCCGGACGGTTGATCTCGGCCATCGCGGCGGAGAGCGTCGTCGACTTGCCCGACCCGGTGGGCCCGGTCACGAGCAGGGCTCCCGTCGGCTTGCGGATGATCGCCGAGATCTGCTCGCGCATCGACTCGGACAGCCCCAGCGACTCGAGCGTCGGCGTCTGCCGCGACTTGTCGATGAGGCGCATCACGACGTGCTCCCCCTCCACCGTCGGCAGCACCGCGACACGGATGTCGAGGAGCCGCCCGACGGTGCGCGCGTTGAGCGTGATGCGGCCGTCCTGCGGGCGCCGCCGTTCGGCGATGTCGAGCTTCGCGAGCACCTTGAGTCTCGTCGTCACACTTGGCGCCATGCGCCGCGGGATCCGCTGCGTCTCGTGCAGCACGCCGTCGATGCGCGTGCGGACGGCGAGCGCGTCTTCCTGCGGCTCGAAGTGGATGTCGCTGGCACCGTCGGTGGCTGCTTGCATGATGATCGAGTTGACGAGGCGAACGAGGGGCGCGTCGGAGACGCCGTCGTCGATCTCGAGATCGTCTTCCTCGTCGACCGTCTCCACCGCGTCGAGCGCCGACTGCGTCTCGAGCACTTCCGACTGCCGCACGAGCTTGTCGATCTCGGCGGCGATGTCCTCGCGGTTCGCGATGCCGATCTCGACCGAGTGACGCGTCGCGAGCCGGAGCTCGTCGATGTTGAGGATGTTCGACGGGTCTGCGACGGCGATCTTGAGTCGATCCCCTTCGAGCACCACGGGGATCGCGACCACGCGCTTGAGCGTTCGCAGCGGGATGAGCTCGACGGCGTCGGGCGACACGCGCTGCTCCGACAGGTCGAAATAGGGAAGCCCGTGGCGACGCGCGAGCGAGCGCGCGATGCCCTCCGGCTGCGCGATGCCCTCGTCCAAGAGCGCCTGCGCCAACGACCCGGTTCCCGCGCGGCCCCGCGCGGCGGAGAGCCGGTCGCGCGGGAGAAGGTCGGAGGCGAGCAGGACCTCGGCGACGAGGTCGGCGAGGGTCTCGAAGCCTGCATCACCGCCGTTCTCGGACACGTCGGCGCCACCGGCTTCGGTGGCCGGCGCGCGCAGTTGGATGGGCTCGGAACTCATCGTCGACTCCCTCGAATGAGGTATCGGCAGGAGAGGGCGAGAAGCTGAGCGCCACCACCCGGTGGGACGCGGGCTTTCCTCAGCCGAACAGTCCCAGATAGCGGTCGAGGATCGCCGTCCCCGCGAAGAGCGCGACGACGCCGCCGAACGCGAGGAACGGCGCGAAGGGAATGCTCATGCGCCGGGCCGCGCGGCCGTGACGGGTCGCGAGCACGATCACGGGCACGAGTGCCGCCACCATGCCGACCATCAGCGCGACGCCGACCGTGCGGCCCAGCATCGCCCCGAGCAGGAGCGCGAGCTTCACGTCGCCCATGCCCATCCCACGCGGGTAGGCAAGCGCCGCCGCGAACAGGAGCCCCGCGCCGGCCAGAGCGCCCAGCAACCACTCGGGCGATGGATGAAGAGCGGTCTGCGCCACGAGGACGACCGCCGCGGCCGGCACGACGATGCGGTTCGGGACGATCCGGTGCTCGATGTCGATCGCCGAGACCGCGACGAGCACGACGCAGAAGAAGGACGCGACCGCCGCGTCGGCCGTGAGCCCGAAGCGCAGGACGCACGCGGCGACGAGGAGCGCCGTGACGGCCTCCACCACCGGGTAGCGCACAGGGATCGACGCCGAGCAGGCCCGGCAGCGGCCGCGCAGCACTGCGTAGGAGACGAGCGGGACGTTGTCGTACCACGTGATGGGTGCGGCGCAGCTCATGCACTCCGAGCGCGACGACCCGATCGGCAGCCGGAGCGGCACGCGGGAGGCGACGACGTTCAAGAAGCTGCCGATGGCGAGACCGGGCGCGGCCGCCATCGCTGCAAGCGCGACGTTCATGCCCTAGCTATCGGCTCGTCCGGCGCTCCGGTTGAGGGGCGCCTACCCCTGGAAGTTCGTGGGCGGCGTCAGCTCCCAGCCCGTGATCGTGTTGCTCGGCGCCCCGAACGGCACCTTGATCAGCGGCGGGATGTAGTTGAAGGTGAAGCTGTTCTGGATCAACTCCTCCTTCGACACCATCGGTCCCTGCACGTACGAGTTGTTCTGGAACCCCATGTTGAAGTCGGAATACAGGGCACCCTGGAACTGTGACGACTGCTCGAGGAGGACACCGCACGTACTGCACTGCGACCAGTTGTTCGAGCCGCCGGCCGCGACGAACAGGATGTCCGCGTCGGTGTCCCACGTGCCGAAGTTGCAGTCACCGCCCGACGTGAACGTCGAGCAGAGCTTCGTCTGCCGTGTCCGGAACCAGCCCGTGAGGTAGAACGCAGCGACACCGTCGTAGGTGACGTCGTACTGCACGGCAGGGTCGAACTCGAGGTTGCCGTCCCAGAGGATGGTGCCGTCGACGACGAGCATGCGCGCCGTCGGATCCCACGTCAGCTCTCCCATCACGGTCTTGCACGAGAACGCCGAGGCCAGATCGAGTCGCAGCGTGCCCTTGCTGCCGTCGCGTGCGGTGTTGTTGTCCGCGAAGTCGGGGTACGAGCCCGAGGAGAGCGCCGGATCGCACGGATAGGACGGGCCGGGACTGGCGACGTAGTACCAGTCGTCGAACTTCGCCACAGGCGGAGAGATGGCGGCGGAGCCGCTGAGTGAATTCGGTCGCACGTGATCGGCCGCGGTGCACGGATTGTGGTACGGGTTCGCGCGGAACTTGCAGCCGATGTTCGTCGTGACGGATGGATCGCTCTCGACGTAGATCGAGGTCAGCGGCCGAGACGCCGTGCCGAGGTCGTTCCCGTTCTTCTTGAGGATCGCGTTGCCTCGGATGTTCAGCTTCACCTCGGGATCGGAGACGGACTGCGGACCGACGATCGAGCTGTTGTTGTCGAGGCAGAAGTTGCCCGCCACGTAGAAGGACGACTGCACGTTCGGGTTGTTCGGCAGCTCCATGTCACAGCCGTCGGGATCGCCCGTCTTCCACGAGTAGACGTACTCCCACGTCTCCTCGTCGCGGAGCTGGAGCGTCTCCGGGCGAAGTCTCACGTCAGCCGTGACCGTCCGGGTGATCGTCCCCGACCCGTTCGGGTTGGGCACGATCGACGTCGAGGCGACGCGCCAGCGTAGGTTCGGGATGTAGTAGTCGGACGGCGACCCCGTGTACTGGTACGAGCCGCCCGGGCTCGTGGTGTTGTTCGGGTTGTCGTCCCACAGCACCCCGTCCCACGCGACGGTCTCGCCCGTGTCGAAGGACTGCGTCCGGTCGCTGGACGTCATCGCCGAGTAGAGCGTGTAGTCGTCGCGGAGGTCGGGCGTCGCGTTCGCGAGCTGCGAAACCGCGCTCTCGATGCCCGAAACCGCAAGCTGGTACGCATCGTGGGAGGCGCGCGAACGGTGAGCGGATCTCTCGTTCGACGTCGAGTACGCGATCAGCGACGCGCCGGCGAGAGCCAATACCATCGTGATCCCGATCGCCATCACGAGTGCCGCGCCGCCCTCCTCGCGAAGCCGTTTGCCGACGGAGCGCAGCACGGTCATCACGTCCTCCTCGCGTTGCGCAATGCGATCTGGTCGTCGAGCCGGTACTTCAGCCGTGTGATCGCGGGACGACGATTGACCGTCAGGTCGACGCCGACCTTCGGCAGCTCCCCGGCCGCGGTGACGATCGAGAAGATGGTGCCGCCGGTCAGGAAGTCGGCACGTTTCGCGTCGGAGCTGCTGCAGGAGGCCGAGCTCACCGCACGGTAGAGGCCGTACTGCGACCCGCTCCCGGACGTGCACCAGCTGACGCTGGTCACCGTGCAGGGGTAGCTGGGGCTGGCCGAGTCGACCGTCATCAGCGTCACGGTCGTGCCTCCGGTGACCGTTGCGGCACACGAGTTGTGGATGTCGCGACGCATGGTGTCGAGGGCGACACGCGCCTCGGTCTGCGCCTGGAACTGGAAGTTGGCCTGGGCCTCGGCGTTCGATCCCGACACGAACAGCGTGACGAGCGCGGTCATCAGGATGGAGAGCAGGACCATCGAGACGAGCAGCTCGGTGAGCGTGGTGCCGCGCTCGCACGTGCGCAATCGCCGCAGACGTGCGCGAGGCAACCGGACAGCCGTCCGCAGGTTCACAGGCTCAGCATCGGGACAGGGCACCGCCGCGATAACCCCCTTTCGGGGGAGGGGGCAGCGCTTCGCGTCGGGCTCCACCGGAATGGAAGGGTCGGGTCGATCCGATGCTGGGTGATCAGCGGAGGCCCGACGAGATCGGGGTGAATGTCGGCTGGTCGCCGCCGGAGCCCCTCAGCGCGTGGCCCGTGGGCTTGGCCCCCTTGCGCTCGGCTGCCTCGCGCTCGTCGGCTGCCCTTTCCTTCTCGGCGTTCTGGAGCGCCACGATGAAGTCGTGCTTGTTCGTCGCTGCGTTCGCAGCGGTCTCGCGGTCGACCGCGCCCGAGAGCACGAGCTGGATCAGCGACTGCGAGAACGTGTGCATCTCGTAGAACTCGCCTGCAGCGATGGCGTCTTCGATCTCGTCCGAGCGGTTCTCACGGATCAGATCCTGGATACGCGCGTTGGAGACCATCAGCTCGACGGCCGGCACCCGACCGCCCTCGGCACGCGGGAGCAGCCGCTGACACATGATCCCCTTCAACGTTCCGGCAAGGATCGAGCGGATCTGCTGCTGCTTCTCCGGCGGGAAGAACTCGATCATGCGGCCGAGCGTCTCGGCGGCGTCGAGCGTGTGCAGCGTCGAGAAGACGAGGTGGCCCGACTCGGCGGCCTGGAGCGCGGTGTGCGCGGTCTCGGCGTCGCGAAGCTCGCCGATCAGGATGATGTCGGGATCCTGCCGCAGCACGCGGCGCAGCGCCTGCGCGAAGCTCTCCGTGTCCAGCCCGACCTCCCGCTGGTTCACGATGCAGCCACGATCGGGGTGAAGGATCTCGATCGGGTCCTCGATCGTGACGATGTGATGGCGGCGTGTTCGGTTGATGTGGTCGAGCATCGACGCGAGCGAAGTCGTCTTGCCCGAGCCCGTGGGCCCGGTGACGAGGACGAGGCCGCGGTGCTCTTCGGCGAGGCGCTGCACGCCGGAGGGCAGGCCGAGCTGGTCGAAGGTCGGGATCTGGCTCGGGATCACCCGGAACGCGAAGGAGATCGCGCCCCGCTGACGGAAGCCGTTGACGCGGAAGCGCGGGAGTGTCGGGTACGAGTAGGCGGTGTCGAGGTCTCCCGACTCGTCGAACAGGTCGCGACGCCGCGGCGCGATCTCCGTGACGATGTCGAGGACGTCGGTCAGGTCCTGCTCGGTCAACGCCGACCAGTCGCCGAGCGGCTCGAGATCTCCGTCGAAGCGGATCACCGGTGGCTGCCCGAGTTTCAAGTGCACGTCGCTGGCCCCGGCCTCGACGGCGCGCGTGAGCAGTGCGATGAGATCGAGCGCCACAGTGACGCCTTCATCGGCAGCGGGCGGCGCCGGCTTGAGCGACCGCTACGCCGTCCCTCGTTCGAGGGAGGCCGAAGTGTGCGAATCGACAATGTCCAAGTCTGCCGAGTCCTCGACATCCAGCCCGGATGCGGCACGGAGAAGCCCCGAGGTCGCTGACGTTCAGGACGCGATACGTGCGAGAAGCCGCAATGGGGGACGCGCGAGACCGCGCGCCTCGTCCGGGTGTGTGACGTCCCCGCAGAGCAGTCCCGCGACGACCCCGAACACACCGGGCGAGCGCGCCGCCCAGAACGCGGCCGCTGGGCTGCGGTCGAGCGCCCGCTTGGCCGCCCACGACGCGGAGGCGTGGCGGTCGAGGGCTGCGGCGAGTGACGCCTCGTACGTGTCGAGGGCTCCCGACAGGACCGCCCGAGCCGCGAGCCGGGCGGACGTGAACGCCTCGTAGATGCCGTCGCCGGAGAGAGGGTCGACGAGACCTGCTGCATCCCCGACGAGCAGGATCCTGTCGTTGGCAGCACGTGTACCCAGCCGCCTCATCGGCAACCGGTGCCCCTTCACGTCCGCCAATGCCGCCTCATCGACACCGTGCTTCCGCGCCAGCCGGTGCAGGTGGTCACGAAGCTGCGGGCCGGCCGTCGCCCAGCCCCCCACGCCAAGGTTCGCGTGGTCGCCCTTCGGGAACACCCAGCCGTATCCACCGGGGACGACACCGAGCTCGATCACTGCCGTACTCGCATAACGCGCCGCGTCGAGGTGCCCCCAGGGCACGTTGCCCTCGAGCGCCACGCCGCGGACGATCCCGTCGCCGATGCCGGCAGCTCGCGCCGAGATCCCGTTGGCTCCGTCCGCGCCCACGAGCACGTCGGCCCGCACGCGCTCGCCGGAGACGCGGAGGGTGACGCCGAGCCCGTCCGCCTCGATCCCGTCGACGCGGCTGCCGTCGCGGACGATGGCGCCCGCCGCTGCCGCCTGCGCGACGAGATGGGCGTCGAGCCGGCTGCGTTGGGTCATCCTGATCAGCGGCTGGTCGTGGAACCGGGTGAACCGGCGGCCATACCGGAGTCGGAGCTCGAAGCGATCGACGACGTGCTCGACGACCGCGGACACGTCACACGGCGCCTGCTTGATCGCCCGGCCGGTGAGACCGCCGCCGCACGGCTTGTCCCGCGGAAAGCGCTCCTTGTCCGCGAGCAGCACGGTGGCGCCGTCCCTCGCGAGCCGGATCGCCGTCGCCGATCCGGCCGGGCCGGCGCCCACGACGACGACGTCGAACCGCTGCACGCCGTGAGTGTAGAGCCGTGCTTCGGTGTCCTGGTGTCGGACTTCAGTCCGACACCGCTATTGCGACGCGCCTGGTGTCGGACTTCAGTCCGACACAGCTGTTGCGCAGCGGAGCGACCCGTCGCCGAGGTCAGCCCCGAAGCACGCATCTACGGGGAGCACTCGCCGCTCGCTCTCGCAGCGACGCAGGACGCTCACGACCGGCGCCCCGGCCGGGCCGTTCGGCCAGGAGAGCCGCAGAAGCACCGACGCGGCGTTGTTCGTGTAGCGGAGTTCCCGCATGCTGCGATCCGGGTTGGCCCGATGGGCCAGGACGTAGCGACCGGCGGGGAGCCCGGTCAGGTCGAGATCCTGTCCGTGGAAGAGCGCCGGGTAGCGGTCGATGTAGCCGACCGAGGAGCCCTCGAGGACGGCTCGTGCATCCGGCTGCCCGGATCCGCAGTCGCCGACGAACCGTGGCGGCCCGGTGCCGGGCACGTTGCGCAAAGAGCGACCGTAGCGATCGATCAGGCAGAAGCCGGTCTTGCGGTCGCGGGCGACGACCGCGCCATTCGAGGCGCTGCTGAGCTCGTAGCGGACGAAGTCCTGGAGGTGCCAGTGGAAATGAGGCTCGTGAAGCTCGTAGTGCAGGAGCCCGACGTTGCGCACGACCCGTACGCTGCCGCCCCGTCGCTCGACCAGCTGGTGGGCCTGCATCGCTCGCTGACCGGGCGCGCGAACGCCGCGAATCACGAGCGGGCCACGACCGATGTTCTCCGTCGACGAGTCGAACCCGAGCCGGTAGCGACCATGCGATCGGATCACCGTGAGCCCGACCGGCGTACGCTGGTCGAGATCGGGGAGGAGCTCCCCGGGGGCGGGCGCGAGTGTGGGTGCGACGAGGGCCCAGTCGGGCTCGCGGTCACCCCGCGAGTCGGCGAGCCGTGTGGGACCGGCGCCGTCGGCTCGCACGGTCCAGACCGAGACGGCGCCACCGGCGGCCCGCGTGAACGCGAGCTGGCGACCGCCGGGCGCCCAGTCCGGCGCTCCGTCGAAGCCTGGGCCCGAGGTCAGCGGCTCGGCGTTCCCGCTGTCGACGTCGAGGCTCCACAGGTCCGCATCGCCCCCCGACTCGCGGGAGAACACGATCCGCGCACCGTCCGGCGACCAGGCCGGCGCGCGCACGGAACCGGGCAGGGTCGCGAGCAGCTCCGGCTCGCCTCCCGCCCCGGAGACCGCCCAGAGATCACGGTGCCCGCCGCGGTTCGACGAGAACGCGAGCCGTGCCCCGTCGGGAGACCACGCTGCGTCGATGTCGTCGCCGACACCCCGGACGAGTGACCGCTTGCCACGACCGTCTGCGTCCATCACGAAGAGGTCGAAGTCCCCTGCACTGCCGCTCTGCCACGCGATCCGCCTGCCGTTCGGCGACCAGGCCGGGTGACGGTCGTCGGCGCGCGGGTTGACGGTGAGCCGGCGAACCGTCCCCGTCGCGGAGTCCGCGACGTAGATCTCGGGGTTCCCGTGACGGGAGCTCGTGAAGGCGATGCGGCGGCCGTCGGGCGCGACAGCCGGGTCGGTGTCGCCCGGCAGGAGCCACGGCAGCTCGACGCGAGCCGAACCTGCGGTGGTCGCGGTGGCCGCGTGTGCGTCCGCGGCGACGATGACGGGATGCAGCGCCGTTCCCGGTGCCGCTTCGGCACCGGCCAGGGACGTGAGGACGAGCGCGAGGAGGGCGAGAACGGGAGGCCGCACGGCGGAGAGACTGTCATGCCGGCCTGCTGCCGGTGATGCAGGGGAGAGGATTCGAACCTCTGAAGGCTGAGCCAGCGGGTTTACAGCCCGCCCCCTTTGGCCACTCGGGAACCCCTGCGAGACGCGGCATTGTAGCCGCGGGCAGGATGGAGGAAGCCCTTAAGCCACCCATAACGGGGAGGGAACCCAGGCGCAACCGGCCGATACGAACTGCTCACACCTTCAGCGTATGAATGGACGGTATGGGATCCACGCAGCTCCACACCTGGATCGACTGGTACCGCTTCGCCCGCCGCACCCTCGGCTTGGATCGCGTTGAAGCGACGCAGTACGCGACGGCCCGCTACGTGGAGGAAGAGAACCGCGCACGGCTCCACGGAGCGGACCGGAGAGCCGCATGATCGAAGCCGGCCCCGACCTGACGCTCGACACCGAAGACGGGCGCGTCCTGGAGTGGCGCGTCTGGTGCCTCCTGACTGCGGGGTACGAGGAGCAGGACGCCTACCGCATCGCCGGCGACACGCAGATCGATCTGCACGACGCGGTCGAGCTCGTCGAGTCCGGCTGCCCACCCGCTCTAGCCGCCTCGATCCTGCTCTGAGGGCCCGATCCCTTCTCGACGCGCCTAAGGTGCCATCATGATGTCCTCTAGGGCACCATGATGGCGTGGTGCGGAGACAGATCCAGCTCACCGAAGAGCAGGATGCCGCGGTGCGGCGGGAGGCGCTCGCGCGCGGGCTCTCGATCGCAGCCGTGATCCGGATCCTGGTCGAGAAGTCACTGCACCGCGAGACCGCGTCGCGTCGCGCCGCCGCCGCGCGCGTGATCGGAGCCCATGAGAGCGGCCTGCGCGACGTCGCCGCCGAGCACGACCGCCACCTGGCCGAGTCGCTCCGCGGGTGACGACGTTCGTCGACACGTCCGCGCTCTACGCGGCGATCGACCGCAGCGACGCGATGCACCCGATCGTCGCTCCGGCTTTCGGTGAGCTGCTCGACCGCGAGTGGCTCGTGACGTCGAGCTACGTCGTGGTCGAGTCCGCGGCGCTCGTGCAAAGCCGACTCGGCATGACCGCTGCGGGCGACCTGCACGAGCGGCTCCTGCCGGCGCTCGACGTCGAGTGGGTCGACGAAGAGGTTCACCACTCCGCGGTGGCTGCGCTCCTCGCCTCCGAGCGCCGGGACGTCTCGCTCGTTGATCGTGTCTCGGTCGAGGTCATGCGCCGCTGCTCGATCCGGAGGGCTCTCACCGTCGATCCGCACTTCACCGAGGCGGGATTCGACCTCGTACCCGCGTCGCACCCGGATCCCTGACCGGCGACCGGCGTCGGGGCTACACTCCGCTGCTTCGCCCTCTTAGCTCAGTTGGTAGAGCACCTCCATGGTAAGGAGGGGGTCGACGGTTCGAGTCCGTCAGAGGGCTTAGAAGTTCCTGCAAATCAGTCGGTTTTGTTGTCTCGATAGGCGCGTTTGACCCCTTCCTGGCGCACGGAGGGACGGCGCAGCGGAGGCTTATTCGGCCGCAGTGCGCGGCTCGAACACGACGACCGCCGTCTCTCGCGGCGTCGAGCTGCATAGCCCTCGTCTTCGTCGGCGCCGTCGGTAGCATCGACGGCGAGATGTTCGAACGCGTCGTCGTCGGAGTCGACGGCTCGCCGGCAGGATTCGACGCGCTCGCCCAGGCGAGGCGTCTCCTCGCCCCCGGCGGGCGGCTGCTCGCCCTCACCGCGGTCTATCCCGAGATCGCCGTCCACGCCGGCTTCGACGCCAGCCGCATCGCCGCCCAGCTGCGGGCGGAGGCAGGCGAGGCGCGTGAGCGGGCCGAGCGTGCACTCGCCGGCCTGCCGGACGCGGAGGCGGGCGTCGTTCACGGGCGGCCGATTCCCGTGCTGCTCGCAGCGGTCGCCGACGAGCACGCCGACCTCTTGGCTGTCGGCACGCACGGGGGAACCCGCGCGGCCGGCATCGTCTTCGGAAGCGTCGCCACCGCCATGCTCCACGACGCTCCCTGCGCCGTACTGGTCGCGCGCCCGCCGGCGGAGCCGGACACGTTCCCGCGCGCGATCGCCCTCGGCTACGACGGCTCCGCGACCGCGCTCGAGGCGGCGGCCGTCGCCGACCGAATCGGCCAGCAGCTTGCCGCCCCCGTCCACACGCACGCCGCGACCGGCGGCAAGCCGCTTACGCTCGATCATTTCCCCGGGCGCGAAGGCCTCGAATGGGACGAAGGCCACCCAGTGGATGTGCTCGTGGCCGCAGTGCGCGACGCCGACCTGCTCGTTGTCGGCAGCCGTGGCCTGCACGGGCTGAGCGCCCTCGGGAGCGTCAGCGAGCGGGTCGCGCACGGCGCCCCCTGCTCGGTCCTCGTCGTCCGCCCTGCCCCAGCGCCGGCGAAGAAGGCGCAGCCAGAATCCGCCGCCGAGCCCGCACGCAGCCGAGGGCCCCGGCAAGGCTCAGGCGGAAGCGAGCAAGGGCTTTAGGGCGGCCGCGATCTCTCAGCGCATCGTCTGCGGCATCGATGGCTCGCCAGAGGCGATCATCCTCGTGCTCATGGAGGTCGAGAAAGCGCTGCGAGGCCGACCCACTCCGAGCGCCCCCGAGCGCAGACAACTACCCGCGGACCTTGCCTAGCCCCAGCCCGGGCGGCAGCGCCCGCCACCTACACGGCACGGTGCGGCCGTCCGGCGGCACCGCGCGCAGCCTTGCAGACATCGGCGACGTCGCCAATCACCGACCGCAGGCGAGCCAGCGATGCTCGACGTGACGATCACCTGGTGGGCGCTGACCGTCGGGCTCGTGCTCGTGCTGCTCGCGATCGATCTCACGCTCGCGATCACTCGCCCGCACGCGGTCGGCTTCCGGGAGGCGGTGGGTTGGTCGGTCTTCTACATCGCCGTGGCGATCGGCTTCGGGCTCGTGTTCGGCTCGATCGCCGGGTGGGACTCCGGTGGCGAGTACTTCGCCGGCTACATCGTCGAGAAGAGTCTGTCCGTCGACAACCTCTTCGTCTTCGTGGTCATCATGACCACCTTCGCAGTCCCCGCCGAGCATCAGCAGAAGGTGCTCATCGTCGGCATCGTGCTCGCGCTCGTGCTGCGCGTGATCTTCATCGCCCTCGGCGCCGCCCTGCTGGCCGCCTTCTCGTTCATGTTCCTCCTCTTCGGGCTGCTCCTGGTCGCCACCGCCGTCCAGTTGTTCCGCCACCGCGACCAAGACCCGTCCGTCGACGACAACGTGCTTCTGACCTTCGCCCGCAAGCGCCTGCCGCTCACCGATGACTACCACGGCGGCAAGCTGCTCACCCGCGTTGGGAACAGGCGCATGTTCACGCCGCTGTTTCTCGTGCTCATCGCCATCGGCAGCACCGACATCCTGTTCGCGCTCGACTCGATCCCCGCCATCTTCGGCATCACCGACGAGGCGTTCATCGTCTTTGCCGCCAACGCCTTCGCGCTGCTCGGCCTGCGCGCCCTGTACTTCCTGGTCACCGGCCTGCTCGACCGGCTCGTCTACCTCTCGACCGGCCTGTCCATCGTGCTCGGCTTCATCGGCATCAAGCTCGTCCTGCACTGGGGCCATCTCCAAGACGACGGCGTCCCTGAGATCGCCACCACCACTTCGCTGATCGTCATCGGCGTCGTGCTCACCGTCACGACCGTGGCGAGCGTCATCAAGGCCCGCCGCGACCCCAGCGCCAGAGCCCACGCCGGCTCGCTGCGCGCGCACCCCAAGCGTGACCCAACAGCACGATGAGCGTCGCGGCCCGACAAAAAGCATCCGCGCGCGCCGCCTGCACGGTGAAATCCTGACGGCCAGCTCTGCCATGCGCGTTCGCGATCTCATGAGCACATCCACCGGAGCCTTGACCGGGCCGTAGTGCCGAGTAAGACGAGAGTCCCGGGGGCGGGGAGTGTCGGGGATCTCGACACGGGGTCTCTGCTCTTGGGGAGCGCTCCCCGCCCACCCGTCTCACACGACGCATGATCCGGGCGGTGACTCCATCGCCACGGAGTTGCCTTCCAGGCTCTGCTGCGACATCCCTCTCGCTATGGCCCTGGCCGAGCCGCGCCTCGCCTCTCGGAGCATCTGCAGCGTCCCGATCCAGCCTTCTCACGAGCGACATCGGGGCGCCGTCGACGGACGGCGCCAAGATCCCGCGGCAGGTCATACGCTCTGCTCGGGCCCGGCAGGTGCCGCTGCCCGCACCGGCTACCTGGACAGCATGCGCGACCGCAGGCTCCGCTTCCCCGACTTCCCGCAGTCCACCCTCACCGGCCACCTTGCCCGGATGCGCCCTCGTCCCCACCCGCCGTCATGCGGGATGCGTCGGGTTTCGTCGCCACCCGGGACGCGCGTATCGTGAGCAGTAGCGCGGCCCGGCCGGGAGATCACCTCCAGGGCGGCGGGGAGCAGGACGCGGCTACGGGAGCGCCGCGTACAGGTTGACACGGACACCGTCCGGGTCGCCGAGCAGCGCGTAGCGTTGGCCCCAGAACGCGTCCCACGGCGCCTTCTCGCCCTCGAAGCCCGCCGCGACGACGCGGGCGTACACCTCGTCGACCTCGGCGGCGCTGCCGCACTCGAACGCCAGTGACACCTGGTTGCCGTTCACCCGCGCCCAGCCCGGGAGGAAGCTGCCGACGACCTCCTCGGTGTCGAACATCAGGCGCGTCCCGTTCGCCATCGTCACCTCGACGTGACCCTCGGTCGGGCTCGCAGGAAGATCGAGCCCGAGCAGCCGATAGAACTGCATCGAGCGTCCGAGGTCCGCCACCGTGATGCCGATCGCGTTCAGCTCGGGCACACGGCCAGAATAGACAGGGCGCCGGCACCGGAGGAGATGCCCGTTCCTTCGTGATGGAGACTGTCTTCCATCCGGCGACCGAACCGCGGAGTCGCCTCGCGTAGTCGGTGGCCGACGCGTGAGACGTGGTCGCAGCCGGAGAGCGGGTTCCGAGCAGATGCGCCCGGCTTCCGTGCCCGGGCTGACCGCCGTACACTCCGCCCGTGAGCGGCGACGCCCCGAGGCGTGCTGACCTTCCCGAGGGTACCGTCACGCTCCTGTTCACGGACATCGAGGGGTCGACCGCGCTCCTCCGCCGGCTCCGAACCCGCTACCCCGCCGTCCAGGATCGGCACCGTACCCTGCTGCGGGACGCGTTCATACGACGCGACGGGTGCGAGGTCGACACCCAGGGAGACGCGTTCATGGTCGCCTTTCGGTCGGCCTCCGACGCGCTCGAGGCAGCCGTCGATGCTCAACGGAAGCTCGCCGAGGAGCGCTGGCCTGACGACGCGCACGTGCGCGTTCGGATGGGCATCCACACGGGTGAGCCCTCTCGCGGCGAAGAGGGCTACGTCGGCATCGACGTCGTCCGCGCGGCGCGGATCTGCGCTGCCGCGCACGGCGGGCAGATCGTCGTGTCGCGGACGACGTGGGACATCGTCGAGCCCGAGCGCGCCGACATCGAGGTTCGACCGCTCGGACACCACAGGCTCAAGGACATCCCCGAAGCCGAGTTGCTCTACCAGCTCGTCAGCCCGGGTCTCGAGGAGCAGTTCCCACCGCTTCGAACGCTCGGCGGCCCAAGCCTCCCCTCGCTACACCATCGCCTCGTCGGCCGTGGCCGGGAGCTCGAAGGTGTCCGGCGCCTGCTCGCCCAGGACGCCCGGCGCCTGCTCACGATCACCGGCCCCGGCGGTGCCGGAAAGAGCCGGCTCGCGCTGGAGGTGGCCGCCGAAGCGATACACGAACGGCCCGTCATCCTCGTCGGGCTCTCCTCCATCGCGCACTCGGAGCTCGTCCCGGCAGCGATCGCCCGCATCGTCGGAGTACGCGAAGCGCCGGGCACGACACTCGTGGAGGGGATCGCCGAGCGACTGCGAGGGACGGGGACGCTGCTCGTCCTCGATAACTTGGAACACCTCCCGGGCGCCGCCGCGCACGTGGCGCAGCTCATCGAGCAGGTCGACGACCTTGCCGTTCTGGTGACGAGCCGTGCTCCGCTCGAGCTCTCAGGCGAGCGCGTCGTCACCCTCTCTCCGTTGCCTGTCGACGAGGCGGCGACCCTGCTCACGGAGCTCGCGGACGCTCGCGGAGTGCACGTGGCCGCCGCCGACGCGCCTGTGGTGGCCGCCATCTGCCGACGCCTCGACGGGCTCCCGCTCGCCGTCGAGCTCGTCGTCCCGCGCCTGCGACTGCTGTCGCCGACGGCGCTGCTCGCCGAGCTCGATGCCGGGCTCGCACTCACGTCGGAGGGGCCGGTCGACGTGCCGGATCGCCAACGCACGCTCCGAGCAACCATCGACTGGAGCTACCGACTGCTCTCCGACGCGCAACGGAGACTCCACATGCGTATCGCGGTGTTCGCCGGCGGCTGCGCGATCGACGACGCACGCGCGATCGACGACGGATCCAGGTTTCTCGCGGATCTCGAGGCGCTCGTGACCGGGAGTCTGCTCAGAAGCGATCCTGGCCATGACGGACGTGCCCGGCTGTCGATGCTGGAGACGGTGCGTGAGTACGCCGTCGCCCGGGCAGCCGCCGAGGGAATCCTCGACGAGGCACGTCGGCGGCACAGCGGGCGCTTCCTCGACCTCGCCGCTGCCGCCGAAGCGGAACTGACAGGACCGGCTCAGAGGCAATGGCTCGACCGCCTCGAGCGGGAGCACGACAACCTCCGCGCCGCGCTCGACTGGGCCTACGAGACCGGGCGTGTCGAGCGAGCACTGGCCGCGGTGGCCTCCCTCGGCCGCTTCTGGCGCGCCCACGGCCACGTCACAGAGGCGCGGAGCCTCCTCGAGAGAGGCCTCGCGAGTGACGCCCCGGTCGCGCACGCGACGCGTGCGAGCGCGCTCTGGGCTGCGGCGCGTCAGGCTATGGCGCAAACCGATCATCGTGCCGCTCTCGACCTCCTCGACGAGGCCCTCGCTCTCTTCCAGGAGCTCGGGGACGACCAGAGCGTTGTCTTCGCTCTGTGCGAGATGAGCTTCGCCCTCCTCGAGGAGCACGAGCACACTCGAGCCCTCGACACGGCAGCCAAGGCGCTCACTGCCGCACGTGCATCGGGTGACGCGCGGGCGATCTCCGCCGCGCTCAACGCCGTCGCCACGCTCGCCGGCGAGCAGGGGGAACACGGCCGGGCGCGGGAGCTATTTGCCGAGAGCCTGGCACTCCGCGAGTCGCTGGGCGACCCGCTCCTCGTGGCGAACTCCGCCAACAACCTCGGCCGAGCGGCACTGCTCGACGGAGACCTCGAAACGGCCGAGACGGCACTCCTCAAGTGCCTCGATCTCGCCCGCAGGCTGGGCGAGGCCGTACACACCGCCGGCGCTCTTTGCTGTCTCGGCGAGGTCTACCTGGCTGCGAACCGATCGGACCGGGCGCTCCCGCCGCTCCTCGAGGCGACGGCCCTGTACTCGCGGCTCGGCGACGAGCGGCGGCGCGCCCAGTGCCTGCAAGCTCTCGGCGGCGTGGCCGCAGCCGGCGGGCGCGCAGCCGACGCCGCGCGGTTGTGGGGGGCGGCCGAGAGCATCCGAACCGCACTCGGCGACGCCCGGTCACCGGAGGAGGAGGCGGTCGACCGACGCTTTGCACCAGCCGTGCTCGCCGACCTGGGTCACGAGGGCCTGGCACGGGCCCGTCGAGAGGGATACGACGCCGACACGGCCGCGCTCGACTCGTTGCTCTCAGGACTTGGCGGGGCGGGCGCGGGAGAGTAACGTCCGATCGCCATCCAACACCCGACAGGGGAGGCACCATGAGCAATGCCGACGAGCCGATCAAGGGCTCATCGAGGTCGAGCCTGCAGGAAGCCTTCGCAGCAGCAGCAGCCGTCGCCGTCGAACGTCACGGCGAACGCGTCGCAAACACGGAGCTGGATGTCGAGATCAAGGTCGTCGTAGGTTCTAACCCGCCGATCAGCGAGTACCGCGTCTACATCCGCCTGTAGCTCGGACGTCGGCGCCTGCCCGGGCTCTCGTACGGTCCATCACGGTGGTCGAGAGCGATCAGACGCTCGGCCGGCGGGCTGCGGTTCACCGCCAGGAGGGTGCCCGCCCTTGATGAGAATCACGACCCCGCCGGCCGCCTTTGGGGCTCCGACGCTGGATGAAAAAAGCAAGCGGTTCGGTCTGCGGTACCCAACGTAGGGTCTGAACGGACACCTCGCGCGGTTCTTGTCTTGAACACTGGGTTTGCGGGGTGTTTAGGGGGTGTCCATGGGGTATCCGTCGGGTGTCCGCCGTCGGCGGGTTCAACTTGAACGCTGGGTTTGCGGCCGGAGCGGGGTGCCGCGAGGGTGCCATTGGGTGCCACTGAGGTTTCGGCCGGTTCGTCGCGCGGAGGGCTCTTCGTCGTTGGAGGCTCGGCGAGCGGTTTCAGGCCGCGCTGTGAGATCGTGGCCCGGTCGCCCCCTTTAGGAGTAGTCCCGGGTCGAGGCCTGGAAAACCATCTGTTGGCGTCCCCGTCGCGCTTCCCGCAATCTGCAACAGCTACCGGCGGGGTTCGTCGTCGCCGAACGCCTTTCGGTTGCTTCGCGTCGAGGTGTTAGGCGGCCGCGCGTCGTCGTGGAGCGGCCGCGGCTTCGACGAGTGCGGTGACGAGCTCGATCGCCTCGGTTCGGCCGATGGCGGTGTCGGCTGCGAGCGAGCGCCACGTCAGGAAGTCGACGGCATGGTGCAGCGCGGCGGCGAGGACGCGTCGTCTTGGGCCGCGGCTGGGCCAGCCCCTCGCCAGGATCTCGACCGCTTCCGCTAGGAAGGCTTGTAGCGGCAGTAGGGTCGGCGGGACGGCGTCGACGAGTTCGGCGTCGCGCAGGACGTTGCTGAACATCGGTGCGGTGCGCTCGTAGTAGGCGTAGAGCTCCTCCAGCGCCTGCGCGAGCCGCTGCTGCGGGTTGCCAATCGCACGCCAGGGCTCGAGATCCGGCCACGGGTGTGCCGAGAAATAGTGCGCCGAGCAGGCCGCGAACAGGTCGGCTTCGGTGGGGAAGTGGCGGTAGACGGTGTGGCGCTGCACGCCTGCCCGCTGGGCGACCGCGCTCAGTGTTGTGCGGGCCGGCCCGACCGTCCCGTGCAACTCGACGGCCGCTTCGGTGATCCGCCGCCGCGTCTCGGCCATCTCGGTGGCGCGCTGCTTCAGCTCGTACTTGCGCCTTGAACGCTTTTCACTGTTCATCTCTGTGCAACCAATCTTGACAGGTCCTGAAGACGAGTGGTAGAGTAGCATTTCCATCGTCCATTATTGTTCAATGAAAGGAGAAACCGACATGCTCACCGCCAAGACCACCGAGCTCGAGCTGATGCAAGGCTGGTTCGACAGTGACCCGGAGCACGCGCGCGTCCGGGTGACGTTTCCGATCAACAAGTGGGCGGGCTCGCGCGACAGCGCGGCCGTCTACTTCGAGGTCGAGCCGGGCGACCGGCTGCCCCGCCACACCGACAGTGCAGAGGAGATCCTCTATCTGGTCGCCGGCGAGGCAGAGGCAGAGGTCGGCGACGAGCGCGGACGCCTCGCCGCCGGCGATCTCGCCGTAATCCCCGCCATGGTTCCGCACGGACTCCTCAACGTCGGCCACGAAACGCTCAAGGTCGTCGGCTTCTTCTCGGAGTCCGAGATCATCTCCAGCTTCAACGAGCCGGTACAGCCATTCGGCGCCGCAGTCCTGAACCAGGGCGCCCCCGCCCCCACCCCCGTCTGAACCGCCGCCCACACGCGCGGGGCGCCTCGGTCAGACGACCAGGCGCTCCGCGCCCGCGGCGCCCCTGGTCGGAACAACTTGACGCCGTCGGGAAACGGCTAGCTGACGCTACTCGTCTGCGCCCACGCCAGGTGGCAGCACGATCTCGGGCGGTGGCTCCTTGGGCGGCCGATCTGTGATCAGCTCGGCGCCACTGCACGCGGCATACAGCGTTGCCTCGTCGGGGGACGAGTCCGACCGGCCGGAGCGAGCGCGGAGCGACGTGGCACCCCTGTGCGCTCATCGCCGCGGGTTTCCCGCGGTCCCGGTAGTCAGCTGCACGGATGCTCGACGCGACATCGTGATGCAGGCTGGTCAGAGATATTGCTCGAGCTTGCGGGCGCTTCACCCGTCAAGCGCCACCCGTCGAAAGGGGACACGATGATACGCACAAGGATCGGAGCGGCATCGGCCGTAGCAGCTGTGCTCACCGCAATCATGACGGGCCTGGCCGTCGCGGGGACGACGCGCTCGAACGACGTCGTGACCTTCACCGCGTCGTACGCGGGCAAGGCCACGGTGAAGATCACGGACGACGTCGCGAACATCTCCGCCCAAGGTGCGGGAACCGCGACCGTGATCGGCGCGAGCACGGTCGCCGGGAAGGGGCTCGGCGACTCCTCGAAGCAGCCGTGCGTGCCGTTCACCGGTACCGGTGCGATCACCGCGTCGAGCGGACCAACCACGCTGAGCTTCATGGTCGTCCCCGGCTCGTCGGGTTGCGGGGACGAGGAGGGCAAGGTCTTCAGCATCTCCGGCAGGGCGAAGATCACGGGCGGAACCGGGACGATGGCCAACGCCAGCGGAACCCTGAAGCTGACGGGTGTCTACGACCGCGGCGCCGGGACGTTCTCGATCAAGTTCACCGGCCAGGTGACGAGGGGAGCCGCCTCCTCCGCGACGACGACGACGCTCAAGATCGCCGCCGGGCCGGGGAGCAAGCTCGCCTTCTCGCGGAAAGCTCTGGTCGCGCGCGCGGGGACGGTCACCATCGTTCTCAAGAACTCGTCCGCCGTGCCCCACAACAT
Source organism: uncultured Actinomycetes bacterium (assembly GCA_963823385.1). GTDB lineage: Bacteria > Actinomycetota > Thermoleophilia > Gaiellales > Gaiellaceae > Gaiella. The sequence goes on from CAWGLI010000003.1 coordinate 270,583, forward strand.
CGCCATCCGAAACGGCCCGACCGCGAAGAGCAAGGTCATCGCCAAGGGCAAGGTCGTCCGCAAGGGCGGTGTCTCGAAGATCAAGGTGAAGCTGAAGAAGGGCAAGTACCGTTACGTCTGCACGGTGCGCGGGCACGAAGCAGCCGGCATGTGGGGAATCCTGACCGTGAAGTAGAGCGGTCGCGACTCCCGTGCGCGCAGCCACGGGACAGGGACGCCGCGGCCCGCCGGCCCCCGATCTCGACAGATCGGGGGCCGGCGGGCCGACCGCGGTACGCGACTCACAAACGGCTCTGGAGCGGCGATATGCTGACGATGATGGTGCGGGCGCACCTGCCTTGCAACCGCGGCGCGCGTCGCAGTTCATTGCTGCAGGAGCAGACGCTTCGACGGCGTCCCGCGCGAAGCCGCACCGACGCTCAGAGGATCTCCCGATGACACCGCGCGCCGCGTCCGTGACGATTACGGCCAGGAGGTGATGCCACGTTGCGGTACCGCGTCGCGTTCATTGCGCTCGGCCTGTTCGGGGTGGCCGTCGTCATCGGGCTCATCAGCCGCTGCTGCACCGACAGGTGCGGCCGCTCCGACTAGGAACGCCGGGCGATCGTGATCGCCGCTCGGACCACGACACCGGCGAGCGGCGCCGCGATTGCGGTTGCGGCAGATCGTGGCGGGCGATGAAGCCCGCGCACGTGCTCCTAGCCGTTGCCTCGCTCTCGCTGTTCGCGGCCGGCTGCGGCGTGTTCGGCGAGGACGTCACGGCTACGCCGGGATCCTTCTCGGCGTGCCTCAGCGAGACCGGGTACCCGTCGTCGACGGACCCCGACGACGTCGATCCCGTCGCGCGGGCAACCGCTGTCGGTGCGGTCTGGGCGGACATCGACGGCAATCACGTGATCGTCGTCTTCGCGGGCACCGACGCCGACGCCGAGCGGACCGAAGACGCGTACGCGACAGCGGGAGAGGGAACCGTGGCGCGTGACGGGACGATCGTCCTTCGCTGGGAGTCGCCGCCGTCGGAGTCCGAGGCGATGGCCGTGGAGCACTGTCTCTCCACGCAGCTCTGAGCCGGAGCGCGCGCAGCGACCGGGTGCGTCAGCGGCGCGTGCCCTTCGACGCGCGCAGGAAGAGCGCGACGCGACGCAGGTTCGCGTCGCCGAGCGCCGCGTACGACGGCATGCCGGACGCCGGCCTGGAGCAGGTGGGGCACCGCAGCTTCCGCACGAGCCACGCTACCGAGCGCTTCCGCGAGGCCTGACGCGTCAGGTCCGGAGCGCTCGAGCGCCTGGCGCCGGTTCCCGCGTACACGTGGCAGGAGCGACAGTCCGTGATCGCGACGATCTTCGCCCCGGGCACGGCCGCCGCCGGCAGGCCGACGTCCTGCCGCCAGCGGTTCACCGTCTTGCGGCAGGCCTGACTCGCCTCGCAGGCGGCGAGCGGTCGACGCGGAATCCGAGCAACCGGAGCGGACCCGAAGGGCTCGCCGATCACGTACGAGACGAGGTCGTCGAGCTCGCGCTTCGACAGCTGCGCGTACGACGGCATCGCGCCACTCACGTACCCCGGCACCGCGAACGCCCGCGGCGCGACGATCGACTCGAGCACGTACGGCCCCAGCCCCTTGCCGGAGGCAGCAGCGTTCCGCTCGAGGGACCTCCGCTCGAGCCTCGGGCCCGACGGCTGCTCGTTTCCCACGGGGCTGACGTCGTGGCAGCCGCCGCAGCCGCGGCTGAGATACGCGGTGCGCCCCCGCTCGGGGCTTCCCACCGCCGCCGTGTCCGGTCGCCCCTCGCCGACGGCCGCCAACACGCCGGTGACAACGACCGCAAACGCCAACACCACCCCTACGCTCGCCAACCGTGTGCGCGCGCCGGACTCCATCGAAGCGATCGTAACGGCGGCCCGATGCGCGTTCCCCGTGGGATTCCCGTATTCGAGGCAGGAGATCCCGTAGGCCGTCACGCCCGCCGGGCGCCGGGCTTGCCGTAGGCTTGCTGGGTGCCCGAGCGATGGACCCGCACAGTCCTTCGCTTTCGTCACGTCGTCCTCGGCGTCTGGCTCGCCCTCTTCGCGGCGGGTGCTGCCGCGTCGCTCGCGCTCCCCGCGCTCCTGACGAACTCCTTCGCCGTTCCCGGCACCGAGTCGGACCGCGCCGCAAAGCTCCTCGAGCGCGCGTTCGGCGAGCGCATCGACGGGACGTTCACGGTGGTCATCCGCGTTCCCCGCCCCTCCGACCGAGTCGTTCGCAAGGCACAGCAGGAACGGCTGGACGTCGCGGCCGGCTCGGTGCCGACGGCGACGGCCGGCGAGCTCCAGATCGGGGCCGGGGTGCTCTATGCATCCGTGTCGACGCAACTCGACCTGCAGCAGGCGAAGGGCTACGTCGACGACCTGCGCCGGGCTCTACGAGCGCCGCGAGAGCCGCCTGCGCTCGTCACCGGGCCGCCGGCGATCCAACGCGATCTCGACCCCGTCTTCGCATCCGACCTCCGCCGGGGCGAGGCTGTCGCGGTGCCGATCGCGATCGCGGTGCTCGTCGCGCTGTTCGGCTTGTCCGCCGCGGTCGCGGTCCCCTTCGTGTTCGCGGCGGGCACGATCGCCGCCACGCTCGGAGCGCTGTGGCTGGTTGCCCACTGGCTGTCGCTGGTCGCCTACGTGACGAACGTGGTCGAGTTGATCGGCCTGGGGCTGGCTATCGACTACTCGCTGCTGATGGTCTCTCGCTTCAGAGAGGAGGTCGCTCGCGGCGAGGCGCCCGACGACGCGATCGTCCGGACGATGGCGACAGCCGGGCGCTCGGTCGTCGCATCCGGAGCAGCCGTCGCCGTCGGTCTCGCGATGCTCCTCTTCATCCCTGTCCCGTTCATGCGGTCGCTCGGGATCGGAGGCGTGCTGATACCACTCGCGACGATCGCAGGCGCGTTGACACTGCAACCCGCGCTCCTGGCGGTGCTGGGCAGGAAGGGCGCAACCACGGTTCCTCTGCGCAATCTCGTCCGCGGTCGGCTCCGCCCGGAGCTCCCTCGGCCCCTCGCCACAACCGACGTCGAGCGCGGCTTCTGGGCGCGACTCGCCGGAATGATCATGCGCCGTCCCTGGCCGTTCCTCGTCTCGGGTACCGCGCTTCTCCTGGCGGCCGCCGTTCCCCTGCTCGCCGTCGAGCTCACACCCGGGTCGCTCTCGGGCATCCCGGCCTCGCTCGAGTCCGCACGCGGGCTTGCTCTCGTCCGCGACAGCGTCGGAAGGGGCGCGGTGACCCCGACGCACATCCTCGTCGATACAGGACGCTCCGGCGGCGCGCGCGCCGGACCGTCGCGCGAGGCGATCGACCGTCTCGCCGACCGCCTCTTCTCGGAGCCCGAGGTCGCGGTGGTCGCGTCCGGCCGCAAGCCGCCCTACCTCGACGACAGCGGACGGGTTGCGCGCGTGATCGTCGCCGGAAGGCACGACTACGGCGATCCTGCGTCGCAACGGTTCGCCCGACGCCTGCGGGGAGAGCTGATCCCCGACGCACGGTTCCCGGACGGGGTCAGCGTGCAGACCGGCGGAGCGCCGCCCCAGGGCATCGACTTCCTCGATCGTGCGTATGCCGCGCTCCCCTGGCTCATCGCGGCGGTGCTCGCCGTCACGTTCGTCGTGCTGCTCCGCGCCTTCCGCTCGCTCCTGCTGCCGCTGAAGGCGGTGCTTCTCAACCTGCTCTCCGTCGCCGCAGCGTGCGGCTTGCTGGTCACGGTCGCGCAGTGGGGAGTCGGCGCCGGGCTCGTCGGCCTCGAGCAGACCGGGCAGATCGACGGCTGGATCCCGATCCTCCTCTTTGCCACGCTGTTCGGCCTCTCGATGGATTACGAGGTGTTCCTCGTCACCCGGATGCGCGAGTCATGGGACCACGTGCCCGACAACAGGCGCGCCGTCGCGCACGGCCTCGAGCGTACGGGGCGAATCGTGACCGCGGCGGCAGCGATCATGGTCGCGGCGTTCCTGGGGTTCGTGATCGGTGGCGTCGCCGCGCTCCAGGAACTGGGGATCGGGCTGGTGCTCGCGATCGTGATCGACGCGACGATCGTGCGCATGGTGCTCGTACCGTCGCTGATGGCCGTGCTCGGCCGGTACAACTGGTGGCTCCCCGACCGCGTCGCAGGGGCCCTGCGCGTCACACCCTCACCGCTGCCGTCGAGGCGCCCCGGAAGGCGCGGATAGCAGGGGGCGGCGCCGAAGCACCGCCCCCCAGAGGGAGTCCCTACTTGACGACCTTGATCGCCAGGCGGAACGCAGGCAGCTCGTAGCCCGCCGACAGGCCGGGCGCGTCGGTGGCCCACCCGAGCAGCGGCACCATGCCGAGCTGCGAGTAGGGGTAGGCCGGCTGCTGCGTGTAGAGCAGCGGGTAGAGGTCGATCAAGTGCGTCCCCGGCTCCCCGGTCGCGAAGAGCTGGATCCGGACGTACCCGTTCGAGTTGAACCCGCACGCGTAGCCGATGTAGGCGTTGTCATAGGTGACCGCCACCGTGTTGTCGATCTGCGTCCAGCCGACGCCCTTGAGCTCGACGATGAACGGCTGACCCGCTTTCACGACCTTCGGCGCCTTGACGAAGGTCCGCTTCACGAAGTACGGCACCTGCGCCTTCACCTGACCTGCCTGCACGACCTGGATCACGTGCCAGCCGCCCAGCCCGTCGGGGATCGTCACCGCGCTGGTGAGCGCTCCGTCGGCGCTGGCGGTGCCACGGCCCAGCGGGACCGAGACGAAGTTCCAGCACGTCCCGGTGCAATTGACGCGATTGCCGACGACGGTCGACCAGACGAGGTCGACCGGCGCGCTCGGCACGAGCCCCGCCGCGGTGAGACTCACCTTGGAGAGGATCGGGCCGCTCGTCGAGTCGAGCTTCAGGGTCGCGGTGCTCTTCGGGTCGAGGTTCGCCTCGAGGAGCGTCGTCTTCGCGTCGATCGTCGGCTTCACCTTCTTCGGCCACTCGAGCCGGTTCGGCGGCAGGCCGGCGTCCTTCGTCACCGTGAACTTGAGCCGGTGCCCGTCCGTCCACGGCACGGGCGACTGCTCCATGTTCAGGTACGGGACCGTGTGGCTCGATCCGCCGAGCTCGATCCAGTGCGTGCCGGGCGGCCCGGCGGCGCGGATCTTGAAGACGGCGACACCACGCGTCGTGTTCGCGGACACGGCACCGGTGTAGCGGTTGTCCCAGAGCACGCCTCCGACGCTCTCGTAGGTCGGCGAGCCCATGCCCTGCACCTTCACGGTGATCGGCGTGCCGACCGGGCCCTTCTTCGGGCTGATCGTGACCACGCGCTCGAGCAGGAAGCCGCCCTTGGCCACCTGGACGCCGTCGACGACGGCGTAGATGTCGTGCAGTCCACCGAAGTCGACAGGAGCCTTCAGGCCGACCTTGAGCGCTCCGTTGGCATCCGTCCTCGCCTTCGCCAGCTCGACCGCGAACTTGTCGACCTTCCGGCCGACGTAGTCGAGGCTGTCCGGCTTCGGGTCGAGGACCCAGCGGACGCTCGCCGTCGACCAGGCGATGGTGACGTCCTTGTTCGCCGGCAGGCCGCTTCCGGTCAGGGTCACGGCCTTCCCCGCCACCGCGATGTCGGGAACGGCCTTGAGCGTTTTCATCGTGTCGGCCGGCTTCCCGAGATCGGTCACCGGGCCCGGCAGGCTCGGCGCACCCGGGACGACCGGAGTCGGAACCGGCGTCGGGTCGGCGAGTGCCGCGGACTGCACGAGCAGCACCGCGGCCACCGCGGTGACGCCGCCGAGGACAAGCCTCCGCAACGACCCCTGCCTACGAGGTGGTCTGGTCATCAGGGATTCCCTTCTTCCGCGATGGATCATGGTCGCTGGCTACTTCTTCCGTGTCGTCTTCTTCGTGGTCTTGGGCGCGTTCGGCGTTACGGTCAGCGAGTACTCGTACTGTCCGGCCTTGCCCGCCTCGGTCTGGAACATGACCTTCAGGTCCACGTTGCCGAGCGGGTAGTCGGGTGGGATCACCCATGCCGCCGTCCAGAACCAGACGCGGTTCGACTGCGCGCCGTGCGCACCCCAGTTCAGCTTCAACGGCTCCGCGACGCCGGGCACCTGGACGACGGCGTTCGCGACGTTCTCGGTCGACAGGACTGCTCCTGTCGCCGCCTCGCTGCCCCAGATGCGGAACACGACCTGCTCGCCCCGCTTGAAGTTGTTCGTCTGGGTGCAGCTGAACGGCCGCGGGGCCACCCCGACCGGGCGGCTGCCGTTGACCGTGTCCATGTAGAGGAAGACGTCCTTCTTGGCAGGCGTCTGCGCCGCCGCGGACGACACGAGCGCCCCGACCGCGATCACCAGCCCGAGTGTCAGGACGAGCCCTCTCATCGAGTACCTCCTGATGTCAGAGTTCATAGGTCTCTCGCCCCTTCCACTAGTTCGTCACGGTCAATTGCGCGCTCGTGACGGGTATCTGCACGAAGTTGCCGTACTCGCCAGTCTTCGTCCTGAACCGCACCTTGAAGGCGACGAGCCCGGTCGGATAGTTCGCCGGAATCGTCCACGACGCCGTCCACGGGAATTCCCCGCCTGCAGCCGCGTACGCGAGCTTCAGGTTTGGCTGCCCCGGCACTGCGATGTACGCGTACTTGACGTCCTTGTCGGTGATCGCGTTCCCGGACCCGTTCTGGCCGCTGTAGGCCCGGAACACGACCGTCTCGCCGGGGGCGAATCGGTTGTTCAAGGCTCCGGCCCCCAGGCTGTGCCCTGCCGCGGTCACCGTCTCAGCCGAGACAAACAGCTGCTCGACCTTCGGCGACGGGAACGGCGTCTCCGCTGGGGCCTGTGCCCAGACGACGGAGGTGACCGCGATCGTGCCTAGTGCCGCGACGGTCGCGGCGACGATCATCGCTCGTCTCATTGCTCCTTCCTTTCTCCCTTTCTCGCTCACTCCGGCTACAAGGCGGGGAATCCGCTGATCTGGATTGCGAACGTGCATGCCCGTGATCCTCTCGCTCGCATCGGGTCGGGGCATCGGCGGTTCCTCCGACCGTCGTTTCGGGGAAGTACGAAGTCTCAGAGCCCTCGGACGCACCAAAGGGCCCCGCGGCGCGGGGCCCTCGAACGACGTGATGCGTCCTGCCCAGTTGTCCGCTCGACTGCGGCACGATGCGGATGGACGGCTTCGGCGCCTCCCAACCGTTGGGCCAGGTCTCGCCTGCTTCGTGACAGGAGACGCACGGCGATGATCACATCGCCGCCTTTGCTGCAATTGGCAGTGTGAACGCGTTTCAGGAGGTGGCTCGCATACGAGCCTCACTGTCCCGCGGGCGCGGGCGACGCGCCCCGGGACGCCTGAACGGCAGGGCTCACGGCATGTTGCCGATGATCCCTTCCATCTCGGACTCCGTGAACCCGCGCATCGTCAGCGAGCGCAGATTGCCCGTGGACGCCAGCGCGAGGTTGACGGCAGTGCCCGTCTCGTCGTCTGGTGCATCCACGACGGCGACGAGGTCGTATGGGCCTGCCGTCCAGAGGATCGACTCGATCGACGCGCCCATGCTCTCCACCAGGCTCTTCGCGGCCTGGTAACGGCTGACGGTCTCCTTGGCGTTCGTCGCGCCCTGATCCGTCCAGTTGTAGAGGACGACGTACTTCGGCATCCCGTACCTCCTTGCGGTCTGAGAACCCCTCAGTACCAGCCTTTCGCACACCGAGATCGGGGTCAAGTCGCATGTGTCCCACGCAGGTTGTTCCGACGTCCCACTGGGGAAGGAGCGTGGTCATCAACACCGGTAAGGGCCTCGATCGCCTGCGGGACGCCGTCCCGAAGCTCGGGGCTCCGCAGGACACGAGGCTCGCCGAACGAAGGGGTTGGGGATGGCCTGGAGGCGCGGCGAGGTCTGGCTCGATACGGAGGTGCTCTGGTTCCGGGAGGGATCCGGCGGACCAGCCGTGTCGCTGGCCTTGAACGCGCCGGCGTTCTTCGGTCTCGCGCCGAAGGCGCAAGCCGTCGCCGCCCCGAACGGGCTCACGGAGTCCCGCCAGCGCCGTGCCGAGCTCCGACGCAGGCGCAACGCCCGTAAGACGCGCGCCGCGGCGCTCGTGGTTGGCCCGGCCGTTGTCCTGACACTCGCCGGGGGGCGCGTCGCCGGCGCTTCGAGGGGCGACGGAAACCTGCAGGAAGACCCTCCCAGTCAGACCGTCCGTCTTGGCCGAACCGGGCCCGAGGTGGTCGAGGAGGCGGTACCGCAGCCCGCGAGGAACCCTGCTGCGGACGCGCGGCGGAGGCAGGACGCGACGACCGCGGCCGCGGAGTCGTTCCCGAAGATCTCGTGGCGTCAGGCCACGTCTCGCGGCCTCCCCTACTCCGGCTCCTTGACGAGCGGGACCCAACTGCCGGTAGAAGGGCCCGACTGGGTCACCTGGAATCCCGTCGAGGACAGCGTCCCGAACCAGCCGGGCCGCCTGTACGGAAACGAGCGCACGATCCGTCGGATCGTGTCGGTGGTCGCCGCCCACCGCGCAGCGCACCCCGACGCACCTCGGGTCGTCGTCGGGGACATCAGCTTCCGGGGCGGCGGTCCGATGGAGCAGCACCGCTCGCACCAGAACGGACTCGACGTCGACGTCTACTACCCGCGCCTCGACCGCGCACTACGAGCGCCCGTCAAGCGCGACCAGGTCGACCGCACGTTCGCCCAGGATCTCGTCGACCGCTTCGTCGCCGCGGGCGCGCAGGTCGTGTTCGTCGGCTACTCCACCGGCCTCCACGGGCCGAAGGACGTCGTCGTCCCCTACCCGAATCACGAGGACCACATGCACGTGCGCTTCCCTCGTCCGGGCTGACTGGTCGCCGTCGAATCTCCGAGTTGGTTCGTAGGGCCGCCGGCGATCAGGCGTGACCGCTGTCGACGGCTACCATCGGCTGATGCGAGATCGGGTCGTCATCCTCGGGGCGGGCTTCGGCGGGCTCGAGCTCGCGACCACGCTCTCGGAGGAACTCGGAGACAGCATCGACGTGACGCTCATCGACCGCAGCGACGCGTTCGTCTTCGGCTACTCGAAGCTCGACGTGCTGTTCGGGCGCACGGATCTCGAGGCGGTTCGCCTGCCGTACCGTGTGATCGAGAGGCCGGGTGTGCGGTTCCGCCAGGAGACGATCACCGCGATCGACCCGGAGGCACGGCGCGTCACGACCGACAACGGCGTGTACGAGGCGGAGCATCTCGTGATCGCGCTCGGCGCCGACTACGACCTCGACGCAACCCCGGGGCTCGTCGAGGGAGGGAACGAGTTCTACTCCGTCGCCGGCGCGGCGCGCCTGGCGGAAGTGCTGCCCACGTTCTCGCGGGGTCACGCGGTGATCGGCATCTGTGACGCTCCGTTCAAGTGCCCTCCGGCGCCCAGTGAGGCTGCGCTCCTGCTCCACGACCATCTCGTGACCCGCGGTGTCCGCGACCAGTGCCAGATCTCGTTCGTGATCCCGTTCGGACGACCGGTTCCCCCGTCGCCGGAGACGTCGGACGCGCTGCTCGCCGCGTTCGCCGAGCGCGAGATCGCGTTCGTGCCGAACAGGCGTGTGAGCTCGCTCGACCCGGCGCGGCGAGCAGTCGTGCTCGACGACGGCAGCGAACTGAACTACGACCTCTTCCTCGGTGTCCCGAAGCATCGCGCACCCGAGGTGGTGATCGCGAGCGGCATGACCGTCGACGGGTACGTGCCCGTCGACACGGAGACGCTCGAGACCCATTTCCCCGGGGTGTACGCCGTCGGTGACGTGGCGACGATCGGCGTGCCGAAGGCTGGTGTGTTCGCCGAGGGAGCGGCACGCGTCGTGGCTGCATCGCTGCTCGCCGCGGTGCGCGGCGAGCCGGCGCCCGACGCCTACGGCGGGCTGGGCTCCTGCTACATCGAGTTCGGCTCAGGTCGCGTCGCCCGCTTCGACGCCGACTTCCTGTCGGGCCCGGTCCCCACCGGAACGTTCAACGAGCCGTCCGACGCGCTCGTCGCCGAGAAGCAGCAGTTCGGCTCCAGTCGCCGCTCGCGCTGGTTCGGCCTCTGAGCCTCGCTCACCGAGCGCTCATTCCGCCCAGGCGATCGCCTTCCGGAGCGTTGCTCACCACCGAGCAGGCCGCCGACCTCGTCGAATCGGCAAGACGGATCCAGGAGGCGATCGGCTGCTGAGCCACACGACACAACACGCGATCACTGGAGGCCCCGTCCGCGGGGCCTCCAGCTACGCGGACAGCACGGCCGACACGAACTCGAGCACGGCAGGCTCCGTCGCGCTGATCAGGTGCCCGCCGCCGACGCGTACGAGGCGCGCGTCGGGGATTGACTCCGCCAGCACGATCTGCACGGCGTCGAGCGCGTCCGGCGACTCCTCCGCCGACACGACCAGTACCGGGCAGCCGATCCGCGTGAGCTCCTCCCGCGAGACAGTCAGCTCGCCGCCGCGCTGCTCGGCCAGGATCGCCTGGCCGTTCGCGGACGCCATCTCACGAAACGCGGCGGGCAGTCCCTCCCATTCCCCGAGGACGTCGCGATACAGCGCCTCGGCCACCGCGTCGACGCCGCTGTCACGGGCGACGCCGTCGAGCATCGCGGTGAGCTCCGCGCCCCACGCGTCCACCTCGGGCGAGAGCCCGTAGGGAACGGCCTCCAGCAACGCGACGGCACGGACCGACCGGGGGTAGCGCAGCGCGAGGTCGATTGCGACCGAGCCGCCGTAGCTGCGACCGATGACGACCGCCGGCTCGGCGTCGAGAGCACGCAGCAGGCCGACGGCGTCGTCGGTGTGCTCGGCGACGCTCGTGATCTCGTACGGGTCGGGCCGCTCGCTGCGCGTGCAGCCGCGGCGGTCATAGGCGATGACACGCCCGAGCCCCGCCAGCGTCTCCACCGCCGACCCCCACACGAGCGCGGAGCTGGACGTTCCGTGAACGCAGAGGATCGACGAGCCGGCGCCATGCTCTTCGTAGTAGAGGCTCACCCCGGTCGACGTCACGTGGGGCATCGACGACGAGCATAGAGTCCCTCGCCCCGCGCATCAAACGAGGCGACGAGGCAGCCATCGAGCTGCGCGGAACCGTCGGTCCGGCGACACGAGCGCGCTCGACGAGCGCCCGGGCCGCTCTGCCGAGCACTCAACGACCGACGCTCTCCAGGATCATCGTCAGCCGCCGCTCGCCGTGTCGTCCCAGGTGTAGGTCGTCTCCATCGGAAACGGCCCGTCCGCCGTCCCCATCACCAGACGCTCGCCTGGGACGAGCTCGCGGATCTCGTACGTGTACGCGAGGCGCCGGCCGAGGAAGCGCGCGACGAAGGCAATCCGCGAGCCGACGGCCGGCGGCGGCTCGGTCTCCCAATCGACGCTCTCGATGTTCTCGTACCAAGCGGACGCCCGATCCGGGTCGGACGCGTACGCCGCCACCTCGCCGCGCGGCCGACGGATCTCGATGACGGTCTCGACGTCGACTGGCATGAGACGGCCCGGGCGACTGGGCTCAGCCTGCCTGCGACCTCACGTAGTCGATGTAGCCCCGGACGTCGGCAACCGGTTCCGCGTATGCCTCACCGAGCGACTCTTCGACACGGGCCATGTACTCCTCGGCCCAGGCGGGGAACTCGTAGTCGATCGCGCGCAGGAACTCGAGTGTCGCAGCCAGGCGAATGTCGGCAATCGACGGGGAGTCGCCGCCGATGAACGGCCTGTCGTCGAGGTAGAACGCCCGGAAGACGTCGAGCGGTTTCGCGAGCGCTGCCTCCGCCTCGTCGCGCGCCTTGGCTTTCATGGCGTCGTCCGCGTCGGACGTCGCAACCTCACCCGGGTACTGCCCGAAACCGAGCGCCGGGTAGGTCGCGCGCGCGAGCAGCGGGTACAGCGTCCCGGTGAGGTAGAACATCGCGCTGTCGACCATCGCACGTTCGCCGGGATCCACGGGGTAGAAGCCTTCGAGCCCGTGCTTGTTGCAGAGGTACTGCATGATCGCGCAGCTCTCGTGCAGAGCGCCCTTCGGCAGGCCTTCCTCCTCGAGCAACGGCGTCAGGTCGGCGGGATCCTTCGCGAGGAACTCCGGGGTGCTCTTCTTGCCCCAGACGTCCACTTCCTCGAAATCGAGCCCGGCCGCACGAACGAAGATCCGGGCAGTCAGGTTGTTGACGCTCGGCTTGAGGATGCTCAGCGTGCTCACGGGCATGGGTGACCTCCTTGGCTCAACTGCTGGGAGTCGGTTCACGGTAGGCGATCTGCGGTGACCGATCGTCGGAGAGCGACGCGCGCGTGCGCGTGACGAGCAGCTCGATCGCATCCGCGAGGTGCTCCTCCTCGATGTTGGCGTCGCCTCTCTCGACGCGGATTCTGTGCGCCTCGAGCAGGACGTCCGCATGGGTCGCGCCGTCGGGTGGCTCGAAGCGGTACGAAGCGAGCTCGATCAGGAGACCCAGCGGGTCGTCGAAGTAGATCGAGTCCATGAACCCTCTGTCCTTCACGCCGCTGTGCCGGATCCCGCGCTCGTCGAGCCGCACGACCGCCTGGCGGAAGGTGGCCTGCGACAGCGAGAAGGCGAGGTGGTGCACCTGTCCGGGCTCGCGCGGCGTGGGGTTCGGCCCGGGCACGCGCTCCTCGTTCGTGAAGACGGTGATCAGGCGCCCGTCACCCGGGTCGAAGTAGAGGTGGCTCTCCGAGGCGTTGTCGAGGTTCGGCTGCTCGAAGACGAACGGCATGCCGAGCACGCCCTCCCAGAACTCGATCGACGTCCGTCGGTCGGCACCGACGATCGTGATGTGGTGGACACCCTGACTCTGCAGCTTGCGCATCGACCGTCCCCTCCGCTCAGCGCACGACGCGGATCAATCCGTGCATCGCGACGACCATTACGTCACGAAGTCTCTCATGGATCGTGTCCTTCGAGGTCGAAGGATCATGCGCGCGAGCGTGCTTCGAACGCAGCTACGGCGGCGCGGACGGTGGGGAAGAAGCGCTCGGCGCCGACCTGCTCGGTGAGCCCGGTCGCCGCGAAGATCTCCCGCTGTCGCGCCTTGAGGCGAGCGAAGCAAAGCGTCACACCCCTCAGCTCGAGATCCACTTGGAGCTGCTTCAGCGCGTCGACAGCCGTCGAGTCGAGATAGGTCCACGCCTCGGCGTTGAGCACGAGCCACTCGATCCCGTGGTGGTCGTCGAGCAGCGCGAGCACGCGCTGGCGCAGGTAGTCGGCGTTGACGAAGTACGGCGGTGCGTCGAAGCGGTAGACGAGGAGCCCCGGCACGGTCTGGACGTCGTGCCACTGCACGACGTCGTGATAACCGTCGACGTCGTCGACCTTCCCGAGCACGGCGTCGTGCGGGCGCGCAGAGCGGTAGAGGAACACACCGATCGACAGCGCGATCGCCAGCGCGATGCCCCTGACGACGCCGAACACGAGCACCCCGCCGAAGGCCGCGAGCGCGAGGCCGACCTCGGCCGGCCGGATGCGACGAAGGCGCCAGATCGACCGGAGGTTGATGAGCCCCATCGCGGCGACGACGATGATCACGCCGAGCACGGCTTTCGGCAGTGGCTCGACGAGCGGCATGGCGAAGACCAGAAAGAGGCCGACGACGCCGGCAGCGACGATCACCGACGCCTGGGTCTTGGCGCCGGTCGAGTCGTTGACGGCCGAGCGGGAGTTGGAGGACGAGACCGGGAACGCGCCGCTCACGCCACCTGCGAGGTTTGCCATGCCGAGGGCCCTCAACTCCGTGTTCGCATCGACCGGATACCCGTGCTTCTGCGCGAACGTCCGCACGGTCGCGATCATGTCCGCGAAGGCGACGAGTGCGAACGCTGCAGCCGGGAGCATCAGGTCGATGAAGTCGAAGAGCCCGATCTCCGGCAGGCCGAGAGACGGGAGACCTCCCTCCACCTCGCCGACCACGGCGATGTCGTGCGACTCGAGGTCGACCACCGCTGCCAGGACGAGTGCGGCAGCGAGCACGACGAGCGAGGCCGGGACGATCGGGAGAAACCGCTTGACGGCGAACGCGACCGCGAACATCGCTGCGCTCAGCAGTGCTGTCGGCCAGTTGACGTCGTCGAGCTCCGACAGGACTTCCTCCAGGATGCCGAAGAAGTCGGTCTGATCGATGCTCAGGCCGAGGAGCTTTCCGGCCTGCGTCGCGATCACGGTGAGCGCGACTCCGTTGATGTATCCGAGGAGCACCGGCTTGCCGAAGAAGTCGGCGACGAAGCCGAGGTGCAGCACTCCGGCGAAGAGGAGAAGGAGCCCCATGGCGAGGGCCAACGCTGTCGCGAACGTCGCGTAGAGCACCGGGTCGACCTGCCCGTTCACGGTCGCCAGCGGCGCGACGGTGACGGCGGTCAGCACGGCGAGCGTCGAATCCGGGCCGATCACGTGCTGTCGAGACGACGCGAGCAGCCCGTAGACCGCGAGCGGCAGGAACGTTCCGTACAGGCCGTACACGACGGGCAGACCGGCGAGCTCCGCCATCGCCAACGCCGCCGGCACCGCAACCGCACCCACCGTCAGGCCCGCGATCAGATCAGAGCGGAGGTGCTGCCTCGGGTAGTGCAGGAGCGTCGCCAGGCCCGGTGCGGCCTCACCGAGAGACGTGGGCAGAAGACCACGCGCGAACCGCGTCAGGCGACGGGTAGGTGAATCACCGTGGTTCATCCAGTCGGAGCCTGTCGACATGGGCCGACACCGGCCCGCCAACCACTGGCAAGGTCACGCCCCGTGGTCGAGGTCGGAGGCTACCGCACGGGCTCCGGTGTCGCCCTCCCCGGTTCGCCCACCGCGATCGACGGCTGCTCGCCTGCCGCGAGCATCGCCGCCAGCGGCTCGAACCGGGCCTGGAAGAAGCGGAGGTACGCCGGCTCGTAGACCATGCGCAACCCCGGCACCCGCTCGCGCTGGCGGTGCACCGAGACGACGGTCTCCGCGACGAAGGCGAGATGCTCTTGCGTGTAGACGCGCCGCGGGATCGTCAGGCGCACCAGCTCGAGCCCGTCGTACGGCTCGTCCCCGTGCTGGCCAGAGACGATCCCCCGCTCCATCGAGCGGACGCCGCCCTCGAGGTAGAGCGCCGCTGCCAGCGCCTGGGCCGGGAAGTCCTCCTGCGCGACGTGAGGGAGAAACCGCTTCGCGTCGAGGAACACGGCGTGGGCGCCGACGGGCAGCACGATCGGCACACCGGCCGACTGGAGCAGCCCGCCGAGGTACGCGGACTGCTCGATCTCGTGGCGAACCATCGGCTCGTCGGTCGACTCCACGATCCCCCGCGCGAGCGCCTCCATGTCATGGCCGGCGATACCCCCGTAGTGCGGGAAGCCCTCGTACACGACCACCAGCTCACGGAGTCGTTCCGCCAGTTCGTCGTCGTTCACGGCGACGAAGCCGCCGATCGGGACGAAGTGATCCTTCTTCGACGAGAACACCGCGCCGTCGACCTGATCGGCGATCTCGCGGATGATCCGAGGCAGCGCCCAGTCTCGATATGCAGGCTCGCGATCCTTGATGAAGACTCCGTTCTCCGAGACGCGCGTCGCGTCGAGGATCAGCGGCACGCCGTGCGCGCGGGTCAACGCGCGTACCGCGCGCAGGTTCTCGAGCGAGAACGGCTGCCCGCCGGCCATGTTCAGGCATGCCTCCTGCCTGACGAACGCGATCCGTTCCCGCCCGGCCTCCATGAGGACGCGCTCGAGGGCCGCCAGGTCGATGTTGCCCTTGAAGGGCTCCGGCGAGTCTGTGACGGTCGCCTCGCGGACAGCGACGTCAATCCATGTTCCCCCGGCGAGGACGACGTGCTCACGTGACGTCGTGAAGTAGAGATTCGACGGGACGAGTTGGCCCGGCTGAACCAGCACGCGGGAGAGCAGGTGCTCCGCTCCCCTGCCCTGGTGTGTCGGGATCAGGTGCTTCCACCCGTACGCGTCATGGACAGCCTGCTCGAGGCGATAGAAGCTGCGTGAGCCCGCGTACGCCTCGTCGCCGAGCTCCATGGCGGCGCGCTGCTCCTGCGATAGCGCCGACGTGCCGCTGTCGGTCAGCAGGTCGACGAAGACGTCGTCGGAGCGAAGGAGAAACGTGTTGTACCCGGCCTCCGCCAGCGCCTGCTGCCGATGCTGCCGATCACGCAGCGCGATCGGCTCCACGACCTTGATCTTCCAGGGCGGCGGACGCATCCACGCTCATGCTCCAGGCGGGGACACCGCCGCGCATCCGGGACGCCGCCGATTCGCGGCGGGGGACTACGGATCGCCGGGCCTCTGGTGACGCCCATGCCCGGTGCTCTAGTCTCCGCCGCGTCAACGAGGAGGAAGCGGTG
This sequence comes from uncultured Actinomycetes bacterium, assembly GCA_963823385.1. GTDB lineage: Bacteria > Actinomycetota > Thermoleophilia > Gaiellales > Gaiellaceae > Gaiella. The sequence goes on from CAWGLI010000003.1 coordinate 286,880, forward strand.
GCCGACTACACGATCAAGCCTCTGCACGAAGTCAACGACGTGCTCGGGGACTACCCGGGCGAGATGCGCCCCGCGACGTACGAGATCGACGCCGAGCAAGTCGCTCTCACGTGGCGGAGGATGCCCGCCGGAACCGGCGGCAAGGGCTTCTATGGACACCGGCACAAGACGCAGGAGGAGATCTACCTCGTCGTGTCCGGCACGCTGCAGTTCAAGCTCGAGGACGACGTGATCGACGTACCCGCAGGAACAGTCGTCAGGGTCGCACCCCACGTCGTGCGCTCCGTGTGGAACGAGGGCCCCGCGGACGTGGAGCTCGTGATCGTCTCGAAGCGGATCGACGATCCGCGGGGCGACGCCGAGATGGTCGAGGGATTCTGGCCCGAGTAGAGGCGAAGGCGCGCGCCGCCCGGAAACCCCGGGCGGCGCCGTCGGAGGCTCCTACCCCGGGGTCACGTCCAGAGCGACCTCGAACATCTCGACCGAGGCACGCTTACCGCTCGCGTCGGACGTCGGTGACATCGAGTCGAGGGCCGCATCGGCGGCCAGAAGGTCGTCCTCGGTCTGGCAGAACGTCAGGTCGATCGTGGTACCACCGGCGCGGTCGACGAGGACCACCACGCGCTTCACGGCCCGCAGCCCCTCCGGGAGCCCGTCCGGGCGCGCGAGCTGCTCGCGCATGCTGTCCAGCTCCTGGTCGATGCCGGTGGCGTCGGCTCCTTCGAATCTCGCTACACGGACGAACATCTCACCCTCCTGTTGTCGTGTGGTCACTGACTGCAGACGGTGCCGACACCTCATCTCCCTCGTGCGAACGGTCAGGAATCGAGCGCAAGCCGCAGCGCAGCGAGGAAGGCCGCGGGCTGCTCGAGCGGCGGGTCGTCGGCGGCACCGTCGATCACGTGCAGGGGCCATCCGTGTTCGGCGCTCGCCGCCTCGGCGACACGGAGCCTGTTCGCACGATCCTGCCGGCCCCAGATCAGGGTCGTCCGCACGTCGATCCGTGCGAGCTCCGCAGACGGGATCCGCGGCACGCCGACCTCCTTCATCAACACCTTCATCGCTCCCTTCACGCGAGGGGCTCGGGCGCGGTCGAGCATGTAGTCCCGCAGCGCGTCGGAGGCTTCTCCCAGCTCACTGTCGAACGCTTCGCGATCGACGAGACACTGGCCCATGAAGCGGTGGTACGAGCGCTCGGTCGGTCGGGCGAGGTAGCGCATCAGCGCAATGCCGAAGCCCGGCGACGGCCAGAACCGCGTGAGGCCGAACGAGTCGACGAGCACGAGCCGATCGATCCGGCCCTGCTGCGCCGCTGCGAAGCGTGCGGCGATCGCGCCACCGAGCAAGTGCCCCACGAGCACGGGAGGCGTCGGGCAGGTGACGTCGATCAGCTCGTCGAGCCAGGTCTGCACGAGCTCACCGTGTAGCTCGCCGGTCTTCAGCTCGGACGATCCATGGTCGGGCAGGTCGGGTGCGACGACACGATGCGTTGTCGCAAGCTCCGGGAGGATCCTGAACCAGCGTGCTGCGAACTCCCCCGGGCCGTGCAGAAGGACGATGGGCGGCCCCTCGCCCGCCTCGAGCACCGCCGTCGACACTCCCGCCGACTCGTACCGGTGCTCGCTCGCGGGGACGTGGGAGAGGAGCCGTGAGCGGGCGGCAGCCGCTGCCCGGTCGCCGTGCCCGGACATCTTCGTGTCCTCGATCGTGGCCTGCTGGGTCGCCATCCCGTTCCTCCGCCCGTCGCCGGATTGCTCGTCCAGACGACCGTAGGGGATGCGAGAACCGGTCGCATCGCCCGGATCCACCATTCGCGTATCGGCGCTACGTGGTCAGAATCGACCATGCAGGCCGTCACAGACGAGACCGCGCTCGTATGCGAAGGCGCTCGCGGCGGGACGCGAGGAGACGCCGAGCTTGGCGTAACTGTTCTGCAGGTGCCGCGCGACAGTGTGCTCGTCGATCACGAGCTCGGCGACGGGCACGCCACGACCTTACGACGTCGGCACGCGCTGTTCCGGGGCCGCCTCGAGCATCGCGGGGACGAGCACCGCAGCGTCCGACGACACGGTGACGTGGATCGCCTGCGGCTCGCGCACCCAGGCGATCAGACCGCGTGCCGTGAGCCGGTCGAGCGCGAACTGGAACGCGGCAGCCTGGGCACCCGACTCGTAGCGGCGGAGGATGTCGAATGCGTACCCCGTCGTGTGCAGCGAATACCCCGCGGTGGCCTCGACGTTGGCCCGCCGCAGGAGACGCTGGTAGCCCTCGTCGCGAACAGTGCTGGTCACCGTCAGCGGCTGGGCCACGCCGGAGAGCCTGCGCACCTCGTGACCGATGTACACCAGGGTGGCCAGAGCCTCGTCCCGGAGGCCCTGATAGACCGCCCGCGGCACGCCGAGCCGGTCTGCAAGCTCGCCCATGCGCGGATCGACGCGAATCCCCGTCACGGGATCGGTCGGCAGTCGCTGCAGCACCATCGCCTCCCGGGCGCGCTGGACGTCGGCCGCGTCCGCGAAGCGCTCCGTCTCGCCCGGCGGATGCAGGACTTCCTCGGCGCTCGCCTTCGCCTCGTGCAGCACGGCGAGGCGGGCCAGCTCGTCCGGATCGTCGCGGAAGAGCCGCATGATCTCGGCTGCGGCCAGGACCCGCCAGTAGTAGGTCGGAGAGTCGTCGCCGAGACGCTGCAACCACTGCCGCACGGCGAGGTTGTGCGCCGGCGAGTTGTCGAAGAACACCCGCGCCCAGGTCAGCCCCTCGTCGGCGACGAGCTGATCAACAGGGACGCCGGCGCCGGTGGCCGCATACGCCCGCAACACGTTCGTGAGGTTGCCGATACCCATGTGGTACGAGACGACGGCGAGGTCGTCGCGTCCGAAGCGCTCGCGGGCGGTCGCGAGGTAGCGCACCGTGCCGGCGAGCGCCTTCGCCGGCTCGAAGCGGTCGTCGATCGCGCGTCGCTCGTCGCGCAGGCGCGCAACTGCGGCTGCGTCTCCCCGGCCCTTCGCGGCGGCGATCCTGCGCGTGAGTTCACGGCTCTTGGGAAGGTCGACATCCATGCCGAGGAAGTTCTGGGCCGTCTCGGCCAGGATCTGGGTGAGACCAGAAGCGCGGGCAGGATCGTCGCCTGCGATCACCTCCGGCCGGCCGCTCGACTCGAGGAACACGATCGCCTCGATCAGGTCGGCGTCGAACGCGGACCCCTCGACGGCCTCTTCGATCAGGTCGCGAAACGCCTCGGTGCGCTTTGCTGCCGCGACCACGCCGCCCGGGCTCTTCGCGTAGAGGGGATGGCTGAGGCCGAAGGCGGCGGCGCGCTCGAGCGCCTCGTCGTCGCCCGCTTCGTACACGAGCGGGTCGCCGGCCGGCAGCTGTGCGCGCGGCACGAGCACCGGGGGCGGTCCCGTCTCGTCATCCGACAGGCCGCGGGAGACGAGCATGACCGCCAGCACGACGAGAGCGACGAGAGCCGCGGCGGCCACGAGCCGCCGGCGCCAGTACACGGCTTGAAGTGGTGGTGACGATGACAGGATCATTGTCGCTCTCGCCCGGGACAGGGACGTCGGCGCGCAGCGTGGAGCACGTCTGGTGTCGGACGTCTGGTGTCAGGCGTCTGGTGTCGGACTTCAGTCCGACACCGCTGTTCTCCCGACATCTCGGCTGACCGCGCGTCGAGCCGGCGTGCACGCGGCTGTCAAGCTGCCGGGATGAAGGCAGCCTTGCTCGTCGTCACGCTCGTCGCACTGTCTCTCGCCGCCGCAGCGACGACAGCTGTGCGGCCTCCCTTCACCACGGTCACCAAGCCGATCCCCGCGTCGCTCGCGCGCACGATGACGGGCGTCTCGTGGCACCCTGGCTGTCCCGTCCCGCTGCGTGACCTGCGGCTGGTGACGGTGTCAGTACGTCGGGTTCGACGGGAAGGCGCGCCAGGGGCGGCTCGTCGTGCACCGGACGGTGGCCAGGCTCGCTCGTCCGGGTGTTCCGACGCCTCTTCCACGCCGGCTTCCCGATCCGGCGGATGCGCCTCGTGGACGCCTACGGCGGCAGCGACTTCCGCTCGATCGAGGCCGACAACACGTCGGCGTTCAACTGCCGGTACGTCGACGGCACGCGTCGCTGGTCGGAGCACGCCTACGGCCGCGCCATCGACGTGAACCCGATCGAGAACCCCTACGTCTCGGACGGGCGCACCTCGCATCGGGCGAGCCGGCCGTACGTGGATCGCGCCCCGTGTCGCCGCGGGATGGCCTGTCCGGGCAACGTCCTCGTCCGGGCCTTCCGGGAGATCGGCTGGGGCTGGGGCGGCGACTGGCGCGGCGTGAAGGACTACCAGCACTTCTCGGCAAGCGGGCGCTGAGCGCGGGTGCGGCCGCCCTACACGGGCGGGCGCGGTGATGGAGAATCGGTCGATGGAGTTCCGCCGCGTCGGAGACCTGCCGCCGTACGTGCTCGCCGTCATCCGCGAGCTCACGCTCGAGCTGCGCCGGGCGGGACACGACGTCGTCGACCTCGGCTTCGGCAACCCCGACCTCCCCTCACCGGAGTTGACGGTCGAGAAGCTCGCGGAGGCGGCGCGCAATCCGCGCAACCACCGCTACTCGGCGTCACGCGGGATCCCGAACCTGCGCCTTGCGTGCGCGAACCTGTACCGGCGGCGCTTCGGCGTCGAGCTCGACCCGGAGACGCAGGTGATCTCGACGATCGGCGCGAAGGAAGGGCTCTCGCACGTGATGTGGGTGCTCCTAGAGCCCGGCGACTCGGCGCTCGTGCCGAGCCCCAGCTACCCGATCCACATCCACGCCCCGATCTTCGCCGGCGCCTCGGTGACCGCGGTGCCGATGGGCCCCGACGAGGACCTGTTCGCGAACCTCGCGGAAGCGTGGGCTCGCTGCCAGCCACGGCCGCGCGTGCTCATCCTCTCCTTCCCGCACAACCCGACGACGACGATCGTAGACCTCCGGTTCATGGAGCGCGTCGTCGAGTTCGCGCGCGAGCGCGAACTGCTCGTCGTGCACGACTTCGCCTACGCCGACCTCGTCTTCGACGGCTACGAGGCACCGTCGATCCTCCAGGTGCCAGGTGCCGACGACTGCTGCGTCGAGCTCTACACGCTGACGAAGTCGTTCTCGATGGCCGGCTGGCGCGTCGGCTTCCTCGTCGGCAACGCGCCAACCGTGAACGCGCTCGGACGCCTGAAGTCGTGGCTCGACTACGGCACGTTCCAGCCCATCCAGATCGCCGCCACGGTGACGATGAACGAGCTGCCCGACTACCCGCAGGAGGCAGCCGCCGTCTACCGCTCCCGCCGCGACGCGCTCTGCGACGGCCTCGATCGTATCGGGTGGTCGTTCCCGCGACCCAAGGGGACGATGTTCGTGTGGGCGCCGTTACCCGAGCGCTTCCGCGAGGGCGGCTCGCTCGCCTTCGCCGAGCGCCTTGCCCGCGAGGCCGAGGTCGCCGTCTCGCCGGGCATCGGCTTCGGTCCGGGAGGCGAAGGCTACGTCCGCTTCGCCCTCGTCGAGAACGAGCACCGTATCCGGCAGGCGACTCGCGGCATCGGTCGTTTCCTCGCGTCCGGCTAGAGCCCGCTCAGCCCGTTGCGGCCGGCTCGTGTTCCAACCGAGACGCTTGCGCTCGCTCGATCCACGGGGTCGCCTCCAGGCGCTCGAAGGTCTCGCATGCCTCGGCGAGCAACGGCTCGGCCTCGTCGCCACGGCCGCGCGCGACGAACCACTCGCCGTGCTCGAGCAGCGTCACGCCGAGCCAGAACACGATGCCCAGCGCGCGCAGGCGCGTCGCGGCATCCCGGAACAACTCGTCCGCCGCTTCGTCGGCCCCCGCGAGCCGGGCGCGGAAGCGGCGCGACTGCGCGTCGAGGTACCGGGAGCGCAGACCCACGGGCACGACCTCGATCGAGTCGACGAGCTCCTCGGCTCGCGCCGTGTTCCCGAGGGCGAGCGCCGCTTCGATCGCCGCCACCACTCGCTGCTTAGCAGCCTGCCCAGCCCCGGCCGGCTGGAGCTCCCAGACTTCGGCTCCACACGAGAGCGCCTCGTCAAACCGACCCTCCAGCCGACGGACCACGGCGAGGCCGGCCAGGTACATGCAGCGATCCTGGACGTCGTCCGACTCCCCCCAGTCCGAGTACACGGCAAGAAGGCTCTGCGCCCGCTCGAGGTCGCCGCGGTGGGCGTAGATCTCCAGGACGCCACTCAAGAGGCTTCCCGTCTGCGCGTCTCGCAGCCGGCCGTCTGGGATCCCTGTGAATAGGTCGAGAGCCTCGTCCCAGCGACCGGTCATCGCGAGCGGGTAGGTCGTCTCGGCGAGAATTGCCCACTCGCCAGGCCTCGATCCGCGACGGCGCGCGATCTCGATCCCGTCGGCGAGGTATCCAAGCGCGGCGTCGTACCGGTCGCGCGAGAAAGCCAAATTGGAGAGGTTGAAGAGCGCCGTCAACTCGCGTTCGGAGTCACCCACCTCCTTCGCGAGCGACCAGGCCTCCATCCGCAGCGCGAGCGCTTCCTGCGGTCGCGATCCTTCAATATTGATCGCCATGTTCCCGAAGGCACGCAGGAGGACCACGGCGGACCCGAGCTGCTCGCCGAGCTCGATCGCGAAATCCGCCATCTCGCGCCCCTTCTCCTTGTTGCCGACGAAGGCGTAAGCGCCGGCGAGTCCGGCGGCGCAGGCGGCGAGATCCTCGTCCGGCGGCCCCTCGGCGAGCACGGCGTACGCCCGCTCGTAGAGCCGGACGCTCTCGTCCGCGCGCCCCTGCCACCCTGCGACCATCGCGAGCCGCCCCATCACGCGCGCCGCCGCGCGTGTCTCTCCCGCTCGCTCGAACAGCTGGATCGCCTGGGAGAGGAGCCGCTCCGCCTCCGACCAGTCGGCGGCGTAGACGCAATGCCAGCCCGCCCGGTCGAGGAGCGCTGCCCGCGCCCCGGAGTCGTCGGTCAGCCCCGCAGCTTGCTCCGCATAGCGGCGTGCCTCGGCGTGTGCCCCGAGCGAGTCGGCGCGGTCCGCCGCCTGCACGAGGGCACCCCGCGCCCGCGCCCGCACCTCGGCGGCGTCCTCGGCATCGGGTATCGCATCCGCAGCGTCGAGGTAGTGAGAGGCGACGACCTCCGCGACCTCCTCCTCGGATCCGAACGCGGTCTCCAGGTACGCCGCCGTGGCGAGGTGCCGCTCGCGTCGCTCGCGGCGCGAGAGCGTCTCGTACGCCACGTGCCGCACGAGGTCCTGGAGGAATCCGTACTGGCCGTGCTCGGGCGACGTCGGATCGGTCTGCACGCCGAGCACCTCCTTGCGCGCGAGCGAGGCGAGCAGCGGCTCGAGCGCCGCCCGCTCGACACCTGCCACGGCGGAGAGCGCATCAAGCGAGAACGTCTTGCCCACGACGGATGCGTCCTGCAGCAGCCGGCGCTCGTCGGCCGGCAGGCCGTCGAGACGCGAGGCGATCAGCCCGTGCAACGTCTCGGGGACGTCGAGCTCGGCGACCTCGCCCGTGAGACGGTACGCGGTGCCCTCCTGGACGAGCAGCCCGCGGTCGAGCAGCATGCGCACCGTCTCGACCGCGTACAGCGGCACGCCCTCGGCGCGCGCCAGGATGCGGTCTCGGAGCTCGTCGGGGAGCCCGGGGACGAGGCCGTCGAGCAGTGTGCGCATCGCCGGCTCCGGAAGCGGATCGAGGTAGAGGGACGTGAAGTTGCGATGCCCCGAGCCCCAGTTCGGACGTCGGTCGGCGAGCTCCGGGCGTGCCAATGTGAGCACGTAGAGCGGGCTCGAGCGCGACCACTCGAGCAGGTACTCGACGAAGTCGAGCAGACTTTCGTCGGCCCACTGCATGTCCTCGAACACGAGCACCGTCGGGTATGTGTCGGCCATGCGCTCGAAGAACAGCCGCCAGGCGGCGAAGAGGTCGTGCCGCTCGCTCGACGTCCCGTGCTCGGCGAGGCCGAGCAGCTGGGCCAGCTTCGGCTCGACGAAGGCACGCTCGTCGGCGTCGAGGAGCACCTCGGAGAGCGTCGCGTCGAGCTTCGAGGACGCCCGCGCCGGCTCGTCCTCCTCGGCGATGCGGCAGCGCATGCGCACCATGTCCGCCAGGGCCCAGTACGTGACCCCTTCCCCGTACGCGAGACAGCGGCCGCGGTGCCAGTAGGTCGTCTCCGCCAGGCCGTCGATGTACTTCTCGAACTCCCATGCGAGACGCGACTTGCCGATACCGCCGATGCCCGTCACCGACACGAGGTGCGCGCGCCGCTCCTCGGCCGAGGCGTGGAACAGTTCCTTCACGAGGCGCAGCTCGCGGTCGCGACCGACGAACGGCGGCTCCAAGCCCGTCGACTTGAGCGCACCGCGCCTCCCCGAAGTGACACGGAGCGCGCGGTGGAGGGTTGCGGGCTCCGCCTTTCCCTTCAGCTCGAAGGAGCCCGCTTCCTCGAAGACCACGGTCGGCTCGCAGGCGCGTCGCGTCGCGTCACCGACGAGCACAGTCCCAGGCTCGGCCGCCGACTGAATGCGCGCCGCCGTGTTCACCAGGTCGCCCGCCACCATCCCCTCGCCCTCCGCCCCGAGCGTGACCGCAGCTTCACCGGTGAGCACGCCGGCACGGAGCCGCAGCTCGGGCGCGTCGACCTCCTGTCCAAGTGCCGAGACGGCCGCGACGAGGTCGAGGCCGGCCCGCACGGCGCGCTCGGCGTCGTCCTCGGTCGCGACGGGGGTGCCCCAGACGGCCATCACCGCGTCGCCGATGAACTTCTCCACGGTGCCGCCGTAGAGCCCGATCAGCCGCCGCGCCGTGTCGAAGTAGCGCGAGAGGAGCTCGCGCACTTCTTCCGGGTCGCGCGACTCCGAGAGCGGCGTGAAGCCCACCAGGTCGGCAAAGAGCACCGACACGAGACGGCGCTCGGCCGTGGGCTCCGCGCGCGCGACCCCGGCCGACCCTCCCTCCTTGTAGCGATCAGCGACAAGGCTCTCGCCGCACTCGCCGCAGAAGGCGTCACCCGGCTCGTTGGCAGCGCCGCACGAGGGGCAGCCGAGCGCGAGCGGCGCGCCGCAGCTCGAGCAGAACTTCCGCCCCGCCCGATTCTCGGTTCCGCAACTCCCACACCTCATCCGCTGGACAGACCCTACTGCCGGAGCTCCGTCGACGAACAGCCCTTCCTGCAGCGGCGAGGCCGACCCGGCCCCTGCGCGATCAGGCCCGCGCCGGCGGCGACCGGCAGCCGCTATCCCGGCGCCGGCCACGACGAACCCGACGCCGAGACCCGCGGTCAGCCGGTGAGCCGGAGACGCGCATGTAGGCCTACATCAGCGCCGACTGGAACGTCGTCGACTGCACCCAGCGAGCGTGGGCGGGGCTTTCGACCGGCTCGCCGGTCCGCTCGTCGACGAGCGCGAGCGAGTGGTCGAGGTCGTCGAGCCGTCAGGGCCGCGACGTGAGGTCGACCTCGGCATACGTCTTGCCGCCGAGGCGGCGACGGTCGATCCCATCACCGCGCCCTCGAGCCGGTAGGAGATGCGGAGGTTCTCGTCGAGCGTCGCGTACCCGCGTTGCGCGCGGAGTGCGTCGAGGATCGCGGCAGGTGTCACCTCGCACGAGGCAGAGACCGTGCGCTCGCGGATCACCTCCGCCAGCTGACGGGCTGCTCCGGCGCTCACGACCTGAGCGTTCGGCGGCGTCATGTCGCCCGTGCCGACGATGCGCTCCCGCGCGAGCGATTGCGTCACGTCGCGACGGGCCCAGAGCCCCGCACCGACGAGACCGGCGCCGGCGAGCACGAGCAGCGAGCCCGCCGACCTCGACGCGATCCTCTCCCCACAACAGGGCATTCTCGTGCACTGAATCCCCGGGCGATGCCTGCCCGCATCCGGGAAATCGCTGATTCGACCGCACCGGAGAACCAGCCGTCGGCGTCAGCCCGCGACCCAGACGGGCGCCGTGGCGAGAATCGCGCACCGCCGTGACGGTCCCGGGGCGCCGTGACGTCGGAGAGCGCGGGTCGTGGACGTCGCCGAACGCGAGCAGGTAGCGCCGGCAGGCTCGGCTTCTGCGGCCTGCGCGACCGCGACGGCGCACACGAGCGCGCCGCGAGCGCACCACGCGGACAGCCGCGATCCGCATCGGCTCGCGCACGTGACGCTCGCCGTCCTGGTGGACGGCACGCGAACAGCGGTGTCCGACTGAAGTCGGACACCGAGACACGGAGGCGCCCGGGGCCGGTTTCAGATGAGGCCGCCGGGATAGCGCCAGGGACCTGGCTCCACCCGGATGCCGCGCTTGCGGCAGAGCTCGCGAACGCTGTCGAGCAGCACGCCGCCCGAGCCGTGCAGCCGGCGACCGAGCAGGTCGATCACCGCCACGCCGTCGGGCGGAGCGCCGTCTCCCGCATCCAGCGTCAGCACCACGGTTTCTCCCTCCACCGCCGACACGCCAGAGAGATCGCCGACGCGCTCGCGGAACGCGACCAGCCCGCGCCCGTTGGCACCCGTGACCTCGAACGCGATCCCGTCGTCGGCGATCAGCGCCGACACCGCGTGCCCGCGCAGCGAGAGCAGCTCGTGCAGGTCCTCGATCATCCGCCGACCCAGGTCGACCTGGCGCGGCCGCGACGGCACGTGACGCGCGTCGCCCGCCACCTTCGCCGGCACGCCGATCGCGAGCTTCCCCGCCGGGATGTCCGAGACGACGTACGAGTTCGAGGCGACGATCGCCTCAGCGCCGATGCGGCACCCGGCGTAGACGACGGTGCCGAGCCCGACCTGCGAGCGGTCCTCCAGCACGACGGGAGCGAACCGGTTCTCGAAGCCCTCGACGATCGAGTGGCCGACGTTGTGGGTGACGACGATCGAGCGCATCGTCAAGAACACCTCGCGCCCGATCAGCACCGGGCGGCAGACGTTGACGAACACCTCGTCGCCGACGAAGCCGAGGTCGCCGACGGTGAGGATCGCCCACGGGTCGCGGTGGCCGCCGCCGCCGAAGCGGATGTTCCGTCCGCCCCAGATCCCGGCCCCGAGGAATGCGCGCCGGGCCAGCAACTCCAGGTTCGCGCCGAACATGGTCAGCGCGCCCAGCGCCACGACCTCGGCACACCGAATCGTCCCGCCCGGCCCGATCGAGACGCCGTCCTCGATGAGGATCCGCGGCGCCCACACGAGCGTTCCCTCGCCGAGCACGACTCCGTCGCCGATCTCCGCCCCCGCGGCACGCAGCGCGGCCACCTTCTCGTCCGACGAGAGAGCGCGGAACGCCTCCGGGTCGGCATCGAGAGAGGTGAGGAACGCGGAATCGACGACACCGATCGACTCGTCGGCGGTGAACGACGCCGGAAGGGTGACGCCGTCGAGCGAGATCCCTGCGAGCAGCGATGGCCCCTCGCCTGGCTCCACTGCCTGGGCTACGAGCAGCGCCTCGACGTCGCTCTCGGTGATGAAGCCCTGTTTCTGGATCGCGTCCAGGTCGATCCCGTGCTGCTCGGCGAGCTCGACGGCCTTGCGCGTCGCCTTGCGACTCGTCGGCGCGGCTACCTCCGCCGGCTTCGCCGTGCGCGTCCGTTCCGCGCGCGCTTGGTCGACTTCTGCCGCGCTCTCGGCGATCAACGCGATCCGCTCCCCGAGCTCGACCTCCGCACCCTCGTCATAGAGGTGCACGAGCGTCCCGTCACCGGGAGCCTCGATCTCGAGAGACGCCTTCGTCGTCTCCACGACACACACCACGTCGTGACGGCGCACCTCCGCGCCGTCGGCAGCCAGCCACTCCGTGAGCAGGGCGAACTCGGTGTTCGCGTCCTCGCGCGTGAGGATGATCTCGATCATCGCCGGCCTAGATTCGCACGCCGGCGACCGCGGCGACGGCATCCACGACGTCGCGGACACCCGGCAGGGTCTGGTTCTCGAGCTCACGTGCCGCCGGGATCACGCCGTCGGCAGCCGCCACACGCTGCACCGGCCGCCGCAGGTCGCCCCACGCCCGCGCCTGCACGAGCGCCGCGATCTCGGCACCAACGCCGCCTGTGAGCCCGCCCTCCTCGGCCGTGACACACGCGCCGGTGCGGCCCACCGACTCGAGCACGGGATCGAGGTCGAGCGGGTGCAGCTGCGACAGGGCGACGACCTCGCAGAACACCTCGTGCTCGAGGATCAGCTCCGTGGCCGCCTCCAGCACGATCGGGAGCATGCCTCCGTAGGTGACGATCGTCGCGGCGTCGCCCTGGAAGTCGCTGCCCGAGAACGACAACGCCGGATAGCGCGTCTCCGTCTCGACCACGCGCAACTCGTCGAGGTACCCGCCCACCGGCCGCCGGTGGGGGCGGCCGTACATCAGCTTGTTCTCGATGAAGAACACGGGGCTGGTCGTCGTCGACCGCATTCACCAGCAGGGCGTGCAGGTCGTGACACTCGCTCGTCGCCACGACGCAGATGCCGGGCACGCCGAGCAGCAGCTTCTCGAGCGACTGGCTGTGCGTCGGGCCGTAGCCGCGGCGACCGCCCATCGGCGTGCGCACCACGAGCGGCACCGCCACCTGGTCGTCGAACATCTCCCGGAACTTCGAGATGCCGTTGACGATCTGGTCGAAGCCGAGCGCGATGAAGTCGCCGAACATGATCTCGAGGATGGGGCGCCGACCGCGCAGCGCCATGCCGGCGGCGACACCGAACAGCGACGCTTCGGAGATCGGGGTCGTCAGCACGCGGTCGGGCCAGCGGTCGGAGAGCCCCTGGCTCACCTTGAACGCGCCGCCGTAGGGATCGAGCAGGTCCTCGCCGAGCAGGATCACGTCGTCCCGACGCTCGAAGAGGTCGACGAGCGCGCCGTTGAGCACCTGGACGCAACGGGCCGGTGTGCTCATTCGCCCGCCACCGGGGCGGCCTCCGCCGCCTCCACCGTCTCCGTGATCAGACGCTCGACCGCCTCGTCGATCGACGCACGCACGCTGTCGTCGAGACGGGCGCCGGCGATCGTCAGCGGATCACGGGCGCGCCGCTCCTCGATCTCGGCCAGGTCGCGGAAGTCGTCGCCCTTGGAGTGCGGGCTGAAGCGATAGGTGTGCAGCACGAGGAAGAACGGCTTCCCCGTCGTCGCTGCACGTACTCCGACCGCCCGGGCGGCGGCGACGCCGATCTCCTCCACGTCCGTCGTGTCGAGCTCGGCCGTCTCGATCCCGAACGCGGCTGCGCGTGCCGGGATGTCGCCGGCGACGGCGAGTTGCTTCGGCGTCGTCTGCGCGTAGGCGTTGTCCTCGACCACGAACAGGAGCGGCAGGCTCCACAGCGACGCCATGTTCAGGCACTCGTACAGCGCACCCTGCCCGAGCGTCCCGTCGCCGATGAAGACCGTCGTCACCGCTCCCGTCCCCTTCTCCTTCTCGGCCAGGGCGATCCCGGTGGAGACGGGGACGATGCTGCCCTGCACGCCGTTCGAGTAGAAGTTGCCGCGGTGCAGGTGCTGGCTGCCGCCCTTGCCGCCGCAGGTGCCGGTGGAGCGGCCCATCACCTCGCTGAGCAGCCCGAACAGGTCGCCGGTGAACGCGATGTAGTGCCCGTGACAGCGATGGTTGGAGAAGACCACGTCGCGCTCCGGGTCGAGGTGCGCGATCACGCCGACCGCGTCGGCCTCCTGGCCGATGTAGGTGTGCGTGGTGCCCGTCAGCTTGCCTTCCGAGAAGAGCCGCAGCAGCGTCTCCTCGAAGCGGCGGATCAGGGCCATCTGCTCGTACTGTCGCTCCAGCGTGGTCATCGCATGTCCCGGTTCGGCGCGCGGAGGCCGATGCCTACAGGTATCCGAGGTCGGCCAGCCGCGCCTCGACCTTCGCTTCCTCCTCGGCGGAGATCTCGCGCTGCTCGGCGCTCTCGAGCTCGAGGTAGAGGAGGTCGCGCAGCTCGAGCGGGACGTCGGCGGGTCGGCTGACACGCTCCCGCGGATCGACGTTCAGCTCGGTACGCCTCCTCGCGACCCGTATCGAGTGGTGGATCAGCTTCCACGGAGGCATGCGCACTGCGAGCTGCGACAGCGAGCCCATGTCGGTGCCGGCGATGAACGCAAGGCGGTCACCTTCCTCCGTCGCCGTCGACGAGCGGGAGCAGCGACGCGCCGTCGACGTCGGGCACCGGGATCTCGGCCAGCTCGAGCAGCGTCGGCATCAGGTCGACGGAGCGCACCTGCGACCAGACCGTGCCCGGCTCGAGCCGTCCCGGTGCGGAGAGGATCAGCGGTACCTGCACGACCTCGTCGTAGAGCGTCGCGCCGTGCATGTGGTAGATGCCCTTCACGTCCTCCTTGTCGGCGAAGCGCTCCCCCCACGACTCACCGTGGTCGGCGATGAACGCGAACGCCGTCGACTCACGCAGCCCGAGCGTCTCGAGCTCGTCGAGAAACGAGGCGAGCAGCTGCTCGGACATCGTCTCCACCGCCCGCCGATACGACTCGTACACGTGCTCGAGCCCGGCGGCGGTGTTCGACTGGATCCCCTCCATCAGCTCCTCCTTCGCCGCCAGCCAGTCCTTGCGCTCGGCGTGGAGGATGTCGTACGGCATGTGCGTCGCCCAGCTGTGCACGAAGAGCAGGAACGGCCGGTCGGCGTGCTCCCGAAGCCACGCGATCGCACCGTCGAGCTTCTCGCTCGTGCCGACGACGTTCGCATCCGGCAGTCCCTTGAAGAGGTAGGACTCGTCGAAGACGAACGTGCCCACCTCGTAGCCGGCAGCCGCCGCCGCACCGAACAGCGTGGGCGCCTCGGGCAGGGGAGCGTCCCAGTGGAGGTAGCCATGGTGGTGCGGGTAGAGACCCGTCACCATCGAGGTCATCGACGGGCACGTCCACGGGGCGGCGCTGATCGCCATGTCGAAACGCACGCCGCCTGCGGCGAGCTCGTCCACGGTGCGGGTGTTGACGAACCGGCTGCCGTAACACCCGACGTGGTCGGTGCGCAGGGCGTCCGAGACGAAGACGACGAGGTTCATCCGGCGGCGAAGTGTACCCGGGGCCTCCCGTGCGACGGCCCGTGTCCGACTTCAGTCGGACACGGCGTTCCGCCCTTCGCCGATGGCCCGTAACAGCGGTGTCCGACTGAAGTCGGACACCGAACCGCGACTGCCCCGCTACGCCGGAGCGAGCACAGGCAACAGGCTCGTGCCGCGCATGCCCTCGGGCTGCCCGATCCCGAGCAGCTCGACGACCGTGGGAGCGATGTCGAGCAGGTGCGCGTCGTGCTCGCCGACCGCCGCGACGCCGGGGCCGGCAACGATGTAGAGGCCGTCCTGGGCGTGATTCGCGTCGTCGGGGCCCGTGTCGTTCTCGAACGTGTGCACGCCCTCGTCGCCGCCGATCGTCCCCACCGATCGCCAGAGCAGATCGCCGAAGATGACGATCAGGTCGGGGGCGACACCGTTGACCTCGGGGTACACCTCCTCGGGCTTGTACACAGCGGTCGCGATCGGAGCACCCGTCTCGTCCGGGATGGCGGCGAGCCGGGCGGCGAGGTCGTCGCGCACCGCCTCGTAGTCGGCCGCGGCGACGACGCCGTCGGGCTCGCGTCCCTCGACGTTCATGAACACGCGCGCGTAGTATCCGCCCTCGCCCCACGCCACTGTCCGCGACCAGTCGATGCCGACGTCACGCGGAGAGCAGACGCGGTCGGGCTCCGCGAGCGTCGTCAGCAGCCCCTCCTGCCGCAGCCACTCGTTGACGCGGATGCCACCCTCGAGGCGCTTGGCACCGTGGTCGGAGAGCACGAAGACCACCGTGTCCTCGTCGGCGTGCGCCAGCAGCCCCCCGATGAGGCCGTCGAGGTGCCGGTGGTAGTCGAGGATCGCGCCCTCGTACGGCCCACCCGGCTCGTACTTCCGGTGCTCGGCGTCCATGTACTTCCAGAAGCCGTGGTGCATCCGGTCGGGGCCCATCTCGACCATCGCGAACAGCCTCCACGGCCGCGTCGAGAGCAGGTGCTCCGGCCAGCGCGAACCGCTTGTCGGTCATCTCGTAGACCTGCCGCAGCAGGTCCTCCTTGTCGTCGGTGCGGAAGTTCGTGCAGTCGAAGAGGTACTCGCCGACGACCTCTTCCACCTCGCGCTTGAGGCCCGGCGGGTACGTGTACTGGCTCTCGGTGCCGGGTGTCAGGAAGCAGCTGACCATCGCTCCGTTCAGCGGTCGCACGGGGAACGTGCCGGGCACGCCGAGCACGATCGAGGGGTTGCCGGAGCGCGTGACCAGATCCCAGAGGCGCGGCACGGTGATCGCCGTCGAGTTGGCGATGAACGCGCCGTCGTAGGTGTGATCGGAGCGGTTGCGGAACCCGTAGACGCCGAGATCGCCCGGCGTGCGGCTGGCCATCATGCACGACCACGCCGGGACGGTGATCGGCGGGATCACCGAGGTGAGCCGGCCGTGCGCGCCGCGCTCCATGAGTGCCGAGAGCACCGGGAGCTCGTCGCGCCAGCGCTCGAGCACGAGCGACGGCTCGGCGCAGTCGAGCCCGATCATCATCACCTTCGTCTCCGCCATCTCGCCCCGGCGAGTGTACTGACCGCGCCTGGCCCGGGACGGACCGCCCGGCCCCGGGGCACGTCTCCCGTACGCTTGCTGTCATGCCCCGTCACCGCCACGCTGCCCCCTCGAGCCGCACACGCGTCAAACGGGAGCCGCAGCGCGCCCGCTACGACCGGGAGGCGATCGACGCCATCCTCGACGCCGGGCTCGTCTGCCATCTCGGCCTCGTCGACGATGGCCAGCCGTTCGTGATCCCGACGCTCCATGCACGGGTCGGCGACCACGTCTACGTCCACGGCTCGTCGGCTGCCCGTAGCCTGCGTGCAGCCGCGACGGGGATACCGGTCTGCGTCACCGTGACACTGCTCGACGGGATCGTGCTGGCACGTTCCGTGTTCGAGCACTCGATCAACTACCGCTCCGTGGTCGTGCTCGGCCACGCGACCCTCGTCGACGCCGAGGACGAGAAGCTCCGAGCGCTCGAGGCGTTCACGGAGCAGCTCCTTCCCGGCCGCTGGGCCGACTCCCGGCCACCGACCCGCAAGGAGCTGAAGGCGACGTCGATCCTCCGGGTGCCGCTCGCCGAGGCGTCGGCCAAGGTGAGGACGGGGCCGCCCGAGGACGGCGACACGGACGACGCCGACCTCGACGTCTGGGCCGGGGTGATCCCGCTCGTGACGCGGGCGCTCGCACCCGAGCCGGACCCGACGCTCCGCCCGGGAATCACCACGCCCGCCTACGCCGAGCGCTACCACCGCCCCGGTCTCACGTCGTAGGTACAAAGGCCCCATGACGCAGGACGCCACGCGGGCCTTCGACACGGTCGTGATGAAGTTCGGCGGCTCGTCGGTCGCCGACCCCGACAAGGTCCGCCTCGTCGCGGAGCGCTTCGTGAGCGCACGACGACAGGGCCTCAAGGTCGTGGGCACGGTGTCGGCGATGGGCAAGACCACCGACCAGCTGCTCGCGTTGGCGGGCGACGTCTCGCCCACGCCCCACCCGCGCGAGCTCGACATGCTGCTCTCCACCGGAGAGCGGATCGCGTGCGCCCTCGTGGCGATGGCGATCCACGACCTCGGCGAGGAGGCGATCTCCTTCACGGGATCGCAGGCCGGCATCATCACGGACGCCGCCTACACGAAGGCGAAGATCCGCGAGATCCGTGCCGACCGCGTGCTGGCGGCTCTCGAGCAGGGCAAGATCGTCCTCGTCGCGGGCTTCCAGGGATTTTCCCGCGACACGATGGACGTGACCACGCTCGGTCGCGGCGGCACCGACGCCACCGCCGTCGCGCTCGCAGCCGCGCTCGGAGCCGCCTGTGAGATCTACTCCGACGTGCCGGGCGTCTTCACCGCCGACCCCCGCATCGTGCCGGAGGCGAGGAAGCTCCCGGCCGTGTCGTACGAGGAGATGCTCGAGATGTCGGCATCGGGGGCGAAGGTGCTGATGCTGCGCTCGGTCGAGCTCGCCCGCAGCCACGGCGTGCGTGTGCACGCCCGTTCCACGTTCTCCGACGAGGAGGGCACCTGGATCCAGGAAGGAGACGACATGGAACAGCCGATCGTGTCAGCGGTCACCCACTCCCAGACCGACGTCGTGTTCACGTTGACCGGCATCCCGGATCGACCTGGCGTCGCGGCCAACATCTTCGACGCGGTCGCCGACGCGCACGTCAACGTCGACACGATCATCCAGAACGTCGTGCACGGGAACGCCGAGATGTCGTTCTCGGTGCCGAACGACGACGTCCCTGCGACCCGCGCGGCGCTCGAGGGCGTGCAGCTGGAGCTTGGAGCGTTCGACGTCGAGGAGAACCACGGTCTCGGCAAGGTCTCGTTGATCGGCGCCGGCATGCGCTCCCATCCCGGGGTGGCGGCCAAGATGTTCCGCACGCTCGCGGCCCTCGAGATCAACCTGCAGATGATCTCGACGTCCCCGATCAAGATCTCGTGCATGATCGCCAGGGCCGAGATACCGGCCGCCGTGCAAGCGCTGCACTCCGCGTTCGAGCTCGAGAGCGAGCCCGTCGCCGAATAGCAGCGGCGGCTTTCGGGCAGGCGACGGCGCGGCGGCGCCGAACTCGTCGGCGTCGTGGACGAACGTTGGCAACGGGTGGTCGTCACGGCCGCCGTCTGGCTCGGGGTCATCTTTCTCGTGCGCTTCCTCCTGCACCGCGCGTTCGCAGCGTGGGAGCGCCGCGACACGACCGCCGACGCCGCGATCCGCGCGAGCCGGCGCACGACGTTCAGCGTCCTCACGCGGCTTGTCGTAGCGCTCGTCGCCGCCGCCGGCGTCTGGAGCGTGCTCTCGATCTTCCCCGAGACCGAGCAGATCGCACGTGCACTGCTCGCGTCGAGCGCGGTGCTCGCGCTCTTCGCAGGTCTCGCGTTGAGCACGCCGCTCGGCAACCTCGGGTCGGGAGTGCTGGTCGCATTCACACAGCCCGTGCGCCTCGGGGATCGGGTGACCGTGGCCGGCTACACGGGCTTCGTCGAGGCGATCAACCTGATCTACACCACGCTCGTCACCGACGAGCAGCGGCGCGTCTTCCTCCCCAACACGCAGCTCACGACGGGACCGGTCGTGAACCGGACGCTCGGCACCGCCCGCCGCACCGTCGAGTCGGCGCTTCCGGTCCCGATCGGCAGCTCCGTCGCCGACGCGCGCGAGCTGCTGCTGACGGCGGCGCGACGCTCGCCACAGGTCGACGACGCGCGGGTGGACGTCGGCGAGGTCACGGACAAGCTCGTCTGGCTGAACGTGACGGCGTATGCACCGCTCGACGCCGACGTGAACAAGGTCGCCAGCGACGTCCGCGAACGCGGCCTGTCCGCTCTCGCCGAAGCCGGCCGGCTCCCGGGCTCCTCTTGAACGCCAACGGGCCGCGGTCTCCCGCGGCCCGTCGTGCGACCTCGATCCCGGTGGAGGGCTACGCCGGCGGGATGAGGACCTTGTTGACGACGTGGATGACGCCGTTGGACGCGATCACGTCGGGTGTGACGACGCGGGCGGTGTTGACGAACACCTTGCCGCCGCGCACGTCGATCGCGACCTTCTTGCCCGACACGGTCTTGACCATGGCGCCGTCGAGCGTCACGACCTTGCCGGAGGGGACGCTGCCCTTGACGACGTGATAGAGGAGCACCTTCTTCAGCAGGGCCTTGTCCTTGGCCAGCGCGTTGAGGGTCGCCTTCGGCACCTTGGCGAAGGCGGCGTCGGTCGGGGCGAACACGGTCCACGTGCCCTTCTGGAGCGTCTTCACCAGACCGGCCTTCTTGACCAGCGAGGTCAGCGTCTTGAACGACTTCGCGGCCGTCGCGGTGGCGACGATGTCCCCGGGCGGGAGCAGCACCTTGTTGATCACGTGGATCGTGCCGTTCGACGCCATGACGTCAGGCGTGACCACCTTGGTCGAGCCGTTGAGGAACACGTTCTGGCCGGCGATCTTGATGCCGACGGGTAGCCCTGACACGGTCTTCACGACCTGGCCGTTCAGCTTCACGACCTCCGACGCTGGGACGTTCCCCGCGACGACGTGGTAGAGCAGGACCTTCTTCAGCAGCGCCGGGTTGGCGGCGAGCGCATCGAGTGTCTTCTTCGGCACTTTCGCAAACGCGGCGTCTGTGGGCGCGAATACGGTGAACGGGCCGTCTCCCTGCAGCGTCTCGACGAGCCCTGCCTGGGTCAGCAGCGAGGCGAGCGTCTTGAACTGGCCCGCTCCAACCGCCGTCTCGACGATGTCCGCATTCGACGCGGCGGCCGAGCGCGGTGCAGCGGTGCCGGAGGCGGCGACGCCGGCGACCGCGAGCATCGCTACGGCGAGAATGGTGAGCAGCTTCTTCATGGTTGTACTCCCTTCCGGACTAATGTCCATGTTTTGTCCAGGTAGGAATAGCACAACCCGACGACCTTTGTCAAACTCTTGTCCAAGTTAATGACACGCGCGACAGAAGGGGAGCCTCTCGACTCCCCCTCTCGTCACCTGGACTGGACGCGAGGTCGCGACGTCAGACGCAGTTGCGGAGCGCCTGCGCCTCGGGCAGCGACTCGAGCCGCTTCAGCGTGTTGTTCTCGATCTGACGGATCCGCTCGCGCGTGACACCGAAGGCACGCCCGACCTCCTCGAGCGTGCGCGGCGGCTCGCCTGAGAGCCCGTAGCGCAGCTCGATCACCTTCCGCTCCCGCTCCGGGAGGGAGGCCAGCGCCAGGTCGATGTCCTCGCGCCGCAGGGAGAGCGACGCGGTGTCGAACGGCGACTCCGCCTGGTCGTCGGAGACGAAGTCGCCGAGTGACGACTCCTCCTCCTCGCCGATCGGCTTCTCGAGTGAGACCGGGAGCTGCGCCATGCGCAGGATCTCGCGCACCTCGTCGGTCTCCAGGTCGAGCTCCTCGGCGATCTCCTCGGGCCGCGGCTCGCGGCCGAGACGCTGGACGAGCTGCCGCTCGATGTGCACGACCTTGTTGAGCTTCTCGACCATGTGCACCGGGATACGGATCGTGCGGGCCTTGTCGGCGATCGCGCGTGTCACCGCCTGCCTGATCCACCACGTCGCGTAGGTGGAGAACTTGTAGCCCCGGCGGTAGTCGAACTTCTCGACCGCACGGATCAGCCCGAGCGAGCCCTCCTGAATGAGGTCGAGGAACGACAGCCCGCGCCCCAGGTACCCCTTCGCGATCGAGACGACGAGCCGCAGGTTGGCCTCGATCATGTGCTGCTTCGCGCTCATGTCGCCGCGCTCGATCCGCTTGGCGAGCGTCACCTCCTGATCTGCTGTCAGCAAGGGCACCTTGCCGATCTCGCGGAGGTAGAGACGCAGCGAGTCGAGCGACGGCTCGACCGTGAGATCGAGCTTCGGAGGAGGCAGAACGGCAGCCTTCTTCTCGTCCTCGGGTGTCTGAGGCGGCTCGAGCGACGGTGGCAGCGCCTTGTGCAGCTCACCTTCGAGCAATTCGATCGAGTGATCGCTCAGATACGTCGTGAAGTCTTCGGCCTGCTCCTTCGTCAGCTCGACGTCCTCGAGGACGCCGGCGATCTCGTCATACGTGAGATATCCCTTTTCCTGCCCCTGCTCCACGAGCTTCTGGAGCTCTTCGACTTCCGGAAGTGCAGTCTCGACGGAGAGCATCGACCCCTCGTACTCCTTCCTCGACGGAGACAGAACCACCTCGACAACCATCGAGCCGGACGCCCCTTGCCCCCGGCTCTGACCCATCAGGCGCCGCATCGTATACGAGGAAACGTCTTTTTGGAACAGGCCCGAACGACCGATTCTCGATTATCCCGGTCTGGGCGAAACCGCTCGGCTCACGCGACGCGAAGCGCACCGATCACGTCGCCGACGCTGTTCTCGAGCGGCGGAGCGGTGAGGCCGGCGAGACCGAGGCCGAGCCGGCGCATGACCTCCCCGACCGCCGGCACGATCGCTCGGAACGATCCGTCGTCGACCTTGACGGCGACACCGAGCCCGTCGGGCGACCCCGCACAGAAGAGCCCCTCGGCACCACCCTTCGCCACCCAGCCGTCGAGCGCGCGGATCAGCCGAGCGTCGGCGGCAACCGGGCCGCGCAGCAGCTCGGGATGCCGCCGCATGGCCTCGACCACCCGCTCGGCGCCCGGCAGCGAGGGGAGACGCGCGAAGACGGCCGCTGCCCGAGTGAGTGAGAGGGCGAAGGTGACGACGCCACAGCCGTCGGGCGCGGTCGGGACCTCGGCCGGGTCGAGACCGGCGGCAGCGGCAACCTCGGCCAGCATCAGACGCTGGCACGGGTGGTCGGGGAGTCGGTACCCGGCCGACGGCCAACCCTGGTGGCGACAGAGAGCGAGGAAGCCTGCGTGCTTGCCCGAGCAGTTGTGGGCGATGCGGGTCGGGTCCGGGCCGCATTCGAGCTCGTCCTCCTCTGCCGGCGCGATCGCCAGCAGCCTGCGCACCGCCGAGAGCTGCTCGGGCCTGGCGAGGTGAGACGAGCACGCGATCGCCACGAGCTCGTCGTCGAGCTCCGGCTTGGCGCGAACGAGCGGAAGCGCCTGCAACGGCTTGGCTGACGAGCGGAGAAACGTGACGAGCTCCGGAGTACCCGCCGCCAGCACGAGCCTCTCGTCCTGCACGACCGCGAAGTGGACCCGGTGGCGCGCCTCGACCACGTCGCCCCGTGTCGCCTCCACGATGATCGGCTCCACGCCACGATTGTAGGGTCGCCCCGGCAGGTGTCCCCCGTGTCTGACTTCAGTCAGACACGGCTGTTGCGCCCCACACACCCCGAGACGCGGGCGGGACAGGTCGCCCTACACTCCGGCCCATGCCCGAGCTGCCCGAGGTCGAAGCGTGGGTACGCGAGCTCGCCCCGCAGGTCTCGCAGGCACCGATCGAGAGTGCCGGCCCTGCTCACATCGCGACGTTGAAGACGATCGACCCGCCGCTCTCCGCCCTCGCGGGCGCACGCTTCACGGGTGCCGGGCGGCGCGGCAAGAACCTCCTCTTCCCCGTCGCGGACGCCGACCTCGTGCTCCGCGTGCACCTGATGAGCGCGGGGCGGCTGCGCTACCACTCGCCCGGGGCGAAGACCCCCGCGAAGCCGGCGTTCCGGCTGCGCTTCGCGGACGGCGCCGAGCTCGTGCTGACCGAGGCAGGCAAGAAGAAGCGCGCGGGGGTCTGGCTGCTCACGCTGGAGGCCCTCGAGGCGGAGCTCGCCCATCTCGGCCCGGACGCGCTCGAGGTCGACGCCGAACAGCTGGGCGCCATTCTGGCGGCTGCGAGGCGTCAGCTTCACCCGCTGCTCCGGGATCAGCGTGCGCTCTCGGGCATCGGGCGAGCGCACGCGAACGAGATTCTGTGGGAGGCACGGCTGTCGCCCTTCCGACTCTCGACCGACGTCACCGAGGACGAGACCGGACGGCTGGCGGAAGCGATCCGCGACGACCTCACTCGCGCGCTCGAGCTTCGGGAGCGCGGGAAGAGCGACAAGGACGTCTACCGCGTGCACGGCCGCTTCGGGGAACCGTGCCCGCGGTGTGCCGACACACTCCGCCGCGTCGCCTTCGAGGAGCACACGGTCACGTACTGCGCCACCTGCCAGACGGGCGGCCGAGCCCTCAAGGACCGCCGCCTCTCACGCCTGCTGCGGTAGGGCATGCAAGACTCCGGCCGATGCCGACCGTCGGGGAGTCAGCCAGCCGCACACGTACCGTGACGGCCCGCGACATCGAGCTGTTCACGGAGATCACGGGCGACCGCAACCCGCTCCACTACGACGAAGCCGCGGCCACCGCGAGCCGCTTCGGCGGGATCATCGTCCAGGGCGGCGTCACCACCGGGCTGCTCAACGCGGTCGTCGCCGAGGATCTCCCCGGACCGGGCTCCGTGTTCCTCCATGTGGACTGGTCGTTCAAGGCGCCCGTGAAGCCGGGAGACGAGATCACGGCCGAGGTCGAAGTGCTCGAAGCACGTGACGACAAGCCGATCACGAAACTGCGCACCACGATCACAAGCGCTGACAACACGGTCGTGCTCGACGGCACCGCGCTCGTCTGGACCGAACCACTCCGGTGACACAGCGGCGCGCGCTGGCGCTCCTCGCACTCTCGCTCACGCTCTCGATGTCGACCTGGTTCTCCGCCTCGGCGGTGATCCCACAGCTGCGCGCAGACTGGGGATTGTCCACGAGCGCCGGCGCATGGCTGACGATCGCGGTTCAGGTCGGCTTCGTCGTCGGCGCGCTGCTGTCATCGGCCCTGACACTCGTCGACGTGCTGCCACCCCACCGCGTGATCCTGCTCGGCTCACTCGGAGCAGCCCTTGCCAACGCGCTGCTGCTCACGGCTGACGGCGCGGCGACGGCGATCCCGCTGCGTCTCGCGACCGGCTTCTTCCTCGCCGGTGTCTACCCGCCAGCGTTCAAGCTGATGGCGACCTGGTTCACGCGCGGACGCGGCACCGCGCTCGGCATTCTCGCCGGTGCCATCGCCCTCGGCTCGGCTCTCCCACACCTGGTCAACGGTCTCGGCGGCGTCGATTGGGAGCCTGTGATCGCTGCCACCTCCGTGCTGACGCTGATCGGCGGGCTCGTCGTCGTGTTCGGCGTACCCGAGGGACCGCACCCGTTCCCACGTGCGGTCTTCGATCCACGCCAGGTGGCGCTCGTGTTCCGCAACCGCGGCGTCAGGCTCGCCTCGTTCGGGTATTTCGGGCACATGTGGGAGCTGTTCGCGATGTGGACGTGGTTTCTCGTGTTCGCCCGTCAATCGCTCTTCGCGGATCCCACGACGGCAGCTCTCGTCACCTTCGGCGTGATCGGCGTCGGCGCGGTCGGGTGCGTCGTCGGCGGAATCGCCGGTGACCGCATCGGGCGTCCGCTCATCACCGCCGTGGCGATGGCGCTCTCGGGAGCCTGCGCGCTGGCGATCGGCTTCTTGCCGACTCCCGCCGCGATCGTCGTCGGTTTCGTGTGGGGCTTCGCGGTGATCGCCGACTCCGCCCAGTTCTCGACGATGGTGACCGAGCACGCCGACCAGGCCTACGTCGGAACCGCGCTCGCACTGCAGCTCGCGATCGGGTTCGCGCTGACGGTGTGCACGATCTGGGTCGTCCCGTTCTTGGTCGAGGGCGCGGGCTGGGGTTGGGCATTTTCGCTGCTCGCCGCCGGACCGGCGCTCGGCGTCGTCGCCATGCTCCGGCTGCGGGCGCTCGACCGCGCGGAAGCGCGCGCGGCGCCCTCGTGAACGGCTGTGCGTGCACGCCGTGACCCTTCTCTCTGCTGGTACGGTCAGCCGGTGACCACGCTGCGTAGCGCACACGACATGCAGGCATCTGCGCCGCCGGTGTCGCTCGCTCTCTCGCGCGTCGGCGTGACGTCGGTACAGAAGGCGATCCGGATCCGTCGCGGCGACCAGGAGATGGTGATGGCTGCCGAGATCAACAGCACCGTCGACCTCGATCGCGCGCAGAAGGGCGTGCACATGTCCAGGTTCCCGGAGCTGTTCGACGAGGCGATCGATGCCGAGGTGCTCGGCGACGGGATGCTGATCGAGGTGCTTGCCGGGCACATCGCACGACACATCGTCGACCGCCAGCAGGCGCTTCGCGCCGACGTCCACATCACCGCCCGCTGGCCGATGCGGAGGGAGACGCCCGTCACGGGGCTGCCGACGCAGGAGATGGTGTCGCTGATCGGCATCGCAGCGGCCGACGAGCACGGTGTTCGCCGTGTCGTCGGCGTCGAGGCGACCGGGATCAACGCGTGCCCCTGCGCGCAGGGCCTCGTGCGCGACCGCGCGACCGAGCGGCTACTCGAAGCCGGCTTCGCGGACGGCGACGTGAGCCGCATACTCGAGCTCGTCCCGCTCGCCACGCACAACCAGAGAGGCCGGGGAACGCTGCTCGTCGGCAGCGACCGTGAGCTCGACGCGGAGAATCTCGTGGGCATCGTGGAGCGATCGATGAGCGCGCCGGTGTTCGAACTGCTCAAACGTCCCGACGAGCTGTTCGTCGTCGAGCACGCGCATCTGCAGCCACGGTTCGTCGAGGACTCGGTGCGGCTGTCGATCAAGGGCCTGCTCGACGAGCGTCTCGATCTCGATGACGCAGATTTCGTCCTCTCCCGCCAGGTGAATCTCGAGACGATCCACGACCACGACGTCGTCGCCGAGCGGTTCGGCACGGTCGGCGAGATCCGGGGCGAGTTGGCGAATGGCGCTCCCGCACGACGGCAGACGACGCTCGAGGAGTGGCTCGGCGGCAGCTCTACAACGCCGTCGTCCTGATCGTCGAGGAGAGCGCGTAGGTCAGGCCGACGCCCGCGGGCCGCGGGCGAAGCGTGACTCGGTTCCCGCGAACAGCCTGCGGACGTTCTGGCGGTGCAGCGCGACCACGCCCGCTGCGGCGACCAGGCCGAACCCGACCACGGGCCACGACGCACCGAAGGCGTAGCTGAGGAGGGGAAGAGCGAAAGCGGTGACGATCGATGCCACCGACGCGTAGCGAAACAGCGCGAACACGGCGAGCCAGATCACGAGGCAGCAGGCGGCGGCGAGCGGGACGAGCGCGAAGCTCACACCACCTGCCGTGGCGACCATCTTCCCACCCGGGCGAAAACGCAGGTAGACAGGTCGCGCATGGCCGATCATCGCGGCCACCCCGGCGAGCACGCCGGCCCAGTCGCCGCCCACCTGCAGCGCGACGAGCGCCGGCACGAAGCCCTTCGCCACGTCGAGCAGCGCGACGGGGATGCCGAGCGACCTCCCGTACACGCGCCAGACGTTCGAGGCGCCGATGTTCCCGCTGCCGTGCCGGCGGATGTCCTCCCTGCGGACGAGCCAGACGAGCACGAGGCCGAAGGGGATCGAGCCGATCAGGTAGGCGGCGAGAACGAGGATCGCGTCCGCAGCCACGGCGGCCAGGTTACGCGGAGCGGCGGCCGCCGCGGTGGCACCGAGACACGGCGACTACGCCGGGATGGCGTACGCCTTGACCCAACCGTTGACGACGTCCCAGTCGAGGTTCTCGAAGAACGCGTCGATGTACGCGCCGCGGTCGGTTTGGTAGTCGATGAAGTAGGCGTGCTCGTAGACGTCGAGGGCAACCAGCGGCGTCGCGTTCCAGACGGGGAACGTGTTCTGCGCGTCGCCGATCAGGTTCAGCAGGCGCCGCTCGTCCCAGTCGTAGGCAGTCCACGCCCAGCCCCGCGCGGCGAGACCGGTCGCTCTGAGGTCGGCGCGCCACTTGTCGACCGAGCCGAAGTCCCGTTCCACGAGTGCCCTGAAGGCACCGGTCGGGTCCCCGCCGGGGCCACCGAGGTGCTCGAAGTAGACCTCGTGGTTCTTGATCCCACCGATCGCGAAGCTGAGGTCGACCTTCAGCGCCCGCAGATCGGAGTAGATCTGGTTGGCCGAGCCCCGATCGACCTCGGCCAGCTTCACGACGATCTCGTTCCGCTTCGCCACGTAGCCCTGGTAGAGCCGGTAGTGGGCCTCGACGGAGACGCGCGAGATACCGGTCAACTCGAGCAGCGCCGGTGAGAGGGGTCGGGCTGCGAGCTCCTGGATGTTCGACATGCGTGGCCTCCTGGGGTGTCCGTGCCGACTCGGGCGACGACGGGGAGCATATCCTTGTGTCGACGCAACGAATCCAAGGAGGACGACTGCAATGGCCTATGACGTGCCCGACCTCGCGTATCCGTTCGACGCCCTCGAGCCGCACATCGATGCGCGCACGATGGAGATCCACCACGACAAGCACCATGCCGCGTACGTGACGAACCTGAATGCCGCGCTCGACGGCACCGAGTGGATGGGGCGCCCGATCGAGGCGATCATCGCCAACCTCGAAATCCTCCCCGAGGACAAGCAGGCAGCCGTCCGCAACAACGGCGGTGGGCACGCCAACCACACGCTGTTCTGGGAGATCATGAGCCCGAACGGCGGCGGCGAGCCGGGTGGCGACCTGGGTGACGCAATCCAGTCCACGTTCGGCGCGTTCGACGTTCTCCGGCAGCAGGTGATCGACGCCGGGATCAAGCGCTTCGGGTCCGGTTGGAGCTGGCTCGTCTGGGACGGCACCGGGCTCGCCGTCGTCTCGACACCGAACCAGGACTCACCGCTGATGAACGGCTCGACACCCCTCCTCGGCGTCGACGTGTGGGAGCACGCCTACTACTTGAACTACCAGAACCGGCGCCCCGACTACCTCGAGGCGTGGTGGAACGTGGTCGACTGGGACGCCGTCTCCGCGAAGTACGCGGCGGCGAAGGGCCACTAGCTCGCTCGCGCGGCGCACGCCGGGGCCGACTCCCCGGCGTGCGCCGTCCATCGGCCATGAACACCGGTTCCCTCACGGACGCCGACCTGATCGAAGGCGTCGCCGCCCGCGACCTCGACGCCCTGGCGGAGCTCCACCGGCGAACCGTGAGAGCCTCACTCGGCCTCGCCTTGTCGGTTCACTCCGATCGCGAGGAAGCCGAGCGGTCGGCCGCCGACGTCTCGGCGGCCATCTGGCGGTCCGCCGCGCACTTCGACCGATCACGCAACGAACCGGGCGTCTGGCTCTACGACGTCGCATGCCGCGCGATCGGCGCTACCGAGCCCGACGCGCACGCCTATCGGCGCGCTTGGGACGTGTACCGCGCGGTCGCCGTGCTCCCCGAGCAGGAGCGGCTGATCCTCGAGCTCTCCGCGTGGGGCGGCATGGCGGCGGACGAGACGGCCGCGTTCCTCGATCTCTCCCCGGAGGAGGTCGACACGCTCGCCCGTACCGCAATCGAGCGGGTCGGCGACCTGCTCGGCACTCCGCGCGCGGCCGACTCGATCGCAGGCGTGCCGCCGCCACCGGAGCTGCCACCCGAGCTCGTGGAGCCACCATCACCACCCCAAGCCGCGGCGCTGCCGCTGCCGCGCCGCCACCGATCGGCGGTCGTGATGGGGGCGGTGATCCTCGGGCTGGTGCTGCTCGGCGCCGGTTACCTCCTGGGTGGCGGTGGCACCTCGGGCCAGACCGTCTTCACGGTCGCCCTCACCGGCGACGGAGGCGCGCGCGGGGAGGTCGTCGTGCGCGGCGCCGACTCCGCCGGCAACTGGCCGGTCGAGCTCGAGGTCGGCGGGCTCGACGCTCTGTCCGGTTCGAGCACCTACGAGCTGCGCGTGACACCGGCGGGGAAGGCGGAGCAGATCGTCGGCGCGTTCCTGGCAAGGGGCGAGGGGGTGACGGTCACGTTCAGCGTGCCCGTGGCTCCTGCGGTCGGCGATCGGTGGGCCGTCGTCGTCGACGACGACGGCAAGCCGAAACGGGTACTCGCGGGAGCCGCGGCCTGACGCCCTCCGCGGCGGCAGCTATCGTCGAGACACTGTGTCGTTGCTCGATCGACCCCGGCCCGTCACGACGCAGTACGAGGACTTCGCGCGCCACGTACTGACCTCGGGCGCCTCGAAGGCGGACAGGACGGGAACGGGCACCGTCAGCGTCTTCGGCTACCAGATGCGCTTCGACCTGCACGACGGGTTCCCGCTCGTGACCACGAAGAAGGTGCACTTCCCTGCGGTCGCGTACGAGCTGCTCTGGTTCCTGCGCGGCGACGGCAACGCACGCTGGCTGCAGGAGCACGGCGTCACGATCTGGGACGAGTGGGCAGACGAGGACGGCGACCTGGGCCCGGTCTACGGCGTTCAGTGGCGCACCTGGCCGACCCCCGACGGCGGGCACGTCGATCAGATCGCGGAGGTCGTCCGCCTCCTGCGAGAGGAGCCCGACTCGCGCCGGATCGTGGTGAGCGCGTGGAACGTCGCCGAGCTGCCCCGAATGGCTCTGATGCCGTGCCACGCGCTGTTCCAGTTCCATGTCGCTGCAGGCCGGCTCAGCTGTCAGCTCTACCAGCGCAGCGCAGACGTCTTTCTCGGCGTGCCGTTCAACATCGCGAGCTACGCCTTGCTCACCCACATGCTGGCGCAACAATGCGACCTCGACGTCGGTGAGCTGATCTGGACCGGCGGCGACTGCCACGTCTACGACAACCACCGCGAGCAGATGGAGACGCAGCTGCAGCGAGCGCCGTACGCGTTCCCCGAGCTCCGACTACGCCGACGACCGCCGTCGATCTTCGACTACGCGTTCGACGACTTCGACGTCGTCGGCTACGTGCATCACCCGGCGATCCGAGCGCCCGTCGCGGTGTGATCGTCTCGCTTCTCGCGGCCGTGGCCCGCGGCGGCGTGATCGGCAACGCGGGTGGCATCCCGTGGCGGATCGCCGAGGATGCGAGACGGTTCCGGGCGGTGACGATGGGTCATCCCGTGGTGATGGGCCGGCGCACCTGGGACTCTCTTCCCACGCGGTTCCGTCCGCTCCCGGGCCGGCGCAACATCGTGGTCACGCGGAATCAGCTGTGGGCAGCGACCGGCGCCGAGCGTGCGGGCTCGCTCGGCGACGCTCTCGACCTGGTCGAAGGCACACCTCGGGTGTTCGTGATCGGCGGCGGCGAGCTCTACGCCGAGGCCCTGCCGCTCGCCGACGAGTTGTTGCTGACGGAGATCGACGTCGAGGTCGACGGAGACACGTTCTTCCCTCCGTTCGACCGCGACGTGTTCGCGGAGACCTCGCGCGAGAGCCACGTGACGGAGGACGGAACCCCGTTCGCGTTCGTGACGTACGCGCGGCCCGCACCGGGACAGCCCTCCCCGTAACCCGTTCGAGGCGGTCGCTCAGACGCGCGCCTTGCGAAGGAGGTCGCCGAGACGCTCCTGCTCGCGCGGTGCCCAGACTGCCGCCAGTGCTTCCGCGGCGGCCTCGCGACCCGTGACCAGTGCCTCGCCCGCGACCCGCGAGCCGGTTTCGGTCAACGTGACGAGCGCGACGCGCGCGTCACGACCGGGCTCGCGACCGACGAGGCCGATCCGCTCGAGCGGCGCGACCTGGCGAGCAACACCGGATGCAGTGATCCCGAGCCGGGAGGCGAGGTCGGTGCGGCGCATGCGCCCACCCGCGTCGCGAAGCTCGAGCAGGAGCCCGAGATCGCCGAGCGCCAACCCGTGATGGACGCCGAGTGCCTCGTCGACCCGAGCCGCCAGCCGGCGGCGTGCGTAGACGAGGTCGAACAGCGTTGTGAGCGATTCCATCCCACGACACTAGCATGAGTACTCAGTGAGTGCTCATTGATTGCTCGTGTAACCTGACGGCATACCGAGCTTCGCTCGATCCATCATCGACTCAGCCCCACGCTGTGGCCGAGACGTCCACCACAGCCGCCCCACCGTCGACGGGAATCGCGGCGCCGCTGACGTATGACGCCGCGTCGGAGAGCAGGAACGCAATCACCCGAGCGACCTCGTCGGGCTCGGCGGGGCGACGCAGAGGGACGTGCTCGTGGGTCAAATCGTACGCCTGGTCGCGAGTCACTCCTCTCTGCTGCGCGAGCGAGTCCATGTCGTCCTCGGCCATCGGCGTCCGCACCCATCCCGGACAGACCGCATTCGCACGCACGCCATGCGGCCCGTAGTCGTTGGCGATCGTCTGCGCGAGCATCACGAGGCCGGCCTTCGACGTGCAGTACGCGGCCCACCCCGGGCCTGCCCGCATCGCGTTGATCGAGGCCACCGCAACCAGCGAGCCGCGGCGTTCGACGAGCCCGGGCAGCGCAGCGCGTGCGACGAGGAACGCACCGGTGAGGTTCGTGCGGAGTACCGACTCCCAGCCCTCGACCGTCTCCTCCGCGACCGGTCGGGACTCGCCGATGCCGGCATTGAGCACGACGGCGTCGATGCCACCGAAGGCAGCTCCAGCCGCAGCCGCCAGCGCCTCGCCATGCTCCGGGTCGCCGACGTCGCCGGCGACGACGACGGCTCGATCGTCGAGCTCGCCGGCCACGTCCGCCAATGGGCCCGGACGGCGCCCCGAGAGCACGACGCCGAAGCCATCCTCAACGAGACGCCTCGCTGTCGCTGCGCCGATCCCGGTCCCTCCCCCGGTGACGATCGCGGCGCGCACGTGTCGATCCTACGACGGCGCCGGGCCGGCCGCGGTGCTCAGCGGCGAATGCCGCGGATCGTCGCGCGCCACGAGCCGCGTGGAGCCTCGACCTCGACCGTGTCGCCGATCGCGGCGCCGATCAGCGCGCTCCCGAGCGGAGAGGTCGGCGAGACCCCGCCACCGACCACCGAGATCGTCACCTCCATCGTCTCGCCCTGCTCGTCCTCGATCTCGACGATCGACCCCGGCCCGACGTGATCGTCCGTGTCGTGCTCGACCACGACCGTGTGGTGCAGCCGGTGCCTGAGCTTGCGAATCCGCGCCTCGAGCAGGCCTTGCTCGTTCTTCGCCGCGTGGTACTCGAAGTTCTCGGAGAGGTCACCGAACGAGCGGGCGGTCTTGATCGCCTCGACGGCGGCGAGCCGCTTCGGGCCCTCGAGATCGGCAAGCTCGGCCTCCAGCTCGGCCTTCTGCTCAGCGGTCAGATGTTCGATGCGGTCATCGGCCACGACGCAACCCTAGATGATCGATCGCTCCAGACCACCGGCCCGACGCCTCCTATCGCCGGTTCCGCCCACCGCATAGCATGTGCCGGTGATCCTCCTCCTCCTGCTCGAGCAGGCGCCGGCGTTGATGCTCCTGACGCTGGCTCTCGCGCTCTACCTGACCGTGATCGAGCTTCGCGAGCTGCGTCCACACTTCCTGTGGTGGGCGTGGTGGCTGATGCTCGTCTTCCTCACCCACTTCCTGGGCTACCTCGCATTGAGGGTGTATGTCGTCGTCCGACGCTGGCGCCAGGCGCGGGCTTAGGGATCACCCGCTCGGGCGGGTGCTGATCCTCGTCACGCTGCTCGTCGTGGCGGCGCTCGTCGCGCGGAGCTGCACCGGCTCCGAGAACAACGTGTCGAAGGACGAGGCAATCGCGATCGCCCGGGAGGTGCTGATCTTCGACGCTGAGAACGAGCAGGTCCGGTTCGTGCGCCAGGGCGTTCCAACGCAGGGATTCTGGTACGTGTCCTTCTACAACGGCTCGGCCCGCGCGCCGACGCTCGTGCAGCTCGTCAAGATCGACGCCGCCTCGGGCGACATCATCGACGACGGTCTCAAAGACGAAGCGGAAGCCCCGTAAGACATGTAGAAGATGTACATACCAAGCGGCGAACGAGAGTGGCTTTGGACATAGAAGGCCCGTCTCGCAATTCGTACGGTCTTCGCGTTGTTCCCCACGGGAGGCCGGGTGGAGGTCGCTGGTATGACGATGTCCTTGATTGGCTCGCTGCTCGCTCAGACCGCTGAGGATCTTCAGCGGGTAGAAGACGCGCTCGCGCTGGACTCGGCGATCCTCGCCGAGCAGTTCTACTTCTGGACCGTCGTGGTCATGTGGCTCATCCACGTGGGCTTCATGGCGTACGAGGGCGGCGCCGTTCGACGCAAGAACCTCATGTCGACGGCGATGAAGAACATCCTCACGATCGCGGTCGTCACGCCAACGTTCTATTACTTCGGCTGGTACATCTACGGCTGCTTCGAGGAAGGCTGGCCCAAGAGTGGCCACGCCAGCCCCGATGCACTCGAGGGTTTCTGCGGTCTCACGGCACCCTGGAGCGTCGGTCTCGGCCCGAATCTGGCCGACCACATCAGCCTCATCTTCTTCCTTGCGTTCCTCCTCTTCTCGTGGACGACGGGCTCGATCATGTCCGGTGCCGTCGTCGAGCGGATCCGCCTCTCGGCCTACCTGATCCTGACCGCGATCCTCGGCTCGGCCGTGTGGATCATGGATGCGGCATGGGGCTGGAGCTCCGGCGGTTGGCTCGTGACCCGGTTCGGCTTCCACGACGCGATCGCGTCGGGTGTCGTGCACGGCGTCGCCGGCGCCTTCGCCTTCGGCGTCCTGCTCAACCTCGGGCCACGCATCGGCAAGTACGACCGGCTCGGCAAGGCACGGAGCTTCCGCGGGCACAACACCCATCTCACGTTGATGGGCCTGATGCTGATCTTCACCGGCTTCTACGGCTTCTACGCCGCCTGCCTGGTGATCACGTCGACGTCGTTCCCCGGTTGGCTGAACATCTACCTCTCGCCCTCGACGCTCGGCACGATCGCGATGGTGATCACGATCGGCTTCGCAGGAGGCTTCACGGGAGGCTGGTTCGCCTCGAAGGGGGATCCGTTCTGGACCCTGTCGGGCGGCCTCGCCGGGGTGATCTCCGTCTCGGCCGGGGCTGACGTCTACCACCCGTCGCTCGCGTATCTCCTCTCCGCATCCGGCGCACTGGTCGCGGTGTGGTCGGGGAACTACATCGAGAGGAAGCTCCGGGTGGACGACGCGGTCGGTGCCGTCGCGGTTCACGGTGTCGCCGGCTTCTACGGCGTGCTCCTCGTCGGGGTTTTCGCCGGCGGCTTCCCCACCGGCATCAACAACATCGAGTCGTCGATGGGCGGGCAGCTGATGGGCGTCCTCACGTTCCTTCCGCTCGCCTTCCTGCCCGGGTACGGTGTCAGCTGGTTGCTGAAGAAGGCGAACCTGCTGCGCGTGCCGGCAGAGGTCGAGCTCGAAGGTCTCGACATGGCCGAGTTCGGGATGGACTTCTACCCCGAGTTCGAGCGCGTGCCGGAGGTCATCGTCGAGCCGGACGGGCGCGAGGTGGAAGGCGCCCCGGTGCTCCTCGATGCGTATTGGCAAACACAGGGTAAGGTGCCCGCAGGCACCTCATCCGAGAGCTGAGGAAGGAGGACCCGATGTTCGACGCCTTCCCATTCGACGAGTGGAGCGAGTCGATCACGCAGTTCTGGACGTTCGCCGGTCAAGAAGGCACGTCGACCGGAACGTGGATTCTCACCGTCCTCGGCGTGGCGCTCATGCTCATCTCGTTCGTCGGGTTCGTGATCATGGAGGAGGGGAAGCTCGCCAAGCAGGCTGCGGCTCTCCGCTCCACCGGCGCCCTCGACCGTCCACCGACCGCTCAGGGATAAGGAGGAACGATGGCGGGTAAGCAGATCGACTTTCCTCCCGAGCAGAAGGAGGATGCGCGCGTCGCGCCGTTCATGCTCGGCCTGTGCCTGGTGTGTATCGTGATCGTCGTCGTGATCCTGCTCACCGATGCGACCGGCCCGTTCATCGGGCCCTGGGGGTAAGCCGAGGAGTGTCACGGCTGTATCTCCGCTGCGCGATCTGCGATCGGCAGCAGGCTGACGGACTGATCTCCGGAGCCGCATGGGGGCGCCTCGAGCTGGCCAACGGGGTCGAGGCCGAGCATCCTGCGCTGAAAGGGATGGCCCTTCGCGCCTGTCCGAATTGCATCGGTCGCCACCCCGATTGGAAGGAGAGGGCGCTCAACGCGCTCGGTCTCGACGCGACCGCGCTCGTGTCTTCTCCGTAGATCTCCCCGCCCGACCCGGGCGCTCCCCGATGCGGCGGAGATGCGCCCGGCATACGTTCGTCTCCACGTCCGACCAGAAGGAGAAGCAATGAGCACGATCGTCGCCGGATACGACGGCTCCCCCTCGTCACAGCGAGCGCTCGACCGGGCAGCATGGCTCGCCAACCTGGCGGGCGCGAAGCTCGTCGTAACGAGCGTCGTCCCCGTGCTGATCGGTAGCGCGCCGCCCGAGGGTCCGGGTGAGGAGCTGCAGGAGGCCGCTGCCGCCGCACGCGAGCACGGCGTGGAAGCCGAGCTCGTCGAAGCGATCGGCGACCCCGCGCAGGCGATCGTCGAGGTGGCCGACATGCACCAGGCCGACCTGATCGTCGTCGGCACGCGCGAGCCGAGCCTCGTCGAGCGCGCGCTCGGCTGGAGCGTGAGCGAGAAGGTGCAGCGGCGCGCCACCTGCGACGTGCTCATCGTCCACGCGGGCCGGTCGACGTAACGTCGCAGTCGCCAGGGTGAACAGCGGTGTCCGACTGAAAGTCGGACACCGGGCGATGCGAGCCATTGGTGTCGGACTCCAGTCCGACACCGCTGCGGACCACCACGTGGCCGCGAGCAGCGCGACCATGGCAGCTGGTCTCGCACCCCCGAGGCGTAGGTGACAACCGTGTCCGACTGAAGTCGGACACGGTTCGCGAGCCATTGGTGTCGGACTTCAGTCCGACACCGCTGTTGACAGCGACACGGCCGCGGCCGCGAAGCGGCCGCCTTCAGGGATTCTCGCGGTCGGGGATCTGCTCCCGCAGATCCCCGACCTGCGGACCAACCTAGAACAGTCCGACCGTCTCGCCGTCGGCGTCGACGTCGATCGCGTACGCGGCAGGGGTCTTGCCGAGACCGGGCATGGTCATCATGTCGCCGCACAGGGCGACGATCCACCCGGCCCCCGTGTAGGGGCGGAGGTCACGCACGGTCACGGTGAAGCCGGTGGGCGCGTTGCGGAGGGCCGGGTCGTGTGACAGCGAGAGGTGCGTCTTCGCCATGCAGATCGGCAGGTGCCCTAGGCCCGCCTGCTCGAAGGCGGCGGCTTTCGCCCGTGCGGGTGGCAGAAGATCGACGTCGTCGCCGCCGTACACCTTCTGCACGATCGAGCGGATCTTCTCCTCGATCGGCGCGTCGAGCGGATATGCGAAGTCGAAGTCGTTGGGCTGGTCGGCCGCCGCAACGACCGCCTCCGCGAGCGCGGTGGCGCCGTCGCCGCCGCGCAGGAACCCCTCGTTGAGCTCGGCGGCGTACGCGCCGTGCTCGAGGGCGAGCCTGCGGACGAGGTCGACCTCCTCGTCGGTGTCGGACGGGAAGCGGTTGACGCCGACCACGGCCTGGAGGCCGAAGCCGTTGACGATCCCGATGTGGCGGGCGAGATTCGCCGCCCCGACCTCGATCTCGGCCAGTCCGCCGTCGATGTCGCCCCCGTGGTGCTTGAGCGCCTTCACCGAGGCGACGAGCACGACGGCGCTGGGACGCAGGTCGCCGGCACGGCAGGTGATGTCGAAGAACTTCTCCATGCCCAGATCGGAGGCGAAGCCGGACTCCGTGATCATGTAGTCGCCGAGCTTGAGCCCGACGCGGTCGGCGACGAGCGAGTTGTTGCCGTGGGCGATGTTCGCGAACGGGCCGCAGTGGACGAAGGCCGGCTGTCCCTCGAGCGTCTGGACGAGGTTCGGCTTGATCGCCTCCTTGAGCAGCACCGCCATCGAGCCGGCCGCTCGGATCTGCTCCGCGGTCACCGGCTCCCCCTCGTACGTCTGGCCGATCGTGATCGCGCCCAGACGGTCGCGGAGGTCGGCGAGGTCGCGGGCGACGGCGACGAGCCCCATGATCTCGCTGGCCGCGGTGATGTCGAAGCCGGTCTGGCGGGGGTAGCCGTTCGTGCGGCCGCCGAGCCCGGTGACGACGTCCCGGAGCGATCTGTCGTTCATGTCCATGCAGCGCCGCCACGAGATCGTGATCGGATCGATGCCGAGTGTGTTGCCGTGCATCAGGTGCGCGTCGATCATCGCGGCGAGCAGGTTGTTGGCGGCGGTGATCGCGTGCAGGTCGCCCGTGAAGTGGAGGTTCAGGTCCTCCATCGGCACGACCTGCGCGTAGCCGCCTCCGGCGGCGCCGCCCTTGACGCCGAACACAGGCCCCAACGACGCCTCGCGCAGGCAGAGCACCGGGGAGCGCCCGAGCTTGCCGAGCCCCTGTGTGAGCGCGACGGAGGTGGTCGTCTTCCCCTCGCCCGCGGGCGTCGGAGTGATCGCGGTGACGTTGATCAGCTTGGCGTCGGGTCGGTCCGCCAACCGGTCGATCAGTGACAGGTCGACCTTGGCCTTGTAGCGGCCGTACTGCTCCAGCTCGCCGACCTGGATGCCGGCGTCCGCTGCGACGTCGACGATCGGGCGCAGTGTCGCGGCCTGGGCGATCTCGAGGCTGGAGGGCATCTTCTTCTCGGTCATTGGGCTCCTTCGGGCGTTCTTTCACGCGGGCGGGACGGGTCCCGCCCCTTCGGCGCTGATCGGGTCAGTGACTCACCGCGGCGGCGGCCAGTTCGGAGACGAGCGTATCCGTGTAGAAGCGCTCGAGCTTGAAGGGCTCGATCAGCGCGGGTGTCTCGCCGGTCGCGATCAGCTCGGCAAGCGTGACACCGACGATCGGAGCGGCCTTGAAGCCGTACGTCCCCCAGCCGCCGTCGACGAGGAAGCCGTCGAGCTCGGTCAGCCCCATGATCGGGCTGTAGTCGGGGCTCATGTCGCACAGGCCCGTCCAGTGGCGAAGGATCTTGGTCGCGTGCAACTGCGGGAACAGCTCGAGCACGTGCCGGGCGGCGTACTCGACGAAGTGGAAGGTGCCCTTGTTCGAGTAGGTCGGATAGGGCTCCACCTCCGCTCCGATCAGGAACTCCCCCCGGTCGGTCTGCGACACGTAGATGTGCATCTGCGAGGACACGATGATCTTGTCGAGGAACGGCTTCACGGGCTCGGTGACGAACGCCTGCAGGATGCTCGTCGTGATCGGCATGGGCACACCGGCCATCTCCGCGACGATGCTCGACCACCCGGCGGTGGCGCTGAGCACGACCCCGGCCGAGATGTCCCCGGCAGTGGTCTTCACCTTCGTCAGGCTCGAGCCGTTGCGTTCGAAGCCGGTCACCTCGACGCCCTGGTGGATCTCGATGCCCGCGTCGTCGACCTTGCGCGCGTAGCCCCAGACGACTGCGTCGTGGCGGATGATCCCGCCCGGCGGGTGGTACAGGGCGCCGAGGATGGGCCAGGTCACGTCACGCGAGACGCTGATCTGCGGGCACAGCTCCTTCACCTCCTCCGCGGTGATCACACGGCTGTCGATGCCGAGGAGCTTGTTCACCTCGGCGCGCTCCTGCTGCACGACGAGCGAGCGGTCGGAGTGCGCGAGCGTGAAGTGCCCGTGCTGCGAGAACATGAGGTTGAAGTTCAGGTCCTGCGAGAGCTTCTCGTACAGCTCGACGCTCGCCTGGTAGAAGGCGGCGCCCTCCGGGGTTCGGTAGTTGGAGCGGATGATCGTCGTGTTGCGTCCGGCGCCGCCGGCACCGATGTAGCTCTTCTCCAGGATCGCGACGTTCGTGATGTCGTGGTGCTTCGCGAGGTAGTAGGCGGTGGCCAGGCCGTGCGAGCCGCCGCCGATGATCACCACGTCGTAGTGGCGCTTGAGCTCGGCCGGCTGGCGGAACATCCGCTTCGGGAAGAAGATCTCCTTCATGCCGCGCCCCCGATCGCATCCACACCGACGGGGCCGCCGCCGAGCGGCTCGGCGCGGTCGACGACGACCTCCCACAGGTAGTGCCCGAACTCCTGGGGGAAGACGAGCGTCACGCCACCGTCCGAACGGGTGAGCAGGTGCACGGTGTTCACGTGGGCGAGCTCCCCGCTTGCGGGGAGCTCGTGTAGGTGCGTCAGCCGGCGGATCAACGTCTGCGCCTCGGGCC
This sequence comes from uncultured Actinomycetes bacterium, assembly GCA_963823385.1. Taxonomy (GTDB): domain Bacteria; phylum Actinomycetota; class Thermoleophilia; order Gaiellales; family Gaiellaceae; genus Gaiella. The sequence goes on from CAWGLI010000003.1 coordinate 326,183, forward strand.
CGACGAGCGCGAGCACACCGAGCGCGGCGCTGACATCGAGCACCCTGGCCTGTTCGGCGAGGCTCTCGTGGAGCGCGGTCGTCTGCGCCGTTTCGCAGAGGACGAGCGTGCGCCGTGGGGAGATGCGGTGGACGGCGACCACGCCTGCGCCGGACACCGGCTGATCGGTGCCCGACGCCCGCCCCGACACTTCGAGCTTGCCGAGATGGGAGAGGTCGGCGATGCCGACGGCGGCCAGGTGCCTCGCCTCGTCGGGAATGACCGTGGGGACGAGCCAGCCGTCGCGCTCGACGAACGTCGCGCCCGCATCCCGCTGGTGACGATCCATCGACGAGCGTGCGAGCGGCCTGACGTCGCCGATGGCGACAGCCCGCGACGGGGAGAGGAAGTCGAGCACGCTCATGCCTTCAGCCTCTCGCCGGCCGGATCGAAGAACGGCCCGAGGTGGACGGTCATCGGCTCGAGCTTGCCGTCGATTGCGACGTCGAAGCTCGCGCCGTCCACGGCCAGCTCGTTCCGCACGACGGCGAGGCCGATCACCTTGTCGAGCTCCTTCGAGTAGCGCACGCTCGTCACGCGACCCGCCGAGACACCGTCGACGACGACCTGGCCACCTTCGACCGGCATCGCTCTCCGCGGGCTCTCGAAGCCGACGAGCATCCAGTGCAGACCGCGGTCGGCGACCTGCTCCGTGGCCCATTTGCCGACGAAGTCGGGCTTGTCGGTTTTGAAGATCCAGGGCATGGCGGCCTCGAGCACGTTCGACTCCGAGTCGGTGTCCTGGCTGACGATCACGTGTCCCTTCTCGAGGCGCAGGATCCGTTGCGGCTCGAGGCCAAACGGCGCCACGCCGAGGTCCGCACCCTGTTCGAGCAATGCGTCCCAGACGTGCTCTGCGTGCGCGCTCGGCACGTGCAGCTCGTACCCGAGCTCGCCGACGAAGCCGATGCGCAACCCCAGCGTCGGGACGCCTGCGACGGTGACGTGGCGCGCGTCGAGGTAGGCGAACCCCTCGTTCGAGAAGTCGTCGTGCGAGACGCGCTGCATCAGCTCACGCGCCTGCGGGCCTGCGACGTTGATGGCGGCGACGCCGCCGGTGACGTTCTCGAACGCGACGTCCATGTGCCAGACGGCGTTCCACCACGTGAACCACTGGTAGACGACGTCCGCCCCTGTCGAGGTCGTGGTCACGTAGAACGTCTCCTCGTCGAGGCGCGCGGCGGTGCCGTCGTCCATGATCCGGCCGGCGTCAGAGGTGAGCACCCCGTAGCGGATGCGCCCGATCTCGAGGTCGCTGAAGCGGTTCGGGTACACACGGTCGAGGAATGCCCCGGCCTCGAGCCCGGTGACGAGGAGCTTGCCGAGCGTGGAGACGTCGATCAGCCCCACGGCGTGATGCACGTTCTGCGCCTCGCCGTCGATGTCGGCCCCGTACGAATGCGGCCGTCGCCACGCCCCGGTCCACATGATCCGCGCGCCGAGGTCCTTGTGACGGTGATGGAGCGATGTCCGCTTCGCCGGCTCGTGCGGCCGGCCGGCGACGAGGCCGAGCGAGACCGGGGTCGACGGCGGACGCGCCGTGGTCGTGCCGATCGTGTTCTCGTCGAGCTCGCGCGCCTTGGCGAACACCCGTACCGAGTTGAGATGGCAGAGCCGGCCCTGACAGGGGCCCATCGTCACCGTCGTGTAACGCTTCGCGAGCTCGATCGAGTCGAAGCCCTCCCTGATCGCGTACTTCAGATCCTTCGTCGTCTGGTCCTCGCAGAAGCAGACGAAGCACTTGTCGTGCCGGTCGCCGAGGGCGGTCGGCGGGACGGCGGGCTCGCCGATCTCACCGGCGACGGCACCGGCAGCGTGGACGTGCGGCGGCAGGTCGGTGGGCACGAAGACGCCGCGTGCGCTGTCGTACTCGACGCGGGCGCCGGCCTGGGCGAGCAGCTTGTAGTTCGGCTGCGGGCTCCCCCCCATCACAACCAGGTCGCAGTCGATGTGCTTGCGGTCGATCGCGAGCTGGCGCACGCGCCCCTTGGAGCCGATCGCCTCGACCTCCTTCGGCACCCGCTCGCGGAAGTCGACGAGCTCCGCGACATCGACGCCGGCTGCGCGAAGATCTTCCGCCGCCCGAACGCCACCCTCGTCGACGGCGAGCACGACGGCCCGCTCTCCCGGTCGGATCGAGAAGCCGTTGACGAGACGGCGGGCTCCGTCGGGGAGGAAGACCCCGACCAGGTCGTTGCCCGGGAAGACGAGCGGCTGCTCCATGATGCCGCTCGCGACGACGACGTCGTGCGCGCGGATCTTGAGCAGGAGGTTCCCGTACGCGACCGGTACGAGCCCGTGCTCGAAGACGCCGATGGCGACAGCCGGCGCGAGGATCTCGACCCCGGCGGCCCGAGCCCGTCCGGCGAGCTCCCGGGCGACGGCGAGCCCGTCGCGCTCGGCGAGCAGCCCGCCTCCCGCCTCCGGCCCTTCGTCCACGACGATCACGCTCTTGCCCTTGGCGGCAGCGTCGAGCGCCGCCTCGAGACCGGCGCGACCGCCGCCGACGACACATACCTCCACGTGGCGGTACTCGTTGTCGACGCGCTCGGCACGCTCTCCGGCCGGGTCCAGCTTCCCGAGACCCGCCGCCCGTCGCAGCATCTTCTCGTAGACCGGCCACAGCTTGCGCGGCCGGATGAAGGTCTTGTAGTAGAAGCCGGGCGGCGTGAACGGCCCGCCGAACTTGTCCGTCACCGACATCAGGTCGCGCTCGAGCGAGCCCATCACGTTCTGCTGATCGACGACGGCGCCCTCGTGGAGCGGCGCCGTGCAGACGCGCACGTTCGGGATGCCGTCGACGGTCATCTGGCAGTTGGCGCAGTGCCCGGAGCAACACTGCAGGCCGCGCGGCCGGTGGTACTTGAAGCTGCGTGAGAAGACCCGCTGCCCGTTCGCATAGAGCGCCGAGCCGATCGTGTCGCCGGCGAAGCCGGCCAGGTGCCGCCCGCGGAACGTGAACCCGATCGTGCGCGAGCGGTCGATTCGCTCGTTCGGCTGCGGGCTGAGGCGGCTCACGCGGCACTCCCGTTTCCCCGCAGATCGAGAATCCGCCAAGCGGATTCTCGATCGCGACAGTCCTTGAAGCGGCCGCTGGCGCGGCCGGTGCCACCCAGAGATGGGCGCGGCGCTGTCACGCGGCACCCGCAGGTCGCTCCGGGTGCCAGGTGCGGTGCACGGCGTTCGTGACGGTGTCGCGCTCGGCGAGGAACCACTCCTCGCACGCGCGACAGAACCACCACTCCCGCTGGACGCCCGACGTGTTGTTGCGGAAGTAGATGTACTCGTTGAGCTCGCGGACGGACGGCGTCGATGCCGGCCGTCGCGTCACCTCGCCGGCACAGCGAAGCTCCGCCACCTCGCGCGGGCCGCAGTTGGGGCAGGTGAGGAGCAGAGACACGGTGCTACCTACGAGACATATTGCTATGTATGCAATTGCGTGCTACTAGTGGCGATACCCTAGCGCGATGCCACGCACCGGTCAACCATCCACACGTGACGTCGAGGCCACGGTGCGCGCGGTCTCCATCTTGGACGCGCTGGCCGAGGGCGGTGAGCTCGGCACGACCGATCTCGCGCGACGCACAGGCATCAGCGCGAGCACCGTCTCGCGTCAGCTCGGCACCCTGAGCCGGCTGGGGCTCGTCGAGCACGTCCCCTCCAACGGCCGCTACCGCCTGGGGGTCAAAGTCCTCGCGCTGGCCAACGCCGTGCTCGGACGGCTCGACCTTCGCGATCTCGCACGACCCCAGCTCGAGGAGCTCGTGGAGGCGGTCGGCGAGACCGCAACGCTGTCGATCCCTGGAGGGGGCGACGCGATCACCGTCGACTTCGTCCCCACCGACCGCTACGTGCAGGGAGTGACACGTCTGGGGCGACCGAGCGTCGGTCACGCCTCCTCGGCCGGCAAGGTGCTGCTCGCCTTCGGTGGCGTGCCGCTGCCGCGCGGACGGCTGCAGGCGTTCACGCCGCGGACGGTCGTCGACCCGGAAGCGCTGGCCGCCGAGATCGAGGTCGTCCGCGAGGCCGGCTACGCAGAGGCGCTGGAGGAGCGCGAGGAAGGCCTGAACGCCGTCGCCGCGCCCGTCTGGGGCTCCGATGGGCGACTGACAGCGATCGTCGCCCTGCAGGGGCCGTCCGCCCGCTTCGATCGACCGGCGATCGATGCGGCGCGACCGCTCCTGCTCGCCTGTGCGCGCAGCGTCTCGCGCGCGCTGGGCTGGAGCACCGCGTCGGCGACGCCCGACAGCCGGCTCTGACTTCTTAGCCGGTGGCCGCGCTGGTGTCGAGCTTGGCCAGAAGCGCCGCGATCACGTCGTTTCCTGCCTGCGATGGATGCGCTCCGTCGACGGTGTTGGCGCCGGACGGCGTGTCGCCGGCGGCACCGTTGAAGGCGTGGTACACGTCGACGCAGGCGACCCCGTGGCTCTTCGCCTGAGCGCAGAGCATCGCGTTCCAGCGGTCGTATGCTTCGACGATCCAGTGCTCGAACCGGTCCCTCGCCTGTTGTGGCACATCGGCACGCGCGAAGTCGGCTGCGCCGAGGTTGCCGTCGTGGACGTTGAGCGCCGCGACCAGGGTCCGCTTACCCTTCAGAAGATCGGTGATGGTCGAGAAGATGGCGTCGTAGTCCCTCGCGTACCAATCGACGCCGGCCTGCACGCACTTCGGCGTGCCCTCGGACAGAGCCCAGTCGATGTACCCGGCGGCGCCCGCTCCACTGCTTCCCGAGCACGCGAGGATCCCGGAGCTGGGGAGCGCATTGTTGAAGCCCACCGACACCAGCACGACGTCGGCCGCTTCGATCTCGTCGCGGAGGGCCTCGTCCTCGGTGACCTGCTGCTTGATCTCGGTGAGCCCGGCCGAGTCGTCGCGGGATCGATTGGCGACGGTGACCGGGCGTCCCGTCCTCGCTTGGAGCTCGTCGGCGTACTGATCGACGAACCCCGTGCAACCGTCGCAGAACGCTGCGAAGGGGATCGAATCGCCGATCACGACGAGATGAACGGCGTTCTCGCCGCCGGCCGTGGTCTCGGCGCTTGCCGTCGTCTCAGCGACGGTCGTGGTCTCGACGGTGGTCGCGGGCTGCGCGGTCGTGGCTGTCGTGTCACCGGACGACGAGCATCCGGCAACGACGAGGGCGACGAGCACGACGAGTGGAGCCGAGTGTCGGATCGCGGTCATGAGGCCGAGGCGTTGCATGCTGCGCGATCCTGCGCAGACCTACGAGCGCACGTCAAGTACGGCCGCAGGAGCAGCGAGACCGTGGGTATCGGCCGGGCACAGCGGTGTCGGACTGAAGTCCGACACCCGGGCGAGCCTGTCGCCACACAGCGATGTCAGGCTGAAGCCCGATACCCGGGCAAGCCTGTCACCACACAGCGGTGTCGGACTTCAGTCCGACACCCGGCTCAGCTCCCGCCGGGGATCCAGCTCGTGCCGGCGAGCGGTACGCGTGCCATGGCAGCCGCCTCGATCGTGAGCGCGACGAGATCCTCCGGCTCGAGGTTGTGCACGTGCGACTTGCCGCACGCGCGCGCCAGTGTCTGCGTCTCGAGCGTCAGCACGCGCAGGTAGTTGGCGATCTTGCGGCCCCCGACCACCGGGTCGAAGTGCGACGCCAGCTCGTCGTCTTGCGTCGAGATGCCGACGGGATCACGACCCGCCTGGTAGTCGTCGTAGAAGCCGGCGGAGCTGCCGATCTTGCGATATGCCTCCTCGTACTCCGGGCTGTTGTCGCCCAGCGCGATCAGCGCCGCCGTGCCGATCGCGACGGCGTCGGCGCCGAGCGCCAGCGCCTTCGCCACGTCGGCACCCGAGCGGATGCCCCCCGAGACGATCAACTGCACCTCACGGTGCAGGCCGAGCTCCTGCAGCGCGTCGACCGCGAGCCTGATCGCGGGGAGTGTCGGGATGCCGACATGCTCGATGAACACGTCCTGCGTGGCCGCGGTACCGCCCTGCATGCCGTCGACGACGATCACGTCGGCGCCGGCCTTGACGGCGAGCTGCACGTCGTAGTACGTCCGGGTGGCACCCACCTTGACGAAGATCGGCTTCTGCCAGTCGGTGATCTCCCGCAGCTCGTGGATCTTGATCTCGAGGTCGTCCGGTCCCGTCCAGTCCGGGTGACGGCAGGCGCTGCGCTGGTCGATCCCCTTGGGGAGGTCGCGCATCTGGGCGACACGGTCGGAGATCTTGTGGCCGAGCAGCATGCCTCCACCACCGGGCTTCGCCCCCTGCCCGACGACGACCTCGATCGCATCGGCCCTGCGCAGGTCGTCCGGGTTCATCCCGTAACGGGACGGAAGCAGCTGGTAGACGAGGGTCTCCGAGTGGCCGCGCTCCTCGGGCGTCATGCCGCCGTCGCCGGTCGTCGTCGACGTGCCGACCTCGGTCGCGCCGCGCCCGAGCGCCTCCTTCGCGGGCGCCGACAGAGCGCCGAAGCTCATCCCGGCGATCGTGACCGGGATCTTCAGCTCGAGGGGGTGCTTCGCGAAGCGCGTGCCGAGCGTGACGCCCGTGTCGCAACGCTCGCGGTAGCCCTCCAGGGGATAGCGAGAGACGCTCGCGCCGAGGAAGAGCAGGTCGTCGAAGTGCGGAACGTGCCGCTTTGCGCCGAAGCCGCGGATGTCGTAGATGCCCTCTCGTGCCGCACGCTGGATCTCGGCGATGACGTTGCGGTCGAACAGGTACGACTCGCGCAGGCCGGGGCGCCACCTGGGCTGCATGGGGTCAGACCCCACGGGGTCTGACCCCAGGGCGCGATCCACGTTCACCTGGGCTCCATGGGGTCAGACCTCACGGGGTCTGACCCCGGGTCGCGATCCACGCTCACGGGCATCAGGACGCCCCACGTTGTCATGGGGTCAGACCCCACGGGGTCTGACCCCATGTCGCGATCCAGGCTCACGCTCATCGGCACACCCCAGGCTGCCGCGGGGTCAGACCCCACGGGGTCTGACCCCGGTTGCGATCCACGTTTACGCTCATCAGTACGCCCCCACGTTGTCGATCTTGAAGGTGTAGAGCTCGCGCGCCGACCCGTAGCGCCGAAACTCCTGCGGGTCGAGGTCGTCGAAGCCGGCTCGGGCGAGGAGATCGCCCAGCTCAGATGCGTGCTCGTCGCGCAACTCCTTTTCGATGCAGTCGGCACCGAGCGACTTGACCGAGCCGCGCACGTACAGGCGGGCCTCGTAGATCGAGTCGCCGAGCGCGTCACCCGCGTCGCCGCAGACGACGAGCGAGCCCGTCTGCGCCATGAACGCGCTCATGTGGCCGACCGAGCCCCGCACGACGATGTCGATCCCTTTCATCGAGATGCCGCAACGGGCAGCGGCGTCTCCGTGCACCACGAGCAGCCCGCCGCGACCGGTCGCGCCGGCCGACTGGCTCACGTTGCCCTCGACGACGACGAGACCCGACATCATGTTCTCGGCGAGCCCGGTGCCGGCGTTGCCGTGGACCCGCACCACGGCCTGCTTGTTCATGCCCGCGCAGTAGTAGCCGGCATGCCCTTCGATCTCGACCTCGACGTCGGTGTCGAGCCCGCAGGCGATGGCGTGGGCGCCGCTCGGGTTGAGCACGCGCCAGTGGCGCGGGCCGGACGCGTCGCCGACAAGATCGTGGAGCCGCTGGTTCAGCTCGCGCAGCGGCGTCACTGCGAGGTCGACGACCTCCACCGCCGTGGCCTCCGGCGTCGTCGCGCTCATACGAGCACCGCCGATACTGAACCTGCGAGAGCACGCTCGGCATCGCGACGACCCCTGAAGTGGCTGCTGGAGCGGCCGATAGCACGGCTGATCGAAAGTGCGGGAGTCACGCCACCACCGTCCGCTCCCACGCGTAGACGACCTCCGGCTCGGGCTCCCACATCCGGGCGTCGGCGGCACCGGGGAGGACCGCGATCGCGCGCCACTCGGAGCCCATCGCAACCCAATCGTCCGTCTCGGCGAGCACGGCGGGCTTGCACGCGATCGGGTCGCGCAGCACGGCGAAGCCGTCGGCGGTGCCCACGAGGAACGTGTAGAAGCCGTCGAGGTCGTCGAGGCAGCCCTCGAGCGCCTGCTCGAGCGTCGCGCCCTCGCGCAACCGCCAGGCGAGGTATCCCGCGGCGACCTCGGTGTCGTTCTCTGTCTGGAACTCGATCCCCTCGCGGCGCAGCTCCCGACGCAGCCGGTTGTGATTCGAGAGCGACCCGTTGTGGACGAGGCAGAGATCGAGCCCGGTGGAGAACGGGTGTGAGCCTTCGGTGGTCACCCTGCTCTCGGTGGCCATCCGCGTGTGGCCGAGCCCATGCGTCCCCGTGAGCTCCGACAGGCGGAACTGCTCCGCGAAGCGCTCGGGACGCCCGGTCTCCTTGTAGATCTCGATCACGCGGCCCGCGCTCATCACACGCAGATCCGGGTGCACACGGCGCACCCAGGTCTCTGCTTCCGCCGGCTCTGCGGCCACGGTGAGCACGGCGTGGTTGGCGCGAACGTCGACCGCTGGCTCCTCGCCGAACGCCTCGCCCAGACCGGCCGCGACCGCGTCCCAGGAGACGGCCGGATCGGCCGACTGCAACGTGAGCTTCGACGACCCGTCCGAGACCGGGTCACGGTAGATCGCGACACCGGCGCTGTCCGGCCCGCGATCGGACATCTGTACGAGCATCGCCTGCAGATGCTCCCCGAGCCGCTCCTCGATCTCCGCCGACTTGGCGAAGAGCCCGACGATCCCGCACATGCCCCTGTTCCTCCTCGCGCCCGACGACGTGTGTGCGGATTCTCCACCTGCGAGAGCCGCGTCGAGCGCAGTTTACGGCTTGTTCATGCGGATCCGCACCACATACTTGCCCGAGGTCATATGTCGGTTTCGGACATAAAGACGGGCCGACGGCCAGGCTCCTGGCCATCGGCCCGTCTGTGCTCTCCGTGCCTCAGAACCGCGTCAGGTACTCGCGGACCTCCCAGGCGGTGACCTGCTCGTGGTAGCGGGCCCACTCGTCCCGCTTGACGCGGATGAAGTAGTCGACGTAGTCCTCTGTCGCCGCCCGACCGAGAGCGGCGCGAAGCACCTCGTCGGCCTCCAGCTCCCGCGTGGCGTCGAGCAGGTTCGTCGGCAGCGCCCGCAACCCGCGAGCCGTCAGGTCCTCGTAGGACGCCTCGTAGAGGTTCTCGCTGTTCGGCTCTCCCGCATCCAGGTCGTTCTCGACACCGTCGAGCCCGGAGGCGAGCACCGCGGCTGCCGCCAGGTACGGGTTGCACGAGCCATCGATCGTCCGATCCTCGATCCTCCCCGGTCCCGGGATACGAAGCATCTGCGTGCGGTTGTTGTAGCCGTACGAGATCCAGACCGGTGACCAGGTCGCTCCGCTCGCGGTCGAGCCCATCTTGAGGCGCTTGTACGAGTTGACCGTCGGCGCCGTGATCGCGCTGTACGCCCGCGCGTGTGCCTTGAGCCCGCCGATGAACGCGTACCCGGTCTTCGACAGCCCGAGTCCCCGAGGGTCTGCGTCGTCGAGGAGCACGTTCTCTCCGTCCCGCCACAGCGACATGTGGAAATGGCAGCCGTTTCCCGTCAGGTGGCTGAACGGCTTCGGCATGAATGTCGCGATCATCCCGTGCTGCTCCGCGAGCGTATGGACCATGTAGCGGAAGAAGATCGCGCGATCACACGTCGCGAGCGCGTCGTCGTACGTGAAGTTCTGCTCGAACTGACCGTTGGCGTCCTCGTGGTCGTTCGCGTAGTTCCCCCAGCCGAGCTCGTTGCAGTAGCGAGAGACGGTCGTGAGGAAGTCGTACTGCCGGGTCAGTCCCGCCATGTCGTAGCAGGGCTTCTCGAGCGTATCGTAGCGATCGGCGATCTCGATCGACCCGTCGTCGCGCAAGTGGACGAGGAAGTACTCGAGCTCGATCCCGATCTTGAACTCGTATCCCTGCTCCTTGGCTCGCGCGAGCACGTTCCGCAGGATCGTGCGTGGGCAGTACGGCCACGGCTCGCCCTCCACCGTGACGTCACAGGCGAAGCGGGCGAGATTGGGCTGCCACGGCACCGGCGTGAAGCTGTCGAGGTCGGGGATCGCCGCAATGTCGGGATCGCTCGGACGCTGGCCGATCTCGCCGGCGGCGAAGCCGGCGAACCCGGCACCCTCGGTGACGAGGTCGTCGAGGTTGGCGGCAGGAACGAGCTTGGCGCTCGGTCGTGCGTACATGTCGACGAACTGGGCGAAGAAGAACTCGATCCCACGCGTCGTCGTCTCCGTTCTGATCTGCTCGAGCTTGGCCGCATCGGGGGCCATCGGTCGTCCTCCTCGTCGGGTCCGGCTTTCCTACCACGCGTCGCAGCGATCGGCGACGGTGCAATCCTCCACGATCCGGAGGTCTCGTGTGGTCGGGACGCGCTCCGATCAGGGCGTGAGCACGCTCCGAAGCCGTACGAGCTTGACTGCGATCTCCACCATCAGCCAGTCGTCCTCGGCAAGATCGAGCCCGGAGATCTCGGCGATCCGTCGCAGACGCTGACGCAGCGTATTGGGGTGCACGTAGAGCGCATCGGAGGTGGCGCTGACGCTGCCATGCCTGCCCAGGAACTCCTCGAGCGTCGCAAGCAGCTGTGCGCCCCGGTCGCGGTCGTAGTCCGCGAGGCGTGCGACCGCCTCCACCGTCTCGTCACGGGGCACGCGCTCCTCGGCCAGTCGCAGGAGGTACTTGTAGGCGCCGAGCTCCTCGTAACAGACCACGGGAGGCTCACCCCGCAGCACGACGGTGCCGAGCAGCGCCTGCCGGGCCTGCGCGAAGGCGCCACCGAAGTTCTGCTCCCCAGCGCACGTGCTCGAGATGCCGATGCGCGAGCGCGACGATCGGCGCTCGTGCGCGGAGCGAACGGCCGCGACGAGTCGGTCGACACCACCCGGTGGAACCGGAAGCAGGGCGAGCACCGTCTTGTCGCGGCGATCCCAGATCGCACCGGGCGCCAAGCCCGCGAACGCTCGACCGAGCGCCTCGCTTGCGCCTTCGGCGACGAGCACGAGGTGATCGCGATCGAGATCCAGGCCGAGCCCGGAGGCGCGTCGTCCGAGGTCGGCTGGCGTGCCACCCGCGGCGAGGTCGGCGAAGAAGTCGCGGATCGCGTTCTCTTCGGTGAGGCGCTCGATGAGCTGCACCTTCTTGATCCCGACCGCAGCCTGGCTCGCCACGCCCCGCGCGAGATCGAGCGCAGTGCTCTTCTCCACGACGAGCAGTCCGAGCAGCTCGTCGCCGGCGACGAGCGGCACGGAGAGGCGAGACGCCCGGCCGCCGCGGGCGAGCTCCGGGCCAAGCTCCGCCAGCCCGATCCGAGACCGTCCCTCTGCCCGCTTCGGCGCGGAGGCGTGGAGCACGAGCTCCTCCGTGCCGCCTTCGAGCAGGTAGAGGTGGCACGCGTCGGCACCGAGCAGATCGCGTGCACGCTTGGCGACGAGCGGTAACAGCTCGTCGAGGGAACGCGACTCGGCGATCGCCTCGGCAAGCCCGGTGAGCTCCTCCAGCTCGCGAACGTGGCGACGGGCCTCCTCGTAGAGACGGGCGTTCTCGATGGCACCGGCGACGAGCGACGCCGCAGCGACGAGGAAGTCGACCTCCTCCTGCGTGAACTCCCGCGGCGCCTCCGTGTGCGCGGAGATCACACCGACGAGCTGATCGGCCTTGCCGACGATAGGGACGGTGAGGAGCGACTGGAAGCGGTCCTCCTCCAGCTCCGGGACGTACTTCACGCGCGGGTCGGCGAGCAGGTTGTCGCGGATGAACGCCGGCTCGCGATGCTCGGCGCTCCACCAGGCGAGCCCCTCACCACGGTCGAGCGCGACGACCCCGCAGAGGTGCTGGTAGGGATCGCTGGCGGCCGACAGCACGAGGCGCTCGCCCTCGTCGTCGACGAGGTAGACGAAGCACGCGTGCACGGCGCTTGCATCCGACAGGAGCGCGACCACCGCCGACAGGACGTCGTCGAGCTCGAGCGACGACGCGACGGTCGAGATGATCCGGGACAGGAAAGCCCCCTCGCGAGCACCGATCGTCATCGCGTCAGCGTAGGACTCCCCGGCGCCTGAGTCCAACCGAAGCGCGCTACGGTGCGGCCATGCAGGCGATGGTGCTGGAGGCTCCCGGCCGGCCCCTCCGGCTCGCCGAGCACCCCGATCCGGAGCCCGGCCCCGGCGACCTCCTGCTCGCGGTACGTGCTTGCGGTGTCTGCCGCACGGATCTGCACGTCGTCGACGGTGAGCTCACGCGACCGGCGCTGCCGCTCGTGCCCGGTCACCAGATCGTCGGCGACGTGATCGCTGCGGGTCGGAACGTGACGGATGCGCCCGCGGTCGGATCGCGCGTCGGTGTGCCCTGGCTCGGCTGGACGTGCGGGAGCTGTCGGTTCTGCACGAGCGGCGCGGAGAACCTGTGCGACCAGGCGCGCTTCACCGGCTACGACCGGGACGGCGGGTTCGCCGAGCTCGTAGCGGCCGACGCGCGGTACTGCTTCACGCTCCCCTCCGAGCCGCCCGCAGCAGAGCTGGCGCCGCTCTTGTGTGCCGGGCTGATCGGGTTTCGCTCGCTGCGGATGGCGGGCGATCCAGGGGTCGTCGGTCTCTACGGGTTCGGGGCCGCGGCGCACATCGTGTGTCAGGTCGCGAGCTACGAGGGCAGACGCGTCGTCGCTCTCACACGACCCGGCGACGACGCCGCCCAGGAGCTCGCGCGCAACGTCGGCGCCTCGTTTGCCGGCGCCGTCGGCGAGGAGCCCGAGCCGCTCGACGCGGCGATCGTGTTCGCGCCGGCCGGCGAGCTCGTCCCGGCCGCCCTGCGTGCCGTCCGCAAGGGCGGACGGGTGGTCTGCGCGGGCATCCACATGAGCGACATTCCCTCGTTCCCGTATGACCTGCTGTGGGGGGAGCGCTCCATCAGCTCCGTGGCGAACCTCACGCGAAGCGACGGCGAGGACTTCCTCTCACTGGCACCACGCATCCCCGTGCGAACGGCGGTGGAGACGTTCCCACTGCAGGCGGCGAACGAAGCGCTCGATCGGCTACGAGCGGGCGAGATCAGGGGAGCCGCGGTGCTCGTCGTCTGACGGCCCGTACGTGTCATCGACTCTGGTCGATATCCTTTGACGATGCGTGAGCTCCCGCTCGTCAACTGCTGCGCGCCGCTCGCCGAAGCGTCGCTCACGGACGGCGACGCCCTGGAGCTCGAGCGGCTGTTCAAGGCGCTCGCCGACAAGCACCGGCTTCGCATCCTGAACATCCTCCTGCACGCCGATGGCGAGCCCGTGTGCGTGTGCGAGTTCCAGCCGGCACTCGGCATCTCGCAGCCGACCGTCAGCCACCACCTGAAGCAGCTCACCGACGCCGGGTTGCTCGAGCGCGAGAAGCGCGGCTCCTTCGCGTATTACGCGCTCACGCCCGGGGCGCTCGACCGGGTCGGCGCGCTGCTCGCAGAGCCGGCCGGCACGAGCGCCTGACGCCATGGACACCAGGCTCGGCCGCTCGCTCCTCGCCGAAGGGATTGGCGCGTTCGCCCTCGTGTTCGCCGGCTGCGGCGCGGTGATGGTCGACGCCGAGACGGAGGCGCTGGGCCAGCTCGGAGTCGCCCTCGCCTTCGGGCTCGCGATCATGGCGATGGTCTACGCCGTCGGTCACGTGTCGGGCGCGCACCTCAACCCCGCCGTCACCATCGCGTTCACCCTCACGCGCCACTTCCCGGCCGGCCGAGCCGTCTCGTATGTGGCTGCTCAGGCGCTGGGCGCCATCGTCGCGGCCGTGCTCCTGCGCGCCTCGCTCGGGGATGTCGCGAGTCTCGGTGCGACGCAGCCGTCCGGCTCGGACGGCCAGTCGTTCGTCTGGGAGCTCGTGCTCACGTTCTTCCTGATGTTCGTGATCATGGCCGTCGCAACCGACACACGCGCGGTCGGAGAGGCCGCGGCGATCGCCATCGGCGGCACGGTCGCGCTCGACGCCATCGTCGGCGGCACGATCTCCGGGGCGTCGATGAACCCTGCCCGCTCACTCGGCCCCGCGCTCGTCTCCGGTGAGCTCGGGTCGCTGTGGATCTACCTCACGGCGCCGTTCCTCGGGGCCGCGCTCGGAGCGCTGGCGTACCAGGTGGTTCGCGCTGAGGGTGCCGCCACTCCGCGCACCGATGCAGATGACTGAGACACGAGGGCTCCCGACCGTGCTCTTCGTCTGCGTCCACAACGCGGGGCGAAGCCAGATGGCTGCGGCGCTGACGCGGCTCCATGCGCGGGGACGGATTCGCGTGCGGTCGGCGGGGAGCGCGCCCGCGGAATCGCTCAATTCGGCCGTCGTCGAGTCCATGCGCGAGCTCGGCCTCGACCTGGGCGACGCGACGCCGACGCTGCTCGAGGACGACACTGTGCGCCGCGCCGACGTGGTGATCACGATGGGGTGCGGCGACGCCTGCCCGGTCTACCCCGGGAAGCGGTACGAGGACTGGCAGCTCGACGACCCGGCCGGCCTCGACGCCGACGCGGTGCGCCCGATCCGCGACGAGATCGACCGCCGCGTTCGGGTACTCGTGTCGAGCCTCCTCGGCGACATCAGCTGAGGCGACGCACGAGCCCGAGCGCACGTTGATCCCACGGGACGCGGTGGGTGGTTCCCACGCTGCGCAGCCCGCCGCGGTGCTCGAGGTACCAGTCGTACGTGGCACTGAGCGTCTCTGCATTCGACCGGGACGGCTCCCAGTCGAGCAGCGTCTGCGCCATCTCGATCGAGACGGTGGAGTCGCGCGACGCCGTCCGGTAATGCCACTCGGCGAGCGGCGACAGGCGAGCCAACTCCAGCGCGCGGAGCACCGCCTCGGTCGGCCGAGGCGGCACCGGACGCAGGCGAGACGCCGACCCGGCATGGGCGATCAGCTCCTCGAGATCCTGTCGCACCGTGCCGAAGCGGGCCGCACCCACGTTGAGCGCGAGACCGGCGACGGGGGCATCGAAGCAACGGACGACGGCATCGACGAGATCCTCCACGGCGAGCAACTGGTACCGGTTCGTCCCGTCGCCGAGGACCGGGATGCGCCGCCCTTCCCGAATCCAGTCGAAGAGGATCTCGAAGACGCCGAGGCGCTCGGGCCCCACGAACGTCTTGGGACGGACGACGACCCACTCGAGGCCGCGCCGCCCGAACTCGGCGGCCAGCCGCTCGGCGTCGATCTTCGACTGCCCGTAGTCGCCGACCCCGAAGAGCGGGTCGCCCTCCACGATGGGGTGGTGATCGGGCACGCCGTAGACGGCAGTGGAGGAGACGAGGACGACGCGCCGCACGTCAGCCTGGAGGGCAGCCGCGAGAACGGTTGCCGTGCCGCCGACGTTGACCGAGCGGATCAGCCCCGGCGAGGTCGCGATGGGCAGCGCGGCCGCCGCGTGAACGAGGACGTCAGCGTCGCGGACGAGCGCCCGTGCGTCACGCTCGTCGCGAACGTCGCCGTGCATCTCGTCGACGGCGTCGGCCAGCTCCGGGTCGTCGAGCGGCGCCGGGTCGAGCGTGCGCACGTCGCAGCCGTCCCGGCGGAGGCGCCGCGCGAGATGCAGGCCGAGGAACCCGGCGCCGCCGGAGATGGCGACGAGCACGTGCCTGCTACCTGGGCGCCGCGGACGTCGTGACGGCGACCGTGTCCGACGTCTCGACGGGCGGCGGCGAGCCGTTGACGAGCACGGCCGCGAACAGCAGCACGGCCATCGCGACGGCTGATTCGCCGATCAGGCTGCGCCCGACCCCCGACGGCACGTCGCCGCGCTCGAGTCGCGGCCTGACGAACACGTGATGGATTCCGCCCCACGCGAGTGCGAGCAAGACGACCGCGATCTTGATCAACAGCAGTTGCCCGTACGAGGTGCTCCACAGATCGGAGACCTCGGGTAGGCGCACGACCGAGAGATACGTGCCGGCGAGGACGAGCACGGCGACGAGCCCGACAGCGATGCGCGAGAAACCGAGGAAGGCGGCGCGGCGAAGACCGGGTGCGAGGGGCCACACGATCACCGCGAGCGCCAGCACCCCGCCCGCCCACACCGAGGCGGCGACGAGATGGAGCCAGTCGGCAAGCTGGGTCGCCCAGGTCGAGTTCGGCTCGGTCGCTTGGTGGCCCGAGAGCGAGAACCCGGAGGCGAGCAGCGCCGAGCCGATCAGCGCAGGCCAGAGCAATTGTCGGCGACCGAACGTCCAGGCGAAGATCACGAGCGCAGCGACGGCGCCGAAGCCGACGAGGGAGACCATGAACGCGATCCCGAACCGTGTCTTCTCGGAGAACGGCGTCAGGTCGGCGTAGAGCAGGTCGACGAACGACAGCTGGAGGGCGGTCTCGGCACGAAGAACGAAGGCGACGATGCCGATGTCGAGCGCCGCGAAGGCTCCCACGGCGGCCGTCAGATAGAAGGCACGCTGCGCCCGCGGCCCCGGCTCCTGGCCGCGTAGCACGACGAGAAGCACGACGAGCGGACCCAGCAGGAGCGACAGGGCAGCGAACGTGCCCCACTTCGTGGCGTCGTTCCAGACGGTGAGATCGCCCGCGCCGACGGCCTCGGTCGGTGGTGGCGCGGGGACGCCGACGCCGAACGTGAAGACGCCGGAGACGACGTGACCATCGGACGAGAGCACACGCCAGCGGACCGTGTAGGCGCCCCGCGGCAACTCCTCGACCGGCCCCCTGACCTCCCGCCCCCGGTCGGCGCTGACGGCCCGCCCGGAGACGACCGACCCGTCGAGCGCGAACACCTCGATCGCGTCGTCGACCGCCGTCACCGCCTGGTCGAAACGCAGCACGATCTCCGCCGGCGGCGTGTCCAGGGAAGACTGCTGCTCCGGCGCGGCACCGGCGAGAGTGGCGTGAGCGGCGGCCACGCCGGGCAGCACGAGACCTGCCAGGGCGGCAGCGCACACAACCGCCGCTCTCGACCTCACGGCGTTCCCCCTCCCGCGAATTCGGAGAGATGCCCGAAGATCGGCGCGAGGTCACGGTCGGCGAAAAGGAGAACCGCGACGATGATGAACGTCGCTGCGAACCCCGCGCTCCAGACGAGACGCCGGGGGCGCAGCGCCTGCCCGATGGGGAAGATCGTGGCGACGACGAGGACCCAGCCCACGGCATGGTGGAGGAACGCCGATCGCGAGAACAGCCACGGGTTCTGCTCGTGGACGAGGAACGACACTCCGGTGAGGAAGAGCGCAGCCGCCGTCACGAGCGACCAGCGAGGGCTCGTCAACGATCCGCGGACGACGGCGATCTGCACGCCTCCCGCGATCATCGCCGCCTGCGCCCACAACGAGTGCGCAATCAGGTGCAGGGTGGAGAACGTGGACAGCGCGGCGATCAACCACAGCAGCACGCCGCCACCGACCGCCAGCACAGGCCACGCGTACGCCCGCCAGGCGCGGCGCCTGAACGCCTCGGGCCCGACGATCGCCTCCGCCAACAGCAGCAGACCGACGAAGAGGACGATCGCGGCCGTCGTCCAGTGCGCGATCTCAGCTCTTGGCGCGCTCATCTGCCTCGAGGTCGCGGGCGAGCGACGGTGCGACCACGAGGGCGAACACCAGACCGACGACGACGACGAGGAACGGAGGCTGCACGAGGTAGTCGTAGAACCCCTTGCCATCGCGGTAGATGAACGCCACCCGGTACGGCTGTGCGATCGCCCAGACGATGCCGCCCATGATCGTCAGGGGCCCGATCGCCTCGATCGCGAGCACACGCGGTGTCGGCGCTGTTCGACGGCGCTCGAGCGCCCGAGCAAACGGACGAGCAAATTCGGAGCTCACGTGATCACCCCCAGGCGGATACGCGTGTCCCACGCGCAGTCTGCACTGTCGACCCCGTCCCGTGCAACCCGGTTCGGACGACGAGATGTCACCGGGATTTAAGGATTGGGGTCTTCCGGCGGGAACCCGAAACGGCAATGATGGACGGGATCATGCGCTCCAAGGTCGCGATTCTCGTCGTTGCTCTCGGTGTTGCGGGCGCGGTGAGCGTGCTCGCCGCCGCACAGCCCGCGGCGAACGGCCTGCCGAAGTACACGAACGGCTACGCGAAGTGGAAGAAGCTGAACCGAAAGCCGATCACGACACCCGGAGCGCACACCGGTATCAAGAACGTGTACGCGAGCAAGCCGAAGAAGGGCAAGAAGTATCCGAACGGCACGGTGGTGCTGAAGACGATCGCCCAGCCCGGACAGAAGGGCCTCCCGTTCCAGGTGGCCGTGATGCGCAAGGTAAAGGGCGTCTGGCGCTGGGTCGAGTACGAGCGCTCCGGCAGTCGCTACACCGTGTTCGCCAAGGGCCAGGTCTGCGTCAGCTGTCACATGCAGGCCAAGGCCAACGACTGGGTCTTCACCAAGCGGTAGAAACCACCGCGGGATTGGCGTGGTGGCGTGGTGGCGTGGTGTCGGACTTCAGTCCGACACCGCTTCTCATCCCACAACGCCAGCCGCATGCACGTAACAGCCGTGTCGGACTGAAGTCCGACACGAACGGCTCTGCCCGTCAGCGACGCCAAAAACACCCGTACCGACCCCGGTGTCGGACTTCAGTCCGACACCGCTTCCCGTCCCACAACGCAGGCTGCACACAACGAACAGCCGTGTCGGACTGAAGTCCGACACGAGCAGCTCTTTCCGTCAGCGGCGTCCGAGAACGCCCGTGGAGGAGACGGTGACGGCGCGCTGACCGAAGTCGGCCTTGGACAGCGCCCGTACCGCCGCGTGCGCCTGCTCCGACGGGTCGAGTTGCGGCACACCGTTCCGGTTCATGCGGGTCGGGACGAGGACACCCGCCTCGAACGCGCCGTCGCCACGGAGGGTGACCCGGAGGATGCCGCCGACCGAGAGCGGCCCCCCTTGCGCGAAGACCTTGTACCCACCGAAGTTGCCGAGCGAGTACGCGATCAGGCGCCCCTTGTACCACTCCATCCCGCGCAGCACGTGGGGGCCATGACCGACGACGAGGTCGGCGCCGGCGTCGATCGCCGCGCGCGCGAAGCGCATCGGGTCGCCGCGGTTCTCGCCCAGGTACTGCTCCGCCCCACGGCGAACGTGCTGGCGGTCGGCGCCTTCGGCGCCCATGTGGGCGGTGACCACGACGACGTGCGCCCGACGATCGGCCTGTTGCACGAGCGACTTGACACGCGCGAGATCCGTCAGCGAGTTCGCCCACGGGTAGCTGGCGAAGCCGAGCGTCGCCACACGGATCTTCCCCACCTTCGCGATCGCCACCTCTCGCGACCGTCCCGTGTGCGTGAGCCCGTGCTTGTCGAGCGCCTTGACCGTGTCGGCGAGCCCCTTCGCTCCGAAGTCGAAGGCGTGGTTGTTGGCGAGGTTGAGCGTCGTGAAACCCGCCTGCGCGAGCCAGCGTGCGTACGACGGCGGCGTCCGGAAGGAGAAGCAGTCGGTGCTCTGCGGGCCGCACTTCGAGCGGTCGACGGTCGTCAACGTGCCTTCGAGGTTGCCGAGCACGACGTCCGCCGGCAGGTCGGCGGCGACACCCGAGAAGAAGCCCCGCCCGCCGTCGGGCGGCAGAACGGGTGTCGACCCCATCACGATGTCGCCGACGGCCGAGATCGTGACCACACCCGGGGGATACGGCGGCTTCTTCGGCGCCGGCTTCGGTGGGTCGGTCAGCTTTTCGGACGGCGCCACGGGAGCACGAGACTTCGCGACGGCCGGTGTCGGGGCGCTGTCGACGAGCAGCGACACGACAACCGCGGTCAGGGCGACGACGAGCCCCGCGCGCACGGCGAGCAGCACGCCTCTCACGGCGAGCTAGTTCCGGTTGCCGAGGAAGATCATCGCGTAGTACGCGAGCTGCGACAGTGCCGCCAGCGCTGCAGCGACGTACGTCATCGCGGCGGCAGTGAGCACCTTCCTGGCGCCCTGCCGCTCGCCCTCGCTGACCAGGCCGAGCTCGCGAATCTGCACCAGAGCTCGCTTGGACGCGTCGAACTCGACCGGGAGCGTGACGAGCTGGAAGAGGACGACGACTGCGAACAGCACGATCGCGAGCTGCAGGAGACCGAGCACGTTCATGAACATCCCGATCAGCAGCAGAAAGATCCAGGCGCTCGAGGCGATCGAGACTGCAGGCCACATCGCCGAGCGAATCCGGAAGAAGCCGTACGCCTTCGCGTGCTGCAACGCATGCCCGACCTCGTGGGCGGCGATGGCGGTGGACGCGACAGCCGCACCGTCGTACACCGGTGGCGAGAGATGCACGGAGCGCTTGCGTGGGTCGTAGTGGTCGGAGAGGGGGCCGCCCTCGGCGCGCTCGACAGGGACCTCGTCGAGACCGTTGCGGTCGAGGATCTGGCGGGCCACCTGCGCCCCGGTGAGACCGGTGAACACCTGCACCTGCATCTGCTGGGCGACGGTCTTCCGCAGCCAGCCCTGGATCAGAAACCCGAGGACGAGCGGCGGGATGAGAAAGACGAGATAGAGACCGAGGCTTTCCATGACGAAGAATGTAGCAACGGCGTGGCGCCCACCCGAGCTGCCTGTCGCTCCATAATCGTTCCGCAATGACCGCCCGCGACGAGGCCCTCCGGCTCGATGCCGACGACCCGCTCTCTGCGCTTCGCGTCGAGTTCGCAATTCCGCCCTGGCCGGAAGGCCCCCACGAGGACTGGGCCTACTTCGCCGGGAACTCGCTCGGGCTCATGCCGAAGGCGGCCCGTGCGGCCGTCGCGGGGGAGCTCGACGAATGGGCGCGCGTGGGTGTCGAGGGGTGGTTCGAGGGGCACCGGCCATGGCTCGAGCGCGCGGGGTCGCTGCGGCCGGCGGTCGCGCGGCTCGTCGGCGCGAGCCCGGCGGAAGTCGCGGTGATGGGGACGCTGACGGTGAACCTGCACGTCCTGCTCGCGTCCTTCTACCGGCCTGCCGGTGACCGATGCCGCATCCTGATCGAGGACACGGCCTTCCCGTCGGACTCGTACGTCGTCGGCAGCCAGGCGATCTGGCACGGTCTCGACCCGAGCGATGCGGTGATTCGGGTCGCGCCCCGTGACGGTGAGCACGTGCTCCGCACCGAGGATCTCATCGGAGCGATCGAAGAGGCGGGCGGCACGCTCGCCCTCGTGCTGCTCGGCGCGATCAACTACCTCACGGGCGAGAAGCTGGCGATCTCCGAGATCACGGCGGCAGCGCACCGGGTGGGCGCGCTCTGCGGTTGGGATCTCGCCCACGCGATCGGCAACGTCCCCGTGCCGCTCCACGCCGCGAACGCCGACTTCGCGGCGTGGTGCCACTACAAGTACGTGAACGGAGGGCCAGGGGCGCCCGCGGGGATCTTCGTGCACGAGCGGCACTGGCGAGACGTCGAACCGGCACCCAGGCTCGCCGGTTGGTGGGGGGTCGATCCCGGCCCACGGTTCCGCATGGAGCCTGACTTCGTGCCGCGCCCCGGTGCCGAGGGATGGGCTATCTCGACACCACCGATCGTCGCGTACGCCCCCCTCGAGGTGGCGCTCGAGGTGTTCGATCGCGTCGGGATGGACGCGCTGCGCGAGCGCTCGCGCCGCCTCACCGGGTGGCTGGAGGGACTCCTCGCCGGACTCGAGGAGACGCACCGTCTGCAAGTGATCACGCCGCGCGACCCCGAGCGGCGCGGCAGCCAGCTGTCGGTGACGGTCGAGCACGCTGCTGCGATCGCGCGGCGCCTGCGCCAAGAGCACGGCGTCGTCTGCGACGTGCGCGAGCCGGATGTTCTGCGCTTCGCCCCCGTCCCCCTGTACTCGTCGTTCGCAGATTGTCACCGCGCGGCGGAGGGTCTGCACGCCGTGTGCGAGCGGCGTTAGATGAGCATCCTCTTCGCGACGGCCGAGCTCACGCCGGTGGCCTCCGTCGGGGGCCTGGCCCAGGCGACGGCGGGGCTCGTACGGGAGCTCGAGGCGCAAGGGGTCGACGTCGACGTCGTGCTCCCCGACTACGGCGGCATCGAACTGGGGGACGAACGCCCCCTCACGCTCGACGTTCCCGGCTGGGCTGCGCCCGCGACGGCGCGCCGCGGCGACCACGCGCAGTTCGGGTCGCTCACGCTCGTCTCGGTACCGGGAATGGAGCGCCCGCACCCGTACATCGACGCGCGCGGAGACGGCTGGCCCGACAACGACGCGCGCTTTCTCGCGTTCTCGGCGGCCGTGGCCGCGCTCGCCCGGGAGCGACGCCCCGACCTCGTCCACCTGAACGACTGGCACACCGCCGCCGCAGCCGCCGGGCTCGATCCAGCTGTGCCGGTGGTGCTGTCGGTGCACAACCTCGCCTACCAGGGACGGACCAGCGTGGACTGGGTCGATCGGCTCGGGCCGCGAGGAGCCGCCTACCTGTGGGGCGGGGCATGCAACCCGCTGGCCGGGGGAATCGCGCTCGCCGACACGGTCGTGGTGGTCAGCCCCACGTACCGCGAGGAGATACTGCGCCCGGAGACGGGGAACGGGCTCGATCGGCTTCTGCGCGAGCGCGCCGACGCGCTCGTCGGCATCCGCAACGGGATCGACACCGACGTCTGGAGCCCGACGCTCGACCCGTACCTCCCCGCGCCGTTCGGCCCACACGACCTCGCGCCCAAGGAAATCGCGCGCGAGGCGCTGCTCGCACGGCTCGGGTTGCCGGAGCGCCCGGGGCCGTTGGCCGTCAGCGTCACCCGCCTCGTCGAGCAGAAGGGCATCGACCTGATCCTGCCGCTCGTTCCCGAGTTGGACGAACTGGCGCTGCAGCTCGGGCTGCTCGGCGCCGGCGACGTCTGGCTGGCCGAGGCCCTGCACCACGCGGCCTCCGACCATCCGGCGTCCCTCGCCTTCGTCGAAGGCTACGACGAGGAGCTCGCCCATCTCCTGCTCGCCGGTGGCGACCTCCTGCTCCTGCCGAGCCGGTTCGAGCCGTGTGGGCTGACCCAGATGCAGGCCATGCGGTACGGCACGCTGCCGATCGTCACCGACGTCGGCGGCCTGCACGACACGGTCGTCGACCTCGACGAGGAGCCGAGCGCCGGCACCGGCTGGCGCGCGCCGACGGCGGATACGCCGTCGCTGCGCGCCACGCTGCAGCGAGCGGCTCGCGCATGGGCCGAGCCGGAGCTCCGGCGGGCCGCCCAGCTGCGCGGGATGACTGCCGACTGGTCGTGGCGGGAACCGGCGGCGCGGCACGTCGACCTCTACAGGCAGCTCACGAATCCGTAGAAACCGCCGAGGGACGATGCGCACCCCCGGTTTCCCAGAGTGGGACGGCGACGATACGCTCGCTCTGATGGCCGCCGAGCCCAGGATCCTCGTGATCGTCCTCGCCGGCGGCGAAGGGAAGCGCCTGCTGCCGCTGACCGCCGACCGCGCGAAGCCCGCCGTGCCGTTCGGCGGCTCGTACCGGCTGATCGACTTCGTGCTCTCCAACTTCGCGAACGCCGGCTACCTGAAGATCGTCGTCCTCACGCAGTACAAGAGCCACTCGCTCGACCGACATATCTCGCAGACCTGGCGGTTCTCGACGCTGCTCGGGAACTACGTGACCCCGGTCCCGGCACAGATGCGCCGCGGCCCCTACTGGTTCCTCGGCTCGGCGGACGCGATCTACCAGAACCTCAACCTGATCGGCGACGAGCGCCCCGACCACGTCTGCGTGTTCGGCGCCGACCACATCTATCGCATGGACCCGCGGCAGATGGTGGAGGAACACGTCGAGTCGGGCGCAGGCGTCACGGTGGCGGCGATTCCGGTGCCGCGCGCGGAGGCGAGGGACTTCGGGGTGATCGAATCCGACGCCTCCGGCCGCGTGCTCGAGTTCCACGAGAAGGTCGAGGCGCCGCCCTCGATGCCCGGCGACGACACGCGCTGCCTCGCCTCCATGGGCAACTACGTGTTCGAGACGCAGACGCTGATCGACGTCGTCACGCCGACAGGCCCCGACCAACGACGCACCGACATCGGCGGCGACGTGATCCCCGCGCTGACGCGAGCCGGTGATGCGCGCGTCTACGACTTCTCCACGAACGACGTCCCCGGGCAGGACGACCGCGAGCGCGGGTACTGGCGCGACGTGGGGACGCTCGACGCCTACTACGCGGCCAACATGGACCTGATCGCGCCCGTTCCCGTGTTCAACCTCTACAACGACGGCTGGCCGGTGCTCACCGACCAGCCGCAGCTGCCGCCGGCGAAGATCTCACGCGGCCTGGGTGGCGAGCCCGCGTCGGTGGGTGGCAGCCTGCTGTGCCCCGGCTCGATCGTGTCCGGAGCGCACGTGGAGCGGTCGATCGTCGGATCGGGGAGCTACGTCGACCACGACGCCCACGTCGTCGACTCGATCCTCTTCCCGGGCGTTCATGTCGCGTCGGGCGCCCGTCTCAGCCGCTGCGTGATCGACAAGAACGTCGAGGTGCCGAGGGGCTACCGCATCGGGCTCGACGCCGAACGGGACGCTGCGCGCTTCACGATCAGCGACGGTGGCGTCGTCGTCGTCGAGAAGGGTCGCGACCTGTCCGCGGAGAGCCCGTAGGATCACCGGATCGTGGACGTGCGCCGCTGGCAGGACGAGGAGATCGAGGAGCTGACGACCGCGATCGGGCGACAGGTCCTGCACACCGAGAGATTGACGGTCGCGCGCATCCTCCTGCGCGCGGGTGCCGTCGTTCCCGAGCATGCGCACGAGCACGAGCAGGTAGCGAACGTGCTCGAGGGCAGGCTGTCGTTTCGCATCGGGCCCGAGACGGAGGTCGTCGGCCCGGGCGAGAGCGTGATCGTGCCCTCCGGCGTACCGCACGCGGTCGAGGCACTGGAGGACACCGTCGTGCTCGACGTCTTCGCACCGGCGCGGGACGACTGGATCCGCGGCGACGACGCATACCTCCGCGAGCCGCGTGACGGCTGACGTCGTCCTCACGGGCGGCTCCGTGCTCACGATCGACCGCATGCATCCCCGGGCGGATGCGGTCGCGGTAGCGAGCGGACGGATCGTCTTCGTCGGCGCCTCGCGGGACGCCCGCGATTGGGTCGGACCCGGGACGCACGTGGTCGAGCTCGGCGGCCGCACCGTCCTACCCGGCTTCCAGGACGCGCACCTCCACTTCGCCACGAGCGGCATGACCGGGTTGCAGTGCGACCTGCGCGCCGCGGCAGATCCGGACGGGTACGGGGACGTGATCCGCGCGTACGCCGCAGCCCATCCCGATACCGAGTGGATCGTCGGCGACGGCTGGTCGGCCGACGACTTCGGCGGCGCGTGGCCGACGCGACAGCAGCTCGACGCGATCGTGAGCGATCGGCCCGCGTACCTGGAGACGCGTGACGGGCACACCGGCTGGGTGAACACGCGCGCACTCGAGCTCGCGGGGATCACCGGCGCGACCGCCGACCCGGCCGGTGGAGTGATCGAGCGCGACGCCGCCGGGGAGCCGTCGGGGGCGCTGCAGGAGAACGCGCGGCGTGCCGTGCTCGACCTCCTCCCGGACACGACGCCCGCCGAGTGGGAACGGGCGATCGTCCGTGCCCAGGCTGAGCTCCACGCGCTCGGCATCACGGCCTGCCAGGAGGCGAACCTGACGCCCGAGCTGTTCGAGCCGTACCGGTCGGTCGCCGAGAGCGGCGAGCTGACGATGCGGCTCGAGGGCAACTTCTCGTGGAGCGATGCGCGTGACGCCGGCCAACTCGAGGAGCTCCTCGAGGGCCGGGCGCGCGGCACCGTCGGCCGGATGAGGATCCGCGGCGCCAAGCTGTTCCAGGACGGCGTGGCGGAGAGCTTCACCGCGGCCATGCTCGAGCCGTACCGCGACGCCGGCGGTCGCCTCACCGACAACGCCGGGCTCAGCCTCTTCGACCCGGAGCGCCTCGTGCGCGACGTGACGCTGCTCGACGCACACGGCTTCCAGGTGCACATCCATGCGCTCGGCGATCGGGCCGTCCGCGAGTGCCTCGACGCGTTCGAGACCGCGTCGGCGACCAACGGGCGGCGCGACGCGCGCCACCACCTCGCACACGTCCAGTTCGCCCACGGGGACGACGTCGCTCGTTTCGCAGCGCTCGGCGTCGTGGCCAACGTGACACCGCTCTGGGCCGTGGGCTCCGGCTACGTCGAAGAGCTGACGATCCCGTTCGTCAGCGAGCGCGCCGCAGCCACGATGTACCCGTTCGGCAGCCTCGTCCGCGCCGGGGCGCGGCTGGCGTTCGGCAGCGACTGGGCTGTGTCGTCGCCCGACCCGCTGCTCCAGGTGGCAGTCGCTGCCGCGCGACGGCTGCCCGAGGAGCCCGAGACCGAGCCGTTCCTGCCGGCGGAGTGCCTCGACCTGGAGACCGCGCTCGAGGCGGCGACGCTCGGCTCCGCGTACGTCAACCACCTCGACGCGGAAACGGGGACGATCACCGTGGGCAAGCTCGCCGACCTCGTCGTGCTCGACCGCGACATCTCCGGCGCGGGCGCCGAGGAGATCGCCGCCGGCCGCGTCGCCCTCACCCTGGTCGAGGGGGATGCCGTGCACGTCGCTCCCGGCGCGAGCGACCTCTGGTAGAAGCGTGGCGCCGCGATCGGTGGTCGGCCACGGCCCGGCACGCCCTTCACCTCACCGACCGCGCCGGATAGGATCGCGGTCGTGCTGAGGAAGAACGCGAAGCTCGAGATGCTCGCCCGTGTCCCGCTGTTCGCGGGACTGTCGAAGAAGGAGCTCACGCAGGTTGCGTCGATCGCCGACGAGATCGACCTCCCGCCCGGGTACGTGCTCGTCGAGCAGGGACGGGTCGGGCGCGAGTTCTTCGTCATCGTCTCCGGCTCCGTGCGCGTGGCAAAGAACGGTCGCAAGGTGAACGAGCTCGGCGACGGCGACTACTTCGGCGAGATCGCGCTCCTCACCGACGCGCCCCGGAACGCGACGATCACCGCGACGACACCGCTACGGGCACTCGTGATCACCGACACCGCATTCCGCTCGCTGACGCGACGCATGCCTTCGATCTCACAGAAGCTGCTGACCACGCTCGCCGCGCGCCTGGACGACAGCGCTACGTAACGCCACCGTTCGCGACGGCGACGGCACGAAGCGGCGTACGGCCGCGGGCCGGGCGGGCTCGCGGCCCCTGCCAAGGGGCGTGCGTATCGCCCACGACTTGCCGAGCATGGCCGGTCGCGTCAGCGCGCGGCGCGAACGGCGCGACGGGCGCCTGCAGCGAGCCGCGCGAGCAATTCGCCGACAGACCAGTTCTCCACCTCGAGCCGGTGCACGTGGAGGGGGTCGTCTCCTGGCAGCGCAAACCTCCAGTCCTCCTGGAAGTCCTGATCGAAGGCGACGGCGAACTCTCGGTCGAGTACGCGTCTGAGCGCCCGCCTGACGGCGCGGCGCGCGTGCTCGCCCCAGTCGCCGAACGGGTACGCGAAGGCCACGGCCGGCGCCCCCGTGCGCGCGGCGATCTTCTCCTGTGCCCGACGGAGATCGGTCCTCAGCCGCTCGCCGTAGCCCGCAATGGTCTCACCAGGCTCGAGGGTGGCGAGCGCGGAGGAGGTGGCGCCGTCGGCGACGTGGTGGAGGACGTCCGTGTGGTTGCCGAGCTCCCAGCGCCCGCTCGCCACGTACTCCTGCAACCGGTCCCACCCCTGGTAGTAGAAGCTCTGACCCGAGGCTGCCTCGCCGATCACGAACATCGTCGCGCGCATCCCGGTGTCGCGCAGGATCGGGTCGGCCTGGATCATGGCGTCGGTTCGACCGTCGTCGAACGTCACCAGCACGGGGCGTCGAGGCAGGCGGCGCGCGTCGCCGCGCCGGACGAAGCGCGCGACATCCGACGTGCTCACCGGTCGGTAGCCCGCCGCCCGGAGCGCATGCATCTGCTCCGCGAAACGCGGGCGCGAGACCACGAACCGCGAGCCGGCAGCCTCGGCGGCGGTGCGGCCCACGCCGTGATAGACGAGCACCGGGATCCCCGGACCGCGACGTGTACGTGCATGGCGGCGGGCCGCGGCGCGCGCCTCGGGCGACAGGTCCGGTGTCGAAGGCGCGGCGATCGCGTAGCGGCCGCGGAGGTACATGAGGTACCCGTCGTCGGTGTACGACAAGTAGAGGACGATCGGGACAGCTGTGAGGGGGATCATCAGCAGGCCGATCGCGGCCTCGACCACCCATTTCGGCCGGTCGCTCGTACGGCGCCAGATGCCCCTCACGCCTCGTCACCCGCACCGGGGCCGACGACGAGCAGCTCGAACTCGCCCTGACCGTGCACCGAGGAGCGCGTCCCCCAGGACGTGTCCCGAATCGTCGCGAGCGCGTAATACGTCTGCCAGACGAGGAACACCATGTACACGGCCACGAACGTGATGCCGTGCCACCACAGCGGGCTCCTCCGGTGCACCGCGTAGTAGAGCGAGTAGAGAAGCGCCATCACGTAGGCGCCGACGAGGTAGAAGAGCGGGCTGCCGACGCCGACCGCTCGGAACCACACGGCATGCAGGATTACGAGCGGCGCCACCCACGGGAAGAGGACACCCAGATAGGTCAGCGCGGCTGCGACCGGGTGCTTGCGCCACATGAACCGGGAGACGTGGAGCGACTCCCGCAGCCACGACTTCTTCCAGCGGAGCTGCTGTGTACCGAACACACGAAGCTGCTCGGGGGCGAGTGTGTGCGACCGCGCGGTCGACTGGTACACGATCCGGTGCTCGCGGAGGATGTAGTTCGTGAGGGCGCGATCGTCGCCGTAGGTCGCCCTGCGCCCGAGGAACGTCTGGTTCTCCCAACGTTCGAGGACGGCGAGGAGAACGCTGCGCCGATAGGCCGAGAAGCAGCCTGAGGCGCACGTGACGGCACCGAACACCGACTCCGACCCCTTGATCACGCGGAAGGCGACGAAGTAGCGGACCTGTTGCATGCGCGTCAGCCAGTTCGCAGTCTTGTTGAGGACGTCCGCGTGACCGACCACCGCCGCGACTGTCGCGTCCTCGAAGGGTGCAACGAGATGAGCGAGGCCCTCGGGCTCGACGACCGAGTCGGAGTCGACGAACACGCAGATCTCGCCCCTCGCCCGGCGTATACCCTCGGCCATCGCCGCCCTCTTGCCGCGGTTCGCCGAGAAGCGGACGCACACGACCGACGGGTTGCGCGCTCTGGCGGCGAGAATCCGCTCCCAGGTGCCGTCGGTCGAGCCGTCGTCGACGACGACGACCTCGAGCCGGAAGTCCGGGTAGCGGCTCGAGAAGGCCGCGTCGATTGCCGCCTCGACGACCTCCTCCTCGTTGAAGGCCGGGATCACCAGGGAGACGCTCGGACGGCTGCCACGATCCGGGACCGGGCGGTACAGGGGGGCGAGCAGAAAGCGCCCGAGCACGTAGATCGTGACGAGCACGGAGTACGTGTAGAAGAGGGGGTCGGCCAGGAGCAACGAGAAGGTCACGTCCTTTGCGAGCCAGATCCAGTACAGGAGCGCGAGGGCGTACACGAGGCACACGGCCTGCAACACGCGGCCCGACAGCCGGACCCAGAGTGCATCGTGGAGCCGCGGCGGCAGGGCAGCCGTCGCTTCGTCCAACGGCCTGAACGGCGCCAGCTTCGGCCGTGGATCGTCCCCGGTGGCGAGACGCACGTGGGCCGACCGCGTGCGGTGTGATGGAGGCGCTCCGAGCCGGAGCCCGTGCACCTGGGCGAGTGGCGCTTGGGCGGCTGCTGCCGCCTTCGCGTCCAATCCCCTCCCCGTCTGTTGCTCGAGTCCTGCCGCAGTGCCGGGCTCGGTCACGCAGCCGGGGGCAATGGCGTCCCCCGTCTCACGCGAGCAGTCATCGGCATGGCGCGGCCCGGAGCGGCACCCCTCGATCGCGTGAGCTTCCGGGAGACGCCTGTGAGGGGGCGCGCAGCCATTGAGCATCGGCCATGCCGAGATCGCGTGCATGCGGCTGGCGCCCTAGCCGGCGGGCGGCGCGTCGAGTGCGCCGGCGCCCAGAAACAGCGCCGCACGCCGTCGAGACAAACGCCGCGACCCGTACTACGACCGCGGCAGCGAGGGGTACCCGCGGGCGGGAGGGGCGCCGCCCATGGCCCCTCCCGCCCGTTTCACGGCCGGCGTTACTTCTGTGGCGCCGGGCAGAGGGCGCCGGGGCCGATCACTGGAGAGTTGGCGACCGCCGGCGTTCCGGCCGGCGGAATCGGCAGGTTCCCGCCGTTGGCCTGGCTGTTGTCCCTGACCTGGGCGGCGGCGGTCGGGTTGTTCCCGCCGGCGTTCGGCGACACCCCGCAGGCGTTTGCCGGCAGCAGCACGTGGTGGAACGCCGACGCTGCGGCGGGGACGGCGAGCGCAGCCGCGAGGGCCACGAGCACGACGATTCTTCGCATCGGGTCTCCCTCCCTGTTCGATGGTCTTCTCGCCATCCACTACGCCGCGATCGCACGATCGGATTGCCGAGCATCATCCGGCTGGTCGAGCACGACGTACGTCGTCGTCGTCGCCGCGTCGAGGAATCCATCCCTGCACTCCATCCGTATCTCGGGTCATGGATCGTGCGTCGACCGCAGCGCTCCGCTTGCCATCGAGGCAGGCGGAGGCGACGATGCGGGCCATGGGCGGGGGGGAGCTCACCGACGGCGAGTTGATCGTGCGCACGGCGCGCGGCGACCGCGACGCCTTCGAGCAGCTCTATCGGCGCAACGCTCGCGCGGTGCTCGGGTTGGCGACACGCCAGCTCGGCGAGCGTGCAGCCGCCGAGGACGCGGTACAGGAAACGTTCGCGTCGGTCTGGCGATCGGCTCGGAGCTACCGCCCCGACCGGGGGCCCGGCGGCTCATGGCTGTACGTCGTGGCACGGAACGCGATCGTCGACCGCGTACGTGCACGCAAGGACGTCCCTGCGGAGATCCCGGACCGCGCCAGCACCGACGCCGGCCCGCTGGAGAGCGCAGAAGCGAGCTGGGAACACTGGAGAGTGCATCGCGCGCTGGAGGAGCTGCCGGAGAGCGAACGCGCGGTGATCGCACTGGCGTACTGGAGCGGGCTCTCGCAGAGGGAAGTCGCCGACCGAATCGGAGTTCCGCTCGGTACCGTGAAGACGCGAACGCGCGCGGCGCTCGCGCATCTCGCCGAGATCCTGGAGGGTGAGGGGCTGTGAACGACCAGCACGACCTCGGTGAACTCGTCGACACCGACGAGCTCACACTCACAGAGGCTGTCCGGCTTCGCCAGGTACACGAGCTGCTGCTCGCCGCCGGCGCGCCGCCCGAGTTGCCGCCGACACTCGAGGCGCCGCCGCATCCGCCTCCGCGAGAGGTGCTCGTCTTGCCGCGCAGGCGGGCCGGTGCGGCGCTTGCGCTCGCCTGCACCCTCGTGGCCGCGGCCTTCGCCCTCGGCGTGCTCGTCGGCGATCGTGGCCCCGATTTCGAGACCTGGCGCGGCCCGCTCGTGATGCGCGGCGCTTCGGATGCGCTCGCTTCGGTGCGCGTCGGCCCGGTCGATGCGGGCGGGAACACTCCCGTGTTGCTGCGCGTCACCGGACTGCCGCCACTCCCTCGCGGCTCCTTCTACGAGCTGGTCGTCACGAAGGGCGACAACGAGCTCGGCCCGACGTGCGGGTCGTTCGCCGTCGAGCGCGGCGGCACGACCGAGGTGACGATGAGCGCACCGTTCGACCTGCGCACGTGGAGCGGCTGGGTGATCGTGAGCCGTGCCCTCGGCGCACCTGCCAGCGCGCCGATCCTCACGACCTGAGCCGCTTCCCTGCGGTAGAAACCACCCGGCCGATGCCGCCCGATTTCGCGCCATGGGAGGCATGTGTGTTGCGGAGTGAGACTCGTCGACGGAACCGCCGCGGTCGCATGACGCCGGCCAGAGCCGCCAGCTTCTGTCTACCGCTTTCGGGTCAGCGTCGCAACCGCGTCCCCGAGATCGGCATGCACGGCACTGGCGACGTAGACGACCCATGGGTGTGGAGGCGTCCCGGCCGTGTGGGCGACCACGGGCTTGCCTGATCGGTGCGCATACCAGGCTTCCATGGCTGTCCCTTCGTCGGGATGCGCGAACGCCGCGAGGACGGCGTCGCTGTCGGCGAGGTCGCCCTCGACGATCTCCCGCTCGTGTCCAGCTGTTCGCCCCCTGAAGTCGCGTCGCATCGGGTCGACGACCTCCCATCCCGCACTCCGCAGGAGCAGTGTCCCCCGCCGCCGGTACTCCTCCGCGAACGGTGGGCCGGCGAGATAGACGCGCCTCATCGGCCCATCCTCATGGGAAGTACAGTAGGCACATGCCCGACATGCAACGGAGCGATCAATTCGTGGCTCTGGGACATTCTGGCTCGAAGGCGTACGCGGGGCTGGAGACTTTCGAGAACCCCGGCGTGACGAGGGTGGAGATGACCAGCGACGAGCTGGTTGCGATCTGCCCGGTCACGGGCCAGCCCGACTTCTATGTCGCAACGATCGAGTACGAGCCTGATCGCCATTGTCTGGAGTCGAAGTCTCTCAAGCTCTACCTGATGCAGTTTCGAAACAAGGGGGCCTTCTGCGAGAGCCTGGCCGTCGAGATCCGAGACGACATCGCCGCCGCCCTCGAAGTCGGCGCGCACGAGGTCCGCGTCACGCTCATGCAGAAGGCACGCGGCGGAATCACGATCACGGCGACTGCAGCGACCCACCCTCACTGAGCGTCGAGGTCGGGAGCCGTGAGGGCCCGACCTCCCGCGACGCGCTCCCGGCCCTCCAGGCGGTGATCGCGAACACGGCCTCGAGGCGGTAAGACGTACCGCGAGAACACGTGGGTCGTCTTCACATCGGTGGAGCGGACGTGCAAGCAGACGCTCGCATTCGGGGAGTGGCGTCCCACCTGCCGAGGATCGGCTCAGCGAGGTGTCGCCCAGGCTGCTCACGCGCAACCCCGCGTATGCGGGGCCTTCGCAGAGCCGACGGGGAGACTCGAACTCCCGACCCCATCAGTACGAGGGAGACCCTGGATAGCCGAGACGGAGTGGGGCAACGGCTGACACCGCTCGTGGACGGACTGCGTCCGCATCTCGGTCACATGACTGCCCGACAACTCTGGGTGGCCGTTCATCGTAGGCTTCACGGTGATGCTCACGTGCCCTCGCTGCGGCCAGGAGAACCCCGACGGCGCCAGCTTCTGCAACGCCTGCGCCGCGCCACTCGCGGCCGGCGAGGAGACGCGGCTCGAAGAGCGCAAGGTCGTCACGGTCCTCTTCGCCGACCTCGTCGGGTTCACCTCCCGCGCGGAAAGCATGGATCCCGAGGAGGTACGAGCTCTGCTCAGGCCCTACCACGCGCGGCTGCGCGACGAGCTCGAGCGCTTCGGGGGCACGGTCGAGAAGTTCATCGGCGACGCCGTGATGGCCGTGTTCGGCGCGCCCGTCGCGCACGAGGACGACGCGGAGAGGGCGGTGCGTGCAGCTCTCGCCATCCGCGACTGGATCCTCGACGAGAGCGTCGACCTCCAGCTTCGTATCGGCGTCAACACCGGGCAGGCGCTCGTGTCGCTCGGCGCACGGCCGGAGGAGGGCGAGGGCATCGTCGCCGGCGACGTCGTCAACACCGCGGCGCGGCTCCAGTCGAGCGCACCGATCAACGGCATCCTCGTCGGCGGGGCGACATGGCGCGCGACCCGCGACGCGATCGACTACCGGGCCGCCGAGTCGGTTCAGGCGAAGGGAAAGGCCGCGCCGGTCGAGACGTGGGAGGCGCTCGAGGCACGCGGCCGCGTCGGCGTCGACATCTCCACGCGCGTGCGAACGCCGCTCGTCGGCCGCCGCCGCGAGCTCGACTCGCTGCTCGACGCGTTCGAGCGCGCGCTGAGCGCACGCTCGGTCCAGCTCGTCACCCTCGTCGGCGAGCCGGGAATCGGCAAGAGCCGCCTCGTCTACGAGCTGTTCGAGGCGGTCGAGCGCCACCCGGAGCTCGTCTTCTGGCGCCAAGGCCGCTCGCTGCCCTACGGCGCGGGCGTCAGCTTCTGGGCGCTCGGAGAGATGGTGAAGGCGCACACCGGCATCCTCGAGACCGACGACGAGAAGGAGGCGGATCGGAAGCTCCGCGCGAGTGTCACGGCGACCGTGCCCGGCGACGATGCCGAGTGGACCGTCGCACACCTGCGCCCACTGGCGGGGATCGAGGGCCAGGGTGGCCGGAGCGACAACCTGGACGAGGCATTCGCGGCGTGGCGGGGCTTCCTCGAGGGGATCGCCGATCAACGCCCCCTCGTCCTCGTCTTCGAGGATCTCCATTGGGCGGACGACGGCCTGCTCGACTTCGTCGACCATCTCGTCGACTGGGCGACCCGCGTGCCGCTGCTCGTCGTCGCCACTGCCCGCCCGGAGCTCCTCTCGCGCCGCTCCGACTGGGGCGGAGGAAAAACGAATGCGCTGACGCTCTCGCTCGCACCCCTGTCCGGCAACGAGACGGCCGAGCTCGTGCACGCGCTGCTCGAGCGCGCCGCGATTCCCGCGGACGTCCAGGCGACGCTGCTCGAGCGCGCGGGCGGCAACCCGCTCTACGCGGAGGAATTCGTGCGCCTGCTCGACGAGCGCGCCGATGGCACGGTGCTTCCCGAGACCGTGCAGGGCATCATCGCCGCCCGCCTCGACGCGCTCGAGCGCGACGAGAAGGAGCTGCTCCAGGACGCGGCCGTGCTCGGTCGGGTGTTCTGGGCAGGGGGCCTGGCACGCGAGCGCCACGAGGCCGAGGCCGCCCTGCATCGACTCGAGCGGCGCGAGTTCGTGCAACGGGAGCGGCGAAGCACGGTCGCGGGCGAGACCGAGTACGCGTTCCGGCACGCCCTCGTCCGCGAGGTCGCCTACGAGCAGATCCCACGGGCGCAGCGGGGCGACAAGCACCGCCGCGTCGCAGACTGGCTGGAGACGCTCGGTCGCTCCGAGGATCTCGCGGAGCTGCTCGCGCATCACTACCTCGCGGTGCTCGAGTACGCGGAGCCGGACGCGGAGCTCTCCCCGAGAGCGGCCCGCGCG
Source organism: uncultured Actinomycetes bacterium (assembly GCA_963823385.1). Lineage (GTDB taxonomy): Bacteria > Actinomycetota > Thermoleophilia > Gaiellales > Gaiellaceae > Gaiella. The sequence goes on from CAWGLI010000003.1 coordinate 361,145, forward strand.
CTTGGAGACGCCGGCCACCGGACACTGGCGCTCAACGCCTATCCGGCCGCCGCGGGCTTCTATCGCCGCGCGCTCGATCTCACTGCGGGCCCCGGGCGCGGCAAGCTGCTCTACGGCCTGGGCAGCGCGCTCTCGGCGCTCGCCGAGCCCGAGGCGGCGGAGCGCCTGACGGAGGCATCGACACTACTCGTGGAGGCTGGCGATCCGGAGACAGCCGCGGAGGCCGAGTGCGTGCTCACCCAGATGGCGTTCGACACGGGTGACGCACCCGGCGTGAACCTGCACATCGGTCGCGCCGTCGAGCTCGTCCACGGACGTCCGCCTTCAGCGGCGCACGCCCGGGCGCTCTCGCAAGCCGCCCGGTTCCAGATGCTGGCCGGGGAGTGGAGCGACGCCGTCGAGTCCGCGCGCGAGGCGGAGCGGATGGCGACGGAGCTCGAGCTCGACGCCATCCGCGCCGACGCGCTCGTCACCCTCGGCACGGCCAGGGCCGACCTGGGAGATGCCGGCGGCGAAGCCGATCTCGAGACGGCGCTCGAGCTGGCCGAGGCGGCAAGCGCACCATTGCCGCTGTTTCGTGCCCTGAACAACCTCGCTTGGCGATATACGGGCATCGACCTCCAGCGAGCCCACGAGTTCGCGCAGCGACAGTACGACGCGGCACGACGCTACGGCCATGTGCGGAATACGTGGTGGGCGCGCACCCAGCTCGTCGAGACCGCGTTCGAGTCCGGCCGCTGGGACGAGGCGCTCGACCACGCAGAGGCCGTCATCGCCTACGCGGAGGCCGGCAACCCGCTGTACGCGGAGGCCGGGTGCCGCATCGCTCGTGCCGCGATCACGTTCGCACGCGGAGACGCCCGCGCGTTCGACACCGACATCGACCGCTCACTCGCACTCGCAGCCGAAGCAACCGACGCGCAGGCCACGGGGCCGGTCTCCGTCTATGCGGCCTACATCCACGTGTGGGCAGGCGACCGCGTGGGCGCGCGAGAGCTGCTCGACGCGACGCTGGAGACGGCGCGGACGAGCGAGGTCGGGATTCACCTCATCCACCACGAGGCAGCGCTCGTGGCGGCGCTCCTCGAGCTCGATCCGGCGGAGCTCGGGGTACCGCCCGTGGAGGTCGCAGACACGCCGCGACAGCGGGCCACGGCGGCGCTGCTCGAAGGCGACCTCGTGGGGGCGGCAGACGCGCTCGGGGAGCTCGGCAAGGTGAACGACGAGGCGTACCTCCGCCTGAGGATCGGGGAGCAGCTGCTGGCCGAAGGCAACGAGGAGGGCGGGCGAGCACAGGTGGAGCGGGCACTCGCCTTCTACCGCGGGGTCCGCGCGACCCGCTTCGTCGCCGAGGCAGAGCAACTCCTCGCAGGCAGCTCGAGGCGTCAGTCTGCGTAGAAGCCGACGGGGAGACTCGAACTCCCGACTCCATCAATGCGAGCGTCGGGCCTCACACGATTGCAGAATGTGTGAGGGTGCGAACGTTCTTGGACGACGCCGCGACGCGCCCAGGAGACCGATGATGCTGGCCACCGGGCGCGCCGCGACGATACCTGAACCCGCTATTCGCGGATGACTTTGACGACCTCGAACTCGTTCGTCGGGTTCGGCTGACCGAACTTCGCATTGACGGCGTAGAGCGAGTTGCCGAAGCTCGCGACCGTAGTCGGCACGACGAATGAAGCGCTCGTGATCGTCCCGGACATGGTGCCGGAGAGCAGATCCGCTGCCAGGTCGACAACTGCGATCTGATTCAGCTGGTTGCGGACGACGTAGAGCGTCTTCCCATGCAGTAGGAGGCCATCGCCAGCCGTCAGCTGAGAGGCTGCGCCGAGATCGATCTGGGTCGCGTCGCCGGAAGTTGGGTCGACGCGATAGATCTCACCCAACGTCGAGTTGACGAGGATCAGCCACTCGCCGCTCGCCGTCGCCTCGATGCCATTGGCGTTGAAACCAGGAACCTGAGTCCAGTCGGAGCCGAGGGGGATCGTCTCTGGCGTGACAGTCGGATCAACGCTGCCACCATCCCCCAATGGCACGCGATACAGGTTGGCTGCAAACGAGTTAGTGAAGTAGGCAGCATCGCGCGTCACGATCACGTCGTTGATGAAAGGCCCGCTAGCCGGATCGACGAGCTCGTAGGAAGCGACCAAGCCCCCCGAGTCTGCGTCATAGACTCTCGCGTCTCCAGCGGGGCCACCAGCCACAAACACGTAATTGCTGCGCTCGTCGACATCCAGCCCGACGGCAGGCCCTGGGCCTCCAGCCACGAGCACCCCGCCGGCGCCAGTACGCAGGTCGCCCTTGTAGATCGCACCGGTGGCGAGCGAGCCGACGTAGAACGCCGATCCGCGCCCCACTGCGATCCCCTCCGGCGCCCAGCCGTCTGGCAATTGGATGATCTGCGGGAACGGCTTCGCTGACGCAGACGAGACTGACAAGCCAGCGAGTAGCCCGATACAAGCGAGCAGCAAGATCAACCGTTTCACCTCAACCCCCTTTCTTCGAACACGCGAACAGGCGCGCAGTTCAAGCTCCACCCTCAGTGTTCCACCCAGAGAACAGCCTGGGCAACTCAGCCGTCGGCGGCCCACATCGGCTAGGACTCGAACACGAGCGACCCAACCAGCTCTGCGGCGGTCTCCTGCATCGCGGGGATCGCGTGCGAGTAGGTGTCGTGCGTGATCGTCACAGAGGCGTGACCGAGGCGCTCGGAGACGACCTTCGGGTGGGGATCCCTGCTTCGAGCGCGAGCGTCGCGTGTATGTGGCGCAGGTCGTGGAGGCGAATGCGCGGCAGCCCGGCTGCCTTCGCGTGACGGAAGAACATCGCTGAGAGCGTGTTCGCGCCTGGACAGACGCGCTCCTCAACGGGCGAAAGGCCCCCTCTGCAGACCTTTTCGCGAAGCCGACGGGGAGACTCGAACTCCCGACCCCTTCATTACGAGCGTCGGGCCTCACATGACGAGGCGTGACGATGCGTTGCGTGAAGTGCCTTCTTTGCAGGTCATTCTCATGCTCGCGTAAGTCACTTGTGTCAACGCATATGGTCGTGTTTCAACCCGCACGTTTGACGAATGTTTGAGGGTGCGTCGCACTTGTGATCGATTCGCTTGACTCTGCCCCCGGTGTGCGAGATGCTCCGCCCCCCTTCGGGGCGAGGCGTCAGCGAATCGAAGAGAGGTGGTCTGTTCATGAGGAGTGCGACCGTCGGTCGGTGGATCCCGTTGAGCGGGATCGCATATGTCGTGCTGTTCATCATCGGGTTTTCTCTTGCCGAAGGATCTCCGCAGGCCTCTGATCCAGATGCCGACTTCGTTTCCTACTACGCGGACAGCGGAAACCGCACGCAGGAGATCGCCGCTTTCTTCCTGATCGTGCTCGCCGCGCTCGCCTTGGTGAAGTTCGTGGCGCACCTACGAGGAAGACTCAAGACGGTCGAGTCCGAGCCACATAGTCTGTCAACCCTCGTCTTCGGCGCAGGGATTGCGTCTGCCACGTTGCTGATAGCGGCTGTCGCACTCGGGATCAGCCCATCGTTCACCCGGGCTGACTCAGACCAGTTCACGATCGATCCCGACACGATCCGGCTCGTTGGCGATACGAGCTACCTGCTACTTGTGAGCTCAGTGATGGTCGCCTCGCTCCTGATCGCTGGAACCTCGTTGCTTGCGATCAGGACTGCCGTCTTGCCGACGTGGCTCGGCTGGCTCGGGTTGCTCGTCGCAATCGCCACGCTCTTCGCGCTCTTCTTCATCCCGATCCTTGTGCTTCTGGCGTGGGTGCTTGTCGTAAGTGTCGTCCTCATCTTGCGCCCCCAGGCGTCCGATGCGGCGTCGACTCCGACATCACCGCGCCCCGTGTAGCTGAGCCGCCCGAAGTAGGTTGAACGACCTCGAACAGCTTCGTTGTCCCCTTCGGGGACGACATCCGCTTGTCGGTGGTGCCCACATTTGACGCCGCCTGGAATACAGCGACGCCGCTCTAGCCAGGCGCTTGCGATGGACGCCGTTTGACGTTCGTCTGACATCGCGAGATCTCGCGCCTTGGGCAGGACCTCATGAACGACGAAAGGGCCGCATCTCCAGGCCTGCTCGCGAAGCCGACGCCCGGACTCGAACCGGGGACCCCATCATTACGAGTGATGTGCTCTACCAGCTGAGCTACGTCGGCGGGTCGGCCGCCCATTCTAGCCTCCCGTCCGATCCCTGAACTCCGGCGCCGAGGCATCCCTCGATCGAGGGAGCCGCCAGACGGCTGCCACCGCCGATCCTGCATTCGTGCGGCGTGTGGCGCTCCTTCCTCTGATCCTGCTCCTCGGCGTCGGTGGCGGCGTGCTCACCGCGGGCGCGTTGGCCGGCGGACCAGCCGGACCGGCGGTCGGTGTCTCGGTGTCACCGGGGCCGTTCTCGGCCGTCGTCGGCTGGAACATGGACTCGGCCGGATCCGTCGTCGTCGAGTACGGCCTCGACGACCGCTACGGAATCTGGGCGGAGCGCATCGACAACAGCCAGCCCGGGGCGGGCACGGTCGAACTGACCGGGCTCGAGCCGGCGACGAGGTACCGCTTCCGGCTCACCGCGAAGTCGCGTCCGGTGGTCGGCCGAACGGTCGTCGTCGGCTCGTTTGCGACGGGCCCATACCCGAGCGCCGCCACGGCCTCGACGACCGGCACCCCCGCGGTGACGCTGGCCGCATCCTCGTCCGCACCGAGCAGGACAGGCGAGCGACAGATCACCGGATCGTCCTCCGTGTCGACGGCCGGGGGCCGGCCGCCGGTACTCACCGTCAACGGCGCGCCGGTCTTTCCACGGTTCGTCTGGCGCCAGTGCCCCGGGGCCTGGGAGGACAGCATCGCCGCCGGCGTCAACGTCTTCCTCGGCGCCGGCTGCAACCAGCCCGACACGATGCTCGGTGCCCTTGCCGGGAGAGCGCTCTCCACGCTCGACGTCGGTCTCGCAGGCACCAGTGGCGCCGGTGTGATCGGCTGGCATCAGCCGGACGAGCCGGACTGGTCGGCGACCACCCCGAACGCGCTCAACCCGGTGCAGATCCCGGGCCGCGTCACCTTCCTCACGCTCACCGACAAGTTCTCCCAGCACAAGGAGCCACCCGCCGGCGGGCGCGGCATCTATCCCGGGCTGTTCGCCAGCGCCGACGTGGTCGGCTTCGACTCCTACCCGCTCGAGACGCGCTGCAAGCCCGACACGATCGGCGAGGTGTTCGACCTGCAGCGCGAGCTCGTGTCGCTCGTGCCGAACAAGCCCACCTTCCAGTGGATCGAGTCGGGCCCGATGGAGCACTGCACGCTGTACGACCCGACACCCGAGGTCGTCCGCGCCGAGGCCTGGCTCGCGATCGCGGGCGGCGCCGTCGGCATCGGCTACTTCCCGGGGCTCTGGGAGCCGCAGATGCGCACGGTGGCTCGCCTCATCAACCGGGACATCGTCGCGCTCGCCCCGGCCCTCCTCGGCCAGATCGGCACCGGCTCCGCGGACGCGAAGAGCGCTGTCCGTGTCGGTGTCCGCAAGCACGGGGGCGCCACGTACGTGATCGCCGTGAACCCGCGCTTCCAGGCACGGTCGGCCCGCATCACCGTCCCCGGTCTCGACGGGCGCACGCTCACCGTGTTCGGCGAGGATCGCACCGTCCGCGCGACGGGCAACGTGATCGCCGAGGACTTCCCGGCGCTCGCCGCGCGCGTGTACATCCTTCCCCCGACGGGCCTGTAAGCCGACGCCTGGGACGGTGGGAGCGGGTGACCCCGCCCCCACCACGCAGTGGCTACTCGGCCTCGGCGTCCGCGTCGGCGTTCTCGCCCTCGTCCTGGTCGGCGGTCAGCACGTCGATCACGATCACGGTCTCGCAGCCGACGAGCACGGTGCGCGGACGTTCCTCGCGGAGCACCCACGCCGTGTCGTTCCCGGGCCCGCAGTCGAGCAGGTCGGGCCGGCCGTCGGCCGCAAGCGCATGCAGCACGTCGTTGCCCAGCCCTCCGTGGACGCGGTCGGCACCGGCGCCCCCGAACAGCGAGTCGTTGCCGCGCCCGCCGCCGACGGCGTCGTCGCCGCGGTTCCCCGACACGCGATCGTTGCCGTCGCCGCCGTCGAGCCGGTCGTCGTGTGACCCGCCGCGGAGTGCATCGTTGCCATCGCCTCCGGCGATCGTGTCGCGACCGTGACCGCCGTAGACGACGTCGTTGCCGCCGCCGGCACGCGCACCGTCGTCACCGGCTCCGAGCCCGACGTGGTCCGAGCCGTCCCGTGCGTAGACGAGATCGTCGCCTGCCAGAGCACGGATGTGATCGGCACCGTCGGTGCCCCTCAGCACGTCGTTGCCGGGCGTGCCGACGATCACCGCGGCAGCCGCGGCAGCCGCGAGCAGCAGCGCCGCCACGGCGGCCGCGCCGAGCGACGCTCCTCTCACCTTCCTTCGTACTCCCTTCGCCTTCATCTCCGCCTCCCTCGATCGGTCTGGACACACAAGTGATCGCCGCTCGGTGTGAGGCGCCCGTGATCGACCCGCAAGGGTTGGGCAAGGCTTCTGTAAGCCGTGAGGGTGGAGCGGGTCAGCAAGCGATGAGGGAGACGCGTGACACGCATCGCCCTCGGGGGTAGGCTCGTCTGCAGACCGAGATGGCGGCACCGAGGAACAAGGACAGCGGGGCCGACCGGCCGAAGCCGACGCGACTGAAGCGCACGACCTACGAGAAGGAGCTGCTCCGGCTCCAGGTCGAGTTGGCGCTCATGCTCGAATGGGTGCGTGACACGGGCGCTCGGGTCGTCGTCCTCTTCGAGGGCCGGGACGCTGCCGGCAAGGGGTCAGCCATCAAGCGCGTCCTCGAACCACTCAACCCACGCTTCGCGCGCCTCGTCGCGCTGCCGGCGCCCTCGGGCCGCGAGACGACGCAGTGGTACTTCCAGCGCTATGTCGAGCACCTCCCCGCTGCGGGCGAGATCGTCCTCTTCGACCGCTCGTGGTACAACCGCGCCGGCGTCGAGAAGGTGATGGGGTTCTGCACGCCGCAGGAGCACCAACGCTTCCTCCGCCAGTGCCCGGTGTTCGAGCAGATGCTCGTCGAGGACGGGATCCTGCTCCGCAAGTACTGGTTCTCGGTGTCGGACGCCGAGCAGCGACGCCGCTTCGAAGCCCGTCTCGACGATCCCCGGAAGCGCTGGAAGCTCTCGGCCATGGACCTCGAGTCGCAGACGCGCTTCGTCGACTACTCGCGGGCGAAGGACGAGATGTTCGTCCACACCGACACCGAGATCGCTCCGTGGTGGGTCGTCGAGGCCGACTCCAAGCCCGCGGCGCGCATCAACTGCATCGCGCACCTGCTCTCGACCATCCCGTACGAGATGGTCGACAAGCCTCCGCTGGTGCTGCCGGAGCGCCAGAGCGACGAGGGCTACATCCGACCCGATCCAGGCCTGATGCGGATCGTGCCCGACTACGCAGTCACGCTCGGCGGGTGACCGCCTGCGGGCGGGAGGTCTCTTCCCCCCGACCCGATGCAGCCTCTCAGGCGAACGCGCGGCGCAGCCGCACGAACAGAGCCTCCAGCCAGAGCTGCGGGTTGACGTTCAGCTCCTCGGCCACGCGCCACGCGTCGCGCACGGCCTCCGCAGCCTGCATGGCTCCCGCTTCCGTCTGAAGTGCCACGTCCGCCCGAAGGTCGTCTAGACGGTCCGCGTGTCGCACGGTCTGCTCGGCTCCCGCGGCGACGGCGACGAGGTCGCGGTACCAGGCGGCGAGCTCCTCGAGGGAGGCGAGGAGCTCTTCGCGTTCGGCGCCACGCTGTGCGCGACGTAGGCGTTGGTCTCGCTCGCGGTCGGGGAGGTCGAGCATCGCCACCGTGTCCTCCTCACGCTCGCGCGCCGCTGCCCCGAGCGCGGAGCCCGCGTCGATGATGACCGTGGCCGCCACGGTCGGATCGACGGGCTCCTCGGCGTACGCACCGCGGGCGACGGCGAGCAACGCCTGCCGCCGCTCGCGAGCAGCCGGGTCGACGAGCCGGCGCGCCCGGTCGAGCCGTCCGCCGGCGACACGGGCCGCGGCGTTGACCTCGGCCGGCGCGAGCTCGTGAGCGTTCTCTTCGAGCCATCCCCTGACCGCGTCGTCGGAGAGCCGCCTGAACGGCACGAGCTGGCAGCGCGAGCGAATCGTCTCCGGGAGCGGGCCGAGCTCGTCCGCGACGAGCACGATCGCTGCGTACGCCGGTGGCTCCTCGAGGTCCTTGAGCAACGCGTCGGCTGCGTCGTCGCCCAGGAGGTGCGCGTCGAACACCAGGTAGACGCGGCGGTTGCCCTCGAACGGGCGCATGTGCAGATCGTGGTGAAGCGCTCTGATGCGATCGATGCGGATCATGTCGCCGAGCGCCTCGACGACGACGAGATCCGGGTGCGTCCGTGCGAGCACCCTCCGCTGGTCGCCGAGTAGGGCCGCGGCGAGCGCGAACGCAGCCGTGCGCTTTCCCACTCCCGCGGGGCCGTGCAGGAGGAAGGCATGTGCTCCCTCGCCCGTGAGCGCACCCGCCAGGAGCCGCTTCGCCTCCCGCTGCTCAGGCACTGCCGCGAACGCGTCCATACACCTCCTCGGCGATCGTCGCCGGATCGCTCCGGCCGTCGAGCACGACGATCCGCTCCGGGAAGCGGCCGGCGAGCTCGCGGTAGGCGGCATCGACACGCTCGTGGAACCCGTCGTCCTCGCGCTCGATGCGATCGGGAGCGCCACCGACCCGCGCCGCCGACGCGGCTGGATCGAGCAGAAGGAGGAACGTGAGCTCCGGCATGAGCCCGCCGACCGCCGAGAGGTTCAGCGCGAGCACCGCCTCCAGGCCGAGCCCCCGCGCGATGCCCTGATAGGCGAGTGACGAGTCGACATAGCGATCGCAGACGACGACGGCACCGTGCTCGAGCGCCGGGCGGATCACCTCGTCCACATGCTGGGCCCGCGAGGCTGCGAACAGCGTCGCCTCGGCCCACGGGCTCACGTCGCCGGCGTGCAGCAGCAGCTCGCGAATGCGCTCTCCGAGCTCGGTACCGCCCGGCTCGCGGGTGAGCACGACCTCCAGTCCATCCGCCGCGAGTCGCTCACCGAGCAACGCAGCCTGCGTCGTCTTGCCCGACCCATCGGCTCCTTCGAACGTTACGAACACGCGCCGAGGCTAGACGATTACTCTTGCAGCGTGCGCGTGATCGTCACCGGAGGAGCCGGCTTCGTCGGCTCGCACGTCGCCGCTGCGCTGCTCGCACGCGGCGACGAGGTGCATGTACTCGATGACCTGTCGAGCGGCCGCCGGGAGAACCTCCCCGACGGCGCCGCGCTGCACGTTGCCGACATCCGTGAGCCGCTCGATCGCCTGTGCGCCGAGATCTCCCCCGAGGTGATGCTCCACCTCGCTGCGCAGATCGACGTGCGCATCTCGGTGGCGGACCCGATCCGGGACGCAACCGCGAACGTGCTCGGCACAGTGCGGGTGCTCGAGGCGGCGCGCGCCCACGACGCGCGCGTCGTGCTGGCATCGACCGGCGGCGCGATCTACGGCGAGTGCGAGAAGCCGGCGTCCGAGGATGCCCCTCGCCGTCCACTCGCCCCGTACGGCACGTCGAAGCTCGCGGCGGAGGAATACCTCGCGACGTGGAGCCGGCTCTACACGGCGGACCACGTGTCACTGCGCCTCGGCAACGTCTACGGGCCCCGCCAGGATCCCCATGGCGAGGCGGGCGTGGTCGCCATCTTCCTCAGCCGGCTGCGCGACGGGGAGGCCGCGACGATCTTCGGGGACGGCGGGCAGAGCCGCGACTACGTCTACGCCGGCGACGTGGCCGCGGCGTTCGTGGCCGCGGTCGACGGGCCGGGCGGTGTCTTCAACGTGGGCACGGGCCGGGAAACCTCCGTGTTGGAGCTGTACGACGCGTGCAGGGTCGTGGCTGGGAGCGGCGCGGAGCCCGTCTTCGCCGAGGCGCGCTTCGGCGAGCTGCAGCGCAGCTGTCTCGACACCGGTCACGCCGCCTCGCAACTCGGCTGGACCGCGACGACGACCCTCGCCGACGGCCTCCGAGCGACCTGGGAGTGGATCCGGGAGGAGTGAGCCGGCCCCGCGTCGAACGTTGTTCCCGCGGTGGTCGACTTTCCGGTCTCACATACGGCGACGGGCGAGCCGTTTCCCTGGCGCGCCGCCGCCCTGGCCGCCGCGGCGATCGCGGCCGTGGAGCTCGTGCTGCTGGTGCTCGTCGGCGGCACGCTGATCGTGCGACCCGATTCGGGGCCCCGTCGAGCAAAGGCTGAGACCGTCGCCCAACAGGCAGCACCGGTGGCGGCGGCCAAGCCGGCGGCCAAGCCGGCGGCCGCGCAGCTCCCACGCGGGAAGATGTCGGTGATGATCCTGAACGGCAACGGGCGCCAAGGCGCTGCCGCATCCGCCGCAGCGCAGGTGAAGCGAAACGGCTACCGGGTCGGGACCGTCGGCAACGCCCCGCAGCAGGACTATCCGCGGTCGATCGTCATGTACCGCACGGGGTTTGCCGGTGAGGGCGCTCGTCTCGCCCGTGACCTCGGGATCACGGTCGTCGGCCCCCTCGACGGCATGCGAGCACGCCAGCTCTCCGGCGCGCACGCGGTCGTCATTCTCGGCGGCTGACGCCGACGCGGGTCAGCCGCGCCCGACGAGCCGCGCGACGGTCGCCCGCGCGACCATCGACGCCATCCGCGGGTTCTCCTGCAACCGTCGCAACGAGTACTCGTACCAGCGCTGCCCGTACGGCACGTACACGCGCAGGCGATGACCCGCCGCCGCCAGCTCGGCAGCCCGAGCCTGCCGGACGCCCAGCAGCATCTGCAGCTCGTACGCAGTGGCGGGCATGCCGGCGACGCGCCCGAGAGCCACGCAGAGCAGCCACTCGTCGTGTGTCGCCACCGCCGCATAGCACCCTGCGTCGAGGAGAGCCTCGAGCAGATCGACGAAGGAGCGGCGGATCTCGTCCGGGTGCTGGTAGGCGAGGTCGGGCGGCTCGACGTAGATGCCCTTGCACAGCCGGACGCTCGGGCGCAGGTCACGCAGCGCGGCGAGATCAGCCGAGCTGCGCCGCAGGGCCGCCTGCAACACGATGCCGACGTTGTCGTGGCCCGTCTCGCGGAGCCGCCGGTAGAGCGTCAGCGTCTCGTCCGTACAGGACGAGTCCTCCATGTCGATTCGTACGAAGATCGACCGCGTGGCCGCCTCCCGGACGACACGCTCGAGCAGGACGTGACACAGATCGACGTCCACTTTCAGGCCGAGCCCGGTCAGCTTGACGGAGACGTTCGCGTCCAGCCGGTTCGCCGCGATCGAGTCGATTGCACCGAGGTACGCGGTGGCAATCGCCTCGGCCTCGGCGGGACGCGTCACCTCCTCGCCGAGCACGTCGACCGTCGCCATCTGCCCCACCGCGTTCAGAGCCGAGACGGTTCGCTGCGCATCCTCCCACTGTGGGCCCGCGATGTATGGGGCCGAGAGGCGTTGCACGACCGCGCGCGGCACGAGTGGAAGCATTCGGACGACGGCGCGATCGAGAGCCCGCACGACGCGCGGGATCGTACAGCCTGCTGGCCTCAGTAGCTCTCCGCAGCCACGATCGGCGCCACCGCCGATGCCCCGGTGAGCGGGCGGCGATGCAATGACGTCGAGAGAAGGATCCAGGATCCGCGCCGGAGAGGAGGAGGCGTGCGACGCGTCGTGATCATGGGCGCCGGCGGTCGTGACTTCCACGACTTCAACGTCGTCTTCCGTCACGACTCGGACGTTCGCGTGGTCGCCTTCACCGCGGCGCAGATCCCCGGGATCGACGACCGCACCTACCCGGCCTCGCTGGCGGGAGAGATCTATCCGAACGGCATTCCCATCCGGCCGGAGGCCGAGCTCGAGCAGCTCGTCGCCGACCACGCAGTCGACGAGGTCGTCCTCTCCTATTCCGACCTCGCCCACGAAGACGTGATGCACAGGGCATCGAGGGCGCTCGCCACGGGCGCCGACTTCCGGCTGCTCGGCCCGCGGGCGACGATGCTGAAGGCCGAGCGCCCGGTGATCGCCGTCACGGCGGTGCGCACCGGCTGCGGCAAGAGCCAGACCAGCCGTCACATCGGCGCGCTCCTTCGCGACTCGGGGCTCAGAGTCGCCCTGGTTCGACACCCGATGCCGTACGGCGACCTGGAGGCGATGCGCCTCCAGCGGTTCGCCTCGTCGGCCGACATCGACGCGTCGCATCCGACGGTCGAGGAGCGAGAGGAGTACGAGCTGCCCGTCACCATGGGGCTCGTCGTGTATGCGGGCGTCGACTACGCCGCCATCCTCGCGCGGGCCGCGGAGGACGCGGACGTGATCATCTGGGACGGCGGTAACAACGACCTCCCATTCGTCTCCCCCGACCTGTGGATCACGGTCACGGACCCGCTGCGCTCGGGGCACGAGCTCACGTTCCACCCCGGCGAGGTCAACCTGCGGCGGGCGCAGGCCATCGTCGTCAACAAGGTGGACAGCGCGACGCCCGAGCATGTCGCAGACGTCGTCGCGCACGCCCGCTCCGTCAATCCGCGCGCGTCGATCGTGACGGCCGAGTCACCCGTGACGCTCGAGCCCGGCCCTCCCCTCGAGGGGAGGCGCGTGCTCGTGGTCGAGGACGGCCCCACCCTCACGCACGGCGGGATGTCGTTCGGGGCCGGCACCGTAGCCGCTCGGGCGGCTCTGGCCGGCGAGCTCGTCGACCCACGCCCCTACGCGGTCGGCTCGATCGCGGAGGCGTACGCGCGGTATCCCCACATCGGGCCCGTCCTGCCGGCGCTCGGGTACTCGGACGAGCAGCTGGCCGAGCTGGCGCAGACCATCGAGGCGACACCGGCCGACGTCGTCGTCACCGGAACTCCGATCGACCTCGGGCACGTCGTCGCCACGAGGCGTCCGATCCGGCATGCCCGCTACGAGCTGCGCGTGACCGGCCGCCCGACACTGCACGAGGTGATCGCGCCCATCGAGCGGCTCGCCCATGTCGAGACGACGGTGTCGTCCGGATGAACGGCCCTGGAGGAGCGGCGACGGGTACGACACGCCTCGACGGGTCGGGGATACCGCGTCACTTCCTCCGTGCGTCCGACCTCACGGCCGAAGGGCTGTTCTCGCTACTCGACCTCGCGGCGCGCATGAAGGAGCGGCCGCACGGCTTCATCGAGGCGCTCCGGGGCGACACACTCGTCTGCTTCTTCGAGAAGCCGTCGACGCGCACGCGTGTGTCGTTCGCGGCAGCCGCGGAGCGCCTCGGCATGCTCCCGCTGGTGCTGCGGCCCGACGAGCTCCAGCTCGGCCGCGGCGAGACGCTCGCGGACACGGCGCGCACACTCTCCGGCTACGCCGCCGCCATTGTCGTGCGCACGTTCGCGCAGGAGACGGTCGACGGGCTCGCCGCCGCGGCGACCGTGCCGGTCGTCAACGCGCTCACCGACGAGCATCACCCGTGCCAGGCGCTGGCCGACCTGCTCGCATTGCGGGAGCGATTCGGCCACCTCGAAGGGCTGCGGGTCGCCTTCGTCGGAGATTTCAACAATGTCGCAACATCGCTCGTCGAGGCCGGAGGCCTCGTAGGCGTCGAGGTCGTCGTCGCCTGCCCACCGGGCTTCGAGCGAGAGGTCGAGGGAGCGATCGTCGTCCACGACCCGGCCGACGCGGTCGTCGGCGCGCACGCCGTCTACACGGACGTCTGGGTCTCCATGGGAGACGAGGCCGAGCGCGAAGCGCGGCTCACAGCACTCGCCCCCTACCGCGTCGACGAGGCGCTCGTGACGCGCGCACGGCCCGACGCCGTCTTCATGCACTGCCTCCCGGCGCACCGCGATCAGGAGGTCACCGCAGCAGTGATCGACGGGCCGCGCTCGATCGTCTGGCAGCAGGCCGAGAATCGTCTCCCGACGGAGGAGGCGCTCCTGCTCGCCCTCATCGGGCGTCGCTGGGATCTCTGAGGATGCGTGTCGTCGCCGCGCTCGGCGGCAATGCGCTGCTGCGACGCGGCGAGGCCCCGGAGGCAGAGCGCCAGCGGCTCAACATCGGACGGGCGGTCGCGGCTCTCGCCGACGTCGCACGGCACCACGAGCTCGTGGTCACGCACGGCAACGGGCCGCAGGTCGGGTTGCTCGCGATCCAGGCCGCATCGTACGCGGGAGCGGCGCCCTACCCCCTCGACGTGCTCGGGGCCGAGACCGAGGGCATGATCGGCTACCTGCTCGAGCAGGAGCTACGGAACGCGCTGCCCGGTCGCGACGTCGCGACGCTGCTCACGCAGGTCGTGATCGACCCGGACGACCCGGCCTTCGCGCGCCCGACGAAGCCGATCGGGCCGGTCTACGCGGAGCAGGAGGCCCTCGCGCTCGCCGAGGCACGGGGTTGGACGCTCGCACCCGACGAGGGCGGCTTCCGACGCGTCGTGCCCTCCCCGGAGCCGGGGGAGATCGTCGAGCTGAGCACGATCCGGCTGCTGGTCGACGCCGGTGTGCTCGTGGTCTGCGCGGGCGGCGGCGGCATCCCCGTGACTGAGGGGCCCGCCGGAGCCCTGCACGGCGTCGAGGCCGTGATCGACAAGGACCTTGCAGGCGAGCGCCTCGCGTCCGCGCTCGATGCCGATCTCCTGCTGCTGCTCACCGACGTGAGCGCCGTGGAGCGCGACCGCGGCACCGCTGCGGCGTCACCGATCCAGGCTGCGACGCCCTCCGAGCTGCGACGCCTCCGGTTCCCCTCCGGCTCGATGGGCCCAAAGGTCGAGGCCGCCTGCAGGTTCGTGGAGCGCGGCGGAGCCCGGGCCGCGATCGGAGCGCTCGAGGACGCGACGCGCGGTGGCGGCGGGCGATGCCGGGACGCAGGTGACCGGCGATCAGCCGGTGGGCGGGAGCGCCGACGCTACTCGCGCATGAAGCCCTGGCGGGCGGCTGACACGAGCGCCACCGCCTCGGGGAACAGCACGCGCATCGCGTCGCGAAGCGCAAGCGCCTGCTCGTCGGGCCCGCCGCTGACCTCCACCCGGCCGAGCGCGGCAGCGGTCAGCTCGACGGCCGTGTTCAAGGTCAGGGTCGCGAACTGCTCGCGTTGCGCGTCCTTCACGCTCTCCGTCTGCTGCTCGGCGAACTCGCGCAGCCCTCGGAGAATCTCCTCGGGATCGCCGCCGAACGGAAAGAAGCCGCCTCCCTCCATCGGCACAGAGCCTACTCGAGCGCGCCCTGGTAGCCGGAGTCGACCTGTTGCCAGAGCGCGTCCACGGTGCCTTGCGCCGTCCGCATCGCCGTGGTGAAGGGCGAGCCGTCAGAGTGGTCGTAGAGGGCAGCCTCGAGACGACGCGCGGCCGCCCCGATCTCCTCGAGTCGCCCCGGCGTCGAGACGTGCGGCGGTGCGCCGAGCACCCGCTGGAGCTCGGCCGCCGCCGCCTCCGCCTCCTCGATCCCCGTCGGGGCCTCGACGATCCGCAGCTGGACGAGCTGTGCTCGCAACTCGTCCAGGTCACCGGGAAACGCCGCCTCCTCGGCGATCTCGCAGAGAGCAGCGATCGCCACGGCGTCGCGTACGCGGTCGCGGGACACGATGACCGCGCCGCTCTGGTCGAGAGCGACCCAGACGTGCTCCGCCGCCTCGGCCGCGAGCGCGCAGAGATAGACGCGATCGCCCGGCGACGCCTCCGCGGTGAGGACGCCGGTGACGCTCCTCGCCTCGCCGCCGAAGGCGGAGGCGAGCCCGGCGATTCGCTCGAGGTCGTCCGTCAGCGCCACCGTGCCAGGATAGAGCCCTGTGTCCGACCGTCGTCGCCACGCGCAGGAGCTGTTCGCGCCCCTCGGGCCGACGTACCACCGCGTCGGCGCGGTCCTCTCGCTCGGGCAGGATCCGCGGTGGCGCCGGTTCCTCGTCTCCCGTGTGCCCGCGGATGGCGGCACCGTGCTCGACGTGGCGACGGGAACAGGGCTCGTCGCCGAACGCCTGCTGCAGCAGGGGCATCAGGTCACGGGCCTCGACCAGAGCCCCGAGATGCTCGCGGTCGCCCGCGGCAGGCTCGCGGGGCGCGTGGAGCTCGTGGAGGCCTCGGCCGACTCCCTCCCCTTCGCCGACGCGTCATTCGACCACCTCACGTTCACGTACCTGCTGCGCTACGTCGACGACCCGGCGGCCACGCTTGTGGAGCTCGCCCGCGTGGTGCGCCCGGGGGGAACCATGGCGATGCTCGAGTTCGCCGTGCCGCGCGGGCCCTGGCGACCCCTCTGGGACGTCTACGTCGGCACCGTGCTCCCGCTGGCGGGTCGGCTGGTGTCCCCCGGCTGGAGGGAGGTCGGCAGCTTCCTCGGCCCCTCCATCCGGGACTTCTGGCGGCAGACGCCGGAGCCTCGCCTGCTGGAGCTGTGGTCGGCTGCGGGCATCCGATCGCCGCGGTCGCACCGGCTCTCGCTCGGTGGCGGCGTCGTCGTGTGGGGGACGAAGGCGTGACGGCCGACCGGCCCGCGTTCTACGCGCTCGCATCCGGAGGATGGCGCGACTACGTGACGCTGCT
The DNA here is from genome assembly GCA_963823385.1 of uncultured Actinomycetes bacterium. Classification (GTDB taxonomy): domain Bacteria; phylum Actinomycetota; class Thermoleophilia; order Gaiellales; family Gaiellaceae; genus Gaiella. The sequence goes on from CAWGLI010000003.1 coordinate 377,691, forward strand.
GCACCTCCCCTACACCGCGTGGCATCTCTCGTACGTCCTCGTCGGCGGGTGCCTTGCCGCGACCGTGTCGTGGTCTCGACTCGGGTTGACGGTGCTCGCCTTCGGGCTCGCGATGGGCGTCGGGGCGCACGCTCTCGACGAGTTGCACGGCCGGCCGCTGCGAACCGCGATCCCGGCACGTGTCCTGGTCGCGCTCGCCGTCGGCTCGGTCGCGGTCGCAGCGGCGATCGGTGTGGTGGTGGCGATCGACTTCAGTCTCTGGCTCCTGCCACTCATAGCCGTGGGCGCCTTCCTCGTGCCCGCCTACAACCTCGAGTGGTTCGGCGGTCGCTTGCACGGAGACCTGTGGTTCGCCATCGCCTGGGGCGCGTTCCCGGTGATCACGGGATACCTGGCGGTCGCCGGCACCATCGCCGCGGAGGCGCTGCTTGCGGCAGCCTGGGCAACCGCGCTCTCGCTCGCGCAGCGTCGTCTGTCGACTCCCGTGCGGCGGGTGAGGCGCGCGACGACGCGTGTGACCGGAGAGCTCGTGCTGGAGGACGGCACGGTCGAGCCGGTGACACGCGACACGCTGATCGGTGCACCGGAGACGGCCCTCCGGTTGCTCGCGTGGTCATCGCTTCTCGTCGCCGCCGCGCTCGCCGCCACGCACCTGTAGGGGTGGGGGCGGCCCGCTCTCGGTACGCCTCCTCGGATCTCGTCGAGATGGTTGGTCGGTACGTTGGGGCCCCGGCGCGGACGGGTGTGACCCGGGTGCCTGAATTGCCGATCGATCGTCTAGCATCGGGCCGTGCCTCTCTGGGTGCTCGCCGTCGTCGTCGCGGGCGCGCTCGTCGTGATCGCGGCTCTCGTGATCGCACTACGGCGCGCACGCGCGCTTGCGACCGACAGCAGGCGGCTCGCCGAGTCTGCACGCGCGGAGCTCCGCCAGGTCGTGGCCGAGGAGACCGCCACCCACCGGGACGAGATCCGCCACACGCTGGCGCGCGAGCGGGCCGATTCGATATCGGCGCTGGCTGCCGAGGAACGCCTCCGGGCCGATCAGCACCGGGCCGAGTTCGCCGAGCGGGAGCGCCAGGCGGGTGACGCTCTGGCGCATGCGCTCGCCGGCGAGGAGCGGCGGCTGGAGGAGCGCTTGCGCGGCTTCACGGAGGATCTCGAGCGCGCACAAGTCCACATCGAGGAGCAGCTACAGCGCTTCGAGCAGCGAAGCAACGAGGCCGTCGCAGCGCTGACGGCACGCATCGAGGCCGACGCCTCGGAGATCGGTAGCGCCGCGGACGAGCAGCGCCGCACGGTGCACCGGCTGCGCGAGGAGCTCGGCCGCGTCGCCAGCCAGTCGGTCACCGATGCGCTCGACGAGCTCGAGGCGCAGACGCTCGAGCGGCGTCGGGCACTCGAGGAGATCACGGAGCGACTACGAACGCGCGAGGCAGCCGTCGCCGCCTCGATCGAGCGTGCCGAGACCGACGTGCGCGCCCGGCTGGACATCCTTCTCGTCGAGTGGGAGAAGCGTCAGACCGAGCGTCTCGAACGCGTCACGGAGCGCGAGATCGAGCGCCACGCTCAGATCGCGTCGCTCGCGTTCGACGAGCGAATGCGGGAGATCAAGGAGACGGCGACGACGCAGCTTCGGCGCGAGCTCGACCGCGCCGTCGAGGCACTCAGTCGCGAGGAGCTCGTCCAGCGGCTCGACGCAGAACCGTAGGCACACGTCGTCGCGGCGCACTCGCCGACAAACCAAAGCAGGAAGGGATCGTCTCAGGTACCACGAATCACCGTGGGCACACGATGGCCGAGACGACCGAAACCGACACCGAGCTCGAGATCCCCTTCGAGACCGCGGGCGAGCGCGCGAAGGTCGAAGGCTGGCGTCTCCACGTGCTGATCGAGGCGGGCTACCCGCTCGCGCTCGCGGAGCGGCTCGCCGCAAGCGAGGCAGACCTCCACGTCTGCGTCGATCTCCTGCGCCAGGGCTGCACGCCTGTCACAGCCGCCGAGATCCTCCTGTAGCGACGCTTCCGGTCCGCGCCGATCTCGGCCCGGCAGATGCGTCGGGGCGGGATAGGCTCCGCGGGACGTGACGAAGGTCGAGCCGATCGTGTACGGCGACCGCCGGGTCTACCCCGTGGCGGCGTTCAATCGCGGCCTCGCCGGGTACCTCGGCCGACTGCCGACCGTGTGGGTGGAGGGCGAGGTGACCGAGCTCCGCCGAGCCGACACGTGGGCGAACGTCTTCCTCACGCTGAAGGACTCGCAGACGGGTTCCTGCCTGCCCGTGACGATGGCCCGCGCGCGCTTCGACGCGCTCGAGCTGGGGCTCGCCGATGGCGAGCGCGTCCACGTCGAGGGACGCGCCGAGCTGTACGAGGCGCGGGGCTCGCTCGGCTTCCGCGCGCGCGCGATCGAGCGGTTCGGCCAGGGCGAGCACGCTGCCGCGCTCGCACGTCTCCGCCAGGCTCTCGAGCGGGAGGGGCTCTTCGCGCCCGAGCGGAAACGCCCGCTCCCGCGCTTTCCGCGGGCGGTCGGCCTGCTCACCGGCACCGATGCCGCCGCGCGCGGCGATCTGGTGACGGCGATCGCGACGCGCTACCCGCCGGCGTGGATCGTCGTCTGCGAGACACGCGTGCAGGGACGCGGCGCCGCGGGGCGCATCGTCGACGGCCTGGAGCGACTCGCCGTCCACCCGGCCGTCGACGTGGTCGTGGTCACGCGCGGCGGCGGCAGCTTCGAAGACCTTCTTCCCTTCAGCGACGAGGGCGTCGTCCGAGCCGTCGCCGCATGTGCCGTGCCCGTCGTCTCGGCGGTCGGGCACGAGCAGGACGAGCCACTCTGCGACCTCGCCGCCGACGTGCGGGCGTCGACGCCGACGGCGGCCGCCCGGCTCGTCGTCCCGGATCTCGACGAGATCGTCGGCGCGCTGACCGCGTCGCGCGGGCGGCTCGGGCGCGCGACGCGGCAGACGATGGCACGCGACCACGCCCGCCTGGAGCGGATCGGGGAGCGCCTGCGCGCGGCGCCGCGGCGTTCGCTCGAGCGGCACTCCTCGGCGCTGCACGCGACGGCGGGACGCCTCCGCGCCCTGTCACCGACGGCGACGCTCGGCCGCGGCTACGCGATCGTCCGCTCGAGCGGGAGCATCGTCCGTGAAGCAGCGACGGTCGCCCCGGGGGACGCGATCGCCGTCGAGCTCGCCTCCGGCGGTCTCGACGCCCGTGTGCAGGAGGTGCGGCCCTGAGCGACGAGCTCACGTTCGAGCAGGCCTACCGGCGCCTGGACGAGATCGTCAAGCGGCTGGAGTCCGGTGACGTGCCGCTCGACGAGGCACTCGATCTCTGGCGCCAGGGCGAGGATCTCCATCGCCTCTGCCTCGAGCGCCTCGCAGCAGCAGCGGGACGAATCGACGAGCTCGAGACGGCTGCGGATGACAACCAACCCGGAACCCTGTAAGAATCGCCTGCATGGCACAACCTTCGCTCGAACTCATCCGCGGCATCTCGCTCTTCTCGGACCTGAGCGACAAGGACGCACAGCAACTCGCGGCGGACTTCGTCGAGCGTCGCTTCAAGGCAGGGCAGGACATCGCGACCGCGGGCGAGGGTGGCCTCAACTTCTTCGTGGTCGAGGCGGGTGAGGCCGCCGTGCTCGTCGGGGGCACGAAGGTCAGGACCTTGGTACCCGGGGACTCGTTCGGCGAGGTGGCACTCGTGGACAAGACGCCCCGCAGCGCCACCGTCACCGCCGAGACCGACATGCGGATCTGGGGCCTCCCGGTCTGGAGCTTCAGGCCGTTCGTCGAGACGCGCCCACTCGTGCTCTGGAAGCTCTGCGAGATCCTCTCCGACCGGCTTCGGGAGGCCGAGGCTCGCTAGGGGCGCCCGCCGGCGACGCATCCTCCATGGCGGCAACGCCCGACGCCGACCTCGTCGCCCTCTGCCGCGCGGGCGACCCGGATGCGTGGCACGAGCTCGTCGAGCGCTTCTCTCGCTACGTCTTCGCCATCGCCACGCAGGCCTACGGACTGCGTGGACAGGATGCCGAGGACGTCTTCCAGGACGTCTTCACGCGCGTGTTCGAACGGCTCGACACGCTGCGCTCGGACGACGCCGTGCGCCCGTGGATCGCGCAGCTCACCCGCCGCTGCGCCGTCGACCGGCTGCGATCGGCTCAGCGCGAGCAACCCGTGGACGAGCTGCCCGAGGAGTGGTCCGACGAGACAGTCGCGCACCTCGACGAGGCGATGGTCGTGCGTGACGCGCTCGCCACCCTCACACCCGAATGTGCCGACATCCTCGACCGTTTCTTCACCCGCGACGAGAGCTACCGCACGATCGGCGACGCGCTCGACCTGCCGGCCGGCACGGTCGCGAGCCGGATCTCACGCTGCCTGTCCAAGCTCCGCGAGCGCCTCGAGGGAAGAAACCAACACGCTGACCCGTCAAGTGCTCAGGTGACGCGATGACGGGATACGACGAGGAGAGAATCGCCGGGCTGCTACGAGCGCTGCCTGCCGTGCCCCAGGGATGGGTGCAGGCGGCGCAGGAGCTCCCGTTCGCACGGCGCGAGCTCGACTCGATCGTGGAGCGTGCGGCACGTGACGCCGCCTACCGGGCTGCCGTGGTGGCAGACCTGGAGGCAGCGCTGCGCGCCGCCGGTGTCGAGCCCTCGACACCCGTCGTCGCCCACCTGCGCAGGCGCCTGGAGCAGTGACCCGCCCCCCGACCGTCGGGACCGACGTCCCGCTCGAGCAGCACCGACTCGCCGCTGTGCTCGACGCGCTCGAGGCGCCTGCGCCCTCCCCCTGCGGAGGCTCCGCAGCGGCACTCGGCGCGGCCATGGGCGCCGCGCTCGCGGCGCTCGTCTGCCGGGCGTCGAGCGAGTGGGACGACGCCCCGGGTATCGCTGCGCAGGCAACGACGTTGCGGGCGCGCCTCGTCGAGCTCGCCGACGAGGACGTGCGCGCCTTCGGCGCCGTGCTCGAGGCCATGGACGCGGCGCGCGATTCGGGCGGTCGTCGCGACCGTCTGCTCGGCGTTGCGCTCGAGCGAGCCGCCGAGGTGCCGCTGGCGATCGCCGCGGCAGCGGCGGACGTGGCCGAGCTGGCGGCCCTGGCGGCAACCGAAGGGAAGGCGGCCCTGCAGCCCGACGCGACCGCGGGGGCACTGCTCGCCGAAGCGGCGGCGGTCGCAGCGGCACGGCTCGTGGAGATCAATCTCGCCACGCTCCCCGGCGACGAGCTGCTCGAGCAGGCGAACCGCCACGCCACCGCGGCCGGCGACGCCCGACGGCGTGCGCTCGGCGGCGCGGCATGAGCGAACGGCTGCTTCCCGCCTGGAGCCTGCCGGCGGAGGCTGCAAACACCATCGACGCGACCGCCCAGTGGCAGGATCGCGTCAGCCGCGACTGGGCGCTCGGTGGCTCGACCGGCGAGGGTGTGGACGTCTGCATCCTCGACAGCGGTGTCGACGGCGATCACCCACTCGTCGGCGGGCTGGAGAGCGCGGTCGCGGTCGAGCCGCCGGACGAGGAGGGCGGCGAGCCGCGCGTGGTCCCGGACGAGATCGGCGACGTCGTCGGCCACGGCACCGCCTGCGCGGGGATCGTGCGTGCGCTGGCACCGGCCTGCCGGCTGCACTCGGTGCGCGTGCTCGGTGCCGGCACGACCGGCTCGGGCGATCTGATCCTGACGGGGCTGCGACACGCGATCGAGCAGGGCCACCAGGTCGTCAACCTGAGCCTCTCGACGACGAAGCGGCGCTTCGCCGAGATGCTGCACGACCTCGCCGACGCCGCGTACTTCAAGCGCACGGTGCTCGTCGCCTCGGCGCACAACATGCCGGTGGAGAGCTACCCGTGGCGCTTTGCGTCAGTGATCTCGGTCGGCAGCCACGAGGGGGACGACTCGCTCGCCTGGTACGCGAACCCGGATCCCCCGGTGGAGTTCTTCGCGCGTGGAGTCGATCTCGACGTGGCCTGGACAGGCGGCGGCACACTGCGCTGCACGGGCAACAGCTTCGCGGCGCCGCACATCGCGGGGATCACGGCGCTCGTGCTGGGGAAGCACCCGGAGCTGACACCGTTTCAGCTCAAGAGCGTCCTCTATCTGACAGCGACGAACGCGGGAGGCACGACATGAGACGTCCTGTATCACCTGTCGCGTCCTTGGTCGGCAACGGCCGCGACAGCGGCCGCCCCTTCAGGGATTGTCGCGAGCGGGGATCCGCTCGGCGGATTCCCGCTCTGCGGGGCGGAAGGGGTCGTCGCGCGCAAGAACCTGCGAGAGCAGGTTCTTGCGCTGCGGGGGAAACGACGTGAGCGAAGGCGCGTATCGCGCGGTCGCGGCTGCCGGCATGCTGGCGACCGAGGAGTCCCACCGGCGCCTGCTGCAGTCGGTGGTGGGCGTGGCACGCGCGATCTTCGACGCGAAGGCGGCGTCGGTGTTCCTGCTCGACGAGGACACCGACGAGCTCGTCTTCGAGGCGGTGTCGGGGGAGGGCGAGGGTGACCTGATCGGGATGCGGATCCCCTCGAGCACGGGCATCGCAGGCTGGGTGCTCGTCACGCGCCAGCCGCTCGTCGTCGACGATCTCTCGCAGGACCCCCGTCACGCCCGCCAGGCGGCGGAGGCGACGGGCTACGTCCCCAGCGCCCTCGTGGCGGTGCCGCTGCTCACCGACGACCGCGCGATCGGCGTGCTCTCGATCCTCGACCGGGGGAACGCGGACGAGTCGTTCACGCTCGACGAGATGAGCCTGCTGACGCTGTTCGCCGACCAGGCGGCGATCGGGCTCGACCTCCTGCGTGCGGGGCGCAAGGCCCGTTCGGTGGCGGAGGGCGGCGACGACGAGCGAGCGGCCGTCGTCGCACGTCTCGCGGAGCTGCTCGGTACCGACGACGACGGCGAGGGGCTACGGCTGCTGGAGGCGCTCGAGCGGGTGCTCCGGCGCGGCACCCGCTGAGCACGGCTCACCGGGCGTCATGTCGGGGGAACGAGACGCCGGGCAACGAGCAATGACACGGACCGTCATTCGGCCGAGAGTGCCGAACCGCGACGGACCTCGAACGTGCGACGGGCGCCCTGGGGCGCCCGTCAGCAAACCTTCTCCGAGGAACCCGGCCTAGACCTCAGAGGCCCGCTCCTCGACCCTCTCCTCGATCTTGCTGCCGACGTCCATGCGATGACCCTCGAAGTCCTCGGAGTCGTCGCCGGTGTCGTCCTTGGACGCGACGCGCTCGATCTTCTGCTCGTCGGCGTCCAGCTCGACCCTCTCGCGATCCTGTTCGGACATTCTCGCTCCTTTTCCTCGCCGCCCCCTGATGGGGCCGTTCGCGTACATGACGCGTGAGAACAGTGAAATCTTCCCCCGAATGTGGTCTTCTTGGCAAGTCGTGTCCGGGGAAGCCCCATAATGCCAGGCGTCGGCGGCCGCGTAGCCGAGTCCGGGCACGCCCTCGCACGGTCGTTCCGCAACCGCGATCTGCGACGGCTGCAACTCGCGTGGCTCGGCTCGGTGATCGGCCACTGGTCGTACTCGGTCGCCCTGTCCGTGTACGCCTACGGCCAGGGCGGCGCAGCCGCGGTGGGGCTGGTATGGGTCATTCGCCTGATCCCGGCGGGCCTGCTCTCGCCCGTGCTCGCCACGTTCGCGGACCGATTCGCACGCAAGCGCGTGATGATCGTGACCGATCTCGTCCGCGCCTGCCTGATGGCGGCTGCGACCGCCCTCATCGTCGCCGATGCTCCGGCGCCGACCGTGTACGCCGTGGCCGTGGCGGCGACGGTGATCGGCGTCGTCTTCCGCCCCGCGCAGGCGGCACTGCTGCCTCAACTCGCCCGTGATCCGTCCGAGCTGACGGCCGCGAACGTCGCCTCCAGCACGATCGAGAGCGTCGCCTCGTTCGCCGGGCCTGCACTCGGCGGCCTGCTCCTGGCGGTGACGAGCACCGAGGTCGTGTTCGCCCTGAACGGCGTCTCGTTCGTCTGGTCGGCGGCGATGGTGCTCGGGATCACCGTCGCGGCGACCGCCGGCGACGGGAAGAAGGAACGGCCCGGCTTCGTGCGAGAGCTCACCGCGGGGGTCGGTGCGATCACCGGGTCACGACAGGTAGCCACGGTGTCCGGGTTGTACGCGGCCCAGACGCTCGTCGCGGGCGCCATGAACGTGCTCGTCGTCGTGCTCGCGCTCGACCTGCTGGACACAGGCGTGGCCGGTGTCGGCTACCTCAACTCGATGATCGGCCTGGGCGGCATCGCCGGCGGCTTCGTCGCTCTCGTCCTGGCGACACGACGCCGGCTCGCCGCGGACTTCGGGCTCGGGCTGGCGCTCTTCGGCCTACCGCTCCTCGTGGTCGGCCTCGTCGCCGAGATCCCCGTAGCACTCGTCGCCTTCGCGGTGCTCGGCATCGGCAACGCCATGGTCGACGTGACGGCGCTCACGCTGCTGCAGCGCATCGTGCCGAACGACGTCCTCGGCCGCGTGCTGGGGACGCTCGAGGGCGTGCTGCTCGCCGCGATCGGTCTCGGCGCTCTCCTCACTCCGCTCCTGATCGAGCTCACCGGGCCCGAGACGACGCTCGTGATCGCAGGCGCCGTCCTCCCCGCGCTCGCGCTCGTCTCGATCGGCGTTCTGCGCGCGATCGACCGAACTCAGGCAGCACCGGAGCACACGGAGCTGCTCCGCGCCGTACCGATCTTCGGTCCGCTGCCCGAGCCGGTGCTGGAGCACCTGGCCGCCGCGCTCGAGGAGGTGCGCCACCCGGCCGAAGCCTCGGTGATCACGCTCGGCGAGCACGGCGACCGCTTCTACGTGATCCAGAGCGGCGAGGTCGAGATCGAGGGGAAGCGCTTCGGCCCGGGCGAGTCGTTCGGCGAGATCGCTCTGCTCCACGACATCGCGCGCACCGCGACGGTGACCGCGTCACCGATGTGGTGCTGCAGGCACTGGAGCGCGACGAGTTCCTCGCCGCGGTGACCGGTCACGAGTCCGCGCGGGCGACGGCACACGAGGTGGCGGCGGCCCGGCTCGGCCGGCTCGAGAGCGGCCTACCGCCGATCTGAGCCTCCCGTCCGAGCCACTCAGCTCCCGGCGGCGACCCGCTCCCGGCGGCGCTCGTCGGCGTCGGTCTTCATGCCGACGAGGATCTCTTCCTCCTCGTCCTCCTCCGACTCCTCCATCGCCTTCAGCGACGCGAAGGAGATGCCCTCGCGCGCGAGCATCGCGAGCCCGACGCCGACGCCGACCGACATCTCGATCGCCTGCAGCACGAGGCCGTAGGCGAAGCCGGTGCTGTACGCGACGCCGTACTGGACGAGCGGCAGGGCGACCGCGGCCTGCAACAGGCCGATGTTGCCGGGCCAGAGCGGGAAGATCGTCGCGACGTTCATCAGCAGGAGCACGACCGCGGCCGCGTGCAACGGCACGTCCATGTCGAACGCCGCGGTCACCGCCCAGACGGCGAGCAGCTGCAGGAGCCAGCCGATGATCTGAAAGAAGATCGCGGCGGCCGCAGCGACTGGCGCCCGCAGTACGGCCAGACCCTGCCGCGCCATGCCGAGCAGCCGCCGCACGTGTCCGGTTGCCTGCGGGCGATGGCTCTTGGCGCGGCGTGCGGAGAGCATCGCGACGGCAAGCAACGCCACCCCGATGAGGAGCACGATCACGACGCTCGTCACCGCCCAGTGCGGGATCTTCGCGGTCAGCAGCACGAACACGACGAGCAACGACACCGGGAACAGATCGAACAACCGGTGCGCGAACACCGTGCCGAGAAGCGTCGCGCTCGAGCCCGTCTCCGACTCCACGTGACGTCGCAGGACGGCGACGCGGGCGAGCTCGCCGGCGCGCGCAGGCAGCACGGCGTTGCCGAGCAGACCGATGCCGAAGGCGGAGAAGACCCGTCCGAACGGCGGCTGCGGATCGGGCACCGCCTGACCGATCGTGAGATTCCACGAGATCGCGCGCGCCAGCACCGAAAGGAGGTTGAGGGCGAGCCCGACGACGATCCAGCGCCACGCGACGAAGTCGAACGCGTGGTAGACGTCGCTCCACTCGGGACCGCGCCACCACAGCGCGAGCAGCGTCGAGGCGAGCGCGAGCAACACGAAGAGCCCGCGCGCCCATGGGTTCCGGGCCAGCGCCCGCAGCCGGCTCACGCCGCCACAGGCTCCTGCGCGGTGGCGAGCGCGCTCTCGTAAACGGTCTCGAGTCGCCGGGCGACGTCCGACCACCCATAGCGGGCGATCGCGAGCTCGCGCGCGGCTGCGCCCATCGCAGCGCGACGCGGCTCGTCTGCGAGCAGCGACTCGATCGCATCGGCGAGAGCGGCAGGGTCGTCGGGGGGCACGGCGAGCGCGGTGTCCGGCGTCACCACGTCGCGGTAGCCGGGGATGTCCGACGCGATGACCGGTGTGGCGCAGGCGAACGCGCGCGTCAACACCATGCCGAAGCTCTCGCCGCCGAGCGACGGTGCGACGAGCGCCTTCGTCGTTCGCAGCGTTGTCGTCAGCTCGTCCTGGCTGAGGAACCCCAGTACGTCGATGCCGTCGGACGGCACGCGCAGCCGGGTCAGCAGTAGCTGGACGGCGAGCGGGTCCGCACCGACGACACGAAGCCGGGCTCCGGTGCGCCGATGCACATCGGGCCACGCTCGCAGGAGCACCTGGAGCCCCTTGCGCGGCTCGTGACGTCCCGCGAAGGTGATCGTGTGCTCGCGACCGGTCGGATCGGCGTGGTCGGGGACGAGGACGCCGTTCGGAATCACCTCGAACTCGCCGCCGATCCAGCGGTGCGCCGACGCCCTCGCTTGCTCGGAGACGGCGATACGGCGGTCGACGCGATCCATGAGGAAACCCCAGATCGGCATGGCGAGGCGCATCCAGCCGAGGTCACCGGATGCGTGGTGGGTGGCGACGACGGGACACGTCACGATGGCGAGAACGGACACGCAGATCGCGGGTGTCATCGGTTCGTGCAGATGAACGAGGTCGAACCGCTCGCGCTCCAGCACACGGCGGACGCGGAAGTAGGCCCGCGGGCTCAACGAGATGTTGGGCAGCGAGCCGTTCGCCGGGACGATCACCGAGCGTCCCACCGGAATCACGCACGACGGAGGATCGCCGTGCCGGCCGACCCGGGGATGGAGCGCTCGCGTGAACTGTCCCGGAGGATCGTTCGCCATCACGAGCTTGACGTCGTGGCCTCTCGCGGCCAGGGCCTCCGCCTGTAGCTCTGCGTGCTCGACGACCGCTCCCCAGAACGACCACGAAAACGGCACGACAATGCCGATCTTCACGCCGGGAGCCTATTCGGTGGGCGCACTGCGATGCGTCGACCCGTCCACGTCAGGCGGCGCTGCCCGGCTCGATCGCATCCCAGCAGCGGGCGAGCGCACCCAGGTCTCCGGTGCCGAGTGGCGCCACGAACAGTCGTCGCACCCCAGCCAGATGGGTCGGACGCGCCTCGTGCAACGCGGAGAGCCCGGCGTCGGTGAGCACTGCCCATTGGCCTCGCCGATCCTCGATGCACGGCACCCGATGCACGAGGCCGCCCCGCACGAGGCGGTCGACGAGGCGCGTGAGGCCGCTCTGGCTGAGCAGCACCGACGAAGCGAGGTCGGTCATCCGCAGGCGCCGCTCGGGCGCAGTCTCGAGGTGCAGGAGGACCTCGTAGGCGCGAAGCGGCAGCCCGTGCTGGTCGTCGAGCTCCCGGTCGAGCTCGTCCACGAGCTTCGCGTGCACGCGGAGAAAGCCACGCCAGGCGGCGAGCTCCTCGGCAGACAGCGGGCCTCCCATCGGGCTCTGCATCCTTCGACTATAGTTGCTTCTGCAAATACCCACCAAGGCAGGAGACGAGTACCACGTTGCGCTTCGAGGGCATCCACCACGTCACGTGCATCACGGGCGACGCGCCCGGGAACCTCGCCTTCTACACGGGTGTGCTCGGACTGCGCCTCGTCAAGAAGACCGTCAACCAGGACGACCCGACCGTCTACCACCTCTTCTACGCGGACGAGGACGGAAGTGCCGGCAGCGACATCACCTTCTTCGAGTATCCCGGCGCACGGCGCGGACGCCCAGGCGAGGGGATGGTGCACACGATCACGTGGCGCGTCGCGTCGACCGAGGCGCTCTCGTTCTGGGAGCGGCGCCTCGCGGCGGCAGGCGTCTCGACGCGCCGCAACGGCGAGCGCCTCGCATTCGCGGACCCGGAAGGGCTCGGTCTGGAGTTGGCCGTGACCGAGACCTCGGACAACCCGCTCGAGGCGGTGCACCCGGAGATCCCACCGGGCCTGGCCCTGCAGGGCTTCGACGGCGTGCGCGTGTTCTCGTCCGACCCTGCAGCAAGTGCGCGCGTGCTCCAGGACACGCTCGGGTTCGTCACGCCCGTGGGGTCAGACCCCGCGACACCCGCGGGGTCTGACCCCACGGGTCAGACCCCTACCTGGGAAGCTCGCGGCCCTTCGCGCGGCGGCCGTTACGCCTACGACCGGCCGCCGGCCGGGCGCGGCAGCGGCGGCGCCGGGACCGTGCACCACGTCGCGTGGTCGTCGACGATGGAGGATCACGCTCACTGGCACGAGCGCGTCACGGCGGCCGGCCTGCGCCCGTCACCGATCATCGACCGCTTCTGGTTCCGCTCGATCTACTTCCGCGAGCCGAGCGGCGTTCTCTTCGAGATCGCGACGCTCGGCCCGGGCTTCGCCGTGGACGAGGACCCCGAGCACCTCGGCGAAGCGCTGATCCTCCCACCCGCCTTCGAGCACCTCCGCTCGCAGGTGGAAGCCGTGCTCACGCCGCTCGAGGATCCGCGGGCGGCGTGGACGGGCTGACGCCGCGGGCCGGACAGCCCCAGCGTCTGCGGGCACGCGTGCGGCCCTCAGCGGGGGATCCTGAGGGCGCGCTCGTCCTGCTGCACGGGCGTGGGGCCGACGAGCACGACCTCTACCCGCTGCTCGACCTGCTCGACCCCGAGCGGCGGCTCCTCGGGGTGACCCCGGGGGCACCGCTGTCACTCCCACCCGGGGGGAGCCATTGGTACCAGCTCGCGGGGATCCCCACCCCCCACGCCGAGACGTTCCACGCGTCGATCCCGCTGCTCGACATGCTGCTCGAGGGTCTCCAGATACCGCTCGAGCGCGTGGTGGTCGGCGGCTTCTCCCAGGGGACGGTGATGTCGTGGGCGCTGACGCTCGGCCCCGGGCGGGCGCGACCGGCAGCGGTGATCGCACTCTCCGGCTTCCTACCGCGTGTCGCCGACTGGCCGCTCGACCCGTCGCAGCTCGCCGGAATCCCCGTCGCGATCGGGCACGGGACGCTCGACCCCGTGATTCCCGTCGCCTTCGGTCACGAGGCGCGTGCCGCGCTCGAGGCAGGGGGCGCGGCGGTGACGTGGATGGAGTCGCCCGTCGGGCACACGGTCGACCCGGGCTGGGTGCCGGCGCTCCGCGACGTGGTCAGCGCCGCCGTCTGACTGGCCTCAGGGTCTGCTGCCGACGGCGTCTGCGATCTCGCGCAGCAACGCGCGGGCGCTCTCGGGGTCCGGGAGCTGGTGCTGGTGACGCACGGGCCCCATCGGGTTTCCCGTCCCCACGTGGAGGCTGGCGGCGCCCGGCGGAAGCGCCGCGTACATCTCCTGATCGGTGCGGTCGTCCCCGATCGCGAGCACCGCATGCGCGCGCACCCGCCCGTGAGGGAAGAGCCGGGCCACGTAGACACCCTTGTTGACGCCCGTGGCTCGTACCTCGACCACCCGGTGGCCGAGCAGGATCTCGGCGGGGACTCCCGGCAGGAGCTGCTCCACCGTCAGCAGCAGCTCCTTCGCGCGCCAGGCGCCGTACTCGGGCTCGGCCTGCCGGTAGTGCCAGGCGACTGCGCTTGCCTTCCGCTCGACGTGCGTTCCCGGCACCTCCGAGGCAACGCGACGCAGAACGCGCTCGATCCGGGGCAGCCACGAGAGGTCGACCTCGACGAGCTGGCGCCACGAGCCGCCGGGCTCGCGCTCGGCGAAGCCGTGCTCGGCACAGAGCCACACGGGCACCTTGCCGAACCAGCGCTCGAGCGACGCACGGTCGCGGCCGCTGACGAGGTGGACTTCGGTCTCCGGCAGCGCCGCGAGATCGTCGAGGAGCTCGAGGATCTCGGGCGTCGGAGCCGCGAGCTCCGGGTGTGAGACGAGCTCGCGCAACGTGCCGTCGTAGTCGAGCAGGATCGTGCGTCTCCGTGCGCCGACGAAGCGCTTCACGAGACGACGACGAGACGTCTCGGTGAACGGCGTCGCCACGCGGGCCCGGCTGCGCCGACGTGCGTAGCGGTCGAGCCGCGAGAGGAAGGCCTCGGCCCAGCGACGGCAGTCGAGCTGCTCGATGCGGGTGGTCATCGTGTCGAGACGTGTGCGGCGGTCCTCCGGCCCCAGCTCTACCGCTTCGGCAAGGCGCTCCGCGATCCCGCCGATATGCCACGGATTGATCAGGACAGCACCGGGGAGCACCTGGGCCGCCCCCGCGAGCTCGCTCAGAAGGAGCACGCCATTCCATCGCCGAGGGAGACCGGCAGCGCTCTGACAGAACGCGAACTCCTGCGCGACGAGGTTCATCCCGTCACGGAGCGATGTGACGAGCATCACGTCTGCCCGGCGGTACGTCGCCACCAGCTCGGAGCGAGTGATGCTGCGATGGATGTACTCGACCGGCGTGATCCCCGGCCGCCCGAAGCGACCGTTGATCGCCGCCACCTGGCGCTCGATCTCGTCGCGCTGCGCCTGGACCTCGGGGCTCTCCAATCGCGAGGGAACGAGAACCTGGAGCAGCGTCGTCGTGCGCGCCCGCTCGGGATCGAGCTCGAGGTAGCGCTCGAAGGCACGGAGCTTCTGGACGATCCCCTTCGTGTAGTCGAGACGCTCCACCCCGAGCAGGAGCGTGCGGCCGTCGAAGCGCGCCTCGAGGTCCGCCAGCACCGCCGCGGTCTCGGGATCGCGCACGTCCTCGGCGAACTTCACCGTGTCGATCCCGATCGGGTCGATGCCGATGCCGACAGAGCGGCCGTCGACCTCGATCGCGTCCGGTGACGAGTCGAGACCGAGCATGCGCAAGCATGCGGAGCGGAAGTGGCGCGCGTCGTCCGCCGTCTGGAAGCCGAGGTAGTCCGCACCGAGCAGGCCCCTGAGCACCGTCTGCCGGGCGGGGAGCAGCCGGTACACCTCGCTCGACGGGAACGGGATGTGGAGGAAGAAGCCGACGGCGAGATCAGGTCGCTCCGCACGCAGCATCGCGGGGACGAGCATGAGGTGGAAGTCGTGCACCCACACCCGTGCACCCGGCCCGGCCACGGCGAGCGTCGTCTCGGCGAAGCGACGGTTGACCCGAACGTAGTGCTCCCACGACTCCTCGGTGATCCGCAGTCGGTCGACGAAGTAGTGGAAGAGCGGCCAGAGCGTGTCGTTGCAGATCCGCCCGTAGAACCCCTCCATCTCCGCTGCGTCCAGGAAGACCGGGTGAAAACCGTCCTTGCCGAGCTCCGCCGTCACCTTTCGCTCCTGCGACGCCGACACCGGCGCTCCCGGCCAGCCGACCCATGCGCTCAGGCCGCCGACCCCCGAGAGCGCCGAGACGAGCCCACCCGAGCTCGGTTCGAAGCGTGGGGCCTTCCCACCCGGCAGGAGCCGGACCGGAAGTCGATTGGAGACCACCACCACCTCGCTGCCGCTGTCTTGTCGGCGGTTACGAGCCACCGTCATGCGGGATTGCACCTCCCCGTGTCGAACGGCGTCAGATACGACTCTAGATGCGATGGCACACGGACTGGGAATCATCGGGAACTGCTCGTTCAACGCACTGCTCGACCGAGGGTCGGTCGAGTGGCTCTGTTGGCCCCGGCCCGACTCCAGCTTCGTGTTCGGCCCGTTGCTCGACCGCGAGCGCGGCGGCTCGTACGTCGTCGAGGGAGTCGGCGCCGACGAGGTCACCCAGGAGTACCTCGAGAACACGAACGTCCTGAAGACGACGTTCAGCGGGCCGAGCGGAAGCTTCGAGCTCCTCGACTTCGCGCCGCGCTTCGCGCTCTACGACCGCCACTTCAAGCCGCTGATGCTCGTTCGCATCCTGCGCCGGCTCGACGGAGAGCCACGCGTCCGCATCCGCTGCCGACCCGTCTACGAGTACGGAAGCGTCGAGACGCGCGCGTGGCGCGCGAGCAACCACATCCAGTTCACCGACCTCCCTGCGCCCGTGCGGCTGACGACCAACGTCCCGCT
This sequence comes from uncultured Actinomycetes bacterium, assembly GCA_963823385.1. Classification (GTDB taxonomy): domain Bacteria; phylum Actinomycetota; class Thermoleophilia; order Gaiellales; family Gaiellaceae; genus Gaiella. The sequence continues at coordinate 393,938 of CAWGLI010000003.1, forward strand.
CAGCTACGTGGAGGACGAGCGGCCGTTCCTGCTCGAGCGCGACCACCACGTCGTCCTCACGTGGGGCGAACCGCTGGAGTCGGGGCTCGAGGAGACCGCCGAGCGCTTCCTCGAGCGGACCGTCGACTACTGGCGTCAGTGGGTGAAGGGGACACGGACGCCCCGCGACTACCAGCGCGAGGTGATCCGGTCGGCGCTCGTGCTCAAGCTCCATCAATACGAGGACACCGGAGCGCTGCTCGCGGCGACGACGACGAGCCTCCCCGAGCACCCGGGCTCCGGGCGCACCTGGGACTACCGCTACTGCTGGCTGCGCGACGCCTACTTCACCCTCAATGCGCTCGAGCGCCTCGGCTCCAACGACGAGATGGAGCGATTCCTCGTCTACCTCCGCAACCTCGCCGAGGAGCGGGAGGGGACACTTCAACCCGTGTACACGATCTCCGGCGGAGATCGCGCGCCCGAGCGAGAGCTGCACGAGCTGGCCGGCTACCGTGGCGAGGGGCCCGTGCGCATCGGCAACCAGGCGTTCGAGCACGTGCAGAACGACGTGTACGGCGAGATGATCCTCGCCGTCAGCCGGCTCTTCCTCGACGCCCGCTTCGCCACGGAGGTGGCACCACCGACCGCCGTTGCGCTCGTCAGCCGCCTGCTGGCGCAGATCGAGCGACGGCTCGAGGAGCCGGACGCCGGTCCGTGGGAGCTTCGCGGCACCGCCAAGCTCCACGGCTTCAGCCTGCTCGCGCACTGGGCCGGCGCACAGCGGGCGGTCGAGGTCGCCGACGTGCTCGACGCGCCCGAGCTCGGCGCGCGCGCGCAGGCGCTTCAGGAGAGGGCTGCAGGGCTGCTCGAGTCGCTCTGCTGGAACGAGGAGACGGGCGTGCTCACGCAGGCCGCGGGGGAGCCGCAACTCGACGCGGCGCTGCTGCTCGCCGTGCAGCTCGGCTACCTGCCCACCGACGAACCGCGCGCCGAGCGTCACGTGCGGGCGATCCAGGCGGCACTGCGCGTCGACGGCGGCCTGCTCAAGCGCTACGAGGCGCCCGACGATTTCGGCGAGCCCGAGGCGGCGTTCACCGTGTGCTCCTTCTGGCTGGCCGAGGCGCTCGCGCTGCTCGGCCGCCACGACGAGGGCCGCGAGCTCTTCGACCACCTGCTCACGCTCCACAACGGGCTGGGGCTGTACAGCGAGGACCTCCTGCCCGACACGCTCGAGCAGAGCGGCAACTTCCCGCAGACGTACAGCCATGTCGGTCTGATCAACGCCGCGTTCCGGCTCTCGCGCCGCTGGGAGTAGGCCAGCGGGCGAGGCCCGGCTGCCGCCAGGAGCGGAGCTCGGGCGGGACAGGTCCCGCCCTATTACTCTTGACGCCGATGGTCGACGCGTCGCAGGGGCTGGCCGAGCTCCATACCCATCTCGGCGGCTCGGTCGCGTCCGACATCCTGTGGAGCCTCGCGCACGAGCAGGGCATCGCGCTCCCCGTGAAGGACTTCTGGGAGTTCGACGCGCTCGTCACGGTGAGCGACCCGCGGGGGGTCGCGAACCTCGATGCTCTCGATGCCATCTACCACTGGACGGAGCTGATCCAGTCGTCGCCGCTCGCGGTCGAGCGGTCGGTGCACGGCGCGATCGGCGGCGCGTACCGATCGCAGAGGATCACGACGCTCGAGCTCCGCTTCAACCCGATGAAGCGGAACCGCGGCGGCGAGCGCGACCTCGACCACATCATCCTGGCGGCGGTGCGAGGCCTCGACCTCGCCCGCCTCGAATACCCGCAGGTACGCGCCGGACTGATCCTGATGATGGATCGCACGTTCGATCGCCGGCAGAACGAGGTGATCGTGGAAAAGGCGATCCACTGGTCGGCGCGTGGCATCGTCGGCGTCGACATCGCCGGCCCGCGGCCGGGGGGGCTGCGCTACGACTACACGCAGGTGGAGCCGATGGTCGAGACCGCGCGAGAAGCGGGTCTCGGCGTCACCATCCACGTCGGCGAAGAGGGTGGCTCTCACGGGCGGGAGGAGATCGGCGAGGTGGTCGAGCGACTCCGCCCCGACCGCATCGGGCACGGCATCCTGGCAGCCGAGGACCCCGAGCTGATGCGCCTCCTCCACGACGCGGGGGTCGTGCTGGAGATCTGCCCGACTTCGAACCTGCTCACCAGGGCGCTGCCGGACGAGGACGCCGTCCGCGACACGTTCCAGCGCTTCCTGGAGCACGGCGTCGCGTTCACGATCGCCACCGACGGGCCGGAGATGATGCGGACACACCTCCGTGACGAGTTCGACCTGCTGCGCCGCATCGGTGCTCTCGACGAGACGGAGCTCCAGGCCGCCAACGAGCGGGGGCACGCGGCGAGCTTCATCGGGCGCGAGCGGGCGCTGGTCTGATCACGACGCGGGCGCCCTCTCACGCGGAAGCACCTCACGACGCACGACGTTGGAACGTTCTATGAGTGTGCTCTCCGCGCGCGCGAAGCTCTGGATCGCCCTCTGGACGGTGTACGTCGTCTGGGGCTCCACCTACCTGGCGATCAAGGTCGCCGTACGCACGCTGCCACCCGTGCTCACGGCAGGCACTCGCTTCCTCGTGGCCTCGGCGGTGCTCGCTGGACTGCTCGCGCTGCTCGGCAGGTCGATGCGCACGACGCAGCGTGAAGCGCTGACCGCCGGAGGCCTCGGCGTTCTGCTGCTGGCCTTCGGTGTAGGGATGGTGCACGTCGCCGAGACTCGGATCGACTCGAGTGTGGCCGCCATGATCGCCGGCTCGGTGCCGTTGCAGATCGTCCTCTGGCGGACACTCGCCGGCGACCGCGTGGCACGACAGACCATCGTCGCCGCTGCCGTCGGGCTCGTCGGCCTGGCCCTGATCGTCGTTCCCGGTGGCATCGACGGCGGCTCGGCCGCAATCGGGCTCGTCGTCATGCTGGCCGCCTCGCTGTGCTGGTCCCGCGGCTCGTTCATCTCACGCCGGTTGCGACTTCCCGCCGACCCGTTCGTGGCGACGACGTACGAGATGCTCGGCGGCGGGGTCGTGCTCGTAGCGGCCGGCACGGTGCTCGGTGAGTGGAGCGATCTCGGCGGCGGTGCCCTCGAGCCGGGGCCTGTGGCCGCATGGCTGTACCTCGCGATCGCCGGTTCCGTGATCGGCTTCAGCGCCTACGTGTGGCTGCTCGGGAGCGCCCCCATCTCGCAGGTCGTCACGCACCAGTACGTCAACCCCCTCGTCGCGATCGCGCTCGGCGCGCTTCTGCTCGGCGAGCGTCCGACGCCGACCGTCCTCGTCGGCGCCGCACTGATCATCGGCGCAGTCGTCGTCACCGTGCGTCACGAGAGCCGCCCGGCAGCGCCTGTCGATCGGGTCGGAGCAGCACCGGCCCGCGCCCGCTGACCCATCGGGCGCTCAGGCGTCGACGCGGGTGCGCTGGTCTGCGAGGAACTCGAGCAGGTCGGAGCGCGTGAGGATCGCCGTCGGCCGCCCGGCGACCCCGACGACGACGGCGGCGCTCGGGCCCGAGAGGTCCGCGAAGACGTCGTCGAGCGACGCCGTCACGTCCACGGCGGAGAGCGGTGGCTGCATCGCCACGGCAACGTCGTCGTTCAGCGCGTCCGGGTTCTTGAACACCCGGTCGAGGAGTGCGCGCTCCTGGATCGAGCCGATCACGTCGGCAAGCGACTCGGCGGGGTCGCTGCGCACGACCGGCAGCTGCGAGATGCCGTACTGCTGCATCAACGCGATCGCCGCCCCGACCTTGCTGTGAGCGTCGACGACGACGAACTCCGGGAGCTCGTGCCCCGGCCCCCGCTTGAAGCGCAGGACAGCCTCGACCGTGGGTGTCGGCGTGCGTCGCTCGAGGAAGCCGTACTGGATCATCCAGTTGTCGTCGAAGAACTTCGACAGGTACGAGCGGCCGCCGTCGGGGAACGTCATCAGGATGCGGCTGCCGGCGCCGAGCCGAGCGGCGACCTGGAGCGCGGCCCACGCGGTCGAGCCGCTCGAGCCGCCGACGAGCAGCCCCTCCTCCCGCGCCAGCCGGCGAGCGGCGACGAACGAGTCACGGTCGGAGACGCGGATCCACTCGTCGACCACGTCGCGGTCGAGCGTCGGGGGCCAGGTGTCCTTGCCGATCCCCTCGACGAGGTACGGGTGCATCGGATGATCTCCATCCGCCGTGAACACGGACCCTTCCGGGTCGGCCCCGACGATCACCGCTGGCGACCCACGCTCCTTGAAATAGCGGCCGATCCCGGTCACGGAGCCACCCGTCCCCACCGAGATCACGACGGCGTCCACGTCACCGCCGCCGGTCTGCTCCCAGAGCTCGGGCCCCGTGGTCGCGTAATGCGCCTCGGGGTTGGCGAGGTTCGAGTACTGGTCCGGCTTGAAGCCACCGGGGATCTCCTCCGCCAACCGGTCGGACACGGAGTAGTAGCTCTCGGGCGAATCGGGCTCGACGGCGGTCGGTGTGATCACGACTTCCGCACCGTACGCTCGCAGCGTCGAGATCTTCTCCTGGCTCATCTTGTCCGGCATCACGAAGATGCAGCGGTAGCCCCTGTGAGCCGCGGCGATCGCCAGCCCGACCCCTGTGTTGCCCGAGGTCGGCTCGACGATCGTGCCGCCGGGGCGAAGACGCCCGTCGCGCTCGGCCGCCTCGATCATCGCCAGCCCGATGCGATCCTTGTTCGACCCACCCGGGTTCATGAACTCCAGCTTCGCGAGCAGCAGTGCGCCGGTCTCGCTGCCGTACGACGTCAGGCGGACGACAGGCGTATTGCCGATCAGGTCGAGGACGGTCGGGTACTCGCCGGGCATCTGGCGCGGAAGCCTACCCAGACCTCCCCGCCCGACCAAGAAGCCCGAGCCTGCTGCGGATATCTCCGCACCTCGAATCAGCGACGCGCCGGATGGCGACGACGCCCGTCCCGTGCCACGGTGGCGCCATGCACCGTGACGAGGAGCACCATCAGCTGTGCACCCTCGAGCTCGTCGCCGAAGGGCACGCAGGCCGATGTCCCGGTGACGAGTGTGCGTTCTGGGAGCACGGCTGCGCGCTCACACGCGTCGAGAGCGAGCTCGACGGCCGCCCCGACGTGGCGCGTGTGCTGCTCGACCTCCGCCGCGAGATCGAGGCCGGGAGACGGGTCTCGCTGGAGGAGGCGCGGATGCAGTTCTCGCACATCCTCAACGTCGAAGAGGGGATCGAGCCCGACGACGAGCATCGCGGCCCGGCGACCGGCGCCACCTCGCCCGTCTGAGCAGCCCCAGGGTACGCCGGGTGTCCGACTTCGGTCGGACACCGCTGTTCGCTCACCGGGGGCCGTCAGTGGCGGAAGTGGCGGCGATGGGTGAAGACCATCGCCGCCCCGGCGTCACGCACCGCGGCGATCACATCGTCGTCGCGCTTCGAGCCGCCGGGCTGGACGATCGCTGCGACACCCGCCGCGAGCGCGAGCGCGGGGCCGTCGGCGAAGGGGAAGAACGCGTCCGAGGCGAGCACCGCCCCTGCCACGTCGTGCCCGTGCTCGCGTGCCTTGTCGAGCGCCAGCCGGACGGCATCGACCCGGCTCATCTGCCCGGCACCGACCCCGACCGTCATCCCGCCGGCAGCGATCACGATCGCGTTCGAGGTGACGTGCTTGACGACGGCCCAGGCGAGAAGCAGGTCGCGCCACGTCGCCTCGCTGATCTCGCCGCAGACGACGTCCATCCCCTCCCGCGTGTCGGGGCCTGGGTCGCGATCCTGGACGAGCAGCCCGCCGTCGACGCTGCGACGGTCGGGGGACGAGAGGGGCTGACGCCGCTCGTGATCGGCGAGCACGCGTGTCGCCGGCTTGCCCGACAGCGACTCGACGGCCTTCTCGTCGTAGCCGGGGGCGAAGAGCACCTCGACGAACTGCTCGGCGAGCGCCTCGCCGAGCGCCGCGGTCACAGCACGGTCGAGCGCGACGACACCGCCGTAGGCCGACACGGGATCGGCGGCAAGCGCCTTCCGGTATGCCTCCTCCACGGTGTCGCCGACGCCGACGCCGCAGGGGTTCGCGTGCTTCACGATCACGCAGGCGGGACCGTCGAGCTCATCGAGCAGCCCCCGGGCGGCGGAGAGGTCGTTGAGGTTGTTGTAGGAGAGTGGCTTCCCTTGCAGCTGCTCCACGCGCGAGAGGAGATGCGCACGCGTGCCGCGTTCGGCGTAGTAGGCGGCTCGCTGATGAGGGTTCTCGCCGTAGGGGAGCTCGGCGGCACGGTCGTACGCGGTGACCAGGAGCTCGGGTAGCTGCTCGCCCCGTGAGAGCCACCCGGCGACGGCCGCGTCGTAGGCAGCGGTCGTCGCGAAGGCGTGCGCCGCGAGCGCCCGCCTGGTCTCCACGGACACGTCGCCGGCCCCACGGAGCTCCTCCAGCACGCGCTCGTAGTCGTCGCGACGGCAGACGGGGACGACGTGCGCGTGGTTCTTCGCCGCCGCCCGCAGCATGGCGGGGCCGCCCACGTCGATCTGCTCCACGGCCTCCTGCCACGTGACATCGAGGCGCGAGACCGTCTGCTCGAAGGGATAGAGGTTGACGCAGACGAGGTCGATGGCGGCGATCCCGTGAGCCTCGAGGTCGGCGAGGTCGTCGGGCACGTCGCGTCGGGCGAGGATGCCGCCGTGCACCGCCGGGTGCAAGGTGACCACGCGATGCCCGAGCATCTCGGCGAAGCCCGTCACCTCCTCGAGCGGCGTCGCGTCGAGCCCGCTCTCGCGCAGATGACGTGCGGTGCCGCCGCTCGCGAGCAGCTCGACCCCGAGCGCGGAGAGCGCCTCGGCGAACGACGCCAGCCCGGTCTTGTCGTACGTCGAGAGCAGTGCGCGTCGCACGCTCACGGGATCAGCCCTCGTACGACCTCGGGCAGGATGCGGTGCTCGACCTCCCGGATGCGCGCGTGGAGCGTCTCCACCGTGTCCCCGGGGAGCACGTGCACCGGCTCCTGCCGCAACACGGGCCCGGTATCGACTCCCGTGTCGACGAGGTGGACGGTCGCACCCGTCTCGGAGACGCCGGCGGCGAGCGCGTCCTCCACCGGGTGCGCACCCGGAAACGCCGGCAGCAAAGCAGGATGGACGTTGACCACACGCTCCGGGAAGCGCCCGAGGAACCGCGGCGTGAGCAGGTGCATGTAGCCGGCGCACACGACGAGGGACACGCCGTGGAGCTCGAGCCACCCGGCCATGTCGGCGTCGCGCGTCTCACGGTCGGGGTAGGCCGTGAGCGGGAAGGCGGCGGTTGCGACGCCCGCCTCCGCTGCGCGCTCCAGAGCCGGAGCGCCGGTGACGTTCGCCGCGACCGCCGTCACCGGGAGCCCGGCGTCGAGCAACGCCTGCAGGTTCGAGCCGGCACCGGACACGAGCACGCCGATCATGCGTCTGCCCAGGCCACGCCTTCACCGACGTCGATCCGCCCGATCACGAGATCCTGCGGCGTGACGTCACCCGCCGGCACGATCGCGCAGTAGCCGATGCCGATGTTGAAGACACGCCGCAACTCCTCCTCGGCCACACCGCGCTCGGCGAGCCAGTCGAAGACGGGAGGACGCTGCCAGGCCGCCGGGTCGACGACCGCGCCCGTGCCGGAGGGCAGGACACGGGCGAGGTTGCCGGCGATCCCGCCACCCGTGACGTGCGCGAGAGCGCGCACGTCGGCGCGCGCCCGCAGCTCCCGCACGGGCTCCAGGTAGCAGACGGTCGGCGGCAGCAGCAGGTCGGCGTCGAACGGATCGTCGCCGACGATCCGCCGCACGAGCGAGAACCCGTTCGCGTGGATGCCGGCTGAGGGCAGGCCGAGCACGACGTCGCCGGCCTCGACCCGCGAGCCGTCGATCACATCGTCGCGCTCGACGAGCCCGACGACGGTGCCGCAGAAATCGAGCTCCTCGTCACGGTAGATCCCGGGCAGCTCGGCGGTCTCTCCGCCGAGGATGGCGCACCCCGCGCTCCGGCAGACCTCGGCCGCCCCCTCCACGAGCTCGGCCACCTGTTCCGCGTCGATCGTGCTGGCGGCGACGTAGTCGAGGAAGAAGAGCGGCTCGGCGCCCGCCGTGAGCACATCGTTGATGCCGTGGGCGGCGAGGTCCATGCCGCACCAGCGCAACCGTCCGGCCCGCCGACCGAGCACGAGCTTCGAGCCGACCGAGTCCGTCGACGCCGCGAGCAGCCGCCGCGCGTCGAGCGCGTAGAGACCCGCGAAGGCGCCGAACGACCCGGCCACCGCCTCCGTCCGGGTCGACTCGATGGCATCCCGCAGCCTGCCGACGACTGCCTCCGCGGTGACGAGCGAGACCCCGGCCGCGGCGTACGTCTGCTCCTCGCGACTCACGCCCCGAGTCTACGCCGGGCGGGAGGGCGTCAGCGCGTCAGGTCGCGGACAGCTCGAAGCGGAGCTTGTCGGAGGCGCCGCCCGCCGGGACGTGCGTCGGGTAGTCGCGCGTGAAGCAGGCGCGGCAGACCGACGACGACGGGAGGTGGGTCGCCCACTGCATCCCTTCGACGGAGAGGTAGGCGAGCGAGGTGGCGCCGATGTGCTCGCGCATCTCCTCGACCGAGCGATGCGCGGCGGCGAGCTGATCCTCGTCGGCCATGTCGATCCCGTAGAAGCACGGGGAGACGACCGGGGGCGACGAGATGCGCACGTGAACCGCCTCGGCGCCCGCGTCGAAGAGCATCTGGACGAGCTGGCGCATCGTGTTCCCCCGCACGATCGAGTCGTCGACGACGACGATGCGCTGTCCCGCGATCTCGTCGAGCGGGTTGAACTTGAGCCGGATCCCCTGCCGGCGCAGCTCCTCGTCGGGCTGGATGAAGGTCCGGCCGACGTACCGGTTCTTGATCAGGCCCTCGTCGTAGGGGAGCCCGGAGCGCTTGGCGAAGCCGATGGCGGCGGGCGTGCCCGAGTCGGGAATCGACATCACGACGTCCGCGACCGCGGGTGCCTCGTCGGCGAGCCGCTCGCCCATCCGCACCCGAGCCATGTGCACCTCGCGGCCACCGAGGCGCGAGTCCGGTCGCGCGAAGTAGACCAGCTCGAAGATGCACGCAGCAGCCCGTCCGGCGGGGATCGCCTGCACGGCATGGAGGCCGTCGGTGTCGACCCACACGACCTCGCCGGGGCGAACGTCGCGCTCGTACCGTGCTCCCACGAGGTCGAGCGCGCACGTCTCGGATGCAACCACCCAGTCCGACCCGATCGCACCGATCGACAGCGGGCGTATGCCATGGGCGTCGCGGAAGGCGATGAGAGTCCCCTCGACGAGGCAAACGACGGAGTAGGCGCCCTCGAGCCGCTTCATGGCCGCCGCAACCGCCTCGGGCAGCGGGGCAGGGTCGTGGGCGATCAACGCAGCGATGACCTCGGTGTCGGAGGTCGAAGCGAGCCGGACGCCCTCCGCTGCGAGCTCCTCGCGCAGCTCCTCCGAATTCGTGAGGTTGCCGTTGTGACCGAGAGCAACGGTTCGCACAGAGCCTCGGTGCATGACGGGCTGCGCGTTCGACCAATGCGCTCCACCGGTCGTCGAGTAGCGCGTGTGACCGATCGCCACCTCGCCGGGAAGCGCCTGCAGCTTCTCCTCGCTGGAGAAGACCTGCGGCACGAGCCCCATGTCGCGGACGATGGTGATCCGGCCTCCCTCGGAAACCGCGATCCCGGCTGACTCCTGGCCGCGGTGCTGCAGGGCGAAGAGACCGAAGTAGGTGAGACGGGCGACGTCGCGCTCGTCGGACCGCACGCCGAACACGCCGCACATGCCTACGCCTCTCCCGTCCAGGCGTGCTGCAGGTCGGCGACCGACACTTCGAACAGGCTATCTCCACCGACCTCGCCGATGCGGCGCAACTGGACGTCGCTCCCGAGCGGGTCGACCTCGACCTGCTCCGCAGGCAGTGCGATCACCGCGCGCCCGCCGATCTCACCGAACAGCTCGACCGGGCTCCGGCCGAGATCGAGGACCGCGCCGAGCCCCGAGTGGATCGCCATCTCCGCGAGGCAGGCCGCCAGACCGCCGCCCGAGACGTCGTGGACGAGCGACGCGCGCGGCGCGGTGCGCCAGAGCAGATCGACGAGCGCAGCCTCCGCAGCCAGGTCGAGCCGGGGCGGGACGCCGGAGACGGTGCCGTAGCGCGCCTGGTACTCGGAGCCGGCGAGCGCCGGCGATCCGGCCGTTGCCAGCAGCAGCACGTCTCCCTCGCGCCACGCGCGTGGCACGCGCCGCACGTCGCGGACGAGCCCGACGCAGCCGACGACCGGCGTCGGCGGGATCGAGACACCGTCGGTGTCGTTGTAGAGCGAGACGTTGCCCGAGACGATCGGCACGCCGAGCGCCGTGCACGCCGAAGCGATCCCCTCGATCGCCTGCGCAAGCTCCCAGCCGATCTCCGGCTTCTCCGGGTTGCCGAAGTTGAGGCAGTCGGTCAGCCCGATCGGCTCGCCGCCGGTGCACGCCACGTTGCGCGCCGCCTCCAGGACAGCGAGAGCGCCACCCGTGAACGGGTCGAGGCTCCCGAGCCGACCGGTCCCGTCCAGCGTGAGGGCGAGACCACGCCACGAGGGACGGAGTCGAAGCACCGCAGCGTCGAGGCCCGGCCGCCGCACGGTCCGTGACTGCACGAGTTGGTCGTAACGGCGGTAGACGAAGGCCCGCGAGCGCAGCGCCGGCGACGCGAGCAGGTCGAGCAGTGCGTCGGCGGGAGATGGAGCATCGACCACGGGTAGTTCCTCCCGGGCGGGGCGCGGCGCCTGCTCGACCGCGTAGCGCGGGCACTCGGCGGTGAGCAGCCGGGCCGGGATCGCCCCGACCTCGTCGCCGTCCCAGACGGCGCGCAGAACGCCGGTGTCGGTGACCTCGCCGATCACGGCGTGGTGCAGCTCCCACCGGTCACAGACCTCTTCCACGGCCGCGAGACCCTCGGGATCGACGATCGCCACCATGCGCTCCTGCGACTCGGAGATCATCACCTCCCACGGTGCCATGCGCTCCTCGCGTTGGGGCACGCGGTCGAGGTGGACGTCGATGCCGTAGTCCGAGGCCATCTCCGACAGGGACGAGGCGAGTCCGGCTGCGCCGCAGTCCTGCAGCGACTGCACGAGCCCGCGCTCGACGAGCTCGACGGACACCTCGATCAGCTTCTTCCCCGTGAACGGGTCGCCGACCTGCACCGACGGGCGCTTGTCGGCGTCGTCCTCGCCGAGCTCGGCGCTCGCGAGCACGGAGGCGCCGCCGATGCCGTCGCGCCCGGTCGTAGCGCCGTAGAGGACGATCAGCGCGCCCGCACCTGTCGCCTTGGCGCGCATCAGCTGCTCGACCGGCAGCAGCCCGACGCACATCGCGTTGACGAGGCAGTTCGAGGCGTACGCCTCCTCGAAGACCGCCTCACCGCCCACCGTGGGCACGCCCGTGCAGTTCCCGTAGTGGCCGATGCCGCCGACCGCTCGCGAGAAGTGGAAGTCCGGGGCACCGAAGCGGAGGCCGTCGAGCAGCGCGACGGGTCGGGCGCCCATCGCGGAGATGTCGCGCAAGATGCCGCCGACCCCGGTCGCCGCGCCCTGGAACGGCTCCACGGCCGAGGGATGGTTGTGGCTCTCGACCTTGAACGCGACGGCGAGCCCGTCGCCGAGGTCGAGCACCCCGGCGTTCTCGCCGGGGCCTTGCAGCACCCGCTCGCCGTCGCTCGGCAGCCGCCGCAGAAGCAGCGCCGAGTGCTTGTAGCCGCAGTGCTCCGACCAGAGCAACGAGAACACCGCGAGCTCGAAGTGGTTGGGCTCCCGGTCGAGCAGCGCGACGATTCGATCGAGCTCCCCGTCCGTGAGGCCGAGCTGGCGGTGGAGCGGATGTTCCGCAGTGGAGCTCAGACGGCCAGTCTAACGGCCGTCCTGGCGCGCACGATCCACTTTGCGATCTCGGTGACCACGGCCGGCGCGACTGCGAGTACGACGACGAGGACCAGCTCATCGGCTCGAAGCGAGACGGTGCCGAGCGGCTCGTGGAGGGACGGCACGTAGAGCGCCGCCGCCACGAAGATCAGCGAGACACCGACCGCCAGCCAGAGCAGGCGGTTCGACTCCAGCCGCCAGCTCGGCAACAGATCCGCCCGGCAGGAGAACACGAACACGAGCTCCGCGAGCGCGACCGTGGCGAACGCAGCGGTCTGTGCCGCTTCGGGCCGGCTCTCCCGCACGAGGAGATACGCGGCCAGGGAGCAGAGCCCGATCAACGCACCGATGCCGAGCAGGCCGCCGACGAGGCCACGCGGCAACAACGGACCGCCGCGGCGCAACCAGTCGCGTCCGCCCGTCGCACGATCGGCAGCCAGCGCAATGGCCGGTGGGCCGTCGGTGAGAAGGTTGACGACGAGCACCTGGACAACAGTCATGGGCACGCCGAGCCCGGCCGCGATCGCGATCCCGAACAGGACGACCTCGCCCACGTTCGCGGACAGGAGGAAGGCGAGGAACGAGCGCACGTTGGCGCCCACGCGGCGTCCCTCTTCGACGGCCGCGACGATCGACGCGAAGTCGTCGTCGGTGAGCACGAGCGTCGACGCCTCCCGTGCCGCCTCCGTCCCGGCCCCGCCCATCGCGATGCCGACGTCCGCCTGCCGCAGCGCGGGCGCGTCGTTGACCCCGTCACCGGTCACGGCGACGACCTCGCCTCCGCGCTGCAGCTCCTCGACGAGCTGCAGCTTGTCGGCGGGAGTGAAGCGTGCGTGAACCTCGTCGGGGGCCAGCCCCAGCTGCCGACCGATGGACGATGCGGTGAGCGGATGATCGCCGGTCAGCATCTTCACGTCGAGACCGAGGGCGCGCGCCGCAGCGACCGAGGCTGCGGCCGTCTCGCGCAGCGGATCCGCGAGACCGACGAGACCGACCGGTTCGAGATCACGCTCGAGCCCATCCTCATCCGGCCGCCCGACGACCTTCCGGGCGACCGCGAGCACACGGATGCCGTCGGCCGCCCAGCTCTCGGCGAGCACAGCGAGCCGAGCGCGTTCCGGATCGTCGGGGCGGCAGCGATCGAGCACGACCTCCGGCGCACCCTTGACGACGACGGTCAGCTCGTCGTCCCGGGCGACGACGACGGTGGCGCGCTTCCGTGATGCCTCGAAGGGAAGCGACCGCACGACGTCGTGCTCGACGGGGACGCCCCGCTCTGCCGCCGCGCGTACCAGCGCGCGATCGACCGGGTCGACCTGCGCCGCAGACGAGGCTGCGGCCGCAGCGAGCACGCGGGCCTCGCTCCCCGTCCGGGTCGGCTCGACTCGCTCGAGGCGCATGCGGTTCTCCGTGAGAGTTCCTGTCTTGTCCGCGCAGATCACCGTCGCCTCGCCGACGGTCTCGATCGCCGACAGCGTGCGCACGATCGCCTTGCGGCGTGCCATCGCCTTCGAGCCGAGCGCCAGCGCGATCGTCAGGATCGCGGCGAGCCCCTCGGGGACTGCAGCCACCGCGACGGAGACACCGACGAGGAAGGCCGCGTGAGCAGACTCACCGCGCGCCAGCATCGCCGCTGCGAGGACGACGGTGACCGCGACGCCGGCGACCACGAGGAGTCGTGCGAGCCTCCCGAGCCGCACCTGCAGCGGCGTCGGCGGCGGCTCGGCGTCCTCGACGAGCTGCGCGATTCGGCCCTGCTCGGTCGCCGTACCGGTGGCCACGACGAGGGCCGTGGCGCTGCCACGCGTGATCCCGGTGCCCGCGTACAGCATCGGCGTGCGCTCTGCGAGCGGCGTGTCGGCGGCGACCACCGCTGCCGCTTTCTCCACGGGGAGCGACTCCCCGGTCAGCAGCGACTCGTCGGCCTCGAGCCCGTGGGTGTGCAGCAGCCGCACGTCTGCCGGCACGCGGTCGCCCTCCGCCACGCGCACCACGTCGCCGGGCACGAGCTCGACCGCCGGCACGACGTGTTCCGACCCCGCGCGGATCACGGTCGCCTCCAGCTCGAGCGAGGCGTGAAGTGCGAGCACTTCGCGCTCGGCCCCTGCCTCGAGCACGAACCCGAGCACCGCGTTGAGCACGACGATGGCGCCGATCACGACGGCCTCCAACCCTTCGCCGATCGAGGCCGAGACGACCGCTGCCACCACGAGCAGGGCGACGAGCGGGTCGACGAGCTGTCGCACCGCGATGCGGACATAGGGAGGCCGACCCGGCCGCCGCAGGGCGTTCGGGCCGACCTCAGCCAGCCGCCGGGCGGCGTCGGGCGGCTCGAGCCCCCGCCCGGGGTCGACACCGAGCGTCTCTGCGAGCACCTGGCCGTCGAGCGCGTGCGCCTGCGCGGCAATAGTTGTCGTCACGGGCTCAATCGTCTCAGCAGCGCGACCGGGGCGCCTCCGCGGCAGCCCCGAAGCACGCTCGGTATCTCTCCCCGGAGCTACGGCGCGGCGCGCCGAGGAGCCAGGACGTCTACGGTCGCATGATGTCCCGGCACGCCGCGTTGCTCCTGCTCCTGCTCTCGGCGATCTGGGGTTCGTCGTTTCTCTTCATCAAGCTCGGCGTCGACGAGCTCGAGCCGTCGGTGGTCGTGCTCGGCCGCCTCGTGGTGGGACTGCTCGTGCTGCTCCCGCTCACCGTCGGCCGCGGCGGGCTCCGCCCGATCGGGGCTTTCCTCATCCCGCTCGCTGTGCTGGGGCTGCTCAACAACGCGCTCCCGTTCTGGCTGCTCGGTTTCGCCGAGACGCGGATCGACTCCGGACTCACCGGAGTGATCCAGGGAGCTGCCCCGATCTTCACCGTCCTGCTGGCGACGTGGATCGACCCCAGTCAGCGCGTCGGTGGGCTCCGGCTCGTCGGCATCACGATCGGCTTCGTCGGTGTCGTGCTGCTCGTCGGCGTTCAGGAGGGCGGGCAGGTGGTCGGCGCCCTCGCCGTCGTCGGCACCGCCCTCTGCTACGCGGCGTCGGTGCTGTTCGCGGGCCGTACGCTCCAGGGAGTTCGCCCGCTGCAGGCCTCTGTCGGCCAGCTGGCGTTCGGCGCGATCATGGTCGCGCCGTTCGCCCTGGCCCAGCTGCCCGACACAACACCCGGAGCCGGCGCGGTGGGCTCGGTCGTCGTGCTCGGCGCCCTCGGCACCGGCGTCGCCTACCTTCTCTACTTCACGATCATCGCCCTCGCCGGCGCGGCCAGGGCGATCCTCGTCACGTACCTGGTACCTGCGTTCGCACTCGTCTACGGGGCCGTCTTCCTCGACGAGCGCGTCACGCTCACCGCACTCGCCGGGCTGGCGCTGATCCTCGGCGGCACCGCGCTCGCCACGGGCGTCGCGCGCGCGAGTGCCCGCAGGGCTAGCGGGGGCCAGTGACACGCTTCTGGACGCTGCTCTTCACGCTCGCGGCGGCGTGGGGTGCTTCCTACCTCTTCATCAAGGTCGCGGTCGACGGCGGGCTCGAGCCGGCTCCGCTGATGGCGGCGCGGTCGCTGATCGCCGCCGGAATCCTGCTCGCGTACGTCGGTCGTACGTTCGGCGCGCGCCAGACGATCGAGCTGCTTCGCCGGGCTTGGCGCCCGGCGCTCGCACTGGGGGCGTTCGGCGCAGCCGTTCCCTTCTGGCTCGTGGCCTGGGGCGAGAAGCACATCGACTCCGGCATCGCCGCGATCGCACAGTCGACCGTCCCCATCTTCACGCTCGCCCTCTCCTGGCGCTTCCTGGCGCACGAGCGGGTGCGGCCGGCGCAGATCGCGGGATCGCGCTGGGGCTCGTCGGGGTCGGCGTGCTCACGGGAGTCGATCCCGCCGGCGGTTGGTGGGCGGTGGCCGGCACGCTCGCGGTCGTTCTCTCCTCGCTCGCGTACGCGTCCGGCAACGTGATCGGCAAGCTGCACGTGCACGAGGTCCCCGGGCCCGTGCTGGCGACGGGCGCGATGATCGCCTCCACCGCGTATCTCCTGATCCCGGCCGTGCTGCAGTGGCCCACGGAGGCTCCGACCACGGGCGCGATCGCGTCGCTGCTCGCGCTCGCGATCATCGGCACGGCAGCGGCGCAGCTCGTCTTCTACCGGACGCTCCGCCTCTACGGATCGAACCGCGTCAGTCTCGTCGCCTACCTGATGCCCGGCTTCGCCCTCGTCTACGGCGCTCTCCTGCTCGACGAGCCGATCACGTCGTCGGCACTCGGAGGGCTCGCCCTCATCCTGCTCGGCGTCGCCCTCGGCTCCGGCGCGATCCGGGCGCGACGCCGCGGGCGCGGCAGGAACAGCATCCCGAGCCACGAAGCCACCTGACGTCGGCGCGCCGACGCCGCGTGACACGTTCCAGAGGGAGGATCTGCATGTCCACATTCGTTCTCGACGACAGCGAGGTCCGCACCGACGCCGGACGTTGGTGGTGGCTGTTCCTCGTCACCGGCATCGCGTGGCTCGTCGTGTCGCTCGTCGTCTTCCGCTTCTCGTACGAGAGCGTGGCGGCCATCTCGTACCTGTTCGGGTTCGTCGCCATCTTCTTCGGCATCAACGAGTTCTTTGCGATCGGCACGTCGACGAGAGGCTGGCGGATCGTCCGCGCACTGCTCGGTGTGCTCTTCATCGTCGCCGGTGTGGTGGCGTTGACGACCCCGTTCAGCACGTTCGCTGCGATCGCCAGCCTGATGAGCTTCTTCCTGGTGCTCAAGGGGACGTTCGACATCGTTCTCGCCTTCATCACCAAGGGCGACGTCCCGGCGTGGTGGCTACAGCTCCTGGTGGGCATCGTCGAGCTGCTGCTCGGGTTCTGGGCGGCTGGCTACTTCGGCCGGCAGGTCTTCCTGCTCGTGATCTGGGTGGCCGCGATGTGCATGGCCCGCGGCATCACCGAGATCGTTCTCGCGATCAAGCTGCACGGCCTGCAGAAGGCCTCGGCCTGACGGACGACACGCGGACCCGGCTCCGCTGCGGTGGGGCCGGGTAACTGCGTCTACGATCGCGGCGTGTCCGGCGACGTCACCATCCGGCGGGCGACGCCCGACGACCTCGACTACCTCGTCGCGCTCGTCGCCGACGACGACGTCGCCCCCTTTCTCGCCGCCGTGCGCGCCGGATCGCCGGACGAGATCCTCGGCGAGATCGCGCGCAGCGCAGCCGAGCCGGATGCGTCAGGCGTCTTCGTGATCGAGGTCGACGGCGAGCGCGCCGGCACGATGTCGTTCGAGCGCGTGAACCGCCGGTCGCGCATCGCAAGCCTCGCAGGGCTCGCGGTCGAGCCTCGCTTCCGCGGGCAGGGCGTCGCGGACACAGCGGCGCGCCTCTTCCAGCGGCACCTGTTCGACGAGCTCGGCTTCCACCGTCTTCAGCTCGAGGTGTACGGCTTCAACGAACGCGCGCTCCGCCACGCGGAGCGGGCTGGGTTCGTGCGCGAAGGCGTGAGACGCAAGGCGTACTGGCGACGCGATGCGTGGGTCGACGGCGTCCTCTTCGGCCTCGTCGCCGAGGACCTCGCCGGAGCGGACGACGAGGCCGCGGCCGGCTCAGTGCGCGAGTAGCGCCTTGAGGGCGATCAGGACGAGCCCGAGCGCCATGTTGACGCCGACGACGGCGAACGTGGCGAGACGGGTGAGGTGCTCGAGCCGGGCGTAGCGCAGGCCCTGCCCGGCGAGCATCCCGACACCGAGCCCCATCGCGAGCCAGATCGATACAGCCGATCGGATCACGCCGATCGCCCCGAGCAGGAGCGCCACGACGGGAGGCGTCGCGGCGAGGATGATCGAGGACTCGCGCAGTGCAACCGAAGTGACGTGATCCCTCGTCAGCCGCGATCCCCTGATCACGCTCTCCCCCAGCGCGTGGGCGTACACGTGGGCGAGGTAGAGGACTCCCGCCGTCACGCCGACGAGGAGCGCGAGGCGGCCCACGTCCGTGTCCGAGCCGCGGTCGGCGCCCGCGATCACCGCCATCACGACGATCGTCCCGTACACAGAGCCGGCGATCCCGTGACCGGCGCCGAGGGCCCAGCGCGCTGCGGTGCGAACCGTCGTCATCGCACCTCGACCACTGTCTCCTCCCCGGGTTCGAGGACGCGCACCTCGACCGACGGCGCGAGCGCAGCGGCCGCGGCGACGAACTCCGCGGGAGGGCTCGTCAGGTACGACGGACGTCCGCGCAGGCCCTTGTGCACGGGGAAGTACGTCCCCCAGTGCACGGGGACGGCAACGCGCGGCCGAAGCAGGTGGACGGCTTCTGCCGCGCGGGCCGGATCGAGATGCCCAGGCCCGAGCCCCGGCCCCCACCCCCAGATCGGGACGAGCGCGACGTCGATCCCGGCGAGGTCGGACATCCCGTCGAAGAGATCGGTGTCGCCCGCGTAGTAGGCGCTCTGCGAGCCCTCGATCACGAAGCCGAGCGGCTCGACCTTCGTGCCGAAGGGCAGCCGGCTGCCGTCGTGCTCCGCAGGCGTCGCGCGAACGCGCAGCGCCCCGATCCGCAGCTCCTCGCCCACACCGATCTCGGTCACCGACGTGAAGCGCTTGCGGCGGAGCAGTCGCGCGGCCCCGCGTGGGACGACGATCGGCAGCTCGCGCCCGAGTCGCTCGAGCGACGGGATGTCCAGATGGTCGAAGTGGAGGTGTGAGACGAGCACGGCATCGAGCCCGCGCAGCGCGTCGTGATCAACGCGAACCGCGCGACGCAGATGCGCCACGATCGGCCGCAGCACCGGATCCGTGAGGAGCCGGACGCCGTCGAGGTCGACGAGCACGGTGCCGTGCCCGACGTAGACGAGGCGCAGTGCCACCGGGCCATCGTACTGACGTGCATCTGCGATACTCCGCGGTCGATGGCTGCCGACCCCGCTGCTGCTGCCGCTTCCGACGGCAGGCCCGCCGGGAAGTCGCGCCGCGTGCTCGCACGGGTGCTCGTCATCGTCGGCATCCTCCTCGCCGTCGTCAGCGCGCTCGCCAACTTCGTGCGCTACGAGGCGCTCGACTCCGACCAGTTCCGCGCGACCTCGCGTCTCCTCGTGTCGAACGAGGAGATCCAGACTCAGGTTGCGGCCGTCCTCGTCGATGCGCTCTACGAGAACGTCGACGTCGCGGCGGAGTTGGAAGACGAGCTTCCCGACAACCTGCAGTCTCTGGCCGGCCCGATCGCAGGCATCTCGCGCGAGCTCGCCGACCGCGCCGCGAAGGAGCTGCTCGAGCGACCCGCGGTGCAGAACACATGGGTCGAGCTGACCGGGTTCGCACACGAGCGCCTGGTCAACGTCCTCGAAGGCGACACGCGCGTGATCAGCACGGCGGAGGGGGACGTCACCCTCGACCTGCAGCCACTCGTCGTCAACCTTGCCGACCGCTTCTCGTTCGTGGGAGACGCCGCGACACGGCTTCCCGAAGACGCCGGCCGGATCACGATCCTCGAGGCCGACGACCTGGGGACCGCGCAGGACGTGACGCAGGCGCTCAAGTTCGTCGCCCAGTGGATCTGGGTGCTCGCGCTCGCCGCGTGGGCGACAGCGATCTGGCTCGTTCGGGGCCGGCGGCGGGTGGAGGTGCGCGCGATCGCGATCGGGCTCATCGTCACCGGCTTCCTGATCGTCGCCATACGAGCGCTCGCGGGCGGCTACATCGTCGACACGCTCGTGGAGTCGGAGTCGGTAAAGCCCGCAGCCGAGGAGGCGTGGGACATCATGACGCGCCTGCTCGCAGGCTCCGGCTGGTCGCTCGTGATCGTCGGCGTGGTCACTCTCGTCGGCGTCTGGCTCGCAGGCCCAGGCCCCCGGGCAACCGCGGCACGACGAGCCCTGGCGCCGTCGTTGCGGCGCCCGGAGGTCGCATTCGGCACGGCGGCCGTGCTCTACCTGCTCCTCCTCCTCTGGCAGCCCACACCGCAGTTCGGCCGGTGGCTGTGGGTGCTCGTCTTCGCCGTCCTCGCCGCCATCGGCGTCGAGGTGCTGCGCAGGCAAGCGGTGCGGGACTTCCCCGACGCCGTCGCCGTCGAGGGCTTCGGTGACCTCTGGGACAGCGCTGGCGGCTGGCTCCGGGAACGTCGTGGAAAGGACGCGGCAGCAGCGACCACTTCGGCGGACGAGCTCGAGCGACTCGCCGCCCTCCATGCGGGCGGAGCGCTCAGCGACGAGGAGTTCGCGGCCGCCAAGGCCGCTCTGCTCGCGCCACCCGACGACCGCTAGTCGCGGTTAGGATCGTGCGATGACCGAGACGTCGCCGACCTCGTACGCCGAGCCCGTGCGCTGGCAACCCGGCACGCCGCGATTCCGGCCAACAGCGTTCCTCCTGCGCTGGCTCGTCGGCGCCCTCTCGCTCCTGATAGCCGCGGCGATCGTTCCCGGCGTCTCGATCGACGGCTTCCTGGGCGCGCTCGTCGTCGCAGCCGTGATCGGCGTGCTCAACGCGGTTCTGCCACCGGTGATCGCGGCGCTGCGGCTTCCCTACGCGCTCGTTCTCAACTTCCTCCTGATCCTGATCGCCGACGCCGCGATGCTGCTCGTGGCGGACGAGCTCGTCGACAACGCGATCTCTGTTCAGAACTTCGGGCGCGCACTGCTCACCGCTCTGGTGGCAGCCGCCGCGACGATCGTGATCGAGGTCGTGATCGGGTCGAACGACGACGACGAGTACACGCTTCGCGTCGTCCAGCGCATCGCCCGGCGGCAGGGGGATGTCATCCGCACCGACACCCCAGGGATCGTGTTCCTCGAGATCGACGGTCTCGCGCTTCCCGTTCTGCGTCGGGCGATGCGGGACGGCAACGCCCCTCACATGGCGCGGTGGCTTGCGGAGAGCGACTACGAGCTGACCGGCTGGGAGACCGACCTCTCGTCCCAGACGGGCGCGAGTCAGGCGGGCATCCTGCTCGGCTCGAACGAGGACATCCCCGCCTTCCGGTGGGTGGAGAAGGAGACGGCGACAATCATGACGTGCTCCGCGCCGCCCGACTGCGCGGAGATCGAGCGCCGGCACACGAGCGGGAAAGGCCTGCTGCGCGACGGCGGAGCGAGCCGCGGGAACCTCCTCTCCGGCGAGGCTGACGAGGTGATCCTCACCGTCAGCCGCATCGAAGCGGAGAAGGGCGCCAATCCGGGCTACCGCGCGTTCTTCGCCAACGGGTTCAACGTCACCCGCGTGCTCGTGCTCTTCGGCTGGGAGGTGATCCTGGAGTGGGTGGCGGCGCTCCGGGCGATCCGGCGCGACGTGCGACCGCGCGGCCACCGTGGCGGTATCTACCCGTTGATGCGTGCCGCGATGTGCGTGATCGTGCGCGACCTGATCGTCTACGGCGTGCTCACCGACATGATGCGCGGGCGTCCTGCGATGTACGCGACGTTCTCGAGCTACGACGAGGTCGCACACCATTCGGGACTCGAACGGGCAGACACGTTGGAGGCGCTGCGCAAGCTCGACCAGCAGTTCGGGCGCATCGAGCAAGCTCGGCGGTTTGCTCCCCGTCCCTACGAGATCGTCGTCCTCTCCGACCACGGCCAGACGCAGGGCGCGACGTTCAAGCAGCGCAACGGCTATGGGCTCGACGACCTCGTCGAGCGGTCGCTCACCGGCGTGAACGTCCCGGAGATGTCAGGCGGCGACGAGCAGAGCAGCATGGTCGGGCACGCGCTGGGCGAAGCAACCGGACGCAAGAAGACCAAGAAGCCGAAGAACGACGTCTCGGATCAGCAGGTCGTGGTGATGGGCTCGGGGAACCTCGGGCTCGTGTACCTGATGGAGGAGCGCCGGCGTCTGACGCTCGAGGAGATCGAGGGCCGCCATCCCGACCTGATCCCGGCGTTGCGGCAGCATCCGCACGTCGGCTGGCTGCTGGTGCGCTCATCGCAGCACGGGCCGGTCGCGCTCGGCGGCGGCGGCGTCCACTACCTCGCCGACGGACGTATCGAAGGCGACGACCCTCTCGCTCACTTCTCCCCCGGTGCTCCCGGGCACCTGCGTCGCACCGACGGCTTCGAGCACGTCGCGGACATCATGATCGGCAGCTTCTACGACCCGACACTCGAGGAGGGTTGTGCGTTCGAGGAGTTGATCTCGTTCCACGGCGGGCTCGGCGGACCGCAGACCGAGGCCTTCATCCTCCATCCGGGGGCGCTGACACTCCCGGCCGAGCCAATCGTCGGAGCGGCACACGTGAACGAGGTGCTGCGCGGCTGGCGGACGGCTCTCGAGGGCGCCGCCGGTACCGGTACCGTCCTGCCGCCCCAGTAGCCTTCCCGCGCATGACAGCGATCGAAGATGGGGCAGTCACGCCCGACCGCGCCCGTTCGCTCAACGTCACGATCACGGTACGCACGCTGCTCCTGGCGGCACTCGTCGTGTTCCTCGGCGCCGCGGCCGTGAGTGTTCGCCATGCGCTCCTGATCGTGTTTCTCGGCATCTTCATCGGCCTCGTCTTCGAGGCCCCGACGCGCTTGCTG
This sequence comes from uncultured Actinomycetes bacterium, assembly GCA_963823385.1. Lineage (GTDB taxonomy): Bacteria > Actinomycetota > Thermoleophilia > Gaiellales > Gaiellaceae > Gaiella. The sequence continues at coordinate 416,300 of CAWGLI010000003.1, forward strand.
ATGTCGAAGACGGGCCTCGGCCGTGGGCTCGCCGCGACGATCATGGTGCTCGGCTCTGTCGTCCTCCTGTGCGTCCTCGGATTCCTTCTCCTCCGGCCGCTGCTCGAGTCTATGCAGTCCTTCCTGAAGGACCTGCCGGACACGGTCGCACAGCTGCGTGACTCGGACGAACTGGGCTGGCTCGGAGACACGTCCGCCGGCTCGGACACGCAGGACGCGGCCACGAAGGTCTCGGAGTCGATCCCGGACGCCCTCTCCGGGCTCGTCGGGTTGGCAGGGGATCTGTTCAGCGCAGGCCTCGCGGCATTCACGCTGATCTTCGTCGCGCTCTTCTTCATCACCGACGCCCCGAACCTGCAGCGCGCGATCGCTTCGATCCTTCCTCCGAGCGAGGGTGACCGCACCACCCTGCTGTGGGAGCGATCGGCGCACACCGTGTCGCGGTGGGCGATCGGAGCGCTCTCGATCGCGGTGATCGCCGGAACCGTCCAGGGCACGACGGCGTGGCTGCTCGGGTCGAGCTATGCGCTCGCGCTCGGGTTGATCGCCGGGTTCCTCGACCTGATCCCGAACATCGGCGCCACGATCGCCGGCTTCATCCTCACCGTCGTGCTCTACGCCGAACAGGGCCTCACCGCGGCGCTGATCATGCTGGCCGTCGTCCTCGTGTATCAACAGGTCGAGAACAACCTGCTCACACCGACGATCCAGGGCAAGGCGACGAACATCTCCGGCTTCTTCGTGATCACGAGCGTGACGGTGTTCGGCGCGCTGCTCGGCGTCGTCGGTGCCTTGATCGCCGTCCCGTTGACCGCCTCGCTCCAACTCATCATCGGTGAGTTCACCAAGGAGCGGCGCGAGCGGTACGCCGCCATGCGCGAGGCGGCCGCCGCAGGCGGCGACGATCCCTCGGTCCCCGCGATCTGACGCGACCCGCGACTATGCTCGTGTCGTGCGAGGGACGACGGGAATGAGCTCGTGAGCCAGGCTGTCAGCGCGGTCACGCCGTTCGACGACCACTCGCGCCGACGCCGGTTCGTGAAGATCGGCGCGTGGATCGCGGGCACCGTGATCCTGCTCGTCGTCCTCGACCTGCTCGGGATCGATGTGCGCGGCTGGCTCGACAGCTTCTGGGCCACGCTCAAGGACGTCCCGGTCGGGTACCTGATCGCAGGCTCGGTCCTGCAGATCGTGCAGACGACGTTCAACGGCATCGCGTACTACTACATTCTCAGCTACGGCTACCCGAACGGCGACGTCCAGTTCTGGCCGATCATCACCGCGTACGCGGTCGGCGTGGCCATGAACAACTTCCTGCCCGCGAACATCGGTACGTTCGTGACGCTGTTGATGTTCGTCGCGATCATCAAGGGCGCGACGTTCCCGGGTGTCTTCGCCGCCTACCTCGTGAACAAGATCTTCTTCACGATCGTCGGAGGTCTCGTCTACCTCTACCTCTTCCTCGAGGCGGGGGCAGCGTTCGATGTCGAGCTCGGCTGGTTCCGCGACCATCCGCTGCTCGCGCTCGGAATCGCCGCCAGCGCGGTCTTCCTGGTCGTCCTCGTCGTCCGCATCTCCTGGCGGTGGATCAAGGGCATGTGGGAGAAGGCGAAGGAGGGCGGTCGGATCCTCGAGTCGCCGAAGGCGTTCGCAGGCAAGGTCCTCGTGCCGCAGACGATCAGCTACGCGGCGAAGATCGGCGTGATCGCCATCTTCCTCGCCGCGTACTCGATCCCCGTCACGTTCCACTCGATCATGTCGGTGATCGGCTCGAGCTCGGCGGCGAACATGACCTCCGTCACGCCGGGAGCCGTCGGCATCACCCAGGCTGCCAACTCCGTCGCGCTCTCCGACTACACGGACAGCACGACAGCGACCGCCTACTCGCTCGCGCAGCAGCTCTGGACCACGGCGACGAATCAGGTGTACGCGCTCGTGCTCGTGCTCCTCGTGTTCGGCTGGACGGGCGGCAAGCTTCTCGTCCGCGACTCGTACACCGACGCGAAGGTGAAGACGGCCGAGATGCGGCATTCGCACAAGAAGAACGGCGACGAGGACGAGCCCGACGCAGACCCTGCCGACGAAGCCTGAACCGTCACGCCACCTCGCCACCGGCTCCGGCGACTACGATCACGTGATGGAGCTCATTCACACGTGCTACCGAATCACCGACCCGGAGCGGTCGATTGCGTTCTACGAGGCTTTGGGCCTGGAGATGCGCCGCGAGCTGCCGATCCGCGACGAGGCGATGAACTACTTCCTCGGCGTCCCCGGCAAGCCGATGCCAGAGCTGGAGCTGACGCACAACTTCGGCGTCGACTCGTACGAGCTGGGGACCGCCTACGGGCACATCGCGCTCACCGTCGAGAACATGGAGGAGACGCTCGCCGGCCTCGCCGAGCAGGGCATCGAGCCGGAGCGTCCGCCGTATTCCGTCCGCGAGGGTGGCGCCCTGCTGTGCTTCGTCCGTGACCCTGATCAGTACCGAGTCGAATTGATCGAGCGCTCCGACTACTAGGCGCTCGTCAGACAAGGCAAGAGCTCGGCGACGAACGCGTCGAAGAGCGCGAGATAGCGATCGACCTGTTCGACCGTCGTCTGGGCGGAGATCGCGGGGCCCCACCATCCGAAGTCCCAGATCCCCCGATTGGCGAGGTAGACCCGCTGCAGATGGCGCACGGCTGGCACGTCGCGTGCGCTTGCGCCGGCGTTGGTTCGCGGCGGCTTCGGGGGTCCCGAGGCGACCGATCCTCTCGTCCGGTCGAGCAAGCCTCGTTGGCCGATCGCCGAGTCGGCCTGAGCGCCTCCTCGGACTGTGGCTGTTCCGGTGTCCTCAACGTTGACGCTCGCCCGCCGGATGGAGGGCGAGCGTCAGCGTGTGAGGTCATCCTGCTCGTGGGACTGTGGCTTTGACGCCTCTTCTGCAGCTAGATTCGCCTTCGGCCCCTGCCCGGGGTGACGGCGGCGGCGACGACCGCGGTCTTCGCGACAGGCGCAGGGCCGGGGGTGACGGCTTTCGCGACCACAGCGGTCTTGGCGACCGGGTGGCCGATGACGCCGACGCGTCCGACACGTCCTGGTCTGAGTGGCATGTCAGGCTCCTTCCGTTGCGAAAGCCTCTTCGGCTTCGATGGAGGCGATGATGGCCTGGATCGGGATGCGGCCGTTCGCGATCAGCTGGCCGCCGGAGCGGCGGGCTGCGGCGGCGAACGGCGCCGCCCAGAGGTTCTCGTAGACGAGAACGCCGGCGACGCTGCCGGGATCCATCGCCGCGGCCAGATCGAGCACGTCGTCCTCGGCGAGCAGCTCCGCAAGCTGCGTTTCGAGCACCTGCAGCTCGCCCAGCTCCTCGATGTCGGACAGCTCCATCGCCTCGACCGAGCCGTCGGCGTCCTTGACGAGGATCAGGACGTCGATCACGCGGATCGTGCCCGCATCGACAAGAGCGACGAGCTCCTTCGCCATCTCGCCGGTAAAGCTCGAATGGCCGGCCGGGAACTCGACGATCACGTAGTCGACCGGGCCGAGCTCATCGAGCGGCTTGCTTGTCTCCACTGCAGCGCTTGTCATCGTCTTCCTCCTGTCACTGTGCTATTGCCGTGCGAGATGGAAGCGGAGCTCTGCTTCCGGGTCGGTGATCAGGTCGCCGCTGACGTCGAGGGTGACAGTGTGGAGCGTGCCTGTGAAGGTGAACGGACCTTCGTAGTCAGGGGTGACGGGCGAGCCGGGGTTGGCTCCGCAGGTGAGGGCGCCGGGGTTGAACATGAACGGCGTCGTGATCGGGGCCTCCGCGTTGCCGACCAGGGTGCCGTCGACGTAGAGCTGGAGCCGGCCCGGCGCGCCGGCGCCCTTGCTGAGGTCGGGCTGGCCGGTGGGCTCGAACTCGAAGCGGAGCTCGTGCTTGCCGGCCGGAAGGTCGTCCTCGGACTCCACTTCGAGGAGCTGCCGGCCGACGTAGTTGTGGACGTAGCGCAGCTTGCCGTCCTTGACGTAGAACGAGTAGCCACCCGCGGCGGTGCCCTGGCTGAGGAGCACGCCCTCGGCCCCCTGCTCGGGGATCTCCACGTCCGCGGTGATGCTGTGCGGCCGGTTCAGCACCTTCGGTGCCGCGAAGTTCGGGACCGACTGCGTGTTCGGCCTGTAGATGTAGCGGTCGCGCGGCAGCGCGATCAGCGGCTTCTCCGCCATCAGGCGCAGGAGACCGCTGCCGTCGATCGGCATCACGTCGTACTTGCCGGCCTCCACGTACCAGGTCGCGATCATCGCGATCAGCCGGTCGCGGTTCTCCGCAGCCACGTTCTTCGTCTCGGCGAAGTCCTCGGCCACGTGATAGAGCTCCCAGCCGGTCGCGTCGAGCTCGGTCAGCTTGTCCGCGGAAATCGGGTTGCCGAACCCCGTTCCCGCCTCGGCGAACGACGGGCCCGGCCAGGGGCAGACCGCCCGCCAGCCGTCGTGGTAGATCGACCGGTGGCCGATCATCTCGAAGTACTGGGTGTGGTGACGCGTCTCGGCCTCGGCGTCGTCGAGGGCGTGCGCGAAGCTGACACCCTGCAGCGGCGACTGCGTGACGCCCCGGATCGCGGTCGGGGGCTCCAGCCCGAGGAGGTCGAGCACGGTCGGGACCATGTCGATGATGTGCGCGTACTGGCCGCGGACCTCGCCCTTGCTCTTGATCCCCTTCGGCCAGGAGACGAGGAACGGGTCGCAGGCGCCGCCGCGGTAGGTCTCCCGCTTCCAGCGGCGGAACGGGGTGTTGCCCGCCCACGTCCAGCCCCACGGGTAGTGGTTGAAGTGCTTCGGCCCGCCGATCTCGTCGATGTGGGCCAGGCTCTCCTCGAGCGGCTCCTGCGCGTTGTTGAAGAACTGCGCCTCATTAGTGGTACCGCCCGGCCCGCCCTCCGCGGAGGCGCCGTTGTCGGAGATCACCATGATCAGCGTGTTCTCGAGCTCACCGAGCTCCGACAGGAAGTCCAGCAGCCGGCCGATCTGGTGATCGGTGTGCTCGAGGAAGCCGGCGAACACCTCCATCATCCTGGCACCCAGCTTCTTCGCCGGGCCCGGCAGCGCGTCCCAGTCCGGGACATCAGGATCGTGGCGTGACAGCTCCGTGCCGGGCGGCACGATCCCGAGCTCCTTCTGACGCGCGAACGTCTTCTCCCGGTAGGCGTCCCAGCCGTCGTCGAAGACCCCCTTGTACTTGTCCGCCCACTCCTTCCCCACGTGGTGCGGTGCGTGCGTCGCGCCGAAGCAGAGATGGAGATAGAAAGGCTTCTGCGGGTCGGCCTGCTTGCTGTCGCCGATGAACGAGACGGCCTTGTCGACCAGGTCCTCACTCAGGTGGTAGCCCTCCTCCGGCTTCTTCTCCGGCTCCACCTGATGGTTGTCGTACACCAAATCCGGATACCACTGGCTCGTGTCACCACCGAGGAAGCCGTAGAAGCGCTGGAAGCCCCGGCCCAGCGGCCAACGGTCGTACGGGCCTGCCGCCGTCTCCTGGTTACTCGGCGTCAGATGCCACTTCCCGACCATGAACGTGCTGTAGCCGTGCTCCAGCAGCATCTCCGACAGCATCCCGTTCTCGAACGGCATCACCCCGTCGTAGCCCGGATAGCCGGTCGCGAACTCCGTGATGCAGGCCATCCCGTTCGAGTGATGATTGCGGCCCGTCACGATGCACGACCGCGAAGGCGAGCAGAGCGCCGTCGTGTGCATGTTGTTGAACCGCAGCCCGCCCTCGGCGATCCGGTCGAGGCTGGGAGTGTTGATCGGGCTGCCGTAACAACCGAGATGGCCGAAGCCCGTGTCGTCCAACACGATCATGAGGACATTCGGCGCACCCTCCGCCGCCCTGACCGGCGCAGGCCACGCAGGGCTCGACTCATCCGCCGTGCGACCAATCACCCCGGGAAACGCGTTATCCGGGTCGTACTCCACGATCGGCATCGGTAGGCCTCCAGTTCATGGTCGCGAGATCTCCAGGGGGCTAGGACGCGACGCGCCCTGGCATCCGTATTGGTTGCTGCCACGTCGGCTCGGCTGCGTCTGACGTCGCTCTCCTCAATCTGGTGTCTGCTCCGGCCGGCTGACCGGACGCGAGCTCGCAGCGATCACAGGAAACGCTGAGACCCTATCCGCACCGCCAGATCAGCGCTTCCGTAGATCCCCGCGCCGAAGGCGGCGCCCTCCGTCGGACCGATCCGGGCATCCCCGACGTACGCATGCCGGTCGCCGGGCGCCCTCGACTGCCGAGCTGTCGTCGCCCGAGCTCGGGCCCCGGCCCTGCCTGAATCCGGTGACAAGGCGTCAGCTCACGGCGGGACGTCCTCCGCGGGCGACGAGCGTCGCCAGCGGTGGTTGCCTGCGGGAACGCTCTCCATCGCAGGCATCGCATCCCGTGGGTGGGACGAGAACCACGAGGCGTAACGACGGGCGAGTGGGGCTGCCGTGAGCCCGTGGGCGAGGACCGAGAGGCCGACAGTGACGTACGTCGTCAACAAGATCGTGTCCGTATGCGGCAGATCGGCCTCCTGCACGACGATCACCGCGAACACGATCGACGCCAGCCCGCGAGGGCCGAACCAGCCGAGAAACGTGACCGTCGGCCGACGCGCGCCCATCCCCAGCATCGCTATGAGCACGGGACCATGCGCACGACCGTCAGGCTGGCGACCGCGTAGAGAGCGATCTGCCAGCTGAGGTCACCGAGCGCCGGCCCAAGCAACACGGCGCCGAAGACGAGCAACGTGACGCCGTTGAGCAACTCGCCGAGCTCGTCCGTCAGGAACGTCACCTCACCGCCCTCCGAGGGGCGCCGAAGCACGCCGAAGGTCGCGCCGGCGACGAACGCAGCGATGAAACCCGAGCCGCCGAGCGGGCTGCAATGCCATACGCCAGCCCTGCCCCCGCCAGCGAAAGGGCGACGACCGCTAGCGCCCATTCCATGGATCGAGCCTACTGCGGCGCGGCTCCCAACAGCGCGCCGGCTATTGACGCGGCCGTGGAGCGAGCGAGTAGGCCTTTGGTCGAGCTCGACCGCCTAGAGGAGCCCGTCGAGCTGTCGACGGTACCGCTCGCTGTCGTAGGCGTGAAGCGGATCGTGGTCGAACTCCACGTCGCGAAGCTTCCCGCGCCGCCGCAGGTACACGACAGGATGGATGACGCCCGACGCATTCGCCTCGATCGTCACCGCTACCGCGTCCGGGCCGGACGTGTCCACGAAGTGCTCGAGCGGGACGACCCCGTCGTCGATCGCGCCCGTTTCGGCCAGGGTCACCGCGCGCGCCAGGTACCCCTTCTGCGTCCAGAGCTCCGGCGCGTGTGCGAGCTCGCGCACCAACGTCGCCGCGACTTCTTCGCTTCGTAGCGACTGACGACTCCGTCGCCGTCCCGCGACGCGCTCGGCCAGGTGCCCGGCAAGGATCCTGGCGTTGTAGCGAAAGCCGAGCACGGCGCTCGACAGCGATCCGGCGCCGTGCCGCCGAAGACCGAGTGCTCCCTGGCTCGCGTTGCCTGCGAAGAAGATCCCCGGGGCCGTGGCGCTCTCCCAGTGCGGTGTCAGCGCAGGGATCCGATCACGTGCCACCGTCTCCACCCCGAGCTCGCGGAGGTCCCCCAGGGGCGTCCGGAAGCCGGTGCACGAAACCACGGCGTCCGCCTCGAGCGGCCCCGCACCGGTGTGCACCAAGAACCCGCCCTCGGCAGTGCGTTCGACCCGTTCGACGACCGTGTCGACCGCGATCGTCCCCATACCGTGCGCATGCTGCTCCAGCGGCTGGAGGTAGGGCGCGCGGACAGACGCGCGTGCCAGCACCTCGGCACGAACGGAACGCGGCGAGACGAGCACGAGGCTCCGCACGCGGGGAACCAGCCTCGTCGCGAGCTCGAATGCGGAGTTTCGCTTCCCGATCACGACGACACGCTTGCCGGAGAACTCCTTCGCGTCGGTCAGGTCGGCGTAGTGCGGCACGTCGGCGATCCCGGGGATCTCCGGCTTCCAGGGGTCGGTGACTCCGAGCGCGAAGACCGCAGCGCGGCAGCGGAACTCGCCGTCGGTCGTCTCGAGCACGAGCCCATCCCCGTCGCGACGCGTCCCCGTCCAGCGGCACCCGTAACGCACGCGCAGACCAGCCTTCGCCGCGAACGAGACGAGGCCAGCTTCCATCTCGGCCCGCGATGGAAGGACCGAGTCGCCGCACATCTCTGCGGGAACGAGCGCTCGCAGCCCCGGCTCATCCGCGATCAGGCTGTTGTGGTCGAACTTCTCGTATTCGCGACTCTCGCGGGGAAACGGCGCGTCGAGACGCGACCACGAGAGAAGGCGCTCGAAGATCGGCCACTTGCGGAACATGCCACCTGCGGCCGGATCAGCCGAGAGGACGGCATGGCGAACGCCGAGTCGATCGAGGTAGTAGGAGACCTGGAGCCCACCCGGGCCGCTGCCGACGACGACGACGTCGAAGTCGCCCGGCGCCGGCTGTTGCTCGCCTAGACCCACCACTCGTTCGCTGCGCGGAGACGACGTGCGCTCAGCTCCTGCATCCGAAGTGCGATCTGCGGAAACCGGAGAAGGAGCGGGCGGACCTCGGGCTCGTCGAGGACGGCACACTGGAGCTCCTCGCTGGCAACGACGACGTCGGCAGACGACGGCTCCCCTGTGAACACCGCGACCTCCCCGAAGAACTCACCCGGTCCAAGCCGCGCCCGCTCGGAACCGCCGATCTGGATGGACGCCTCTCCGGCGAGGATCACGGCGAAGCCGCCGCCCGCGAGCCCCTCGCGGGCAAGCCGCGCTCCACGCTGATGCCGTTCCTCGTCGAACGTGGCCGCAACCTCCTCCAGCGCAGAGGCGTCGAGATCGGCGAAGAGCGTCAGGCGGGCAAGGCGGTCGGATTCGATCAAGGTGTCCTCCGGGTTTGGTGGATCGCACCATCTTTGCAGGCCCGGAGCGCTCGCCGAGAAGACATCCGCCCTTCACCCGTCCAGCGTCGGAAGAGCGTCCGGGTCACTCGAGCGCACGGTATCCTGGTCGGCGTGCCGCGCTACCTCGTGCAGCGAGAGTTCGACCCGATGAGCAAGGAGGCTATGGATGCAGTCCTCGTGCGCTCGAAACAACTGGTCCAAGGCGAGTTCGCCGACGTCAACTGGGAACACAGCCACGTCTGCACCGACGAGACCGGACTCGTCACGAGCTACTGCGTCTACGAGGCTCCCAACCAGGCACGCTTGTATGAGCACTCGAGCGAGCTCGGCGGCCACACCATCGTCCGCATTCACGAGCTCGTCGGTGACATCTACCCGTCCGAGATTCAGGCCTGACCGGCGCTCGGGATCGACCCGACGTCGATCGCGGCGTGCAGCAGCAGCTGGAATACCAAGCCGATCCTCTTCGTGAGGTCGCTCCTGCGAGGATCCTCCTCCGCTAGCGAGCGCAACGCACGACTGTAGAGCAGGAACGCCTGGTCGAACGCAAGTCGCTCGGTAGCCCACTTTGCCGCCGCGATCGAGTGGTCGACGGCCCGCTCCGATCCGGCGACGTGGAAGTGGTGCGAGATCTCGGCCGAGTGTGAGCCAGGTGCGGCGCCGTGCCGGCGGTCGAGCTCCTCGGCGAGGGCGAGATGGAGAGATGTGCGTCGCGTATTGGTCAGTGATGCGTAGACGGCGTCGCGGATCAGCGCATGCGTGAATCGCAACTGCGCATGCGTGTCGGTCTCGGCTACGAGACCCGCCTGCAGGAGATCCTCGACGATATCGGCCAGTGCAGGGCCGGCTCCCGGACGTCCGACCGCTGCCGAGGCCAGCGCGACGTCGAACACCGGCCCTGCAACGGCACATGCCGCGAGCAACGAGATGTCGTCGGCCGGCAGTCGGCTCATCCGCTGACGCACGACCGCCCTCACCCCCTCCGGAACGGCGTCGAGGCTCTCGCCGCCGTCGATCACCGCTCGCAGGAGCTCCCGCAGGAAGAACGGGTTGCCGTCTGTCCGCTCGAGAAGCTTGGCTCGATCGAGCTCGTGCCCGGCACCCCACGCGGCCACCAGCGGCTCGATCTCCGCGGCAGTGAGGCCCACGAGCGAGACGTAGGGCAGAGGAGCCTCTCGATTGAGATCCGTGAGGAGCGTCTCGAGCGGTGTCCCGTCGATCTCTGCCGGACGAAAGCCCAGCACGAGCAACGACCCGCGAGCGCGTCCCGAACGGACGAGGTGTCGCAACAAGTGGATCGTCGACGCGTCCGCCCAGTGCAGATCGTCGAGGAGGATGACGATGGGCTGCTGCTGTCCGAGGTCGCCGACGAGCGACGCTACGCGATCGAAGAGGCGGTACCGTCGCTCCTCTGCGGGCAGCTCGGTCCCACCCGGGTCGAGCTCGTCGAGTGAGGAGCGAACCTGCTCCGAGAGCGCCGCGACGAAGGTCTCGTACGGGACGAATGCCTCGGGCGAGGCGGCGCCGTAGAGGACGATGTGCCCGGCAGTGCGTGCGCGTGTCCCGAGCTCTGCGAGCAGCCGCGACTTCCCGATCCCGGCGTCCCCGACGAGTGCGATCACCACTGGATGCGACAACTCTCCGGCCTCGGCGAGCGCTCGCTCGAGACGCTCCAGCTCCCTCGCTCGTCCGACGAACGGCCCCTGGGAGAGTCGCTCGAGCGCCGCCGGGAAGCGATCGGCACCGTTCGGCACCCGGTGCGCACGCAAAGGTGGGAACTCCGCAGGCAGCCCGTCGATCGATGCCTGCCACACGCGCTCCGGCTCGTCGAAGTCCTTGAGCGGGAACTCGCCGAGATACTGCAGCGTGACCCCGGGCGGCACTTCCTCGACGAGGTCACGCGTGACCGCCGAAAGCAGTACCTGCCCACCGTGAGCGAGCGCCTGAACGCGGGCCGCGCGATGGAGGGCCATGCCGACGAGCCCCGTCTCGGTCTGCAGCGGCTCGCCGGTGTGGAGTCCCATGCGCACACGTAGCGACGTGGGCGACAACGCGCGCTGGGCGTCTGCGGCGGCCGCCAGCGCAGCCCCCGCGGTCGCAAATCCCACGAAGAACGCGTCGCCCTCGGTGCCGAGCTCGACTCCGCCGTGCCCCGCGAACGACTCCCGGATGAGTGAATGGTGCTCGGCGAGCACACGGGCGTACGCCTGGGAGCCTAGTTCTTCGAGCATCCGCGTCGACCCCTCGACATCCGTGAACAAGAGGGTGACCGTCCCGGACAGCAGCTCCGTCATCGGCTCAGTATGTGCAAATACAGAGCAGCTCGGTGAGACGAGCGGGCAGCGTTGGGGCCGGCGTTCGTACGTGAAACGTCGTACACATCGGTCGCCATCGGGGCGACCCGTTCGAGCGCTCGGGTCAAGCGGCGGGGCCGCCGAGGCCCTGCGAATCCGCGGACGCGGCAGCTTCGAGGTCGAGAGACCCGCCAAAGGATCGGATCACGGTCTCGTCGAGCCGCGCCAGCTCGCGCTCGACCGCCGCACCGTGCTCGGGCCGGACGGAGTCCTGCAGCTGCAGGAGGAGGGCTCGGAGCCGGCGCAGCACCTGGATCGAGGAGGCGCCGAAGTGCCGGATCTCCGTGACGCCCAGGGTGAGGAAGTCCTCCCAGTCGCGAGTCGGGACGACGAGGCGAGGCGTCCCCGCCTCGTCCGAGAAGACACCACGCGCCGAGAGGTCGGTGGAGCCGATCAGCACGAGCATGTTCTCGAGGTGGTCGAGCACCTGCACGGCCGTCGTCGGATCGTTGATTCCCGGCGAGAGCGCGCGGGCCGCGATGTCGACCATGACGCGGATCGCAAACGCTGGATCCTGTTCGATCGTACGCTCCTCGCCGAGCGCGATCATTCCTTCGATCTCGTCGCGTACGCCGCCGCGCGGCTCCACCCCCCGTAGCTCAACGAGTGCTCCCCCGACAGGCACGTAGTCGCCGACCGACCGACTGAGCACGAGCAGGCACTCACCGGCGCGCGCCCATGAGACGAGCCCGTCGACGTCGACGGCCTGGATCATGCCGGATCGGCTGCTGACGAGGATCGCGCCCGGCGTGGCGTCGACCGCATCCGTCTCCGACCCACCACTCGATCGCACCGCGCCGACGAATGCCCGCTCGCCGAGGGACGCGACGGATGCGACGGCGACGACCGGCCTCAGCCGGTGCAGGAAGCGACTGAGGAAGACGAGGAACAGCACGATGCCGGCGAGCACGAGAAGGCCCGTGATGAACACGCCGATCTCGGGCGGCTGCTTGTCCTCGGCGTGTCGCAGGAGCACGTACGAGTACGCGAACGTTCCGACCAGGAAGGCGAGCACGACCTTGAGTAGGCGGCCGCGGTAGAGGAGACGGAGATACCGCGGCGAGAGCCCCGAGCTGGCCGTCTGCACCATCAGCACGGTGACCGTGATCACGAAGCCGAGAAGCCCGATCATCGCACCCGCGATCGTGACCAGGAGAATCTCTGTCGACGAGCTCGAGAACGTCCACCCGAAGGGAAGCGTCACTTCGCGATCGAGTGCGAGCGTCCCGAGCGAAACGGCAACCCCGACGATCGCCCCGAGCAGGGGAATCAGCCACAGGCTGTAGCTGGCCTTCTGACGCAACGAGAAACGGGTCGCCCACTGCACGGCACGAGGCTATCTCGGGGCGTCGCCCGGCGCTCCGTCTCCCCGGTCTTCCGACCGACCGGGACTGCCGTGACCGACGCGCGGACGACGTGCCCCGCCGGGGGGACGGGCACCGAGACGGGGTCTCGGCCGAGGCGACGGGCCTTCGCTAGCCGCGGATGCCGTGCGCGACAGCCACCTTGGTCAGGTGCTCGTGCAGCGCCTTCTCGTCCTCGTGGCTTCCCGCCGGCTTGAGGTCGAAGACGACGTTCTTCACCGTTCCGGTGAACGCGTATGGCGCCCTGTCCTCGTAGGCGAGGTCGACAACGCCGCCGTTGTCGCGGCCGATGTCCAGGCCGGCGTACGTGGTGAAGATCAGCGAGACCGAGTTCTCGAGCCGGCATTCTCCGATCTGCTCGTCGTCTGCCCACAGGGTCACCGTGCCGCCCGCACTCGGCGTCTGCTCGTCGATCTCGAACAGCGGACGCCTGCGCTATCGCGCGACGCTCGACTGTTCCTGCGGCGAGTCTAACCCCCCTCGCGCATGCGGTTCCCGGACGAGTCGACCGGCGCCGGCGCCGTCGCTCAGGCTGACGAGGCTGGGGAGGCCCGACGCGATGTCGGGTCGCCACCCGGCTCGGGGGGCGAGCCGCGCAGTGCCGCCAGCGACAGGGTCGTCGTGTAGGCGACAGCGACCGCGACGACGACCAGTGGTGTGACGCCGAGGCCGGCACTCGCCGTGAGCACGGTCACGATGACCACCGACGACAGCGGAAGGCGCAAGATCGAAACGCACGCGGCGGCCATCAGCACGGCGACGGCGGGTGTCTCGGAGAGCCCCGGGAGCTCGGCCGCGAGCAAGCCGGCCACCCCGCCCAGCAGGAGCGCAGGGAACGTGGGGCCGCCTCTGAAGTTGCCGAGCGAGATGCTCCAGGCAAGCCCTTTGCAGACAAGGAGAAGAGCCAGCGCCGACAGGGAGAGGCCGGCAGGCGAGTCGAAGAGCGGCGCGAACGCCTCCTGCCCCGAGAAGAGGACGAGTGTCGCCGGCTCGTCCGTGAGCTCCCCGAACACGATCGCCAACAGCGCGATCACGATCGCGGCAGCGCCGCTCAGCACGACGGGCCGCCGCTGCACCGCGCCTCTCGCCGCGCGCGCGAGCTCCACGATCGCGAACGTGACGACGGCCGCCGCGACGGCGAGGACGACCGTCCAGGCGAAGTCACCGAGCCCGGGGCCGGAGAACGCCGGGAGTGAGATGGGTGCTAGCGCGTAGTCGCTCGCGCTCAACCCCGACCAGTCGCCCATGCCGATGAAGACGAGCGACCCGACGCCTGCCGCGATCAGGCCGGGCAGCAGGATCACGGGGAGCGTCGCCCCGCCGAGACCGGCGGCCTCGATCACGATCACCGCCCCGATGATCGGAGAGCCGAACAGAGACGAGATCGCCGCGAACGCACCCGCGGCAGCGACGACGCCCACGGCGGTGTCGGGGGCGTCCCGTCGCACCGCGCGGAACGAGAGGACGGCGAGCCCGGTCCCGAACAGGATCAGCGGCGCCTCGGGGCCGAGGACGATGCCGAACCCGAGTGAGGCGAACGCCGCGAGCAGGATGCCGGGGAGCTCGACCGGCATCGTCGGCCCTCCCCCGGACTGAAGCCCATCGACGGGAACGTGCCCGCCCGTCCCAGGGAGTCGCCGGATCGCCAGCGCTGTGACGAGACCCCCGACCGCCAGCCACGGGAGCGGCCACCAGACCGGCGTCGTGTCGAACCCGAGCCACTCCGGGAGGTCCTCGAAGATCCCAACCTGTAGGTAGTGCACGCCCTCGAGGAACGCCCACGACGCGATCGAGACGATGACGCCGACGGCGGCGGCCAGCACGAGGAGCACGTGGTAGCGCCTGCTCCGCATGAGCACCACGGGGTCGACCGGTGACGGGCCTGGGTCGCTCACTCCGCGGCCAGGATCTCAGGCGGCTCGGAACGCGGCGATGGCGTCCGCGACGGTGCCGTAGTAGCGATCGGCGCCGATCAGCTCGGTGAGCCCGAACCGGTCGAGCTCGACGCGGACCTCCGGGCGCGTCTCCGCGACGGCGAACACGATGTCGCGATCGGCCAACTCCTGCGCGAGCTCGACGAGCGTCTGCCCGCCCGTGTAGTCGACGTCGTCGATCGCATCCGCCTGGAGCACGAGCCAGCGCGGGGGCTCCGGAGCGTCGACGAGCCCGAGGATCTCCTCGGCGAGCCGGGAGGCGTTCGCGTAGAAGAGGCCGACCGCGAAGCGGTAGACGACGAGGCCGGGCTCCGTGACCGCGCCCGGCACGGGCTTTGTCCTCCCGAGCGCCCCCTGCGCGTCGACGGTGACCACGACGTCGTCCGGCGTGTAGTGGCGCTTCACGTGGATCAGCAGCGAGAGAACGATGGCGAGGATGATCCCCTGCTCGACGCCGACGCCCACCACGACCGCCACGGTGAGCGCCGCGACCCAGAACTCGTCGCGGCGCAGGCGCCAGACCGACCGCATGTTGGCGATTTCGATCAGCTTGACGCCGATCACGAAGACGACGGCCGCCAGCACGGCGCTCGGCATGTACTGCAACGGCTTCGTGAGGAAGAGCAGGACGACTGCGACCGTCAGCGCCATCGTCGTCTGCGCGACCTGCGTGTGGCTCTTCGCCTCGTCGACCATCTCCGTCTTCGTCGGGCTGCCGTTGACCACGAACGTGCTGCTGATGCCGGCGGCGAGATTGGCAACGCTGAGACCGACGATGTCGTCGTTCTCGACGAATCGCTCCTGGTACTTGACGGCGTACGCGCGCGACGTGGCGGCGCTCTGGGCGAGGATTACGAGCACCATCGAGACCGACGTCGCGAGCAGCGCCGGAACAGTGTCCCAGTCGATCCCACTCGGGAGGGCAATGTCGGGCAAGCCGCTCGGGACCGGGCCGAGAACGGAGACGCCGTGCGACTCGAGGTCGAAGGCCCAGCTGATCGCGATCGCGCCGACGACGGCGACGAGGCCGCCGGGGATCGCCTTGATCCACCGCTCGAACACGATCAGAGTGGCGATGACCCCGAGTGCGACCGCGAGGGTGGCGAGCGACGTGTCGGGGATCTCGTCGAGCGTCTTCACGAACTTCACGACCGTCCCGCCGAGCCGGTCGAGTTCGACATCGGGATTGGGGACGCCGAGCATCCCGGCGAACTGCCCGAGCGCGACCTGGATGCCAACTCCCGTCAGGAAGCCGATCAGGACCGTGCGGGAGATGAAGTCGGCGAGGAAGCCGAGCTTGGCCACCCGGGCGAGAAGCAGCAGGCCGCCCGTCATCAGCGCGAGCAGGCTTGCGTACGCGAGCCACTCCGGCGTGTCTGGCTTGAGGCCCGAGATGCTGAGCCCCGCGATGCCGGCGTAGAGGATCGCGGCCGTGGCGGAGTCGCCCCCGACCACGAGATGCCGTGACGAGCCGAGGATCGCGAACACGATCGCCGGCAGCAAGATCGTGTACAGCCCGGTGATCACCGGCGTGCCCGAGATCGCGGTGTATCCCATCACCTCCGGGATCGCGAGCGCAGCAAGAGTGACACCCGCCACGACGTCTTTGGAGATCCAGGCCCGCTGGTACGGGAGAACGCCTCCGAGCAGCGTCACGACACCGCCAACACCGACGGGCTTCCGGCCGCCGTTCGGACTCGTGCTCACGCCGCCGCTGCCCTCTGCCAGCCGTGTGCGCTCGCAGCCTCCCTCGCGATGCGCGCCGCCCCGGGGACGGCGACCGGCCCCCGTTGGCGCGCGGAGGCACGCTGGGACGGCAGTGAGCCGCAGCGATCGCCGCGTCGGCGCTCTACGTCAACCGCCACTTCGTCCATTCGGACCTCTCGTCCCAGACTTACGAACCATCGCCCGGCGTCGACGCGTCGGAGCGGATCGGCTGACAATACACCGGTTGAGACCCGCCAACCAAACGCCGTCGGCCAACGCTGAGGCACGACCGGACGATCACTCGCGTTGGACATCGGTGTGTGGGAACGCCGCCTGATGGCTCAGCAGTGGCGACCGTCAGTACACGGGGGCGCCCTGCCATGTCGGCGGGCGCCCCGTGCGCGTGATACGCCGCCTCAGGCAGGGATGCCGGGAGGACCGAGGATCTCCATCCCCCACTCAGCAGCCGTAGCGGTCATCTCCTCGGGGCTCGGCGGCTCGACGGAGGGCGGCGGCAGCGTGAGCGCCTCCGCCGGCACCGAGAGCGCGCGGACGAAGTCGGCGAACATGGCCGGCTCGGTGACCATCAGGAACCGGGCGGTCGGCGACGTGACGAGGAACGTGTGCGGGACGTCGCGGGGCCCGAAGAGGAAGGATCCTGCGGGCGCCACGATCGTCTCGCCGCCCACCCAGAACGTGATCTCGCCCTCGATGACGTAGAACCACTCGTCCTCGCTGTGGTGCACGTGCAGCGGAGATCCGCTCCCCTGGGGCCACAGGAACTCGATCACCGCGACGGTGTTGTCGGTGGTCTCGGCCGAGGCCTTGATCACCCCGAGCGCATCGAGAAACCAGCGCGCGTCGCCCTCTCCGGGCTGCAACGCGATCGGGGCAACGGACGGTGTCGACGTGGTGCTCATGCGAGCTCCTCTCGCTCGGTGGTGTCGGTGTCAGGGAACCCTATTTCCACTGCACACCGCTGATCAACGAAATCTACCATACGCCACGACGGAAGTTCTGTCAAGATTGGGTGCACAGCTATGAACTACGAAACTCCACCCAAGCGCGGCTACCGCCTCAAGAAGCGGGCTGACCACATGGCCGAGACGCGGGCGCGGATCACGGAGGCGGCCGTCGAGCTGCACGGGACGATCGGGCCGGCGCGCACCACCGTGAGCGCGGTCGCAGAGAAGGCCGGTGTGCAACGTCACACCGTCTACCGCCACTTCCCGACCGACGCCGATCTGTTCCGGGCCTGCTCGACGCACTACTTCACCGCGCACCCGTGGCCCGACCTCGAGCCCTGGCGCGCAATCGACGATCCCGATCGACGACTGGGGCGGGCGCTGAACGAGCTCTACGCCTACTACGAGCGCACCGAGCCGATGTTCAGCAACGTCCTGCGCGACGTCGAACTCGTCGACGCCATCGGACCGACGCTGATCCCGCTGCAGGACTACCAGGCAGAGGCGGTCGTGGTCCTCGCCGCCGGCCGGTCCGCACGGGGGCGCAGACGGCGTGTCCTCGCCGCCGCGTTGCACCACGTCGTCGACTTCGCGACCTGGCGCTCCCTCTCCGCGGACGCTCGCATCAACCGACGCGAGGCGATCACGCTCGCCGCCGGGCTCGTCGACGCCGCATGCGCACCACGACGTGCCGCCACCTGACGACCCGCGGGTCGCTGACCGCTGGGCCGCAGCCACGCCGCGGTTAGGCTAAAGCCGCTCCGGACTCCCGGAGCGGCCGCCCGAGAAGGTCACCGACGCGCCGCAGCCGTTGCGGACGTCAAGGCGACACGTGCGTGTGCAGTGAGCGTCGAGCGACGAGGAGTTGGCTGTGATCGCAAGGACCGGCACGAAAGTGATGTGGGCGACGATCGTCCTTGCGTTGCTCGTGATCCCGCTGGCGCTGCTCGCGAGCCCCTGGTGGTGGCTGCTCGAGATCGTGTTCGTGCCCCTGGCTGCCCTCGGGATCTACGACTACGCCCAGCCACGGCACAACATCCTGCGCACCTTCCCCGTGATCGGGCACCTGCGCTTCCTGCTCGAAGACATGGGGCCGGAACTGCACCAGTACTTCGTCGAGAGCAACACCGACGGCCGACCGTTCGATCGGGACACGCGCTCGATCGTCTACGAACGGTCCAAAGGAGCGCTGGACGAGAAGCCGTTCGGCACCGAGCAGGACGTGTACGCCGAGGGGTACACATACTTCAAGCACTCGATCGCTACCCGCCCCGTCGCCGTCGATCCCGTGGCGAGCCTTCGCGTCACCGTCGGCGGTCCCCAGTGTGCGCAGCCGTACTCGCTCTCCGTGCTGAACATCTCGGCGATGAGCTTTGGTGCTCTGAGCGGGCCGGCCGTCCACGCGATGAACCTCGGCGCCAAGAAAGGCGGCTTCGCACACGACACCGGCGAAGGCGGCCTCTCCCGCCATCATCGCGCGGGTGGCGGCGACCTGATCTGGCAGATCGGCACAGGGTATTTCGGTTGCCGCACGCCGACGGGCGACTTCGACCCGGGGAGCTTCGCGCAGACCGCGCGCGAGCCACAGGTGAAGATGGTCGAGATCAAGGTCTCGCAGGGCGCGAAGCCCGGTCACGGCGGGGTCCTGCCAGGGGCAAAGGTCACCGAGGAGATCGCCGAGGCACGGCTCGTACCCGTCGGCGAGACCGTCTATTCGCCGACCTCCCACCGTGAGTTCTCGTCGCCGCTCGCGATGATGTCCTTCGTCACGCGGCTGCGCGACCTGTGCGGCGGCAAGCCGGTCGGGTTCAAGATCTGCATCGGAGAGCCGCGCGAGTTCATGGGCATCGTCAAGGCGATGCTCGAGACGGGGGTGCAACCCGACTTCATCGTCGTCGACGGCTCGGAAGGAGGAACCGGAGCGGCGCCGCAAGAGCTGTCGGACTCGATGGGATTCCCGCTCCTCGAGGGGCTGGCGCTCGTCCACAACACGCTCGTGGGCGCGGGTATCCGCGACGGCATCAGGCTGGGAGCGAGTGGCAAGATGGTCACCGCGTCCGCGATGGCGACCTCGCTCGCTCTCGGTGCGGACTGGTGCAACACGGCTCGCGGCTTCATGTTCGCCGTCGGCTGCATCCAGGCGCAGCGCTGCCACACGAACACCTGCCCGGTCGGCGTGACGACACAGAACCCGAGGCTTCACCGCGCGCTCGTCGTGCCGAACAAGGCCGAGCGTGTCCACGCCTTCCACGAGCGCACGGTCCACGCGCTTGCCGAGTTCATCGCCGCGATGGGTCTCGATCACCCGCGCGAGCTCGCCCCGCGTCATGTCGTGAGGCGGATCAACGCCACGCACGTCGCCCCCTTCGACGAGATCTACGCATTCGTCTCGCCCGGCGCGCTGCTCGACGGCACGGCGGCGGAGCGGATGCAGCGCTACTGGGACGAGTCGTCCGCGGGCTCGTTTCGCGTCTGACGGCACCCGGCCACGCTCGCAACGGGCCGATTCGGCGTGCCAGGGATGGTTAGAGACCTGTGTTGGCGGCGACGCGCCCTTCGGCAACGGCGTTCTGCAACGCCGCGTAGTCGCGCTCGTTCTGGTCCGCGTACGTTTCGGCGAACGCCGCCAGCGCCCGGTCGAACGAGTCGCTCGACCCGAGGTAGGCGGAGATCGCGACGGCATCGCCCGACCGTGCGTGAGCACGGGCGAGAGTGGTTCCGCACAGCTTCGCGTAACGGGTGAGCCCTGCGGGCTCCATCACCTCGATCTCCGCCGATCCCTTCTGATCCCAGAGCTGGCGGATGTAGAAGTCGCGCTCGACGCCGTCGAAGCCCTCGACGCGGATCCACCCCAGCATGATGTCGCTCGCCGCCTGCATCAGGCGCTGCCCCTCGACGACCCGCTGGCCGCCGCTCGCATATGCGCTCTTGCCGAGGAACGGCTCGAGCACGGACGGCTGCGCCTCCTTGAACTGCAGGAAAAGCGGGTCGTCGACATCGCGCCCGAGCAGCAGCATGATGAAGGCGCGCGTCCCGACGCTGCCGACCCCGACGACCTTCCGCGCCGCGTCGACGTAGCGAAAGCGCTCGAGCAGCCTGCGGCGGTCGCCCGAGAGCGTGCGCCGGTACGAGCGGAGCACTCCTCGCATGAGCTCGTGCTCGCGATGCAGCTCCGTCTCCGGGACGAGATCCGCGAACGGCGTGATGAGTGGGGGATCACCGACGATCCGTGGCTCGCCGTCGACGAGGTGCGTGAGCTTGCCGAACGCCTTGAGGCTGTCCTTCGCCCGGGTCTTTGCCAAGCTGCTCTCGAATCGCTTCCGATCCTTGGAGCTCACCTCGGACCCGAAACGGGCGACGATGTCATCGATGTCGACGCGCGCATACCAGACATCGAGGTTGCGCATGGCCGCGAATTCGGCGATCGCCGTCCTGTACGAGCCCACGACCTCCGTGTTGACCCTGCGTCGCATCTTCTCGTCGAAGCCTCGGTCGCGACCAGCCACGGCGAAGCTCGCGACGAGACGCTTGACGTCCCACTCGAACGGCCCGGGGAGCGTCTCGTCGAAGTCGTTGATGCTGAAGACGAGCCTCCGGTCGGGCGACGCGAAAACACCGAAGTTCGAGAGGTGGGCATCGCCGCAGAGCTGGGTGTGCAAGCCTGTGCGCGAGCCGGTCGCGAGGTCGGACGCCATCAGATATGCCGCACCGCGGTAGAACGTGAACGGGGAGACGAGCATGCGGCCGTAGCGGATCGGCACGAGCTCCGGCACGCGGCTCCGCGCCTGCTCCTCGAGGAGCTCGACGGGATCTGGCCGATGCGATGCCGGCTCCCACGTGGCGTGCGACGAGCGCGGCACCTCGGCCCGGGCAGCCTTCCCCCGCGCCACGCGCTCGGCGACCGTGAAGTGCTCGACTCGCTGCGGAGAGGCCATCCTCACATCCTCCCTGCACGAGGCCATCCGTCAACTCCTATGTCGAGCGGAGTACGCGACGAAGGCATCGGCGACACAAGCGTAACGCCAGACTGCGGGCCACGGAGCGGCTTGCGCCCCGCCGTCACGCGTCCGGAGTCCCGCGGCCGACGAGGATCACGAGACTCACGGCGGCCACCCAGGCGGGAAACAAGAACACGACCGGCTTGAAGAACGACACGCTGAGGAGCAGGACGAGGGCGATCGCATACCCCGCGACGACGAGCCAGGGCGGAATCGTCCGCGTCCGTCGGCCGACGGTCGACACGACGACCATGAAGACGGCGGCAACCCGGGCGGCGTACACGTACAGCAGCGTGTAGGCGAGCGCTCGGGACAGCACAGCGGCATCGGGGCTCGGCGCGGGAGCGTCCTGGAACCGCACTGCCGCGAGCGGCGCCCCGGCGGCGGCTGCAGCGGCGAAGAGCATGGCGACGAAGAGCAGGCCGCTGCCGGTGAAGACCGTCGAGAAGAACCGATCCTCCTGGTCACCGACACGGTGTCGGATCACGGCGATGAACCAGAGGAACGCGATACCGGAGAACGGTGCGAGGTACAGGCCGACGAGTGTGAGGTGACGGGCGCTGTCGCCGAGATACCACGCCTCGACCTCCTCGGCCGTGCTGCCGAGAGCAGGGGCGCGTTGCAGGAGCAGGAGCGAGGCTGTGAAGAGCAACGCGAAGGCGATGCCCGCGACCCCGGCTGCTCGTGGCGCACGAAGATCGCGGCCGACGGCGTCCAGCGATGACCGGCGACTCGAGTTGCCCACCGTGCTCACGACGGGTCGGTGGCGAAGAGCGCCTCCGCCACGTTTACGAGGGCCGCCGCCACGGGAGCACCCTATGGCCCACGCGATTCCGTCGCAAGACGACCAGAGCGACCGCGCCCTTCGCCCACGGAGGGTCGCGATCAGTCCCGACTGCGATCAGTCCGCCGCGCGCCACCCGCACCCTCGCCGGCGCTGGAGCGGGCGCGGCGAGCTAGAGTGCGCATCGATCGGTGGCCTGCGCCTTCGCGACTGGGCCGCCGTAACACGCATCCGACGAAGGAGACGGCAGATGGAGGTAGGCCCGGTCGACTACATGATCGTGGCGTTCCCCGGGAACGACTTCAAGGGCGACATCGTGCCCGCACTGGAGGAGCTCGTCGATTCCGGAACGATCCGCATCATCGATCTCGCGTTCGTCGCGAAGAGCGCAGACGAAGACGTCGTTGCGCTCGAGCTGACGGAGCTCGCACCCGACGTGCAAGCCGCGTTCGACAAGCTGGGCATCGAAGTCGGCGGCCTCTTCAACGAGGACGATCTGATGGGGGCAGCCGACAGCCTCGAGCCCAACTCTTCGGCAGCGCTCCTCGTGTGGGAAAACGTGTGGGCACGGAAGACCGCCCAGTCGATCCGCGATGCAGGCGGTCAGTTGCTCGCGTTCGAGCGGATCCCACACGACATCGTCCAAGCTGCCCGCGAATGGGCGCTCGAAGAGGCTCAGGCCTAGGAAGAGAGGGTCGACCGATGATGAGAAGACGAGGTCCAGGACTCGTTCGCGTCGCCGCCACCACGGCAGTCGTCGCAGGAACCGCGGGGGCGGTCAGCCACCGCCAGCAGACGAAGTACGCCAATCAGGATGCCGCGGCGCAACAGCAGGCGGCAGCGCCACCCGAGCAGGTCTACGAGCCGGCAGCACCGGCAGCGGCGCCAGCCGAGCCCGAGTACATGGCCGAGCTGGAGCAACTCGCGCAGCTGAAGGCGCAGGGGATTCTGACCGACGAGGAGTTCGAGGCGAAGAAGAAGCAGATCCTCGGACTCTGATCCACCAGCGGCGCCGGGGCAGATCGTCGCGAGCGATCCCCCGGCGCCGCGGTCGTCTTTGGGGGCCGGCACCGGCTTCGTGGGTCGGGTCAACCCTGTCGTACGGATTCCTTTCATCGACCGCAGGCCGATAGAGCGCCGCGCCACGAGCCCGGCTGGCCGAGCTCGAGTCGACGCTCTGGGACGCGTCCGCTCGGCGCCCCTCGAGTAGCCTCGACTGCGTGAGCGACGTGACAAGCGCACCCGACACGACACCGGCCGTGCGACCACTTCGTCGAGCCCCGCTACCGCCTCGGCAACATCGCCGAGCAGCACATGTTCGAGCTGGTCGCGTCACCCGAGCAGGAGCGCTTCGGGCGCGACAAGCGCGACACGCTGCCGCAGTACTGCCTCGACTGCGACGTCCGCTTCGCCTGCCACGGCGGGTGCCCGAAGGATCGGTTCGTGACCACGCCCGACGGCGATCCCGGCCTGAACTACCTGTGCCCCGGCTTCAAGCTGTTCTTCCACCACGTCCGCCCGGCGATGGAGACGATGGCCGACCTCCTCCGGCAAGGCAGGGCACCCAGCGAGATCGTGAGCCTCGTCAACGCTGCCGACCGAGACCGAGGCCGGAACTCCCCCTGTACCTGCGGCAGCGGCCGCAAGCTCAAGGTGTGTCACGGCAGCTGACGGCGCTCGGCCACCGCAGGACGTGAAGACGCCCCAGGTGGCTGACCTAGCCCCGCCAATGCCGTAGGATCGATCCCGCCCGGCTGTGTCCGGGCGCGACGACTTGCAAACAACGAAGGGAGATGTGTGTTCGTCGGAGCCGACTATCCGTTCCTCGACGTCCTCTGGACCATGCTGGTGATCTTTGCCTGGGTCATCTGGTTCTGGCTCCTGATCACGGTCTTCGCGGACGTGTTCCGCCGCAAGGACACCTCGGGCTTCTCGAAGGTGCTGTGGCTCATCTTCGTGATCGTCCTGCCGTTCCTCGGTGTGTTCATCTACCTGATCGTCAACCACGACGGGATGGCGGATCGGAACATCGCGCAGATGCAGGCGCAGAAGAGCGCGACGGACGACTACATCCGCTCGGTGTCCGGTGGTGCCGCAGCCGAGATCGAGAAGGCCAAGCAGCTGCTCGACTCGGGTGCGATCACGCAGACCGAGTTCGACCAGATGAAGGCCAAGGCACTCGCCTCCTAGCGAGAGCGACAGCCTCGAAGACGGACGGGGCCCCGCCCCCATCGCGCGTCAGTGATGCGTGGGGACGGGGCCCCGTCCGCGCTATGAGGGGCCGGACGGCACAGCCGTGACGCCGGCCACTGCCAGCTGCTCGATCTCGTCGGGCGTGTAGCCCGCCTCACCCAGCACCTCCGCGCTGTGCTCACCGAGCAGCGGCGCGTGTCGGCGGAGCGACGGCTCCGATCTCGACCAGCGGCTCGGCACCTCCATCATCCGGATCTCACCCTCCGTCGGATGGTCGACGAGCCGGAAGAACTCGGTCGCATCGAGGTGCGGATCGTGGAGGAGCGACTCGAGCGAGTGAATCGGCATCGCGGGCACGTCGGCTGCGTCGAGCAGCTCGAGCCACTCGGCGGTTGTCCGCGTCGCAACCTCCTCGGCCAGCCAGTGGTACACGTCTGCGACGTGACGCGATCGACTTTCGAGCGTCGTGAAGCGCTGATCGTCGGCGAGCAGCTCCGGACGACCGATCGCCGCGAGGAAGCTCCGCCACTGCCTGTCGTTGTAGACGATCATCGCCACGTAGCCGTCCTTCGTCCGCATCGGGTTCCGATCGGGCGCGAGCAGCCGCGGATAGCCCATCGGCCCCACCGCCGGCGACCACGTCTCGCCACCCATGTGGTCGCTGAGCACGAACTCCGTGAGCGCCTCGAACATGGTCACCTCGACCGCCTGCCCCATGCCGGTCCGCTCGCGGTGCAACAGGGCGGCGAGCACGGCGTTCACCGCGTTCAGACCGGTGACTCGGTCGCAGATCGTGGACGGGACGTATCGCGGCCGATCGCCGGTCGCCTCACCGAGGATCCACGGCAGGGCGATCAAGCCCTGGATGACGTCGTCGTACGCCGCCTTGGCGCCGTACGGCCCGTCGGCGCGGAAGCCGTAGGCGCCCACGTAGACGATTTCCGGGTTGACCGTGCGGACCTCCTCGTAGCCGAGCCGCAGCCGCCCCATCGCCTGCGGCCGCAGGTTGTGCACGAGCACGTCTGAGTGCTCGACCAGCCGGAGGAGCGCTTCGTGACCTCGCGGGTGCTTGAGGTCGAGCACCACGCTCCGCTTGTTGCGGTTCAACTGGATGAAGATGTGTCCCATCCCGTGGTGCCGAAACGGGGCCGCGGAGCGCATGTTG
Source organism: uncultured Actinomycetes bacterium (assembly GCA_963823385.1). Taxonomy (GTDB): domain Bacteria; phylum Actinomycetota; class Thermoleophilia; order Gaiellales; family Gaiellaceae; genus Gaiella. Next base: position 441,683 of record CAWGLI010000003.1, read on the forward strand.
TCCCCGGCCGGCGGCTCCACCTTGATCACGTCGGCTCCGTAGTCGCCGAGGATCTGCGTGGCGTAAGGCCCGAGGATGACCGACGTCAGGTCGAGCACGCGGACCCCGGCCAGCGGGCCGGTCGGCGGGGCAGTCGGGTCGAGCGCGGTCACGTCCGTCATTCTCTCGGCTCCGAGCAGGCCGGGCGTCGGGTGCCGACGTCACTGGCGGCGAACACAGACCTCGTTGAACGAACCCACCGCGCCCCGACCGAAGCGCTCCTGCTTGACGGCGGCGCTGTTGCACACAGAGAATCGACCCATCGTGCCCCTGCTCGGACTGCCGCTCCTGCCGTGGACGACGCTCTTCGACGTCCTCGTCTGGTCGTCGGGCGCGGGTGTCGCCGGGGCAGAATGGCTCGTCGTGGCGGTGGGTGTGGCGCTCGCTGTTGGCTCCTACGGTGCCCGCTGGGCCAAGACCTCATCCGTCCGCTACTGAGCGTCGGCCCGTGACCGGGCGCGAAGGACGATCGCTGTGAGTAGTTGGGCGCTCGCAGTCAGCGCTGCGGTCATCCTCGTGTACGCGGCGGCGTCGGCGCGGCTGACGGTGTGGAACGTCTCCGCGGCGATGTTCTTCGTCGCCGCGGGCTTCGTGCTGGGAGCCGACGGCATCGGCTGGTTGGGGCTCAGCAACACCGGCGCCGACGTTCGCCTGCTCGCTGAGGCGACTCTCGCGCTCGTGCTGTTCTCCGATGCCTCGCGCATCGACCTCAAGGCGTTGCGGCGCGAGTACGCGATGCCAGTGCGTCTACTGGCGATCGGGCTGCCGCTCACGATCCTGCTCGGAACGGTCGCTGCCGTGGGCATCGTTCCCGGGCTCACGGCCGCCGAGGCGCTCGTGCTCGCCGTCGTGCTAGCGCCGACGGACGCGGCGCTCGGGCAGGCCGTCGTCACCGACGAGCGCCTCCCGTCACGCGTGCGTCAGGGCCTGAACATCGAGAGTGGGCTCAACGACGGGATCTGCGTGCCGCTGGTGGCGATCGCGATCGCGATCGCGGCGACCGAGGAAGGGGCGCTCTCGGCGACCGGAGCCGCCCATCTGCTCGCCGAGGAGATCGGGTTCGGGGTGCTCGCAGGTGTCGTTGCGGGGTTCGTCGGCGCGCTGCTCGTCCGTGCCGGCCGCGCGTACGCCACGATCGCCCCGGCCTGGCTGCAGGCGATCTCGCTCGGCTCCGCCGCGTTCGCCTATGGACTCGCCCTGCCACTGCACGGCAGCGGGTTCATCGCCGCGTTCGTGGGCGGGCTCGTGTTCGGCACCGTGTGCCCGCGGGAGCATGAGGTGACTCTCTTCCTGGAGGAGGCCGGAGGACTGCTCAACGGGATCACCCTGCTCGTCTTCGGCGCGGTGTTGGTCGGCCCGCAACTCGACAACGTCACGTGGAAGATCGTCGTGTACGCCGTGCTCAGCCTCACCGTGCTTCGGATGCTGCCGGTCGCAGTCTCGCTGATCGGGTCCGGCGCGCAGCGCCAGAGCATCGGCTTCGTCGGCTGGTTCGGCCCACGGGGGCTCGCCTCGCTCGTCTTCGCGTTCCTGCTCGTGGAGGAGGCCGACCTCGCCGGCATCGACACGATCCTGGCGACCGCGTCGGTGACGATCCTGCTCTCGATCTTCGCGCACGGCATCTCGGCGGGGCCGCTGACGAAGACCTACGTGAGCTGGTGGCGCGGGCACCCGGAATACGAGCGGCCGCCGATGGAGAGCGCTGACGTCCCGGCTCAGCGCTGGCGCGCCCGCAGCCTGCTGGGCGGCCGCGATCCGTGGGGCTCGTAGGCGCCGTGCGGACGGGGCACGCCCAGCGACCCGCCAGTCGTGTCCCTGCTGGCTAGCGACGCGCGAGCTGAGACGGCCCGGCGAACACCGCGTCGGGGTGCTCGGCCTCGATGCGGAGCAGTCGGTTCCACTTCGCAGTTCGCTCCGAGCGGACCAGCGAGCCGACCTTGATCTGACCTGCGCGCCACCCGACGGCCAGGTCGGCGGGCCATGCGTCCTCCGTGTCGCCCGACCGCGCCGAGACGACGGTTGCGTAGCCCGCCGCACGCGCCGCCTCGACGACCTCACACGCTCGACTGAGCGTGCCGCACTGGTTCGGCTTCACGAGCACGGCGTTTGCGATGCCCGTCGTGCACCCGACGGCGAAGCGCTCCGGCGACGTGACGAAGAGATCGTCTCCCAGCACCTGCCGTCCGGCGAGCGCCTTCGTTGCCTCGACCCAGAGCGGATCGTCCTCGGCGAGCGGGTCTTCCACCGACACGATCGGGTAGGCCTCGCACCACTCCACGATCTCGTCCACCAGCTCGGTCGCCGTCACCACGCGCGATTCTGAGCGCAGGTGGTACCGGCCGTCGGCCGCGAGCAACTGCGTCGCCGCGACGTCCAGCGCAAGCGCCGCCTCCTTGCCCGTGATCAGGCCGGCCCGGTCGATCCCGCGCAGCACGACCTCGATAGCGTCGCGGTTTGTCGCAAGCGGAGCCGCCAACCCACCCTCGTCGGCGACGAGCGCGGTGTCGTGTCCCCACGCGCGCAGCTCCTCGGCCGTCCCTGCGCGCGCCCGCCATGCCCACTCGATCGCCTCGGCGAACGTCGCCGCCCCCACCGGAACGACGAGCACGTCCTGGATGTCCACGAGGCCTCCGGCATGCGCGCCACCGGAGAGCACGTTGACCATGGGCAGCGGGAGGAGCGGCGGACCGTCCGGCGCGAGCGCCCGCCAGAGCGCCACGCCGCGACCGGCAGCAGCTGCGAGCGCACAGCCGAGTGAGGCGGCAAGCACGGAATTGCCGCCGAGACGCGAGAGGTCGGGCGTGCCGTCGAGCCCTATGAGCAACTCGTCGAGCGACGCCTGGTCGGCCGCGTCATGTCCTCGCAGCGCCGCTGCGATCTCGCCGTTGAGACTCGCCACCGCATCACGCACGCCGCGCCCCCCGTAGCGCTTCCCCCCGTCACGGCGCTCGTGCGCCTCGTGCGTGCCCGTCGAGGCGCCCGACGGGACATGGACGACGGCCTCGGCGCCGTTCTCCAGCCGCACGACACACGCGGCGGTCGGTGTCCCCCGCGAGTCGAGCGCCTCGAAGCCGAAGACGGATGCGATCCTCACAGCCACGCCCACAACCCACGCTCGGGCTCGGCGAGCAGCTGCTCCCCCACGCCGCGCGCCGATGCGTGCGAGCGATCGTCGAAGAACAACGCCGGGCTCTTGCCGTCGGTGCGCGACAGCACGAGGCAGGCGGTGTGGCCCGTGATCGAAGCCCGATCCCCCGCGAAGCCCTCACCCGCGACGTCGGCGTAGGCGGCGAGGAACCCGTCGCTGAGCTCGTGCAGCGAGGGCGCGAGCGACGGCCAGCGCACGGCGGAGAGCACGGCGAACGAGAGGAAGAAGGCGAGATCGAAGACGGGGTTGCCGGTGTGGGCGACCTCGAAGTCGAGCACCGTCCTCCGATCGGGCCCGACGAGGATGTTCTTCATCGCGAAGTCTCCGTGGACGAGGCAACGGCGTGTCCCACGGAGCTCGCGAACGTAGGGGGCGATGCGCTCCGCGAGCTCGGGACGTCGCGCCATCACCGTCTCGTGGAACGGGCGCAGGCGGAGCTGCTCGAACGCCTCGAAATCGGGAAAGCGGACGGCAACGCTCGGGTCGGCGGCGGTCACTGCGTGCCAGCGGCCGAGCACGTCTCCCGCCCACCCCCCGACCTCGGCGTGAGCACGACCCTCACCCACCTCGGACTGCCAGTTCGCGCCGCTCTCGACGAGCTCCATGGCGAGCACGTGGTCGTGGTCGTCGGCGGCGAGCACACGCGGGACGGCACCCGGCGTGAGTGACGAGCACAGGCGCATCGCCTCGACCTCGGTCGCGGCACGCTCCGGCTTCGCCAGCCATTCGTCGGCGACCCGCAGCCGGGGCAGCGCCTGCTTCACGACGACCGCGACCCCCGGGCCGGTGACCGCGACGACCGTGGCCGAGACACCACCCGCCAGCTCCTCCGCGTAGACGTCCACCCCGTCCGGCAGCAGCCCGTGCCGTGACAGCCAAGCGGCAGCCGTGTCGGTCGTCAGCTCGAACGCCACGGGTCGGAGACTACGTCGTCGCGACCTCGACGCTCTCGAGCACGACACCGGTGGCCCGCGGGTCGGTGAGGTCGCTGTCGAGCGTCGCTTCCACGATCGCCCCCTCGGCGGGTGTCCCGCGCGCAACGCCGACGAAGTGCTCGCGAAAGTGCTCGGGTGTGAAGTGTGAAAGGGCACCCAGCCAGACGCGGATGCGGACGACGCGGCCCCCCTCCGCCTCCGCCACCGCGAGGATCTTCTCCATCAGGTCGCGCAGCAGCGCCTGCTCGTGCATCAGCCCTGCCCGAGGTCGATCACGACCCGGTCCACGAGTGGGTCGAGTGCCGCGACCACCGCGGGTGTGGGCTCGTCGCCCATGCCGAACCGCTCGCCGGCCACCCCGTGCACGACGACGCACGCCGGCGCGCGATCGAGCGCGCGTGCCAACTCGAGCGCCTCCGCGATCCCGAAGGCGTGCGTCGACGCGAAACCCAGGTCGGCGGGAAGCGGCTCGTCACGCGCCTCGATCCGCACGAGCGTCCCGGGCGGGCCACCAGAGCGCACGGCGTCGACGATCACGAGCAGATCGAGGCCGACCATCGCATCCAGCAGCCTCGTCGGCTCCTCCTGGCAGTCGAGCACCGCGATGCCCCGTTCCCTGAGGCGCTCGGCAACGAGCGGGCCGACGGCGTCGTCACCACGGTCGCGGTGCCCGAGGCACGTGACTGCGGAGCTCACCCGCGCTCGATCTCGAGCTTCAGGAAGTGCGTGGCGCAGGAGATGCACGGGTCGTAGTTGCGAATCGTCTGCTCGCAGCGGTGCGCCAGCTCGTCGTCGGGAAGGTGGAGCGACTGCCGGACGACGCCGACGAGGTCCTCCTCGATCGTCTTCTGGTTCTGCGACGTGGGGGGCACGATCTTCGCGTCGAGGATCACACCCTCGTCGTCGAGCTCGTAGCGATGCCAGCAGATGCCCCGCGGCGCCTCGGTGCAGCCGTGCCCCGTGCCCGCGCGTGGCAGCACCTCCACCGCGGGCGGGTCGGGAGGCTCGTACGCCGCGATCAGGCGCAGTGCCTCGTCTGCTGCGTACACCGTCTCCACCGCGCGGACCACGATCGACCGGAACGGATTGCGGCACACAGGGCCGAGACCGACCTCGTCCGCGACGTCCCGCGCCAGCGGCGACAGGAGCTCGCTGCTCAACGCATAGCGGGCGAGTGGCCCGACGAGGTAGGGGCCGACTCCGGCAAGCGTGGAGTGCAGCGCGTTCGAGCGCTCCACGTGCGTCTCGGTGAAATGCTCCTCGTACTCGGAGACCTCGATGTCGAGCCCCGTGCTGGAGCCGATGCGCCCGCGCTCGATCGCATATTCGCCGGGTTGCCGCAGGGCGACGAACGCGTAGTCCTGTTCGAAGTCGGGGAAGTCGAAGCTCGCCACCCAGCGCGTCAACTCGACGGCCGCGTCCCGGGCCCATTCGAGCTCGGGTACGAGCGCACGGAGCTCCGTCACCGTCGGGGAGCGGTACATGCCGCCGACACGAAGGTTGATGGGGTGCACCTCGCGCCCGCCCACGACGCGCATCAGCTCGTTCCCCGCCTTCTTCAGGCGCAGAGCGAGCTCGACGAGATCGCGCCGGTCGCGGGCCAGCTCGACCGCGCCGTCGTAGCCCAGGAAGTCGGGCGCGTGGAGCATCGCCGTGTGCAGCACGTGGCTCTCGATCCACTCGCCGCAGTACACGAGCCGGCGCAGCGCGCGCAGCGCGTCCGGCAGCTCGATGCCGCACACCGCCTCCATCGCGTTGCACGAGCTCGCGATGTACGCGATCGGGCAGATGCCGCAGATCCGGGCCGTGATGTCGGGGGCCTCCGTGAACTGCCGCCCGCGCAGGAGCGCCTCGAAGAAGCGAGGCGGCTCGAAGATCTTGAACTGCACTTCCTCGAGCTCGTCGCCACGTAGGCGGATCAGCATCGCGCCCTCACCCTCGACGCGCGCGAGGTAGTCGGTGCGGATCTCTCGTGTCTCAGGCTCGCTCATGCTCGAGGCTCGCCTCCCTGAAAGCGTCTGCGTTGGCGTTGAAGGTTCGCAGAGCCTGCACGAGCCCGACGTCGTCGACACCGAGAGTGCGCCACTGGGCTGCGAGGGCCGCCATGTTCGGCGACTCCATCGGGCCGAAGCACCCGTAGCACCCGCGGTCGTACGCGGGACAGATGGCGCCGCAGCCGGACTGTGTGACCGGGCCGAGGCACGGTGTCCCGCGCGCGACCATCACGCACGTCGTGCCGCGTGCCTTGCACTCGCTGCACACGCTCGTGGACGGGAGCCGGGGCTTCCGACCGTGGATCAGCGCGGCCACCGTCTCCACGAGCTGCAGCCTTCGAGATCGGGCACCCGCGCAGCTCGAGGTCGACGCGCACGTGGTCGGCGATCGGCGTCGACGTCGCGAGCGTGGAGACGAACTCCGGGCTCGCATAGACGAGGGGAATCCACGTGCGGACGTCGGCGAAGTTGCGCAGCGCCTGGATGCCCCCCGAGGTGGCGCACGCCCCGATCGTGACGAGCAGGCCCGACTGCTCACGGATCTCGACGATCCGCTCCGCGTCGTGTGCCGTCGTCACCGAGCCCTCCACGAGCGAGACGTCATACGGGCCAGCGAGCTCGGCGCTCGTGGCCTCGGGGAAGTACGCGATCTGGATCCCCTCCGCGATCGCGAGCAGCTCGTCTTCGCAGTCGAGCAGCGAGAGCTGGCAGCCGTCGCACGACGAGAACTTCCAGACTGCGAGTGTGGGCCTGGCCGCTTCGCTCACAGCTCACGCACCGCCATCAACTGCTCGACGTCGTCGTAGCGGAAGACCGCTCCGTCGCGGCAGATCAGGTTCGGCCCGAGCTGGCAGTGCCCGCAGTGCCCGACGGCGCAGCGCATGTTTCGCTCCAGCGAGACGTGGATGCGGTCGCGTCCGAGACCGCGCTCGAGAAGCGCCCGCGCCACGAAGCTCATCATCACCTCGGGCCCGCAGACGAGCGCGAGCGCGCGATCGGGGTCGAAGTGCGCGCCCGGAACGAGCTTCGTGACGAGACCGACGCGTCCGCGCCAGTCGCCGGGGGCACCGTCCACCGTCACGTCCACGTCGAGATCGAAGCGTCCGCGCCACTCCTCGAGCTCGGAGGCGAAGAGCAGCTCGCCGGGGGCACGCGCCCCGACGAGCAGACAGACCGCGCCGAAGCGCTCGCGGTGCGCGAGCGCGTGGTAGATCACGGGGCGCAGCGGCGCAAGGCCGATGCCGCCGGCGACGAGGACGAGGTCGCCACCGGTCGCCTCGTCGACCGGCCACGGGGTGCCGAAGGGACCGCGGACGCCGATCACGTCGCCGGGAGCGCTCCCGGCGAGCGTGCGGGAAACCGCCCCGACACCGCGGATCGTGTGGGTCAGCGGACCGTCACGTGCCGCGTCGCCGCTCGTGGACACGGGGATCTCCCCCACACCGAAGGCGTAGAGCATCGCGAACTGCCCGGGCTGGGGCACGACGCGGTCGGCGAGCGGCTCGAGCTCGAGCGTCACGGTGTCGTGGGTCTCCTCACACCGCGAGACGACCCGGTACGGAACCGGGGTCATCGCACCGCGCGCGGGCACCTCAGCTGTGCTCGGTGTTGCCATAGACGTCGAGGAGTCGCAGACGCGTGTGCTGGAGGCGGTCGATCATGACCTGGGCGAAGCGGTTGAGCAACGCATAGCCGAGCTCGTGGTCGGCGTCGCACTTGCCACGCAGGCACACGCCGTCGAAGACGACGACGCCACAGTCCTCGCTGGCGACCGCATCGAAGTGCCAGCGGTGCGGCTCGTGCAGCCACGACCAGCCGAGGACGTCGCCGGGCTCGATCGTCTCGATCGCGATGTCACCCCGTGCCGGCACATGCGTGGAGAGCATCACCCGCCCGCGTCTGAGCAGGTAGAAGGACTCCGCCGGATCGCCCTCCCGGAAGAGCACGTCACCGGCCTCGTACACCCTGTTCCGTCCGCAGCCGGCGATCAGCGCGAGATGTGCGGGCTGAAGGCCTGCGAACACCGGGCTCTCGGCGAGCAAGTCGTCAAGCGTCTGCATGCTGCACCTCCCCGTCGGTCAACCGGATCGCAGCGAGCTCTTCCGTGACGTCGATACCGACGGGGCACCACGTGATGCACCGCCCGCAACCGACGCAGCCGGACGTGCCGAACTGCTCGACCCAGGTGCCGAACTTGTGAGTGAGCCACTGGCGATACCGCGCGCGCGGGCTGCGCCGAACGCTGCCGCCGTGGATGTGGGAATAGTCGATCGAGAAGCACGAGTCCCAGCTGCGCCAGCGCTCCGCCGATCCGTCGACGAGGTCGTTGACGTCCTCGATGGAGGTGCAGAAGCACGTCGGGCATGCGAGCGTGCAGTTCGCGCAGGTGAGGCAGCGCTCGGCGACGTCGTCGAAGCGTGGGTGCTCGAGGTTCCTGGCGAGCAGCAGCGGCAGGTCGGCCGCATCGAGTCGTCGGCCCATCTGCTCCGCTGCGTCTGCAGTCACGGCCGCGGCCGCGTCGAGATCGGTCTCGACCGCCGCCGTCGCGTCCAGCGCGGCCGCGACGTCCGCGCCCGCAGGACTGCCGATCCGCACGAGGAACCGGTGTCCTCCGTCGACGATCTCCGTCAGGGCCAGGTCGTACCCGGCGCCGGCGCGCGGCCCCGTTCCCATCGACGAGCAGAAGCAGGTTCCCCCGGGCACGCCGCAGTCGACCGCGATCACGAGGGCGTCGTCGCGGCGCGCGGCGTAGTCGCGATCGACGTACGCGCCGCCGAGCAGGACGCGGTCCTGGATCGCGATCGCCTGGAGGTCGCACGGACGAACGCCGAGCAGCGCGAGCGGGCGCTCGGGCTTCGGCTCCTCCTCGACGACGGGCAGGCCGTCGCCGTCTCGTCGTGCGCGCCACAACCGGACCCGTGAAGGAAGCAGCTCGCCCTTCCACGAGTGCGGGCCGACCGCCCAGCCGAATGCGGCACCGTCGTCGCGCGGAGCGAGCCGGTACGTCGCCGCCTGCTGCTCGGCGCCCGTGCCCCACGGCAGTGCCTCCGCCGACTCGATCTCGTCGAGCACGATCGCGCCGTTTCGGACCGTCGGCCCGACGACGCGGTAGCCCTGCTGGCGCAGCACGTCGACGAGCCGGCCGAGCCCGTCCGGCTCGATCACGAGCGGTGTGGCGTCGCTGGTGGGGGCGCGTGTCAACGGTGGTCGCCCGTAGCTTCCCCGATCGCGCGCTGCCGGGCATCGGCATCCAGGCGAGACTGGACTACGGGTTTCCCGTAGGACCGGCACGCGGCTCACCGTTGCGTGAGACCGCGTCGCGCGGCACTCTCCTCGTATGGTCCGTCTGGCGCAGCGCGCACGGCGCCGCGTCCGGGTGCGCGGCATCGTCCAGGGAGTCGGGTTTCGCCCCTTCGTCCACCGCCTGGCGACCGGACGAGCGCTCGGCGGCTTCGTGCTCAACGACGGAGCCGGCGTCGTGGTCGAGATCGAGGGTGACGACCCGGAGCTGGATGCGTTCCTCGGCTCGCTTCGCTCGGAGGCGCCGCCGCTCGCGCGGATCGACTCGTTGACCTGGGAGCCCGCTCTCCCGTCCGGCGAGACCGGGTTCACGATCCGCGAGAGCGCGGTGACCGACGGCACCGCGCTCGTCCCACCCGACATCGCCACGTGCGACGACTGTCTCCTAGAGCTCTTCGACCCGGCCGATCGTCGTTACCGCTACCCGTTCGTCAACTGCACGAACTGCGGGCCTCGCTTCACGATCGTCGTGTCGGTGCCCTACGACCGGCCACGGACGACGATGGCGCCGTTCCCGCTCTGCGCGGACTGCCGCCGCGAGTACGACGATCCGGCCGACCGCCGCTTCCACGCGGAGCCGATCGCGTGCCCCGTCTGCGGGCCGCAGCTCTCCATCCCACTCGAGGAGGCGGTGTCAGCCCTCATCGAGGGCCTCGTCGTCGCCGTGAAGGGGCTCGGCGGGTACCACCTCGCGTGCCGGGCCGACGACGAGGCAGCGGTGACCAGACTGCGGGCCCGCAAGCACCGCGAGGAGAAGCCGCTCGCCGTGATGACCGCGCGTCCTGCGGAACTCGCGTATGTGCTCCCGGAGGATGACGCTCTGCTCCGCTCACCCGAGCGGCCGATCGTCCTCGTCCGACGGCGCGCGAGCGCGCCCGTGGCCGAGTCGGTCGCGCCTGGCTCGCCGTGGCTCGGGCTCGTGCTCCCCTACACACCGCTCCACCACCTGCTCTGCCACGACGCGGACGTCCCGCTCGTGATGACGAGCGGCAATCTCAGCGACGAGCCGATCGCGATCGACGACGACGACGCGCGGGATCGCCTCACGGGCATCGCCGATCTCGTGCTGGGGCACGACAGGGTGATCCACCGCCGCTGCGAGGACTCCGTGGTGCGCGCGAGCTTCCCCCTGCGGCGCTCGCGTGGCTCCACGCCCGGGGCCGTGCGGCTGCCGGTCACTTCGCCACGTCCGCTCGTCGCCGTCGGCGCGGAGCTGAAGAGCACGTTCTGCGTCGTGCGCGGCGCCGACGCCCATCTCTCCCCGCATCTCGGCGATCTCGTCACCGCTGCCGCCTACACCGCGTTCCGGACCGACCTCCGTCTCTACCTCGACATGCTGGGGGTCGAGCCGACTGCAGTCGCGTGCGACCTGCATCCCGACTACCTCTCGACGCGCTGGGCACACGAGCAGGACCTGCCGCTCGTCTCGGTGCAGCACCATCACGCACACGCGGCGGCCTGTCTCGCCGAGCACGGGGAGACCGCCGCAGCGCTCGCGATCGTGCTCGACGGCACCGGGCTGGGAAGCGACGGGACGCTCTGGGGCGGCGAGCTCCTGCGCTGCGACCTCGATTCGTTCGAGCGACTGGCGCATCTCGAGCCGGTCGCCCTGCCCGGAGGCGAGGCGGCGATCCGCGAGCCGTGGCGCACGGCAGCCGCCTACCTCGAACGCACGGACCGCAAGCCGCCCTGGGAGGAGTGGGCAGGGGTGCGCGAGAGCCTCAAGGTGAACGCACCGCTCTCGTCGGGTGCGGGTCGGCTCTTCGACGCTGTGTCGGCCGTGCTCGGCCTGCGCGAGCGCGTGAGCTACGAAGGGCAGGCGGCGATCGAGCTCGAGCAGCTCGCAGGTGACGCCGTGGCAACCGCCTACGCCTGCGCGATCCGCGACGGCGTGATCGCCGGCCCGGAGCTCGTGGCCGCCGTTCACGACGACCTGACCGCGGGTCGTGAACCGGCCGAGATCGCGGCCGCGTTCCACGAAGGGCTGGCCGACGTCTTCACCCGCGCGTGCGCGGAGGCGTCGGGGCCGCGCACGGTCGTGCTCAGCGGCGGCTGCCTGCAGAACCTTCGCCTGCTCGCGGGGCTCACGAGGCGCCTCGAGGAGGAGGGCTTCCGCGTGCTCTCCCATCGGCGTGTCCCGCCGAACGACGGAGGAGTCAGCATTGGACAGGCCGCTGTCGCGGCGGCGAGGATGTCGGCATGTGCCTAGGGATCCCCGCCCTGGTGATCGAGGTCGTCGATCGGGAGGGCGGTCTCGCCCGGGTCGACGTCTCCGGCATGCGCCGGGAGATCAGCGTGGCGCTGATCGACGAGCCTTCCGCTCCCGTCGAGCCCGGCGAGTGGGTGCTCGTCCACGTCGGCTTCGCTCTCGCCCGCATCGACGAGTCCGATGCGCGGCAGACCCTCGCCCTGCTCCAGGAGGCGGCGGAGCTCGGAGAGGAGTTGCAGCAACTGCGCGAGGGGACGGTCGCGTGATCCCCGAGCGACAGACCTGCATCACCTGCGCGGACGACGCCGTGACAGCGGTCGTGGTGGCCCTCGGAGAAGGCGACGCCGTGGTCGACGCCGCGGGACGGCAGGAGCGCGTGGCGCTCGACCTCGTGCCCGATGCCGAGCCGGGAGACACGCTCCTGTGCCACGCGGGCATCGCGCTCGCGCGGATCGAGAGCGGGGCACGATGAGGTACGTCGACGAGTACCGCGACCCCGCGCTTGCCCGAGCGTTGTCCAGCGAGATCCACACACTCGCCGCGGGGCGCGGGACCGTGCGCATCATGGAGGTCTGTGGCGGACACACCCACGCCATCTACCGACACGGGCTCGAGGACCTGCTGCCGCCGGAGATCGAGCTCGTCCACGGCCCCGGGTGCCCCGTCTGCGTGATCCCGATGGGTCGCGTCGACGACGCGATCGCCATCGCCGAGACGGACGGGGTGACGCTCGCCACGTTCGGCGACATGCTGCGCGTTCCCGGTGGGCGTGGCACGCTGCTCGAGGCGAAGGCGCGTGGTGCAGACGTCCGCATGGTCTACTCGCCACTCGACGCGCTCGCGCTGACCCGGCGCGAGCCCGACCGGCACGTCTGCTTCTTCGCGATCGGGTTCGAGACGACGACGCCCGCGACGGCGGTGACGCTCCTGCGCGCACGCGCCGAAGGCGTCGCGAACTTCTCCGTCTTCTGCAACCACGTCCTGATCGAGCCTCCGCTGCGCGCGATCCTCGAGACGCCGGGCCTGAAGGTCGACGCGTTCGTCGGCCCCGGCCACGTCTCGAGCGTGATCGGTAGCGACTGCTACCGCTTCATCCCCGAGGACTACGGCCGCCCGGTCGTCGTCTCCGCGTTCGAGCCGGTCGATCTCCTGCAGGCGATCGCAATGCTCATGCGTCAACGGGCCGACGGCCGTTGCGAGGTCGAGAACCAGTACACGCGCGTCGTGCGCGCGGAGGGCAACCCCCGCGCCCTGGCGGCGATCGACGAGACGATGGAAGAGCGCGACGACTTCGAGTGGCGCGGTCTCGGCGTGCTACCCCGCAGCGCGCTACGTCTCCGGGACGCGTTCGCAGCGTGGGACGCGGAGCGGCTGTTCACCCTCCCGGGTGCCCGCATCGAGGACCCGAAGGCCTGTCGCTGCGGCGAGGTGCTGACGGGGCAGATCAAGCCATGGGAGTGCGGTGTGTTCGGCACGGCGTGCACTCCCGAGCGACCGCTCGGGACGTGCATGGTGTCCAGCGAGGGCGCGTGCGCCGCCTACTTCTCGTATGGGCGGGCACGTCGCCCACGCGCCGAGGCACCGGTCGGTGCCTGAGCCGCGGCGCCGCCCGGTGATCGGCGGCGAGCGCATCACCCTCTCCCACGGAGCGGGCGGCAAGGCGACCCGCGACCTGGTCGAGGGACTGTTCGCGGCCGAGCTGACGAACCCCGCACTCGAGCCGCTCGGCGACAGCGCAGTGCTCGCCCCCGTCAGCGGCCGCCTCGCCGTCACCACAGACGCGTACGTCGTGAAGCCGCTCGTCTTCCCCGGGGGCGACATCGGCGAACTGGCAGTGAACGGGACCGTCAACGATCTCGCCGCCGCCGGGGCGACGCCGCTCTGGCTGGCCGCGGGCTTCGTGCTCGAGGAGGGCTTCCCGATCGCCGATCTCCGCCCCCTCGTGCGCTCGATGGCGGCGGCTGCGACCGCTGCAGGCGTGGCCGTGGTGGCAGGCGACACGAAGGTCGTCGAACGCGGCAAGGCGGATGGCATCTACGTGACGACCGCCGGTGTCGGGGTCCTCGAGCACGATCTGACGCTGTCACCGTCCGCCGTGCGGCGGGGCGACCGCGTCCTCCTCTCCGGGACGCTCGCCGACCACGGGATGGCGGTGATGATCGCCCGCGGAGAGCTGGCGCTGGAGGGCGACGTCTCGAGCGACACGGCACCCGTGCACGAGCTCGCTGCGTCCCTCGTCCGGCTCGGGCCGGCGCTGCGGTGGATGCGCGACCCCACACGGGGCGGTCTGGCGACGGCACTCAACGAGCTGGTCGCGACCAGCGGCCTCACCGTCCGGATCGCCGAGTCGGCGCTTCCCATCCGGGCCACCGTCGCTGCGGCGTGCGAGATCCTCGGCATCGACCCGCTCTACGTCGCGAACGAGGGGAAGCTCATCGCCGTCGTCGCGCCCGATGTGGAGGACGTCGCGCTCGCGGCGCTGCGCGCTCACGCAGTCGGCTCCGAGGCCGTGACGATCGGCACGGTGGAGGAGACCGAGGACCCGTTCGTGCTCCTCGACACGGCGCTCGGCGGAGCTCGCATCGTCGACGTGATGGTCGGCGACCCCCTCCCCAGGATCTGCTGAGGTGGCGCCCCGCACGGATCTGCCGCTCGCCGAGTTCGCGTTCCCCGGGCCGCTCCGGGACAGGCTTGTGGCGGCGATCCTCACCGGCGCAAAGACGTCGACGACGGGGTTGCTCGAGGAGTACCGACGAGCAGGAGACGCGCTGCCGGTGGTTGGCGAGCGCGCACTCGTGATCGACTCCGACGGCAACGGCGCCGCCGTGATAGAGACGACGGAGGTCGAGATCATGCGGATCGCCGACGTCGATCTCGCCTTCGCGATCGACGAGGGCGAGGGCTTCGCGTCCGTCGCCGCCTGGCGCGCCGCGCACGTGCGCTTCTTCACGTCCCGGGCGATGGTTGCGGCGCTCGGCGACCCGCCCGTCGAGATCGACGACGGCACGCTCGTCGTCTGCGAGCGGTTCCGACTGATCGAGCGCTGCTGATCGGCTTCCGACGCCGACACAGGTCGCGATCTCGGCACGAAGCCGACACACTTTCGTGATGGCTGCGGGGCTACGGTGGCTCCATGGCGACCGTGGCCACACCATGGGGGAACGCACACACGATCGAGGAGGTGTCGCTGCCGCAGCGCTCCGGCGAGCGTCGCTTCTCCTCGCTCGTGCAGCTCCTCGAGACGGAGAAGGGGGAGGTGCTCGTTCGCTTCGCCTACACGACGAGCGGCGTCGTTCGGCGCGGCCCGGTCACGCTCCGCGCGCGTGATCTGGAGCGCCTTCGCACGGCTCTCGACCGCACGCCGGCGCTGCGGTCGGCACTCCTCGGCGGTGAGCTACGTTGATCGGCTCTGTGTCTCCGCGGCAGCGGCTCAGACGCCGACGGCGAGATACGCGCGCGCCGCCGCGACGAGCCCCTCGAGAATCGGCACCCCGCCCGTCGGGCCGAGCAGGGGATCGACCGCATGCTCGGGATGCGGCATCAGCCCCATCACGTTGCCCTCTTCGTTGGTCACCCCGGCGACGTCACCACGCGAGCCGTTCACGTCCTCGCTGTAGCGGAGCGCGATCTGCCCGCGATCCGCGAGCGCCGCGAGAAGTGCGTCGTCGGCGAACCAGTTGCCCTCGCCGTGCTTGACGGGGATCACGAGGCGATCGCCGATCTCGAGACCCGCCAGGAACGGCGTCTCGGCCCGATCGACCGTCACGGTGACGTCCCGGCAGACGAACTCGAGCTGGCGGTTCAGACGGAGCACGCCAGGGAGCAGCCCTGCCTCGCAGAGGATCTGAAAGCCGTTGCAGATGCCGAGCACAGGCCCCCCCGCGGCGGCGAAGTCGCGCACCGCCCCCATCACCGTCGCCACACGTGCGATCGCTCCGCAGCGGAGGTAGTCGCCGTACGAGAAGCCACCGGGGAGCACGACTCCCCCGACATCGGCGGGGAGTGCCTCGTCCGCGTGCCAAACGGCGAGAGCCTCTGCTCCGAGCGACTGGAGCGCCAAGGCCGCGTCGCCGTCGTCGTTCGAGCCGGGAAACGTGATCACCGCGACGCGGGGAAGGTCACTCACGCTGCCGCTCCATCTTCATCGGCGATCTCGATTTCGACGCTCTCGATCAGCGGATTGGCGAGCAGGTCGCTGCACATCCGCTCGACGAGTGCCCGTGCCTCGGAGACGTCGGCCGTATCGAGCTGGAGATCGACGAGCCGACCGACGCGGGCCCCGGAGACCGGAAAGCCGAGCTTGCGCAGCGAGCCCTCGACCGCCTCGCCCTGTGGGTCCAGGATGCCCGCCTTGGGGCGTACGAGCACTGTCGCTCTCACAGCACACTCCTCGGGTCGGCGATGTAGTCGTCGAAGCCTACGCCGGTGAGACGCTCGAACGCCTCGACGTACCGGGACCGCGTTCCCGCGACCACGTCGTCCGGGAGCGTCGGGCCCGGCGGTGTCTTGTCCCAGCCCGAGCGCTCGCACCAGTCGCGCACGAACTGCTTGTCGAACGACGGCTGCGGCCCACCCGGCGCGTACTCGTCCGCGGGCCAGAACCGAGAGGAGTCGGGGGTCAACGCCTCGTCGCCGAGCGTGACGACGCCGTCCGCGTCGAGACCGAACTCGAACTTCGTGTCCGCGACGACGATCCCGCGCGACTCGGCGTGCGCCGACGCGAAGTCGTAGAGCGCGAGCGCGGCGTCGCGGGCCGACGCGTACGCCTTCGAGCCGCAGAGCTCCGCAGCGTCTGTCTCGGAGATGTTGAGGTCGTGACCCGAGGTCGCCTTCGTCGCCGGCGTGACGATCGGCGCCGGCAGCCGAGCGGACTCCACGAGCCCGTCGGGGAGTCGGTGTCCACAGACGGATCCGTCGGCGGCGTAGTCGCTCCAACCCGAGCCTGCGAGGTACCCGCGTACGACGAGCTCTACCGGGAGCATCTCCAGGCGCCGACACACAACGGTGCGGCCGTCTGGCTCGAGCGAGAGGAGGTGGTTAGGCGTGATGTGGCTCGTACGCGCGAACCAGAAGCCCGAGAGGCCGGTGAGCACCCGGCCCTTGTCCGGGATCGGCGTCCCGAGCACAACGTCGAACGTGGAGATGCGGTCGGAGGCGACGAGTAGCAGGCGCTCCTCGTCGAGGGCGTAGATCTCCCGCACCTTGCCCGAGGCGACGTGGACGGGCTCAGGCACCGGCACCCACTTCCTGGCGGACATCGAGCGAGCGGAGCCGCTCGAACACCGTGTCCACGTGTCGCGTGTACGAGCCGATGTCGAACACGGCGTCGAGGTCGACGCGGCCCGCAACGGTGGGGTCGGCGCGTACGAGCTCCCGGAAGTCGAGACCCTCGTCCCAGGCGCGCATTGCCGGCTGCTGCACGAGGACGTACGCCTCGTCGCGCGCGAGACCCGACTCGACGAGCGCGAGCAGGAGCCGTTGGCTGAAGTAGACGGAATGGCTCGCGTCGACGTTCTCGCGCATCCGCTCTGCCCTGATGACGAGCCCCTCCATCAGCCAGGCAAAGCGGTCGAGCATCGTGTCGACAGCCAGGAACGAATCCGGGAAGACGACGCGCTCGGCCGAGGAGTGCGAGATGTCTCGCTCGTGCCACAGGGCGACGTTCTCGAGGCCGACGAGCGCGTTGGCCCGCACGACGCGGGCGAGCCCGCAGATCCGCTCCGCGGTGATCGGGTTGCGCTTGTGCGGCATCGCCGAGGAGCCCTTCTGCCCCTTGCCGAAGGGCTCTTCGACTTCGCGCACCTCGCTTCGCGCGAGATGCCGGATCTCGGTCGCGAAACGATCGAGTGACGACGCGACGATGGCGAGGGCGGTCAACACCTCGGCGTGCCGGTCTCGCTGCACGATCTGCGTTGAGACGGGAGCGGGCTTCAGGTCGAGCCGTTCGCAGGCGATCCGCTCCACCTCGGGATCGATCGCCGCGTACTGCCCAACCGCACCCGAGAGCTTGCCGACGCGGATGCCGTCGAGCGCCTGCCGCACGCGACGGCGATCGCGGTCGAGAGCGAACGCCCAGGTTGCGAGCTTGAGCCCGAAGGTCGTCGGTTCCGCGTGCACGCCGTGCGTCCGGCCCATGCAGAGCGTCTGGCGATGCTCCTCGGCGCGCGCGACCACCGAGGCGAGGGCCCGCTCGATCCCGACGAGGACCAGTGCGCCTGCCTCCTGGATCGTCAGAGAGAGCGCCGTGTCGATGACATCCGACGACGTCAGCCCATAGTGGAGCCAACGTCCTTCTGGACCGAGCGACTCCTGCGCGGCGTCGACGAAGGCGGCGAGATCGTGGTTCGTCTCGCGCTCGATCTCGGCTACCCGTTCCACGGTCGGGGTGCGCACCGTTGCGCGAATGGCCGCGACGGCAGCCGGCGGCACGATACCGAGCTCCGCCCAGGCGTCGAGGGCCGCGAGCTCCACGCGGAGCCAGCGCTCCAGCTTCGCCTCGTCCGACCAGACCCTGGCCATCTCCGGTCGGCTGTAGCGGGCGATCACCACGATCGATTGTAGTTACCGGTTCGACCACGGCGGTCGGTGCGGCTCATGGCATCGTGTAGTGCTAGTCCGATCCGCGCCGCGACCCTCCACACATGACGCTCCCTCCCCGCCAGCCCAACTCAGGGCCATTCATCTCGTCGTCTCGCCGCGCCCGAAGGCGCAGGCCAGGGTTGAAGGCGCTCGTATTCGTCGTCGGAATCGCAGCGCTCTGCGGGCTCGCGCTCGGGGGGCTGTGGCTCGCCGAGCGGGACGCGTTGCCGGCACGCACGGTGATCGCCGGTGTCGAGGTCGGTGGGCGCACCGAGGTCGAGGCACGACTGATCGTCGCCGAGACCGCCCTGAAGCAGGTGAACGAACCGGTAGAGATCGCCTCGGACGACTACTCCGTCGAGATCACCGGCGCCCAACTCGGCGCGAAGCCGCTCGTGAAGGACGCCGTCACCGAGGCCGGCGGGGTCGGCCTCTTCGAGCGCCTGGCGCGTCGTCTCGGTTTCGGCGAGACGCGGGTCGTGCCGCTGCACTATGCGCTCCATCCCGAGCAAGTCCGCCTCCTGGGAAACGAGCTCGATCGTCGACTCGCCGTCGAGCCTGACGACGCGAAGCTCGTGGTGAAGGGGACGACCACAGCCGTGATCCCTTCCAGCGAAGGCCGTACGGTCGCGGCAGGAAGACTGAAAGCGCTCCTCAGCACCCTCCCGTCGCAGGTCGACGTCCCACTCGCGACCGTTCGACCGCAGGTCACCACAAAGGGCGCGACGAAGGCGCAGCGGGTGGCCGACAGGCTCCTCGAGCATCCCCGCAGGATCGCGCTCGGCACCGTCTCGACCACGTTGCCGCCGGCGGTGCTCGCCCGCGCGATCACGCTGACCCCGACCGGCGGGAGTCTTCAGGTGACGCTCGATCCGACCGTGCTCCGCGCAAAGCTGAGACCGGTCTTCCGCAAGCTCGAACGCCCCCCGGCGGATGCGACCTTCCGCATCGACGGCACACGCGTCAGCGTCGTCCCAGCACGACCGGGGCGCGAACTCGACGTCGAGCGGATCGGCCGGTCACTGGTGGCCAACCTCGGCTCTGTGTCGCATCGTGCCCGGTTCGTCGAGAGACCACCGACCGTCACCACCGAGGAGGTCGAGAAGCTCCGGATCACCGAGCTCGTGTCCGAGTTCACGACGTACTACACCTGCTGTGCGCCCCGTGTGAGCAACATCCAGCGCGCTGCCACGCTGCTCGACGGGACGACCCTGAAGCCGGGCGAGACGTTCTCGCTCAACGACGCGCTCGGGCAGCGGACCGTCGAGAAGGGCTTCGTGGCGGCACCCCAGATCCTGGCCGGCAGGCTCGAGGACGCAGTCGGTGGAGGCATCAGCCAGGTGGCGACGACGCTCTACAACGCCGCGTTCTTCGCCGGCCTGCGCCTCGACGCCCACCAACCCCACGAGTTCTACATCTCCAGGTACCCGATGGGCCGGGAGGCGACGGTGTCGTGGCGCAGCCCCGAGTTGATCTTCACGAACGACTGGGGTGCAGGCTTGCTGATGAAGCTCACGGCGACCGATTCGGGAATCGCCGTACGCTTCTATTCGTCGAAGCTCGGTCGACGGGTGGCCACGACGACCGGTGAGCCGTACGCGCAGACCGCTCCGCGGACGATCACGTCCAAGAACCCCGCGCTGAAGCCGGGCGAGCGCAAGGTCGTGCAGGATGCGGGCGCTTCCGGGTTCACCGTCCGGTACACCCGCAAGGTCTGGCGCGGCGCGACGCTCAAGCGCGACGAGGTGTTCACGGTGCGCTACCGGGCGCAGAACTCCTACGTCGAGCTGGGCCCGCCGAAGAAACCCACGAAGCCGCCCAAGAAGCCCGCCAAGCCGGGCGATGCACCCGGAGCAGACCCGGACGCCGCGACGAAGCCGGGCGGTGCCCCTGCCGCGGGCACCGACGCGGTCACGCAGTAGGGGCTAGATGAGTGGTTCCACGATTTGGTGGCTCCGGCTGCAGAGACGATCCCGTGGAACGACTCATCCAGTGGTCTCGGCTGCGGCCAGCGCGATGTCCTCGCGCCTGCGCACTCCGTCGAAGTGAACGATGTCCGCTGCCCGGTAGGCGTTGCCGCGTGCCTCGGCGAGCGTCGCACCGGTCGAGGTCACATTGAGCACCCGGCCGCCGTTCGTCACGAGCCGACCGTCGTGGAGCGCCGTGCCCGCGTGGAAGACGAGCGCGCCGGTCGCCTCGGCCGAAGCGATGCCCTCGATTGGCGATCCGCGATCTCCGGAGAACGGGTAGTCGTCGGCCGCCAGGACGACCGTCACCGCGGCCCCTGCCGCCTCGACGGGCGCGGCGCCGGCCAGCTCCCCGCCTGCGGCCGCCGCAACCAGCTCGAGGAGGTCGCTACCGAGCAGCGGCAGCAGTGACTGCGTCTCCGGGTCGCCGAACCGGCAGTTGAACTCGAGAACACGCGGGCCGGCGTCGGTGAGCATCAGCCCGGCGAACAGCGTGCCGACGAACGGCGTTCCCCTGGCGGCCAGCTCCCGGAGCACTGGTCGGTGCACGCTCTCGACGATCTCTTCGACCACTGACCCGTCGAATCCGGGTACGGGCGCGTACGACCCCATGCCGCCGGTGTTCGGGCCCTCGTCGCCGTCGTATGCACGCTTGAAGTCCTGTGCCGTCGGCAGGACAACCGCATTGGCACCGTCACAGATCGCGAAGACGGAGACCTCGGGGCCCTCCAGCAATTCCTCGATCACCACCGCGTCGCCATAAGCGCTGACGACGTCCAGGCCAGCCGCTAGCTCGGCCTCGGTGCGACACACGACGACGCCCTTGCCGGCGGCGAGCCCATCCGCCTTCACGACGCACGGCGCCCGCGGCTCGTCGAGCCGCTGTGCGGTGGGTACACCCGCAGCGTCCATGACGTCCTTCGCGAAGGCCTTCGAACCTTCGATGCGCGCGGCAGCTGCTCCGGGGCCAAAGACGCGGATACCGCTGTGGCGAAGCAGGTCGGCGAGCCCTTCGACGAGTGGCGTCTCAGGCCCCACGACGACGAGGTCGGCACCGAGGCTTCCCGCGAGCCCGAGCAGACCCTCCGCATCGTCGCTCGAGATCGGGTGGCATGTCGCGAGCTCGGCGATCCCCGGATTGCCGGGCGCGGCGTGCAGCTCGTGGAGGGACGACGAGCGGACGAGGCTCCAGGCGAGTGCGTGCTCGCGACCTCCGGATCCGACGAGGAGCACCCGCACGAGAGCGAGTCTAGCCCGTTGGCCGATACGGTCTCACAGTGATCGGCAAGGCCATGTTCACGTCTGCGGACGCCTACGATCGATTCGTCGGGCGCTACGGAGCGACGCTCGCGCAGGCGCAGATCGAGGCGGCCGGCGTCGGCCCGACCGACACCGTGCTCGACGTCGGCGCCGGCACCGGAGCCCTCACGGCGACGCTTGCCGACATGGTCGGAGCACATCGAGTCGCGGCCGTCGAGCCGTCCGAGTCGTTCGCAACGGCGTGCGCGGAGCGCGTACCGGGAGCCGATGTCCGTGTCGGCAGTGCAGAGACTCTCCCCGACTTCGGCCGTCCGTTCGACGTCGTGCTCTCCCAGCTCGTCGTGAACTTCATGACCGACGCCGTTGCCGGTGTTCGGGCAATGCGCGCCGTGACGAGAGCTGGTGGCACGGTGGCGTCGTGTGTGTGGGACTACGCCGGCGAGATGACACTGCTGCGGGCGTTCTGGGACGCAGCACTCGAGCTCGATCCGCAGGCACCCGACGAGGCTCGGACGATGAGCTACTGCACGCGCTCCGAGTTGAGCGGCCTGTGGCGGGCCGCCGGCTGCAGCGAGGTACGAACGGATGCGCTGTACGCCACCGCCGATTACCTCGACTTCGACGACCTCTGGGCTCCGATACCGGCTGGCATCGGGCCGGCCGGCGCATTCTGCGCGACCCTGGCACCCGACCAGCGCGAGACACTGCGGGCGGCGGTGTGGCGACGGCTCGGTTCACCGCAAGGCCCTTTCACGCTTCGCGCCCGGGCCTGGTTCGTGCGGGGCACGGCGTGAGCCGCGCGCTCAGTCGAGCGTGAGCACCGCCTCGCGGCCGGCGCCCGTGCCGACGAGCTCGACGGGCACGCCGAGTGCGTCACCGACGAAGTCGACGTACGAGCGGGCGGCAGGTGGGAGCGCATCACCGTCGAGCGCGCTGTCCCAGCCGGGGAGCGTCTCGAACACGGGGGCGCAGTGGTGGAAGTCCGACTGGTGCGCGGGGAATTCCTCCGTCTCGGTGCCGTCCGGCAGCCGGTAGCGGACGCAGACGGGGATCTCGGCGAAGGTGGACAGCACGTCGAGCTTGGTGAGCGCCAGCGACGTGATCCCGTTGACCCGGACGGCGAACCGCAATGCGACCAGATCGAGCCAGCCGCAGCGCCGATCACGTCCGGTCACCGTGCCGAACTCCGCACCGAGCTCGCGGACACGATCCTGGGCAGGGCCCTCGATCTCGCTCGGGAACGGCCCCTCGCCGACGCGCGTGACGTATGCCTTGGCGACGCCGAGCACTCCGTCGATCCGGTTCGGGCCGATGCCGAAGCTGACAGCGGCTCCGGCCGCAATCGGGCTGGACGACGTGACGAACGGGTACGTCCCGTGGTCGAGGTCGAGCAGCGTCCCCTGCGCCCCTTCGAAGAGGACACGCTGGCCCGCCTCCAGAGCGCGGTGGACGAGCAGCGACGTGTCGGTCACGTAGGGCGCGAGCCGCTCGGCGTGACCGAGGCTTGCGCGCACGACGTCTTCGGCAGCGAAGGGCTCGAGCCCGTACACCCGCTCCAGCCAGACGTTCTTCTCCGCGACCGCCAGCTCGATCTTCTGTTGCAGGATCTTCGGGTCGAGCAGATCCTGGACGCGGATGCCGATGCGGGTCGCCTTGTCTGCGTACGCCGGGCCGATGCCACGGCGTGTGGTGCCGATCTGGAGGCGCCCCAGCCTCCGCTCGCGTGCACCGTCCAGCGCGACGTGCCACGGCATGATCAGGTGGGCGTTGCCGGATACGAAGACGAGGCCGGCGGTGTCGTGACCGCGTGACTCGAGCTCGTCGAGCTCCCCGATCACCACCGCGGGATCGACGACGCAGCCGGCACCGATCGCGCTCGCCTTTCCCTGCACGATCCCCGACGGGATCTGTCGGATCTTGTAGACCTCGTCACCGACGACGATCGTGTGCCCGGCGTTCGGGCCGCCTTGGTAGCGGCACACGAGGTCCGACTCGGCGGCGAGCAGGTCGACGATCTTGCCCTTCCCCTCGTCTCCCCACTGCGCCCCGACGATCACGGTCGCGGGCACGTGCCGCAGTGTCGCACACACTGCGGGGGTCCCGGCTCAGCGAGCTTCGCTCAGCTCGAACAGGTGACCGTCCGGGTCGCGAAAGAAGCAGCGGACCTCCCCGCCCCGGTCGACGGGCGGCGTGAGGAAGCCGGCGCCTCGCCCGGACAGCTCCTGGTACGCGACCATGCAGTCGTCGACGCGAATCGTGATCGCGTGGGCGACGACGTCCGGCTCACGCGGCTCGAGGAAGGAGACACCGGGCTTGTCCGGTGTCGGCCCACCTGCCGTCACGAGCAGCAGCCATGTGCCGAGCACCTCGAGCACGGCCGACGATCCGTACTCGCGGTACACGTCGGCGCCGAGCACGCTCCGATACCAGTCGCGTGACGTAGCGACATCCGAGACGACCAGAATGTGCGTGAGCGCGTGCGCCCCGGGGATACCGGGGACTGGGCCCGCCACCACGTCACGGGCCACGCCTAAGCGCCCGCGAGGTCGGTGAACTTCGCGTACCGCTTGAGGAAGCTGAGCTTCAGCGAGTCGGTGGGACCGTTGCGGTGCTTGGCGAGGATCACCTCGGCGAGCCCCTGCTGATCCGACTCCTCGCCGTTGTAGTACTCGTCGCGGTAGACGAAGAAGACGAGATCGGCATCCTGCTCGATGCTGCCGCTCTCGCGCAGGTCGGAGAGGATCGGCCGCTTGTCGTGACGCTGCTCGACCGCGCGCGAGAGCTGAGAGAGAGCGAGGATCGGCACGTCGAGGTCGCGTGCGAGCACCTTCAACGAACGCGATATCTGTGACACCTCCTGCACCCGGTTCTCGGGGTTGGAGCCCGATGTCATCAACTGCAAGTAGTCGACGATGATCAGCCCGAGCTTCGGCTCCCGTGACTTCAGCCGCCGGGCCTTCGACCGGAGCTCCATCATCGTGATCGAACCGGTGTCGTCGACGTAGATCGGAGCCTTCATCAGCTTGTCGCACGCCGCGGTGAGCCGCGGCCAGTCGTCCTGCGCGAGCTTCCCCGAGCGGAGGCGGTTCGACTCCACCTTCGCCTCGCTGCACATGAACCGTTGCGTCACCTCT
Organism: uncultured Actinomycetes bacterium; assembly: GCA_963823385.1. Classification (GTDB taxonomy): domain Bacteria; phylum Actinomycetota; class Thermoleophilia; order Gaiellales; family Gaiellaceae; genus Gaiella. The sequence continues at coordinate 466,248 of CAWGLI010000003.1, forward strand.
GCCTTCGACATCTCGAGCGTGAAGAGGGCGACCGGAGTCTCGTGGCGCACGCCGAGGTTGGCGGCGGCACACAGTGCCAGCGCCGACTTCCCCATCGACGGGCGGGCGGCGAGGATGATCAGATTGCCCGGCTGGAAGCCGGAGGTGAGACGATCGAGGTCACGGAATCCGGAGGGAATGCCGGTCAGCTCCGCGCCCGCTTCGTACAGGTGCATGATCCGCTCGAAGCTGTCGCGCAACAACGCGTCGATGTGGGCGAAGTCTCCCGTCACGCGTTCCTGCGCGAGGTCGAACACGAGCTTCTCGGCCCGGTCGACGAGGTCGCTCGTCTCGCCTGGGCGATCCTCCCCCAGCCGGACGATCTCGCCGCCCACGCGCACGAGCCCGCGCAACGTCGCCATCTCCTTGACGATGCGCGCGTAGTGCTCGACGTTCGATGTCGACGGAACGAGCGCGGCGAGCTCGGCCACGCGCGATGGCCCGCCCACGGCCTCGAGCTCCCCACGCTCGTCCAGCTCGTCGACGAGGGTGATCGCGTCGACCGGCTCGCCCTTGGCCCAGAGCGCCAGCGAAGCCCGGTAGGCCTTCGCGTGAGACTCGCGGTAGAAGTCGGACGCGTCGAGGATCTCGGTGACCGCACCGATCGCCGTCGACGAGAGCAGCATGGCGCCGAGAACGGACTCCTCGGCCTCGAGGTTCTGCGGCGGTACGCGCGGAGCGATCGTCCTCTCGGTCGGCGTGACGGTCATCGCGCGGGATCAAACCGTCTTTTCGAGACACGCCGGAATCGACCCGAAGCCGTTCGATACGCAGGGGGAACAGAACGCACGTTCGGAGTCTATCCCCAGCGCCGGAGGGATTGTCCCCACTCGCGGCATGGTTCTCCGACCTGCAACACGCGCTCCGAGCGGGAAGTTCGCTCCACCGTCCACAGGGCTGTGCGGAACCCGTGGGGGAACGGCGCGGCACGGACAGCACCGCCCGGGCCCTCAGCTCAGTCCTGTGCCACGACCTCCGAGTCGCCTGTCTCGGCGGCTGACTCCGCTTCTGCGGCCGCCTCGACCTCGGCATCGTCGTCGCCCGCCGCGGCCTCCTCGAGCTCCTCGAGCTCCTCGAACTCCTCGATCTCCGCAGCCGCGGCCTCCGCCGCTGCCTCGGCGGCTGCCACCTCGGCGGCAGCCTCGGCGGCCTCGGCTGCCTCGATGGCAGCGAGCTCCTCCTCGGGCGGCAGCTCCCCGCCTTCCGGCACGACGAGCGTCTTCACCTCGGCGACGACATCCTCGTACACGTGGATCGGAACGGTGAACCGGCCGATGCGCTTGATCGCGGGGATGTCGATCTTCCGCCGGTCGACGCGGATCTTCCGTGTGCGCCAGATCTCGTCCGCCACATCGGTCGGCGTGACAGAGCCGAACAGGGAACCGGTCGGGCCTGCCTTGACCTCGAACCGCAGCACGGTCTTCGTCAGCGTGTCGGCGATCGCCTCCGCCTGCTCCGCGGTTCGGGCTTCGTGTCGTGCACGGTCGTCCTCGATACGACGGATCTCGGCGACCCGCCCGGGCGTGGCGACCTCGGCGAGGCGGCGCGGCAACAGGAAGTTCCGCGCGTAGCCGCGCTTGACGTCGACGACGTCGCCCTTGAGGCCCAGCTTCTCGACGTCCTTGAGCAGGATCACGTTCATGCGATCACCCGGACACGTACGGGAGGAGCGCGATCTCGCGAGCACGTTTCACGGCCACGGCGACCTGTCGCTGGTGCTTGCGGCACGCTCCGGTGATGCGGCGGTTCCGGATCTTGCCCTTCTCGGAGATGTAGCGACGCAGCTGGTTGATGTTCTTGTAGTCGACCTCGGCCACCTTGTCCTTGCAGAAGTGGCAGCTCTTGCGGCGGCCCCCGGGGGCCCCGGGGCCGGTGCGCTTTCTCGGTGTCGGCTTGGGTGGCATCGGCTGCTCTCCTAGAAGGGGATGTCGTCGTCGGTGGCGGGCGACGGGAAGTCGGCGTCGGAGGCCGTTGCGCCGGCGCCGGCGGGGACGTAGCTTCCGCCGGCCTCGCCGTCGCCGCGGCTGCCGAGGAACTGCACGGTCTCTGCGACCACCTCGACGGCCTCGCGCTTCGCGCCGTCCTGGGTCTCCCACTCGCGCCAGTCGAGGCGGCCGTCGACCGCTACCGGACGGCCCTTCGACAGGTACTGAGCGCAGTTCTCGCCCTGCTGTCCCCAGACGGTGATCGAGAAGTAGTTGGGCTTGTCGACCCACTGACCCGTCTCGTCCTTGCGGCGCGAGTTGACCGCGAGGCGGAGCGAGCAGACGGGCGTGCCCGACGGGGTGTGACGGAGCTCGGGATCCCTGGTCAGGTTCCCGACGAGGACGACGCGGTTGATGTTGGCGGCCATGGTTATTCCTCCTCGGACGCGGACGCAGGCTCAGCCACGACATCGTCGCGGACCGGGCTCGCCACCGCTACGGTCACTTCGGGTCCTGTCTGCAGGCGACGTGTCGACAGGTTGCGCATCACACCGTCGTCGATCTTCAGCACACGAGTCACCTCGTCGAGCGTCTCGGCCGTGCAGTCGACGTGCAGCAGGTGGTAGTGGCCCTCACCCTTGTGGTCGATCTCGTACGCCAGCTTTCGTCGACCCCACGGCTCGTGTTGCACCCACGTGCCGCCGCTCTTCTCGACGAGGCCGCGCACGCGGTCGACGACGTCCGCTTGGCCCTCGTCGGAGAGCTCGGGATCGAGCAGCAGCAAGATCTCGTATTCGGTCACGGGTTCCCTTCACATCCTTCCCTCGGTCTGAATCGGCTCCGACCGAAGGTGACGCCGGGAACAGGGCGACACGAGGCGGAGCAGGAAGCCGAGGAAGGGTAGCAGGAGCCACAGCGAGGTACGATCGTCTGCATGCGCAGACTCGTGAAGTGGACGGCGGGGATCGTCGGCATCGCCGCGTTGGCTCGACTGGTGCGCCGTCACCGATCCGCCGGCCGCGCTCCTGACGACTCCGGCTTCGCGCCCGACCCGGCTGCAGACCTGCGCGAGAAGCTCGCCGAGACGCGCGACGTCGGCCCGGAGGCCGCGTCCGAGAGCGTCGCCGGGGAGAGCGACGAGCCGGCGTCCGGGTCGCTCGACGAGCGACGCGCACGCGTCCACGAGAAGGCACAGCAGGCGATCGACACGATGAGCGACGGGGACGCATGAGCGAGCCCGCGCGCGCCGACGCCGCTGCCGGGACCGATGGTCTCGCCGTAGAGCTCCGCCGGCTGTCGGATCGCATAGACACCCTGCAGGCCGACGTGCGGCGGCTGTCGGCACCCGCTCTTCCGGCCGGACCGGGGTGGGACGACGACCCGGTGCCGGGGGCAGACGCGCGCGATGTCTCGCACGATTGGCTCGGGTCGCTCGGGCCTGCAATCCGTCAGCGCCCCCAAGTCCCGCGCCTCCTGCTCGAAGGGCTCTTCCTCGCCGCCTGTGCCACAGGTGCCGCACTCGCAGAGCTCGACGGCGTGGCCATCTTCGGCGTCATGGTCGGCGCCTGGCTGCTGGTGGCGTTGATCGAGTGGGCGGCGTCGCGCGCGGAGCGGACGCGGGACGAGCTGCTGTCGACTCCTCCACCGGCGCCGATGGTTCCTGCGGCCGAGCCCGACCCATCCTGGTTCGTGCCCCCCGTCGAGCGCACGATGCTCGATGAAGGGCATTCAGCCGGAGCCGTGACGGCCGCGACCCGGCTGCCGGCGGCGCCGCCGGAGGAATCGGAGGCGACCGTCGAGCGACCGCAGGCAACGGGCTGAGAGAAGTCAGCCCGGCCGGACGCCTCCTGCTGCACCTGCCGCCGCCTCGAGCCGCCGCCCGCTGCCGGGAAGGAGAGCGGCAAGGATCAGGCCCGGCACGAGCGGCAACCAGAACGCGAACAGCCGGTGGGCGACGACCCCGAGCAGCGCCTGCTCGAGCGGGACGCCGACGGCCGCCAGGGCGAACGTCGTTGCTGCATCCACACCGCCGGTGGCGATGAAGGGCAGCGGCACCGCCTGGGCGACGTATCCCGTCGTATAGGCAAGGACGAGCGCGGCGAGCCCGAGCTCGACGCCGAACGCACGGAGACCGCCCCATAGGCTCGCGATGTCGCCGACCCAGTAGCAGACCGCCCACGGCGCGAGCAGTCGCCCGTCCGGCGACCCCGCCGCGCGCCGCACCCACCAGGCGGACTCCACACCGACGGCGAGGGCGCGTCGAAACCAGCCGCCCCCGTCGTGCACCCAGCCCGCGACACGTCCGGGGGCAGTGAACCACCGCGCGGCGACGAGGAGCACGGGGACGACGACAATCCACGTCAGCGTCATCGGAAGGGGCGCGTCGCCGAGGACGAGTGCAGCGACCGCTGCCCCGAGGCCGACGAGCGCGAAGACGAAGTACACGAACGTGTTGAGGCCGATCAACCGGACGAGCGCGTCCCGTGGGCCGAACCGCAGGCGCCTCAGCGCCCAGTACGTGACAGCGAGCGCCGCCGCGCCACCCGCGGCCACGAGCTGCGTGAGCCCGAAGCTCGCGAGCACGACGCGCAGCGACAGCCGCATACCGATCTGCGGCCCGCTCTCGAACCGGACGGCGGCGCGGTACACGCCGGCGTACCCGGCGAAGACGAGGAGCTGCCCGGCAGCGCAAACCGCGAGCCACTCCGGATCGGCGCCGCGCAACGTCGTCGACAACTTGGAGAAGCCGGCGGCCCGACCGATGAGGTAGACGACGCCGACGCCGACGAGGAGGGCGATCGCACCACCAGCCGCGACCCGGCGCCACTCGAGCCTCGGTGCGCGCTCGGGACGTGTCATCGGGTGACCGCCCGAGCGGCCGCCCCCAGTGCGGCACCCGCGATCGCGTCGAGCAGATAGTGGTTGCCGGTGGCGACGACGACGAGGCCGACGAACGGGGGATACGCGCGCCAGGCGGTGCGACCGCGCCGCGAGCGCGCCCGCGCGGCGAGCCCTGCTCCCGTGACGACGGCGAACGCGAGATGGTGGCTCGGCATTGCTGCGATCGGGTTGTAGAAGCGCACGAGGAAAGGGTGCTCGATGTCGATGCCTCGCGCTGCGAGCGTGTCCACGTAGCCGTCCAGTGCCCGCGGCGGCGCCACCGGGAGCACGAGGAACACCGGGACGGCTCCGAGAAAGGCTGCGAGCGCCGCCCGTCGCTCGCGCGCGAAGCCGGGGTCGCGCCGGCGCCGAAGCAGGACGAGCCAGCCGACGCTGAGCGTGACATTCGCGCCGGCATACCCGATGTTCAACGCATGCACGAGCCGCGGCATGCGTAACGCCGCACGCTGCACCGGTCGCTCGATGTCGATCCCGAGATGCCGCTCGAGAGCGACGACCCGGCCGGCGTTGTGGAGCGCGCGGAGCCTTCCCTCTGGTGTGAGCACAGCGCGACGGACGGTGAGGTACGCGGCATACGCGCCGAGACCCAGTGCGACCTCACGCAGGAGTGACCGTGACGCGATCAGGTCGCAGGCCCTCCGCCCTCGACCCAGCGAATCCGGTACGAGGCCGCCCAATGCTCGGGGTGTGTGCGGATCACGTCGCTCCACCGATCCGCGAGCGACTGCAGGACGCGCCGCTCCCCGCTCTCTCGTTCCCGCCGCTCGGGCGCGTCGACCGCCGGATCGACGAGAACGCGCCAACGGCGCGGTCCGACGGGAAGGACGTAGAACGAGACGATCGGCGCACCTGTCAATCGCGCCAGCGAGACGATTCCGGCTGGAAGCTCGGCGTGGCCGTCGAGGAAACGGACGACGAGGCCGCGCGGATCGGAGCCCCAGCCGTCGTCGCCGAGCACGAGCAGCGCCTCACCTGCACGGAGCAGCCGCGCGGCGCGAATCGCCGGCTCGGTCCGGTACAGGATGCGGAGCCCTGCGGTGACGCGCATGTGCTCGATCGCCCAGGCCAGCCAGTCGTCGGCGACGATCACCGTCGTGGGCACGGGCAGCACGGCCCGGGGCACGGCCGTCGCCACCTCCCAGCCGCCGACGTGGATACCGGCGAGGATCACGCCCCGTCCCGCCGCCGCCGCCCGTTGCGCGTGCTCGACGCCGTCGAGCACCATGGTCTCGAGGAGCTCCTCGGGCCGACCGAGCGCCCACAGGAGGTCGGCGGAGCGGTGGGCCTCGTTGACGATCTGCCGCCGAACGAGCGCAGCGACGCGCGGGTCGTCGGCGGGGCAACCGACGGCGTGCGCGAGGTTGACGGCGAGCACGCGTCGCTTTGCCGGCCGCAGCGCCCACTCACCGGTCCCGCCGACGACCGCGACGCGGTGCGAGACACCCGGAGGCACCCGGCTACCGCCCCACGCAGCCGCGTCGATCACCCGCGCGAGGACCCGCGCGGCGAGTGGCCCGCGGCCGAGTGGCGCCTCCGGTCGGGGCCTCCCGTCCGGAGCGAGCGTGAGCGACCGCCACCGCCGTCGTACGGCAGCGAGCGACATCACGTGCGCGGCTCGAGCGACTCGAGTCGGAGGTCGTAGCGCTCCTCGAAGACCACGTCGCCGATCAGGGAGTCGTTCTCGGTGCGAACCTCGTAGGTGATGCGAACGGGAAGACCGGTCTGGGCCTCCAGCCACCGTTCCTCGACGAGTGGCCCGCGGGCGGCCCCGTCCTCCTCGCCCTCGAGCCGGATCCTGATCGTCTCCACGGATACAGCGCCGACGTCGACGACCTCCTCGCCGATGACCCGTACGACGCCCGTCATCTTCGCGTCACCGCCGTCGCAGGTCGGGCTCGTGGTCGCGCTCTCCGCGTCCGACCCGAGAAGCCACGGCATGCCGGTGCACGTCCACTCGGTGGCGTCGTCCTGGCCGAAGAAGACGTGCTTCTCGACCCAGCCGTCGAGCTGCTGCAGAACGCCGCCGTCGCCTCCGACGCAGATCTCCCAGGTCGTGGAGCGCGTCTCGAGGACGTCCCAGCGAAGCGTCATCCCACATGACGACTGCGTCACGGTGATGGTCGAGGATGGCGGGTACACGTGGGTCGTGCCGCCGAGCGCACTGATCGACTCGGAGCCGGTCGTCGCGTACACATAGACGCCAGGGGGTATCGGCGTCTCGCCCTGCGCGGCGGTCGCTCGGTACCGTGCGAGCGCGTCGTCGATCGATGCGGGCGTCGCCGTGTCGCGCAGCACGGTCCGCCAGACGACTGCGGCAGTGACGGCGACCAGCGCCGTCACGCCGAGCACCACGAGAATGATGCGCAGTCTCCCGCTCACGATGCCTCCGGTGGTCGTTGAGCCTACAACGGGCCGCGGCTCAGTGGCCCGCGGCTCTGGGGAACCGCTCGGCGACGAACGCGATCGCCTCGTCGGTCAGCAGTCGCCGGGTCGTGTTTCCCGCCCGGACGTAGAGGTCCGCTGTTCGCCGGCCGCCGGGCTCGGCGAGGAACACCGGGCGCGACGACGCCGCGACGTCGACCCGGCAGACATCCGCACCGTCGACGTCCTCGAAGGCCACGTCGACGTCGAGCAGAGTCTCGGTGCCGAGGCGTTGTGCGAGGTAGTCGCGCAGCCAGAGCTCGAGCCCGTCGCGGTTGCCCTTCGCGGTGACGGCGTAGTCGCCGTCCAGGCCGACGATGGCGCCGTCGTCTGCGACGCCGACGAGCAGCGTGCCGCCGCCCGCGTTGAGAAACCCTGCGACCGTCTTGGCGATCGTCAGCTCGAGCCGGTCGTCGCGCTCGCCGGTGTGCTGGTTCCGGCGCGCGGAGCCCTTGAACTCGACGGTAGCGGACTCGCCGCCGGCGATCAGCGCGGGAATGCCTGGCACCCTCCGTTCGAGGCGGCGTCGCCCCACGACGGCCTCGACCGCGAGCAAGACGCCGACCGCACCGCCGATCGCGAGCGCGAACCGCGCCACCACGTTCCCGCCACCCGCGAGCTCGGCGACCGTGAGCCCGATCCCGGCGCCCGTGATCCCGACGACGGCGGTCGCCGCGAGCGAGAGCCGGCGCGGCCCGGGAACCAGCAGGTTCGCGACGAGACCCGCCGCGAACCCGACGCCGAGGACGACGAAGAAGATCACCAGTGCATCGTAGGGACGCCCTGCCGCCCACCCCGCGCCGCCGTCGCCCGGCGCGCAGCCTCGCAGGTTCGCCGCAGGTCAGGAGGTTGGCGCCAGCCGGGCGGCGCCGAAGCTGACGCTGAACGCCCGGCACCAGATGACGACCGTGGCGCCGTCCGCGACGTCGAGACCGGGTGGCAGCGTGTACTGCTGGTTGCCGACGTTGCCCTTGAGGCGCCCGAGGCGGTCGCCACCGTCGACGCGCTCGCCCGACGTCTGGCCTGGCACGACGTACACGTAGAGATCAGGCCCAGGGTCGGTGCGGAAACCGGCCAGGGTCAGCGTCCGGGTGTCGCCTGCCTCGACGATCGCCGCCGTGCCCTCGGTCGGGTGCGCCAGCCCCCCGAACACCCCCTCGAGCGCGACCGGGCCCGACACGAGGACCTCGTCCACGGTCGTGTCGGCCGTCGACGTGTAGCCGAGATACGCGCCGACGACGACGAACGCGAGTACCGCTGCGACGGCCGCGGGTCGCAGCCAGGCGACCCGGCGCCACACGATCACAGCCGCCGCGACGACGACCGCGAACCACGCTGCCGTGAGTGCCATCGAGACGGCGAAGTCGTCCGTGAGCACGCCGCCCGCGATCCAGATGCCGACGAGCACCAACACGACCGCCGCCGGAGCACAGGCGGCACTCAGCCACCACGGCTGGCTGTTCGGCAGAGCCGTCGTGGTCACCGAGCGCTCCATGCCCGAGGTGTAACGCCACGCCTCTTGCGGTGCGGTTATGGGCCCTTACGGGTGTCTGAAATCGACGCGCTACGCGGTCGCTTGCGCTGCCCTGAGTCTCCGCGCGAGCTCCTCGACCATCGCCACCGCGATCGCCGGCTCGCTGCGCAGCAGCTTCGTGAAGCGCGCACGCGTGAGCGTGAGGCACGCCAGCGACTCCTTGGCCGTCACGGTCGCCGTGCGCGGTCCGCCGTCGAGCAGTGACAGCTCGCCGAAGAAGCTGCCCGCTTCGAGCGTCAGGGCCGGCAACCGTGGGCGCGAGACCTTCACCTGGCCGTCGAGCAGGACGTAGAACGCGTTGCCGGGCTCGCCCGCTCTCATGATCGGTGTCTCGGCGTGGAACCGCACGATGCGGGCCGCGCCCGCCACCTTGCGCAGGTGGCGCCTGCTGAGCCCGGCGAACAGCGGAACCTCGGCGAGTACCTCCACCCACGCGGATGCGTCGTCCTCCGCGCCGGGCCGCGTGAGCGCCCGACCCAGATGTGCTGCGGCTGCGGAATGCGGCATCGAGGTCTCCCTTGGCTCGGTTGCGCGCCGACCCTATCGCGTGGCCGGCCCCACGCGCTACCGATCGCCTCAGGTCGCACCAACCGTCGCACCGTTGACAGATCGGGGCCCGACGCTCACGCTGGTTCTCCACGTGCCCGACGCGAACGACAGCCCCGACTGGCTTACGCACCTTCCCGACGCGCTGCCCACCGCGGTCGTCGTCGCGCGAGCGAGCGACGGCACCGTGGTGTACGCGAACCGCCGTTTCGGAGCGCTGCTCTCTATCGAGCCCGCCGAGGCCCTTGGGCGTGCTCTCGACGAGCTCCTCGGTGGGATGGACGCGTTGGCCGCGTTGACAGCAGCAGCCGACGGAGCCGGCGGTGGCGAGGTCGAGTTGGATACGCGCTGTCCCAACGGCACCGAGCTGTTGCTGATCGGCGCCGTCTGCCGCGAGACCGTCGGCGGCGAGGAGGATGCGCTGGTCGCAACCCTCCGCGACGGCTCGCTGCGACGACAGCTCGAATCCGAGGTGGACACCCTCGCCCTCGGGCTCGCCGCCATGAATCCAGGGCCCGTCTGCCGCCTGGACGAAGACGGCACGGTGATCCTCGCCAACGGTGCCGCACGGTCGCTGTTCTCGAGCGCAGATCTTGCCGGCTTGCGCTGGCTGGATATCTGCCCTGGAATGAGCTCCGCGCGCTGGACGGAGGTGCTTGGCAGCAGCGCTCCGGTCATGCACGAGGCGCAGGTCGGCGACGTATCCGTGCTCTTCACGCATGTGCATGCCAACCCGGGCGGCTCTGTCTTCGTGTTCGGCGCCGACATCACCGCCCGGCGCGATGCGGAGAAGCGGCTCGCTGAACAGGCCGCCCAGCTGGCCGAGGTCGCCCGCTTCCCCGACATGAATCCAGGGCCTGTGATCCGTACGGACCCGGACGGAACCGTGCTGATGGACAACAAGGCGGCGCGCACGGTTCTCGGCGAGGGGCTCGTGGGGCGCTCCTGGCTCGAGATCTGCCCCGGTCTCGACGAATCCGTGTGGCAGGCGATCGTCACGGCTGCGGAGCCCACACCGCTGGAGGCGGTGATCGGCGACCGCGTGTACATGTTCACGCACCGCTCCGACCCCGAGACGGAGCTCCTGTTCGTGTACGGGGCCGACGTCACCATTCAGCGGCAGACGGAGCGCGCGCTACGGCAGTCGGAGAAGATGGCGACGCTCGGGACGCTCGTCGCGGGCGTGGCGCACGAGCTGAACAATCCGGCCGCCGCCACGAGCCGAGCCGCGGAGCAGCTCGGTGACGCGTTCGTGCGCCTGGAGGCTGCTCATCTCGAACTCGACACTGCAGGGCTGCCCCCCGACGCGCTCACGCTGCTCCGCGAGCTCGAGGCGCGGGCGCGCGAGCAGGCCGGCACGCCGGGAGAGTTCGATGCGCTCACGCGCTCGGATCTCGAAGCAGCGGTCGAGAGCTGGCTCGAGGAGCACGGCGTGGACGAGCCGTGGGAGCTCGCGCCGTCGCTCGTGGCACAAGGCCTCGACATCACGGAGCTCGAACGGCTCGGCGCCACCCTACCCGAGGTCGCCCTCCTCCCGGTGCTCGTCTGGGCGGCCTGCGCGTTCCCGGTCCACTCCCTGGCGTACGAGATCGGAGAGGGTTCGGCGCGAATCTCCGAGCTCGTCCGCGCACTGAAGAGCTACTCGTTCCTGGGGCAGGCGCCGATCCAGGCGATCGACGTCCACGAGGGGTTGGACAACACCCTCGTGATCCTGCGCAGCAAGCTGAAGCGGGGCGTCACCGTGCGTCGCGACTACTGCACGAACATGGCGCCCGTCCCGGCGTACGGCAGTGAGCTGAACCAGGTGTGGACGAACCTGATCGACAACGCCGTCGACGCGATGGACGGCGTGGGCGAACTGGCCATCCGCACGCGCTTCGCGGACGGTTGGGCGACAGTGGAGATCGAGGACGACGGGCCAGGCATCCCGGATGACCTGCAGGCGCAGATCTTCGATCCCTTCTTCACCACGAAGGCTCCGGGGAGCGGCACCGGGCTCGGCCTCGCAACCTCGTACTCGGTGATCGTCGAGAAGCACCGGGGGGAGATCTCCGTCGAGTCGCGGCCCGGGCAGACGGTGTTCACGGTTCGCCTTCCTGCCGAAGGGTCGCCGCTCTCTCCAGAGGGAGGGCCCGAGGCCGTCGTCCTCGAAGCCTGACGGTCAGAGCTCGCGCAGGTACGCGTGGATGAAGGAGACGGCCATCGCGCCCTCGCCCACCGACGACGCCACGCGCTTGATCGACTCGTCTCGAACGTCGCCGGCGACGAACACGCCGGGCACGTTGGTCTCGAGCAGGTACGGATCGCGTTCGAGCGGCCACGGTGGCGCGCCACCGTTCTCGCGGTGCGCGACCTGCTGCCCGGAGAGGACGAAACCGCGCTCACTGCAGGCCACGTGACGTCCGAGCCAAGCGGTGTGCGGCTCCGCTCCGATGAAGACGAACATGCCATCCGCGTCGAGCCGCTCACGTTCTCCGGAGGCATCGAGCGTGACACCGCTCAGGTGCTCCTCGCCGTGGGCTGCGACGACATCGGTGGCCAGCCGGACGTCGATTTGCTCATGCGCTTCGATACGGTCGACGAGGTACCGCGACATCGACTTGGCGAGGGACTCCCCGCGGTACACGAGTGTCACGTCTGCGGACTGCGCGAGATGGAGGGCCGCCTGCCCGGCTGAATTCGCGCCGCCGACGACGACGACACGACGTCCGGCGAAGTACGACGCTTCACCGAGCGCTGCGCCGTAATAGACGCCGCGACCGGTCAGGCTATCGACGCCCTCGGCCTCGAGACGACGGTATGACACACCCGTGGCGATGAGGACGGCATGACAGCCGATCTCCGACCCGTCGGCGAGTCGGACGACACGCGACGGCCCACGAGCTTCGATCGCCGTCACCTCCTGCGCGGTGAGCAACTCGGCGCCGAGTCGCTGGGCCTGCGCGATCGCTCGACGGGAGAGATCAGACCCGCTGAGTCCGGTGGGAAAGCCGAGGTAGTTCTCGATCCGCGAGCTCTGGCCGGCCTGTCCTCCACCCGCCTCCCGCTCGAGGAGCACCGTGCGCAGGCCCTCGGACGCCCCGTAGACGGCGGCGGCGAGACCAGCCGGCCCCCCGCCGACGATGACCAGGTCGTAGAACGAGAGATCCGCCTGGGTCTTGAGCCCGACGCGGTCTGCGATCTCGGCAGTCGACGGCTCGACCAGCGTCGCGCCGTCGGCGAACACGAGCACCGGAAGACCAGCGTTGCCGTCGGGCACGGCTGCGGCGAGCAAGCGCCTCCCCTCCTCGCCCTCGACGTCGAGCCAGCGGTGCGGCACCTGGTTGCGCGTGAGGAAGTCGCGAACGGCATGACAGCTGGCGGACCAGCGATGCCCGAGTACTCGTACTCCGTCGGTCGCGGCGAGGGTCGACGCCTCCCAGTCGCCGAGCAGGTCGTCGATGACCGGGAACAGACGCTCGGTCGGGGGGTGCCACGGCTTCATCAGGTAGTGGTCGAGGCGCAGCTCGTTGATTGCCGTGATCGCCGCCTCGGTGTCGGCGTACGCCGTGAGCAGCACGCGCTTCGCAGCCGGGACGACCTGCGCGGCGTGGCCGAGGAACTCGACCCCGGTCATCTCCGGCATCCGCTGGTCGGAGAGGACAAGCGCGACGCCTTCTCCGCGGAGCACGACCTGGCGCAGCAGGTCGAGCGCTTCGGTCCCGGAGGAAGCTGTCAGCACCCGGAACTCCTTCGCGTACTCGCGCCGCAGGTCGCGCTCGACGGCGCGAAGCACCTCGGGATCGTCGTCGACAGAGAGCAGGACGGGTTTGGCCATATCGTCGATCTTACGATGCCGCCGCCGTCGAGGTCATCTCAGCCCTGCCGATGATGTACTCGAAACCGACCTGGACGACAAGCAGCACGGCGAGTGACGGCACGAGGACGAGCGCAGGAACGGCGCCCCCCGTGACGCCGAGGAGCACGACGAGCGCGGCAGCCGGAAGCCGCGGCCAGACGACGACCCGTGCGGAGCCCTGCAGGGCGCCGACGACGACGGACACGGCGACGAGGTAGAGCGCGATCCCGCCGAAGAGCGCTGTCCGCGCCGCGGGCCCGAGCGTGCCGTGCGGGGTGTCCATGATCGCGAGCTCGGTTCCCGCGCCGAGCAGCGTGAGCCCGACGGCGATGGGGAAGTGCCCCCAGGAGTAGACGTTCCGCGCGAGCGTCCCCGAGCGGACGCTCTGGAGAAGGCCTGTCTCGACCGCACGGGACGCGAAGTCGAAGTAGCTGCACCAGAGCGACGCCGCGGCGACGAAGGCGGAGACGGCAACGACGACGGCGGCGGAGTTCCAGTGCGTGTGGGCCGTGCCGACGACGACCGCCAGCACCGACTCGCCGAGCACGATGATCATGAACAACCCGAAGCGCTCGGGGACGTGCGACGTGCTCACGGGAGTTCGCGAGAGCCGCCCCGTCGAGAGCAGCGGCGTGAGGATCACGCCGATCGACATGCCGAGGGCCCACATCACGTAGCGCTCCGGAGTCGGGACCGCGACCGACGCCAGCCAGATGACCGCGGCGATGCCAAAGCCGGTCGCGAACGCCGTCGACAGCTCCCGCGCCTCGGGCACGCGGCCGCGCGCGAGAACGTACATCGCGACGAGCAGCATCCGCACGGAGCCGAACGCGAGCGCGAACGCTGCCGAGTGCCCGTCGAAGGAACCGAGCACGACGGCCATCGCGGCGACGCCGAGCATCGCACCCATCATCAGGATCCGGAACGCCCAGTCGTCGAACGCGAAGCGGGCACAGAAGATCGCAAACCCGACCCACGCCCACCAGATCGGGACGTAGAGGCCGACGAAGCGCGCGAAGCCGCCGACGGTGGGGTCGTGCACGAGGGCGGCCGAGAGCTGCGCGATCGCAACCACGAACACGAGGTCGAAGTAGAGCTCGAGCCAGCTCGCGTGACGGTCACGCGAGACGCCCAGACTCATGACCGCCTCAGGAGGTCGTGTCGCGGGCGCTCAGCAGGCCGAGGTTGGCGACGACGAACGGCACGACGAAGTTGAGCCCGCACTTGAGCCACGTCGTCGCGGTCGCGTCGCCACCGACGATCACGTCCACATGGTTGATCAGCGTGAGGACGATGCCGACGACGAAGGCGATCCGAAGCGTGCTCTTGAGGTGCTCCGGCCGCGCCGCGTATGCGACCGCGTCGCAGATGTGACGAAAGCGGCTCTTCTCGCACTTGATCTCGGGCGTCGACGTCACGTCGGTCACGGTCCCAGTGTGACGCGCGCGCCGACCCTGTGCCAGCGCCGCGGAGCAACGGCCGTGGCCGGCCGGCACTGGCCGGCCACGGCTCGGAGCTCGCGACGTGCCGCGAGCCGCCCATCGCTACGCGGGAACTGCCGCACCCTCGCGCAGGGCGGTGAGCGCCTCGTCGGTCGTGATCACGGCGTTGGCGATGAAACCGAAGTTCGTGAGCGCGGTCGCGTACCCGTCGCCGAGCTCCGGATGCTGCGCGGCCGCGGTTGCATCACGGATGACTGCGACCTCGAAGCCCTGCTCGAGGAGTTCGCGGAGATGGGCCTCGACGCAGAGGTTCGCCGACATTCCGGCAAGCACGATCTTGGAGATACCGCGCTTGCGCAGCTGCAACACGAGGTCGTTGCTCTCAGGCCCGTAGACCTTGTGCGGGCTGACGACGACCGTGTCGCCGTCCTCGATGTACGGCTTGTACTGCTCGAGCCAGTCCGCACCGGAGCCCTCGAAGCCATCGAGGGAGAGGGCGCCGGCCCGGCCGAACATGTTGATCTCGTGCATCATCTGCTCGACCGTCCCGCCGAACTTCCAGCCGTCGTCGGTGGGGTAGTAGTAGTGCGGCGAGATGAACACCCTGTAGCCGCCGTCCTTCGCCGCGGCAAACAGCTGTTCGATGTGCTCGACGGTTCCGTTCTCCTCGACGCTTGCGCCGACGAGGCCCCACGTGACGCCCTCCGGACTGAGGAAGTCGTTCTGTGGATCGGTGACCACGAGTGCTGTGTCCTGTGGCGTGAACTCCATCGTGATACCTCCCTGTCTCGGCTGCTGCCGGCGACACTCCCGGCTCGCAAGAAGTGTCGATCGCCGCGTGTGCGGATTGGGTCGGCGACTGTGCCCGATCGTCCTGAACGAATAGGCTTGGCGCCAAGGTTCTCGTGCTGCTAGACCGGCTGCTCACAAACCTCACCGTCGACGTCGAGCCGTTCGCCGTGTGCGAGGTCTCCGACGGCTGGCGGCTCCGTATGAACGGAGCAGGGTTCGTGATGCTCCACTACGTGCTCGAGGGCTCGGGGCAGCTCGCGACACCGCACGGGTCGCTGCCGCTCGCGGCGTACTCGCTCGCGGTCGTGCCCCCCGGGCTGCCGCACTCGATCGACAGCGGCGAGACGATCCAGGCCGAGACCACGACCGACGATGTGGCGAAGCGCGTCGGCGCTCTCGTCCAGTTCCTCGCAGGGCCGCGCGGGCGAGACGACCTCGTGGTCGTCTGCGGACGGCTGACGGTGCGCTACGGCGACGGGCCGGGGCTCTTCGACCTCCTCGAGGAGCCCCTCGTCCTCGACTTCTCCGACTCGACCCAGATGCGCGACGTCTTCACGCACCTGCTCGAGGAGGAGGGGAACCTGTCGCCAGGCGCCGAGGTGATGATGACGACGCTGTTGCGTCAGTGCCTCGTGCTCGTGCTGCGCCGGCTGTGCGAGGACTCGCACTGCACGCTGCCCTGGCTCGCGGCGCTCGACGACCCTCGTCTAGCCCGAGTCCTCGACCAGATCCTCGACGACCCGGGCCGGCCGTACACCGTCGAGTCGCTGGCCGCCGACGCATTCCTGAGTCGCTCCGCGTTCGTCGCCCAGTTCACGGAGCACTTCGGCGAGACGCCGATGGCCTTCGTCCGCCATGTGCGGTTGCGCCGCGGCGCAGAGCTCCTGCGAACGACGAAGCTGTCGGTCGACGCCGTGGCGCGTCAGGTGGGATACGCGAGCCGGAGCCACTTCTCCCACGCGTTTCGTGAGTACTTCGGGCACTCGCCCGCCGCCGCCCGCGTAAGTTGATCACCCGGAAAGGGGCGTGGCACGACAGCGAGAAGAGGTCCGTTCCGTGCGGTCAGCGCTGGGCCTCCGGGGTCTGACCCCGGGCGGCGAGGCCTTGTTGTTCGCGCTCCGCGACAGCTCACAGCCCGGTTCGTGCCGCGCGGAGCACTGAGGCACGAGAGCGTAAACTTCCGTGTGTGAAAGGCGCCTTCGCCGTTGTGTGCGCCGTCGTGGCGTCGATGGCGCTCTCCGGCCCCGCGCTCGCTGTCGTGAAGAAGACCGCGATCACGTCGACAGTGCGCGCAGGCAACGTAGCCTCCCTCACGGTGCAGGTCTCCCCGAGAGCACGGTGCACGATCAAGGTGACCCACGGCAAGGTGATCGCGAAAGGGTGGGGGCTCCGGCCGAAGACCGGCAAGGTACTGACGTGGCGATGGCGTGTGGGCAGGCTGACGGACCCGGGGCGGTGGCCGATCGTCGTCGCGTGCGGCAAGAGCGGCACCCTGAGGACGAAGGTCCGCGTGTTCGACTACTTCGCCATGTGATCAGCGGTCGGCTCGGTGCCGAGCACGTGTGGCGCCGAGAGGCCCGGCAACGGAGCGGCGCCGGAGTCGAACCGACCTAGCCGTGGGTTACACGACCGCACAGGTTTTGAAGACCTGCTGGGCCACCAGGCCCATGCCGCTCCGTCCAGAGCGTAACTGGCGAGCGTATGCGACGATCGCGCCGTGGCCCACCTGCGCCTGATCGAGCCCGAGGACGCGAGCGGCTTGCTCGCCGAGGAGTACGAGGCGGCCGTGAAGCGGGCCGGCAAGGTGTTCAACGTCGTCCGTTCGATGAGCCTGCGGCCCGGCGCGCTGCGGCGCTCGATGGCGCTCTACGTCTTCCTCATGAAGGGGCCTTCCGAGCTGACGCGGCAGGAGCGCGAGCTGCTTGCGACCGTCGTCTCGGCGGCGAACGAGTGTTACTACTGACGGCGCTCTCACGCCGACGACCTCCGTGACGAGGGCGCACCGCAGGAGCTGGCAGACCACGCCGAGCACGACTACCGACGAGCGGGTCTCGACCCCCGGACACGCGCGCTCTGCGACTACGCGGTCAAGCTGACGCTGACACCCGCGGCTGTCGGAGCCGCCGACGTGGAGGCGCTCCGCGGGCACGGCCTGGACGACACGGCGATCCATGACGCGATCCAGGTGATCGCATACTTCAACTACATCAACCGGGTCGCAGAGGGCGTGGGCACCGATCCCGAGCCTGAGTGGGAACCGCGGCCGGATACCCGACCGACCGCGTAGGGCGAGGCGCGCCTCGCCCTCGGTACCCACCGCGAGGAAGGAGCGGCAGGGACTTGCCCGCCGGTCGGGCCGTCAACCCGCAGCATCCTCGCGGGCGGCGCGGCGCAGCACCCGGCGGTCGCCGACGCGCCGCGTCAGCCCGTCCTGGTCGAAGCGCTCGAGCAGCAGCTGGGCGTCGCGGCGCCCCGTGCCGAGCAGGTCGCGGTAGCGCGACAGCGTGATCTCGCCTGCGGCTCGGCACTCGGCGAGCAGCACGTCGCGCGCGACCTCGTACCCGCCGGCTCCGATCACGTAGCCGTCACCGAGACGGACGAGCCGCTGCTCGGCCTCCAGGAAGCGCGCGAGGTCGACGTCGTCGATCTTCGTCACGGCGACGCCTGCGGCCGCGAGCTCACGTTCCAGTGTCTCCGCCTCCCCCTGCCGCTCCCCGAGCGAGGCGGTCGCGCCGGGGAGGTAGAGCAGCGAGCCGCGGCGCTCGAACGGCAGGAGGGAGACGATCTCCGCCGCCCACGGCTCCGCGGGCAGCGGGACACCAGGATCGAGGGGGTCGGCCGCCGCGAGGCGCACTCGCAACTCCTCCTCCAGGGCCGTGAGCCACGCAGCCGAGAAGAGCCAAAGGCCGGCGCGCTCGACACCTTCGGGGTCGCCGGCGAGAACGTGCCGGAGGGCGTCGGCGTGAACGGGTGCGTGGATCACCCCGGCCACGTCGCCGCGCTCCAGCCGCTCCAGCCGTTCCCGGTCGCGGTGACGAGGCGGTGCCGGGTCGAGCACCGTGCCTCCTCCCAGTGTCGACTCACCGCGCAGCACGACCCGGTCGCCCCGGGCAGCGACGACGGCCGCGTCGAGCCGGAGCTGCGCGAAGCGATCACCGACCCTCACGAGGCGCGCCGGCACGCGCCGCGTGCCGTGGTGCACCGAGAGCCGCGCCCCGTCGGCGATCGGCTCGATCTCCTCGAGCACGATGTCGAGCCGGTACGAGACAGGGTAGGACCCCGCGACGACGAGAGCGTCGCCGCGCCGCAGGTCGTGTCGGCCGACGCCGGGCAGGCTGACTGCGACGCGCTGGCCTGGCTCCGCTCGCCCGACCTCACGCTCGTGCACCTGCACGCTGCGCACGCGCACCTCGCGCCCACCCGGCTCGACGCCGAGCACGTCCCCCTCGCCGAGAGATCCCGACCACAGCGTGCCGGTCACGACGGTGCCGATGCCCTTCAACGTGAACACACGGTCGACGAAGAGCCGCGTGGGTCGTTCCTCCGACCTCGACTCGACGCCATCCGCGACCGCGAGGATGGCGGCTCGGAGGTCATCGAGCCCCTGGCCGGTCTTGGCGGACACCGGGATCGCCTCTGCTTCGGGAACGAGCTCGCGCGCCTCGAGCAGCGCGAGCTCCAGTGTCTCCTCGTCGACCGCGTCGGCCTTCGTCACTGCGACGACTCCGTGCTCGACTCCGAGCAGACGAAGGATCGCGAGGTGCTCGAGCGTCTGCGGGCGCGCACCCTCGCCGGCGTCGATCACGAGCAGGAAGAGGTCGATCCCGGTCGCGCCCGCGACCATCGTGCGCACGAACCGCTCGTGACCGGGCACGTCGACGACCGACAGCCGCCGACCATCGGGGAGGTCAAGGGGCGCATACCCGAGGTCGATCGAGATGCCACGCCGCTGCTCCTCGGGCAACCGATCGGTGTCCTTCCCTGTGAGAGCCCGTACGAGCCACGTCTTGCCGTGATCGATGTGCCCGGCGGTGCCGATCGTCAGTGACATCGGCGCCTACGCCGAGCGAGCCGTGCGTACGGCCTCGGCGACCTCGTCCACCTCTGCGTCCGCGAGCGCGCGCACGTCGAGCAGCGTCCGACCGTCGCGGACGAGGGCGATCACAGGCGGGTCGCCTGCTCGGAGCCGATCGGCGAGTGTCTCCTCGACGGCGCACGCGAAACTGGGGAGCTCGGCGAGGGGCAGGGCGCCTCCGCCGACCCGCGCCACGGTTTCCTCCACCTCGCCGCCGACGAGTGCGGCCAGCCGCTCCGCGCGCTCGCGTACCGACTCCGGCGGCTCGCCGAGCATGCGCAGCACCGGGATCTCCTCACGCGCGCGCTCCGGGTCGCTGTACAGCGCCAGCGTTCCCTCGAGCGCCGCGAGCGTGAGCTTGTCTGCTCGCAGCGCCCGTTGCAGCGGGTGACGGCGGCAACGCTCGACGAGGTCGGCGCGGCCGACGACGATTCCCGCTTGCGGCCCGCCGAGCAGCTTGTCGCCGGAGAAGCACACGAGATCCGCGCCCGCCGTGAGGCTCGACTGTGGCGTCGGCTCCCCGGTGAGATCGGCCAGCGCCCCCGAACCGAGATCGTCGACCAGCGGCAAGCCATGCCGTGCGGCTACGGCGGCGAGCTCGTCGATGCGTGGCTGCTCCGCGAAGCCGACCACACGAAAGTTGGACTGGTGGACACGCAACAGTGCCGCGGTCTCGGGTGTGATCGCCTGCTCGTAGTCGGCGGCGCGCGTGCGGTTCGTGGTGCCGACCTCGACGAGGCGTGCTCCGGAGCGAACGAGCACGTCCGGAATGCGAAACCCGTCGCCGATCTCGATCAGCTCACCTCGGGACACGAGCACCTCTTTGCCCTCCGCCAGCGCGGCGAGGACGAGCATCACCGCCGCCGCGTTGTTGTTGACGACGAGCGCGGCGTCGGCGCCCGTCAGCCTGCGCAGCCGCTCCACAAGGTGATCCTGGCGGGAACCGCGCTTCCCCGAGGCGAGGTCGAACTCGAGCGTCGAGTAGGACGCGCCCACCTCGGCGACGCGCTCGAGGGCGGCGGCGGCGAGCGGAGCCCGTCCCAGGTTCGTGTGCACGAGCACACCGGTCGCGTTCAGCACGCGTCGCAACCGCGGCCGCTGCGCGGCCTCGAGCTCGTCGCGGGCGAGCTCGACCGGATCCCCGGGATCCCGACCCTCCCTGATCGCGTCGCGGGCCCGATCGAGCGCCGCCCGGGCAGCTGCGAGCGCAAGGGGCCGCGGCTCGTCGGCGAGACGCGGGTCGGCGAGCATCCGATCGACCGACGGAAGGTCGCGCAGGTTCATGGTCACGCCCTGAGTGTAGGACGCCGGGTCAAGATGGTTGATCGGTAGTTGGGGTGCCCGTCGAGGACGGGTGTGACCAAGCAGCGTGGCGGGATCGGCCGTGGCGCGTACCGGTGGGTACGTGTCACGGGCGAGCGTGCCGCGATGCGCCGCGTCACGGCCGCCAGTCGCGGGTGCCCGAATTGCCGATCAACCATCTAGGCGAGCAGCGGCACGAGCTCACGGAGAAGCGCGGTCAGCGTGCCGGCCGCCGCCGCGCCGATCTCGAGCACACGCTCGTGGTCGATCGGCTCGGGCAGCACACCGGCCGCCATGTTGGTGACACAGGACAGGGCGAGACACCGCATCCCCATGTGCCGCGCCGCGAGCACCTCGGGCACCGTGGACATGCCGACGAGGTCGGCGCCCAGCGCCCGCAACATGCGGATCTCCGCGGGCGTCTCGAAGGCGGGGCCGAGCCACGCGGCGTACACGCGCTCGGGCAGGTCGATGCCCAGCCGGGCGCCTGCCTCGCGGGCGGCCGTGCGCAACGCGGGGTCGTACGCGTCGGACATGTCCGGGAAGCGCGGCCCGAGCTCGTCGTCGTTCGGCCCGACGAGCGGCGACGTTCCCTGCAGGTTGAGGTGATCGGAGACGAGCACGAGCTGCCCCGGCACGAGGCTCGTGTCGATCGCCCCGCACGCGTTCGTGAGCACGAGCGTGCGCGCGCCCAGGGCGTGCAGCACACGGACGCCGAACACGACCTTCGCAGGCGGGTGCCCTTCGTAGACGTGGGCTCTCCCTCTCATCGCGGCGAGAGGCACGCCGCCGAACGTCCCGACCACCAGCGTCCCGGCATGACCGATCGCCGTCGAGGCGGGCCAGCCGGGAATCTCCCCGTAGGGGATCACGGCGGGGCTCTCGATCGCGTCGGCGAAGCCGCCGAGCCCGCTCCCGAGGACCACGCCGACGACCGGCGCGACCTGCGATCGCGAGCGAACGAGATCGACGGCCTCGACGAGGTCGGCCGTCACCGCCCGCCCTCCGCCAGCGACTCGTGCCACGCCTCCGCGACGATCCGCACCGCCTCCGCCGGGTCGTCGGTCACGTGCAGGCGATCGACGTCGTGCTCGGCGACGAGCCCGCCGTCGATCGTCTCCGCGCGGAGGAAATGGAGCAGCTCCTCCCAGTAGTCGGTGTCGACGAGGACGACGGGGAAGGTCTCGATCACGCCTGTCTGGATCAGTGTCAGCGACTCGAAAAGCTCGTCGAGGGTGCCGAACCCACCGGGAAAGATCACGAACCCCTCCGCCGCCTTCACGAACATCGTCTTCCGAGCGTAGAAGTGCTTGAACGTCACGCCGAGATCGCAGTACGGGTTCAGGCGCTGTTCGTGCGGGAGCACGATGTTGAAGCCGACCGACATCCCCGTCCCTTCCTGTGCACCACGGTTGGCCGCCTCCATCACGCCGGGCCCTCCACCGGTGACGACGGCGAAGCCCCCCTCCGCGAACAGACGCCCCGTCGTCCGTGCCGCCTCGTAGATGGGTGAGCTCTCGGTGACCCGAGCGGAGCCGAAGACGGATACCGCCGGACGTGGGATCTGCTGCACCGCCTGGAAGCCGGCGAGGAACTCGGACGCGATCAACGACACGTCGCTCGCGAGCGTCTCGTGCGGGCGCAGCAGCCGCCGATCGAGCTCGTGGTTCTCGCTCACAGCCGGTCCTGCGGGATGTGCGCCGCGAACATGCCGACCGCGAGCGCGGCGGCCGTGCCGAACGCCAGGAGGGCGACCAGGCGCCCGCGCTGACGCGCGTCCTCCGCGTTCGCTCGTCCGGCGCCGCGATGGAGCACGCGCCAGGCGCGAAGCAGGTGCCCGCCGTCGAGCGGCCCGGCCGGGATCAGGTTGATCAGATTGAGGAAGAAACCGGTGTAGGCGAGCGCGAGCAGAAAGCGGTCGTCCCGTAGCTCGCCGACGACGAGCACAGCGGCCGCGCCGAGCCCGCCGAGAACCGGGCCTGCGAGCGAGACGAGGGCGTTGCGCCACGGGTCGAACGGCGCGTTGCGAAGCGCCACGTACGCACCCAGGAAGGGGACGAAGACGGGCAGCGCCGGGTCGAGGCCTTGCCGCCGGGCCTCGAGGTAGTGACCGAGCTCGTGCACCGCGATCAACAACACGAAACCCACGCCGAACGCCCAGCCCCAGATCAGCGCGTACCCGCCCACCGCGAGGAAGACGCCGAAGAACTTGATCGAGAAGCCACCGAACTTGACGAGCAGGCCGATGACGACGACCACGGGTGCGAACAGGCGCGCGAGCCACGACAGGGACTGCCGGTCGACGTCGGAGGGCAGCGTCTCCGGCTCGGGAGCGGTGACGGGCTCCGGAGCGCTGACGCCGCCCTCTAGCTCCCCTGGCCGATCCACTCCTCGCCTCCCACGTAGATCTCCTTCTTCCAGAGCGGCACCGACACTTTCAGCGTGTCGATCGCGTCGCGGCAGGCGTCGAGCGCGGCGGCGCGATGGGGCGCGGAGACGGCGATGACGACGCTCTGCTCCCCGATCTCGACGACGCCGACCCGATGGTGGATGGCGATCGCAGTCAGCTCGTAGCGCGCCGCGAGGTCGTTCGCGATCCGCTCCATCTCGGCCTCCGCCATCCCTTCGTACGCCTCGTACTCGAGCCGCACGACGTCACGACCACGGGAACGCGCGCGCGTGGTGCCGACGAACGTGGCGATGGCGCCGGCATCGTCGCTGGCCACCTCGCGCACGGCGGCATCGACGTCGAGCGGCGCCTCGGAGAGCCGGAATGCCCCACCCGAGACAGGCGGGATGAGCGCCACCTCGTCGCCGTCGGCGAGCAGCTCGTCGCGGGTGGCATAGACGCGATTGCGGGCGAACAGCAGACCCGAGGGCTCGTCACCGAGGTCGAAGGCGGCCCAGACATCGGCCACGACCGCACCTTCGGGAAGGTCGATCTCGCCACCACGCGACCCCGCGCGCTCGCGGAGCCCGGCAAAGAGCCTGACGACCACCTTCACGTCGCCAGCGTAGCCATGGGCCCAGGAGGGGGTTGATTCCGAGCCGCCGTGTCATGTTACATCCGGGGTATGGCGACGACGCTCCCGCGAGCGAACCTCAACGAGCAGGTCTACGACACGCTTCGACGACGGATCCTGAGCCGGTCGGTCGGGCCCGGTACCAAGCTGAGCCTGCACGAGCTCGCGACCGAGCTCGGCGTGTCGCGCAGCCCCGTCCACCACGCCCTCACGCGCCTCGTGTCGGAGGATCTGCTGACGGTGAAGGCGAGACGCGGCTACTACGTCGCGCCGGTGACGGAGAAGGCGCTCGAGGACGGCTACGACGTGCGCCTCGCGCTGGAGCTGCATGCCGCACGATCGACGGTGGGCGACCTCGACCGGAGGCAGCTCGTCGGTCTGCGCGATCGTCTCGACGCCACCGCGGCCGCGCTCTCGCACGAGGAGTGGGATGCCGCGAACGCCTCGTTCCACGAATATCAGGTCGACCTCGCGGGCAACGACCTGCTCACCGACGTCTACCGCGATCTCTCGGTCAACCAGATGATGCAGGTGATCCGCGCAGGCCGGGTGGAGGGCGGTGAGTACCTCGTGACCGAGCACGCGGCGATCGTCGAGGCGTTCGAGGCCGGGAGCCTCGAGGCGGCCGAGGCGGCGATTCGCGCCCACGTCACGTCTGGGCTGCGGATCGCGATCGACGCGGTCGAGCGGTCCGGCGGCGTCCTGTAGGTTCCCTGCGATGAGCGACGAGATCCGCCAGGATCAAGGAGTTGCCGACGACGCGAGTGCGTTGCAGCGGATCCGTCGCGGATCCCGGGAGCAACGGGTTGAGCTGGCGACGACGGTGATCCTCGCCGCCGCCGCGTTGGCGTCGGCGTGGTGCGCATACCAGTCGTCTCGCTGGAGCGGCGTGCAGGCGATCGACTTCGCGCGCGCCGGGGCACTCCGAGTCGAGTCGTCGAAGTCCGAGAGCCGTGCCAACACCCTGCTCAACATCGACGTGGCGGTCTTCACGAACTTCCTCAACGCCTTCGCGACGGAGGAGCAGAAGCTCGCAGACTTCTACGAGCAGCGCTTCAGCCCGCGCCTCGAGCCGGCGTTCGACGCCTGGTTGGCACAGGAGCCGAGGACGAATCCCGACGCGCCTCCGAGCCCGTTCTCGATGAGCGAGTACCTGATCCCAGAGCAGGTGGAGGCCGAGCGACTCGTGGCGGAGGCCGAGGCGGCGACGGAGGACGCCAAGCAGTCGAACCAGCGCTCGGACAACTATGTGCTGGCCGTCGTCCTGTTCGCGTCGGCGCTCTTCATCGCGGGCATCTCGAGCCGCCTGGAGAGCGTCAACAATCGCATGGCACTCGTCGTCCTTGCGTTCGGCCTGTTCACGGGCGCGCTCGTCTGGGTGGTGACGATGCCGATCACCGTCAGCATCTGACCGACGCGTACGATGCGCCGGTGGCGAGGAACCCGGGGCGACGCGTGCTCGAATCCGGCATCGAGGTGAAGGCGGTCTACGGAGCCGCCGACGCAGGCGCCGAGCGTGAGTCGCCTGGCGCGTACCCGTTCACCCGCGGGCCGTACCCGGACATGTACCGCGGTCGGCCATGGACCATCCGCCAGTACGCCGGCTTCGGCTCGGCGCAGGAGACGAACGCACGGTTCCGCTACCTGTTGGAGCAGGGACAGACCGGATTGTCGGTCGCCTTCGATCTCCCCACCCAGCTCGGCTACGACTCGGACGATCCCCGCGCAGAGGGAGAGGTCGGCCGGACCGGCGTGGCGATCGACTCGCTGGCCGACATGGAGGCGCTGCTCGCGGGCATCCCGCTGGACGAGGTCTCGACCTCGATGACGATCAACGCTCCCGCCGCGCTGCTGTTGCTCCTCTACGAGTTGGTCGCAGAAGGCCAGGGCGTGCCGGCCGATCGCCTCCGCGGCACGGTGCAGAACGACATCCTCAAGGAGTACGTCGCACGCGGGAACTACATCTTCCCGCCGCGACCGTCGATGCGCCTGACGACCGACCTCTTCGCGTACTGCGCCGAGCGCATCCCCCAGTGGAACACGATCTCCATCTCCGGCTACCACATCCGAGAGGCCGGCTCGACGGCGGTCCAGGAGATCGCGTTCACGCTCGCCAACGGCATCGCCTACTGCGAGGCGGCGGTCGCAGCCGGACTGGCCCCGGACGATTTCGGCACGAGGCTGTCCTTCTTCTTCAACGCGCACAACGACGTCTTCCAGGAGATCGCGAAGTTCCGTGCCGCACGCCGGTTGTGGGCGACGATCATGCGCGACCGCTTCGGCGTCACCGAGCCGAAGGCGCAGATGCTGCGCTTCCACGCGCAGACGGGTGGCTCGACGCTGACGGCGCAACAGCCCGAGGTGAACGTCGTGCGCGTGGCGCTACAGGCGCTGGCCGCCGTGTGCGGTGGCGCCCAGTCGCTGCACAC
Organism: uncultured Actinomycetes bacterium; assembly: GCA_963823385.1. GTDB lineage: Bacteria > Actinomycetota > Thermoleophilia > Gaiellales > Gaiellaceae > Gaiella. Next base: position 492,515 of record CAWGLI010000003.1, read on the forward strand.
GAACGCCTTCGACGAGGCGCTGGCGCTCCCGACCGAGCATGCGGCGACGATCGCGCTGCGTACCCAGCAGGTGCTCATGCACGAGGCGGGTGCGACCGACACCGCGGATCCGCTCGGTGGCTCCTACTACGTCGAGGCGCTCACCGACGAGCTCGAGTCGCGGGCGCGTGAGGAGATCGCACTGATCGACGAGCTCGGTGGCGCCGTCACTGCGATCGAGCAGGGTGTCGTGCAGGCGGGGATCGAGGGGTCTGCCTTCCGCTGGCAGCAGGAGGTGGAGAGCGGCGACCGCGTGATCGTCGGCGTCAACCGCTTCCAGGAGACCGGCGGCGAGCCCGTGGAGCTGCACCGACTCGATCCCCAGCTCGAGCGCACCCAACGGGATCGCACCGCCCGGGTGCGCGCCGAGCGGGACGATGACGCCGCGGCCGCTGCCCTCGACGACGTGCGACGCGTCGCCGCGACCGACGCCAACCTCCTGCCGCCGCTTCGCGAAGCACTGCGCGCCCGCAGCACCGTCGGTGAGATCTGCGGTGCGCTGCGCGAGCTCTGGGGCACATACGACGGATGACGGATGCCGTGCGCACGAGGCGCTTCGGGCGAACCGGCTGGCAGGTCGGAGAGCTCGGCGTCGGCATGTGGGGCGTCGCCGGCTGGACGGGGACGGACGAGGACGAGGCCGGCCGTGCGCTCCAGCTCGCGGTCGACTCGGGCTGCACCTTCTTCGACACCGCCTGGGCCTACGGCGACGGCGCCAGCGAGAAGATCCTCGGCGACCTCGTACGCGCGAATCCCGACCGGAGCATCCGTGTCGCGACGAAGCTGCCACCGAAGAACCGCCGCTGGCCCCCGCGAAAGGGCGACGCGCTCGACGACGTGTTCCCGGCCGATCACATCCGGGAGTACGCCGAGCGAAGCCTCGCCAACCTCGGGCTCGACACGATCGACCTGCTCCAGTTCCACGTCTGGGAGGACGACTGGGCCGACGACCCCACATGGCAGCACGCGCTCGCCGCGCTTCGGGACGAGGGCCTGATCGAAGCGGTCGGCGTGAGCATCAACCGGTGGGAGCCGTGGAACGCGCTGCGGACGATCGAGACCGGGCTCGTCGATGCGGTGCAGGTGATCTACAACGTGTTCGACCAGGCGCCCGAGGACGTCCTCTTCCCGGCCTGCCGCGTGCGCGACGTGGCGGTGATCGCGCGCGTGCCGTTCGACGAAGGCTCGCTGACCGACGCGCTCACCCGCGACACGCGCTGGCCCGACGGCGACTGGCGGAACTCGTACTTCGTGCCCGAGAACCTCCACGCCACTATCGATCGAGTCGAGGCGCTCCGGCCGCTCGTACCGCCCGGGTCGACGATGGCGGAGGTCGCGCTCCGCTTCGTCCTCACCAACCCGGACGTGTCGACCGTCATTCCAGGCATGCGGCGGGTGCGCAACGTCCACGCCAACGCCGCGGCCGCGGCAGCAGGGCCTCTACCACCCAGCCTGGTGGATTCGCTGCGCGAGCACCGCTGGGATCGCGAGCCGACCGAGTGGTCGCAGTGAGCGTGCCCGTACCATTCGCTCGTGAACCGGCTTGAGACAGAGACGCCGTCGGTGAACGGGCACCGAGCGATCGTCCTCGCCGCGGTCGTGGGTGCGCTCGTCCTGCCGCTGCTCGGGGCGCTTCTGCTCCGCGGAGGCGCAGCCGAGGCCGGAACGGCTGCAGCACCGAGCTTCGCACGCGACGTCGCGCCGATCATCCGAGACAAGTGCGCGGGGTGTCACCGGCTCGGCGGCATCGCTCCGTTTGCCTTCCGCACCGCAAAGGACGTCGCCTCGCGGGCGCCCCTGATCGCGAGCGCGATCCGCGAGCGACGGATGCCGCCCTGGCCGCCCGGCTCACGCTCGCCGGCTTTGGTCGGCCAGGCCCAGCGGACGCTGACCTCCCGACAGCGCGACACGATCCTGCGCTGGATCAAAGCGGGAGCACGCGTGGATGCACGCACAGTGGGATCTCCGAAGACGGTCGGCTCGAAGCCGCGCCAAGGCGAGACTGAGCGCCGGCTCCAGCTCCCCGTTGCGTACACGCCTCACGCGGCAGCCGGTGTCACCGACGACTACCGCTGCTTCCTCGTCGACCCGAAGCTCGACCAGGACAGCTTCGTCACCGCCGCCCGCATCGAGCCCGACCAGGCGGCGGTCGTGCACCACGTGATCCTGTTCAGCGTCCCACCGGCGAGCCTGACCGACGCGAGGCGGCTCGACGCGGCCGCCGCAGGAGCCGGTTGGAGCTGCTTCGGCGGTACCGGGATCCCGGCCCCACCGGGATCCGGCCTGGGCGGCGGGCTCGACGATGCACCGTGGATCACGGCATGGGCGCCCGGCTGGGGCACCGACCGCTTCCGCGACGGCACCGGCGTACGCCTCGCAGCGGGAAGCCAGGTCGTGATGCAGGTGCACTACAACCTGCTCAACGGTCGCAAGCCCGACCGGTCGAGCGCGGTGCTGACGACCGTCCCAGCCGGTGCCGGGCTGCGCCCGGTACAGACGATGCTGCTACCCGCGCCGATCGAGCTGCCGTGCGCGAAGGGCGAGTCCGGCCCACTGTGCGATCGCACCGCGGCGCTCTTCGACCTCGTCGAGAAGTACGGTCAGGACGCAGGCCTCACTCCGGCAGGCTTGCTCCTTCTGTGCGGAAAGAGGCCAACCAAGCCGCCCGCCGGCGCCGTCTCGTTCTGCGACCGGCGGATCACGGCACCGACGACGGTGCAGGCCGTGGCGGGGCACATGCATCTGCTCGGCCGGTCGATCCGCGTCGACCTGAACCCCGGGACGCCGCGCGCCCGCGTCCTTCTCGACATTCCCAGCTGGGACTTCCACTGGCAGGCCGTGTACCAGCTCGCGAAGCCCGTGCTGGTCGGCCCCGGTGATGTCGTGCGTGTGACCTGCCGGCACGACGCTGCCCTGCGCCGTCTGGCCCAGCCGGCATCTGCGCGGACTCCGCGCTACACGATGTGGGGCGAGGGCACGACCGACGAGATGTGCCTCGGGATCCTCCAGGTCACGCGTCCCTGACGGTGACCCAGCGGCGCCGACCGTCCGTCGCTGCGTCAGGATGAGGCGAAGCGATGCGCATCCTCCTCGTCTCGCAGATGTACCCCGGCCCGGACGCGCCCGACCTCGGCGTCTTCGTCGCGGGTCTGGAACGAGAGCTCGAGGCACGCGGGCATACGGTCGCTCTCGCCGTGGTCGACGCCCGCGGCGGCCGCCACCGCCATCTGCTCCTGGCCAGAGATGTCGCGATGACCGCGCGCCGCTTCCGGCCCGACGTCGTGTACGCGCACTTCCTGGTTCCCGCCGGATTGTGGGCGGCGCTCGCAGGCCGGGCGCCGGTGGTGCTCACGGCACATGGCCAGGACGTCGAGAACGCCCGCACTCGCCCGCTCGTGAGAAGGGCGACGCGACTGGCCGTACGCCATGCGAGCGCGGTGATCGCGGTCTCGACCTGGCTCCGAGACCGTCTCGTGGAAGTCGTGCCGGAAGCCGGGCCGCTGACGACGGTGATCGACTGCGGTGTCGACGTCGAGCGCTTCGTGCCGGCTGACGCTGCGGCGGCCAGGCGACGCGTCGGCTGGGACGTCGCGGGCACGGCGTTCCTCTGCCTCGGCACCCTCAGCGAGCGCAAGAACGTCCTCCGTCTCGCCCGCGCCTTCGAGCGCCGCGGCGAAGGCGGGCTCGCCTTCGTCGGCGACGGCCCGCTCCGAGAGGCGCTCGCAGGACGACGCGGCGTGAGGCTCGTCGGCCGCGTCCCGCACGACGAGGTGCCGGACTGGATCGCGGCGAGCGACGTCGTCTGCCAGCCGAGCCTCGCCGAGCCCTTCGGTCTTGCGACCCTCGAGGCGATGGCATCGGCGCGCAGCGTCGTCGCCACGTCGGTCGGCGGCCCGTCCGAGTTCGTCCCTCCGAGCGCCGGCGTCCTCGTCGACCCCCTCGACGACGACGCTCTGCGCGCGGCGCTCGACACTGCGGCGTCCCTCCCACGACCGAACGACGCAGCACGGGCCGCCGCGCTGCCCCACGACGTCAGGGTGCAGGCGGCACTGGTGGAGGAGATCCTCGAGCGAGCCGCTCGAGATCCGCGAGCCTGATCTCGACCAGCGGGCGCACGGCGTCCTCGACCCCCGCCTCCCGCGCCGCGGCGAGCGCCTGCTCGTAGCTCTCCCGCACTTTCTCCGGCGCGACACCCTGCTTGAGGCGGTTGTCGCCCGTGACCAGCAGGCGCTGGATCCGGGCCCGTGCCTCGTCTCCCGCTGCCATGGCAGGAGGATAGTGGCGACCGTGCCATTGCTACCATCCGCCCGCGATGATCCAGTTCTTCGCCGTCACCCAGGTGCTGTTCTCCGCCGGTCTGATCACGCTCGTGCTCATGCACTCCGGGCGCGATACGGGCTTCGGCGGGCTCGGCTTCACGCCGTCGTCGCAGGGCGGCACGCACATCGTCGAGCGCAACCTCACACGGCTGACGGTCGTCGTCGCGGTCCTGTTCGCGGTCAACACCGTCGTTCTCTACCGCCTGCTCGCCTAGGAACTGGCGCTACAATGCCCCGGCTCTCGCGCTGGTGGCGGAATTGGTAGACGCGCTAGGTTGAGGGCCTAGTGGCCTTATAGGCCGTGGAGGTTCAAGTCCTCTCCAGCGCATGCAACGGGGCCCGGTGGCCCCGCTCACGTTTCGAAGCACATGCGGCCCGGCCACGCCCACCTCGCCTGCGGTTGACTTCTTCGCAACGGTCGTCTTGGATGGCGTGCATGTGTCAGGCGGCCGAGCGACGACGTCAACCCACCTGGTGAGCGACTCGAGCGCGCCGACGAACGGCGCGCCAATGGTTCAGCTCGAGGGCGTCCACAAGCGTTTCGGCGACAATGTCGTGCTCGATGGCATCGACCTGAGCGTCGCCCCGGGAGAGGTCCTCGTCGTGATCGGGCCCAGCGGCAGCGGCAAGAGCACGCTGCTGCGGTGCGTCAACCTGCTGGAGCCGGTTCAGGCGGGAAGGATCTTTCTCGAGGGCGAGGAGATCACCCGTAAGGGAGTCAAGGTCTCGGAGGTCCGGCAGCGGATCGGGATCGTCTTCCAGCAGTTCAACCTCTTTCCCCATCTGAAGACGATCGACAACCTGACGCTCGCCGCCCGACGGATCAGGAAGGTCTCGCGAAAGGACGCCGAGAGCCGGGCACTGGAGCTCCTCGCGAGCGTCGGGCTCACGGAGAAGGCGAAGCAGTACCCACACCAGCTCTCCGGCGGGCAGCAACAACGTGTGGCCATCGCCCGAGCGCTGATGATGGAGCCGCACGTAATGCTCTTCGACGAGGTCACCTCGGCTCTCGACCCTGAGCTGGTGGGCGAAGTCCTGATCGTGATGCGCGATCTCGCCGAGTCGGGGATGACGATGCTCGTGGTCACGCACGAGATGCAGTTCGCACGCGAGGTGGGTGACCGCGTGATCTTCATGGACGGAGGGAACATCGTCGAGCAGGGAGCCCCGTTGGAGGTCCTCGACCGCCCGCAGGAAGAGCGAACGAAGCGCTTCCTGCATCGAACGCTCAACCCGACATCCGCCCGCGAATTACCAGATGAATAGCAACGCTCGACAAGGAGGGAACCACGCATGAGAAGACTCGCAATCGGCGTCGCCGTCATGGCGTTCGGGGCCGCCGCGCTCGCCACCTGGAGCGGTGCCACGCCGTCGTCCATGGGCGGGGCGACTGCTGCTGCCAAGGCCAAGCTGCCCGCCCTACCGGCCAACATCAAAGAACGGGGCCGCTTCAACATCGGCATCAAGTGCGACTCGCCGCCGTTCGGCTACATCAACGTGAAGGGCCAGCACGCCGGGTTCGACGTGGAGATCGCACGATGGTTCTCGCGGTTCGCGTTCGGCCGGCCGACCAGGGTCAACTTCACGTGCGTCACGACGCCCGTCCGTGAGCCTGCACTGACGTCCGACCGCGTTGATCTCGTGATTGCGACGTTCACCTACACGCCGGATCGCGACACGCGGATCGACTTCTCGCGGGCGTACTACAAGGCGACCGGCCGCCTGCTCGTCCGCAAGGACGGTTCGGTTCAGTCACTGTCGGACCTCGCGGGCAAGACGGTTGCCACGACGAGCGGCTCCATCTACGACCGCTGGGTGAAGAACTGTTACAAGGACACGAAGCTGATCGTGACCGACAGCTTCACCAACGCGCTGATCGCGTTCCGCGACAAGCGGGCAGACACGCTGATGTGGGACGACACCGTCCTCCTCGGCATCGCGACGACCGACAAGACCCTGAAGCTCACGAACGACCTGTTCCTTGCCCTGCCGTACGGCATCGGGATCAAGCAGGGGAACGTCGAGCTGAAGAGGTGGGTCGATACGAGGCTCGAGGTCTTGCGCAAGCGTGACGCGTTCAACACGATCCTCAAGAACAACGTTCCGGCGGGCCTGATCGCGCCCTTCCAGAAGAACATCCTCCGGCCGAACAACACGTTCGGCTATTCACAGGGGGATCTGACCACGCAGTGCACCACCTAGGGACGATCACGACGATCACGAGGAGCGGCCGCGAATCCAGCGGCCGCTCCTCGTAGAGCACCGAGACGATGCTGGCGATCACCTTCGACTGGGGTTTTCTCTCGGACAACTGGCGCGAGCTCTTCCTCGAGGGTCTGGCTCGCACGCTCCAGGTATCGGCGATAGCGATCGCCGGCTCGTTCTTCATCGGGCTCGTCCTCGGCGCGGCGCGTGCGTACCGCATCCCGGTCGTCAGCCAGGTTGCAGCCGTCTACGTCGAGGTGATCCGGAACACGCCGATCCTCGTCCAGATCTTCATGCTCTACTTCGCGCTGCCGCAGATCGGGATACGGCTCGATGTGTTCACGGTTGCGTGGCTCTCCGTGACGATCTGGGGAGGCGCGTTCAACACCGAGAACTTCCGAGCGGGCTTCGAGGCAGTGCCGTTCCGCTATCAGGAGGCCGGGCTCGCGCTCGGGTTCGGGCGGTTGGGGACGTTCCTCAACGTGATCCTGCCTGTCGGCGGCCGAATTGCGTTGCCGTCGTCGATCAACACGTACATCAGCGTGCTCAAGAACACGTCGTTGCTGTTCGTGATCAGCTACCCCGAACTGACGACAACGGCGCTCCAGATCAACGCGCTGACGTTGCAGACGATCGAGACGTTCACGGTCCTCGCGGTCACGTATCTGGTGATCGTGTGGGCGATGTCGGCTTCGATCCGCTTGCTCGAGTCACGCCTGCGCCTTCCGGAGACCAGCTAGATGGCACTCCCCGAATGGGTTCAGCCGACGGCCGAGTACATGCTCAAGGAGGGTCTCACGGGGACGCTCAAGCTCGCCGCCGTCGCTCTCGTGGGCAGCACGATCGTGGGTCTCGTGCTCGGGACGCTGCTCACCATTCGCTTCCGGCCGACGCGGGCGCTGATTCGCGCCTACATCGAGGTGTGGCGCGGGCTCCCGATCCTCGTCACGATCTTCATCATCTTCTTCGCGCTGCCGGCGATCAGCGTGCAGCTGCAGTTCGACGCTCTGACGGCTTCTGCCGTCGGGCTCATCCTCTGGGGCAGTGCGCAGGTCGCAGAGGCGACCCGTGGCGCGGTCGAGTCGATCCCTCGCGAGCAGCACGAGGCATCAGCTGCCCTCGGGTTCGGCTGGGTGGGCCGCCACTTCTACGTGATCCTCCCGCAGGCGACGAGACGGCTGCTTCCACCAACGGTGGGGCTGCTTGTGAACATCATCCAGAACACAACGATCGCACAGGTGATCGGCGCAACCGAGCTCCTGGAAGCGGGCGAGCGGTCGGTCGAGCGTCTGACCGCGCCACCGCCGATCGGTCTCGGCGAGATCCATGCCTTCGAGGTCTACTTCGCGGTGATGGTCGTGTTCTTCGTCATCTCGTTCCCGCTCACACGACTGTCCGCGTACCTGGAGCGCCGGCTCGTCTAGCGCAGCCTCGCATGGGCCGCGCTCGCCTCTATCACGAGCTCGCCTCGTGGTTCCACCTTCTGACCCACCCGTCCGACTACGAGGATGAGGCGGCGACGTTCGCCCGCATGATCGAGGCGGCCGGCGACGGGAGCATACGAACGCTGCTCGAGCTCGGGTCGGGCGGTGGCAACAACGCGAGCCACCTCAAGGCGCGGTTCGACTGCACGCTCACCGACCTCTCCCCGCAGATGTTGGCTCTCAGCCGCACCATCAACCCGGAATGCGAGCACGTCGCCGGCGACATGCGGACACTCCGTCTCGGGCGGGTGTTCGACGCGGTGCTCGTCCACGACGCCGTGATGTACCTGACGTCGGAGCGCGATCTGCGTGCAGCGATCGGAACGGCGGCGGCCCACGTGCGCCCCGGAGGGGTCGTGCTGCTCGTGCCGGATGCGGTGCGCGAGACATTCACGCCGGGTGTGCATCACGGCGGCCACGACGGGCCTGATGGACGCGGTCTGCGCTACCTCGAGTGGGTCTACGACACCGATCCAGACGACACGGTGTTCGACGTCGACTACGCGCTCGTGCTCCATGAGCCGGGTCGCCGGCCACGGGTCGAGCTGGATCACCACAGGCTCGGGCTCTTCGCGCTCGCGACCTGGGAGGAACTGCTCCGAGAAGCAGCTCTGGAGCCGGTGGTCGTGGACGTCGACGACCCGTTCGCGGACGAGCACACGGTGCTCGTCCGCCGCAAGCGACGGCTTGACGCTGTCCGGGAGGATCTCTAGTCTCTGTGACGAACATACGTTCGGACAGCCATCCGAAGACGACTGGAGAACCCGATGCTCACCGCGCGCCAGCAGGAGATCTGGCAGTTCCTCGTCGAGTACGTCGACGATCATGGTTACCCGCCGACCGTGCGCGAGATCGGAGAGCACGTGGGTCTCGCCTCCCCGTCCACGGTGCACGCGCATCTGGCGAATCTCGAGCGTGGCGGGCTGATCCGCCGGGATCCGACCAAGCCCCGAGCCATCGAGCTCGTCGGCCACCGCCGTGTCCAGACGCAGGGAGCGACGGTTCGCGACACCGACGTCCACCGCCTCCCGCTCGTGGGACGCATTGCCGCCGGTTCACCGATGCTCGCAGAGGAGAACGTGGAGGACGTGGTCGCCGTCCCCGAGTCGCTCGGCAGAGGCGCCGACTTCCTGCTCATCGCCCAGGGCGACTCGATGGTCGAGGCGGGTATCCTCGACGGCGACACGCTCGTCGTTCAGCGCGCCGACGACGCCAACAACGGCGACGTCGTGGTCGCGCTCGTCGGTGACGACGAGACGGCGGACGAAGCGACCGTGAAGACCTTCTACCGCGAGAACGGCCGGGTACGCCTGCAGCCGGAGAACAGCTCGCTCGAGCCGATCTACGCCGACCACGTACAGATCCTCGGCCGCGTCGTGGGGGTGTTCCGGAGCCTGCGATGACCGTCACGCCCCTCGCACGCACGCTCGACCAGGAGCTCGTCGCCCTCCTCCGAGGTGCGAGCTTCGAATGCCTCGTCTGCGGCGAGTTCGTGATGCGCTTCGAGCACGCGCTCGCCTGCCCTGAGTGCCGGACGATCCTCGCGGACGGCGTCGAGATCCCGGAGCTCGCCCTTCCGATCGTCGCGCACGCCCCGTAAGGCCCGGCCTGTCCACCCCACCCCCGGCCCCGCCCTCGCCAGGCACTCGGCGACGCGCTACCGTGGAACACGCAGGCCGGGTGACCGCGGGCGCAGAGGCGTCCGAGGAAAGTCCGGACACCACAGGGCAGGACGCTGGGGAAACCCCAGGCGGCGAAAGCCGACGGAAAGTGGAACAGAGAGGAGACCGCCGGCAGCGATGCCGGTAAGGGTGAAACGGTGGGGTAAGAGCCCACCAGCGGTCGTGGTGACACGACCGGCTCGTCAAACCCCGTCCGGTGCAAGGCGAAACAGGTCCCGACGACGCGGCCCGCCGAGGGACCGGGTACGCCGCTCGAGTCGGCGGGCAACCGCCGGCCTAGAGAGATGGTCACCCCCGACAGAATCCGGCTTACAGGCCTGCTACAGAGAGCCCCGCGTACGCGGGGCTCTCCACGTCCCGCCCCACGACTCGCTCACGTCGCACCTCCGGCGGCCGTGCCAGCGCGCCCGGGCCGTGCTACCCGGCCGAACGAACCGTGAACCGTCGACCGCACCGCCCACACGTCGTCGTGCGCGCCGCAGAGGCCCGATGCTCCTCACCGCAGAACGGGCAGAACGACGTAGCGATCGCCTCGCCGCCCTCGCCGGGGAGGCCGATGCGATGGAGCACCGGGATCGAGACGGCCAGCGCGGCGAGGAGAACGGCGACGACGCCGAAGCTACGCATGTACCACGACGAGTCCGGCTCGGCCCAGATCGCGACGACCACCATCGTGGCAGCGACGGTCAGGAGGGACAGCGTGACGACGAGCACCGGCCGGAAGCGCGGCACGAGCGCCGGGTATGCCAGGAGGCTGGCCATGGCGCACGCGAGGGCGGGCGCCATGAACGTTCCGATCAGCTTCCCGAGCGTGTCCCCCCCGTCCGTCCAGATGCCGACAACGACGAGCGAGAAGGCGGCGACACCGAGTGCGACACCGACGATGGGCACCGGAGCGAGCCTCCCTCGTTCCCACGCCGGCAGGCATGCGAGCGCGAGGAGAAGCGCTCCCGTGACGGCCAGCGACGTGCCGAGGATGCGGCCGTGCGTCTCCGAGAAGTCACCGACGAGGAGCGCGGCGATGCCGAGCGCTGCGTTGATACCGATCGAAGCGAAGAAGGCGACCACACCCAGGCGGCGCACCCGTGGCCCAAGCGGAGAGGAACTCGACATCCCCGTTTCGGTCGCAACGACCATGGTGGTCTCCCTCCATGCCCACCGTGCCGGATCGACCCGCTGCCGTCAACGTGGAAAACACTGATCGAGCCCCGCGGAGCGGCGCCGACCTACGCAGCCCGCAGGACGACCTCGATCGACGTACCCTCGCCCGGCGCCGTGCGGAGCGTCAGGTCACCGTGCATCGACTCGGCCCGCTGACGGATGTTGCGGAGGCCTTGCCCTTCCGCGGCCGAGGCGCCATCGAACCCCACGCCGTCGTCTTGGACAGTGACCACGCGCCGCGACCCGTGCTCGCGGATCGTGACCCAGGCCCGGCGGGAGTCTGCGTGACGTCGCGCGTTCGCGAGACCCTCCTGCACGATCCTGAACACCTCGATCTGCTCGTCTGGCGCCAACGGGACGCCCGGGTCGACGTCGAGGTCGACCTCCAAGCGCCCGTCCGCTGTGAGCACGTCGACGTAGCGACGCAGCGCCGAGTCGAACGTGGCGCGGCCGCTGGCGGAGGAAAGGGCGAGGACTGCGAAGCGGGCCTCCTGCTGGGCAGCGGTCGCCGCCGACTTCAGACGCGGGAGGATCTCGTCGAGTGGCGCACCGCTCTCGAGCATGTTGACGTGCGTCGAAACGGCGAAGAGGTACTGCGCCAGACCGTCGTGGATGTCGCGGGCGACGCGCGCGCGCTCCTCCGCGACCGCGTGCCCGAACTCGGCCCGGGAGATCGCCCGCCAGACACCGACGAGGAGCACGCCGTAGGAGAGAAGGCGGAGGAAGTCACCCTGCAACAGGTACTCGGCGGAGAGCACCGGCGTGAGCACGTAGTGGAGGTCGGCGAAGACGACGAGCGTGAGCGCAAGCGCGAGCCAGCTGTCGAGGTCACGCCTGTGGCGGCGAAAGCGCAGACCGAAGCCGACGGCCGCGACGAGCGCCAACACCGCGAGAGCCGCATAGCCGATCACGGCAGACGAGACCCGATCGCCGTCGACACCCACGAGCGACCCCGCTACTCGAGTGACGGTCAGCGCAGCCCACACGAGGAGCAGCACTCCGACGATCGTGACGATCGTCAGAGCGAGCGCCCGCGCCCTCCCCTGGACACGCCTGCTGACGAACGGGGCGGCTGCGATCAGCGCGGCGCCGACGACCTGGGCAGCGATCGCCGCCCACGCCTCGCGGGCGGAAAGCGGATCGCCGCCGAGCTTCGGGGCGACGCCGAAGAAGAAGGTGCCGAGCGCAGAGGTGAAGAAGCCCGCAGAGAGCGCAAGGTCGAGTAGCCGGCCCTCGACGAGGAATCGGATGGCGGCGAGAACGGCGACCATCGCCGCCACGACCGCGACTGCCGTGTCGAGCGCGAGCCGCGCCTGTGGCAGTTCGTACCCCTCCAGACGGTCGATCAGGGCGAGGAGGAGCGTGGCGAGCCCGAGCAGGCACGTGAGTGTCAGTAGCCCGAGCAGCCATGAGCGGTATGAGTCCCGTTGCGCGGTCTCCACGTCCCCCTCATCGGCAGCCCGACCCCTGCCGATAAGAGTGCTGATGGCGGTCACGATCCTCGTCGTCGACGACCACCCGCTCACGCGGGAGGCTCTGTCGTCGCTCCTCGACCAGCACGGCTTCGACGTCGTCGGACAGGCGAGCGACGGCGACGGGGCAGTCGCGCTCGCACAGAGCCTGCAGCCGCAACTCGTTCTGCTCGACCTCACGATGCCGGGCATGGACGGCCTGACGGCGCTCCCGGCGATCCGTGCCACCGCTCCCGACACCGAGGTGGTCGTGCTCACGGCGTCGGGAACCGAGGAGAACCTGCTGGCGGCGATCCGTGCCGGAGCCGCCGGCTACCTCCTGAAGAGCGAGCCTCCGGAGCGCATCGCCGAGTTCTTGCTCGGCGTCGCCGAAGGCGAGGCCGCGCTGTCGGGCTCGGTCGCTCGCCGTCTCGTCGATCGCCTACGCGCCGGCGGCCGGCTCGACGGGGGCGTTCCCGACGCGATCGCCGCGAAGCTGTCTGCGCGCGAAGTCGAGGTGCTGCTGCTTCTCGACGATCACCTCACCACCGACGAGATCGCAGGCCGTCTCTTCATTTCCGAGCACACCGTTCGCTCGCACGTGAAGAGCTTGCTACGCAAGCTCGGCGTCTCGTCCCGACGCGAGGCGCTCGACAGGCTCGCCGTCGCCCGCGGCTGACGGAACGGTTCCCTACCCGCCCGCCGCCAGCCCCTCCCGCGCCGCCCGCACGAGCGTCGGGAGCGTGTCCAGGTTGTAGCCGCCCTCGAGCACGGCAGCGATCCGTGGCGCCATCCGGGCACACCGCCGACCGAGCTCGTAGTAGCCGTCCTCGGTGACGCGCATGTCCGCCAGCGGGTCGTCGACATGCGCGTCGAACCCGGCCGACACGAGCAGGAGGTCCGGCCGGAAGTCACTCACGGCCGGCTCGACGAGCTCGTCGAACGCCGCGAAGTACTCCGCGTCGCCTCCTCCCGCCGCCAGCGGGATGTTGAGCGTGGTGGCGTCGCTCGAGTCGGGGCCGCCCGTACCCGGGTAGAAGGGCCACTGGTGGAGGGAGACGAAGAGCACGGTGTCGTCGTCGCGGAACATGGCCTCTGTGCCGTTGCCATGGTGGACGTCCCAGTCGACGATCGCCACGCGCGTGAGCCCGAGCTCCTGCTGCGCGAAGCGGGCTGCCACCGCGACGTTGCCGAACACGCAGAAGCCCATCGCGCGATCGGCAAGCGCGTGGTGTCCCGGCGGACGCACGAGCGCGAAGGCTTCGCGCTCCACGGCGTCGATCGCGCAACCAGCAGCCCGCAACGCCGCCTCCCACGTCGTCGGTCCGCCGAGAGTGTCGGCGTCGAGCAGACACTCCTCCTCGAGCGCTGCGATCGTCGAGACGTACGCGGCGGTGTGAACCCGCTCGATCTGCTCCCTGGTCGCACACCGCCCCTCGATCGCCGGCCCGACCGAGTCGATGAGGAGCGCGAGCCGCTCCTCGCGTTCGGGATGCCCGCGGTGGGCGGTGAGGTGCAGACGGGCCAGTGACGGATGCGTGACGATGTCGATCAGCCCGCGATGGAGACAGTCGCTCATGCGGCCTCCAGCAGCCGCGACGCGAGCCGGCCGAGCCCGAGCGCAGTGGCGGCGGCGGCACCGGCGGCCCAGTCGGGTCGGCGGTCCGAGATCGACGGAAGTGGCGCACCCGCATCGAGCTGAGCAATCGCTCGGTAGCGTCGAAGCGCCTCCGCCTCGGCCGGGAAACGACCGTCGACGAGCAACGCGTCGAGGGAGCCGTAGTCGGCCAGCAGGACGGCAGCCGTCTTCTCCCCGACGCCGCGGGCGCCCGGGATGCGATCCGACGGGTCACCGCGAAGAGCGATGAAGTCCGGGACCTGCGCCGGCTCGACGCCGTAGCGTTCCCTGACCTCGGCGGGGCCGATACGGGACAGCTCCGTCGCCCCACGCACGGGTTGCAGGATCGTGGTCGTATCGCTCGCGAGCTGGAACGCGTCGCGGTCCGACGTCGCCACGAGCACGCTCCCTCCACGGCTCTCCTCCCCGGCGACGGCTGCGGCGAGGAAGTCGTCCGCTTCGAAGCCGCTCTCCTTCGCACAGACGATGCCGGTCGAGGAGACCAGCTCCGGCAGAAGCTCGAGCTGCTCGACGAGCTCGGGGTCGAACTCCCGACCGGACTGGTACGTGTCGAGCAGCTCGTTCCGGTAGGTCGGAGCGCCCAGTGTGTCCCAACCCACGACGACGGCTCGTGGCTGCTCCGCCTGCCAGAGCCTGAGCAGCATGGAAAGGACGCCGTCGAGAGCGTTCCCCGGCCGGCCGTCCTCGCGCCTGAAGGCAGTTCGCGGAATGCCATGGAACGCGCGATGGGCGAACGAGTCGCCGTCGACGACGAGCAAGGGCCGGCGCTCGGCAGCGCCGGTCACGCCACGTCAGGGCTTCCGCCGAGCGAGCGCTCGAGGGTCGTGATCGCCTCGCGCAGCCGCTCGGTTGCGACCGAGCCCGCCTCCTGTTGATCCAGGTCCGCGAGGTCGGCCAGGTCGAGAGGCGCGCCGTAGGCAACCTTGAGCTGCGCAAGCCGACTGAGACGCTCGGTACCGGCCACCGCGGCCGGTACCAGCGGAACTCCGGCCTCGATGGCGATCCGGGCCGCACCCGAGTGCCACGCCGCCTCGTATCTCTTGCGGAGGCCTTTCCGGCGGCGGGTGCCCTCGGGGAACATGACGACGACGTGCCCTTCGCGACACAACCGGACGGCCGTGTCGATCGCCTCCTGGTCGCGCGTCCCGCGGCGTACCTTGAAGCCGCCGCCGCCACGGATGACGAGGCTGAGCGGGAACCAGAACAGCTCGGCCTTGGCCATGAAGCGGAGAAAGCGGTGTGGAAAGACCGGAAGACCGAGCGGCCAGGGATCGAAGTTCGACCAGTGATTCGCCGCGAGGACGTAGCCGCCGGCCCTTGGCAGATTCTCCACACCGGACGAGCGCAAGCGGAAGACCACACGCACGACGGGCCACGATATTCCGCCGACGAGAAGGTAGAGCCAACTCGGGCGCGGGTTGCTCACGATGGCTCCAGGATATGCGCCGCCGCGTAACGCCGTTATCGTGTCGCGGTCATGACCCGTCTCGTCATCGTCGAATCGCCCGCCAAAGCGAAGACCATCGCCGGGTACCTCGGGCCTGGGTACGTGGTCGAGTCGAGCGTCGGCCACATCCGCGATCTGCCGAGCCGCGCCTCCGAGGTCCCGAAGGAGAAGCGTGCCGAGTACGGATCGCTCGGCGTTGCGGTGGACAAGGACTTCGAGCCCTTCTACGTCGTCGATGCCGACAAGAAGCACGTCGTCGCCGACCTCAAGAAGAAGCTCGCCGCCGCCGAGGAGCTCCTGCTGGCAACGGACGAAGACCGGGAGGGCGAAGCCATCGCATGGCACCTCCTGCAGGTGCTGCGTCCGAAGATCCCGGTGCGCCGCATGGTCTTCCACGAGATCACGAAGGACGCGATCGCGCGTGCCCTGGAACAGACACGTGAGATCGACGAGCAGCTCGTCGACGCACAGGAGACGCGACGCATCCTCGACCGGCTGTACGGCTTCGAGGTCTCCCCGGTGCTCTGGAAGAAGGTCACGCGCGGGCTGTCGGCAGGACGCGTCCAATCGGTGGCGACGCGGCTCGTTGTCGAGCGTGAGCGCGACCGGATGCGGTTCGTCGCGGCGTCGTACTGGGACATCGTCGGCACGTTCGAGCCAGGCCCATTCGAGGCACGACTCGCGACGGTCGACGGTGTGCGTGTGGCGCAGGGGCGCGACTTCGGTGAGGACGGGCTCCCGCGTGAGGGCGTCGTGGTACTCGACGAGGAGCAGGCGTCAGGGCTCCGGGACCGGCTCCAGAAGCGCCCGTTCAACGTGCGATCGGTCGAGGAGAAGCCGTACACGCGCCGGCCCGCAGCGCCGTTCCGGACGTCGACGCTGCAGCAGGAGGCGAGCCGGAAGCTGCGGTTCTCCTCGCAGACGACGATGCGCGTCGCGCAGCGCCTGTACGACAACGGGTTCATCACGTACATGCGCACGGACTCGGTGACGCTGTCCGACGCGGCAATCGCGGCGGCGCGAGCCCAGGCGGCGGATCGGTACGGGGCCGAGACCGTCCCCTCCACGCCGCGCAAGTACGAGCGGGCGGTCGCCAACGCGCAGGAGGCCCACGAGGCGATCCGCCCAGCGGGCGACACGTTCCGCACACCGGACGACGTTCGCAGCGAGCTCTCACGCGACGAGCACGCGCTCTACGACCTGGTGTGGAAGCGGACGATCGCATCACAGATGAGAGACGCGACAGGCCAGACGGTGTCGATCCGGCTCGGCGCCGTGACCGTCGAAGGCGAAGACGCGACGTTCGGCGCCTCCGGCACCGTGATCACGTTCCCGGGCTTCCTCCTCGCGTACGAGTCGGGGCGGGACGAGCCGTCTGATGAGGACGACGAGCGCAGGCTGCCGAAGCTCCAGGTGGGACAGGCGCTCGAGCCGTCAGCGCTCGAGCCGGTGGGTCATGAGACGAGCCCTCCGCCCCGCTACACGGAGGCGTCTCTCGTCAAGGCCCTCGAAGATCGCGGCATCGGCAGACCGTCGACGTACGCGTCGATCATGGGCACGATCGTCGACCGAGGGTATGTCTTCAAGAAGGGCACGGCGATGGTGCCGACGTTCCTTGCGTTCGCTGTCACCCGACTGCTCGAGGAGCACTTCGGACGCCTCGTCGACTACGACTTCACGGCGAAGCTCGAGGACGACCTCGACCGGATCGCCGCGGGCGACGAGCAGCGCATCGAGTGGCTCAGACGCTTCTACTTCGGAGACGGCGAACCGGGCCTGCACTCGCTCGTCACGGAGCACCTGGACGAGATCGACGCGCGAGAGGTCAACCGCATCATCGACTTCGGTGACGGCACGGAGTTGCGCGTCGGGCGCTATGGGCCATTCCTCGAGCGCGGAGACCAGCGCGTGAGTGTTCCCGACGACCTGCCACCGGACGAGCTCACCGCGGCAATGGCGACCGAGCTTCTCTCACGACCGACCGGTGACCGCGAGCTCGGGATCGATCCCGAGACCGGGCGGCCCGTGGTCGCCCGTGACGGCCGCTACGGGCCGTACGTCTCCGAGGTACTCCCCGAGGACGACAAGAGCAAGCCACGAACAGGCTCGCTTCTCTCGTCGATGTCGCTCGAGACGTTGACCCTCGACGACGCCTTGCAGCTGCTGTCACTGCCACGCACCCTGGAGTCCCCGGATGGCGAGGAGATCGTGGTCGCCAACGGCCGCTTCGGACCCTATGTGAAGAAGGGAGCCGAGACGCGCTCGCTCGGGAGCGAAGAGGAGTTGTTCACGGTTACTGCCGAGCAGGCTCTCGAGCTGCTGGCCAAGCCGAAGGAGCGTCGAGGCCGTGGGGCGCCCCGCCCACCGCTGCGCGAACTGGGCGCCGACCCCGACTCCGGTCGCCCACTCGTCATCAAGGACGGCCGCTTCGGCCCGTATGTCACCGACGGCGAGACAAACGCCAGTTTGCGCAAGGGAGACGACACGGAGTCGCTCACGATCGACCGCGCAGTCGAGTTGCTCGCCGATCGGCGTGCTCGCGGACCGGCGAAGCGGACGACCAAGCGCCGCAAGCAGTAACACTCGCCCCCGAAGACACTTGCGTGGGATGTGTGAAGTGCGCTAACTTGTCATGTCCGCTCGGCGTCCTAGGATGTCGAGCCACTACCTGCCTCACGAGCATCGTCTGTGCGAGCCGCCCCCTCCGCTTGGCCATGGCCGCGGAATACACCCACCAGGCCGCACGTTCGAGTTAGTGACAGAGTTAAGGATCGCATTACCCCTGGAAACACCTGAGATAACCGCATACAGTCAAAGGAGATTGTGCTCCTGTGGCTCGTTTTGAAAGGGAAGGCAGACCCGTTTGACCCAGAACCAGCTCATCGAAATGTTCGAAACTGACCAACTCAAGGCGCTCATCGAGCGCTCGGAGGAGCGCGGCTGGGTGGATCCTGCCGAGCTGGAGGCGTTCGCCCTCGAGCAGGAGCTCGCGGACGACGAGTCCGAGGCGATCACCCGCGAGCTCGAGGCGATGGGTCTCGAGATCGGCGAGCCGCAGGCCGACGCAGAGAAGGAGAAGGAGGCCGCGCAGAAGGAAGTGTGGGCCGCGGAGCAGGTCTCCGCCGCAGCTGACTCGCTTCAGCTGTTCCTCGCCGACGTCGGGAAGCACAAGCTGCTGACCGCGGCAGAAGAGGTTCAGCTCGCAAAGCAGATCGAGCGCGGCGACCTCATCGCCAAGCGGCGCATGATCGAGTCGAACCTTCGTCTCGTGGTGTCGATCGCGAAGGGCTATCGAGGGCTCGGTGTGCCGTTCCTCGATCTCATCCAGGAGGGGACGCTCGGTCTCAACCGCGCGGTCGAGAAGTTCGACTGGCGGCGCGGCTTCAAGTTCTCGACGTATGCGACCTGGTGGATCCGCCAGTCGGTGCAACGGGCGGTGGCGAACCACGCTCGGACGATCCGCGTGCCGGTGCACGTCGTCGAGCGGCAGCAGAAGCTGTCGCGGGCAGCCCGCCGTCTCGAGGTCGAGCTCGGTCGCGAAGCGACGAAGGAAGAGTTGGCCGAGGCGACCGGGCTTCCGCTCCAGCACGTCGACGAGGCGTTGGGAGCAGCCCATGCGTCGGTCTCCCTCAACCAGACGGTTGGGGCTGACGACGAGGGCGAGCTCGGCGACCTGTTCGCCGACCGTGAGGCAGCCGACCCATTCGAGGAGGCCGAGGAGTCACTGCGCCGCCAGAGCGTGCGCCGTGCTCTCGACGCCTTGCCGGAGCGCGAGCGCCGGATACTGGAGCTCCGCTTCGGGTTCGAAGGCGAGCCGTGGACGCTCGAGGCGATCGGACACGAGCTCGACCTGACGCGCGAGCGCGTTCGGCAGCTCGAAGGTCAAGCGCTATCGCGGCTTGCCGCGCTGCGCGACCTCGCCAGCCTCGCCGCCTAGCACGCGTCTCCCACGTAACTCTGAGGGGCCTGCTGACCGCGGGCCCCTTGTGGTTCAAGGGCGCGTCCCGCCTGCGCTGTGCGGCCTCACCCGAACGAGCGACGAGTCCCTCTAAAGCGCGATCCCTCTGACGCCGATACCCAGGGCGATGGACGCTGCAGAGCGCAAGGAGATCCTGAGCCGATACAAGGATCACAGCCGCCGGTTCGAGGCGGCTGCGGCACGTCGAAGCACCGGTCGCACAGGCTCGGTGATCCCGTTCTCACCGCCGGCGCTACGCGAGCTGGAGCAGGAACCGACCGCACGAGAGCTCGAAGTTCTGCAACTCGTCTCCGACGGTCTCGTCAACCGGGAGATCGGACAGCGTCTCTACCTGTCCGAGGAGACCGTGAAGTCGCATGTCCGTCATCTCCTCGCCAAGCTGCAAGCACGCAGCAGAGCCCACGCCGTCGCTGTTGGCTTCCGGCGTGGGCTCATTGCCTAGCTGCGTATACGTCTGCCGTCGGTTCCTCGACTTCCGCGTCCTTCCAATACCCCGAAAGAGGGATGCCCCTCAGGGACGCAGAAACCAGGATTCGACGGCTACCAGTCCTTCGCGCCGCTCATGACGTTGACGCGAAGCACGAGACGACGAATGAACTTCCGCATCGGATGTCTCCTAGGTTGGGAACTGACGGCAATCGGGATTCGTATACCTCAATCGAGGGACACATCAAGCGTCCCCGAAGGATCGATCAAGGGCTCAGAGAGACTGAGGCACACGTGACTACGGATACACAGCGGCGGACGAGGGTCTACGTAGCCCTGCTAGTAGCAGCAGCGCTTATCGTCGGCGTGATCCTCCTACTCCTCGGCGAGGGCATCGGCGATGCGTGGACAGTGCTGGCGCTGGCGGCAGTCAACGCGTTGGCTGAGCGCGGCGGTGTGCCAATCACGCGCACGACGGTGATGTCGATCGCGTTGCTCCCGACGCTGTTTGCCGCCGTTCTATTCGGCCCCCTAGCAGCTGGACTCGTCAACGCGGCCTCAATGATCGGCGATCCAGAACTGCTGGCGCCGCGGGACACAGAACGCGCGCCCCGGATGAAGTGGGCAACCTACACCAGTACCAGATTCCTTACCGGCGTTGCCGCCGGCGCTGTGGCTCAAGGCGTGCTGTTGGCGACGTCCTCCGGCTTCGGTGCGCTGCTCGCCGCGACCCTACTTGCAGCGGTTGTGGCAGAAACCCTGGACGTTCTTTCCGCTGGTGTGACGGCGCGCATACGCGGTAGGAGCATTCGTGACGTTACACGGACGCTGGGCCCTCTCTTGCTGACGTCCATCCCCGCCTATGCGCCGGTCGTAGCAATATTGGTCATCGCCTACGAAGAGGTCTCGCCGTGGACCGCTCCGCTCTTCTTCATTCCAGCGCTTGCAGCCCAGAGGCTCTTTGCGATGTATCAGCGGGAGCGCAGTCTTGCAGAGTCTCTGAGCCGCGCGAATCTCTCATTTGCAGCTGCACTTGTGACAGCCTTGGAGGCAAGTGATGCCTACACCGCAGGTCACTCTCGCGCGGTGGCCATCTATACGCGTGACATAGCCATGAGAATGGGGCTCAGTGCCGAGACCCAGGAGAAGGCCTTTCTCTGCGGTCTTGTTCACGACATTGGGAAGGTCGGGCTGCCTCCGAGCCTGCTTGGGAAGGACGGGCCGCTGACGCCCGAGGAGCGGAAGCTGATGCAGACCCACTCAGAAATCGGAGAACGCATCCTTCTCCAGGTGGACGCCTATGAGGATATCGCCGAGATCGTCCGCCATCACCATGAGCGCATGGATGGAGAGGGATATCCGGACGGTCAGACCGGCGTCGACATTCCCGTGCTGTCGCGTCTCATCGCGGTTGCAGATGCGTATAACGCCATGACCTCGGACCGCCCGTATCGCGAAGCGATGCAGAGCAGCGTGGCGCGTCTCCGGCTCGCTCAATCAGTCGAAACACAGTTCGACACTGCCGTGGTGGCCGCGTTCGAGGCCGTCCTGGCAGGTGCTGACGAAACCTACAGGACAGCCAAGAGCCCCGAGTTCCAGCCCATGATGGTCGACAGCGACGTCATCGATCTCGACGACTTTCGCGAATCAATCGCCGGCGCTGCGTGACGCGAGTGAGCCACGAGCCCGCCCGAGAGCAATCGCAGTTCGATTCCGGACGCCCAGCTTGTCGTAAACGTGGCGCACGTGAATCTTGACGGTTGCCTCAGAAATGAAAAGCCGCCGCCCGATCTCGCGGTTCGACAGACCTTCACACAGGAGCTCGTAGACTTCAAGCTCGCGGGGGGAAAGAGACTTAACTGGATCAAGCGCGTTCGCCATGTGATGCCCCACCGAAGCGACGAGATCCTCGTCTCCGGCTCTGCGAACCAAGAACACACATCGTTCGGCCGTGACCGGATCAG
Source organism: uncultured Actinomycetes bacterium (assembly GCA_963823385.1). Lineage (GTDB taxonomy): Bacteria > Actinomycetota > Thermoleophilia > Gaiellales > Gaiellaceae > Gaiella. The sequence goes on from CAWGLI010000003.1 coordinate 514,311, forward strand.
TCAACAACGCGACTAGCAGGTCCGCGGAAGATCGATAGGCAGTGACCGCGAGGTCTACGGCCCCCGTGTCAAAAGCCACGTCGAGCAGGTTCTCGACCCGGCGCAAGTGTTCAGGCTCACGACCCTTGACGGCTGCTACTGCGCCAACTGCGGCCGCAAGAACACGGACCTCGATCGCTGAGGACGACGCTGCGGCTTCATCCGCAACCACTCGAGCGTCCTGCAAGCGCCCGAGCGACGCCAAAGCCAGCGCTCGAGTAGCAAGCACCTCACCGCGCATCCCCGGAAGCGCCTCCGCTAGGTCGGGCGGCTCGATAGTTGAAGCGTCCAACGCACGCCCTTCCTGAAGCATCACACGAACGCGAGCTGAGTACACAGCCTGCTTCCCGAAATCATCATTGCACTGATGCGCGTCAACCTCCGAAAGATCCAACTCGCCGTGTGCAGCACCGTAATCCTTGAGACCAGCGAGTGCCGCCGCCGACATTAGATGACCGTAGGTCAGAGCGAAGTCGATGCGGTAGTCGCTCGCCTCCCGTATTAGTCTGCGGGCCTCAGCCAACCCGGCTTCGTAATAGGCCGCGAGATTCAGGGCGCAAGCAAGCGTGCACCGGAAAGAACAGCGCGCGTTTGGGTCAGCAACCTCGTCTGCCAGTTCAGCAACACGTCGTGCATGGTCGAGATGCCTGATCGCGCCGAATCTGAATCCCAACGCCAACCGCTTGTCTGCGAGGCGAATGATCTCAGCCGGGTCAGTCGCTGACGTGCTCGCCTCCAATCGAGCCATCAACTCGTGTGCAATCCCAAGCTCTAGGGCAGCGGCGGCAGTGAGCTGTCCCCACAGCGCCTCTCGCTCCCAGCGTCCGCCACCAGACTCGGATTCAGCACGCCTGAACAGCGCGAGCGCCTCCTCTTCGCGAGACCCGACATGCGCCGCGCGAGCTGCGACGTTCAACGCCCGATGACAAAACTGCGCCGAGGCGTCCGAAAGGTCTTCGAGCGCCCGCATTGCAACGGTTTGCGCGGTCACGTGTCCTCCAGTCCTGAGCGCGACCTCCGCCCGTACTACCGCGAGTACGGGTACCAGAACCCCTGGCACGGTTCCTCGCCGGTCGATCCACTTCTGGAGCGTGGCGAGGCGGCCGGCGTTTAGGAGCTCGTCGAGGGACTCCGTGAGCAGCGGTTCGAGTTGATCGCTGAAGCCGAAGCGGTCGATCACGTCGAACGCCGCATCCCACTCACGCGCGCCGCGGTAGATCGCGAGCGCTCGACGGGCCACCTCTTCCAGCTCGTGGAGATGGTGCGCTCTCGCGCGCTGTTCGAAGAACGACGCTGCCAGCGGGTGCAGCTCCAGCCGGCCGTCCCGCTCATCGACAACGCCGAGCCCGATGGTTTGCTCACAGACGACGTCGCCGACGTCGTCACCGACGAGCGCCCCCACGAGCGCCCGGTCGAGCAGCGGTAGCGCGGCCAGGATCGCGAACGCCTTCCGCACGGGCTCCTCCAGCGAGCGGTACACCTCGTCGGCGAAGAATTCGTACAACTCCTCGGGAACCTCGACGTCACCGGACGGCTGCGCGTCGGCGACGCTGGCAAGACCGATCACGGCTGGCCAACCGTCCGCGATCGCGATGAGCCCCGCGCTCAGCCCGGGATGTCGGCCGGCAAGCATCTCCTCTGCCTCATCGGCGCTCATCGCGAGCGCTGTCTGGGTGATCTCCAGGGCGCCGCCGTACAGAATCGTCCTTCCAGACACCCACGCAGGCCTCTCGCGGGTCGCGATCAACAGTTGAACCGGCGTGCGGTTGGCGAGCGTCTCGACGAACTCCTCACCGGCGGGTGCCCCGCAAACGTGGTGGTAGTCGTCGATCACGATCCACCCGTCGGAGGGCCACTCCGCGAGATCAGAGGACAGGATCTCGGCGAGAACGACCGCCTCACGCTCCGGATCCTGCGTCACCGCGAGACGCTCCTCGAGACGCCGGCCCGCGTCCGGGACGATCTCACGGGCGGCTGCGGACAGTCCACGAGCGAGCACGGCGACATCGATCGCCGAGCGCCGCGCGCGGAACCACGAGATGCGACGTCCCTCCGCCTCCGCCCACTGTTCGGCCAGGATCGTCTTGCCGTACCCGGCGGGCGCCACGAGCATTCGCACGCGTGCCTGGGATCGATCGAGCGCGCGAATCAGCCGCGGCCGCTCGATCGTACGGCGCCGACGCAGAGGCCGTGGGGCCAACCGCTCGCCCATGGGAGACGAGGCTACTCCACCCTGGGGCATCAGGGAAGACGGCGCCCGCGGCGGCGGGGGCGGCCGCGGGCGCCGTCCGTCAGGCTCCCCGGGGGAGCAAGCTCAAAGCCTCCGCGATCGGGTCCCGTCCGGTCTTGAGCCGATAGGCGGCGGGAATGTGCCGACGCCGTGAGACGCCGAGCTTCCGCCGCAATGCATCGCAGTGCGCCTTCGCCGTTCGGGGCGAGATCCCCAGCTCCCGCCCGAGCTCGACGTTGGAGAAGCCCGCGGCGATCAGGGCGACGACCTGACGCTGCCGCGCCGTCAGATCAGAACCCGCCTCGTTGCTCAGTCGCGTCATCCCGCGGCATTCTGTCGTCCCTCCATCGAGGGAACCATTCCTCGCCGGGTGTATTCCCGGGTGTAATCACAAAACAGGAAGCAGAGTTCCGGTAACCTGGCCGGCGACGTGTCCGGATGGACGTTCCTCACGCACCACGCACACGTCCTCTTGTGCATCTCACGAGACCCGGACGTCCGCCTCCGGGAAGTTGCGTCCGCCGTCGGCATCACCGAACGCGCCGTGCAGACGATCGTCAACGATCTCGCCGACGGAGGCTACATCGTCCGCCGTCGCGTCGGACGGCGCAACCACTACGAGATCGTCCGCGACGCTACGCTCCGCCACCCGCTCCAACGCGACGTGGACGTTGGAGGTCTCGTGGGATTGATGGATCCGCGGGCCTGACCCAAGGACACTAGATGGTTGATCGGTAATTGGGGTGCCCGTCGAGGACGGGCTTGACCAAGCAGCGTGGTGCGATCGACCGTGGCGCGTACCGGTGGGTACGTGTCACGTTCGAGCGTGCCGCGATGCGCCGCGTCACGGCCGCCAGTCGCGGGTGCCTGAATTACCGATCAACCATCTAGGCCCGTGGCTCACAGCAACCAGAGTTGGAACGCGAGCATCGCAGCGAACGCCGACGTGCCGGCGAGCACGACGACCCGTCGTGACGCAACCGTGAGCGCCTCTGGCAGCAACTCCCGAGCCACCATCCAGATCATCGCGCCCGCCGCGAAGCCGAGCCCCACCGCAAGGAGCCGGTCGAACTCCTCCACGAACAGAAACGCCGGCACCGCAAGCAGAGGCTGCGGCAGGCTCGAGAACACGCTCCATCCCGCTGCCTTCGGGACAGAGACCCCGCGAGGGACAAGGACGAGGCTGATCGCCAACCCCTCAGGGATGTTGTGCACAGCGATCGCCACGGCGATCAGAATTCCCAGCGTCTCGCCCTTGCCGAACGCAGCGCCCACACCGATGCCCTCGGCGGCGGAGTGCACTGTCATCACGGAGACGATCAGCAGCGCCTTCCGGGCGTCGCTTCCGCGCAATGCGCCGATCGTCAGGTCATGGTCGTGTCGCAAGACGCGGCCGGCGACCACGATGAACACCCCTCCGAGCGCGATGCCCACTGCAGTCCGCCCGGTGCTCTGCCGAGCTCCCTCCAACGCAAGGCTGAAGCTCGCCGCCAACATGACCCCGGCCGCCGCCGCGCTCGCTGCGCCGAGCACAGTGCGACCCGCAGAGCGAACGACCAGAAGCGGCAACGCGCCGAGCCCCGTCGCCAGCGCTGTCCCGAGCGCCGCAAGAAAGACGAGGACGACGTCATCGCCGCTCACTTCCCAACCGTATCGCGGGAACCACTCTCATTCGTGGTGGACAACCCGCACGCCGATCCGCTGCTCGTACCGATGCGCGAACGGATGACGAGCGGGACGATTGGGACCGATACGAGCGATGGAGGTCGCGTGATGCACGTTCGAGATGTGATGTCCAAAGCGGTTCTCACGACAACCGCTGCAGCACCGCTCAAGGAAGCTGCGCTGCAACTCGCGCGCGAGGGCGTGTCAGGGCTGCCCGTGGTCGACGCCGAAGGGGCCGTTATTGGCGTGATCTCCGAAGCCGACGTCATCGCCAAGGAAGGAAACGAGCACAAGGCGGGAGGTTTCCTCGCCTGGTTCCTCGACCCCGGCGATCCCTGGCTCGACGAGCGCATGGCCGCGCGGACCGTCGGCGACGCCATGAGCTCCCCCGCCATCGTGATCGCTCCGGATCGCCCGGTGGCCGACGCGGCAACACGGATGATCGAGGACGGCATCAACCGTCTGCCGGTCGTCGAGGACGGGCGACTGGTGGGTCTCGTCACCCGCGCCGACCTCGTCCGCGCGTTCGTTCGCACCGACGACGAGGTGCGCCACGAGATCGAGGAGGACGTCGTCCACAGGATCCTCTGGCTCGACCGCGACAGCCTGCGCGTGTCGGTCGACGAAGGGATCGTCAGTCTCGAAGGAAAGGTGCCGACAAAGGCAGACCTCGAACTCGTCCCGTCGTTCGTGCGACGCGTTCCCGGGGTCGTCGCCGTCGAGTCGAAACTGACCTCGGTCGAGGTCTGAGGGCTCGTCTCACAGACCGGCGGCGTAGCCGTCGCCGCGACCGTCGGAGCCACCGACGAGCGTGTCGCCGACGCGGAGAATCGCCTGACCGACACCGAAGACGTGGCGGCTCACAGGACGTTGTACGTCGTGCCCGAGGCGGCGGAGAGCATCCTCGTGATCGGCGAGGCCCGGCTCCAGCACGACGGTGCGTCCCTCCTCCACACGCCAGCGTGGCGCGTCGAGAGCCGCCTGAGGGTCGTCGCAATGATCGACGAGGCGGCCGACGACCTGGAAATGCCCCTGGGCCTGCATGCGACCACCCATCACGCCGAACGGCCCGAGTAACGCCCCCTGCTCGAGCAGCATCCCCGGGATGATCGTGTGGAACGGCCTCCGTCCCGGAGCAAGGTGATTCGGATGTGCCGGGTCCGCGCTGAAGCCGGACGCGCGACTGTGCAGGACGACGCCGGTACCGGGCGCGACCACACCCGAGCCGAAGCTCTCGAACAGGCTCTGGATCAGCGACACCGCCATGCCGTCGCCGTCGACGACAGCCAGATAGGTCGTGCCACCGCGGGGGACGGCATACGGCGGGGGGTCGAGCGCGGCAGTCGGATCGACGAGCGCCCGCCGCGCGGCCAGCCTCGCCGGTGCGAAGAAGTCGTCCGGGAGCATGCCGTCGTGCACGACGGCCTCCGTGTCGGCGAGTGCCAGCTTCATCGCCTCGATCTGTGAGTGAAGGCCGGGCTCGAGGCCGTCGTACAGCGCGAGCGCCAGCAGCGCGGCGGCGCCCTGCCCGTTCGGCGGCAGTTCGCAGACCTCGACGCCGCGGTACTCGTAGCGGAGCGGCTCGACCCACTCGGATCGGTGGGCTGCCAGGTCGGCCTCGTCGAGCCAGGTCGACGCAGCGATCGCCGCCGCGACCTCACCGCCATAGAGGGCATTCGGGCCCTCCTCCGCTATCCGGCGCAGCGTCGGCGCGAGCTCCGGCAGCGTGTACCGCTGAGCCAGAGCCGGCGCGGGCCACGGCGCGCGCTCCGCCTGCGCCCACTTGTCGGCGATGCGCGCGGTGCAGGCGAGCCCTCGCTCGGCGAGCTCCGCCGCGGGGGCAACAGCTGCGTCGAGGCCGAACCGGCCGAACCGGTCGGCAAGGTCAGCCCACGCGCGTACCGCGCCCGGCACGGTGACGCTGCGCGGTCCGCCGTCGTCGACACGAGCGTCGTCGACGATCGCCGGTGACCGCCCGGAGCCGTTGAGGCCGAGCAGGTGCCCCTCGTGCCAGAGCAACGCGAAGGCGTCGCCACCGATGCCGTTGTCGGTCGGTTCGGCGACGGTGAGAACGGCGGCAGCGGCGAGCGCCGCATCGACGGCGTTCCCCCCGCGCTCGAGAGCCCGTAGCCCCGCGCGCGTCGCAAGGGGATGGCTCGTGGCGACCATCGCGTCGGCGGCCACGGCCGGCATCCGACGCCAGCCACTCGTGTCCGCCCCGGGGCGCTGCAAGACGTCGAAGTCGATCCGCATCCGATGATCCTTGCACGGCGGCGCCGGGAAGGCCGCTATGTTCGCTCGCGTGTCGACGGTCGACGCCGAAGTCGTCGTGATCGGGGCCGGCATCGCCGGGCTCGCCACCGCCTGGGAGCTGTCCCGTGACGGCCGTGACGTCGTCGTCGTGGATCAATTCGAGCTCGGGCACGATCGTGGCTCCAGTCACGGTGACTCCCGTGTCTTTCGCCTCTCCTACCCACAGGCACAGTGGGTCCGACTCGCGCAGAACGCCCTTTCCGGATGGCGTGCCTACGAATCCGCATTCGCGGAGCCGCTGCTCCGCACGACCGGATCCATCGACGTCGGCCCGCACGCGAGCGGCAACGCACTCGCACTCGCCGACTGTGACGCAGCCGCCTCGATGATCGCGCCGCGTGAGGCTGCGCGGCGCTTCGGGCTGTCGCTCGTCGAGGGGGAGACGGGGCTGTTCCAGCCCGATGCAGGCGTGATCGCGGCTGCCCGCACGCTGCAGCTCCTCCAGGAGGCGGCCGTCGGAGCCCGAGCACGGGTGATCTGCAGTACGCGAGTCGAGCTGATCGAGCCCGCAGACGACGGGGTGCTCATGCACACATCGACTGGGCTGCTCCGGGCACGCGCCGTCATCGTCGCCGCCGGAGCCTGGGCCCGCGAGCTCGTCGGGCCCATCGGCGTCGACCTGCCGGTCAGGGTGACGAGGGAGACCGTTGCCTACCTCGACGTCGGACGGACGGACGAGCTCCCTGTTCTGGTCTTCGCCGACCATCCCGCGACGCGAAGCGGGGACGGCGTCGCCACGTACGCGCTCGCCGACGGGCCAGAGCGGCTCAAGGTCGGTCTCCACCACACCGGCCCCGCCGTCGAGCCGGACTCGACGACGACGGTCGACGCCACGGTGGAGGAGTGGGCCGTGCGCTGGGCCGCAGAACGGCTGCCGTCGCGCTGCGTGGCGCTCGCGGGCTCTCAGACCTGCCTCTACACGACGACCGCAGACGAGAGCTTCATCCTCGAACGGCACGGGCGCATCGTCATTGGCTCAGCTTGCTCCGGGCACGGCTTCAAGTTCGCGCCCGTGATCGGTTCGATGCTCGCACGACTGGCGGGCCAGGCCTTGACCGACACCTAGCACTCAGGGAGTCGCAGCCGGTTCGACTTACGGAGATGCGCCGGCCGACACGAGGTAGGCGGCCACGTCTGCGATCTCCTGTTCGGTGAGCCGATCGGCGTACGCCGGCATTGCGCCCTTGCCGTTGGCGACCCGGTCGCCCACGAGCTCCTCGGTCAGCGCCGGATTCTCGTCGAGTGACGGGCCGACCGCGCCCGTCGTCCCGGCGTCGGCGAGCACATGGCAGCCACCGCAGCCGGCGCTGGCGAAGACCGCCTTGCCGGCTGCCGCGTCGCCGGCCGCCTCACCGGGGCCGGTCGTCTCGACCGGGGTCGTGACGGCCGGCGGTGACTCCTCCTCGGCCGTGGCCCGACCCACGAGGTAGCCGCCGACGGCGAACGCCAGTGCGAGACCGAGCACCGCGAGCACGAGCCCGCCCTCGACCACGGCGACGGCCGAGTCGCGCGGTGCCGCAGGAACCGGGAGGCCTCTGTCGTCGAACGCCGCAGCGCCCGACTTCCCGCGGATCGTCTGGAACACGTTCCAGAAGAACAGCAGCTGCACGAGGCCGAGCACCGCGGCGAACGGCAACGACACGCGCGTCAGCGTGTCGTACTCGCCCGGGAGTACCGACCAGCGCCTCGGTGCCCCATCGAGCCCCTGCACGAGCCAGATGCCGAAGAACGTCATGCCCGCGACGAACGTCGTCCACACGTGCACCCAGGCCATGCGCTCGCTGTAGAGCGCCTTGCCGGTCAGCTCGGGTAGCAGCGCATACACGGCTCCGAAGATCAGGAGACCGATGTTGAGCATCGCCATGTGGTGGAAGTGCCCGACGATCCAGAGCGTGTTGTGAATCACGACGTCGAACGCGATCGTGGCGTTGACGACCCCGGACAACCCTGCGAGCAACCAACCGACGAGACCGAGGAAGAGCGCAGTGGAGGCCGGCGTCCAGCGGAAGCTCGACCGGTAGATCGTGAACGCCAAGCTGTACAGCGAAAGGGCGGAAGGCAGAACGAGCGAGAACGTCATCGGCTGCATCGCCGTGTTGAGCTGCGCCTGGATCGTCCCGTCCGGGTAGTCGAGGTAGACGTGATGGGCCCAGACGAGCACGTTTGCAATCACGGCCACCGTCCAGGCGATCGCAATCACGTTGCCCGCGACGAGCTGACGTCCCGCGTAGCGCGGGATCAGCCAGTAGTAGACGGCGACGGCCGGGAACAGGAGGAGGTAGACGACCGGGTGCCCGAACCACCAGAGGATGTTCTTCGCCAGCAGTGCGTCGGTGCCGCCCACCCAGTCGAGCGACTGGAGGATCTGCCAGACGAGAAGACCCGCGAGCGGCAGCGTCGCGATGATCATGTCGAGGGCGATCACGGCCAGCGGGATCACCGCGTACGGCACCTGCCTCGTGCTCGTCGCGAACGTCCTGGGCCACAGGTAGCCCCAGCCGAGCGAGATCCCGTACCGCCGGAAGATGCCGCCCGAGACGGCGTGCAGCGACTCCCGGTTGCAGACCGTGTGCAGGATCCCGAGGCACCACGTGACGATGGACAGGCCGACCAGCAGCACCGAGAACGAGAACAGCCCCGCGGCCCAGTTCCCCCACTCACCCTGACCCGCGAACGAGAGCGGATACAGGAAGACCCACGAGCCCGCGAACTGCATGATCAGCGTCGTCACCACGACGCCGACGACGCCGAGCACCATCAACCAGTACGTGAGCCGCGCCATCGCCAGCCCGACCCCTCGCACAGGGAAGCCGGCCGCGAACAGGACCCACCAGGCGAAGCCCATCACGGCAAACGCCGCCCACCCGACGAACGTCCCGAGCCCGTGCGCGGTCATCATCGCGTACCAGAAGTTGTCGCCAACGCGGGCGTCCGGTATCGCCTGGCTCCAGCGCAGCACCATGCCGAGCAGCCCCGAGGCCGCCAGGATCAGGGTCGACGCGACCGTGTACCGGAGCGCGAGGCTGCGAGCTGCTCGCCGATCGATCTCTCCGGTCACCGCTCACGCACCTCGAACGCGGACACCATCTCGTGGTGCTTCGCACCGCAGTACTCGAGACACAGGATCCTGTACGTCCCCGGCTTCGTGAACGTGAAGACCAGCTTCTGCACCCGCTCGGGGATCACCTGCGCCTGGGTGAGCAACGTGCCATCAGGGTCGTAGATGCCGACGCCGTGGTTGACGGCCGGCTGCCCGTTGGTCTCCCTCGATTCGAGCCAGAACTCCACGGGCCGGTCGATGACCACGTCGGCAGGCTCGACCGCCCACGCGTACTGGACACCGATGACCCGGACGATCTGCTTGTTCGACCCGCCGCTCTCCCCGTACGGGACGTAGAAGATCGTCGCGAGTAGCAGGGCGAACAGTGCCAGCACCACGACCACGAGCCACGCCGTCTCACGACGCGCGTGATCCGCCGAGTCGGTCGCATCGTCCGACCGACCGCGCGTCGACGCATAGACGGCGAACGAGATCACCGAGCCGATCAGGACGGCAATCGCATACGCCACGGTGATGACGATCGCCGTGTCGCTCACGGGCACCATCCTAAACCGTCGCTCCGGACGACGATCGGGCGATCCCCGCCGATCATTTGCGGCAAATCCGCAGTCCGGTCGTCTGCCCCCCCGATGTCCGACCGACATCGCCGGCGCACGATCTCCCCCATGGGCGCGATAGTCGTCGCCACTGACGGGTCCGCTGCGGCAGCGTCGGCGCTAGATGCGGCCATCGAGCTGGCGCTCGCGACCGGCGATCGAGTGTGCGTGATCACCGTGTGGCGAGCGCTGCAGGGTGACTTCGGTCTCGCCTACCCGCCCAGCGCGCTGCTCGACGACATCCTCGCGACCGAACGGGAGCACGCCGAGGAGACGCTCCGAGAGGCGGCGGCGCGCGCGGAGGCAGCCGGGATCGCCGTCGAGACGAGGCTGGCGACGGGAGACCCGCCCGAGCAGATCTGCGCGTACGCCGAGGAAGTCGGCGCCCGCATGATCGCGATGGGCTCGCACGGGCACGGAGCGCTCATGTCGCTGCTCGTCGGCAGCGTGTCGAGTGCGGTGATCGCCCGCGCGGGCGCTCCCGTACTCGTCGTTCGTGACGCGGGCAGCGAGCGGTCGAAGGGCAAGACCGAGGCCCGAGGAGATCCCGCCACCACCTCGCAGAGTTGACCTCGTAGGAAGCGCCCGCTCAGGAAGTGAGCTGGCCGAGCGAGGCGACACAACCATCCGCTCCCGCGGACGGCCGGAGTTCGCGAAGTTCGACGCCGGCGCCGATCCGGTCGAGCGCACCCGAGATCAGACCCGCATGGAACGCGCAGACGACACGCGGGCTCTCCTCCACGAGGTGCTCGTAGGGGCACCGGTGCATGGTGATCGCGTTCCCGGACCGCTCGGGGCCGAACCCCCCAACGGCAAGGATCTCGATCAGCAACCCGACGTGATCGTCGACCGACGGTCCGCCGGACACGTCGTCGGCGAGGCGTCGTCCCCACCCCGAGCCTGCCGCCTCGGCCAGGCCAGGCCCCTCGGCCATCGGCTCGAGGGCACCGGCAAGCGCGGCCGCGAGCGCCCGATGCTCGTCCTCCCCGAGATCGCTCGTCGGCCGGTACAACCGTCGCGGGCGCCCGGGCCGGTTGCGATGCTCCGACTCCGAGCGAACCAGCCCAGCGTCCTCGAGAACCTCCAGATGGGCACGCACGGTATTTGCGTGGAGGCCGAGCTCCGTCCCGAGCTCCGACGCGTCGAGCCCATGACCCGCCTCACGAAGCACCTCTACCAGGCGGGCACGTGACGGGTCACCAAGCGCACGATGAACACGCAGGCGGTCATCCACGACCCCATTGTGCCCTTCCCAGCCCCGTCGTCGCATCGTGGACTTCCCGGACGGGTACGCGCCCGCAAGCCGGACGGCCCGACTCTCAGGCTTCGTCGAGCATGCCGTTCGCCAACGCGTAGCGCACGAGCTCGGCCCGTGTGCCGAGCCCGAGCTTCTGCATGATGTGAGCCCGGTGCGTCTCGGCGGTCCGCACGGAGATGTACAGCTGCTTCGCGATCTCCTGGTTCGTGTGCCCGAGCGCGAGCAGACGTAGCACCTCCCGCTCGCGGTCGGACAGCGGGTCGTTCGCGGCCCGACGCGCGTCCTCGACCTCCGCCTGCGCGAGCCTTGCGCCGAGCGTCGGATGGACGTATCGCCCCCCGCGCGCCACCTCGCGTACCGCCTGGACGAGCTCGGCGTCGGCGGCCTCCTTCAGCATGTACCCGCTGGCCCCACCGGCAAACGCCTCGCGCACGTACGTCGGGTCGTCCTGCATGGAGAGCACGAGGATGCGCGCACCCTTGGCGGCCTTGAGAATCTCCTCCGTGACCTCGAGGCCGCTCCGCTCGGGCATCACGACATCGAGCAGCACCACATCCGGCTTCTCGAGGCGGGCCGCCCGAACGCCTTCGTCGGCGGTGCCCGCCTCGGCGACGACCTCGAGGTCGGTCTCGCGGTCGAGCAGCAGCCGTAGGCCGGCGCGCACGACGGCGTGATCGTCGACGATGAGGATCCTGATGCTCACAGCAGCGGCAACTCGAGGACAAGCGTAGTCCCACCACCGGGTGTCGAATCGACGGAGAGGCTTCCGTCGAGAAGCTCGACACGCTCGCGCATCCCGATCAGACCGATCCCGTCACTTCCTCGTGCTGCGTCGAAGCCCTTGCCGTCGTCCTCGATCAGACCGACGACGAGGTCTCCTCTCCGATTGAGCACGACGCTCACGTCACGGGCGTCCGCATGCTTGAGGATGTTCGTCAGACCCTCCTGGACGATGCGGTAGACGGCGGTCTCGATCTCGGGCGGCAGGCGGGTCTCTCCGAGACGGGCCTCGACCTGGACGTTGAGCCCCGTTCGCTCGCGCGCCGACTGGGCGAGCCGCTTCAGAGCCGGCACGAGACCGAAGTCGTCGAGCGCCTTCGGCCGCAACTCCACGGCGAGGCGCCTCACATCCTGCAGCGTGTCGACAACGAGGGCACGCAACTCCGCGGTGGCCGCCCGCGCCTGCTCCCGCGAGGCCGCGTTCTCGACGGTGGCGAGCCCGAGCAGCACGGACGTCAGAGCCTGACCGGTCTCATCGTGCAACTCGCGGGCGAAGCGACGCCGCTCCAGCTCCTGGGCTGAAACGGCGCGCCGCAGGGCATCCCGCGCGACGCGCTGGGAGAGGTCGACGGCGATCGCTGCGCGCCGGGCGAAGGTCTCCACCAGACGTAGGTCGTCGTCGTCGAACCGGGGATCGTCTTGCTCACGGTCGACGACGATCAGGACACCGAGCGCACGGGCACCGACCATGAGCGGGACGATCAGCTCTGAGCGGATTCCGAAGCGACCGACGATCGCCTGGTCGACCTCCGGATCGTCGACCGCGGAGTCGATGCGTTCGCTGCGCTGCCGCGCCAGCACGGCCGCGCTCTTGGTCGTCGCGTCGAGCAGCGTGCCCACCGCGGTCTCGTCGGTCGCCGCTTCGATCCGGAGGACGCCGTCGGAGCGGACGAGCGCGACGGCCACGAGTCGTGCGCTCAGCAGCCCGCGCAGGCGTGTCGTGAGCAACTCGAGCTGGCGAGGCAGCTCCATCTCACCTGCGAGCGCGACGGCGATCTCGTCCAGCGACTCGAGCTGCCGAGACCAGCTGGTTGACTGCTCGTAGAGACGCGCGTTCTCGATGGCAACGGCAGCCTGCGCCGCCAACAGCCCGACGAGCTCCTCGTCCTCCTCGGTGAAGTCGGCGGCCCCTTCCTTGTCGGTCAGGTAGAGGCGGCCAAACGAGACTCCGCGCAGCGTGATGGGCACGCCGAGGAAGCTGCTCATCGGCGGGTGGTTCGGTGGGAAGCCGATCGACCGCGGATCGCTGGTCAGGTCGTGCAGCCGCAGCGGTCGGGGGTCCCGAATCATCACGCCGAGGATCCCGCCACCCGTGGGCAGGTCGCCGATCTCGCGTATCTCCTCGTCGGTGAGGCCGTGCGTCACGAACCGGTCGAGCCGGCCACCGGTCTCGTCGATCACACCGAGCGCCGCGTACCGCGCGCCGGCCAACTCGGCCGCGGAGCGCACGAGCGTCCGGAGCACACCGTCCAGGCTCAGCTCGGACGTGAGCGCGATACCGGCCCGTACGAGCGACGCGTGCTTGCTCTCGGTCTCCACAGGCTGATTATCCGGTTCTCGACACCCACCGCGTCGCGAGCAGGCAGACTTTCCCCATGCCGCCGGCACCGAAGCCGAGGAAGCCCACACGCAAGGGCCCTGCCCCGGCAGGCTCGGGTGACTCGAACCGCGCCCGCCTGATCGGCGTAGGCGTCGCGATCGCCGTCCTGGCCGCCCTCGTGGTCGGCGCGATCCTGCTCAGCGGCGGAGACGACGAGGCGTCGTCGAACGGCGCAGTCACGGGAACAACGGCGCTCGTCGACGGGATCCCACAGGACGGGACGCTGCTCGGCAACCCCGACGCCACGGTCGTGCTCCTGCAGTACGAGGACATCCAATGCCCCGTGTGCAAGAGCTACACCGACGCCGGCTTCCGGACGATCGTCGAGGAGTACGTGCGCCCGGGGACGGTGCGGGTCGACTTCCGGGGGCTCGACTTCCTCGGCGACGACTCGACGAAGGCGCTCCGTGTCGTCCTTGCGGCGGCGCGTCAGGATCGCGCCTGGCAGCTCGTCGAGCTGCTCTACGCCAACCAGGGCGCGGAGAACTCCGGATGGGTCACTGACGACCTCCTGAGCGAGCTCGCAGCCCAGGTCGAAGGGCTCGACGCCGACAAGATGTTCGCGGACGCGGACTCGGACGAGATCACAGCGGAGATCGCGAACGTCGCCGAGGAGGCGGTTGAGCGACAGGTGCAAGGCACGCCGTGGTTCTTCGTCAAGATCGGCGACGACGAGCCCTATGAGGTGCAGCCGGCATCACTCGACGGTGACGCGTTCCGACCCATCCTCGACGACGCGCTGAGCGGGTGACCGCCGCGCGGCTCGACCGCCGCGTCCGTCGTCGCCGAACGCGATGACGGAGACCGTCCAGAACTTCTTCGCGCTCGCGTCCGTCGTCGTCGCGGCAGGCGTGCTGGTGCTGGTCGTGGCCGGGATCGTCGAGCTCGCCGGCGGACGGGCGCTCTCGACGATCGCGGGACACCTCGCAGGACGAGAGCTCGGCCTCGGGTTCGTGATTGCGGCGGCGGCCACCGCAGGCAGCCTGTACTTCTCAGAGGTCGCCGACTACGTCCCGTGCCCGCTCTGCTGGTACCAACGCATCGCGATGTACCCGCTCGTGGTCGTGCTCGGGCTGGCGGCACTCCGCCGCGACCGGCGGGCGGCGCTCTACGGCCTTGTGCTGTCTCTCTCCGGCGCCGTGATCGCCATCTACCACTACCAGCTCGAGTGGTTCCCGAACCAGGCAGCGCTGTGCAAGCAGGATGCGTTGTGCGAGGTGATCTGGTTCAAGGTCTGGGGCTTCGTCACCATCCCGTACCTCTCGCTCATCGCGTTCCTCGGCATCGCCGCGCTCTGTGCGGTGGCGATGCTCAACAATCGCCACGAGACCGTGGACGACTGACAGCGGTGTCTGGCTGAAGCCAGACACCTGCGAGCCACTGCGGATCAGGTCATCGGAACCTGGCGCTGCAGGCGCGAGGTGATGCGGTCGAGGATCTCGGTGAGGCTGTCCCCGGTCGCGGTGATGCCGTGGTTGCGGAGACCGATGATCGCGTGCGCGGGATCGGGCTCTCTGTCGATCAACTCGGCCACCGACTCGGCGAGCTCCTGTGTTCCGCACGGGTAGTTGATATCCGTCGCGGGGATTCCCTCGACCCACGCATGGACGTGCAGGATCGCCCCCGCATCGGGGTGGGCCTGGTAGATCATCCAGTGCTCGATCGCGTCGACCGAGACGCGGCGCGGCTCGATGCCGGGTGGGACGCTGAGCACGATCTTCGCGTTCGCCTCGTCGTACCCGGTGACGAGGAGGAAGTCTGTCCCCACACGTTCCAGCTTCGACTTGTCCACGCCGCTTGCGCTCATCCAGAAGCGGTCGGCGTCGAGGCGCTGGGACAGGTTCCCGTAGGAGAGCCCGCCGACCTGGTAGAGCCGCATCACGTGGCGGAGGTCGCGCTCGGACAGGTACTCGTGGACGGGGAACGGGGCCGGGAGCAGGTCGAGCTCGTCCATGCGCTTGCCGGCGAGCGCGAGCTCCGCCGTGTGCTCGTCGCCGTCCCAGAGCTCCGGTTCGAGGTCGGGAACGAACTCGTTGTCGATCACGAGCTTCGACTTCGCCAGCGGCGCGAGCCGGTCGAATACGTCCGCCGGGTCATCGGTGATCCGGTACGTGCCGCGCTCCATGGTCGTGAACCACACGCCGACCCCTGGCACATGGAGCACGACGACGTTGGCGAGCGTGCGCACGAGCATCGGGTAGCTGGTCTTGAGAACGTCTTCGGGCGCCTCGGCGAGCTCGTAGAAGGAAGCCGAGTAGGTCCCGCGAGACGCGCGTCGGAACGCCTTCGGGTCATCGGCGTCGAACATGTTGAGCACGAAGTCGGCGTCGGCGACGTCATCGACCTGCTCGAAGCCGTCACGCTCGAACTCCTGCCCGATGCGCCGCACCCACTCCTCGTGGCTCGGCGCCGTCGACGTCCCCCAGATCGCGTAGGTGCGCATGGTGACAGCGTATCGCGATCGGCGGCGCGAGTGGATGCGCTCAGCCGTTGGAGACGAACGCGACGAGATCGGCGAGTTACTTCGTCGTGAGCCTCGTGTACGCCGGCATCACGCCCGGGTCTCCGACGTCACGCGCCGTCGTGTCGAGGCGCATCAGGTCGGAGGCCAGCTCGACGATCGACTCCTCCCTCTCGGACACTGCGTGGACGACCTGCTCCTCGAGCGGAGACAACGCCATCAGCGAAAGAGATCGCGGTCGCGGGGCATCACGAGGGCGGCCGCACCATCCCCACCGACCGGCAGATCGACACCGCGGACGATGGCCGCCGGGATGCCGCGGGCCTTCCCCATCACGAGCTCGGCGGCTCCCGCGACCTCGTCGGCGACGGCGATCTGTGTCGAGTGCAACACGCGCCCTGCCCCGTCGATCTCACCGCGAAGGTCGAGGATCGCCGCCATCCCCGCAACGCCGAGGGCGACGTCCGTCGTGCCCTGACGCCAGGCGCGCCCGAAGGAGTCACTCACGACGACTGCCGCGGCGATGCCCGTCGCCGCCGACAGCTCGTCCCGCAACCGACGCGCGCTCGCGTCCGGATCGAGTGGCAGGAGCACGACGGTGTCGGGCCCCCTGGCGTTCGAGGCGTCGACGCCGGCGGAGGCGCAGACGAACCCGTGACGGGTCTCTGCGATCAGGAGCGGCGGGCGCGAGCGGACGACCTCTCGCGCCTCGTCGAGGATCACCTGGACGTGGCGCGGGTCGCCGTCGGGCCCGGCGAGCTCGAAGGCACGCGCGGTCGGTTCCACGTCGACGAGCTCGACGACCCGACCCTCGACCTTGGACACCGCCTTCTGCGCCACGACGACGACGTCGCCCGGCTCGAGCCCCCCGGCACGCGCGATCGCGACGGCGAGCTCGGCGGCGAGATCATCTCCCTCTTCGAGCTCCGGGATACCCGGGAGCGGAATCACGCGGACCTCGCCGGCCAAGGGTCACTGAACGCCGGTGACTCGAACGCCGGCGTGTGCTTTGTATCGCTTGTTGACGTTCACGATCACCGCCGTCAGGCCCTCGAGCGCACGCGCACTGGCGAGCGGCCCGCAGTCGATCGCTCGACCGGAGGTCAGCCGCGAAGCGAGCTCCAGCACTGCCGCCTTCGCCTCGGGGTCGTCGCCACACACGAGCGCGTCCTCGTCCGGCGGCTTCTCCGCTCCGAGATTCGACGCAGCCAGCGAGTGCAGGCCGGCGACCACCGGGCCGTCTACCTCGTCCTGGATGCGCCGCGCAATCGACGTCGCCTCGCCCGTCGGGAGCACGCCTTCCTTCGTGAAGGCGAGCTCGGCTGCGACCGACAGGACCGGCGTCGTCCCGATTGCGTCGCGCAGCGAGCGCGCGGTCTCGACCGCTCCGTCGGCCTTCGTGGTGAGGATCACGAGATCGGCTCGGCGCGCCGCATCGGCGTTCGTCGCGCCGGAGACCCCGAGCTCCGCGGCGGTCGTGGCAGCGCGTTCGGCGTCGCGCGAGCCGATCACGACGTCGTAGCCCGCTTCGCGCAGCCGCACGGCGAGCGCCATCCCGAAGCTTCCGGTCCCTCCGATCAGGGCGACCTTCACGATGCGGCCGCCAACGTCGCGGTGGCGAGGCGCCGGGCAGCGTCCCGGTCTGCCATCAGCGTCGTCGTGGGAACGAGCGGTACGGCAGCCCGCGCTGGAGCGTCCGCCTCGTCGATCACGAGCTGGTCGATCAACCCCTCGTAACAGTCGGCGACGTGGGAGGGGGTGGTTCCGCCGGCCATGCGCGAGAGCATACGGTCGAGTGGGCCCCTGACGGCGCGGCCGCCGATCAGCGGACTCACCGCGGCGCACCTGACGCGCCGGGCGGCGAGCGCCTGACGAACCGGCGCGACGGCGAGGATCGGGTGGATGGAGACGTAGGGGTTGCTGGGCGCGATCACGATCACGTCGGCCTCGTCGATCGCGTCGACGACGCCGGGCGCGGGTGTCGCCTGCTCGGCGCCCCGGAAGACGAGGCCGTCGACCTCGTCGGAATGGCCTCTGGCGACGAACCACTCCTGGAAGGCGAGCGTCCCGGACGGGGTCACGACGTGCGTGCGCAGCGGGTCGTCGGTGGCTGGGAGCAGGCGCACGTCGATGCCGGCGGCGGCCACGAGCTGGCCCGTCACGGCGGATAGCGGCTCGCCTTCCCGGAGCCGCTGCGTTCGCACCAGATGGAGCCCCAGGTCGAGATCGCCGAGCAGAAACCAGCCCTCGCCGCCCCAGGCGCGTGCGGCCTCGAGCGTTCGCCATGTCTCGCCGGACCGACCCCAACCACGCTCCTCGTCGTTCAGACCCGCGAGCGCGTAGAGGACCGAGTCGAGATCGGGGCTGACGTGCAGCCCGAGCACCTCGACGTCGTCGCCGACGTTGCCGATCACGGTGAGCTCGCCCGGGGACAGGACGTCGTACAGGCCGCGTGCGAGCTTTGCACCGCCGACACCGCCGCAGAGACACACGGCCCTCATCGCACCGCGCGGCTCATGACCTCGTAACGGTCAGTGACGAGGCTGGTGTTGCGCCCGACGCGACCCGGCAGTCGCTGGAGGTCGTCGAGCACGTCGACGTCTGCCACCAGCTCCGGAACGACGACGGAGGCAAGACCTGCTGCCGCGAAGCGGGCGGCGCTCCCGGGACCGTAGAGCGGCTCGAAGGCAGCAGCGACGGGAAGAGCAAGCGCATTCGTCGTCCCGTCGCCGGCCGCGACGTACGCCCCGCCCACCGCTTCGAGCTGCCGCAGCGCGTCAGGAGTCACGCAGGGCAGGTCTGCGTTGACAACGAGGACAGGGCCTTCGACGAGCGCCAGCGCAGCTGCCACGGCCGCGCCCTGGCCGCCACCCGGATCCTCCACCGTCTCCGCGGGCGCCGGCACCGCCGACGGGTCGTCCGTGACGACGATGACCCGCCCGATCTCACAGGCGGCGGCCACGACATCGCCGAGCATCGCGCGCGCGAGCTCTGTCCGGATCGCGCTCGGCAGGCGGCTCTTGCCACCGGCACGGAACGGGATCACGGTCGTCGGCACGCCGAGAGACTACGCGCGCGGTGGCGCAAAGCCCTCCTAGCGGGCGCTCAGGCGGCGTGCGACGACGGAGCGCCCGAGCCAGGGCCCGACGTCGCCCACTCGTGCACCTCGAACCAGTGCGTTCCTTCGAGCGCGGCCACGACCGCCGGATCGGTGTGCTCGGCGTTGAACACGTGCCGGTCGACGTCGCAACAGATCTCCGTCGAGTCGAACGAGAGCCCGGCAAGGCGGCCCCCGACCTCGAACGGAAGGCGCGCCTCGGCGAGGGACATGTGCTTGAACTGGCACTCGGAAGCGAGCTCCATCAGTGCGGGCCACTCAGGGCACATCTTGTAGCTCATGGGACAGCCTCGTTCGACCCTGTCGCCCAGGTTCCTCCGAGGCGCACGAGGCCGCGGCCGTCGCCGTCCGGGTAGACGACGAAGACGACGGCGTCGTCGAGGGCATGCAGGAGCGTGCGCTCGTCTCCTGTCTCCAGGCTCGCGCGCAGATGGAAGCGCCCGAACTCGAGCGGTGGAGCCGGCACGTCGAGCCGGGCGAGCAACGGGCCGCTCCCGCCGGTCCAGCCAAGGCGTGCCGTCTCCATCTCGTCCTCGGCAACGAGCACGCCGGCGTCGTCGCGCAGCTCGAGATGCAGCCGCGGCGGGGTGATCTCCGCGTGCGCAGAAAGCTCGATCTCGAGCGTCAGGGGCTCTCCCGCGAGAACCTGCTCACGCGGCGTGCCGTCGGCGCCGAGGAGCCGCGCCGCGTCGACCGTCGCCTCGCCGCTTCCCCACTCCCCGAGCGCGGCGCTCGACGTACCGGGAACGACATCCTCGGCGAGTTGGCGCCGGTAGCGCGCGATCGCCTCGTGGGTTCCGCCATCGAATGCCACCTCGCCCTCGCGCAACAGGACCGCCCGCGCGCACAGACGCTCGACCGCGGACGCGTCGTGCGAGACGAACACGATCGTGCCTCCGGCCTGCTTGAACTGGGAAATACGCCCGAAGCACTTGCGCTGGAACGCCTCGTCGCCGACCGCGAAGACCTCGTCCAGCAACAGGATGTCGGCCTCCAGGAACGCCGCGATCGCAAAACCGAGCCGCATGTACATCCCGGAGGAGTACGTACGCACCGGGCGGTCGATCGCGTCCTCGATCTCGGCGAAGGCAACGATTTCGTCGAAGCGCTCACGGATGTCGTTCCTGCGCAGCCCCTGGATCGACCCGTTGAGGAAGACGTTCTCGCGCCCCGTGAAGTCCTGGTGGAAGCCAGCACCGAGCTCCAGGAGGCTCCCGACGCGTCCCGCGGCCGCAACGCGGCCCTGCGTTGGCTTGATGATGCCCGCCACGAGCCGCAACAGCGTGGACTTACCTGATCCGTTGCGTCCGATCAGACCCACGGACTCCCCGGGCTCGATGTCGAGCGACACGCCTCGCAGGGCCCACACCTCCTGGGCACCCGTCCGCCCGTGTGCGAGCACGAGATCCTTCAGCGTGCGCGTCTCGCGCGCATGGACGACGAAGCGCCGAGCGACGTCGGCAACCTCTATCGCGCCGGGCCTCACGACAGCCCCTTCTCCATGAAGACGGCACGCTCCTCGTAGCCGAGCGATCGGTACAGGCCCCGGGCGACGGCGTTGCCGCCGAACACGTTGAGCTCGATACGCGGCAGGTCGCGCGCCCGGACTTCCTCCTCGAGCAGTTCCATCACACGTCGCCCGAGACCGCGGCCGCGACAGTCGGCGTCGATCCAGACGTCGTACAGGAAAGCCCCGCGACGGCCGAACCGCTCCCGCTCGGCATAGAGAACGTGGCCGACGGGCGCGCCGACGTGCTCGACGATCCGGAGGAACAGGCCGTCTGTCGCGAACCCGTCGGTGAACAGCGCGGCGAAGTCGCTCTCGGACTTCAGCTCAGCCTCCGCCGGGGAGAAGCCGGCGTTCTCGACCATGTCCGCCGCATACTGCTCCTTCGTCGCTTCTAGATAGGCGGGAAACTCGTCCTCGCGCATCGGGCGGAGCACGGCGCTCATGGGGGCACCGCGTCGAGCTCACGTCGAACGATTCCGGCGAGCACGGCCACGAAGGCGGGGTCGGCGTTCGGCATCTCGATCCGCGACAATGTCAGACCGAGCTCGGCCGCGCGCTCGACCGCCTCGACGTCGATATCCCAGCGGATCTCGAGGTGGTCCGAGACGAAGCCGACAGGACAGACGAGGA
Source organism: uncultured Actinomycetes bacterium (assembly GCA_963823385.1). GTDB lineage: Bacteria > Actinomycetota > Thermoleophilia > Gaiellales > Gaiellaceae > Gaiella. Next base: position 535,572 of record CAWGLI010000003.1, read on the forward strand.
CGTCTGACACACCCTCGGTGCGCAGGTCGGCGAGGTGGCCGAGGATGTCGGGGCCGAGCCACGGCTCGCCCGTCGCCGACTCGCTCTGGAACGAGAACGACCACGCGTCGCCGATGCCGGCCTCCGCCGCAACGAGCCGTGCCGTCTCGAGGAGCGCGTCGCGGTACGTGTCACCCGCCGCCAGGATGCTCTCCGGCAGCGAGTGCGCCGTGAACACGACATGTGCGGACGTCCCGCGGACGCGCTCGGCGAGGAGTGCCACGAAGCCTGGCTCCGAGCCCCACTCCCGGACGAACCGTGTCTCGGCGCGCCCCGCGACCGCCTCGGCGAACAGCTGCTCGTACTTCGCGATCGACATCGTCGACCAGTGCGGCGCGAGCACGAGGCCGACCAGCCTCGTCGCCCCCGCCTCGAGAGCCGACTCGACGGCTTCGGCAATCCGCGGCTCCCAGTGCCGCATGCCCGTGTGCACGGGGAGCGCGAGCGCCCTCTCGAGCGCAGCGCGTGTCGCCTCCGTCACCTCGTTGAGTGGGGACGGCCCCGCGACGTCGTCCAGCCCGAGCCGCCGGTAGCGGTCGACGAGCTCCTCGAGCAGTTCCGGTCGGATCGGCCGTCCGCCGCGGATGTCCGCGTAGTAGGCAGGGACGTCGGTGAGCCGGTCGGGCGAGCCGTACGCCATCAGGATCACGGCGCGGTCGTTCATGCACGCACCGGTACCGTGCTGCGCTCACGCACGTGTGCTGCGAGACGCGTCAGCACGTCGGGATCGGTGGACGGGAGCACGCCGTGCCCGAGGTTGAAGATGTGCCCGGGACGGCCCGCTGCCCGCTCGAGGACGTCGTCCGCCTCGCGCTCGACGACGGGCCACGATGCCAGGCAAACGGTGGGATCGACGTTCCCCTGCACCGCCCGCTCGCCGACGAGCGCCCATCCCTCGTCGAGCGGGGTGCGCCAGTCGAGCCCGATCACGTCACCTCCGGCGGCGGCCAACTCCTCCAGCAAGTGCGAGGCGCCCGTGCCGAAGTGGATCGTCGGGACGTCGACCGCGCCGAGCACCCGGGAGCTGTGTGCGGCGACGTGGCTTCGATAGTGATGCGGCGCAAGCGCGCCGACCCACGAGTCGAAGAGCTGGATCACGTCGGCGCCCGCGCGCACCTTCGCAGCCACGTACGCGGCAAAGGTCTCGGCGAGCTTCTCCAGCAGGGCGTGCCAGAGCTCAGGCTCGTCGAGCATCATCCGCTTGGTGAGCGCGAACTCCCGACTCGGACGGCCCTCGACGAGGTAGCCGGCAACGGTGAACGGGCCGCCACAGAAGCCGACCACCGCCTTCTCGGGCGCCAACTCGCGGCGGACGAGACGCACGGCTTCGAGGACTGCGCCGAAAGCCTCCTCGGGGTCCGGCACCCTGAGCGCGTCGACGTCGGCGCGGGTGCGCACCGGCCGCTCGATCACGGGGCCGACACCCTCTACGAGGTCGACCTCGACGCCCATGCCGAGTACCGGCGTCATGATGTCGGCGAAGAGCACAGCGGCATCGACGTCGTGACGCCGCACGGGCTGGAGCGTCACCTCGGCGCAGAGCTCCGGCGTGCCCGAGACCTCGAAGAACGCATGACGTTCGCGAATCGCGCGGTACTCCGGGAGCGAGCGGCCGGCCTGGCGCATGAACCAGACCGGTGTGCGCTCCACCCGCTCGCACCGGGCGGCGCGGACGAGAAGCGGCTCGATCGACACATGATGAGAGTAGCCTGACCGCGATGAGCGCCCGCGCGCCCGACGTTCCGCTCGCTCCCCGCTGGCTCGGCGCTGACGTCGCTCCTCCGCGCGCGGGGGCGACCCAGGGTGCGCGGGTCTCGCTGGAGAACACGGGCAGTGCCACGTGGCGCTCGCTCGGAGCGGACGGGTTGCAGCTCGCGTACCACTGGCTCGACCCGCTCGGCAACCCCGTCGTTTGGGACGGGGCGAGGACGTCGCTGCCGCGCGCCGTCGGCCCGGGCGAGACGATCGCCATCGACGTGGCGCTCGAGGCACCGCGACCGCCCGGTCGCTACGTCCTGCGCTTCGACCTCGTCGAGGAGCACCGGTTCTGGCTCGAGGAGCTCGGCTGCGCCACCCTCGAGGTCGCGCTCGACGTACTGCCCCGGATCACCGAGCGACGGCTCCGCGTCGTCGTGCACGGCGGTCCGGACGCGGCCACGGACGCTGCGCTCGCGGCGCAGGACGAACCGGCCGTGCACGACGGAGAGGCGGCTGTCGCGCATCTCGTCGCGGGCGCCGTCCCTCCCGCCGACTGGTCACGACGACTTCTCGACGCACACGAGGAGGGCTGGAGCGCGGTCGGGCCGGCTGTTGTCGCGAGCGGAGGAGCGATCGCCCGCCGGCGCGCCCGCTCCGTCCTCGCCCCGTGGGCTCCCGGAGGCCGAAACCCGAGGCTCGGGGCGCCGCTCCTCCTCCCCAGTCTGCTACCCGGAATCGAGCCCGGCGAGCATCTCGGGCTTCCTGCCTACGTGGGTGACGACGGGCTCTTCGAGGGAAGGGTCGCGGTCAGGCTTCCGCAGCGATCCGGTCGTCGACGGACCTGAAGACGAGCGCCCCGAGCGTCAGCGCGACGGCCGTCTCGACGAGCACGTAGACGAGCACGCCGGCCGACGGGGCCTCGCCGGCGAAGAGCGGGGCGCGGAATGCTTCGACCACCGGTGTCATCGGATTGCCCCACTGCAGGAGGTCGGCGAGCCACGGGTGCGTCTCGACGCCCGGGAGATCGGTCACGCGGTAGAGGATCGGCGTCAGGAAGAACCACGGCAGCAACAGTGCGGTGACGATGAACTCGACGTCACGGAAGATCGCGTTGAGCGAGGCGAGGGCGAGAGAGAGCCCGCCGACGAAGAGCACGACCACGACGGCGATCGGGATCGAAAGCCACGCAGTGCCGCGTGTGTCGTCGAGGACGGCCAACGAGAGAACGAGCGCCACCGCGAGCATCGCGGCGAACGCCACCACCTGCGTCGCGACCACGGAGAGCGGCACGATCTGCCGTGGGAAGCGCACCTTGCGGATCAGGTTCGCGTTCTCCAGCAGGCTGCGGGCCGACGACTGCAGCGACGTCGCGAAGAACACCCACGGCGGCAGCCCGCAGAGCAGGAAGAGCCAGTAATCGTCCACGGCCTCGGTTGGCTGGGCCTTCCACAGCACCGAGAAGACCACGAGATACACGACCATGAGCAGCACCGGCAGAGCCAGCGTCCACGCGAGCCCGAGCACCGAACCCTTGTACTTCGCGCGGAGATCGCGGCGAAAGAGGCTCCCGAAGAGCTCGCGATAGCGCACGAGATCCGCGTAGACGCTCATGGGGCGTCAGTGTAGGGGTCAGACCCCTGGGGTCAGACCCGTGGGGTCAGACCCCGGTCGGCGGGCGTGCTCGACGGACGCGCGCGCGTCGGTTCTCCGCAGCAGCCTCTACCCTTCCCGTGTGAGCGCGGCCGTCACGATCGCTGCTGCGCCCGTTGCGGCGCTCGTCATCTGGACGCTGCTTCGCTCGTCCTCGCTCGGCGACCGGCTCGTAGCCCACCCCACGGGTGAGCGCTGGCACGCGCGCCCGACACCGACGTTCGGCGGCGTCGGCATCACGATCGGGCTGCTCGCTGGCGTCGCCGTAGCGGCCGCCGCAGGCGTGATCGACCCGGGGCGAGAGCTCCTCGGCGTCCTCGCCGGCGCACTGCTCCTGTTCGGCGCCGGGCTGCTCGACGACATCAGGAGCCTGAGCCCGATCACAAAGCTCGCTGCTCAGTTCGCTGCGGCGGGCGTCGCCATCGCCGCCGGTCTCCGCGTCGAGCTGATCGGGAACGACCTGATCGCGACCGTCGTCGCGCTCGTCTGGCTGGTGGGGATCACGAACGCGTTCAACCTGCTCGACAACATGGACGGGCTCGCCGCGACACTGGCGGCGGTCGCCTGCGGCTACTTCGCCGTGGATGCAGCCACCGTGCACGAGAACGACACGGTGCTGGTGCTCTCTCTCGCCATCGGCTTCGCCTGCCTCGGCTTCCTCCCCTTCAACCTCAGGCCTCGCGACGGCGCGGTCGTGTTCATGGGCGACTCCGGCAGCCAGGCGCTCGGTTTCCTGCTCGCCTCGCTCGGGCTCGCAGCGAGCTGGACGACCGCGGGGACGACGGTCGCGACGATGCTCTTGCCGCTGCTCGTGCTCGCCGTGCCGATCCTCGACACGACTCTCGTCACCGTGGCCCGGGTGCGGGAGAAGCGGCCGGTGACACAGGGCGGCAAGGACCACACCTCGCACCGGCTCGTCTACTTCGGCCTCTCCGAGGCGAAAGCGGTCGGCCTGCTCGCGGTGATCGGCGTGACGCTCGGCGCAACGGCCGTCGCTTACAACGTGCTCGACAGCGGTCGCGTCACGGCCGTGGGCGTGCTGCTCACGTTCGTGCTGCTCGTCCAGTTCGGTGGCTTCCTCAGCGACCTCAGCGAGCGGACGCGCCGCGGTCAGGCGGGCGACACGTCGCTGCGCGCCGCACTCACGTTCGAGCCGCGCAGGCTCGTCGAGGTCCTCGTCGACTTCGTCCTCGTCTGCGGCTCGTTCCTGGCCGCGTACCTGCTCGTCGTCGGCGGCGAGGGCACCGAGCTGCAACGCGGCACGTTCCTTGCCGCACTCCCCGTCGTGCTCGGGCTGCGCTATGTCGCATTCGTCGCCTTCCGCATCTACCGCCGGGTCTGGCGATATGCCACCGCACGCGACGCCCTGGCGATCGCCGTCGCGTGCGTCGTCTCCGAGGCCGCTGCGCTCGGCGTCGTCGTCGCCACCCGCCCGCTCGGCCCGTTCCCCGCACGGATCTTCCTCGTCGATGCAGTGCTGTGCGCAGCGCTGGTCACCGCCTCCCGCCTCGCGCTCAAGCTGATCCCCGAAGTGCGCCACCAGCGAGCCGGCGAGCGCCGGCGCGTGCTCGTCGTCGGCGCGGGCCGGCACGGACGCAGCGTCGCCCGGGAGCTGCGCGAAGGTGGGACGCGCGTCGTCGGCTACCTCGACGACAACGTCGCGCTGCGTCGCCGCCGGATCGGCGGCGCGACCGTGCTCGGCGCCCTCGACGAAGCCGCGCGTGTTCTCCTCGTGGCACAGTCCGACGAGGTGCTCGTGACGATTCCGGACGCGCCGGCCGAGCGTCTCGCGCACGTGGTGCAGGCGTGCGAGGGATCCGGGATACCGTGTCGTTTCGTGCATCGGCGGACTGAGACCCAGGCGTCGCTGGCCGAGGCGACCGCAGAGTGACGACCGCCGCGGAGACGTCCCGCGTCCGCAGGCGGTGGGACGAGCGGTTTCGCGTGGAGACGCACGTGCCGCTGCTCGTCGTCTTTCTGCTCCTCGCCGCGCTCTACGTGTGGCAGGCGTCCCGCCGCGAGGTGCCGACGATCTTCACCGACGAGCTCGAGATCACACAGCTCTCGCGCTCGATCGCCGACACGGGCCTGCCGGGGCGCCGCGGCGAGCCTCACGGCTTCACATCGCTCGTTCCGTGGCTCACCGCCCCTGCCTGGTGGATGGACGACGTCTCGAACGCCTACGCGACGATCAAGTACTTCCAGGCGCTGGTGATGGCTGCGACCATCTTCCCGGCGTACATGCTCGCGCGCACCGTGGTCTCGCGTCCGTGGGCGCTGTTCGCCGCGACTGCGACGATCGCCGCCCCGGCCCTCTCGTACGCACCGATCCTCGTCGAGGAGCCGTTCGCGTACCCCGCCGCGACGCTTGCGCTCTGGCTCAGCGTCCGTGCGGTGGCCCGACCGAACGTCCGAACGATCGCGGTGGCCGCGGCCGCGTGTGTCCTCGCCGCCGGTGTCCGCTCGCAGCTCTTCGCACTCCTCCCGGCGCTCGTTCTCCCCCTGCTCGTGCTCGCCTGGAAGCGACCCCGGGCGAGCCGCTTCCGTGCCACCTGGGATCGCTGGGACTGGGCTGGCGCCGTCGCGCTGGGTATCGGCGCTGTGCTCTTCGCGATGGCTGTCGCCGGCCACATGTCCGGCGAGTGGCAGACGACGATGGCGCTGTGGAAGAGCCGGATAGTGGAGTACGGCCTCTTCGCCTTCGGTGCGTTCGCGATCGGCATCGGCGTGCTCCCCGCGATCGCGTTGCTCGCGGCCCCCTTCCGCCCACGGGACGAGATGCGTGACCCCCGAACATGGTCGTTCGTCCTGGTCAGCGGCTCGGCCGTCGCCTCGTTCGCGTTCTACGGCGGCCTCAAGGGCGCCTACATCTCCACCGTGTTCGCGAGCCTCACGGTCGAACGCAATCTCGTCTACCTGACACCTCTCGCCATGGCCGCCACTGCGCTCGTCCTCGCCCGACGCACGATCTCGATCCTGGCTGTCGCGGGAGCGACTGCGATCGTGCTCTACCTCGTCGTCGACACGCCGATGCGGCTCGACCAGTACCCCTACTACGAAGCGCACGGCCTCTCCATCCTCGCTTTCGCCAACCGCGTGCTGGTGTGGCCGGAGGGGACGATCCAAGCGTGGCTCGTGGGAATCGCGCTCTGCTCCGGCGCCGTGCTCGTCGGCGTCTCGCTGCTGCACTCACGCGCGAAGTTGGCGCTCGGCGCGTCGGTGGCGATTGCGGCTGCCGTGCTCGGCTGGAACCTCACCAACGAGATCTACGCCGCGAACGGCGAACGGCGACTCTCGGCCCAACTCGCCGCGAACTTCACTCCCGACCGGGAGTGGGTGGACGAGACGGTCGGCGACGGCACCGTGACGATCGTGGGGCAGCAGCACGTCGATCCCACCGGGATCTGGCTGACCGAGTTCTTCAACCGCTCCGTGACGCAGGTCTGGAGCGTCGACCCGACCCCGCCGTTCGGCGCCGCCCCGCCGCCCGGCCCGACCGTGACCGTCGACCTGGCGCAACCCGACGGCACGATGTGGCCGGAACCGGGTACCGACTACGCGCTCGCCGTGAACGGTGTGCTGCTCCAGAGCCCCGTCGTCGTGGCGCTCCCCGATGGTCTCACCCGCCTGTACGGCCTCGCCGGCCCGCTGCGCCTCACCGAGAATCAGACGGGTGTCTTCGGCGACGGCTGGATGGGCGCTGCCGCCGCGTACAACCGGTTCGCAGTCGAAGACGACGAGCCGGGCTTTGCCCGCGTGACGCTCTCACGGGAGGCGTTCTGCACCGAAGCTCCGTTGCCGAGCCGCATGACCATCCGGATCGGACCGGTGGGCGTGGGGACCGACAAGCAGCCGGCGCTCACATCGGTGACGAGCACGCGCGTCGTTCAAGTCGAGCCCTGTGAGGCGCAGACCGTCCTGATCCGCCCGCCGGACATGCCGTGGCGCGTCGAGGTCGAGGCCGACACGTTCGTGCCGGCGGAGGTCGACAGCAACCTCAGCGACCGCCGGAGCCTCGGGGCCCGCGTCGGCTTCGGCTTCGTTCCGCTGTAGCGCGCGACGCCGAGCAGGACCGGCCACTCCCTACGGGCCGGCCGGGCCCGGACCGCTCCGCCAGGCCGCGACGAGGTACGTGAAGCGGACGCGCAGGAGCAGCCGGGCAAACGGCCCGCTCCGCTCGAGCGCCCGGAATACGGCGGACACCGGGGGCGGCAGCGCGACGCGTTGCGGCACGAAGAACGGCCGGACCTGCACGGCGTCGAAACCGACCGCGCGAAGGTCGTCGAGAATCTCGCCGAGCGCGTACTGCCGCGGGTTGAGGTCGAAGACGAGCTTCCGCGTGGTGAACGTCGCGACACGCTCGAAGAACGCCCTCCGATCACTCGCGTAGTAGATCGCCCGGAACACCGTCGTCGCTGCCACCGGCGCCGGCGGCGTGTAGTCGTCCAGGCCTCCGACCTCGACCGCCGCCGCGTTCCCGAGTCGCCGCCCTGCCTCCGCGACCATCTCTGGGGTGAGGTCGACCCCGCGATACCGAAGACCGCGGCGCACGAGATACGGCCCGAGACCTCCGTCGCCGCAGGCGAGATCGAGCACCTCGTCGCCGGGCTGTAGCCGTGGCCCAAGCCCGACGACGACGTCGGCGCGGTGGTCGAGGTACGCGTGCCCGTCGGCGTACTCGCGTTCGGACCAGCCTTCTGCCTTGCGACGAAACTGGTCGTGATCGGTCGTCACAGCGCGAGCAGGCGCTCGGGATGCTTGCGCAGGAAACGGGCCATGCCGCGCGCGTGCCACAACGTATGCCGTGACCGGAACGTCTTGTCGATGACGGCTGCGTACGCGTGGGTCACCACCGCCTGCGGCACATACCACCGCTCCCAGCCGGCCCTCATCGCCCGGTAGCAGAGGTCGATGTCCTCCACGTAGTGGCGATAGCCGGGGTCCCAGCCGCCCAGCTCGTCGAGCATCGTCCGACGCATGAGCAGGAACGCACCGAGCATCCAGTCGGCGGCGACCGGCGTGTCGGGGCGCTCGCCGGTCAGGTAGTGATCCGGCTGCTGGTAGGCGGGGCGAAACCTGCGGAGCGGCGTGCGCCGCACGATCGTCCCGCCCACGGTCGGAAACCGCCGACGCGACGGCTGCCAGCTGCCGTCCGGCCAGAGAAGTTGCGGGCCTGCGATGCCGCAGCGCGCACGATCGCTCGCCACCTGGACGAGGGCGGCCACGGCATCCGGCCGCGGCAGCGTGTCCGGTGTCGCGTTGAGCACGAACTCACCGCTCGTGGCGGCCGCCCCGAGGTTGACGTTCGCAGCCAGCGGCAACGGCCTCGGATTCTCGACCACGCGGACGCCCGCAGGCACGGAACGCACAGAGCCGGCGACGTTGGACACGACGACGACCTCGTCGACCTGCGGCACGAGTGCCGCCAGAAGACGATCGACCTCGGCGGCATGCCCGTGGGACACCACGACCGCCGAGACGATCATTCGCCGATCACCTCGCGGTAGAGACGGACAGTACGCTCGGCGACCGCGGTCCACGAGAACGCGCGTGCGCGCTCGAGCCCGGCCCAGACGAGCCGGTCGCGCTCGGCGACGGCGACCGCGATCCCGTCAGCGAGCCGGGCCTCCTCGACGATCACGGCCGCGTCGCCCGCGACCTCGACGATCGCGGCATCGGGTACGGCGACAACGGGTGTTCCGCAGGCCATCGCTTCCAGCACCGGGAGCCCGAAGCCCTCGTACCGCGACGCCTGCACGAGGCACACCGCCCCGCGATAGAGCTCGGCGAGCCGATCGATCGTGACGTATCCCTCGAGCAGTGCCCCGCCACGCTCGAGCTCGGCCGCGATCGCGGCGTCCTTGACGGGGCCGACGATGCGAAGCTCCAGCCCCGCCCGCTGCGCGGCCCCGAGCGCCGCCCGCTGGTTCTTGCGCGGCTGGATCGCACCCACGCAGAGCACGTACCCGCGCTCCTCGGCCTCGCCCGGATGGAACGCCGGGTCGACACCGTTCGGCGTCACGACGACCCGCTCTGGATCGATCCCGTACACCTCGACGAGATCCCGCTTCGACCGCTCCGAGACCGTGAGCACGCGAGCTGCCCGCCGCGCCGCGCGAGGGACGACACGCCGGAAGACGGCGCGGTCACGGGGGCGCATCAGCGAGGCGTCGCGCTCGAAGGAGAGATCGTGGATCGTGACGATCGCCGGGCACGGAGCGCGAAGCGGCAGCGCGTACTGCGTGTGCACGAGACCGGCGCCGACGCGCCGAAGCAGGCGGGGAAGGCTCCAGGCCATGCGTAGCTCCTGCAACGTCGTCTGGAGCTCGAGCGGCTCGACGCCGTCGGGCACTGCCTCCGGGTGCCTCGTCACCGCTGCAATCCGCAGCCCCGCTTCGGCTGCCGGGGCGGGCAGCTCGCGCAACAGGTTGCGGATGTACGTCTCGTCGCCCGTCCGCTCTCGACCGAGCACATCCGCGTCGACGACGACCAGCTTCACGTCAGCTCCCGCCACAGTTTCTCGACGAGATCCGCGGCGTGGCCCCAGGTGAAGCCGCGCGCGCGCTCGCGGCCCGCGAGCGCCAGCTCGTCGCGACGTCGTGAGGCCTCCTCGATGCCGGTGGCGACCGCAGCGGGGTCGCGAGCGTCGACGAGCACCGCGGCACCTCCCGCGACCTCCTCCGTCGCGCCACCCCGAGCGGTCACGACCGGCGTGCCGCACGCCATCGCTTCGAGCACCGGTAGCCCGAAGCCCTCGTAGAGCGACGGGAAGACGAGACAGCGAGCGCCGCGCATGAGCGCGGCCAGTTCCTCGTCGTCGATCCTCCCGACCCAACCCGGGACGTCGACGCCGCCCCACCCTCGCGCGCCGACGACCCGCAGGTCGACACCGGCGAGACGCGCCGCCTCGACGGCCCCCGCGAGGTTCTTGCGCGGTTCGAGCGTGCCCACGGCGAGGACGTAGTCTCCCTCGGCCACCGGCCCTTCCGGTCGGAACACGGGGTCGACGCCGTTGGGGACGACCCGGATGCGCTCCGGCGGCACACCGAGCACGTCCGTGAGCTCCGAACGCGTGAACGCGGAGACGGCCACGACAGCGTCGGCCGCCCGCACGCCGATGCGCAGAGCCGCCCGACCCGACCACCGGTGCCACACCGGAAACACCGCCGGATAACGAAACAGGGCGACGTCGTGCACCGTGATCACCAGGGGCCTCCGCGAGCGCAAGGGGGAACGGAATGTCGGGCAGTGGAGGACGTCTGCGCCCCGCGCCGCCCGACCCAGGCCGAACGGGTACCACACCGTGTCGCGCGCAACGGACGAGGCACGACCCGAGCCGCCAAACGTGAGCTCCTCGAGCTCCAGCTCGGGGCGACCGGCGAGCGCACCGAGTAGACCCTCGAGGTGGCGCGCGGTGCCCGCGGCCGTCTGCTGCAGCGGGGACGTATCGATCGCCACCCTCACGCCGGACCCCCCAGGAGGCGGTGGGTCGCGCGCACGGCCTCGCGGGGCTCGGGCCACCGCAGGAGCCGGACGGCGCCCTCGATCTCGCACCAGCGGTGATCGACGTGCTCATCATCGAGCTCCGGCGTCCAGGTCGGAGCCGCCTCGGCGTGGAACAACGTCAGCTCGACGCGCTCCGTGCCGGGTGGGAAGCGGGCTCGGAGCTCTTCCGGCTCGTCCGCGAGGTCGTACGACAGAGCGAGCGGCAACGGCTCGACCGGAGCGACGAGCCCCGTCTCCTCGCGGAGCTCGCGCGCGGCGGCGGCGGCCGGTTCCTCGCCGTGCTCCACGCCGCCTGCCACGAGGTGCCAGTAGCCCTGCCGGTCGGGGGCGCGGAGCAACACGAGGTACTCGGGCCCGTGCAGCGCCGGTCGGTGCACGACGACCGCCACCTCGGACGGCCGCCGGTCACCCGAGGTCACGACCGCGCCTCCAACGCCGCCAGCATCGTCGCCGCCGCGGCAGCCCAGGTGAAGGTGCGGGCGTGGGCGAGCCCGGCCGCGACCAGCTCCTCGCGCCGGCCGAGGGCTTCGCGGATCCCCTCCGCAATCGCGTGCGCGTCGCGCGGGTCGACTCGGACGGCGGCGTCCCCACACGCCTCGTCTAGCGATGCATGCGACGACGCGACCACCGGTGTGCCGCACGCCATCGCCTCGACGATCGGGATGCCGAAGCCTTCGAACAGCGAGGGGAACACGAACACCGAGGCTCCGCGGAGCAGGGGCGGCACCTCGTCGTCGTCGACGTACCCGAGCCGGAGGAGACCCTCGTCCGGCAGGGGATCGGAGCTGCCCCAGCCTTCTCCGCCTGCGAGCGCCAGCGCAAAGTCATCCTCGAGCAGACGCCAGGCGTCGACGAGCGCAGCGAGGTTCTTGCGAGGCTCGCGTGTCGCAAGCCCGAGCAGGTACCGGCGCCCGAGATCGGTGTGTGGGCCTTCGGGCACGAAGCTAGTGCGAACACCCGGGTGTGCAACGACGATGCGCTCCGGCACGACCCCCAAGGTGACAGCCACATCGTCGGCCGTGAAGCGGGAGTTGGTGAAGATCACGTCGCAGGTGCGCGCCGCGTTCTCGTACTTGCGCGTGTGCATCGAGATCGTTCGCGGCGTGCACCACTCCGGATGATGAAGAGGCACGAGGTCGTGCACGATCGTCGAGCGCAGGCCGCCTCGCTGCGGGGGATACATCCAGTCGGTGTACAGCAACGCGTCGAAGCGACCGAGGAGCCTCTCCGCGGCCGGGTGCCCGAGGCGACTCCAGGCGGTACGCGTCGCGTGGGAGGCCGGCAACGGCCACAGCCGTGGCCGCACGTCCACCCCCTCGAGCGCTTGCCGAATCCGTCCTGGGCCACGAAGGCTCGTGGGCGCGAACGGCACGATCTCGTGGCGGCCGTCACCGACGCGCGCGAGGCCGCCGACCACCCCGCTCAGGTAGTTGCCGATCCCCGTGCGCGGGTGCGACAGCGGAGACACGTCGATCGCGACTCTCATCGCTCGAGGATGAAGCCGTTGAAATGAGCACCGAGCTCGCGCCGGTCGACTGCCCCCGGGATCACCTCGGCGGGAACCGCAGTAGGAGCCACCGTGAATCGCACGATGCACGTGTCTTCCTCCGGGACGAGCGCGACCCGGAGCGTCGGCGTCTCGTCGCTCGAGAACTCCACGCCTGTCTCTCTCTCCACGGCCTTCCCGCCGACGACTCCCTTCGACACGGCCGTCACCGTCTGGCGGCCGTCGGGGAAGAGCGACGGGTCGCTCGACAGCGGCACGGCGAGCGTCCCGCCCGTGCAGCTCCGCTTCGTGTACGTGACATCCGGCCCCGACCAGGTGTCGCCGGGGTAGAGCCCCTCGACCTTCGTCGTCGAGGCGAGCGGCCCGGCGAGCAGCCAGAGGGTCGTGCCGAGACCGTCGTCGCGCGCGATCGCCATGCCGTTCGGCGTCACGGAGCCGTCCAGCAGCGCCCAGCGGGCCGTCACTGGCGAGCCGTCCTCCCGGCGCACGATGCCGTCGTCCGGGTCGACCTGGACCCGCACCTCGCCGATCCCACCCGGTGTCGGCTGGTCGAGGAAGTAGACGTCACCGACGGCACGATTGAAGAACTCGGTCTGGTTCACGGTGAAGCGGTCGGCTCGCCCGGTCCACAGGACGTCGACGGAGCCGTCGGGGGCATCCGGCAGGGCCGCGTCGACCCAGTCGCGAGGCACGGCGCGGATCCCCTGGAACAGCGCCCCCGCCGACGCGCGCTCCAGACCGTGCTTGCCGAACCAGACGGGGTAGAACGACACGGCGAAGTAGGCGAGGACGACGAGCGGAACGGCGATCGCGGCCCGCCGGGGCACGAACAGGAACACGAGCGCGAGGACAACCGCGAGCAGGAGCGCCAACTCGGCCACCCACTCGAGCCCCACACGATCCTGCACCGACCACCACGGCAGCAGCAGCAGCGTGTCGGACTGCGCCGACGTCCCGATGAAGCGCTCGAACGGGATCACGAGCGTCACTGCTGCGGACGCGGCAGCCGCGAGTGCGGCGAGGGGCTGCGGTCTCGGGGCTCCACGGCCCACCCAGGCAAGCAGCACGACGAGGAGGAGCGGCGCGAGCGCGAACATGTTGCGCTCCTGGATCCGCGAGGCGAACCGTGAGGCGAAGACGGCGACGACGAGCAGCACCCAGAACGAGACCGAGATCGTCACCGCGAGGTGGCGCTGGAGCGCGGTGTCGAGGGTACGGGAGCGGGCGACGAGCACGATCAGCGCAGCGACCGGCACGACACCGACATAGAGGGTGAGCAGAGCGGCGTGGTAGGCCAGGTACCGCAGCGCCTCGCCGACGTCGTAGCTGCCGTCGCCCACGACGGCGTAGGCCCCGAGCAGGTCGGAGAGCGACCCGCCCCGGGCAGCCTGGGCGACGGCGAGCAACGCGAATCCTCCGAGGACGACGACGTACGTCGGCGCGAACGATCGGAGCGCACGCCGGAACGATCCTGCGCCCAGCAGTGACGCGAGCGGCGGCGCCGTGAGAGCTGCGGCAACGAGCGCAATCGCCTGCGACCGCGTCGCGTACGCAAGAGCGAGCGCTGCCAGCAAGAGCACCTGACGGAGCGTGGTGGGACGCTCGAGGGCCCAGAGGAGCGCTCCTACGGCGAGCAGAAAGACCGGGTAGAAGACGTTCTCGGTCATCACCGAGCCCGTGTACGCGAGCGAAGGGATCGCGACCGCGAGCACGGCCCCGAGCAGCGCGAGGCCGCGCCCCACGACGAAGCGCCCGATCCAGTAGGCGGGAACGGCAGCGAGCGACATGACGAGCGCGTTGATCGTCTTCACGGCCGCATACGCGTCGGGCAGGGACTCGTACAGCGCGTACGCGGGGGCGATCAGCAACGGGTAGACGACCCCGTACCCGCTCGCCGGGACGCCTCTGATCGCAAAGCCGGCCCCATCGGCGATGCTCCGCGCGAGCTCGGCATACACGAGCTCGTCGACCATGATGAACGGTGCGATCATCCCGCGCGCGAGCACCGCCCGCAGGACGAAGGAGAGACCGACGATGCCGACGAGCCACGCCCACGCCGGGACGCGGCGCATCGCGTCACGCACCGAGGTCGACCTCGGCAAGCCTGCGGGCGATCTCCTTCGCCTCCGCCGAGTCGGGACCGATGCCGACCGCAGCGCCCGCCTCGCTCACGTCCCGCAGCACCGCATCGGAGACGGCGGCGCCGCCAGCGGTGCGCTCGAAGGCGGCCACGTAGAGATCGGCGACCCGCTCGAGGCCGTGCTCGCGTCCGGCGAGCGTCAGGGCAGCCTCGCCCATTGCGGCTCTGACGTCGGGCCGCTCGGCGAGCAACGTCAGCGCAGCGGTCAGCGTCTCGACTTCACCCGGGCCTGGTGCGACCGCGAGAGCGACGTCGGCTGGAAGCTCACGGAACCACCCGGCATCGCTGACCACGAGCGGCTTGCCGAGCGAGAGGGCGCGGATGGCCGTTCCCGACGTCTCGCCCATCGTCGGCGAGCGGAGGCTGACGTGCACGTCGCACGCCTTCATCAGCGCCCACAGCTGCGCCTCGTCCACGTAGCCCTCGCGAGCGATCCCCCCGTCGTCGATGCCGAGGCGCTGCAGGCGGCGCTCGAGGTCGAACCCGGGCGACACGGCGCCCACGAGCAGCAGCCGGGCGGTCGGCCGTTCTCGGCGGAGCTCGGCGAACGCCTCGAGCAGCTGTGGGATGCGCTTGCTCTGGTTGACGTTCCCGAAGCTGCCGAGCAGAGGATCGGCGGAGAGACCGGCCGCCGGCACGTCCGGGACGGGCCACGCCGGATGCGGCACGATCGAGATGTGGCCTGCGTAGCCGGCTGCGCGCGCGCGATCGCGTACGTACGCGGAGTGGACGACGAGACCGGTCGCCAGTCGCAGCACTTCGCCTGCGAGGTGGAAGTCCTCGGGCCGGTTCTCCCAGAGCGGCGGGATGCGCTTGTCGAGGACGGCGTGGCCGAGCAGTCGACCGACGACCCCGCCCTCGCGTTCCATCGCGTCGAGGTAGCCGTGCCCGTCGCGACGTCCGATGGTGACGCCGGCGACGAGGTGGTGAAGCACGAAGTCGTGGAGCACGACCAGCCCAGGAGAGCGGCGCAGGGCATCGAGGATCCAGCCGTGAGCGTCCGGGTTGTTGCCGACGTGGTACACGGCGAGGTCGGTTCCGCGCGGAGGACGCTTCGCCCCCCGCTTGACGACGGTCACATCGACGCGGGTGCGAAGCGCCGGGAGCAGGAGCGCGGAGTAGTCCGCGATCCCCGACCGCTCGGGCGGGACTGGTGAGAAGTACGCGACCTTCACGAGAGCAGCCGCCCGATGGCCCGCTCCCAGGTCACCTCTGCTGCGAGGACATTGCCCGCCTTCCCGTACGCCTCCGCCTCGTCGCGGTGGTCACGCAGCCATATCGCTGCGTGCGCGACAGCCTCGGGCTCGGGCGCGACGACGAGACCGGTGACACCGTCATGCACGACGTCGAGTGGACCGCCGGCGTCGGTGGCGGTGATCACAGGCTTCCCTGCGAGGAACGACTCGTACGGGCCGAGGCCGAAGTCCTCGTCGATTGGCGCGTAGAAGGTGGCGAAGCACGTGGCGTAGAGGTCGGTCAGCTCACCGGCCGGTACGCGCCCCGCGAACGTGACGCGACCGTCGAGACGCAGGCTGCGGGCGAGCTGCTCGAGCCGCTCACGATCCGGCCCGTCGCCGACGACGACGACCTCGAGCGAGGGCACGGCTGCTGCCGCCTCGATGAGCAGGTCGATCCGCTTCGCCCGGTCGAGCCGGTTTACGGAGAGCACGAAGGCGCCGTGGCCGTCGTTCCGGTACGCGAGCTCCTGTGCAGGGTGCGGGAGTACTTCGGCGACGAGCCCCGTCGAGCGCTCGAGTCGTCCTGCGACGTTGTTGGACGTCGCGAAGAGGCGCGTGGCCTCCCCGAGGGCGACGCGATCGAGCTCCTGCACTCCTCGGCGCAGAGCGCGATCCTCCGCCGACTCGCCGAACTGCCCGAGCTCGGTCCGGTCGAGCTCGTACGCCTGTCGGAACTGGTGCACGAGCCACACGCGCTTCTCCGGATGCCGTACGACGTACGAGGGGAACTTCGTCGCCACGACCATGTCGATGGGCGTGCCGTCGGCCTCCTCGAGGTCGAGCAGGCGCCACAGGAACGCCTGGGTGAGGACCCGTGCGCCCGGGTACCACTTGAACGGCACCGACACGAGGTCGGCGTCGTGGCCGCGGGCACGAAGCTGGGCGACGAGCTCGTCGGTGAAGATCTCGGCGCCGCCGTGCGCGAACGGCACCTGGGGCCGGCAGACCGCGATCCGCATGGCCGTGCTAGCGCGTCTCCGGGCCGCCGAGGCGCCGGAGCTCCGTCTCGAGCTGTGCCACGCGCTCCTCGAGATCGTCGATGAGCCGGAGAGCGGCCGCGTTGAACGAGCGCTGGTCGTACGCCAGCGGCTCGACGTACCAGCGCATCATCTTCTTGAGCACGCCCTTCGCCGGCGTGGCGACGCCGCCACCTACGCCCGGGCGAAGGCGAAGAGGACGATCGGCGGAGACGGGCCACAGGCGCTCGGCCTCCTCGCGGGCAGCACGGCGCCCGTCGGGGTCCGCAGGCCCGCCGGGATCGGCGCCCGAGCGCCTCACTTCCTCGCGCAGCGCCTCGAACAGCGCGGCGACGTCGATCTCGCCCGCGGCGGCAGCCTCGCTGGAGACGCCGCTGTCCGTCGTCTCGTCCGGCACCCATGCATTCTACCCGGGCGCTGCGGCGGATCCGGGGCGCCCCGTCTACGATCGCCAGCGTGCGAGTGGCTCTGAGCATGCTCACCCTCGTGCCCGGTGTCTCGGGCGGCAGCGAGACCTATGCTCGTGGCCTCGCACGAGCGCTGGCCGCGCGGGGGCTCGCGGACGTGACGGCCTACGTACCGCCCATCGCCCCGGACGCGGGCGAAGGGCTGCCCACGGAGGTCGTCGACGAGTGGGGCGCGGCCGCGTCGTCGGCCGGGCGGCTCTGGTCGGTGGCACGTGCGACTGTCCTGCCGCATGCGCTGAGACGGCGCTTCGCAGGCGCGGAGATCGTCCACTATCCGCTGACTGTCCCCGTCCCACGTCTCGACGTGCCCTCGATCGTGACGCTCCACGACGTGCAGCACCTCGACCTCCCCGAGCTCTTCTCGCGGGCCACGCGCGTCTACCGGCGCCTCACGTACGACCGGGCGGCTCGCGCAGCCGCCCTCGTCGTCGTGCCCAGCCAGTTCGTCCGCGAGCGAGCGCTCGACCGACTCGGGCTCGACCCCGCACGGGTGCGCTCCATCCCGCTCGGCGTCGACCACGAGCGCTTCACGCCGAACGACGCGGCGCGCGAGCCGTTCCTGCTCTACCCGGCCCGCCCGTGGCCCCACAAGAACCACGAGCGGCTGCTCGACGCATACGCGCTCCTCCGCCGCGAGCGCCCCGACCTGCGGCTTGTGCTCACCGGCGTCGGCTCCGAGCGGCTGGCCGGCCCGCCGGGTGTCGAAGCACGCGGCGGCGTGTCGCCCGGCGAGCTCGTCGACCTGTACCGGCGGTGCGCATGCCTCGTCTTCCCCAGCCGCTACGAGGGCTTCGGCTCACCGCCGCTCGAGGCCATGGCCTGCGGCGCACCGGTCGCCGCTGCCCGCGCCGGTTCGATCCCCGAGGTGTGCGGCGACGCGGCGGTGCTCTTCGACCCGGACGACGCGCGTGCCATCGCCGCCGGCGTGGAGGACGCGCTGGCGCGCGCCGACGAGCTACGCGAACCGGGTCTCGCCCGGGCCGCCGGGTTCACGTGGGAGCGCGCGGCCGCAGCGCACGAGGACGCCTACCGCGCCGTCGCCGCGTAGACGCCCTCCACTCCCGTTCCCAGTGCCTCGGTCTCGAATCCCGCCTCTCGCATGCGCGCCGGCAGGTCAGGCGCGATGTCCCAGTGGGCCAGCAGGTCGGCCTTGCGCGTGACGAGCGCGTACGGCCCGCCGCCGCGACCGTGATGCTGCTCCGGGAGCCCCGCACGCGACCTCGTCGCGGACAGCCGCGGGTCGACGGGGACGGTGAAGACGTGCCGACCGCCGCTACGCAGGACGCGCCGGATCTCGCCGAGTGCAGCGTCGAGATCGGGGACGTGCTCGAGCGTGTCGGAGGTGAGCAGGAGGTCGAACGACGCGTCCTCCCAGGTGAGCGACTGCAGGTCTTGCTCCGGGTACTCGACCGACGTCAACCGCGGATGCGGCGCGACGAACGGGTGCATGCGACCAACGGCGTTGACCTCTGCGACGTCGAGCGACCGGAATCGGTCTTCGGTCACGAGCTCTCTCACCGAGCGGGCGGTCTCCGCATAGAGCGACAGCAGTGCCGCGGCGAGCAGCCGGATTCGACGGCTGGAGCCGCAGTCGCCGCACAGCATGCTCTCGCGGTCGACGAAGCCGTCCGGCCACGAGCGGCGCAGCTCCCGCGAGAGGACCCACGAGTTCCGCACGAAGCGCGTCTCGGCACCACACACCGAGCAGAGGCCGTGCTCGTCGCCGCGTCGGTCGCGCAGCGGGCGCAGATGGAGTAGCAGCCAGAGGCCGGGATCGCTCCGCAGTGGCACGGTCATGGCGCAGCCGCCGCGGGTCTTGGGCCGAGACGCCCTGCCCGCGCGTCCCGCCAGCCGTCGCGGACGGCGCGCAGCCCGGAGCGCCGATCACCGGAGAGGAGTGCCTGCATCACGTGGGCGCCGAGGAGCACGAGCCGACGACGCTGGGTGGCGAGCCGGCCGAGTGGCGCGTGCCGCTCGCAGACGACGAGGGTGTTCCTCAGCCCGTAGTAGAGCGTCGTCGGCGAGCTCTCACCGCCGGCGGCGACGGAGACCCTGTGCCGGATCCGTGCGGCAGGTACCACGAGGAGGCGGTAGCCGGCCGCGCGAGCTCGCAGCGACCAGTCGGTGTCCTCGCTGTACAGGAAGAGCGCCGGGTCGAAGACGCCCACGCGTTCGAGCACCTGCCGCGGCACGAGCATGGCGGCGCCACACGCACGGTCGGTCTCTGCGACGGCTGCGAAGGCGGGCCCGTCGGCGTCGCCGTACCCCCGCTGCCTCCCGTTGTAGCCGCGGCGCGGGTCGAATTCGGCGCCCGCAAACCAGATGCGGTCGGGCGGATCGGCGTACAGCAGCTTCGCGCAGAGCGCACCGGCATCCGGCGTGCGCCGGGCCTCGTCCACGAGCGCCGCGACAGCCCCGGGCTCCACCTCCGTGTCGTTGTTGAGCACGAGCACGAAGTCGACGCCGAGCTCGAGCGCCCGTGCGATGCCGAGGTTGTTGCCGCCGGCGAAGCCGAGGTTCTGGTCGCTGCGGACGAGCTCGGCGTCGGGGAACTCCGCCTGAACGGCGTCCGCGGTTCCGTCATCCGACGCGTTGTCGACCACGATCACACGCAGCGACGCCCCGGTCGTCGCCGCGAGGGAGTGCAGACAGGCAAGCGTGTCCTCGCGTCCGTTCCAGGTGAGCACGACGACGCCGACCAGAGGTCGGTCGCTCATGCGAGGCTCCGCAGGTACCGCCACGAGGTGCGGAGACCCGACGGACGGACGACGGCGAGCAGCGCTGCATAGAGCGTGAGGCCGACTGCGGCTCCTGCCGGCGCAGGCAGGAGAAGAGCCGGCGGAACATATGCGGCCGCAGTGAAGACGGCAACGATGCCGGCAGCAGCGAACAGGCCTCGCAGTGTCGGGCCGACCGAGGAGAGCGCGGCGAGCATCCCGATCAGGCCGACACCCGTCGCCAGCGCCAGCGCGAGCGCGAGCCCGTAGAGATCCCCGAGCTCCTGCCCTACCCAGGCGAGCGGCGCGGTGACCGCGACGACGAGCAGTGCGAGCAGCGGCAGCCGCGTCGCTCGACCGGCCACGAACACGAGCGGGAACGTGACCGAGACACCGACGGTCACCACCATCCATGGCGCGAACGCCACGAGAACGCGGCCTATCTCCTCCCCGACGCCCGCTCCGTAGTCGCCACCGAGCAGGCGACGGAAGATCGTCTCCCCCGCGATCGCCACCGCGCCCGCGGTCGCGCCCACGGCGACGAGAGCCAGCCAGGCGGACGCATCGACGTGTCGTGCGACCCGTCCCGGATCGAGACCCGCCCGCGTCAGAGGCACCGAGGTGACAAGAGCCAGCGACGAGGCGGTCACTGCAACGACGGCAGCGCCGGCGAGGTACGCGTATCCGAAGCTCGTCACTGCACCGACCCCCTCGCGTGCAGCGAACGGGAGACAGATCACGTACACGCCCTGCAGCGCGAGCGGAAGCGCCACGCCCGCACCGAGGGCGAGCAGTCGGCGTCCAGCCGCTTCCGCGTTCTCGGTGCGCACAGCCGCTCGCGGCATCGCTTCGCGACGTGCGCGCAGGGCGAGCACGACGGTGGGCAGGCCGACCGCGATCGCCGAATTGAGTGCCATCCCCCACCCTACGGCGACGATGCCGTCGTCTCCGACGCGCCACAGGATCAGCGCCAGTCCGACCACGCTGCCGACCGCGTAGCCTGCGGCGGGGACGGCGTACTCGTCGAGCGCCGCGAGCGCACTGGCCGCGAGGCCTGCGTAGAACTGCCCGATCGCCGCGACCACGACCCACGGCAGCACCTGCGCGGCGGCCGTCGCAGCCGACTCCGACCCGAGCCCTGTGAGCAGATCGCCGATCGGATCGCGCAGGACGAGCGAGACCACGAACAGCGGGCCGAGCACGACGCCGAGCGTCAGCGCGTAGGACGCGGTCTCGCCCCCGAGCCGCCGCTGTTCACGGGCCCGTGCGAGTGGCGGCAGGAGCACGGCGCGCGCGGCGGTCGCCGCCAAGGCCAGCACGACGAAGACGCCGTAGGCGGCGAAGAAGCCGTCGGTCTCGGCGGTTCGCCCGAACTCGCGGGCGATCACGATGCCCACGATGGCTGCCAACCCCTGCTGGACGGCGAGCGCAGCCGCGGTCACGGCGCCGCTCCCGAGCGAGCCCAGGCCGGTCGAGACGGTACGCTCCGTGCTCACCGACGACGAAGCCTACGCCGTATGCCGACCGACACCATCTGGAGCGATAGCGACCTCGCCGACCTACGGGCGACATTCGGGGACGCCTACGGCGGCCGCACCGTGCTCGTAACGGGCGCGGACGGCTTCATGGGGTCGCACCTGACGGATGCGCTGGTCGAGCTCGACGCCAACGTGCATGCCTTCGTCCGCGCGACGTCGAGCGGTGCGCTGAACAACATCGGACACCTCCGCGGGCGGCTCAAGGTGCACTTCGCCGATCTCACCGACCGAACGTCCGTCGACTATCTCGTGCGCGAGCTGCAGCAGACCGCCACCGATCGTCCCTACGTCTTCCACCTCGGGGCGCAGGCACACGTCGGCGAGTCGTGGCACCGGCCGTACGAGACGGTGATGGCCAACACGATCGGGACGCTCAACCTTCTGCAGTCCATCGTCGACTGGGGGCTCGAGCTGGAGAAGTTCGATACGGCGGGCACCTCGGAGGAGTACGGGAACGTGAGGGACGACGTCGCGCACCACCACGACTTCGACGACGCGGGATCGCTGGTGCTCCACGAACGATCGCCGATCAACCCCAAGTCGATCTACGCGACGGCGAAGGTGGCAGCGGACTTCCTCACCATGAACTACTTCGACGCCTTCGGCGTGCCGGGCGTGGTCACGAGGATGTTCAACAACTACGGCCCGCGGCAGAACCCGCGCTACGTCACCGGGACGATCATCACGCAGGCGCTGACGCGACCCGAGATCGAGTTGGGCAACCTCGAGCCCCTGCGGGACTTCTGCTTCTGCACGGATGGCGTACGGGGCCATCTCACGGTCGCGGCACACGGCCGGCCCGGTGACGTGTACGTCTACGGGCAGGGCGAGAACATCTCGATGCGGAACTGGGCGGAGCTGATCATCCGAACGGGGGTCGAGCACGACTTCTGGCCGGACGATCGTCGGCTCGTGACGACGTCGGCCCGGTTTCGTCCCGGCGCGAGCGACGTCGAGGCGCTGCTCGTCGGGCACGAGAAGCTCACCCTCGAGACCGGGTGGATGCCACGCGTGTCGTGGGAGGACGGCGTCCTGCGTGCGATCCGCTGGTACGCCGAGAACCGGGAGCGCTGGCTCGGCCGTGTCGACTGGCTGCCGACGGGCGCCCCGCTCGGCACCGGCCGTTGAGCCGAGCGCCGACCGCGCGAGCACGCTCCCTCGTTACCGATCGAGCCTCCCGGAGCCTGGAGGCGAGGTGGTTGATCGGTAGTTCGGGTGCCCGCCGGAGACGGGTGTGATCGAGCAGCGCGGTGTGATCGGTCGTGGGCCGCGACCCACCGACCGCTGCGATCGGGGAGGGCCGTGGCTCGGGATACTCTGCGCGGGTGCGCGTGCTCGTGACCGGCGGCGGCGGCTTCCTCGGCTCCCATCTCGTGGAGCGCCTGGAGAGCGACGGGCACGAGGTCGTCGTTGCTCGTCGTCGCGACTACGACCTGACGTCGATGGACGACGCCGCGCGCTTGTTCGACGAGGCGCGGCCCGAGCTCGTCTACCACCTGGCTGCCGAGGTCGGCGGGATCGGGGCGAACCGCGCGAACCCAGGCCGCTACTGGTACGCGAACCTGATGATGGGGGCGCACGTGCTCGAGCAGGCGCGCGTGCACGGCACGACCAAGCTCGTGATCGCCGGGACGATCTGCGCGTATCCGAAGTTCGCGCCCGTCCCGTTCCGTGAGGACGACCTGTGGGACGGCTACCCGGAGGAGACGAACGCCCCGTACGGCGTCGCCAAGAAGGCGATCCTCGTGGGGGCGCAGGCCTACCGGGAGCAGTACGGGACGAACGCGGTCTTCCTGCTGCCCGTGAACCTGTACGGACCGCGCGACAACTTCGACCTCGAGACGTCGCACGTGATCCCGGCGCTGATCCGCAAGATGGTCGAGGCCGGTGAACGCGGAGAGGAGGCGATCACGCTGTGGGGCGACGGCAGCCCCACGCGCGAGTTCCTCTACGTCGACGACTGCGTCGCAGGGCTCATGCTCGCCGCGGAGCGCTACGACGGCGCCGACCCGGTGAACCTGGGTACGGGCGAGGAGATCTCGATCCGCGATCTGGCAGAGCTCGTGCGGTCGGAGACGGGGTTCGAGGGCTCGATCGCCTGGGACACGAGCAAGCCGGGCGGCCAGCCCCGCCGCCGTCTCGACACGTCGCGCGCCGCTGCGCTGTTCGGCTTCGAGGCCCGCGTCGGGTTGGCGGAGGGCATCGCCCGCACGGTCGCCTGGTACCGCGCCGAGGGCCGGTGAGCGATACGACGCTCTCCGCACGCCTGCGGCCGGCGGTGGGCGCAGTCGGACGCGTCGTCGACGCCCTGACAGCCCGGGTTCGGGTCACCCTGGCCGTGATCCTGGCAGGCCAGGTCCTGCTCACGGTAGCCCTCTTCTTCTCCGTGGAGCACAACGGCTGGCTCACCTACCAGGGCGGTGATCAGATCTGGCTGCTCACATCCGGCTGGCTGCTGGGGCAGGGGACGATCCCGTTCGCCCTCGTCGGGTGGGGCTGGCCGCTCGTCACCGTGCCGTTCTCGTGGATCACGGGTGCCTCGTCGATCCAGCTGCTTCCGCTGACGACCGGTCTTCAGGTGCTCGTGCTCGGGCCGGTCGCGACACTCGCCGTCTACGACATCGCGACGCGGGTCGCCGGACGTGCCGCAGGCATCTGGTGCGCGGCATGGTTCGTCGTCGCTCCCGTGGTGGTCACCCCGTTGTTCGTCGACCGCTACCGCGAGCTGTGGACAGACCAGATCCTCGTTCAGTTCTACGGTCTCACGCAACTCGCCGACTTCCCGTCGATGGTGCTCGTGCTCGTGTCCGCGGCGCTCGTGTTGCGGTCACTCGACGAGGGCGCACTCCGGGAGGCCGCGCTCGCGGGAGCCCTGGCTGGCTTCGCGGTCGGTGCCAAGCCTGCCAATTACCTGTTTCTTGCAGGCCCAGTGCTTGCGTACCTCGTCGCCCGCCGCTGGCGACAAGGCGCCCTCTTCGCCGCGATGCTCGCACCGGCGACGCTGACGCTCGTCGTCTGGAAGGAGCGGGGCCTCGGGACGATTCCAGCGCTCGGTGCCGGAGCGATCCATGTCGCCGCGTCGAACGTGCCTTCACTGCCGCTCGCGGACTCGTTCTTCGATCGCTTCCCGCTCGATCTCGACGACTGGAGGCGCAACATGTCGAATCTCCGCGAGTTCTTCTGGAGCGCGCGGCTGGCGCAGTGGGCGCCGCTCGCCGGCGCAATCGCGGTTGCACGGCGGTCTCTGCCGGCCTCGGCGCTACTGCTCGGCTGGCTGCTCGGCTACGTCCTGGTCAAGGGCTCCTCCAACGTGTCGGGCATCGAGAATGGGAGCTTCTGGCGCCTCGTGATGCCGGCGCTGCCCGCATACGGACTGCTCGTCGCCTCGATCCCGCTTCTCGTTCCGACGCTTGCGCGTCGTCTCGGCCCGCGACTGGTGCCACCGCCCGTCCGCCGGCCGGGGTACCGCCCGGTGGTCGCGGTCGTGCTCGTGCTGGCCGTGGTCCCGTTCGGTGCAGTCGTCGCCGCCGCTCCGCAGGACGGGCCCGACCAGGCGATCGACGTGAACGGCATCCTCGTGCCAGTGGACGCCGACACCGTGACCCTTCGAACGGAGCGGGTAGGCGGGGCGCAGCACCTGACCTGGAGCGATTCGACCACCAGGGCGACGACCTTCTACAAGGTCTTCCGCACCGAGGGCACAGGGGCCGATGTCGCCTGCCAGACGGAGGGAGGCGACCGCTGCAAGCTCCAGATGATCGAACTGGACACGACACGTGAGCGGACATTCGTCGACGAGTCACCGGAGCCGGGCGTCACGTACCGCGTGGGCGTGGCCGCGAACTGGCTCGACGACGCCGAGCAGGGCGACGTGTTCGTGCTCAGCCCTCCGGTGACCGCGGCTCCGTAGCACCGCGCTCGAGCCCCTCGACGCGCTGTCGCAGGAGCGCGAGGTCCTGAGCGAGCAGCGTCTTCTCGTCGTCGAGTCGGGAGAGCACCGTCGAGTAGTGCAGGAGGACGATGATCACGAACAGGATCGCCGCGGCGAACAGGATCGCCGGTGGGTAGCCGCTGACCCCGAGCCAGCCCGCGATCGTGTTCAGCCCGTCGCGCCACACGGAGAGAACGAGGAGCACGACCCCGGTCACGAGCCAGAGCAGTGCGTAGCGCTCCTTCAGGCGCCGGCCACGGATCAGCTCCAGGACGACGAGGATGAGCAGGATCGACGCGATCGACGCGGCGACGGAGATGCGCAGGGGAGTCACGGGTGCGAAGCTCCCTGTGGTGGAGTCACCTTGCGGGCCATGGCGATGAGCAGCGCGAGTGTCACCTTGAGCATGTAGTACATCGACCGGACGAACGTGATCGAGGACGAGCCGTGCTCGCGCTCGCGCATCCGCACCGGCACCTCGAGGAGACGGAGTTTGTGGCGAAGCACCAGCACGGTCGCCTCGACCTCCGGGTAGTCGGCCGGGTAGTCCTCCGCGAAGAGCGCAATGGCGCGCCGGTTGAGAGCCTGGAAGCCCGAGGTCGTGTCCGTGACCCGCGTCCGCGTGACGACGGAGACGAGGCGAGCGAACCACGTGATGCCGATCCGTCGGGCGAGAGGCGGACGGTAGTCCCCGTTACCGCCGACGAACCGTGACCCCACGACGACATCCGCCTCGTCGCGCGCCAGCGGCGCGAGCAGCTTCGAAAGCTCGGCCGGGTCGTGCTGGCCGTCGCCGTCCAGGCGGACGGCGAGGTCGTACCCGCCTTCGAGCGCGGCACGGAAACCGGTCTGCACCGCTCCTCCGATCCCGAGATTGATCGGCAGCCGAAGGACGACGGCGCCGTGCGCGGTCGCCACCGCCGCCGTGTCGTCGGTCGAGGCGTCGTCGACGACGACGATGTCGAACGGGCCGTCGAGCGCGCGGAGGCCGTCGACCACGCCTCCGATCGCCCCCGTCTCGTTGAAGGCGGGCACGATCG
Source organism: uncultured Actinomycetes bacterium (assembly GCA_963823385.1). Taxonomy (GTDB): domain Bacteria; phylum Actinomycetota; class Thermoleophilia; order Gaiellales; family Gaiellaceae; genus Gaiella. The sequence continues at coordinate 562,020 of CAWGLI010000003.1, forward strand.
CGATCATGCGACGGCTCATCCCGTTGTAGTCCCGACGCCGACGAGGCCGAGCAGCTGCACGGCTCGGTGGCGGTACGTGTGCTCGTCGAGCACCCGCTCGCGGGCGCGGGATCCCATCTCCTCGGCCTGTGCGGGATCGTCGAGTAGCCGGCCGTACGCGGCGGTCGCCTGGTCGGCGTCGGACACGACGATCACCTCGCTGCCGGGTTCCAGCCAGCGCTCGATTCCCTCGTGCGGGTTGGAGACGATCGCTGCCCCGGCGGCGGCGAGCTCGAAGGGACGGCACGTGGACGAGAACGGCACGGTCGCGTGCGAGCGCCGCGTGATGTTGAGGTTGACCCGCGCCGCCGAGATGGCGCGCGCGAAGCCGTTGAAGGGCACGTCGCCGACGAGGCGGGCACGACCGACGTCGCCCTGGAAGTCGAGGCCGCCGAGCGCGACGTCGAGATCCGGGAGGCGGCGGCTCGGCTCGCCCACCATCGCCTCCATCCACTCACGGCGGAACTTGTCGCCGTAGCCGTAGAAGAAGACATCCATCTCCTTCTCCACGGCTGCGGGCGCGAAGAACTCGGGGTCGGCCGCCCAGAACACGGCCTCCGCCCGACGCGCTCCGAGCTCGCGCAGCCGGTCGAGCCCGCCTTCCGAATTGGAGACGACGAGATCGTACTCGGACGGATCGGCACCGTGGTAGTAGTTGAAGCCGGTGTCCATGCCGCCGAACTCGGGCAGGCTCATCGGCACGTCGCCGTCGTAGAACACGACCGGGATCCCGAACCGCTCCCGCAGCGTCGTGGGGATGCCGCGGAAGTGCGCCATGGGCACGGTGAAGACGACGACCGCGTCGGGGCGCTCGCGCTCCACGAGCTTCTCCAGGTGACGCCGCCACCGGGGCGTGACGACCTTCCAGATCGTCTCCCGGGTCATCCGGTCGAGCGTCGAGTCCTCCGGTGAGTCCTCGCCGCGACGCAGGTAGCGGTCGCCCTTGAGCCGCGCCAGCCCGCCGCGCAGCGCCGCGTAGGTCTCTCCCTCCCGGTACGTGGGGTTCGGCGCCGTGCGCCACCACGGCGACTCGACAGGACGTCCGCGGTACGGCGTGACGACGAGGTCGGCCCCCGCCTCGTAGAGCCCCTTCCACAGCTGCCACCAGGCCGGCGTGCAGCCGTAGCGGAAGTCGAGGTCGACCGCCGAGGCGACGGCGAGGATGCGGGGGGCGCGCACGGGAAGTCAGTGTAGGCGCCGGACCTGTCCCGGCCGGCGTCGTCGTCGCCCGCCGTGTCGCACGAGGTGTCAGACACCCGAAGGCTGTCAAGGGCTATTCGTACCGAATTCGCGCCAATCGCTCCACCAACCCGTGGCCCGAACGGACACCGCGACGCCCGAGCAGCCCGAGGTGTCAGACACCGTCACCCGAGGTGTCAGACACCGTCACCGTGTCAAGAGCGAACCGTGCCGAGAGCGTGCCCGTTGTTCCACAGGCGAAGGAGTGTGACGCCGGCGCGGGCGGGTGCTCGCGGCTCAGTACGCGCCGCGACCCATGATCACCGCGGGGATCGTCTTCGCGATGATCGAGATGTCGAGCCAGATCGACCACCGCTCCAGGTACGCGAAGTCGAGGCGCACGAGGTCGTCGAACGCGAGACCCGAGCGACCGGAGATCTGCCACAGCCCCGTCATGCCCGGGAGCACGAGGTAGCGGGCGCGGTGCCAGTCCTCGAGCAGCGCGTAGTCGCGAAGCGGGAGGGGCCTCGGGCCGACGAGGCTCATCTCGCCGCGCACGACGTTGACGAGCTGTGGCAACTCGTCGATCGACAGCCGCCGCAGCACCCGGCCGACCCGTGTCACGCGCGGGTCGGCCTTGATCTTGAACAGCGCCCCCTCTGCCTCGTTCCGCTGCTCGAGCTCGTCCTGCTGGCTCGCCGCGCCTGCGACCATCGTGCGAAACTTGAGCATCCCGAACTCGCGCTCGCCGACGCCGATGCGTCGGTCGACGTAGAGCACGGAGCCGCGCGAGTCGAGCTTGATCGCGAGCACGACGAGGAGCCAGAGCGGGGCCAGCAGGACGCCGAGCAGGACGCTGGCGACGAGATCGAAGGCACGCTTCACCGCCCAGTCGAAGCCGGAGAGGATCGGCGGACGCAACTCGAACAGCGGCACGCCCTGACCAGGGACGTAGCGCCCTTCGTGGACCAGGAGATCCGTCGTGTCCGGCGCCAGCCGCACCTTCACGCCCTCGCGGTGCGCCGCCTCGACGACGTCGAGGATCGTCCGCTCGTCGAACGACGCCTCGGCGAGCACGATCTCGTCCGGCTGCTCACGCTCCAGCACCGCGCGCAGGTCGGGGAGCCCCGTGCCGAGCTGACGCAGATCAGGCGCCGGATCCCGGGAGACGGCACCCACGAGCTCGTACGCGATCCCGCCTCGAGCTGCGTCGATCTGCCTGCGGATCCGCGCGAGGCTCTCGCCATCGCCGACGAGCACGACACGCCGGCGGATCCCCATCACCTGCATCACCTCGAGCGAGATCGACTCGTAGGCCGCACGCAGGACACCGATCGCGATGGCCGCTGCGACGGTCGCCGTCGGGATGAGACCCGTCGTCGTGAACTCGTAGTCGGTGCCGAGCCCGAAGGCGAGCACGATCAGAGCGACCGTGACGAGCGAGGCGACGATGCGGCCGGGGCCGGCGCGTCGCTCGCGCGGCGCGTACAACCCGGCCTGGAGGAACACGAGCACCGTGATCGGCGCGAGGAACTGCAGCCATTCGCGCTCCTGCCGCCAGAGCAGGCTCCAGAACACGTCGCTCTCGCCGTAGACGACCTGACGCACGACGAGCGCGACGTAGAGCCCGAGCGCGAGGCCCGCCACGTCGACGACGACGAGCGCGGCGATGCTGAGCACGCGCCGCGCGATGCCGAGCAACGAGCCGCGCGACAGGAGGAAGACGCGTGAGGAGCGGACGTCGGTGCCGGGTGGTGGCGGCGCGCCGTGCCGAACGGGCTCCGGCGGAGCCTCGGACGGGGCCTTCGTCGTCACTCCTGGATTCTACTGCGGTGCGGGGCCGGCTCCTCCACGCGCGATGTCGTCCCAGGACACCACTGCAGTGTCCGCGGCGTCGCGGGAGACGTCGTCGAGGCTCACTGCACGCCGTCGGAGCGCGAGGAGCCGGAGTGCCGCAGTCAGGGCGCGTGCCCGTCGCGTGTCGAGCAGGTCGGTGTCGTGGAAGTACACGTGGACGACCCCCGCAGCGAGCCCGCGCGGCCGTGCGAGAGACCGGACGAGATCGCCGACGGAGTGCGTCGTGGGAACCGCGACGACCGCCGTGCCGGAGCCGAGATCGACACGCGCGGGGGACGAGAGCTCAGCCCACTCTCCACGGGCGGGGAGATAGGCGGGCCTGCGAGCGCGCGGCGTGCAGTCAACGTAGCCGAGCGTTGCGCACGCGGCCACCACTGACAGGTCCGTGTACCAGCCACCGCCGCAGAAGAGGGTCGGCGCAAGCCCGTGCTCGTGCAGCCAGCGTCCCTCGCGCAGCACGCGCTCCCCCGCGGAGACGTCCCCCGAGCTCGGTCGCGCATGGGTGGGACTCGTCCAGTGTGTGTGGTGTCCGAGAGGACCGCGCGACGCGGCAATACGTGCGCGCTCGAGCCATGCGACCTCGTCTTCACCTGCCTCGCCGTCGGGGGGCCGAATCAGAGCCGCGATCGCGAACCCTCCAGGCCTCCGGTCGTGGAGCCGTGCAAACGCTGCCCACACGCGGTCGTCCAGCATCCGCTCGACGTGACACGAGACCACCGCGTACCGTTCGCCCGACATGCCCATGCTGCGCCGACAGATAGCACGCCCGTCGCAATGGGGGCGGCGAGAGGCCTATCTGGTCGTCGGGCTCGTGGCCGCAGTACCGCGCCTGCTCGCGCTCCTCGTGGAGCGCGAGACCGTGCTCGAAGAGTACGTCGAAAAGAGCGACACCTTCGCCCAGACGCTCGTCTCGAGTGGAACGTTCGGCTTCCTCCCCGACGTCCCCTCGGCATACACGCAGCCGCTCTACGCGTTCTTCCTCGCCGGGCTCTACTGGCCGCTCGAGCGAACGTGGCTCGTCGTGGGACTGGCGCAGATCGTCGTCGCCGTCGTCACCGCGCTGCTCGTCGTAGAGATCGGACGCCGTCTCCGCTCGACGGGGATCGGGGTGGTCGCAGCGATCGTCGCCACGCTCCACCCGTACGTCGTCTGGCACGACGTGCACGTCAACCGGGAGATCCTCGACGGCCTCCTCGTCGCGCTGTTGACCCTGCTCGCACTGCTCGCCTACGAACGCCGCTCAGTCCCGATCGCATGCGCGGCGGGTGCCGTCTGCGGCGTGGCCATCCTCGGCAACGCGAGGTTGATCGTGCTTCCGTTCGTGCTCGCTCCGTACCTCGTGTGGCGCGTTCGCCCGCAGTTCGAGGCCGTCGTCGGCGCCCTCCTCGTCATCGTCTTCGCCGCTGCCGCCGTCGCGCCCTGGGTCTTTCGCAACGAGGCGCGGATCGGGTGCGTCGCGATCACGACCGACGCACGGGCGCTGTGGAAGGCCAACAACCCGAGCACGTTCGAGACGCTCGCGCGCGGCGGCTGGATCGACGACGTGCCCGAGTTGCCCGGGGTACAGCCCTGGCCGGAACGGGCGGCCGAGATCTCCCCGGCAGCTGCGCGGGCCGTCGACGAGTGCGCGCAAATGCGCTTCTACCAGGACGAGGTACTGGAGTTCTGGCGCGAGCAGCCCGGTGAGAAGGCGCGGCTCTCGGCACAGGCGGTCGGGATGCTGTGGCGACCAACGTTCACGACCGAGACTGCCGAGACGGCAGGTGGCAGCTTGGCCACGTTCGGACGCGAGGTCGCCGAGCCGGTGTTCATGGTCCTGCTCTACGCGTTGGCGCTGTGGGGGCTCTTCCTCGCACCAGCGCGGTTCGTGGCGCTGGCGCTGCTCCTCCTTGGCGCGAACACCGCCATGGCGATGGTCTTCGCCGGCACCGTGCGCTACCGGGCGCCGTTCGACGTCCTGCTCGCGGTGTTCGCAGCATTCGCGCTGGCGCGCGCGTGGACGGTGCTCGGGCGCTGGCGTTCCTCCGGGTGGCCCTTGCGGCGCAGCGCGTCCCGGTAGAGCTCGTCGGTGCGGTCGGTACACCGCTCCTGACGAAACGCCTCGACAGCCCGGGCCCGGCCGGCCTCGCCGAGCAGACGCGCCCGCTCGGGATCGCCCGCGAGCTCGACGAGCGCCGCCGCCAGCGCTCTCGCGTCGCCGGGCGGCACGAGTAACCCCGTCTCGCCCGGCACGACGATCTCGGGTAGCCCGCCCACCTCGCTCGCCACGACCGCGCGGCCGCGCTCCATCGCCTCGAGCGCAACCATCCCGAACCCCTCGCCCAACGACGGCACCGCCACCACGAGGGCGCGCTCCATCGCCTCGGCGCCGGGAACGTGACCCACGAAGCGGAGCACGCCGTCGAGCCCCAGCGTCGTCGCGCGGGCCCGCAGCTCCTCGTCCAGCGGCCCGGCACCGGCGACCTCGACCTCGAGACCGGGCAGCCGCCTGGCTGCCTCGGCCACCGCGTCGAGCAGCACGTCGTGGCCCTTGATCGGCACGAGCCGCCCCACGACTGCGACGCGCGGCCGGTCCGGGGCGGGTGACGGCGCGAGCCCGGCGACGATGCCGTAATGGACGATCTCGAAGGACTCCTCGGGGAGCCCCTCCGTCTCGGCGAGATACCGGGCGAGCCCGCCCGAGATCGCGATATGGAGATCGACGAGCCGGCCGAGCGACCGGTCCGCGAAGGCGAAGACGCGCGAGGTGCGGAACGGGTTGAAGCCGTGCTTCGTGCTCGCGAGCAGCGGGACACGTGCGAGCCGGCCGGCTGTGAGCCCGTAGAAGTCGGCGTGCACGAGGTGCGTGTGCAGGATCAGTGGCCGCTGCTCGCGCACGACCTGCAGCACACGCCTGAAGGCGAGAGGGTCGGCGGTCCGGGGCAGCCGGACGCTTGCCACGGGGACACCTGCGTCGCCGAGGCGCGCCGCGAACTCCTCGGCACCGGGCTCGCCCTCGTGCAGGAGCAGGAAGCGGACGTCCCAGCCTCGCTGTCGGAGCTGCGGCAGGAGCAGCAGCAGGTGGGTCTCGGACCCGGAGATCCCGGAGACCTTGCCGATGTGCAGCACGGGCCCGATCACCGCGTCGCTACCTCCACCACGCGACGTGCCCAACCGTCGACCGAGTGCTCGCGCTCGACCTTCCCGCGCAGGTCGCGGCCGAGAGCCGCCCGGTCGGCCGTGGCCAGCGACCGAATGCGGTCGGCGAGACCGTCGACGTCGTCGCGACCGAAGCGAAGGGCCGGGGGCAGGAAGTCGTCCAGCGCCGGGTTCGAGGCAAGGACCGGCAGGCACGTCGCGGCAGCCTCGTAGACGACCTTGTCGGTCGCGCCCGCGCGCATGTTGTTGACGAGTGCATCTGCTCCCGCCAGCAGATCCGGGACGCGCTCGTGCGACACGGGGCCGCGCAGCACGACACGATCGGTGACGCCGAGCTCGACCACGAGCTGTTCGAGCGCCTCCCGGGTGGCGCGTTCCTCGCCCGTCGACGAGGGCCCGACCACGTCGAGACGGACGCCGGGCACTCGCGCCACCGCGCGGATGACGATGTCGAGGCCCTTCGCAGGCGACGTCCGCCCCAGCGCGAGCAGCTGCAGCGCGTCGCGCGAGGGTCGCTCCGGGCACGAGAGACCCGAGAGATCGATCCCGTGGCCGATCGCCGTCACCTTGCCGGAGGGGAGAGGGAACGTCCCCGCACCCACGGTGACGACCGCGCTCGACAGCCGCTCGGCGAGGGCGAGCAGCCGGCTCGAGCGCCAGTGGGTGAACCACAGGAGGACGTCGACGCGAAGCGGCCGCGCGAGCGGAGCGGCGAGCACAGCGTAGATGGGGCACATGTGAGCGAGCACGAACGCGGGCCGGGGCCGACGCGCGAGCTCCTGCGCAAGCGCCGCCTCGAAGCGGAGCCCACGGCCGGCACGCGTGCGTGACCGGTAGGGCTGCACACGGCAGTTGGCGGGCAACGCGCCCTCGACGCCGTCATCCGCGAGCACGACGACCTCGTCCAGGATCCGCGCCAGAGCCGCCACCTTGGCTGCGGCCGCGCCGAGCACCGGGTCGGAGGGGTCGATCCTCTGCGTGACCACGATCGCCCTCACGAGGCGAGCACCCGCTCGACGAGATCGGCCATACGTGACGCGTACTCAGCGGGCGTGTACGTCCAGCGGGCCGCGCGCTCGTGCCCTGCTGCGCCCAACTTCTCGCAGAGCGCCTGATCGCCGAGCAGGCGCACGAGCGCGTCGGCGATCTCCTGGGGTCGCTCCGGGTCGACGAGCACCCCCGTGACCTCGTGCTCGACCACGTCGGGGATGCCGCCGGCCCGCCCGCCGATCACGGCCCGCGCGCGACACAGCGCCTCCATCACGACGCGCGGCGTGCCCTCGGAACGGGACGGCAGCAGAAGCAACCAGGCGCTGTCGAGCGCCTGCACGACCTGCGGAGTCTCCAGGCGCGGAACCCACTCCGTCTGCGCCGGGAGGTCTTCGACCAGCGACTCGACGATGTCGCGGCGTCGTCCGTCGCCCACGATCCGCAGCAGCGCGTGCGGCGCGCGCGCAGCCGCCAGTCGCCAGGCGGCCGCGATGCCGTCGATGTTCTTGTACGGCTCGAGCACACCGACCACGAGCGCCACCGGGCGATCGCTGAGCGGCGCCAGGGGCGGCTCGCTGAACGCCGTCAGCTCGGTATACGTGGTGAACACGCCGACCGGTTCGACGCCCTGCGACCGCACGAGCTCGGTCGTGAACGGCGACAGTGTGCGGACGGCGTCCGCCCGCCGCACCGCGAGACGCGCGAGGCGATCGGCGACAGGGGCGACGAGCTTTCGCAACGGCGACCCGTAGAGACGGGCGAAGGTGCGCCAGTCCCCGTGGATCTCGACGATCACCCGTGGCCGACCCCCGGCTTCACGGGCAAGCCGGCGGCCGAGCAGGGAGGCGAGCCCCTCGTACGGGCTCTGGGCGGCGATCACGTCGGTCGGCGTCCGACGAAGCTCCGTCGCGATGCGAAACGGCAGCCGGGCGTAGAACCACAGACCGTCGAGCGCCGCGGGTCGGATCGGTCGCGCCAGGTCGAACATGACGTCTCCGGCCTCGCCCCGCCCTGCACCCGACGCGAGCACCCGAACGTCGAAGCGCTCCGCCAAGGCGTCGAACTTCCGCTGCAGGCTCGGTGTGAGCGGCAGCCGATACCGCGTCCGCCCAACCATCAGCAGCCGTCTCATCTCCGCGCGACCTCCATCAGGATCTCCTCGGTGCGCGCCAGGAGCACGCCCTCCTCGAGACGGGAGACCGACGGCGCCGCGGCAGCTTGGAGCCGCTCGCGGAGCGCGCGATCGTCGACGATGCGGTTGATCGCTCGGGCCATCGCCTCTGACGATCCCGCCGGCACGAGCAGTCCGTTCTCGCCGTCTCGCACGACCTCGGGGACGCCACCGACCGCCGTCGCCACAACGGGCGTGCCCACGGCCAGCGCCTCGAGCACGGTATGGGGGAGGTTCTCCCAAAGGGACGTGAGCACCACGGCATCCGCCGCGCGGAAGAGCCGCAGCACGTCCTCCCGGGACCCGGCACCGAGGAAGCGGACGCGCGCCTCCAACCCGTGCTCGGCGGTCCGGCGCTCGAGCGAAGCGCGCTCCGGCCCGTCGCCGAGCAGGAGCAGTGTCGCCCGCGGCACGGAGCGGAGCGCGTCGAGCGCGACCGGGATGGCCTTCTGCGCCGTGAGCCGACCGGCGAACGCGAGCAGAGGGCCATCGACGTCGAGCTCGATGCGGAGGGCTTCCCGGGACGGGAGCGGCGGTACCGGGGGTGCCGGGTTGGGAACGACGACGACACGATCTTGGTCGAGACCCCAGCCGATGGCGAGCTCCCGCAGGTAGGCGGATGGTGAGATCACGCGCCGGGCCCGCCGCAGCGCAGCGGTGCGCGAGGCGCGGAGCGCGCGGATGCGCCGACCTCCGGGGAACGTCTGGAACTCGTCGAGCGTGCCCTCGAACCTCCGAGCGCGACGTGTGCGCTCGTAGGCCTCGTCCGAGACGACCTTCACGACGAGTGGACGCCGCGCGACGGACGCGCCGATGCCAGCGCGCCGCACCATGCTCGTGGCGTAGACGACATCGGTGCGTCGCGCGACACGTGCCACCATCGACGCGACGGCGAGGTGACGGAGACCCGGAGGCAGGACCCGTGTCACCCAGTGGATCGTGTACGACCGAGCCTCGGGTGGCTGGTCCGCGGTGGTCACCACGTGCACCTCGTGGCCGCGCTCGGTGAGGAAGGCTGCGAGCGCCGGCGCGTGCACCGCCGGGCCACCGACGTCGGGCGGCCAGATCCCCGTCACGACGAGGGCCCTCACGGGACGGAGACTTCCCCGACCACGTCGTCCGGCCGCCCGCGCACGTCGGCACGCAGCCCGACGAGGAGCACCGCCCACGTCCCGGCGAACGCCACCGCCGAGAGCAGGAACGCGACGGCCGCACCGGTGACGCCCCACTCGGCGCCGAGCACGACCACGAGCGGGAGGAGCACGGCGGCCTCGATGCCGTGCGTGATCACACGCAGCCGCGGACGACCGATCGTCGTCGGCAGCGACTTCGACCAGCCGAGGATCACGTGGATCGCGCCGGCGAAGAGCACGATCCTGGCAGCGGTGATCGCCGCCTCGTACGCCTCGTCCCGGAAGAACGTGCGGACGAGCCACGGCATGAGCACGAAGAACACCGGCACCGCGACAGCCATCAGACCAGCCGTCTTCAACGTGTAGCCCCGAACGGCGGCCATCACCGCTCGCCGCCTCCCCTGCTCCCACTGGCGTGTGTGCTCGGTGAGCAGCACGAGCCGCACCGGCGCGGAGGCGGCAGACAGCCCGGTCTGCGGCGCCTGCGCCACGCGGTAGAGGCCGACGGCGTTCGTGCCGGCGACGACGCCGAGCAGCAACGGGGCGAGGGTTGTCCGCAGCGACACGACGCCCGTGGCGAGGCTCGAGCCGAGGACGAAGGAGACGAGGGGGCGCCGGTCGTCGCCCAGCGACACGGGCTCGCCGGCGGGGAAGCGCCCGAGCGCCATGCGCCCGACCACCGAGATGGCAGCCGTGGTGAGGAGCTGGGCGACGACGACGAGCGCGAGCGCCTGCCATGCGCCGAACTGAACCCCGATCGCGATCGCGGTGAGGCGCAGCGCCATCGAGAGCGCCAGATATGCCCCCCGGAGGTCGTACCGCCCGCGCAACAGGAGTGCGGTGCCCGCGACGTTCTCCGGCGCCTGCGCAAGAGGTAGCAACGCGACGGCGAGCAGCGCCGACTGGAGCCCCGTGGTGTCGAACACGGCATCTGCGAACGGCGCCAGCAGGGCGAGCGCCAGCCCCGCAAGCGCTCCGCCGGCGAGCTTCAGCTGCAGCGCCCGACGGAACAGGCGGCGCAGCTTGCCCCACTCCTGCCGCGTCACGTAGCGGAACCCGAACTTCGTGAGGGATTCCTCGACCGTCAGGTCGAGTAGCGTCTGGAAGAACGACGCCGCGGCGAGCGCCGTGGCGAAGACGCCGAACCCGGCCAGGCCGAGGACGTTCGCGGCGATGATCGTGCCGAGCACGCCGAGCACGACCGACGCATAGAGGCCGGCCGCGGTCGTCGAGCGGCGCCAGAGCAGGCGGGAGCGCATGTCGCAGGCCAGTCTAGGCGCCGCTCCGGCAGCTTCTCCGGCCGTCGAGAATCCACCGCCGGGTCATCTACAGTGGCGTCGGTGACGGCGCAGCCTGTTCCGAGCCGCCCCACCCTTGCGGGACGTGTTCGCGACCTGTCGGCGGGCGCTCCGGTCGAGGCGCTCGTGCTGGCCGCGGCGGTGCCGCCGCTCTTCCTCCACGCGACCTACCAGCCACATGTGTCGCTGGAGATCGCCTCGACGTCGATCGACGTCACGCTCGCGGACCTGGCGATCGCCGCCGTGGTGGTCGCAGCCACGATCCGCGCGCGACGGGAGGGGCTCGATCCGCTCCGACGCGCACGCTGGGTGCTCCTCGCTGCGGCCGTGTTCGTCGGGCTCGCGCTCCTCGCGCTCGCCACGCCGGCAGTCCTCGGCGAGGAGTACGGGTACGCAACCCATGTCGTCAGCGCGCTCAAGCTCGGTTGGTACGCATTGCTCGTGCCGGCCACCGCGCTCGTGGTGCGCACGGCCTCGGACGCCGTGCCACTGTTCCGCGCCGTCGTCCTCTGGAGCGCCGCGGCGACGGGCTGGGGGCTCCTCCAGTTCCTCGGTGTCGTCAGCGAGTTCCAGGGAAAGCGCCCGGGGCAGCGCGAGCCGTCCTTCGTGGGCATCCACGATTTCGCCGCGCTGAGCGGGGCGGCCCTCACTCTCGGCCTGACAGCGCTGCTGCTCACGGGTCGACGCCCGCTGGACGGACGCGGCTGGATGGCGACTGCGCTCGTCGCGGGAGCGCTCGGGATCGTGCTCTCGGGAGCGTTGACCGGTGTCGCGGGCCTCTGGCTCGCGGCCGCCACCCTACTGCTCGCCGTGCGCGTGATCCAGGGCGTCCACGGTCGACTCGCGCTGGTGACGGTCGGGATCGTGCTCGCCGTGACCGTGGGCACCATGACGATGCGGGCCGACGCCATCACCCGCTTCGCCGAGTTCCTCGGCATCCGCGACCGCGTCGTCGACACCCGTGTCGAGAGCTACGCCCAGCGCACGCTGCTGGCGTACATCGGCGTGCGCATCTGGCTCGACCATCCGGTCCTCGGTGTGGGTTGGCAGGCGTCGAGCACCGACTGGGCGTACGCCCCCTACCTGGACGACGCGCGCCGCAAGTTCCCCGACGAGCCTGACCAGGCATTTCCCTCGCCGGCGCATCGGTGGGGTGTGCAGAACCTCTACATCCAGGTTCTCGCCGACCTCGGCCTCGTCGGCTTCGGAGCGCTCGTCGCGCTGTTCGGAACCGCCGTCGTCGCCGGGCTGAGGGGCGTCCGCGGCTCGCCTGTGCCCCTGGTCGGGCTGGCGTGGCTGCTCGTCGCGGCCGGTGTCTGGAGCGGGATCGGCCTCGTTCCCGGGATTCCGCTCGCCGCACTCACGTTCGTGGCCCTCGCGCTCAGTACCGCCCGTGGCTGACCCACGCCTCGACCCGCCGCTGTCCATGCCGACCTATGCGGTGCGCGAGCCACTCGTCCGTTGGCTCGCCGCCGAGGCGCGCAGCGCCCATGCCGAGCTCGGGCCGTACCGGCTGCTCGACGTCGGCTGCGGGGAGAAGCCCTACCGCGAGCTCTTCGCCGCCTACGTCTCGGAGCACGTCGGCGTCGACCCTGTCGCGAACCCGGTCGCCGAGCTCCAGGGGCCGATCGAGGCTCTTCCCGTGGAGGACGCCTCTTTCGACGTGGTCCTCTGCGCGCAGGTGCTGGAGCACGTGGACGATCCTGCGCGAGCGGCCAGTGAGCTCTCACGTGTCGTCCGCCCCGGTGGCCGCCTCCTTCTCTCCACGCACGGCGTGTACGTGTTTCACCCGAACCCGACCGACCACTGGCGCTGGACCCACACGGGGCTGGAGAAGCTGCTCCGCGAGAACGGGGATTGGGCGTCGGTTAGGGTGACGCCCGGCGCCGGCACAGCGGCGTCGCTGACGATGCTGAACGCGATCTACATCGAGCACGTGCTCCGCCGCACCCCGCTTCGCTTTCTCCGCGGCGCCGTCGTGGGCGCGATGAACCGCGTGGGGCGTGCGCTCGACCGCCGCGTGACGCTGCTGGCGGAGCCGCGGCCCGGGACGCTCGCCGCCAACTACCACGTCGTCGCCGAGCGGTCCCGATGAGCCGCCTCGTGCTCGTCACCGGCGGCGCAGGCTTCATCGGCTCGAACCTCGTCCGAGCCCTCCTCGCGCGCGGCGACCGCGTGCGCGTGCTCGACAACTTCTCGACCGGCCTCCGCGGCAACCTCCTCGAGATCGCCGACGACATCGAGGTGGTCGAGGGCGACCTCCGTTCGTACGAGCGCGTTCACACCGCTGTGCGTGGCGTCGAAGTCGTGTTCCACCAGGGTGCGCTCGGCTCGGTGCCACGGTCGGTGCAGGACCCGCTGACGTCGACCGCCGTGAACGTCGAGGGGACGTTGAACGTCCTGCTCGCGGCCCGGGACGAGGGCGTCCGACGCGTCGTCGCCGCATCGTCGTCGTCGGTGTACGGCGACGGAGGAACGTTCCCCCGGGTCGAGTCGCAGGCACCCAACCCGATCTCGCCGTACGCCGTGGCGAAGCTGGCCGCCGAGCGCTTCTGCGTCAGCTTCTCCCGTGTCTACGGCCTGGAGACCGTCGCGTTGCGGTACTTCAACGTATTCGGCCCCAGGCAGGACCCGGGCTCGCAGTACGCAGCCGTGGTGCCTCTCTTCATCCGGGCGATAGCCGACGGCGAGCCGGTGACCATCCACGGAGACGGTGAGCAGTCGCGCGACTTCACGTACGTCGCGAACGTCGTCGACGCCAACGTGCTCGCGGCGGAGGCCGACGCCGCCGGGACGGTGCTCAACATCGCCGCCGGGGGCTCGGAGACCGTGAACACGCTCGCCGAGACCATCGGCCGGCTGCTGGACAGGACGGTCACCGCCGAGCACACGCCGCCACGACCCGGAGACGTATTGCAGTCGTGGGCCGACGTGACACTGGCGCGCGAGACGATCGCCTACGAGGCCCGTGTCGGGTTCGAGGAGGGACTGCGCCTCACCATCGACTACCTGGAAGGAGCGCGATCGTGAGCCACAGCTTCAGCTCGATCGACGACCTCGGCGAGGGGTACGGGTTCCGCAAGGTACGCCGCGAGCTCGGCGTGACCGCGTTCGGCATCAACGTGATCGTCTACCCGCCGGGCCAGGAGGGCTTCCCGCACTACCACGACATCCAGGACGAGCTGTACTTCGTCCACAGCGGCACCGCTCGCTTCGAGGTCGGCGGAGAACAGCGCCTCCTCGGCCCGGGTGGCCTGTGTCACGTGGAGGCCGCGACACCGCGCAGGGTGTCGAACGCCGGCGACGACGACCTCGTGCTCGTCGTCGTGGGTGGCAAGGACGGCTACGTCGACCGCGACGGCCAGCTCGCCGACCCCGCCGACCTGTAGACGAAGACGGCTCGGGTCCCGAGCGTCAGGATGCGCCGACGGGTCCTAGCTAGCGGATCTTGCCCGACGAGATCTGCTCGAATACCTCGCGGGCGTCCTTGCGGAAGTAGCGCCGGTTGTAGAGCCCCGACTGCCAGCCGTCGGCGCGGGCCTCGTCGCGCAGCAGAAACCAGACGAAGATGTCGACCTTCGGGTTGCGACGAAGCTTCAGGTACGCCTCGCGCATGTAGTTGCCCTGTTCGGCGTAGCTCACACCGAACAGCTTGTCGGGCGGATTGGTCTGGTAGCCGTATTCGGTCACCCAGATGCGGACGTTGCCGTACAGGCGCTGCACCTCCTTCGTCAGCACCTCGAAGTTCCCCAGTGTGACCGCGGTCGGCGCCTGCCCGCGCGGCGGTGCAGGAGGGGGCGTCGACGGTGTCTCTTTCCGCGTGCCGTAGTACGGGTGGTGTGCGTACGCGTCGAAGCCCCTGGCGCCCGCGGCCTTCATCGCTCGCAGGAACGAGATCGGCGACGACGACGGTCGTGACGAGTTCGGGTTGTTGTTGCCGCGCGGCGCGGTGACGCCGCAGCCGACTCGGGCCTTCGCCTGCACGGACTTCACGCCGGCGGCGACCGAGTTGCAGATCCGCGCGTAGTCCTTGGCGCTCCGCAGGACCCAGCGGCTGCCGAACCGCACGTACTGCGGCCCCAGGAACACCGGGTTGTTCGGCTCGTTCCACGCGAGCCAGAGTCTCACTGCAGGTAGCCGACCCTCGGGGCCGACGAACGTGCCGTTGTAGCGCCGCGCCGCGGCGACGGCGAACCGGCGCAGATCGATGGCCTTCAACGGCGCTGTGTTCCACGCCTTGCCGCCGTTGGCCCATGACGGCGTGCCGACGATCGCGAAGATGAGCTCGGCGCCGATCCCCCTCGCACGGAGCACCGTGCGGTCGTACGCGGTCCAGTCGTACGCCGGATCGGCGGGATCGGTCGGGTTGCCCGGTCTCGTGTTTGCGACCCCGTTCGGCCCACCCCATTTGAGGTTGGCGCGGATCAGTTTCGTGCTCAACTGCTGCAGGATCGGGAAGACGTAGTCGGGATTGCCGTAGAGGATCTCCGAGTCGTCGTAGATCCCGACCCTGATGAAGCGGGACGCGTCGGCGGTCGGGGCGAGCACGAGCGCCACGGCGTAGACGGCCGTGGCGCCGAGCAGCGCGAGCCTACGCACGCGCCGGTTCCCGGCCGAGTGAGGCGAGCGTCCTGCGCAGGCCGTCGTCGAGGTCGACGTCGGGCTCCCAGCCGAGAAGCTGGCGCGCACGGGTGATGTCCGGCTGGCGGACCTGCGGATCGTCGACCGGGAGCGCTTCGAACACGATCGGGCTCGAGGACCCGCTCACGCGGAGAACGGCCTCGGCGAGCTCGAGCAGCGTCTTCTCGACCGGGTTGCCGATGTTCACCGGCAGGTGCTCGCCCGACTCGGCTAGCAGGATGATCCCGCGCACGAGGTCGTCGACGTAGCAGAAGCTCCTGGTCTGCGAGCCGTCGCCGAAGACCGTCAGCGGCTTCTCCTCGATCGCCTGGCGCAGGAAGGTGGGGATCGCACGGCCGTCGTGGGGACGCATGCGAGGCCCGTAGGTGTTGAAGATGCGAACGATTGCCGTGTCTACGCCCTGCTGGCGGTGGTACGCCATGGTCATCGCCTCGGCGTAGCGCTTCGCCTCGTCGTAGACGCCGCGCGGGCCGATCGGGTTGACGTGACCCCAGTACGTCTCTGGCTGCGGGTGCACCTGCGGGTCGCCGTAGACCTCGCTCGTCGAGGCGAGCAGGAAGCGCGCACGCTTGGCCTTGGCGAGCCCGAGCGCGTTGTGCGTGCCGTACGAGCCGACCTTCAGCGTCAGCAGCGGCAGCCGCAGGTAGTCGATCGGACTGGCGGGGCTGGCGAGGTGGTAGACGACATCGACCGGCTCGTCGACCTCGATGTACTCCGTGATGTCGTGCCCGACGAACCGGAACCCGTCGCCACGCAGGTGCGCGATGTTCGCGAGCGAACCGGTCTCGAGGCTGTCGACGCAGACCACGCGGTGCCCCTGCCCGACGAGCGTCTCGCAGAGATGGGACCCGAGAAAGCCCGCCCCGCCCGTGACGACGCAGGTAGCCATGCCGCGATGCTACCGGCGGCCCCGGGCGGACGACACCTTCCTAACCGGATGCTCATGTTCCACGCGACCGCCTCCGGAACGTCCGGAGCCGGTGCCAGGTCGCGTAGATTGGGCGAGTGCAGCCCCGTCCGTGTCATTCGACTGCCTCGCCGTGATCGGGTCGGCACCCCTCCTTCTGCTCGTCGGCGCCGCCGTGGCGTCGCTCGGCATGACCGGGCTGTGGCTTCTCCAGGTTCGGACCCGAGACGCGAGCCCCGTCGACGTCGGTTGGGCGGTCTTGATCGCCTGTGTCGCCACGCTGTACGCGCTGGTCGCCGATGGCGACGCAGCACACCGTGTGCTCGCCGCCACGATCGCTTCGATCTGGGGCTGGCGGCTCGGCCTGTACCTGCTCTTCAACCGCGTGCTCGGCAAGGAGGAGGACGGTCGCTACCAGACGCTGCGGGAGAGATGGGCGCCCCACGCCAATCGAAACTTCTTCGTCTTCTTCCAGGCGCAGGCGGCGTTCGTCGTCTTCTTCTCGCTGCCCTTCGCGTTCATCACCCTGGATCCGGCGTCGGGTCTCGGCGCGCTCGAGTGGATCGGCGTAGTGGTCTGGGCGATCGGCAACGTCGGTGCGATCGTGTCCGACGCGCAGTTGGCGAGGTGGCGGGCGAATCCAGCCAACCGCGGCAAGACCGCTCGCGGGGGTCTCTGGGGGTGGTCGCGTCACCCGAACTACTTCTTCGAAGCGGTCACCTGGTGCGGCTTCGCCATCGTCGCCAGCGCGGCCCCCTCCGGATGGATCGCGTGGCTGGTGCCCGCCGGCCTCCTGCTCCTCCTCTTCCGCGTCACCGGCATTCCGGCGACCGAGGCGCAGGCGCTGCAGAGCAGGGTCGACTACGCCGAGTACCAGCGCACGACGAGCGTGTTCGTACCCCTGCCCCCGAAGAGCGACTCGGCACCACGGTGATCTCGGATGCGCTGTTGCGGCGCGGCCTCGTGCCCGACCCGGCGCTCCGGCGCCTGATTCGCATCAACTGCGCGCTCCGCCTTCGTCGCGAGGGGCGCCGTCCGCAGGCCGCGGACGACCTCGTCGCCCGCTCACGGACGGCACCGATCGCACCTGTTCCGGAGCACGCGAACGAGCAGCACTACGAGTTGCCGCCCGCCTTCTTCAGGAGCTGCCTCGGCCCTCGGCTCAAGTACAGCGCGTGCCTGTGGCCCGACGGCGTCTCCTCTCTCGCCGACGCCGAGGAAGCGATGCTCACGCTCACGTGCGAGCGCGCGGGGATCGAGGACGGCATGGACGTGCTCGACCTCGGCTGCGGCTGGGGATCGCTGTCGTTCTGGCTGCGCGAGCGCTACCCGGCCACCCGTGTGGTCGCCGTCTCGAACTCCTCGCTCCAGCGCGAGCACATCGTGGCCGAAGCGACACGTCGCGGCGTGGAGGGACTGCAGGTGGTCACGGCAGACATGAATGTCTTCGACACCGATCGACGGTTCGACCGGGTCGTCTCGATCGAGATGCTCGAGCACATGCGCAACTACGAGGCTCTGTTCGCAAAGGTGGCCTCGTGGCTTCGCCCGGGAGGAGCGCTCTTCGCGCACGTGTTCTCCCACGCGCGTCACGCGTACACGTTCGAGCAGTCCTGGATGGCGCGGACGTTCTTCACCGGCGGGACGATGCCCTCGCACGGCCTGCTGCCCCGCTTCCAGCGCGACCTCGTGCTTCGCCGCGAGTGGAGGGTCGACGGAGGGCATTACGCGCGGACCGCCGAAGCGTGGCTCGCGAACCTCGACGAGGATCGCGAGACGGTCCTGGCCGTCCTCGGCGACAACTACGGCCCTTCAGAGGCCAACCTCTGGCTCGCCCGCTGGCGCATCTTCTTCATGGCGTGTGCCGAGCTGTTCGGCTATCACGCCGGACGCGAATGGGGTGTCTCCCACTACGTCTTCGAACTGCCCGCCTCGACGTAGGCCTTCAGGTGCTCGAGCTCCTCTACGGTCGAGCGCCGCATGGTGCGGCCGAGGAACGGCGCGGCGACCTTGAGCAGGAGTGAGCGCGGTCGCAGCGGCCAGTCGAAGGTGACTCGAGTGCCAGCGGGAACCGGCTCCAGGCGGAGCTCGAGCTCGAACTCCGCGGCAGACCACTCGCCGCGCAGGGCGAAGAGCCGCTCCGCGTCGAGCGCGGTCACCACGTCGTCGAGAACGAGCTCGCGCCCACGCCAACGCAGCACCTCACGGATCCGGGAGCCGACGGCGAGCGGCCCGTCGGACACCTGCCGGAACTCGACGAGCGCGGGACGCCATTTCGTGTGTGTGGCGAGATCGGCCACAACCGCCCAGACATCGGCGGGCGCTGCCTCGATCTCGATCTTCTCGGTGATGCGCATCAGAATGACCTCCGAAGCTCGGGTGTTGGAGGAAGGCTGTCGTTGAACGGGCGGCTGAGCACGATCTGCATGTCGCGGAGCGCCCGAATCGCGAACCCCGCCTCACAGAAGGACAGGTAGTAGCGCCAGGTGCGCAGGAACCGCTCGTCGTAGCCGAGCGCCCGCACCGCGTCGACGTTGCGCTCGATGTTTCCGCGCCAGGCGCGCAGCGTAGGCGCATAGCCGATGCCGATCTCTTCGAGCCCGAGGATGATCAGCCGGGTGCGGGCCACGGCCGACGAGAGCGCCTCCAACGACGGCAGCAGCGCGCCCGGGAACACGTACTGCTGGATCCAGTCCGGTGTCCGCCGGTAGCGCTCGTACTGCTCGTCCGGGACGCCGATCGTCTGCACCACGGCTATGCCATCAGGGGCCAGCAGTCGGTCGAGCGCCGTGAAGTACGTCTCGTACTCCGCGTGGCCGATCGCCTCGATCATCTCGATCGACGCGATCCGCGAGTACGTCCCTTCGAGCTCCCGGTAGTCGCGCTCGACGATCTCGACCCGGGAGGAGAGGCCCGCTGCGGCAACGCGCTCGCGCGCCAGCTGCGCCTGCGCGGGCGAGATCGTGAGCCCCGTCACACGGCAACCGGTCTCGCGTGCAGCGAAGACGGCGAGCCCGCCCCACCCGCAGCCGATCTCCAGCAGATGGTCGTCCTGGTCGAGGCGAAGCTTCTCGCAGACGCGTCGGAGCTTCGCCAGCTGCGCCTGCTCGAGCGTCATCTCGGGTTGCTCCCAGTACGCACACGAGTAGGTCATCGTCGGGTCGAGCATCAGGGCGAACAGGTCGTTGCCAAGGTCGTAGTGGGCGTGGATGTTGTCCTTCGCGACGTGTGGGCGCTGCCGCGTCGCGAGATGGGGGCGAAGACGCTGCACCGCGTGGAGGGCACGCAGACCCGGGCGTCCGGAGGCCACGTGCAGGTTGCGCCCCAGCAGGGCGAGCAGCCCGACGAGATCGTCGCAGTCCCAGTCGCCGTCGACGTACGCCTCGCCGAAGCCGACGCGCGTACGGCGGCCGATCTTGCGCCACAGCGCCTCGGGCCTGCGGACGTCGACGACAACCGCGTGCCCCGATCCGTCACCGAAACGGCGGCCACGTCCGTCCGGGTAACGGAGGACGACGTCTCCGCCGCGCAGCCGGCCGAGCGCCCGGAAGGTCAGCCTCTCGGTAACACGTGCGATCGCAGTCATCGCCTCACCGTCCCGCGGCCCGCGACGAACGGGGGCTTGCGGAAGAAGCGCGCCCCCTTCAGCTTCAGGCGAAGTGCCTGCCAGTGGATGCGGCCGACCACGACGACCGGCATCAGCGGCTGGCGTACGAGCGCTGCGAGGAGCGAGCGCGGCGTGAGCTCCACGCGGCGCGCGACCAGAGTGGCCACGAAGTCGGGCGCGCCTTCTTCGTGAACGTCGATGCGCACGGCGACACGCTGCTCCGGCTCGGAGAACCACCACGTGTACCGCTGATCCATGGACATGAACGGCGACACGTGCAAGCGCTTCTCGGTCTGCCACACGTGACGGTCGGTGCTGCGGCCGGTCTCGCCCGGCACGAGCACGTACGGAAGCCTCTCCCCGAACGTATTCGACACCTCGGCGACGACCGCGGCGAGACTGCCGTCGCCGCGGCGGCACCACCAGAACGACACGGGGTTGAACACGTAGCCCAAGACCCGCAGGTTGGTCAGCACCTGCAGGCGGCCGCCCGCGCCGAGCTCGATGCCCTCGGCCTCGAGCAGCGCCCTCACGTCGATGTGGTCACGATCGTGGTACGAGGTGGCGGCCGCCCTGTTCCATCCGAAGAGTCGGAGAGCCTTGTCGAGGGCCGGACCCTCGTCGAGATCGAGGAGCGTCATGTAGACCGGGTAGCGGAAGACGTTCTCGACGTCGCCCGTCCGCGCGTGCATCACGGTGCCGACGTAGAGAGCCGACCTCAAAGCAACGCCTCTTCGAGCGCCGCGGCAGCGCGCAGCCCCGACACGAGGCCGTCCTCGTGGAAGCCGTTCCCCTGCCACGCCCCCGCGAAGGCCGTTCTTCGCGGTCCGTCGAGGTCGGGCAGCTCGACCTGGGCAGCGTGGCTCTGGAGTGTCATCTGGGGATGTTCGTCGTGATGGACACTGATGATCGCAGCCGGATCGATCTCGGCGGTGCGGTTGAGCGTGACGCAGTACTCCTGCTCCGCGTCGAGCCGCTGCAGCCGGTTCGCCGAGTACGTCAGGGTGGGCAGGGCAGCCGTCGCGCCGCAGTCCGGCGACTGGTAGTTCCAGGCGGAGCGCTCGGCGCGGCGGCGGGGGAGAAACCGGCCGTCGGTGTGAAGGACTGTCTCGTTCCGAGCCGTCCGGAAGGCCCCGAGCAAGCGCCGCTCGTCATCCGACGGGTCATCGAGAAGCGCGAGCGCCCTCGGCGCCGAGACAGCCAGCACGACGGCGTCGAATCGACGTTGTGCACCGTCGCCCGTCACGAGGCTCACGCCGTCTGCGGCCCGCGCGACGATGCGCACGGGCGTCGACTCGTGCACGCGCATGTCGCAGCTCGCGAGGAGCCTGCTCACGTAGGTGCGGCTTCCGCCGACGACCGTGCGCCATCGGCGACGCCGGAAGCCCAGCAGGCTGTGGCTCCTGAAGAAGGCGAACACGAAGGAGGCCGGCATCTCGAGGCAGTGGCCGGGCGGCGCCGACCAGAGCGCTGCGGTCATCGGCATCAGGTAGTGGCGGCGGAACGACTCCGAGTAGCGCTCGTCGCCGAGGTACTCGTCGAGCGTTCGCTCGTCTCCGGCCGGGGCGTCCGCCGTTCGCAGGAACCGAAGGATCTCCCGAAGGAGACGCGGCCCTGCCCCCCAGGGGCGGCGGCTCGACCATGCGACGCCGCAGGCGCACTCGACCGAGAACGACATCGTCGAGGGCTGGGTGCGGACACCCAACTCGCGAAAGAGGCGCGTCAGTCGTGGGTAGTTGAGCTCGTTGTAGACGATGAACCCGGTGTCCACCGCGTGCCGGTCGACGCGAACGGTTCGGGCATGCCCACCGAGCCGGTCTGCAGCCTCGAAGAGCTCGACGGCGTGCCGTCGGGCGAGCGCGTGGGCTGCACCCAGGCCGGCGATACCCCCGCCGACGATTGCGACGTTCAAGGCATGCTGCTCTCGCCTCGCGCGCCGGTCGATCCGTTCGATCTCAAACCGCTGTCCATGTTTTGTATAGTATATCCGAACGTGACCGGTCCCACCCGAAGGAGAACGGCGTCTTCCTCGCAACGGTCTCGACTGCGATGACAGATGCGTTCGAGCCGGAGCCGACGACGACCGGGGTCACGTCCGCGGGCGTCGTGGACTCGATGCAGCGAACCGCATTGACACGTCCGCTCGTCACGTTCGACGAGGACGGCCCTCGGCAACTGGCGGCGACCTATTGGGCATCGGTACGGCGCGCGACGCGCGGCCTCGTGCGACCGCGCAAGCGCGCTGGCGGCGTCGACCTCGTGTTGCTGGGGGTCGTGCCGCTGCTGCGCTTCGGGGCGCCGCGGGAGCAGGTGGCGGAGGATCGCGTGGCGGCGTCGTTCCCGATCACAGGGGGATTGCTCGCCGTCACCCCCGGAGGCTGGCTCGCGCTCGAGCAGCGCGCCGACCCGAGCCCGGGGTTGTCGATTTCCGTGATCGGCTACCACGCGCGCCTCGCGAGGCACAGCCCGCGGCTCTACGCGCGCGTCCAGTCGCGTGCGCACCTCGCCGTGAGCCGCCTCTTCTTCCGGCCGGACGGCGGCGAGCCGGAATGAGGGTCGCGGTGATCGGTGCTTCGGGTGTGATCGGGAGCGCACTACTGCCCGTGCTCGCCGAGCGCCACGAGGTCGTCGCCGTCGCACGTCGTGCCAGAGCCGACACGCACGGCGTCCACTGGGTTGCCGCGGATGCAACACGGCAGGAGACGCTCGCACCAGCACTCGAGGGCGTCGACGTCGTCGTCTACCTCGTCCACTCGCTCGGCGCCGGCGACTTCGCCGCCACCGACCGCCTTGCGGCAGAGAGCGTTGCCCGGGCATGCGCCGACGCGGGCGTCCGACAGATCGTCTACCTGGGAGGGCTCGGCGAGGAATCGCCAGACCTCTCCGACCACCTGCGCAGCAGGCAGGACACCGCACGACACCTCGCGTCGGGACCCGTTCCCGTGACGACGCTTCGCGCCGCGATGGTCGTGGGAGCGGGAAGCGCTGCCTTCGAGACGATCCGCGCGCTCGTCGACCGACTGCCGGCCATGATCTGCCCACGCTGGGTCTCGACGCCGACGCAGCCGATCGCGCTGCAGGACGTCCTCGGCTACCTCGCGGGTGTCTGCGGCCTGGAGGAGACGTTCGGCCAGACGTACGACATCGGCGGGCCGGAGGTGATGACGTATCGAGAGATGATCGAGCGGATCGCTCGGCTCCGGGGCAAGCGACGGCTGATCGTCGAGGTGCCGGTGCTCACACCACGCCTGTCCTCGTACTGGCTGCACCTCGTGACCCCCGTCAACGCCGCCGTCGCCCGCCCTCTGATCGAAGGCCTCCGCAACCCGACGGTCGCACACGACGACCGCATCCGCGAGCTCGTTCCCCTTACCCCGACACCCTTCGACACCGCCGCCGAGCACCTGCTCCGGCCACGCTGACTACGAGAGCGCGGCCCGAGTCGCCTGGGCCCTGAAGTCGAAGATCTCGTCGAGCAAGCGTGCGACAGCGAGGTGTCGAACCGCCTCGCCGACCCGGCCGAGCGGCAGCCGGTACCCGACGTGGTCGTAGATCTCGGTGCCGCCGC
Organism: uncultured Actinomycetes bacterium; assembly: GCA_963823385.1. Taxonomy (GTDB): domain Bacteria; phylum Actinomycetota; class Thermoleophilia; order Gaiellales; family Gaiellaceae; genus Gaiella. The sequence continues at coordinate 585,548 of CAWGLI010000003.1, forward strand.
TCACCTCGACGAAGCGGTGGGTGTGGGCCCACTCGGCATAGGGCCCCCGCAGCTGAACGTCGGTGAACGACCGGCCCTCGACCCACTCCGTGATCTCGGTCAGCCATCTGACCGGAACACCGAAGAGACGTAGATGGTAGGCGAGGAGCGAGCCAGCGGTGATGGCCGGCGGTGCTTCGACGATGTGGAACCCCAGCCACGGCGGCGTGATCACCTCGAGGTTCGCGGGCTCGGCGAAGAAGGCGAACGCACGGTCGATCGGCACCGGCATCACCTCCACCCGCTCGAGCTCGAATCGCTGCCCGCTCATGACCCGCGCCCGCGGCGGAAGCGCTCGACCGCCTCGTCGTGGTCGACGATCGGGTCGGGGTAGCCGGCCGGCCGCCGGCGACCCGCACGCCAGGGCTCGTGTGCCGCCCCACCCTCGAGCCCCCGGAGCTCGGGTACCCAGCGGCGCACGTACACCCCCTCCGGGTCATAGCGGTGCGCCTGCCGGATCGGGTTGAAGACCCGGTTCGGCCGCGTGTCTGCGCCCGTGCCGGCGACCCACTGCCAGTTGCCGACGTTGTTGGCGACGTCGCCGTCGACGAGATGCGCGGCGAAGTGATCCACGCCCGCACGCCAGTCGAGATAGAGGTGCTTGGTCAGGAACGACGCGGTCACGAGCCGCGCGCGGTTGTGCATCGTGCCCGCGGCGCGCAGCTGTCGCATGCCGGCGTCGACCAACGGGTAGCCGGTCTGGCCCTCCTGCCAGGCCGTGAGCGCATCCGGGTCGCTCCGCCACGCGTCACCCCGCGGGCGGAAGTCCTCGACCGCGATCGACGGATGGCCGCCGAGCAGCTGGTGGTGGAAGTCCCGCCAGCAGAGCTGGCGGGCGAAGGCCTCGCCTCCCGGCAGCGGCGCCGCGCGCTGCTCCACCTCCGACGGAGAGAGACAGCCGAAGTGCAGATAGGGCGACAGCCCCGACGTCCCGTCCACCGCGAGGTCGTCGCGCCGGTCGGCGTACGCCTCGAGCCCTTCTCGCAGCCAGCGCTCGAGCCGTCGCCGCCCCTCCGACTCGCCGCCGCCTGGAAGCCCGGGCACTGCGGGCGCGTCGACGAGCTCCGGCAGCGCGGGGAGACGCACGGGATCGACGGCGACAGACGAGAGCGTCTTCGGGGGCGCGAGGATCGCGCGGCGAGGAGCGACTCGCCACCTGTTCCAGTACGGGGTGAAGACGCGAAACGAGTCGCCCCCGCCGGTGGGTACGACGTCACCCGGGGGCACGACCGTGACGCCCGGTAGCTCGTGCACCTCCATTCGACCGGCCACCGCCGCGTGCCGCAGCCGCCGTGCGCGTGACCGCGCGAAGGCACTGACGTCCTCGGCGAGGAAGACGGCGTCGGCACGGACGTCGCGTGCGAGGCGCATCACCTCAGCGACCGTGTCCCCGCGCCGGACGACGAGGGAGCTGCCACGGGAGCGGAACGACTCGTCGAGGTCACGGAGCGCGTCGAGCAGGAACGCCACGCGGCTCGGCGCACCGAACCGCCGAAGCACCGCGTCGTCGAGGACGAACAGGGGCAGGATCCTCTCGGCCTGCTGCGAGGCAGCCGAGAGAGCCGCGTTGTCGTGCACGCGAAGGTCGCGCGTGAAGAGCACGATCGCCGAGCGCATCTGCTCAGGCCCTCTTACTTAGACATAACCTGGACATAGATCCAGGATAGCGCACCGCGCAACAGGCCGGGCCGACCGTGCTCGTCCTGCATCGGTCGGGACTGCGCCAGCGGGTCAGCGGAGGTCCTTGTTCGCCTCCTGGTCGAACCACATCGCGAACAGCGTGAACTGTGTCCCGGAGATGAGCAGCAGGGCGACGAGGACGATCGTCGGGGTCGTGATCGGGTTGGCGAAGAAGATGCGAGAGCAGGCGACGACGAGTCCGAGTGCGACGCCGACCACCGTCATCAGCGCACCGAGCACGTAGAAGAACACGAGCGGGTGGAAGTCCCTGATCACGTACTTCTCCTTCATGCGCCACCAGAAGCCCTTGAACAGGAGCCACGCGATCCGCGGGGCGACCCGGCTGATCTTGATGCCCGACTGCTCGCCCACGCCGTAGATCGGCCGAGAGGGCACGTCGCGCACGCTGGCATCGATCACGTTCAAGTGCACGAGCAGGTCGTTCGGAAAGCCGTACCGGCGGTAGACGCGGTCGAGGTCGAGCCGGCGCAGCGCGGCGAGCGAGAGGGCCGTGTACCCGGCCTGCGAGTCGGCCACGTGCCAGTAGCCGGACGCGATCTTCGTGAGGAGCGACAGCACCGCATTGCCCAGGTAGCGGGCATGCGGGATCAGCTTCCACGCCTCGCCGCTGACGAGGCGGTTCGCCTTCGCGTAATCGAGCTCGCCCCGCGCGACGGGGGCGACGAACTCGACGAGCTCGTCCGGGGCCATCTGGTTGTCGGCGGCCATCACACAGGTCACGTCCATGGCCTCGTCACGGCAGTGCTCGTAGCCGGTGAGGATCGCGGCGCCCACCCCACCGTTCTTCTCGCGCACGATCACGTGGACACGGGGGTCGCCGACCTCGCGGGCCCGCTCCACCGTGGCGTCGGTAGAGCGATCGTCGACGACGACGATCCGGTCGACGAAGTCCGGGATGCCGTGCAGCGTCGCCGCGACGAGCAACTCCTCGTTGTAGGCGGGGACGACGACCGCCACGTGCTTGCCTTCGAACATGTCGGGGCCGTTTTAGGCGCCCGCAGTGTCCTTCCTGCGCGTGGCCACGGGCTCCCACAGCCACGCGACGATCGCGCCCAGCAGCAGACCGAGCAACGCGCCGACCACGGCCGCGGTGCGCCTGCTCGTCGCCGACGTCCTCTTGGCGGCCGCTTCCTCGATCACCTGACTGCGTTCGACCGTCTGCGCAAGGGAGAGCAGTTGCTCCGCACTGTTCAGGTTCGCGAACACGGTCGCCCGGCGCTGCTCGGCGTTGTTGATCGTGGCGTTGGAATTGGTCGAGACGAGGAGCTTCTCCGAGAGGCTCAAGGTGTCATCGGCGAGCGCGATGCGCTGCTGCTCCGTGGCGGCCGCGATCCGCCTGTCGATCTGCTGGAGTTGCTGCTCGGCATTCGCGATCTGGTCGTCGAGCAGTTCGATCTTCCGCTCGACGTACTCGGAGACGTCCGCGGCGACGGACTCGGCCAGCGAATCGGCGGCCCGCTCGGCCTTTGCGGCTCCGGGCGCCCGTACGACGATCTCGACGAGCGGGGAGAGGTTGCGCGCCGTCCCGGGGGAAGTGATCGTCTGTGAGGTGACGTTGCCACGTAACTGGCCGAGCCGTAGGCCGCTGGCGGCGGCCGCCTTCGTGAGCGTCGCCTCGGAGCGGATGATCTCCCCGACCGTCCGTGGGTTGGTCTGCAGGCTCTGGATCTGCCCTCCACCGCCCGGTGTGAACGGCTGCCCCAGGTAGAGCAGCGTCCGAGCCTCCCAGACGTTGCCGCCGCCGAGCGAGACGAGCACACCAAGCACAGCTCCCAGTACGAGCCCGCCGACGGGGAGCCACCAGCGCATGACGAGGGTCCGCCACGCGGAACGCAGGTCGACCTCCTGCTCACCGTCGAGCTCGGGGACGCCGGGCCGGTCGTCGCTCATCGCGCCGCGACCCTAGCAGCGACCCATTCCCACTGTGCCCGCATCCCTTCCGTGAGCGGGGTCGACGCGGTGAGACCGAGATCCCGTGTCGCCTTCGAGGTGTCGGCACACGTCCTGCGAACGTCGCCCGACGCCGCGCTGTGTCGCTCCAGCACGACGCTGCCCTCGGCAACGCGCTCGGCCACTGCCACCGCCTCGGTCATCGTCGCCTCCTCGCCGCCGCCCACGTTGTAGATCTCGCCCGCGCGCCCGTCGGCGCCGGCGGCCACCGTGAGCGCGACCGCGTCCGCGACATAGGTGAAGCTTCGCGACGCTCCACCGTCCCCGTAGAGCGGGAACGGCTCGCTCCGGGCGATCGCGGTGAACAGACGTGTGAAGGCCATGTCGGGCCGCTGACGTGGCCCGTAGACGGTGAAGTAGCGGAGCCCGACCGCCTCGAGGCCCGCCGTCCGCGCGAGCGCGTAGGCGAGGTCCTCGCAGGCCAGCTTGGTGACGCCGTAGGGCGAGATCGGCCGCGGGCGCACGTCCTCGGGCGTCGGGTACGTCTCCGTATCCCCGTACACCGACGAGGAGGACGCGTACACGACCCGGATCCCCCGGGCCGCCGCCCCCTCGAAGAGGCGCTCGGACACCAGCACGTTTCGCTCGACGTAGAGCTGGAAGTCGGGGCCGAAGCTCGATCGCACACCCGGCTGCCCGGCGAGGTGGAAGACGACGTCGACGCCGTCGAGCAGCGGCGCCAGGTCGGCGCGGGCGAGATCGACCTCGTGGAACGGGTGACCGGAGAGATTGTCCCGCTTCACTTGCGGGTCGTAGTAGTCGGTCAACGAGTCGACGGCGACGACGTCCCATCCGGCATCGGTGAGCGATTCGGCGAGATGGGAGCCGATGAACCCGGCCGCACCGGTAACGAGAGCCCGTGCCACGTCAGGCCTCCCCCGGCTCCGCCGCCAGCGGGTGCGGAAGCTCTTCGGCGAACGGCACGAGCCCGTCACCGTCTTCCGCGAGACACAGGTCGGAGAAGAACCGGGTCATCAGGATGCCCTCGCGGAAGTCGCCGAGCCGCGGCTCGGGGCGCCCGCCGCGTGCGAGCGAGAGGGCGAGCTCCGGGTAGCGGCTGCCTGCGGCGAGCGGCAGCGGGAATGCGCCGCCGAAGCGCGGGTTGACGTCGGTGACGGGCAGCGACCCGTCGGGCTCGCGGAAGCACTGCACGTTGGCCGGGCCGACGATCCCCACGGTCTCGGCGACGTGAGCACCGTGCTCGATGAGCTCACGGTCCTGGATCGATCGCCCCTTGATCGACTCACCGCCCTTCGACTGGATCATCGTGCGCGGGATCGCGTTGAGGCAGCGCGACTCGAGGTCGCAGAAGACGTCGATCGAGAACTCGACGCCGAGGCAGCGCTCCTGCACGAACGAGTCGACCGGCGTGTAGCGAAGGAAGAACTCGAGCTCGTGCGGGTCGCCGGCGTGGTGGATGTGCCGGGAGCCGAACCCCTCCCGCACCTTGACGAGCAGCGGGTAGCGTGCGTCGTCCGGCACGTCGGCCGGAGGCCACGACCGAGGAGAGGCGATGCCGCGAGCGACGAAGAACTCGTGCGCCCGGAGCTTGTCGCCCATCGTCTCGCACACCTCGGGAGCGGGGACGAGGACCAGTGCCGGCGCGAGCTCGTGCCTCCCACGGGCGAGCAGCGTCTGATCGAGATCGGTGAGCGGGACGACGAGTCGGACGTCGTGGACGCGCACGAGCTCCGCGAGCGCGGGAATGTACGCGTCGTCGTCGATCCGCGGCACGAGCGCCATGTGGTCGGCGTGGTACAGCGCCGGCGCCAGCCGATCGGCGTCGGCGGCGACGGTCGTCGCGCCGGCACGGCCGAACGCGCTCACGATGTCCACACGCTGACCCGCGCAGGTGAAGAGAACCGCGGTCATCGGCCCGGAGCCTAGCGACGCCCCGTGTCCGACTTCAGTCGGACACGGCTGTGCGCCGACCGCGCGTCCCCACCGTCGTCGTCAGCGCCACCCACCGGTCGAGCCCTTGTACGTGCCACCGACGAGCGCGGTCAGCGTGCGGATGCGCGATCAGGCGTGTCAATCATCCGGCGACGCCCCGTGTCCGACTTCAGTCGGACACGGCTGTGCGCCAACCGCGCGTCCCCACCGTCGTCGTCAGCGCCACCCACCGGTCGAGCCCTTGTACGTGCCACCGAAGAGCGCGGCCGGCGTGCGGAGCAGGATGGACAGGTCGACCCGAGCCGAGCGATGCTCCACGTACCAGACGTCCAGCTCGATCTTCTCCGCCCACGAGAGCGATGCGCGCCCGCGCACCTGCGCCCAGCCGGTGAGCCCCGGGAGCACGGCGAGACGGCGCCACTGCCGCTCGTCGTAGCGCTCCACCTGGTAGCGCAGCGTGGGACGCGGGCCGATGATCGACATGTCGCCCCGGAGCACGTTCCAGAGCTGCGGTAGCTCGTCGATCGACGTGCGCCGCAGGAAGCGCCCGACCCGAGTGATCCTGGGATCGCCGCGATCGACCGCATACCCCGCTCCCTGGTGCTCGGCATCGACGACCATCGTCCGCAGCTTGAACAGCTCGAAGTCGACGCCGTCCTGGCCTACGCGAGTCTGCCGAAAGAGGACAGGGCCACCGTCCCCCAGCTTGATGGCAAGAGCTGCGACACCGAGGAACGGGCCCGTCACGGCGAGCCCGAGACCCGCGATCGCGATGTCGGCGGCACGGTTCATGGGTAACGACTCGCGGGCGGCCCGCTCAGCGCGTGCCCTCCGCCGCCTCCCAGGTGGCGGGCACACCGCGACGCAGGTAGTTGACGAGCGCCTGCAGGGTCGCCCACGTCACGAGCGTGTAGTACCGCGCCAGGGGCACGCCCGCGGCGGCAGCCCCGAGGAAGGCGAGCTGTGCGGCGAGCGCGACCGCGTACACCGCCCCCGACGTCACGAGCAGCAGGCTCGTGCCGAGCAGCAGCACGTGCAGCACGCCACTGCCGTAGCGAAGCAGGCGATGGGAGAGCATCTGCACGAAGTAACCCGCGGGGAGGCGCCTCAGCATGGAGCCACGCAAGGTGATCTCCCAGCAGTGCTCGAACATGCGCACCTTGCGGTGGTACTCGGTCTCGTTCGTCGGCGTCGGCCTCTCGAACGCGCGTGCGGTCGGCTCGTACACCGCACGTCGCCCCGCCTGCACCATCCGATAGGGGAACGACAGGTCGTGGCCCCAGCGCGGGTCGACCTCGACGTAGTCCGCCTTCTTGACGGCGTAGATCGAGCCGTTGCCACCGGTGACCGATCCCGTGTGCGACTCCTGCTCGCGCAACCAGAGCTCGTAGCGCCAGTAGGCCCCCTCCCGGTTCGAGCCGTCCGCCGCCTCGAGCACGAGCCGCCCGCACGCATACGCCACGTCCGGATCGGCCATCGCCGAGACGAGCCGGCGCAGCGCATCCGGCGCCCACGTCGCGTTCGCGTCGGAGAACGCGACGATCTCGCCCCGTGCTCCCCGCACGGCGCGGTCCTGTGCCGCGACCTTCCCGCCGCGCGGACAGTCGAGCAGCCGCACGCGGTCGTCGCGATCCGCTGCGGCCTCGACCAGTTCGTTCGTGCCGTCGCTCGACGCGTCGGAGGCGACGACGACGTCGAGGCGGTCGGGCGGGTAGTCGAGTGCGAGCAGGTTGTCGAGCCTGCGCTCGATCACCGCCTCCTCGTTGTGCGCCGCCACCACGACCGTCACGCCAGGCTCGGCCTCCGGATCATGCCGCACGGGACGCGCACGGACGCGGGCCAAAGCACCGACCGCGAGCGGGTAGCCCACGTGCGTCCACGCGACCGCGCCGAGCGATCCCCAGAAGAGCGCCCTCGCGATCATGGTGCGTGTCTCCAGAGCGCTCGACGCGCGTTGACCGCGCGAGAACCGAACGCCGCCACGGCACGGCGAGCCCTCGTCGCCGGGGGCTGATCGGCGACCGAGGACGACGCGATGCGGCGCGCATGCAGCCGACCGGGTCGTGCTGACCTCTTCGGAGCGACCACGAGAGCCGAGTGTACGCATGTCCCGGCTCGACGCTACGGTTGCGCGGTGAGCGTCGACCCGCCCGACCGCCCCGTCCGCGTGTTGCGCGTGATCGCACGCCTCAACGTCGGCGGGCCGGCCCTTCATGTCTCATACCTCGCACGGGGGCTCGCCGAGCGGGGGTACGAGACGACGCTCGTCGCCGGCGACGTCGGCCGCGGCGAGGAGTCCATGGAGTTCGTCGCCGACCAGGCGGGTGTCGAGGTGGTGCGCCTCCCGGGGCTCGTACGGGAGCTCTCTCCGCTTCGCGACCTCGTCGCGACGGTACGACTCGCCCAACTGATCCGCCGACTGCGCCCGGACATCGTCCACACACATACTGCGAAGGCGGGCGCGGTCGGTCGGGCGGCAGCCGTGCTCGCCGGCCTTCGGAGACCCGTCGTGGTGCACACCTTCCACGGGCACGTGCTCCGTGGCTACTTCGGCAGGACGGGATCGCTCGTCTTCCGTGCGATCGAGATGGCACTCGCACGTGTCACCGACTCGCTGGTCGCCGTCAGCCCCGAGGTGCGCGACGAGCTCGCCGGGATGGGAGTGGCACCCGCCTCGCGGTTCACCGTGATCCGCCTCGGCATCGAGCTCGAGCCGCGCGTGCACTGCGACGAGGATCCGATCGAGCTCAGACAGCGGTACGGCATCGGACGTGACCGCTTCGTCGTCGGCTGGTTCGGACGAATGACCGCTGTCAAGCGAACCGACGATCTCCTCGCGTCGCTCGCGTCGCTTCGGGAGCGCGGGGTCGACGCCCTCCTGCTGCTCGTGGGCGACGGTATCGACCGAGACCGGCTGGAGCAGCTGGCGCATGATCGTGGGCTGGCGAAGGCGTGCCTGTTCGTCGGCTACCAGGAGGATGTCGCTCCCTGGTACGCCATGTGCGACGTCGTTGTCCTCACTTCAGCCAACGAGGGAACACCGGTGACGATCATCGAGGCTCTCGCCGCGGGGCGTCCCGTCGTCGCGACGAAGGTGGGGGGTGTCCCGGATGTCGTGGAGGAGGGGGTCACCGGGTTCCTCGTTCGCCGAGGCGACACACACGCGGTGGCCGAGCGGCTCGAGCTGCTGGCACGCGACGAAGGTCGCAGACTGTCGATGGGCGAGACCGGGCGGCAGCGCACACTCGACCGCTATGCGGTGCCGCGTCTCGTCGACGATGTCGATGCCCTCTACCGCGAGCTGCTGACGACCTCGGCGAAGAGTCGCCGGTAGCGCTCGAAGGCCACTTCGCGGTCAGCCTCCCGCTCGACGTACGCCCGGCCCCGCTCTCCCATTCCCGTCAGCACGAGCGACCCGTCGACAGCGGCGCGGAGCGTCGAGGCGACGATCTCGGGCCGTCCCGGCGGCACGACGATGCCGCAGCCCACGTCGCGGACGATACGTACAGTCTCGGACTCCTCGTCCGCCGCGACGAGCACCGGTCGGCCGGTCGCAAGGATGCCGTAGAGCCGGCTCGGCACGACATACCCGGACAGCCCCTTCGCGAGACCGACGTAGTGGAGGTCGGCAGCCGACAGCGACTGAGCCAGCACGTCGCGCGGCTGATAGGGGAGGAAGTGAACCGTGTCCCTGACCTCCAGCCGGCTCGCGAGAGACGCCAGCTCGGCGTGCCGGGCGCCGAAGCCGACGACCACGATTCGTAGCTCGTCGAGGTCGCGCAGGAAGGCGGCGGCGCGTACGAGGCTGTCGAGATCCTGCGCGTGACCGACGTTGCCTGAGTGCATGACGACGAAGCCACGATCGAGACCGTGTTTCTGTGCCCACGGATTGTCGCGTGGCTGCGGTGTCAGCTCACGCGTATCGACCCAGTTCGGGATCACGTCGATGCGAGAGCCGGGTGCTCCCTTCTCCTCCAACCGCTGCTTCATCGTCTCGCCGATGGCGACGATGCGGTCGGCGCGCCGCAGGTAGAGGGCGACCAACTGCCGGAGCGTGCCGAGCAGCGCGCGGCTCTCGAGACGCTTCAGGCGCTCCGCGATCTCGGGGAACACGTCCTGGCTGATCACGACGAGGGGCACCCCGAAACGCCGGGAGACGACGAGCCCGACGTCGCCGACGATCGGCGGGTCGGTCATGCACAGCACCACGTCCGGCCGCCGCCCTCTGAGAGACGCGAGCACGGAGTCGCCGAGATACGTGACGTAGTTCGCGGCGCGTAGGTGAAGCCGCGAGCGCTCGAACGCCGTCGAGCGCGTGCGGACGATGCGGACGCCGTTTCGAACCTCCTCTGCGGGCAGCCCCTCCTGGCCGTGCAGGTTCCCGGTCACGACCGTGACGTCGAAGTCGTCGACGAGCGCCTCGCAGAGCTGGGAGAGCAGCTGTGCCGTCGCTTCGAGACCCGGCCAGTAGTACTGGTTGAGGACGAGCAGGTGCGGGCGACCGCTCACCGCGCGGAGGGTAGACGACCTGCCGCCTCGAGCACGGCGTGGACGAACGACTCGACGCTCGGCTCGTACCCCCAGCCAGCAACGATCTCGCGCGAGCGCACGCCCTGCGCGAGGCGTAGCTCGGGATCAGCAGCGAGGCGCCGGAGAGCCGAGGCTGCCACGGCGACGTCACCCGAGGGTACGAGCGCGCCGTTCTCGCCGTCGCGCAGCAGGTCGGCTGCTGCGCCGACCTGGCTCGACAGAACGAGAGGCTTGCCGCACGCCGCGGCCTCGTTGACGACGACCGCCCACGGCTCCCAGGTCGAGAGCAGCGCGAAGACGTCGGCTGCGACGTATGCCTCGAGCAGCCGCTCCCACGGAAGGTCTCCGGTGAGAAGGAGCCTGACGCCGAGCTCCCCGGCGAGCCGCTCGAGCGCGTGCCGCTCGGCACCTTCGCCCGCGATCACGAGTGCGAGGCGCGGGTCGTCCGCGGCTGCGACAGCACGTATGAGCGTGTCGTGCGCCTTCTCCGGTGCCAATCGCCCGGCGGAGAGCACGACGACATCGTCTGCGGCCAGCCCGAGCGTCTCGCGCAGCTCGTGCCGGTGCGCGTCGAGCTCGTCGGCGCGGTCGGCCACGGCGGCCACGTCGACCGTGTTGGCGAACAGCCGCACCCGTCCGGGGGGCACGCCGAGCGCCACGAGCGACTCGCGCGAGAGCGCGCCGAGCGCGAACGCGCCCCACGCGCCCCGGACGAGCGGAGGGACGATCGGCCGCCGCACCGCCCGGCGCCAGCGGGCCCGTTCGACCGCGTCGTGGCTCGAGACGAGCAGGATGTAGGGAACACCCTGCCGTCGAGCCCACAGGATCGCCGCCTGCGAGGGGAACGTGCTCCAACCATGCGCGACGACGACGTCGGGCGCGGCCTCCCGAAGCGTCCGGAAGACCGAGGGGGTCACCGGGTAGTCGTGTCGCAGCACACGCCGGACGCCGGGGACGCGGGCGCCGCCCAGCACGACGGAGCGGTGGTGCGGCTCGACGTGCCACGTTCGCCCTGCCACGGTGTGCCCGGCGTAGACCACCGTGAGATCGACCTCCGGTCTGGAGGCGATCCGGTCGAAGAGCGGTGAGCGGTACGGAGTCGGCTCGGGGGAGACGACGACGACGCGAGCCGGGCGGTCGCCGTCACCGGCTCCACCGTGCAACTCGCGCAGGAGCAGCTCTGCTGCCGGCAGAAGCCGCCGGCGGACGGAGTGTCGACGGCGTCGCCCGGCGACCACGTCGAGCGGCATTCTCGGCTCGAGCGCCAGCGCACGCCGCAGCAGCGATGCTCTGACACGGGTATCGGCGCACGAGGCCACGCGTGCGACGGCGCGCGCAGCGGCCGCCCGAGCCGCGTCGAGGCCGTCCGAGCGCTCCCGGTCGGCTGCGAAGGATCGGTACAGCTCGAGCAGCGCCTCCGCCGCCCGTTCGGCCTCGTCTGTGGACAGCTCGGCACCGACGGCGCCGCGCCACGCAAGGTCCGAGTCGGGCTCGGAGAGCTCGGGCGCGACCCGTGAGATCTCGCGCAAGGCGACGGTCCGCTGCAACGAGCGCTGCAGACCCGGTCGGCGCTTCGACGCCTGCTCGGCGTGAATCCGGCGCAGCACCAGCGGGTCGCGGACGTTGTCCGCGTTGGCCACCGACAACAGACGAGCCCACAGGTCGTAGTCCTCGCTCTCGCCGAAGCTCGGGTCGTAGCGAAGCTCGTAGCGATCGAGGACCCCACGCGCGACGAGCACCGTCGGATGGAAGGCTGGCGCACCGAACAGCGCGTGCCAGCGCACGGCGGCATCGCCGACCGGCGGCTCGTGGAGGGCCCCGACACGACCGTCCTCCCCGAACTCGAGCACGGCGCTCCCGAGCAGGGCGGGGCCACCCGCACCGTCCGCTGACGCGAGCTGTGTCGCCAGCCGCTCCGGCAGGGCGATGTCGTCTGCATCCAGCCGGGCGATCCAGCGGCCGCGTGCCAGGTCGATCCCGCGGTTCAGCGAGGCCGCGAGACCGAGCCGCTCCTCGTTGCGAAGGACAACGAGCCTTGGATCGCCGACGAGGCCGAGGAGGTCTCCCGTGTCGTCATCCGACCCGTCGTCGATCACGATCAGCTCGAGCTCGCTCACCGTCTGGCGCAGAGCACTCGCAACCGCAGCGCCGAGCGTCGGCGCCGCGTTGTGGGCGGCGAGCACAAAGGAGACGTGCGGGATCGGAGTGCGCTTCACGGCCGGTCCGGGAGCGGCACCTGACGATAGCCTCTGACGCGTGCAGAAGCTGGGTCCGCCGACTGTCGACCTCGTCGTCGCGACCGTCGATCGCACGACCGAGCTGGACCGCCTGCTCGCGTCATTCGAGCTCCAGGCGCAGGATTCCCTCCGTGTCATCGTGGCCGACCAGAACGACGAGGACGTCCTGGCGCCGGTGCTCGCACGGCACTCGTCGCTCGAGATCGTGCGCCTGCGGCTGCCGAAGCGGGGGCTGAGCCGCGCACGAAACGCTGCGCTCGGGAGACTCGAGGGGCAGATCGTCGCCTTTCCCGACGACGACTGCACGTATCCGCCGGGGCTCCTGGAGACAGTGACCAGGCGTCTGGCCGAGCACCCCGATCTCGACGGGCTCGTGGGACGCACCGCGGATCCCGAGGGTCGGCCTCCGAGCCGCCGCTTCTCGGCCGAGGCCGGCCGCCTCGACCGTGCATCGGTCTGGACGAGAGGCAACTCTGCGTCGCTCTTCGTCCGTCGCTCCCTCGTGGAACGGGTCGGTGGCTTCGACGAGGAGCTCGGTGTGGGCTCGGACAGCGGTCTGCTGGGCGAGGAGGTGGACTGGCTGATCCGCTGCCTCGATCTCGGGGCGCAGCTCGCATACGACCCCGGGCTCGTGGTGGAGCATCCGTCCCCGCCACGTACGGGGGAGGAGCAGCTGGCAGCGGCAGCACGGGCGGGTGCCACGGTGGGTCATCTGCTCCGGCGGCACCGCTACGGACCGCGGACCTTGACGAGGATGCTCACGCGCCCGATCGGCGGGGCTGTCGCGGCGCTCGTCCGCGGCGATATGACCGGTGCGCGCGTCCAACGCGTGACGCTCACCGGGCGAATGCGCGGCTACCGCAGGGCGGGTGCGACGAAGTGACCGCGCCCCGACGCCGCTGGACACTGCGCCGCGTCGCCGGCGGCGTCGGGCGCCGCACTCCGTTGCGACCGCTTCGCCTCGTCTTCCCGTTCGGGGTGTGGCGGCATCTCTTCCGGCTCTGGCTGGCGACGATCCGCGCCCAGCCGGATCGACGACAGGCGCTCAGGCAGCTGTTCCTTGCCGTCGACGACGCCGAGGCGGCTCTCGACCGGGGCGCACTCGCGTACGGCGACGGCGTCCATCCGAAGCATCGGCTCACCGGCTACCACGACTTCTTCGTGGAGCGGATCACCGCGCGAGAGCGCGTGCTCGACGTCGGCTGCGGCATCGGCAGCGTCGCGTATGACATCGCCGCGCGCTCCGGCGCGCAGGTGGTCGGCATCGACACGAGCCCGTGGTCGCTCGACGTCGCGCGGTCGCGATTCGGGCACCCGAGGGTCACCTACGTGCAGGCGGACGCCCTCACCTACGCATTCGAGGAGCCCGTCGACGTCGTCGTGCTCTCGAACGTGCTCGAGCACATCGCTCCACGCGTGGAACTGCTGAGGGCGCTCCGGGAGCGTGCCGGTGCCAGCCGAGCACTCGTCCGAGTGCCCGACATCAACCGTCACTGGTCGGTGCCGCTCCGGGCCGAGCTCGAGCTGCCGTACTTCAGCGACCCGACCCACGAGCTCGAGTACACGCCCGAGCTCCTCGACGAGGAGCTCTCGGCCGCCGGCTGGCGGATGGGCGACCCGATCCTGCGCTGGGGCGAGATCTGGGTGGAGGCGACCGCGTCGCCGTAGCCCGGGCAGACGTTGCCCTAGCGCCGACCCGCCACCAGCTCTGCGAACAGCTCTCCGTGTCGGTCGAGCCACGGCCCGAGCGCGTAGTCGGCCACAGCCCGCGCCCTCGCCGCCTTCCGGTAGCGGTCGAGCTCGTCGAACACGTCGGTCACGGCCGTGGCGAGCGCCTCGGGGGCCGGCGGTGCGACCTTCACCCAGCTCGTCTCGTGCGGGACGCCGACGCCCGCGACGTCGCCCACCAACTCTGCGGTGCCCCCACTCCGCAGGTACACGACCGGGACGCCGCTCGCCATCGCCTCGAGCACGAGGCTGGGGCAGCAGTCGTTCGGCTGCGTGTGCAGCAGGATGTGCGCGCGGCGCATCAAGGCGGGGGCATCGTCCTGCCGGTAACGGCCGACGATCTCGACTGCCTCGGACACGCCGAGACCGTGGGCGACCGCAGCCGGATCGGAGCCGAGTAGTCCGCTGATCAGGAGCCGCGCGTCGGGGAGTCGCGCGCGGACGGCCGCGAGCGTGCGCAGGGCGAGCTCGACCCGATCGGGCGCCTGCGTCTGGTCACCTCCGAGCAGGAGCACCGGCCCGTCGGTCGCTGCCGTGATGGCGGGCGTGAACCGGTCGATGTCGACTGCGTTGGCGAGCACTTCCCAGGTGCCGCGGGGCGGCCCGAGAAAGAGGTCTGCCCCTTCCTTTGCGAACGCCGACTGGTAGAGGACGTGGTCGGCAGCCTCCAGCGCGCGGCGAAGCGGCTCGTTCACGATGTCGGTGCGAGCGCCGGCCCAGGCCGGGTAGCCCACACCGTTCTGATTCAGCACGATCGGCGCCCGCCGCTTCCGGGCCACCCGGAGCAGCGGGCCGAGGTCTCGTGGCAGCCAGCTCGACCCGAGGTAGAGCAGCGTGAAGTCGGCCGGCTCGTTCGGGAAGCGTTGCGCCAGCCGCTGGAACTTCGCCGTCCCACCGCGGGCGGGCTCGCCAGGCCCCGGGATCAGATCGTGCCCGAACGAGACGCGGAGCCCCGGCGCCACGCGCCGCCGGCTCACGAGCTGCATCCAGCGCCGGCCCGCGCGAGCGTACCGACCGACCCGAGCACGATCAACGCGCATCGTCGCCTCCCGACCGGGTGACGAAGCCGTCGAGCAGCTCCGCCCAGCGCCCGTCGAGACGTTCGAGCGCAGAGGCCTCGGCCGTCGCCCGGCCCTCGGCCACGAGCCGCTCGACCAGGGCTCGGTCGTCGCGCAGGCGAGCCGCGGCCCCGGCGAGTGATTCCGGCTCGTCGACGTCGACGAGCAACCCGTTGACGCCGTCGACGACGATCTCCTGCGCCTGACCGACGCGCGTCGATACCAGCGGGGCCCCGGCGGCCATCGCCTCGAGGGCCGCTTTCGGGCCCCCCTCCTGCCGTGACGACACGAGATACACGTCGAGCGCGTGGTAGGCGCGCGCGAGCTCGTCGCGGCTCCGCGCGAAGACGTGCCGGTGCGGGATGCCGAGGCGTTCCAGCTCGCGCCTGACATAGCCGCGGGCGGGACCCGTGAGCAGCACGGTCAGCTCGGATGTCGTCAGCCGCAGCTCCGCGAGGGCGGCCACGAGCACGTCGGGGCCCTTGACGAGCTTCGGCTCCAGACCCTCGCCCCAGCCCACACCGTCCTTCTGAAACGATCCGACGACGTACGCGTCCTGCGGCAGACCGAGGGCCGAACGCGCGGCTGCCCGTTGCGTCGGGCCCCCGAGCGGGAAGTGCTCGAGGTCCAGGCCGATGGGGATGCGGAAGACCCGCTCCCGGACAACCCCGTGCTCGATGACGAGCTCCTCCATCTCCCGATGCGTGACCTGGATTCGCTCGAAGCGCTCCGCATGCCGCCTCAGCACGGCGAACGCTGCGTCGAACTCCGGATAGCCGGGCGTCCCCGGTCTCCCGTGGAACCACGACGTGCCGATGCGACTCGTCGTCTCGAGCCAGCGGGGATGCACGGCGGTGAAGTGGCTCGTGTGGAAGACGGCCTGGCGGTCGGCGAAGCGCGCCCACGACGGCGGTGCGATCTCGACACCGAGCCGGGCCGCTCGAGCCGCGAGGATCCGCGCATCGTCGTCGAGCGACCAGCCGCTGCCGTCACCGACCACGAAGAGACGCGAGCCGGGCGGCCAACCACGGGTTCGCGCCGCCACCACGGTGCGCATGGCGGCCCTCCCGGCGGGCGCGACGAGGCGGCGGGCGGAGGTCACGGCTCTCACGGCTGTAGGACCTCGAGGTAGCGATCGACGACGTCCGCGAGCAGCGGGACCCTGATCGCAGACCGGAAGGCGTCGAGCCCGGACGCGAGGCGGTCGAACGCCTCCGGCAGCTCCTCGATGTCGTCGAACCCGACGCCTGCATCGCCGGCGAGCTCCGGATGGCCGCCGCTGCGGCGGTACACGGCAGGGAGCCCACACGCGAGCGCCTCGAGCAATGCGTTCGAGCACGGGTCGTCCAGGCTCGCCGCGAGGTACGCATCATGAGCGCGAAGGAGCTCCGCGAGCTCGGCGGACGCCACGGGAGGGAGCATCCGGATCTGCCGGAAGCGGATGGGCGAGCGCCCGACGAACGTGACCTCGAGCCGGCCTGGGTCGAGCGTCGCGTCGAGCCGCTCGAGGGCGTCGAAGCCTTTGCGCGGGTTGTCCGACCAGCTCGTCGCCACGACACGCAGCGGTCGTCCTTCGAGAGCCGGGCGGCTCTCGGGTGGGAAGAAGAGCGCCGGGTCGGGGGCGTTGCGGATCACGACCGGGCTCTGCAGCTCGTACCCGAGCTCGCGGTGCCGCCTGAGGCTGTAGTCGGATTGCAGCACCGTCGCGTCTGCGAGCTCCGCGTTGAGCGCGACGACGCGGCGGTCGGTGCCGTCGTCGTGTCCACGGTACGCGCCGATCGGCCCGTCGACCCGGTGCACCATGCGCGCCCCGCGACCGGCGAAGCGCCTCAGACGGGCCGCGTCGAAGTTGAACGAGTTGAAGAGACACGCCGGTGTCGAACCGGAGATGCGGTTCAGCTCGACGCGAAGGCCCCGCCGCTCGAGCTCTCCGACCAGCGCGCGGATGAACTGGTGCCCGCCTCCGGTCGGGGGCGGCACGAGCTCGTGGAAGACCGCCAGATCGGCCCGCCCTGCCCGTGTACCGAGCCAGTCGAGATGCGTACGGGCGCGCCGGACGGCCGCGCCGGCCACCTGGCGACCGAGGATCACGGGCACCCGGGGCACCGTACTCGCCTTCACGACGCCTGACCGTAGCCGACGCGTTCACCACCCGCAGGACACGGTAGCCTGCACCCGTGCACTACCGGCGTCCCACACGCCTGCGACGGATTCCCCGTATCGGGGCGAAGCTGGAGCGAGGTGGCATTCGTGCGACCTACGCGGTGCATGACCACGTCGGCGCCAACCGCCGCAGCCGCAGCCGGTTTCGCGCGCACTCCCCGCAACTCGACGACGTCCAGAGCCGGATCGTCGACGCCGTCGACGCGGAGGGGTTCACGGTGCTGCCGTTCACCGAGCTCTTCCCGGATCCGGCGGTCTGGACGGAGCTCGCGGACGTCGCAGGTCATTTCGTGGAGGGAACCAAGCGCGGCCTCGAGGCCGAGGAGAGCGGTGGCGAGGGTGCGCTTCGCCGCCGCGCGGGCAAGGAGTTCGTCGTGCGCCGCTACAGCTACGGCGTAGACGTCTCGCTCGACGATCCCTGGTTTCGTCTCGGTATCTCGCGGCGCATGCTCGACCTTGCGAACACCTACCTGGACATGTGGTCGAAGCTCGAGTACCTCGACCTCTGGTACTCGGTTCCGCAGCCGCCCGATGCCCAGCGCGTTTCTTCGCAGCGTTGGCATCGCGACTACAACGACCGCCACCTGCTGAAGGCGTTCCTCTACCTCGTCGACGTCGACGAGTCGATGGGCCCGTTCCAGTACGTCCCGGGCAGTGCCGGCTCGGGGCCGTACGCGAAGGAGTGGCCGTGGCGACCGCTCGGCGACAACTACCCCGGCGACGACGAGCTCACCGCGCGCATCCCGGGCTCTTCCGTCGAGACGTTCACCGGCCCCGCCGGGACGATGGTCTTCTGCAACACGAGCGGCTTCCATCGCGGAGGGCTCTCCACGAGCGACCCGCGCGTGCTCGCGACCTGGACGTACTCCTCGCCGGCCTCGCTCGAGGCGCTGACCGAGCGCAGCTACCGCTTCACCGGCCCGCACGAATCGCTCGACGCCGTGCAGCGCTTCGCGATCACTTAGCCTCCGCGGAGGGAGCTCACCGTGGTAGACGCGACGATCCTCATCCCGACGCACGACCACGCGCGCTTCCTGCCGATCGCAGTGCGCAGCGCCCTCGCACAGCGCTCCGCCGTGGTCGAAGTACTCGTCGTCGGAGACGGCGTCGGCGACGACACACGTGAGGCAGTGCACCGGTTCTCCGACGAGCCGCGTGTTCGATTCTTCGACCTGCCCAAGGGAGAGCGGCACGGCGAGCGACACCGGCACACGGCGTTGCAGGAGGCCCGCGGCGAGATCGTCTGTTACCTGAGCGACGACGACGTGCTCTTCCCGGGGCACGTGGCCGAGATGCGGCGCCTGCTCGCCGATGCCGACTTCGCACACTCCACCCCCGTGCTCGTCGAGCCTGACGGCGTGCTCGTGTACCGGCCCGCGGACCTCGCGCGCCCGGAGTACCTGGCGCTGATTCGCGAGGGCAGGAACAACTTCATCGGCCTGACGGGCGCCGCCCATACGTGCCGCCTCTACGACCGGCTGCCCGAGGGCTGGCGCCCGGCTCCTCGCGGGACGCCGACCGACATCCACATGTGGCAGCAAGTCACCGCCGTCCCCGGTTTTCGAGGACGCACGGCCTCGAGGCTGACAGCCATCTCGCTGCCCGACCCCGCCTGGCGCACTGTCGACGACGAGACGAGAAGCGCGTTCCTCGAGGCGTGGCTCGAGCGTGCGCTCGCGCCGGGAGGGGAGGACGAGATACAGGCGCTCCTGGATGCGGCGGTCTGGCGCGCAGCGCAGAACTTCAAGCTGCGATCGATCGACGTGAGCCGAAGACTCGAGGCGGCCGAGCGCGAGCTCGAGTTGCGACGAGCGCCGTGGTGGAGGAAGGTCGGCCGGAAGGCGCTCCGTGTCGGCCCCGTGCGCGCTGCGCGGGAGCGGCTGCGCTAGCCGTCGCGGATCGACCAGTCAAAGGCGATCGCACCGCCGTGCGGGTCGATCCGGTACTTGTCGGGCTGGTCGGGATCGTACGGATGCGTTGGGAAGTTGATGACGTGGGCCTCTGTGTCCCCCCAGTTCTGATCCGCGTGCCAGACGCCCGGTGGGATCTTGACGACCCCAGGTGTGCCGTCGGTGAAGTGAACCTGGACGATCTCGCCCGCCGACTCTGAGCCCTCACGCCCGTCGAAGAGCACCACGCGGACGCTCCCGCACACCACGAAGTAGCGATCGGTCTGCAGGTCGTGCTTGCCCCAGCCCTTGATCCGCTCGGGCAAGATCGAGAAGCGGTAGGCGTACACGATCGGCTCGTCCCAGAACGGGTCACGGGCATCGAGCACGGGGGTGAGCACGCCGCGCGGATCTGCATGGACGGCGAGGCGCTTGACCTCGACCCCGACGATCCCCGATGCGAGCGCTCTCGAATCCTTGTCGACCGTCGGGCTGTCGCGGACGGCCGCCTTCTCGGCGGCCCGAAGCGCCTGTGCTGTCGACCGGGCTTCCATAATCGTCAGGCAACTCTACCCACCGGTTCTCGGCGCACCGAGAACCCGAGCCCGCAGCAACACTGGACGCTGAAAGCAGAGGCGATTCAGTGTTCGCCGTGAGCGGAGAAGAAGGGAGCCACGTCGACCGTCACCTCCGGGCCACGCCGGTACTTCTCGTCTTTCCACGTGGTGCCGCGCTCGTGCAGCTCACGGATCTTCGGGTCGACCGCGGTCGGGCGCATACGTCGCGCGACCCAGCCCGAGAGGCCGCGCCTGTACGTCCCCAGCTCCCCGAGACTGGGACGGGCTCCCCCCGCCTCGGGGTCGACGCTGGAACGCCGCAGGAAGCACACGTGGAGATAGCGCAGAGGGCTCTCCTCGAACGGATGCCTCTCCTGCAGGGCGTCGATCGTGTCCCACCGGTAGCCGTCGAGGAAGCGCACATCTCCTCCCATCAGCCGGTCGGCGGCGCCGGTCCACTGCGTCGTGGCTCCGAAGTTGTAGAGCGCCGTGATCGGTCGTCCCGGTGGGGACAGATGCCCGGACGCCGTACCGGCCGTAACGTCGAGCGCCACGCAATGCAGCACATTGCACTGGACGCGGAACGCGTTCGAGAATGCGCCCTCGTCGAGCAGATCGCGGACGCGCGTGAGGCCAGCCGGGTCGTACAGCTCGTCGCCGTCGACCCGGAGCACCCACGTCGGTGTGCCGGCGTACGGCTCGAGGAGGCGATGGGCGACCGCCGAGTTTGCCTCGCGCCGAACCACGAGATGGTCGTACTCGGCCGCCAGTCTCCGGAGAATCTCGGGCGTGCCGTCGGTCGAGAGATGGTCGACGACCAGGATCCGGTCGCAGAAGGCGGCGACGTTCCTGATCGCCTGCTCGACGAAGACGTCCTCGTTGCGGACGCACATGCTGCCGACCACCTGGAGACGGGTCACGGTCGGGAAGGGTAGTCGGCGTCAGGCCCGTGCGGTCTCGAGGACGGCGCTCGTGATCGCGGCACCGTAACGCTCCCAGCCGAGCTCTGCCACGACATGGGCCCGCGCACTGCGTCCGAGCGCATCGGCCCGAGCCGGATCGTCCAGGAGCATCCGAACCGCGCGCTCCATGGCGTCGGCGTCGCCAGGAGGAACCAATACGCAGTTGCCACCGTCGACGAGGCCGTACCCGTCCGCGATCGCCCGCGTGCGGCTGACGACGACGGGCCGCGCGCACGCCATCGCCTGGAGCAGGGTCGTCGTCGCGCCCGAGTACTCGTTGTCCACCACCGGCAGGGCGACCACGCGGGCGTGCGCGAGGCGATCGCGCACCTCGGCGAGGGGCCGTCCGTACTCGGCCGAGACGTTGGCGGGTGATCCCGCGAGTTGCTCACGCGCGGACTCGCTCGCTACCACCCGGAAGCATGCCCCGGAAAGCCGGCGGGCGACGTCGATGAGGAGCCGCCAATCGCGATAGGGGTCAGTGCCCACTGAGGCCACGTCGGCGACGGGGGGGTGCTGCGACGGTGCGAACGCATCCACGTCGACCCCGAAGGGAACGAAACGAACCTCCGCCGACGGCCCCAACCACGCGTCGAGCTCCTTCGCCTCGGCGTGCCCGTAGGCGATCACGAGGCGAGCGGCTGCGACGGCCGATCGAAGCTCCTCGATCGAGCGCTCGTCCGCCAGCCCGCGCACACGGTGCAGGAGCCCGATGCTGACGTAGACCATCGGCGTCGAGGCGACGAGGCGTCCCCTGCGCAGCAATGCCAGCGGAATGCCGACGGTGTCGACGGTGGACACGACGACGTCGGCCTCACCAATCGGCCCGCGCATCGCGAGAACCGAGGGGAAGTCGCCGCCGTAGCCGCCGCGGCGCCGCACACGACGGTCGAGCAAGCGCCCGAGTCGACGGTCGATCACACCGGGCGTCGACCCCGGCGCGAGGTTGTGAGTCGTTTCGACACCGGCTGCCTCGAGGCCGTCGAGGCCGTAGAGCGCGTACCTCTCGAGAGAGCAGGGGTCGGCGAGCCCCCTCCGCCGCAGCGGCGAATCGCGGTACAGCACGACGGCGCGCGGGGCGCGTGTCAATCGGTCGGCTGTCCGTGGGCGTCGCACGACCCGTCATCCTGTCGCACGGCGCAGTCGTCTGCCCGCCGTCGCGGCCAACCGGCCTGGACGGGTCGCCGTCGCTCCGCGGGAAGCCGACGCCCCGGAACGATCCGACACGCCGCCGCTAGCGCTCCTCGGTCGTCCACTCCAGCAGCGGGCGAACGACTCCCTGCCACTGCCCGAGGTACTGCCCTCGCGCGGAGTCGCCTTCTCCCGGGTCTTGCACGTGGAACGACACGGCGTCGTTCATCCCCGCGTGCGGGTGGAGCTTCTGGGTGCCGAAGGAGACCACGGCGACCTGGACGCTGACGACCCCCTCGTTGAGCAGATTGGCGGGGATCCAGGCGGTTGCGACGTAGTCGCCGGGCGGAGTCGGCTCGTGCCACCGCGAGCTCGTGTCCATGGCATTGAAGAGCACGTCGCCCCGCTCATTCACGAGCTTGACCTTCGGCATCACGGGGGCACCGTCCCTGAGCACCGTGAACCCGATCTCCAGCCCGACCGGCGAACGGACGTCGACGGCCCCCGTCTCCTCCCCGTCTTGGATCACGCGGACCGAGCGCAGCCGGACGAGGTCCTTTCCCGGAGCCGCTGCGATATCGGGCCAGAACGCGCTCGACCCCGTTCCGTACCCGGCCTGGAGGTACTGGGCGACGATCTCGGAGCTGCCGCCGTCGGCGACGATCTCGCCCTTGTCGAGCCAGATCGCCCGGTCGCAGAGCCGCGAGACGGCCTGCATCTGGTGGGAGACGAAGAGAACCGTGCGTCCCGAGTCGCTGAGGTCCTCCATGCGCCCGAGGCAGCGACGTTGGAACTCCGCGTCCCCGACGGCGAGCACCTCGTCCACGAGCAGGATCTCGGGCTCGAGGTGCGCAGCGACGGCGAACGCGAGGCGCACCTGCATCCCGCTCGAGTACCGCTTCACGGGCGTGTCGATGAACTGCTCGACGCCTGCGAACGTCACGATGTCGTCGAACTTCCCGACGATCTCCCGGCGCTTCATGCCGAGCACGGAGCCGTTGAGATAGACGTTCTCGCGCCCGGTGAGCTCAGGATGGAAGCCTGTCCCGACCTCGAGCAGGCTGCCAACCCGCCCACGGATCACCGCGTTGCCTGTGGTCGGGGTGGTGATTCGGGTGAGGATCTTGAGGAGCGTCGACTTCCCCGCACCGTTGCGTCCGATGAACCCCAGCACCTGGCCTTCGGGAACCTCGAACGAGACGTCGCGCAGCGCCCAGATGTCGCGGCCCGGCGCGGAGTGCTCGCGCTTCCACAGGCGCCGGGCTGTCGCTGCAGCCGAATCACGCAGGGTTCCGTACGCGCTCTGCAGCTTGCCGATGCGGTAGCGCTTCGACAGACCCTCGGCGACGATCGCGGCGGGCATCAGATCGTGTCCGCGAAGCGTGGTTCCGAGCGCCGGAAGTACCAGAGCCCGATCATGAACATGACGAGCAGCGAGACGACGCTGACGAGGGTCTTCCCAGGATCGGGCGGAGCTGTCCCGATCACCCCCCACTGGAACCCGGCGATCACAGCCGTCATCGGATTGAGCGCGAGCACCCACTGCCAGTGCTCGGGAAGCGCGCTGATGGCGTACACGACCCCCGACACGTACATCCAGATCTGGATCAGGAACGGGACGGCGTACGGAACGTCCCGGTACCGGACGTTGACGGCGGAGAGAAAGAGCCCGGTTGCGAGCGCCATCAGCAGGCCCATGAGGAGAAAGAGGGGGGCGAGGACGATCGCGAGGCTCGGCCAGACGGAGAACCAGATCATCATCCCGACGAGCATCATGGAGGCGAAGGCGAAGTCGAACGCGGGGACCGTGACCGCGGCCAGCGGCAGCAGCACGCGGGGGAAGTAGACCTTGGTCACGAGCGCCTTGTTCGAGACGAGGCAGGAGCTGGCAAGCCCAACCGAGGAGGCGAAGTATGTCCACGGCAGCAACGCCGAGTACGTGAAGATCGGGTACGGCACGCCCTTCGACGGGAAGTCGGCGAACTTCCCGAACACGAGCGTGAAGACGACCATCGTCAGGAAGGGAACGATGATGGCCCACGCGATGCCGATCGCAGTCTGCTTGTAGCGGACTGCGACATCCCTCCAGACGAGCGTGCCGAGCAACTCCCTGAAGTGCCAGAGCTCACGGAGGTCGAGGTGAAGCCATCGTGCCGCCGGCCGTATGACCGTGAGTCGTTCGTCCCGGACGATTCTGTTGTGCCGGTGTCGACACGGGCCGAGCCGCCTCTGCCATCGGCCTCCGCCTCAGCCGGCCTCGTCTCGATCTCAGTCACGCAGCATCCCAGGGCCATCAGAGCGATGGTACTCGGCGCAGCCGCCGACTTCGCCGAGATCAGGAGGGCGACCGGCGGCGCACGAGCCGCGATGCGACGCGCTGCACCCGCGGCCAGAACCGTGCTTCGAGCTCGACGATACGACGTTCGAGCTCGCGAATCTGCTGGTCGAGCTTCTCGAGGTCGACCTCGCCGACGGCGGCACATTCCCCGGCATACGCGGCGTCGTCGACGACGTCGGGGACGGGGAAAGAGAAGAGCTCGCCACGATCGATCGCGTCGAGCGCATGCCGCAGACGCTCGTCCACGACGAGCGAGCCGTCCGCGAGGCCGAGCGCAACATCGTCCTCCGAGAGCGCGTCGTCGCCCACCGGGAGCGTCAGAACCTCGAGTGGGTACCACGCACGCAGCGGCTGACGGGTTCCCGGCCCACCCCCAGGTCGCTCCGGGTCGAGCGCCGGGTGCGCACGGTACGCCGGACGGAGCAGGGTCTCGGGCACCGTTCCGTGCTCGGGCGGAACAACGAGGAACGACTGCCTGATCGTCGTCGAGTCCCGCAAGGCATGTGCGTCGGCAGGCCTCGGCACGAAGAGACGCCGCAGCCCTTGCACGACCCCGTAGCGCGGCGGCATCGGCGCCAGCACGTCCTGGAAGCTCTCCCCCCGGGGCCACCAGAACTCGCCCGCGCGCGCTTCGATCACCCAGTCCGCGCCGAATTCATCGAGCGCGGCGTATGCAAGCTGCGCGGTCGTAACATCGCCTTCGTCCTGTGGCGACTCGACGAGTCGCACCGCGTCGTGACCTTCAAAGCGTCGGAGCACGTCGGAAGCCACCGAAGGGCTCTGGCGGACGAGCGCCGCGTCAACTCCGGCAGCGAGGTGAAATCCGATCTGGGCCGCAAGCGTGTCGGCATCTCCGGCACCGTCGATGATGACAACGACCCTCATCTGAGAATCGCTTGGCGCCTGTGCTCAAGGCCGCTGACTCGACGGTGGAGAGCGTCGAGATTGCGCCGACATCTCACAACGTTGGCTTCCTGAAGTGCGGCCGCCTCGGCGACAACGTCGACGTCCGCCTGGGTTCGGCTCGTGGCGCCCGTGGCGCTCCCTGCCGCCGAGCACAGGGCATCGCGCAAGCGCGTGTCGACGGCGAGCAACCCCGCTGCCACCCCGCGCTGCACTTCATCATCAGTCACTAGAAGCGCACGATAGGCGTCCTCTGCGCGACCCCTCTCCGTCGCCAAGGCCCCCCGGGTGTACTGGCCGAGGTCGAAAGAGACGGCCTGTCGAGTGCACTTCTGGACGTAATGCGCAACCGATCGGAATGGGAAATGCAGGCAGTCCACCGGGTACCACTCTCGCATCGGCTCTAGATCTCTTGACGATACGAGGTGCGCTCCATGACGGACGACTATCTCACGGCTTCCACGATGAGCAACCTTTGCGTGCGGACGATACGGGCTGATCGGATCGTTGATCGGTGCAGACGCCGAAACGCGTACGGTCATGCGTTCGGCGAACGACCCCTCGCCCGGGCGCGGCACGAACTGGCGGCTCAGCGCCCAAATCACGCCGAATCGCGGCGGAATCGCTTCGAAGACCGACTTTAGCGAGCCGCGGCGAGGTACCCAGAATTCGTCGGCGTCCGTATGAATCACCCAGTCGGCTGCGTGCTCGCTGGCCGCGAGCCGAGCCATCCGTGTTCGCCACGGCGTCTGCTGCATCTCGCCACAGACCGGAATCCGGCGAAGAACACCCTGACCGGCGTACTCCTCGAGGATCTCGGTGGTTCCATCTACCGAGTCGTGATCCATGGCAATTACGAAGTCGACACCTGCGTTGAGGTGGTACTCGATCTGCGTCCCGACGACGTCGGCTTCGTCGCGGACGAGAATTGCCTGCACGAGCTTCATTGGCAGTCACAACCGTACCGCGTCTGGTCGACCGCCCCGGTGAGCCGACGCTCCGATTTCGGCGGCGCGTCGGCCGAGACTGTCTAGCCGCCGCTGGAATCGCACGAGCTCGGCCTCAGCGAGCACCGCTACCTCAACCGGATGTCGGTGGTTACGAGACGCGACTGCTGACGGATCATCGGCGCCGTCGATCGCCCGAAGTACTTCGTTGAGTCTGGTGTCGTGCACGAGAGACCCGTTGCCGAGCCCGCGTTCAAGCTCGGCTTGGCCGACTGCAACCCGCTCATAGATGCTTCTGGTCTGCCCGTTGTCCGCGGCTGATCGCGCGCGAGCAAGGTCGGCTCGTGGATTCCGCTCCCACCCGAGCCAGGTCTTCTTGTACTTGCGAGCAGCCTGCTCCGACGATCGCAGTGGGAAATGGAGCAGCTCAATCGGAAACCATCCGCGGAGCGATACGCCGGGCACACCACGAACTTCGTGGTTGCCGTTGCTGACTACGGCCTTGGGATGTCCACGATGCGCGACCTTGGCGACCGGCCGGTACGGCGCAGCCGGGTCGTTGACGGGCGCTGGGGGCGAGAGCCTGACCGTCATGCGCTCCGCGAACGGGCGTCCGTCATCTGCGAGCGGCACGAACGATTGTGAGAGCACATGAAGCGTTCCGTAGCGGCGAGGCACGGCGGCGAGCACCGTCTTCACCGATCCACCCGAGGGCCACCAGAACTCGTCGCCGTCGCTGCACAACACCCAGTCGACGCCCAGCTCGGTGGCTGCGAGTTGCACCATCCTGGTCATCCACTCGCCCTGACGATTGTACTTGCCTTCGCCATGGAAGAGCCTGACCAAACCCTCGCGTGCATAGCTCTCGAGGATCTCTCGCGTGCCGTCCGTGGACCCATGATCGGTGGCGAGCACGACGTCGACCCCAACCGCGAAGTGAAACCTGAGATGCTGCTCGACGATGTCGGCCTCATCGCGGACGACCATTGCGAGCGCGACACGCACGACCGCGGAGCCTACTCCAGCCCGACTGCGCAAGCCGGACTTCGGCCCCGTGATCCCGGTCGTGCCGGAGCACCTGCACTGGGCGCGCGGCAACTGCACGAGCATCCGGTACTTCATTGACGACACGCCGATCTGCCTCCTTCAGCCGCGTGTCCGGGAGGGCGCCGGCGACTACTTCGCGCCGATGACGTTTTTCCGCAGGCGCTTCCGCGAAGACGCGCGTGGGGGCACGCCGAGTCCGCTCGACATCGCGCACCTTCGGCTCGAGGACGCCACCTGCAAGGACTTCCGGGGCCTCAACGTGCCTGGGCGCTGGATTCGACGCCGACGGCGGTGGCACGGGACGTACCGCAGCTTGAAGGCTGCGCTCGCGCCCGACAGACTCGTCGCCGTTCTCCTGCGGCGACGATCGAGGCGAGCATGACGATCGCAGCATCCCCGGCTCCAGATCGCCACGCCGGCGAGGAGTTCGGTGTCGTGATTCCCGCGAAGCCGGAGCACCTCCACTGGGCGCGCGGAACGTGCGCAAGCATCCGATACTTCATGGGCGACACCCCGATCTGTCTCCTTCTCGACGGGGGGAGGAGCCAGACGCCGTCCGAGCTGGTTGCAACCTACGGCGTCCAGGTGATCTGCCGTGACGACGTGGAGCAGACCGAGCTGCGTGGCTTCTTCGGCTCGCTGAGGGTCAAGGGCGCGGCGCACTGGCTTTCACCGTTCGAGACCTTCCTGCTCGTCGACGCGGACACCGTCGTCTGGGGTGATATGCGGTCGCTCGCCGACTTCGAGCGGTTCGACTACATCGTCGATGAGCCAATCGGCGACCTCGATGAGGTGCGGAAGTCCGTGATGGACGCCGATGCCGTGACAGCGGCGTTCCCGGACTTCGACGCCCGGGCCCATGTCCACCAGTTCGTCAACACCGGCGCGTACTTCGCTCGGCGAGGAATCATCGAGCTCGATCGCTATCTCGAGTTCCTCACCTTTGCGCGGGCGCATCCGCGACTCGTCTACGGTGACCAGGGGCCGTTCAACTTCATGGTCTTCGGCGCCGCCGACGCGGAACGGGTACGCGTCGCGCAGCGCGAGTTGCAGGTGCTGACGGGAAGGACGACCCGACCCGAGTTGGAGCGGCGCTTCGCCTTCGCCGACGGTAGCCCTGTCGTCGGGGGCGATCCGGTCGCCCTGCACTGGGTCGGGTCGCCGAAGCCGCGCGTGCGCGAGGGATCCGGAGACTACTTCGAGCCGATGACCTTCTTCCGACGCCGGTTCAGGGCCGAGTTGCGTGGCGGCAAGCCGCGGGCGACCGACGTGTCGGCGCTGCGGCTCGAGGACGTGCTGTGCACCGACTTCCGCGGCTCGAACCTCCGTGGTCGATGGAGCGCGGTGAAGAGACGTTCCCACCGCCGATACCGGCAGGGCAAGGCTCATGTCCGCGCACGTACGCCGGATCGCCTCGTGGAGCTCGTCCGCCGGCGACCGTCCTCGCGCACCGGCGGTTGAGGCTCAGTCGGCCACGGAGAGCATTGCCTCGGCGACTCGCTCGGCCGCTAGCCCGTCGGTCTCGCCGACGATTCTCCGAGCGATCAGTCCTCGCGCCGGGCGCAGCTCGCTCGGGTCGGCGAGCGCCCGCTCGACACCGGCGGCGAGATCATCGATGCTGCGGGCGAGCGGGAATGCCCCCGCTTCGACGAGCTCGCGATAGTGGCGACCGACGACGTTTAGCTCGGCCCACCGCTCCCCCGGCGGCGCGCACTCGTCGAAGAGGACGCACACCGCGGGACGATCGTTCACGACAGCTTCCAGCAGGATGGTGCCCGCGCTCGACACCACACAGTCGACGTGCTGCCGCAGCATCGTCAGCACGTTCACATCTGCGTAGCTCGGTTCCTGCAGATAGGCGCCCTGACCGATCGCGTCTCCGAAGCGGTCACGCCAAGCGCCGTCGATCGGGTGGGGGCGGACAATGAGGCCGTACTGCCGCTCGCACAGCCACTCGAGTAACCGCGCGACGAGCGCGCCTTCGTACGGTGCATTTCCCGGAGTGTTGCCGGCTCTCCGAGGGAGCCCCGCAGGCGGTCGACGATCCCGGTGTCGAAGAACAGGCGGGCGGAGAACCGACCCGTGAGAACGAGCCAGACCTCGTCAGGGCCGGTGCTACCGCTCACGGACCAACCGCGGCCGGTCGGCCACCTCGAGGACGGCCGCTGCGACACGCTCCGCCGCCCGTCCGTCCACCTCGCCGACGACCTCGCTGGTGATGCGGGCTCGCTCCTCCTCCAGCTCGCCGGGGTTGGCGAGCGCACGTTCGATCCCGGTCGCAACCTCGTCGAAGCTCCGTGCGCGTAGGAAGGCATCGGACTCGATCAACCCGCGGTAGTGATGGCCGGTCACGTTGAGCTCAGCCCAGCGCTCGTCTGGCGGTGCTCCCTCGTCGTACAGCACGCACACGGCAGGACGATCGTTGACGAGGCTGTCGAGGAGGATCGTGCCGGCGTTGGCGACCACGCAATCCACGTGCTGGAGCAGTATCGTCAGCGCATCGAGGTCGATGTAGGACGGCTCCTGGATGGCCGCGCCGGCGACGTCGCGAGCAGCTGCGAAGCGCGTCCGCCACTGCCGATCCCGCGGATGGGGCCGAAACAGGAGAGAGAACCGGTCGGCTCCGCCGGTGTTGCGCCACCAGGCGACGAGCCGCTCGACGAAGCGCTGCTCGTACGGCGCGTTCGTCGGCGTGTTGCCGGCGACGCAGCACGACCGGACGCCCGGGGTCGAGTCCGAGCCCTACGAGCAGGCGCTCGTACTCCACGCTCGGACGCGCGACCGCGAAGACGTCGGTCTGCGGCCACCCCGTGACGACGACCCGGTCGCCGGAGATCCCGTGAAAGCGAACGACGTCGTCGCGCATGGTGGAGCTCTGGACGACGTAGCGGTCGAGGTCCGGCGACATCACCCCCTTGCCGACCGTGTGGTCCCAGCTCGACACGTACCCGACGGTCGGCAGACTCGAGGGAGCGCGCAGCGACGAGGAACGGAACCGCGGCCCGCGTCTGCAGGTTCGCGACCACGAGCGCAGGCTGCTCCTCGCGCAGTGCCGAGCGCAGCGCGCGGGGGACGTACCGCAGCCGCGAGTAGTGCCAGCGGAGCATGGCGGACTCGACCTCCTGCCGGCGCGGCGCCGGGCCGATGCGGTCGCTGTCGAGGAACCAGTTGTCGTGCCCCGGCCGCAGCCGCTCCGGGTGGAAACCGTGCCGGAGGGTGTGCCGGATTGCGAGCGGATAGAAGCCGAAACGATCGTCGAGCCACCGGTCGACGCGCCGCCACGCTCGCTCCGTGGGCGATCGGCCACCCAAGAGGCTCGCGGGGTCGAGTCGTCGTATGCCTTCGAGCCGAGGAGCGAACGCGCGCTCCTCCTCCTCCGGGAGCAACAGCAGCACCGACAGCCGATCGCCGAGCTGCTCATGGAGGCGTCCGACGATGCCGCAGTCGAGGAAGACCCTCGTCGGGAACGGATCGGGAAGGACGAGCCAGACGGGACGCAACGGCTCGTCCATCAGTCCTCGATCAGGGCTGCGATCCGCGCCGCGAGCGACGCCCCGTCGAGGCCGTGGACGCGGAGCGCCTCCGCCGGCGTCCCGCAGGCCGGCCAGCCCTCCACGCCGACGACCGTCACGCGCGGCGCGCGGTCGAGCTCCACGCCGGCAAGCGCGCGACGCAGCGCGTCGCCCAGGCCACCGACGGGGGCGTGATCCTCGACGACGACGATCTCGGCGAAGCGTGCCGCCGTCTCCGCGAGCCACTCGTGGTCGACGCGGTTCAGCCACGGCATCGACGCCACCGCGACCCGAATCCCGTCCGCGCGAAGCGACTCGGCAGCGAGCAGGGCCTCGTGCGTCATCACCGGCCCGTAGGAGACGACGAGCGCGGCGTCCCCGCCGACCAACTCCACCGCCCGGCCGGGCGTGGGCCGGTATCCGTCCGGCAACTCGATGCGCCGCGGGCTGGGCCCGATCGCGAGCCGGATCGCCACGTTGGCCGGCGCGTCGACGACCGCCCATTCGAGCAGGAGCCGCGTCTCCTCGGCGTTCACCGGCTGCACGACGTCCATGTTCGGCAGCGCGCCGAGCAGCGAGATGTCACGGAGGCTTTGATGCGACTTCCCCGGCCCCGCCGGGATCAGGCCCGCATAGTGGAGCGCGTAGACGATGCGCGAGCCCTCCGATGCGTTGTTGTAGATCTGCTCGTTCGCGCGCGAGGCGAGGAAGCTCGCGAACGAGTTGACGACCGGCAGCAGCCCCTGCCGCGCCAGCCCTCCGGCCATCGAGACCATGTCCTGCTCGG
Organism: uncultured Actinomycetes bacterium; assembly: GCA_963823385.1. Taxonomy (GTDB): domain Bacteria; phylum Actinomycetota; class Thermoleophilia; order Gaiellales; family Gaiellaceae; genus Gaiella. Next base: position 616,920 of record CAWGLI010000003.1, read on the forward strand.
CGATGCCGGTCTCCACGAACCTGTCGGGCACCGACAGCTCGACGCCGCGCACGCGACAGTCGGAGGCGAGGTCGGCGTCGAGCACGACGATTCGCTCGTCTCGCTGGACGAGGTCGAGCAGCGCTGCGCCGTACGCCTCGGCCACGTACTCGTCGGTGACACGGGGCCGCGGCGCCGGCTGCCCCACGCCGCTGACCGGCTCGCCCTCGAGGGAGCCGACCGACTGTGGCTCGAGCGCCGGTACCGGCTCCAGCGTGAGGGGGGTGAGCCCGAGGCCCGCGAGCCGCTCGTTCACCCGATCGACGATCTCCGCATGGGCGGCGGCGAAGTCGTCGTCGCCCGGTGCCCCGGCGTGCCAGCGATACGTCCCACCTCCGGCTTCGAGCGCCGCGGGGTGCTCCATGAACGACACGCCGCGCCCCTTGATCGTGTGCGCGACGAGCGCATGGGGTCGGTCGTCGACCGAGCGCATCGCCGCGAACGCGTCGCGGAGCGCCGCCGGGTCGTGCCCGTCGCAGGTCAGGACGTGCCAGCCAAAGGCTCTCAGCTTCGCCTCGAGGTCGCCGAGGGCGAGGATCTCCTCAGTCGGGCGGTCGGACTGGAGCTCGTTCCGGTCGACGACGACGGTGAGGCCGGAGAGTCGATCGTGAGCGGCGCCCTGCAGGCCCTCGTAGTTCTGGCCCTCCTGGAGCTCGCCGTCTCCGACGATCACGACGACACGCCCGCCACGACCGAGTCGACGCTTGGCCCAAGCCATCCCGCGCCCCTTCGAGACGCCCATGCCGAGCGAGCCCGAGTTCGCCTCGATCCCCGGGACGCCGATGTCCGGATGGCCGTCGAGCCCTCCGAGCCTGCGGAGAAGGAGCAAGCGCTCGTCCGGGAATACGCCGAGCGCGTGCAGCGCCGCGTAGGTTCCGGGTACGTCGTGCCCTTTCGAAGAGAAGACGATGTCACGATCCGGGTGCTCCCAGCCGAGCTCCGCGGTGTTCAGCTCCTCGAAGAGGAGGAAGGCCACGAGATCCATGGCGCTGAAGCTCGATCCGAGGTGCCCCGAGCCGGCGCGCTTGACTGCGGTCAGCGCGTTCGCACGGCACATGTCGGCGAGCACGAGCAGCCGGAGGTCGGTGTCCGCGACATCCGCGCGGGCACGGTCGAACTCACTGCGCGGGACGAGGGCGAGGTCGAGCATGTGCGGAACGGTAGTCAGGCGGGGCGTCGGTGCGGGCGCACGACGTCGGCGAAGTCGCTGCCGGCTTCCAGCTCGTCCGTCTTCACGCACCGAAGCAGGACCTCGGAGGAGCCCGGCCGGTATCCCGTGAACCGCGTCACGTCGCGCCAGCCCGTCCATGCGAGCATGACGCGTACCGCGTCCAGTGACGGTACGGCCTTCGCCTTGGTGTTCTCCGACCAGCGCACGCGCACCGAGGCGTCCGGGCGCCGGTCGATGGTCGTCTCCAGCAGCATCGTGCCACCCAGACGAGTGACCCGGTTCAGCATCGCCAGCATCGGGACGTGGTAGCTCGTGTGGTAGAGCACACCCAGGAAGAGCACCAGGTCGAACGGGTCGAGGTCGAGCAGCGCATCGGCAGTGCGCAGGTCCCCGTAGACGAAGGCGTGGGGGCTGCGCAGGTCACCCGTCCAGCGTTCGTGCAGCTCGGAGTCGGCCTCGAAGTCGCTGAACACGAGCTCGGCGGGCTCCAGTCGCTCGTCCAGCCAGCGGGCGTGGACGCCGTACTTCGGGCCGACCTCGAGCACGCGCGGGTGCTCGAACGAGAAGTCGCGGAGGGCGTCCTCCAGCCCTTCCACCGTGAGCGTGAGGTCCGGGATCTCGCCGGCCCGGGTCGTCGCGCGCGTGTCACGAACGGGCCGTGCATCCTCGACGTAGTCGGTGAGCGCGTCGAGTTGCGCCCGGTGCTCCCAGCTCGGGGCGTACGCGACGAGACCGAGGCGTGACGCCGAGCGCAGGATGTACCGACGCTGGGCAGCGCGCGGGAGCTCGAGCGGATGACGCAGGAAGCGGGCGAGCCGGCCGGTCATGTCCCGTTGCGTATCAGATCGCGGCCGCCGACGAGCCCGGCCGCCGCGAAGACCACGAATGCCGGCACCACCGGCACCGCGATCTCGACGATGGCGTACGTCCCGAGGGCGCTCACCCCGACGACGGCGAGCCCGGCAGCGGCGAGAGCGACGGCGAGGGCGAGGCGACGCGGCCGCCGAACCGCAAGTGCGACGACCCCGACGCCGAGCCACAGCACGGGGCGCGGCCAGAGCTTCGACGAGCGGCTGAGCCAGAGCGTGAGTGTCGCCGACCCCGCGTACGGCGGGATCCGGTCGGCCAACTCGCTCATGCGCTCGTTGATCTCATCGAAGCGAGCCCGGCCGGCCGGGTCGACGAAGACGACCTCGTGCTCGGTCGGCGACGTCCAGACCTCGGTGATGCTTCCGTCGGGCGTCGTCGAGTAGAAGCCTTGCCGCGCGGCGGGAATCACGTCTCCGTCAGTCGGCTGCGGCAGCTGCGCGCGCTCGGTCTGCGGTGCCTCCTCTGAAGGGGCGTCATCGGCGGCGTCGCGCTCGGAGAGGGCAACGTGGAGCGGCTTCCAGAGCTCCGACCACATCGTCGCGGCGACGCCGCCCGCGAACGAGCCGGGGTGTGCTCTCACGGCCTCGACGCCGACCTCCCTGAGCTTCGCGTAGTCGCTCTCCCACCCCCACACGCGATCCGACAGCCCGAGCACGTCCTCGAACATCCGGTCGCTACCCCGCTCGAAGAACGTGTCGACATCGACGCCGTACGACCGATAGGGCTCCTCGTCGAGGAGTTCGCGCTCGACGAGCTCTGCGAGCTCGCGCGACGCGTCGCCGTTCTCGGGTCGGACGATTCGATCCTCGACGAAGGCGCGGAAGAACGGCACGTAGGCCTTACCGCCCCGCGCCACCGCGTAGTCGTCGTAGCGAAGCCCGTTGTTCACGGCCCAGCCCGCGAGCACGAGCGCTGCCGGAACGACCGCAGCCGCCGCGAGGGCGACGCGCCGCCGCCAGACGAGCGGGAGCACCAGGGGCACGAGGCCGAAGAGCAGCAGCACCTGGTTTCCGGGGCGCGTCAGCGCGCAGATCACGATCGCGAAGCTGAGGACGACGAACCGCGCCGCGGACGGCGCGCGCACAGCGCGGACGAAAGCCAACCCGAAGCCTGCGAACGCCGCGGCGAACACCGAGTCGCTCGACAGCTGGTGGAAGAGGATCCCGTATCCCGGATAGATGAGCAGGGCGGCGGCGACGAGCAGTCCGGCGCGCGGACCGAAGGCAAGCGCCGCCCTGCTCCAGGCGACGATCGAGCCAGCGAACAGGAGTGCCATCGTGGCCATCGCGAGCCAGCCGCCGGCGACGTCGAGCGGCACTCCAATCACGAGTGGTGCTACCGGGGTTCGGTAGAGCATGGACATCGGCAGCACCGAGCCCCACTCCCCCATCTGCACGTAGTACCGGAGGTACGTGCCGACGTCGCGCCCGGCGATCAGCGGCAGCGCGATCGACTGCACGCCGTACACGGCGAGAGCAGCGGCGAAGATCCAGAAGGCGCCCCGACGAGTCTCCGTAAGGCGCTCGAGCGTTGCCAGGATCGACGTGAGTCGGGAGCTCACGCTGCGCGCGGCCACGGATGCGCGCGGAGCACGTCCTCGACGATATCCGCTCCCCAGCCAGGCCCGGACGGCACGACGAGCTCGCCGACCCTGACCTCCGGCACCGCGGTCACCAGCTCCTCGCGCCAGGGGACGTCGTCGACGTCGATCTCGCAGATGCGCGTGTTCGGGATCGCCGCGCACCACTGCGCCGCGATGAACGTTGCGAGATGGCCGTAGTAGTTGTGGGGGGCGCAGCTCACCTCGAACGTCTCGGCGAGATCGGCGATCTTCTTCGCCTGGTGGAAGCCGTTCCAGATCACGTCGACGGAGGCCACGTCCATCGCGCCCGCCTCGAGGTACGGTCGAAAGCCGCGCGCCGTGTAGAGGTTCTCGCCGGAGCAGATCGGCATCGGCGCCGTACGCCGCACGTGGGCAAGGGCGGCGGGATCGAAGACGTCGACCTCGAGCCACAGCAGATCGAAAGGCTCGAGAGCACGAGCGACCCTGAGGATCCCCTCGGGCTCGAGGTTGAAGTTGAGGTCGACGACGGGCCGCGCGGCGCCGCCGGTGCCCACGGCAAATGCCTCGAGCAGGTGAACGAGGTGCTCTGCGATCTCGGGAGCCCGGGCCGTCCCGCCGCCACTCCCGAAGCCGGGCATGAGCACCGCAGGCTCGTCACCCGGGACGACGATGTTCGTCTTGAAGGCGCCGAAGCCGCGCTCCACGACCTCTCGGCCGAGCGACTCGACGGCAGCGTACGAGTCGAGCTTCGGCGTCCCGGTGACCTCCCACGCACGGGCCCGCGTCGTCCCGCAGTGGGACCAGTAGAGCGGCACCGTGTCGCGCGTCGGGCCGCCGAAGAGCTCGTGCACGGGCACGCCGAGCGCCTTCGCCTTCAGGTCGAGCAGGACGTTCTCGACACCGGCGAGCGCCTTCTGGATCACCGATCCGGGGCTCTGCCGCGTACTGCGGTACAGGTCCCAGTAGATGCGCTCGACCGCGCGCGGGTCACGCCCGACGACGAGCGGCGCGAGGTCGTCGACGATGCCCGCGATCCCGCGCGGCGACCCGTGCGAATCGGTGACTTCCGACCAGCCGACGAGCCCGTCGTCGGTCGTCGCCTTGAGGAAGACCCACGGCCGCCAGCCGGCGTCGCAGAACAGCGTCTCGATGCTCGCAACCCTCACGGCACCGGAGGATACGGCTCGCGGTCGACGGGCGGGAGGGTCGCGCGCCCGCTCGCAACGAGCGCCTCGGCTCGCTCCCAGTCGTCCTCGTCGTCGACGTTGAACCCCTCGTACCCCGTGGTCAGGAACGGCGCGAGCACGTCTCCCTCGCGCGTCCCCGTTTCCGTGACGACACGCGTCCAGGCGATCTCGAGCGCGCTGTTCTGCGAGTGGACGAGAGGCAGTGCCTGGTACTGGCCCGCGTGCCAGGCGACCTCGAGGTGCGACTGGTCGAGCAGCGGGTGCATCGTGCGGCCGTCGTCGTCGAGCACCCACATCTTGCCGGGATGCTGCTTCACCGGCTCGACAGCCCGGATCGAGTCCGCCTCCGGGGTGGCGAGCAGCTGCTCGAGCCCTCTCCGGATCACGTCGGGCCCGCGGAACGGGTTCGTGGCGCGGACGATGGCGAACAGGTCGTAGCTCTCCGGAAGCAGCTCGAGCGTCCACGTGATCCACTCGATGTCGGGCGAGGTGGCGGTCGCGTACTCGGCGGGGCGCAGGAACGGGACGTCGGCGCCGTACCAGCGCGCGACGTCAGCGATCTCCTCGCTGTCCGTGGAGACCAGCACCTGGTCGAAGACGCCGGACTCCCTCGCGGTGGCGATCGCGTACGCGAGGAGTGGATGGCCGGCGAGCGCCCGGATGTTCTTGCCGGGCACGCGCTCCGAGCCGGAACGGGCCCCGATCAGCGCGATCGCGGTCGTCATGCGGCTTCCTCCGCCTCTGCGACGAGAGCAGCCAGCGTCGGGCAGGGAACGCCGACGCGATCGGCCGCGCGCAGCACCGAGCCGGCGATCGCGTCGAGCTCCGACGGTCGCCCGCGTGCGATGTCCAGTGCGGTGGAGGTGGAGGCCGCGGCGGGCATGGCGTCGATGATCGCCCACTGATCGGCGGTCTCGAGGCGCACACCGTCGGCGGCGGCGACCGCGACGGCCTCCGCGATCGCCGACTCCAGACGTTGCCGCCACTCGGCGTCAACCCGCAACTCGCCGACGGTGCGGCGGCTGGCCGCCGTGGCCGCGGCGAGCGGTGCGAGCCGTGCAGTCTTCTCCCAGAGCACGCCGCGCTCGTCGTCACCGAGGGCGACGTCGATGCCGGCCTCGGCGAGTGGGCGCAGCGCCTCCTCCACCACGTCGGGGCTCAGGTCCCGGCTCGCGGCGGTGACGAGCGGGGTGCCGCTGCGCTCGACGACCCGACCGGGCGCCGTCGACTCACCCGAAAAGCGGGCGATGGTCGCCGGCGCGACGCGGGCGCCGAGGGCGTGTCTGATCGCCTGGGGATGCTCGAGCCCGTTGAGCAACGGCACCACCACGCCGTCTGCCACGGCGGACGGCTCGACGCGCCCGAGCGCCTCGTCGAGTGCGTGAGCCTTGACGGCGACGACGAGCAGGGCGACGGGCTCGCGCAGAAGCTCCGTGACGTCGGGCCGTGCGCGGATGACGCCACCGGGCGTCTCGGACTCGATCCCGCCGGCGCGGATCGCCGCGGCCGACGTCTCGCGGCAGACGCAGATCACGTGTGTGCCGGTCGACGCCACGCGCGCCGCCACCGCCGCGCCGACGGCACCGACGCCGAGCACCGCGACCGTCGAGCTCACGTCAGCGACGGGTCACTGACGAGGTTGACGTACCGGGTGTCGGAGTACACGTCGAGCGCCTCCACGCCCGCCTCCTTCCAGCCCGTGCCCGACTGCTTGACGCCGCCGAAGCCCATGTGCGGCTCGGAGCCGTGCGTGCCGGCGTTGACGACCACCACCCCGGCGTCCGCCTGCTCGGCGAAGCGCATCGCCCGGTGGAGGCTGGCGGTGTGGATCGCCGCCGTGAGCCCGTAGGGCGAGTCGTTGACGAGGCCAACGGCCTCGTCGAACCCCGCGACGGTGTAGACCGCGGCCACGGGGCCGAAGAGCTCCGTGCAGGACAGGTCGTCGGAGGGCGCGACACCGTCCACGAGGGTCGGGGCGACGTAGAACCCGGGCCGGTCGAGCCGCTCGCCGCCGCAGAGCACCGTGGCACCGCCCGCGACGGCGGCGGCGACGTGGCCGACGATGCGACCCGCTGCGGCCTCGCTGATCACCGGCTGCGGCTCGATCGCCTTCGTCTCGGCGACGAGTCGCTCCCGGTACGCGTCGGCGACGGCGTCGAAGACGACGAGCCGGCTGGCGGCCGCGCAGCGCTGTCCCGCGTTGGAGAACGCCGAGGCGACGCTCCAGCGGACGGCCGCGTCGAGGTCGGCGTCGTCGCAGACGACGAGCGCGTTCTTGCCGCCCAGCTCGAGGCACACCTTGGCCAGACGCGAGCCCGCGCGCTCGTTGATGCGGCGCCCCGTCTCCGCAGAGCCGGTGAAGCTGACGAGGTCGACGCCGGCGTGCTCGACGAGCGCAGCGCCCGCTTCGTCGCCGGCACCCTGCACGACGTTGAGCAGCCCCGGCGGCAACCCGATCTCTCGCGCCAGCTCGGCGAAGAACCACGCGGACGCGGGTGCGTCCTCAGATGGCTTGAGGACGGTGGCGTTGCCGCACAGCAGTGCGGGGAAGACCTTCCAGGCGACATTGGGCAACGGTGTGTTGAAGGAGATGATCAGCCCGGCGACACCCACGGGCCGGCGGATCATGAGAACCGTGCGATGCGGTGTGCTCGACGTCGTCGTGCGCCCGTAGAAGCGCCGTCCCTCCCCCGCCACGAAGAGCCCCATCTCGACGGCGGCGTCCGTCTCGCCGCGTGCCAGCTCGAGCGGCTTCCCGGTCTCCTCGGCCACGACCGCCGAGGCGTCCTCGCGTCGGTCGCGGAGCGCGAGCGCCAGCTCGCGCAGGACGTCGCCGCGCGCGACGACGGTCTGCTCCGCCCACGCCGTCTGGGCCTCGCGCGCCGCCGCGACAGCGGCGGCGACGTCGTCGGCGCCCGACCGCGCGAGCCGGCAGAGCAGCCTGCCGTCGGCCGGGCGGTGCTTGTCGAGCCACTCCCCGGACATCGCGGGCCGAGCCTCACCGCCGATCAGGTTCGGGATATCGGCCGGGATCACCAGGCGGTCCAGCCGCCGTCGACCACGATGTTCGCGCCGGTCACGTACGAGGAGGCGTCGGAAGCGAGGAAGACGACCGCGCCGACGGCCTCGCGCGCCTCCATCAGCCTACCCAGGGGAGAGCGGCGAGCGAACGCCTCGACGAACGGTGCGGACTGCCCGTCGGCGATCCCGTGCGGAGTCAACGTGTTCACACGCACCCCCGCGTCGCCCCAGTACGTGGCGAGGTAACGCGTGAGGTTGAGTACCGCCGACTTGGAGACCGCGTAGGCCACGGGCTTGAAGAACACCTCCCCGCGCTCGCGGCGGAAGTCGTACAGAGACTGGTCGGGCGAGACGAGGCCGTAGACGGACGCGACGTTGATCACCGAGCCGCGCCTCTCGCGCGCCATCGCAGCGCCGAAGACCTGGCACGGGAGAAGCGTACCGAGCACGTTGACGTCGACGACATGCTCGATCGCATCGAGCGGAACGTCTTCGAACGGGCCGACCTGCTCCGCCGGCGCGTCCGGCGGAGCGTCGATCGCCGCTGCGTTGACGAGCACGTGGGGAACTCCCCACGCCTCCGTGATGTCATCGAGTACGCGCTCGAGCGCCTGCCGATCGGTGACGTCGGCGGCAAAGTGGCGGATCCCGCCGTCGGCCAAGCCAGGCTCCAGATCCGCGGCTCCTGCCCGTGGCTCAACCGCCAGATCGACGACTCCCACCCGCATCCCCCTGGCGTGGAGCGCGGCTGCCAGCTCGGCGCCGAGCTGGCCGAAGCCACCCGTGACCACGGCGACGCGGCCTTCGACGGCAAACAGCGGATCGCTCATGTCGCATCACCTCCTCGCGCACGCCAGACCGCGTCGCAGAACTCCCGCACGCAGCCGCGCCCGCCGTCGCGCTCCAACACCCAGGATGCGAGCGGAACCACCTCCGACCAGGCGTCGGCGGGAACGACGGCGACGCCGACGGCGCGGAGGCAGTCGGCATCGTTCGCGTCGTTGCCCACGAAGGCCGTCTCGATCAGCTCGACGCCTCGCCGCTCGGCATGGGCCTGGACGACCTCGAGCTTGTGCTCGACGCCGTGGGCGCACTCGACGCGGAGCTTCCGCGCGCGGGCGGCGACCACGGGGTTCGGCTCCGTCGACACGATCAACGGCTCCACGCCTACGGACTCGAGCCGGCGCAGGCCGATGCCGTCGCCGCGCCAGCAGGCGACGGATTCCTCCCCGCTCTCGGTCACCCACACGCGGTTGTCGGTGAACACGCCGTCGAAGTCGAACACGGCCAGCCGGAGGGCGCCGAGCACGGCGGGGTCGATCACGCGTCTCTCCGCGCCGTCTGGGCGACGCGCTCGGAGACGGGCTCGACGTCGTCGTGGCCGATCGCCTCGTCTGCCGCGAGCGGCCGGACGAGGCACCGGCCGAGCAGCGCCTCGAGCTCGGAGGGAGGGAGCCCGCCATCGGCCGGCGAACGGGGAGCGAGGTCGCCCTCGGAGAGCTCGTGCCCGAGCGGCAGCGGCCGTGTGGCGACGAGCTTCTTGCCCATCTTCTGGAGCGGCTTCTCCTCGATCTGGAGAGGTCGCTTGACGCCGTCACCGAGCGCGTCCGGCACGCGTCGGAGATCGCGCACGAGCTTGCGCATCCCCTCGGGCATCAGCGAGAACGCGTGATCGGTGCCCTTCCACGTGTGGCTGAGCGTGAAGTGCTTCTCGATCACGCGAGCGCCGAGCATGTAGGCGACGAGCGACATGGCGATCCCGTCCTGGTGATCGGACAGCCCGACCACGACGTCGGGGTAGCGCTCGCGGAGGGTCGCGATCACCTGCAGGTTGAGGTCCTCCACCGCAGCCGGATACGCGGCCGTGCACTGGAGCAGGCACAACGGCGCGTCGAATGCACGAACCGCATCGACCGCGCGATCGACGTCGTCGATCGTCGCGCCCCCGGTGGACACGATCACGGGCTTCCGAAACGACGCCACGTGCCGCAGCAGCGGCGTGTTCGTGATGTCGCCGGATGCGATCTTGAACGCCGGCACGTCGAGCTCGGCGAGGAAGTCCGCACTGGTCTCGTCGAACGCGGTCGCAAAGAAGCCGAGCCCGAGCTCGCGGGCATAGGCCTGCAGCTCGAGGTAGGCGTCGTGCCCCAGCTCGAGCGCCTCACGATGCTCGCCGTACGTGGCGCCGAAGCTGTTCTCGTGCTCGTACGGCTGGTCGTAGAGCTCCCGCGTGAAGAGCGCTCGGTTGTCGCGCTTCTGCAGCTTGACCGCATCGACACCACAGTCGTGCGCTGCGTGGAAGAGCTCCTTCGCCCGTTCCACGCTGCCCTGATGATTGTGGCCGATCTCGGCGATCACGTAGACGTCGCCGTCGTCCGCTACGCGCCGGCCGTCGATGAAGAGCTCACGCACGCTGCGATGGTACTGGCCAGGGTCGCCAGGAAACGCAGACGCTTCGCCGTCGCAAGCCGCTGGCGATTACGGATCGGCGTTCTCGCAGTCCGGTGGCTCGCCGCCCGACTGCCCCCCCACGACGCGAATCATGCCGTTCGTTCTCCAGAGCACGAGCTGTGGATCGAGGCCGCGGGCGACCGCCTCGCCCTCGAGAGTGATGTCCGGCTCCGTCACGACGTAACGTGCGACAAGGGGCCGCTCCACGTGATCGATGGCGACCCCGTCACGGCGAAGTGCCGTGTCGGTGCCCACCGAAGCCCTGCTGGCTACCGACCGATTGAAGACCTCGGTCTCGAGCAAGGCGAAGTAGACGACCTCGGATCCACACTGCGACCCGCCTGTCAGCAGCACAACACGCTCGTCGCCGACCTCATCGTCGACCCAGGTACGGCTGGCCCCGTCCGAGAGCCCGTAGGTCGACGCTGGCACGAAGTTCGAGCGCCACGAGAGCGAGAGGTTCGCCGCGAGCCCGAGCGCCACGCACCCTACTGCGACGAACGCCAGCCTGCGCGGCACGAGGACCGCGACCGCAACGAGAGCGATCGCAGTGAGAACCGCGGCCGAGCGCAACGACAGGACCGGGACCCGATCGACGACGATTGCCACCTTGCCCCAGATCTCGGTCGCAACGGCCTGGAACTGCCTGAACCAGCTGTTCTCCTCCATCGTGGCGTATGGCATCACCGCGACCAGGCCGACCGCGAGCCCGGATCCGACGGCCAGCGGAACGACCGGTCGCTGCAAGCCGTCGTGGATCCAGGCGACGAAGAGAACCAACAAGGGCGGGACGAGATAGAACAGGTACCGGTCGTAGAGCAGGCCGAGGCCGAACTCGGAACTCGCGAACGCTGCCACCAGGGCGACACCCGCGAGGCTCTGGGTGGCGAAGAGGGCGAGGAAGCCTGCATCCCGGGCGCTCCCGGCGCGTCCGCGCCGCCAGAGAGCGACGGCCACGACGGGCGCGACGACGACAGGGATCACCGCCGTGTAGAGGACGAGGTCTCCCGCGTGGTAGGCGAACCACTTCGAGACGTCGACTGGGTCGTACGAGCGGGCGAGCACGGCATAGGTGCCGAGCGCGCCGCCGATGCCCTCTCCCCGGACGAGGGGCCGGGCGAACCACGCGAGGCCGAGCACGACGGAAGCGACTGTCGGCCAGAGGGCACGGAGCCGGCGGAGCCGGGCACGGTGCACCGGTGACAGGACCGCGAGGGCGAGCAGGCCCAGGAGATAGGCGGCGTAGACCGCGACGAACTGGGGGCGCGTCGCTATCGCCAGCCCGATGACCCCGAGGGCCGCGAGCTGCCTGCCTGCGCCCGGGTGCTCGTACACCCTTACGACGGCGACGAACGCCCATGCCGCGAGGAAGTACCCGACACTCTCCGTCATCACGACCGACACGTACATCGACGACGGAATTGCGAGACAGAGAGCAGCCGCGCCCACACTCGGCCACGGCGGCAACAGACGGCGCGACAGGAGATAGAGGGGGATCGTCGCGAGCACAAACGCCGCGGTGTTCACCAGCTTGACGATCTCGTACGTCGCGATCTGGGTGTCCGTCAGCCGCACGATCCCCGCTATCAAGAGCGGGAACACCGGCCCGTAGCGCCTCGCTTCGCCGCGGAACTCGAATCCCTCGCCCTGCGCCAGGGAGACGCCGATGTCCATGTAGTTGAGCTCGTCGAGGAAGAAGCGCGGGATCGACGCCGCGTGCCCGAGCAGCCCGTACACGGCGAACGCCACGAGCATGGCCCCTATCAGGGCCGTTCGAGGCGAGATGCGGTTCATGAGCCCGGCCAGCGCCACCGGGGTCGATGGTAGTGGCGCCTCCGGAGCGGCCGTCAGAATGTTCCCGTGGCCTCGCTCTCCATCCTGATGCCCGTCTACGACGAGATCGCGACCGTCGAGGCAGCGATCGACGACGCGCTCACGGCCGAGCTTCCGGTGGACCGCCGAGAGCTCGTCGTCGTCGACGACGGCTCGACCGACGGCACACGGGAGCTACTCGCCGGCCGCGACTGGCCGGAGAACGTCCGGGTCGTCTTTCACGAGCGCAATCGCGGCAAGGGCGCGGCGCTGCGCACGGCTCTGGAGCACGCGACGGGCGACCTCGCCGCTGTGCTCGACGCCGACCTCGAGTACGCCGCCGCCGACCTTGGCCCCGTGCTCGAGCCGTTGCTCGCCGGAGACGCGAACGTCGTCTTCGGGACGCGGGCGTGGACGTCCCAGTCGGCATTCAGCTTCTGGTACGTGGTCGGCAACAAGGCCGTCACGTTCGCCACGAACGTCCTCTACAACTGCTGGATCTCCGACGTGATGACCTGTCACAAGGCGATGCGGACGGACCTCTTCCGCTCCCTCGACCTGCGGGAGCGCGGGTTCGCGATCGAGCCTGAGATCACGGCCCGCGTCCTTCGTGCCGGCGAGCGGATCCACGAGGTGCCGATCTCGTACAAGGCACGCGGGCGCGAGCAAGGCAAGAAGCTGACGGCGCTCGACGGGGTACGCGTGCTGCGCACGCTCGTCCGCTGCCGCGTCAGCTGACGGCGGCGCCGTAGGCGGCTCTGAGCGCGTCGGTTTCGGCAGAGCCCGAGAACGACGAGATCGCGCGTTCGCGTGCAGCGACTCCGAGCTGCTCACAGAGTGTCGGGTCGCGGAGGAGTCGTTCGATCGCCAAGCGCAGCGCCTGCGGGTCGCGAGGAGGCACGAGGAGCCCGGTGACCCCGTCCTCGACGGCGTCGAGCAGCCCACCGACAGCGGTCGCGACGACCGGCCTACCGTGGGCCATCGCCTCGCGCGCCACCATGCCGTAGCCCTCGCGACGGGACGGGACGACCACGACGGTGGCTCGCTCGTACCACGGGCCGAGGTCGGCATGCGGAACGAAGCCGACGGCCTGCGCGAGGAGCGGGCGCAGCGGCCCGTCGCCGACGACGACGAGCGGGAGCTCGCGCGCCGCCGCGGCCAGCTCGCGCACGCCCTTCTCTTCTGAGAGCCGACCCACGTAGAGCGCGTGCGGCGGCTTCTCGGGCCCACCGACGGATGCAGGCACGTGCACCGCCGCCGGCACGACCCGCACCTGGCTTGCTCCAAGCCGTTCGGCGTCGGCGGCGAGCCCGGACGAAGCGCAAACGACGAGCCGCGCCCGCCGCACGATCCAGCGAAGCATCCAAGGGACGCGCTTCGCGAGCGCGACGTCGGAGCCCCAGAGTTGGAGAACGACGGGCTTGCCCGTCGCGAGCGCCGGGATGCCACTGGGCAGCCAGTGCGCGTGGATCACGTCCGCGTCGCAGGAAGCGCGTCGAGCGGCGCGGGCGAACGACACCAGGAACAGTGGCAGCGCAAGCACGAGCCACGGCCGGCGGCGCAGATTGTTGAGGATCCCGTTCCCGTAGGCGATCCCGTAGTGTCGGAAGGAGGCGGGCGAGACGACGCCGACCTCCACCCCGCTGGACCGCACACGCTCGACCGCGTCGCGCACGAACACACCGGCGACGTCTCCGTCGTACCGGGGGTACGACGTGGTCAGGACGACGACCTTCATCGGCTGTTCCCGCAGACCACGATCCGCTCCTTTCGTCGCGGCAGCGACGCGTCCGGCCCTCAGCTGGGCGGAGCCGTCCTCGATCTTCTCGCGACGCGTCGCACGACGCGCAGCGCACGGTACCTCCCTCGCCCGACTCGCCGCCGTAATGCGGCGACACGGCCGCCGAGAGTGTGCGCTCGCCGCCGCTGGGCCTCTCGCTCGAGTTGCTCGTACGCGCCAGCGACGAGAAGCGGGAGCATTCGGGCGTCGCGCGGTAGGTTGCTCCCCATCTCGTGGGCTACGGCACTCAGGGTTGCGTTCCGCTTTGCCTGTACGTCGGTGTTCGCCAGCCCCCCAAGGGCCACGCGGTAGGAATACAGAGGCTCCGGCACGGACAGGACGGACGCTCCCCGCGCGGTAGCACGCGCCAGGATCTCCCAGTCTCCGTTGAGAACGCGGGCGTCGCGGAAGCCCCCGACCCGGTCCAGGAGATCCCGCGGCCAGAGCCCGACTGGGCCGCCATACTGGTTGCTGAGCAGGCCGAGCTCGTAAGGCCGCCCGAGCTTGATCGCCACGGTGTCCCCGCTCGTGTGCGACGGCAACCCATCACCTCGGAACGTGCGCGCCCCGGCAACCACGACGTCGGCGCAGGACGAGCGACGAGCTCGTACCAGCGTCGATACGAGTGTCGAATAGGGCACGTCGTCGTGGTCGAAGAACAACAGCAGGTCGGACTGTGTGGCGCGGAATCCGGCATTCCGCGCTGCGTGGGCGCCGCCCCGACGCCGGTGGATGATCCGGAGCTGCCATGGCCACGACATGCCCTCGAGGACACGAAGTTCGCTCGCCGTCGCCGGGCTCGGACTGCCGTCGTCGACGACGACGATCTCGTCGGGCAACTGGTCCTGCGCGGCGAACCCGTCGAGGCACTGCCCGAGAGCGAGAGGCTGCTCGTAGTGGGGGATCACCACGCTCACGGACGGCTCGCCGGAGGAGCCGTCACGAGACTCGCCATGCTCGACACGCAACGGGCCGTCCAGCGCCGCCATGATCGCCTCGGCAAGAGACACACCGGCCCCCGCGACGTGTAGCGGCGGAAGACTCCAGCTCTGACGCGACAGCCACTCGCCGACGGCGGACTCGGGCGAGACGACGCCGTCACTGTGCTCGATGGTCAGGCGTTCGGCAATCGCGACACCGACTTCGCCCTTCGAGAGGAAGGGACGATGGGAGCGTTCGATGCGTTGCAGCGACGGCTCGCTCACGTGGGTGAGGAGGCGCACATCCGTGAACTCGAGCCCGAGTGCCCGAAGCCGCGTCGTGCAGAAGCCGATACAGCCGCGCCCGGAGAACACGACTGCGTCGAACCGCGTCGCACGAAGAGTCTGGACGATCGCGTAGCTCGAAGTGAGAAACCCCGGACTGACGTGAATATCAAGCTCTGCAACCGGAACACGTGCCACCTGCGCATCAACCTCGAGATCGCCCAGCAACGTCACCTGATGTCCGAGTGACCCCAAGGCCTCGACGAGCTGTGCGGCGGCCGCGTCATCAGCGCTACCAGGGGCAACCGCGACCCGCATCATGCCCGCGACCCGCCTATCTGCTTCGGCGTGGCGCCGAGCCTGCGGCCGAAGATGGCGGCGGGCGCGATCGCGAGCAGTGCGACGACGAAGAAGTAGTAGAAGCTGATCGTGAGGTAGAAGACGTTGGCGGCGAGCGTGCCGACGAGCGCTGCCGTCAGCCCCCACGCGAGCGGTCGGACGCGCGCGGCGACGGTGTCGCCCGCGGTCGCCAGCGCTCGCCCGACCCTGCGTGCAAGGGCGAGGCGACGGAAGAGGTAGACGACGAACGCGGCGAAGACGAGTGCCCCCACGAGGCCCGTCTCGACGAACAGCGCAACGTAGAACGAGTGGGGGCCGAAATCCGTCCGCCCCGTGACGAACTCGAAGTACACGGAGAAGTTGTTCAACCCGAGACCGAGCAGCGGGTGTTGCGAGAGGACGTCCGGGATGAACTCGTAGACGAAGAAGTGCGTCGACGCGCTGCCGCCCTCGGTGCTCACCCGTGTTCGCAGCACCTGGAGGAAGAAGTCCGCGCGCGAGACGACGACGGCGAGCACGAGTGCCGCGACGGCGCCCAGAGGCGCGAGAAAGCGAGCCGAGAGGAACGTGCGACGATACGGGACGGCGAGTACCGCCAGGCCGCAGGCGAGCCCGAGCAGGCCGCTGCGGGACAGCGTCGCCAGCTCGACGACGAGGCCGAAGGCGAGCCCGAGCATCAGCGGCGTGCGCAACCGGTGGCCCCGCTCCAGCCGAAGGTAGATGGGGAGTAGCACGAGCAACGGCACGATCAGCTCGATCCCGAGGTGGTTGGGGTCGCCGGTGAGCGCGTTGGGACGGTAGACGCTCGCCCCCTCGATCGCCCCGAAGACGTTGATGCGGCTGGCTCCGCCGGTGATCGGGTGCACGAACGCCGCGTCGAGGTTGCCGCCCGTGAGCTCCGCAACGGCAAGCTGGGCGACGCCGTACACCGCGTTCAGACCGATGCCGAGACAGAACGCCGCGAGCGTGAGCCAGTAGAAGCGCTCGCCACGCCGCACCACGAGCGCGAGCCCGGCCACGAGGAACGCGAAGTGGAGCACGAACTTGATCATCCCCTTCGTCCACTGATCGAGCGATTGCGCCGTGTCGAGGTTGAAGTACCCCAGCAGGTAGACGGCACCGAAGGCGGCGAAGTACAGCCCGGCGGCGAGGGCGCAGCGGGCGAGCCGGCCGTCGAAGCGCTCGAGACGGTGCAGTGCGAAGGCGACGAGGAACAGGGCCGTGAGGACGTCGGAGAGCGAGAGCGTGCCAGCCACCTCCCACTGCAGCTTGGCGAACGTGACCGTGATCAGCGTCGCGAAGAACAGGCCCTCGACGATCGGTGCTCGGGTGCGCGCGGTCACACGAGGCGCTCCATCAGCTCCACGAGCTCTTCGACCCGAGCGCGGCGCGACAGTCGCTGCTCCCACTCGGGCGTGAGCTCGAGGTCGGGCAAGCCACCGTCCGTGAAGCGCCTGTGCAGCCCGGTCAATGCCTCGCGGATCCCCGTCACGTCGTCGGGCGCGACGACCGGGCCGGCGCCGGTCGCCTCGAGCAGCTCGGCCGCGGCGCCGCCCTCGGGCACGAGCGCCAACACGGGCCGGCGCACCGAGAGGTACTCGAACACCTTGCCGGAGAGCACGCCGCGGCCTCGTCCTCCGGCCTCCGGGATCAGCAGCAGCAGGGCCTCGGAGTCGCGTTGCAGCGCGAGCGACGTCGCGCGCGGCGCGTACGGGATCAGCTGCAGGCGATCGCCGAGACCGAGCGCCTCGGCCCATTCGCGGTCGGCGGTGCGGAAGTCGCCGAGGAAGCGTGCGTCGATGTCGAGGTCGGCGTCTGCGAGCGCCTGGAGAAACGGCCGGGGATCCCGTTTCCCGAAGAAGCTGCCGGTGTGCGTGATCCGCATCCGCTCTCCGGGCCGATACGCCAGCCCGGCGACGTCGTCGAAATCGCAGCCGTTCGCGATCACGCGGACCTCACCGCGTGCCTCGAGCCCACGCATCTCGTCGGCAATGAAGTCGGCCACGCAGACGACCGCGTCCGCAGAGGAGGCGACGAGGTGTGCGGTGCTCCCCCGCAGGCGTTCCTTGACGCGGGTTGCCACCGTGTCCGCTCGACGGTGAACGTGGGTGGTCAGCGAGTCGCGGACGTCCGCGATCCAGCGGGCGCCGGTGACTCGCTTCACGGCAGCGCCCACGAGGTGCACCGACCCGGGGGGAGACGTCGTGATCACGACGTCGATCGAGTGCTCGCGGACGAGCTTGATCGCCGACGGCACGGCGGTCAGCGCCCAGCTCGCGTTCTCGTCGGGAACGATCAACCGCCTACCCAGCAGGCGCGCCTGCGTGACGGCCCGCTCGACGCCCTCCTTCCCGTGCAGCTCCTCCGCGGGCCTGCGTCCGCCAGGCCCGACATAGCGGGCGCGATGCACCCACGCCTGGGTGGGGAGGCGCACGCCGTCGTCGCGATGCACCCACCGCGGGTCGTCCGGGGCGAGCACGTGGGTCTCCACACCGAGCGCGGGCAGGTACTGGGCGATCTTCAGCGGTCGTTGCACGCCGCCGCCCGCTGCGGGTGGGAAGTAGAAGCTGACGATCAGCGCCTTCATCGTGGGCGATGGTACTGCCGCCGGGCGCGATCTCAGTCGCCGCGGCCGACGAGAGCGAGAGCGGCGTCCTCGATCTCCTGCTCCGAGACGAGCACGAGCCGGGCTGCGTGCCCGAGCGGGACAAACGAGTCCTTGCTCGCCACGCGCGCAACACGACCTTCGAACCCCGCGTCGAGCAGCTCCGCGATCACGCCCTCCGAGACTCCTCCGGTGCGCCGCGTCTCGTCCACGACGAGGACGTGGCCGGTCGCTCGCGCCTCGCGCAGGACGTCGTCGAGCGGGAACGGGGCGAGCCACCGCAGGTCGACCACCCGGGCATGTACGCCCCGTTCCGCGAGGCGGCGCATCGCCCGCAGCGAGAGGTAGAGGCCGTTTCCCCACGTGACGACGGTCAGGTCGCCACCGTCGCCGTGGGTTCGAGCGGAGCCGAGCGGGACGTGCACCCCTGTCGTCGCAGCCGTCCACAGTCCGTCGCCGTCGGTGTGCAGGTCCCGCGCGTGGTAGAGAGCGATGGGCTCGAGAAAGACGCAGACGGTGCCGTCGACCTTCGCCGCTGCCAAGCACGTGCGGAGCATCGCTGCGGCGTCGTCCGGCAGTGCGGGCGACGCGATCACGATCCCGGGTATGTCACGGAGCACGCCGACCGCATCGTCGTTGTGGAAGTGCCCGCCGAAGCCGCGCTGATAGCCGTATCCCGCGATCCGCACGACCATCCCGTTGCGGTAGGCGCCCTGCGAGAAGAACTGCAGCGTCGCCGCCTCGCCGCGAAGCTGGTCCTCCGCGTTGTGGAGGTATGCGAGGTACTGGATCTCGGGGATCGGCAGGAACCCGCTGATCGCGGAGCCGAGTGCCAGACCGAGGATCGACGTTTCGTCGAGCAGCGTGTCGAAGACCCGGGCGGCACCGAACTGCGCGTGCAGCCCACGCGTCACACCGTAGACGCCGCCCTTGTTCGCCACGTCCTCGCCGAAGAGGAGCGTCTCCGGATAGGAGTCGAGCGCTTCGAACAACGCTGCGTTGATCGCCTGCGCGAGGGTCAGCGGCTCGAGCCCGCCGGGCGGTTGACGCTCTGCCAGCTCCGCAACGCGCTCCGGCGTGCGTGGCGCAAGAGGGGACATCACCGCGGCGGCGGACTCGAGTCGGGCCCGCTTGGCCGCCTCCCTCGCCTGTTCGTCGACCTGCTCACCGCTGACGAGGTAGTCGGCTGCGAGCTCCTCCCCGGTCGCTTCGCCGGCGCCGACCAGCCAGCGCGCGGTCGCGAGCAGTGGATCGCGCCCGAGGTCGGCCCGCATCTCGGCAGGCGTCCGGTACGCGGCCTCGACGTCGGCCCCCGCATGCCCGAGGAACCGCACGGTGTCCAGGTGCAGGACCGCGGGGCGGCGCGTCTCGCGCACCCAACCCGAGAGGTCACGGGCCGCAGCGAGCACGGCTGCCGGGTCGTCACCGGCGACGTGCTCGTAGCGAAGAGCGGGGCGCGCGCGCAGCGCCGACTCGGTCCACCCCGTCGGGGTGGGGACGCTCACGCCCCAGCCGTTGTCCTCGCAGAGCACGAGGAGCGGCAGGGGCAGGTGCTGGTGCGCGCAATGCGCGGCGGTGTTCAACCCTGCCTGGGCCGTGGCGTGGTTGACCGAGGCGTCGCCGAAGCTGCAGACGACGACGGCGTCGTCCGGCCACGCGCACCGCACACCGAGCTTCCGTGCGCGGTCGATGGCGAACGCGACGCCGACGGCGCGGGGCAGGTGCGAAGCGATCGTCGACGTCTGCGGGATCACGGCGAGCTCGTGATGCCCGAAGACCTTGTGCCGACCGCCGGCGATCGGCTCGTCGGCGGCGGCGGTCATGCCCAGCAGGATGTCCATGACACCGTCGCGTCCTGTCTGGCCGGCCCGCGCGAGGTAGAAGCCGCCGGCGCGGTAGTGGAGGAGCGCCGGATCGGTCGGGCGGAGGGCCAGCGCGACGAGCGCGTTCGACTCGTGCCCGGCCGAGCCGATCGTGTAGAAGCCGTGTCCGCTGTCCTGGAGTCGCCGTCCGGCGAGATCGCAGTGGCGGCTGTCGACCTGGGCCCGCCACGCGGACATCGCCTCGGCCGGAGCCGGCTCCGCTGCTCCGTGCACGGACAGGCCGCGTAGCGCGTCGAGGAGATGCTGCTCGATCCGGTCGTGGTCGATGGCCATCTCCCTCTCGACGCTACCGGGTCGACACCCGCTCGGTCGCAACAGGGTGCAGTCTGCTCCCGATCAGCGATCTGGGGCCACGATCGACTACCGCGCACCAAGCCGGTAGAGGCGCCACCGGGAGTCCTCGTAGACCGGCGTCAGCCCCGGCTCGATGTCGAAGCGGTTGCCGTCGACGACGAGCCACTCGGCGCCGCAGGCGCGCGGGATCTCCAGGTCGCCCGTCCGTGCGAAGGCCCGGAACTCCTCCACGCGCTGGCGCGGCCGGTTCTCGGCCGTGTCGGCCACATGCCCGGGAGGCGCCACGCAGATCCGAACGGGAGCGAACGCCGCCATCCGGTAGCTCGCCTCCGGATCGCCGTACACGACGCCCCCCACCGGCACCTCGTCGCGCAGGGCCGCCACGAGACCCGCGGACAGCGGGCTGGGACGACGGGACTCGTCCGCGGTCCACGAGAAGAGCCCGGCGACGAAGACGGGGAGCAGGAGCAGCGCAGAGGCGATTCCGGCGTTTCGCTCGCGTGGCGTGCGTCCGAGGAGGCCGAACGCCAGCGCCGCGAGCGCACCAGCCACGGCCACCCACGTTGCCCACGCGGGACCGCCGGTCGTGAGCCGGTACTCGAAGTCCCCGGCGTACGTGAGCTGCAGGACGATTCCCGCCACGAGCGCGACCGGGGCGACGAGTGGGCCGAGCAGCGCCGCGAGCACCCCCATGCCGCCGGCAACGGCGAACGGGAAGGGGAAGAAACCGACGAGCCGCCGCCCCTGCGAGATGGAGACGACGTCGGTCAGCGGCGCGAACAGGAACGGGATCAGGGTGAGAGCTGCAACCGCAAGCGCCCCACCGACGACGTAGGCGGCCCAGCGCCGCTGCGCCGCGAGACCCGCAAGAGGGACGAGCAGCAGCGCCGCAACGGCGACCGCACCGGCGCGCCCGAACAGATCCGGGACGACGCTGAAGCTGTCGCTCGAGCGGACATCGAGCTGCCCCTCGTAGAGACGGAACGCGCGCAACCGCTCGTCCTCGTCGGGCGACACCGACGCCGTGTCCCGCACGACGGGCAGCAGCCAGACGAAGAAAGCCAGGGCCGGCAGCGCCAGCGCTCCGAGCGCGAGGGCCCCGGCACGCAGGTCACGTCGGGTCCATGCCACCCGCACGAGCAGGAAGCCGGCGAAGGGGATGCAGACGAACGGGGCGTAGCTCGGATGGATCACCGCGAGCGCGAGCGCCGCAGCGGCAACCGAGGCGAGCAACCCTCTGGTCGGCCGGCGCACGGCGGCGAAGGCGAGGGCGAGAGCCGCGGGTACGAGGAGCTGCCGGGCCGTCGTCGCGGGCAGCGCGAGTGATGTGTAGGCGCCGCCGTGACCGGGTGCGAAAGCGAGCAGCGCGACGGCGGTCGCCGCAGTGGCAGCAGCCGCTCCGGCGCGCCGGAAGAGCGCCCAGCCGGCCTCGAGCCACACGAGCACGGCGACGGGGGCGAGCACGGACGGAAGGTGGAGGACGACCTGGGTGGGGTCGACGCCTCCGACCTTCGCCACGAGGGCAAGGACGCCGTGCCACAACGGGAACGCGTACCCGGCGTGCAGGCTCCCGTCCGGGAACTCGTTGAGTGCGTCGAGTGACAGCTCGTCGAAGGCTCCGAGCTTGCGCGCGCGGGCGAGGTGGAAGAACCCGTCCCCTCCGATCTCGCCCGCGACCTGCCACAGCATGATCCCGAGCAGCACCCCGAGCCCGGCTGCGACCACCGCGTGCGGCGGCCACGGATCACGCTCCCCCCGTCGCAGAGCGAACGGGAGCGCGGCGAGGCCGATCGCGAGCAGCAACACGAGCGCGAGCGTGAGCGAGGCCGACAGCGCGAAGGTGACGGTGAGCGCGGCGAACAGCGCCCCGAGGGCCCAGGCCAGCGTCGCCGCCATACCGGACACGCCGAGCGCTCGAGCGATCGCCCACCCGGGGGCGAGCACGACGGTGGTCGCCGCGGCGAGCCGCAGGTAGAGGAGCACGCCGCTCACGCCCGCCGCAGCAGGGTCGGGACGTCGCCGGAGCCGAGCCAGGCCGCAACCTCGCGATAGCCGGCGCCCCGCTCTCCGCGAAAGATCGCCCCGCGCATGAGCAGCGCGACGCGCAGTAGCCGCCGCGCCCGCTCGGCGGTCCGCGCTCCCTGGTGCTTGGCGAGAAACAGCAGGTGGCCGCGGACGTTCTCACGGAACAGCCGGCCCCCATGCGTCGCGCCGCCTACGTGCACGCAGTCTGCGGCCGGCGAGAACACGACGTCCCAGCCGCGCGCCCGGGCCCGGTAGCACCAGTCGGTCTCCTCGCTGAAGAGGAAGAAGTCCTCGTCGAACGGGCCGACGTCCTCGAGTGCGGCGCGGCGCACGAGCATCGCGGCGCCCATCGTCCAGTCGACGACGCGCTCGGCGTCGTGCTCGAATCCGCCCTCGTAGAACGCGTTGACGGCGCGCGAGCGCGGGGCGAGCTTGCGCAGGAAGAGGTACTCCGTGGCCAGGCGCCACAACGTGGGGAACCCGCGGGCCGACCGCTGCAGCGAGCCGTCTTCGTTCACAAGCCGCGGCCCGACCCAAGCCGCTCGCGGCCTACGCCGCGCGACCTCGACGAGGCGATCGAGCCCGTCGCCCGTGAGCCAGGCGTCGGAGTTGAGGACGAGTACGAGCTCCGACTCGGTCTCGGCGACACCGCGGTTCCAACCGGCGCACAGCGCCGTGTTCTCCTGCTCGACGAGCCGTACGTCGGGATACCGCTCACGGACGAACGCGACCGTGCCGTCGCTGGAGCCGTGGTCGACGACGATCGTCTCCACGCCGCGCAGGGCGTCGAGGCACGACTCGATCCACGGCAGCCCGTTGTAGGTGACGACGACGGCGGCGACGTGGGGCGCCGAACGATCACCCATGCTCGACGCGCGCGTTGCGAGGGCTGCCGCGAACCCCGTCGTAGAGGAGCACGGCTGCACCCGGTAGGGCGAGGACGACGACCACGACGAAGAACAGGAACCCGGCCGCGAACGCCTGGTCGGCGGGGACGCCGACCGACCCGAGGAAGCTGACGAAGAACGCCTCGCGCAACGCGATCCCGTTCAACGTGAAGGGTACGAGCATGATCAGGAAGAAGAGCGGTCCCATCACGTAGTAGATGCGCGGGCCCAGCTCGATGCCGACCGCCTTCGCGCAGGCCCAGATCGCGAGCACGCGTACCGCCTGCAGCGCCGTCGTATAGGCGAACGTGCCGAACAGCAGCCGCGGGTGGTCGCGGTAGTGGTGCACCCCCTCGTAGAAGGCGCGCAGCGCGCGGTCGACGCGAATGCGTCGCAGCAGTGGCTGCAGGCGACCGAGCAGGGGCCGGGCCGAGCGCGCGAAGAAGAGAAACAGAACGACGATCGTCCCGAAGACGAACAGCCCTTCGATCCAGATGTAGGTGCTGACGTCGTAGTGGCCGATCGCCAGCACGAAGCCGACCGCCCCGAGCAGCAGCGTGGCCGCCCCGCCGAGGCCGCGCTCGAGCAAGACGATCGCCGTCAGGTCCGCGGTGCGTCCCGGATGCCGCCGGGACGACTCCACGATGCGCGAGGCGTCGCCTCCGATCGAGGTGGGGAGGAACTGCCCGACCGTGTAGGAGACGTAGTACGAGCGCGTGAGCCACGGCGCATGCTCGCTGATGCCCTGTGCGGCCAGCAGCCACTTCCAGCGGAACGCCATCAGCGGCGCGGTGCCGACCATGATTGCGATCGCGAGCGCCACCCAGCCCGGCTCGGAATCGAGCAGGACGTCGACGGTCTGTCCGAGGTCGACTTTCCAGACGAGGTAGCCGACGGCCACCAGCGTGAGGACGACGGTGCCCAGGATGCGGGTGCGACGGCTCATGCGGCGAACCGAGCGTGGGCGCGCTGCAGCGCGTCGATCGCGTCGCGGATGTCGTCGTCCGAGTGAGCCGGGGACACGGGGAGCGAGAGCACCTCGCTCCCCGCCCGCTCGGCGATCGGCAGCGGCGGCTGCTCCGGGTGCCGCGTGCGGAACCACGTCAGGGTGTGGACGGGGAGGAAGTGCACGCTCGTCGCGATCAGGTCGTCGGCGAGTGCCTCGCGGTACGCGTCCCGCGTAGCGCCTGCGAGGTCGGGATCGACCCGAACGACGTAGAGATGGCGCGCATGCTCGTCCCGCGGATCCCGAGCAAGCGGCGCGATGCCGTCGAGGTCGGCTATGCCCGCGTCGTACAGCGCGAACTGCCGAGCGCGGATCACGGCATGCGCGCCGAGCTTGTCGAACTGCGCCAGTGCGATGGCTGCGTGCACATCCGAGAGGTTCGCCTTGAAGCCGGCCGAGACCTGGTCGTAGCGCGCTCCGTCGCCGCGGCGGGTAAGGCGCATCGAGCGCACCGCGGCGGCGAGGTCGTCGTCGTTCGTGGCGACGAGCCCCCCCTCACCGGCGGCGAGGTTCTTCGTGGCGTAGAGCGAGAAGCATGTGACGTCGGCGATCGAGCCGACCTTGCGACCGCGGTAGCGGGCCTCGAGCGCGTGCGCGGCGTCCTCCACGACCGGCAGGCCGAGCCCGAGCAGCGGGGCGAGGTCTGCAGGCTGCCCGGCGAGATCGACCGGCAGGATCGCCTTCGTGCGAGGGCCGACGGCGTCGGCGACGAGACCGGGGTCGATGTTCAGGTCGTCCTCCGAGACGTCGCAGAAGACGGGGATTGCCCCGCAGTGCTCGATCACGTTCGCCGTCGCCGGCCACGTGATGGGGCTCGTGATCACCTCGTCTCCCGGCCCGACGCCCAGTGCGACGAGGGCGAGGTGCATCGCGGCGGTCCCCGAGGAGACGGCGAGCACGTGCGTGGCCTCGAGGTACGGCGCGAGGCGCTCTTCGAGGAGCGCGGCGCGTGGTCCCGTCGTCAGCCACCCGGAGCGCAGCGTCTCGGACACTGCTGCGATCTCCTCCTCGCCGATCGCGGGCGGCTGGAAGCCGAGACCCGTGCTACGGCGCGTCCGCATCGACCAGGAAGCGTACGGACTCTGCCGCACGGCGGCCCCGCTCGAGCGCGTCGTCTCGGGAGTCTCCCACTACGAGGATCGCCCCGGCGCGGTCGGCGCCCCGGCGCAACGGCCCGAAGCGCCAGCCCGGCCGACGGTACACCCGGACCCAGCGCACACCCGGAACTGCCTCGGCTTCCTCGACCCCCTCGACACCGCGCAGCACCCCCTCGGGGGCGACGAGGAAGACCACGCACGCCCCCCCGACCCCCGCCTCCCTGCCGTGTCGCTGATCGTCACGAGGCGTCTCGCCGAGCGCGAAGCCGACTGCGAGCGCGTTGAGGTCGACGCCGGTCGCGGCCTCGACGAGCTCGGCGTCGTGCCCGCCGCCCAGGCGGGCGGCGATCTCCATCACCCGCGGGCCTTCTGGCCCGAGCCTGATCTGGGTATACGAGGGGCCGTGACGGATGCCGACCGCCGCGGCGGCGTCGCGCGCGACGGCGATCGCGCTGCCCGTGTCGACCGCCGACGGCCAGGCGTGGGCGAGCGCCACACCGAACGCCGGCGGCTCGGCGGTGATCCGGTCGGTGACGGTGAGCGGGACGAACGTCCCATCGACTCCGATGGCGTTGACGGTCAACTCCGGCCCGGTGACGAGCTCCTCGACGAGCACCGTCCCGGACCGCGCCTCGTCGGCTGCAAGCTCCAGCGCCGCGGCCAGGTCGCCCGGGTCGTCGACGAGCGTCAGCCCGCGCTGCCCCTGCCTGTCGGGGGCCTTGACCACGTACGGCATCGCCGCGGCGTCGACGGCCAGCTCGGCACCAGGTCCGGCAGCGACCTCGCGGGCGTGCGGCACGCCTGCTGCCGCGAAGCGCTCCCGCTGCCGCAGCTTCGAGGTGACGACCGCGCCCGTCGACCCGTCGATTGCGTGAAAGACACCGAGCCGCTCGGCGATCCGCGCCGCGATGCCGACCGGCCAGTCGGCGCCCGGAGAGACGAGGCCGTCGGGCTGACGCGCCCGGGCGAGCCTGTCGAGCGCCTCCTCGTCCTCCGAGGAGATCACCGCGCGCTCGTCGGCGAGCGCGAAGCCGGGAGCAAGCGGGTCGCGGTCGGCGACGATGATGTGGAGGTCGCCGCGCGCCCGCGCCGCCTCGAGCAGGCCGAGCTGGGCGGGGCCGGCTCCGAGGACGAGCAGTCGGCGCTTGCCCACGGGGTCTAGATGGTTGATCGGTGATTGGGGTGCCCGTCGAGGACGGGTGTGACCAAGCAGCGTGGTGTGATCGGTCGTGGCGCGTACCCACTGGTACGCGTCACGAGCGAGCACGCCGCGATGCGCCGCGTCACAGCCGCCATTCGCGGGTGCCTGAATTGCCGATCAACCATCTAGGATCGGCGCGACGCCCGCCGCCCTTCGCGCTCGAGGACGCCGTGCCACCACGACTCGTTGCGCCGGTACCAGTCGACGGTCGCGGCAAGACCCTCCACGAACGACGTTCGTGCACGCCAGCCCGTGAGACGCGCCATCTTCTCGGTCGAGCCGATGTGACGCTCGACCTGACCCGGCCGCTCGGGCACATGGGCAACCGTCGCGTCGGGGTTGCCGACTGCGTCGAGCACGAGCGCCGCCACCTCGAGCACCGGCAGGTCGACTCCCGTGGCGATGTTGACGACCTCCCCGGCCACGTCCCCCAGGGGGGCATCGATCAGCGCCTCGATGGCCGCCGCGTCGTCGTCCACGTAGAGCCAGTCGCGGCTCGCGGCCCCGTCCCCGTGCACGGTGAGCGCCTCCCCGGCAAGCGCCTGCGTGACGAAACGTGGGACGACCTTCTCGGGGTGCTGGCGGGGCCCGTAGTTGTTGAAGGGCCGCGCGATCACGATCGGCAGCCCGTAGGTCACGAAGTAGCTGTATGCGAGGCGGTCGCCACCGGCCTTGGTCGCCGCATACGGGCTGCGAGGCTCGAGCGGATGCTCCTCGTCCATCGGCACAGCGCGCGCCGTGCCGTACACCTCGCTCGAGGAGATGAGCACGAAGCGCTCGACCGGTGTCTCGCGGATCGCGTCGAGCAGGATCTGCGTCCCCTCCACGTTGGTCGTCACGAACTCGGAGGCGCCGTCGGCGATGGACTTCTCGACGTGCGACTCGGCCGCCGCGTTGACGATCACATCGATGCCGTCGACGACCTCGCGGACGACTGCTGCATCTCGCACGTCGCCGTGGACGAGGGTGAGCCGCTCGTGACCGACCACGCCGTCGAGGTTCTCGAGGTTGCCCGCATATGTGAGCGCGTCGAGCGAGACGACCTCGTGCGGCGTGCGCCTGAGCAGGTGATGGATCAGGTTCGAGGAGATGAACCCCGCACCGCCGGTGACGAGGATGCGTTTCCCACTCGCGCCCTGAAGGCGGTCGCCTTGCGGCCGCGTGTCGGGGTCACCTGCGTCGGCCACGGGACTCACACCTCACGCTCCACGGCGTACAGCGGACGGCCTTCGACCTGCCGCTGGATCCGGCCCAGGTGCTCCCCGACGAGGGCGAGCACGAAGCCCTGAACCCCGAGCACCGCCACCACGAGCGCCCCGAGCAGCAGCGGGCCGGGGAAGTCGCTCTCGACGATCCAGTACACGAGGCCGTACAGGCCGATCGCAGCCGCGGCGACGGTACAGACGAGGCCGAGCACGACACCCGCCCACTGGATCGGCTGCGGCCAGAAGCCTGCGAGCACGTGGAGCGCGAGCCGCGTGAGGCGGAGCGGCGAGTAGCGGGAGGCACCATGCCGTGGCGCGTGGCCGACGTCGACCTCCACCACCGAGGCGCCACCCGAGAGGATCAGCGCCTTCGTGAACTTCTGGCGTCCGATCGCGCCGAGCATCGGCTCGATCGCGCTGCGGCGGTACGCGTTGAAGGCGCAGCCGAAGTCGGCGACGTCGACGCGCGTGAAGCGGCGCAACATCCCGTTGATCAGCCGCGAGGGCAACGTGCGCCCCCACGAGTCGTGGCGGGCCACGCGCCGGCCACTGGCCACGTCGTACCCGGCGTCGATCGCCTCCACGAGCCTCGGGATGTCCTCGGGCGGGTTCTGCAGGTCGCCGTCCATCGTCACGACGACCTCACCGCGGGCACGAACGAGGCCGGCATGCATCGCCGGGTGCTGACCGACGTTTCGCTTCAGGCGCACGCCGCGCACGCGGGCGTCTCTCTCGTGGAGCCGCTCTACGACGGCGAACGTCCCGTCGCTCGAGCCGTCGTCGACGACGAGCAGCTCGTACGCGCGCCCCAAGGGCTCGAGGGCCGCGGTCGACCTCGTGATCAGCTCCTCCAGGGTCGCCGCCTCGTCGAAGACGGTCACGACCACGGAGACCTCGGGCGCCTCGCCGCGCACGGCGTCTGCAGCAGTCTCGGGAAGCGTGTCCCCCTCGGCCATCGGTGGCGTGAGCCTACACTCGCGCCGCGTGCATCCAATCGTCACGGATCGGCTCGCCCTCCGACCGCTGCGCAAGGCAGACCGAGCGTGGTTCGCCGAGCTGCATGCCGACGCCGGTGGCTCGCGCGAGGACGCGGAGCGCGAGCTCGTCGACTCGCTCGAGCACGAGGGCGCTCACGGGTTCGGGCACTTCGTCGCGGAAACGCTCGACACGGGGGAGCCCGTGGGGATCGTCGAGCTCCATCGCGCAGGCGAGGGCGTCGTCGGCATCGAGGGCGACGAGGTCGAGATCGGATGGGTCCTGAGTCAGGAGCACCGTGGACGCGGCCTCGCTACGGAGGCGGCCCTGGCTGTCGCTGCACACGCGCTGGGCACGCTCGGCATCGACCATCTCGTCGCCTACGTCAGGCCCGAGAACGCGGCCTCCCGGCGTGTCGTCGAGAAGCTCGGCATGCGCCGTCGCGGGCCCGGCCGGTCTCGCAGCGGCGCAGAGGTAGAGATCTTCGAGCTGCGCGGTCGAGGGGGCCCGTCCGCGTAGGACAGGCCCCCTTCCGTTTCGCTACGCCGCCTCGGGCTGCAGCTCGAGGCGCTGGGCGCGAGGATCGACCCCGGCAGGCGCTTCCGCCGGCGCGCCACGTGACGGGATCAGGAAGGCGGCGACGGCGCCGACCGCGACCACCGCTGCCCCGACGTAGACGGCGGCGTTCATGCCGTCGACGAAGGCCACGCCGCTCTCGTAGCCGCCAACGCGCGAGAACACCGCGGCCAGCACTGCGACACCGAACACCCCGCCGAGCTCGCGGATCGCGTTGTTCGCTCCCGACGCCTGCCCCTCCTCGGCCGGCCGCACCGCCGAGAGCACGACGTTCGCCATCGGGGCGAAGAACAGAGCCATGCCGACACCCGCGAGGGCGAACGGGAGAACCAACTGGCTGTACGGCGTGGTCGGGGTCGACACGGTCGCGATCCAGGCCAGGGCGATCGACTGCAGCGTGAGCCCCGTGCCCAGGATCAGCCGCGGACTGATCCTGTCGGAGAGGGCACCCGCGATGGGGGCGATGAACATCGGGGCGATCGTCCACGGGAGGATCCGCAGCCCAGACTCGAGCGGCGAGTACCCCTGGACCGTCTGGAAGAACTGCGCCAGCAGGAAGATCGAGCCGAACATCCCGAAGAACATGAACAGGGACGAGAGGTTCCCGAGCGTGAACGCCGCGCTCCGGAAGAAGCGCAGGGGCAGCATCGGTGTTCGCGCGCGGAGCTCCCAGAGGCCGAAGGCGACCACGAGCAGGAGCCCGGCCACCAACGGGACGACGATCTGCGGGCTGTTCCAGCCGTCCGCGTTGCCGTTCACGAGCGCCCACACGATCCCGAAGAGACCCGCGCTGGCAAGGCCGACACCCGGCAGGTCGAGGCGGCCGCCAGGCCCGTGGCTCTCCTCCAGGCGCAGCAGGGCGAGTGGCACGAGCACGAGCCCGATCGGGACGTTGAGCCAGAAGATCCAGTGCCACGAGATGCCGTCGACGACGGCGCCGCCGACGACGGGCCCGAAGGCAACGGCGAGACCGCCGATGCCACCCCATGCTCCGAGCGCGAGGCCGCGTCGCTCCGGAGAGACGGCCGCGCTGAGCAACGTCAGCGTGAGCGGCATCACGATCGCTGCACCGAGACCCTGGATCGCTCTCGCCACGTTGAGGGCCTCCACGGTCGGCGCCAGAGCAGCGGCGACCGAGGCGGCGGTGAAGACACCGAGGCCGATCGAGAACATCAGCCGCCGCCCGAAGCGGTCGCCGAGCGCGGCGCCCGTGAGCAGCAGCACGGCGAAGGTCAGCGTGTAGGCGTTGACGGTCCACTCGAGCGCCTCGAGCGACGCGCCGAGGTCCATCCTGATGACGGGTATCGCGGTCGTCACGACGAGGTTGTCGAGCGAGACCATGAACAGGGCGATCGAGGTGATCGCGAAGGTCCAGAGCGTGCGAGCGGTCATCGAGTTCCTCCGTAGCAAACTAGTGAGTGATTACTTACCAATGGATGAAAAAAAGGGGCGGAGACACCGATCACGAGTCCTCGAGGCAGCTCATGAGCACCCTCGCCCACGGCTCGTCCGAGTGCTCGAGCTCCATCGCCGCGATCACGTTGCAGAGCATCCCCTTGGCGAAGAAGCGGGAGATCTCGGCAGGCTCTGCGCCCGATACGGCCTCGACGTAGTCGACGAGCCGACCGAAGCCCCTGCGCACGACCTCGCGTACCTCCGGGTCGTCGCAGCCGGCGTATGCCTGCAGCTGAGCCCTGAGCATCAGCCGGTCGCCCTCGATCAACTCGCCGTAGGCCGACCCGATGGCACGGAGCGCCTCGGAGCCGCTGGTGCCGGCCGCGGCCGCCCGGAAGGTCTCCAGCGTGCGGTCGAAGCAACGGCGCACCGACTCCAGGTAGAGCTCCTTCTTGGAGCCGAAGAGCCGAAACAGGTACGGCTGCGAGATACCCGCGCGACGCGCGATCGCGTCGGTCGAGGCTCCGTGCAGCCCGTGCTCGGCGAACTCCTCGCGCGAAGCCTCGAGCACCGCCTCGCGGCGGTCTTCGGCGGTCAGTCTGGTTGTCGTCGGGCTCATCACGGTAGTAAGTGATAACTCACTAACTCGGGGATGTCAAGTCACCGCCACGATCGAGCTCGTCCCTCGATCAGACGAACCGGCGCAGGGCGTGCACGACTCGCTCGACCTCGTCCTCCGTCGTCGTCGCGGCGAAGGGCAACGCGAGCGCACGCTCGTACGCGCGCCGGGCGCCGGGGAAGGGGCCCTGGTCGCGGTACGCCCCGAGCGGGTCGAGGGCGTACGTCCCGATCTGTACCTCGATCCCCTCCGACCGCAAGGCAGAGAGGATCTCGTCCCGCCGATCGACGCGGACCACATACGCCTGCCAGCCGTGCCGATCGCCGGGCCCCGCCGATGGCGTGCCGACGACCCCGTCGAGGCGCTCCGTGTACCACGCTGCGGCCCGCTCGCGACCGGCGAGCAGCTGCTCGAGCCGCTCCAACTGCGGGATGCCGAGCGCGCAGAGGACGTCCGCAAGGCGGTAGTTGAACCCCGGGACGGCAATGTCGGCGCTGCCGTCGGTGGCGATGCCGTGATGCCGCAGGCGTCGCACGACGTCGGCGACCGCGGGGTCGTTCGTGGTGACGGCGCCCCCCTCCCCCGTGGTCACGATCTTGCGCGGGTGGAAGGAGAGGCAACCTGCGACGCCGAGCGAGCCGCACGGCCGCCCCTGTGACCGAGCGCCGAGCGCCCCTGCCGCGTCCTCGAGGATCGCGATCGCATCGGGCACCGCGGCCCGCAGCGCGTTCCAGTCGACGGGACGACCGAACAGGTGCACCGCCATCACGGCCCGTGTGCGCGGCGTGATCGCGGCGGTGACGGCGGCGACGTCCACCACGAAGGTCTCGGGGTCGACGTCGACGAGCACGGCATCGGCGCCGCAGAGCCGCACGGCGTTCGCGGACGCCGGGAACGTGTACGCGGGGACGATCACCTCGTCGCCCGGCCCGACCCCGAGCGCGAGCAGCGCGAGGTGCAGCGCCGCCGTCCCGTTCGCCACGGCGACCGCGTCGCGCGTGCCGACGGCGGCTGCGAGCAGACGCTCGAACTCCCCCACCTTCGGCCCCATCGTCAGCTGGCCGCTGGCGAGCACCTCCGCCACCGCCTGCAGCTCGGCCTCGCCGACATCCGGTCGGGCGAGCCGGATGGGATCCGTCATACCTGCCCCGCAGAGCATGGATCTGCAGGAGCAGATCCATGCTCGCGACAACCCCTGAAGCGGCCGCTGGCGCGGCCGATGCCAACCACACGCGCAACAAGCGTCGACACACAACGACTCATGCCGGCACCTGCCCCGCAGAGCATGGATCTGCAGGAGCAGATCCATGCTCGCGACAACCCCTGAAGCGGCCGCTGGCGCGGCCGGTGCCAACCACACACGCACGCAGCGCTGACACTGGATGTCTCACGCCGTAGACGCCGGGGCGTTCTCGCGATACCAGGCGATCGTGCGCGCGAGCCCCTCCTCGAGGTCGACCTCCGCCTCGAAGCCGAGCAGGTCGCGCGCCTTGGTCACGTTCGGGATGCGGAGCTCGACGTCGGTGTAGTGCAGCGGCTGGAAGACGATCTCGCCGGGGCACGCCGAGAGGCGCTTGATGCGGCCGGCGAGATCGAAGATCGTCACTGCCGAACGGGCGTTGCCGATGTTGAAGCTCTCGCCGACGGCAGCCGGGTGCTCGAGGCAGAGGAGGAGGCCCCTGACCATGTCGTCCACGTAGGTCCACGCGCGAATCTGCGAGCCGTCGCCGTGGATCGTGAGGTCGCGCCCGTCGAGCGCCGCCTCGATGAAGGCGCGGATCGCGCCACCGCCGACCTGACCGGGCCCGAAGACGTTGAAGGGGCGGACGGAGACAGCCGGCAACCCGAGCTCGTCGTGGTAGGCGTGGGCCATGTGCTCGCCGGCGAGCTTGGACACCGCGTACGTCCAGCGTGCCTCGCCGACCGAGCCGATCGTCGTCACATGACCCTCGGCGACGTTGAAGGCGTGCTGCCCGAACACCTCGCTCGTGGAGAACTCGATCACGCGCTCGACGGTGTCCTTCGTCGCGAGCGCCGCCTCGAGCACGTTGTAGGTGCCGATCACGTTGACGCGCATCGTGCGCACCGGGCTCTCGATCACCGTGTCCACACCCGCGATCGCAGCGGCGTGGACGATGTGCGTGCACCCGTTGGCGTGCTCGCGCATCGCCTCGGCGTCGAGGATGTCGCCGGTCACGAAGCTGAAGTTCGGATGCTCCTCGAGCTCCGCGCCGCGAGAGCGTGTCGCGATGGAGGTTGTCGACGGCGACGACCTCGTTGTCGTCGACGAGCCGACGGGCGAGCGTCGTGCCGATGAAGCCCGCTCCGCCTGTGATCAGAATGCGCTTGCCGGTGAGCGCCACGGATCGCGAGTCTACCGTCGCACCTGTGACACGACGTCGGGTCGGCGACGTAGGAGGACGATGGTGCGCGCAATCCTGATCGCCGCCGTGGCGCTCGTCTGCCTCGGCGCCGTTTCGGCCGGCGGTGCAGCGAGCGGTCGCACGGCACTAGAGATCGTCTACTTCGAGGACCCGGCGTCTCCCGAGACGCGCCTCGTGTGGACGGTCCGCTGCGACCCCGTGGGCGGGAGTCACCCCCGGCGTACCGCAGCGTGCCGCGAGCTCGCGCGTCTCGGCGTGCGCACGCTGCTCCCCGTGCCGAAGAACGTCGCCTGCACGGAGATCTACGGCGGTGCGATGGTGGCGCTCGTGAAGGGGACGATCGACGGTCGCCGCGTCTGGGTGAAGCTGCGCCGCGACAACGGCTGCGAGATCGACCGCTGGAACCGCAACTGGTTCCTCGTGCCAGGCGACGTCGTGCGCTGACCGCAAGCGGGCGGCCGCAACCCGGGCGGGAAGCGGGCTGGTGGGCCCGACAGGATGCAACGCCCGCGCCAGATGAAAGATCCGGGCTAGCATCGCCGCGATGAGCCGCGGCGCCTGGGATCTCGACGACTACCGCGACCTGCTCGACGCAGCGCAGGCCGGTGGCTACCGCTTCTCGTGGTTCGGGGAGGACCCCGAGCCGGGCCGGCTGTTCCTGCGCCACGACGTCGACCTCTCCCTCGACGCTGCCGTGTCGATGGCGCGGGTCGAAGCGGAGATGGGGATCGCGACGACGTACCTGCTGATGACCGAGTCGATCTTCTACAACCTCGCTTCTCCCGAGGGGAGGGAGACGATCGACGAGCTCCATTCTCTCGATCACCGCGTCGGCCTCCATGCCGTCTACCCGAACGCCGTTCTCGACGATCGCTTCGAGCCGATCGTCGCCTGGCACAACCCGGAGCCCGAGTACATGACCGACCCCATCCCCGGCGTGATCAACGTGATGGAGGAGCGGTACTTCTCACCACACACCTACCGCTCGGACTCGAACCAGACCTGGCGGGTCGGCGACCCGCGGGAGGAGCTTCGCACGGGCGCCTTCCCGTGGCTGCAGCTGCTGATCCACCCGGAGATCTGGGTGTACCCGGGGCTGAGCATGGCGCACACGATGCAGGCGATGCTGGACACGGAGCGCGAGCGCCGCCTCGGCCAGCTACCCGGCGACCGCATCACCATGGAATGACGGACACCGCTCCGCGCAGGGCCCGGGGAGAGCGGCCGCTGCGGGTGGTCCACTGCCCCGTGAACACGGCGGGGGTGCCGTGGGCGAACGTGCAGGCGCTGCGACGCCGGGGCGTGGACGCCGAGCTCGTGGTCTTCAACCGCTACCCGCTGCACCCCGAAGCGGACCGCTCACTCGATCTGCCCCGGGGCGGGATGCTACGGCGGCAGCCGCGGCAGTGGCGGGCGCTCGTCGAGCTGCTGCCCGGCACGGACGTCTTCCACTTCTACTTCGGTCTCACGATCGTGCCGAAGACCGTGCAGTTCCCGCTGCTTCGAGCCATGCGCAAGCGGTCGGTGATGCACTTCCTCGGCACCGACATCCGCGGCAAGAGCCCCGGGCAGCTGAAGGTCGCCGGCATGGCGGATGCAGCGGTCGTCGGGAGCTACGACGCTCTGCGCTGGGTCCCCGACGCCGAGGTCCTGCCGCCCGGCATCGACGTCTCGGGTATCGAGCCGACGCCCCCGTCCGATCGGGCGCGACCCGTCGTGCTGCACGCCCCGTCGTCGCGGCGTCGCAAGGGCACCGAGCACGTGATCGCCGCCTGCGACGGGCTCGACGTCGAGCTGCGCCTCGTCGAAGGGCTACACCACGACGAGGCATTCGCGCTCTACCGGGACGCCGACATCGTCGTCGACCAGCTCAACTCGGGGTGGTACGGGCTGCTCGCGATCGAGTGCATGGCGCTCGGCAAGCCGGTCGTCGGGCTCCTGCGCGAGGAGGGAGTGGCTCACACGCGGGAGGCGCTCGGCGTCGACGTGCCGATCGTGAGCGCCAGCGCGGAGACACTGCGCAACCGGCTCGAGGAGCTCGTCGCCGCCGGCCCGGAGGGTCGTCGCCGCCTCGGTGCCGCCTCGCGCGCGTACGCGGAGCAAGTGCACGACATCGAGCGGATCACCGATCGCCTGCTCGACCTCTACGCTCGTCTCTGACGATGGGGCTCGGCGCCCAGCTCACGCGGCTCGGCAAGCACTCCGTGATCTACGGGCTCGGCGGGCTCGTCTCGCGGGTCCTCGCCGTCCTCCTTCTCCCGCTCTACACGCACTACCTCTCGCCGACCGACTACGGGCAGATCGAGACGCTCGTGGCGCTGACGACGGTGCTCGCGATCGTCCTCCGCTTCGGCATTTCCCCCGCGTTCTTCCGCTTCACGTTCGACTCGCCCGAGCCGGCGCACCGGCGGCGCGTCCTGCGCACCTCTTTCTGGTTCACGATGGCGATGTCGACGGCCGGGCTCGCCGGGCTCGCGCTGCTCGCGGAGCCGATCTCGGACTGGCTGTTCGGGACGACCGACGCGTGGGAGCTGGTGCTCGCCTCCGGTGTCGCCCTCTGGGCCCAGATGAACTACGAGCAGCTGACCTCGGTCTTTCGCGTCGAGGAGCGGTCGGTGGCGTTCGTGACGGCGAGCCTGGTCAACATCGCGATCACCGTCGCCGCGACGGTGCTGCTGGTCGTCACCTTCGACAAGGGGCCGCTCGGCGTGATCGTGGGGAACTTCACGGGAACGCTGGTCGTGTACGCGGTGCTCGTCGGCTACCGGCGCGAGCAACTCGGCTTCACGTTCGACAGGGGTCTGCTCAGGGAGATGAACCGCTTCGGCATGCCGCTCGTCCCCACCGCGCTCCTGCTCTGGGTGACGGCCTTCTCGGATCGCTTCTTCCTCGTCACGCTGGCCGACGCCGCCGAGACGGGGCTGTACTCGGTCGGGGTGCGCATCGCCTCGGCGATGGTGCTGTTGCTGACCGCGTTCCGGATGGCGTGGCCGGCGTTCGCGTACTCGATCGAGGACGACCAGGAGGCGCGGAGCACGTACGCGTGGGTGCTCACGTACCTCACGGTCGTCTCCACGTGGGTGGCGACGGGGCTCGCGCTCCTGTCGCCGTGGCTCGTCGACTGGCTCGCCGCCCCGGCCTTCGCCTCGTCATCGCGCGTGGTCGGGCCGCTCGCCTTCGCGGCGGTCGCCTTCGGTGGGTACATCGTCGTCGCGATCGGCATCGGCAGGCAGAAGCGCACACAGTTCAACTGGGTCGTGACCGGCATGGCCGCCACGGTCAACGTCGTGCTCAACGTCACGCTGATCCCGCCCTACGGGATGATGGGAGCCGCCGTGGCGACGGTGGCGGCGTACGTCGTGATGTTCGCCGGGATGGCGTGGTGGTCGCAGCGGATCTACCCGGCGCCATACCAGTGGCGTCGCGTGGCCACGGCGGCGGCGGCCGGCATCGCGCTGGCGGTCGCCGGGAAGCTCGCGGACGCGGGCCTGCTGCTCGCGATCGCCCTCACAGCCGTGTACCCGCTCGCCCTCGTACCGCTCGGGTTCCTCCTCCCTGCGGAGCGGGCGGCGCTCCGCCGGCGGCTCGCTTCCTCGTCACGCGCGTCGCACAGAGACCGCTGACGGCGACCGGTTCGCGGCCGCCGCTGCAGCGGTCCCCAACGGATCGTGCCGTCAGTCGGCGCAGACGTCAGCCGTGCTCGCGTGGGCGACGGCGACGAGATCGGCCAGGGCAATGCGCACCGACCGGTCGTGCGCCCCGGCTTCCAGCACGACGCGTTGCTCCGGCCTGAACCGCGTGTCGACGACGACGGCGTCCTCCGGCCCGCCGACCGGGGGCACGGCGCCGAGCTCGAACGCCGCGTAGTCGTGCGCGAGGTCGTTCTCCGTGAGGAGACGGACTTCCTTACCGCCGCCGAGCAGGTCGCGCAGCTTGCGCATGTCGACTCGCTCCGACGCGGGTACGACCACCCGCACGTTGCCCTGGTCTGTCGCCACGACCACGGTCTTCGCCACGTCGTGTGCGGGCAGGTCGAGTGCTGCAGCCTCGGCCGCGGCCGTCTCCGACCGCTCGTGCTCGAGGATCTCGTAGCCGACTCCGGCCTCGTCCAGCCGCTGGACGAGCACAGCCTCCCGTCGTGTCTCGTTCATCGCACACCTCCTTCGGGAGTCGGGACGATGATGCCGCACGCCGCGTGGGATGGCATCGGGGGAAGCGCGGATCGCGACGAGGGACTGCCTCAGTGCTTGGCCGGCTCAGCGCTTCGCCGGCCGTGACACGCGCTGGATCGCCAGCAGTTCGGGCTCGGCATGGTCGACCTGGAGCGTCGTGTGCTCGATCCCCCAGGCCGAGGCCAGCACGGCTTCGAGCTCGCGCCTCCTGGCGTGACAGTCGTCTCCCTGGGCCACGAGCACGTGCGCCGAGAGGGCGACGAACCCGGAAGTGATCGTCCAGACGTGCAGGTCGTGGACGCTGACGACGCCGGGCACGTCGAGCAGCGTCCGCTGAATCGTGCGAACGTCGATCCCGGAAGGCGCCGCCTCGAGGAGGACGCCGCCGGAGTCGCGGAGTACATGCCACGCGCTCCACAGGATCAGCACGGAGATCACGAGCGAGATGACCGCGTCTGCCGCCACCCAGCCGGTGAGGAGGATCACGAGAGCCGCGGCGGCAACACCGATCGAGCCCAGCAGGTCGGCGACCACGTGCCGGAACGCGGCCTCGACGTTGAGCGTGCGCCGCCCCGACCGCGCGAGCACGAGCGCAGCGGCGACGTTGACACCGAGCCCGACGCCGGCCACGACGAGCATCCAACCGGCCAGGATCTCCGGGGCGCTTCCCAGTCGCCGGATCGCCTCGAACGACACCCACGCAGCGATGGCGACGAGCGCGACGCCGTTGACGAACGCAGCGAGGATCTCGGCTCGCTGCCAGCCGAAGCTCCGCTGCGGCGTGGCCGGCCGCCGCGCGAGGCGGATGGCGACGAGCGCGAGCCCCACGGAGAGGACGTCGGAGAGCATGTGCCCGGCGTCGGCGAGCAGGGCGAGACTGTCGGTGGCCAGCCCGGCCACCACCTCGACCACCATGAAGCCGCCGGTAAGGGCGAGCACCACCACGAGCGCTCGCTCGCCGGCGGCGCGGTGGTCGTGCGTGTGACCCGTGTGCGCAGCCATCAACGCAGGGTAAGCCCCAGGCACACCGGCCCCGTTCCGGGCACTGCCCGTCTCACACGAGGCCTACGGTTGCTGCGATCAGGTAGGCGTTGAGCCCGATGATCAGCGTCGCCACGATGCCGGCCGCCGCCGTCGTGGTCGGTCGGTTGACGAGGCCGCCCATCAGGCTGCGATTGCGGCAGAAGAGGAGCAGAGGGATCAATGCGAAGGGGATACCGAACGAGAGGACGACCTGGCTGATCACGAGCGACCGGAACGGGTCGATTCCCACGGCGATCAGCACGAGTGCGGGAAGCATCGTCACGAATCGCCGAACGAACAGCGGGATGGTTCGCCCGATGAACCCCTGCATCACCACCTGCCCGGCCAGCGTGCCAACGCTCGAAGAAGAGAGCCCCGAGGCGAGCAGCGCAACGCCGAAGAGGACGGCGGCAGCAGGGCCCACGTACTGGTCGAGGCCGTCGTACACCTCGCCGAGGTCGTCGCCCACGTCGCCGAGGCCGCGCACGTTGAAGACGGCAGCGGCGGTCACGAGCATGCTCATGTTGATCAGCCCCGCGATCCCCATCGCGATCATCACGTCGATCAGCTCGAAGCGGAAGATCCGACGTTTCGCCTCCTCCGTGGCGCCGACGAGACGGTGCTGCGTCAGTGCGGAGTGCAGGTAGATCACGTGCGGCATGACCGTCGCACCGAGGATCCCGACGGCGAGCAAGACGCTCTCCGACCCCTCGAACCCGGGCTTCAGCCCACCGAGGACCCCTTCCGCTGAAGGCTCGGCGATGATCACCTGGATGCCGAACGCGACGACGATCACGCCGATCAGGGCGGCGATCACGGCCTCGAGCCTGCGGAACCCCCTGGCCTGCAGCGCGAGGATGCCGAACGCCGCGCCTGCGGTGAGCAGCGCGGCCGGGAAGAGCGGCAGGCCGAACAGGAGGTTGAGGCCGATCGCCGCGCCGATGAACTCAGCGAGGTCGGTCGCCATCGCGATCACCTCCGCCTGCACCCACAGCACGACGTTGACCGGCCGCGAGAAGCGGTCGCGGCACACCTCGGGGAGGTTGCGACCGGTGGCGATGCCGAGCTTCGCGCTCATCGACTGAACGAGCATTGCCATGAGGTTGGCTGCGACCACCACCCACAGGAGCAGGTAGCCGAACTTCGCTCCGGCGGCCATGTTGGTCGCGAAGTTGCCCGGGTCGACGTAGGCGACGGCGGCGATGAACGCCGGGCCGAGGAACGGCCAGAGGCGGCGCGCTCCACGCTTGCGTCCCGCGAGCGACGCCTCGGCGGCCTCGAGGACACTGGCTTCCCCCGGCAGGACGTCGTCCAGGGGGTGGACGAGCGCGGTACGGTCGTGCGACGCGTCCGGAGTGCGACGCGTCACGCGCATCACCCCACGAGCAGCCCTGTCGCCCACATCGCGGCGACTCCGACGAGGAAGCCCCCGGCGACCCAGCCGGAGCGAAGGCCACCGGGTGCGGTGCGCGCGACGTAGCGCCCGACCTCGACGACGACCTGCAACGCTGCGCCGGCGGCAACGGCGAAGAAGAGGGGCGCGAGCACGTCGTTCGTCGTGTACCCGCCGATCCAGGCGCCGAGTATCGCGGGCGCCCCCGCGACGAGCGCGAGCCCCGCCAGGACGAGGAATGACGGCCGCACCTGGGCCCGGGAGGCGGGCGCGGCGATGCCGAGGCCCTCGGTGACGTTGTGCACCATGAAGCCGATCACGAGGAACGAGCCGAGGGCGAGCTCTCCCGTGGAGAACGACGCGCCGATGGCGAGGCCTTCTCCGAGGTTGTGCACGCCGATGCCGATCGCCACGAGGGTCGCGAGTGCGAGACCGGTGGCGCCCGATCCCCCGCCCAGGCGTGCAGAGAGGAACGTCATGCCGAGCGCGGCGACTGCCGCGCCGAGCAACACGAGCCCTGCGCCGCCGAGTGACGCCGGCAGCGCCGCCTGCAGCTCGAACGCCTCGAACAGCGCCTCCACTCCGAGGAACGAGAGCAGACCGGCGGTGAGTGCCATGAAGGCGGCGAGCCACCGTGCGTCGGCACGCCGCAGCGACGGCAGCCACAACAGACCGAGGGCGACGGGCACGACACCGACGAGGAAGCCCAGAACCCCGTATCCGAGGAACCCGCGCGCGCTGGCCGTCGGGGTCTCGACGGCCGCGGGTATCTCGGCGGTCGTCTCGATGCCGGTAGAGCTGGTCACACCGACCGCGATCGGCTCACCGTCGACCCAGTCGTAGGCGACCACGATCGTGCTGCTGCGCAGCCGGCCGACCGTCGTGGGGCCGTCGACGGCGAACGGCCAGATGGCGTCGTCGACGGTGATGGACGCGATCGTGATGTCCTCGCGCTGCGGGTTGCGCACGAGGATGCGGATCTCCCCGGGGGTGAACTCGACCCGCCGGATGTCGAACTCGTCGGCGGCAGGCGGGTTCGCGCCCACCAGGTCGACGATGTCGTCGCCGCGCGCAACGACGAACGCGACGGCAGCGGCGAGCAGGACGAGGGGAACGACGACCCACAGGCGCCACCCCAGCTCCGATCGCGGGGCGGTGGAGCCGGCCTCCATCAGTCCTCGACCTCGAAGAAGCCCATCCAGCCGAGCTCGGCGAACTCCGTCTGGTGCGCGTGGAACATGAAGGTGCCGGTGTTGGAGAACGTGATCTCGAGGACGCCGCGCTGCCCCTGGCACTGCATGATCGTGTCCGTGTACTCCCACACCTCGCCCGTGCCGGTGGGCTGGTAGCGGAAGAACTCCGCGTGCAGGTGGAACGAGTTGATCAGGTCGAACTCGGTCAGGTTGCCGAGGTACACGCGGACGAGCTCCCCGCGGCGGACCTTGATCGGGTACTTCGCGTAGTAGAGAGACCGGCCGTTGACCGTGTAGAAGTTGTTCGAGCTGTCGCCGTCGGTGTCGAAGCCGTTCATCACCATCACGAGCTCGCGGGCCGGTGGGCGCGGCTCCTTCGGGTCGATGATGAACGCCCCGTACAGGCCCTTGTGGATGTGCTTCTTGAGCGGTGTCGCGTGGCAGTGGTACACGTGGAACCCGGCCGGCTGAGCCTCGAACTCGTACGTGAACTCCTCCCCGCTGCCGACGATCTCGAAGACGCCGTCCATGTTCGTCGGGTGGATGCCGTGGAAGTGGA
Source organism: uncultured Actinomycetes bacterium (assembly GCA_963823385.1). GTDB lineage: Bacteria > Actinomycetota > Thermoleophilia > Gaiellales > Gaiellaceae > Gaiella. Next base: position 658,851 of record CAWGLI010000003.1, read on the forward strand.
TCGTGTGCGGGTGCGAGCCGTTGTTCACGAACCGCACGCGAAGGACGTCGCCCTCGGTCGCCCGGACGACGGGGCCGGGCGCCGTGCCGTTGTACGTCCAGGCCGGGAAGAAGACGCCGGGCGCGATCTCGAGCTCCGTGTCGATCGCCGTCAACGTGTACTCGCGCACCCGGCCGGGCTCGTACGGCAGCGCCTCGGGCGGGTACAGCAGATGGTCGAGGTCGTTCGGGCCACCGACCGCCGGGGCCTCGGCGCCGATCATCGACGCGTGACCGACCGCGCCGCCGCCCGCATGAGCCGACGGCTGCCGGTGCGAGGAGTGGTCGTGCTCCGCCGCCGCAGCGTCCCCGCCGAGGGCGAGCTTGGCGGCGACCGGAGCGGCGACGAGTGGTGTCGCTGCCGCGAGCAGCCTGCGGCGCGAGAATTTAGCCATACCTAAATGGTATCGCAAGGATTTAGAGGCGGCTAAACCCTGCATCTGGCAGGGGGACTGCCGATCGCGCGCATGACGCCGCGGCAGAGACCAACGGCGACTCGCTGTCGCACCGCGTCCCGCGCGAGCTGGCGGTCCTCCGCAGGGTTCGTCATGAACCCCATCTCGACCAGGATCACCGGCACGTCGGCCCAGTTGAAACCCGTGAAGTCCGCGCGCTCGGTGAGTCCCCGATCGGGAAACCGCGTCGCCCGGGCCAACTCGGCCTGCACGAGCCGGCCCGCCTGCCGGCTCGCGGCGTACACGTCGTCCGTCCATCCCCTACGCAAAGCCGGCACCAGCGTGTGCGATCCCCGCACGCTCGAGCTCGGATGACCGTCGGCGTGGACGCGCAGGAAGAGGTCGGCACGGGCACGGTTCGCGATCCTCGCCCGGGCGATGTTGCCGATGGAGACGCCGGCCGTCCGAGTCCGCGTCAGCACGACGCGCACTCCGGCCCCCTCGAGCAGGCGCCGCAGGCGGAGCGAGACGTCGAGCACGAGGTCGGCCTCGCGGATCCCGGTGCCGACGCCGCGAGTACCCCCGCCGTCGGCGATCTTGCGCCGCGACGATCCCGGGCCGATCGGCTCGGTCGCCGGGTTGGCGTGGCGGTCGTGGCCGGGGTCGACGACCACGACCGGCTTCGAGGTGCTCGACGCGGCCGCCGATGCGACCAGCGCCGCCGCGAGAACCGGGACGCCGACCCCGAGAGCTGCGCGCCTCACTGCGGCGGGCCGAGCTTGTGACGAAGCGTCCCGAGCGTGAGGATCGCGCCGGGGACGAACAGGATCGCGGCCGACGCCATCAGCACCTTCGCTGCAGTCGAGTCGAGATCGACCGCAAGAGCTCCGAGCATGCACGCCGCACCGAGCCCACAGAGCACCGGACCGAGCAGTTCGAGCGCGCGCGTCACGATCGCCCCGCAGAGTGGGAATCCGACAAGCGGATCCCCACTCGCGACAATCCCCGCCACCCCGCAGAGTGGGAATCCGACAAGCGGATCCCCACTCGCGACAATCCCCGCCACCCCGCAGAGTGGGAATCCGACAAGCGGATCCCCACTCGCGACAATCCCTGAAGGCGTCCGCTGCGCGGCCGCACAAGGCGTGAGATCCGCACGTGACGAAGGCGTCCGCTTCGCGGCCGCGGTGGACGTGAGACATGCACGGGACGCATCCTGCCTGACTCGTCAGGCAGCTTCTCAGAGCACCGCGGAGCCACGGACTCACGAACCCCCCTGGTGTCCGACTTCAGTCGGACACCAGCGGCGTAGCACTGTGCCTCCGCGGGTGCGAAGGATTCACACGCAGGTGAGCTGCAGCGCCCCCTCGCCTGTGTAGACGTGGCGATTGGCAGACTCGTCCAGCTCGCGGAAGGTCTGGGTCCAGACGACGGTCTTGCCATCGACGGTGGCCGGCTCTGCGCCCTCCGTGGCCCTCGACACGATCACGTACACCTGATCGTTGTTGGGGAACTCGATGCTGGCGTCGCTCTGTGACCATTCGTCGTTGAGAAAGAACTGCGTCATGTCGAAGGTCGCGCCCTCGTCACTCGTACCGTTGATCTCGAACGTGCCGTCGGGCCGAAACTCGCACTCGGTGAGGGCTATCGCGAAGACCCGTCCGTCGTCGAGCACGAGGCGCCCCGTCCCCGGCGCGGGAGCCGGCCCGGAAGCGTCGGTGCCGCCCGCGGACTCGCTCGCCGTCGTCTCCGTCTCGTCGGTCTCGGGCTCAGCCTCGTCAACGGACTCGGTCTCCGTTGTCGTCGTCGCCGTCTCGACCTCTGCCACGGTCTCGCTCTCCTGGCCTGCCGACGACGTGCTGCCGCCCCCGCACCCGGCGAGAACCAGGCCGAGCAGGGCAGCCGCGATCACTGCCAGAACGATGCGCATAGGGAATCGAGCCACGTAGTCACCTCCATCGCCAACATGGTGCAGGGCGTGCACCTCCGCTAACGCGGCAGAACGTACACGAGACGGCTCTAAACGGGCGCTAAACGGGCCCACGCCGACGCTGCGACACGTCTACGCGCCTCGGAACTTGCTCGCGTGGAAGCGCGCGTGAGCGTGGTTGTGCGGGAGGGCGTCGGCTGCGTGAGCCGTCCACCCTCCCACACGGGCTCGCTGCCACCAAAGTGGCGTCGACTCGCTCAGCAGCGCTTCGACTTCTTCACGAGGGTGACCGTCCCTCCGCCCTTCTGCGTTACCGCCGCGGTCACCGTCAGCCGGCCCGTCAGACCCGCCATCGTGAACTTCGCGGTGTGCGGCGCCCGGCCGTCGACCGCCTGCTTGGTCTTGCCGCCCCTGACCGAGAAGCGCACCCGCTGCGTCGGCGCCACCGCCGACGGGCTCACCGTCGCCACCAACTGCTTCTTCACGCACTTCACGACCAGTACCGGGTCGCACGATCCGCCCTTCACCAGTGCCACCGAGATGTTGTCGGCGAAGGCGCCGCTGGCCCAGAAGCCGGTGAAGGTGAGCGAGACCTTCAGCATCTGCGTCCCCGCCGGCACCGGCCGCTCGGAGGCACGCCGGAGCAGCGTCGCGGCGCCCTTCCGGTGGCCCTTCGTCACGGGGCCGAGGCCGAGCTGCCCGAGGACGGACCCGTCCTCGCCGAGAAACTGGAGGTCGGCGCGCGCGCTGCCGTCCGTGACTGCGGCACCCTCCAGCCCGCCGCCGAGGTAGGCGGAGAAGCATGCCTTCACACCGCCTGCGCCGATGTCGGCAGTCGCGCCGCTGACGTCGATCGTCTGGAACGCGCGGGAGATCTTGCCCGCGTACCCGCCGGTGAAGAAGCTCCTGCCGCCCCGATCGCCGCGGACACCGCGGGCGCCAGCACCGCCTGATGCGGCCCGTAGCGAATCGACTGGACTGGTCTTGCCGGCCGTCCGTCCGGGTCGGTCACGCCCTCCTCCGGCTGCCACGCCGCCGGGTACACGGGCGGTTGGGACTGGCCCGCGCCGCCGACAGGCGTCTCTGCGCCAGGATTCTTCACGAGATTGCCCGCCGGGAGCGCGGACGACCCGGCCCAGACGGCGCCGACCGCGACGAGCCCCGCGGCGGCCGCGATGGCGAACCGCAGTGAGTTCATCCGTCAACTCCTCCGAGTCGGCGATACCCGGGGCAGTGCGGCCAACCGCACGCTGCGAGCCGCCCCCGGGCGAATCGCGATTCCGAAGGGTGCCCAGCCGCACCACTACGACCGTCGAGGCTGCCCCACCACCCAACAGGAGGCCCTCGCTGTCCCGAGCAGTGCTACACAGCCCGATCGCGCGGCTCAACCCCGGCGACCGGAGACGCGCCGGGAGGCGCACGGCGTCAGGCGACGATGCGGTACACCTGGAACACCTCCGCGAACTCGCGATTCACGTTGGTGCCGTGCACGCGCGCGAGGTTCCAGATGTAGTCGGCGTTCGCGTAGCGCCGGTGCTGCTGCGACGCGTAGCACTGCACCGCTGCGACCTTCCGCTCGAGGTGCCGTTGCTCGAGCCCGATGTACGCGCCGTAGGCGAAGTCGAAGTTGTTCCACGGGATCTCGTAGCCAAGGATCGTCGTCCGCTTGAAGGCGCGGAGCCCTTCCTGCGCCACGGTCTGGTGATCCTGGTGGACGTCGTGGTGAGAGGGCTGGAACACGACGTCGGGGTGGAGCTCCTCCCAGAGCGCCACGAGCCGCTCGAGGATCTCCTGCCGATGCTCCGGGAACGTGCGCACGTCGAAGTCGTGGACGGTGAGTCGTTCCTCGGGGATGCCGAGCGCGCTCGTGGCCTCGCGCACCTCGCGGGCGAGCGTGTCGGGCGGGAAGCCGTCGGGCAGTGAGCGCGTGGCGATCGAGAATGCGACGTAGTGCACCTCGCAGCCGGCCTCCAGAAGCCGTGCTGTGGTCCCGCCGCATCCGAACTCGCCGTCGTCGGTGTGCGGGGCCAGCACGAGTGCGCGCTTCCAGGCGTCGATCACGGCGCGAGCATAGTCGGAGCCTACGAGGCCGTGGGCGCGGCGACGTCGGTCGGGCCTGTCGTCCGTTCGTCCGTGGCGCGTGATGCCTCGTCCTCCATCGGCCCGTGCGGGCTATCCGGTGGAGGCTTCTTCGGCACGCGGGCGGCGAGACCGACGAGGCCGAGCAGCGCCCATGTCATCGGGTCCTCGAAGAACGCGTTGTACGAGAAGCTGTGGACGAAGATCGCGACGAGCGAGACCCCGACCGCGAGCGACACGCGGGACGTGAAGCCACGCCCCAGTCGTAGGAGAGTCGCTCCGGCCGCCACGATCACGAGCCAGGCGAAGAGCGCGAGCCCGACGATGCCCTCCTCCGCGGCCACGGTCACGGGGGTTGTGTGCGAAGCGGTTCGCTTCGGATCCCTGCCTTGGATTCCCAGCCGACGCGCATACTCGCGATTGAAGCCCCCGACGCCGGCCCCGAGCACCGGGTGGTCGATCGTGATGCGGATCCCTTGAGCGACGAGGTTCGAGCGGCCGCTCGTCACCTTGTTCAGCCCCGTGCGGGACTTGTCGACGATCTCCTCGCGGATCGAGGGCACGGCTAACGTGAACGCGCAGGCGACCACGCCGACCGCCAGCAGCGCGAGTACCGCGCGGCGGCCCCACGCGACCGCGGCGGCGACGACGATCCCGACGACGAGCGCCGCGAAGCTCGACTGCGAGAAGGAGATCAGGAGGCCCAGCCAGGTTGCCGCGACCACGACGTACAGGCCGGCGAGACGCCAGCCGCGGACGCCGCCGAGCACGATGCCCGCCAGCGCGGCCAGGATGGCCACGACGAGATACCTCCCGTAGACGGAGGGGTCCCAGAACACCGAGTTGACACGGAAGAACGGCGCGTACGCGTTGAACACGATCACGCTCGGGTTCCAGAACACCTCGCGCGTGATCCACTGGTAGCCGCCGACGAGTGCATACGCCAGCGCGGTGGCGGCGAGCGCTCCCCAGAGCCATGTCAGCCAGCGACCGCGCCACGGCAACCGTGCAAAGCCGATCGCGAGCAGCCCGAACGGTAGGACGAACGCGCCCATGAAGATCAGCCCCTTGCGCACATCGGGCGTCCAGAGCACCGTGACCGCAGTCCAAGCGACGAAGGCGGCGAGCGGGAAGGCGAGCGGACCGAGCTCACGGGAGCGGCCGTCGCCACGGAGGAGCTGCCACGCGAACGAGACGGCGAGCGAACCGACGACGGCGTAGAGCGGGAGCAACAGGTTCGCCTCGTCGTCGGCCACGTCGACCGGAATCCGCACGGGGACGCACGCGAGCGTGGCGAAGGCGAGCAGGTAGGGCCAGCGCGTGATCGCCCATCCACCGACGACGACGAGCACGAGACCTGCCGCGGCGGCAGCGGCCAGGAACGTCGTACGCACGTCGGGTGCGAGGGCGAGCGCGATCACACCGAGCCCGGCCCCCCATGCGGCGAGGCCGGCGAGCCGCAGCGCTCGGCCCGACGCGACGAGCAGCACCGCCAGCCCGGAGCAGCCCACGACTGCGCCGATCTGCCCGGCGAGGTTCACGGTTGCTCCTCTGGCGATCGCACGAAGACGGCGGCACGGTCGCGATACCCGTTCGCGGTCACGGTCAGCGTGTAGCGGCCCGGGACGAGCGGTGCCCTCAGGCGGAGCGTCCCCGGTCGCGCGGTTCCCGTGCGCCCACCGAGCTTCCAGCCCACGCGCGCCGCGTCGCTGGACACGAGCACGGCGAAGAACGCCCCCGGTGCGGTCTCGATCTCGTCGCGGCCGAGCGCGACGTAGCGGACGACCACCGGCACGTCTCGCGTCGGGCCGCCGACGTTGCCCGCGGCGTCGCGTGCGATCACCGAGAGCGTGTACGTGCCCTGCCGTGCCGGCTTCCCGTCGATCACACCGAACCAGTCGATGCGAGCCTCCTTGCGCCGGCCCCGGAGCCGCACACGCGACTCACCATCGACGAGCAGGGAGCCGCTCGCCCGCTCGTCAGTCCGGAAGCGAACGATCACACGATCTGCTCGCTTGTCGCGATCGGGCGAGAACACCCGCGGCCGGACGGAGATCAGCCTCACCGTCGGCGGCGTGACATCCACCCGAATCGGGTTGGGCAGCGTGATCGTGCGCCGCTCGCGATGGAGCTCCACGCGCGGCCGGTACGAGCCTTCGGGGACGACGTCACCCAGGTCGTCGCGCCCATCCCAGAAGAACGTGACAGCGTCGCGACCAGCGGGTTGCCTGCGCGCCAGCTCCCGCACCGGCCCGCCGCGCGCGTCGACGACGTCCACCGACAGAACGTCCGCGCGGCGTAGGCGGAACGTGATCGAGGCGGTATCGGTGTCGCAGTCGCAGACCGGCGAGAACACCTTGTCGACCCGAGGGCCGAGGATCGGGTTCGGGGTCAGCTTCAGCCGCTCGGTGGTCACGAAGGCCACGGCCGTCGCCGCGAGCAGGGCCGCGACAAGCGCGGCTGATGCGTATCTGGCCACGGCGCTGCCCGGATTGTAGGGTCGCAGCGGACCGGGCCGGTTCCGTCGCGGTGGCCTCCAGGGGTGTCGGCACACTGACCGCATCGCCTTCCGCCGTCCGCGAGCCCGCACGCTGTTGATCGTCTCCGCCGCCCTCGTCGGCGCGGCGGTGCTCGGCGTGGGCGCAGCGTTCCTGGCCGTCACGCTGCGGCAGCCGTCGTCCGGTGCACTCGACACAGAGCTCGAGAACGTGTCGGTGATCGAGCCGACCGCCCCGCCGCCGACCCCCCGACCGAAGCCGCCTCCGGCGCCCACCGTCGACCGCCAGTGCTGGCCCATGTTCGGTGGAGACCGGAGCCGGTCCCTCGCGCGGCCGGGCATCGACCTCGGCGTGCCGGCCCGCCCACCCCTGTGGGCCAGGGGGCTGAAAGCGTACGTCGAGTACCCGCCGAGCTACTGCGACGGCGTGCTCTACGTCAACACCTTCCGCGGCGACACGTGGGCGATCGACTCTGCCACCGGCAAAGTGGTGTGGAAGCGAGCGAGCCGCGCCCCGAAGGCGTCGACGCCGGCGATCGCAGGCCCGTACGTGATCGTCTCGTCCCACGACGGCAGCGTGACGGCCCTCGACCGGCGAAACGGCAAGCGCGTGTGGCAGGTGACGACGGGTGCCAAGGTGGAGTCGTCGCCGGCCGTGGTCGAAGGGGTCGCATACTTCGGGGCGACTGACGGCCACCTCTTCGCCGTCGACGCGCTGACCGGGGCTGTGCGCTGGGCGTACGACACGGGCGGCCGCATCAACTCCAGCCCGTCACTGACGCGCGGGCGGGTCTGCATCACGACGTACGCGGGCTCGATCCTCTGCCTCCGCCGGAGCGACGGCACCAAGGTGTGGAGCACGTTCGTGAAGCGTGACGCCTTCCGCTACGAGAGCTTCTACGCGAGCGCCTCGACCGACGGCGAGCGCCTGTATACGATGGCCCGCTCGGGGAAGGTCGTCGCGCTCGCCGTCGAGGACGGCGACGTGCTCTGGACGCGCGAGGTCGGCACGCTCGGCTACACGACCCCCGCGGTCGGGGCAGACCGCATCTTCGTGGGGGACTTCCGCGGGCAGCTCCGCGCCTACCGCAAGCGCGACGGCGAGGAGCTGTGGCGCTCGTGGGTCGGCGGCCGCGTCCTGGGCTCACCGGTCGTCGTCGGCGACCTCGTGTTCTTCTCGACCCTCGAGCAGAAGACGTACGCGGCGCGCGTCTCCGACGGGAAGATCGTGTGGCGCTTCCACTTGGGCAAGTACTCGCCGGGCATCGCGACCGAGCGCGCGTACTACTTCACGCTGAACGGGATCCTCGTCGCGTTCCGCGGCAAGGACGGCCCCAAGCCGACCTCCTGACGCTAGGTGAGGGGCGGGTGACGCCGGCGCCACAGTGGCGAGCGCTGGACGGCGTAGCCGGTGGCACGCCATGCCGCGGAGACGGCCCTGTAGCGAATCAGCCGGATACGGACCCTAACGCCGCCGGCCGACGACGACCGCACCTCGTAGCCGAGCTCCTCGAGCAGGTCACCCGCCACTTCCTCGAACGACGCGATGTCGCCGGGGGTCATGTCTGCTCGCCAGTTGCGCACGCCGGGGGTCGGCGGCTCGGCGAGTCGCTGCTGGTGCGGTTTGTCGGCGAGGTCGAGCGAGCCGACGTAGCCCAGCATCGCCTCCTCGTATTCGAGCCCGGCGAAGCCGCACACCCGCCGCAGCGTCTCCTCCGGCGCGACCACGAGATCCTCGTAGTGCACCTCGAGGTAACGTCCGGGCCCAACCCTCCGGCCAAGGGCCCGTGCCGCCGTCACCTCGGTGCGCCACAGGCACGCGAACCCCGCCGCGTCTCGCGGGTGCCCCCACGGCTCGGTCATCACCCCGTCGGGGACGGAGAGGTACGAGAGGGCGGCGTCACGGCCGTCCCGCACGAGGTGGACGTACCGAGCGTCCGGAAACAGCTGCTCCAGGAGACCGAGGTGCTGCATGTAGAGCGGTGTCTTGTCGCCCCAGCGCTGCTTGCCATGAGCCGCCGCCACCGTTGCGAAGACCGCAGCGATCGCCTCACCGGTCGTCATCCCCTCGCGCAGGCGGGGAGCGACGTCGTCGGCTCGGATGCCGAGGTCGTGGAGGCGTCGCAGCCGTCCCAGGTCGTCGAGGAAGGCGGCGCGGTCGACCCGGCCGGGATGCCTGTGCGCGAGTTGCGGGACGAAGTACGACTCGTCCGGGATCGCGAGGACGCCCGAGCGGTCGAGCATCACGCGCAACAGCGTCGTGCCGGAGCGGCGGACGCCGAGGACGATCAGCGGCGGCGCGGGGGCGTCGCGACCGACCGCGTCAGGCGGCATCGAGCAGGCCGCGCTCCTCGAGCGCGGCGATCACGCGCGCGGCGCTCTCGGCCGGCTCGTACTCCTCCGTGTCGAGCACGACCTCGGCGCTCTCGGGCGGCTCGTACGGGGCGGAGACACCGGTGAAGTCGGGGATCTCGCCGGCGATCGCCTTCGCGTAGAGGCCCTTCACGTCACGGCGCGTGCACTCCTCCACCGACGCGCGGACGTAGACCTCGACGAACGGGCCGAACTCCTCGGTCATCGCCCGCGCCTTGGCGCGGGTCGCCACGTACGGGGAGATGGCGGAGACGACGACGGCCGCGCCGGCCCGCGTCAGCCGCGAGGCGACCCAGCCGATGCGCTCGATGTTCGTGTCGCGATCCTCGCGCGAGAACCCGAGGCCCCGCGAGAGGTGCGTGCGCACGATGTCGCCGTCGAGTTTCTCGACGAGAGCGCCACGGCGCTCGAGCTCGTCGGCGACGAGTTGCGAGACGGTCGTCTTGCCCGAGCCGGAGAGGCCGGTGAGCCACACCGTGAAGCCTTGCGGGCGGGTCGGCGAGGTGGTCATGCCGCGGCGGATTGTACGGATCGGTCGCGGATTCCCATTCACCTCCCTTCCCGGGTTTGGCCACGCGTGCTAATACTTTCCGGAATGAAGCGTGCCCATCGCAGGCGAGCCGACCCCTATCGCGATACGGAGCTGATCGACGAGCGCGCGCCGCGCGTGAACCAGACGGTCGTGGGAGCGCTGTCGCTCGTCGCCGTCGTCACCGGCGCATGGTGGCTGCTCGCGCTGCTCGCCCTGCAACTCGCGCTCGGGTTGACGCTCGGTCGCCGCTGGTGCCTCCCCTGCTTCTTCTACTTCGAGGTCGTGCAACCGCGCTTCGGTGAGGGGCGGCTCGAGGACTCGCGCCCACCGCGCTTCGCGAACATGGTCGGGCTCGGCGTGCTCTCGCTCGCATCACTCGCCTACGCGGCCGGTTTCCCGGGCCTCGGCGCGGCGCTCGGGCTGCTCGTCGCCGCGCTCGCGCTGCTCGCGGCGAGCACCGGCTTCTGCGCCGGCTGCACCGCGTACAAGCTCGGCTACCGGCTCACCGGCCGGACGTTCATCGCGTGCCCGCTGCCGCCCGCCTTGCCGGAAGAGGCGTAGGCGCGGTCAGCCGGGGCCTCCGCCCTCGGGAGAGTCGGCCGTCGGCGCACGCCCGCGCAGCACGATCGCGCGGGCGAGCGCGATCACCCCGGCGCTGCACGCCAGCACGACGCCGACGAGCAGCACGGTGTCCGCCCCGCGGAAGTCGATGAGCTTCACCCCCGCAAGCACCAGCACCGTGGCGAGTGCACTGCGGAGCGCGCGTTCGGGGAGCCGCACGGTCACCTGACCGCCTACGAGCACGCCGGGGATCGAGCCGCAAAGAAGCCACGCGGTCGCGCCGAGATCGACGTTGCCGGCCGCCATCTGCCCCGCACCCGCCACCCAGAGCAGGAGAGCCGCGTGGAAGATGTCCGTGCCGACGATCTTCGCGGCGGTGAGCGGGTAGAGCGTCAGCATCGCGAGCCCGAAGAACGTGCCGGAGCCCACGGAGGTCAAGCCGACGACGAAGCCACCGAAGAGACCGATGAGCACGGCGCTCGTGCGGTCGCGGTTCGCGAGGCGGAACGGCTGGTCGCTCGTGCGGCCGTGAATGAACGTCTTCAGGAAGAAGCCGATGCCGGCCACCACGAGTGCCGCACCGAGCACCTGTTGAGCCGCATCCTCGAACGAGTCCCCGTAGCGGTTCTCGAGCCACGCGGACAGTGCGACACCGCAGAGCGAGGCCGGCGCAGAGCCCAGCAGCATCCACATCGTCAGCCGTGCGTGGACCGTGCCCAGGCGCCGATGCTGTCCTGCCCCGAACGACTTGAAGATCGCCCCGTGGAGGATGTCGGTGCCGATGGCCACGGTCGGCTTGAACCCGAAGAGGAGCACGAGCATCGGGGTCATCAGCGACCCACCTCCCATGCCGGTCATGCCGACCAGCAAGCCGATCAGCAGCCCCGCGAGCGAGAGCTTCCAGTCCATGCTAGCCCCGCAGATCGGGAATCCGCCAAGCAGATTCCCGATCGCGACGACCCCTGAAGGCGGCCGCATCCGCGGCCGCAAGACACACACAGCGCACGCCCCGCAGACAGCTCGGCGCACGTCGCACCACGGCTACCTCGTCGAGCGATGCGTCTGCCTGCCGCATCCCTCAGTCGCGGCCGGGGGTGAGCAGGATCTCGCGCAGCGTGTCGCCGCGGAGCCCCAATCGCAACGTCTCCAGCGCGATCACTTCGTCCGGCGGGATGTTGCCGAGATTGACCTCGGGGCCGAACTGCTTCACGAACCACGCCTGGGAAGACTTGGTGGGCGCCTCGAAGATCAGCTCGTGAAAGTCGATCGAGTGCACGATCTCGTCGACCAGACCGGTGCGCATCTCTCCGGTCGGACGGTAGATCCCGGCGGTGCCCCCCTCACGCCCCTCCGCGATCACCTTCCAGGCACCGGCGGCCAACTCCTCGGTGATCCACTCCACCCACTGGTATGGCGCGAACACGGTCTCGGCGTCCTTCGAGCCGACCTCGGAGAGGACGGTGAAGTCACGTGCGAAATCGGCGATCAGCTCAAGCTTCCGCTCCCGGGGGATGTCGAGCGTGCCGTCCGAGATCTCCACGTGCGAGAACCGGTAGTGCGTCAGCCAGCGGCGGAACTCGTCGAGCTTGCCCTGGCCGTAGACAGCCTCGAACAGCGTGCCGCCGCACACGACCGGCGTCCCGAACGAGCGGTAGAGCGCGATCTTCTTCTCGAGGTTGTTCGTGACGTAGCTCGTCCCCCACCCGAACTTGACGATGTCGACGTACTCGCCGGCGGTGTCGAACATGCCTTCGATCTCCCGCAGGTTGAGCCCCTTGTCGATGACGTGGGTGAGGCCCTTCGTGCGTGGCTTCCCGGCGCGCCGCGGCACGTCGAGGAAGCCGTCTCCTTCATAGCCGCTCATAGAGCTCCTCCAGCTTCCGGGCTGCGCGATCCTGGACGTCCCTGTAGAGGGAGTTGCCGTGGGTGTCGATGCCGACGATCAACGGGCCGAAGTCGCGGACCCGGAACTTCCACAGGCACTCGGGCATCAGCTCCTCCCAGGCGACCTCCTCGATCTCCTCGATCTGGGTGGTCTCGAGAGCCGCAGCGCCGCCGACGATCGCGAAGTAGACCATGCCGAGTCGCTGCATCGGCGCGATCGCCTCGTCGGGGAAGCCACCCTTCCCGCAAATCGCGCGGACGCCGTAGCGCTCTCCGAGCCCCTCGGTGAAGCGCACCATGCGCGCGCTCGTGGTCGTGCCGATGCAAATCTTCTCGTAGCGGCCGGGGCCGACCTTGCGCACGTTGGGAGCGGTGTGCAGCAGCAACGCCCCGGTGAGGTCCATCGGAGGCTCCTGACCCTCGTCGAAGATGCGGATCTGCGTGCGGTCGCGGATGCCGATGATGTGCCCCTGCACGACGACCTCGTCCCCCACGCGGAGCTTGGCGATCTCGCCGAGATCCGTGATCGGAAACGTGACCTCGTGCGTCGCCATCAGAACTCCCTGTCGAAGTCGGTGGTGCCGTCGGCGGCGATGTGGGCCGAGGCGCGGCGCGCAGCCCAGCACTGGTAGTTGACGGCAACGGGGTTGAGCGTCATGTGCGTGTCGGCGTGCTCCACGTGAACCGCGAGCACGGTCACGTCGCCGCCGAGCCCCATGGGGCCGATGCCAGTCTCGTTGAGCAGGTCGTAGAGGTCGCTCTCCAGCTCGGCCACGAGCGGATCGGGGTTGCGGGTGCCGACGGGACGCGAGATCGCGTCCTTGGCCAGGTGCATCGCGTAGTCCGCCGAGCCGCCGATGCCGACACCGACGATCCCGGGCGGGCACGGCTTGCCGCCGGCGCCGACGATCGCGTCGAGCACGAAGCGCTTGATCCCCTTCACCCCGTCGGCGGGCACGAGCATCTTCAGGAACGTCATGTTCTCCGACCCCGACCCCTTGGGCACGCACTTCACGTCCAGCCCGTCCCAGTCGGGCACGAAATCCCAGTGCACGATCGGCACCCGGTAGCCGACGTTCGGCCCGGTGTTCTCCCGTGTCAGGGTGTGCACGGTGTTCGACCGCAACGGGTGCTCCACCGTCGCCCGCTCCGTGCCGGCCCTCAGCGACTCGTAGATCCGTGCCGGATGCAGTGGGAACCCCTCGCCGACCCGGCAGTAGTAGACGGCGATGCCGGTGTCCTGGCAGACGAGGTTGCGCTGCTCATCGGCGATCTCGACGTTGCGGTGGATCGTCTCCAGCACCCGCGTGCCGGTGATGGAGGTCTCGCGGTCGCGCGCCGCGGCCAGCGCGTCCCGGAGGTCCTGCGGGATGTCCTTGAGCGCCCAGACGTACAGGTGCGCCGCCGCATCGGCGACGGCGCGCGAGAGATCCGTCGTCGTCGCGGTGCTCACGTCCGTGCCTTCGCTGCAGCCGCTGCGCCCGCACGGCGCCCGAAGACGACGCACTCGAGCAGCGAGTTGCCCATCATCCGGTTGCGTCCATGGGTGCCACCGGCGATCTCGCCGCAGGCGAACACCCCTTCGAGCACCGTCTCCGAATCCGTGTCGATCACCAGGCCGCCGTTCTGGTAGTGGAGCACCGGGTACGTGTAGATCTTCTCCGTGAGCGGGTCGATTCCGGCGCCACGGTACCGGCGGAGCATGTAGGGGAGAGAGATCGAGGCGTCCCGCTCCGGGATCCGCGTCGTGTCGAGCCACACCGCCGGGCGTCCGTCGGGGGTCGCCACGCCGCGCCCGGCGTCGACTTCGTCGACGATCGCCTGCGCGACCACGTCGCGCGGCCCGAGCGAATCGGTGAACTCCTCGCCGTCGGCATTCAGCAGCACGGCGCCGTACGCGCGCGTCGTCTCGGGGATCGAGTAGCCCTGCATGGTGGCGGGCCAGGCACCGCCGTTCGGGTGGTACTGGAGCGCGTCGAGGTCACGCGTGGCCGCGCCGGCCGTGACGGCGACCTGCGTCACCTCACCGGTCGCGTTCGGATGGTTCGTGCAGAGCTCGCCGCGGCGCTCCGCCTCCGCGTAGCAGCGCCCACCCGCCGCGAGGACGACGGCTCCGGCGTCGACCTCGGCACCCCCGTCGGGTGTCTCGAAGCCGGCACGCCATCCGGCCCCTGACGCCTCGAGCGCGACGAGCGCGTGCTGCTCGAGCGCCAGCCCCTGCCCGGTGACGTACGTCGCGCGCAGCGCCTTCGTGATCGCCTGGCCCGTGCGATCCCCGACCTGGAGCAGGCGTCGCCGCGACGCGCCGCCGCAGCGCGCCAGCCGGAACGAGCCGTTCTCCCGCGTGAACGCGACACCCTGTTCCTCGAGCCAGCCGATCGCGTCCGGTGCGTCCCCGGTGAGCGCAGTGACGAGCGCGGGATCGGCAGTGTCGTGGGACGAGCGAAACACGTCCTGGGCGTGGATCTCCGGTGTGTCGTCGGGCCCCACTGCGGCCTGAATGCCACCCTGGGCCTTCGAGGAGTTGTTGGCTTGCAGCGACGTCTTGGTCGCGACCGCCACGCGCGCGCCGCTGCGGGCAGCGGACACGGCTGCAGCGAGACCGGAGGCCCCGCTCCCCACGACGAGCACGTCGACGCTGACACGGCCGGCCACGCGCCCAGTCTACCAGCACATGGCTAATACCTGTGATTACAAGTCGTTATTTCAAAGAGCTGCGGTAGACTGCACGATCGTGACCGCGACGCTCGCAGAGATCGTCAAGCCGACCTTCATCGAGGTCGCGCCCGAGGACACGCTCGGCGAGGTGGCCGAGCGCATGACGGCCAAGAACGTGGGCGCGGTCGTGGTCAAGGACTTCGGTCGCCTGATCGGCATCCTCACCGAGCGAGACCTGCTCAAGGCGATGGCCGCCCGCGTGCACACGAGCGAGGCGCGCGTCCGCGAGTGGATGACCGAGGATCCGGTCACCGTCGTCGCCGACACGGCGCTCGAGGAAGCGGAGCGGCTGATGATCGTCCGCGGCTTCCGCCACCTGCCCGTGGTCACGGACGGCCAGGTCGTCGGCGTGGTCAGCCTGCGCCGCGTGGTTGCCGCGTTGCAGACGACCCAGGCGTAGTGGACGTCACAACCGGCGCGTAACACGCGGCGAAATACCGTTCCGCCATCGACTGGTCGCTCGCACATTCGATCAACGTAGCCGTGTCGACGCGGGACTGGCTGGAGGATCCCGTGACCGTGTTCGCCGCGGTATGTGTCCCGCTCGTCGCGGCGTTGACGTTCTCCCTATGGCTCGCGGCACGACCGTTCGGGTCGGTTCGCTGGAAGCTCGCGTGCCTCTCGGCGCTGGCGAGCGCCGCTCTCGCTCTCGTCGGCAATCAAGTGATTGCTCACCTCTGGGAACGGGAGCGTCCGTTCGACGCGCATCCGGGCGCAACGCACCTCCTCGCGGCCGCGTCCCCCGATCCGTCGTTCCCGAGCGACCACGCCGCGGCTGCGTTCGCGATCGCGGTGGCGGTGCTCGCCTTCTCCCGACCCCTCGGGGGCTTCATGCTCGCTCTGGCGACCGCCATCGGCGTCTCGCGTGTCGCCCTCGGTGTCCACTACCCCGGTGATGTCCTCGCGGGTGCGTTCGTGGGGACGGTCGCTGCCCTTCTCGTACTCGGCCCCGGCCGGCCGTGGGTCATCCGCGCGACCGCTCTCCTGAGTCGGGTGAGCGATCCGGTGCTCCAGCACCTGCGCCGCCGACTCCGCCGTGCGTGGACGTCGCGCTGACGATCACCAGACCTCGCGCAACATCCGCTCCACATCGTCCGGGGTGACGGGTCGCGGGTTTGCCCGCGCGCCGGGCCGTTCGCTGATCGCGACGGCGACCTCCGCGAGGCCGTCCTCGGGCACGCCCTCGTCGCGCAGTCGGGCGAAGCCGCCGAGCAGCGCCAGCTCGGCGCACTTGGCGGGGGCGTCCTCGGCACCGAGCGCCGCGGCGAAGCGCGCGACGGCATCGGGCACGACTTCGGCGTTGAACCGCAGCGCGGCGGGTAGGCAGATCGCGTTCATCGACCCCTGCGGCAGCCCGTAGCGCCCGCCGAGACCCTGCGCCATGGCATGCGCGAGGCACAGCCCGGAGAAGGAAAGCGCGAACGCGCCCTGCATCGCACCTTCCAGCAGCCGGCTGCGCGCGTAGAGCGACTCGGGCTCGGCCACCACCAGCGGGAGCGCGTAGGCGATCGCCGTCGCGCCGGCGTCGGCGCTTTTCGCAGCCCGCTCGTCCGCGCCCGGCGCGTAGTACGCCTCGGCGCAATGGGCGAGACCGTTCATCGTGGTGCCGACGGTGGCTCCGAGCGGGAGCCCGAGCGTCAGCTCCGGGTCGTAGAGCGCGGCGACTGGCTTCACGCGCTCGTCCATACCACCGCCCTTCTGCCCGGGTGCGAGCAGCAACCCGAAGTACGGCGTCCACTCCGCCCCGGCGTAGGTCGTCGGCACCGCGATCACCTTGTATCGATCGGTCACGCCTGGGGTGGCGTCGTGGAGTCGCGAGGCGACAGCCTTGGCGGTGTCGATCGCGCTGCCGCCGCCGAGTGCGACGAGGCCGTCGGCCGCAAGATCCGTGGCGAGCTCGACCGCCTCGTCCACCGTCTCCACCGGCACGTGGGGACGGACACCGTCGTAGACGCCGACCACGGGGAGCTCACCGGCGGTGGCCGCCCCGCGCCGCGTCGTCACGAGCAGCGGACGCTGCACACCGATCTCGGCACATACCTCGGCCAGCTCCGCGCGGGCCCCCGGCCCGAAACGAACTACCGGGCTCATCCGTCAGCGCGCTCGCGCGCGAATCCGACGAACGCGTCTGCCGCTCGAGTCGGCACTCTGCCCGTGCCACGCGCGAGCGAGATCTGGCGCCGGGCGTCGATCCCCTCGACACGTGCCTCCGCGAGCTGACCGGCAGCGAGCTCCGACTCGACCGCGGTGCGGGAGATGAACGCAACGCCGAAACCTGCGACCACGGCGCTTCGCACCGACTCCTGCAGACCCAGCTCGAGCCGCACGTCGAGATCGCGGAGCCGCACGCCGAGCCCACGGAGCTCGTCCTCGACGATCTGCCTCACCCCGGCGCCCTCCTGCATCACCACGAGCGACTCCTCGCGCAGCTCGTCGAGCGGGATCGTCCGTCCCGCGAAGGCGTGACCCGCCGGGCAGGCGAGGATCACCTCGTCCGAGAGGAACGGCTCGAAGCGCACGCCGCGATGGCGGCGTGCAGCACCGACGATGCCGAGCTCGAGCTGCCGCTCGGCGACCCGCTCGACGACGGTCTGCGTGTCGTGCACCTCGAGCAGCACGTGGACGCCCGGGTTCGCGCGCTGGAACTCGCAGAGCAGCAGGGGCACAGCGATCGCGGCGGGCCCCGTCGATGCGCCGATGCGCAGGTCACCGCCGAGCTCCCCGTCGCTGTCGGCGACGACCTCGTCCACGAGCTGTTCCTCGAGGGCGAGCAGGCGCTGGGCGCCGCGGTAGAGCCTCCAGCCTGCCTCGGTGGGCTCGACGCGCCGTCCCGAGCGGTCGAGCAGCTGGATTCCGAGTCGCTTCTCCAGCGAGCGCACCTGGAGCGACACCGCCGGCTGCGTGACGCCGAGGCGGTCTGCCGCCTGCGAGAAGCTCCGCCGCTCGACGACCGTGCAGAACGCCGCCAGCTGCCGCGTGTCCATAAGCAGATCTTATCCGGGTGATTGTCGGACGTGCGATGCGCGCGGCTGCGAGCCGAGTCGTCTAGGGTCGACCCGTGCGCGTCTGGGTCGATGTCACGAACTCCCCGCACGTGCCGTTCTTCCGGCCGCTGGTCGCGTTGCTCGCCGAGCGCGGGCACGAGGTGACGGTGACCGCGCGCGAGTTCGCGCAGACGATCGAGCTGCTCGAGGACGCGGCTCTCCCGTTCGAGGTCGTCGGTCCGCCCCACGGAGGCGCCGGCATCGCCGGAAAGGTGCGGGCGATGGCTGCGCGGGTGCCGGCCCTGCGGCGCTTCGCGCGGGGCCGCGGCTTCGGCATCGCGCTCTCGCATGCCTCGCACGAGCTGCCGCTCGCGGCGCGCTCGCTCGGCGTCCCGTGCTCGTACGCGTTCGACTACGAGTTCGCGCGCACTCAGCACGGGCTCGGCAGCAGGGCGGCGACGCGGGTGGTCGTGCCGGAGGCGATCCCGCAGAAACGGCTCGACCGGCTCGGGGCACGGGAGCGGAAGGTGCGCCGCTACCCGGGGCTCAAGGAGGAGTACGCGCTCGCCGGCTTCACGCCGGACGACAGTGTGCTCGACGCGCTCGGGATCGACCGCGGACGCGTGCTCGTGGTCGTGCGCACGCCGCCGGAGGTGTCGCTCTACCACCGGCACGGCAACCCGCTCTTCACCGACGTGCTGGAGCGGTTGGGGTCTGACCCCGGTGTACAGGCGGTCGTCCTGCCGCGAACACCCGAGCAGCGCGACGTGATCGCCGAACGCCGTCTGCCGTCGCTCGTCGTGCCGGAGCGGGCCGTCGACGCGAGCAGCCTCGTCGCACTCGCCGACCTCGTCGTCTCCGCCGGCGGGACCATGAACCGGGAGGCGGTGGCGCTCGGCACTCCCGTCTACACGACGTTCTCCGGCCGCTTGGGGGCGGTGGACGAGGGACTGGTCGCCGACGGACGGCTGCGGGTGGTGCGCAGTGCGGACGATCTGGTCGTCGAGCGCAAGCCTGCCGCGTCGCGGCCGCCCGCACGCGACCCGGCGCTGCTGCTCGACCTCCTGCTCTCCGCGCTCGACGGGTAGCACGCCCGAGCGGGTGGGTTAGGCTCGAAGCCAGATCGCTACCGCACCCGGAGCCGGTTTCGAATACCGGAAAGAAGCGGGCCAGCTCCTGCTGCTCTTGCGTCCCGGGCGCCTGAACGATAAGGCGAGCAACAGACCAGTGCGAAGGGCGGCCCACGGGCCGCCCTTCGTCGTTCTACACCGCTTCAGGCGCGGGCGCCGACGAGCCCACGCCGCTGCGGCGGGGCTCGCGGACGACGCGGTTCAAGGTCCCGACCACCTCGAGTGTCTCACCGGCCTCGACGAGCCCGCGCAAGACGGCTAGCTCCTCGTCGAGCCACTGGCCGTCGATCGGCGGGCGTGTCACGCGGTTGATCGCCGGGTGCGGGCTCGGTGTCGCCGTCTCGTCGTCGCCGACGAGCTCCTCGTGAAGCTTCTCTCCGGGGCGCACGCCCACGATCTTGATCGCGACATCCACCTCGGGCTCCTTGCCCGAGAGGCGGATCATCCTGTCCGCGAGATCCATGATCCGCACGGGCTCGCCCATGTCGAGGACGTACACCTGGCCGCGCTCGCCGATCGCGCCGGCCTGCACGACGAGCTGCACCGCCTCGGGGATGGTCATGAAGAAGCGCGTCATCTCCGCGTCGGTGACGGTCACCGGCCCGCCGTTGGCGATCTGTCTGCGGAAGATCGGGATCACGCTGCCCGACGAGCCGAGCACATTGCCGAAGCGCACGGCGACCATGCGCGTGCCGACGTCCACACGGTGCCCGTGGGTCTCGACGATCCACTCGGCGATCGCCTTCGTCTGCCCCATCACCGTCTTCGCGTTGACCGCCTTGTCGGTGGAGACGAGCACGAAGCGCTTGGCGCCGAACTCCACCGCCACGTCGCTGATCGTCTGCGTCGCCAGCGCGTTGTTGCGCACCGCCTCCACCGGGTTCGCCTCCATCAACGGCACGTGCTTGTACGCCGCCGCGTGGAACACGACCCCCGGCCGGTACTTGTCGAAGACCTGACGCATCTTCACCTTGTCCTTCACGTCGCCGAGCACCGCTGCCGCAGCCCGGAAGCCGCGCTCGTCGACGAGCTCACGCTCGATCTCGAACAGCGCCGGCTCGGAGTTGTCGACGAGTACGAGCTTCGTCGGGCCGATCCGCGCGATCTGGCGGCAGAGCTCGGACCCGATCGAGCCGCCCGCACCCGTGACGAGGACGATCTCGCCGGTGAGGTACCCGGAGATGGCGTCGAGGTCGACGTCGACCGGCTCGCGGCCGAGCACGTCCTCCACCTCCACGGGGCGCACCTGACGGGCGAGGTCGTAGTCGCCCGTGACGAGCTCCGCGATGCTGGGGAGCGTCTTCACCGGGATCTCCACCGCCGAGGCGACGTCGACCACACGCTGGCGGAACGCACCCGAGGCCGTCGGGATCGCGATCAGCACCTCGTCGGGGCGCCGGTCGCGGAGGATCCGGTCGAGCTCCCCGGTCGAGCCGAGCACGCGAACGCCGTGGATGCGGAGATTGCGCTTTCGCGAGTCGTCGTCGACGAGCCCGATCGGCGTCGTCCCGAGCGCGGGGTTCCGCAGCATCTCCTTCACCACGAGCTGACCGGCGTCGCCGGCGCCGACGATGATCGCCTCCTTGCCGCGAGCCACGATGCTGCCCGGCCGCGGCCGCTCGATGATCGTGCGCGCCAGCAGCCGCGATCCCGCGACGAGCGCGAGACACAGGAGCAGGTCGGCGAACCAGACACCGCTCGGCACGCGCACCCGGTGTACCTCGAACAGCGTGAACACCAGGAAGACCGCGACCGACGCGAGCGCGGCGCCGCGCAGCGCCGACCACATGTCACGCGTCGAGACGTACCGCCACCAGCGGTTGTAGAAGCCCGAGAAAGCGAACACGGGGAGCTTGAGCGCGATCACGAGCAGCACGAGCTCCCACGTCAGGTACCGGTCGTAGTAGCGCGGCCAGTCGCTGTCGAAGCGCAGGTTCCAGGCGAGCACCCAGGCGACGGCGACGATCGCCGCATCGACCGCGACCTGCCAGAGGCTGTGACGACTGACCGGGCTTCTCACGACCCCGGGGCTCCTTCCCTAGACAGCGACGCCGACGGCGTCGCGCACGGCCGCGACGACCTGCTCCTGGATCTCGGCCGTGATGCCACCCCACAGCGGCAGCGCGAGGTTCTCGGCGGCGGCGCGCTCGGTCTCGGGGAGGGAGCCCTGCTCCCAGCCGAGCGAGCGCATGGCCGGCTGGAGATGCGTCGGCGTTGCGTAGTACGCAGCGCTCGAGACACCGGCGTCTCGCAGAGCGGCGGCGATCCGATCGCGGTCGGGTGAGCGCACGACGTACATGTGGTACACGTGCCCCACCTCGTCAGCGGGCAGCTCGACCGCGTCCCCGAGACCGAGGGCCGCATAGCGGGCGGCGCCCTCGCGACGTGACTCGTTCCAGCCTGCGAGATGCGGGAGGAAGACGCGCAGCGCCGCCGCCTGGATGGCATCGAGCCGCGAGTTGGTGCCCACCAGCTCGAACGTCTTCTTGTCGAGCGACCCGTGAAAGCGGAGCTTGCGAACCGTCTCGGCGACCGCGTCGTCGGTGCACCCGACGAGCCCGCCGTCGCCGAGCGCGAAGAGATTCTTCGTCGGGAAGAAGCTGAACGTGGAGCAGACGCCCGTGGTGGCTGTACCCGCTGCGCCGAATGCCTGCGCCGCGTCCTCGAGCAGCGGTCGCCCGAGGGCCGCCAGCTCGACCAGCGGCGCCGGGCGCCCGAACAGGTGCACCGGCATGATCGCTTTCGTCCGCTCCGTGATCCGCCCCGCGACATCCTCGGGGTCGACGTTGAGCGTGACCGGGTCGATGTCCGCGAACACCGGCGTCGCCCCGACGCGGGCGATCGCCTCAGCGGTCGCGTAGAACGTGAACGAGGGGCAGATCACCTCGTCACCGCGACCTACGCCCATCGCCTCGAGCGAGAGCACGAGCGCATCGGTTCCGTTGGCGACACCGATTGCGTGCGGAACACCGAGATACGCGGCGGCCTCGCGCTCGAATGCCTCGACCTCGGGCCCGAAGATGAACCGACCCGATTCGAGCGCCTCGGCGAAGCGCTCCTTCAACTCGGGGATCAATGGCGCGTACTGCGCCTTCACGTCGACGAGCGGGATCATTCCGACGGACCAGTGTAGCCCTGTGTGGGCTCGGCGTCGCGACCGTTCCGCCGTCTTTGCAGGAGTTTCCAGGCCACGAAGGCCGCGGCCGCGATCACCGTCGCCGCCACGGCGTAGTCCGCATAGCGGAACGCCTCGTGGAAGGACTCCCAACTCGCCCCGGCCGCCCAGCCGGCACCGGCGAAGGCAAAGCACCAGATCGCCGAGCCGATCGCCGTGAGCAGGCTGTAGTGCCAGAACCTCGCCCGGAAGACGCCGGCCGGGATGGAGATGAACGAGCGGACGACCGGCGTGACCCGGCCGAGAAATACGGCCCAGTCTCCGTAGCGGCCGAACCAGGCCTCGGCCCGATCGAGCTTCTCGACGTCGAGATGGAGCCAGCGGCCATGACGCTCGAGCCAGGGTCGTCCCCCGTAGTCGCCGATCGCCCAGCCGCCCATCGACCCGATCAGGTAGCCCACGGTGCCTGCCGTCGCCATCGCCACGAAGGCCGGCAACCCGGATTCGAACTCGTAGCCGAACAGCACCACCGACTGGTCGGCAAAAGCGCCGGAGGCGACGGCGCCCGCGTAGACCATCACCACCTCGCTCGCGGTCGGGAAGACGGCGTCGATCAACATCAGCAGGAACACGGCGTACAGGCCGTAGTCGCCGATCAGCGATGTGACGGCATGCGTGATCTCGCTGAGAATCGAGGCGACGAGCACCGTCGGATGGTACTGGGGCAGGTGGAGCGCGCTCGGCGCCTTCGCTCAGCGCGCGGTTCGCTGCACCCGGAACGGCGCGACCTGCTCGACGCGCCCGAGCGCATTGCGTGCGACGACGCGCGCTTGATAGCGGCCACCTTTCACCCGCTTGCCGTCGGGCTGGAGCCCGTCCCACGCGACCACGGCCGCGCCGGCCGGGAACTGCCGTTGCGCGAGCCGCTGCACGACCTCGCCCGCCGCGTTCTCGATTCGTGCCGTGACGCGCGCCGGACGGGAGAGACGCCAACCAACCCGCAGGTCGCGCCCGGCCCGGGGCAGGAACAGCACCGCACGCTCGACACGGAGGTAACCGAGCGTCGTGTTCACCGTGAACTCGCGGCTCATCCGTGAGGTCTGCCCGACGTCGTCCGTGGCGCTGACACGGAGCGTCCAGCGACCCTCAGCAGGGCCAGGAGCTGGAAGCGTGGGGTCGAGCAGCGCGTCGCCGGCGCGTGGCGGCGGGAACGAGACGGGGAACGAGCCGGCCAAGCGGTCGATGACCTCCGTGAACGCGACCCCTCCGCCCGGCGCGACGAGCGTGGTCTCGGTGGTCGAGGGGCGCACGAGGCGGTACGAGAGGCGCTGCGTGTCGAGATCCCCGTCTCCGTTCGGCGTGATCAGAGGGAGCGGCTCGGGCACGAACACGCCGGTGTAGAGGAGCATCAGCGCCGAGGCGATCGACCGCTCGCGGCCGTCCGACGGCCGGTTCAACAGCGTGCCGCCGAACGCCATGGTGGTCGAGCCGCCACCGTCGAGCGCCATCCCGGTGACGGCGCCGAAGCGTACGAGCGCCTGGCCGAGCTCGAAGTTCGTGAGCCCCACGCTGTAGCCGGGCTGTCGCCCGTCCACGGCTACGAGCAGGATCCGGCCGTCCTGCGTCTGCCCCACAGCCGACCGCGGCGCGTGCGGCGTGAGCTGCGCACTCGTGAACAGCTCGTCGGTGCGGAACACGGGGGCGCCGTCACGGACGATCCGCGGGCCGCCGCCGATCGCCGCGACGAGGCCTGGCCAGTCGGGCTCGAGCCCGAGTCGAACCGTCAGAGCCCCACCGGGCGGCGCGTCGGTGGCGACGGCCGCTTCGGCTTTGCCGCGCGCCACGAGCACCGCGCCGCCCGGTGGAATCTCGACGCCACCCGCCGCAGGCAGCGAGTCGACCACCGGTGCCTCCAGGTCGGCTCCGGGCGCGACGAGCGGGAAAGGGAAGAGGACGACCGCGGTGCCGCCGTCGAGCCTCGGCGTGAGCGGGCCGTAGGCCGGTGTGAACAACGCTGCGCCGCCGGCCGGCGGTGGCGCGTTCAGCCGCGCGAGCGCACGCCTGCCCCCCGCCCCCTGCCAGGTGCCGCGCCACGCCACGCGACGGATGTCGAGTGTCCCGTCCGCGAGGATGCCGGCACTCGAGCGGCCGGAGTTGGGCGGGCTCTGCAACTCGCCGTCACGCATGAACACCCCGCTGGGACGACCGGTGGCGAGCGAGAAGAGATCGCCGTTGACGCCCGCGCTCGTCGCGGTCCCGGCCAGCCGGCGCTGCATCGACGTGAGTGTCTCGCGGCCGACGACGGTGTTGGTCGACAGGACGGGGGTCAGCGTCGTCGTGCCGCCCGGTCGCGGCCCCGTGATCACGTTGATCACGACGGGGCCGTTCGGCGTCAACTGGACGTCCGTGCGGTACGTGACGCCGGGCCAGAGCGTGCGTGTCTCTGCGTGCGCGGGCGCGACGAAGACAACGGCAAGAAGAATGACGACGACGGCGCGACGCATGACGTGCAGCGACGGTAGCCGAGTCGCGGCCGCAGACGTCCGGCGCTAACACGATCCGAACGCGCTCGGCACGCGCGCGCAGTGGGCCTGGACGGAGTCCCCAGCGTCGACCGTCCACCGAGGGTGGGCAGTAGACTCGCGCCGGTGCGTGCGCTCGGCCATCTCTTCGAGGCGAACCGCGCCTGGGCCGACGGCATCCGCCGCGAGGACCCAGCCTTTTTCGACCGACTCGCGGATCAGCAGTCCCCGCGTTACCTGTGGATCGGCTGCTCCGACAGCCGCGTGCCCGCGAACCAGATCGTGGGCATGCCCCCCGGCGACGTCTTCGTGCACCGCAACGTCGCCAACGTCGTCGTCCACACCGACCTCAACTGCCTATCCGTCCTGCAGTACGCGGTCGACGTGCTCCAGGTCGAGCACGTCATCGTCTGTGGACACTACGGGTGCGGAGGGGTCGCCGCCGCGCTCCGCGGCGACCGGATCGGGCTCATCGACAACTGGCTGCAGCACGTGCAGGACGTGGCCGAGGCACACGGCGAGCAGCTCGCTGGGATCGACGAGGCACCGCAGCGGGAGCGCAGGCTCTGCGAGCTGAACGTCGTCGAGCAGGTGCGTAGCGTCGGCCGTACGACGATCGTGCAGGACGCGTGGGGTCGGGGCCGGTCGGTCACGCTCCACGGCTGGATCTACGACGTACGCGACGGGCTGCTCCACGACCTCGACGTGACCTGCTCCGACGCCGACGAGTTGGCCGTCCGCAGCCGCGCCGCGACCTCCTCCCCGTCAGCAGGCTGACGACGCCGCGGCGCCGGGTCTCACGAGCCGCGGTGGAGCAACCGGCACGAAACCGGCACACGTCGCCCTTGACAGACCACAGGTGTCAGACACCTCACCTGTCCCTTGCCGACCTGGCCGATCCGACGACCGCGACTAGGTTCCTGCCCTCGGACACGCTGGATGCCGCTCCACATCGTCGCTCGAGCCGCGAAACGGGCAGGCCACAGCGCGGATGCGGTGCGAGCCGCTGGGGAGAAACCGGAGCAAAGCCGGCACGCTTCGCCCTTGACAGACCTCCGGTGTCTGACACCTCTCCTGTCCCTTGCGGGCACGGCCGGCCTGACGACGCGAGCTGGAGTGGGCGCCTAGAAGACGCGGACGTCGCGGTACAGCGTGTCGCGTTGCACGGGCGTACGCCCCGTGGCGCGGATGAGGTGCACGAGCTCGTCCGTCGACGTGCGGTGCGTGGTGCCCGCCGCCGAGACGACATTCTCCTCGAGCATCACGCTGCCCATGTCGTCCGCACCGAACTCGAGCGCGACCTGGCCGATCTTCATCCCCTGCGTAACCCAGCTCGACTGGATATGCGGCACGTTGTCGAGGTAGATCCGCGAGACCGCCTGCGTGAGCAGGTAGTCGAACGAGGTCGGCATCTGGTCGTCGGTGACCACGTCGTCGAGGCGGTTGCCGTCGCGCTGGAACGTCCACGAGATGAAGGCCCGGAAACCCCCGGTCTCGTCCTGCAGGTCGCGTATACGACACATGTGCTCGATACGCTCCTCGAGCGTCTCCACATGCCCGTACATCATCGTCGCCGTCGTCGACATGCCCAGCCTGTGCGCCTCGCGCATCACGCCGAGCCATTCGTCCGAGGTCGTCTTCTTCGGCGCGATGATGTCCCGCACGCGGTCGACGAGGATCTCGGCACCGCCGCCGGGCAGCGAGTCGAGGCCGGCGTCACGCAGGCGCGAGAGGGTCTCCCACACGGTCAGCTTCGAGCGTCGCGCGACGTGCTGCACCTCCGGGGGAGAGAGGCAGTGCAGGTGGATCGGGTAGCGCTCCTTGATCGAGCGGAAGAGATCCTCGTAATACGTGATGTCGAGATCCGGATGGTGTCCGCCCTGCATCAGGACGCCGGTGCCGCCGATCGCGAGCGTCTCCTCGATCTTGTTGAAGATCACGGGCTTCGGGAGCAGGTATCCCTCGCGCGTGTCGCCGGGGCTCCGGTAGAACGCGCAGAAGTCGCAGTCCGTGTAACAGACGTTCGTGTAGTTGATGTTCCGGTCGACGATGAACGTGACGCGGGTCGCGTCGTTTCGCCGGTTGCGCAGCTCGTTGGCGACCCGGCCGACCGCGACGAGGTCGCGGGTACGAAGTAGCGCCGCTGCATCCGCGTCCGTGACTCGCTCGCCCGCGAGCGCCTTGTCCAGCACCTCGCGCACCGCGGGACCGGTCGTCGGCTCCAGCGTCGCGGTCATGGCCGTGCCTTCGTCGTGTCCGCCACGAACCTGAGCTCGGGCACGTGGTCGAGCTCGCCGACGTCGCGCGCCATCTCCAGGAACGTGTAGAGCCCGGCGCGCTCGCGCGGGCCGAAGCTGTACCGGAGCTTCTCGAAGTACCGGGCGAGGAAGCCGGCCGGATACCCGTACGCGGTGCTCGCCTCGTGGGCGAGCAGCTCGGGCTCGGCGCGCGCCATGCGCACCGAGGCGACGAGTGAGTCCTGCAGCTCCGCGAGCCCGGGAGCGGTCGGCTCCGGCGCGGCCCACACGGCGAACACCATCGGCAGCCCTGTCCGCTCGAGCCACAGGCGGCCGAGATCGTGGTGGGGTGTCGGGTCCTCGAAGGCGCTGCGCAGTGCCGCGTCACCGATCAGCAGCCGCGCGTCGGCCCGCTCGTCCAGCGGCACGTGCTCGGCCTGCGGCAGCAGCACCTTTGTGAGCACGACCGACGTTGCGCTCTCCGGCGTGACGGCGATCGTCCGCACACGGCCGAGCGGTAGGCGCGTGACGAGCTGGATCGAGTCGACGGCCCCCTCGGAGGAGACGCAGAGCCTCGGCAGTAGCCGCAGACGGTCGGCATTCCGGGCGTACTCGATCGAGGAGATCGGCGCCGCGTCGAGCTCGCCGTCGACCAGCAGCCGGTTGAGCTCCGTGGGGACGCCGGTCACCTCCTCCACCTCGTGCTCGAGGCGGAAGAAGACCGGCGCCATGTTCACGTACGAGATGCGGCCGAGTCGGATCACAGCGCCACCTTCTCGAAGAACGTGACGAGGTTGCCGTCAAGGTCGCGCACCGCGAACTCGCGGTAGTTCCACGGCTTCGTCTCCAGCGGAGCGTTCGGGTGCACGATGCCGCGGCTCTGGCACTCGGCATAGAACTCGTCGATCCCGGCGACCCCGACGCGGATCATCGTGTCGGAGTCCTCAGGTGCGATCCCGCTCGGGCCCCAGAAGTGGATCTCTGAGTGGCCGCGTCCCACGACGCCGTACTCGTGCTCGACGTGTTGCACCGTGTACCCGAGCTCGTCGCGGTACCACGCCGTGGCAGCTTCGATATCGCGTGCCGGGACGATCGGCACGGAGGACGTGAACGTCGTCACGAGGACCTCTCAAGGAAGTCGACGAGGAGCGGCACGATCTGCTCGTGCGCGTCCTCCTGAAGGTAGTGCGAGGCGTCGGCCAACTCGTGCACGGCGGCGTTCGGGAACCGCTCCCTCCACATGGCCAGCGCCTCCGACCTGAAAGCCGGGTCCTTCATCGCCCAGCAGATCAGGGCCTCCTTGCCGGCTAGCCGGTCGAGGTTCGCCTCCACGTGTTCGCCGAGCGGGCGCGTCGGGTTCTTGCGGTCCCATGGGATCAGTCGCGGGTAGGCGAGCACGCCGGTGCGGCTGTCCCAGCTCGGGTGCGGGACGAGGTACGCAGCCTTCTCGTGCTCACCGAGACGCTCGGGGTGGAGAACGGCCTTCTTGAACAGAAGCTGGCGGACGAACACGTGCGCGCCCTTGACGAGCAGCTCACCGCTCCCCGGTGCACGGAGGAGCCTGAACGGCATGGGCATCGGCATCGAGTCGGGGATGTGCCCGGTGAACGTGTTCAGGATCACGAGACGCCGCACGCGGTCGGGATTGTCCACGGCCCAGGCGAGCCCGATCGGCCCACCCCAGTCGTGCATCACCAGCGTCACGCCGTCGAGCGCGAGCTCGTCCATGAGCGCAGAGAAGTGGCTCACGTGCCGTTGGATCGTGTACTCGCGTTGCCGCTTCGGCTTGTCGGAGCGTCCGAAGCCGAGCTGGTCGTGCGCCACTGCGCGGAACCCGGCGGACACGAGCGAGTGGATGAAGTTCCGATACAGGTACGCCCAGGTCGGGTTGCCGTGCAACATCACCACGGGTTGGCCGTCGCGCGGGCCCTCGTCGACGTAGTGCAGGCGGATGCCGTCCGTCAACAGCCAGTGCGGGTCGTACGGCCACGTGCCGCCGAAGCTCCAGTCGCGCGAGTCCATTTCGCGCTGAACCGGTGTCAGCTCCGGCTGCTCGGGGGCGCTCACGCCCACCGCCGCACCTCGTTGTACAACGTGTCGCGCTGCACGGGGACCCGGCCCGCCTCGCGGACAAAGCGCACGAGCTCGCCGACCTTCTGCTCGGTGCCGGTGCGACCGCCCGCAGCCTTGAAGATCTCCTCGCGCATCACCGTGCCCTGGACGTCGTTGGCGCCGAAGTGGAGCGCCACGGCCGCCATCGGCATCCCCATCATGATCCAGTACGCCTTGATGTTCGGGACGTTGTCGAGCATCAGCCGCGAGAAGGCAAGCATCTTGAGGTCGTCGGTGCCCGTCGTGTGACGGAAGCCGCGCCGCTCGAACACCGTGTTCTCGGGATGGAAGGCGAGCGGGATGAAGGCGAGGAAGCCACCGGTGCGGTCCTGCTGCTCGCGCAGGCGCAGGATGTGGTCGGCCCGCTCCTCATACGTCTCCACGTGGCCGTACAGCATCGTGCAGTGCGTGGGGATGCCCATGCGGTGCGCGGTGTCGTGCACGTGGAACCAGATGTCGGGGTGCTCCTTCCCCGGTGCCACGAGCCGCCGTACGCGATCCGCGAAGATCTCCGCGCCGCCCCCCGGCAACGAGCCGAGACCGGCCTCCTGCAGCTCGCGCAGCACGTCCTCGTGCGTGAGCCCGGAGAGCGTGGTCATGTGGTGGATCTCCGACGCCGTGTAGCACTTCAGGTGCACGTCGGGCAGTGCCCGGTGGAGCGCGGCGATCGTGTCCCGGTAGAAGGCGAAGTCGACGTGCGGGTTCTCGCCGTTGACCATGTGGATCTCGGTGAAGCCGGTCGCGGCGTGATGGGCGACGGCGTCCTCGACGAGATCGGCGGTGTCGATCGTGTACGCCTGCTCTTGCTTGCGCGTGGCGGCGAAGGCGCAGAACTTGCACTTCACGCGGCAGACGTTCGTCTGGTTCAAGTAGGTGTTCTGGACGAAGTAGACGTCGTCGGTGCCGCCACGGAGCCGTCGGGCGCGGTCGGCGAGCTCGCCGATCGTGAGCAGGTCGTCCGACTCGAGGATGGCGATCCCGTCTTCGAGGTCGAGCCGCTCACCGGCCTCGACCTTCTCCCGAACGGCCGCGAGCGTGCCTGTGATGTCGAGGGTCGCCATCAGCTGGAGCGGTGCACCACCGCGTCGGCGAGGGCGTCGAGCTCGGCCCGGCGCGGCGCTCCGTCGAGCGCCTCCCTCGCTCTTCTAGCGTAGTCGAGTGCGACTGCGCGGGAACGCTCCAGCGCACCGGTTGCGGCGACGCGGACGAGCACTCCTTCGAACGGCCCGCCGGCGATCGCTTCGCGGACGACCGGGTCGTCGGCGGCGGCGAGCAGGAGCGGCAGTGTCGGGGTCCCGTCGCGGAGGTCGGTGCCGGGGATCTTCCCGGTCTCGATCGTCTCGCCGGCGCAGTCGAGGATGTCGTCGGCGATCTGGAAGGCTACGCCGAGCAGACGGCCGAAATCGGCGCTGCCGCCGCCGAGCACGCAGGCCGCCGCGAACAGCTTCCCGGTCTTCAGCGCGCACCGCTCGAGGTAGGCGTCGACCGTGGTGTCCGGGTCGTGGCGCTGCCGCCGTTGGAGCGCCTCGCCGCGCGCGAGGCTGAGCGAGGCGTCAGCGAGGACGCGGACCGCCGCCGCGTCGCCGACGGCGGCGAGATCCGCGAAGGCGCGGGCGAAGAGGTAGTCGCCGGCGGCTCTGGCCGCACCGGCGCCGTGCGCAGTCCATGCGGAGGCGCGGCCACGACGCACCCTGGCGCCGTCGATGAGGTCGTCGTGCACGAGCGACGCCATGTGCACGAGCTCGACGGCGACACCTCCGACCACGGAAGCGTCTTCGCCCGGCGGGGCGGAGAGGAAGGTGAGGACGGGCCGCAGGCGCTTGCCGCCGGCGGCGAGAGCGTCGGCGCCGACCGAGGCGACCAGACCGGGATGGCTGGCCACCGTCTCCTCGAGACGGGACTCGACCTTCGCCAGGTAGGCGTCGAGGCCGGGGACGGCGCGGACGACGTCGAGCGGCGTCATTGCGATCGAGTCCTCCCCGTGGAGCTCCGATCACGATCCGGGGTCGGACCCCGCGGGTCAGACCCCACGGGCACATCACCGCGGAGGGAGGAAGCAGGGGTCAGACCCCTGGGGTCAGACCCCTGTGAGACGTCGAGGCCAACGCTCGATGCCGGGGTCAGACCCCGGCCGGAACCGGTCCGGGCGCCGTCGGTGGGCGTGGCGGCGTCGATGGCGGTGGCGGTGTGCAGCGCCACGATCGTGCCACCGAACAGGCGCACCCCGACCCCGCGAAGCCCGCGCTCTCGAGCAGCCGCGCGAGGCTCGGCGCGTCCGGGAACCGCCGGACGCTCGCGGGGAGGTACGTGTACGCGTTGCCACCGGGGAGCACGCGCCCGAAAAGGGGAACGATGCGGTCGAACCAGAGCGAGAAGAACGGACGCAGCGCCCCGGTCGGCTGCGTGATCTCGAGCACGGCGAGCCGTCCGCCGGGACGGAGCACGCGGCGCAGCTCGGTGAGCGCACCCGGGAGGTCGGCGACGTTGCGCACGCCGAACCCGACCGTGACCGCGTCGAAGGCACCGTCCCCGAACGGGAGCGCCAGCACGTCGCCCTCCACCCAGTCGACGGTGCCCGACTTGCGGCGGGCGCGTTCGAGCATCCGGGGCGCGAAGTCGAGGCCGGTGACGATGCCCCCTTCGCGCTCGGCAGCGATGGCGAGGTCGCCGGTGCCGCAGCACGCGTCGAGGACGCGGTCGCCGGGGCCGACGACGGCCTCCACGGCGATGCGCCGCCACCGCTGGTCGAGCCCGGCGGTCATGAGGCGGTTCATCACGTCGTACACGGGCGCGATGCGGTCGAACATCGTGCGCACCCCGTCAGGCGCAAGCGTCCCGGACTCGTAGGTCACCGCGGCGTCGCCCCGTGACGGATGGTTGCAGGGCTCATTCGCCCCACCTGCCGACGAGGGTGTTGTCGATCCCGAGCTGGTCGAGGCAGCGGGCGACGACGAAGTCGACGAGGTCCTGGATCGTCGTCGGGGCGTGGTAGAAACCCGGCGCGGCGAAGAGGATCACGGCGCCCGCCTCGTTGAGCGTGGCGAGCCCGCGCAGGTGGATCGACGAGAGCGGCGTCTCGCGCGGGACGAGCACCAGCGTTCGGCGCTCCTTGAGCGCGACCGACGCGGCTCGGTGGACGAGGTTCGACATTGCACCCGCCGCCAGCGTGCCCACCGTGGACATCGAGCACGGGCAGATCACATACGCGTCGACCTTGGCCGACCCGCTTGCGTATGGGCTCGACCAGTCGGTCGTCCCGTACACGGTCACGGCACCGCCGGAATCGCCGACGAAACGACTCAGGACCTCGTCTGCCGCGAGCGTCGCGTCACCGTAGAGCTCGGTCGCAAGCACCTCGATGCCGGCCGCCGACGCGCACAGCCCCACCTCGGCTCCGGAGCCGACGAGCGCCCGCAGGATGCCCTGTGCGTAGGGGGCGCCGGAGGCGCCGGTGACACCGAGGAAGACGCGCATGGGCGGAGCCTAGCCCGGCGGATGAGGGAGACGCGCCACCGGGTCGCCGGCGCGCGCGAACGACCGAAAGGAGCGGACGCGCCTATTCGCCGTCGGGGGTGACGGTGCCCCTGGAGGCGTCGAGGAAGGTGGCGAGCTTCGTGAGGTTCTCGTCGCCGAGATACGAGTACGAGATCATCACGTTGTTCCCGAACGAGGCCGGGTTGGCGATGTAGGACTTGAAGTAGTCCACGCCGCGACCCGTGGCTCCGACCTCCGTCAATTCGGGTGCGCCGAGGTTCGAGTTGCCGACGCCCTGGTAGACGTGGCAGTTGAGACAGCCGGACTGGGCGAAGAGCTCCGCCCCCGCGACCGCCTCTGGGTTGTCGGCGAAGCCTCCCTCCTCTGCCCACTTCTCGACCTCACCGGAGGCGATGATCTCCGAGCCGAGCGCCTCCTGTGCCGTCGCGCCCTTCCAGGTGAGAACGGCCATCGAGAGGATGGTCAGGATGGCGGCCACCATCGCCACGGGGCGGCGCAGCGGCCGGCGCTCCGGGCTGCGATCGTAGAACGGCAGCGCGATCAGCAGCATGAGGCAGATGGTCGGGATGCCGACCGTGCCGAGCACGACCGTCTCCGGCCACTTGAAGATGCGCAGCAGGTAGAAGAGGAAGTAGAAGAACCAGTCGGGACGCGGGACGAACTCGATCGTGCCCGGGTCGGCCTTCTCCGCGTACCAGGGGCCGAGCACACCCGCTTCGAGGCCCTCGCCCTCCGGCGTATCGCCCGCGGTGACGTACCAGACGACGGCGAGGCCGATGATCACCGCGACGGTGACGAGCGACATCAGCGTGTCGTGGTAGATCGCGTACGGGAAGAAGCCCTTCCCTTCGCGGCCGACGTCCTCCTTGTAGCGCTTGAACTCCTCGCGCCGCCGGTTCTGCATCTTGGAGGCCATCTACGCCTCGCCTTCCTCGTCCGTACCGGCGCCCTCACCGGCGGCCTCGATCTCGGCCGGGTCGCGGATCAGGCCGCGGCGTCCACCGGAGGCCTCCTCGGGGCGCGGCCGACCGGCGGCGACGCTCGACCACGGCGGCGACGTGACGCCGATCCGGGTGACGAGGTACATGTGCAGGCCGATCAGGCCCATGATCGCGCCGGGCAGCACGAGCATGTGCAGCGAGTAGAACTTCGCCAGGGTGTCCGGCCCGATCGCCAGACCTCCTTGCAGGAACTGTGCGAGGAAGGGGCCGACGAAGGGGCCGGTGGCGTTGATGTTGATGCCGACCACGGTCGCCCAGTACGCGGTCTGATCCCACGGCAGCAGGTACCCGGTGAAGCCCTCGGCCATCCCGGAGACGAGCAGCAGCACGCCGAGGATCCAGTTGAGCTCGCGCGGGTACTTGTAGGCGCCGAACAGGAACACGCGACCCATGTGCAGGAACATGAGGATGATGAAGACGCTGGCCCCCCACTTGTGCATCCCGCGCACGAGCCAGCCGAGCGTCACCTCCTCCGTGATGTTCTGCACCGACTCGTACGCCTTGTCGGGGTGCGGCGTGTAGTACATGGCGAGGATCACGCCGGTGACCGCCTGCACGAGGAACGCGGTGAGCGTCGCCGACCCGAGCGTCTGCATCCAGTTGATGTCACGCGGCACCTTCCGGAACAGGAACCACTTCGTGTAACCGACGAGGCCTGACCGCTCCTCGAGCCAGTCGAGCGGGTACAGCGCGACTGCCTCGACCTGCTTGCGGCGAGCGGACTTGGGCATCAGCTCTTCGACCCCGGCGTCGGGATCGGGTAGAGGAACCGCTCGATGCCGTCGACGTGCACACCGGGGTAGGCGCGGTAGTACTTGGCGATCCTCGCGCTCGAGCCGGTTCCCTCGACCCCGCCGACGCTGAAGAGCCGGCCGAGGACGAGGTTGCCGTCGACGATCGAGAACTCGAAGCGGTCGAGGGCCCGCACGGGAGGCCCGGCGGTGACGTTGCCCTCACCGTCGTAGAGACCACCGTGGCAGGGGCAGCCGAAGCTCGCGGCCAGGACGGGCTGCAGTGTCACGGACGGCTTGCCGTCCACGGCGTACTCCACCTCGTCACCGTCGAGCGGGCCGTTCGGCTGGATCGGGCAGCCGAGGTGCACGCAGCGGCTGAAGACGATGGAGAAGCTCGGCACGCCGTCGGCCGTCGCGCCGTTGTTGCGGACGAATGCGGTGCGCCTCGACACCTCGCCGATCTCCGGGCTCTCCACGTACGTCGTGACCACGTACTTCCCCTCGGGGAAGTTCGAGATCGGCCCGAGGTCGACGTCGTACGTCTCCACGCCTTCGCCCATGAAGGACGGAAGCACCATGAACCCGAGCGAGGGGACGGTGACCGCGGCGCCGATCACGCCGCCGAGGCCGATCGTCGCCGCGGTCAGGAACGCGGACCGATCGTACGTGTCGTGCGACGCCTCGGTGACGGCGCCGTAGCGCTGGTCGGCGATCGGCGCATCCGCACCGACGGTGGTCTCCGCCGGAGGGCCGTGCCGGAGAGTGAGCTCGCGCACCCAGAGCCACCCGAAGACGACGGTGATCACGGCGCCGACGATCAGGGCCGGGACGCTGATCACGAGCCCGACGAGGAGGCAGGCGACGCCGATGGCAAAGCCGATCGGCCAAAGGCTCGGCCCGGGGACGTGCGGCTTGTCGTCGTCGCTGCTCATCAACTTCTCGGCTCCGTTGAAGGATTCAACCGCTCACCCACCGCACGTGTCAACGACGTGACGCCTGCGTCATGCGCCGCTGGTCGGGGATTCTGCACACCGGCGTCGGATTGCGCACGGGGAACCGGCGCTCAGATCCCGTACTCGGCCCAGCGCCGGTCGACGAGAGCGCGCACCTCGGCGCTCATCTCGATCTCCTCGGGCCACGGGCGCGCGTCCTCCTCGGGGAGCTTGTGGGTGGCGTCGATGCCGAGCTTGCCCCCGTAGAACTGCCGGCCCGGCGCGTGGTCGAGGTGATCGAGCGGGCCTTCCGTGATCAGCACGTCGCGCTTCGGGTCGACGTTCGCGCTGACCCGGAAGAAGACGTCGGCGTAGTCGTGCACGTTCACGTGCTCGTCGACGACGACGATCGACTTCGTCAGCGACAGCATCCCGAGGCCCCAGAGCGCGTGCATCACCTTCTGCGCGTGGCCGGGGAACGCCTTACGGATGGAGACGATCGCGCAGTTGTGGAAGGCGCCGGCGACGGGGAGGTCGTAGTCGACGATCTCCGGCAGCGTCATGCGCACGGCGGGCAGGAAGATCCGCTCCGTCGCCTTGCCGAGCCAGGCATCCTCGGCGGGCGGCTTGCCGACGACGATCGAGGGGTAGATCGCGTCACGCCGCATCGTGATCGCCGACAGGCGGAAGATCGGGAACTCCTCTGCGTGCGAGTAGTAGCCGGTGTGGTCGCCGAAGGGCCCCTCGACGCCCACGTCGTCGCGGGAGACGGTGCCTTCGAGCACGATCTCCGCGTTCGCGGGCACCTCGAGGTCGATCGTCTTGCAGCGAACGAGTTCGACGGGCTTGCCGCGCAGGAAGCCGGCGAGCATCAGCTCGTCGAGGTGGTGCGGGAGCGGCGCCGAGGCAGCGTAGGCCGCCACCGGGTCGAGCCCGATGGCGACGGCGACGGGGATCGTCCCGTCCTCGGACGCGAGCAGGTCGGCGCGGCCGTCCTTGTGCAGCTGCCAGTGCATGAACGTCGAGCGGGCGTCGTTCACCTGCATGCGGTACATGCCGACGTTGCGGACGCCCGTCTTGGGGTCCTTCGTGATCACCGCCGGCAGCGTGATGAACGGGGCCGGGTCGCCGGGCCAGCAGCGCTGCACCGGCAGCCGCCGTAGGTCGACGTCGTCCCCCGTGAGCACGACCTCCTGGCAGGCGCCCTTGGCGACCGTCTTCGGCATCGAGTCGGCGACCGACTTCAGCTTGAGCAGCCCCTTCACCTTGTCCACGACACCCTTCGGCGGCTGCATGTCGAGCACGTCGCCGAGCTTCGCGGCGACGTCGTCGAGCTTCTCCACGCCGAACGCGAGGCACATGCGCCGCTCGGTGCCGAACTGGTTGATCAGGAGCGGCAGCTGCGAGCCGTTCACGTTCTCGAACAGGAGCGCAGGCCCGCCGGCCTTCACGGTGCGGTCGACGATCTCGGTGATCTCGAGGTCGGCGTCGACCTCGGCGGTGACGCGCACGAGCTCGCCCTCGCGCTCGAGCAGCGCGATCCAGGCACGGAGGTCGGAGGAGGGCGCGGCCATGCGCGGGTCAGTGTAGGGCCGCGCGGTAGGCTCAGGAGCATGGAGCCCGACATCCGCAAGGTCGTCGTGCAGGTGGAGGACGTGATGCTGGAGGCCGGCCGTCCGGTCGACCCGCCGACCCGCACGGCGGTCGCGGCTGCGGTGGTCGCGAACCCGCTGGCGGGCCGTTACGAGGAGTCGCTCGAGGTCCTGGAGCAGCTCGGGGCGGCGCTCGGCGGCCTGCTCGCCGAGCGGGCGGTCGCCGCGCTCGGATGCGAGCCGAACGACGTCGTCGCCTACGGCAAGGGCGCGATCGTCGGGCTCGACGGCGAGCTCGAGCACGCCGCCGCGATCCTGCACCCGCGCTTTGGCGCGCCGGTGCGAGCGGCGGTCGACCACGGCGACGCGATCATCCCCGGCACGAAGAGCGTCGCCGGCGCCGGCGCCTCGATCACCGTGCCGATCACGAACAAGGACGACATCTGGAGCTTCGACGAGATGAGCGCCGCCGAGATCGCGATCCCCGACGCGCCGCGCGCCGACGAGGTCGTCGTCGTCCTCGCCCTGAGCACCGGCGGGCGCCCGCTCGCGCGCGTCCGTAAGCCCAGGTAGAGCGGTGTTCAAGGCGATCATCCTCCTCGCCCGGCGGCCCGACACGAGCCGGGAGGAGTTTCGCGGCTGGTGGCTCGATGAGCACGCCGAGCTGGCGAAGGGCCTGCCTGGCCTGCGCCGAGCCGTGTTCAACCTCGTCGACGGCGAAGACGCAGAGTTCGACGGCGTCTCGGAGATCTGGTTCGACTCGCGCGAGGCGTTCGACGCCGCCTACGCGACCGAGCACGGCCAGCGCGTCGCGGCCGACACGCTCGCGCACGTCGCCCGCCGCGAGCGGCTGTTCGTCGACGAGCACCCGGTCGCCTGACCGCCGTCCGCGCCCGACCAGCACACAGTGCACACGCTGCTGGCGCGCCAGCGGCGGGGCTACAGAGGGCGCTTCGAGCGGGCGGCCTTGCGGCGCGCTGCGCTCAGGTGCGCGAGGTCGCCGATGGCGATCACGGCGAGGAAGATCAGCCCGACGACGAGCATGGAGAGGATCACGCTCCTCCCTTCCTCCGCCGCGTTCGCGAGCAGCCAGCCGATGGACCCGATCACGGCCGCGACTCTAGCGCACGGGGCGGCCGCACGTCACGCCGACGGCTCGGCTCCACCCGCGAGCCGCGCATGCAAGGCCATCGCGCGCCCGACGGCGTCGGCGCCGTTCGTCTCGCGGGCCAACAGCATCAGGGGTCCGGGGTCGCGCTCGTCACGCAGGGCCGCGCGCGCATCCTCGAGACCGCCGGTGCCCAGCCGCGCCACGGTCGCCGCCCAGGCGGCCGCGTCGCCATCGATGCCCTCGGCGCGGCACTGCGCGCAGAGCGAGATGAGCTCGGCGAGGTCGGCGACGGCGGCGACGGCGCCGGTTGCCGCGACGTGCACGAGCCCGTGTGCATAGAGGTAGTCGCCGAGCAGCAGCGCCACGTCGGCGTCGGGCGGCGCGAAGAGCCGCGACCGCCCGTAGTGCACGAGGTAGCCCTCGTAGATCGTCTCCACACCGAGCGCCTGCGCCCTGTCGGGCGCGAGTGGCGAGAACACCGGCTCGCCCGTTCGCCGCTCGACGGGCAGCAGCGCGTCCCCCCATACCGGGCTCTCGGCAGCGGCGGCGCCGGCGATCACGTCGAACAGCGCGATCTCCATCGTGGTGCTCACAGAGCCTCCATGAACTCGGCGACCGCGGCGACGGTCGCGTCGACCTCGGCGTCGCCGTGGGCGGTGGACACGAACAGGCACTCGAACTGCGACGGGGCGACGTAGACGCCGCGGGAGAGAAGGTGCCGGAACAGGGCCGCGTAGCGGTCGGTGTCGGACAGCGCGGCGTCCGCGAAGTCGCGCACCGCCCCGTCACGGGCGAACAGCGTCGCCATCGCACCCACGCGCTGCACGCGACCGAACGGCTCCAACCCGGCCTCGAGTCGTGCGCCAGTTCGCTCGAGGCGCTCGTAGACGGCGGGGTCACGGAGGCGGCGGAGCACCGACAGCCCGGCGGCCGTAGCCAGCGGGTTCCCGGAGAGCGTGCCAGCCTGGTACACGTCGCCGACGGGCGCCAGCCGCTCCATCAGGTCGGCGCGGCCGCCGAAGGCGGCGAGCGGCAGGCCGCCGCCTACGATCTTCCCCAGGATCGTCAGGTCGGGGGTCACCCCGTAGCGCTCCTGGGCGCCGCCGCGAGCGACGCGGAAGCCGGTGATCACCTCGTCGAAGACGAGCAGGGCGCCGCTCGCGTCGCAGAGCTCCCGCAGCCCCTCGAGGAAGCCGGGCGCCGGCGGAACGACGCCCATGTTGCCCGCGACCGGCTCGACGACGATCGCGGCGAGGCTCTCCGCGTGGTCGGCGACGGCGAGCGCGGTGCCGTCGATGTCGTTGAACCCACAGACGATCGTGTCGGCGGCCACCGAGGTCGGCACGCCGGGGCTCGACGGAATGCCGAGCGTGGCGAGACCCGAGCCGGCGCTGACGAGCATCGCGTCCGCGTGCCCGTGGTAGCAACCGGCGAACTTGATCACGCGGCCCCGCCGCGTCGCCGCGCGCGCGAGCCGCAGCGCGCTCATCGCCGCCTCGGTGCCGGAGGAGACGAGGCGCACCATCTCCACCGACGGCACCGCGTCGACGATTGCGGCGGCCAGCTCGACCTCTGCCTCGGTCGGGGCGCCGAAGGTCGTGCCGCGTACGAGCGCGTCCTCGATCGCGGCGAGCGTCTCCGGGTCGGCGTGACCGAAGATCAGCGGCCCCCACGACCCCACCCAGTCGACGTAGCGGTTGCCGTCGACGTCCTCGATGGTGGCGCCCTCGCCGCGTCGCACGAACACGGGCTCGTCGAGCCCGACGGAGCGCATCGCGCGCACGGGAGAGTTGACCCCGCCGGGGATCAGCGAGGTGGCGCGGCGCCAGAGCTCCGTGCCCTGGAGGGGAGACATGTGCGGCGCAGTCATCGCACACCCCGCCGTCGTGGGGGCGTCAGCAACCCCGCGTCACACCCGGCGCACAGCCGTGTCCGACTGAAGTCGGACACGGGAAACGAGACGCGCCCCGGCCATCGGTAGACGCGGCGTGCCACCTGCACCGCGTGTCGGACCTCAGGCCGAAAAGACTGTCCGCCCGACGCAACCGCGCCGCTGGCTCCCCCACCCCCGTGTCCGACTTCAGTCGGACACGGCCGTCTACCCGTCACAGCCACGCCGCAAGCTCCTTGGCCCAGTACGTGACCACGGTTCCCGCGCCGGCGCGCTTGATGGCGGTCAGCGACTCCATCGCCGCGGCGCGCTCGTCCATGCGCCCGGCGGCCGCGGCAGCCTTCACCATCGCGTACTCGCCGGAGACACTGTAGGCCCACACGGGGCAGTCGAACCGCTCACGCACGGCGCGCACGACGTCGAGGTAGGGCAGCGCCGGCTTGATCATGAGCACGTCGGCGCCCTCGTCGAGGTCGAGTGCGCACTCGCGCAGCGCCTCGCGGACGTTGGCGGAATCCATCTGGTAGCCGCGGCGGTCGCCGAAGGCGGGCGTCGACTCGGCGACCTCCCTGAACGGCCCGTAGAAGGCGGAGGCGTACTTGGCGGCGTACGAGACGATCGGCGTCTCG
This sequence comes from uncultured Actinomycetes bacterium, assembly GCA_963823385.1. Lineage (GTDB taxonomy): Bacteria > Actinomycetota > Thermoleophilia > Gaiellales > Gaiellaceae > Gaiella. Next base: position 699,343 of record CAWGLI010000003.1, read on the forward strand.
GGCAGAGCCTCGCGGATCGCGGCCACGCGGCCGTCCATCATGTCGCTCGGCGCGACGGCGTCGGCGCCCGCCTCGACGTGCGAGACAGCGGCGCGCGTGAGCAGATCGAGCGTCTCGTCGTTCGCGACCTCCCCGTCGCGCAGCACGCCGCAGTGGCCGTGCGACGTGTACTCGCAGAGGCAGACGTCGGTGAGCAGTGTCAGCTCGGGCACCTCCGCCCGGAGCGCGCGCAGTGCGCGCTGCACGATCCCGTCGGCGTCCCACGCGCCCGAGCCCTCCTCGTCCTTCTCCTCGGGGATGCCGAAGAGGAGCACGGCGCGCACGCCGAGCGCGTGCAGCTCGGCGCCTTCACGGGCGATCTCGTCGACCGAGCGCTGCGCGATCCCTGTGAGCCCGTCGAGCGGCCGCACGACGCCCTCGCCGGGGCAGGCGAAGAGCGGCATCACGACGTCGTCGAGCGACAGCGACGTCTCGCGCACGAGCGCGCGGAGCGCGTCGGTGCGCCGCAGGCGGCGGAGACGCGTGGCCGGGTAGCTCATCCCGGGAAGCATAGGGGCGCCGGTGCGGTGGCCCGCCGTCGACCGGGCAGCCCCTGGGCTCCGCCTTCGCGGCGGCGCTGGAGGGATCGGTCCAGCTCAGGACCGTCGCTACGTCCAAACGCACGTGCCCGCGTCTGCACCATCGCTCGGGTGGTCGACACCCGAGACGCCGCCCGTGTCCGGGGCGGCGGGTCAGGCGGCCGTGCCGGCCGTCTCCTCCGCCTCGGCCGGGGCTTCGGCCTCCGCCTCGTCGTCGCCCTTCGCCGCCAGCTCGCGGATCTTGTCGGCGAGAGGCGCGAGGCTATCGTGCGACACCTCGCCGCTCTCGATCAGCTCGTACGTCGCGCGGCCGAGGTCGCCGTACGCCTGACCGAGCCCGCGCTTCGTCTGCACGTCGTCGGCGGTGTCCTTGGCCTTGCTGACAGCCTGCTCGGCCGCGGACTTCGCCTTGTCAAGAAAACCCATCTCGACACCCTCCTTCGCGATGAACGCCGGAGCGCCGAGCATAACGCCGGACGGCGCACGGAGGTTTCGCGCGTCGGGCCGCCTGGCGCGCACGGTTGCGACGTGGGGTCAGACCCCTAGGGTCTGACCCCGGCGCGAGCCGCGGAGTGACGTGGGGTCAGACCCGTGGGGTCAGACTCCGGCGCGAGCCGGCCGACCCGAGCCGCGGAGTGACCCATGGGGTCAGACCCGTGGGGTCTGACCCCATCCCGCACCGACTCACCCGGAGCCGCTGATCGCGCGCGGCTGCTCGGGCTCAGGCGGCTGGGCCTCCAGCTCGACCTCCACCGGGACGTGAGGGCCACCCTCCTCCCACGGCTCGAGCTCGACACGCTCGGAGAAGAACTCCCAGATCGCCCGCAGCCCGGCCATCGTGGGTAGCGAGAGCAGCACGCCGGCGATGCCATACAACTGGCCCCCGGCGAGCAACCCGAAGATCACGAGCAGCGGATGCAGGCGGAGCGCGCTCGCCATCACGTTCGGCACCACCACGTGCCCTTCCACCTGATAGATGAAGAGGAAGAGCAGCACGACCCAGATCACGCTGATCGGGTCGACGACGAGTGCAAAGATCGTCGGCGGCACGGCGGACAGCCACGGGCCGATGTACGGGATCACCTCGATGAACGCCGTCCACAACCCGAACAGCAGCGCGTAGCGGTCGGCCCCCTCGACCAGACCCGTCTTGCCGAGGATCCACATGCCCACGCCGGCGCTGGCGCCGATCACGGTCGACAGGATCGCCTGCCCCTTCACGTACCCCCACATCGCTCGCTCGATCCGCTGCGTCAACGGGAGCCCGCCGTGCGGGGGGAACCGCCGGTCGATCGTCGACTCCAGCCTCCGCATGTCGAGCAGCATGTAGATCGAGATGACCACGATCAGGACGAGCCCGAAGAGGAAGATCACCACCGACAGCGCCGCCGCCTGCGCGAACGAGATCGCGTCCTGGACGTACCCGGAGATCTCACCGGCACCGAGCGATGACACCCACTCGTCGACCTGGTCGTTCACCGACACGTCCTCGAGGCCGTGATCGTCGAGCCAACCCTGCAGCCGATCTACGTCCACCTCCAGCCCCGTCTTGCCGGTGATCCGGTCGCTCTCGGTCACGTAGGCGTCGATCCGTTCCGCCGACGTCCTCGTCTGGTCCACCACGATCGTGCCCAGCAAGACGAGAACCGCCGCGATCGCGACGACGAACAGCGTGTAGACGATCCCCACGCCAAGCCCGCGCGGCACGCGCAGGCGCGAGAGATCGCGCACGAGCGGGTTGAGCGTGAACGCGATCACCGACGCCGCCAGGAACAGGAAGATCACGTGCCCGAGTGGCCGCGCGAGCATGAACACGACGACTGCGATCACCGGCAGCCCCACCAACTGGATCCAGCGCGGGATCTGGATCGTCGGGCCCTGGGTGCCCATCGGCCGGATCGTAGCTCCGCTGGGCTCGCGGGTCCGGCCGGTCCCTGTTGAGCACCGCCTGAGCCTCCGGTACCGTCCGTCATGATGCCGACGCCGCGCTCCCGGCAAGCGGCCCGACTACGTGCCCGCAGGCGCCGCTCCCAACAGCGGGCGCGACTGCTCGTCCTCGTGGGCGCCGTCGGCGTGCTTGCGCTCGTCACGCTTCTGTTCACGGCGTTCGGCACGGGCACTCAGGCACCCTCAGGCACCCTCACGCTCGTGCCGGCCACGCCCATCGGCACCGAGCGCCCCGACCCCGAGGTGCTCGCCACCGTCGGAAACCTCCGCGTGCAGCTCCCCGTCGCCGACTCGGCCGTCACCGCGATCGGCTACCACGGGGCCCGCGACGGCGCGCTCGAGCTCGACCCGGTCGGACGCCAGGCGAACGAGGGCCTCCTGCTGCGTCTCTGGCGCAACATCGCGGGTGCCCCCGCCGATGGCCCGGTCTGGTACCAGCTCAGCGGCGCCGCCGGCCCCGGCCGCCACGTCCTCGACGTGGGCGCAGCGACAGGCACCGACGTGTACGCGCCGATCGACGGCACCGTGGTCGGTATCGCCGACGACATCCTCGACGGCGTCGTCGTCGGCGCGCGCATCGACATCCGCCCAACCCAGGCCCCGGCGGTCGTCGTGTCGCTCAGGAACCTGCGACCCGACGCCGCTCTCTCGGTCGGCTCACCCGTCGTCGCCGCCCGCTCGAAAGTCGGCTCCGTCGCAGACGTGGCCGCCGTCGAACGACAGGCGCTCGCCGCTTACGCGCGCGACCACGGCAACAACGTCTCGGTCACCGTCTACCCTGCCGCAGGCTCACTGCCCTAGAACAGGAGACGGAATGAGGATCCTCTTCGTCGGCGACGTGGTCGGCCGACCCGGACGCGACGCGATCGAAGGCCTGCTCCCGGGGCTGCGGTCAGAGCTCGAGGTCGACGTCTGCATCGCCAACGGCGAGAACGTCGCCGACGGCGTCGGCATCACGGCGAAGCTCGCTGACCACCTGCTCGCCAACGGCGTAGACGCGATCACGCTCGGCAACCACACGTGGCGCCGCGACGGCATCGCCGCGTACCTCGCGACGTCGGATACCGTCGTCCGCCCGGCCAACCTCTCCGACGCGAGCCCTGGCAAGGGGATCGCCGTCGTGCCCACGGCCAACGGCGGGTCTGTTGCCGTGATCAACGTACTCGGCTCCCTCTACCTCGAGCCCGCACGCAGCATGTGGGAGGTGATCGACGGCCTCGTCGAGGAGGCGCACCGCTCGACCCCCATCGTCGTCGTCGACGTCCACGCGGAAGCGACCAGCGAGAAGATCGCCCTCGCACAGTGGCTCGAGGGCCGCGCCACCGCGGTGCTCGGGACGCACACGCACGTCCAGACGTCCGACGAGCGCGTGCTCGCGGGTGGCACCGCGGCGATGACCGACGTCGGCATGACCGGCCCACACGATTCCGTGCTCGGCGTCAGGCACGACCTCGCCATCCGCCGCATGCGAACCGGCATGCCCGTCCGCTTCGAGACGGCCGCGGGCGGCGTGCGCCTCGAAGGCGCCCTCGTCACGTGCGACGAGGCGACGGGGCGAGCGACGGCGATCGAGCGGATTCGGGCGTCCTGGCCGTAGCAGCTGCCGGCAGCAGCAGGACCACCGCGACGGCAACGAGCAACGCGTTTCGCACCATCACAACCGCAAGCGGGGCGGCGGCGTCCTCGTAGGCGACCTGCCGGAACAGCTCCGGGAACCACACCGTCGTCAGCACGCACGCCGCCGCAGTCAGCGCCCGCGCGAGCGTGCCGCGACGACCCGGTACGAGCACGACGAGCGGCACGAGCCAGAGCAGGAACTGCGCCGACAGCACCTTCGCGAAGGCCAGCACCACGGCTATCGAGGCTGCCGAAGCGTGGACGAGGGCGTCTGGCTCCGGCTCGGCGCGCCGTGCGAACCGCACCCAGACGAGCAGCACGAGAGCGAGCGCGACCAACGAGCTGACCAGCTCGACCGTTCCCACACCTCCTCCCTCGACGTTCGTCGAGCCGAAGCTGCCGACAATCGCGACATTCCCGAGACCGAGCCAGTCGGCGAGGACGACGACGCTCGCGCCCAGCGACTCGACCTCGAGCGGTCGTTCGAGCTGCCGTGTGACGCCCTCGAGCGCCGCGCTCGGCGCGACCACAAGGAACGGCACGAACGCGAGCAGGGCAAGGCCGAGGCAGAGAGCCACCACCGCGAGGGCGCGGTCTCGACCTCGCCGGCGCCACGTCCAGGCCGCGACGAGGGGCAGCAGCACCCCGGGGAAGAGCTTGGTGGCGACCGCAGCACCGAGCACGGCACCGCCGCCGCGCTCCCACCCGGCCACGATGAGCGCCAGCGCGAGCGTCATCAGCGCGACCGGAAAGAGGTCGAAGCGGCTGAGGCTCACCGAGCCGAGCGCCACGAGCATGCCCGCAGCGACCGCGACGCGAAGGAGCGCAGACCGTGGAGGCAGGCCGAGGCGCGCGACGAGCAGCCACGCGACAGACCCCAACACGACGGCGGCGCACAGGAGCATCGAGAGCATGAACACCGCTCGGTAGCCCGCCTCGCCATCCGCAGCCAACGCGGGCACCGCGAACGCGAGCAGGGCTCCCGGCGGGTACTCGATCTCGATGTCCCGGTACGGGACGCCACCCTCGGCGATCACCTGACCGACGGGACGGTAGACGTCGTTGACGTCGAACATCGACCGCTCGACGGCGCCGCTGGACCAGAGAACGACGAGTGTCAGCGCGACGCCGACGGCGCCGGCGACACCGCAGGCGAGGGCGAAGCGGAGCGGCCGCACGAGGTCACGGTTCCGCGCGTGCCGCCGACCTCCTCGCGGACGGCCAGGCGAGGACGGCGGTCACCGCCAGGAGGCACGCGTCGCGGGCGACGACGAGCGACGACGCACGCCCGTCGAACTCCTTGACCAGCGCCCAGTAGTCGGCGGGGAACCACCCGCGTGTGAGCAGGCAGGCGACGACGAGCAGCGCGGACGCGGCGAGACCGCGGCGGCCGGCCACGAGCGGCACGACCGGAAGCAGCCAGATCAAGAACTGCGGAGACAGCACCTTGCCGAGCGCGACGAAAGCAACGAGCACGGCGGCCGAGTAGCGGACGAGCCGCTCTGCGGTCGCCGGCCCGCGCGCGTAGCGCACCCACAGCCACACGATGAGCGCGACCTGGGCCAGGGAGAGCGCGACGGCCAACCCCGCCGCGGCGGCACCCGTGAGGTTCTGGGAGCCGTGACCCGACGACCAGTCGAGCGGCATGCCCGCGACGTGATGGAGTGAGAGCAGCACCGCAGAGCCGAGGCTCTCGATCTGCAGGGGCCGGTCGAGTTGCCGCCAGACGCTCCGCCCCACCCCCTCCGGCGCGAGGACGACGAAGGCCGCGTAGGCGGCGAGGGTGACGCCAACGGCGAGCGCGGTCGTGACGACCGCCACGCGGCGCCCCCGCCTGCGTGTGACGTGCGCGACGACGAGCGGGAGCAGCACGCCCGGGTACAGCTTGACCGCGATCGCGGCGCCAAGCGCGAGGGCGCCGAGACGGGCACGGCTCGCGAGGAGCGCCGCCAGGGCGGCCGCCACGAGGGCGGCCGGGAGCAGGTCGAAGCGCGTGAGCACGAGCGTGCCGAGCAGCGCCGGTGACAGGGCAGGGACGGCCAGACCGAGAGCGAACCGGGCACGTCCCGCGTCGAGCGCCGAGAGCGCGAGCGCCACGAACGCCACCATCGCGACACCGCAGACGACCATCAGCGCCGCAAATGCGCGGTCGTAGCCGATCGTGCCGTGGGCGACCAGCGACGGGATCGCGAACGCGGGGAGCGCTCCGGGCGGGTATTCGACGGCGAAGTCCCGGTAGGGGACGTCCCAGCTCTCCATCCGGTCGCCGTACGTCCGGTAGACGGGCGTGTCGGTGATCAGCACCCGCCCATCCCAGACCTCGGCCTGCCCCGCAGCGAGTGCGGCAAAGACGACTGCCGCCACCGTCGCCGCGGCGAGCCGGAACCGGCGTTCAGACCCGGGCCGCATGGCTCCTGCCGAGCAACAGCGAGAGCAGTACGAACGGCAGCACCCACGGCAGGTAGAGGTAGAACCAGTGGGTGAGCACGAGCTGCAACGCGATCAGCACGCCCGCGGTCAACGCCGCGAGCTCGAGCAGACCCTTGCGGCGCGGAACGACGGCGACCACGAGCGCGAGCCCCAGCACCGCCCCCTGCAGGAACAGCTGCACGAAGCCGAAGTCGGGGATCCCCCGCGCGTGGTACTGCCCCCAGTCCCAGATCGAGAACGGCGAATGCCGGCCGAGCTGGAAGCCGACCGTGCGGTCGACGAACGTCCGCGCCGCGTCGACGAGACCCGGCTCGAGAAGCAGAAGCGAGAGAGCCGCGAGCGCGGCGACGATGTAGGCGAGAGCCGACCGCCACACGTCGCGGGGACGGGCAGCGGGGTAGGTCAGCCACAGCGGTGCCAGCAGCAGCGGAGCGAGCTTTGCAGCACCGGCGAGCGAGACGAGCGCACCTCGGCCCCACGGCGACGAGGCGGCGACGAAGCCCCACACGAGCAGCGCGGAGACGAGCGCGTCGTTCGCGCCCGAGAGCAGGACGTAGGCCGTGAACGGGAACGCGAGCCAGCCGAACGCGAGCGCGACGGCGAGCCTGCGACCGCCGTGGCGGAGACCGACGACGATCAGCCCCGCGATCGTCAGCAGGTCGAACGCGATCGCAGTCCAGCGTGCAGCCGGGAGCCGATCCCACTTCCCCGACCAGCCGAGCGTGGCCACGGCAGGAACGTACGACAGGTAGGTCACGGGGCCGTACGTGTCGCCATGCTCGATCGCCGACTCGCAGCGCCCGTCGGTCTGGATCCGCTCGCGTGCGTCGGTCGGCGCGTCGTCGTCGCAGAGCGGCCGGCCCGCGCGCACCGGCATGTTCCCGTAGGGCGACCGCCCGTCGAGGATCCGGTCGGCGCCCACGACACCCGCGTAGCCGACGTCGATCACCGGGGGCGGGTCGGCGAGATCGAGCCCCAGACGGAACCCGCACAGGAACACGGCCGCCGCCGCCAGCACCCACACCGGCAGCACTGGTCTCGCCTCCGGGAGAGGGCGGCTGCGGAAGCCGATCCAGAGCATCCGCGCGAGGAGATACGCGAGCGGAACGAGGGCCGACGGCGCGCTGCGGAACACCTCCGCGCGCTCGAAGAACCACCACGAGACCGTGAACGAGACGAGGGCCAGCAGATCGAGGTTCCGGAGCGCGAGCGGCCGGCGGAGGTCGGCCAGACCGATGACGAAGACGGCGCAGAACGCCAACCAGACCGGCAGCGACGTGAGCACCCGCCCGCCGAAGGCTCCCTCGCCCCCACGCGCCATCTTCCACGCGACCTGCGGGCCGGTCCACGCCTCCACCACGTCCCCCGTCGCATCGTCGACCGTGCCCGTCGCGATCTCGCCGGCCTCCCCGGAGTAGACGTGCACCGTCCACCGGTGCGTGTCGTCGTCGAACCCGGCGTCGGTGCGAGGGTCGGGCGGGTAGCGCTCGAGCCAGTCGGCGACGCGCGGGTCGGCGAGCAGTGCGGCAATCGCGTCCTCCTCTGCGAGGACCGGCGGCGGGGCGGCGTGCGACGCCGGGATCGCGGCGAGGGCGAGTGCTGCGAGCGCGAGGGCGGCTAGCGCCCGCGCCCGACGCGGAACGACCACAGCTTGTTGCCGACGAAGTTGACGGGAGTGACGAGGACGATCGCGATCGCCTGGGCGAGGACCTCGTCCAGTCCGACCGCGACGAGGAGTGCGAGCACGGCCAGGTTCGCCATCAGCGCGAGCACCGAGACGACGAGGAAGCGCAGCCCCTGGAAGACGACGTTCCCACGGGCACTCCGGAACGTCCAGAGCCGATTCCACAGGTAGTTGTTGGTGACCGCGACGAGGAACGAGCCGACGGCGGCGGCCAGATAGTGGACGCCGAGCGCGTGCAACAAGAGTGTGTAGACGGCCAGGTTGACCGCGTACCCGGTGGCGCCGACGACGCAGAACTTCGCCAGTTGCTCCCAGTTTCCCCGCCGACGTAGAGCGCCGCTGACCCGCATGCGTGTCACCTCGACCTGGGTGCTCATCCGTGATCCATCGGCAGTTTCGCGAGACTAGCTGAGGTGTCCATCGCGACCCGGACGCGCGGGGCCGTGACCTCGGTCACCTAGCCGCTGCGTTCGTCGCGATCCGGGAACCCTCCTGCCCCGAGCAGCGGCACGAACCGGCAGGGGAGCGAGCCCGTCTCGACCAACCCGGACGCGGAGCGGGTCAGCAGCACGAGCTGCTGCGCGTGGCGTGAGCCGCGCGGGACGACGATGCGCCCACCGTCGGCGAGCTGGGCCACGAGCGCCGGTGGCACCTCCGGAGCTGCCGCGGCAACGGAGATCGCAGCGAAGGGAGCCCGGTCGGGGGCTCCCAGGGAGCCGTCGCCGACCCGTACCTCGACACTGCCGTACCCGGCGTCCGTCAGCGTTGCGCGGGCGCGCCGGGCGAGCTCGGGCACCACCTCGATCGACACGACCTCGGCGGCGAGCTCAGCGAGTACCGCCGCCGCGTAGCCCGACCCGGTGCCGACGTCGAGCACGCGCTCGTCGCCACGGAGGTGCAGCAGCTCGCACATCGCGGCGACGATGTAGGGCTGGGAGATCGTCTGCCCCTCGCCGATCGGCAGCGCACCGTCGCTGTAGGCGTCACGGGCGAGCGCTGCCGGGACGAACAGCTCGCGCGGCACCCGCTCCATCGCGGCCAGCACGCGCTCGTCCCGGATACCGCGGCGGCGGAGCTGATGCTCCACCATCGCGATCCGGGCGCGGGCGGGGTCAGGCCGCACGATCGAGCGCGTAGACGGGAGGGGCGACCCCGAAGTGGGCGAGGACGAACGGCGCGACGTCCACGATCCGCCCCGGCGGAGCCGCGGCCCCGGTGACGAGCACCGGCACATGGGAGTCACCGGCCGTCAGCGACCCGTGCGAGCCGCCGCCGCGATGATGTCCCCCACCGAGGTCTGCGAACTCGAAGCCGTCGGCCGCCGATACGAGCAACTGGCCGGCGTTCGGGTTCCCGAGCGCACCCCAGGCCCGGGCAAGGCCATCCGGGTGCGCCAGTAGCGACGCGTCGCCGGAGGTCGTGAACGCGCCCCCACCGGCCGGCGCGAAGCGAAGCTCCTCCCCTGCCTTGCGGGCGACCGCCTCTTCGCCCTCGCGGAACAGCGTCACGTCCACCGCGAGGTCGGCATCGAGCCTCTGGGCGAGCGCGCGCGGGTCGAGGTGGCACCCGGCGAGCGCGTACACCATGGCCGCACGGTTGGATGCGGTCACGAGCGCGCCCTCGATCGGAGCAAACGCCTCCCGCAGCTCACGCACCTGGTCGACGCGCGTCTGCCCGTGGTCGGCCAACACGACCACTGCGTAGCGCTCGAGCAACTCCGCGATCCCTCCCGCTGCGTCGGCCAGTGCTCCGACTGCGCTGTCGCACCGGACCAGCACGTCGTCGGCCGCGTCAGGCCCGCGGGCGTGGGAGGCGTAGTCGTAGTCGGAGAGGTAGTAGACGAGGAAGTCGAACGCGTCGCGCGTGACGAGCCAGCGCCCGACGGCAGTGGCGTAGCCGTCGATCGTCCCGCCGGACCTGCTGCGAAAGGAGAGCGGAGCCCCCGTCCGCTGCGACTCGAAGAGGTTGTAGAAGAAGAACCGCTCAGGGCCCAGCACCTCCCCCAGCAACGGCAGCGAGCCGCGATGGCGCGTGCGACCACGGTACGCCGTGAAGTTGACGGCGGCGGTGACGAGACCGGCGTCGGCGAGCGCCTCGAACAGCGTCACGGCACGGCGCCCCAGGTGCCGGGCGTTCATCCCGACGAGCGTGTCGCGCAGCGAGCGCGTGACACCCGCGGCGCGCACCGCCCCGAACGACGACCCGTACTCCACGACGCGGCGCTCGCCCCTGTGCCACCAGACGATGTGCGGGATCTCGTGCGTGTCCGGGTACCCGCCGGTCGCGATCGACGAGAGGCAGACGGGTGTCAGCGACGGGAACACCGAGACGGCACGCCCCACCGTGCCGACCTCGACGAGCTGCGCGAGCGTCGGCAGGTCGCCGCGCTCGAGCCCAGCCTCCAGCGCGGACGGCGTCAGCCCGTCGATGACGATGAGGATCAGACCCTGACGGGTCACTTCGCGAGCGTGCGGAGCCCTGCGTAGCGCTTGGGCTCGTTGCGCGCGCGACGCACGGCGATCACCGGGAGGGCGACGGCCAGCACGTAGCCGGCGACCGGGATCAGGGCCAGCAGCGCGATACCTACGGCGGCGCCGATCAGGATCACCGCCGTGCCACCGATCGTGGCACCGCTGCGGAGCGCGCCGCGGACGACGACCGCCGTGGAGAACGTGCCGACCAGCGCCCCCACGACGCCGCCGCCGGCTCCCGTCCAGTCGTGGACGAGCAACCCTGCTACGAGGCCGACGCCGAGCGCGCCGAGCGTCGAAGTGACCCAGCCGAAGCTGAGACCCGCGAGAATCCCGGCGAAGAGCACGCCGGCGGCGAGCCCGAACCCCAGCGTGACCCCGATCACGTACCAGTCGTCCACGGCGCCATTGTAGGTCTGCACCGAGCAGCGGTGTCCGACTGAAGTCGGACACCAGGCGGGAGCCACATCCGTCCCTTCGTTCCCCGCGTCCCCCGTGTCTGACTTCAGTCAGACACGGCTGTTCGCGCTCGGTGTCCGCCGGCCGAGCGCGCTCCCGCAACCCCTCTTCGTCCCCGCGCCCTGGGTCTGACTTCAGTCAGCCACAGGGGACGAGGCCTCGAGACGCTCGATCACATCGAGGCAGAACTGTGCGGCGCGGAGCCCGTCGACGACGCGATGATCGAAGGTGACCGACACGTTGCCCATGTCACGCACGACGACCTCGCCGTCCCGGACGACGGGGCGCGGGCCGACGCGGTGCACGCCGAGGATCGCCACCTCGGGGTAGTTCACGAGCGGCGTCACGACGAGGCCGCCGAACCGGCCGGCACTGGTGATCGTGAACGTCGAGCCGCGCAGTTCCTCCGGCGCGAGCGTGCCGTTGCGTGCGGCCTCGACGAGCCGCTGCACGTCGGCGTGGATCTCCTCGACCGTAAGCCTGTCGCAACCGCGGACAACGGGGACGACGAGGCCGTCGTCGGTCTGCACGGCGAAACCGAGGTCGTACCGGTCGAGCAGCACGATGTCGTCGCCCTCGATCCGCGCGTTCAGCTCCGGGAACTCCTGCAGCGCGCGAGCGGACGCGTGCAGCGCGCTGGCGAGGACGGCGCCCAGGTCGTGACCGGTGAAGTCACACTCCTCGACGTAGGTCACCGCCGGGACCTCGCGCTGCGTCGTCGCAGTGTGCTCGGCGATCAGGCGCCGGATGCCCCGGATCGGGACGCGGCGCCCCTCGACCGGGGTCTGCGCGGCTCGCACGTCGGCCTCGGTGATCCTCCCCTCCGGCCCGCTGCCGCTGACAGCGAGCAGGGCAACGCCGAGCTCGGAGGCGAGCTTGCGCACGGCCGGCGTGGCGCGAACGGCTGCGGTCGGCTCGTTGGAGACGACGGAGAAGACCGGGATCTCCCCGGGATCCGCTGTCTTGGCCCCCCCGGCCGGGGCGACGGGGCGCAGCAGCTGCTCGCCGGCCTCGCCGATCACCACGAGCACGGTCCCGACCGGGACGACGTCGCCTTCGCCGACGAGGATCTTGAGCACGGTGCCGGCATAGGGCGACGGGATCTCCACGGTCGCCTTGTCGGTCTGGATCTCGACGAGCGGCTGATCCTCGTCGATCGACTCGCCCTCGGCGACGAGCCAGCGTGCGACCTCACCCTCGGTGAGGCCCTCGCCCAGGTCGGGAAGTCGAAACTCGTCGGCCACGTGCCGGTACTCCTTGGTCGGTTGCCGCAGCGGCGGCCCCAGTGTCATACACGATGCCGAGGCGACGCGGCCAAACCGGCGCTCGAGCTCCTACTGCTGACCGAAGCAGCAAGCTCCAGGGACGGAGGCCGGCTGCGCCGGCCGGGAGGCCAACAGGCGCCGGCTACACCGCGCGGCCAAGGAGGGGGCACGTGGGGGAACCATCTGGTTCCCCCACGACTAGGACCAGGGGTACGGCGAGCTCGAGACCGGGTGGAGGTCGCCGGTGGCGAAGCGCTCGAAGCGGAAGGGGCGGAGCAGGCTCGAGGTGTCGCCGACGAGCACGCGGGCTGCCTCGCGCCCGACGCCGATCATCTTGTAGCCGTGATTCGAGTCGAGCAGGCAGTAGACGTTCGGCCGCATGTAGTCGAACACGGGGAAGTTGTCGGCGGTGAACGCGCCGACACCACCTGACCGCGCGTCCTTGTATGCGGGCCGGCAGCCCTCGAAACGCTCCATCGCGTGCGACAGCGCGGCGCACCACATGTCCGCGAAGGTCGGGTCGACGTTCGTGGTGGACGGATACGGGTCGAGCTCGACGTCGCCGTCGACCGTGAGCGGCGAGGCGCCGCCCTGCACGCCGTGCCGGTCGCGCTTGAAGTAGATGCCCCACAGCTCGTCGGTGACGAGGTCGCCGTCGTCGGTGTAGAGCGGCGCGTCGGTGTCGAGGTGGATCACGGGCGGCGGACCGCCGTCTGCGGTGGCGAACTCGAGCGGATCGATGGTGATCTCGCCCTCCTGGAGGTTCCAGTACGTCCACATCGGCTGGTCGCGGGCGACGTCGCCGGACGGGGTGTGCACGTCGATCCGGTCGGGCAGCCCGAGCATCGCCCAGAACTGCTTCGCCCACGGCCCGGGGGCGATCACGAGCTGATCCCCCACCCCGATCCGTCCCTTCGAGGTCTCGACGGCGCCGGCACTGTCGTCGGCGCCGAGCTCGATGCCGGTCACCTCGACCCCGGACAGGATCGTCACGCCTTCGCTCTCGCACTTGCCGACGAGGCCCATCACGGAGGCCATGTTGAAGGCGAACCCGCCCTGGTACTCGTGGAGGCACGCGGTCACGCCCTTTGCGCGCCAGTCGGGGAACAGCCGCTTCATGTGGGCGTCGACCTCGGCCTCGCCCACGATCAGCTCGGAGCGGTAGCCGATCCGCTCCTGGCGCTCGTAGGTGGCGACGAGGTCCGCTTCCTGCACGGAGGCACCGAGCGCGATGTAGCCGACCGGGTTGTACGCGTACGCCGCCGGATCGGACTCCCACACCTCGACGCACGCCTGCATCAGCTCGCTCATCGCAGGCTGGAAGTAGTTGTTGCGGACGACGCCGCAGGCGATGCCCGACGCACCGGATCCCGGTGAGGACTTGTCGAGCACGAGCACGTCGGAGCCCGATCCGAGCCCACGTGTCCGGAGCTCCTGGGCGAGGTGGTACGCGGTGGAGAGGCCGTGGATGCCGGCACCCACGACGACGAAACGGGCAGAGGACGGGAGCGTCATCAGATCATTGCCTCCTGGGCAACGGTGTGTCAGAATCGTGGGGTGGACGGTAGCACGCCATCCGGTCGCAGCGAGACCGCGCGACGCATCGCATCGGTCGAGCGGGCGCTCGCCGTGCTCGACGTGCTCGCAGGCCCCGCGGCAGAGCTGGGGACGAACGAGATCGCGCGACGCACCGGGATCAATGCGAGTACCGTCTCACGCCTGTTGGCGACGCTGGCCGACGCAGGCTTCGTGGAGCAGATCCCGGCCAACGGCCGCTACCGCCTCGGTGTCCGCCTCGTGCGGCTCGGCCACGCCGTCGTCGCCCGCCTCGACCTACGGGAGCTCGCCCGGCCGCACCTCGAGGCGCTCGCCGCGGACACGGGCGAGACGGCGACGCTGTCACTCCCCGCCGGTCTCGAAGCGGTGACGGTCGACTTCGTCCAGAGCCCGTCGTCGGTGCAGAGCGTCGCGCAGCTCGGGCGACCCTCCGTCGGTCACGCGACCGCGACCGGCAAGGTCATGCTCGCCTTCGCACCCGCGAGTGCCGTCGCGACCGAGCTGACGCCGTACACGCCGCGGACGATCGTCGACCCGCGCCAGCTGGTCGCGGAGTTGGACACCGTTCGGCTGCACGGCTGGGCCTCGGCAGCCGGCGAGCGGGAGCCCGACCTCAACGCGATCGCGGCCCCCGTGATGGACGCGCGGGACGAGCTGGCGGCGATCGTCGGCGTGCAGGGGCCTGCGTCGCGGTTCACCGACGATCGGCTCGAGGCGTCCGCCCCCACACTCGTGCGGCACGCACGAGCGCTGTCGGCGACGCTCAGTGGACGATGAGGACGTCGCAGTGCGCGGCGCGCTGCACCGACTCGCTGACGCTATGACCGAACAGCCGCTCCAGGAACCCCGGCTCGCGCGTCCCGACCACGATCAGGTCGGCGGAATGCTCCTCGGCGAGCTGGACGATTCCCTCCGCCGGGTTGCCCACGACGAGCGCGACCTCAGCCGCGATGCCACGCTCGGCCAGGCGGCTCTTGGCAGCAACCAGCAAGGCATCGTGCGCCTCGGGCGGGTCGGTCGGATCGACGGAGCCGCCGCCATGTGTGCTGCCGGTCATCACCGGAGCGACGCTCGTCACGATCACGGTCGATCCGAAAGCGCCCGAGAGATCCGCGGTGCGGTCGAGCGCGCGGCCGGAGGGCTCGGTGCCGTCAAAGCCGACAACGATGGTCTTCATGGTTCCTCCTGTCGACGTGTTGCCGATTGCAGTGACCAACCATACGACTTCGCGACGGTACTCGCCCGGGCCAAGATGTTCGCTACTCGGGCTCGAGTGTCCACGTCGGGACGTTCCGCGCGCGCCGACGCAGGCGACGGCGCCACATCGGCATGTAGATGATGAACCAGCCGGCGAGCACGACCGGCATGAGCATGAACAGGCTCGGCGAGACGAAGATCGCGAGCGCGCAGAAGACCGCCGCGATCGCGAGCGCCACGCCGACCACGCTCACACGGGCGCGACGCATGTCGCGCAGGATCTTCGTGTACTCGGCCTCGGGGATCTGCGTCGTGTCCCAGGATCGACCGCAGTCCTCGCAGCGCCACGTCTCACCGTACGGAACCTTCTCGGTACGACCGCAGCGGCAGGTCACGGAGACGGGTGGTGTGCGCACGGTCGCTCGATCTTACGCGCGCGAAGCGCCCCCGGCGTGATGCGCGTCCCGGTTGTATTCGACCGATGCCAGTGTTAGCGTCGCGCTGCGCATAACGAGGAGTCCGGCGCGAAGCACCCGCGGGGCTTTGGATCACGTCATGGAGGTGGGCGGTGGCGGACGTATCGGCAGTTGGCGTTGGCAAGATCGAGGAGCGCGAACTCCTCAAGGCGATGCGCTGGTACGACGGCTTCGTCGTCGCGCTCGCCAACCCGGGCTTCCTGATCGGATCTCTCGGCTACTCGATCGGCGCCCTCGGTGGTTGGGGCGCGATGACGCTGTGGGGCATCTCGATGGCGATCGGCACGCTGTCGAACTGGGTCTATTCCGAGATGGCGTCGATGTTCCCGGACAAGCCGGGCGGCATCTCGTTGTACGCCAACGAAGGATGGCGGCGGTACTTCACGCCGATCGGCCCGATCGCCACGTTCGGCTACTGGTTCGCGTGGTCGAGCGTGCTCGCGCTGTTCGGCGTCGTCATCGGCTCTCTGATCCAGGGCCAGTGGTTCTCGGGCTCGACGTGGACGTTCTCGAGCGGGCTCGTCGACAACCTCGGGCTCGCACACGTACTCGCGATCGTGGTGATCGTGATCGTCTGGATCGTGAACATGTTCGGCATCCGGCCCGCCGTGTGGATGGCGTATGCGACCGGCGCGCTGCTGATGGTCCCCCTTGGGGTCTTCATCGCCCTGCCGTACATCACGGGCGACTGGGAGAGCTCGAACATGACGTGGGATGTCCCCGACTGGAAGACGGCGATCGTCTGGCTCTACATCATGGGCTGGTCGGCCTACGGCGTCGAGGCAGCTGCAACGTTCGCGCCGGAGTACAAGGACACGGTGCGCGACACGACGCTCGCGCTCCGCTCGGCGGCGTTGTTCTCGCTGTTCGTCTACCTCACCCTGCCGCTCGGCATCACCGGCGTGACGGGGACGCAGCCGGCGATCGACGATCCCGTCGGCTTCTACATCCCTGCGTTCGAGGAGATCCTCGGCGGCGGAGCGGATGTCATGGTGGTGCTGCTGATCGCGAGCCTCTTCATCTCCATGAACACGGCGACGGCCGACGGCTCGCGCGCGCTCTACGGCATCGCCCGCGACCGCGTGACGATCAAGCAGCTCGACCACTTGAACCGCTTCCATGTCCCGGGGCGGGCGATGACGCTCGACATGATCATCAACATCGGGCTCGTGCTGTTCGTCGGCAACACGCTGGCGATCCTGCTCGCAGGGAACCTGGGGTACATGTCTGCGCACGTCTTCGCGTTGACGGCGTTCCTGCTGATCCGCAGGGACAGGCCACAGTGGCCGCGGCCGATCAGGCTGCCTTCACCGTGGATCCTGATCGCCGCAGTGCTCGCTGCCGCGAACACCCTGTTCATCGTGGTCGGCGTGCTCAACCCGAGCCTGACGGGCTACGGCGGCAACAAGGAGCTGCTGATCGGCGTGGGCGTGCTGATGATCTCGGTCGTGCTGTGGCTCTTCCGGCGGATCGTGCAGGACGGCGAGACGCCGCACCTGCGTGACGACACGCCGTCGGTGCCCGAACAGACCGGCTCCGCGAGCTGAGTCGATCGATCGGTACGGGGTGTCACCCCTGCAGGGGTGACACCCCGACGACCCGCGGCCCACGGCCCGCCAATGCCGGCGCAGCGCACGCACAGACGTGCGAGAGTCTCGACGTCGACGCGACCAAACGTCAGGAGGACACATGAGCGAGATCATCCGCACCGCCTTCGACGCCCGGCAGCGCGCCCTCGGCGGCGACCTCGTCGACTGGGAGGGCTGGTACTGGCCCAACCACTTCGGCGACCCGATCGCCGAGCATCACGCGGTGCGCACGGCCGTCGGCGTCTGGGACGCCTCACCGCTGCGGAAGTGGCGCTTCCGCGGCGCCGACGCGCTGCGCGCCGCCGACTACGCCTTCACGAACGACATGGCGTCGCTCGAGATCGGCCAGGTGCGCTACGCACCCTTCTGCGACGAGAACGGGAAGATGATCGGCGACGGCACGGTCTTCCGCGTCGCCGACGACGAGTGCACGGTCGTCACGGCGCTCGACTCCGATCTCGACCACTTCCGCGCGATCCTCGGCGGGATGGACGTGGAGATCGACCCGGTCACGGCCGAGATCCCGCAGCTCGGGATCAACGGGCCTGGCGCGCGCAAGCTGCTCCAGAGCCTGACGGACGCAGACATCTCGAGCCTCCCCTACTTCCGCTTCCTCCCCGGCCAGACCGACGTGGCCGGTGTTCCGTGCGGTGTCTCTCGCACCGGGTACTCGGGCGAGCTCGGCTACGAGGTGTTCTGCTCGCCGGACGGCGCCGAGCAGCTCTGGGACGCGGTCGTCGCAGCCGGAGCGCAGCCGTACGGGCTCGCCGCGGTGGAGACGATCAGGATCGAGTCCGGGCTGATCTTCATCGGCTACGACTACGTCCCGCCCGAGACGAGCCCGTACGACATGGGGCTCGACAAGCTGATCCGCTTCGACAAGGGCGACTTCCACGGGCGGGCGGCGCTCGAGGGGCAGGCGGTCGCCCCACCCAACCGCTTCGTCACGCTCGTCGTCGACGGGCCCGTGCCGGAGTACGGGGCGGCCGTGACCCGAGACGGGGAGCCGGTCGGGACGCTGACGAGCCCGTGCGAGAGCCCGACGCTGCAGAAGGTGATCGGCCTCACCGTGCTGCGCACCGACCTGGCACGCGAGGGCGAACGGGTCGAGGTCGCGGTCGAGGACGGCACCGCACCGGCGACCGTCGCGCCACTCCCGATCTACGACCCGCAGAAGGCCAGGCCCCGCGCGTAGCCGCGATCGCTACCCCGAGGCCAGGCCCAGAACAACGAGACCGACGAGCACGAGCGCGATCCCGGCCCACTGGGATCGCGCCGGGCGCTCGTGCAGCAGCGCGACCCCGGCGGCGACGGGCACCAGCGCGTACGGTGCGGTCGCGGCGGCGACGATCGCCGTCTGCTCGTGCGTCGTGCCGATGTTGAAGCACAGGTAGCCGGCGGTGTCGAGCACTGCGAGCAGCGCGATCACACCGAGCACGACCGGGCGGCGGTCGCGCGGGCCGAGAGCATGCGAGAAGCGCGCGTGCCCGAGCAGGAAGACCAGCGTGAAGGCCCGGGCGAGGAAGATCGGAGCAAGCCAGCCGAGCTCGTCGGTCCGGTACGAGACCCCGAACACAAACGCCCCGATCACCCCCATCGTGGCCACGGCCAGCACGACACCGAGCGCTCGCGCTCGCCCCGGGTGGCCGACCGCGCGCACGTCGATCGAGACGAGGACGACCCCCGCCAGAGACACCACGATCGCGGCGAGCTCGACCGTGGACAGGCGCTCGCCGAGGACGACGACGGCGAGCAGCACGGTCACCGCTGCATACCCTGAGACGATAGGGCTCACGATCGAGATGGGGCCGATCCGGAGAGCCGCGTAGAACGCGACGTACGAGCCCCAGCCGAGGACGCCCAGGATGACGAACAAGGGCAGGTCGTCCAGGCCGACGCCGTCGAGTGCACCCGTCGCGAGCACGAGCGCCGCGAGCAGCACCGTGGCCACGACGTGGAACCCGACGACGACCCTGACCGTCCCGGTCATGCGCACCGCGCGGGCGGCGACGTAGTCGGCGAGCCCCCAGCTCAACGCGGCGGCGAGACCGAGCGCGATCCCCACCTCAGCCCACGCTCGTCACGGGGATTCCCAGCCGTGCCGGCACGCATTCCTCGTCGGCGGCGGCACGGGCACGAGGCGACTCTACTCCGGCCCGGGGTGGAAGCTGCGAAGCGACGAAGAGCGTCCGCACCCGCCGCCGGCTACGACCGGTCCCGGTTGCAACGGCATGCGCCACAGCGGAGAATCAAGCGACCCGCATCTCACGCAGAGGAGGCTTCCCGCGATGGCGCGCGATCCCAAGCACGACATCCTGTTCGAGCCGATCAAGATCGGCCCGAAGGTGATGAAGAACCGCTTCTATCAGGTGCCTCACTGCAACGGCTTCGGCTCCGAGAAGCCCTTCAGCCAAGCGTACTTCCGCGCGCTGAAGGCCGAGGGCGGCTTCGCCGGTGTCGCAACCGAGTACTGCTCGATCTCACCCGAGTCCGACGACACGCACCGCATGTCGGCCCGCATCTGGGACGACGGCGACATCAAGAACCTGTCGCTGATGTGCGACATGCTGCACGAGCGCGACGCGCTCGCCGCCTGCGAGCTGTGGTACGGCGGGCCGCACGCGCCGAACATGGAGTCGCGCGCCGTCGCGCGCGGCCCGTCGCAGATCCCGAGCGACTTCGAGTACCTGACGTACGCGATCGAGGCGGACAAGGACGACATCCGCCACCTGCAGAACCTCTATGTGGCGGCGGCGAAGCGGGCCCGCACCGCGGGCTTCGACATCGTCTACGTGTACGGGTCGCACTCCTATCTGCCGCAGCAGTTCCTCACGCCGTACTACAACCGCCGCACCGACGAGTACGGCGGCTCGTTCGAGAACCGCGCCCGCTTCTGGCGCGAGACGATCGAGATGGTGAAGGAGGCCGTCGGCGACGACTGCGCGATCTGCGTCCGCATGTCGACCGACATGTTCATCGGTGAGGCCGGAACGCAGCTGAAGCGCGACTGCCTGCCGTTCGTCGAGCTCGTCGACCACCTCGTCGACGTGTGGGACATCAACCTCTCCGGCATCGCCGAGTGGGGCGAGGACGCGACGCCGTCGCGCTTCTACCCGCAGGGCCGCGCGCTGCCGTGGCAGGCCGCGGTGAAGGCGATCTCGAAGAAGCCGGTGCTCGGCGTCGGCCGGTGGACGAGCCCCGACCTGATGGCCGAGGCGATCAACGAGGGCAAGCTCGACATCATCGCCACCTGCCGCCCCTCCACCTCCGACCCGTTCCTGCCGCAGAAGATCGACGAGGGCCGCCTCGACGACATCCGCGAGTGCATCGGCTGCAACGTCTGCATCTCGCGCTGGGAGATCGGCGGCCCGCCGCTGATCTGCACGCAGAACGCAACCGCCGGCGAGGAGTACCGGCGCGGCTGGCATCCCGAGCGCTTCACGAAGGCGAAGAACGCCGACAACGACGTGCTCGTGGTGGGTGCCGGTCCGGCCGGGATGGAGTGCGCGATGATCCTCGGCAAGCGCGGCATGCGCCGCGTGCATCTCGTCGAGGCGCTGGACGACATGGGCGGCACGATCCGCTGGATCCCGCAGCTCCCGGGGCTCGGTGAGTGGGCACGCCTCGTCAACTACCGGAAGATCCAGCTCGACAAGCTGCCGAACGTCGAGTTCATCCCGAACACGACGCTGTCGGCGAAGGACGTGGCGGAGTACGGCGCGGAGATCGTGATCTGCGCGACCGGGTCCTATTGGGCCACGGACGGGCTCAACGGCGCCTCGCACGCCCCGATCCCCGGAGCCGACGCCAGCCTCGCGTGGCAGGCGACCCCCGACCAGCTGATGGGCGAGGGCAAGCAGCTCGAGGGCGACCGGATCGTCATCTTCGAGAACGACGGCTACTTCATGGGCGTCTCCATCGCTGAGAAGCTCGCGATGGAGGGCAAGAAGGTGACGCTGATGACGCCGCTGGGCAACATCGGCCCGTACATGCACTTCACGCTCGAGGCACCCAACCAGCACCGCAGGCTGCACAAGCTGGGCGTCGAGATCGCCACGTACCACCTGCCGAGCCGGATCGAGGAAGGCGGGGTCGTGGCCACCCACGTCTACGACGAGGACGGCCACGAGAAGACGTTCGAGGCCGACGGCGTCGTGCTCATCTCGCAGCGCCGCTCGAACGAGGCGCTGTACCGGGCGCTCAAGGACGAGATCGGGCTGGCCGGGCTCGAGGCGGAAGGCGTCACGGCCCTCTACCGCATCGGCGACTGCGAGGCACCGCGCCTCACCGCGGACGCGATCTTCTCGGGACACCGCCTGGCCCGCGAGATCGACACCGACGATCCGTCCACCCCGCTCCCGTTCAAGCGCGAGCGGCGCATGGTCGACGCGGAGTCCGTGGCCCGGGAGAAGGCCGAGTACGAGGCGCTGTACGCGGGAGCGTCGAGCTAGTCGATGCGGACGGTCGTCTGCATCAAGCAGGTACGCACACTCGGCGACGAGGTCGAGTTCACCGACGACGGCCGGGATGTCGATCCCGACTATGTCGACCTCGCCCTCAACGAGTGGGACAGCTTCGCCACCGAGGAGGCGCTCCGACTCCGGGAGCGCCTCGGTGGCGATGTCGTCGTCGTCACCTGCGGCGCGAAGGGGACCGAGGCGGCGCTGCGCCGCTGCCTCGCGATGGGCGCCGACCGGGCTGTCCGCGTCGAGGGCGTCGAGGGGCACGATCCGATCCGCGTCGCCCACGCGCTGGCGGAGGTGGTGCGCGACGAGAGCCCCGACCTCGTGCTCTGCGGCGTCCAGTCGAGCGACTCGGTGCAGGCGGCGACGGGCACCGCGCTCGCCGAGCTGGTGGGCCTGCCGCGCGTCGCCGTGGTCACGAAGCTCGAGCCGGGCCAGGGCACGGCGAAGGCGCACCGCGAGCTCGAGGGTGGGCTGGTCGACGTGGTCGAGGTCGACCTGCCGGCGGTGCTCACGATCCAGACCGGGATCAACGAGCCCCGGTACGCGAACCTGCGCGCGATCAAACAAGCGGAGCAGGTGGAGATCACCGTGCGGACGGCCGCCGACGCCCCCGAGGCGTCACACGTGCGGCGAATGTTCGTGCCGGAGCGCGGCGAGGGCGCAGAGATGCTCGGCACCGACGCGGGTGAGGTCGCCCGCCGGATCGCCGAGATCGTCAAGGAACGAACCGCGTGATGCGTCTTCTGCCAGCCCCGCTCCCCCGCAGAGCGACAACCCCTGAAGCGGCCGCGAACGCGGCCGGTGCCGAACACGGACGCGAGGCGGCTGCATGAGCGTCCTCGTCGTGACGGAGCATCTGCGCGGCGCCGTCCGCGATGTCACCCTCGAGCTCGTCACGGCAGGCCGCTCCCTCGGGCCCGTCACGGTGGCGGTGATCGCGCGCGACCCGCAGCCACTCATCGCAGCGGTGGACGTGGAGGGAGTCGACGAGATCGTCACCGTGGCGGCCGGCGCGGACGAGTTCGAGGGCGACACGTACCAGCAGGCCCTGGAGGCGCTGATCGAGGCACGCAAGCCGCGGGTCGTCCTGCTCGGGTTCACCGTCAACGCGATGGGCTACGCAGCTGCCGTCGCGGCCAAGCTGGGGCTCGGCTACGCCAGCGACGTGCATGGCGTGGCGCTCGAGGGCGACGCGGTCGTGGCCACGCGTTCGTTCTACGGCGGCAAGGTTGCGGCCGAGGTCGAGTTTCCCGGCGCGGAGACGGTGCTGTTGGTTCTGCGCCCGACGACGTGGCCGCCTGCGCAGGGCGGCGGCGGCGCATCGGTGTCGTCTCTCGCCGTCGAGACCGGGGCTGCGCGGGCCCGGCACGTCGAGTTCACGGAGCCAGGGGCGGCGACGGACGTCGACATCACGCAGGCCGAGCTGCTGCTGTCGGTCGGGCGTGGCATCGGCGACGCCGACGCGATCCCGCAGTTCGAGGAGCTGGCGGCGAAGATGGGCGCGACGCTCTCCGTGTCCCGGCCCATCGTCGACGCGGGCTGGATGCCGGCGTCCCGCCAGGTCGGCCAGTCGGGGAAGACCGTGAAGCCGAAGGTCTACCTCGCCTTCGGCATCTCGGGCGCAGTGCAGCATCTCGCGGGGATGAAGGCCAGCGGCACGATCATCGCCGTGAACACCGATCCGGAGGCGTCGATCTTCGGCGTTGCGCACTACGGCGCCGTCGTCGACCTCTTCGACGTCGCGGAGGAGCTGGAGAAGCTCTACTGACGTGACAGAGACCCGCGAGACCTTCGCAGGGCTCTCCGACTGGCAGATCGCTCTGTGGTACGGGATGATCGCTGTCTCGACGGCGATCTTCGCGGTGGGGGTGCTGATGCTGGTGCGCAAGTACCGGCGCGGGCGGGGCGGCTTCCGCTTCGACCGGCCGCTGCACCGCCTCGGCCGGGCCGCCTGGATCGTGCTCACGCATGCGTGGATCCGGCGGCGGGACGGCGTCGCGGGAGCGGCGCACCTGGCCGTCTTCTACGGCTTCCTCGTCCTCTTCATCGGGACCGGCATCCTCGCGTTCCAGGACGACGTGGCGGAGCCGCTTCTCGGCTGGACGTTCTGGGAAGGGCCGTTCTACCTCGGCTACTCGCTGTTCCTCGACGTGTTCGGCTTCGCGCTCCTCGCCGGCCTGCTCGTCCTCGCCGCCAAGCGCCTGCGCTCGCCGCCGCGGCTCGACTACCGGCGCGTCGACGGCCGCAGCGGCGGCTACAACCGTGGCCGCTACGTCGCCGGCGACTGGCTCTTCGTCGGCTCGTTGCTGTTCCTCGGCGTCTCCGGGTTCCTGCTCGAGGCGCTCCGGATCGCCGAGACCGACCCGTCCTTCGAGAAGTGGGCGCCGTTCGGGTGGCTCTTCGGCCAGGCGCTGCAGGCGGTGGGCGTGGAAGGACAGGACGCAGCCTCCGCCCACTTCCGCACGTGGTGGCTGCACGGGACGGCGGCGCTCGCGTTCGTCTCCGCGATCCCGTTCACGAAGGCCGTGCACATGCTCGCGGCACCCGCCAACATCGCAGCCCGCAACGAGCGCGCGGGGCGTCGTCTCGAGCCGCTGCCCGAGAACCCGGAGCCGGATCAGGTCGGAGCCGGCATCGTCGCCGACCTCTCGTCTACGTTCCTGCTCTCGCTCGACGCATGCACCAAGTGCGGCAAGTGCCACGCTGCGTGCCCGGCGGCGGCCACCGGCTACCCGCTGTCGCCGCGCGATCTCGTGCTCGACCTGCGCGAGCAGGCGGAGGGAACGTTCGGCGCCCGCGACGCGCTCGGCGTCTCCCCGCTGTACGGGCCGGAGTTCTCCATCGTCGGCGGGACGATCTCGTCCGAGACGATCTGGTCGTGCATGCAGTGCATGGCCTGCGTCGAGATCTGCCCGGTCGGCATCGAGCACGTCCCGATCATCAACCAGCTTCGGCGGCGGCTCGTCGACCGCGGCGACCTGGACCCCCTCCTCCAGGGGACGCTCGAGACCATCTACGACTCGGGCAACTCGTTCGGCGAGCCGAAGCGCAAGCGGGGACGTTGGGCCAAGGATCTCGAGTTCGAGGTCGCCGACGCCCGCAAGGAGCCGGTCGAGCTGCTCTGGTTCGTCGGCGACTTCGCCTCGCTCGACCCGCGCAACATCAGGGTCTCGCAGACATTGGCGCGGATCCTCCACCACGCAGGCGTCGACTTCGGGATCCTCTACGAGGCCGAGCGAAACGCCGGCAACGACGTGCGCCGGGTCGGTGAGGAGGGTCTCTTCACCGACCTCGCGGAGGGGAACATCGAGGCCATCTCGGCCTGCGAGTTCCAGCGGATCCTCACCTCCGACCCGCACTCGTTCAACACGATCCGGAACGAGTACCCCGAGCTCGGCGGCTCGTGGGAGGTGCTCCACCACACGCAGCTCCTGCTCGAGCTGCTCGAGTCGGGGGCGATCATCCCGCCGCGACCGCTCGGGTACCGGGTCACGTACCACGACCCCTGCCACCTCGGCCGCTACAACGGCGTCTACGACGCGCCGCGGCAGGTGCTCGCCGCGATCGGCTGCGAGCTCGTGGAGATGCCGCGCAACCGCGACAACTCGTTCTGCTGTGGCGCCGGCGGCGGCCGCATCTGGATGAGCGAGCTGAAGCAGGGCGACGACCCGCGGCCGAGCGAGAGCCGCATCCACGAGGCGCTCGGGCTCGAGGCGATCGACTTCTTCGTGACCGCGTGCCCCAAGGACGTGACGATGTACGAGGACGCGATCAAGACCTCGGGGCACGAGGGCGAGATCGAGCTGCGCGAGCTCTCCGAGCTCGTGCTCGAGTCGCTCGCCCTGCCCGCAGCCGACACTGCAGCAGAGGCACCGGTCGCATGACGCCGGCTGCCTGCAAAGCACGAGAGGAGGGACGTTGAGCAAGGAAACCGCATTCCACCCGCGCCTGGCGGCGCTCACGGACGACTGGATGGACCTGTTCGGCTACTGGGCGCCGTCGGTCGTCACCGACACGCTCGCGGAGTACCGCGCCTGCCGCGAGACCGCGGCGCTGATGGACTTCACGATGCTGCGCAAGGTCGACCTCGACGGCCCCGGCACGCTCGACTTCGTGAACGGGATCGTCACCCGCGACGTGTCGAAGCTCGGTGTCGGCCAGATCGGCTACGGAGCGTTGTGCAACGAGGACGGCAAGATGGTCGACGACTGCACGGTGATGGTGCGCTCGCCGGAGAGCATCCGCTTCTGTGGCGCCAACGACCGCGACTACGAGATCTTCAAGGCGAAGGCGCCGCCGGGGATCACCGTGCGCGAGCAGACCGATGCGACTCCCCATCTCTGCCTCCAGGGCCCGCAGAGCCGGGCGATGCTGCAGTCGCTCACCGACGCCGACCTGTCCAACGCGGCGTTTCCGTACTACACGTTCCGCGAGGACGTGGAGATCGCGGGTGTCCCGGTCTTCATGACGCGGCTCGGGTACACGGCCGAGCTCGGCTACGAGCTGTGGGTCGAGCGTGATCATGCGCTCGACCTCTGGGACGCGCTCCTCGCCGAGCTGTCGCCGCAGGGCATGAAGGTGATCGGCATGGTCGCGCTCGACCTCTTCCGCATCGAGGGCGGGTTCATCATCGGCGGGGTCGAGTACGACGAGACGGTCTCGCCCTACGAGTGCGGCCTAGGCTGGTCGGTGGCGCTCGACAAGGGCGACTTCCAGGGACGGGCCGGCATCGAGCGCGATCGCGATGCGGCCGAGATGCGCCTGACGACCGTCCGTCTCGCCGGAGGCGGCGACGACGCGAGCGGAGCGCCGCTCTCGGTCGGCGGCGTCGAGGTGGGGCTGGTCACGCAGGCCGTCGAGTCACCGTATCTCGACGGCGCCACGCTCGGGCTCGCAAAGATCCGCAAGGATCTGAACGTGCCGGGCACCGCGGTCGTGGCGCGCGTCGGCGAGGAGGACGTCGCAGGCGAGATCGTCGAGCACCCCGTCTACGAGAAGGCGCGGCGCAAGGCCAAGGAGTCGTGAGCTACCGCATCTGGTGGCGCTGGAACGACGGTGTCAGCGGCCACGTCTGGCTGTCGACGGACGACGCGCAGCGGCTCGCCGAGGAGATGGCCCTCCAGGGCTGCGGCGCGCTCGCCGACCGCATCCTCTCGATAGAGGGGGAGGAGACGATCCGACCGCAGGAGGTGACGGTGGCGCTCGAGAGCGTCCAGGCGACGCCGATCGGCCTGGCCGACGCCACGCTGTGGGAGGACTGGGTGCGCTTCCTCGAGGGCGCGGAGGCCAAGGGTGGACTGCTCGTCAAGCGCTGAGCTGGACGACGGGTCTAGATGGTTGATCGGTAATTGGGGCGCCCGTCGAGGACGGGTGTGACCAAGCAGCGTGGTGCGATCGATCGTGGCGCGTACCGGCTGGTACGTGTCACGGGCGAGCGTGCCGCGATGCGCTGCGTCACGGCCGCCAGTCGCGGGTGCCGGAATTGCCGATCAACCATCTAAGTCCAGGGGTACGGGCTGGCTGAGGCCGGGTGCAGCGCCGCCTGCGCGAACCGGCCGAGCCGGAACGGCTCGAGGGCGGGGGCGGTGCCGCCGGTCAGCTCCGCGGCCGCCAACTGGCCGAGCGCGAGCATCTTGAAGCCGTGGTTCGAGTCGAGGATGCCGTAGACGCCCTCCCGGAGCCAGCCGACGATCGGGTACGAGTCCGGGGTGAAGCAGGTCTGCGATGCGCCGGACGTGCACGCCCAGGCGGTGTGGTCGTCGCCGAAGCGGCCGAGCGCCCAGGAGAGGGCGGTGGTCATCGCCTCGTCGAACTCCGCCGTGGTCGCCCCCAGCTCGGGGTGTGAGGGGCCGTACGGGTCGAGCTCGCATTCCGGGTCGAGCGGGAGCGGCAACCCGCCGACCGCGACGCCGCGACCGAGACCGGGGCGGAAGTAGATGCCCCAGTGGTCGGGGAGGTGCTCGGAGACGGGGATGTCGGCGTCGAGGTGCACGACCGGGGCACGCGGGTCGAGCTTCTCGGTCGCGTGCGAGTACTCGCCTTCGCGCACCTGCCAGTAGTGGAACGGCGCACGGGGCGTGCCCGCGATCTCCAGCGTCGATGGCAGCCCCGCGAGCCGCCACAGCTCGCGCGCCCAGGGTCCCGGTGCCACGACGACCGCCTCGCAGCGGATCTGCCCGGCGGTCGTCTCGACGGCGCCGTCTCCGATGCCGGTCACATCGACTCCCTCCGCGATCGCGACACCGGCGGCGCGGGCCATCCCGGCGAGCGTGGCAACGGTCGTGCCCGCGTCCGCCCAGCCGCTTCGCCGCTCGTGGA
This sequence comes from uncultured Actinomycetes bacterium, assembly GCA_963823385.1. Classification (GTDB taxonomy): domain Bacteria; phylum Actinomycetota; class Thermoleophilia; order Gaiellales; family Gaiellaceae; genus Gaiella. The sequence continues at coordinate 727,397 of CAWGLI010000003.1, forward strand.
GAAGGGCCGTGGAGCCGGTTGCCCGCCAGTCGGGATACAGCCGCCGCATGTGCGCCGCGACCCCTGTCTCCCCACGCACGAGCGTCGACGCGTAGCCGACGTCAACGTGCTGCTCGGCGATGCGCTCGAGCTCGGCGCCCTGCGACTCGGGCACGACCGCGACGTAGCCGACCTGTCTGAAGCCGAACAGCCCCGGGTCGAGCTCGAAGACCTCGACCGACCGGCGGACGATCTCGTTGATCGCCGCGGAGAGGTAGAAGTTGCGGACGATCCCGCCCGAGATGCCGCTGGCACCTGCCCCGACGCGGCTCTTCTCGACCACCACCACGTCGTCGCCGGAGCCGAGCTCCTCGGCGAGGTGCGTAGCCACGGACAGCCCGTGGACGCCCGCACCCACGACCACGAAGCGGGCCGAGGCGGGGATCACGACACGGGAGCGCGTGCGACGACGCGGTCGAGCCACGCCTCGAACAGCACCCGGCCGACGCTCCGCATCTCGCCCGCGGCCGCCTCGATCTCGGCGAGGAACGGCGCGGCGGCATCGGCTCCGAGCGTGCGCTCGAGCGACGCGACGTACTCCGGGACGGCCGCCCACTCGCGGGCCATCTCGGGCGACACCTCGAGGTGGAACTGCACGCCGTACGCCTCGGCCATATCGGAACGCCTGGTTCTCGTACGCCGGCGAGCTCGCGAGGCGCACCGCACCGTCGGGGAGGTCGAACGTGTCGCCGTGCCACTGCAGCGTCACGACCGGGCTCGGCAGTCCGGCGAAGACGGGATCGTCCCCCGCCTCCGCGGTGAGCTCGACCGGCAGCAGCCCCACCTCGGGCTCGGCCCCGGTGTAGACGCGCGCGCCGAGGCTCGCGGCGAGGAGCTGCACGCCGAGGCAGACGCCGAAGAACGGCGTCCCTGCCCGCACGGCATCCGCGATCAGCCGCTTCTCGTCGCGCAGCCACGGGTGCTCGGCCTCGTCATTGACGCTCATCGGCCCGCCCATCGCGACGATCGCGTCGAAGCCGTGCCAGTCGGGGAGCGGCTCGCCTTCGTCGAGCTCGACCCCGTGGAGTGACGCACCTCGCTCGCGCAGCACGTCCTCGAACACGCCCGGCGGTTCGCACGCGATGTGCTGGAGGACGAGGATGTCCACCTCGCCATTGTCGCCGACCGGCAGGTGTCGCACCACACGGGCGCGTCAGGTCGGCGCTCGCCTCTGGACGATTCCGGCGAGAGTGAACGCGACAAGCGCCACCGCGAGGAAAGCGACATAGACCGCGATCGCCAGATCGCCTCCCGAGAATGTCTCCTGGAAGCGGGCAGCCGCCACCAGAAGCAGGACGAGCGCGACCTGGATCGGCAGAAGGAGGACGCGGCTCCTGCGCCAGTCGCCCTCCCGGAGAGCCCAGGCGCAACCGGCAGCCGCCATGATCGCCCACGTGCCGAGGATCGCGGCGGAGAGATCGTTGATCGTCCACGGCCAGACATCCTCGAGCGCCGCGGGAGCAATCGTGAGCCACAGGCCGAAGACGCCGGACACCGCTGCCGCAACTCCGAGAACGATCCGGGTCGTGACCGCCAGCGGCACGTCGATCGTGTACTCGTCGCGCCCGCCGGCTCGCTCGTGGGCCACGAAGACGAGGAGCGAGACCGGGGGCAGGACGACGTACACGGCCAGCCACGACCAGGCGATCGCCTGCTCGACCGAGCCGCCGTCGGTGAGCCGGAAGGAGTCGATGAAACGCACCGTGGCCAGCAGCGACGTCGTTGTCAGCACGAACGCGACCACGAGCACGATCCGTGCACGGGACCAGAACGGCTCGAGTGCGCCTCGAACCAGTGCGACAGCGGCTGCGAGATACCAGGCCCCCATCCAGGACGCTGTCAGCGGAGCCCTGATCTCCCACGCAAAGCTCTCCCCGACGGCCTCCGGCCAGCCCCAGAGGCCGACTCCGGTCGTCACCGTGAGCCCGGCGCCGCCGATGAGCAGCACCCGGCCGTACCACGCCGTTCGTACGAGGTGGTCGGTCATCGCTCGTCTGCGCCGGGGGCGAGCCCGATGGGCGGCAGGACCGCCTCGGCGGCCGCTGCTGCGCGTAGCACCGTGGCGTCGTCGAAGCGACGCCCCATCAGTTGCAGCCCGACCGGGAGGCCGACGTCGTTCAGCCCGCACGGGATCGAGGCAGCAGGCATCCCGGTCAGGTTCGCGGGAAGGCTCACGCCGGCCCAGTCGTCGACGTCGGGGTCGACGGCGTGATCGGCCACGAACGCGGGCGAGGTCAGTCCGGCGTCGAACGCCGCCAGCTGCGTCGCGGGTGTGAGCAGGACGTCGTAGCGCTCGAAGAACGCGAGCCAGCACCCGACGAGCTCGTCACGCTCCGCCATGGCGGCGAGGTACTCCGCGGCCGGCACGTCCCCGTAGCGCAGGATCGCCGCCGTGCGCGGTTCGAGGTCGTCCTCGCGGCCGGCGAGGAGGTGCCCCTGCGATGCGAACCCCTCCGGGAGCGCGATCCGGTTCCAGAGCACCGTCGGCTCACCCGTCTCGGGGTGCGCCTCCTCGAGTCGCCAGCCGGCGCGGGCGAGAGCGTCGATCGCTGCGTCGAAGCACTGGCGGACGCCGGGCTCGAGCGCAGCGAAGCCGAGGTCGGCCGAGAACGCGATCCGCAGGTCACCGACGTCCGGCTTGTCCGTGGCCTCGCGACACGCGACCGGTGGGCACGGCTGGGAAGCGGGGTCACGCGCGTCATGGCCTGCGATCACGTCGAGGCACAGGGCGACGTCGCGCACGGTGCGCGCCATCGGGCCCTTCGCGGACAGTGTGGGCCAGCTCCGGAAGCCGGGTGTGGCGGGGACGAGACCGAACGTTGGCTTGTGCCCGGCGACGCCGCAGAACGAGGCGGGAATGCGGATCGAGCCACCCCCGTCCGAGCCGATGGCGAGCGGCGTCAGGCCGAGCGCGAGCGACGCCCCCGCACCCCCGCTCGAGCCACCTGGTGTCCGCTCGTGATTCCACGGGTTCCGGGTCGTGCCCGTGAGCTCGTTCGCCGTCGCACCGGCGAAGCAGAGCTCGGGATTCGTCGTCTTGCCGACGATGACCGCGCCGGCGGCCCGTAACCGCTCGACGAGCACCGCATCGTGGTCGGGCCGGAAGTCACGGTAGGCGCGCGAGCCGAACGTCGCGGGCGCGCCGGCCACCCACAGGAAGTCCTTGATCGACACGGGGACGCCCGCCAGTAGGCCGGGATCGTCGCCGCGCGCGACGACCTCGTCGACCCGGCGCGCCGCCGCGACCGCCTCGTCGGCGAGCAGGCAGCTGAACGAGTTGACCGCCGGGTCGAGCTCGCGAATCCGCTCGAGCGTACGCTCCGTGACGTCGACGGCAGACACCTCACCCGCACGAACGGCAGCCGCGGTCGCCGACGCATCGGGATCATCGCCGCGGTGTCCGGCACTCATCGCGTCATCCTACGATCGCAGCGCCTGGACCGACAACAGCGGTGTCCGACTGAAGTCGGACACCTGACGGAACCGAAACCCCGGGGATCGACAACGACCCGACGGACGACGCGCCCCCGCCCGGTGTCTGACTTCAGTCAGACACCAAGAGCTCCAGCGACGGTCAACGGCGCCGCGGCCGCGAAGTGGACGCCTTCAGGGATTGTCGCGAGCGGGAATCCGCTCGGCGGATTCCCGCTCTGCGGGGAAGACAGGATTGTCGCGCGCAGGAACCTGCCCCTGCAGGTTCCTGCGCAGCGAAAGGCAAGGGTCAGGCTGAAGCCTGACCCTCACTGACGACCGGGCATCGAGCCCGGTCGTCAGTGCCCGGCGGGCTTCTCCCAGCCTTCGAGCACGGGCGGCGCCCAGTCGGCGCCGACGACCTTCGAGCCCTCGACCCACGGCCCGAGCTCCGGCTGCGGGAACTTGCAGTGGATCTCCTTCAGCTGGATCCCGTAGGAGTTCCCGGACTTGAGGTGCGCGATCAGCACCTTGCGCGCCAGCTCGTCCTCACGACCCTCGGGGATCGGGAAGTGGATCTTCACGAAGCAGTTCGAGTATCGGTCGAACACGGCGGGGACGCCGTCCTCCTCGAGCAGGTGGATGTCCTCGAGCCAGTTCAGATCCTGGCCAGGGGTCGCCGCGAGCAGGTCGATGTCGTCGACGAGGGAGATGTCCTCCTGGTAGGCGTAGCGCTTCCCGGAGAGGAACTCCGAGTCGATCGACTTGATCTTCTCGGGCTCGGTGTAGGCGAGCGCGTGGCTGTGTGGTTGCTCCGTCATCGTCTCCTCCTCACCGCTCGACGCTGCGCAGATGTTCGACGCTGTCGTGGTGGTGAGCCTGTAGCTCCTGCTCCTCCTGCTTGGCCAGGAGGCGCTTCACCTCGCTGAGGATCTCGTGCTCGGTCTGCCCGACCGTGTAGTCGGTGCCGGCGAGCGGCACACGCGCCATCGCCGACGCCGGGACGGTCAGTGCCGCGAGATCCTCGGGCTCGAGCGAGTGCACGTTCGTCTTACCGCAAGCGCGGGCGAGCATCTGTAGCTCCATCGTCATCGCCGTCAGGAAGTTGTAGACGCGCTCCGATGCCTCCTCGACGACGAGCCGCTTGCGCAGCTCCGGATCCTGCGTCGCCACACCCACGGGGCAGCGGCCCGAGTGGCAGTGGTAGCACTGGCCCGCGGGGACGCCGACGGTGCCCTCGTAGTCGGTGACACCCGGGATCTCCTTGTTGCAGTTGAGCGCCATCATCGCGGAGTGCCCGATCGCGACGGCCTTCGCGCCGAGCGCGATCGCCTTCGCCACGTCGGCGCCGTTGCGGATGCCGCCGGCGACGACGAGGTCGATCTCGTCGGCCAGTCCGACGTCCTCGAGCGCCCGCCGCGCCTCGGGGATCGCCGCCATCAGCGGGATCCCGGTCTCCTCGGTCGCGATGTGCGGCCCCGCTCCGGTCCCGCCCTCACCGCCGTCCAGGTAGATGACGTCGGGCCCGCACTTCGCGGCCATCCGCACGTCGTCGTAGACGCGGGAGGCGCCGAGCTTCAGCTGGATCGGGATACGGTAGTCGGTCGCCTCACGGATCTCCTGGATCTTCAGCGAGAGGTCGTCCGGCCCCAGCCAGTCGGGATGCCGCGCCGGGGAGCGCTGGTCGATCCCGGCGGGCAGAGAGCGCATCTCCGCCACCTGCTCGGTCACCTTCTGCCCCATCAGGTGGCCGCCGAGCCCGACCTTGCACCCTTGGCCGATGAAGAACTCGCACGCGTCGGCGAGCATCAGGTGGTGCGGGTTGAACCCGTACCGGCTCTGGATGCACTGGTAGTACCACTTCGTCGAGTGGTCGCGTTCCGGCGGGATCATCCCGCCCTCGCCGGAGCACGTCGCTGTGCCCGCCATGGAGGCACCCTTCGCGAGCGCCATCTTCGCCTCGAGCGAAAGCGCCCCGAAGCTCATCCCGGTGATGTAGATCGGGATGTCGAGCTCGATCGGGTTCTTCGCGAAGCGCGCGCCGAGCACCGTCTTCGTCACGCACTTCTCGCGGTAGCCCTCGATCACGAAACGCGTCAGCGTGCCCGGGAGGAACACCAGCTCGTCCCAGTGCGGCATCGGCTTGAAGATCGAGAAGCCGCGCATCCGGTAGCGGCCCAGCTCGGCCTTGATGTGGATGTCGTTGATGACCTCGGGTGTGAAGATGCGGCTCCTGCCGAGCACGTCCTTGGAAGTGGGTGCGCCGTTGTCGGGCACGGGTTCTGTGTTGGCCATCGTTGTGCTCCTATGCCGCTCTCCGCCGCTGCCTCCGGCAGCAGGCGACTTCAGGGGTGTGCCCGCCCGTAGGGCGGGATCGGGCGGCGATCGGCCCGCCCCTGCGGTCTGATCGCTCGCAGGCAAGCATCAGATCACCAGCTTCTTCTCGGCGGGCTCGAGCGAGTCGTAGTTGTAGAGCACCTTGCCGCACACGAACTTCTGGAACTCGGGCGGGGTGCCGAGGCCGTAGATCGAGAACTTGCGCTCGATCATCTCGGTGTCGGCGTCCGTCCACTCGCCCGGAACGCAGTCGATGCCGAGCGACTTGACCTTGCCGGCGACGTAGATGTCGCCGTCGTACATCGAGTCTCCGAGCCCTGCACCGACGTCACCGCAGATGATCATCCGGCCACGCTGCATCATGAAGCCCGTCATCGAGCCGGCGGAGCCGAGCACGATGATCGTGCCGCCCTTCTGGTCGATACCGGTGCGCGCGCCGACGCGGCCCTTGACCACGTAGTCGCCGCCGCGCATCGCCGCACCCGTGAGAGAGCCGGCGTTGCCGTCGACGACGACGACGCCGCTCATCATGTTCTCGCAGGACGACCAGCCGACGCGTCCCGTGATGTGGATCTCGGGACCGTCGATCAGACCGCAGGCGAAGTAGCCGAGGCTGCCGTTGAACGTGATCTTGCAGCGCGTGAGGATGCCCACGCCGAGCGAGTGGCGCGAGGCCGGGTTGTCGATCACGACCTCCTTCACGCCCTCCTCGTACACGAGCCGGCGTAGCTCGAGGTTGATGGTGCGGATCGTGAGGTCGGCCGCGTCGAAACGGGCCTTCTCGCCGTCGATCTCCGCGATCCTCGGCGCCTCCGCGATCGGCTCGGAGAGCCCGCGTGCGTCGTAGCTGATCCGCCTCTCCCCTAGCGCTGCCATGGAACGCCTCCGTTTCGCTTCTTGGGTCCGGCGACGATGCGTCGCTGCGCATGGCGGCCGAAGGGCGATTCACTCGCCCGCAGGCCCACCAAGCAGTGTCCGGTCCGTGCGTGAGAAGGAGGGGGCTCGGGGGGGAACCATGGGTTCCCCCGCGTCGCTAGCGCTGCCACACCAGAACCTCCCTCTCGTACGGGTCGTACGTCTCGATCTCGTGACCCACGAGCTGCCGGATCGCGATCTCCTCGGACGCGAGAGCGACGAGGTCGTCCGACTCGAACAGGACAAGTGGCTTCGCCGCCAGCTCGTCCTTCGCCACGCCGAGCTCATCCTTCGTCACAGCGATGTACGTGAACACGCCGTCCAGCTCGTCGAGCGACTTGTGCATCGCCTCCTCGAGCGAGAGCCCACCCGTCATCTCCTGGGCCAGGTACACGGCGATGATCTCGGAGTCGCACTCCGACATGAAGCGTCGCCCCTCCCGCTCGAGGCGCCGCCGCCAGTAGAAGTAGTTCGTCAGCTGTCCGTTGTGCACGACCGCGACGTCCGAGTACGGGTACGCCCAGTACGGGTGCGCCCCCGCGATGTCGACCTCCGACTCTGTGGCCATGCGCACGTGGCCGATCGCGTGCGTGCCCTTGAACTTGTCGAGGCCGTACGTCTCGTACACGCTCTCCGCGTCACCGAGATCCTTGACGATCTCCAGCGAGCGCCCGAGCGACAGCACCTCGGCGTCTGGAATGTCCTCGACGAGGTCGGCGAGCAACTTCAACTCGCCGTCGAAGCCGAACGAGACGCGAAACGCGTACGGCGTCTCCTCCTCGACCTCGTGCAGGCGGGCGCCGAGCGACGCCAGCCGCGACTCGACCTCGAAGCGATGCCGGCGCAGCTTGTCCTCGTAGTCGAAGTCCCGCAGCGTGTTCGCATCGGCGAGCTTGTAGCGCATCACCAGATCGCCGTTCTCGGGCGAGCCGTACAGCGCATACCCGGTCGAGTCGGGGCCGCGGTGCTTCATCGACTGCAACATCCGCGTCATCTCGTCCCCGATCGGATGCGTCGACCCGTCGCGATAGATGATCCCTGCAATGCCACACATGTCAGTTGCCCCTTGTTGTCTGCATCCGCAGAAGCGGATGCAGACCGGGGAACCCGCCTACGGCGGGTAGACCCCTGAAGCGGCCGCTGGCGCGGCCGGTCTGCGCGCCGACTCGACCACCGCGACGGACGCTGTTTCTGGTGCTACGGCAGCACATCGAGGTACTCCTCCACGTCCCAGTTGGTCACGGTTGCACAGTACCGCTCCCACTCGTCCCGCTTGTAGTGCGTGAACACCTTGTACATCTCGTCGGGCAGCGCCGACTTGACGACCTCGTCGGCGTCGAGCGCGTCGAGCGCGTCGCCGAACGTCATCGGGATCTTCTTGACCTCCTTGCCGGCCTCCATCGCCTCGTAGATGTTGCGCTCCTCGGGCTGGCCGGGGTCGAGCTGACGCTCGATCCCGTCCTCCATCGCCTTGATCAGCGTCGCCAGCGAGAGGTACGGGTTGACGGCGGAGTCGACGGAGCGGTACTCGAACCGTCCCGGGGCCGACACGCGAAGTGCGGTCGTGCGGTTCTGATAACCCCAGTCGGCGAAGACCGGCGCCCAGAAGCCCGTATCCCACAACCGGCGGTACGAGTTCACGGTCGGCGCCGTGACCGCGGTCAGCGCGGCCAGGTGCTCGATGATCCCGCCGATCGCCCAGAGACCGACCTGGCTCGGCCTCTGCCTGTCGTCCGTGTCCGGCATGAAGGCGTTCTCGTCGCCGCGCCACAACGAGATGTTGTGGTGGCAGCCGTTCGCGGACACACCCATGAACGGCTTCGGCATGAAGCACGGGAACACGCCGAGCTCGCGGCCGACCTGCTTGCAGATCTGGCGGAAGGTGGAGAGGTTGTCGGCTGTCTGCTCGGCCCGGTCGAAGTTGAAGTTGAGCTCGATCTGGCCGGGCGCGTCCTCGTGGTCGCCCTGGATCATGTCGAGGTTGAGCGACTGCCCGTACTCGATCACCTTGTGGATGATCGGCTGCAGCTCGGAGAACTGGTCGATGTGGTAGCAGTAGGGCTTCGTCACGCCCTGCACGTCCGGCGTGCCGTCCTCCTTCAGCTTCAGCCACATCATCTCGGGCTCGGTGCCGGCGCGAAGATGCAGCCCGTGCTTCTCCTCAAAGTCGGCCTGGATGCGCTTCAGGTTGCCGCGGCAGTCCGAGGTGAGGAAGGCGCCGGGGTTCTCGCGCTCCTCGCGGTTCCGGAAGCACGTGCACCACACGCGCGCGACCTTGGGATCCCAGGGGAGCACCTCGAACGTCTCGGGCTCGGGGATACCGACCAGCTCGGCGGCCTCCGGCCCGTAGCCGATGTACTCGCCGTGCCGATCGGTGAAGAGGTTGGCGGTCGCGCCGTAGACGAGCTGGAAGCCCTTGCTCGCCATCGACTCCCAGTGGGCTGCGGGCACGCCCTTGCCCATGATCCGGCCCGTCACGGAAGCGAACTGGTAGTAGACGTACGTCACACCCTCGTGATCGATGCGACGGCGGACGTCTTCGACGAGGGCATCACGCCCGGGAGCGGAGACGAAGTTCTCGAGGTCAGTGGGCACCAGACCCTCCTTTACGCACGCCGACAGTGGCGTCGGCGAGAGTCGCTACGACACACGTGTTGCCCGCGCGGCAACGCCGTTCTCCCATCCGCGCCAGCCTATCGCGGGATCACGCGCCGCGTGTCAAGGACCTGCCGCGCCCTGCTCAGAAGGCGAGCAGGCGGTGCACGGCGTCGGTCACGCGGTCGACCGACGGCATGTACGCGTCCTCGAGCTGCCAGTACGGATAGGGCACGTCGTAGCCGGTGACGCGCAGCACCGGCCCGTGCAGATCGAGGATCGCGCGCTCCGCGAGCACCGCCGCCACCTCGCTCGCGAAGCCGCACGTGCGTGGCGCCTCCTGCACGACGACGATGCGTCCCGTCCGCGCCGCAGCGGCGAGCAACGCATCCTCGTCGAGCGGCTTGAGGCTGCGCAGGTCGAGCACACCGACCGACGCCTCGCCCGCGAGCGCGTCGGCCGCTCGCTCGCACAGAGGCACCATCGCGCCCCAGGCGACGAGGGTCACATCGGAGCCTTCGCGTGCCGTTCGGGCCTTGCCGAGAGGCACGACATGGTCGCCCTCGGGCACGGGGCCGCGGGCCGTCCGGTAGACGAGCTTCGGCTCGAGGATGACCACGGGGTCCGGGTCGCGAATGGCCGACGCGAGCAAGCCCTTGGCGTCGGCGGGGGTCGCGGGCACGGCGAGCTTGATCCCCGGCGCGTGCACGTAGTACGTCTCCGGGGAGTCGTCGTGAAGCTCGGGGGCGCGGACGCCGCCGCCGTAGGGCATGCGGATCGTGATCGGGAACTCCATCGTCCCGCGCGTGCGCCAGCGGTAGCGCCCGACGTGTGTGATCAGCTGGTCGAGGGCGGGGTACGAGAATGCGTCGTACTGCATCTCGCAGACGGGGCGCCAGCCGGTCATGCAGAGCCCGACTGCCGTGCCGAGGATTCCGGCCTCCGCGAGCGGCGTGTCGATGCAACGGTCGGGGCCGAACCGGTCGAGCAGCCCCGCGGTCGCCCGAAAGACGCCGCCGGCACGACCCACGTCCTCCCCCAGCACGAGCACCGACGGGTCGCGCTCGAGCTCCACGTGCAGCGCGTCGTTGACCGCCTCCACGAGCAGCAGGTCGCGTGTCCGCTCCGCCGTCGCGCTCATCCAGTCCCCCGCACACGGCGCAACTCCGCCAGGTCGCGAGCGAGCCCGGGGAGCGGCTCGGCGTACGCATGGTCGAAGACGAGCGAGACGTCGGGCGCCTCCTCCGCCTCGGCCTCTGCGATCCCTGCTCGCATCGACGCCAGAGCGTCCGTGCGCGCAGCCTCTGCCAGCTCGTCGGTGAGGATGCCGGCGCGTCGCAAGTACCCCTCGTAGCGTCCCAGGCACTCCACGCGCCTCGCCTCCTCCACCCGCTCCGTGTCGATGTACGCCTCGGGGTTGTCGGCCGTCCCGTGCGGCGCCGCGCGGTACGTCACCGCCTCGACGAACGTCGGCCCGTCGCCGGCGCGGGCGCGCTCGATCGCACCCTGTACGGCTTCGTACACCGCGAGCACGTCGGTGCCGTCGACGCGGACCCCCGGCATCCCGTAGCCGACGGCCTTGTCGGCGAGCGTCGCTGCCGCCGTCTGGGCGGCCAGCGGCGTGGAGATCGCCCACTGGTTGTTGTTACAGAGCAGGACCAGCGGTGCGCGCATCACCGCGGCGAAGTTGGCACCCTCGTGAAACGCCCCCTCCGACGTCGCTCCGTCACCGAAGAAGGCGAGCGCCACCGTGTCCTCGCCCCGCAGGCGCGAGCCCCACGCAGCCCCTGCCGCATGCGGGACCTGGGTGGCGATGGGGACGCAGATCGACGCCACCCGCCACACGCTTGGGTCCCACCAGCCGGACGGATGACCGCGCCACCATTGGAGCACCGTTGCCACCGGGATCCCTCGCAGGAGGCCGATCGCCGACTCGCGGTAGCTCGGGAAGACCCAATCACGCTCGCGCAGCGCGTGCAGCGCGCCCGCCTGGATCGCCTCGTGACCCCAGAACATCGCGTACGTGCCGATGCGACCCTGGCGGTGGTAGACGACGGAGCGCTCGTCGTAGGTGCGGAGCAGGACGAGCGAGCGATGGATCGCGAGCAAGTGGTCGTCGGTGAGCCCGTCGATGGAGCGGTCTCCGACCCCGTCCGCGTCGCCGATCACGCGGAGGAGGGGCTCGGTGGAGACGGAGGAGCTCACCGGACTGAGCATAAGTGAAACAACGTTTCCCTTTTGCTGTCAAGCAGGCTCGGTGCCAGACTGGAGCGGATGGAGATCACCGCGCGCGTGTTCACGATCGAGCCGATCCGAGCCACCAGGACGTTCGAGGCCGCGACCGAGCACCTGACGGAGGCGATCGAGCGTGCAGGGCTCCGCCGTGGCGACCGCCTCCCGAGCGAGGGCGACCTGGCCGTCGCGCTCGGGATCTCCAAGCCGACTCTGCGGCAGGCGCTGCGCGTGCTCGAGATGTCGGGACTGCTCGGCGTCCGCCGGGGCAAGGGGGGCGGCATCGTCGTCACCAGCGATCTCGTGCCGGCTGTCGCGATCTCGAGCCAGGTGGCCTTGGAGGAGAGCGCGGCCGTGGACACGCTGCGTGCCCGCCGTGTGCTCGAGCGCGCGGTCGTGGTCGAGGCGGCAGCGACCGCGACGGGCGCCGACTTCGCCGAGCTGGAGCACACGGTCGACCTGCTCGAGCGGCACCTCGGTGAGCGTGCGAGCGTGATGCGTGCCGACGCCATGTTCCATCGAGCGCTCGTGCGCGCATCTCACAACGAGACGATCCAGGCGGCGATGCGGGGCGTGGCCCGCGGGCTCGCGCCGCTTCGCGACGCCTACTCCGGCGGGCTGCAGTTCGACCGCACGACGCTCGACGTCCACCGCCGCCAACTCGGGGCGATGCGTGCGGGAAGCACTGCCGCGCTCGACCGCGTCCTCGACGAGCACTTCCGCATGCTCGAGGACTCGTTCGCCGAGGCGATCGGCCGAGACCCCGCGGAGCTGTTCACACGAGCACGGTGACAGCGTCGCGCTCGGCCTCGAACACGGCTTCGCCGACGTCGCCGAGATCCTCCCCGTCGACCTGCAACGCCATCGGCCCGTCGCAGTGGACAACGAGGCGATCGGCGTCGTGGGCCGAGAGCACGCTGCTCCCCGAGGCACCGCGGAGGGCCTGGTAAGCGAAGCGTGGCAGCGACCACGGCGTGAGACGAATGGGTGCGACGAGCTCGAGGCCACGATCGAACGACGCGCCGCCCGCGACGCGCAGACCCACCCGCCCGAGGTAGGTGTACGGAGCGCAGTTCGCGACGAGCACGAAGGCCGCCCTACCGAGCCCCTCGACCTCCAGCGCGGGCTCGAACCTGCCGCGCCGGCCGAGCACGACTCCCGAAGCCGCGCGCGCAAACGCGCGATCGCCCGGGCGCCGTCCGTCCGGTCGACGCCCGAGCCGGTCGACGGCGCGCACGAGGTCGGCATCGAGCCCGATGCCCGCGTTGAAGCCGAACCGGCGCCCGTTCACGCGCCCGAGCGCGATGCGCCTCGTGCCGCCGCGCGCGATCCGCGCTGCCGCGGCCACCGGATCGCGCGGCAGCCCGAGCGCACGGGGCAACACGCTCGTGCCGCCGCCCGGCAGAAACCCGAGCGGCGTCTCGCCGCGCGCGCCGTTCAGCACCTCGTTGAACGTACCGTCGCCACCGAAGGCGACGAGCGCCTCGACGGTACCGTCGAGCTCGCGGGCGAGCTCCGTCGCCTCCCCCCTGCGCTCGGTGCGGATGGTGCGGAGCGGAGCGGGCAGCGCTGCCTCGACGCGCGCGATCGCCTCCTCCGTCACCTTCGATGCGTACGGATTGACGACGAGCACCCAGCCCACGCTCACGACTCTACGCGGTGCCCGGCGTAGGATCGCGGGATGGAGCCGAGCAAGGACGGGCCTGATCCGGAGCGCGTCGTCGAGCTACGCCGGCAGTCGCTCGTACGCGCCGGCTACACGGACGACCAGGCGTGTGCGCTGGCCGAACGGCTCGACCTCGATCTGCAGACCGTGCTCGCGCCTCGCAAGCAGGGGCTCCCGCCCGACGTCGCCTTCGAGATCGCGATCAGCGGCGGCGGACGGACGGTGTTCTAGTAGGTGGGGACGGAGGACCGGGCCACGCGCGGGCGGGATCGGCCTCGCCCCTACCGGCCCGATGTTGCGTAGCCGCGCATGCCGTCCACGATGACCGCGAGGAACCGATCGGCGAGCGCGTCGGTGTCGGCTCCCGGGCGCAGCCACGTGTACGCCCAGTTGGCGGCCGAGAGGACGAGCAGCGCGGCCGCATCCGCGTCGAGATCGATGCGCAGCTCCCCCTGCTCCACGCCCTCGCGGAAGAGCGCTCGCCAACGCTCTTCGTAGCGCCGCCGCTCGGCGACTGCGTCTTCGCGTGCTTCCGGCTCCAGGAACCGCCATTCCCTGGTGAACACGGTGGCGACGTCGAGTTGTGCTTCGACGACGCGCAGGTGGGCGCGAAGCGCCTCGCGCACCCGGTCGACGGCCGGGGCATCCTCGGGAACGGTGTCGAGCGAGGCGTGGAATGCGGTGGCTCCTTCGCGCATCGCCTCGACGAGCAGAGCCTGCTTCGACGCGGTCAGCGAGTAGAGCGAGCCCTTCTGCACGCCCATCGCCTCGGCGATATCACCCATCGACGTGCCGTGGTAGCCGCGCTCCGCGAACAGCCGGGCCGACGTCCGGACGAGCTCGTCGCGTCTCGGGGTCATCGCTACGATGCTACCGACCGTTCGGAAGGGAGCCGAGAGTGGCGGACGCGCGCGAGCAGGAGTTCCTCGACTACGTGCAGGCCGGTGGGCAGGTCGAGACGCACGACTGGATGCCGGAGGAGTACCGCAAGCGGCTGATCAAGTTCGTGGAGATGCACGCCAACTCCGAGCTGATGGGGGTGCTGCCGGAGCGCGACTGGATCCTGCGCGCGCCGACGTTGCAGCGCAAGCTGGCGCTGACGGCGAAGATCCAGGACGAGGTCGGGCACGCGCAGCTGATCTACCGCGTCGTCGAGGACCTCGGCAAGCCGCGCGACGCCTGTCTGGACGACCTGCTCGCCGGCAAGGCGAAGTTCCACAACGTCTTCCACTACCCGACGCGCACGTGGGGCGACGTCGGCGTGATCGCCTGGCTCGTCGACGCTGCGGCGATCATCTCCCAGAAGGCGCTGCTCAAGTGCTCGTACGGCCCGTACGCGCGGATCATGAAGCGCATCTGCTGGGAGGAGTCCTTCCATGTGCTGCACGGCCGCGACGTCGTGCTCGCCCTCGTCAACGGCACCGACCTGCAGCGCGAGCTCGTGCAGGAGGCGCTCGACCGCTGGTGGGAGCCGCTGATGATGTTCCACGGGACACCGCTGCCGGCCGACGAGGATCCGATGGTGCGCTGGCGGATCAAGAGCCAGGCGAACGAGGACGCCCGTCAGCAGTTCCTCGAGGGCTACGTGCCACAGGTGTGGGAGCTCGGCCTGTCGCTGCCCGACCCGAAGCTCCGTCGCGACGACGACGGCGTGTGGGCCTACACGACGCCGGACTGGGACAAGCTGATGTCCGTCGTCTCCGGCAACGGGCCGGCATCGGCGGAGCGGATCGCGTTCCGGCAGCTGTCCCGGGCGGAGGTCGACTGGGTCTCGCGCGTCGTGCTCGCGGAGGCCGCGTAGGTTCGCGATGGCCGACCGGATCTACGAGGTCTTCCGACAGGAGCGGAAGGGGCAGCCGTTCCAGCACGCCGGGTCGTTCCACGCGCCCGACGACCGCTTCGCCGACACGTACGCCCGCGAGTTCTACGCCCGACGCCACGAATCGGCCGCGCTGTGGGTCGTGCCCCGAGAGGCCGTGATGGAGATCGAGGGGTTCCCGGGCGAGTTCGACCAGAGCTACCGCCGCGTGGACGGATACTCGCTCAAGGTGCGGCTGCGCGAGGCGCGGCGTCGCACCGAGGAAGCATCGTGAGCGATCGCACCGATCTCCTCCTCCAGCTCGCAGACGACGAGCTCATCCTCGGCTGGCGCGACTCGGAGTGGACGGGTATCGCTCCGTTCCTCGAGGAGGACGTCGCGTTCTCGTCGATCGCGCAGAACGAGATCGGGCACGCACGTGCGCTGTACGAGCTGGCGGCTGCCGAGCTCGGCACGACCGCCGACGAGCTCGCCTTCGACCGCGCGCCGCACGAGTACCGCTCGGCACCATTCGTCGAGCTCCGGCGCCTCGAGTGGGCGCGCACGATCGCGCGGCACTGGCTGTACGAGACGGCAGATGCCATCCGTCTCGAGGCGCTCAAGGCATCGGACGACGCGGAGCTGGCGGGGGTGGCGGCCAAGATCGACCGCGAGGAGCTCTACCACCGCATGCACGCGGAGATGTGGCTCGACCGGCTGCTCGGGTCGGACGAGGGGAGGGAGAAGCTCGACGAGGCGCTGGCCGAGCTCTGGCCGTACGCGCTCGGCGTCCTCGACGACGACCTGCGACCCGAGCTCGTGCGACGCGTCGAGGAGCGGCTGGGTCGGGCGATGCCGAAGGCGGAGCCCATACGCCGCGGCGATCACGTCGCCGAACTGGCTGAGCTGCTCGAGGAGATGACCAGCGTGCGTCGCTCGGCGCCGGGAGCCGAGTGGTAACGGTCGACGCCGTCTGGCGTGCGCTCGACGGGATCCCCGACCCGGAGATCCCGGTGATCTCGCTCGTCGACCTCGGTGTCGTCAAGGACGTCGAGGTGACCGAGACCGGCGTGTCGGTCGAGTTCACACCGACCTTCATGGGCTGTCCCGCGCTCGACGCAATGACCCGTGCGATCCGGGAGAGCATCGAGGCACTCGGCGCGGCGTGCGAGGTCCACGTCGTCAACGACGACTCGTGGTCGACCGACCGCATCAGCGCCGGCGGTCGCGAGAAGCTCCGTGCAGCCGGCTTCGCGCCGCCCCCGCTCCGGTCGGAGGGCACGCCGAGCCTGATCCAGCTCGAGCGCGGGCCCTTCCGCTGCCCCTGGTGCGGCTCGACGGAGACCCAGCTCGAGAACATCTTCGGTCCCACCGCCTGCCGCTCGATCCGCTACTGCAACGCCTGCCGCCAGCCGTTCGAGCAGTTCAAGACGATTTAGACGAGCTGGTCGCCGGATAGGCTGGCCGCATGGCGCTCGTCCAGGCCCGCGGGCTGACGAAGACGTTCGGCTCCGTGCGCGCGCTCGACGACGTCACGTTCGAGATCGACGACGGCATCACGGGCATGCTCGGCGCGAACGGCGCCGGCAAGTCGACGACGTTGAAGCTGTTCGTGGGCCTACTCGGCCCCGACTCGGGCACGGTGGAAGTGCTGGGCGCTGACCCGCGCCGCTCTGTCGAGAGCCGCGCCCGCGTGGGCTACGCCCCCGAGCACGACTGCCTGCCACGCGCCGTGTCCGCTGCGGAGTTCCTCTCGTACATGGCCGAGGTCGCCGGACTGCCGCGCACACCGGCCCGTCTACGAGCGTCGGACGTCTTGCGACACGTTGGCCTGTTCGAGGAGCGCTATCGCCCCATGGGAACCTACTCCACCGGGATGAAGCAGCGCGTGAAGCTCGCGCAGGCCCTGGTGCACGACCCCGTGGTCGCGTTCCTGGACGAGCCGACCGCAGGGCTCGACCCGCTCGGTCGGCGAGAGATGCTCGACCTGATCCGGCGTGTCGGGCGCGAGTTCGGGATCAGCATCGTCGTCTCCACGCATCTGCTCGGCGATGTCGAGCAAACGTGCGACACGGTCATCGTGCTCGACGCCGGTCGGGTGCTGCGTACGGGCCCGGTGTCGGGCTTCACCGAGGAAACCGAGGCGATCCTCGTCGACGTCGCAGAGGGGGCGACAGCGCTTGCGGGCGCACTGTCGCGACGCGGTCTCGCACCGCGTCTGGACGGCACCCGCATCGTGCTGGAGCGGGTGTCCGGCGTGGACTACGACGTGCTGCGCGACGCGATCGTCGAGTCCGGAGCGCTGCTCTACCGACTGGCTCCCGAGCGCCACGCATTGGCCGACGTGTTCACGCCGACGACGGACGCCGTCGAGCGGGGGACGCAGCCGTGAACGAGCGCGCAGGCGAGATCTTCGATCTCGGCTACCAATCCTACGACGGCGAGCGGACCGGCCGCGGCGCCCGCCGGACGGCGATCTGGCGAGACGGAGTCCGCGTGTCGCTCGGCCTCGGCCGCGGAGCCGGTGCGAAGGTCGCACCCTGGCTGCTGATCGCATTCGCACTCGTGCCGATGGTCGTGCTCGTGGTCATCTCCGCGTTCCTCTCGCCCGCCCAGGAGGTCGCCGACGACTTCGAGCTTCCCTCGTTCGCCGAGTACTACGAGTGGGCGGTCGTCCCGATCGGGCTGTTCGCCGCGGTCGTCGCCCCGCTCGTGCTCTGCCCCGACCGCCGGGACGGTGTGTTGACGCTGTACGCCACGCGCCCGATCACGCCGATCGACTACCTCGCCTCACGCTGGCTGGCGTTCTTCACCGTCGCGTGCGGTGCCACCGTCCTGCCGGAAGTCGTGCTGTTCACGTGGAACGGGCTCGACGCACAGAGCACCGGCACGTGGCTGTCCGACAACTGGGACGTGCTGCCGCGCGTCGTCCTCGCCGGCGGGATGGTCGCTGCGACGTTCACGACGCTCTCGCTGCTGATGGCGACCTTCACGGCGCGGCGCGCGTACGCGGCGGTGGCGTCCTTGGCCGTCGTGCTCGTCGGCTCTGCGGTCGGTGGCATCGCCGAGGACGACTTCTCCGGCCGCGCCGCCGACGTGGCCTCACTCGTCGGTCTGCCACAGGTCGTGGTGGGCGCCGTCCGCTGGGCGCTGGCCGACGAGCAAGCGGGTCAGCCGTTCGACGGGATCGTGTACGCGGGTTGGCTGATCGTCCTCACCACCGGTCTCGGGCTGGCGCTCATCCGCCGAACGCGCGGGCTGATGCTCGGATGAGCGCGACAGGCACCGTTCCCTCGATCGCCGTCTCCGACGTGTCGCGCTGGTTCGGCGGCGTCGTCGCAGTAAGCGACGTCACGCTCACCGTGGAGCCCGGTGTCACGGCCCTGCTGGGACCGAACGGCGCCGGCAAGACGACGCTGCTGCGAGCGATCGCCGGGCTGATCGCTCCGTCACGCGGCTCGGTTGCCGTCTTCGGCGAGCCGGCGCGCGATAACCCGCGCCTCTACACACAGGTCGGCTACATGCCAGAGCACGAAGCCGTCTACGACTTCCTCACCGGACGCCAGTTCGTGGAGCTGTCCGCGCGCCTGCAGTCCGTTCCGGATCGTGACACTGCAGTCCGCCGCGCGATCGAGACCGTGGGGCTCGAGGACGCGCAGGACCGTCGGCTCAAGGGGTACTCCCGCGGCATGCGCCAGAGGATGCGCCTCGCGGCCACGCTCGTGCACGACCCGCTGCTGCTGCTGCTCGACGAGCCTCTCTCGGGCACCGACCCGGCGCAGCGGCTGCGCCTCGTCGAGGTGATCCGCTCGCTCGGTGCTGCAGGACGCACGATCGTCGTCTCCTCGCACGTCTCTGGAGGAGGTTCAGGAGCTTGCCGATCGCATCCACGTGATGGTGGGTGGGAAGCTTGCCGCCAGCGGCGACTTCCGGGCGATCCGCCAGCAGCTGAACGACCGGCCGTTCCTCGTCCGCGTCGACGCGTCCGATGCGCGTGCGCTCGCCGCGGGCCTGCTCTCGGTGGAGACGATCGAATCGGTGGAGATCGACGCCGACGGGAAGCTGCGCGTCCGCAGCCGCGACGTCACGTCGCTACAGCGGTCGCTTCCCGTGGTCGCGCAGCGTCTCGGCGTACGCCTGCTGCGGGTCGAGCCCCTCGATGACTCGCTCGAGAGCGTCTTCGAGTACCTGGCGCGAGGCTAGCGGGATGCTGGCGATCCTCTCCCTCACGGTGCGCCAGCTCGTCGGCAGCCGGCGCGTCTGGCTCGTCGGCGCGCTCGTCGGCCTGCCGGTGCTCGTCGCGGGGCTCTCGCACGTCGCCGACAGCACCACGAGCGCCTCCGAGTTCGCCGATCAGCTCACATCCAGGCTGATCGCCTCGGGAATCCTGCCGCTCGTGATGCTGCTGCTGGGGACGGCGGCGTTCGGGAACGAGCTCAGCGATCGCACGCTCGTCTATTTGACCACGAAGCCGCTTGCGCGGTGGCGCATCGTTGCGCCGAAGCTTCTCGCTCCCGTGCTTGTCGGCGCGGTTCCGGTCGCCGTGAGCGGCGTCGCGGCGGTCTCGTTGACCGGTGCCGGTGGCTTCCGCGGCGCCGCCGCGACCGGGATCGGGCTGTTCGCGGGGGGCGTCGCGTACGCCGCTGTCTTCACGTGGGCCGGGCTCGCAACGCGACACGCCCTGCTGATCGGGCTCGTCTACGTGTTCGTGTGGGAGGCCGCGCTCGCGGCGTACCTCGACGGTGTCCGCTACCTCAGCATCCGCCGCTTCGCTCTCGCCGTCGTCGAGGGCGCCGACGACACGCGGCTGACGACGCTCGAGCACTCCCTCGACCCGCGGCCCGGCGCCATCCTCTCGGTGGTGGTGGTGATCGTCTTCGCAGTGTTCGCGACGCGCCGCCTGCGGCGGATCGACGTGCCCTGACGTGCCCCGCCGCGGGCGCGCGTACGCGTGCGCGTGTGACGGTCGAGATCCTCTACTGCGGCATCTGAGACGGCTACGAGCGGGAGGCCGCGCGTGTCGTGGCCGAGCTGACGGAACGGGGGACGACGCTCGATCACACTCGGGTAACGCGCAGTTCGACGTCGTCGCTGGTGGGGTCACCGTGCTCTCCAAGACGGCCGTCGGACGCTTTCCCGAGCCGGTCGAGACGGCGAAGCTCGCGGCCACGGTCGTGGAGACGTAGGGGGTCTGACCCCTAGGGTCTGACCCCCTTGTGTGGCCCGGCGGAGCAGGAAGCGGTCGCCGAACGGTCGTCGAGCCGAACGGGGTCTGACCCTGGGCGACCCTGGTGTGGCGGCTCAGCGGAGCAGGAAGCCGTCGCCGAGCGGGTCGTCGGGGTCGAGCGTGAACTGCGACGTTCCGGTGCGGTAAGCGCTGCCCTCGACCTCGGTCACGACGGCCGGGACTCCGGCCACGTCGGCGTCGGCGACAACGCGCCCCCGGAACTCGGTGCCGACGATGGAGAGGTGCCGTAGCTCGGCGCCTCGATGCAGGCGGCCTTCGGCGTCGAGGAGCGCGAGCCTCGCGGACGTGCCGCTCCCGCACGGCGAGCGGTCGACCTCGCCGTCGGCGAACACCGTGACGTTGCGCTGCGTGAGCGGCTCGCCCGGCTCCTCTTGCCAGAAGATCACGCCGTACACGTCGCGGAGCTCGAGCTCGAGCGGGTGCACGATCTCGTGGTCGCCCTCGAGCGCCCGTTTGATCTGGCGGCCCAACTCGATCAGCCGAGGAACCTCGGTCGGCTCGACACGCTCGGCCAGCGAGGCGTAGAAGGCGCCGCCGAACGCGACGTCGACGGTGCGACCGGCCGCCTCCAGACCGGCTCGCCACACATACGAGGGGACGTTGCGGAAACGGACCGACCGTACGCGGCCACCCTCGACGGACGCCACGGTCTCCAGCCGCCCCGACGGCACGTCGACCACGACGTGGTTCTCGCCCTCGCGCCGCTCGACGATCCCCTCGTCCAGCGCCCAGGTGACGAGCGCGATCGTCCCGTGCCCGCAGGCCGTGGAGTACCCCGCGTTGTGGAAGAACACGACACCGAGGTCGGCATCGCCGTCGTTCGGTGGGACGACGTGGCAGCCGTACATGTCGGCGTGGCCGCGCGGCTCGTTCACGAGCAGTCTCCGCACGTGGTCGAGGCGCTCGAGCGCGTCGCGCCGGCGCGCGAGGACCGTGGCTCCGCGCAGCGGCTCGACGCCGCCGGTGACGATCCGGAACGGCTCGCCTGCCGTGTGGTAGTCGACCACGGTGACGGCTGCCGGCGCCACGTGGGCTCACGCACCCGTGAAGCGCGGGGGGCGCTTCTCGAGGAACGCGGTGACGCCCTCGGCGAAGTCCGACGTCCCCGTGGCTTCCTGCTGCAACTCCGCCTCCAGCTCGAGTTGCTGCTCGAGCGACGCGTCGTACGCGTGGTCGAACAGCCGCTTCGTGAGCCCGATCGCACGCGTTGGCAGCTCCGCCCAGCGGGCGGCGTGCTCCGCGATGCCATCGGTGAACCCCTCCGTCGGCAGCACCTCGGTGATCAGCCCCCAGGCGAGCGCCTCGTCGGCCGAGAGCCGGCGGTTCGACGACATCCATTCGAATGCCCGGGCGAAGCCGAGCAACCGGTGCAGGAACCAGGTCCCGCCGGAGTCCGGGACGAGTCCGATGCCGACGAAGCCGGGAACGAAGGCGACGTTCTCGGCGGCGATCCGCACGTCACAGGCTGCCGCCAGCGACAGTCCGGCCCCGGCGCACGCGCCGTTGACGGCGGCGAGCACCGGCTTCTCGAGCCCGCGGATGCGTCGGATGTTCGGGTGGTACGTTTGCTCGAGCTCGTCGCGAAGCGAGCCCGGCATGTTGCTGAACTCGGTCAGGTCCTGTCCAGCGCAGAAGCCTTTACCCGCTCCGGTGATCACCACGCAGCGGATCTCCGGGTCGGCGGCGGCGTCGAGCGCGGCGGCGAACGCCTCGTGCAGCGCGCGGTTGAACGCGTTGTAGACGTCAGGTCGGTTGAGCGTGATCGTGAGCACAGCGCCGTCGCGGGTCGTCAGCACCTCGTCGGCCATGTCTACCCCTTTCTCCTCGAGAGGAAGCCCCGCACCGCATCCTGGGTCTCGCCGGAAAGCATCGAGAGCGCCAGCCAGTCGCGCGCATGACCGACCGTCTGATGCCACGCGAGGTCCCGCCATATGTTCAGCTGCGTCTTGGCGTAGCGCGTCGCCTGCGGCAGTTTCCGCGCGAGGTTCTCGACCCAGGCGTCGACGAGGGCGTCGAGCTCCGCTGACGGCACCGCCCGGTTGACGAGGCCCCACTCGGCTGCTTGAGCGGCGGGGATCTCTTCGCAGAGCATCACGATCTCGCGGGCGCGCCGGTCACCGACCATCAGCTGCAGCCACTGCGTCGCCCCACCGGCGGGGACGGAGCCGTGCTCCAGGCCGACGTGCCGGATGTACGCGTCGTCCACGATCACGGCGAGGTCACACGCCATCTGCAGCTCGTTGCCGCCACCGACGGCGATCCCGTTGATGCGCGCGATAGTGGGCTTGCCGACCTCGCGCAGTCGGTCATGCATGTCCTTGAAGGCGCCGAACCACTTCCAGTACTCGTCTGGCTGACCCAGGAGGTCTTCACCCCACGAGGCAAGGTCGGCGCCGACGCAGAAGGCGCGCCCGCTGCCGGTGACGACGACGACCCGGATCTCGTCGTCCCACGATGCGTCCTCGCACGCCCGTGCGATCTCGCGCAGCATGCGGAAGTCGAAGGCGTTGAGGACGTCCGGTCGGTTGAGTCGGATCGTCGCCCGGGGCGGCTCCTTCTCGTACACGATCGCCTCGAAGCCGAGCTCGGACGGGTCCTGCGGCGTGGCGTGCGTGGGCTCGGCCATCTGCCGGAGCCTATAGCGTCGCACCATGGGCTCGACCGGTGTCGCCACCACGATCGCGCTCGCGGCGGGCGTCGCGGGCTCGATCCAGATCGCGCTGCTCGGAACACTGGGGCAGCGCATCGGCGAGCTCGAGACGGCAGCGTTCGCGTTCGTGCTCACGGCCGTGGCGGGTGTGGCGATCCTGCTCGTCGCCCGTCGCAGCCTCGCCGGTCTCGTCGATGCCGTTCACGAGCCGATGTGGCTGTGGTTCGGAGGCCTGGCGGGTGTGTTCGTGGTCACGGCGATCGTGATCACCGGGCCGCGCATCGGCATCGTGGCGACCTCCGCGCTGCTGATCGCCGGTCAGCTGGCCGCCGCGACGGTGATCGACCGGTTCGGGTGGCTGGGTGTGGAGCGCGTCGCTGTCAGCTGGGAGCGCTTCGCCGGTCTCTCGCTCCTCATCGCCGGCGCGCTGCTGACGCTTCGACGCTAGCGCGGTCATTCGCTGGGCGTACGGCGCTGCGCGTGCGGCGAGCCCCCTGGCTCGCCTGACCCACGCGCGAGCGGTCAGGGGATCGCGATGTCCTGCGGGCGTACCGGAACGCGCGCGAGCGGAAGCCCCGTGGCGTCGCGCAGTGCCGCGACGATCGCTGCGGTGGAGACGACCGTCGGAGGCTCACCGACGCCCTTCACGCCATACGGCGCGTCCGGCTCGGGATCCTCGATCAGTTCGATCGCGACCGGCGGCATGTCGAGCGCGGTTGGGATCAGGTAGTCGGTGAAGCTCGCGTTCACGATCCGGCCGTCACGGGTGACGATCTCCTCCATCAGCGCGAGACCGAGGCCCTGCGCTATGCCACCCTCGATCTGCCCCTCGACCGCGACGGGGTTGAGCGCACGCCCGACGTCCTGCGCGGTGCCGATCCAGACGACGCGGCACAGACCGAGCTCCACGTCGACCTCGACCACGACGCGCATCGCCGCGACGGCGAGCGCGACGTGGGCACGCTCCCCCGTCACCTGACCGTCCACCGGGTCGAGCGGCGTCGTCGGCGCATGACGAAACACGCGCTCGACGTCGACATCGCCGCCGCCGGCTTCCGCCTGCTCCTCGAGCGCCGCGCGGCAGGCGTCGCGGACGGCACCGGCGGCCATCCACGTCATCCGCGAGGCCGACGCCGACCCCGCGGAGCCAACGGACACCGTCGAGTAGGGCCCCAGCACGACGTCGTCGGTGCCGAGCTCGGTGCGCGCGACCTGAAGGATCACGCCGCCCACGCCCTGTCCCACCTCGGCAGCGGCGCAGTGCACCTCCGCGGATCCGTCGTTGCGCAGAACGACCCGTGCAGCGCACGAGTCGTCGAAGCCCTCCGAGAAGCAGATGTTCTTGAAGCCGACCGCAAAGCCGACCCCGCGGCGCACACCGTCACCGTGGGTCGTGTTGCCTGCACCGCCTGGAAGCCGGATCGGGTCGCGTGGGAGCGGCTCGGCGTCTGGCACCGGGATCGCCGCCGCGCGCCGGATCACGTCGGCCGTTGGCAGCGAGCCGGTGAGCACTTGGCCGGTGGGCAGCGTGTCGCCGGGCGCGAGGGCGTTGAGGAGCCTGAGCTCCACGGGGTCGATCGCGAGCGCCGCAGCGAGCCTGTCCATCTGGGCCTCGGCTGCGAAGCACGTCTGCACGGCGCCGAAGCCCCGCATCGCACCGCACGGCGGGTTGTTCGTATACACGGCCGTTCCCTCGATGAGGGCGTTGTCGACGCGGTACGGGCCAATCGCGAATGACGCCGCGTTCGAGATCACCGCGGCGGAGCTCGAGGCGTACGCTCCGCCGTCGATCAGGATCCGGGCGCGCACGCAAACGATCTGCCCCGCGCCCGTCGCTCGGTGCTCGAACCACAGGCGGGCCGGGTGCCGGTGCACGTGACCGACGAAGGACTCCTCCCGGTCGTAGACCATCTTCACCGGCCGACCCGTGTGCAGCGCGAGCATTGCACCGTGGATCTGCATGGAGAGGTCCTCGCGCCCCCCGAACGCCCCCCCCACACCGGCGAGGTGGATCCGCACCTGCTCGCGAGCGAGCCCCAGGCACGGAGCGATCTGGTCGCGGTCGACGTGCAGCCACTGCGTCGCGACGTAGACGTCGATGCCGCCCTCACCGTCCGGCACGGCGAGGCCCGACTCCGGGCCGAGGAACGCCTGATCCTGGCTGCCGAGCTCATACATTCCCTCGACGACGACGTCGCCGCGCGTGTCGGGATCCCCGTGGCGGATCACGATCTGGCGGACGACGTTGGGACGGGGATCGTCGCGATACCCGTGCCCCATCGTCGGGCGATCGGGATGCAGCGGCGGCATCTTCGTCGCGCGCTCTGGGTCGTCGACCGGCTCGAGCGGCTCATACTCGACGACCACTGCCGCCGCCGCGCGACGCGCCTGCTCGGGATCTTCCGCAGCGACGACCACCACCGGCTCGCCGAAGTAACGAACGCGATCATCCGCCAGGACAGGCTGATCGGCGAACTCGAGGCCATACGTCTTGCGCCCCGGAACGTCTGCATGGAGCAGCACCGCATGCACGCCCGGCAGCGCAAGCGCCGCTGCCGCGTCGACGGAAACCACCCGTGCGTGCGCATGCGGGCTTCGGACCGTGTCGCCCCACAACATCCCCGGAGCAGAGAGATCGCTTGCATACGCGAACTCCCCCGTCACTTTCGGCACGGCATCGGCACGACGCACGGACTCCCCGATGCGACCGCGCTCGAGAACACGCTCGGCCGACTCCGTCACTTCCGGCACACACCTGACACAGGTCTGTTGTCACTTACGACAACTGAACTGTGTATGATCGCAGTGGGTGGTGGGCTGGGGTGCCCCTGGGGGGCGCCGCTCAGAGACATGTCTCTCCTGGTCATCTGCCAGCCGCCGTTCTCACGGCGTCGAAGATCTTGGCGTAGCCGGTGCAGCGGCAGAGGTTGCCGGACAGGGCCTCGCGGATCTCGTCGTCGGTCGGTGACGGTGTGCGCTCGAGCAGCGCTGCGGTCGCCACGACGAGCCCCGGTGTGCAGAAACCGCACTGCACGGCGCCCGCGCCGACGAACGCCTCCTGGACGGGATGGAGCCCGTCCCCGGTGGCGAGACCCTCGACGGTGACGACGTCGTGGCCGTCCGCCTGCGCGGCGAGCACGAGGCATGAGCAGACGAGCACGCCGTCGAGCAGCACCGAGCACGAGCCGCACTCACCCTGCTCGCAAGCGTTCTTCGACCCGGGCAGGTCGAGCCGATCGCGGAGGAACGAGAGGAGGCTCTCGCCGCCCCACGCGTCGGCGGCGCGTTGATCGCCGTTGACGGTCAACTCGACCCTCATGCGCCGCACCTGGCGAGCGCCCGAGCCGTGAGCACCCGTAGGGCGTGACGGCGGTAATCGGCTGTCCCGCGCACGTCGTCGATCGGCCGTGCGGCTGAAGCCACGGCCTCCGGGAAGCCATCGGCGTCGTCCAGGCCGGCCGTCACCAGCGTGGTCACCGGGCCTGCCGACCCGAACGCCGCCCGTAGCTCACCTCGCTCGCGATCGACCGCCAGTGCGAGCGAGCACACCGCGACCACCATCGCGTTCCGCGGCCCCACCTTCATGAATGTCTGCGCGGCGCCGCTCGGGGTGACGCGCACCTCGACGATCAGCTCGTGCTCCGCGAGCGCCGTCCGCTTGGGGCCTACGAGGAACTCGACGAGCGGGACGGAGCGCACGCCGTGAACACTCGCAAGGGTCACCTGCGCACCCTCCACCAGCAGCGGCGGCAGGCCGTCGCCCGCCGGCGACCCCGTGCCGAGATTGCCGCCGATCGTTCCGCGGTTCCTGATCTGCGGGGAGCCGACGGTGCGCGAGGCTTCCGCCAGAGCGGGAAGCTCGTCGGCCAGAGACCCTGACATCGTCTCCGCATACGTCAGGCCCGCCCCGAGCACGAGCGTGCCGTTCTCGCGGCGCCAGCCGCGCAGCTCGGCGAGCTCGGCGAGGTTGATCAGGCATGGCGGGCGCGTGCGGTCGAAGTTCAGCTCGACGAGCAGATCGGTGGCGCCCTGCACGAATCGCGCGTCGGGCTGCTCTGCCTTCAGTCGGAGCGCCTCGTCGATGCTCGATGGCGTGACGACATCCATGACCGCTACCGCTCCTCCCGGACGTACGGAGCATCGAGGCTAGCGGGAGCACCGAGCCGCCGCCGACCGAGCGCGGTGGACACGGGGACGAGCACGAGGATCGACATCGGGTGCGGCAGCGCCTGGAAGAACTGCGGCGCGATGGTGACGCCTCGCGCCTGCAGGATCAACGGGAGCGCGGAGAGCACGGCGCGCCGACCATATCGCGCCGACCGTCGCCGGTCGACCTTCTCGCGCCGACCTGTGAGAGGGCTCGTCCCCGTCGTGCGCTATACGGTTACCGCGCCCCGCACACCAGGGCAGGACCGCGATGCCTCTCGCCCTCGACCCGTACCTCGCCGACTGGCTGGATCTCCTGATCCGCTGGCTCCATGTGATCGCCGCGATCGCATGGATCGGGACGTCGTTCTACTTCGTCCTCCTCGACCAGTCGTTGCGGCGACCGAAGGACGCCGACGACGAGACCGCGGGCGTCGCAGGCGAGTTGTGGGAAGTGCACGGCGGCGGCTTCTACCGCGTTCAGAAGTACAGGGTCGCGCCGCCGGTGCTCCCGGAGCATCTCGCGTGGTTCAAGTGGGAGGCCTACACGACCTGGCTCAGCGGCTTCGCGCTGATGATCGTCCTCTACTACGCGGATGCGCGCGCGAGCCTGATCGACCCGGGCGTCGCCGACCTCGGGGCGGCCGGGGCGGTGGCGATCAGCGTCGGCCTGCTGGTGGCCGCGTGGCTCGCCTACGACGTCCTCTGCCGCACGATCGGAGGCTCGGAACGGGCGCTCGCCTCGGCGATCGCCGCCCTCGCCGTGGTCGCGAGTTGGGGCTCGACGCAGCTGTTCGCGCCGCGCGCTGCGTTCATCCAGGTGGGCGCGATGCTCGGCACGGTGATGGCGGCGAACGTTCTCTTCGTGATCATCCCGGCCCACTGGGAGCTGATCAGGGCGAAGGAGGCGGGACGCGAGCCCGACCCCGCTGCGGGGGCGCGCGGGAAGCAGCGCTCCGTGCACAACAACTACTTCACACTGCCCGTCCTGCTCACGATGCTCGCCGGGCACTTCGCGTTCGTGTACGCGGACGAGCACGCCTGGCTCCTGCTCCTGGCGCTGATGGCGCTCGGCGCGGGCGCGCGCGTCTTCTTCAACCTCCGCCATGGAGGGCGCACGCTCTGGTGGCTGCCGGTCGTCGGCGCGGTCGCCGTTGTCGCGCTCGCGATCGCGATCCGCCCGGACGACGACGCCTCGTCCGGCGCCGGTGGGGCCGACACCGCCGTGCTCGACGAAGGGCGCACTGTATTCGCCTCCGCCGGCTGTGGGAGCTGTCACACCCTCGCCGACGCCGACGCAACCGGGAACGTCGGGCCGAGCCTCGACGCGGTCCAGCCGGGGCGGCAGCGCGTGGTCGCCGTAG
This sequence comes from uncultured Actinomycetes bacterium, assembly GCA_963823385.1. Classification (GTDB taxonomy): domain Bacteria; phylum Actinomycetota; class Thermoleophilia; order Gaiellales; family Gaiellaceae; genus Gaiella. The sequence goes on from CAWGLI010000003.1 coordinate 755,798, forward strand.
TCACGAACGGAGAGGGTGGCATGCCGGCGTTCGGCAGCCGCCTCGACTCCGATCAGGTCTCGGCCGTCGCCGCCTACGTGGCGACCGTCGCCGGCGGCTGACAGGCGCGACCGTACGAAGCGGTTATCGTCCGCCGGATGTCACAGCTTGCCCGACGTGTTGCCGTCGCCCGTGGGGACGAGCCCGCGGATCTCGTCGTGCGTGGCGGCCGGGTGCTCTCGGTGTTCACACGGGAATGGCTCTCCGCCGACGTCGCTGTCGTCGACGGCGTCGTCGCGGGCCTCGGGAGCTATGAAGGCAAGGAGACGGTCGACGCCGAGGGGCTCTTCGTGGTGCCGGGGCTGATCGACGCGCACATGCACATCGAGTCGGTGAAGCTGCTCGTCGACGAGCTCGCCCGGCTCGTGCTGCCGCTCGGCACGACGGCCGTCGTCGCAGATCCGCACGAGATCGCGAACGTGCTCGGCGTGGACGGGGTCCACTGGCTGCTCGATGCATCGGCTGGGCTCCAGCTGGAGGTCTTCTTCATGGCGCCGTCGTGCATACCGGCGTCACCGTTCGAGTCGCCGCGACGCCCACTCACCGACGGTGACCTCGAGGCGCTGATGCGTCGCCGCCGTGTCCTTGGACTGGCCGAGATGATGAACTTCCCCGGCGTCATCGGTGGCCTGCCGTCCGAGCTCGGCAAGCTCGCACTCGACGGGGCCGCGCACGTCGACGGTCACGCGCCGGGCGTGCTGGGGCCGGAGCTGCAGGCGTACGCGGCCGCCGGTATCGCCTCGGATCACGAGGCGCTCACCGTCGAAGAGGGACGTGAGCGGCTCCGCGCCGGCATGTGGCTGCTGATCCGCGAGGCGTCGATGGCGCGCAACCTGCAGGCACTGCTCCCGCTCGTGCACGAGTTCGGCCCCGGTCGCATCGCCTTCTGCACCGACGACCGCGACCCGGAGGACATCGCCGACGGCGGTCACGTGAACAGCATCGTTCGCGACGCCGTGGCCGCGGGTGTCGCGCCGGAGGACGCGTTGCTGATGGCGTCGTTCCACCCCGCCCAGTGGCACGGGCTCCGCCGGCACGGCGCGATCGGGCCCGGGTACCAGGCCGACCTGCTGCTCCTCCCCGACCTCGAGGACTTCGTGCCGGAGCTCGTGCTCAAGCGCGGCCGCCGGATCGAGGACGTGCCGACCGCGCCCGTCCCCGAGTGGGTGCGGCAGACCGTACGCATCCAGCCGTTGACCTCCGACTCGTTCACGGTCCCATCCGCCGGAGCGCCGATACGCGTGATCGGCCTCGTCCCCGATCAGGTGGTGACCGAGTCGCTCGTGCGTGAGCCCGTCGTGGACGATGGTACGGCCCGCGCGGACGTCGAGCACGACCTCGCGAAGATCGCAGTGGTGGAGCGCCACCTCGCAACGGGCCGCGTTGGGCTCGGCTTCGTCACCGGATCGGGCCTGAGGAAGGGTGCGCTCGCCTCGACGGTTGCGCACGACGCCCACAACCTCGTCGTCGTGGGGATGACCGACGAGGACATGGCTCACGCCGTCGATCACCTCACCCAGATCGGTGGCGGCATCGTTGCCGTCAGTGGCGGCACCGTCCACGCCGAGTGCCCGTTGCCGATCGCGGGCCTGCTCTCGGACGCGCCGCTCGACACGGTGATCGCGCAGAGCCGCGCCTGCAACGACGCGGCTGCAGCTCTCGGGTGGACGGGCGCCACGCCCTTCCTCACGCTTGCCTTCCTCGCGCTCTCGGTGATCCCGCACCTGAAGATCACGGATCAGGGGCTCGTCGATGTCGACCGTTTCGCGCTGGTGCCGCTCCAGGCATGAGCACGCTCTACCGCGGCGGATGGATCGTCGTCATGGACGACGCAGGCACCGAGCATCCCGGCGGGTGGCTCCTGGTCGAGGATGACGTCGTCGTGGCTTCCGGGGCCGGGGAGCCGCCCGAGGCCGACACGGTCGTCTCACTCGACGGGGCCGTGGTCACACCGGGGCTGATCAACACTCACCATCACCTGTACCAGACCCTGACCCGGGCCCGGGCCCAGCAGGCGGACCTCTTCACGTGGCTGCGCGAGCTGTACCCGCTGTGGGCTGGGATCGACGCCGACGCCGAATACGCGGCTGCCCGTACCGGGCTCGCCGAGCTTGCCCTCTCGGGCTGCTCCACGGTCTTCGACCACCACTACGTGTTCCCCCGCGGCCGCGACGGGCTCGTCGAGGCGGAGGTCGGCGCTGCGCGGGAGCTCGGCGTGCGCATCGTCGCCTCCCGCGGGTCGATGGACCTCGGTGTGTCCGACGGTGGCCTGCCACCAGACGAGCTCGTCGAAGAGCTCGACGCGGTGCTGGCCGAGACGGAGCGGCTCGCCGGCGCGCTGCACGAGAGCGGGTCGGGCGCCCGTGTACAGATCGCCGTTGCCCCGTGCTCGCCGTTCTCGGTCACGGGCCGCCTGATGGAGGAGTCCGCGTCGCTCGCACGGCGCCTCGGGCTCCTGCTGCACACGCATCTCGCCGAGACCGTGGAGGAAGAGGCGTACTGCAAGGAGCTGTACGGCTGTGCCCCGGTCGAGTACCTCGAGCGCCTCGGCTGGCTCGCCGAGGACGTCTGGTGCGCCCACTGCGTACATCTCTCGGACTCCGAGATCACACGCTTTGCGGAGACCGGTACCGGTGTCGCCCACTGCCCCACGTCGAACCTCCGTCTCGGGGCCGGCGTCGCGCCGGTGCGGGCGATGCTCGACGCGGGTGTGCGCGTTGGGCTCGGGGTCGACGGGTCTGCGTCCAACGAGCGCGGCGACCTCTTCGCCGACGTCAAGCAGGCGTTGCTCGTAGCCCGGGGTCGCGGCGGCGGCGAGGCCATGACGGCGCGCGACGCGCTGGGCCTCGCGACGCGAGGTGGAGCCGCAATCCTCGGTCGTGACGACATCGGAACGCTCGAGCCGGGCCGACAGGCCGACTTCGCCGTGTGGCGCACCGACGGGCTCGAGCTCGGAGGTGCCGACGATCCCGTCGCCGGGCTCGTGCTCTCCGGGCCGCACCGGGTCGACCGCCTCGTGGTGGGCGGCACCGACGTCGTCCGCGACGGCACGCTCGTACACGCGGACGAGGCGGAGATCGCTCGCGCTCACCGCGTGCAGGCGCGAAGATTCGCCGCATGACCTGCTCTCTCTCCACCCATGTGCTCGACACGAGTTCCGGGAAGCCGGCCGCCGACGTCCTCGTTCAGGTCCTCCACGGGGATGCCGTCGTCGCCGAGACACGCACCGACGCGGACGGCCGGGCCCGTCTCGCCGACGACCTCACCCCGAGCGCGTACGCGATTCGCTTCCATCCGCCCTCGCCGTTCTTCCGCCGCGTCGAGCTCGAGGTGGAGCTGGCGGAGGGCCACTACCACGTCCCGCTTCTCGTCTCGCCCTACGGATGCGCGAGCTACCGCGGCAGCTGACCGCCGACGAGCTCGCCGAGCTGTTCGAGGGTCGGACGCGCTTCGTCGAGCGACTGGCCGCCGAGCCGGATCCGCTGACCCGGGCCGGGACGCTCGTCCACGAGTTGCCGGCGGACGAGAAGCGCGAGGTGCTGGACGCCCATCCTGCGATCGGGCAGCGCGCAGGTCTCTCTGCGCGCTCGACGGCGGAGCAGGGTGCCGACGCGGATCCGGGCGTGCTGGCCGAGCTGGCGCGGCTGAACGCCGAGTACGAGGCACGGCACGGCTTCCGCTTCGTCGTCTTCGTCGACCGCCGACCGAAGACCGAGATCCTCGACGTGCTCCGCTCACGCAACGATCGCAGCACCGACGAGGAGCTGGAGACGGCGCTCGGCGAGCTCGTGGCGATCGCACGCGACCGCTGGCAACGCCAATGACCACGAGGGAAGGAAGGGCCACATGATCGAGATCACCGCAGGCGGGTTCACGTTCACCGCGCGCCTCGAGGAGGAGACCGCGCCGCAGACGGTGGCGGCGTTCCGCAGGCTGCTTCCCCTCGACTCGAAGATCATCCACGTGCGCTGGTCGGGGGAGGCTGGCTGGATCCCGTTCGGTGATCTCGACCTGGGGCTCGGCCCCGAGAACGCGACGTGTTACCCGCACCCGGGCGAGATCGTGCTCTACCCGGGCGGCGTCTCCGAGACGGAGATCCTGCTCGCCTACGGCTACGTCAACTTCGCCTCCAAGGCCGGCCAGCTCGCTGGCAACCATTTCGCCACGATCGTGGAGGGGGCGGAGAACCTGCGCCCGCTCGGCGTCAAGTTCCTCTGGGAGGGAGCGCAGGAGATCACCTTCCGGGACGCCTCGGCGTAGCGAGGGGACCCGCCTGGCCTGCCGGACTCACGCGTCGGCGAGCGCGGCCAACGCGTCGGTGAGCACGTCGACGGCGACCGCGACGTCCTCCGGCGCACACGTCTCGTCGGGCGAGTGGCTGACACCGCCGTTGCCGGCACGGACGAACAGCATCGCCGCATCGACATCTGCACGCGCGAGCACGCCGGCGTCGTGGCCGGCGCCCGAGGAGAGCTCGGCTGCGGGCAAGCCGCGCACCTCGACGGCCTGCCGCAGCGCGTCCACCGCCTGACCGGCGAACGCGACCGGTGGGGTCGCGCCGGTGGCGTCGATGCCCAGCCGCTCCAGAAGCAGAGCCAACCCTTCCTCGTCGGGTGCGCGTGCGTCGATGGTGAACCGCACGAGCGCGGCGATGACGTTGGCAGCGCCCGGCTCGACCTCGATCGTGCCGACCGTCGCAACTGCGCCGGGGATCGAGAGCGCGACATCGCGGACGCGGAGGATCTCGGAGGCTGCGTGAACGACCGCGTCCTCGCGATTCTCCATCGGCGTCGTCCCGGCATGGCCGGGGCGGCCCTCGACGACACGCTCGGCTCGCTTGTAGCCGACGATCCCAGTGGCGATTCCGAGCGGTGCGCCGAGCGAGGCAAGGCGCGGCCCTTGCTCGTGGTGCAATTCCAGGTAGGCGCCGGGGAGCGTGCCGCGCGCAACGCAGGCCCTGCTCCCCGCGCAACCGCGCTCCTCGTCACGAAAGGCGACGACGGCGAGCGTGCGCCGCCGCCGACCGAGTCGGGTCACGGCCTCGAGCGCGGCGAGCACGCCGAGCGGTCCATCGAAGCGTCCGCCTGTGGGCACGGAGTCGAGATGCGAGCCCGACCAGACCTCGGGCAGCCCGGGCTCGAGGCCTGGGAGTCGCCCGAGAAGGTTGCCGTTGGGATCCACCGTCACGTCGAGGCCGGCGTCGGTCATCCACTGCGTGGCGAGCGCGTGAGCCTCGTCCTCCTCCGCCGTGTAGCCGACGCGGTTGGCGCCCACGCCGCCCCCGATCGCGTAGACCTCTTCGAGCCGCTCGAGCAGGACCTCGGACACGGCGGCCAGCCTAGACGATCGCCGGTTGACACTCTGCTCGCCGCGCGGAAGACTGCCGCGCGTGACGAGCTACGAGGTCGCACTCTTCTTCCACCTGCTCGGGGTGGTGATGCTCGCCGGAGGCTCCGCCGCGACCACCGTGCTCGGCGTCGCAGCGTCACGGACGAACGAGACGCGGCTGATCGAGCGGTGCACGCATTTCTCGAAGATCTCGGAGCGAGCGCTCATCATTCCCGGGTCGCTCGGCCTGCTCGCTGCGGGTCTGTGGCTGGTGAGCGAGACCGGCTACGGATACGGCGACGGCTGGCTGATCGCGGCCTACGTCCTCTTCGCACTCGCGCTCGCAATCGGGATGTTCGCTCTCGGCCCGCACGGCGCTCGCGTGAACGCACAGGCGAAGGAGCTGATCGCGGCCGGGACGGAGCACAGCGACGCGTTGCAGCGAGCCGCAGCGGCTCCGACGATGGCCGTCCTCGGCATGGTCGAGAACGGCCTCATCGTCGTCTTCCTCTGGCTGATGATCGCCAAGCCGGGCGCCTAGGTGCCCTACCCACAGACGCTCGAACAACGCGTCCTGCCCTTGGCCGACCCCGACGTAGAGCGTGACGAGTCCGTAGCGGCCTTCGGCGTCGCAGCCCGTGCAGCAGCGAGACGACGAGCCGCGCGCCGCTTCGACCCACGGACGGGACCACGCCCATGCGGCCGCGACAGCGGACGCCTTCAGGGATTCTCGCGAGTGAGAGCTCGCCCCGCGAGGTCTCACTCTGCGGACAAGCGAAGCGACGAGGTCAGCCGGACGGACGGAGGGAACGTCCATGCGGCCGCGACAGCGGACGCCTTCAGGGATTCTCGCGAGTGAGAGCTCGCCCCGCGAGGTCTCACTCTGCGGACAACCGAAGCGACGAGGTCAGCCGGACGGACGGAGGGAACGCCTATGCGGCCGCGACAGCGGACGCCTTCAGGGATTCTCGCGAGTGAGAGCTCGCCCCGCGAGGTCTCACTCTGCGGGCAAGCAGGGATTCTCGCGAGTGAGAGCTCGCCCCGCGAGGTCTCACTCTGCGGGCTAACTAGACGAAGTCGAGCTCGACGGCGCGTGGAAACGCGCCGATCGCCTCACCGCGGCGCAACAGCTCGCGGACCGCGCTCCGTCCCTCCTCGCCGTAGTCCCGTGTGAGCTCGTTGACGTACATCGCCACGAAGCGGTCGGCGACGGCGGCGTCGATGCCGCGGCCGAACTCGAGCGCATACTCGAGCGCGTCTGCGCGGTTGTCGAGCCCGCACTGGATCGCCTCACCGAGCACCGTCGACAGGTCGTCGAGCCGCTCGATGTCGCGTCGTGCGACGTTGACGCCAAGGGGCAGGGGCAGTCCCGTCTCGAGGAGCCACCACTCGCCGAGGTCGATCACCTTGTGCAGACCCAGGCTGTCGAAGGTCAGCTGGCCTTCGTGGATGAGCAACCCGACGTCCGCCCGACCCGACGAGACTTCGTCCGGGATCTGATCGAACGCGAGCTCCCGGTAGCGGAAGTCGCCGAGAACGAGGCGTAGAGCCAGGAACGCAGTGGTCATGGCACCGGGGACGACGATCTCGCGTTCCGGGAGCGACTCCGGGTCGATCGGCTCCCTCGCCACAACGATCGGGCCGAAGCCGGATCCGATGCTCGCACCGTGGGGCAGCAACGCGTAGTCCTCCTGCACGAAGGGGTACGCGGCCAGCGACAGCGCCGTGACCTCGAGCCGCGCAGCCCGCGCCCACTGGTTCAGGGTCGAGATGTCGGCGAGGACCTGCTCGAAGCGGAACCCGCGCGTGTCGACGAGATCCGTGGTGAGCGCCCAGTACATGAAGGCGTCGTCGGGATCGGGGCTGTGACCGACGCGGACGTCCACGAGGCCTTTGACCGTACCACCGTTCCCTCCGGCCAGTCCTGGAGAACCCGCTCCCCCGCTACGCTCCGACCATGCCGGCCGTGACGCTCAGCGACGCGATCCAGGACTACCTGCGGGAGATCTACCGGCTCGCCGAGGGAGGTCGCCGGGTGACGACGACGGCGCTCGCCCGCGGCATGGGTGTCTCGCCAGCGTCAGCGAGCGCGATGGTGAAGAAGCTCGCTGCGCTGAACCTCGTGGAGCACGCGCCGTATCGCGGTGTGTCGATGACTCCCGACGGCGAGAAGGTTGCGATCGAGGTGATCCGGCACCACCGCCTGCTCGAGTTGTACCTAGCCGAGACGCTCGGCATCGGGGTCGCCGACGTACATGACGAGGCCGATCGACTCGAGCACGTCCTCTCCGAGGAGCTCGAGGCTCGCATCGACGAGGCTCTCGGCTATCCCACCCACGACCCGCACGGCGACCCGATCCCCGACGCGAACCTGAACTGGCCCGACCGCCCGTGATCGTGGCGCTGCTTGCGCAGGATCACCCGAAGCTGGTTTCATGGACGATGTGCGCCGTGCGCTTCTCGTAGCCGTCGTGGTCTCGCTGGCTGCGGTCTCTGTCGCCGTCGCCGCGGTGATCAACGGAACCGCGCGCAACGACGTCCTGCGGGGGACCGCGAAGATCGACCGCATCAACGGCAAGGGCGGCAACGACCGTCTGCTCGGCCGCGGCGGGAACGATGTGCTGAATGGCGGAGCGGGGAACGACGTGCTGTTCGGGCAGGCCGGGAACGACAAGCTCGTGGGCGCGACGGGCAACGACAGGCTTGTGGGCGCCGTCGGCAACGACGTGCTGCAGGGGAACGCGGGCAACGACCGGCTCGAGGGCGGGGCCGGCAACGACAGGCTGATCGGCGGCGCCGGCAAGGATCGGGTGATCTGCGGCGCCGGCCGGGACACGGTCACCGCGGACGCGCTCGACATCGTCGCCGGCGACTGCGAGGTCGTCAAACGACCGGGCGTGGTGACCCCGCCCACGGAGCCGCCACCCCCACGGGATCCGCTGGTGGAGGGCAAGCGCATCTTCCAGAGCTTCGGTTGCTCGGGTTGTCACACACTCGCCGACGCCGGCTCGACGGGAGCGGTCGGGCCGAACCTCGACGAGGCAAGGCCGTCGAAGCAGCGTGTGATGTCGATCGTCAGGAGCGGGAGCGGCGTCATGCCCTCCTTCGCTTCGCGCCTGACCGACGGCGACATCGACGCCGTAGCGACGTACGTCTCCACCGTCGCCGGGAAGTAGCTCGGCCCGCCACGTCAGCGGCCGAAGAACCACCGCTCGAGAGCGGGCAGAACCTCCTTGCGCGTGAACGGCTTGGCGTCCACGGCACGTCCTTCCTCCTCGAGCACTCTCACCTCGTCCTCGAGCGCCTCGTTCGCGCGTGCCAGTGCATCGTCGAGCTCATAGCCCTCGAACAACGTGTCTTCCGAGCGCTCGTCGTCGGTCTCGCGCAGGTGGGCGTCGACCGAGCGGCCGACGGCCCACACGCCGCCAGGCCTGCGGTCGATCCAGATCGCGATGTGCTCGTCGTCGCCCAGATCGCCGATTCCGTGCAGCTCGCGCTCCGCGAATCGCCCCGCTCCTGACCGACGCTTCATGGGATGAGGATAGAATCCCTCGCCATGGCGCTCAAGGACATGTTCTCGTTCCTCTTCCAGCGCTCGTCGGGCGAGGAGCGTGTCGCGCAGTACGTGGTGCGTGAGCACGACCGTGGGCGATCGCTGGCGGAGATCATGGAGGACAAGTACGTCGTGAACCGCCTCCAGACGCCGCAGCAGCGGGCCCGGTTGCTCGACCGTCCCGAGATCGTGCACGCCGTGGGCGAGGACATGGTCGAGGCGACGAAGGCAGCGGTCGGCGGCGGCTCGACCCCGTAGGCTCGACCCCTGCCGAATCTCTGATCACACGGCACGTCCGACGCCGCGCTCCTGTGCCCGCCGGACGAGCTCGTGGGCCATGGCCACGTCCCAGGCGGCGATGCCGTTCGACTTGAAGAGGACGATGTCGGTGTCGGCCTGCCGGCCGGCGACCTCGCCGACGACGACCTCGTGGAGCTCGTGTACCTCGAGCCAGTCGAGTTGCCCCGCAGCGATCGGGTCGATCAGGTCACCCGACTCGAGCTTCGCGTCCTCGATCGAGTCACAGCACACGAAGGACACGCGCGCGATCACCTGGGCGTCGAGCTCCCGCGCCTTCGGGTCGTTGGCGCCGATCGCGCACACGAGAGCCCCATCGCGTAGCCATTCGCCGCGTAGCACCGGGTCCTTCGACGTCGTCGCCGTGACCACGATGTCGCACCTCGCCGGCTGCTGCGGCGTGTCGCCCGGTGTGGCTCCGTGGGTCTCGCAGAAGCCGGCCAGGCGGTCTCCGGAGCGGCACCAGGCGACTGCCCGCTCGATCGTGGGCACGGCCGCACGGATCGCAGCGAGCTGCGATGCAGCCTGCCACCCGCAGCCGATCAGCCCCACGCTGGTGGCGTCGCGGGAGGCAAGGTGCTTCGCCGCGACGCCGCTCGCGGCGCCGGTACGCAGCCATCCCAGCCGGTCGGCCTCGATCACGGCCTGCAGCGTCCCGCTGTCCAGGTCGAAGAGGCAGACGACGAAGGCCAGCTTGCCGTCCACGACCGTGTAGCTCTTGAGCCCGGCGACACCGAGATCCTCGTCGGCAGCGGCCATCACCGCGAAGTAGCCGCCCTCCACGGAGAACCGACGCCGCGGCATCACCTCGACGGCGCCGGCCGCCATGCGCCTGAAGCAGGCTTCGATCACCGGAACCGCTTCCGCGGGCTCGGCGAGCCCGGCCACGTCGTCCTCGGAGAGATAGAGAGGCACGCGGCGAGTCTACGGCGCCACCGCTCACGATGCGGGGAGGCGCTGCAGGCGACCGCGATGGAGCGGCGCAGCCCGGCTCGAGCCTTCGTGCGTGCCGGCCACGCCACCATGGATGGCGCGGCGAACGTGATGCGCCCGGCACGATTCGAACGTGCGACCTCTGCCTCCGCAGGGCAGCGCTCTATCCCCTGAGCTACGGGCGCGGGACGGCAAGTGTACCCGCTTGCCGTTGGAAGCCCTGGCGCAGGAGACGGGCGCGCGAGATGGCGGCGAGGCGAGCCTCGCCTCTACAGCTGGTGGACGTCGCGGTCTCCGAGTGCGAGCACGACGTCCGTGGGGACCTCGCGTCGGACGTACGCGAGCGCGACGACTCCGTGCGCCGGGTCGGGGGCAGCGCTCGTGACCCTCCCGACTGGCTTGTCCTCGACCGCCAGCTCTGCGTCATAGGCGGGGAGCTCGTCGCCCTCGATCGCAAGCACGCGCAGCCCGCGGTTCGCGCGCCCGCGGTAGTGGAGACGGGCGACCGGCTCCTGGCCCGGGTAGCACCCTTTCGTGAAGCTGATCGCCCGCGTGTCGAGCCCCGCTTCGGCCGGAAGAACACGATCGTCGAGCTCGCGCCCGACGCGCGGCGTGCGGGCCAGGATGCGAAGCCGCTCGAGCTCGTCTGCGCCGATGGCATCGGCTCCGCCCGGAGCGTCACCGTCAACGATCTCGAATGCGTCGACACCGTAGTCGGCGTTCGGGATCGCGCCTGCCGGCGCGACACCGCCGAGTACGAGCAGCGATCGATGGCGCTCCAGCTCGATCACGCAGTCCGCCGCGAACCGGTAGCGCTGAAGCTCCCCACGCAGCCGCTCACCGAGCTCCGGCTCCGTGAGCAACAGGAAGTCCTCTGGTTCCTGACGGGCTACGGTCATCGGTGCGATCACGCGCGCCTTCGGCGTCAGCAGCAGCGCCTCGCAGGCGTCGCCGACACCGAGGCCCTCGACGTCGTTCGACACCATCCGGTTCAGGTAGCCGGCCGCTTCGGGGCCACGCACCCGAACGAACGCCCTCGGCCGCTCGGCGACCTGTAACGTCGGTGACGCCATCGAGACGAGGGTACCGGCCGTGTTCAGGAGCAAGGCGGAGAAGAAGGTGCAGGAGGCGGGCTACGACCCGGGCCGACTACCGCCCGGCCAGTACCTGACCGACAAGTGGCCGGTGCTCCACGCCGGCGAGGTTGCGTCGTACCCTCCCGGTCTCGACGGGTGGGACTTCAAGGTGTGGGGTGAGGTCGAGACGCCGCTCACGCTGACCTGGCAGGAGCTCTCGGAGCTGCCGACGGTCACGGTCGTCCAGGACATCCACTGCGTGACGCGCTGGAGCCGATTCGACGCAGAGCTCACCGGCGTGCCGTGGTCGGCCATCCGGGACCGGGCGGGCCAGCGCGCCAGCGCGCAGTACGCGATCGCGCACGCGGAGCACGGCTTCACCGCGAATGTCCCCTCGGCCTTCCTCGAGCGCGAGGGCGCGATGCTCTGCACTCACGCCGACGGCGGGCCGCTGGCAGCCGAGCACGGGTGGCCCCTCCGCCTCGTGATCCCCGGCATGTACTTCTGGAAGAGCGCGAAGTGGCTCCGCGGGATCGAGCTCTCGTCAGTGGACTCGCCGGGCTTCTGGGAGCGCTACGGCTATCACAACGACGCTGACCCCTGGCAGGAGCAGCGCTACGCGTTCTGATCGGTCGTCGTGAATCCCTCGATCGAGGGATCGGATCGACGCTGACGGGGGTCGATGACAAGGGCGATCCACCCCCCTCCCCCACAGGTTCATCCCACCCAGAAGCGCCCGTCCCCCACGGGCGCTTCGCTTTTCGCGGTCCTCTCCAACGAGACGAGGGGCCGGCTGCTGCCGACCCCTCGTCTGTGAAGCGTGTGCTTCGTGGGCCTGGACCCTGAGCTCCGTCGCTCCACCTGGCGATGAAGGTGGGGCTCGTCGGGAACCGTGAGGTTCCCGCGTTCCTACATCATCCCGCCCATGTCGGGCATGCCGGCGCCGACGGCCTCCTTCTCAGGAGCCTCGACGACGACAGCTTCGGTGGTGAGGATGTTCTTGGCGATCGACGCGGCGTTCTGCAGCGCCGAGCGAGTGACCATGGTCGGGTCGATGATGCCCGCCTTGACGAGATCCTCGATCTCCCCGTCCTCGACGTTGAGGCCGTGACCCTTCTTGGCCGTCCGCACCTTGTCGACGACGACCGAGCCCTCAAGGCCGGCGTTCTGGGCAAGCTGCCGCAGAGGCTCCTCGAGCGCGCGCACGATGATCGCCGCACCGGTCCGCTCGTCGCCCTCGAGCGTATCGAGGGTCTTCTTGACGGAGTCGGCAGCGTTGATCAGCGCTACACCGCCGCCCGCCACGATGCCCTCCTCGAGGGCGGCGCGGGTGGCCTGCAGCGCGTCCTCGACGCGGTGCTTCTTCTCCTTCATCTCCGTCTCGGTGGCAGCGCCGACCTTGACGACAGCAACGCCGCCGGACAGCTTCGCGAGGCGCTCCTGGAGCTTCTCACGATCGAAGTCGGAGTCGGTGTTCTCGACCTCCGCCTTCAGCTGCTTGATGCGGGCCTTGATCGACTCGGAGTCGCCAGCGCCATCGACGATGGTGGTGGTGTCCTTGTCGATCACGATCTTGCGGGCCTTGCCGAGCTGCGAGAGCTTCGTGTTCTCGAGCTTGAGACCCATCTCCTCGGTGATCACCTCGCCACCGGTGAGGATCGCGATGTCCTCGAGCATCCGCTTGCGGCGGTCACCGAAGCCCGGCGCCTTGACGGCGACGGCGGTGAACACGCCACGGAGCTTGTTGACGACAACCGTCGCGAGCGCCTCGCCCTCGACGTCTTCGGCGACGACGAGCAGCGGACGACCGGCCTGGATCACCTGCTCGAGCACGGGCAGGAGGTCCTTCACCGCACCGATCTTCTGGTTGGCGATGAGGACGTACGGCTCCTCGAGCTCGGCCTTCATGCTCTCGGCGTCGGTGATCATGTACGGCGACAGGTAGCCCTTGTCGAACTGCATGCCCTCCGTGAACTCGAGGTCGAGCCCGAACGTCTGGCCCTCCTCGACGTTGACGACGCCGTCCTTGCCGACCTTCTCGATCGCGTCGGCGATCACGTCGCCGATCTCGCGCTCGCGCGACGAGATCGTGGCGACGCGGGCGATGTCTTCCTTGCCCGCGACTTCGGTCGACTGCTTCTTCAGGTCCTCGACGATGAGCTCGACGGCGTTCTCGATGCCCCGCTTGAGGCCCATCGGGTTGGCGCCGGCCGCGACGTTCTTCAGACCCTCCCGCACGATCGCCTGGGCGAGCACCGTCGCCGTCGTGGTGCCGTCACCAGCGACGTCGTTCGTCGCCGTGGCAACCTCGCGGACGAGCTGCGCACCCTGGTTCTCGAACGGATCCTCGACCTCGATCTCGCGAGCGATGGTCACGCCGTCGTTCGTGATCGTCGGCGCGCCGAAGCGCTTGTCGAGGACGACATAGCGGCCCTTCGGGCCGAGTGTCACCTTGACCGCGTCGGCGAGGATGTTGACGCCCCGCTCGAGTGAGCGGCGCGCGTCTTCGCTGAACTTGAGCTCCTTGTGAGCCATCTGGTTCGTTTCCTCCCGATTCTCTAGACGCCCGCGCGGTCGCCGACGACCTTGGCAAGGATGTCGGACTCGCGCAGGATCAGAATTTCGTCGGTGCCGATCTTGATGTCGGTGCCGCCGTACTTGGAGAAGATGACCTCGTCACCCTCCTCCACGTCCATCTTGATGTACTCCCCGTCCTCATCGCGCGGGCCGGGGCCCACCGAGAGAACCTTGCCGCGTTGCGGCTTCTCCTTCGCGGTGTCGGGCAGCACGATGCCGCTCGCCGTCATCTCTTCCTCGTCGAGAACCTCGACGATGATGCGGTCACCGAGGGGCTGCAGGTTCATGCACGGGCCTCCCTGAGACGAGTTACTGGATTCCGGCACTCACCCTTTGCGAGTGCCAGTCGGCACTCTACCACAGGTTGTGCCGGCGTGTACGGAGATCTCAGTCGCTCGCGCTCAGATCCCCGTCCCTGGTGGCGCGGAGCCGCACCGCTGCAGGTGTCCCTCACGGACACGGGGGATCCGACCAGGTGTCAGACACCTCGTGCCGCCATGGGTACGAACGCTCCACCGACACCTGTGGAGAACCTGGCCGAACCCGCTTGCCGTCTGGCAGACCGAGCTGTGGAGTACCTGATGCAGAACCGGTGCACACGACCCTTGACAAGATGGCGGTGTCTGACACCGGAGGTGGGCGTGCGGAGGGAGTTCTCGGCAGTGCGGAGGGAGTTCTCGGCAGGCGGGGTTGTCGTGCGGCGCATGGCCGGTCGTTGGTGGTTCGCTGCCGTGCGCCCACGGCGCGAGCGGGGTGGGGCCGATGTCTGGGCGCTTCCCAAGGGGCTGATCGACCTGGGAGAGTGTGGCCCGCAGGCGGCCGCCCGCGAGGTCTACGAGGAGACAGGCGTGCAGGCGCGCGTCGAGAGCAAGCTCGGAGACGTCCGCTACGTCTACACGTGGGAAGGCGACAGGGTGTTCAAATCGGTGTCGTTCTTCCTGCTGCGCCCGACGGGGGGACGCATCGGCGAGCTCCCCGAAGGCATGGATGCCGAGATCGCGGAGGCCCGGTGGAGCCCGCTCGCGGAGGCGCCGACGCTCCTGACGTACAGCGGCGAGCGCGAGATGGCCGATCGCGCGCAGCGAGCAGTGTCCGGCGAGGATCTATAGTTGCGTCGCCGATGCCGATCTACGCTCTCAACTTCTACTCCCCGGCGGTCGGTGACCAGCTCCGCTCGGGTCGGAAGACGGCGACGATACGGCTCGGCGACAAGTCGGGGAAGTACAAGAAGGGCATGATCGTCTCGGTGCTCGTCGGCGTGCGCTACGGGCAGCGGGAGAAGATCTTCGACGCCGTGATCGACAAGGTCGAGGTAACCCGGCTCGGCGACCTCTCGCCGCGCGAGATCGAGCACGACAACCCGGAGATCCGCCGGCTCGACGAGTTCGTCGACTGGCTTGCGAAGCTCTACAACCGCGACGTCACGGTCGACGACACGGTCACCGTGATCCGCTTCTCGGGCATCGTCGGGACTATGTTCTAGCTCGCCAGCCAGGAGTCCACTGAAGCGGATTCCTGCGGCTGGACCCCGCGGGCCCGGCTGCGCGGGACGTGCGGGCAGACCCCTGAAGGCGTCGGCTTCGCCGACGCAACATCGCCCGACATACTCGCTGCGTGCGAGCGTCGACCTCGTGCAGATCAAGACGGAGCGACTCGTGTTGCGGCGCTGGAGAGATCGCGACGTCGATGCGCTCCCGAGATGTGCGCTCACCGGGACGTCGCCCGCTGGCTCCGTCCAGTCTCGCGTGACGACGTCACGATGATGCTCGCGCGGTATGCGCACAGCCGGGACGCGCTCGGCTCTGGACGCTTCGCCGTTGACCGATCGCGCGACCCGTCAGCTCGTCGGACGCGTCGGCGTGATGCGCCAGCCGTCGTGGGCCGGGAGCGAGACAAGGACGAGATCGGCTGGGTGATCGACCTCCCGCTGGGCCAACGGCTTGGCGACGGAGGCGGCACGCGCCGCGGTCACCGATTTCTTCGCGCGCGCCGGGCTGCCGGCCCTCGTCGGCGTCACGCTGCCCGAGAACGTCTCCTCGCGGTGCATCATGGAGCACTGCAGGATGAGGAACCGAGGTCGGGCCGAGCGGGCCGGACAGCCACATGTCTGGTACTCGCTCGACGCCGACGAGTGGCGCAGGCTCGGTGGTTAGCGGCCGGGCTTGCGGATCGGGCCACCGAAGAGCTCGCGATCGCGAACGAGCCCGCCGCACTCTTCGCACTCCACCTGGAAGGCGGACGGAAGCCGAGCATCACACCCCGGGCACCGGTGCCTCAGCTCACCGTCGCATTGCGGGCAGACGACCGGCACCTGCTCCTCGAGCTCGTCGAAGTACCGCAGTGTATGCCCGCACGAAAGGCAGAAGGCAACCCAGTCGCCGAGTGTCCGGCGGCGCTCCTCCTGGATCCAGTTTCGCCGTGGCTTCTTACGCGTCTCGTCGCTCGCAGACATCTCGGCCACTGTAATCAGTCGTCTCACAGTTGGCACGAAGTCGACACAACACCGGCACAGGCTGGCTGCAATCCTTCCGGTAGGGGGCTTGCGCCCCCCTGGGGGGTGATGGACCGGTGGGGGCGACAGACCTCGGCGGGGCGGCAGACAAGCACGCGCCAACCGGTGCCGACCAATCGTCGACTCCCCTCCCATCACAGCCGACCACATCCAGCCGCTGGGATCGGCAGGTGGGATCGCTAGAGTGCAGACGTCCACCGCTCGACGAGGGAGAGCGCCTGCATGGCAGTGAGGGAAGCGGAGCCGGTCGGCTCGCTCCAGGAGGTTCACGAGGCCGGCCTCGATCGCGAGGATCTCTTCGGCATCTACCGAAACATGCTCACCACCCGCGGGATCGAAGAGCGGGGTCACATCCTCTACAAGCAGGGCAAGATCCCGGGGTCGTTCTACACGGGTCGAGGGAACGAGGCCTCGGCCGTCGGCGCGGCGACGGCGATGGCGCCGACGGACGTCGGCACACCGCTCCAGCGCGACATGGGCGTCCACGTCACACGCGGGCTCGAGCCGTGGCGCATTCTCGCCCAGTACATGGGACGCGCCGACGGCCCGACGCGCGGCCGCGACGGCAACATCCACATCGGCGACGCCAACCTCGGTCTGCACGCGATGGTCAGCCACCTGCCGGCGATGCTGCCGGTCGCCGTCGGGATGGCGCTCGCCTTCCGCATCCGGGAGGAGAGACGCGTCGCAGTCGCCTGGTGTGGTGAGGGCGCAGCCGCGCGCGGCGACGCCCACGAAGGCATGAACTTCGCCGGCGTGCGCCGGCTCCCGGTCGTGTTCGTGATCGACAACAACCAGTGGGCGTACTCGACGCCGTCGTACCTCGAGTACCCGGTGGAGCACCTCGCCGACCGCGCTGCCGCGTATGGCTTCGACGGTGTCGTCGTAGACGGCACCGACGTCCTCGCGGTCTACCGCGAGACGAAGCGTGCGATCGAGAAGGCGCGCGATGGCGGCGGTCCTACACTGATCGAGTCGGTGACGCTCCGCATGGAGGGCCATGCGGTACACGACGACGCCTTCTACGTCCCGCGGGAGCTGTTCGAGGAGTGGGCGCGGCGCGACCCGATCGAGCGATATCGCACGTGGCTCCGCGACCACGCGGAGATGACGGACGCCGAGGAGGACGAGATCACGTCAGGCGTCAAGCGCGTGCTCAACGACGCGATCCAGCGCGCCGAGGAGTCGCCCCTGCCGGATCCCGACGACCTCGTCGCCAGCGTGTTCGCGCAGCCCGAGGAACTCGACACCCCCCATCACAAGTGAGCGACCGCTGATGCCCGAGAAGACGTACCTCCAGGCGATCTCCGACGGGTTGCGCCAGGAAATGCGGCGCGATCAGCGAGTCTTCGTGCTCGGCGAGGACGTCGGCGTGTACGGCGGGGCGTTCAAGGTCACGCTCGGCTTCCAGGAGGAGTTCGGGCCGTGGCGCGTGCTCGACATGCCGCTCTCCGAGACCGCGATCCTCGCCGGCGCAACCGGCGCGGCGCTGATGGGGATGCGACCGGTCGCCGAGATGCAGTTCGCCGACTTCGTCTCGTGTGGCTGGGACCACCTCACGACCGTGGCCGCGAAGCAGCACTTCCGCGCCGGGACGCCCATCCCGATCGTCGTTCGGCTTCCCTCCGGTGGCGGCTTCTCCGGCGGCCCCTTCCACTCCCAGAACCCGGAGAGCTCGTTCGCGCACATTCCCGGCCTCAAGGTCGTCTGCCCGTCGACCCCCGCCGATGCGAAGGGGCTTCTCGTCAGCGCGATCGAGGATCCGAACCCCGTCCTCTTCTTCGAGCACAAGCACCTGTACCGGCGCATCAAGGGCGAGGTGCCGGACGAGCGGTACACGGTGCCGTTCGGCGAGGCCCGCGTCCACCGGCCGGGCGAGGACGTTGCCGTGATCACGTGGGGCGCAATGGTCTACACCGCCGACGAGGCAGCGCAGAAGCTCGCCGCAGAGGACGACGTGTCGGTCGAGGTCCTCGACCTGCGAACGCTGATCCCGTGGGACCGAGACGCCGTCCTCGACAGCGTCCGTCGCTGCTCGAAGGCGCTCGTGTTGCACGAGGACACCCGGACGGGCGGCTTCGGCGGCGAGATCGCCGCGACCATCGCCGAGGAGGCGTTCGAGCACCTCGACGGCCCCGTCCGCCGCCTCGCCGCTCCCGACTCGCCCGTGCCGTTCGCACCGAACCTCGAGAAGGCATACATCCCCCAGGTCGACGACGTCGTGCGCGCGCTCCGAGAGCTCGCCGCGTATTAGGAGGAGATCACGTGTCCACCGGAACCCAGACCGAGGTCGTGATGCCCCAGATGGGTGTCTCCGTATCCGAGGGGACGATCACCCGGTGGCTGAAGCAACCCGGAGACGCCGTCGCACTCGACGAGCCGCTGCTCGAGATCTCGACGGACAAGGTCGACACAGAGGTGCCGAGCCCCGGCGAAGGCGTCGTCGCACAGATCCTGGTTCCCGAGGGGGAGACGGTCGACATCGGCACCGTGCTCGCCGTGATCGCCCCGGCGGGCGCTCCCGCCGCAGCAGAGCCAGAGCCGGAGGCACCGGCTGCGTGGCCGCGCGCCGAGCCGCCGCGGCCGCGCGAGCAACCCGCAGCCCCGGAGCCCGCGGTCGCCCCGACTGCCGCCGCCGGCACCGACTCCCGCGCCCGTCACGGACGGCGGCAACGGACGCACGTTCGTCTCGCCGGTGGTCGCGCGCATCGCGGCCGAGCACGGCGTCGACACGAACGCGGTTCCCGGCACCGGACAGGGAGGGCGCGTCACGAAGAAGGACATCCTCTCGTTCATCGAGTCCGGGGCGGCTGCTGCGCCGCCCCCCGCTCCTGCGCCGCCGACCCCTGTGGCCGCTCCGGCACCACCGGCACCCGAGCCCGTGGCCGTCGCACCCGCCGCACCGGTCGCACCGCCGACTCCGTCACCGGCCCCGCCCGCGCCCCCAGCCGCGAAGCCGGCCGCAGTCGAGGACGACTCCCTCGCGCCGGGCGAGTCCGCCGAGCCGATCACGGCGATGCGCCGCGGCGTGATGGAGCACATGCGCCGCTCGGTCGACACGTCGGCGCATGTGACGAGCGGCATCGAGGTCGACATGTCACGCGTCGTGGCCGTCCGCGCGGCACTGAAGAAGGAGTGGCAGAGCGCGCACGGCGTCAACCCGACGTACCTCGCTTTCGTCGCGAAGGCGACGATCGAGACGCTGCAGGCGTGGCCGTGGGTGAATGCAGAGATCCGCGGCGAGAAGATCGTCACGCGCCAGTTCGTGAACCTCGGTATCGCCGTCGCCCTGGACGAGGGCCGCGGCCTGATCGTGCCCGTGATCCGCAACGCGCAAGATCTCAACCTGCTCGGCCTCGCGCGCAGCATCGCCGACCTTGCCGAGCGGGCGCGCACGAAGAAGCTGCTTCCCGACGACGTGCAGGGTGGCACGTTCACGATCACGAACCCGGGCGGGTTCGGGACGTTCCACGGCACGCCGATCATCAACCAGCCGCAGGCCGCGATCCTCGGCACCTACGCGCTCGTGAAGCGGCCGTGGGTCGTTCAGGACGAGCTCGGCCACGACGTGATCGCGATCCGCCCGATGATGAACCTCACGCTGACGTACGACCATCGGCTCGTCGACGGCGCGCTGGCGGGCGCGTTCCTCCGCGATCTGCGCGAGAAGCTCGAGAGCTGGGACGCCGCCGCCTAGCCGAGGCGCTCCGCGCCGGCGTCGAGCAGCTACGCGATCCCGCGTACGCGGCCGGCGCGCAGCGATACATGAAGAGCGAGCTGCCGTACCTCGGCGTGCGCATGCCCGACCTGCGGCGTACGTGGCGCGTCCTGCTCGACGAATGGCAGATCGACGACGAAGCCGCGCTCCAGGACGCGATCCGCGAGCTCTGGGACGAAGCCGAGTTCCGGGAGGAGCGATACACCGCGCTCGCGCTCCTCGAGCGCCATCCGGAGCACGTGACGCTGCCGCTGCTCGAGCGGCTGATCGTCGAGGGGGCGTGGTGGGACCTCGTCGACACGCTCGCCAAGCGCGTCGGCGACCTGCTGCGCCGCGATCCGTCGGTGGCGGACGAGATGCGTCGCTGGAGCCGCGACGAGAACCTGTGGAAGCGACGCGTCTCGATCATCTGCCAGCTCCGCTTCGCGGGCGAGACCGACCTCGAGCTGCTCTACGACTGCATCGAACCGAACCTCGCCGGACCGCGAGTTCTTCGTGCGCAAGGCGATCGGCTGGGCCCTTCGCGACTACGCGTGGCACGACCCGCGGGAAGTCGACCGCTACGTGCGGGAGCACGCCGACCGGCTATCGGGGCTGAGCCGGCGGGAGGCGACGAAGAACCTGGCTAGGCTCCTGGCATGACTTCCGGTGCGTACCTGATGAACCTCGGGCTCGTCCCGTACGGGGAGGCACTCGCGCTGCAGCGGTCGCTGGCAGCCGCCGTGTCTCAGCGGGCGATCCCCGACACCGTCGTGCTCCTGGAGCATCCGCCGGTGATCACGGTCGGGCGCCGCACCGAGGGCGAGAGAGAGCTCCATGTCCCCGAAGGCACCGACGTCGAGATCGTCGAGACCGACCGCGGCGGCAAGTCCACGTTCCACGGCCCCGGGCAGCTCGTCTGCTATCCGATCCTCGACCTGAACCGTCACGGGCGCGACGTCAAGCGCTACGTGCGCGACCTGGAACGGGCGATCGTGGCCACGCTCGCCCGGTTCGAGTTGGAGGCGACGACGATCGAGGGGCTGACCGGGGCGTGGATGCCGCCGGGGGGCGGGCAGGGGCCGCGCAAGATCGCGTCGATCGGCGTCCACGTCTCGCGCTGGGTGACGACGCACGGCTACGCGCTCAACGTCGACCTCGACCCGGCGCCGTTCACCGAGTGGATCACCGCCTGCGGGCTCGAGGACGCGCAGTTCACGACCATGGCACGAGAGCTCGGGCGCCCGGTGACGGTCGACGAGGTCCGCCCCGCCGCCGTCGAGGCGCTCGGCGACGTGTTCGGCCTCGCGTTCGAGGAGTTGCCGGCGGACGGCGAGATGCCGGGCTCTGGGCGCAGCCGGTGCACGAGAAGCTCGGCGCGCGCGCCTGACCACGCAAATCATGCTCGCCTCGATGACGTCCTGCGGGGGCGTCCTGCGGGGGCGTCCTGCTGTTCGGGCGCGACCTGGATGACTCGACCGACCCGAGGATCTCGGCGAATCAGGGCTCGTGAGCGCCATTACGCCGATCTGCCGCTGGATTCGTCGACGCCACGGTCGTCGTGATCGCGGAGCGGCCTGGAAGAGGACACGTCGCGACACTCGACCGTCGACACTTCTCGGCCGTGCGCTCACTCCACACGGCCGCGTTCACGCTCGTCCCGTGACGGCGGCGCGGACCCGCCATACACTGGCGCGGCGTGGAGACGTCGCTACCCGTGATCCAGGATCGCCCCCGCCGGCCGCCGTGGATGAAGGTGCGGGCGCCGAGCGCCGACACGCGCTACGGCGAGGTGCGGCAGCTCATGCGCGAGCAGCGGCTCGTCACCGTGTGCGAGGAGGCGCGCTGCCCGAACATCGGCGAGTGCTGGGGCCGCGGCACGGCGACGTTCCAGATCCTCGGCGAGACGTGCACGCGCGCGTGCCGCTACTGCTACGTCAACTCCGGCAAGCCGGACGGGCCGCCTGACCCGCTCGAGCCGCTGCGTGTCGCGCAGGCGGCGGCGCAGATGGGCCTGGGGCACGTGGTCGTCACCTCCGTCGACCGCGACGATCTACCCGACCGTGGCGCCGGCCATTTCGCGGCCACGACGCGCGCCCTCAAGGCGAAGGCGCCGGACTGCTCGGTCGAGCTGCTCACGCCCGACTTCCTCGGCGTGGAGGAGGAGGCGCTACGCACCGTGCTCGACGCGCGGCCGGATGTCTTCAACCACAACATCGAGACCGTCCGGCGCCTGCACCGTCGGATGCGCGGCGCGAAGGCGAGCTACGACAAGGCGCTCTGGCTGCTTCGGCGCGCGAAGGAGGTCGCCGGCTATCCCGTGCTGACGAAGTCGGGGATCATCGTGGGGCTCGGCGAGACAAACGACGAGGTCGTCGACACGATGCGCGACCTGCGCGCGCACGGGGTCGACGTGGTCACGATCGGCCAGTACCTGCAGCCGTCGAAGCAGCACGCGGCGATCGACCGCTGGGTGCACCCCGACGAGTTCCGCTGGCTGCGCGAGCAGGGCGAGGAACTGGGATTCGGATCGGTGTTCGCAGGCCCGCTCGTACGCTCGAGTTACAGGGCGGACGAGCAGAAACACGCCGCCGATACGGGCGTCGGCGCGGTCGCGTACTGATACGGCAAGCCGTGGTGGAGGGGAGGGCGGCAGATTCCGCCCTCCCGACCGCCGGTGATGGGCTATTTCTTGGCGCTCGTCTTGGAGACGAGGCTCAGATACCCGGCCGAGAAGGGGCTGTCGCCGGGTCGGTTGGCGAACACGACCATCGCGCTGTCCGCGCCTAGACGGCTCGTGTCGAGGTCGACACTCGCCCTAAGGAACCCTCCGGCCGGCGCCGCTTCAACCGCGCCGGCAGCGAAGCCCGTCTCCTTGTTGCCCTGATAAGAGGGCACCGCGTGCCCGACCATCCAGTCGTTGTCGAACAGGCCGGTCGTGCGCTCCCAGCCATCGTAGTCCCAGGCGGGGTTGTCACTCTCGAACCCGTCGCTGAAGCCGTCGATCGAGAGATCGTCGATGAACCAGCCCTGACCGTTGACCGCCTCGTCTGTGTAGTACGAGAACCGGACCATGTCCGTCCCGACCGGAACCGCGAACTCGGCATCGACCCACTCGCCTTCGGTCGACCCCGTGATCGCCGCATCCGTCGACGTCTGGCCTCCGACGAGCGAGTTTGCCCAAGCCGTCGACGCGTTCGGGTTGGAGCTCTCGCGCGTAATGGATCCGGCGAGCGGTGACCAGCTCGCGCCGCCGTCGGTCGACACCTCGACGAACCCGTAGTCCCACTCCTCCTCGATGTCGAACCACGTCTGGAAGCTCAGCGTCCCGCCGCCCGGGAGAGCTGCGTCGAGGACGAGCATCCGGTCGGTGAGCATGTTGCCGCCGCCGCTCGCCATCTCGTACGAGCCCTCGGGCGGCTCCACACCGGCTTGCGCATTGCCGCGGAAGCTCACGTTGAGGCCTGGCCCGGCACCCTTGTACGTCCCGTACACCGGGGTGTAAGGCGCCACGTCCCCGAGTGGGAACTCGACTGTGCCGGACTGGAACCCGCCGAAGTACCGGCTGATCGGCAGGTTGCCGTGATGGTCGGCGCCGTAGACGTCGGTCACGGCCCGCTTGATCGACCACGGACCGTAGCGCGGAGAAGCGTACGGGGTGAGGTCGATCGTGTCATAGCCGAGCGGGTGACCGCCCGGACCGTCCATCACGGGACGGTCGACGTAGTTCGCAAGTACCCAGGCGTCGAACAGCGGGTCGAACGATGTCCCCGTCGCATCCTCGACCCCTTCGATCCCGTTGTCTTGCTCGTCGATCAGCCTCTTCGTCCACGCAGGATCCCAGACGCCACCCGTCTCGGTTCCGTACTGCTCGAGCAGGTAGAGCTGGAAGAGGTAGCTCGCGCCGTAGTCCTCGAGCTGACTGCCCCAGATGGTCAAGGGCGTGCGGTGGAACGCCAGGTAGTAGACCACATGGCCGTCCGGATGCCCGTAGCCGGCGAGATACTCGGCGAGGTCGGCCATCCCCTCGTCGATCCACGAGAGCTCATCGGGGTCATGGTCGTTGTGGATCAAGTGCTCGAGCTCGTGGGCGACCGTCCCTTCGTAGAGGTACGGGATCGCAGCGTCGGGACCGAGACGGTTCTCCCAGTCGTACGAGTCGACGAAGACCATGTTCCGGTCGAACACGTCGTTGATCGCCGACCAGAAGAAGCCAGCGATGTAGCTCGCGAACTCCTCGTCGAAGTACGACTCGTCGACGATGTTGTAGATCATCACGTCGATGTTCTCGTTGCCGGCGGGGCGCAGATCGTAGTCCCCGAAGTACTTCTTGTCGCTCTCGACGATGTGATCCATCTGCGACTGCAGGTACTCGAGCTGCTCGCAGGTGATCACGTCCTCACGGCCGAATGCGGTCGTCAGGAAGTCCCAGGCGACCCAGAGCGTCGCGTTCCCGCTGGCAGTGCTCGGCGTCTCGCGCCAGAAGACGACGTCCTGCGAGCCCGGGTTCTCGGGATCGAAGCTCGGGATCGTGATCGTGAGGAAGTCACCGGTGCCGCCGTCACCACACTGTGGCACGGTCGTGGCGGCCGCCGCGACGACTCCCTCGGCCTCCTGCTTCGAAAGTTGCTCCGGTGCCTTTCGATGCTTGAGCCGGTCGCTGATCGAGATCGGCATCGGCAGCAGCTGGTCACCCTGCGCGGTGCTGGCGGCAGTCCCAGCCGCCGACGTCGTCGCGGCGACCGCGAACGCTGCCGCGACGACGCCGGCGACGAGCGCAGATGCGATCCGTCTGTTCACTTTGTCTCCCCTTTCCCCTCAGCGCGAGCGATACACGCGCACGCTCCATTTCTCACCAGATCCTTACCCACTGCCACCGCAAACGCAAGCCGAACTGTGGGCCTCGTGACCACCGCGCGCCAGATGCGCAGGTGAGCTCGCCAATACGCAGCCGGCCGTCTTCGGGGCCGAGCTAGCCGTGCGGCTTGGCCATCGCGTGGTAGTCGAGCGCCTCGTCGAGCACGCTCTCCTCCACGCCGAGCTCGCGCGCCAGCTCGCGCAGCGAGCGGCCGGTGGCGGCGGCCTGCTTGACGAGCTCCGACGCCTTGTCGTAGCCGATCACCGGGTTGAGCGCCGTCGCCGCCGAGAGCGTCAGCTCCGCGTAGCGCTCGCACTGCTCGCGGTTGGCCTCGATCCCGTCCACGCACTTCTCCGCCAGGAGGCGTGACGCGGCGGCCGTGAGGTTGATCGACTGCAGCAGGTTCCGGGCCATCAGCGGGATGTAGACGTTCAGCTCGAAGTGGCCGTTCATGCCGCCGATCGTGATCGCCGCGTCGTTGCCGATCACCTGCGCCGCCACCTGGGTCACGACCTCCGGGATCACCGGGTTCACCTTCCCGGGCATGATCGACGAGCCCTTCTGCAGCTCCGGCAGGAAGAGCTCGGCGAGACCGGCCCGCGGCCCGGAGCCGAGGAAGCGCAGGTCGTTGGCGATCTTCGTCAGCGAGACGGCGACGACCTTCAGAGCTCCCGACGCCTCGACGAGGCCGTCGCGGGCAGCTTGCGCCTCGAAGTGGTCGACGGGCGCGGAGATCGTCAGCCCCGTCTCGCGAGAAAGGTACTCGCGTGCGCGCGGGGCGAACTCGGGATGCGTGTTCAGTCCTGTGCCGGTGGCGGTGCCGCCGAGCGGGATCTGGCCGAGGCGCGGCATCGCGTCCTCCACGCGCGCAATCCCCTGGCGCACCTGCGCCGCGTAGCCCGCGAACTCCTGCCCGAGCGTGACGGGGACCGCATCCATCCAATGGGTACGGCCGGACTTGACGACGCCGTCGAACTCGTGCGCCTTGCGTTCCAGCGACGCCGCGAGTCGCTCCAGCGCCGGGAGCAGGTCGTGGGCGATCTCGCCGAGCGCGGCGCAGTGGACCGCAGACGGGAAGACGTCGTTGGACGACTGGCCCATGTTCACGTCGTCGTTCGCGTGCACGTCGTCGCCGGCGAGCGAGGCGATCACCTCGTTCGCGTTCATGTTCGAGCTCGTCCCCGAGCCGGTCTGGAAGACGTCGATCGGGAACTGGTCGTCGAACTCGCCCGCGGCCACGCGGTCGCCGGCGGCCGCGATGCGGTCGGCCTTGTCGCGGTCGAGCAGGCCGAGGTCGGCGTTCGCACGGGCAGCCGCCGCCTTGATCCGGCCCAGCCAGTGGGACACGGCGGGAGGGATCGGCTCACCCGAGACCGGGAAGTTCCCGATCGCCTTGTCGGTCTCGCCTCCCCACAGCTTGTCCGCGCCCATCGACACCGAGTCTAGACGCCGAGCGGCCGGCGGCAGTCCGTACCCACCGCGGACTCGCGCTGCGGGAGAATGCCGACGTGGATCGACTGCCGATGGACGAAGCCCGCGGGCTGTGGGAGCCTGCCGGCACGTATCTCAACACTGCGAGCTACGGGCTGCCGCCGCAACCCGCATGGGAGGCGCTCCAAGCGGCGCTGGAGGACTGGCGGGGTGGGCGAACGAGCTTCGAGCACTGGGACGACGCCGTCGAGGGGGCACGCCGGACATTCGCACGACTGATGAGCGCAAAGACCGACGACGTTGCCGTCGGCGCCACCGTGTCGGGCCTCATCGGGCTCGTCGCGGCGTCGATTCCCGACGGCGCTCGCGTGGTCGCCCCAGACGTCGAGTTCATGTCGCTCCTCTTCCCGTTCCTCGTGCAGGAGCGCCGCGGCGTCAGCGTGCGTCTCGTACCGGCCGCCGAGGTCGCCGCTTCGATCGACTCGGAGACCGACCTCGTCGCCGTCTCAGCCGTCCAGATGGCGACGGGCGAGGTAGCCGATCTGGATGCGATCGCCACCGCCGCCGCGGAGCACGGCGCGCTCACCGTTATCGACGCGACGCAGGCAGCAGGCTGGCTGCCGCTCGACGCGTCGCGCTTCGACGTCGTGGTCGCCGCGGCCTACAAGTGGCTGATGTCGCCGCGCGGCACCGCGTTCATGGCGATCCGCCCCGAGCTCCTGGCGACTGTCACGCCGCAGGCGGCAGGGTGGTTCTCGATCCCCGATCTTCACGCGGACTACTTCGGCGCGCCGCTGCGACTGGCCGAGAGCGCGCGCCGGCTCGACACCTCACCCGCCTGGTACTCCTGGGTCGGGACGGCCGCGACGCTCGAAGTCGTGGAGCGGATCGGCGTCACCGTGATCCACGAGCACGACGTGGCACTCGCCAACCGCTTCCGGGCCGGGCTCGGGATGACGCCGAGCGACTCCGCGATCGTCATGTGCGACGCACCCGACGCCGCGCCCCGCCTCGAGCGAGCCGGCATCCGGGCCGCCGTTCGCGGTGGCCGCCTACGCACGTCGTGGCACGTCTACAACACGGACGACGACGTCGACGCGACGCTCGCTGCCCTCGCCCCGTAGCTCGACCGGCGCGGATCAGCGCGCGCCGAGAGGGCCAGCCACGGGCGACCTACGCATCCCCGGCCGCCGCCAGGAGGGCATCCCACGTCGCGAGCTTGACGCGCGGCCTGCCCTGCGGCTCGCCAAGGGCGCGCTCGACGGCGTCGATCGCCTCCCAACCCTCCTGCGTCACGACCACGACCCCCCGCTCTGCGAGGAGCGCGTCGACGGCGGCCGCAGTCGCCCCGGTCGGGGTCAGCCGACCCTCACCGACGTCCGAGAGGAGCGCTGCGATCGTCTCGTTCGCGTCCTTCTTGTTCGTGCCGATCACGCCGCTCGGACCGCGCTTGATCCAGCCCGTGCAGTAGACGCGCGGCACAGCTCTCCCTTCCGAGTCGAGCACGCGCCCCGCCTCGTTCGGGATCGTGCCGCGCCCCTCGTCGAACGGGACGCCCTCGAGCCCGACGCCGCGATAGCCGACGCTCCGGAAGACGACGCCGCACGGAAGCGTCTCGCGCTCGTCCGTCGGCTCGGCCCGCACCGAACCGCGCCCGTCTGCGACGAGACGGTTGCGCACGACCTCCACGCCCTCCACGCGCTCGTCGCCGAGTATCTCGACCGGAGACGTGCAGAAGCGCAGCCGCAACGCACGCCGCTTCCCCGAAGGCACCCGCTCGGCGTACGCGCGCAGTGTCTCCATGTTGCGCAGCGCGAGGGTGTCGCCGGCGAGCTGCTCCTCGCTCGCGGCGTCGAGCTCGAGATCGGCGGGATCGACGATCACGTCCGCGCCGGCCAACTCCCCGAGCTCGAGCAGCTCGGGCGTCGTGAAGGCCGCCTGCACCGGGCCACGCCGACCGAGCATCACGATCTCGCGGATCCCGGAGCCGAGGATTGCGGCGATCGCCTCGTCGGTGGTGTCCGTCGGCGCCAGCTCCTCCTCCGTGAGCGCGAGCATGCGTGCGACGTCGACGGCGACGTTCCCGTTGCCGACGACCACTGCCCGCTCGCACGACAGGTCGAACTCGAGGCCCTGGGCGTCCGGGTGGCCGTTGTACCAGGCGACGAACTGCGTCGCCGGCCACGAGCCCGGCAGATCCTCACCCGGTATTCCGAGGCGCCGGTCCGTCTCCGCCCCGAACGCGTACACGACCGCGTCGTACAGGTCGAGCAACTCCTCGTGAGAGACGTCGCGCCCGACCTCGACGTTGCCGAGGAAGCGGTAGCCCGGCTTGGCCGCGGTCTTCTCGAAGACGCGTGACACCGCCTTGATGTTCGGGTGATCAGGCGCGACGCCGGTTCGCACGAGGCCCCACGGGGTGGGCAACCGCTCGATCAGGTCCACCTCGATCGGCACATCCGCGGCGAGCAGGCCGCCGGTCGCGTAGAAGCCCGCAGGGCCGGACCCGACGACGGCGACGCGAAGGGACATCTCGCTCATCGCGACAAATCTACGGGAGGACGCGCTCGCGGGCGGCGGTGGATAATCACCGTGTGCGGCCGTCGAAGGAGCAGATCGAGGCATACGATCGTGACGGCTTCGTCGTCGTCGAGTCGTTCCTCGACGGAGTCGAGGTCGACGCCGTGCGAGAGCACTTCGCGCGGGCCTTCGCGCACGAGTGGGAGACGGGCCTGCGACCGGACGAGGTCAACTACGAGCCCGGGGTCACACCCCCGGACAAGACACGACAGCTCTGCAACGTCTGGAAGGCCGACAGAACGCTCGCGGCGACGGTGCTCGCCGCGCGCAACGCGGAGTTCGGAGCACGGCTGGCCAGGCTGCCCGGTCTGCGCCTGATCCAGGACAACGCGATCTGGAAGCCGCCGTCGGGCAAGGCACTCCTCTGCCACCAGGATGCGGCGTACGTCGGATGGCTCGAGCCACCGAACATGACCACGTGCTGGATGGCGCTCGACGACACGAGCGCCGACGCCGGGACCATCTACTACGTCCGGGGCTCGAGGCACTGGCCCCGGTTCCCCGCCGGTGGCCAGTTCCACGCGCCCGACGACTGGCTCGGCTACGTGAAGGAGGTCGTCCCCGCCGACGAGGAGATCGAGCTCGTGCCGATCGAGGTGCCCGCGGGCGGGGCCGCATTCCACGACGGCTGGACGTTCCACGGCTCGCCCCCGAACGATCGGGCGGACAAGGAGCGGCGGGCGATCGTCAGCCACATGGTGTCCGCCGACACGCGTTGGGCCGACGACGCGGCGCCTCACCCGATCTACTCCAGGTACCGCCGCCCGGGGGAGCACGAGCTGGACGAGGCGTTCTTCCCGATCATGTGGCGCGAGGACGGATACCGCACCGCGTGGCTCGCGGAATGGTGCGGGACCTGACGGACGCCGACGAGGCGGCGAGGGCAACAGCGATGTCTGACTGAAGTCAGACATCAGGTCCGTCCGGCAGGAGCGGTGTCCGACTTCGGTCGGACACCCGATCAGGGGTTGGCGGCGCCTGATCGGAACTTCAGGGATCTGCCCGCACGTCCGGCGCAGCCGGACCTGCGGGATCAGCCGCAGAAATCCGCTACTGCGGAGTTCTGCCTGGCGAGCAAGCTAGTGACTGCAGCCGGAGCCGCAGCCGCCGACGTGCGTGCCCTCGGGCATCTCCTCGCCCTCCTCCACCTGGAAGGAGTGGCCGCAGCCGCACGAGGAAACGGCGTTCGGGTTGTCGATCTTGAACCCGGACTCCGAGATCGAGTTCAGGAAGTCGATCGTCGCACCCTGGAGGTACGGGGCGGAGAACGGGTCGACCACGACCGGGACGCCTTCGAGCGTGAACTCGAGATCGCCACCGGCGGCGCCCATGTCGAACCCCAGGCCGTACTGGAAGCCCGAGCAGCCGCCGCCCTGGATCGCGACGCGCAGCACCATCGACTCGCCCTCGGCCTCCTCGGCGAGGAGCTCTCTGATCTTGTCCGCCGCTGCCGGCGTCAGCGTGAGAATGGTGTCGGTGGGGCGCTCGATGATCTCCATGATCGGATCCTAGCGGACGCAGCGCGGGGCGAGAACGGGGGCTCGAACTTCGTGACACCCGTTTCCACGTAGCCATCGGCAGTTCCTTCTCCCTTCGTGAGCACCGGGGCAGGTGGTAGCTTCCGCGTCCGAGGAGGTCCCGCGACGCATGCTCTCGGACTGGCTGCCGATCCTGTTCTACGCGTTGTTCGCCGCGGCGATCCCGGCGACGATGATCGCGCTCTCTTTCATCCTCCCGGGAAGATCGCGGACACAGACGCGCCAGCAGCTCCTGCCGTTCGAGTCCGGCGTGTCCCAGGGGGCGCCGAGCCAGGAGCGACGCTTCACCGTCAGCTTCTACCTCACGGCGATGCTGTTCATCCTCTTCGACATCGAGATCGTCTTCCTGTACCCGCTCGCGGTGCAGCTCGACGCCCTCGGGTGGTTCGGTCTCTTCGAGTTCCTCGCGTTCGTCGGCATCCTCGGCGTCGCGTACGTGTACGTCTGGCGGAAGGGGGCTCTCGAATGGCACTAGCGCGCAAGCTGCCGCTGATCTCGGACCGCCCGCTGGCCCGGGCCGGGCTCAACTCCGAAGCCGTGCTGCGGCCGGGGGAGGAGCCGTCGGTCTTCGAGCGTGAGGTGGCGAAGATCGAAGACGCCCTGCTGCTGACGACCTTGGAGAAGGCCGTCGCCTGGGCGCGCTCGAACTCCGTGTGGCCCGACACGTTCGGGCTCGCCTGCTGCGCGATCGAGATGATGTCGATCGTCTCGTCCCGCTACGACATCGCGCGGTTCGGGATGGAGCGGTTCTCGTCGTCGCCGCGCCAGGCCGACCTGCTGATCGTGTCGGGGCGTGTCACGCACAAGATGGCGCCGCCCTTGCGCCAGGTGTACGACCAGATGCTCGAGCCGAAGTGGGTGATCGCGATGGGCGCCTGCTCTTCCTCCGGCGGCATGTTCAACAACTACACGGTGCTGCAGGGCGTCGACAAGATCGTCCCGGTCGACATCCACGTGCCCGGGTGCCCGCCGCGACCCGAGGCGCTGATGGAGGGCATCGTCCGCCTCCATGAGAAGATCACCGCCGGCGTCCCGCCCGCCTACTCGATCCGGGGAGTGGCGGAGTGAGCGCCGGCTACGAGGCGGTTCCCGGGCTCGTCGAGACGCGGGAGGCGCTCCGTGAGACGACGCTCGTCGTCGACGCGGCGCGTATCGTCGAGGCCTGCACCCACCTGCGGGACGCGCACGGCTTCAACCAGCTGATGGACGTCGTCGCCGCCGACTACCTCGGGTGGGGTGAAGCCGGCGTCGCCGGGTACATCGGCACGCGCGACGGACGCGACATCTTCGGCCCGGGATCGCACGGCCTCGCCGTCGTCCCCGCGCCGAAGCCGACTCGCTTCTCCCTCGACTACCAGCTGCTGCGCGTCGGTGACGACCCGGCCCGGCTGCGCGTCCAGGTGTGGCTCGCCGACGGTGAGGCGATCGACTCCGTGATCGGCATCTGGCCGGCCGCCGACTGGTTCGAGCGCGAGGCCTTCGACATGATGGGGATCCCCTTCCGAGGGCACCCGAACCTCGTGCGCATCCTGATGCCGGACGACTGGGACGGGCACCCGTTGCGCAAGGACTACCCGATCGGCGGCGAGCCCGTCCGATTCTCGGGGGAGGAATGAGGGCCCTGTCGATGCAACCGTCGTCAAATGCGGGGGAGCCCGAGGGACGCACGTCGACCGCGTCGCTCGTGCCCATCGCCGCAACCGGCCGCGAATGCGGCCGGCTTCAGGGATCGTCGCGAGCGGGAATCCGCTCCGCGGATTCCCGCTCTGCGGGGAAACACTGCTCTGCGGGGAAAGACACATGACGGTCCTGCCGGCCACGTCGATCTACTCGGGAACCCGGATCCCGACGCCGTGCCCGACGATCCTCGAAGTCGACCCGAAGCGGCACGACCTCGACGACATCCTCACCGTCAACTTCGGGCCCAACCACCCGTCGACGCACGGCGTGCTGCGCCTGATCCTCGACCTCGACGGCGAGCAGGTGGCGGGGCTCCGCGCGGTGATCGGCTACCTGCACACCGGGTTCGAGAAGACCATGGAGCAGAAGACGTACTGGAAGGGCATCACGTACCCGGAGCGGATCGACTACCTCTCGTTCCAGGCGAACGAGCTCGTGTTCGTGCTCGCGATCGAAAAGCTGCTCGGTCTCGAGGTGCCGGCGCGCGCGCAGTGGATGCGAATGTGCCTCTCCGAGCTCAACCGCATCCACTCCCACCTCGTCTGGCTCGGGACGTCGGCACTCGAGGTCGGCGCGATCTCGATGTTCTGGTACGCGTTCCGCGAGCGGGACATGATCCTCGACCTCTTCGAGATGGTCACGGGTGTGCGCATGCACACCCGCTACTTCCAGGTCGGGGGGCTCGCTGAGGACATCCCGAAGGGCTTCTACGCGCAGGCGCGCGCCGCCGCGAAGCGCATGCCGAAGGCGGTTGACGACTACGAGGGCCTGCTCGATGCCAACAAGATCTGGCTCGAGCGGACAAAGGGGGTCGGCCTGCTCTCGGCCGACGACGCGCTCGCGCTCGGACAGTCCGGCCCAATGCTCCGCGCCTCGGGCGTCGACTGGGATCTCAGACGCAACCTGCCGTACCTCTTCTACGACGAGGTCGACTTCGAGGTTCCCGTCTACCCGAACGGCGACGTCTACGACCGCTACAAGGTCCACATGGACGAGATGCGCCAGTCCGCGCGCATCGTCGGCCAGTGCCTCGACCGTCTCGAGGAGCTCGAGGGCGCCCCGTGGATCGCGGACGACCGCAAGGTC
The DNA here is from genome assembly GCA_963823385.1 of uncultured Actinomycetes bacterium. Taxonomy (GTDB): domain Bacteria; phylum Actinomycetota; class Thermoleophilia; order Gaiellales; family Gaiellaceae; genus Gaiella. The sequence continues at coordinate 788,983 of CAWGLI010000003.1, forward strand.
GTACTGCCGCCGCGGGAGGAGCTGCACACGTCGATGGAGTCGCTGATCCACCACTTCAAGATCGTCACCGAGGGCTTCCGCGTCCCTGAAGGCGAGGTGTACGTCGCCATCGAGTCCGCGCGGGGTGAGTGCGGCTGCACGCTCGTCTCGGACGGCGGCCCGAAGCCGTGGCGCGTGAAGTTCCGTGCCCCGAGCTTCGCCGCGCTGCAGGCCACCGCAACCTGCGTGCAGGACTGCCTGATCGCCGACCTCGTCGCGGTCGCGGCGTCGCTCGACCCCGTCATGGGAGACGTCGACCGGTGAGCACGACATCGTTCCACGATCAAGTGCAGGAGCTGCGCAGCCGGTACCCGGATCCGTTGTCCGCCGTGCTCCCGGCGCTGCAGCTCGCCCAGGACGAGCACGGTGGCTGGCTGCCCGAGCAGGCGTTCCGCGAGGTCGCGGACGCACTCGACCTGACACCAGCCTATTGCCTGTCGATCGCGTCCTTCTACGACATGTTCCGGCTCGAGCCGATGGGCCGGCACGTGATCGAGGTGTGCACGAACATCTCGTGCGCCGTCCGTGGTGCCCAGCAGGTGGTCGAGGCATTCGAGCGGACGCTCCACGTGGACGCGGGCGAGACGACCGACGACGGCGCCTTCACGTTGCGCACCGTCGAGTGCCTCGGTGGCTGCGGCTGGGCGACGATCGTTGCCGTGAACAACCGCCACCGGCTGAACGTGAAGGCGTCCGACGTACCCGCGATCGTCGAGGAGCTGCGCAATGACGAGCGCTGAAGTCGTCTTCGCCGGCACCGACGGCGGCACGCTGACACGGCTCGAGGACTACGAGGCCGTCGGCGGGCTCACGGGCCTGCGGCGTGCCCGCGCGATGAGCCCCGACGACGTGATCGAGGAGTTGAACGTCTCGGGCCTCCGCGGCCGTGGCGGCGCCTTCTTCCCGACCGGTCGCAAGTGGAGCTTCGTCCCCAAGCCCGATCAGGTACCGAAGCCGCACTACCTCGTCGTCAACGCCGACGAGTCGGAGCCCGGCACGTTCAAGGACCGCGAGATCATGCTTCGCGTCCCGCTGCGCTTCCTGGAGGGCTGCCTGATCGCCGCACACGCGATCGAGTCGAAACACGTGTTCATCTACATCCGTGGCGAGTACGAGCGCGAGTTCGAAGTCCTCGTCGACGCCCTCGAGCAACTCCGTGCCCGCGACCTGCTCGGCGACGTCACCGTCGTCGTCCACCGTGGGGCGGGCGCCTACATCTGCGGCGAGGAGACGGCGCTCCTGGAGTCGCTCGAGGGGAAGCGCGGTCAGCCGCGGACGAAGCCGCCGTTCCCCGCCATCGCCGGGCTCTACGCGTCGCCAACCGCCGTCAACAACGTCGAGTCGATCACGACCGTGCCGCCGATCTTCTCACTCGGCGGTGCCGAGTACGCGAAGCTCGGCGTCGAGAACTCGAGCGGCACGCGCGTCTTCTCGCTCTCCGGGAACGTCGTCAAGGGTGGGAACTACGAGCTGCCACACGGCTTCCCGCTGAAGGACCTGATCTACGGGGTCGGCGGTGGGATCGCCGGTGGCCGGTCGCTGAAGGCCGTGATCCCTGGCGGCTCCTCCACGCCGATCCTCACCGCCGCCGAGGTGGAGCGGGCCACGCTCGACTTCGACTCGCTGACGTCGCTCGGTACAGCGATCGGCTCCGCCGCCGTGATCGCGCTCGACGACCACTGCTGCATGGTGCAGCTCGGCGTCCGCGTCTCGCAGTTCTACGAGCACGAGTCGTGTGGCAAGTGCACGCCGTGCCGCGTCGGCACGCGCTGGCTGACGCAGATCCTCCAGAAGATCGAGGAGGGCCACGGCACCCAGGGTGACCTCGACCTGCTGCTCGACGTCGCGGAGCGAATCAACGGCAAGTGCCTGTGCCCGCTCGGCGACTCGGACGCGATCGCCGTCGGCAGCTACGTCGACAAGTTCCGCGAGGAGTTCCAGGCGCACATCGACGAGGGCGGCTGCCCGCTGCGCGGCTCCTCGTCGCTCGACGGGATCCTCGCGCCGGTCGACGTGCACGAGCGCCACGTCGCCGCGCACGGGCTCGGGCGCATCCACACGCCACTCGAGGTGCTCGCATGACGCGCCTCGCATCGCACCTCTCCCCGCCTGTGGCCGCCACCGGCCGCGCCAGCGGCCGCTTCAGGGATTGTCGCGACCACGGATCTGCCCCTGCAGATTCGTGGTCTGCGGGGAAGCTCAGGGATTGTCGCGACCGGGAATCTGCCCCTGCAGATTCCCGGTTTGCATGGGAGGCGACGTGAGCGACCTCGTGACACTCACCATCGACGAGCGCGAGGTGCAGGTGCCGAAGGGGACGGGGCTCGTCGAGACCGCGGCCGCCGCGGGGATCGAGATTCCCGTGTTCTGCTACGAGCCGCGGCTCGGGCCGCCGGTCGGGGCGTGCCGCATGTGCCTCGTCGAGGTGGAGGGACTACCCAAGCTCCAGGCGGGCTGCTCGCTGACAGCGCAAGACGGAATGGTGGTTCGTACGGCGGCGACCTCGACGAAGGCGGCCGACGGGCAGAACGCGACACTCGAGTTCATCCTCGTCAACCACCCGCTCGACTGCCCCGTTTGCGACAAGGGCGGCGAGTGCCCCCTGCAGGACCTGACGTTCCGCTACGGGCCCGGATCGACCCGGATGACGTTCTCGAAGATGACGTTCGAGAAGCCGATCCCGGTCTCGCCGTTGATCGCCCTCGACCGCGAGCGATGCATCCTCTGCTACCGCTGCACGCGCTTCTCGTCGGACGTCGCCGAGGACAATCAGCTGATCGCCCGCAACCGCGGCGCCTACACGGAGATCGCGACGTTCGCCGACGATCCGTACCGGGCACCGTTCTCGGGCAACGTCGTCGAGCTGTGCCCCGTCGGGGCGCTCACCTCGACGCAGTACCGCTTCAAGGCGCGCCCGTGGGAGATCCAGAGCGCCCCGACCGTCTGCGGTCTCTGCCCGGTCGGCTGCAACGTCACCGTGACGACGCGGGAGGGGAACGTCGAGCGCGTGCTCTCGCGCAACCATCCGGAGATCGACGGCGGCTGGCTCTGCGACAAGGGCCGCTACGCACATCCGCACCTGCGTGCGAGCGATCGCATCGTCGAGCCGTTGTCGCGCGGCGCGCACGGGCTCGAGCTCCTGTCGTGGGATGCTGCGCTCGACGAGGCCGAGCGGCTGCTGCGCGCCGCGACGGGCCACGTGGTGACGGCGCTCTCCGGAACCGAGACGATCGAGCAGGCCTACGCGCTCGGCCGACTGCTGCGCGGCGGCCTGGGCGCGCACTCCGCTGTGCTCCCCGAGTCCACGTCGCTCGCGCTCGACGCGTTCCGCGCCCCGCTCGCGACGATCGACGAGGCGAAGCTCGTCGTCGTCGTCGGCGACGACCCGGTGGTCGATCGGGCACCGGTCGTCGATCTCTGGCTGCGTTCCGCGCGCCGCTCGGGCGCCGAGATCGTGACGATCGGGCCTGCCGGCGACGTCCGGGTGGCACCCGGCGAGGCAGGATCTGCCCTGCAGAAGCTGGTCGAACCGGGGAACGAGCTCGGCGCGCGTCTCCGCGCCTCGGATCGCGCGGTGCTCATCTGGTCGGGCCCCGGCGGCGGCGGCGGGGCGCGGCTTGCGGAGGCGGCGCACGCACTCGGGTTCGAGGGCAAACCCGGCTGCGCCGCGTTCCATCTCCCCGCAACACCCAACGGCCCCGGCGTGGCCATGGCCTGGGCGGCATCCGCCGACGAGGACGAGACCGACCCGGAGCACATCGCGCTGCTCGTCGTCTCCGGCGACGACGCTGCCGCTTCGCCGGACGTCCGGGCGCTCGCCGAGCGCGCCGACCACGTGATCGCGGTCGCCATGTTCCACGAGCTGGCGGTCGGCTGGGCCGACCTCGTGCTCCCCGCGACGGCCATGCTCGAGCGCGACGGGACGCTGCTGAACCTCGAGGGCCGCCTGCAGCGGCTGCGACGCGCGACGGTGCCCCCGGTGCCCGACGAGCTGGCGTGGATCGCGAAGCTGGCGCCGCGCTTCGGCGTCGACCTCTCCCCGCACGCCGCGATGCTCTTCGAGGAGATCTCCGCACGGATCTTCGGTGGGGTCGGGGCTTCCACGATCGACGGCCGCGCACCGCTTCCCGATCGCGCTCCCTACGCGCCACCACCGGCCGCCAGCCCGGCGTCTCACGCCGCGCCGCCCGCGCCGACCGGCGAGGAGCACCTCCTCGGCACGCTACGCCTCCTACGGGCCCGCCCGTTGTTCTCGGGCCCGCAGGTCGAGCGTGTGGCCGAACTGCAGTTCCAGCGGCCCGAGCGCGAGGCGGCGCTGTCACCGGCCGACGCCGATCGCCGTGGCATCGCCACCGGCGACGCAGTCGAGGTGCGCTCCAACGGCACGTCCGTCGAGCTCCGAGCCCGCGTCGACCGACGGCTCGTGGAAGGCGTCGTGCGGATCGCCGACGAGCACGCGGCCGACCTGCACCAGGCCGTCGAGGTGGTGAAGTCGTGAGCTTCGTGCTCGCCGCTGCGGAGGCGTGGTGGATCAGCCTGATCAAGGCGTTCGTCGTGATCAACCTCGTGCTCGCCACCTTCGCCTACCTGACGCTCGCCGAGCGCAAGGTGATGGGTCGCATGCAGCTTCGCTACGGGCCGAATCGCGCCGGCCCGTTCGGGCTGGGTCAGCCGATCGCCGACATGCTCAAGCTGCTCAACAAGGAGAGCTTCCGGCCGGCGGGCGCGGTCGACACCCTGTACATCCTCTCGCCGTTCCTCGCCGCCTTCACGGCGCTGCTCACGTTCGCCGTCATCCCGTGGGGGCCGGGCTGGACGATCGGCGGCGAGTTCGTCACCGGGTACATCGCCGACGTCCCCATCGCGCTCGTGTTCGTCTTCGCCATCGGCTCGCTCGGCGTGTACGGCTTCATCGTCGGAGGCTGGGCCTCCGACTCGAAGTACTCGCTGCTCGGCTCCATGCGGACGTGTGCGCAGCTCGTGTCCTACGAGGTGTCGCTCGCGCTCTCGGTGCTCGGCGTCGTGATCATGGCGAGCTCTCTCTCGCTGACCGAGATCGTCGCCGAGCAGGCCGACACGATCTGGTACATCCTGCCGCAGTTCGTCGGCTTCGTCGTCTTCTTCCTCGCCGGGCTCGCCGAGACGGCGCGTGCGCCGTTCGACCTCCCGGAAGCCGAGCAGGAGCTCGTCGCCGGCTACCACACGGAGTACGGCGGCATGCGCTTCGGCCTCTACCCCATGGCCGAGTACATCAACCTGATCACGCTCTCCGCGCTCGCGGTCACGCTCTTCCTCGGCGGCTGGCACGGGCCCGAGTGGTTCTGGGCGTTCTCGGGCCCGATCTGGTTCATCGTCAAGCTGTTCGTGCTCCTCTTCGTGTTCATCTGGATCCGCACGACGCTGCCGCGCCTGCGCTACGACCAGCTGATGCGCTTCGGCTGGAAGGTGCTGCTGCCGGTGGCGACGATCAACGCGATCGTGACCGCAATCCTCGTGGTGGCGATCTAGTAATGGCCCTGCAGCCGTTTTCCACGATCAAGGGCTTCGGGGTCACCTTCAAGCACATCTTCAAGAAACCGATCACCGAGCAGTATCCGGAGTTCAAGCGCCCGGTCTACCCGCGATTCCGCGGTCGCCACCGGCTGCACCGCCACGCGAACGGGCTCGAGAAGTGCGTCGGCTGCTCGCTCTGCGCGGCCGCGTGCCCGTCGGACTGCATCCGGGTCGTCGCCGCCGAGAACACCGCCGACAACCGGGTCTCGGCGGGAGAGCGCTACGCACGGATCTACGAGATCAACCTCAGCCGATGCATCTTCTGCGGCTACTGCGAGCTCGCGTGCCCGTTCGACGCGATCACGCTCGGCAACGAGTTCGAGCTCTCCGAGTACTCCCGCGACGACCTCATCTACACGAAGGAGCTCCTGCTCGAGCCGCCGATCAAGACGGTCCCCGTCGCCGACCCCGACCTCTACGACACGCCGCTGCCGGCGTACCGGACCGAGAGCTAGGCGACCGGGGTGGGCAACGTCCTCGTCTGGGTCATCTGGCTGGCGGCCGCCGGTGCGTGCATCGGATCCGGCATCGCCGTGGTGACGCTCACGAACCCCTTCTACTCGGCGCTGGCGCTGATCGGAAACCTGGCGTCCCTCGCCGTCCTGTACCTGCTCGCGTCCGCCGAGTTCGTCGCGGCCGCGCAGGTGCTCGTCTACGCCGGCGCGGTGATGGTGATGTTCCTGTTCGTGATCGCGTACCTCGGCGGTCGCGCCGATGCGCCCTGGGCGGGAGGCCCACGCTGGTTGCGCATCGGCGCTGTCGTCGCGTCCGTCTGCCTCCTGGCCGAGGTGCTCGTGGCACTCGGGCTGAAGGCGGGCGGGCGGCTCTCCGACGAGAACGAGATCGCCGACGGCTTCGGCAGCCCCGCCGAGATCGGGCAGCTCTTCCTCACAGACCACCTGCTCGCGTTCGAGATCACCTCGATCGTCCTGCTCGTCGCGGCCGTGGGGGGCGTCGTGCTCGGCATGCCCGACCCGCGTGACGACGAGGTGGAGGCCTGATGCTTGGCCCCGGCGTCCCCTGGTACCTCGGCGTCGCCGCGATCCTGTTCGCGACGGGCGCGCTCGGCGTGATGCTGCGGCGCAGCCCGCTGATCGTCCTGCTCTCGCTGGAGCTGATGTTGAACGGCTCCAACCTCGCCCTGATCGGCTTCTCGCGTCTGTTCGGTGAGCTCGACGGTCAGGTCTTCGCGCTCGCCGTGATGGCAGTCGCTGCCGCCGAGGTCTGCGTCGGCCTCGGCCTGATCGTGGCCATGGCCCGGCGTCGTCTTCCTCTCGACGTCGATCACTTCGCGGAGCTCCGAGGATGAGCGTCGCCGGCGCCTGGGTGTGCCTGCTCGCGCCGCTCGTCGGCGCGGCCGCGATCACGGCAGCAGGGTCCCGCATCACCCGCCGCCAGGCCGGGTGGATCGCGACGGTCTCGGTGTTCGTCGGCTTCGTGGGAGCCCTCGACACGATGATCCGCCTGCTCGGCCAGGACGCAGAGGAGCGCGAGCACCTCTCCGTCGCCTACACATGGCTCGACGCGGGTGGCTTCCAGGCCGATCTCTCCATCCTCGTCGACCCGCTGTCGGTGGTGATGATGCTCGTCGTCACCGGGGTGGGTGGGCTGATCGTCTGGTACTCGATGGGCTACATGGCGGGGGCGGACGAGGAGCGCCGCTACTTCGCGTACATGGCGCTGTTCGTCTTCTCGATGCTGCTGCTCGTCGAGGCGGGCAACCTTCTGATCCTGCTCGTGGGCTGGGGGCTCGTCGGGCTCGCCTCCTACCTGCTGATCGGCTTCGACCACCATCGGCCGGAAGCGATCACCGCGGCGAAGAAGGCGTTCATCGTCAACGCCATCGGCGACGCGGTGATGGCGCTCGCCCTGATCCTGCTCATCTCGAAGCTCGGGACGCTCGACTTCGCACCCGTGTTCGAGGCGGCCGAGGGCGGCTTCCTCTCCGACACGGTGGTCACGCTGGCCGCGCTCGGCCTGCTCGGCGGTGCAGCGGCCAAGTCGGCGCAGATCCCGCTGCACACGTGGCTGCCGGACGCGATGGAAGGCCCGACGCCCGTCTCGGCGTTGATCCACGCGGCGACGATGGTCACCGCAGGCGTCTACCTGATCTGCCGCACGCACCCGGTGTTCGAAGCCGCGCCCGACGTCCAGCACCTGGCGGCAATCCTCGGCGCGGTGACACTCGTCGCCGCAGGCCTGATCGCGCTCGTACAGCAGGACATCAAGAAGGTGATCGCCTACTCGACGATGTCGCAGATCGGCTACATGTTCCTCGGCGCAGGTCTCGGCGCGTACGGGTTCGCGATCTTCCACCTCGTCGCGCACGCGTTCTTCAAGGCGCTCCTCTTCCTGGCCGCCGGGCTCGTCATCCACCACCTCGCCGGCGAGCAGGACATCCGCAAGATGGGCGGGCTCCGCCGCTTCATGCCGCGGACACACCTCGCGTTCCTGATCGGCACGCTGGCTCTGATCGGGATCCCGCCGCTGTCGGGGTTCTGGTCGAAGGACGCGATCATCGCCTCCGCGCTGGCCACGGGCGGTGTGCTCGGGATCGCACTGTGGATCGTCGGTATCGCCGGCGCCCTGCTCACGGGCGCCTACGCGTTCCGGCTGTACTGGGTCGTCTTCCGCGGCGAGCCATCGCCACTCGTGCTCGAGCACGCAGAGGGCCACGGCGAGGGGCATGCTCACGGCACCGAGAGCACCGAGGGCCACGCCGACCACGCGCACGGCGAGGGCCCGCTCTCCATGCAGATCCCCGTCTGGGTGCTCACGGTGCTCGCGGCGATCGGCGGCCTGATCGTGATCCCCGGGCTCTGGAAGCCGCTCGAGGAGTGGCTCGAGGTCGTGACGCACCCGCTCGTGGAGCCGAGCGTGGTCGAGGACTACGCCACCAGCGGTGCCGCGGTGATCGCCGGCGTCGTCGGGCTCTGGGCCGCGTGGGCACTCGTGAGCACCGGCCGCGAGCTCGTGGCCTCGAGAACGCTGCGTACGGTGCTCGAGAACAAGCTGTACTTCGACGCGATCTACGACCGGCTGCTCGTACGACCGGCACAGGCCGTCGCCGTCCGACTCCGCGACGGCGTCGAGGAGCCGCTCGTCCAGGGCTCGCTCGACGAGATCGGCCGCGGCACGCTCGGCGCGGGCGGCGGCGTCGCGCGCACCCAGATCGGACTGCTGCGTGCGTACGCCTTCGTGATCGCCGCGTCGGTGATCGCCCTCGCCGTCGTCTTCCTGGTCGTGCGCTGAGCCATGCTGACGACGCTCCTCATCGCGGTTCCCCTCGTCGCAGCGCTCGTCGTCTGGCTCGCGCCGCTGTCGAGCGAGTCGACGGCGGGCCTCGCGCTGCTCGCCGCGCTCGCCGAGGTCGGCCTCTGGGCCGGCGGCGTGATCAACTTCGACTTCGACGGCGGGGTGCAGTACGGCTGGACGCGGCCCTGGTTCGATGACCTCGGGATCGCATACGACGTCGGGTTCTACGGCTTCTCGCTCTGGCTGGCGGGTCTTGCGATCGTGGTCGGCGCGATCGCCATCGGTTACGGGATGTGGGTCGAGCGCGAGCGGCCCCGCGCCTACTACGGTTTGATGCTCTTCCTCACCGGCGCCGTCGTCGGCGTGTTCGCCTCACAGGACCTGCTGCTCTTCTACGTCTTCTTCGAGGCGATGTTGATCCCGCTCTACATCCTCGTCGGCGTGTGGGGCGGCCCGCGGCGGGCACGGGCGACGATGACGTTCGTCCTCTACACGATGGCGGGCTCGCTGCTCATGCTCGCCTCCGTCGTCGCCTTCGGGATCGGGCAGGACACGTTCAGCCTGATCGACGCGGGCGAGAGCACGAACGACTGGATCTTCCTCGGCTTCGTCGTCGCGTTCGCGGTCAAGTCGCCGCTGTTGCCCTTCCACGGCTGGCTGCGCGAGGCGTACACGCAGGCACCCCCGGAGGTGGCTGCAGTTCTGTCCGGTGTCGTCTCCAAGACGGCCGTGTTCGGTCTGATCTGGGTCGTGCTTCCACACTTCCCCGAGCCGGTCGACGACCTGCGCACCGTGCTGCTCGTGCTCGCGGCGGCAACGCTCGTCTACGGCTCGCTGCTCGCCTTCCGTCAGCCGGACATCCGTGGCGTCGTCGCGTACTCGTCGATGGGGCAGATGGGCCTGATCATGCTCGGCGTGTTCGCGGTCACCGACGTCGGGCTCGACGGAGCCGTGTTGCAGTCGGTGAACCACGGGCTCGTGTCGGCCGCGATGTTCCTGCTTGCCGGGATGATCGAGCAACGGCGCGGCACCGGCTCGTTCTCGGCCCTCGGCGGCATGGCCAAGGGACGCCCGATCCTGGCCACGGTGATCATGGCCACCGGGATGATCGTGCTCGCGGTCCCCGGTTCGGCCACGTTCGCGGGTGAGTTCGCGATCCTCACGGGCGTCTTCGGCCGCGGTTGGGGCTACGCCGCCGTCGGCGCTGCAGCGATCGTGCTCGCTGCCATGTACGGGCTTCGCCTGATCTCCGCGATCCTGCACGACGTTCGCGGCCCGAAGGAGTCGGCCGACGAGCCAGACCTGCGCAGCGGAGAGCTCGCGCTCGTGCTGCCGCTGCTCGCCTGCCTACTCGTGCTCTCCGCCTGGCCCGCGGCGGTCAGCGACCGGACGTTCCCGAGCGACGGGGTACAGCAGACGATCGGGGAGCTCCCGGAATGACGGTTCTGCTCGCCTCCACGATCCCGACGCCGAAGGTCGACTGGCTCGCGCTCTCGCCGACGCTGGCGCTGCTCGCCGCCTCCGCGATCTGCCTGCTCGGAGCCGTGCTCGTGCCGCGCGAGAGCCGCAGGCTGTTCTCCGCGGCGGTCGCCTTCACCGGCTTCGTCGCCGCCGCGATCCTTGCCGCCGACGTGTTCGCCGAGACGGCAGACGCGAGCTCGGTGATCGCGGAGTCCATGAGCCGCGACCGGCTCGCGGGCTACACGCAGGTTCTGCTCGCCTGCGTCGGCGCTGCCGTGGTGCTCGTCTCGTGGGGCGACCGCCGCCGCAGCCACATCGGCGAGTACTACTCGCTGCTCACGGCAGCGGCCGCCGGCATGGTGTTCTTCGTCGGAGCCGGGAACCTGATGACGCTGTTCCTCGGCCTCGAGTGGTTCTCGATCGCCCTCTACATCCTCTGTGCGCTCGACGCGGGCCGAGAGCGGTCGCTCGAGGCCGGTCTCAAGTACCTCATCGTCGGCTCGTTCGGCTCGGCCGTGCTGCTCTTCGGCTGCGCGCTCGTCTACGGCGCCACGGGCGAGCTCGGCTTCGTCGCGATCCACGACGCTCCGGGCGCCGACGACCCGCTGTTCGTCACCGGCATGGCGATGATCCTCGCCGGGCTCGCCTTCAAGGCGTCGGCTGCGCCGTTCCACATGTGGACCCCGGACGTCTACGAGGGGGCGCCGACTCCCGTGACCACGTTCATGGCGGCCGCGACGAAGGCCGCCGCGCTCGTGGTCATGCTCCGTGTGCTCGTCGTGGCCTTCCCCGAGCAGGACGAGATCTGGACGATCGCAGTGGCCGTGCTGGCCGTCGCATCACTCGTGGTCGGGAACCTCGCCGCGCTCGTGCAGGACGACGTGAAGCGGATGCTCGCGTACTCCTCCGTCTCGCAGGCCGGGTTCATGCTGATCGCGATCGCCGCGAACAACGAGGCGGGCGGGCAGGCGCTGCTCTACTTCCTCGTCCCGTACGCGGCGGCCTCGATCGGAGCCTTCGCGGTGGTCGCCGCACGCGAGCGCGAGCTCGGTCGCTCAGTCGGGATCAGGGAGATGGGTGGTTACGGCTGGGAGCGGCCGCTGTACGGCGTCGCCATGTGGGTGTTCATGCTCGCCTTCGCCGGCTTCCCGCTGACCGGCGGCTTCCTGGGCAAGTTCTACGTCTTCTCGGCCGCCTACGAATCGGGCTGGTGGTGGCTGGTGGTGATCGGCGTCGTCGCCACCGCCGTCAGCGTCGCGTACTACCTCGGCGTCGTCCGCGCGATGTACATGCGACCGGACACGGCAACCGACGACCCGCACGCCGTCGCCGTCGCGGGCGGCTCGCCACCCGTCGACCCGGCTCTCGGCACCGCTGTTGCCGTCGCCGTGGCGGTCGTGATCGGGTCGTTCGTGCTCGTGCAGCCGCTCGTCGACCGCGCCGCCGAAGCGGTCGCACACCTGCCGTTCTGAAGGACGCCGGCGAGCGCGCGGACGAGGACGAGGGCGCGTTGGTAGCGTCCACGCATGGCAACGACGCTGACCTGGCTCGGGCACGCCGCCTTCCGGTGTGACACGTCGGCGGGGACACGGATCTACGTCGATCCGTTCCTCACCGGAAACCCGTCCTGCCCGGACGACGAGCGCGAGCCCGAGCGCTGCGACCTGATCGTCGTCACCCACGGGCACTCCGACCACGTCGGCGACGCCGTGAGACTCGCCACGAGCCACGGCTGCCCACTCGTGGCGCAGGTCGAGCTTCGCGCCTGGATGAAGAGCCAGGGCGCCCCGGACGACGGGATGGCGCACTCCGTGAACAAGGGCGGCACGGTGAGAGTGGGCGACGTCCAGGTCACGTTGACGCACGCGCAGCACTCGTCGAGCACCGCCGACCGAACGTACGCGGGGGAATCCTGCGGCGTCGTGCTCACGCCGGATGCGGGGCCGGTGATCTACATCGCCGGCGACACGAACGTGTTCGGCGACATGGCGCTGATCGGGCGCATCTACAAGCCGGACGTCGCGGTGCTCCCGATCGGCGACCACTTCACGATGGGGCCGCGGGAGGCCGCGGTCGCAGCGGAGCTCGTGGGAGCGCCGCGGGTCGTACCCTCCCATCACGGCACGTTCTCCCTCCTGACCGGCACGCCTGCGGAGCTTCGCCCGCTGCTGCCAGCGGGTATCGAGCTCCTCGTCCCGGAGCCCGGGGAGACACTCGACCTGTGAGGCCCGTCGCCACGTACTCGATCTGCGCATGCGACCTGACCGCCGGGCACTGGGGTGTGGCGACGCAGTCCAAGTTCCTCGCCGCCGGGTCGGTCGTGCCCTGGGCGGTGCCGCACGTCGGCGCCATCGCGACGCAGTCGTACGCGAACCCGCGCTACGGGCCGGACGGGCTCGCGCTCCTCGCCGACGGGATGTCCGCAGAGGACGTTGTGGAGCGGCTGACGGCCGCCGACCCCGACCGCGACCTGCGTCAGCTCGGCGTCGTCGACGGCCACGGCCGGGCCGCCACGTTCACCGGGCCGGGCTGCCACGACTGGGCTGGGGGCCGCGTGGGGCCGGGCTATGCGGCGCAGGGCAACATCCTCGTCTCCGCCGAGACCGTCGACGCGCTGGCGGAGACGTTCGAGTCGACCGAGGGCAAGCTCCTCGTCGAACGTCTGCTCGACTGTCTCGACGCAGCGCAGGCGGCGGGTGGCGACCGACGCGGGCAGCAATCTGCCGCACTGCTGGTCGTCGAGCGCGACGGAGGCTATGCCGGGTTGTCGGACACGCTCGTCGACCTCCGCGTCGACGATCATCCACTGCCGCTGACGGAGCTGCGCCGGCTGTACGGGATGCACGATCTGCTCTTCGGGTCGACACCGCGTGCAGAGTGGCTCCCACTCGAGGGCACACTGGCCGTCGAGGTCAGCGAGCGCCTGGGCCGGCTCGGCTACGCGACGCTCGGCTCCTGGGCAGGCGTCGCCAACCTCGAGGAGCGGGTCGACGGCGAGGACGCGATCGACCCTGTCGTCCTCACGGCGTTGCGGGGTGCGTCGTGAGCGAGCGCTACCGCGTGGCCGCGATCGACGACATCGAGTCGATCGCGATCCCGGGACAGCCGCGCTGGCGGCTCCTTCGGGCTGCGCTGGGCATCGAGGCGTTCGGCGTCAACGCCTGGACCGCAGAGGCGGTCGGCCAGGTCGTGATCGGCGAGCACGACGAGCTCGGGGCAGGGGCGGCCGGACACGAGGAGCTGTACGTCGTCGTGGCTGGGTCGGCGACATTCACGGTCGCTGGCGAGGAGGTTGCGGCGCCGACCGGCACGCTCGTCTTCGTCAAGGATCCGGCGGCGAAGCGATCGGCCGTCGCACGTGAGGCCGGGACGACCGTGCTCGTCATCGGCGGCGCTCCCGGCAAGGCGTACGAGGTCGCACCGTGGGAGCGGAACGCAGCCGTCCTCCGCTTCTGGGAGAGCGAGGACTGGGAGGGCGCGATCGCGGAGCTCCGCACCCTCCACGAGGCGGAGCCGGAGAGCGCGGGGATTCTCTACAACCTGGCCTGCGCGGAGGCACGGTTGGGACGGGCCGACGACGCGCTCGAGCACCTCGCGGCCTCCGTCGCGCTCTTCGCCGGGTTCGCCGACAACGCGCAGACCGACGACGACCTGGCGTCGATCCGCGACGATCCACGGTTCCCGTCGGCGTAGCGGCTCGACGGCTCGGTCGAGCCTCGATCTTGCGCAGGCCTACGCGGGAGGGCCCTCGGGGACGACACCGAGCTGCTGCATCATCAGGAGCGCATCGAAGACACCCCAGTGCTCACGCGCGAGGCCGTCGTCGCCGAAGCGCACGATGTCGATGAGCTGGACGTCGATGCTCCGACCCGTTGCCGGGATGCCCATGAACTCTCCCTGGTGCGTCCCCGTGGCCCTCGCACGGGCGACGGCCTTGTCCCCGCTGGCCAGGACGTCTTCCACGTCCATGCGCATGTCGGGGAACGCGGTGTGAAGCATCCTGAAGAACTCCTTGACGCCTTCCTTCGTGGGCGCAAGGCCCGGCGTCTCCTCGTGCTCGACGAAGTCGTCGGCCAGCAGGTCGCCGAACCCGTCGATGTTGCCGGCGTTGATCCGGTCGTAGAAGCTCTTCAACGTCCCCGCGTGATCCATCGCGCTCTCCAATCGGTGGATGGGTACTCGGTGTCCCGCAGCGGCCATGAGCGTACAACGGGTGCGCGTCGAGTGCCAGAGATCGTCGGTGCGTTGGGCGCGCCGGAGCACGTCGGAGGGAGATCCGGCGCGGCTCGACCGGGACTCCGTGCGGTGGCACTCCCGTCGGCACCCCGCTCAGGCGTCGCCCGGCAACCTGAGACCCGCCGCGAGCTCCCGAAACGCCGGCACCGGGTCGTGCTCGGGCCGCGCGACGAGGAGCACGACGCCGTGTTCCGGCCCGGCAAGCGCTCCAACGAGAAGCTCGAGACCGACCGCGAGCGCGAACGCCTTGTGCGCCTGCGGGCCACCGAAGGGCACGAGGTCCTCCGGACGCGCCGTTCCCGCCAGCACGTCGCCGTGCGTGACGGCGCCCATGGAGACGTCGGCGACGAGCGGCTCACCGTCGCGGGACGGAATCGCGATCGCGAGCGGGTTCGTTCCCGTCAGCGGTGTGCCGCCGTCTGGATGCGGTAGACGCCGGGGCGACGTCGCCGTGAGCACTGCAACGAGACCCGCGTTCGCCAGCTGGCGCGCCCAGACTCCGAGCACACCCGTCGGGAAGCACCGCTCCGCGACGATCAGCCGAGCACGCTCGGGCGGATCGGCCGCGACCGCGTCGCAGACTGCCGAGAGCGTGAGATACCCGAGAGCGCCGGCTCCGTCCCACCGCTCGTACGAGGGCTCCGCCACGAGCTTGCGCGGTCGCGCGCGCGAATCGACGTCCTGCGTCTCCAACCACGCCACCCGCGAGAGACCGTGACTCGTCTTGCCCCGGCGGTCAGCCTCGGTGAAGTGCTCGACGAGAGCCCGGACGTCGGGTGGCGCCAGGCCCAGCGCGAGCAGCCGCCGCTCTGCCTCCTCCGCCGTCACCTGCTCACCCGGACGCAGCGTAGAGGAGCCACCGCTCCGGCATGCCCTTGAGCTCATGCTCGCCGCGATCCTCGAAGCCGATGCCGGAGCCCGCGATCAGATCACGGACGGTCCGAGTGACGAGCACCTCCCCGGGGGCAGCAGACTCGGACACGCGAGCAGCGATGTGGACCGCAATCCCCGAGACGTCGTCTCCGCGCTGCGTGATCTCGCCCGTGTGCAGGCCGCAGCGGAGCTCGAGCCCGGACCGGCGAAGGGCATCGCGGACGTGCTGGGCACATCGCACCGCTCGCGCGGGACCGTCGAACGTCGACAGGACACCGTCCCCGGTTGTCTTGCGAATGCGCCCGCCGGAGAGCATGACGACGTCCCGGACGGTCTGCTCGAAACGATCGAGGAGATGACTCCACCGCTCGTCGCCGAGCTCGTTCAGGTGCATCGTCGAGTCCACCACATCGACGAAGAGAACGGTCGCCAGCAGGCGATCGGCGCTCACGGCGTCCGAACGAGACCCCGTTACCTGCTCTTCGATCGCCGCGAACAGCGCAGCATTCGCCGGGGGGAAGTGATCGGCGGTGTCGAGCTCGAGCAGGCGTGCTCCCGCGATGTGCTCGGCGATGTACCGGCCGTGATCGCTGCGGACGTATGCGTCATCGCGGCTCACCACGACGAGCGTCGGCACGCCCACCGACGGAAGGACCGGCCGCACATCGAGCTCGAACAACGACGCCAACCGGGCGCGGGCGACTCGCGGCGTCGCACCGAAGCGCTCGAGCCGCGCATACCACTCCACGAAGCCCGGGCTCTCGGCCGCTGACGGAAACACGCCGTACGCCAACTCGCCCGTCCCCCAGCTGGCCTCGATCCCGTCGAGGATCCGTCCTTGCGCGCTCTCCGGCACGCCGGCCGGGTAGTCCTCGGCGCGGGCGAGGCGGGCGAAGCCGTTGATCAGCACCAGCGACGAGACGCGGTCCGGGTGGGCGGCGGCGGTCAGCAGGGCCATCTGCGCCGCATGGCCCTGGGCCACGACCGTGGCGCGAAGCGACCCGACCGCCTCCATCACTGCCACGAGATCCTCGCCCCACGTCTCCATCGGCGCGATGCCCCCGGCGACGGGGCTCGACATGCCGATCCCCCGCATGTCGAAGACCAACACGCGTCCGATGCGTGCCAGCGCGAGGACGAACTCCTCGCGCAACGGCGACTCCATCATCGTCTCGAGGTGGCTCGCCCAGTCGAACGCGAGCACGATGTCGTGCGGGCTCTCCCCGATCACCTGGTAGGCGATGTCGACGTCGCCGCTGCGGGCGTACCGGGTGCGCGCCATCGCCACGACGTGTTCCTACCACACGGCCGAAACGGTGGCGGTCTGGATGGTTGATCGGTAATTAGGGTGCCCGCCGAGGACGGACGTGACCAAGCAGCGTGGTGCGATCGACCGTGGCGCGTACCGGCTGGGTACGTGTCACGGGCGAGCGTGCCGCGATGCGCCGCGTCACGGCCGCCAGTCGCGGGTGCCGGAATTACCGATCAACCATCTAGAGGACGGTGAGCGGCTTGCGGATCGCGCCCGGGCGCGCCTGAAGCACCGCGTCGGCGACGGCGGTGATCGCGATCGCAGCCTCGCTGTCGGGCGCCGCCTCGAGCACCGGCGTGCCGGCATCCGCCGCCTCGCGGAGCGCCGGATCGAGCGGGATCTGGCCGAGAAGCGGAGCGCCCACCTCATCGGCGAGCTCCTGGCCGCCGCCCGAGCCGAACAGCTCCTGGCCGCTGCCGACGAGCCACGACATGTTCTCGACGACGCCGACGATGCGCATCCCGGTGCGCTCCGCCATCTGCGCCGCGCGCACGGCGACGAGCTGGGCGGCCGGCTGGGGGGTCGTCACGCACGACGACCTCGGCGCGGGGCAACAGCTGCCCCACCGAGATCGCGACGTCGCCCGTGCCCGGAGGCATGTCCACCACGAGCGTGTCGATCGGCCCCCAATGGACGTCGGCGAGGAACTGCTCGAGAGCCCGGTGCAACATCGGGCCGCGCCACATCACCGGGGCATTCTCGTCGAGGAAGAACCCGATCGACATCAGCCTGAGATCCCACTTCACCGGTGGTACAACCATCTCGTCGACGACGACCGGCCGCTGACGGATCCCGAGCACGTGCGGGATCGAGTGCCCGTAGACGTCAGCGTCGAGGACACCGACTTCCTGGCCGCGGCGGCTCAAGGCGTATGCAAGGTTTGCCGTCAACGTCGACTTGCCGACGCCGCCCTTTCCGGACGCGACGACGATCACGCGCGTTCCCGGGTCGAGCTGCGGCGTCTTTTCCTCGCGGTTCCCCCGTAGGCGCGAGACGAGCGCGGACTTCTCGTCGGGGGACATCACGTCGAAGTGGAGACGGATGGCCGTCACACCCTCGACGGCGCCGACCTCGCGCTCCACTTGCTCGACGAACGAGTCGCGCAGCGGACAGCCGGCGACCGTGAGCGCGATAGTCACGTCCACCTCGCCGTTCTCATCGACGACGACGTCGCGGACCATGTCCAACTCCGTCACGGAGCGGCGGAGCTCCGGGTCGATCACGCCCTCGAGCGCGGCGAGGATGGCGTCGCGGTCGGGACCCATCTTCGCGTGAGCCTACCAGCGCCACCGTCACTGCCCTCGAGCCGACGGGACCCTGCCGGTCACTCCGCATCGGCAACGCGTGGACGGGGTCGGGCAGTCAGCCTCAGGCGTGGTCATGTCCGTAGTTACCCGCGACCGGGATCGGGAGATAGTTGCCCACGCAAGAGGGTCGGTGCGGATGGCGGCGTCGGCCGCTTCCGCCAGTATCCGGGCACACGACACGAACGAGCCGGGAGGAGGAGTAATGAACTATCGGAAAGTGCTCGAGATCGGTGGCGTCGTCGCCGGGGCGGTGTTGATCGCCTTCGGCGCTGGCGCTCTCTACATGAGCATCGACGCACGAAGCACGGTGGGCGACGAGCTCAAGGCCGAGGTGATCGTCGGTTCGGACGACATGAACCCGGCAGACATCAGGACGTCGGCCGCCGAGGCCGGCCTGCCGCCGACGGTCGCGCTGCCATCGTGCGACGTCGCCGGCGAGCCCATCAACACCGGCGCCGAGGCGCGCTGCTTTGCCCAGTACATGCGGATCCATGCGCTCGAGTCCACCGGTGGCCTGACGTATGCGCAGATGGGTCGCTACGTCTCCGCCGAAGACCCGGGCAGCGCGGCGGGCACGAACGATGCCTCCGCGGCACTGATGGACGAGAGCGGCGCCCCCGTCTCGAACTCCAGGCGCAATACCTGGGTGACCCAGACGGCCTTGGCCACCGCGCTCAACGTCAGCTACATGGCGGAGCAGATCGCGCTCTTCGGCCTGATCGTCGGGATCGCCCTCCTGCTCTCAGGCATCGGCTTCGTGATTCTCGCGGTCGTCGCCCTCGGGAGGTCCGCGGTCACCAGCGAGGCGTCGGAGGGCGCACGTTCGGCGACCCCAGTGACCGGCTGATCTCCACGGGTGGCGCGCAACCCGCACGGGTTGCTCCACCTCCCGGAGCACGCGAAGGGGCGGCGCAAGCCGCCCCTTCCGCTTCGTCACGACGCTCGGAGGGCCGCAGCCAACCGCTTGCACGCGTCCGGTGTCGCTGCGGCGACGAGCCGCGAGCGCTGACCGAGATCGAGCGGCGCCTCACCGAATGGCCCCGCCTCGAAGAGATCGATGGCGTAGCCGCGCTCGCGGACGAGCAGCTGCGCGGCGGCGATATCTATCGAGCGGGCCGGCTTCAGCGAGCAGACGGCGTCGACCCGCCCTGCGGCGAGATGGCAGAGGGAGAGCGCCAGCGACCCCATCACGCGTAGCCGCTCCGCGACACCGACCATGGCCCGCGCCCGCGCCGCAATGAACGCCGTCGTCGTCCCCTCGAAGGCGAGGATCTCGATGGGGTCGCGAGGTCCAGCCGTCGCCAGCGGGTCGCCGTCGAGCAACGCCCCGCTGCCACGCTCGGCGATCCACTCCTCCCCGCTGCCGAAGTCGTGGACGAAGCCGAACACGACATCGCTCATCGCGGGGCCCTCGGCGACGGCGAGCGAGAGCGCGAAGTACGGGATACCGCGCTTGGCGTTGATGGAGCCATCGATCGGGTCGACGACCACGTGCAAGGGGCCGCCGCTGCCGAGTTGACGGATGCCGAGCTCCTCCGACACGAGCGTGCCGTCGAGCTCGAGCGCCTCGAGACGGGCGACGACCGCCGCCTCGGCAGCATCGTCGATCGCAGTCGTGTCGTCACCACCCTCGCCGGCGCGGAGCACCACCTCGCGCTCCTCACGCGTGGGGAGGATGCGCAGCGCGTCCTCCACGTCGGCGACACACGCACGGGAGAACGCGAGCCAGTCGGTCATACGGGGTGGAAGAGAAGCCCGGAGGTCAACTTGGGAAAGAAGTAGGTCGTCTTCTGGGGCATCACCTCGCCGCGGCGCGCGCGCTCGAACACGTCCTCGATCCGCGTCGCGCGAAGCAGGAACGCGACGTCCGCCGCGCCCCGCTGGACGGAATCGATCGCCCCGGCCCGGTCCGGGGTGTACGAGATGCCGTCGTGACCGAAGCGGTCGACGAGCTCCACGTCCAGCTCACCCTCCTCGCCCTGCACGAGTGTCACGCCGTCACGTGTGACCGCGACCGCCACCGCGCGATCGTACGGCTCCGTCGCGAGGCGTGCGAGCGCCTCGTTCACCGACGCCAGCGCCGTTCCGTCGACGGCGATCTCCGGTCGACCCGTGAACACCCGGTGTGTGGGGAAGATCTCGAGACCCGGATCCTCCGTCGAGACAAGCACCACCATCATCCGCGCGCTGCCCGGCGTTGCCGTCTCCGCCGCGTACGCGAGCGCCGTCTCGTAGCGGTGGTGGCCGTCCGCTATCAGCAGCTGCCGGTCGGCGAAGAACGCACGCAGGGTCACGCCGTCGAAGCGCCACAGCGACGTCCCGCCAGCGGCGAGATCGGGCGCTCGCGACGGCGCGGCGAGCGGCGGCGTGCCGTCGTAGAGCAGGAAGATCGGCTCCAGCTGCGCGCGCGCGGCCCGGAGCAGGCGAAGGCGGCTCTCCTTCGGCCCGCTGTGCGTGCGCTCGTGCGGGAGCACGCTACGCGTCGCGTACGGCTCGACCCCGAGCGAGGCGACGACGCCCTCGCGGCGGCGAGCGACGCCGTCAGGCCCGACGTAGTCCTGCGCCACTACCCATGCTGCGGGCGTGTCGTCGGCAACGAGCACTCCTTGCTCGAGCCATGCGCGGAACAGGCGACCGGCCTCGTCCTCCGAGTCGTTGAGCGTCAGATGGACGACGTTGTGGGGGCTCCGTGCCGTGTACTCGTCTCTGTCGGCCGCTGTGAGCACGTCGTAGGGGGGCGCGACAAGATCCGCCGTCGGGTGCCGATAGCGGATGGCGAGAAACGGCTGGACGTCGGCCATGCCCGCGAATGTACCCGCGCTCGTAGACTCACCGGCGTGACGTCGATTTCCGAGCTCGTCGAGGACCGCGTCGTCGAGGGCGTGTTCGCCGCAGCGCGCAAGCGTCGGCTCCGCACGCGGACGGGTGCGCCCTACCTCGCGTTCGACCTCGTCGATCCGACGGGCCGCGTCGAGGCGCGTGTCTGGCAGGACGTGGAGCTCCTGGATCGCCGATTCGACGACGGCGACGCGATCCGGGTGCTCGGGCAGGTGGAGCGCTACGGCAGCCGGCTGCAGGTGCAGGTGCGCTCGCTGGAGGCTGCGCCAGAGACGGATCCTGCGGATCTCGCGCCGACGCTCAAGCGCGATGCGGACGAGCTCGACGGTTTCCTCGAGTTCCTCGCGGGTGAGATCGCGCACACTGAGCTGGCGGCGCTGGTCGGCTCGTTCCTGTCCGACCGGGAGCTACGCCAGGCACTGCGGTCGTTGCCGGCCGCAGGCGCGGAGGGACACCACGGCTACGCGGGCGGGTTGCTCGAGCACACGGTCGGTGTGGCGACGCTCTGCCGCGAGACGGCACAGCTGCACCCACGGCTGCGCGCCGACCTGCTGCTGGCTGCAGCGTTGCTGCACGACGTCGGCCGCACGCGCGAGCTGGGGCGTGGCCCGACCTTCCGGCAGACGGGGGAGGGTCGCCTGCTCGGTCACGTCCACCTCGGGCTGCGACTGATCGAGGAGCGCGCAGGCGCGATCGATCCGGCGGTGTCGGCGGAGCTGTTGCACGCGATCGCCTGCCATCACGACCGGGGAGCCGCGCGCACCGCCGAAGCCGCCGTCCTGTATCACGCGAACCAGCTCGACGCTCAGGCGGCGACGCGCCCGGTCGGCGACGACTGAGAGGGCACCGTGGCTGCACTGCTCGCGCTCGGCGCCGCGCTCGCGTGGGGCGCAGGGGACTTCCTCGGGGGCCTCACCTCGCGGAAGGCCCCCGTGCTCATGGTGCTCGGCGTATCGCAGCTCATCGGCTTCGCCGGTCTGCTCGTATGGCTCGGGATCGCGCGCGACCCGTGGCCCGGCGGTGGCGAGATCGCCGCGGCCGCAGGCGCCGGGCTCGCAGGTGCGGTGGGGCTCGCGGCGCTCTACCGAGGGCTCGCGCTGGGGGCGATGGCGATCGTGGCGCCGATCTCTGCAGCCTCGCCGGTCGTCCCGCTCGCCGTCGACGCGGCGCGCGGCACGACGCCCAGCGGGATGCAGTGGCTCGGCATCGGTGCCGTCCTCGTTGGCATCATCGTGCTCTCGCACCAGCCGGCCTACGGCGAGCGTCGGCTCGCCAGCGGCGCGGGGCTGGCCGTGGTCGCTGCGCTCGGCTTCGGGCTGTTCGTCGTCGGGATCGACGCTGCCGCGGACGAGAGCATCGCCTGGGCGACGACGACCGCGCGCGGCACGTCGAGCGCGCTCGTCGTGGTGACGGCCCTCGCGGTCGGCGTGAGCCTGCGCCCTGCACGACCGCTGCTGCCCGCGCTCGTCGCGATTGGCGTCTTCGACACGGGCGCCAACGTGCTTGTTGCGTCGGCGACCACGCTCGGCGCAGCGGGGATCGTCGCAGTGCTCAGCGCTCTCTACCCGCTGACCACCATCGTCCTGGCGCGCGTCCTGCTCGGCGAGCGGGTCGATCGGCTCCGCCGCACGGGCGGCGCGGTGGCGCTCTGCGGCGCTGCGCTCGTCGCGGCCGGTTGAGTGGTTGACTCGGAGGCGTCGGGAAACTACCGTCCTTGCAGGGAGAAACGGGAACGCCGCGCACGTTCGCGGCGGGAAGGGGAGAACATGAGACGCATCGCACTTGGCGCGATCGTCGCCACCGTTGCGCTCGCAGCTTTCGGCGCGACATCGGCAGGCGCCGCGACGTTCGAGGAGGAGGTCGACGTCAATATCGTCTTCGTCGGTTTCGAGGAGGGCGAGCCCGACGCAGGCGACGTCCTCGACCAGTTGCCCGACCGCGCGACGCCGCTGATCCGCTCGAAGTTCTGGTATCCGGGGCTCCCAGCTGCGGAGGCCGAGCTCTCGCTCGAGTACGAGTACGCCTACAGCGTCGTCTACGCCGACGAGGAGTGGGAGGACACGTTCTTCACGGCGCTCGCCGGTCTCGCCGACCCGATGCCGCGGACGTTGTTCCAGGACGACTACAACGACCAGGACGGCGCGCGCGACGTGGGCGACAACCACTGGATCGACGCACCGACTGTCGAGGAGTGGCTCGTCGACAACGCGCCCTCGGGCGTGGACACGACCCAGCCGACGATCTTCTTCATCGACTGGTACGGACGTGAGGACTTCGTCGACCACGTGTACGTGAAGACCGACGAGGCAGATCCCGACACGGGATACAACTTCGGCGAGCTCCGGCACTCGCGGAAGATCGTCGCCTGGGGCGGCACCGCCCGGGACGACGAGGAGTTCCTCGCCGCCGGGCACGGTGGTGGTGCGGAGGCGCGCGTCTGGTTCTACGACCTGTCGGCAGGCCCCGAGGTGTGGGCGGGGAGCTATAACGTCACGACCCCGGACGAGGACGGTGACGGTGAGCCGGACTACCGCATCCCGCCGAGCTGGGAGTACATCGGCTCGTCGCGCGAGTACGACCATCCTGGGTTCGGCACCGCCACACTCGGTGAGGACCTCGGCAAGGTCACCCGCTACGTCGGGCTCGACCTGCTCTTTACGAGCTCGCCGCTGTACCCTCCGACGTTCACGCCGGACACGATCCCGGGCACCGTGAACCTCGATGTGAACACCGTCGAGGGCTGGAACCAGGTCAACGCCTCGGACGCGTTCGTCACGCCAGAGCTGTTCGAGGGTGAGGTCAACGAGCTGCCGACCGGCTGGTCGCCGGGCATCACCGCGGACTACGACGACGTGAAGCTGAACGGCGACTGGAACCGCTGCTACAAGCAGTTCGTCTCGGACAAGGTCTGTTACAACGACCTGCATCCGGACTACACGTCGTTTGGCGGCTTCGTCAACCTGTTCCTCATCGCTGCCCGGAACACGAGCACGTTGCTCGACGATGACGCCGACTACGAGGCCGGGCTGGTCAACTGGTCGATCGGCTCCAGCCCCAAGGCACCGGGCCTGCTCGGGTTCGCCGACGACAACTGGCTCGACGGCACACAGAGCGGCGTCTTCAGCTTCGTGTACCCCGCCGCGGTCGCGGCCGGATACGGGCTGACAACGACGATGATCCACGAGTACGGGCACCACTCGTCGATGAGCCACCCACACGACGGCTACGACCCAGAGGACGACCTCGACTTCGGGCCGGAGGGCGAGCACTTCTTCGCCTGGCTTGGCGACGAGTCGAACTCGATCATGAGCTACATCGACCTGAACTGGGACTTCGGCCAGTTCGATCGCGACAACTCGGCCCGGCATCATGCCGCGATGTACGCGAAGGTCGCGCAAGAGATCCTGGGCGATCCCGCGGTGGCAGCCGAGCCGGAGGCAGCGGTCGCGAGTGCCAACATCAGCTTGGCGCAGATGGACATCGGCGTGCTCCACGACTACCCGGCGATGCTCGGGCACGCCAAGCAGGCGTACGACTACGCCGTAATGGCGGCGGATGCCGCCGAGGTCGACCTCGAGCTGAAGCAGCCATCGACCTGGTCGATCGTCGGCCCGGTCAAGAACGGCAACGGCCCGAGCGGGAAAGCCAAGAAGGCCGATCGTGACTACGCGAGGGATCTCGACGAGAAGGCCAACGTGAAGCGGATGTTCGAGAAGTAGGAGCCGCTCCACACGAACTGCTGCGAGGGTCCCGGCAACGGGGCCCTCGCCGTTCCCGCCCCGTCAGACGTTGAAGCGGACGTTGAGCACGTCGCCGTCCTCGACGACGTAGCTCTTCCCTTCGAGACGCTGCTTCGCGTGCCTCGCGGCCTCGGCGTGCGAGCCGTGCTCGAGCAGGTCGTCCCAGCGGATCACCTCGCAGCGGATGAAGCCGCGGGCGATGTCCGAGTGGATCGACTCGGCCGCCTCGAGCGCAGTCTGTCCCTTGCGTAACGTCCACGCCCGCGCCTCGGTGTCACCGATCGTGAAGAACGTGATCAGGTCGAGGGCGTCCTTGAGTCGCACGACGACCTCCTCCAGCGCAGACCGGCGTCCTTCTCGGAACTCGGCTGCCTCCGCTTCGGGCAGCTCCGCGAGCTCTGCCTCGAGCGCACAGTCGACGCCACGCGGGCCGTTCTCGAGCGCCAGCAACGGCTTGGTCGTGAGCGGTTCGAGCTCGGGCGGCAGCTCGCCGGGCCAGTCGGCGAGCGTGTGCCCCGAGTCGAGGTGGGCGAGCAGGCGTCGCAGTTCCTCCACCTCCTTCCGCAGCGTGGCATCACCCGACTTCGCGAGCTTCTCGACCCGCTCGAGTCGCCGCTCGACGTGATCGCGATCGGCAACGAGGAGCTCGAGCCGCAGCGTCTCCAGGTCGCTCTCGGGGTCGGACTCCCCTGAGAAGCCGTCCACGACAGCCAGCACGGCATCGACCTGGCGGAGGTTGCCGAGGAGCTGCGGGCCGGTGCCGGGAACGTCGACGACCCGGATCGCAGCTGGAGTGACCTTCTTGGAGCCGATCAACGCCGCGAGCCGGTCGAGCCGCTCGTCGGCGATCGCGGCCATGCCGACGTTCGGCTTGTCGGTCACCGATGCATACGCCGTGATCTCGGCGCCCGCGTGCGTGAGCGCGTTGAAGAGCGTGGTCTTCCCGGCGTTGGGAAGGCCGACGATGCCGACCTCGAGGGCCAACCGTCAGATACCGAAGCCGACGGCCGCTTCGCGGGCGTAGCGCTTCAGGTACACGACCTGGGGAACGTTGACCGTCACCCGCCCGTCGTCGGTGTCCATCTGCAGCGTGCCTTGAGAGCCCGCGAGGAGCGAGCGCTCGACCGCGTCGGCGGTCTCCGGCGCGACGAGCGCACTGATGATCTGACCGCCCTCGAAGGCGAGCTCGATGCGGACGGAGTCAGCGATTGACATGTGAGACCACCTCGGTGAGGACGCCGTGCACGGCGTCGGGATGGACGAATGCGACCTCGAGCCCGAACAGGCCCGCGCGCGGCTTCTCGTCGACGAGCTCCGCTCCGGCCGCCGCTAGCTCCGCAGTTGCCACGGCGACGTCGTCGACCTCGTAGGCGACGTGGTGCATGCCCGGGCCGCGTCTCTCCAGGAAGCGTCCGATCGGCGTGTCCTCGCCCGTCGGCATCAAGAGCTCGACGCGGCTACCCCCCACCTGGAGGGACACGGCCTCCGCACCCTGCTCGGCAATCACCTCGCGATGCTCGACGGTGGCGGAGAAGAGCGCCACGTACGTTGCAACGGCGTCGTCGAGATCGACGACGGCAAAGCCGACGTGGTGGATGCCGCGCGTCGTGGTCACGCGGGCGATGCTACCGGCGGTCGGCGAGGCCGCCGCGGCTACTCGCGTTCGGCACCCGCGACGAGGCGAACGGTGCCGACCGTCTCCGACGAGCGGGACTCCACCGCCAGGTCGTCGAACATCGCCTTCAGCTCGTCGCGCTCGATGGTCTCTTTCTCGAGCAGCGCGTTCGCGAGCAGATCGAGCGACGGGCGGTTCTTGACGAGCACCCGCATCGCCTCCTCGTACGCGTCGTCGGTGAGCCGGGCCTGCTCTGAGTCGCGCATCCGCTTCGTCTCCTCCGAGAGGGCGTAGTTGTCGGCGCGCATCGTGCGGGCCGCCGCCAGGTCGGACATCCCGTAGTCGAACACCATCCGGCGGGCGATCTCCGTCACCTTCTCGAGGTCGTTCGAGGCTCCGTTCGTGACGCGACCGAAGACGAGCTCCTCGGCTGCACGACCGGCCAGCGCGACCTTCATCACGTCCTGGAGCTCTTCCTTCGTGTGGAGATACCGATCCTCGGTCGGCAGGTAGTAGGCGAGACCGAGTGCCTCGCCCCTGCCCACGATCGTGACCTTCTGCACCGGCATCAGGTCGCCCATCAGGTGCGCCGTCAGGGCATGACCGGCCTCGTGGTAGGCGAGGATCCGCTTCTCCTTCTCCGTCACGAGACGGCGCTTCTGGAGCCCTGTCAGCACACGCTCCATCGCGGCGTCGAAGTCGTTCATATACACGTGCTGGGCCGAGCGACGGGCGGCGAAGATCGCCGCCTCGTTGGCGATGTTGGCGAGCTCCGCGCCGGTCAGCCCGGCCGTGCGACGTGCGAGCACCGAGAGGTCGACATCCGAGGCGAGCGGCTTGGACCGCGTGTGCACGCGCAGGATGGCCTCTCGGCCCGATACGTCGGGCGGGGAGACGTGCACTTGTCGGTCGAAGCGGCCCGGCCGCATCAACGCCGGATCGAGGTCCTGCAGGCGGTTCGAGGCGCCCATCACGATCACGTTCTCGCGACCGGCGAAGCCGTCGAGCTCGACGAGCAGCTGGTTCAGCGTCTGGTCGTGCTCGCGATGGAAGCCGCCACCCTGCCGCGCTGTGCCCACCGCGTCGAGCTCGTCGATGAAGACGATCGCCGGCGCGTTCTTCTTGGCCTCGGCGAACAGCTTGCGAATCCGAGCGGCGCCGAGACCAGCGAACATCTCCACGAACGACGCGGCGCTCGAGGAGTAGAAGTTCGCACCGGACTCCTTTGCGATCGCCTTCGCGAGCAGCGTCTTGCCCGTCCCGGGTGGGCCGTAGAGGAGGATCCCCTTGGGCACGCGCGCCCCGAGCCGGGCGAAGCGGGCCGGCTCGCGCATGAACTCGACGACCTCCTCCAGCTCCTCCTTCGCCTCGTCGAGACCTGCGACGTCCGACCAGGAGACGTTCTCCACCGAGTCCTTCTCAACGGGAGCAGGCTTGGTTCGCGGCATGTGCCGCACCGTCATCAGCAGGATCACGAAGATGGCGCCGAAGAAGAGGATCGGCATCCAGATCACGATCGTGTCCTGGAATTCCGCCCAGCTCACTTCCTCACTATCAGGAGATCCGGGCGGTCGGTCAACCGCACCGCTCGCGCACTGTGCTCCTACAGGCCGGCGAGCACGTCGTCGGTGCGCGCCACGCGCACGTCGAGATCACGCCATTCCGCCACGCACAGGGCGGCTCGCTCCTCGGAGATCGCGCGCGACGCATCCTCGACGAACGTCACCGGCACCCCGCGCGCACGGAGCCCGACGATCGCGCGGTGGTCGCACACGTCGGTCGCGAGCCCGAACACGACCACCTCGGTCGGCTGCAACACCTCGAGCACCGCCTCGGTGTTCGGGTTGTCGAACACGTCGACCGTCTTCTTGAGCAGCAGCAGTTCGCGATGGCCGCGGATCAGGTCGGCCACCGTGGCTCGTGGCAAAGGCGCCAACGTGAGCGTCACGGGCTGTTCCTGGTCGGTCTCGGGGACGCGCCGCGCGCCGGGCGTGCCGTGGAGGCAGTGCGGAGGCCACGTCTCGGCGAAATCCGGCTCGAGGGAGATCTCGGCGTCCGTGAGCTCGTGGTCGTCGGCCGAGGCGACGTGGACGATCCCGGCGTCGTGCGCCCAGCGCACGAGACGACCCATGTTCGGAAGCGTCTCCTCGGCGCCGGGAACGTAGAGGCTCCCCGACGGCAGCGCGAAGTCGACCTGCGTGTCCACGTCCCAGAGCACGGGCCGGCCGGGGGCCGTCACGTCACGAGCTCCAGACGCTCGTCGGGACGGAAGCGTCGGCCGACCTTGGCCACGGGCCTCCCGTCCGCCATCACGATGTCGGCGGTGTAGTCGTTCTCACCCCTGATCAGCGACGAGCCGACCCCGTAGGCGTCGACCGGGACGCCGCGCTCTTCGAACGCCCGGATCTTCTCGATCGTGAACCCACCCGAGGCGACGATCCTCACGTGCTCGAAGCCATCCGCATCGAGCGCGTCCCGCACGCGGCGCACGAGGCGCTCGTTGACGCCTCGGGGGTCGAAGTCGCCCATCTCGTCCCACAGCGACCGGTCGACGAGTTGCCCGGAGGTGTCGAGCCGCACGCCCCACAGCCGGGGGCCCAGCGCGCGGGCGACACCCAACGCCGTTTGGACCGAGTCGTTGTCGAAGTCGACGAGCACGGTGATTCGGAAATCGTCCCCCGCCCACTCCGCGAACTTCGTCGCCGCGAGAACCGTGTTGCCGCCGTACGACGCGATCAGAGAGTGCGGAACGGTGCCGACGCCGCGCCCTCCCCACCACGACGCCTGGGCATCCGACGTGACCCCGATCGACGCCCCGGCCACCGCCCCTGCAACGTACGCCGCGTAGCCGTCGCCCGTCTGCACGCGGTGGTGGTCGTGGCGGGCGGGCATGAAGATGATCGGCTTCCCACCAGTCGCCTCCAGCACCCTCGTGACATTCGTGGAGACGAGGGTACGACGCGCAAGCACGCCGAGGTACACGGTCTCCAGGTGCGCGAACAGCGTGTAGTCGCCCTCGATCGTCATCACCGTCTGCCACGGCTCGATGCGATCGCCGTCGTGCAGCGCGTGAACCGTCAGCTCATCGAACTCGTGCGAGCAGAGCTTGAGGATGGCGATCGCCTCGTCCATCCCCCCGAGCATCGCGTTCTTGCGTTGAAACACCTGCATCACGACGCGCGGGTGCCGCCCGTCGTGGAGCAACGCTGATCGCGTGTGGTTGAAGTAGGCGTCGGTGTAGTAGCCCTCGCGCATCTTCTCGACCGGAAGGTCGAACACCTCGGGAGCGAGGCGCTCGCCGCGGGCTCGCGACGGCGCGAGCGTCACGGACTCTCGCCCCCGGCGGCGGGTGCGGCCTTCGACTCGGCCTCGAGACAGGCGGCGAGGGCGGCCTCCGCCACCTCGAGCTGTGCGGGAGACGGGTCCGCGGTGGACAAACGACGCTGAAGCTCGTGGCCGGGGCGCGCCAACGCGCGGGACAGCGGGTTGCGTGGATGCCGGCCCATCCACGCGAAGACCTCGACCGAAACGCCGACTGCACCAACCGCACCAGCGACCCGAGCGAGACCCCTGCCACGGGCGGGCACACGGGCCGCCAGCGCGCTCGCAGCCGCTGAGCTGAGGAGCAGCGGGCCCAGCAGGTGCGATCCACAGCGATCGTGCTCCTTCGGCGCGACCTCACCGTCCAGCTCGTACGTCCCGATCGAGACGTGCTCGGCTCCGTGGTACCGGGAGAGCTCACCGCCGCGGAGGGCGACCGCAGCCGGAACGAGCGCCGCGATCGCCGCGATCGACTCGCGCGCGATGGTGGACAACGGTGACCGTCGCGCCGCAGCAGCAACGGCCGAGCCGGCGACGACGGACACCGCGACGCCGGGGCGCTCGAACGGGAAGCGCACCTGCGGCAACGTCCTCTTCACGTCGGGAAGGAGCGCGAAGGCCTCGGCGAGTCGCAGAGGCCCGCGGACGAGCGGCGTCTGCACACCGGGGGCGAGGCGACGCTTGCGACCAGCCGCCGCCTGGATTCGGCCGTCATCGTCACGAACGGCGGCGCCCCACGAGGTCGGGCCGTGCACGAGCACGCCGTTCTGGAGGGCCATGCCGCCGAGGCGCAGCTTCTCCATGACGCAGAGGGTACCGTCCGGCCGGTGGATGCCGGCCCGGTCGTCGAGCTCGTCTCCACCGCAGCGCGCGGGCAGCGTCTGACGCTCGTCGGCATCGGCGGTCACGGGGGCGCAGGCAAGACGACCCTCGCCCGATCCATTCCCGGTGCGCAGATCGTCTCCACCGACGAGTTCTGGACGGGCGAGAGCTTCGAGATCGCACGGATCCGGCGCGAGGTGCTCGAGCCGCTGATTCGGGCCGAGCCGGCACGGTTTGCGTCTTTCGACTGGGTGGCACAGGAGCCACGCGGCGCCCGCGTCGTCGAGCCCAACGGCGTCGTCGTGGTGGAGGGCGTCTGTGCACTGCACCGTGTCCTACGGGATGCGTACGCGGTGCGGATCTGGGTCGAGGCCCCGTACGACGTGCGCCTCGCGCGGGGCGTCGTGCGCGACGGCGAGAAGGCCCGCGACACGTGGGTCGAGCGCTGGATCCCGGCAGAGGAGCGCTACGTCGAGCGTGACGATCCGATCGCGTGCGCGCACGTCGTCGTCGACGGCACCGGGGATCCCCCTCCGGCCGCCGCCGACCGTTCAGGCTGAAGGGTCGCCGTGTGCCGCGGAGCGCAGCGCAGCCTGAAGCTCGTCGGCTGCAGGCCCTCTCGCCAGCTCGACGCCGTCGACAGCCGCAACAGGCATGACCTCACGGACGGACGAAGACGTGAACACCTCGTCAGCGCCGTGGAGACGTGGCAACGGGTACGTGCCCTCCGCCACGCCGTACCCGACACCCGCGGCGAGGCCGATGAGAGTCGCTCGGGTCTCGCCCGCAAGAATGCCGAGTTCGAGCGACGGCGTGTGCAGCGTCGATCCCTCGCGCCACCAGATGTTCGTGACCGGGCCTTCCAGCACCACCCCGTCCTGGTCGACGAAGACCGCGTCGTCGGCACCGCGGCGCTTCGCCTCCGCCTCGGCAGCCATGTTCACGGCGTAGCTTGTCGACTTCGTGCCCTCGAGCAACCATGGCTCGGAGCGTCGCGGCACGAGCAGCGAGACGAGCCGCTGGCCCCTCGCCCGCGCCTCCTCGATCCACGCGGGAACAGGCGTTGCCACGGCGAGGGCGAGCGGCGACGCTCCCGGTGGGCCCGGCGTCCACGTGATCCGGACCGCACAGTCCGGGACGCCGCCCGCGTCGACCACGCTGCCGACGAGCCGCTCGATCTCCCCCTGATCCGGCTCCGGCAGGCCGAGGCGGGCAGCGGACGCAGCGAGCCGTGCCACGTGCTCGGTCAGCCGGAACGGACGCCCGCTGTACACACGCAGCGTCGAAAACGCCGCTCGACCGCGCGCGAACCCCTCGTCGTCGGCACACAGCACGGGCTCGGACGGGTCGACGAGCCCGCGACCCGAGACTGCGACAGCCAACGGTCTCAACGAGCCTCCGCCGCCGGCATCGGCGCGCCGACCGCCGCGAGCAGCGGCGTGGCCTTCGTCCACGACTCCTCGACCTCCTCTGCGGCGTCCGAGTCCCAGACGACGCCGCCGCCGACCCAGAGGTGGACGCGCCCATCCACAACCGCAAACGTGCGGATCGTCAGCGCGAGCTCCAGGTCGCCATTGCCGTAGACGCGTCCCAGGGCGCCCATCGACGCACCGCGCCCGACCGGCTCGAGCTCCGCGATCAGGTCGACGGCGGCGATCTTGGGAGCCCCTGTGACCGAGCCGCCAGGGAACATCGCCTCGAGAAGCTCGGCCAGCCCGACCCCTGGACGTAGACGCCCTTCGACCGTCGAGACGAGGTGCTCGACTCCGGCCAGCCGTTGCGGAGCAAGGAGCTCCGGCCAACGGACCGAGCCGGGCTCACAGACCCTCGACAGGTCGTTGCGCTCCAGGTCGACGATCATCAGGTGCTCGGCGGCATCCTTCGCCGATGCCCGGAGCTCCGCCCGCCCGCCCGCGGGCCTCGTGCCCTTGATCGGCATCGTCCACACCCGATCCCCGCGTCGGGCGAGAAACACCTCCGGCGACGCCGAGACGATCGTCCACCCGTCGCCGCGCAGCAACCTCCAGCCGGCGTCCGCAAAGGGAACGTCGCTCGATTGTGTCAGGGAGCGAAGACCGGAGGCGAGCGCGCCCGGGTCGCCCGCGAACGGTGCCGAGAGATGCTGGACGAGGTTGACCTGATAGACGCCACCTGCGGCAATCGCCTCCCGGACGGCGCCGACTGCTGCCCCGTACTCCGCCGCCGACCAGGTTCGCTCCCAGTCCCCGATCTCGCAGAGCATGGGTACGTCGTCGTCACGCTCGTCATGATAGTTGTCCGATCGGACGACACAGGCGACGAGCGGGAGCCGGCATGGCTCGGGTGGAGGCGCCGTCCCGGCGCGACGGATGGACTGCGAGAGCCCGTAGCCGAGGAAGAGGTCGGCCGAGAGACGCTCGCCACCCGGCCGGAAGAACCCCTGTGACGACAGCCAGTCCTCCATCCGGACGAACGCGTCGCCCGCGTCCCACAGCTCCAGCATGGAGCGAGCGTACCGTCCCGCGTCGGGCGATTCGCGCGGCGCGCTCGGTGCCGCGCCGATCACTCGGGCGCCGCGCGCCGGGTGCGGTAGTGACCGATCAAGGCGTTCGTCGACGAATCGTGACGAAGCGACGGCTCCTCCGACGATCGGAGATCCGGGACGATCCTCTGTGTCAACTCCTTCCCGAGCTCGACACCCCACTGGTCGAAGGGATTCACATCCCAGATCGCACCTTGCACGACCACCGCGTGCTCGTAGAGCGCCACGAGCATGCCGAGGCTCGAGGGCGTCAGGCGGTCGAGGAGCAACGTCGACGATGGGCGGTTGCCCGCGAGCACACAGTGCGGGACGAGTGCTTCCGGCACACCGGCGGACCTCGCATCGTGCGCGGTGCGGCCGAAGGCCAGCGCCTGACCCTGCGCGATCATGTTCGCAACGAGCAGGTCGTGCTGGCTGTCCGGAGCGCTCAAGCTCGAACTGAATGCGATCAGGTCACAGGGGACGGCGACCGTACCCTGATGGAGCAGTTGGAAGAAGCTGTGCTGACCGTTGGTCCCAGGCTCACCCCAGATCACGGCGCCCGTGTCGCAGTCGACGTCCGCTCCCGCCGTGGTCACCGACTTCCCGTTCGACTCCATCGCGAGCTGCTGGAGGTACGAGGGAAACAATCCGAGGTACGAGTCGTACGGGACAACCGCAAGCGTCTGCGCTCCCAGCAACCGGTTCCAGACCGCCAGGAGCCCCATCAACACCGGCAGGTTCCGCTCGAGCGGCGTTTCCCGAAGATGCAGGTCCATGGCATGGAACCCTGCGAGGAGCTCGCGGAACCGCTCGTCGCCGACAGCGATCATCGTGGACAGACCAACGGCCGACGGCAGTGAGAAACGGCCGCCGACCCAGTCCCAGAAGCCGAACGTGGCCGACGGGTCGATCCCGAACTCGAGAGCGGCATCGAGATTCGTCGTCACAGCGGCGAAGTGCCGTGAGACTGCGTCGTCACCGAGCGCGTCGCGCGTCCATGCTCGCGCACTCCGGG
Organism: uncultured Actinomycetes bacterium; assembly: GCA_963823385.1. GTDB lineage: Bacteria > Actinomycetota > Thermoleophilia > Gaiellales > Gaiellaceae > Gaiella. The sequence goes on from CAWGLI010000003.1 coordinate 822,873, forward strand.
CATTCGCCATCGTCTCCAGGGTGGTGAAGGTCTTCGAGCACACGACGAACAGCGTCTCAGCGGGATCGAGCCCGCGGAGGGACTCGGCCAGGTCGGTGGGGTCGACGTTCGACACGAAGCGGAGCGGCAACTCGCGGCGCGTGTAGGCCCGCAGCGCCGCGTAGGCCATGGCCGGCCCGAGGTGGGAGCCGCCGATGCCGATGTTGACGACGTTCCGGATCGTCGCGCCTGTCACGCCTTGCCAGCGACCCGTGCGCACTGCCTCCGAGAAGAGGGCCATCCTGTCGAGCACACCGTGCACATCGGGGACGACGTCGTGTCCGTCGACGACGAGGGTCTCCCCCGGGGGGAGCCTGAGGGCGGTATGGAGAGCCGGTCGATCCTCCGTGACGTTGACGTGCTCGCCCGCGAACATCGCCTCCAGCCATTGCGACACCCTGCGCTCACGGGCGAGCTCGAGCAGCAGCCGTATGGTCTCGTCAGTGATGCGCTGCTTGGAGTAGTCGAGATACATGCCCGTCGCGGCGGCGCAGAGACGCTCGCCCCGCGACGCGTCCTCGGAGAACAAGTCTCGGAGGTGCACACCGCCGATCTCGTCGCGATGGCGCTCGAGCGCACGCCACGCCGCGCTGTCCCGCAAGGGTGGGCGACCGCCCGTCATTCCGGCATCTTGGCGGCTCCGGAGGCTGGCTGCAGCCGCGACCGGCGCGACCGATACGGTGCCGCCGATGGACCTCGAGCACGAGAAGCTGCTCGCCGCGCACGCTGCCGCCCTCCTCGCCGAGGACGGGATGGCCGTGGGCCTCGGTACCGGCTCGACCGTTTCGCTGTTCCTCCCGCTGCTTGCCAAGCGCGGGCTGCCGCTGCGTTGCGTTGCGACCTCCCTGCGGACGGAGGAGGAGGCGCGATCGCTCGGGCTCCCCGTCGAGCCGTTCACGGGGTGCGACTCGCTCGACCGGCTCGATCTGGCCGTCGACGGAGCCGATCAGATTGCTCCGGACGGCTGGGTCGTCAAGGGTGGAGGCGGCGCGCACACACGCGAGAAGCTCGTAGCCACGGTGGCCGACCGCTTCGTCGTGATCGCCTCGTCCGACAAGCTGGTCGAAAGTCTCCGGCCGCCGATCCCGCTCGAGCTCCTGTCCTACGGCCTCGCGGGCACGTTACGCCGACTCGATCTCGTCAGCGTGCGGGACGCACCACCGACTCCCGATGGAAACGTGATCGCCGACTACCTCGGCGACGTCGACGATCCGGACGCTCTCGCGGCCGCACTCTCTGCGGTTCCCGGGGTCGTCGAACACGGCCTCTTCCCTCCCTCGCTCGTGACGGAGATCCTCGTCGGACGGGATACCACCGTCGAGCGCATCGCGCTCCACGGGTAGGCGACAGGCGACACCGCCGGCCGGGTGCGACGTCAGTCGCCGAGCTCGCAGGCTACGTGTCGGAAGACATCGACGCCGTCTTCGAGGTCGTCGATGGCGATCCGCTCGTCGGCCGAGTGAACGAGGCGAGCCGCGAGCTCGCTCTCCATCGCCCGCAACGGGAAGAACCCGTACGCAACGGTGTCGAAGGCCGTCCGTAGGTAGTGGCTGTCGGTGAAACCGGCCATGAGGATCGGCGCGAGCACGGCGCCCGGCTCGATCCGGTCGACCCACGACTGCAGTGCCCGCCACAACGGCGTATCGAGCGGTGACGACGAGCCGCCGACCTGCTCCGCCTCGAGCCACTCGAGCTCCCAGTCGCCTTCACCGAGAGCCGCGCGCAGCAGCGGTTCGAGATCACCGGGCCCCTGCCCGGGGAGCAGGCGGCAGTCAACGCTGATCTCGCACGTTCCGGGGACGACGTTCAGCTGCCGCGAAGCCTCGATCATCGTCGGGGAGAGTGTCAGCGACAGGAGCGGCTCGACGAGCTCGGCGGCCAGAGGATGCAGCTTGCGTGCGCGCTCGAGCGCGAGCTCGGGTGGCGGTGCCTCGCCGAGCACTTCTTCGAGAAATCGCCGCACCTGGGGGAGCAACGTCTTGGGCGGCCCCAGCCGTGCAATCGCCTCGACGATCGGAGCCGCCTTGACGAGGGCGTTGTCGGCGATCGAGGGCACGGATGCGTGCCCGGCCCGCCCGCGCACCCTCACCACGAACGGCGCGGTCGCCTTCTCGCCGACACCGCAGAGGTAGAACACCCGGCCGCCGAAGACGCAGCGCTCTCCCCCACCCTCGTTGAGCGCGAAGTCGGCGCGCACGCGCGCGGCATGCTCGCGGGTCAGCCACGACATGCCGAAATCGGCGCCGACCTCCTCGTCGGCGTGGAGCGCGAGCAGCAGGTCGCCCGCTGGCTCGAAACCCTCGCGGGCGAGCGAGGCGAAGGCGACCGCCGCCGCAGCGACATGCCCCTTCATGTCGAGGGCGCCGCGCCCCCAGACCTCGCCGTCTGCCACGTCCCCGGACCACGGGCTGCGCTGCCAGTCTTCGGGCTCCGCGCGAACCGTGTCCGTATGCGCCATCAGGAGCAGAGAGGGGCCGTCTCCGCGCCCAGGAAGGCACGCCAGGAGGCTCGCGCGGTCCGGCACCTTGCCCACGAGCTCGGTCGCGACTCCGTTGGCTGCGAGATACGCGCCGAGATGCTCGGCGGCGAGGGTCTCGTTGCCGGGTGGATTCACCGTGTCGAGCCGGAGCAACCCCTGCAAGAGCCCGACAACTTCGCTGCGATAGCTCATGACAGACGGGCGCCGCCTGGCACCGTCATGCCGTTGCGCAGAACCAGGCCTCGAGGGCGTGTTGCGGCTCCTGAGGCGCCATCCACGGAGCATACTGCGATCGCAGTGGGTGATCTCTTCGAGGACGCGGCACGGAAGGCGGCCGTCACGGTCGCTCCACTCGCCCAGCGACTCCGCCCACGAACGCTCGACGAGCTCGTCGGCCAGCAGCACGTCCTCGGCGCCGGCTCAGCCCTTCGCCGTGCCATCGAGGACGATCGCCCGCCGTCGATGATCCTGTTCGGCCCCCCGGGCGTCGGCAAGACGACGCTCGCGCGCATCGTCGCCGAGCGGACGGGCTCCTCGTTCGAGGAGCTCTCGGCGGTCTCCGCACGAGTCGACGACGTCCGGGCGGTGATACGCCGTGCGCGGGACGTGCTCGGTGGCAACGGTCGGCGGACGACGCTCTTCATCGACGAGATCCACCGGTTCGACAAGCGGCAGCAGGACTCGGTGCTGCACGCGGTCGAAGAGGGGCTCGTGACGCTCATCGGTGCGACGACGGAGAATCCGTACTTCCAGGTCAACGACGCCCTCCTCTCGCGCTGCACCGTGATCGAGCTCGAGCCGTTGAACCCCGACGAGCTGCTCCTGGTGGTCGCGCGAGGAGCGCGCGAGCTCGAGGTCGACGTTCCTGCCGACGTAGCGTCCGAGATCGCCCGCGTGGCAGGGGGAGATGCCCGGACCGCGCTGGCAACCCTCGAGCTCGCGGTCCACACAGCCCAGTCCGAGAAGGCACCGCTCACCGTCGATCACGTGACCGACGCGGCCCGCAAACGTCCGTTGCGGTACGACCGCGCGGGCGACCAGCACTACGACGTGACGTCTGCGTTCATCAAGTCCATGCGCGGCGGGGATGCTGACGCCGCCGTGTACTACCTCGCCGTGATGCTCGAAGGCGGCGAGGACCCCCGGTTCATCGCGCGGCGAATGATCATCCTGGCGTCAGAGGACGTCGGCAACGCCGACCCGCGCGGGCTCATGGTGGCCGTCGCGGCCGCTCAGGCCGTCGAGCACGTCGGGCTTCCGGAGGCGCAGCTCAACCTCGCGCAGGCGGCTGTCTACCTCGCACGCGCACCGAAGTCGAACGCGTCGGCAACCGCCATCTGGCAGGCGCGGAGCGACGTCCGGCGCGAGGGGGCGAAGCCGCCACCGCCCATGCTGCGCGACGCCCACTACGCGGGCGCCTCGTCGCGGGGGCACGGTGCCGGGTACATCTACCCGCACGACGACGCGGCTGGATTCTCGCTCGATCTCCTCCCCGAGGAGCTCGCTGGCCGAAGCTACTATCGTCCGTCCGGGAACGGCGACGAGCGGGAGGAGACGACACGTGCCGATCACGACAGGTGACCGCGCACCGGCTTTCGATCTCGAGGAGACGTACCAGCGCAGGGTCCGGCTGGACGACTTCCTCGGGCGCCGCAACCTGTTGCTCGTCTTCCATCCGTTCGCCTTCACCGCGGTGTGCGCCGAGGAGGCTCTCGACCTCCAGGAGAACCTCGACTCGTTCCAGCAGGCCGAGACCGACATCGTGTTCGTGTCGTGCGACCCCTCAGCAGCACGACAGGCCTGGCGGGAGCAGCTGGGTGTGACCTACACGTTCGGCTCCGACTTCTGGCAGCACGGCGCCACCGCCCGCGCTTACGGCGTCTTCGACGAGGAGACCGGCGCCCCCGTGCGCGGGACGTTTCTGATCGACAAGGAGGGCACGGTGATCTGGTCTCTCGTCAAGGATGCGGACACGCGCCGGACGGAGATGGTGCCCGAGTCGCTCGAGACGCTTCGAGGCGAAGATTCGTGACCGCTCCCGCCAGGCGGAGAGTCGGCACGATGTCGGCACCCATCCGGCACGGGATCACGCGTACGGTGCCGGTAGGGGGGCTCGGCGCCCCCCAGAGGGCTTGGACCGCGGCTTGGACCGCGGACGGCCGTGGCGACGTCGCCCCTGGGAGGGCGCGGGCGGCTTCAGCCGGTAGAAGCGTGAGCCGCGAGCTCATCGTTCACGCCTGGGGCGCCGAGGACGCGCGGCGCGTCGTCTGCCTGCACGGCGTCACGATGCACGGCGGGCACTTCCGGGTGCTCGCGGAGGACTGGCTCGCCGACGAGTACCACGTGGTCGCGCCCGATCTCCTCGGCCACGGTCGCTCGTCGGGCGAGCCGCCCTGGTCGATCGAGGAGCACCTCTCTGCGATCGCGGCCTCGGTCGACCTCGAGCCGGCCGTCTTCGTCGGCCACTCGTTCGGTGGTCGCCTCGCTTTCGAGCTGGCCGCCCGCCGGCCGGAGTCTGTCGAACGCCTGGTTCTGCTCGACCCGGCGATCCACATTCCGCCCCATCTTGCTCTCTTCGCGGCCGAGAACGCCCGGCGTGAGCGCGTCTACACGTCCTTCGAAGAGCTGATCGAGCGACGATACGAGGAGAGCCAGCTCCGCAGCGCGCCGCGCGATCTCGTCGAGGCCGAGCTCGCTCAACACGCGCATGCCGACGAGGACGGCCGCTGGCGCTACCGCTACTGCCAGTCGGCGGTCGTCTCGGCCTACGGGGAGATGGCTTCTGAGCCGCCGCCGTTCACGGATGTCCGAGTTCCGACACTTCTCGTCCTCGGCGCCGAGAGCTACGTCCCGTACGACCACCTGCTCGAGTCGCACCGCGACGCACTCGGTGATCTGCTCACGGTTGTCAGCGTCGACGGCGGCCACACGGTGCTCTGGGACGCGCTCGCGGAAACCGCCGACGCGATCGCCGCCTTCCTCACCTCCGCGTAGAGGGCCTGTGGCAACGGCAGGAGGAAGCCGCACCGTGGCTTCACATGTGACGTACCGGTCGGTCGGTATCTCTTGTCGTCCGTGGGCCTCAGCCGAGCAGAGCGCGCCGAGCGGGCCCGACTGAACCTCCTCGAGGCGGCCGCACTCGTCTTCGCCGAGAACGGCTACGAGCGGACGGTGCTCAGCGACGCCGTGAGTGCCAGTGGCCGCACCAGGGGTGCCATGTACCACCACTCCGCGTCGATGGACGAGCTCGTCGAGCGCGTACTCCAGGACACCGCGGGGGCGAGTGACGCGATCTCCGCGCGCCGCGCGTTGCTCCGCGTGCGCGCGGAGGCTGCGGGACATTCCATCCACACGCGCGTTGCACCGGCTCGGCGCGGAGGTCCGCGTCGATTCGCGCCGGGCTCGGTCTTCGAGTACCAGGGGCTCGCGTTCCAGGCGTTCGCCGAGCTCGTCAGGCGCGGCCCCGACGGCGGAGACGTGCGCACCGACCTCGACCCGGGCCCACTGCGGAGCTGACCCTCACAGCGATGGTCGGGATGGACGACGTCTCGAGCTTCCTCTCGAACCCCGACGACCTCCCTCGGCGGAGCGAGGGCATCGTCGACCTGCCCGTCGGCGGGCTCGCCACACCAACCCCCGCCCGGACGAGCAAGACACCGGCGTCACCCTCCTCGGCCGCAACGCCACGACGCTCGAGCTGAGTGGGGACGCAGACCTGCAGGCGGCGGAGGCCGGATCGGCGGTATGGTCAGCCGCTGACGTACTCGTCGGCGAAAGCGAGCACCTCATCGAGGACCGCGACGCCCTCCTCGGCCTCGTCCGGTGTGATCGTCAACGGCGGCACGACCATCACCACGTTCCAGTGGGTCATGAGGTAGAGGCCCTGCTCGAGCGCAGCGCGCGCCAGCCGCGCGACCGGAGCCGCTGCCTCGCCCGCCGCGTTGAAGGGCACGAGCATCTCCTTGGTCTCGCGGTCCTTGACGAGCTCGATGCCCCAGAAGCAGCCGCGCCCGCGGACGTCGCCGATCGACGGGTGCCGCGCCGCAAGCCCTCCCAGCGCCTCTACGAACCAGTCACCCATTGCGGCAGCGTTCTCGACGACGCCCTCCTCGCGGAATGCCTCGATCGAGGCGACGGCCGACGCGCATGCGAGCGGGTGGCCAGCGTACGTGAGCCCACCGGGGAAGAACTGATCGCGCACGCGATCCACGATCTCCCCGCGGGCGATCATCGCCCCGATCGGGACGTACCCCGAGTTGATGCCCTTGGCGACGGTGATGATGTCGGGGACGACGTCCCAGTGGTCGCAGGCGAACCACTTCCCGGAGCGCCCGAACCCCGCCATCACCTCGTCGAGGATGAGCAGGATCCCGTGACGGTCGCACACCTCGCGAATCGACTGCAGGTAGCCGTCGGGTGGAACGATGATCCCGTTGGTGCCGGTGATCGTCTCCAGCATCACGGCCGCGACCGTGTGTGCGCCCTCGTACTCGAGGATCTCCTCCAGGTGCGGCGCGCCGGTGCACACGGGACACGGATCGGGGTGCCCGGCCGGGCAGCGGTACGTGTACGGATCGAACATGCGCACGACACCGGGCATCCCCGGCTCGACCGCCCAGCGCCGCGGATCGCCGGTCAGCGTGACGGCGCCGGTCGTTGCGCCGTGGTACGAGCGGTAGCGCGCGATGATCTTGTGACGGCCCGTGGCCAGTCGCGCGAGCTTGATCGCGTTCTCGTTCGCCTCCGCGCCGCCGTTCGTGAAGAACGAGACGGACAGATCGCCGGGCGTGACCTCGGCGAGCAGGCGCCCGAGGCGCGAGCGCGACTCGTTCGCCATCGGCGGGCCGATCGTGCACAGCTGGTCGGCCTGCTCCTTGATCGCGGCGATGATCTTCGGATGCTGGTGCCCGATGTTGACGTTGACGAGCTGTGACGCGAAGTCGAGGTAGCGCTTGCCGTCGTAGTCCCAGAAGTGCCGCCCCTCGGCCCCGGCGACCGCGATCGGGTTGACCTGGCTCGGCACCGACCACGAATAGAGGACGTACTCCTTGGCGTCGGCGACGATCTCCGCGCCGAGGTTGGGGTTGGTCTCGATCGTGGCCATCGCTCGCTCCTTCGCGTCGCTCGTCACTCGCGATCCTAGATGGTTGATCGGTAATTGGGGTGCCCGTCGAGGACGGGTGTGACCAAGCAGCGTGGTGCGATCGGCCGTGGCGCGTACCTGCTGGTACGTGTCACGGGCGAGCGTGCCGCGATGCGCCGTGTCACAGCCGCCAGTCGCGGGTGCCTGAATTGCCGATCAACCATCTAGCCTGCGTCGTCGCACCACGCCGCGCCGCACGGGCCGTCTTCCGTGGCCGCGGGAGACTGCATCTCGACCCGTATAGTCCTTCGCGTGAAGGGTCGGAGGGCGCTGTTTGCAGCGTTGCTGCTGCTCGTGGCAGCTGCTGCCTCCGCCGCGGTCGTCGTCGTCGCGCGCGGAGGCGAGCGCGCGGTGACCCCCGAGGCGTTCCTCGAGCAGGTGCACGCCGTCTGCACCGACTACGGGGCTCGGCTCGACGAGGTGAGACCACCCGTCGACCTCTCGTCACCCGGCGCCGTGTACGAGTCGCTCGGGGCAGCGCTCCCGCTCCTGCGCGAGCAGGCAGCCGCCGTTCGCGCGCTGGCGGCGCCCCCGGCGGTGCGCGAGGACCTCGACGAGTTCTTCATGCTCACCGACCGCTCGCTCGTCGAGCTCGAGGAGGCATACGCCCAGGCAGGCGCGAGAGAGCTATTCCTGATGGCGACCGCGTTGACGCGCTTCGAGGAGGTTCGGGACGACGCAAAGGCGATCGCGAAGCGCATCGGCTTCGACTGCTGAGACAAGGGGGACGACACGGCCCGGCGAGAGCGGGTTGGACGTTCCCACGCGGGGGACAGGTCCCGCCGCTACGACGGCGGGGGCGCTCGGACGACTGCGATCGCTTCGATCTCGATCTCCAGCTCGGGCAGTGCGAGCGCGACCACCTGGACGATCGTGTCCGCCGGGTACGGCGGCGTGAACCACCGGCCGCGAAGATCGACGATCTTCGGGAAGTTCCCCATGTCGGTCAGGAAGATCGTGACCTTGACCACGTCACCCAGGCTCGACCCGCCGGCTTCGAGCACACGCGACAGGTTGCGAAACACCTGCTCCGCCTGCGCGTCGAAGTCGCCCACGCCGACGATCGCGCCGTGCTCGTCGATCGCGGCCTGACCCGAGACGAGCAGCAGTTCGCCCACACGGAAGCCCTGCGAGAGTCGGAACGGCTCGTAGGGGTCGGGATCGAGACGGATCTGTTCGACGTCCATCGCACCTCCTCCGTCGGCGGGTGGGGAGGCGCGCGCCTCCCCACCCGAGCCCGACTCAGTCTCGAAGCGGCACCGCGTAGGACGGCATCGGGGCGCCGGTCGCGCCGCGGAGCTTGAGCGGCATGCCGAGGAACGCGAACTCGTACTGCTTCTCTGCAGCGATCTCCTGCATGTCGCAGACCTCGATGATCTGGGCGCCCGCCGTCGCGAACATGTACGCGTGCACCGGCAGGAACACGTCGGGCTCCTCGGAGGGCAGTACCTCGAGCCCGATCGTGTCACCGGCGATGCACATCGCGCCCGTCTCCTCGCACAGCCACTTGGCAGCGGGGAGCCCGATGCCAGGCGTGTTCACGAGGTAGCCGTCGAAGTCGGGCCAAACGCTCATGCGGCCAGTCCGGACGAGCACGACGTCGCCTTTGCGCAGTTCGACGCCCTGCTTGGCAACGGTCTCCTGCAGGTCCTTGGGCGTGATCGCGTAGGAGTCCGGCAGGCAGTCCACGCCGTGCGTGCCGGCGACGTCGAGCAGAACACCGCGCGCGATCACGGGCGGGTAGTTCTCGAGCCCGCCCTTGTTCCAGATCCGGCTGCCGAGGTCCTTGTCGGCCGTCCAGCCATTCCAGAACTTCCCGTAGAAGCCGAGGTGGTTGAGTGTGTCGATGTGCGTCCCGCAGTGCGTGTACATGTGGATCGAGTCGCCGCAGTACGAGTAGCGCTCGTGTACGTGGCTGCCGATGCCGGAGAGGTTGTCGTTGACCGACCCCTGCGGTGTGTGCGTCATCCAGATCTCGTACTTCGGGTCGCCGGCGGCGACCCAGGACGGCATGCCGATGAAGTACTCGACGTTCAGGTCGAACACGTGGCGCCCGTCCAGGCGGCCGAGGATCGCCGCGTTCGTCTCGGGCGTGATCCAGTTCAGCCGCCCGATCTCGTCGTCGGGCCCCCACGGGCTCTTCGAGACCTTGAGCCCGTCCTGCTCGAGGATTGCCTCGGGTACCAGGTCGTCAGCCATCGGAGCACCTCCGTGATCGTGTGTTGGGGAAGCTGAATCGAGCCTAACCCATCGGCCCCTCTGGCGACGCCCGCTTCTCCAGGAAGACGGCGGAGTAGTCGAGCGGGCCGTGCCCTGCGGCCTGAGCGGAGCGGTACCCTGCGAGCGCGGCCGCGGCGACCTGTGGCTCGACGCCGGTTGTCTCCGCCAGCTCGAGGGCCAGCTCGAGATCCTTCGCGAGCAGGTCGAGAGCGAACAGCGGCTGCCACTCGCGGGACGCCGGGTGTCGCCGATCGGCTCCGGCGAGCGGAAACCGGGTCCTGAGGACGCGCGAGTCGCCGGTCGACGCGGCCATCAGCTCGAACAGCGTGGCTGCGTCGAGCCCCTCCTGCTCGGCGATCGCGCACGCCTCGGCGACCGCGGTCATGGTCACTCCCGCAACGAGGTTGTTGCAGAGCTTCGCCACCTGCCCCGCGCCGTGGGCTCCCACCCGCACGACATGTCGACCAAAGGCCTCCAATACCGGCAGCGCCCGCACGAAGGCGTCCTCCCGGCCGCCGACCATCACCGTCAGCGTGCCGTCACGGGCTCCGTGAGGACCGCCGCTGACAGGCGCGTCGAGGACGTCGACGCCAACCGGCTCGAGCGTGTCCGCGAGCTCGCGGGCAAGGTCGGGCGGCCCGGTCGAAGCGTCGATGAGCAAGGCACCCGGTCGAGCACCTTCGACGAGACCGCCACGTCCAAGCCAGACCTCACGGACCACCGCGGGCGACGGCAGAGACGTGATCGCGACCTCGGCGCCGGCGATGGCGTCGGCCGGCAACGGCGCGAAGGGAATGCCGAGAGCCTCGACCCTCGCGGTCTCGATGTCGTGCCCGACGAGCTCGTGGCCCGCGGCTACGAGATGTCCGGCGATCGGGGCGCCCATCGTGCCGAGGCCGATGAACGCAATCCGAGCCACGATCGCCGGCTAGGACGACTCGAGCTCGCTGCCGAAGGCGCCGAGTCGAGCGTGCGGTCGCCCACCCGAGGCGAGCACGACCCAGATCACGATCTCGTCGGCACGAGGCGCGTCGGGAACCCGAACCTCGAAGGTTTGGTGGTGGGAACGCACCGTGGCATCGGTGAGGTGCTTGATCGCGAGGTCGAGCGTCGCCCCGGCGGCGCCACGCTTCTCCGCGGCAGGCAGGAGCGTCGTACCGGAGACCGGATCGCGGACCCTGTTGCCGAAGCGGAGGTTGTGGATGATCGCCGACCCGTGCTCGATGTCGCCGTCGAGCCCGACGAGGGCGCCTTTCCCGTAGCCCTCCGCCGGCACGTCGAGCAGCTCGAGGGCCCGGGCCGTGAGCAGGTCCCCGAGCGGCTCACAGTACGCGTCGATGAGCGGCTCGAGATCTTCGACGTAACCCCCGGCCAGCGGATTCGAGATCACCGCCGCGGCTGCGGCAATGCGGGTCGGCGGCTGGACCGCGCGGCCGCCCTCCTCGTACACGTCCTCGAGGACGGTGACGACCTTCCTGATGCGGCCTTCGACCATCCGTCGAGCATACTGGGCAGGCGTGAGACGGATTCGCTTCTACTACGACGTCGTCTGCCCGTACTCGTACCTCGAGTCACACGTCGTCGAGACCGCGGAGGACGAGGGGCACGTCGAGGTCGAGTGGCTCCCCTTCGAGCTGCGCCCGGCGCCGAGGCCGCTGCTCCAGGTGCGCGGTGACCACTTACGCACGGACTGGACACAGAATGTCTACCGCCGCGCCCTGGAGATGGGGGTCGAGATCCACCTGCCGCGGTACCAGCCACGCTCGACGTTGATCGTCTCGGCCTGCCTGTTCGCAGGGGAGGCCGGGTTGCTGCGCTCGTTCAAGCATGCGCTGTACGAGGCGTTCTTCTGCGAGGGCGAGGACATCTCGACGGACAGCGAGATCATGCGCGCCGCGAGCCGGGCCGGGCTCGACGCGGACGAGACGGTGGTGGCAGCCTACGACGCCGACCGACACGCCCGACTTCGCGAGATCCGCCGCGAGGCGGAGACCGCAGGTGTTCGCGGAGTCCCCACGCTCCTGACCGAGGACGGCCGAACGCATTGGGGCCTGGGCGGTGTCGAGCGGCTACTGGCGGACGAGCCGCTCGTCGCCCGTACGTCGTGAGCCCGTAGGTGAGCGCCGTCGTTCAGCGGGCCATCGCACGCTGAACGGCCTCCTGCTCCTCCGGCGACAGCGCCACCGAGGCCTTGCCGCGGTCGAGCTCCTTCACGTAGATCCGGGCGTAGTCGCGTCCCTGGATCGCCGTGATTACGGTGCCGGTGCGGTGCGCGTCGAGGAAGGCGAACGACGCCGACTGCTGCCCACCCGTGTCCTCGTAGGCGTCGTAACGCACGACGGACGTGTTCGTGATCGAGCCATCCACCCGCCGATCGACGCGCGTCAGGCCACCGGCGACCTCGTCGACGGCCCGGTGCAGGTCGTCGATGCGGCCCTGCAGGGAGACGGCGAAGTCGACGATGTCGGTCGTGGAGCCGCCCAGGATCGCTTTCTGAGACCGAGCCAGTGCCCGGAACCGACGCGCGAGCGCGACCGCGAGCGCGATGGCGGCAACGGCGACGATGGCCGCACCGATCGCCACGCCGAGCGTCACGTCCACCGCGCGCTACCCGAGGGAGAAGATGACCGGGTACTCGGCGGAGTTGTTCGAGGTGTTCGACTCGCCCGGCACCGGCTTGACGCTCACCTGGACAGTCGTCTTCTCGCCGAACGGCACCTCCGGGAAGTCCTTGAACGTGACCGCCTTGGTCTCACCCGGGTCGAGCAGGTCGATCGTCGCCTTCTTCACGATGGGCGCCGGCTGCTTCGGGATCGTCAGCGTCACCTCGACCTGGACCTCCTGGTTCTCGCCAGAGTTCGTCACGCCGACCTCGAAGCCGAGCTCGGTGGAAGCCTGAATCGTGGCCTCTGTCGAGGGCGACAGCTGCTCGCCCCCCGGGAGCACGTTCGTGTAGGCGAGGCTCGAGCCGTGCAGGCCCGTAGGCGTCCCGCCCGTGGAAGCACCGTGGATGCGCTCCCAGATGGCCGTCATCGAGCTAGCCGTGTACAGCTCCGAGTTCGACACGAAGACGGATGCCGGTGCGGCTGCTGCGCCGTCTGCACCCTCGGCGGCAGCCGTCGCATCCGCCTGCGCCTGGAACAGGTCGGCCCAGACCACGTCGCTCGCCTCGAGGCGCTTCGCGCGCGCCGCAAGCTGCAGACCCGCGGCGGCAGCGTCACTCGACGCCGCCGTCGCCGTGAACGTGTCGAGCAGACCCTGCATCCCGCCGACCCGCAAACCGAGCGCCTCGACGGCGTGCTCGTGCGCCGGCGTGAGCGGGCCGGGCGGGTCGATCTCCTGCGCCTGCTTGACGCCGAGTTGCTGCTGCTGGATGAAGCCTCCGAGCTTCTGCTCGAGCTCGGCCTGCTTGAGCCCGGGCGTGGTGAGCAACGTCGCCAGGTCCTTGCCGATCTTGGCGGAATCGCTACCCACGACGGCGATCTCCTCGTAGAACGCGTTGTACTCGTCGCGCTGCTGGTTGCTCTGGCAGCCGTCGACATAGACCACGAGCAGCACGACGACGAGGATCGCGAACGCGATCAGCGCGACGAGCCGGAGCAACGGAGTCACGTTCTGCTGTGACCGCGGGCCCGGTGGCCGCGGGGTGCGCCCCCCTCCGCCGCCCGAGCCCCGACGGGACGCCTGCTGCTCGCGCGTCGCGTCGTCGGCGAAGTCGAAGTCGAGAACGTCGTCGTCTTGAACGCTCACCAGCGTCCCGCCGTCGCCCCCATCGCGGGGTGTGATGTCACGATCGAAAAGTGTTGTCCCACGTGCTCTCGATCCGTCCTTGACCCCGGCCAGTCTACGGGATCTCCCGGCCGCAAAAGGACCAACGCCGCCCGCGGCGAAGGTGCTGGGACGTGTCGACCGCGGCCACCGCCCTTCCTGACCGCGAGCTCGTCCTCGATCGTTACCGCCCTCTGCGCCCGATCGGCCGCGGAGGTTCCGCCTCGGTCTGGCTCGCGCGGGACGAACGGACGGGCCTCGAGGTTGCGCTCAAGATCGTGCCACGGGAGGGAAAGCGGGCGGCGCGGGCCATGCGCGAGATGGAGGCCGCGTCGCGCCTCCGTCACGAGCGCTGCGTTCGCGCGTACGGGTTCGGCGGCGACGACGGGCACGTCTACATCGCATACGAGTACATACAGGGCGCCACGTTCCGAGAGTTGCTCCGCGAGAACGCGCTCACGGATCGCGAGGCTCTCGAGGTCGCCGCCCAGGTGCTCGACGGATTGGCGCACGCGCATGGAATGGGGATCGTCCACCGCGACGTCAAGCCCTCGAACGTCCTCGTGCAGACCGGCTCACCGACTTCTGCGCGAGTTCTCGACTTCGGGCTGGCGCAGTTCGACGACGCCGACACGCTCACCGCGGTCGGCGACGTTCCCGGCACGCTCGCGTACATCCCACCAGAACGACTGCACGGCGACGTCGCCTCGACGCGCAGCGACGTCTGGGCCGTCGGAGTCATGCTCTGGGAGGCGCTCGCAGGACGTCACCCGTTCTGGGGCGTCCCGATGCCGCAGGTGGCAGCGGCGATCGAAGCCGGGGCACCGCCGCTGCACACGGAGCGCTCCGACCTGCCGCGACGCGTGGCAGCCGCGGTCGACTCCGCGCTCGCGGTCGACCCGAGAAAGCGACCGAGCGCCGCCGAGCTCGCCCGAGAGCTGCGAGAGGGATACGTCGTCTCCCGCCCGCGCCGCACGCGTAAGGACGAGGCGGGCAAGCGCGCTGCAGCGAAGGCGAAGGCGAAGGCGAAGCCGGATCGGAAGCCGAAGATCGTCTCGACCGCCCCGCCGGCGCTCCGCATCGCGTCGGCAGCTCTCGTCGGGGCGATCGCGGCAGCCGGCACGCTCCTCCTCCCCTTCTGGCCGCCCCGGTTTGCGGTCGCCCTCGCGGTTGCGGCCGGGGCGCTGGCCGTACGCTGGCCACGGCTCGGGCTTGCGGTCGCGCTCCTCCTGCCGGCGCTCCCCCTCGGCAACGTGGCGCTCGGCGCCGCGCTCTGTTGGCTGGCCGTGGCAGTCGGATGGATCGCCGTGTCGTGGCGACGCCCCCAGGTCGGGGTCGCATTCGCCGCCGGCACTCTGCTCGCCACACTAGGTCTTGCCGCGCTCGTCCCGCTCGCAGTGCAGCCCGTACGCCGGGCGTCGCTCCGGGCGCTCCACGCCGGCGTCGCCGTCCTCGCTGCGGCGCTCGTCGCCGGACTGCGCGGAGCGCCTCTGCCGTTCTCCGGGACGATCGTCGGTGACCTCGCCGTCGAAGGAGTGGAGCGGCCGCGAGGTGTCGCACAGGCCGTCCTGGAGGTTCTCGGGGACAACATGGCAGTGGTGACAACGGCGATCGTGCTCGCACTGGTCGCCGCCGTCCTGCCACACGCGCGCCGACGCGGCCTCTGGGGCCTCGCCGCGCTCGGGGCGATCCAGATCGCGCTCGTCCTGCTGTTGGCGCCCTCCATGCCGTGGCTCGGCTTCGTCGCCGGCACCTGGGCGCTGTTCGTGCTCCTGGCAGCCCGTCCCGCACTGGCTCTCGCCGTTCGGGGCGACAGCTAGACTCGCGCGGGTCGGAGGCTCCCCCGCTGATGAGCGTCCTGCGAACGATCGAGAGCAAGATCGAGAGCCTCTTCGAAGGGGTATTCGGTCGTGCCTTCAGGACGCATGTGCAGCCGGTCGAACTGGCCCGGAAGCTCGCCAAGGAGATGGACGAGCACCGCTCGGTCTCCGTCTCCCGCGTGTACGTCCCGAACGAATACACCGTCTACCTCTCGCCGAGTGACCGTGAGCAGTTCGCGTCGTACGAGGCGTCGCTGATCGGCGAGCTCCAGGAGTACCTCTCCGAGCACGCGCGACGCGAGGGATACTCGATGCTGACCACGCCCCGCGTGTCGCTGACCACGGACGCGGATCTCGCGGTCGGAGAGTTCGGCATCTCCACCCGCGTCGTCGATCCTGGCACTGCGCCCGCACCGCTACCCGAGCCACCATCGCCGGCCACCCCGGCCGCACCGGACGTCCCGACATCTCCCGCAGCCGCCGCCGTGCCGGCGGCCACGGTCATCTATCGCCCGAGCGCGGACGACGTGCCCAAGGCACAGCAACCGGCGCCTGTCGCTCGCGACGTGGTCACGCTCACGATCGACGGCCGCGCGCATCGCGTCGAGTCGAGCCGGGTCGTGCTCGGTCGCTCGAAGGAGTGTGACATTCGCGTCGTCGACGGCAACGTCTCGCGCCGGCACTGCGAGGTCGTACAGGAGAGCCCGACCACGTGGGTGATCGTCGACCTGGGCTCGACGAACGGAACCGAGCTCAACGGGGCCCGCGTCGAGCGGGCGCAGCTCGCCGGGGGAGATCGGATCACGCTCGGCGGAACCGACGTCGTCTTCGACCGCGTGTCGACGTGACCGCGGCGCTCACGACCGACGAGACCCTCCTCGCACTGAAGATCGCGTTCCTGGTGCTCCTCTACCTCTTCATCTGGCTCGTCGTTCGGAGCGCGACACGTGATCTACGCACGTCCCCGCAGGAGAGCATCATCGTCCCAGCGGCAGAGGCAGCGCGGCTCCGCGCAGCGCTCGAGCCAGGCGTGGGACGCCTACGGGTTCGATCGAGCCCCGTCCTGCGCGAGGGTACGACGATCGAGATCGGCGGTCAGACACGAATCGGGCGGGGGGCAGAGAACGTCGTCCGTCTCGACGGCGACGACTTCGTCTCCACACGGCACGCGCTCGTCGCGGCAGACACCGACGGCCTGTGGGTCGAGGATGCAGGCTCCACGAACGGCACGTTCGTCAACGGCGCGCGGCTCACGACGCGGAGGCTCCTGCAGAAGGGCGACGTCGTCCGCATCGGAAAGACCGACCTCGAGGTGACGGTGTGAAGACGGGTCAGGTCGCCGCACGCACCGACACAGGCCGTCGCCGACTCCAGAACGAGGACGTCTTCGTCTGCGAGCCACCGCTCTTCGCCGTCGCCGATGGCATGGGAGGCGCTCAGGCAGGAGAGATCGCTTCGCAGCTCGCTGCCGCAGCGCTGACCGACCGCGTGACGGGGCTCCGCGGCGTAGACGCCGTCGTCGGCCTGGTCCACGAGGCGAATCTGCGGGTCTTCCGCCGCTCGCTCGAGGATCCCGCGACTGCCGGCATGGGCACGACCGTGACCGTCGTCCTCATCGACGAGCACGACGGCACAGCGGCGATCGGCCACGTCGGTGATTCCCGCGCCTACCGCATTCGCAACGGTGTGCTCGACCAATTGACCGTCGACCACTCCGTCGTCGCCGAGCTCGTCCGCGCCGGCCGGCTCACCGAGGAGGAAGCGCTCGACCACCCGTACCGATCCGCAATCACGCGCGTGCTTGGCACGGACGAGGAGGTCGACGTCGACACGCTGACCGTTCCGCTCCATGTCGGCGACCTCTACCTGCTCTGCTCGGACGGGCTCACGTCGATGGTTCGGGACGAGGAGATCCTCGCGCTGGTGGAGGCGCACTCCGGCGACGTCGACACGACGGCCGCGGAGCTCGTGAAGGCCGCGAACGCCGCGGGCGGGGAGGACAACATCACCCTCGTGCTCTTCGAGATCACCGACGGCGAGCCTGCGGCGGCCGCAGCGCCCGGGATAGCCCCGTCCGGACCGGCGCAGACGCCCCATCCGGTCGCCCGGCCGACGGTGGACGCACCCGTCACGCGCTCGGGGCCGAGCGCCGGCAGCCGCTGGCCCGCGCTCCTCCTGATCGCAACCGTCGTGCTCATCGCCGGCCTGCTCGTGCTTCTCGGCATCACCCGATGACGGCACGGAACCGCGAGCTCGCAGCGCTCCTGTTCGTCGGCGCTCTCGCCTCCACCGCCTTCGCGGCGGCATGGATCGCCGCCACGGGCGAAGTCTCGGCCGGCTGGCTCGTGTGGGCCGCAGTGCTCGGCGGCCTCTACCTCGCCGCACACGTCGCGACCCGGCTCACCGTGCCTCTTGCAGACCCGACGCTGCTTCCCCTCGCTGGCCTGCTGACCGCGATGGGCCTCATCGTCATCTACGGGCTCGACCCCGTCCAGGCACGCAAGCAGGTGGTGTGGGTCGCCATCGGGCTCGGGGTCTTCGTTGCCACGTTGCTCTGGCTCCGCCACGACTACCGGATCCTCGAGCGCTACAAGTACCTGTTCGGCGTCTCGGCGATCGCACTGCTCCTGCTCCCGTCGGTACCCGGGCTCGGCGAGCGGATCAACGGTGTCCGCCTCTGGGTGCAGGTCGGCCCGGTGCAGTTCCAGCCAGGTGAGCTCGCGAAGGTGCTGTTGATCGTCTTCCTGGCCGCGTACCTCCGCGACAAGCGCGAGTCGCTCGCGCAGGGGCGCCTCAAGGATCTCGGGCCGCTGCTGGCGATCTGGGGCGCGGCGATGCTCGTCCTCGTCCAGACGAGCGACCTCGGCTCGGCGCTCCTCAACTTCGGGATCTTCCTCGCCATGCTCTACGCGGCGACCGGACGCGCGCTCTACGTCGGCGCGGGCGCGGCACTGTTCGTCGCCGGGGCCGCCGCCATCCACCACGCGCTTGCGCGGGTGCAGCAACGCGTGACGGTCTGGCTCGAGCCATGGACGGACGAGAAGGTGTACTGCGGGCTCAACGGCCAGCTCGAGTACCGGCAGAACTGCGACTCCTACCAGCTCGTCAAGAGCCTGTACTCGATCGCAAACGGAGGGTATGGCGGGACCGGGCTCGGCCAGGGGACGTTCGAGACGCTCGACGGAACACCGCTGATTCCCTACCTGAGCACCGACTTCGTCTATTCGGCGATCGCGCAGGAACTGGGCTTGATCGGTGCTGCCGGACTGCTGCTCGTGTTCCTCGTGTTCGTCGCTCGCGGCATGCGCATCGCGCTGATCGCCCAGGACGGATTCTCGAAGCTGCTCGCGGCCGGGCTCACGTTCGGTCTCGCGCTGCAGACGTTCATCATCGTGGGCGGAGTTCTGCGCGTCGTGCCGTTGACCGGTATCACCCTGCCCTTCGTCTCGTACGGCGGCTCGTCGATCCTCTCGAACTTCGTCGTGCTCGCTCTGCTCATGCTCGTCTCCAACCGGGCCGTGGCGGCCCAGAGACGATGAACCGGCAGCTGACGCGTGTCGCAGGCGTGGCGATGGGCCTGATCGTCGTCCTCGTCGTGGCGACGACGTACTGGCAGACGTGGGCTCGACCCTCGCTCGCGGAGCGCCAGGACAACGAGATCCAGCGCGTCGCGCAGTTCGAGATCAAGCGCGGGCCGATCCTCGACGGAGGCACCGTGCTCGCCCGGAACCGGGAGCGAGAGATTTCCGGGAAGACGCTGTACTTCCGTCGCTACCCCCAGGGCGGCCTGACCGCACACGTCGTCGGCTATTCGACCGCGGGCCGCGCGCGCGCCGGCCTCGAACGCTCGCTGAACGGCATCCTCACCGGCGCCGACCGCGATCTCGGGTCGCTCGTACAGCAGTCACTCGACGAGATAGGCGGCAAGCCGATCGTCGGGGACACGGTGGTGACGACCATCGATCTCGACGCCCAACGCATCGCCTACGAGCAGCTCGGACGGCAGTGCGGCGCAGTTGTCGCGGTCGATCCGCGGACGGGTCGATTGCTCGTGATGGCGTCGTCCCCGACCTACGACCCGAACCTCGTCGAGGAGCGGTTCGACGAGATCGAGGGCATCACGGCGGACTGCGCGCCGGCAGCGGCGCTCGTCAACCGGGCGAGCGCCGGGCTGTACCCGCCAGGATCGACCTTCAAGGTCGTCACCGCAGCGGCGGCGATCGACTCGGGTGCGTACGAGCCTGGGTCGAGGTTCGTCGACCCTGGGTACTGCATTGCCTACGGCAAGCGCGTGAACAACTACGACACGTCTCGGCCTTTCGGCAGCGTGGATCTCGCGACCGCGCTCAAGTACTCCGTCAACTCGGTCTTCTGCACGATCGGACAGAAGCTCGGGGCGCGCCTCGTGCTGCGTACGGCCGAGCGCTTCGGGTTCTACGAGCGGCCGCCGCTCGAGACGCCGGACAGCGAGCGGCTGCCCAGTGGTCTCTACCGGCAGGGTGACCTGTGGTTCCCCGAGCGCAACCAGGACGTCGACGCCGGGCGGATGGCCTTCGGCCAGGAGCGGCTGCTCGTGACGCCGCTGCAGATGGCGATGGTGGCGGCCACGATCGGCAACGGCGGCCTCGTCCGGCGCAACTTCGTCGTCGACAAGGTCGTCTCTCCTGCCGGGAAGACGACGTTCCGCGCCGACCCGGAGGTCGTCGACCGCGCCGTGAAGCCGACGACGGCGCGTGACGTCGGCGAGATGATGGTGCGCGCCGTCGAAGGCGGTACCGGCACCGCGGCGCAGATTCCGGGGGCTCGCGTCGGCGGCAAGACGGGAACCGCGGAGACCGGCGTCGATGGAAGGAACACGACGTGGTTCATCGCCTTCGCCGGCCCCGACGACAAGCGGGCGAGCATCGCGATCGCCGTCGTGCTCGAAAACCAGACCTCGACAGGGGGCGCCACGGCCGCGCCGATCGCCCGCGCGGTGATGCAGGCTCTCCTGGCATCGGGGGCGAATACCTAACGTTACGGGGATGACGACGACCGACCGCACCCAGGGCACGCTCTTCGCGGGCCGCTACGTGCTCGAGCGCAAGCTCGGCACCGGCGGCATGGCCGACGTCTGGCTCGCCGAGGACCAGGAGCTCGGCCGCAAGGTCGCGGTCAAGATCCTGCACGAGCGGTACGCCTCCGATGAACAGTTCGTCGAGCGATTCCGCCGCGAGGCGACGCACGCCGCGGGCCTCTCACACCCGAACATCGTTTCGATCTACGACCGTGGCACGGCGAACGGCTCGTACTACATCGTCATGGAGTACGTCGAGGGGCGGACGCTCAAGGAGCTGATCGTGACCCGCGGGCCGTGCCCCATCCCCGTTGCCATCTCGTACACCCGGCAGGTGCTGGCGGCCGTCCGCTACGCGCACCGCAACGAGATCGTTCACCGCGACATCAAGCCCCACAACGTGATCGTCGACGGCGAGGGTCGTGTGAAGGTCGCCGACTTCGGGATCGCACGGGCCGGAGCGAGCCAGATCACCGAGGCGGGATCGATCATCGGCACCGCGCAGTACCTGTCGCCCGAGCAGGCGCGAGGCGCCCCGGTCGACGAGAGCTCCGACCTCTACTCAACCGGCATCGTGCTCTTCGAGCTGCTGACCGCCGCTGTGCCGTTCGGCGGCGAGACGCCCGTCGAGATCGCGATGAAGCATCTCTCGCAGACACCGGAGCCTCCCTCGACATTGCGCCACGAGATCCCACGCGATCTCGACCTCGTCGTGCTCCGCTCCCTGGCGAAAGAGCCCGTCGACCGCTACCGCTCCGCCCAGGAGATGGATCGCGACCTCGAGCTCGTGGCGCGAGGCGAGGAGGTGGGGCGCGAGACAGCCGACGCGGCGACGATGGTGCTCTCCGGCGCCGGCGCAGCTGCGACCGGGGTCACGCGCCAGATGCCGGCGCGCGCCCCCACGACGACGTCCTACGCGGGCTCGGAGCGGTACCGGGCCTACGACGCCCCCGTGCCGCGGAAACGCCCATGGTGGCCCTGGTTCCTGGCTGTCGGCGCGGCGATCGCGATCGGCGTCGCAGCCATCTACCTCTACCAGCGCGTCCAGGATCAGATCGACTCGAACACGCCGGTCGCGGCAGGCGACTACCAGGGGATCAAGGAGTCGCTGGCCGTCGAGGCGATCCTCGACGACGGGTTCGAGCCCAAGGTGCGCAGGCTCCCGAACGCCGAGGCGGAACCGGGGACGGTCTACGACCAGGACCCGAGCCCCGGGACCCGTCTTGCCAAGGGAAGCATCGTCACCGTACTCGTCTCCACGGGCAAGGCGAAGGTGCGTGTTCCGACCGTCGTCGGCAAGACCGAGGCGGACGCCGTGGCCGACCTGACACGTGCCGGGTTGAACGCGAACTCCGTGCAGATCAATTCCAGTCAGCCTGCCGGCATCGTCACCGCGCAGGCGCCCGCGCCGGGGACAGTGCTCGTCGAGGGCTCCGACGTGCGCATCAACGTCTCGAAAGGCCCGAGGCCGATCGCCGTGCCGTCTGTCGTCGGGCTCTCGTTCGAGCAGGCGTCGTCGCAGCTCCAGGCAGCCGCGTTCGCCGTGCGGCGCGTCGACGTCGAGTCGGAGCAGACGCTCGGTGTCGTCGTCGATCAGAGCCCCGCCGGCAACTCCACCGCCGCCAAGGGCTCGATCGTCGTGCTCTCCGTCTCGAAGGGGCCCGAGACGATCGAGGTGCCGGACGTCACGGGCATCGACCAGCCGACCGCCCGCACCACGCTCACCGCCGCGGGATTCAAGGTGACCGTGGTCGTCGAGGACTCTCCCGACGTGGCCTTCGACGGCGTCGTCGTCTCGCAGACGCCGCCTGGCGGGAGCCAGGCGGAGCCCGACTCGGTGGTGACGATCACCGTCGGCCGTTTCGTCGCTCCGGTGGAGACGACACCGCCCGACCCGACGGATACGACCCCGGCCGACCCGACGGATACGACCCCGATCCCGTGAGCCGGCGGATCCGAGTCGCCGTGCTCGCCGGCGGCCGCTCGAGCGAGCACGAGATCTCGCTGGCATCGGCGGCGTCCGTCGTCACGGCGCTCGACCCGGGCCGCTACGACGTGACGACGGTGGAGATCGGGCGTGACGGGCGATGGGCGCTGCCAGCGGCAGCGTCGTCCGAGCTCGAGGGGGCGAGCGCAATGGAGACACTCCCCGTGCCGGCGGGCTCCGCCCCCGCAACCCTCGCCGGCGTCGACGTCGTGCTCCCCATCCTGCACGGCCCCTTCGGTGAGGACGGCACCGTGCAAGGACTGCTCGAGCTCGCCGGTGTCCCGTACGTCGGGGCCGGCGTCCTCGCTTCTGCGCTGTGCATGGACAAGGACGTCTTCAAGCTGGTGATGCGTGCCCAACAGATTCCCGTCACGCCCCACGTTGTGCTGCGCCCGGGCGATCCCGTCGGCAACCCGTTCGGCTACCCGGTGTTCGTCAAACCTGCACGACTCGGGTCATCTGTCGGCATCTCCAAGGTACACACGCCGGACGAGCTCGAGGCCGCCGTCGAGCTCGCGCGACGCCACGACGACAAGGTGCTCGTCGAGGAGTTCGTGGACGGGATCGAGATCGAGGTCGGCATCCTCGGCAACCTCCCGCTCCCTGTTGCGTCGACACCCGGCCAGGTGATCTCGCACAACGCCGACTGGTACGACACCTCCTCGAAGTACGACGACGGCGGCTCAGAGCTCCTGATCCCTCCCCCTGGGCTCTCTGCGGCTCAGAGCGAGCGGGCACGCGAGCTCGCGCTTCGCGCCTTCACGGCCACGGAGTGCGAGGGGATGGCACGGATCGACTTCTTCGTCCGCGACAGCGACGGCGAGGTCGTGATCAACGAGCTGAACACGATTCCCGGCTTTACGCGAACGAGCTTCTACAGCAGGCTGTTCGAGGCGTCGGGCATCCCCTACGCCGAGCTCGTCGACCGGTTGATCGCACTCGCCCTCGAGCGGCACGAGCGACGCGCGGGGCTGGTCTTCTAGCCTGCGAGGTGTGATCCGCAGGAGCGGATCACACCCGCAAGGATCCCCGCCTACGGCGGGGCAGACCCTAGAGTTGCCTGCGAGGTGTGATCCGCAGGAGCGGATCACACCCGCAAGGATCCCCGCCTACGGCGGGGCAGACCCCTGAAGGGGCCTGCTGCCTCCGGCAGCGGCCAACAAGCCTCCTGCTCACACGCGCTCTCAGAAGTCGCTCGCGACGATGCGGGCCGTCAGGGCTACCGGCTCGTGCATCGACGCTCGCGGCTAGGCTCGCGGCGTGGACGTGGACGACCTCGACGCGGATCCTCATCGCCAGTTCGCGGCGTGGCTCGCGGATGCCTCCGCGACCGACCTCGTCCACCCCGACGCCATGACGCTCGCCACGGCGGACAGCACCGGCCGCCCCTCGGCGCGCATGGTTCTCCTGCGCGGGCACGACGCCCGCGGCTTCGTGTTCTTCACGAACCGCGAGAGCGCGAAGGCCGCCGATCTCGCGGAGAACCCGCGCGCGGCGCTCGTCTTCCACTGGCCGCCGCTCGAGCGCCAGGTTCGGGTCGAAGGCGCCACGGAACCGGTGTCGACGGCAGAGTCCACTGCATACTTCGGCACGCGTCCCCGCGGCAGCCAACTCGCCGCGTGGGCGTCGCCCCAGTCCCGCACCCTCCGCGACCGGACGGAGCTCGAGGGCCTCTATGCGGAGGCCGAACGTCGCTTCGACGAAATGGAGGTGACGCTCCCGCCGTTCTGGGGCGGCTACCGCCTGCTACCCGAGGCCTTCGAGTTCTGGCAGGGGCAGCCGAACAGGCTTCACGACCGCGTGCGCTACGAGCGCGACGGCAGCCGCTGGTCCCGCTTCCGGCTCAGCCCGTAGCGGGTGCGGCGAGCACGGACGTCGTGTAGCGACCAGCGGCGTTCCAGAGCAGGAAGCCCTTGGCGCCCATCAGGCGCGCCGCCTCGACCTGCTGCCGCACTTCGCGCTCCGAGAAGTTCCAGTCCTGGATCCAGGGGACGAGCTGTGCGCGGGAACCGCGGATAGCGCTACGGAAGTCGGCGAGCGTGCGGAACACGGTCTCACCCGGCTCGGCAGTCGGGCTCTCGATCCCGAGTTCGCCCCCGCCGTACAGAGCCGGGTAGGCCATCGGGTTGATCGTGTCCACGTTCTGCGCGATCAGGCGTGGGGACTGGCCGAGACCCATGTCGCGCGTGGCGGAGAGCCCGAACAGCGCCGTCGAGACGCGAACGCCGAGCGGCTCGAGGCGCCGCTTGGCATACGCGGTGAAGTCCGTGACCAACTCTGTACGGCTCTGGCTCGTCTTGCCGGGATAGACGGCACGCGAGACGTCGCCGTCGGAAGGGAAGCGCACGTAATCGAACATGATCTCGTCGAAGCCGGCTCGCGCAGTCGCCTCGGCCACGGACACCGCGTAGTCCCAGACGCGCCGGTCGTACGGGTTGACCCACTGGAGCCCACCGCTCGTCTCCCAAACACCACCGCCTGCCGTCCGAATCGCGAGGTCCGGCCGCGCACGCGCAAGCACTGGATCCTGGAAGACGACGATCCGCCCGATCAGGTACACGTCGTTGGCCCGTGCAAGTCGCACCACTTCGCGCGGCTTGAAGTGCGGCCGCGAAGCACCGATGCGCTGCGTCAGGGGAACCGACGAGGGGACGAAGTTGACGATCCCGCCCTCGTCCTTGACGTCGAGCTGGATTGCGTTGAGGCCGTGCTTCGTGTAGCCGACGTACTCCGCCATCTTCCCGGGGACAGAGGCGAGCGCTCCCGTGACGTGGACGCCTCGGATCTCGACCGGCAACGGCCGCGGGCGCTGTGCTGCCGGCGGCGCCTGCGGCGGAGCCGCCTGCGACACTTCGAGCGCCGGCTCGCCCGACTTGGCGCCGGTCGCCTCCTTCCCGTCGCTCAGGCTCTTCCCGGCAAGCGTCATGCCGGCGGCGAGCGCGATCACGGCGGCGAGGACGATCGCGAAGACGGCGGCCCTGCGAAGTCGCTTGCGTCGGCGGATCTGGGCCCGACGGGCGCGAAAGCGCTCGTTCGGGTCCATCGAGGGGTACAGCATGGACACCGGGTCCGGGACCTTAGCGCATGCAGGCAGTTTTGCTACCCCACGTGCCGTGGAGCCTGCGTGCCGCGATCGCCGCGTACGGTCGCGAATCACGGCTGCGGGACGTGCCGGTCGACCATCTAGGATTGCCGCGTGGTGCTTTCGGACGCAGCGATTCGCCGCCAGATCGAGGCCGGGCGCATCACGATCGAGCCGTACGACGCGACGCTCATGCAGCCTGCGAGCCTCGACGTCCGTGTCGACCGGCTGTTCCGCGTCTTCCGAAACAGCCGCTACCCGTACATCGACGTGAAGGCCGAGCAGAACGAGCTGACGGAGCTCGTGGAAGTCGACCACGAAGAGGCGTTCATCCTCCACCCGGGTGAGTTCGTGCTCGGGTCGACGCTCGAGCGCGTGCGGTTGCCGGACGACCTCGTCGCCCGTCTCGAGGGCAAGAGCTCGCTCGGGCGCCTGGGCCTGCTCATCCATTCGACGGCCGGGTTCATCGACCCCGGTTGGGACGGCCACGTCACGCTCGAGCTGTCGAATGTCGCGAACCTGCCGATCACGATCTACGCGGGCATGAAGATCGGACAGCTCTCGTTCGTCCAGCTCTCGGAACCCGCGTTGCGCCCGTACGGCGCCGGCGGGCTCGGCTCGAAGTACCAGGGGCAGCGCGGACCTACGCCCAGTCGCTACTGGAAGAACTTCCTCGACGACTGACGGGCGCGGGGCGCCTCTGAACTCGAGGAATGTTCTTGCCTCCGCAATCGTTGTACATGCATGTAATGAGAGGAGAGAGCATGCGTGCCCGAACCATCCACTCCGAGACGCGGATCCTGGCGGTCAGCGGGAGCCTACGGCGGGGCTCGCACAACACGGCTCTGCTCCGCGCAGCCGCAGACGTCGCCCCCGCCAGCGTGAGCGTCGATGTACTCGACGGTCTCGCTGAGCTGCCTCACTATGACTCCGACCTGGAGGCGGCAGGCGTGCCGACGGAGGTCGAGGCGGTGCGCCGTCGCGTCGACGACGCCGATGCCGTGCTCTTCGCCACGCCGGAGTACAACGGGTCGGTTCCCGGCGCGCTCAAGAACGCCGTGGACTGGCTCTCGCGGCCACGCAGCGCAGCGGCTCTCGCTGGAAAGGCCGTGACGGTGATCGGCGCGTCACCGGGGCAGTACGGCGCCCAGTGGGCGCAGGCCGACCTGCGCCGCATCCTCGGCATCGCCGGTGCTCGAGTGATCGGTGACGAGCTTCCCGTCGCCCGTGTGAGCCAGCTCGTCGACGAGAACGGATCGCTCTCGGACAGCGCCACCCGCGAGTTGATCGCGCGGCGGCTCGAGCTGCTCGTCCGCGAAGCGGCGCTGCTCCGCGATGCAGCGTGAGGTCGGTGAGGAAAACGACGAAGGGCCGCCCGTTGGACGGCCCTTCGTCACGGTCACCAGCGGTGGATTGGTAGAGACGCTTCCGGCTCGGCCCAAGCGGTCGAGCGGCGCAGAATGCGAGCCCCCCACGCTGGCAAGGCGATTCCCGGTGGTCCCGGGGACACGCCTCTACCCGCTGGTACCTCCGCTGCCGGTACTGCTGGGATCTGTCACGTCCGGACCACCTCCTTTCCGCGGTAGCAGGACTTTAGCGGCCGGGGCGGCGATGCGAAAGGCTCGGCTGCCGTGGCAGCCAGGTCGTCGCAGCGCGGGACCGCGTCGGCGCAACCAGCACACGCCCTGCATCGGGCCCGACCGCGGGCGAGCGTCGACCACCTCCAGACGTGACAGCCGCCCGCCGAGACGCTCAGTCGGGTAGCGCGACGACGACGATGCCGTCGTCGCGGACGCGCGCGGGATACGACGTAACCGGGATGTAGGCCGGCAGCGTCAACGCCTCACCGGTCCGGATGTCGAAGCGGGCCCCGTGGCGCGGGCAGATCACCTGGCAGGTCTCCGGCTCCCAGTCGCCCTCGCAGAGCTTGCCGTCGTCGTGCGTGCAGCGATCCTCGATCGCAAAGAGCGTGCCGTCGCAGTTGTAGACGCCGATGCCCTCGGGCCCCGCGTCGATCACGCGGGACGACCCGGGCGGCAGTTCAGTGAGCGGACAGACGTCGATCTCGGGCAAGGAGCTACGGCCTCAGCCGGGTGAGATCTCTCCGGACGCGGTCCGCCACTCCTCCGGCAGCGCGGTCCCCTTCGCACGGTGGAGCGCCACCTTGAGTACGCCGAGCCCCAGCAGCGCGCACTTCAGGCGCACGGGAGTGAGCGGGATGCCGATCTCTTCCAGCAGCTCGTCCTTGGGCATTGCCGCCACGTCCTGCGCAGACCGACCCTTGACGAGATCCGTGAGCATCGACGTCGCGGCCAGGCTGATCGCGCAGCCGCGACCCTCGAAGCCGACGGCGGAGATCACGTCATCGCCCTCGAAACGAACGGTGACGGTGACCTCATCTCCGCAGAGCGGGTTCTGCCCCTCGGCCACGGCGTCGTTCGGATCGAGCAACCCGAAGTTCCTCGGCGCCTTGTAGTGGTCGAGAATGACTTCGCGATACAGCTGCTCGAACTCGCTCACGCGAACACCTGCCGCGCCCGGTGCAGACCGGCCACGAGGCGGTCGATCTCCTCCGGGATGGTGTACAGGTAGAAGCTCGCGCGGTTCGTCGCAGTGACACCCAGCCGTCTCATCAGCGGCTGGCAGCAGTGATGACCCGCGCGGATCGCCACCCCTTCGAAGTCGAGCGACTGGGCCACGTCGTGCGGATGAACCCCGTCGACGTTGAAGGAGACGATCCCGGCCCTTCGGTCGGCGGGCGGCCCGTACACCGTGATCCACGGCAGCTCGCCGAGCCGGCCGAGCGCGTAGGCGGCGAGCTCGTGCTCGTGTCGCTCGATCGCCTCGAGACCGACCGCGCTCAGGTAGTCCACGGCTGCGGCGAAACCGACCGCCTCCGCCATCGGCGCGGTGCCCGCCTCGTACTTGTGCGGCAGCTCGCCCCACGTCGTCGCGTCGTCGCCGACCGCCCGGATCATGTGCCCTCCGAGCAGGAAGGGCTCCATCCGCTCGAGCAGCTCCGCGCGCCCCCACAACGCCCCCACACCCGAGGGCCCGCAGAGCTTGTGCGCCGACACCGCCGCAAAGTCGCAGCCCAGCGCCTGGACGTCGACCGCAACGTGGGGTGCCGCCTGTGCGGCGTCGGCGACCATGATGGCTCCGCGATCATGGGCCCAGGCTGCCAACTGCTCGATCGGGTTGATCGTCCCCAGCGAGTTCGACACGTTGCCGGCAGCGACCACTTTCACGGTCCCGGAAGCAGCGATCTCGTCGAGCGCGTCGAGCCGAAGCTCGCCTCCCTCGTCGACAGGCAGCAGCCTGAACCCTGCGCCTGTGCGGCCGGCGATGTACTGCCACGGCACGAAGTTCGAGTGGTGCTCGAGCTCGGTGACGATCACGAGGTCGCCCGGGCCGAGGTTCGACAGGCCCCAGGCGTACGCGACGAGGTTGATCCCCTCGGTCGCGTTGCGGACGAAGATCACCTCGCGGGCCGAAGGCGCGTTGAGGAAGGCCCGCACCGTCTCCCGCGAGCTCTCCAGCGCCTCGGTTGCCATCTCGGCGAGCTGGTAGACACCGCGGTGCACGTTGGCGTACGACGTCTCGTAGAACGTCGACATCGCGTCGATCACCGCGCGGGGCTTCTGCGCGCTCGCGGCGGAGTCGAGAAACGCCAGCGGCTTGCCGTGAAACCGTTGCTCGAAGATGGGGAAATCGGCGCGGACGCGATGGGCGTCGAGCGTCGGCGTGGCGGTCGTCGTCACGAAGTCATCGTAGCGGCGTCGTTGCCGTCTCCCCGCTCGCGGAAGGGGATGAAGCGATCGTCGGTGAGTCGCAGGAACCCGATCGCCAGACCCGATCCGACGGCGACGAGCAACACGGTCGCTGCGGACGGCACCGCGAGCTCGTAGAACGAGCGGACGCCGGGAAGCGCGAGCACTGCGACGTACGTCGCGAACAGCGCCGTGCAGAGGATGCTGACCCACCGGGCGCGCGTCACTCCCGTCGCCTCGAGCGCGAGCACGAGGTAGAGGCCGACGATGATCACGACCGTGGTCGCAGCGGTCCGTGCCTGGAGCAGCCCGCTGTCGAAGACGTTGAGCGAGACGAGGTAGGCAACGATCACGCCGAGGCCCGCCGCGACGCCGGCGGGCACAGCGAAACGCGCGACCTCCCGCAGGAAGCCGGTCGTGCGCCACGGCCCCTCGCTGGGCGCGAGGGCCAGGAAGAACGCGGGGAGGCCGACCGTCAACGCACCGATCACGGTGAGGTGGCGCGGGAGCAACGGGTACTCGGTCGGCGTGAGCCCGATGGCGAGGATCAGGAACGCTGCGAACACCGACTTCGTGACGAACAGCTTCGTTACCCGCTGGATGTTGCGCAGGATCCGCCGGCCCTCGGCGACCATGCCCGGCACGGATGCGAAGTCGCCCGTGACGAGAACGACGTCCGAGACGGCCTGCGCCATCTGCGTCCCCGTGCCCTGCGCGAGGGCGAGGCGTGCGGCCTTCAGCGCAGGTACGTCGTTGACGCCGTCACCGACCATGCCCACGTAGCGGCCGTCGGCCACGAGCGCCTCGATCACGCGCCGCTTGTCCTCCGGGGAGATGCGCCCGATCACCGACCCCTGCCCGACGAGGGCGGCGAGCTCCGCCTCGTCTGCCGGGAGCGCGCGCCCGTCGATCGGCGTCATTCCGGCCGCGATGCCGGCGTCGCCGGCAATGGCACCGACCGTCACCGGATCGTCTCCCGACAGGACCATCACTGCCACGCCCTCGCGGGCGAGGAACGCCACCGTCTCGGCTGCGTCCGGTCGTAGTTGCTCCGCGAGCACGACGAGACCGAGTGGGTGCAGCGGCGGTGGAGCCGCATCTGCATCCTCCGGGAAGCCGTCCACCGTTGTCCCGAACGCGAGCACGCGGCGCCCGCCCTCCCGCTCGGAGTGCGCCGTGGCTGCCAGCTCGCCGAGGGGGAAGAGATCGGGCGAGCCGAGCACGTAGCGCTCGGTGCCGAGTCGCAGGCCGCTCCACCGCCGCCGGGAGGCGAAGGCAACCGTCTCGCTCGGCTCCATCGCCTGGCCCGGGCACGCGGCAGCGATCGCCTCGAGAGTCCCGTTCCGGGTCGGCGACGAGGCGGCGAATGTGCCGAGGGCGTCGCTCAGCCGCTCACGCCCGTGCCCGTCGACCGGAACGAGGTCGACGAGGCGAAGCCGCGCCTCGGTGAGCGTTCCCGTCTTGTCGAAGCAGAGCGTGTCGACCGACGCGAGCGACTCGATGGCGTTCAGCTGCTGCGCAAGAGCGCCGCGCCGCGCCAGTCGCACGGCCGCCGCGGCGAACGTCACGGAGACGAGGAGGACGAGTCCCTCCGGGATCAGGGTGACCATGCCGGCGACCGCCGTGTCGACCGCGTGACGGACCGAGACGTCCTGCTTGGCGAGCGCGACGACGAGCATCGCCGCCAGCGGGATCATCACGCCGACGAGCACGTAGAGCAACCGGTTGACGGCCAGCTCGAGCGGGGAGCGAGGATGCCGGAACTCTCGCGCCGTGCCGGTGATCCGGCCGGCGTAGCTGTCGGGCCCGACGGCGGACGCCTCGTAGTCGCCGACGCCCTCGACCACGAAGGACCCTGACCGCACGAAGTCACCGACGCTGCGCGCCACCGGGCTCGTCTCGCCGGTCAGGATCGACTCGTCGACGAGCAGGCCGGTGCCACCGACCACGAGCCCGTCGGCGACCACCTGGTCGCCCGGGGCGAGGCGCACCAGGTCGCCGACCACGACCTCCGGCACCGTCACCGAGCGGGCGGCGCCGTCACGGACGATCGTCGCATGCGGGGCGACGAGCGCTGCGAGCGCGTCCAGCTTCCGCTTGGCGCGGAGCTCCTGCCAGATGCCGATACCGGCGTTCGTGACCACGATGCCGAGAAACAGCGCGTCCCGCCAGTCCGAGAACGCGAGTGTCAGCAGGCCGAGCCCGAGCAGGATCGTGTTGAACGGGGTGACGACGTTCGCGCGGACGATGCTTGCGGTGGAGCGACTCGTCTCCGGCTCGGGGAGAGCGCCGCGCTCATCGAGGCGCCGACGAGCCTCGTCCTCCGTCAGGCCGGACCGGACCTGATCGGCCATCACTACGGCGGCGGCTGCTGGACGCGGCCGTTCCGACCCGCCGAGGCGGCGATCTCGCGCTGGCGCTCGACAGCGGCCGCGGCAGCTTCGAGGATCTCCCGCACGCGGGCGAGGCGAGCCCGCTCCGACGTCGCCGCGAGCAGCTCTTGCTTGAGGCCGGCGGCGAGCTCGAAGCGCCCAGCGAGCGTGAAGGAGAGCTGGGGATCGGCTGCCGTCGGAGGCTCGACCACCGCCCCGGTGAGCGCGAGCAACCGTTCGAAGAGCTCGAGCGCCCGCCGCACATCGTCCGCAGCGGCGGGGTCGTCGGCGTCCACGAGCTCTTCCACGGTGCCCGTGTGGAAGGCACGCCCGTCCGTCAGCTCGAGGAGGCGAAACCGGGTGCGCCCCTCGACGACGATGTTGAAGCGACCGTCCGGGAAGCGGTCGACGACCTCGACGATCGCCGCGCGCGTGCCGACCTCGCTCAGGCCGTCATCGTCCGCGAGCACGAGGCCGAACTCTCGCTCCCCGTCGATGCACTCGCCGATCAGCTCGCGATACCGCGGCTCGAAGATGTGGAGCGGTACGAGCTCCGAGGGCAGGAGCACGATCCCGAGGGGGAAGAGCCCGATCTCCTCCATCCTGGACAGCCTACGCCACCTCTCCGCTCGGCCGTGAAGAAGGCCCGGGAGCGATGACGGCGCCCGTGGCAACTCATCCTCAGTGTGAGCGGTCGGTCCCGCCCGGTATCCCGGCGTACGTCGCCCGCTTGGCGCGTCGATGTCGCTGATCAGCTGAGCAGGACGGCGATCGCCAGGAGCAGACCGGCGATGGCGATGAGTCTCATCGACTCATGGTGCCACCACGAGATGTGGGCCGTGCGTGGGACGCGTTAGGGAACGGTGAGGGCGGCGAATGCCGCGGGGGCCGCAGCTACGCCTCGGGGATGCGCGCTTCGAGCGCTTCGCCGAGTGCGACGCGAACCGGCTCGAGCTCGACGCGGTCGAGCACGTCCTGGAAGAACCCGCGCACGATCAGCCGCTCCGCCTCGCTCCGTGACAGCCCTCGCGCCATGAGGTAGAAGAGCTGCTCCCGGTCGACCTGGCCAAGCGTCGCACCGTGTGTGCAGCGCACGTCGTTGGCGAGGATCTCGAGACCGGGGATCGAGTTGGCGTTCGCGTCGCGCGAGAGCAGCAGGTTGCGGTTCTCCTGGTACGCGTTCGTCTTCTGCGCGCCCTCCTCGACCCGGATCATCCCGCGCCACACGGCGCTCGCCTTGTCGCGCAGCGCTCCCTTGAACGCGAAGTCGCTCGTCGTCGACGGCGCCAGGTGCAGCTGATACGTGTCGTAGTCGAGGTGCTGCGTGCCGTCGGCGAAGTAGGCGCCGGTGACACGGGATGTCGCGCCCGGCCCGGCGAGGTCGTTCTGGATCCGCACCTTGCCGTTTGCCGAGCCGAACCCGCCTGCCACCCAGTCGAGCTCGGCATCACGCTCCACCCGCGCGTGACACGACGAGAACAACCACGTCCGCTGCGACAGGTTCTGGAGGTTCACGTACTCGACCTTCGCTCCATCGCGAACGACGATCTCCACTGCCGAGTTCGCGTAGCCGGAGAGCTCGCTCGCCGCAGATGCCAGCTCCTCGACGAGCGTGAAGCGGCTCCCGGGCTCGGCCACGATCAGGATGCGCCAGTGCAGCGCACCGCCTTCGACCGCGTTCGACACCCGGAGGTAGAGCGGCCGGTCGACCTCGAGCCCGGCGGGGACGTGGAGGAGCAGCCCGTGCTGCCAGAGCGCGGCGTTGTGGGCCGCGAACTTGTCGTCGGCGCCGACGAGCGAGCCGAGCAGCGGATGGTCGTCGGTGAGCGGCTCGAAGCGAAGACCGTCCGGTGCACGCTCGATCGTGATCCCATCCTCACCGATCGTGGCCACGCCGGCGACGTCGAGGTCGAGCGCCGACGACGGCGCCTGCCCGTCGAGCGGGGTGGTGCCCTGCCAGCCGTCGGGATCGAAGCCGGCGAGGTCGGTGAACCGCCAGTGCTCGTCACGCCGGGTCGGGAGCGGGATCGACCGATACCGCTCGAGCAGCGCGTCCCGGGTCATGACGGCGCGTACCGGCGGTGGAGCATCAGCGCGTTGCCGTCGGGGTCGCGGAACCTCGCGATGTGGCAGACGCCCGTGTCGAACGTCTCACCGTCGAACTCCACGCCCGCCTGCTCGAGCCGAGCCCTCGCCTCCGCCACGACCGGCACGCGGAGCGCGATGCCCGCACTGTGCGGTGCCTCGAACTCGCGACCGATGTTCCTCGGGTCGATGAGGTACAGGCTCACGTTCTCGCCCAGCTGGAACTCAGGCCAGGAGCCGTCTCCCGGGATCCGTGGCAGCCCGAGCGTCTCGGCGTAGAACCGTGTCGAGCGCTCGAGATCGGTGACCGGCACGGAGATGAAGTCCGTGCGCTCGACGGTGATCACCCGACCGAGCCCTCCATCTGCAGCTGGATCAGCCGGTTCATCTCGACCGCATACTCGAGCGGCAGCTCCTTCGTGATCGGCTCGACGAACCCGGAGACGATCATGGCGCTGGCCTCCGACTCGGAGAGCCCGCGCGTCATGAGGTAGAAGAGCTGCTCCTCTCCGATCTTGGAGACCGTTGCCTCGTGGCCGAGGTCGACGTCGTTCTCCTTGACGTCGATGTACGGGTACGTGTCCGACCGCGACTCCTCGTCGAGGATCAACGCGTCGCACACCACCTTCGACTTCGCACCCGTGGCGCCCTTCGCGACCTCGAGCAGGCCGCGGTAGCCACCGCGTCCGCCGTCCTTGGAGATCGACTTCGACGTGATCACGCTCGTCGTGTTCTTGGCGACGTGCACGACCTTGCCGCCGGCGTCCTGGTGCTGGCCCTTACCGGCGAACGCGATCGACAGCACCTCGCCGTGGGCGCCTTCGCCCATCAGCCAGATCGCCGGGTACTTCATCGTCACCTTCGAGCCGAGGTTGCCGTCGACCCACTCCATGGTCGCGCCCTCGTGCGCGACAGCCCGCTTGGTGACGAGGTTGTAGACGTTGTTCGACCAGTTCTGAATCGTCGTGTAGCGGCAGCGGCCGCCTTTCTTGACGATGATCTCGACGACGGCCGAGTGCAACGAGTCGCTCGAGTAGATCGGTGCCGTGCACCCCTCCACGTAGTGCACGTACGCGTCCTCGTCGACGATGATCAGCGTGCGCTCGAACTGGCCCATGTTCTCCGCATTGATGCGGAAGTAGGCCTGGAGCGGCATCTCGATCGACACCCCCGGCGGGACGTAGATGAACGAGCCGCCAGACCAGACGGCGGAGTTGAGCGCGGCGAACTTGTTGTCGTTCTGCGGGATGATCGTCCCCATGTACTGCCGGACGACGTCCTCGTGCTCACGCAGGCCGGAGTCCATGTCGAGGAACAGCACGCCCTTCGCCTCGAGGTCCGCCTGCAGCTTGTGGTAGACGACCTCGGACTCGTACTGGGCGCCGACACCCGCCAGGTACTTCTTCTCCGCCTCCGGGATCCCGAGCTTGTCCCACGTGTCGAGGATCTCGGCGGGCAGGTCCTCCCACTTGCTCACCTGCTTCTCGGTCGGCTTGATGTAGTAGTAGATGTTCTCGAAGTCGATCCCCGAGAGATCGGCGCCCCAGTTCGGCATGGGCCGGGCGAAGAAGTAGTCGAGGCTCTCGTGCCGGAACTTCCGCATCCAGTCGGGCTCGCTCTTGTGCTCGGAGATCGCCTCGACGACCTCGTGCGAGACACCTCTGCCGGACTTGAAGAAGTAGTCCTTCGCGTCGTCCGGGTTCGAGAACCCGTACTTGTACTCGGCGCGGATGTCGCTGACGATGTCGGTCTCGGACTGCTGGCTCATGCGTCCACCTTCGCTCCTGCCGGAATGAACGGGTCGTACCCCTCGGCCTCGAGCTGCTCGGCGAGCTCGGGGCCACCTTCGGCGACAATGCGCCCGTCGACGAACACGTGCACGAAGTCCGGTGTGATGTAGTTGAGAATCCGCTGGTAGTGCGTGATCACGAGCGCGCCCATCTCGGGGCCGACCAGGCCGTTGACGCCGCCGGCGACGATGCGCAGCGCGTCGATGTCGAGTCCCGAGTCGGTCTCGTCGAGCACGGCGATCCGCGGCTTGAGGAGCGCCATCTGCAGGATCTCCACACGCTTCTTCTCCCCCCCGGAGAACCCGTCGTTCAAGTACCGCTGCGCGAGCTCCCGCGGCACCTTCAGGCGCTCCATCGCCGCCAGCAGCTCCGTCCGGAACTCCTTCACCGGCACCGGGTCGTCCTCGCCCCCGGCACGAGCCTTCCGCAGGGCGTTGATCGCGCTGCGCAGGAAGCTCGTGACAGTGACGCCCGGGATCGCGTGCGGATACTGGAAGGCAAGGAAGAGACCGCGTTGCGCGCGCTCGTCGGCGCCCATCTCGACGACGTCCTCGCCGTCCATGAGGATCTGGCCCTCGGTGATCTCGTACGCGGGGTGCCCCATCAAGGCGTACGCCAGCGTGGACTTGCCGGAGCCGTTCGGGCCCATGATCGCGTGCTTGGTGTTGAGATCGACGTCGAGGTCGACCCCCTTCACGATCTCGGTGCCGTCCTCGAGGGCGACATGGAGGTTTCTGATCTCGAGCAATGCCACGAATAATTCCTTCGGTCGTGAACGTGAATAAGTGAAGTCTGCTTCAGGAAAGCTGAAGTTCGCTTCCTGCATCCTAGCTGTACCGAGACTACAGCCTCACCGTCGTGCGCCGTGATCGTGGCACCTGGGGCGCCTGCGCGCTTCCAGCGGCCGGGTGCAGACTGCTACGCTGCGCACGTGCCCTTCGGCATCGGTATCTGGGAGATGCTCATCCTGCTGCTCGTCCTGCTGCTCGTCTTCGGGCCCAAGCGGTTGCCGGAGATGGGCCGCCAGCTCGGGCGCGGCATGCGCGAGTTCAAGGACTCCGTGACCGGCATCGGCAAGGACGACGATGACGACGCGGCCGAGCTGCCCCCGGCAGAGCCCGCTGAGCCCGCCAAGACGCGCGAGCGCGACACCGTCGCCTAGCGGCCGACCGTGGCCCGCAGGATCGTCCCGCGGCGCCTGAGCTCGGCGGAGGAGGCAACCCTCGTCGAGCATCTCGGGGAGCTCCGCCATCGGCTCCTCATCTGCGTGCTCGCGATCGTCCCGGCGTTCGCGGTCGCGTACATCTTCCACGGCACGCTGATCGAACGGCTCAAGGATCTCCTCCCCGAGGGCACGCCTCTCGTCACGCTCGGCGTGACCGAGCCCTTCATGACCGCGCTCAAGGTCAGCTTCTATGCGTCGCTGGCGATCGTCCTGCCGATCCTGCTCTGGCAGGTCTGGTCGTTCCTGGCTCCGGCTGTCGACGAGTCCGTGCAGCGCGTGATGAGCTACTTCGTCGTCCTCGCGACCGCCCTCTTCCTCGGCGGCGTCGCGTTCTGCTACTTCATCATCCTCCCCAAGGCGCTGACGTTCCTCGTCAACTACGACACCGAGCTGTACGAGGAGCAGATCCGGGCGAGCTACTACCTCTCGTTCGTCGCCGTGACGCTGCTCGCGACCGGCATCGCGTTCCTGATGCCTATCTTCATCCTCGCCCTCGTCCGACTCGGCGTACTGACCTCCGGGACGCTCCGGCGCAACCGGCGCTTCGGGTTCGTCGGGATGGTCGCGTTCGCCGTCCTGCTGCCGACCGTCGACCCGGTCTCACTCGCACTCGAGGTGGCGCCGTTGCTCGTGCTCTTCGAGTTCTCGATCTGGCTCTCCGTGCTCATGGAGCGCCGCTGGGAGCGGTCGCTGCTCCGTTCGTACGAAACCTCGTGAGAACGCTCGCCGCCGACTGGGTCGTCCCGGTCGAGGGCGACCCGATCCGCGACGGGGCGGTCGTCATCTCCGACGACGGCCGGATTCATTCGGTCGGGACGGCCGCCGACCTCGGCGCGGACGAGCGCTACGACGACGCCGTGATCCTCCCTGGCTTCGTCAACGCCCATTCGCACATCGAGTACGCGACGTATGCCGGTTTCGGGGACGGGCTCTCGTTCGCCCCCTGGATCGGGATGCACGTAGAGCGCAAAGCGCGGCTCGACGACGACGGCGTACTCGCGATCGCGCGCGTCGGTGCGGCCGAGTGCCTGCGCTCCGGGATCACGGCGATCGGCGACTGCAGCTTTGCGGGCATGACCGCCCCGGCGTGCGCGGAGCTCGGGCTACGCGCGATCGTCTACCTCGAGGTCTTTGGAGGGCGGGACTCGATCGAGCAGCACTTCCACCCCACACGCGAGCGGATCGAGGCCTCGCTCTCCGATCGCATCCGTCTCGGGATCTCCCCGCACGCCCCCTATACCGTGACGGCCGAGCTCTACGAGGCCGCCGATGCGCTCGGGCTCCCCGTCGCCACGCACCTCTCCGAGAGCCCGGACGAGGACGCGTACGTCCGCGATGGGAGCGGTCCGTGGTCGGCCCTCGCGGAGCTGCTCGTCGAGCCTCCGGGTCGGAGCGGGATCCGCCTGCTGCAGGAGCGCGGCCTCCTCAACGGGCGGGTGACGGCCGCCCACTGCGTCACCGTCGACGACGAGGAGATCGCGATCCTGGCGGAGCACGACGTCGCCATCGCTCACTGCCCACGCTCGAACGCGCAGCTCGGGTGCGGTATCGCGCCCGTCACCGCTCTCGTCGAGGCAGGCCTGCGGGTCTCGATCGCGACTGACAGCCCGGCTTCGACACCGTCGTTCGACCTGTTCGAGGAGATGCGAGTCGCGATCTGGATGCAGCGGGCACACGCTGCCACGCCGGATGCGCTCACCGCCCGCGACGCGCTGCGTCTCGCCACCCTCGGCGGGGCGCGAGCGCTCGGCCTCGACGCCGATCTCGGCTCGCTGGCCCCCAACAAGTGGGCCGACCTCGTCGTCCTCTCCCTCGAAGGATCTCCGTTCGACCCGGTAGAGGACCCGGTCGTGGCAGCGGTTCTCGGAGGCTCGCCCGACCGAGTGATCGCTACTCTCGTAGCGGGCGAGGAGCGATACCGACGAGATGGGATGCAATGGCGCGATTTGACAAGAGCCGGGCAAAGAGCACGAAGCCGAATGCTCCCGTAACGGCGCGCCCTCGCCGCGAGACCATGAGTCCCGCGATCGAGGACACGATGTTCTTCCCGCGCCTTCGCCGTCACGCGAAGTGGATGTTCGTGCTGCTCGCGCTCGTGTTCGCGCTCGGCTTCGTCGGCTTCGGCGTCGGGGCGGGTGGCGTGGGTGTCGGCGACATCTTCCGCGGCAGCGGCGGCGGGGGAAGCTCGGTCTCGGACGCCCGTGAGAAGACCGAGGAGCAGCCGAACGATGCGGAGGCGTGGCAGGATCTCGCGACCGCGCTCCAGGCAGACGGTGATCTCGCCGGTGCGCTCGAGGCTCAGGCGCGCGTCGTGGAGCTCCTCCCGGAGGATCCGAACCCGCTGCGTGAGCTGGCAGCGCTCAACTTCGCCGTGGCCGCCGAGAAGCAGCAGGAGCTGCAGCTCCTGCAGGGCGCCGCCGCTCTCATCGGCGCAGGCCACAATTTCCCCCGTCCAACGGTCGGCGGCGTGCAGATCGGCGGAGACGCCGTCGGGCGCGCGGTCAACGCCACCGTGGCGGAGCAGATCACCGAGGTTTCGATCGAGGCCCAGACCGCGCTCGGTGACGCGATCGCCGCGTACGAGCAGCTCGCCGCGCTGCAGCCGAACGATCCGAGCGTCCAACTCGAGCTTGCGCAGGCGGCGGTTCAGGCAGGTGATCTCGGCACCGCGATCACCGCCTACGAGCGGTTCCTCGTGCTGGCGCCGGACGATCCCAGCACGGCCGATGTCAAGCGACAGCTCGACCAGCTGCGCGCCGCTACGGCTGGTTAGACTCGGCCCACCGTGCAGGCTCTCTCTCGACATTGGCGGCCGCGTGCGCGGCGGCTGCTCACCTGGGCGTCGCCGCTGTTGGCGGTCCTGGCGCTGGCGGGTTGTGGCGACACGGTCGGCTTCGACGAGGGCGGCGGCGACAAGGCCCTCGGCAAGGAGCTCTTCATCGCGAACTGCGGCTCGTGCCACGTGCTGGCGGACGCGGGCACGGTGGGCGAGATCGGCCCCAACCTCGATTACGCCTTCTACCAGTACCGCGTCGATACCTCGGGCGCTGATCCCGAAGACCCCGATTTCCAGTCGCAGCTCGCGAAACCCGGTATCGAGAGCGGCGTGCGGCAGACGGTGCGCGGGCAGATCGCGTACCCCGTGACGAACCCCGCGAGTGGTGCTCCCGGCATGCCCGCCGACATCGTCACGGGTGACGACGCGGCCGCGGTAGCCGCGTACGTCGCGTCGGTGGCCGGGCTCGGCGGCGACGGCGGCCCGCCACGGTCGGACGGGAATGGCTCTGGCGGAGACGGTGGAGCAGCGGATGGGAAGTCGATCTTCGCGAGCGCAGGTTGCGCCGGCTGCCACACCCTTGCGGCGGCGGGCGCTGCCGGCACCGTGGGGCCGAACCTGGACGAGACGAAGCCGACGCTCGACCTCGCACTCGATCGGATCACGAACGGCCGCGGCGGCATGCCCGCCTTCGGAGGGCAGCTCTCCGACGAGGAGCTGGAGGCCGTGGCGGATTACGTCGTCTCGAACGCCGGAAGCTAGCCGGCACCCGCCGGGGAGCCCGCCGTCCCAGTCAGGGAGAGGGCGTCTCGAGATCCACGACGACGTGCGAGACGGGGACGTCGATCCGGGCGCGCAGCGCGTCGACCACGCCGCCTTCGAGCCAGTTCGAGCGGCCCGGTGGATGGGTGGAGACGATCACCTCGTCTGCCGGGAACACGTGGAGCGTGTCCTCGACCGCCTGTAGCGGGTCGCCGTCGCCGATCTCCCCGCGGGCGCCGATGCCGGCGCTGGCGAGCCGGGCAAGGCTCGCGTCGAGGCGGCGCTGGGCTGCGTCGCGCGCCGCGTCCTCGTCCGACGTCCAGGTGCGGACACGGGAGTTGAGGGCAGGACAGACGACGAACACGACCGTCCCCGGAACCGACGCCTTGGCACGAAGGACGGCGAGCAACTCGGCACCGCCGACGGTCTCGTTGGCAACCACGAGCAGCCTGTGGGTCGGGTCGAGCGGGGGATGCTCGACGTGCTGCACGACGGGACGTCCGCGCCCGCCGCGGAGCGCGAGCACGCCCGCGACGACCAGGCCGGCGAACACGGCTGCCCCGAGCCACGTGTTGATCCAGGCGGCAAGGACGATCAGCGCGCACGCGCCGAGCGTCAGAAACACCATTTGGAACGCGGCGCCTTCGTCACGCAGGGGGTTCTTCACGCTGTCCTCTCTCGAAAGCCTGGCCTACTGCATAGCGCATTATTGGCCCGACGAAAAGCCGGCTGCCTTGTAGGCTGCCACGCGCGATGGAACGCTCGCCCGAGATTCGCACGATCATGCTCGGGATCTACGAGATCCTCGTCGGACGATCCGGCCCAACGGACTTCGTGCTGGACGACCCGGACGTCCACGGCACCGGCTCCGATCCCGCGGAGTGGTGGGATGGCCCGCGTCTTGGCGAGATCCTCGTGGCGCAGGGTGCGGCGCTTTCCGGAGCTGCCATCGTCGACGCCGATCCACAGGCGTTCAGGAGCGGTGACGTCGGCTGGGCCTACGACCGCTTCGTCTACCGCACCCGCGAGGGTGTCGAGTCGCCTTTTCGGATCACCGCAGTGTTCGTTCGTCGGGACGGCTCCTGGAAGCTCGTGCTGTGGCACGACGCCGTGCCGCTCGCGAACGAGGACGCGATCGGGGTCACGATCCCGATCTGAGCGAACGTCCGCGGATCGTCAGAGAAGGTAGACCGCCGCGTAGACGACGATCCACATCACGTCGACGAAGTGCCAGTAGATCCCCGGGATCTCGACACCGTGGTAGTGCTCTGGCGAGTAGTGGCCGCGGAACGCGCGGACGGCGGCGATGATCAGCAGCGTCAGTCCGACGGCGACATGTGCACCGTGGAGACCGGTGAGGCCGAAGAAGACCGATGCGAACGCGCCGTCGCCCAGGTTGAAGCCGACGTGGGCGTACTCGATCGCCTGGGTGAGCAGGAACGCGAGCCCGAGCGCGATCGTCGCGACGAGGCCGGCCTGCAGGCCGCGGCGGTTGCCCCGCCTGATCGACTGCACGGCCCAGTGGATCGTGAAGCTCGAGGTGACGAGGATCGCGGTGTTGACACCCGCCACGAACACGGGGAACTCGTACGGCTCCGGTGGCCACGTCGCCCACTTCTCGGGCGTGACGATCGTCGCCTCCGGGTTGACGACACGCACGAAGAAGTACGCGGCGAAGAAGCTGCCGAAGAGCATCGCCTCCGAGGCGATGAAGAGCAGCATCCCGAGCGTCGTGGAGTCGATGCGGGAGCTCTTGTTGGCAAGAGGCGGGCCGTGGTGATCGTCGTGGGCGTGCACGGCCGCCTCGGAATGCGCGGTCATACCGGCACCTCCTCGGCGGCCACGGCCTCGCCGACGACGTGCTCGACCGGCACGCCGGCGTCCGAGCGCAGCCGCTCGACGAGCTCGCGCCGCAGCCAGCCGGAGCGCTCGCCGGGGAACGTCGAGACGAGGATCTCGTCGACGCGCTCGTCGTTCACGGTCTGCATCGCAGCCGTATACGGATCCGGATGCGCGATCTGGCCGTGCGCGTCGATGCCCTCTCCGCGCAGCGTCGACAGGGCGGCGCGCAACCGTCGCTCCGCTTCGGGATGCTCGGCCTCGGCGGGGTCGCTCTGCGGGCACAGCAGGAGGAACGACGCCGGGCTCTCGGTCACTCGGGCTCGGATCCGGTCGAGCAATGGCCGGCCGAGCACCGTCTCGTTCGCGAGCACGAGAACGTTGGCACGCGCACCCGGAGCGTCAGACGCGACGACGTGCTCCACCGGCCTGTCACCCGCAGCCTTGCGGATCTCGTCGAGGAGGTTGCGACGCAACCAGCCGGACTTCGCGTGGGGGTGCGTGGACACGATCAGCTCGTCGATGTGCTCGAGGGCGAGGATGTCGGTGACGGCGGCCAGCGGGCCTTCGTCGAAGACGCCGCCGTGAGCCGGGACGCCGAATGCCCTGATCGAGTCGACGGTGCGGTCGAGCCGGCGTTGGGCTGCGGCGCGGCGGGAGTCCTCGTAGACGACGTAGCCGGCCGACGGCTCATTGACCGGCGCCACGACGACCGCGCGGATCGGCCCGCGGGCGGCCCGCTCGCGCACGGCCTCCACTACTGCCTCCGCCGCCAGCGTCTCGTTGGCGACGACGAGCACGACCGTCGGCTCGGAGGTCGCGTCGCTCACAGCACCACCCCCGCAGAGCACGCATCTGCAGAAGCAGATCCGTGCTCGCGACAACCCCTGAAGCGGCCGCTGGCGCGGCCGATGCCAGCCAACGACGCAACACCAGTCGACACTGAACGCCTCACGCCGGTACCTCCTCCTTCGCCGGCTCGTCGAACACGGCATGGCGGGCGCCCGGGACGCCGTACTCGTACGGGCCGCCGACGACGGTCGGGATCTCGTCGAAGTTGAAGATCGGCGGCGGCGACGACACCTGCCACTCGAGGGTCATCGAGCGCCACGGGTTGGCGCCGGCCGCCGGGCCGCGTGCCCAGCTCACGATCATGTTGTAGAGGAACACGAAGAACGACGCGCCGAGCGCGAACGAGGAGATGGTGATGAACATGTTGACCCCGCCGAACTCGGCTGCGTAGTCGGAGACGCGCCTTGGCATCCCGAGCAGCCCCACCCAGTGCATCGGGAAGAACGTCAGGTTCAGCGTGATGAACGTCAGCCAGAAGTGGAGCTTGCCGAGCCGCTCGTCGTACATCCGCCCTGTCATCTTCGGGAACCAGTAGTAGACGCCGGCGAACACGGTGAGCAGCGAGCCCCCGAAGAACACGTAGTGGATGTGCGCGACGACGAAGTACGTGTCGGAGGCGTGGATGTCGATCGGGACGGAGCCGAGGTAGATGCCGGAGAGGCCGCCGATCACGAACGTCGAGATGAAGCCGAGCGCGAACAGCATCGGGGTCGTGAGGTGGATCCGCCCCTCCCACATCGTGGCCAGCCAGCTGAACACCTTGACGCCGGTGGGCACCGCGATCAGGAGGGTGCTGATCATCATGGGCACGCGGAGCCAGTCGGCCATGCCCGCGACGAACAGGTGGTGGGCCCACACGGAGAACCCGAGCACGAGGATGCCGACGAGCGAGATGGCCATCAGCCGATAGCCGAAGATCGGCTTGCGACTGAACACGGAGATGACCTCGGAGATGATCCCGAACCCGGGGAGGATCATGATGTAGACCGCCGGGTGGCTGTAGAACCAGAAGATGTGCTGGTAGCCGAGCGCGTACCCGCCGCCTTCCGGCACGAAGAAGCTCGTGTGCATCACGCGGTCGAACAGCACGAAGAACTGGGAGCCGGCGATGAACGGCGTCGCCAGCACGACGAGGAGTGAGGTCGTGAAGTTCGCCCACACGAGCAGAGGCATGCGCCAGAACGTCATCCCGGGCGCGCGCATGGTGATGATCGTGACGAGGAAGTTGAGGGCGGTGAGGATCGACGACGCGCCGGCGAACTGCACGCCCATGTTGAAGAACATCGAGCCGACCGGCAGCTCGGTGGCCAGCGGCGCGTAGGCCGTCCAGCCCGCGGCGAACGCGCCGCCGGGCGCGAGGAAGCTGGCGAGGAACATGACGCCTGCGATCGGCAGCAGCCAGTAGGAGAGC
This sequence comes from uncultured Actinomycetes bacterium, assembly GCA_963823385.1. GTDB lineage: Bacteria > Actinomycetota > Thermoleophilia > Gaiellales > Gaiellaceae > Gaiella. The sequence continues at coordinate 867,349 of CAWGLI010000003.1, forward strand.
GCGTTCAACCGCGGGAACGCCATGTCCGGCGCGCCGATCATGAGCGGGATCACGTAGTTCCCGAGGCCGGCGAAGACGGGGACCATGAACGTGAAGATGAGGAGCGTGGCGTGGACGGAGACGAGGCCGTTGAACGTCTGGCCGTCGAGGAACTGCATGCCGGGCTCGGCGAGCTCCGCCCGGAAGATCATCGCCATCAACCCGCCGATGAGCAGGAACACGAACGTGGTCACCGTGTACTGGACGCCGATCACCTTGTGGTCCGTGTTGACACGGAAGTAGTCCTTCCAGGTCACCGCCCCGTGGCTCGAGTGGTCCTCGGGCAGCGTCGGCCGACCCGAGATCCAGTAGAGCCAGTAGTCGAATGCGCCGAGGCCGAGCAGGAAGCCGATCGGGGCGGCGGTCAGTGCGCCGACGAGCGTGATGATCGTCCAGTCGTAGTACGGCTCCCAGCCGGCCAGCCAGCGCAGACCGACGACGATCCACATCCCGATGAAGAAGAAGAGGGCGGTGCACCACGCTGCCCGCACGAAGCCGGGACGCATGAGGATGCCCCGCTTCCGGGGTGGCTGCTGCCCGGTCTGGTGCACGTCGTGGTGACCGGTCCCGTGCTCGACAGTGCTCGTCACGCGATCAGCCCTCCGTCTCCGTCAGGTACGCGACGAGGGCGTCGAGCTCGTCGGCAGTGAGAGAGTCGCCGAAGGAGCCCGGCATCACGCCCGCCTGGAAATCTGGCGCGACAAGGGCGTCCGGGTCGGTGATCGACGTGCGCACGAACTCCTCGAGCGGGACGCCGGCCTCTTCGGCCGCTGCCGCGAGCTCGTCGAGCGAGGGGCCGATCCGAGTGGTGGAGCCTGCCGGCGCGAACGTGTGACAACCGCCGCAACCGGCGGCGACGAACACGGCCTTGCCCTCGACCGCGCCCTGCTCGGCCTCCTGCTGGGCGACGAGCCACTCGTCGAAGGCGGCCTGTGAGAGGACGCGCACCGGGGCGCGCATCGTGGCATGCCCGAGGCCGCAGAGCTCGGTACAGACGAGCGAGTAGCTGCCTTCGCGGGTGGGTGTGACGATGATGCTCGTCTCGACTCCGGGCAGCAGGTCCTGCTTCTGACCCATGTCCGGGATCCAGAAGGAGTGGATCACGTCCGCGGACGTCATCACGAACTCGGTGCTCCGGTCGACGGGCAGCACGAGCTCGCCCGAGCGCAGCCCATCCTGCTCGGGGTACTCGAATCGCCAGGCGAACTGCTGGGCGTAGACCTTGACGGTGAGCGGGTTGGCGCCCGCCTCGGCGTTCCGCGAGAGCACGACGGCGCTGAGCACGCCGATGGCGACCACGAGGAGGGCCGGGACCGCTGTCCACACGATCTCCAGGCCCGTATGCCCGTGGATCGGGGGGCCGTCGGACTCGTCGTCCGGCTGTACCCGGAACGCCATCACGGAGTAGACGATCACCGCCATCACGAGCGAGAAGATCGCGATGCTGATCACGGTGGCGAACCAGTAGACGAACGTGATCCTGTCCATCTCCACCGACGAGGAGGTCGGCAGCCACGGAATCAGGACCGCGACCAGGGTGACCGCGATCGCCGTGACGATCCCGATCGCGACCATGCGTACGACGGCGCCCCTGCGAACCACCGCGGGCGAGACTACACGACGCACCTGACCGGCGAGCGCCCAAGGTGCTCGTATGGCCGGCGGCCCGGTGGCCGGGGATCACGGAGCGGCAGCGCAGACGACGCCTCCAGGGATCCTGCGCGGTGAGGATCCGCCACTGCCCAACCGGCGCGCGGTGTTGCTTGCGGCGGCGCAGCCGACGCCTTCAGGGATCCTGCGCGGTGAGGATCCGCCACTGCCCAACCGGCGCGCGGTGTTGCTTGCGGCGGCGCAGCCGACGCCTTCAGGGATCCTGCGCGGTGAGGATCCGCCACTGCCCAACCGGCGCGCGGTGTTGCTTGCGGCGGCGCAGCCGACGCCTTCAGGGATCCTGCGCGGTGAGGATCCGCCACTGCCCAACCGGCGCGCGGTGTTGCTTGCGGCGGCGCAGCCGACGCCTTCAGGGATCCTGCGCGGTGGGGATCCGCCCTGCGGATCCCCACCTGCGCGAAAAGGTGGGCCGTGAAGGATTCGAACCTTCGACCTTGGGATTAAGAGTCCCCTGCTCTACCAACTGAGCTAACGGCCCGCGGGCGCGAAGAATAGCGGCGCCTCGGCGGCGCCTGCACCACGACTACGCTGGGGCGCGTGCGGATCTTGAGCGTCGTCGGTAACCGGCCCCAGTTCGTGAAGGCTGCGCCGCTCTCGGTCGCCGTGCGCGGAGCCGGGATCGACGAGATCGTGGTGCACACTGGTCAGCACTGGGATCCGGGGCTGTCCGCCGTCTTCTTCGAGGAGCTCGGGCTGGCCGACCCCGACCACGGGCTCGATCTGCGTACCGCCGACGTCGGCGTCCTCGCCTCGGCGCTGCAGGAGATCGTCGCGGCCGAGCGTCCCGACGCCGTGCTCGTCTACGGTGACACGAACTCCACGCTCGCGGGCGCCCGCGCAGGGGCCGCTCGCGAGATCCCGGTCGTGCACGTCGAGGCCGGGCTCCGCAGCGGCGACCTGACGATGCCGGAGGAGCGCAACCGCATCGAGGTCGATCGGATCGCCGCCCTCCTCCTCTGCCCCGACGAGCGATCCGCAGAGACGCTCGCGGCAGAGCGCGTTGCAGGACACGCACTCGTCGTCGGCGACGTGATGGCCGACGCGAGCCGCATCTTCGCGCCGCTGGCACGCGAGCGGGTGCCGCCCCCGCATGCGCCGAAGACGTACGTCGTCGCCACCCTCCACCGCGAAGCGAACGTCGGCGGGGCACGCCTCGCACGCATCGTGTCCGGGCTCAACCGCCTCGAAGAGACGGTCGTCTTCCCCGCCCATCCGCGCACGCGGGCCACGCTCGCCCGCGAGCGGATCCCGGTGGCGGCGCAGGTCGAGTTGACCGAGCCACTCGGCTACCTCGCGTTCACCTCGGCCGCTTCACAGGCGCGGGTGATCGTGACCGACTCGGGCGGGCTGCAGAAGGAGGCGTACTGGTACGGCATCCCCTGCGTCACCGCCCGTCCCTCGACGGAGTGGGGCGACACCGTCTCGCTGGGCGCCAATGTCCTCGTCGACGACGACCCCGACGCGCTCGTGGCAGCGGTCGCCGCCGCCCGATTCCCGTCCCACGCGCCTCCCCTGTACGGCGACGGCCACGCCGCCGAGCGGATCGTCGCCGCACTCCTCGCCTTGTGACGATGGGTGACCAGGCTGATGGCGTCGCTAGGATTCGCCGCCGATGACCGCCCCCGAGACCACCTCTCAGCCCGACGGCGACGCCCCGACGTTCGACGTCGCCATCGTCGGCGCCGGCTACGTCGGCATTCCGCTCGCGCAGGTGTTCGCCGAGGCAGGCCGGTCGGTCGTGCTCCTCGACGTGGACGCCGAGCGTGTCGCCCAGGTGAACCGCGGCGAGAGCGCGATCGAAGACGTCCCCTCGGCGGTGCTCGCGCAGCTCGTGGAGGAGCGCGGGCTCCGGGCCACGACGGACTACGACGTCCTTCGCGATGCAGACGCGATCCTGATCGCGCTGCCCACCCCGCTCTCCAGCCAGCGCGAGCCCGACCTCTCGATCGTGCTCGGAGCCGCACGCGAGATCGCCGCCCGACTTCGCCGCGGCCATCTCGTCGTGCTCGAGTCGACGACCTACCCCGGCACCACCCGCGACGAGGTCCTTCCCATCCTCGAGGAAGGAAGCGGGCTGCGGGCGGGAGCCGACTTCCACCTCGCGTTCTCGCCCGAGCGGGTCGACCCGGGCCGCACGGACTGGACGACGAAGAACGTGCCCAAGGTCGTCGGTGGCATCGACGAAGCGTCGACGGAGGCCGCGGCGCGCCTCTACGGGACGGCGATCGACGAGGTGCACCGCGTCTCGTCGCCGGAGGCCGCCGAGCTGACGAAGCTCCTGGAGAACATCTTCCGCACCGTCAACATCGCGCTCGTCAACGAGCTCGCGCGTCTCTGCCAGCGGCTCGACATCGACGTGTGGGAAGTGATCGAGGCCGCGGCGACCAAGCCCTTCGGCTTCATGAGCTTCAAGCCGGGGCCAGGGCTCGGCGGCCACTGCATCCCGATCGACCCGTTCTACCTCACGTGGAAGGCACGTGAGGTCGACTTCCAGACCGAGTTCATCGAGCTGGCGGGTCGCATCAACCGCTCGATGCCGTACTACTGCCGCTCGCTGGTGTCACAGGCGCTGAACCACGGGGCCGGGAAGGCGCTCTCCCAGTCGCGCATCCTCGTGCTCGGAGTCGCCTACAAGCCCGACATCGCCGACGTGCGCGAGTCGCCCGCGCTGAAGATCCTCGAACTGCTGCGGGGCGCCGGAGCCGATGTCGCCTACCACGACCCGCACGTGCCGGAGCTCCCCGCGCTCGGCCTGCGCTCCGTCGCGCTCGAACCGGGCTCCTACGACGCCGTCGTGATCGTGACCGACCACGCTGGCATCGACTATGCAGGGCTGGTCGCCGAGAGTGGCGTGGTGGTCGACTTCCGCAACGCGACGGGCGCAGCTGGGGCGGAAAACCCCAACGTCTGGAAGCTGTGACCGTCCGGGTCGGACATGCGGGGCTCGGGCAGTGGGGGGCCAACGTCGTCCGCGTCACGAGTGAGCTCGCCGACCTCGTCTGGATCTGCGATCGCGAGCAAGCAGCGGTCGATCGCTTCGCAGACAGGCACCCGCAGGCGCGGGGGACCACGTCGTTCGACGACATGCTTTCCGACGATTCCGTCGACGCGGTCGTCGTGGCCACGCCGGTCCCGACCCACCACGAGCTCGCACGGCGAGCGCTCGAAGCCGGTAAGCACGTCTTCGTGGAGAAGCCGCCGGCGATGCGGGGGCCGGAGATGGAGGAGCTCGTCGCGCTCGCTCGCGAACGGGATCTCGTGCTCATGCCTGGCCACCTCCTTCTCTACCACCCCGGGGTGCGCAAGTTGAAGGAGCTCGTCGACTCGGGAGACCTTGGCGACGTGCTCTGTGTGTACGGGAACCGTCAGAACCTCGGGACGATCCGCTCGCACGAGAACGCACTCTGGTCGCTCGGCGTCCATGACCTGTCGGTGATCCTGTGGCTGCTCGGCGAAGAGCCGGCCGAGGTGGCCGCACACGGCAGGGACTTCCTCCAGACCGGTGTGGAGGACGTCGTCTTCTGCTACCTCCGTTTCCCCTCGGGCAGGGTCGCACACATGCACCTGTCGTGGCTCGACCCGCACAAGATGCGGAAGATGACGGTCGTGGGCCGGGAGAAGATGGCGGTGTTCGACGACATGGAGCTGGAGCGCAAGGTGACGGTGTACGACAAGGCGCCCTGGGAGCCGGCCGAGACGTATGGCGAGTGGCGGACACGCACGGGTGACATCTTCAGCCCGAAGATCCCCACCGACGAGCCGCTCCGCCTCGAGCTCGAGCACTTCGTGCGGCTCGTGCAAGACGGCCCCGGCGACCACCGGGAGGCGCTCGACGGGCTGATGGTCGTCCGGGCTCTCGACCGGCTGACGGAGTCGCTGCGGGGGACCGGGTCGGTCGAGGGCGGGACAGGGCTCGCCCCCACGGGACGCGGGTGACCGTGCCCGCAGAGGTCCACCCAACGGCGGTCGTGCATCCGGGAACCGTCCTCGGCGACGGAGTCCGGGTGCTCGAGCACGCCGTGGTCGGAAAGCAGCCCACCCTGTCGCCGCGCTCGACGGCCAAGCGCGAGCCGCTGCAGCCGACGGTGGTCGGTGCGGGAACGGTCGTCTCCACGGGCGCGATCGTGTTCGCCGGCTCTACGGTCGGGGAGCGGGTGATCCTCGGCGACCAGTCGTGCGTACGCGAGCGCGTCACCGTCGGCGACGACGTCGTCGTCGGCCGGGGCGCGCTCGTCGAGAACGACACCGTGATCGGCGCGATGACCCGCATCCAGGCGGACGCGTACATCACCGCGTACTCCACGCTCGAGGACCACGTCTTCGTCGCGCCGTGCGTGGTGACCACGAACGACAACTACATGGGGCGAACCGACAAGCGGCTGGAGTTGCTGCGCGGGCCTACCATCCGTCGCGGCGCGCGGATCGGTGGCGGCGCAGTCCTCTGCCCGGGTGTCGAGATCGGCGAAGAGGCGTTCGTCGGTGCGGGCGCGGTCGTCACCAAGGATGTCCCGGCACGAACCGTCGTCGTGGGGAGCCCCGCGCGGGTGTTGCGGGCCGTCCCCGACGAGGAGCTGCTCGACCCGTCAGCGTGAGCGCACGAGCGTGAGCTGGTAGGGCCCAGCTCCCGGCGAGCCCAACCGAACCTGCACCGAGTACCAGCCGTCCACGCCTACCCGTGCGCCGAGATGCTCCTTCGCGCCACGGCGCGCGGAGAAGCGCAATCGCCGATCAGGCTCGGTGAGGCTGTCGAGCTGCACGGCCCCGGGGCGCCACAGCACGAGCGCCGGGTTCGTGCCCGTCGGTCCGCTCAAGGAGACGTCGACGCGCTGTCCAGCCCGCAGGTAGACGCCATAGACGTCGTCCTGGTCGTCCCAGAAGTCGAGCGTGGCGTTCACCACGCGTTGCGACCATCCCCCGTAGAGGCGATAGCCCGACGGGTCGGCGCCGTCGTTGGCCTCGAACGCGTCGGCCGGGGGCACCTCGGCGTCGAGCGTCGCGAGCGCACCGGCCACGTCGAGCGTGCCCCACCCGGTCAGCGCGTCCCGACCGCTCGCGCAGCGCGTACAGCCGGTCGCCGCTCTCGCGTCCGCGGCCGTTCGCTCGAGGATCGCCGCCACCTGCTCGGCCCGCAGTCCGGGGTTCGCCCCGAGCAGCGTCGCAGCCGCGGCGGCCACCTGTGGCGCAGCGAACGACGTACCTTCGGCCGGTCTGAACGGCGCCGTCGCGCACGGCGTGTATCCCTGGTCGACGCACCCGGCCCGCTGCGCGGTGAGCGCACGCGGGAACGTCGACACGATCGCCTCGCCGGGGGCGGCGAGGTCGTTGTAGATCGCGTCGCGGTTCGAGAAACTCGACGCGCCGCCGCCTCGGGTCACCGCGCTGACGCCAACCACATGCGGGAGAGCGGCCGGATAGCTGGCGAAAGGCCACGGCCGCCTCGGTGCCTGGTCGCCGTTGCCGACGGCCGCCACTACGAGGACGCCCTTGGAGACCGCGTAGGCGACCGCGTCGGCCTCGAGTTGCGAGTACGTGTCCCGATCGGGACGTGTCGGGTCGCGGAGCCCGCCGAGGCTCATGTTGATCACACGGGCCTTCTGCGCGACGGCCCAGCGGATCGCGCGGACCTCCGCTTCCACGGAGATCGAGCCGGTGCCGTCGACGACCTTGGCCACGAGCAGGTCGGCCCAGGGCGCGAGGCCGGCGATACCCGTCTCGTTGTCGGCCTCGGCCGCGATGATTCCCGCCACGATCGTCCCGTGCCCCGAGACGTCCTTCACGCCTCCCCCCACGAAGCTGCGCGCCGCGACGATCCGCTTACGGAGCTCCGGGTGGGCACGGTCGACACCCGAGTCGATCACGGCGACCCGGACACCCGCGAGCGGTGGTCGCTCGAGCCACGCGTCGAACGCGTGGACCTGCGACAAATGCCATTGCTTCGCGTAGAGGGGGTCGTTGGGGGTGTAGGCGAGACGCCGAGGCCGCAGCCGCTCCAGGTAGCGCACGCCTGGCACCGACCGAAGCCGTTGGGGGTCGGAGGTCTCCACCACGAGCGCGCGAAGGGGAGCCAGCGACTCCACGGGCGCACCGACCGCACGCTCGACGTTGCTGCGCACGCGTCCCTGCTCCGCACCTGCCTCGATGCCGACCGCATACCGTGCAGCCCCGGCCGCCGCGGGGATGGTCAACGACGCCGCGAGCGCGGCTGCCAGCACCGGTGCACGGCGCCTCACTCCGTGGCCCCGGCGACCGCCAGCGTCAGCGACGGCCCGGCGAGGCCTGCAGCCGAGAGGCGGTACGTGGTCGTCGCTGCGGGGCGCACGACGACGGCGAACGTGCCGTCCGCGCGCGGCTTGACCCGCGCTGCGCGCGCCCACGTTCCGTCGTCCGCGCGCTTCTCCAAGAGTGGCTCGTCCACGTCGCGCGCGATGCCCGTGAGGGCCACCTTCGCTCCACTGGCCGCCTGCGTCGGTGGTGCCGTGAGCCGGAGCACTCCGATCCGGAATGACGACGAGCGTAGTCCGAGGCGCCACCGCAGGTCGGACACGCGCTCTTCGAGGATCGCGCCCGTCTTCGACGTGAAGCGGATCGACGCAGGATGCCCGGGCGTCCCGGGCGTGTAGGCGGCGTCGATCACCGGTGACGAGAGCTTGAGCGCCTTGGCGAGCTGCCTGCCCGTGAGCGTGCGCGGTGCCCAGACGTGGTTGGGGTTCTCTGACACCGCATCCCAGGGGTCGTCGACGGCGACGAGGTACGGCAGGTCGTTCCCGAAGATGTCGATTGCGCTGCGGGTTGCGCCGCCCGAGGAGGAGAAGTAGAGCGTCTGCGCCGGCTCGCCCTCGTACAGGACGATGGTGCCACGGGTCGCCCGGACCGCCGCGGTCGTCGCGGGCGCCTCGGCGCCGACCCCCGCGTACACCTGGCTACGCACGTCCGAGTAGAGATCGTACGCCTTGCCCTTCAGGAGACCGGCCACCGCGTAGGTTCGCGCGGCGACCGCCTGGGCCTTGAGCGCCTCCGGCGGCCAGCTCTTCGGCATCTCCCCGGGGACGACACCCTGCAGGTAAGCCTCGAGCCCGAGCACGTTGACGACCTGGAGCGCACCGCCGACGAGTGACACGCGGAGCTCGCCGCGGTAACGCTTGTCCCCGAGTTGCAGCGGCGTTCCCGCCCCCGGCAGTACGCGCAGCGGGCCTGCGAGCGGCAATCGCTGACCGCCGAGCAGCAGCCGGAGCCGCCTGTCGATGTCCGCCACACCGGCTGGAAGCTCGGTCACGACGCCGTCGGCCGATCGCACCCGGAACGGCACGGAGGAGGCGATCCGCACGACGGGGACGGCGGGAAGGAGCAGCACACGAACCTTCGAGACCGCCGTCGGCGCCAGCTCTGTCCCGGGGTAGTACGTGGTCAGGATCTCCTCGTACCTCCTCCCCTCGCGCGCCTGGCCGAGCGCTCCCCACTGGCTCATGCCGACGCCGTGACCCCAACCGCCGCCGGTGAGGACGAACAGTGGCGCGGTCGTGGACGGGGACGTGCCGGCGGCCGCGGCGGTGACCGCGGACGCTGCGACTGCGGCGATGAAGGCGAGCGTAAGACGCATAGAGCCTCAGACAGGTTCTCGGCCGATTTCGTTAGGCCTTGAGCCGCTCCGCGTACTGCTCCTCGTAGTACGCACGGTACGCGCCGCTCTTGATCGGTTCCCACCACGCCCTGTTGTCCCGGTACCAGTCGACGGTCGCGGGCAGTCCTGCCTCACCGAACGAATGTGCGGGAGCCCAGCCGAGCCCGCGGAGCTTGGCATCGTCGAGCGCGTAGCGGCGGTCGTGACCCGCCCGATCCTCGACATGGCGAACGAGACCGGGGTCGGCGCCGGTCAGCTCGAGGATGCGGTTCGTCACCTCGAGGTTCTCGAAGTCCTCGCCGCCGACGTTGTAGATCTCGCCCGGCCGGCCCTCGTGGAGCACGAGCTCGACGGCGGCGCAATGGTCCTCGGCGTGCAGCCATTCCCGCACCTGCTTCCCGTCCCCGTACACCGGAAGCGGCTCGCCGTCGAGCGCGTTCGTCACGAACAGCGGCACCAGCTTCTCCGGATACTGGTTCGCGCCGTACGTGTTCGCGCCGCGTGTGATCGAAGCGCGAACGCCGTATGTGCGGCGATATGCGAGCACCTGCAGGTCGCCTCCCGCCTTCGCTGCGCTGTACGGGCTCGACGGCTGCAACGGATGATCCTCGGCGGCTCGCCGGCCGGGCTCGAGGTCGCCGTAGACCTCGTCCGTCGAGACCTGGACGTAGCGTACGTCGTACGCACGCGCCCACTCGAGCAGCGTCATCGTGCCGAGCACGTCTGTGTGGACGAACTCCTGCGGCGTGAGGATCGAGCGGTCGACGTGCGTCTCGGCGGCGAAGTTGACGATCGCCTCGCACCCGGTCGCGGCCCTCGCGACGACCTCTGCGTCGGCGATATCTCCCACGACGAGCTCGACGTCGAGCCCGTCGAGGTTCGCGGGGTTGCCGGCATACGTGAGCTTGTCGAGGACGACCACGTCGTCGCCGGCCGCGACGAGGCGCCGCACGAAGTGCGAGCCGATGAACCCGGCCCCTCCGGTCACGAGGACGCGCATCACGACAGGGTAGCTCCCGCCGCTACGAGTAACCGAGCGACAGTAGGCACTCCGTGAGGCCGTCCCGCCAGTGCGGGAGTGCGGGTGTCGCGGCCCGCTCGCTGCGAAGCACCGAGTTGCGGGGTCGCGGGGCCGGACGTCCCAGCTCGCCGGTCGTGACGCGCCGCACGCGGCAGTCGAGACCTGCCTGCTCGAAGATCTCCTCGGCGAAGTCGGCCCACGTGCAATCGCCCGCGGCGGCGAGATGCCGGACGCCGAAGGGCGCTCTCGCATCGACCAACTCTCGCGTCGCAGCGGCGAGATGGCCTGTGAAGGTCGGAGATCCACGCTGGTCGTCGACGACCGCCACCTCGTCCCGCTCCGCCCCCAGGCGAAGCATCGTGCGCACGAAGTTGTGGCCGGTCGGTGCGAACAGCCACGACGTGCGGATGATCCAGGCGGCATCGCCTGCGGCCGCCTCGCCGTCCAGCTTCGTACGGCCGTAGACCGACTGCGGCGCCGGCGCGTCGGACTCGACGTAGGGGGCGCCCTTCGCTCCGTCGAAGACGTAATCGGTCGAGAAGACCACGAGTGGCACGCCCAACGCTGCGGCGTTGGCGACGCCACCGACGTTGGCGGCCGCGGCGGCTTGTGGCTCGGTCTCCGCCCCGTCGACGTCGGTCCACGCCGCGGTGTGGAGCACGAGATCCGGGGTCTCGAGGGACGCCGGCGGCGGCAGGGTCACGTCCCAGCCGGCACGGGTGAGCGCAGTGACGTCGTCGTCGCCGAACGCGGCGGCCAGTGCGCTCCCGAGTTGGCCACCGGCGCCCGTGATCAGGACGCGGCGGCGTCTCTCGCGGACAGGATCGGTGTCTCGGTGCTCCACAGATGGGCCACCCGTGGGTCGTCCCACGGGATGCCGTGCTCGTCGGGGTCGGAGGCGTCGTACTCCTCGGTCACGTGGTAACAGAAGAGCACATCGGTCAACGCCTCGAAGCCGTGCGCGTGCCGGCCCGGGATGTAGAGAGCAACCCGGTTGTCGTCGCCGATGTCCTCGGTGAACGTCTCCCCGCTCGAGCGATCGAGCACGACGACGCGCGCGGTGCCGGTCAGGCACGCGAAGAGGTCGTCCTGTCCGCGCTCGTGGTAGTGGAGCCCGCGGATCACGCCGCGCCGCGAGTAGGAGACGTTGGTCTGTCTCGTCGGGCGCGGTAGCGTGCTCTCGCGTCGCAGCTCCTGGAACCAGCCCCGCTCGTCCTCGACCCGCGCGAGCGGGATGCGCAGCAGCCCGTCGACCACGTCAGAGGTTCACCCCGGTCTGTTCCACGAGGCGCCCGATCTCGGCGAGATGCTGCCAGTGCTTCCCGGCGTCCTCCCACCAGCCGCGCACCTCGACCACGTCCAGGCGGCCCTCGCTCGCGTAGTGCCGGTTGACATCGGTGATCTCCAGCTCGCCGCGCGCCGAGGGCTCGAGGCGTTCGATCACGTCGAAGACGTCCGCGGGGTAGCAGTAGAGCCCCACAACGGCGTGGTTGGTCGGCGGCGCGTCGTAGCGGGTGTCGACGATGCCTGCCTTCTCGACGATGTCCGTCACTCTCCCGTCGTCGCCGTACACGACCACCCCGAATTGCTCGGGGTCGGGCACGCTCTTCACGAACACGAGCGCACCGTCACCCCGCTCCCCCCAGGCTCCGATCTCGGCGGCATGGGAGCGCTCGAAGATGTTGTCACCCAGCACGACGACGAGCTTCTCGCCACGTGCGTAGTCGCGTGCCATGCCCACGACCTGGGCGATGCCACCCGGCTCCGTCTGCACCTTGTACGTGAGGTCGAGCTCGAGCAGCGGCTCGTCGGAGCCGCGTGCGCTGAGCCGTCCGTCGCCGAGCAGGTCGATCATCTGGCCGGCATGACCCTTCCCCGTGACGATCATCACGTCGCGCACGCCGGCCCGCTCGAGCAGCTGGAGCGGGTAGTAGACCATCGGCCACCGCCCCACGGGCAGAAGGTGCTTGTTCGTCGCGCGCGTCAGCTCCCCGAGCCGTGTCGCCTCACCGCCTGCACACACCAGTCCGCGCATCGCGGGTCGGATGCTACTCGGCCGGCCATGCCGGCACCTCCAGGCCGGATCGGCCGGTGGTGAGCGAGAGTCGCTCGAGCGTCCGGAACGAGACCTCCACCGCAGGGCCGATACCGAGCGCGAACGCGATCGTGCCCACCCCGACGGTGCCGCCCAGAGCGAAGCCGGCCACCGTGACCGCAAGCTCGAGAGCGACCCGGACGACGCCCATGCGTACGCCCGTCCGGCGGGCCAGCACCAGCATCAACGAGTCGCGCGGCCCCGCACCCATCGCCGCACCGATGTAGAAGCCCGACCCGACGCCGATCACGGCGATACCCGCCGCGAGCGCGGCCGCGCGCACGACGAGACTGCTCTCCGAGACCCAGTCGACGGCGCCGAGGGCGATCAGACCGTCGATGAACAGCCCGATCAGTACGGCGTTCGCGACGGTGCCCGGTCCCACGCGCGCCCCGAGGGCCCAGGCGCCGGCGAGCACGACGAGTGCCACGGCGATGTTGGCGGTACCGAACGAAAGAGGCGTGTGGCGGCTGATGCCCTGGTTCAGGACATCCCATGGTGAGAGACCGAGCTCCGACTCGAGGATCAGGACGATCCCCACGGCGAACACGAAAAGACCAGCGCCCAGCGCCAGCGCGCGGATGCCTGGGCCACCGCGGAGAACGGGTGCCGTGATCATGCTCGGCGCGATTCCGGGGCGGCGGTCACGGCCCGGCTGAACGCAGGACGAGGCCTCGCGCGCACGTGGAGCGCTCTAGATCGTTGCCCGGTGATTGGGGTGCCCGTCGAGGACGGGTGTGGCCAAGCGTCGTGCGATCGGCCGCGGCGCGTACCGGCGGGTATGTGTCGCGGCCGCCATTCGCGGGTGCCGGAATTGCCGAGCAGCCATCTAGCGCCGCTCTCGGCCCTGTGGGCTCCGGCGGGCGGCTCGGGCCGCGGACTTCCGGCGGCGGACACCGGGGACGGCCCTCACGGCAGCGACCCAGACGTAGATCGCCGCCGCGATCACGGCGCCGAGACCGAGCAGCACGCGACGCACGATCCGCATGACCGCATCGTAGGCGAGCGGTCCTCGGCATACTTGTGGAACATCGTACGAACGAGGAAAGGACGGCCGAGATGGCCAAGAAGCAGAGCGCTAAGCTCTCGGACACGTTCGAGACGCTCAAGCCGTACATCGACCGCGCGCTCACCGACCCCGAGTTCCGGGGAGACGTGAAGGATGCGCTCGAGGCGGCACGGGAGCTCTATGGCCCCCTGTCGAAGTCGAACGGTGACCTCACGGCAACGGCGAAGCGCGTGGCGTCCGACAAGAAGACGCAGAAGCAGCTCAAGCGCGCGATGGAAGACCTGCAGCGCGCGACCGCCACTCTCAAGGGCAAGAAGAAGCGCAAGCATCGCGCTCGCAAGACGGTGTTGCTGGCCGGCGTGATCGTGGGCGCGCTCTACAACCCGTGGACTGGCCCGCAGACGCGCGACTGGCTGCTCGAGCGGATCGCCGGAGACGACGATCTGCAACCGCTGGCGGACGCCGAGCTGGCAGAGGCGGTGGCCGAGGTCGAAGCCGAGGTCGAAGAGATCGCCGCGGAAGTCGAGGCAGAGGCCTAGAACGCCGCTCAGCGCCCCGAGGGCGCGGGCTGTTCCATGATCACGGCGCGCCCGAGCGCGCCGGGGACGAGGCCGCTTCGGAGCGAGACGTCGTCGACCTCCAAGAGCACCGCGCCGGCGGGTGGGGCGATACCCGCTACCTGCTCACCGGCGAGGTATCGACGACCTGTCGCGAAGGAGATGTCGTCGGCCCGCCTCCACGCGACGAGGAACGGGTACGGCGCCACGACGCCGTCATAGCCGAGGGAGAGAAGCTCAACCGGGTGGATCTCGAAGTGGAGGTGCACGATCCCGCCCTCGGCGTCGCCCGTGTTGCCCATGAAGCCGAGCACGTCGCCTGCGCGAACGTTGGTGCCTTCGACGGCCAGTGGCGAGTACGCGGACAGATGGGCGTAGTAGAACTCGTTGCCGTCGGTGTCGCGGAGCCATAGCCGCCACCCGCCGATCTCGTTCCATCCGACCGAGAACAGGGTGCCGTCCGCGACGGCGAGCACCGGTGTCCCGAGCGGGCCGACGATGTCCTCACCGTGGTGCCAGCCCCCCTTGACGTTCGGTCTCGACGCTCCGAACGAGTCCCCGAACGATGCGGGCCCGAACAGCGGGAACACGTAGCCGCCACGCGAGAGTCGCACGGTGACATCAGGCGGGGGCCGCACGAGCTCGGGCGGGGCGCCGTCGATGGAGACGCCGGGCTCGCGCGGGCCCGTGGGCGGTGGCGCCGGCTTGGGCGGCGACTTCGTCGCAGGCGGTGTGGGCGTCGGCGGTGCAGCCGGCGGCACCTTGACGAACGCCTCGGCGATGCCGATCTCGATCTCCGTGCCTGCGGGCAGGCCGCCGTGCTCCGCCGAGAGCCTCACACGAAGACCCGTGACCGATGCGGACCCCGCGCGTGCCTTGCCGCGACCAGTGGCGGTCGTTGTCGTGAGCACGTCGAGCGAGCCCCAGTCGGCAAGCGGTACGCGCGTTCCCGGAGCCGAGCTGACCGGCTGGCCCAGAGCGACGAGACCGTTCACGGCAGTGCCCGCGGTATCGGCACTCGATCCGGCGGTGCCGGCAGCGACCGTGGCTCGCAGCGCGATCGAGTCGGCAGTGATCTCGCCGCCGAACAACGAGATACCGAGCAGGTCGAGCGACGCCCGGCCGCTCGACGACACACCCGGCTGGGCGGCTGCGCTCGCTGACACCGAGCCGATGCGCACGACGGGGCTGTCAGACGGATACGCGAACGCGCCGTTCTCGGTCGCGTTCGGCGGCGCCGCGAGCGCGATCCCAACGACTGCCGGCGCGTCGGGCACGACGATCCGCGCGGCGATGGCGGTGGCGCGTGCCTCCGGCGTCGCCGGCGCAGCAAGCGACGAACCCGCGGCAGCCACCACGAGGCCCGCCACGAGCAACCCGAGAAGGCGTCTCATGTCTGGTCAGAGTAGCCACGAACGCCACGTGTCGACCGCCACACGAGTTGCGCAGCGACCACGAGCAGCAGGACTCCGAAGAGTCGGCGCAGGAGATCCTCGTCGAGACGGGTCGCGATCCGCACGCCGACCTCGACGCCGGCGATCGACGCCATTCCCACCACGATCGCCGGTCGCAGTCGCAGGTTCCCGAACCGAGCCTGGCGCCAGACGCCGACGCCGGCCGTCGGGACGATGGCGAGCAGCGACGTCGCGGCGGCCTCCACCTGACCGAGGCCGAGGGCAACGAGCGTCGGCACGAAGAGGATGCCGCCGCCCACGCCGAAGACGCCGGAGAGGAGCCCTGCCGCTGCCCCCAGCGCAACGGCGAGAAGGATCGTCTGGGTGCTCATCCGACGATCAACCAGACCCCGATGCCGGTCAGCAGCACCGCGAAGCCGACCGTCAGCGATCGGCCGGACAGCCGCTGTTGCAGGCTCGCCCCCGCGAACGCCGCGACGGCGGCGGGGATGCCGACGAGGAGCGCGTAGCCGACCCGCACCTCGCCCCGCACTGCGTACGCCGCGACGCCAGCGACCGCGGTGATCGCGATCGCGCCGAGCGAGGTCGCAGCCGCCTCCCGCGTCGAGAAGTGGAGGAGCAGCACGAGCAGCGGGACGACCACGATTCCTCCGCCGACCCCGAAGAGGGCGCCGAAGAGGCCCGCGACCAGGCCGACGCCGATCAGGCGGGCCACGACGAGCCCCCGTCAGCCGGGGGGCACGTGGCCCGATCTTCCGCTCCGATCAGGCAGGGACGCACGGCCCCTATCGTAGGGTGGTACCAGGATCGTGGAACGAGCGACTACGCGCTGTTGGTCGCCGGCGCGACCTCCACAGCGGGTGCGAGCTCGCTACTCCGCACGAAGACCGCGATCGCGATCACGCCCGCGGCGGCAACCGCGGCACCCGCCCAGAAGGCGGCCGCGAAGCCGTCGACGAGCGCCTGTGCCTGCTCGGTGCCGTCCGCGACCGCGTTGGTCGACACGCTCGTCGCGATCGCCGAGAGCGCGGCGATGCCGAGCGCTCCTCCTATCTGCTGGGACGTGTTGATCAGCCCCGACGCAAGACCGGCCTGGTCGTTGCTCACACCGGCGAGCGCCGCGATCGTCACCGGGACGAAGACGAACGGCATGCCGAGACCGATGATCAGGAAGCCCGGGAAGAGGTCGGTCCAGTACGAGCCGTTCACCGATACCTGCGTGAACATGACCAGGCCCACGGTGAGCAGCGACATGCCGACGAGCATGATCGGCTTCACGCCGCCGACCTTGTTCACGAGCGCGGCGGCGACGTTCGCCCAGATGATCGCCGTGCCCGCGACGGCGAGGTAGCCGAAGCCGGTCTCGAGTGGCGACAGGCCCAGCACCTGCTGCATGTAGAGCGTCAGCAGGAGGAACATCGAGAACAGGACCACTCCGAGAGCGAATCCCGTCACGTTGGCGCCGAGCACCGTCCGGACGCGAAAGATCGACATCGGTACGAGAGGCTCCTCGCGGCCACGCTCCCACGCGAGGAACACGACGTGCAGGACGGCCGAGACACCGAAGACCACCCACGTCGTCGCGGACGCCCACCCCCAGTTGTTCGCCTGCGTGATGCCGAACACGAGCACGACGAGCGCCGCCGTGATGAGGAGCGCACCGGCCGCATCGAACGTCTTCGTCCGCAGGTCACGGCTCTCCTGCACCCACACGGGCGTGAGCACGAGGGCCGCGAGCCCGACCGGCACGTTCACGAAGAAGATCCACTCCCAGGACAGCAAGTCGGTGAGGATGCCTCCGAGGAGCACGCCTGCGGCGGCGCCGAAGCCTCCCGTGGCGCCCCAGACTCCGAGCGCGATGTTCCGCTCGCGACCTTCGACGAACATCGCCATCAGGATCGCCAGCGCGGCGGGCGAGAGGAGGGCGGCGCCAAGGCCCTGCAGGGCGCGCGCCGCGATCAGCGATTCCTCCGACCACGACAGGCCGGCGAGCAACGACGCCGCGGTGAAGACCGCGATGCCGGTGAAGAAGACGCGGCGGCGGCCGAGGCGGTCGCCTAGCCGACCGCCGAGCAGCAGGAAGCCGCCGAAGATCAGCGCGTACGCGCTGATCACCCACTGCAGGTTGCCCTGCGAGAACCCGAGGTCCGCCTGGATCGAGGGCAGTGCGACGTTCACGATCGCGATGTCGAGGATCACCATGAACTGCACGACGCAGATCAGGGCGAGGGCGAGCCACTTCGTCTTGGCGGATGGGGTCACGGTCTGGGTCCTTCCTGTCGATTCACAGCCGTTGACACGGACAACGATGTCCCGCGGAGATTTCGTCCCGCTGTCTACCCGGCTCTGGCCGCCTCGCGACACAACGCGTCCCACGCGCGGCGAACATCCACGTCCGTCGTGCGCGCACTGCCGACCGCCAAGCGCAGGACGACGCGGCCCTCGAGCTTCGTGTGCGTGATGAAGATCTCACCGCTCGCGTTGACCGCCTCGAGCAGCGCGATGTTGTCGTCGTCCGAGCCGTCGCGCCGAAAGCAGACGAGCGAGAACTCCCGTGGGGCGACGACCTCCCAGCCTTCGGCGCCCTGCACCCACGTCTCGAAGAGCTCGGCGAGCCGGATTCCCTCGCGGACATGCTCCTGGAGGCCGTCGCGACCGAAGCAGCGGATCACCGTCCACAACTTGAGGGCACGGAAGCGGCGACCGAGGGCCGGACCGAAGTCGGACAGGTTCTCCGCCTCGTCGCTCGTTCGCAGGTACTCGGGGACGAGCGTGAAGGCCTCACGGAACACATCGGGGCGCCCCGTCCAGATCACCGAGCAGTCCATCGGCGTGAGGATCCACTTGTGCGGGTTGACCACGAGCGAGTCCGCAGCGGCCACGCCGTCTTGCGAACCGCGCAGCTCGGGGCAGACCCAGGACGCACCCGCGTACGCGGCGTCGACATGGAGCCAGGCCCCGGCCGGCCGGCAGAGCGCAGCGAGCTCGGCCACCGGGTCGACCGAGGTGACCGAGGTCGTGCCCACGGTCGCTACGACGGCGGCGACGTCCCCTCGTGCCAGCTCGGCCGCCACGGACTCGCCTTCGAGGCGGTAGGTGTCGTCTGTCGGGAGGGGACGCGGCTCGAGACCCAGCATGCGGGTCGCCTTCTCGACCGACGAATGGGCGTGCTCGGAGAAGACGACGGCTCTACCGCCGGTCGCATGTCGTGCGGCGACGAGCGCCGCGAGCGTCGACGTCGAGGCCGTGTCCTCGATGTGCCCGTGCCAGTGGTCGGGGAGCCCGAGCAGATCGCGCAACCAACCGACGACGTGTGCCTCGAGCTCGGTGGCGGCCGGCGACGAGCGCCAGATGAACGCCACCTGGTTCAGCGTGGCCGAGAGGAGCTCGGCGAGAATGCCGGGCTCGGATGCCGTGACGGCGAAGTACGAGAAGAACCGCGGCGACTGCCAATGGGTGAGCGCGGGCAGCAGAACCTCGTCGAGGTCTCGCAGCACGTCGGCGAACGGCTCCGGCCCGTTCGGGGCGTGTGCGGGAAGTCGCCGCCGAACGTCTCCCGGAGAGACCTGAGCCAGCACGGGGTACTCGCCCACCCGCTCGAGGTAGCTCGCGGCCCACTCGAGCGCCGCGGCTCCGTCCCGTCGGAAGTCGAAGCCGGGGGGCGACGATCCACTCATCGCCGCATTCTCTCGATCTGTGCCCACGTGCGCGTGTTCAGCACCTGGTCGCGCGTGAGCCAGGCGCGGCGGGCCTGCGCAACGCCGAGCTCCGCGTAGTCGAGCGCAGCGAGGGAGTGGGCATCGGTGGTGACCGGCACGAGCACGCCGGCCTCACCGGCGAGACGCGCGTGGACGTCACGGAGGTCGAGACGGTCGGGTTGCGAGTTGATCTCGAGGGCAGTTCCCGAGGCGGCCGCCGCCGCGACGACCCGCTCTGCATCGATGGGGGCGCCGGTGACGCGTGCGGGCTTGGAGAGCCGTCGCCCCGTGAGGTGGCCGATGCAGTCGACATGCGGGTTGTCGATCGCCGCGAGGACACGCTCGGTGGGGCTGCGATCGAACGACGTGTGCAGCGACGCGATCACCCAGTCGAGCTCGGCGAGGTCCTCGTCGCCGACGTCGAGTGATCCGTCCGCCTTGATGTTCGCCTCGACACCGCGCAGCACGCGAAACGGGCGGAGTCGCGCGTCCACCTCGTCGATCTCGACCCACTGCTGGTGCAGGCGGCCGTCGCGAAGGTAGTGGGAGTGGTCGGTGACCACGAGGAAGCGGTAGCCGCGCCGGCGAGCGGCGCGCGCCATGTCCTCGATCGTGTCCTTCCCGTCCGCCGACCACGTCGAGTGGCTGTGCATCTCGCCACGGAGATCAGCGGGCTCGACGAGCGTTGGCAGGGTGCCGCTCCGCGCGGCCTGCAGCTCGCCGGCGTTCTCGCGCAGCTCGGGCGGGATGAACGCGTACCCGAGGAAGCCGTAGAGCTCCTCCTCGGTCTCGAACGTGCGCGTCTCACCGGTGTCGGCGACCGTCACGCCGTACTCGGAGATCGAGAGCCCGCGTCGCACAGCGTCCTCGCGGAGTGCGATGTTGTGCTCCTTCGACCCGGTGAAGTGCTGGAGCAGGCTGCCGAAGCAGTCGGGGGGGACGACGCGAAGGTCGAGCCGGAGCCCCTGCTGGGTGACCACCGTCGCCTTCGTATCGCCGCGCGCCACGACTTCGCCGACCCCCGGGAGCCCCACGAAGAAGGCGATCAACGCGGCAGGATCGGTCGCGGTTGCGATCACGTCGAGGTCGCGGAACGTCTCGCGACGTCGCCGGATGCTTCCCGCCTCGGAGACCCGGACGGATGCGGGGTGACCGGAGAGTGCCACCACGACGTCCCGCACGACCGGAAGCCCGCGGCCGAGCAGGCCACGCCGGGGCTCATCCGTCCCGCGGCCGGCGTCGAGGGCCGTGAGGATCTTCCGCTCGGAGGCCTCCCCGAGACCGGAGAGGCTGCGCAGACGACCCTGCTCCGCCGCCTCGCGAAGCTCGGCGATCGTAGTCACACCGAGCTCCTGCCAGAGCCGCGCAGCCGTTCGAGGCCCGACACCCGGGAGCTGGAGGAACGTCGCAACGTCCGCCGGCACCGCAGCGCGACGCTTGGTGAGCGCGGCGATCTCGCCC
This sequence comes from uncultured Actinomycetes bacterium, assembly GCA_963823385.1. GTDB lineage: Bacteria > Actinomycetota > Thermoleophilia > Gaiellales > Gaiellaceae > Gaiella. The sequence goes on from CAWGLI010000003.1 coordinate 887,933, forward strand.
GTTTCCACCGCCTCCACGATCTTCGCCTCGATCGTGCGGCCGATCCCCGGTAGCTCGGTCGCCTCGCCCTGGAGCGCGAGTTGCGCGACCGAGATGGCGGTCTCGCGAATACGGGCGGCTGCGGTCCGGTACGCCCGGATGCGGAAGCCGCCCTCGCCGAGGATCTCGGACAGGTCGGCGAGGAGCTCGAGCTGCGCGGCCAGCTCGTCGTTCGAGGGAGTCCGCCGCGACACGCCGGGATCATAGGGGTGGGCCCGCCGACCGACCGGGCGCTCGGGCACGATGACGACGTGCCCCGCGCGGTCGTCTGCCTCCCCACGTACAACGAGCGCGAGAACGTCCAGCCCATGGTGCGAGCGCTCGGCGAGGTGATCGACCCGACCCGGGACCTCGTGCTGGTTATCGACGACAACTCCCCCGACGGGACGGGTGTGCTGGCCGACGACCTCGCGGTCGAGCTCCCATGGGTAGAGGTCCTGCATCGCGAGCGCAAGGAGGGTCTCGGCCCTGCCTACCTGGCCGGGTTCCGGCGTGCGCTCGAGACGGACGCAGAGCTCATCCTGGAGGTCGACTGCGATTTCTCCCACGACCCCGCCGACGTGCCTCGGCTCATCGAAGCGTGCACGGCCGGCGCCGACCTCGCGCTCGGGTCGCGCTACGCGCCGGGGGGCTCCACCGCGAACTGGGGGCTCGCGAGACGGCTCGTCTCACGTGGTGGCTCGCTCTACGCGCGCGTGATCCTCGGCGTCGGCGTCCGTGACCTGACGGGGGGCTTCAAGTGCTTTCGGCGGCGCGTGCTCGAGAGCGTCGATTTCGAAGCCGTGACCGCTCGCGGGTATGCCTTCCAGATCGAGCTCACCTATCGTGCGCTCCGGCAGGGCTTTACCGTCGTCGAGCTGCCGATCCGATTCTGCGACCGTGTCGTCGGTGGCTCGAAGATGAGTCGTACGATCGTCGCCGAAGCCATCTGGCGTGTCCCTGCGCTGCGGCTGCGGGCGCTTCGCGGGCGTCTCTAACCTGTACGTGTGACCTTTGTCGACACGACTGACGCAAGCTTCCCGGACGTGGTGCTGATGAGCGACGTGCCGGTGATCGCGCACTTCACCGCGCCCGGTTGCCGGCCCTGCAAGGCGATCGAGCCACATCTCGTGGAGATCGGGGAGGAGAACGCGGGTCGCGTGAAGCTGGCGCGGATCGACATCGACGCCAACCTCGACACGCCGGGTCGCTACGGCGTCATGTCGATCCCGACAGTGATCCTGTTCGCCGGCGGGGAGCCTCGCGCGACGCTCGTGGGCGCACAGTCGCGGCGCCGGTACGACGCAGCGTTCGCGTCATACCTGTCGTGCGGTGACCGTGCGCATGGTTGAGCCCGCCGTCGCCGACTCGTTGCTCGCCGCGATCGGTGCGCGCGACTACGAGGCGATTGCGGCATGCTTCGCCGTGGACGCACGGTTCCTCGTGCTCACACCGAAGCCACAGCTCCGGGACCACAACGGCCCGGCCGAGGCAGAAGAGCGCTATCGCAAGTGGCTGGCCGGTCTCGATCCTTTCGTCGTGCTCGACGCGGACCGCGAGGTGATCGCCGACCGCGTGCGTATCCGCTACCGCTTTCGCGGCCGCGACCCCGAGAAGGGCTGGCAGGAGAACGAGCACAGCGGCTACGCCCGCGTCGACACGGACGGCCGGATCGCTCTGCTCACCCTCACCTGCGCCGGCTTCCGGCCCGTGACCGACGCGGTGTGACCGACACCGCCGCGGTGTGGGATGCGCTCCTCGACGGCGAGGAGGTCGCGTACCGCACGACCGAGCCGCCACGCACGGGGCGCACCGAGGCGATTCCCGCCAACCTCGACCCGAGTGTGCGAGACGCCCTCGCCCGTCACGGGATCATGAGGCTCTACACGCATCAGGTCGAGGCCTGGGAGGAGATCGCCCGCGGTCGCGACGTGATCGTCACCACGGGCACCGCGTCCGGAAAGTCGCTCGCCTACACGCTGCCCATCCTCGACGCCGTTTCGCGCAGGCGGCATGCGCGGGCTCTCTATCTCGCGCCCACGAAGGCGCTCGCTCGCGACCAGGCACGAGCGTTCGCCTCGTACGGGCTACAGGGTCTTCGCGCCGCCGTCTACGACGGGGACACGGAGATCGCGCAACGCTCGCACCTCCGCCGCGAGGCCAACGTGATCCTCACGAACCCGGACATGCTGCACATCGGGATCCTCCCTCACCACGACCGCTGGGGGGACACCCTCCACAACCTCGAGCTCGTGGTCGTGGACGAGGCGCACGTCTACCGTGGCGTGTTCGGAGCCCACGTGGCGAACGTCCTTCGGCGTCTGAGACGGCTCGCCGCAGCCTACGATGCGGCGCCCCGCTTCGTCCTTGCCTCGGCGACGATCGCGAACCCCGGCGCTCTCGCGGAGTCGCTCACCGGCCGCGCGGCGACAGTGATCGACGGTGATGCGTCTCCTGCCGCCGAGCGCGAGGTGGTCGTGTGGAATCCGCCGCTGCTCGACCCCGCTCTCGGCACCCGCGCAAGCGCACTGGGCGAGGCCTCCCGCCTCCTCGCACGGCTCGTCGCGCGCGACGTACGGACGATCTGCTTCACGAAGAGCAGGAGAGCGGCAGAGCTCGTCCATCGCTTTGCGGCGGAGCGGGTCGGCGGGGATCTCGCACATCGGCTCGCCCCCTACCGCGCCGGCTACACACCGACGCAACGCCGCGAGATCGAGCGCCGGCTCGTCGACGGCGAGTTGCTCGGCGTCACAGCGACGGATGCGCTGGAGCTCGGAATCGACATCGGCCAGCTCGACTGCGCGATCTCCGTCGGCTTTCCCGGAACGGTCGCGTCACTTCGGCAGCAGTGGGGACGGGCCGGAAGACGCGATCGCGGCCTCGCGATTCTCGTCGCCGGCGAGGACGCCCTCGACCAGTTCTTCGCCCGGGAGCCGGACGCACTGCTGCAGCGGCGCGTCGAGGCGGCGATCGTCGACCACACGAACCCACGGATCCTCGATGCCCATGTGTGTGCCGCCGCCTACGAGGGCCCGATCGAGGAAGGCGACACCGCAACACTCGGCGCCGCAGCCGTCTCCCGGGCGGCGCTGCTGCCCGAGCTCGAGGCGACGCCGGCCGGCTTCGTCTGGAAGGGCCGCGATAGCCCGGCGGCGAGGGTGTCACTGCGGTCCGGCGACACCGACGCATTCGCGGTGATCGACGGAGCTACCGGTGATCTCCTCGGCCTCGTCGAGCGTGAGCGCGCGTACTCGACGATCCACGAAGGGGCCGTCTACCTCCATCTCGGAGCGCAGTACCTGGTGCGGTCACTCGACCTCGGCGGACGGGCAGCCGTCGTCGAACCGGCCGAGGTCGACTGGTACACGCAGGCCAAGAGGGAGTCGGACACGACGATCTCCGATCGCCGACTGACCGAGCGGGCAGCAGGCGTCGAGCTCCACTTCGGTCGCATCGTGGTCACGGAGACCGTCGTCGCCTATCAACGCAAGGCGGTCGCCGACGGCGCAACCCTCGACGTCCATCCTCTCGCGATGCCGGAGACGACGTTCGAGACGGAGGCGATCTGGTTCTCACCCGACGACACGCTGCTCGAGGGCATGGACGACTTGGCCGTGCTGCTCGGGGCGCTACACGCCGCAGAGCACTCGCTGATCTCGTTGCTGCCGCTCTGGGCGATGTGCGACCGCTGGGACATCGGCGGGCTCTCCACCAACCTCCACCACCAGACCGGGCGGCCCACGGTCTTCGTATACGACGGCCACGCCGGCGGTGCGGGGCTCGTCGAGCGTGGCTTCACGTGCTTCGCAGGCTGGGTCGAGGACACCGCCAGGCTCGTCGCCGGCTGCCCGTGTCGTGACGGCTGCCCGTCGTGCGTCCAGTCCCCCAAGTGCGGGAATCTCAACGAGTCGCTCGACAAGGACGCGGCGGCGGCCCTGTTGCAGCGGATGCACGCGGCTCGCTGAGCGCGATCGCCTCGGTCGACAACCCTGCGCCTGCCGACACAGAGCCGGCACGGGACCGGCACACCTCCGTGACACGCGCCGTGCAACGCTTCCAGAGGGGCCCTCACGCCCCCAAGGGGGCTTGCGTGGTGAAGCCTCGTCGAGTGGTTGGCGCGTGCAGTGTCGATTCGGCGCCGCCCTGTTCGTCGACAGAGTGGAACAATCACTCCGACCGAAGGAGCGGCTGGTGCAGTACATGGCTCTGATCTATGCGGATGAGACCGCCTGGGAGGCGCTCTCCGACGCCGATCGGGCGGGTGTCCTGGAGCGCTACGGCTCGTTCGCACGCGAAGCCCGGGAGGCGGGCGTGATGGCTGGCGGCGACGAGCTGGCTCCCACGCGCGATGCGACCACGGTGCGCGTGCGGGAGGGAGACACGCTCGTCAGCGACGGCCCGTACGCGGAGGTGAAGGAGGCGCTCGGCGGGTACTTCCTGCTCGAGTGCGCGTCGGTCGACGAGGCGCTCGACTGGGCGGCTCGCATCCCGGCCGCCGAGCATGGCGCGGTCGAGGTCCGCCCGGTTCACGTCGACGAGGAGGCAGCGTGATGCGTTATGCGCTGCTCGTCTACAGCGACCAGGCCGCCTGGGAGCACCTCAGCACCGAGGAGGTGGCGCGCCTGCGCGCCGAGTCGATGCCGCGGTGGCTCGCCCTGTTCGAGGAGATGGGCAAGGCGGATCCAGGCGTTGCCGGTCATGAGTTGGCTTCCGCGGACGAGGCGAAGGTCGTTCGCGTGCGTAACGGCGACCGGATCGTCAGCGACGGCCCGTTCGCGGACACCAAGGAGGTGGTCGGAGGGCTCTTCCTGACGTCGCTCCCGGACCTGGACGAGGCGATCAGGATCGCCGCGCTCGTCCCTGCCGCCGAGTACGGGGCGGTCGAAGTACGTCCGCTCGTCGACCACGGTGGCGACGGCTGAGCACGGTCGAGCGAGCCTACCGCGATGAGTGGGCGCGGGCAGTCGCGATCCTCACGCGTATCCTCGGCGACCTCGAGCTCGCCGAGGATGCCGTGCAGGATGCGTTCGCCGCGGCACTCGAACGGTGGCCGAGCGATGGGGCCCCGCGGAGCCCCGGCGCCTGGATCGTCACGACTGCCCGCAACCGGGCGCTCGACCGCATCCGCCGTGAGCAGGTGTTCCGCCGCAAGGCCGAGCTGATCGCGCGGCTCGAACAACTCCCGGCAGAGGACGACGACGTGTCAGCGATCCCCGACGACCGGCTCGCCCTCGTCTTCACGTGTTGTCACCCGGCCCTTGCGCCCGAAGCGCAGGTGGCGCTGACGCTTCGCGAGGTGTGCGGGTTGACGACCGGGGAGATCGCCGGTGCGTTCCTGATCGCCGAGCCGGCGATGGCTCAACGGCTCGTGCGGGCAAAGCGCAGGATCCGGACGACCGGCATTCCTTTCCGCGTGCCCCCGGATCACCTGCTTCCCGAGCGCCTACACACGGTTCTCCGTGTCATCTACCTCGTCTTCAACGAGGGCTACGCGGCGAGCAGCGGCGGCGGGCTCGTTCGACACGACCTGTGTGCCGAGGCGATCAGGTTGTCGAAGCTCCTCTGCGTCCTCATGCCGGACGAGCCCGAGGCGCTCGGCCTCCTCGCGCTTCTGCTACTCCACGACTCCCGCCGGGCCGCACGACTCGGCACCGACGGCGAGCTCGCGCTGCTCCACGAGCAGGATCGCTCGCGGTGGGACGAACGGCAGATCGAGGAGGGCCTCGGCGTCCTCGAGCGGGCACGCCGACTGGGCCGTCCCGGGGCGTATCAAATACAGGCGGCGATAGCTGCGGGGCACGCGCAGGGCTCGTCGTGGGAGACGATCGCAGCGGCCTACGACGAGCTCGTACGGCTCGACCCCACTCCGGTCGTACGGCTGAATCGAGCGGTCGCCATCGCACTCTCAGGCCAGCTCGACCGGGGTCTCGCGCTGCTCGACGAGCTGGACGAGCTCGACGAGTACTCGTATCTCCACGCGGCGCGCGCCGACCTGCTGCGGCGCGCAGGCCACACCGCGGCGGCGGCGGCCGAGTACCGGAGAGCGCTCGATCAAACGGAGAACGACGCCGAGCGACGCTTTCTCGTCCGACGTCTGGCCGAGACCGCGCCCGCCGGCTAGCCGAGACAGCGGATAGCCACGTCGACGGCCTCGGTCGGTGTCCTCGCCCGCGGCACGCCGGGCACCTCCGGGCCACCGTCGAGAATCACCACTGGTCGCCCGAGCCTCATGGCGAACCCGATCTCGGTGACCGTTCCCCAACTGCCACCGACGGCGATCACTGCGTCGCCGGATGCCGCGACGGCCAGATTGCGCGCGTGCCCGACCCCGGTCAGGATCACGTGGTCGGCCCACGGGTTGGCATCCGACCGATACTCCCCGGGAAGGATCGCAATCGTGGTTCCTCCCGCCGCCTTCGCGCCGCGATGCGCCGCCTCCATCACCTCGCCCAGCCCGCCGGTCACGACGACGCAGCCACGCGCAGCCAGCAGCCGGCCGACCTCCTCCGCGGCGTCCTCGTGCTCCGCACCCGAGCCGATCACCGCTACCTGCAGCGCCACGCCGCGGATCGTACGATGCCCCGCGGCCTCACGCATGCACTCACAGTGAAGCGGCCGCACGCAGTGCCGCGGCGAGCGACTGCCGCACGGTGAGCACGCCACCCGCGAGGTCGCCCTCCCGGGCGACGCGATCGAGCACGACATCCATCGTGAACGACTCCGGATCGAACCCCTTGCGTACCTCGTCCCACGTCAGGGGCGTCGAGACGGTTGCGCCTGCGCGTGGCCGCACCGAGTAGACGGATGCGGTCGTGCGGCCGGCGCCGTTCTGGTTCGCGTCGATCAGCACGCCACGGCGCTTGCTCCGCGTCCACTCCGTCGTGACGAGATCGGGGTGCGTCCGGGCGAGCGCGCCGGACACGATCGACGCGAACCGCCTCGCGTCCTCGTGCGTGTGCCGCCTCGAGATCGGCACGAGCACGTGCATCCCCTTGGAACCGCTCGTCTTCGGGAAGCTCTCCAGGCCCATGAGCTCGAGCGCCTCCTGCACGAGCAGCGCGACCTCGATCACCACGTCGAAGCCGACGCCGTCGGCGGGGTCCAAGTCGAGGATGACCCAATCGGGGCGATGCGGGAGATCGGCCCTCGACGACCAGGTGTGGAGGTCGATGCAGCCCATGTTCACGACCCAGAGCAGCGCGAGCAGATCGTCGACGAGAGCGTACGAGATCATCCGTGTCTCGCCGTCCCGCGTGGTGGCGGGCAACGACGCCGAGCGCAGCCACGGCGGCGCGTGCGACGGTACGTTCTTCTGGAAGAAGTGCTTGCCGCGCCACCCGTCCGGGTACCGCTTCATCGTGAACGGGCGGCCCCTGAGGTGCGGCACGAGGACGGGCGCCACGGTGCGGTAGTACGCGAGGAGATCGCCCTTCGTGATCCCCTCCTCGGGCCAGAACAGCTTGTCCAGGCTCGACAGCTCGAGCTTTCGGCGCCCACTGCGCACGACGGGGTCGAGGGACGATCGCTCACGCCGAACCTCTGCGGCACGCTTGTCATGACGGAGGCCTTTGAAGACAGGCGCGCGCAGGCGGCCGTGCGTCGTCCACTCCTTGAACGAGACCTCCGCCACCAGCACGGGCTCGACCCACGTGACATCGCGTGGCGCCACGCGCGGCATGCGCGGAGGAGGAACGAGCGGCGGCGACGTGCGGTGCAGGGGCTCGAGGAGCCGGACGAGCTCTTCCGCGCTGTCGGCTGTGAACCCCGTGCCGACGTTTCCGGCCCAGCGCAACCGGCCGGCGTCGAGCACACCGAGGACGAGGGCTCCGAGTGTCCCTGCTCGGGAGCCGCGACCGCGGGTGTATCCGGCGACAACGCACTCCGTGGTTCGTTCGACGGTGAGCTTCCGCCAGTCGGCGCTGCGCCTCCCGGGGCGATAGGGCGACAGATCGCGCTTCGCCATCACACCCTCGAGACCCTGCTCGCTCGCGGCTCGGAGAAGGGCCGCTCCGTCCTCGAACACCGGCGAGAGAACGATCCCTTCGTCGGAGTCGTCGACCAGCGCCTCGAGCCGTGCCCTGCGCTCTACGAACGGAAGGTCGACCAGTGGCCGACCGTCGATCTCGAGCACGTCGAAGACGACGAGGGCGGTTCCTGCGTCTCCTCTCTGAAGCCCCGAGAAGCTGGGGCGACCCGCGGCATCGAAGGAGCAGACCTCACCGTCGAGCACGGCGTCCGGCGAACGGACGGCCAGCGTTACCGTGCGCGCCAGATCCGCGAAGCGTGCCGTCAGGTCGACGCCGCCGCGACTCGACAACGCGCACTCCCCCGCAGTCACGGTTGCGAGCGCACGGTACCCGTCCCATTTCGCCTCGAACACCCACCCAGGATCAGCGGGCAGTGTGTCCGTCGAGACGGCGAGCATCGGCTCGTACCGCCGCTCGGGCTCCGCCTGCCCATCCTTCCGGACGAGCAGCCAGTTCGCTGCGTTGCCGTCCAGCCGCGCCGGGACCAGCGTCCAGGTTCCGTCGAGTCGCTGCCCGTGCAACCGGAATGTGATGCCGCCGTCCGGCTTCTCCTCGACGAGCTCGTAGGTGCCCTCGTCCCAGATCTCGACCGAGCCGGCGCCGTACTCCCCCGGAGGGATCCGCCCGGCGAAACGAGCGTAGTCGAGCGGATGATCCTCTACGTGCACCGCGAGGTGTCTCCGCCCCGGGTACAGCGGCACCCCTCGGGGAACGGCCCAACTCGCGAGCGCTCCATCCCGTTCCAGCCGCAGATCGTAGTGCAGTCGCCTGGCCGTATGCCGCTGGACGACGAAGATCGGCGTTCGACCCGTCGCGTCGCCGCCGAACGGCTCCGGCGTTCTGTTCCGGCGGCGCTTGCGCCCGTATTCCTCGAGCGACATACCCCCCGATGATCCCATGGGACGGCGTGTTCCTCACCTGGACACCATGCGTGCCAGATATCCCCTGCTGGCGGAGGGATTTCGGACCGGGGATAAGCCTGTGGAAAGTGTGGAGAGTCTGCGGAGCGTCAGGCCAGGACGCCCATTGCGCGGAACTTCGCGCGTCGCGCTCGCCGAAGGTCGTCCGCAGCCAGACCCCGCAGGTCCTCGAGATGCGACCCGATCGCCTCGCGGAGGAGAAGGGCCGCAGCGTCGGGGTCGGCGTGCGCCCCCTCCACCGGCTCGGGAACGATCCCGTCGATCACACCGAGCTGCTAGGCAGTGAGCGGCATCCGGCTTGAAGGCCGATGCAGCCTTCTTCGCCTGCGCCGCGTCCCGCCACAGGATGGCCGCACACCCCTCGGGGGAGATCACCGAATAGATGGCGTTCTCCTGCATCAGCACACGGTCGGCGACAGCGATCGCGACCGCACCTCCCGATCCACCCTCCCCGATCACCACTGCGACCGTCGGGACGCCGAGCCGTGCCATCACGGCCTGCGAGCGGGCGATGGCGCCTCCCTGACCGTGTTGCTCCGCCGCGACGCCCGGATATGCGCCGGGAGTGTCGATCAGGGTCACCACCGGGAAGCCGTGGCGATCCGCGAGGCCCATCACGCGCATTGCCTTGCGATATCCCTCCGGGTACGCCATGCCGAAGTTCCGGCGGGTTCGCTCCTTGATGTCGCGGCCCTTCTGCTGGCCAACGACGGCGACGGTGCGGCCGTCGAGCCGACCGATGCCCGCCACGATCGCGGCGTCGTCCATCCTCGAGCGGTCGCCCCGCAGCTCGAACCAGTCGTCGAGCATCCGCTCGACGTAGTCGAGCGTGTAGGGCCGGTCGGGGTGACGTGCGAGCTCGACGGACTGCCAGATCTCCTCGTCCGTGGTGTCGGAGCGAAGCCGGTCGAGCTGGCGCTGCAACCGCTCGGTCTCCGCCGACAGCCGCGTGCCACCGAGCAGCCGCACGCCCGACAGCTTCGCGAGGCGGTCGCGAAGCCCGAGCTCGGCGTCGGTGGTCACGCGTTGTCCTGCTGCTGATCACTCACGAGCGCCGGTGCTCCGAAGAGGCGCAGAAGCTGCGCGAGCGTCGAGCGCAAGTCGTGTCGTTGCACGATCGCGTCGACGTGGCCGAAGCGGAGGTTGGACTCGGCGAGGCCGAAGTCGTCCGGCAGCTTCTCACGGGTCGTCTGCGCGACGACGCGCGGGCCCGCGAAGGACATCAACGCGCCGGGCTCGGCGAGCAGGACGTCACCGAGGCTCGCGAAGCTTGCGAGCAGCCCGCCCGTGGTCGGATGGGCCAGGACGGAGATCAGCACGCCACCGGCGTCATGGAAGTCCTCGACGACGCAGACGGTCTTCGGGAGCTGCATCAGCGAGAGAATCCCCTCCTGCATGCGAGCACCGCCCGAGGCGGAGACCGAGACGAGCGGCACACCGACGTCGATCGACGTCTCGCAAGCCAGGGCGAACTTCTCCCCTACGACGCTGCCCATGGAGCCCCCCATGAACGCGAAATCCATGACGGCGAGCCGACATTCGAGTCCCTCGATCGACGCGGCGCCCGTGATCAGAGCGTCACCGAGGCCAGTCGCCACCTCCGCCTCGGCGAGCCGCTCGACGTACGGTTTCAGGTCGAAGAACGCCAGCGGATCAGCCGATCTGAGCTCGCCGTTCGACTCCTCGAAGCTCCCCGGATCGGCCAGCTGGGCAACTCGCTCCCGCGCACGGACGGGGAAGTGGTGACTGCACTGTGCACAGACGTAGAGGTGCTGCTCGAGCTCCTCGACGCGATAGTGCGAGCCGCACGACGGGCACGTGTTCGGGTGCGGCTTGCCCGACCCTTCGGCCGGATCCGCACGCTTGTGCTCGATGGAGACGTCGATACGGTCGGCGGCAGCCATCTGCGCCATCTTAGAACTCACCAGCTCTTGGACGTCGGTTGCGGAGCGAACGGTTACAGCTCGGCTGCGGCGAGCGCCGCTACCGAGAGCGACAGCCGCAGCACGACGTCAGGCACCGGGGCGCAGCTCCTTCTCCCAGACGACGCTCCGCCAGAAGACCCGCATGCCGACCCGCTCGTACAGGCGCGTGGCGCCGGTCGGGCTCTCCGCGTCGACGCCGAGAGCGACGCGGCGCTCGCCGCGTCGCCAGAACTCCAGCATCGCCGTCCGCAGCAGCGCCTCCCCCACGCCTCGCCGACGCCAGGGGCGACGGACGCCGAGCGTGTCGACGAAGCCCCAGTCACCCATCCGCTTCCATGAGGCCAGGATCACGCCGGCGAGCTCGCCCTCTGCCCGTGCGACCCACCAGAGCGTCCGGTCGACCGCTTCACGTGCGCGCCACGCCGCGTCCCACTCGTCCCACGACACCTCTCGGTGCCCCCAGTGATCGCGAAACGCCTCCTGGATCGTCGCATGGACGTCCCGCGCGTCGCGCGACTCGTCGTACGGCTCGACGGCGACGCCTTCGAGCGCAAGCGGGCGCTCCGGTTCTGAGTCGAGGTCGGCGACCATGCGCCAGAAGTGACGCACGACGATGTAGCCGTTCGTCTCGTAGAGACCGCGTGCGCCGTCCCCGCCCTCGTGGAGCAACGTCGCGTTCTGCAGGCTCACCCTGCAAGCAGGATCGGCCGTCTCCATCCTCTCCCGCGCACGCTGCTCGGTGAGGCGCAGGATCATGCCGCCGACGCCGCGTCCCGTCGCCTCCGGGTGGACGTAACCGTCGCCCATGAGCCTGCCCGCGCCCCGGTCGAAGAGCACCGCGTAGCCGGCGAGCCGGCCGTCCAGCTCGATCACCCAGGCGTCGCGATCGCGATCGATCGTGCGCCAGTCCTCGCGGAGCTCGGCCTCCGTCCAGTCCGTGTCTCCGATCACCGCGCAGTCGTAGGCCTGCACGAGAGCCAGGACATCGGAGAAGTCCTCGTCGAGGGGGCGCCTGACCTCCATCCTCGGCAGCGTAGTGCCGCCCGCCGCGACTCGCGGGTCGCGCAGGCATCTGCCTCGAAGCCCTCCCGGAGCCCTTGCGGCCGCGAAGCGGACGCCTTCAGGGATCTGCCCCGCCGCAGGCGGGGATCACCGCGATTGGATCCGCGCGAGCGGATCCAATCTTGCGGGACCAGCTACGGCCAGCGACGAAAGACGACGCAGGCGTTGTGCCCGCCGAAGCCGAACGAGTTGGAGAGGCCGATCTCGACCTGCTGCTCGCGCGCGGTGTTCGGCACGTAGTCGAGGTCGCACTCCGGGTCGGGCACCTCGAGGTTGATGGTGGGCGGCAGGATGCCCCGCTCGAGCGCGAGGATCGTGAAGATCGCCTCCACCGCACCGGCCGCGCCGAGGCAGTGACCCGTCGCGCCCTTCGTGCCCGAGACCGGCGTGCTGTACGCGCTCTCCTCACCAAGTGCGACCTTGAGCACGCGGGTCTCCGCCGAGTCACCAACCGGGGTGGACGTCGCGTGGGCGTTGACGTAGCCGACCTCGTCCGGTGCCACACCCGCGTCTGCCAGCGCCATGCGGATCGCGCGGGCGGGGTTCTCACCGGTCGGGTCCGGGTCGGACACGTGCGCTGCGTCGGACGAGAGGCCGTAGCCGAGCAGCTCGGCATGGATCCGCGCTCCGCGGCTCTGCGCGTGCTCCAGCTCCTCGAGCACGAGTACGGCGGCGGCCTCACCCATCACGAACCCGTCCCGCTCGAGGTCGAACGGCCGGGATGCCCGGGCAGGATCGTCGTTGCGGCGGGAGATGGCCCGCATCGCGTTGAAGCCGGCGATTCCCACGCGCGTCACCGGCGACTCGGTGCCGCCGCAGAACATCACGTCGGCGCGGCCGAGCCGGATCGCGTCGAGACCGTCGCCGATAGCCATGTTCGACGCGGCGCACGCCGTGCACTCGGCGAGCAGCGGGCCGCGTGTGCCGAGCTCCATCGAGACCCACCCCGCGGCCAGGTTGGGGATGATCTGGACGATCGCGAAGGGACTCGTGCGATCGGGGCCACGCGCGATCAGGGTGTCCATGCACGACTCGAACGACTTGAGCCCACCGATGCCGGTGGCCACGGCTGCGCCCACGCGGTCGGCCTCTGGTGCGATCTCGATGCCGCTGCTGGCTTCGGCCTGTCTCGCAGCTGCGAGGACGAGCTGCGTGTAGCGATCCATACGCCGCGCCGACTTGTGGTCGATCCACTTCGCCGGCTCGAAGTCCTTGACCTCGCACGCGAAGTGCACGCCGTAGTCCGTGGAGTCGAATTGCGTGATCGGCCCGGCGCCCGACTCGCCGGCGATCAAGGCGGTCCATGACGACTCGACGTCGTTGCCGAGCGAAGTGACCATCCCCAGGCCGGTGATGACGACCCGGCGCCTGCCGTTCTCACCGCTCATGTCGGCCACGCTACATGCCGAGGCCGCCGTCGACGAGCACAACGGCGCCGGTTACGAAAGCCGCCGCGTCCGAGCAGAGGAAGCGGACGGCGCCGGCGACGTCCTCCGGCTCGCCGAGCCGGCCGAGCGGGGTCGCCTGGAGCATCGCCGTCGTTGCCTCGTCGGGCAGCACGTCCGTGAGCTGCGTCCGCACGTAGCCGGGAGCCACCACGTTCGCGCGAACGTTGCGGCTGCCGAGCTCGCGGGCCAACGACTTCGTGAACCCGATGATCCCGGCCTTCGACGCAGCATAGTTCGTCTGGCCCCAGTTGCCCCGGAGCCCGACGATCGACGAGACGTTGACGATGGCGCCAGAGCGTCGCTTCATCATCGGTCGGCTGACGGCACGGCAGGTGTAGAAGATCGACGAGAGGTTCGTGTCGATCACCGTGCGCCAATCATCGTCCGACATGCGCGCGAGCAGCCCGTCCCGTGTGAGGCCGGCATTGTTGACGAGGATCTCGACGTCGCCTGCGGCCGTGACCAGTGCGCGCGCCGAGCCCGGATCCGAGACGTCTGCTTGGACGGCTCGCCCTCCGATCTCGGCGGCGACAGCCTCGGCCTCGTCGCGTCCGGTCCGGTAGGCGACCACCACCTCCGCGCCGGCGCTGGCGAGCTCGAGCGCGATGGCGCGGCCGATACCGCGCGAGCCACCGGTGACGAGCGCCAGCTTGCCTTCGAGCGTGGCGAAGTCGCTCACCCGGTGAGCGCTTCCTTGGCCTTGTCCAGGCTCGCCAGGTCGTTGACCGAGAACGTCCGCACCGACCGGTCGATGCGCTTGACGAGCCCGGAGAGGACGTTGCCGGGCCCGACCTCGACGAATGTCTCGACGCCGTCGTGCACGAGCGCTCTGGCTGCCTGCGTGAACCGCACGGGCGCCGTCAGCTGGTCGATCAAAAGCGCGCCGAGCCGCTGCGCAGGCTCGATCTTCGCCGTCACGGTCGACATGAACGGCGCGATCGGATCGCTGATGCGGACTCGGTCGACCGCGGGCTTGAGTCGGTCGGCGGCGCGGGCCACGAGTGGGCTGTGGAACGCCCCCGACACCTTGAGTCGAATCGCTCGTCGAGCGCCGAGGCCTTCGGCCTCGGCGCAACACTCCTCCACAGCGTCGTTCTCGCCGGAGATCACGACCTGGCCGGGGCAGTTGTAGTTCGCGGGCCAGACGCCCAGGATCTTGCGGCAGAGCGTCTCGACCTGCTCGTCCTCGAGGCCGAGGATCGCGGCCATCGACCCTGGGTGGCGACGTGCCGCCTCGGCCATGGCCAGCCCGCGCTCACGAACCAGCCCGATCGCCTCTCCTGTGTCCAGCGCCTCGACCGACGCGAGCGCGGCGAACTCACCCACCGAGTGGCCGACGACGACGTCCGGCTTGATTCCCTCGCGACGCAACGCGGCGAGGATGGCCAGGCTCGTGGCGACGAGCGCGGGTTGCTGCACCTCGGTGTCGACGAGCTCATCGAGCGGCGCCTCGAAGCACAGATGTCTCAGGTCGAGGCCCGAGGCCTCGCTGCCGATCGCGTACACCTCCATCGCCTCGGGCATTGCCTCTGCGATCTCGCGTCCCATCCCCTCGGCCAGCGAGCCCTGGCCGGGGAAGCAGAAGGCGACCTTGGACATCCTGCTCCTCCTCTGTGTTCTCTAGCGTCCCGCCGCTGCGGTCGCGTCAGTCCATTCAAGCAGTGCCGATCCCCACGTGAGGCCGGCACCCATCCCCGTCATCAGCACGAGCGAGCCGTCGCGGAGCCGGCCGTCGGTGCGCGCGTCGGCGAGCGCGAGCGGAATCGATCCCGACGACGTGTTGCCGTAGCGATCGACGTTGACGACGGTGCGCTCAGGGTCGACGCCGAGCTTCCGCGAGGCGTAGTCGATGATCCGCTTGTTCGCCTGGTGTGGCACATAGACGTCGACGTCGGCGATCGCCTTGTCGCACTGGTCGAGGATCGCCTCTGCCGACGAGACCATCACCCTCGTGGCGAACTTGAACACCTCACGCCCGTTCATCTTCACGAGGCCGCCCGGATCGTCGAAGCGCCGCGAACCGCTGCCCGGAAGCCGCAGGTGGTCGCCGCCGCCACCGTCCGCGCCGAGCTCGAAGCCGAGGAAGCCACCGCGCTGCACCGGCTCCATGACCACGGCCCCCGCACCGTCGCCGAACAGCACGAGGGTCGAGCGGTCTTCCCAGTCGAGGATCTTGGAGAGAACGTCTCCACCGACCACGAGCGCACGCTTCGAGAGACCCGACGCGAGCATCCCGTACGCCTGCGCGATCGCGTAGACGAAGCCGGTGCAGCCCGCGAGCAGGTCGTAGGCTGCGGCCTGCGGCATGCCCAGCGTGTCGGCGAGCAGCGCAGAGCTCGTCGGGAACATCATGTCCGGCGTGACGGTGGCGCAGATCAGCAAGTCGATGTCGGCGGCCTCGACGCCCGCCTCTGCCAGCGCCGCCTGCGCCGCGGGCAGGGCGATGTCGGTGAGCGCCTCGTCGTCGGCGGCAATGCGTCGCTCGCGGATGCCGGTGCGCTCCACGATCCACTCGTCCGACGTGTCGACGAACCGGGTGAGATCGTCGTTCGTGAAGACCTGGTCGGGCACGTGGACACCGAGCCCGGTGATCCCGATCCGCCGCCCGTTGGCGGACCCGATCATCGTTCCACCGCGAACGTGAGCGTGCCGCGTGCGGCGAGCGCATCGCCGACGTGCGCCGTGGCCTTGCCTCGGCCGATGGGGCCACGCACTTGCTCGATCTCGCACGCCAGCCTGAGCACGTCCCCGGGCTCGACGATCCGCTTGAACCGACAATCGTCGATGCCTGCGAAGAAGGCGATTCGGCCGCGATTCTCCTCCTCCACGAGCACGGCGACGGCGCCCGCCTGCGCCATGGCCTCGACGATCAGCACGCCGGGCATGACCGGGCGATCGGGGAAGTGGCCCGGAAACCACCAGTCGTCTGCTCGCACCTCGCGCGTGGCAACGACCCGGCGGCCCGGCTCGAGCTCGATCACCTCGTCGATCAGGAGGAACGGCTCGCGGTGTGGGAGGATCCGCTCGATCACATCCTGGCCGAAGGGCGCCGTGATGTTCACAACGACGACCCGGCGGCTTCCAGGAGCTCGCGCAGCCCTGCCCGCGCACGGTGCGCGTAGCACTTCGCCGTTCCGACGGGCATACCGGACGCGTCGCTGATCTCACGGAAGCTGTACCCCAGCGCGTCGGCGAGCACGACGACGTTCGCCTGTGACGCCGGGAGCGAGGAGAGACCTATGCGCAGGTCGGCGCGGAGCTCCGACAGCTCCGCTTCGCGTGCAGGGGACGGGTCGGGGGAGACCCGCGCGTCTTCCTCCAGCGGCTCCCATCTCCGTGCGTTCCGGCGTTGCGCGACGTCGCGGCACGCGTTGACCGTGAGCCGGTGTAGCCACGTCGTGAGCGCCGCCTCACCGCGGAACTGACCGAGCTTCGTGCACAGCGTCGCCAGCGTCTCCTGCGCCGCGTCGCGCGCGTCCTCCTCGTCCGACAGGACATGTCGTGCTGTGCGTGCGACCCGGGGCGCATGTCGCTCGCAGAGCGCCGCCAGCGCCTGCCGGTCGCCGTCCTTTGCGCGGGTCACCAAGATCGGGTCACTGAGTCGCTCGTAGGCGAGCTGCAGTCCGGGCCGCAGCTCTCGCTCGATTCGACGGCGCTGGCGAAGCGGCGGTTGCACCCGGCGAGTCTACTCGCCGGCCCCGGCCGCCTACCGGACGGACAGCGGTGCGGACACGTTGCCGGCGCTGTCGCGTCCCGTGACTCTGAGCGTCCGCACAGTCTTGACACCCGCGACCGCGACGGAGCCCGCCTCCGCCACCTGCAGCCGCCGCCGCGACCCGTTCACGTTGATCACGAGGGTTGCGGGCTCGCTGACCGAGAGCCGCGGCGGTGTCCGTGAGAGCAGGCGCACCCGGGGCGGGGTCGTGTCGCTCGCGAACTCGAAGGCGCTACGGATCGTGCTGACGGCATCGGTGACCTCGAGTGCTGCCGTGTACGGGCCGTCACGCAGACGACCCTTGCGCTTGGTGCCATCCCAGCGCACCATCCGCTGACCGGCGGCGAGAGTGCCGGTGAACGGCGTCGCCACCCACCTGTCGTCGCGGAACACGCGCACCGTCACGGCGGCCTCCTGTGTGAGGCGGAAGCGCACCGCAACCCGGTCCGCGCGGCCGTCGCCGTTGGGCGAGAAGACGGTCGGCGTGACGGATGCCGCCTCGAGCGTTCTCGACACGGACACCGGGACACGGGCTTCCGCTTCGTCGCCGATCGCCGACCTCGCCACGAGACGCACGGCGTAACGGCCGTCCGGGAGCCCTGCGCCGTCGAACTCCAGCGTGTGCGTACCGGCACGGCGCCACCGTGCCGACGCGAGCTCGACGAGTTCCACGTCGGTCTCGTCGACGACCGTCGCGGCGACGGTCGCCGGGGCGGAGAGCGTGAAGGTCACGGTGGAGACGTCACTCTGGCCGTCCCCGTTCGGCGTGATCGTCTCCGGGTCGGCCGACGCGCCCAGGAACTCGAGCGCCAGCCCCTCCGCCGGAGCCCCGATCGTGCCCGACACGGGTCTCGTCGAGCGCCCGCCGGATCCTGCGGTGATCTCCCACTGGTACTCGCGGAGCGGCAGGCCAGCCGAGTCCCAGGTCCAGTCGACCGTTCTCGACGAACCGGTGCCGCGCGCCACTTCCCGGCCGCCCGTCGGCTTCACGACGACCGTCCAGGGCAGCGCCTCGGAGAGGCGCGCGCGGAAGCGGACCGTTCCCCCGACGGTGCCCTCGACCGTCGGGGCGTACACCTTCGGGGCGCCCGTCGCGGCAGTCCGCGTGGCCAATTCGCCGAGGCGGCTGTAGAGAGCGTCTCCGGGGCACACCGTGAAACCGGTATCGCGATGCCCGGAGACGGTGCGGAGCTGCACCGGCACGCCGGCCGGAAAGCGCTCGTTGCCGCCGGACGGGACCGTGAGCAGTCCGAGCGGGTCGACGTGCGCGAGGTCGAGCCGCCAGGCGAGCAGAGACGCCAGAGCCTGCTCGGCGGCAGCTGAGGGCGCGCTGGACGTGTACGTGCCGAGGAGCGCAACTCCGACCGAGCCCGTGTTGAAGCCCTGCGCGTGCGCGCCGACGACGTTCTGATCGACGCCACCGAAGCGGCCTTCGTAGATCGTGCCGAAGCGATCGACGAGAAAGTTGTATCCGATGTCGTTCCACCCGTTCGAGCTGACATGGAAGAGCTGGATACCCCGCACGATCGCGGCCGCCTGGGAGCGCGAGTAGCCGTTCGTTCCTGCCGTGTGGTGGACGACGGCGAACCGGATCTCGGCAGCCACGGTCGGCTCACCTCTCCGGATCGACTCGTCGGCTGCCCAGCCCGATCGCGGGACGATCGCGGGGACGGCGGTGGAGGCGAGGGCACGCAGCGGCACGCGGAGCTCGGGGCTGCGCACGAACGTCGCGTGGAGCGAACGAACGTCGCCGTGAGCGCGCAGCCGGAGCCGGTCGGAGGGGCCGACCCACCACGGGTTACCCATCGTCCAACCGATGCCCCGCTGTCCTTCCGGGCTGCCGGCGTCGGGCCTGTCGTCCGGCTCCGGCGCAGCATCCTGCCACGGCGACCAGGATCCATCCGTGGAGCGCGTGCGGAGCTCCACACGGCCCGATCCTCGCCAGCGGAGACCCACCAGGTCGAACGTCGGTGGAGCCGCGACGTCGGTGACGGCGGAGGCTGCCACCGCCACCCGCCGCGTCTCGGACGTCGCGATGTCCGCCCGCGCAACGCCGGGAAGCGACAGTGCGACGAGGACTGCTCCTAGCAGGATGTGGGTTCTGGTCATGACCGGGGCCATCAGGGTGCCCCGGTCGCCCTTCGCCGGCAAGGGTGGACACCCCTCCCCTGATACTCTCCTTACAGACGTGAAGAGCGGGTTTTTGCGGGGTTTTTCACTCCTCGTGGTCGCGCTCGGGGTGGCCCTCGTGCTCGGCGCCCCGGCCGCCGCGGCAGACACGCGCGTCCTGGTTGCGACGTTCGACAACGACGTCAACCCGGTCACGCAGGACTTCCTCCAGGACGGGATGGCCCGAGCGGTGGACGACGGCTACGCCGCCTTCGTGATCGAGATGGACACGCCGGGCGGGCTCGGGTCGTCGATGCGAGAGATCGTCAAGAGCATCCTCGCGCTGCCGATTCCGGTGATCGTCTACGTGTCACCGTCCGGCTCGAGCGCGGACTCTGCGGGCGCCGTGATCGGGCAGGCCGCCGACGTGCTCGCGATGGCGCCCCAGACGAACATCGGCTCCTCGACGCCGATCTCCACCAGCGGCGAGGATCTCTCCGAGGACCTGAGGAAGAAGGTCGTCAACGACGCGGCCGCCTACGTCTCGGAGCTCGCACGAGAGCATGGACGCAACGCCGAGGCGGCCGAGGCGATGGTTCGTGACGCCGCGAACTACGGTGCGCGAGAGGCGCTCGAGGAGGGCGTGATCGACGACATCGCCGCCACCCTCCCCGCTCTGCTGGAGGAGATCGACGGTCGCGTGGTGACGCCCAAGGACCTCACGCTCGCCACCGCCGGCGCAGCGATCGACCGCGTCGAGATGTCCTTCTGGCAGAGGGCGCTCGACCTCCTCATCGACCCCAACATCATCGCGCTGATGCTCTCGATCGGGCTGATCGGGATCGTGGTCGAGCTCTGGAACCCGGGGCTGATCTTCCCCGGCACCGTCGGTGCGGTCTCGCTGCTCGTCGCCTTGTACGGACTGCAGGTGTTGCCCGTCTCGGTCGCAGGGGCGCTCCTGTTGCTCCTCGCGGTCGCCTTCTTCGTCGCGGAGCTCTTCGTACCCAGTCACGGCGCGCTCACCGTCGCGGGCGGCATCATGTTCGTGATCGGCGCCCTGATGCTCTTCGATCCGGCCGGCGAGGCCTATCAGGTGTCGCTGTGGGTCGCCGTCGCGATCGCCTCGACACTCGCGCTCGTGATCGGTGTCGGACTGGCGAAGGCAGCGGCCGCGCGGCGCCGCCCGCCCGAGGTCGACGTCAACCGCATGATCGGCGGGGAGGCGGAGGTTCGCCGGCAGGGGTACGTTGCCGTCGGCGGCGAGCTGTGGCGGGCGCGTACCATCGACGGTAGCCCGCTCGTGCCGGGTGACCGTGTCTCCGTCGAGTCCGTCGACGACGATCTCGAGCTCGTCGTCTCCGCATCCACAACCGAAAGGGGCTGAGGTGGCCGCACTCATCGCCGTTGCCGTTGTTGTCGTCCTGCTGGCGTTGCTGCTCTCCGCGGCGGTGAAGGTCGCCCGTGAATACGAGCGGGGCGTCGTCTTCCGCCTCGGCCGGCTTCTGCCGGAGCCGAAGGGGCCGGGGCTCTTCCTGCTGATCCCGGTGATCGACCGCATGGTCAAGGTCGATCTCCGCACGGTGACGCTGAACGTCCCGCCGCAGGAGGTGATCACGAAGGACAACGTCCCCGTCCGCGTCAACGCGGTTGCGTACTTCCGGATCATCGAGCCGAAGGCCGCGATCGTCCAGGTCGAGAACTACATGGTCGCGACCTCGCAGATCTCACAGACGACCCTTCGCTCGGTGCTCGGCCAGCACGTTCTCGACGAGTTGCTGTCGGAGCGCGACAAGATCAACGAGATCCTGCAGCGGATCATCGACGAGGCGACGTCGCCGTGGGGCATCAAGGTCTCGATCGTCGAGGTCAAGGATGTCGAGATCCCACAGGACATGCAGCGCGCGATGGCGAGGCAGGCCGAGGCCGAGCGCGAGCGCCGCGCCAAGGTGATCTCGGCGGAGGGCGAGTACCAGGCCTCCGAGCGACTCAAGGACGCTGCTGCGGTGATGGCGCAGGAGCCCATCACGGTGCAGTTGCGCTATCTGCAGACGCTGCTCGAGATCGGTGGCGCGAACAACTCCACCATCGTCTTCCCGATCCCGATCGACATCCTCACCGCGCTCTCGAAGGTCGCGCAGGCGGACAGCGGCTAGCCTGGGGCGACGATCTCGTCGCCCGGATCCCCTTCGTCCTCGGAGCCGACGACGGGGGCGAGGCTCGACACGTGCTCGCCCTCCCGGAGCCGCATCACGATCACGCCCTGGGTCGCGCGGCCCGAGCGCTTGACGTCGTCGACGGCCATCTTGATCACGGTGCCGCCGTCGGAGATCAGCATCACCTGGTAGCCCTCACGCACGGTGCGGGCGCCGACGAGCTTGCCCTTGCCCTCGACGAGCTGCGCCGTCTTCACGCCCAGCCCGCCCCGGCCTTTGACCGGGTACTCCGACACCCGCGTGCGCTTACCCCAGCCGTTCTCGGTGACGACGAGGAGTTCCGCGTCGTCCTTGGCTATGTCGAGTTCGATCACCTCGTCGCCTGCCCGCAGGCGCATGCCCTGCACCCCGGACGCAGGACGACCCATGGCGCGGACATCCGCCTCGTGGAACCGGATCGCTTGACCGGCCCGTGACACCATCAGCACGTCCTCCTGGCCCGTCGAGAGGCGCACGCCCACGAGCTCGTCGTCGTCCCTGAGCTTGATGGCGATGATCCCGTCCGCCCTGAGCGGTGTGTTGTACTCGAGGAAGGCCGTCTTCTTCACAACACCGCGCTTCGTCGCAAACACGAGGAACTGCGCCTCCTTGAAGTCACGTGTTGCGATCACAGCACGGACGAGCTCGCCCTGGCGGAACGGCAGGAGGTTGACGATGGCGCGGCCCTTCGACTGGCGCGACCCGAGCGGCAGCTCGTGCACCTTGAGCCGGTAGACCTTGCCCACGGTGGTGAAGAACAGGATGTAGTCATGCGTGGACGCGACGAACAGGTGCTCGATGTAGTCGTCGTCCTTGAGATCCATGCCCATCACGCCGATCCCGCCACGGCGCTGCTCGCGATACGCCGTCACAGGGAGCCGCTTGATGTAGCCGGACCGCGTGATCGCGATCACCATGTCCTCCTCGGCGATCATGTCCTCGAGCTCGAGCGAGTCCTCGCCGGCGACGATCTCGGAGCGACGCTCGTCCTTCTTGGCGTAGATCTCGCGGATCTCGAGGAGCTCCTCGCGAATGAGGCCGTCGACGAGCGCCGGGTCGCCGAGGAGCGACCGCAGCTCGCCGATCCGCTCCTGCAGATCGCGGTACTCGTCCTCCACCCGCTTGCGCTCGAGACCCGTCAGCGCGCGGAGGCGGAGATCGAGAATCGCCTGCGCCTGCTCCTCCGAGAGCTCGAAGCGCTCCTGGAGAGACGTGCGTGCGGCGTCGGTGTCGTCGGCGCCGCGGATCAGCGCGATCACTTCGTCGAGGTTGTCGAGCGCGATCAGGTACCCCTGCAGGACGTGGGCGCGTCGCTCGGCCTGTCGGAGCTCGTGCTTCGAGCGCCGGACGACGATCTCTCGCTGGTAGTCGAGGTAGTGGCGGATGAGCTCCAGCAGCGAGAGCGTGCGCGGCACGCCGCCGACGAGCGCGACGGCGTTGTAGCCGAACGTCGTCTGCAGGGCCGTGTGCTTGAACAGCTTGTTCAGCACGACCTGCGGTATGGCCTCGCGCTTGAGCTCGATCTGGATACGCATCCCCGTGCGATCGGAGTGGTCGGCGAGATCGGAGATCTCGGTGAACACCTTCTCGTGGACGAGATCGGCGATCTTGCGGATCACACCGGAGTCGCCGCCCTTCTTCACCCCGTACGGCAGCTCGGTGACGACGATGGCGCTCTTCCCGCCACGCAGCTCCTCGATGTGCGCCCGCGCCCGCATCACGACGCGGCCGCGCCCCGTGCGGTACGCATCGCGGATCCCGGAGCGGCCGACGATCAGTGCGCCTGTCGGGAAATCCGGGCCCTTCACGTGCGCCATCAGGTCGTCGACGCTCGCATCGGGCTTGTCGATGAGATGCACGACAGCGTCGATCGTCTCGCCGAGGTGGTGGGGTGGGATGTTCGTCGCCATGCCCACCGCGATGCCGGAGGAGCCGTTGACGAGAAGGTTCGGGAGTCGCGCCGGCAGGACCGACGGCTCGCGCCGTGACTCGTCGTAGTTCGGGACGAAGTCGACAGTGTCCGCGTCGATGTCGCGCAGCAACTCCGTTGCCAGCCGCGTGAGCCGACATTCGGTGTACCGCATGGCGGCAGCGGGGTCGTCGTCGACGGAGCCGAAGTTCCCCTGCCCGTCGACGAGCGGGTAGCGCAGCGAGAACGACTGCGCCATACGTACGAGCGTGTCGTAGATCGCGGAGTCGGTGTGGGGATGGTACTTCCCCATCACGTCCCCGACCACGCGGGCCGACTTCACGTACGGCCGGTTCGGCTGCATCCCCGCCTCGTGCATCCCGAACAGCACACGGCGGTGGACCGGCTTGAGCCCATCACGGACGTCGGGCAGCGCGCGCCCGACGATCACGCTCATCGCATAGTCGAGGTAGCTCGAGCGCATCTCCTGCTCGAGCTCGCGGGGCTCGATGCGTCCTGCGCCGAGCGGCTCGACGAGCTCAGACATCGATCGTCTCCGCGCATGAAGGAGGAGCCCCGACAGTCGGTGCGTATGAGCGGGCCGCAGGGGCGGGTGTGGGAACCGTGAGCTCCGCCGCGCTAGACATCGAGGAACCTCACGGTGGCGGCGTTCTGCTCGATGAAGAGACGGCGGGGCTCGACGGCGTCGCCCATCAGCATCGAGAACACTCGGTCTGCGGCGGCGGCGTCCTCGACGTCGACCCGCAGCAGCATGCGGCGCGCGGGGTCCATGGTCGTTTCCCACAGCTGCTCCGGGTTCATCTCGCCGAGCCCCTTGAAGCGCGAGAGCTGGATCCCCTCCTTCGTCAGCTCCACGACGCGGTGCCGGAGCTCGCCGAAGGTCGCGGCACGCGCCGACTTCTTGCCGAAGGTCAGCGTGAACGGCGGGTGGCCGATCATGTCGGCGACCTTCGCGTACGCGCGGCGGACATCCGCCAGGATCGGGGACGACAGCATCGCGGACGGCAGCTCGACGAATCCGGCGGATCCGGTCTCGGTCTCGACGATCTTGATCCGCAGCCGGTCGTCCCCTCGCTCGGTGATCGTCAGCTCGTGGCCGTTCGTCTCGAGCGCGTCGATCGAGGCCTCCGCCGCGTCGATCGACACCGCGTCGGTTTCGACGAGACCGTGTGCGAGCGCGAAGCCCGCAGCTCCCGGGAACTCGCTGGCGAGCTTCCTGCTCCACGCCTCGAGCTTCTCCAACTCGCGGTCGAACTTCCAGAAGCGCGCTTCCGTGAGGAGCGACGAAACGCCGGCGCGCGGCTCGACCGCGACGTCCTTCACGCGCTCGCGCATGAGTAGCTCCTCGAGCTGGTGGTCCTTCTCGAAGTAGAGCTCGCGGTTGCCGAGCTTCACGCGGTACAGGGGAGGCACGGCGATGAAGACGTGTCCGCGCTCGAACAGCTGCGGCATCGTCCGGTACAGGAAGGTGAGCACGAGCGTGCGGATGTGCGCCCCGTCCACGTCCGCGTCGGTCATCACGATGATGCGGCCGTAGCGCAGGTTCTCGATCGAGAACTCGTCGCCGAAACCGGTGCCGATCGCGGTGATCATCGCCTGGATCTCCGTGTTGGAGAGCACCTTGTTGATGCGGTTCTTCTCGGAGTTGATGATCTTCCCGCGCAGGGGAAGGATCGCCTGGTACATGCGGTCGCGGGCCTGCTTCGCGGAGCCGCCGGCCGAGTCGCCCTCGACGATGTAGAGCTCAGCCGACTCGGGGTCTTTGATCGTGCAGTCCGCGAGCTTTCCGGGCAGCGCCGAGTTCTCGAGGGCGCTCTTGCGGCGCGTGAGCTCGCGGGCTTTGCGGGCCGCCTGTCTCGCCCGCGACGCCGAGAGCGCCTTGGTGATGATCTGACGCGCCTCCGTCGGGTTCTCCTCGAGGAACTCGGCAAGACGCTGGTTGACCGTCGTCTTGACGAGGCTTTCGATCGGGGGGTTGCCCAGCTTCGTCTTCGTCTGCCCCTCGAACTGCGGATTGACGAGCTTCACGGAGATGACGGCCGCCAGCCCCTCGCGCACGTCCTCGCCCTCGAGGTTGTCCTCCTTCTCCTTGAGCAGGCCCTTCTCTCGTGCGTACTTGTTGAGCGTGCCGGTGAGCGCCGCCCGGAACCCCGAGAGGTGTGTTCCGCCCTCGGTGGTGTTGATGTTGTTGGCGAACGAGAACACCGACTCGACGTACGACGTGTTCCACTGCATCGCGAGCTCGAGGTGCCCGTCCTCGTTCTCCCCCTCGAGGTACACGACGTGCTTGTGAACCGTGTCCTTCGACTCGTTGACGTGCGTCACGAAGTCGCGGATGCCGCCCTCGTAGTGGAAGTCGTAGGTCTCCCCGCCCGCGCGCTCGTCGTGGAGCGTGATCCGCAGGCCACGCGTGAGGAAGGCCGTTTCGCGAAGACGCTGCGCGAGCGTTCCGGCGTTGAACTCCGTCTCGTCCATGACCTCCCCGTCGGGCAGGAAGGCGATCGTCGTGCCCGTCTCGGCCGCGGAGCACTCGCCGATCGTCTCCATGTCGCCCTGCGGCACACCTCTTGCGAACTCCTGCCGGTAGATCTTGCCGTCCCGGCACACCGTCGCCGTCAGCCACTCGGAGAGGGCGTTGACGACGGAGACACCGACGCCGTGGAGGCCGCCGGACACCTTGTAGCCGTCTCCGCCGAACTTCCCGCCGGCGTGGAGCTTGGTCAGCACGATCGTGAGAGCGGGAAGCTGCTGATCGTCGACGGTGTCCACCGGGATCCCGCGGCCGGCGTCTCGGACGGTCATCGAGTTGTCCGGGTGGATGGTGACGTCGACGAGCTCGTTGTGCCCGGCAAGAGCCTCGTCGACCGCGTTGTCCACGACCTCGTGCGCGAGCTGGTGCAGGCCCCTCAACCCAGTGGAGCCGATGTACATCCCGGGCCGTAACCGGACCGGCTCGAGGCCTTCCAGGACCGTGATGTCCTTGGCGGTGTAACTTGTCTCCGTCATAAGATAAAAGCCCTGCAAAACGACTGTTTTGCGGGCTGCAGACAGTCTATCAGACCGAGCGGTCGCGCGGGCGGGAGGCGAGGCTTGCCGCGGCTGCCCTCCGGATCAGCTCACGGAGTTCGTCGTCCTCCACATCGCGGGCGATCTCGGCGGCCGCCTCGACCTCCTCGAGGGTCGGTGTCGGCCGCCTGCTCTCGGGGTCGGGCCTGTCGGCCGGCCCGGGCTCCGGCAAGGGGCCGGGGGTGAAGCGGAGCGTCTCGGGCACATCCCCTGCAACAGCGTCCGCCAGCTGCGACCTGATCTCGGCCCCGAGCCGCCCGAGCTCGAACGCCCACGTCGCCGACACGGTGTTCACGTGCAAAGTCCCGTCGCGGCCGATGCGGGCGGGCCATGCTGCACGGGCGATCGCCGGGCCCACTGCGGTCGGCCACGCCTCGACGACCTCTGCAAGCACGCCGGCGTCGGGTACGCCGGCGGCGCCCAGCGATCGACGCACCTCGTGGTCGAGCCTGTCCATCAGGCCGCCCGCACTTCGCCCGGGGTGACGGCCAGGAGTTGGGCAGGCGCAAGGGGCATCGCCTCCGCGCCGGTGGCGGTGACGATCGCCTGCCCGACCCGGCCGAGCTGATCGCTCAACACTCGACGGCGATCGCCGTCGAGCTCGGACAGCGCATCGTCGAGGAGCACGAGAGGAGCGACGTCCCCGCGGGCGGACAACAGGTCGCCCTCGGCGAGGATCAGGGACAGCACCGCCAGCCGCTGCTCTCCCTGAGAGCCGAGCGTGCGTAGGTCGCGGCCTCCCGCCCGGATCGCGAGCTCGTGGAGGTGAGGGCCGAGGCCCGTCACACCGCGCTCTACGTCACGGTCGAGTCGCGCCTCGAGATCGGCGACGGTCGGCGGCAGACCCTCGTACGAGAGCTCCGCCGCGACCAGGCCGAGCTGGCCTGCCTGCTCGGCAAACGGGCCGCGGAGCAGCAGCACGGCTTCGCAGCGGGCCTCGACCAGCTGCGCGCCCAACAGCGCCACCTGCTCGGTCCACGGGGACAGCGACGCGCTGTCCGACACGCCCAGGGCGACGCGGCGGAGGGCGGCATTTCGTTGCCCCAGCGCAGCCCCGTACTCGACGGGGAGCGCTGCCCTGGACGGGAAGAGCCGCGCCACCGAACGGTCGAGGTAGGCGCGCCGGACGGCCGGCCCGCTCTTGACGACCGCCAGCCGGTCCGGCGTGAAGACGAGAGTCGCGATCTCCGAGCGCAGATGCTCCGCCGATCGTATCGCCGCCCCGTTCATCCTCGCCTTCTTCGGATCGTGCCGGCCGAGCGTCACCTCGACCGTCGTCGGTGTCACGCCGCGGCGGCCCGCAAGGGCGACTCGCGCTCGATCTGCGCCATGGCGAACGAGATGCGCGTCGTGGCGCGTCCGCGGGCTGAAGCCCTGCGTCCCGACGTGGAGCGACTCCAGCAAGTTCGTCTTCCCCGCACCATTCGGCCCCGTGACCAGGACGAGGCCGGGCTCGAGTGCAAGCTCGAGCGCGGCGTAGGACCGGAACTCGCGGAGCGTGACCTCGTCGACGATCAGCCGGCGAGGCGGATCGGCATGATCAGGTACCAGAAGTCGTCGCCGTCGGCGGTCAGCAGCCCCGGGCGAAGGGGGTTGATCAGCTTCAGCCGGACCGTGTCCGCGTGCACCGACTCGAGCCCCTCGCGGAGGAAGTCCGCGTTGAACCCGATCTCGAGCGGATCGCCGGTGTAGGCGATCGGGAGCGATTCCGATGTCTCCCCGACATCCTGGCTCTGTGCAGCTACGGTGAGTGCGCCGTCCGCGAAACGCAGCCGCAGCGGCGCGTTCCGCTGCGCCATCACCGCAGCCCGCCGCACGACGTCGAGTGCCTCGGCGCGCGGTAGCTCGAGCTCGAGCTCGAACGACTCCGGCAACAGCTGGCGGACGTTCGGGAACTGCCCGTCGATGCGGCGGGTCGTCAGCCACACGTCGCCGACCCCGAAGATCACGTGGTTCTCGTTCACGCCGAGCTGCACGGTCTCCGCGCCCCCGGCGATGCGCGCGAGCTCCGTGAGGGCCCGCGCCGGGATGATGGCCTCCAGCTCGGGACCGGCGCTGGCGAGACGGGTTTCCTTGAGCGACAGCCGGTAGGAGTCGGTGGCCGCCATCGTCAGCGTCTCGCCTTCGAAGCGCACGAGGATCCCGGTGAGCACCGGGCGAGACTCGTCGCGTGACGCTGCGCGCGACACCCGCTCGATCGTCTCGAGCAACGACGGGGCCTCGACCTCTTGAAGCGCTACGTCGATCGCCGGCAAGCGTGGGAAGTCCTCGGCGGCAAACACGTTCAGTCGTGATGAGTAGGCGCCGCTCGTCAGCGCGACCGAGCCGTCCTCCGACCGGTACCTCAGCTCGACCTCGGGCGCGGGCAGAAGGCGCGCCAGGTCGACCAGCATGCGCCCCGGGACGACGACAGAGCCGTCTCCATCGAGCTCCGCCGGGATCGTCGTTCGCAACGAGAGCTCCATGTCGGTCGCGGAGAGCTCGATGCGGCCTTCGCGCGCATCGAGCAAGACACCGGACAACACCTGCACTGCCCCTCGCGAGGAGACAGCTCGCGCAACGATTCCCAGCCCGGCGACGAGCTCATCCCTGGAACAGCGAACGGTGACGTCATGGGTGCTCACAGCGGTCTCGACTTCCATGATCTCTTACCTATAAACCTTTCGTAGAAGTAGTAAGCATTGTGGAGAGTGGGGAAGACGGGCTGGATCGCGCACTGGCGCGGGTCTTGCGCCTGTTGGCCGGCGCGCAGAGTTCTCCACGGGTCCCCCGGTCGCGCGATGCTGCGCAGCGGATCGGCGACATCACCGTGTGCTCTTGATACGTGCTGTGAGGTCCTGAACGAGGTTGTACACAGACCTGTCCTCACTGATCAGACGCGTGATCTTCGTCGTCGCATGGATGACGGTGGTGTGATCTCGCCCACCGAACTCCTTCCCGATCTTCGGCAACGACGCGTCGGTGAGCTCGCGCGAGAGGTACATGGCGACCTGCCGGGGATACGCAACCGCCTGCGAGCGGCGCGGGCTGACGAGCTCGACGACGCTCATCCCGAACCTGTCCGAGACCGTTTCCTGGATCAGGGCGATGGTCACCTCGGGCGCCGCGTCCCCTCCCGGAAACACATCACGCAACACCTGCTCCGCGAGGTCGACCGTGAGCTCGAGACCTGTGAGCGACGAGAACGCCACCACCCGCGTGAGCGCGCCCTCGAGCTCACGGATGTTGGTGGAGACACGCCCGGCAATGAAGGTCAGGACCTCGGGGTCGGTCACGGCGATCGCATCGGTCGTGACCTTCTTGCGCAGGATCGCGATGCGCGTCTCGAGATCGGGGGGCTGGATGTCGGTGATCAGCCCCCACTCGAAGCGCGAACGAAGGCGATCCTCGAGCGTGGCGATCTCCTTCGGCGGCCGATCCGACGAGATCACGATCTGCCGTCCGGCCTCGTACAGCGAGTTGAAGGTGTGGAAGAACTCCTCCTGGATCCGCTCTTTCCCCTCGAAGAACTGGATGTCGTCGATGAGGAGCACGCCGTATGTGCGGTACCGCTGCTTGAAGCCCTCGATGCGCTTGTCCCGCAACGAGTTGATGAAGTCGTTCATGAACGTCTCGCTCGTGACATACCGCGTTGTGAGCCTCCGCGTGTGCTCGCTGACGTACGCGCCGATCGCCTGGAGGAGATGGGTCTTGCCGAGCCCGGTACCGCCGTAGATGAACAACGGGTTGTACGCCTGCGCGGGCGCTTCGGCGACGGCCAGCGCGGCGGCATGGGCAAAGCGATTCGACGAGCCGATCACGAAGTTGTCGAACGTGTACTTCGGGTTCGCTCCCGGCTGCGCCTGCGGCGGCAGCTCCTGCGGCCGGCTCGGAGCCGATTCATCGGCACCCGCGGTCACCGCAGGCTCGGTGGGCTCGTCGGAGACCACGATCTGCACACGAACATCACGGCCGAGCGTGTCTCGCGCCGCGGCGTTGATGAAACCGAGGAAGTGACCCTCGATCCACTCGCGGGTGAATCCGTTGGGAACGACGACGACGAACGCGTCCTGCCCGAGCTCGCCCGGGGCTGCTTCCGAGAACCACGTCGCGTACGTCGTCTCGTTGAGCGTCTCCCGGAGCCGCCGGGAAAGATCGTGCCAAAGGCTCTCGGCGGTGGGCTCGACGGCGTGCTCCACGCGGGTTCGTGGCTCCTTCCGGGGTCGGGAGAGCGGCGAGCATACCACCGTGGCGACGACCGCTCCACTTCGCCCGCCGACCGCGAGACTGGGACAAAAAGCGCCGATTTGCAGCCATTCCGCAGTCTCCACACGACTATCCACACCTGTGGACAGCCGTCACCGCGATGCCAGTTCGGGCGACGCCGATCACCTGCGTGCAGCGGTTTCGCGGATGCGCACGGCGCAGCGACCTGTGGAAAAGCCACCTCCGCGCCGGCTTGTCTATACTCCGCGCTCGGCACGGCCGCGGCCACACCGGCCCATCGCCTTCCCAGCACCGTGAAACGCACCTACCAGCCCAACGTTCGTCGCCGCAAGCGCAAGCACGGATTCCGAGCACGCATGTCGACCCGTGGAGGCCGCGCGATCCTCAAGCGCCGGCGCGCCAGGGGTCGGGCTCGTCTCTCGGCCTGAGCGGGGGGATCGTGGAGCGCCGCCAGCGCCTGTCCCGCTCTCGGGACTTCGACACCGTGTACCGCAAGGGCCGCTCGGTCTCGACGCGCTACCTGACATTGCACGTCTTCCCGCGTGACGACGACCCCGACGGGACGCCGAGGCTTGGCCTCGCCGTCCCCAAGAAGGTCGGCAACGCCGTCGAGAGAAACCGCCTGAAGCGCCGTCTTCGCGAGGCCTGGCGCTCGCTTGGCGAGGATGTTCAAGTGGGTCGCGACTACGTTCTCGCGGCCCGCCCAGGAATCGCCGAGCCTGCCTCCTCGCGCGGCAACGACTGGCTCGTCGAGCAGGTGGCGGAGGCGATCGCGAAGGTGAGCGCGTGAGAGGCCTCGGCGCGATCGGTGTCGGCGCCGTCTGGCTGTGGCGCAAGACGTTCGGGCTGCTCACGCCTCCAGGTACGTGCAAGTACCACCCGTCGTGCTCGCAGTACGCCGTGGACGCATTTCGCGAGTACGGCCTCGCCCGTGGCGCCGTGCTCTCCGCGTGGCGCCTGCTTCGCTGCAACCCGTGGTCCCACGGCGGTGTCGACCACGCCGCCGACCAGCGCCTCTTCGGACGCGGCCGGAGGGCTGACGCGCGGTGATCGTCGGCGGTCTGCTCACACCGATCGAGGACGTCCTCACCGCGGTTCTCGAGTGGTTCCACGCCTCCGTCGGGCTCACTTGGGCGTGGTCGATCGTCGCCCTCGTCGTCTGTGTGCGGATGCTGCTCGTGCCCGTGACCGTGCGCCAGATCCACTCCATGCAGAACCTCCAGGCGCACATGCCGGAGATGAAGGAGATCCAGAAGCGCTGGAAGCACGACCGGCAGCGGCAGAACGAAGAGCTGATGAAGTTCTACAAGGAGAACAAGATCAACCCGGCGTCGTCGTGCCTGCCGATGGTCCTGCAGATCCCGATCTTCATCGCGCTCTTCTACGTCCTTCGCGACTTCGAGAAGGAAGTCTTCGTGAACTACCCGGAGTCGGCGCTCGACTTCCTCGGGCTCGTCGACATCACCCAGCCCACGAAGGACGGGTGGGGCCCGCTGCTCCTCGTGATCTACGTGATCAGCCAGCTGACGTCCTCCTACTACATGTCGGGGACGATGCAGAAGGCGCAGCGGATCCTGCTGATGGTGCTGCCGATCGTGTTCATCCCCTTCATCATCCAGTTCCCGACCGGGCTGATGATCTACTGGCTGACGACGAACCTGTGGACGACGGGGCAGGGCTTCGTGACGCGGCAGATGATGCCGAAGCCGGATCCCACCCTGGCCAAGCCGGCAGCGGCGGTGACGCAGAGCAAGGTGACGCAGAGCAAGAAGGGCGCAGCGACGCCTACGAAGGCCAAGAGCCCGCCCGCGGGCGGGCAGAAGCGCCCTGAGGTGGCCGGCCCGCCCCGTCGGGTTCGCCGCAAGCGAGGCGGGGGCGGCCGTCGGTGAGCGACGAGGTCTCGGTCGAGGCGACGGGTGAGACCGTCGGCGAGGCGAAGTGGGCTGCGCTCCGCGAGCTCGAGTCGCTCGTTCCGGGCCTGGACCGGGACGCGGTTCGGTTTCAGGTCGTCACGGAAGGCGAACGGGGTCTGCTCGGGGTTGGTTTCACACCGGCCCAGGTCGTCGCCACAGCACCCGCAGGGGAGCTGCGAGACGAGGTTGGCGACGAGCCCGACGGCGACGACGCAGCCGTTGTCCGGGAGCTGCTCGACCGCACGATCGCCACGCTGGAGCTGTCGGCCAGGGCGCGATTGGAGGAGCACGACGGCGAGCTCGTCGCCACCGTGTCCGGCGCCGATGTGAGCGTGCTCATCGGCCGGCACGGGCAGACGCTCGACGCCCTGCAGCACCTCGCGAACGCCGTCGCCCGCCGCAGCGGCGACTCCGCACGCCGTGTCGTCGTCGACGGGGGTGGGTACCGAAGACGCCGCGGCGACGCGCTGACCGAGCTCGCCCGCCAGGGCGCGCGGCGCGCTGCGGCATCCGGCCGCCCCGTGGCGCTCGAGCCGATGAGCTCCTCCGAGCGTCGCGTCGTGCACGAGGCGCTCAAGGACGACCCGGAGGTGACGACCGGCAGCGAGGGAGCAGAGCCGAGCCGCTACGTGGTGATCGTCCCTCGACTCACCGCGGACTGAACACCGTGCCGGCCCCGAGTGACGCCACGCCGCTCGGTGTGCTCGACCGCTGGCTCGCGGCAGTGCTCGCGACACCGGGGCTGACGGCCCTGCGCCACGACCCGACCGAGGCCCGGCGCGCGCTCCTCGAGGACGCGCTTCGCGGCGTCGATCTCGCCATGGCGGTCGACGGGCCGATCGTCGACGTCGGCTCGGGCGGCGGCACGCCGGGAATCCCGCTGGCCGTCGCGCTCCCCGATCGAGCGGTGACCCTGCTCGAAGCCGAACGCCGAAAGTGCGACTTCCTCGAACAGTGGACGGGCGAGCTCGAGAATCTGTCCGTGATCTGGGGTCGCGCGGAAGAGCAGCCGATCGAGGCGTTCGGCGTGGCCGTCGCCAAGGCGCTCGCTGAGCCCGTCGTCGCGGCCGAATGGTGCCTGCCGCTCGTACGGGAAGGCGGCGCTGCGCTGCTCTGGGTCGGGCCGACTGCCGATCTCGATCGCGTCCGGGCGGCGGCGGGTCTTCTCTCCGCCCAACTCGAAGGGGCTGTCGACGGGATCCTCGTGCTCCGGAAGACAGGCGCAACACCGCCCCGTTTTCCGCGGCGCCCGGGGATCGCACGAAAGCGCCCGCTGGCCTGACGCGGCGTCCGCCGCTGTCGAGAGAATGGGGGTGTGCCCGCCCGGGTCTACGCGATCGCGAACCAGAAGGGCGGCGTCGGCAAGACGACGACCGCCGTCAATCTCGCCGCCTGCCTCGCCGAGGCGGGCGAGCCGACGCTGCTCCTCGACCTGGACCCTCAGGCAAACGCAAGCTCGGGCCTCGGCATGCGTGCCAACGGGACGTCGACCCTCGACCTGCTCGACGGGGCGCCGCTGGCAGAGCTCGCCAAGACCTCGGGGCTCGCCAACCTCGACCTCGTCCCGGCGAAGCCTGCGCTCGCCGCCGCCGCCGTCCACCTCTCGGCCCTCGAGGGCGGTGAGCGGTACCTCGCGGACGCCCTCGCCGGAGCGACCGATCCGTACTCCTTCGTGTTCCTCGACTGCCCGCCGTCCTTCGGCCCGCTGACCGTGAACGCGCTCGCCGCGGCCGACCGGGTGATCGTCCCGGTGCAGGCCGAGTACTACGCGCTCGAGGGCCTCTCACAGCTGCTCGGGTCGATCAACCTCGTGAAGGCTCAGCTCAATCCGCGCCTGGCCATCGCCGGGATCCTGCTCACGATGGTCGACGCCAGGACCCGTCTCGCCGCCGATGTCGAGGCTGAGTTGCGAAGGCACTTCGGCGGGCTTGTCTTCACGACGACCGTGCCCCGCTCGATCCGGCTCGCCGAGGCGCCGAGCCACGGTCTCCCCGCGATCGCCTACGACAGCCGCTCCGCCGGCGCGCAGGCCTACTGGAAGGTGGCGATGGAGCTTGTCGACCGTTCCTGATTCCCCGCGCCGCGGCCTCGGTCGCGGGCTCGAGGTGCTGATCGGAGGCGCCGGTGATGCCGAGCTTCTACACCTGCCGATCGAGTCGATCCACCCCAACCCACGGCAGCCTCGCAAGCGGTTCGAGCCGGAGGCGACCGCCGGCCTCGCAGCCTCGATGCGCCACCAGGGCGTGCTGCAACCGGTTGTCGTGCGGCCACGCGGCGAGGGCGGCTACGAGCTCGTCGCCGGTGAGCGACGGTGGAGAGCAGCCCGCGAAGCCGGGCTGCCGACTCTGCCCGCCGTCGTGCGCGAGACCGACGACCGTGACGCACTCCTGCTCGGTGTTGTCGAGAACGTCGCACGGGAGGATCTCTCACCGGTCGAGGAAGCAAGAGCCTACGCATCGCTCATCGACGAGTTCGAGCTCTCCCTCACCGAGGTCGCGAGCCACGTCGGCCGGTCGAAGCCGGCCGTGTCGAACCGCCTGCGCCTCCTCGAGCTACCGGAGGAGATCCTGTGGATGCTCGCGCGCGGTGAGCTGACCGAAGGGCACGGCCGTGCCGTCCTCGCCCTCCCCGACGACGAGTCGCGCATCACCCTTGCGCGGAAGATCGCGCGGAATGGCATGACCGTGCGCGCGGCCGAGCAAGCCGCCCGTGACGGCGGGGCCCGACGCAAGCCGCGCCGCGCCGCCGCGATCGCCGATCCTGCGCTCGCAGAGCGAGCCGCGCAGGCAGCGCAGCGGCTCACGGGTCACCCTGCGCGCGTCGTCGGGAGCCGCCTCGAGATCGAGTTTCGCGACGACACCGGCCTCGCCGAGGTGGTCGAAGCACTCGAAGCGACCGGCATCTGACGCGCGGGGGCTTCGCTACACTCCGCCCCCCGAAAGCGGGCGATTAGCTCAGTCGGTTAGAGCGCCGCTCTGATAAGGCGGAGGTCCCTGGTTCGA
Organism: uncultured Actinomycetes bacterium; assembly: GCA_963823385.1. Lineage (GTDB taxonomy): Bacteria > Actinomycetota > Thermoleophilia > Gaiellales > Gaiellaceae > Gaiella. The sequence goes on from CAWGLI010000003.1 coordinate 923,466, forward strand.
ATCCAGGATCGCCCACTTTTTCGCGCGAGGTGGGGATCCGCGGGGGCGGATCCCCACCGCGCAGGATCCCTGAAGGCGTCGGCTTCGCCGCCGCGATACCGTGGGACGGGCTCGCCGCCCAGGCCCGCGGCCCGCCCCGGCGGATCGCCGACCCCACCGCGCAGGATCCCTGAAGGCGTCGGCTTCGCCGCCGCGATACCGTGGGACGGGCTCGCCGCCCAGGCCCGCGGCCCGCCCCGGCGGATCGCCGACCCCACCGCGCAGGATCCCTGAAGGCGTCGGCTTCGCCGCCGCGATACCGTGGGACGGGCTCGCCGCCCAGGCCCCCGGGCCCGGCCCGGCGGCGCCTGGATACACTTGAAGGCAGTGTCCATGCGCGAGATGTCCGTGTACGGCGTGAGCTTCGACCTCGCGAGCAAGCAGCCGATCGTGCTCCTACGGACGACAGACGGCAACACGTTCCTTCCCATCTGGATCGGGCACTCGGAGGCCGCGGCGATCCTCATGAAGCTCCAGGCGTCGGAGCCGCCGCGCCCGCTAACGCACGATCTCGCCTGCTCGATCATCGACTCGCTCGACGCCGTCCTCGTCCGCGTCGCCGTCACCGAGCTTCGCGAGAACACGTTCTACGCGCGGATCACGCTGCGACGCGATGGTGACGAGCTCGAGATCGACTCGCGCACGTCCGACGCCATCGCGCTCGCGCTCCGCGCCGACGCGTCGATCTGGGCCGCGGAGGAGGTGATCGAGGAGTCGGGTGTCGAGTTCGACGGAGACGAGCCGGAGCTCGAGCGTGGCGTCGCCACACCCGCCTCGCTGAGCGACGTCGACCTCGGCGAGTTCCGCCGCTTCCTCGACAGCGTCTCGCCGGACGAGTTCAGGACGGAGGACGAGGAGGGGGAGGAGTAGCTCTCCGGGCGAGCTCACGTTTGACGAGCGCCAGCACGTCGTCGATCAGCTCGCCGAGACCCTCCGCCGTCAACGGCCCGTTGTTCGCAGCAGCGAGTGCGTCACGCAGCCGCTGCTCTCGGTCGGGATCGATCTGATCGGCCCCCACGTGCGCCTTCACCCGCCAGAGCTCCTCCACGAGCCGCAGCCGTTCGTTGACCGCATCGAGGATCGACCGGTCGACGGCGTCTATCCGGCGTCGCAGCTCTGCGATCGGGTCCATCTCGCTCATGTCCCACTATCCACGATCGTCACAGCTGCGAGCAGCGCGATGCCGTTGAAGATCGCGTGGAGCGCCATCGCCGGATAGACGCTCTGCGTCCGCTGACGTACGACCGCGAGCACGGCGCCGAAGAGGGTGAGGATCGGGAGCGCGACAACGAGGCCATGCGCGAGACCGAACGCGATCGACGTCACGACGATCGCCGCCGTGCTGCCCCACGCCGACCGGGTGACGGCGAAACCGAGCCCGCGGTACGTCAGCTCCTCGACCAACGGCGCGACCGCCACCACGACGAGGAAGTTCGCCAGGAACGGCGCCGCCCGGTCGGGATCCCACTCGTCCGGCACGAGCCCCTGCTCCTCCCCCGCCTCGAGGAAGAGATTGAGGAAGAAGCCAGCCACGATGATCGTCACGTAGCCGGCTGCGACGAGCCCGAGCGCTCTCGGCCACGACGGCGGCCGCTGCAGCCCGAGCACGGCTCTGTCGAGACCGCGGGCGAGAAAGAGCAGAAGCACGAGGATGACCCCGTACTGCACGACTCCGGCCACTGCGCTCGACCAGCGGTAGAGAAGGTCGTCGGGCGGATCGGCGGCGTCGCTCAGATTCGCCGCGTAGCTCAGTGTGGCAAGAACGGTGACGAGAACGAACCACCCGAGCAACCGCCCGCGTGGCACGTCGCCAGTCCCTCGCGAAGGCCCCGGCTGGGCCGGCTCCTCGGCCTGGTCGCCCGGAGGGGTGAGAACGTCGTCTGTCATCCGTCGTCGCTCACGCCACCCAGTACCACAGCGACCATCGAACCACGTTGACCGCGAGCGCCGCCGAGAGAACCGCGACCACCGCCAGCCGCGCCGCCCGCGGTAGAGCGATCGTCCCCGCTGCGAGGAAGCACGGGAATGCGACGAGGCACAGGCGAGGGAACGAGTAGAGCCCGCCGAGACGCTCCGACGGGAACGACATGGGAAGGGCCAGCACCACGAGCGCATAGAGACCGTACGGTGCGCCGAGCCTCCGCCAGGCGACCACCGCGAGGGGCACCATCACACCCACGAACGCCAGGGCGACGACGTCCCGGTCGACCAACGAGGCGTCCCGCATCGCCGCCACAATCCCCCCGAGCGGGCCGAAGCTGCTCGGCGACCGCTCCCAGACCAGGCGCTGCGCCTCGAGGAAGCCCAGCGGCTGTCCGAGCCACGCCCCGAGCAGCAGCGGGTATGCGGCAAACACCGCGAGCGGCACGCCCAGGAGCGCGAGATCGCGGCGGCGCGGGCGTCGCCAGGCGAAGACGGCGAGCGCCGGCAGCAACGCCACACCCTGCGCACGGGTGAGCAGTGCCGCGCCTGCTACCAGACAGGCCCAGCCGAGCCGGCCCTGCTCGGCGAGCAGGAACACGGCGACAGCGAGCAGGAGGAAGAGAGCCTCCGAATAGACGGCGCCAAGGAACAGCGAGGTCGGGAACACGGCGAGCAGGACGACGGCCCGCAACGCCGCGGTGTGGCCGACGACGCCAACCCCGAGCCGGTAGAGCACTACGAAGGCGGCGGCGGCGGCGGCGAGCGAGACAGCGATGCCCGCGACCAGCTCGTGTCCCCCCAGCACGCGCCCGACTCCCCCCGTGATCAGCGGATACAGCGGGAAGAACGCCGGTGTACCGGACGGCCACGTGTAGCCGTCCTGGGCGATCCGAAGGAACCAGTCGCTGTCCCACCGCGCCCAGACGTCGACGGCTGCGCCGACTTCGTGGAGCCGCTCCGTGTCCCACCGCGCCCGCGCGGGGTTGGCATGCCCCGCAAAGCTCACGGCGGTTGTACCGGCAACGACCGCGATCGCCGCGCGGCTCCAGAGGAAGACGCGGAGCGCCGGCGAGCCGCTACCGCGATCGGTGCTCACGGTCGGCGATCATAGCCCTGCGCCGCCGCGAGCACCCGCAGCGTGGCGCGCAGGTCGGCGGCGGCTACCATCGCCGTCATGAGCCGGCCGCGCCGACGGCCCCCATCGCCGAACGACCAGGTCTTCCGGCGGTCGCGCCGACGCCGACGGCGGCACCGCGGACCGCTGCTCGCCGCCGGTCTCACGGCCGCCGCACTCCTGCTCGTCGTCGGTATCGCTGCGGGCGCGGGTATCTACGCCTTCGGCACCGCCTGTGACCTCGATGCGCTGCAACCGGTCAGCATCGGGCAAAACACGTTCGTCTACGCCTCGGACGGATCACTGCTGGGAGCGATCCCCTCCGAGCGGAACCGCGAGGTGGTGTCGCTCTCCCGCGTCAGCCCCTGGGTGCGAAAGGCGACCGTGGCCATCGAGGACAGACGCTTCTTCGACCACGAAGGGGTCGATGCCGAGGGGATCGCCCGCGCCCTCGTTGCCGATCTACGCGCCGGCGAGGTCGTCCAGGGCGGCTCCACGATCACGCAGCAACTCGTCCGGAACCTCTACATCTCGAACGAGAGAACCATCCGCCGGAAGGTCAAGGAGGCGTGCCTCGCGCTCAAGCTCGAGCAGGAGTGGACCAAGACCCGGATCCTCCAGACGTATCTGAATCAGGTCTACTACGGGAACCTGGCGTACGGCATCGAGGCGGCTGCGCAAACGTACTTCGCCAAGCCGGCCAAGGAACTCGCGCTTCCCGAGGCGGCCCTCCTCGCGGGGCTCACACAGGCACCCTCTGCGTTCGACCCGTTCTCCGAGCCCGAGAAGGCTCTCGCCCGCCGTAACCAGGTGCTGCAGGCGATGCTCGACGAGGGGATGATCACACCCGAGCGCCACGCTGCCGTGAGTGCCTCCAGCGATCTCGGGCTACGACCGGGCAAGCTCTTCCGCGAGATCCGCGAGCCGTACTTCTTCGGGTACGTCCGCGACCAACTGATCGCCGAATACGGCGCGGAGACCGTGCGATCGGGCGGCCTCCGGGTGTACACGACCATCGTCCCGCGCTGGCAGCGACTCGCCCGCGAGGCGATCGCGGGGGTGCTCACCGAGAAGACGGACCCGGCCGCAGCGCTGATCTCGATCGATCCGAAGACCGGCGCGATCCGCGCGATGACCGCGGTCCTCCCCGGCCGCTCGGGCAACGAGTTCAACCTCGTCTCGCAGGCGCGCCGGCAGCCCGGCTCGACGTTCAAGACGTTCGTGCTCACCGCCGCCGTCGACCGGGGTATCGACCCGTCGAACACGTACTACGTGTCCGCTCCCTTCACGTACGACCCGGTCGCGGGCGGCTCCTGCGACGACGGCTCCTGGTGGTGCGTCAAGACGTACGACTCGAGCTACTCGGGTTGGACCTCGATCCGGAGCGCGACCGTTCGCTCCGACAACACCGTGTTCGCGCAGCTGACGCTCGACGTCACACCGGAGAAGGTTGCGGAGATGGCCACGAAGCTCGGCGTCCGCTCGGCACTCGACGTCCGCGGCGCATACGTGCCGTCGATGGGGCTCGGCACGATTGCCGTCTCCCCCCTCGACATGGCATCGGCCTACGCGACTCTCGCCGCCGGCGGTGTCTACGCCGAGCCCACCGCGATCCGGCGCGTCGTGCTCGCAAACGGGAACGAGGACAAGACCACAGGGTGGGGTACGCCGAGGCGAACCCGGGTCATCCCCGACGGTGTCGCTTGGGAGGTGACGAGGATCCTCGAGGACAACGTCAGCTACGGGACGGGAACCCGGGCGTCGCTGTCGCGACCTGCGGCCGGCAAGACAGGAACGACGGACGAGCATGCCGACGCGTGGTTCGTCGGCTACACGCCCGACCTCGCGACGGCGGTGTGGATGGGGTACGCGGGAGGCGAGATCCCCATGGACTCGGTGCACGGCATCTCCGTGTCCGGTGGCAGCTTCCCCGCGGAGATCTGGCGGTCGTTCATGGAGCCTGCGCTCGCCCGCCGTCCTGTGCGCTCCTTCCCTGCCTCGCCCGCACAACCGGTCAACTGGCAGCCGTTCACGCGGGGCGAATGGGCGCTTACCTACGACCCCTACGCCGAGCCCGAGACCGAGACCGAGACGACGGACGAAGACGGAGCCGAGGAGACGGGCTCGACCGGCACACCCGATTCGGCTCCGAGCCCGCTGCAACCGTGAGCCGCCCGACCGCGGCGCTCGCAGTGGGCGCCGGGGTCGCGGTGACCGTCCTCGCCGCCAGTCTCGCGGCGTCGCGGACAGGTTCACCGGTCGCGGCCACGGGCGGCGGGCAGCCGGCGAGTGGATCGGCCTGGCTCTTCCTCGTCCTCCTCGGGACGGCCTTCGGCGGATATGCGGCCGCTCTCTGGCTGCTCCGGCGATCTGCGGCCCGCGTCGCTGCCGTCGCGGCGGTGGCGCTGGTCGTGCAGCTGACACCGCTCGCTGCGCCACTGCTCCTGTCGACCGACGCGTGGACGTACTGGGGATACGGGTGGACGGCTGCCGAGGGCGGCGAGAGCCCGTACAGCGTCCCGCCGGAGCAGATACCAGCGAACCCTGCTCTCCCGTGGATGGGAGCGGCGTGGCGCGACACCACTTCCGTCTACGGGCCGGCCTTCACGCTCGCCTCGGAGCCGCTGGCCGCCGCCGCCGGCGACTCCGAGACGATCGCGGCGTGGCAGTACAAGAGCCTCGCCGCGGCGTCCGTCCTCGTCGCCGCGGCGCTTGCGGCACGAGTCGCCCGTCGCCGCGTCCTCGCGCTTGCGTTCGTGGGCTGGAACCCGCTGCTCGCCGTCCACCTCGCCGGCGGAGGGCACAACGACGCGTGGGTGGGAGCGCTCGCAGCCGCGGCCGTCGCGCTGGCGGCGTCGCGTCGTGCGCAGGCGGCAGGCGCCGTGTGGTCGCTGGCGGTGCTCGTGAAGTGGGTCCCCGTGATCTTTCTCCTCCTCCACCTGCTCGAGCTCCGAGCACGGCGGCAGAAGGTGCCGCTGCTCGGTGTGGCGGCGACGGCCGCCGCGCTACTGGCGCTTGCGACCGCCCGCTACGGGATCACATGGGCGTCGGCATTGGCCCCACTCGCCGAGAACGCCTCCCGCGAGACGAGCTACGCGGTGCCGGCGCGTCTCGAGAGCGCCGGCGTGCCCCGCGGTCTGGCACTCGGGTCTGCAGCGGCCGCTCTCGTCGTGGGTCTCGCGTGGCTGGCGAGGGAGGCGTCTCGCGGGCGCGCACGGCTCGGTCTCAGCGCCTGTCTCGTCCTCGTGACGACGCCCTACCTCGCCGTCTGGTACCTGGCCTGGGCAGTCCCGCTTGCAGCGGCCGACGAGGATCGTGTCGCCAGGGCGGGCTGCCTTGCGCTCGGGGCGTACCTGCTGCCGCAGACGATCCCGCTCTGACGGCCCCTCAGACCCGTCGAAACAGGAGCACGCCGTCGTCTTGCGCCACGAGGCGGAAGCGGCGGTCGGCGCGGAGCCTGTCGAGCGCGATCTGGAGCCCCTCCGGGTCGACTGCGCGGTCGAGGGTGCTCGGCCGGCTCTCGTCGACGGCAACCCAGCGGGCATCGCCGAGCCGCGGGAACGAGAGAACACGCTTCCGTGTGGAGAGGTGCGCGCCGAGCGTGTTGGTCGCGCTGACCGGATCGCCGCGGGGCACGCGGTCGAGTACGCGTTTCGCCGCCGCGGCGTGCTCGCCCACGACGTGCTCGTTCGCTGCCAGCTCCGACCCGAAGGGAACGTGCCGCCAGATCGGCAGCGGCCCCAGTAGCACGCCACCGAGGATGCACGTGACGACGACCGCACGCGACAGGATGCGCTCGCCTGCGGCCCAGCGACGGCGAGCGCGTGCTGCGCCGAGGATCGCTGCCGCGACGAGCACCGGGATGAGCGTCGCCGTGTAGTGGAAGTGGATCGACGTCTGTGTCGACGCGCTCGAGAGCGCGTTGAGCGCGAGCTCCGGCGTCGCGGCGAGAGCGAGAGGCGAGAGCAGAGGCAGTCCAGCCAGAGGCCACAGCAGATCGAGGGCATAGCGCCCGTCGCGCGCCTCCGCGCCCGTCTCGACGAACGCGCCGGGATCGCGTGCGAGCGTCTCCAGCATCGCGGCCGGCGAGCCGCCGACCGCTGCGTAGCGGTCGGCGAACGGCGATCCACCACCCGGGGCGAAGTGGGGAACGACCACGGTGGACGCGACGAGCGCGACCGCTACGCCCACGACGGCGATCGCGAGCCCTGCGCGCCCTCCCCTGCGGGCGAGGGCGTACCAGATCCCGAGCGCGGCGACGGTGAGCCCCACCTGCTCCTTCGTGAGGCAGGCAAGACCGGCGCAGGCGGCGAAGGCCAGGAGCCGGTCGGTGTCGAGGAACCAGATCGCGAAGAGCAGGAGTGGCGCTGCGAGTGCCACGGGGTGAAAGTCGTCGAGCACGAGCCACTGCGTCGCCGGGTAGAGGAGGTAGGCGAGCGCAAAGCCAAGACCGACCCACTCGGAGTCGAGGTGTCTGCGGGCGAGGAGGAACGCCGGCACGGCGCCGAGGGAGACGAGGGCGGCCTGGGCGGCGAGGAGCGCTGCCGGATCCGGCCAGAGCGCCCACAGCGGGACGAACGCGAGCAGGATCGGATCGAAATGGGCGCCGAGTCTCGACATCTGCTCCCCGCGGAGGTTCGTCACCTGCAACAGGTCGCCGTGCGCCGACGACCACACGGCCTGCGCGAGGTTGCCCACGTCGAAGCGGCCGGTCCAGAACGCGAGGTGCTGCAACACTGCAAGTGAGCCGAGCCCGACGGCGAAGGCGAGCACGGCGGCCGCCAGGAGGACGCGCGGTCGTGTCACCGGCCGGCGAGAAGCTGCTCGAGAAGCCCCCGCCAACGCGCGCCCAGCACGGCTTCGCTCGCATGTGTCACGTACGTCTCGCGCCCGGCCTCCCCCATCGCCTCCGCGGCTGGCGGATCGTCGGCGAGCCGCTGCACTGCCGCGGCGAGGGCGACCGCGTCACCGGCTGGCACGAGCAGCGCGTCGCGGCCATCCGTCAGCAGCTCACGCGCGGCTGGCGTATCAGCGGTGACCAGCGGTCGCGCGCACGCCAGCGCCTGGAACGCCTTGTTCGGGAGTACGCGCGCGGCCTTGGCGCCGGTCCCGAAGATGCCGAGCGCGCACCCGGCGGCTTGATACGCAGCGGGAAGCTGCTCGTATTCGACCCACGAGTCCCACGCGACGTTCGGCGGGCGAGCGGCGAGTAACGCCTCAGCTTGTCCGCTACCGACGATCCGGAACGGGATCTGCGGTGTGAGGCGGGCGGCGGCGAGGATCGTCTCCACCCCGTGCAGCGGGATCAGCTTGCCGACGAAGAGGGCATGGAACGGCTGAGGCGGCTGCCAGCCCGGGTGGAACAGGCGATCCTCTGCGCCCACGAGGCACACCACCACGCGGTCGGCGGGGAGCCCGAAGGTCTTCCGGAAGAACTCGGCGTGCGCCTCCGTGTCGGCGACCACGAGGTCGGCGCGGCGGAAGGCGCTGCGATCTACGTGACGCAACACCCCCGCTGCAGGAGTGCCTCGCCGGAACCGGCCCCGGTCGCCGACCAGCGTGTCGTGCAACGAGACGAGCGGATTGAAGACGATGGGCCTGCCACGCGCGACCCGGCGCGCGGCGGACATGTCGAAATGGCCCGGATAGCCGACGATGATGACGTCCGCCTCGGGCTCGTCCTCGCGGGCCAGCCCGCGCTCGGCGCCCGCTAGCCGCACGAGCTGGCGTAGCCCGAGCGACCAGTTCGCCCGCCGACCCCAGAGCTGGCGGTGGCGCTCCAGCACGGTCACGCCGGCGTCCGCGAGGCACGAGATGACCTGGGCGTTGCGCGGGTACCCACGATCGTACGTCCCGAAGTAGAGAACGTTCACGTGCGCTGCTACCGCAGGGTCTCTGCGACCATTCGACCCGCAGGATCGCCGTCGGCAACGCGCTCCTCATGATGGCTCGTGACGAGCTCGGAGATCAGGCCCAACGAGAGGAGCTGCACGCCAACGACGAGCAACAGCACGCCGAGCGTGAGCAGCGGGCGGTGGCCGATCGCCTCGCCGGAGAGCTTGAGCACGGTGAGGTAGACGAGAAGCGCGACACCGATCGCCGACAGCAGCACGCCGACACCGCCGAAGAGGTGGAGCGGCCGGTAGCGGTAGCGCCCCATGAACGTGACGGTGAGAAGGTCGAGGAAGCCACGGACGTAGCGCTCCATCCCGTAGCGCGAGCGGCCGTGCGGCCGCAGCCGGTGGTTCACGGGGAGCTCGGTCACCCGGTAGCCGCGGTAGTGCGCCAGCACCGGCAGATAGCGATGGAGCTCCCCGTAGAGGCGCATGCCCCGGACCACCTCGGCCCGGAGTGCCTTGAGCCCGCAGTTCATGTCGTGGAGGCGCAGCCCCGAGAGCCGCCCGGCGACGGTGTTGAACACATGCGAGGGAACGCGGCGGGTCAGCGGGTCGCGGCGGCGGGTCTTCCAGCCGCAGACGACGTCGAACCCCTCGTCCAACTGCGCGAGGAGCCGCGGGATGTCGGAGGGGTCGTCCTGCAGGTCACCGTCGATCGTGACCACGACGTCTCCCACCGCCTCGCGGAACCCGGCGTCGAGCGCCGCAGCCTTCCCGCACGCCCGGCGGAGCCGTACGGCGCGGACGGAGCTCACCCTCGCGTGGAGGCGGGTCAGCGCGGCGAACGTCCCGTCGCTCGACCCATCGTCGACGAACACGATCTCCCACGGGCGTCCGTCTCGCCCGAGGGCCGCCTCGAGCTCGTCGTAGAGCGGCTCGACGGTGTGCTCCTCGTCACGGACCGGAACGACGACCGAGATCACGACGCGAGGGTACCCCGCCAGGGCAGCAGGAGGCGTATAGCGTTCGCCGTGATGACCGCTCTGCTCGGTGTCGACGAAGCATTGGCGCGGGTGCTCGCGCACGCGCAGCCCTTGGCCGCGGAGCGTGTGCTCCTCGAGGACGCCGCCGGCCGCGTATTGGCCGCTACCGCTCGCGCCGCCGTCGACCTGCCTCCGTTCCGCAGCTCGGCGATGGACGGCTTTGCGGTTCGGTCCGAGGATTGCCCGGGCGTGCTGCCGGTCGAGATCCGGATCCCCGCCGGGAAACCGGCGCCACGCTCCCTCGCACCCGGTGAAGCGATGGGGATCGCCACCGGAGGTGTCGTGCCCGACGGAGCCGACAGCGTGATCCCGCTGGAGCTCGTCACAGACCATGGCGGGCGGATCGATGTCCCGAACGGAACGCCGCTCGGCGCGAACATCCGTGGAGTGGGCGGCGATATCGTGCGCGGCGACGCGGTTGTCGAATCCGGCGTCGTGCTCGGAGCTGCGCAACTCGCAGCGCTCGCCGCATCCGGGGTCGCCGCTGTCGATTGCGCGCGATGCCCCGTCGTCGGCGTGCTCGCCACGGGCACGGAGCTCCGGAGTCCCGGCGAAACGCTGCGTCCTGGCGAGATCTACGAGTCGAACGGTGTCATGCTCGCGGCGGAGCTGCGCCGCGCCGGCGCGACGATCGCCGGCCCACACGTCGTTCCCGACGACCCGGTCGCGCACCGGGAGGCCCTCGAGCGGGCTCTCTCGGCGGATGTCGTGGTCACCTCGGGCGGCGTCTCCGTCGGCCCTCACGATCTCGTCCGTCGTGTTGCGGCTTCGCTCGGCGTCGAAGAGGTGTTCTGGGGAGTCGCCGTTCGTCCGGGCAAGCCGCTGTCCTTCGCCGTCCGCGGAGCGACGCTCGTCTTCGGATTGCCGGGCAACCCCGTGTCGTCGCTGGTCGGTGCCGTTCTCTTCGTCCGACCCGCGCTGCTGGCGCTCCAGGGAGCGCGCGACCCCGGCCCCGCCTATCGCAGCGGCATGCTCACCGCGGAGGTGGGCTGCAGCCCGCGCCGTGAGGACTTCGTCAGGGCCCGCGTCGACCGGACCGGCGACGGCGATCGCCTGACGCCGCTGGCGAAGCAGGAATCGCACATGATCGCCCGCGCCGCGGCCGCTGATGCACTCGTGCGGATCCCACGAGGCGACGGGCGCCTCCCGTCAGGCGCGCCGGTGCGCTACTTGGAGCTCGCGGGCTCCGGGTAGCTGCCGCCGACGAGCGCGGCGAGCTGCGTCGCAGCGGCAGCCCACACGACGAACGCAAGAGACGCGAGCCAGGGAACGATGCCCGACGTCATGAGCCCGAGCGCGTAGACCGGTGCATGCAAGCCGAGATCGAGCTGCTCGGCGAGAACGACGATCGCCAGCACGGGCCCGAGCAGACCGAGCCCGAGCAGCACGTCCGAGATCCAGGCCGGCCGTCTCACCGTGAGCGGCAGCCAGAGCCACGTGTAGAGCGACGGGAGCACGAATACGAGCGCGTACGGGTTGACGAGCGTGACCGTGAGCGCCGCCGCCCCGAGCGCGAGGAAGGCGACCGCGAAGCCGGTCAGCTGCTCCTCCTCCGCCAAGGGTGCGTCGTGGCCGTGCCGGATCCTGGAGGCGAGCCACACCGCTCCCAGCACGGTGATCGCCGCCGCGGCGAGCGCCGTGCCTGGCCACTCGTTCACCGGCGGGCCGTCGGGGACAGGTGCCGCAGACGACTCCAACGGGAAGAGACCGGCGATCGCGGCGGCGGCAACGAGCGCTGCGACGCCCAACCACACGGCGAGACGAAACCGGAGTGCCCGCCAGGGGGGCGCCAGTGAGAGCCGCCGTCGGCGAAGCCGGGCGAGCAGGTCGAGCACGACGACGGCGAACGGGATCAGCGCAGTGATGTACACGGCGGCGATGGCCCAGCCGCGGGCACCTCCGCCCTGTCCGTACAGGTAGGCGGTCGTGTCCCCGGCGAGGCGTATTCCCGCGTCGAGAGACGCGATCGTGGATTCCGCGGCCCGCCCGAGCCGTGTGAAGGTGCGCGCGTCGAGTGTGTCGGCAGTCGGATCGGACCTCGTCGCCACGTCGGGCGCGGTGGAGAGGCGAATCGCCGAGCGCCCGTTGGCGAGGAAGACGGCCTGCTCGCCGTAGCCGAACGGCAGACCGAGGTTCACGAGCTGTGTCAGCCACCCGGGCAGTACCGGCGGGGCACCCATCTCGTCCTCGATGCGGGCGGCGAACGTACGCACGAGCACAGGGGTCGGGGAACGCGACAGTGTCGACGAGAGCTCGAGCCGCGGGCTCGCGCGGCCGCCGATTCCATCGAGCGAGATCGTCGCGACCGCACGCTGTGCGAGAGCAGACGTGCTCGCGAAGCGCGCAGCGCCGAGGGAGCCGAACGCCCCGCCGTCGGTCGACACGAAGACGAGTGTGTGTACCGGGGTGGGTCGCCGCGCTACGGTCCCGGTGCGCGCGTAAGCGCTCTCCAGCACGAGCAGCGCCGCAGTGCCGGACGCGTTGTCGTTGGCACCCGCCTCCAACGTTCTGTTGTCTCTATGAGCAACGATGACAAGCGTCTTGTCGGACGTTCCGGGGACGACCGTGACCAGGTTGAGCAACACTTGCGGCCCCAGCCCGGGCACGTCTTCCGTCCACCGCTCGGCCCGGGCCTGCAGCCCGTAGAGCTGGAGCTTCTCCTCGTACCATCGCGCGGCACCGGCGGCGCCGGGTGATCCAGGCTCTCGGTTCGGATAGTCGCGGGCGAGCTCGGTGGCGAGCTGAAGGGCCGTCTCTCCGTCGAAGGCGGGTGGCAGTGACGGGCGGGGCAGCGCCCCGGAGGGCACCAGCGTGATCACGAGCAGGAGGAGAGGCGCGACGAGCAGGAGCGAGGTCGTCCGCGCAAGCCGCACGTTCAGCGGCCGGTCGACAGGGCCGCGGCGCTGCCGCCTCCCTCGGATGCGAGGCCGTGCCGGCACCATGCGCGCGCGCTAGTCTAGGCGAAATCCCTGCGTACAGGCGCTCCACGGCAGCTCTCGGGCTCGGGGCGACCGGTTGCGCCGGGTATGCGACTCCATCCTCATGCCAGCGGACACGTCCACGATCCTCCTCGTCGACGACGAGGACTCAATCCAGACTCTCCTCACGTACCCGCTGGAGCGCGAGGGCTATCGCGTCGTGCAAGCGCGCGCGGGCGACGAGGCACTGGCGCGCTTCGCGGAGGAGGAGATCGACCTCGTCGTGCTCGACCTGATGCTGCCGCGCGTCGACGGTCTGGAGGTCTGCCGCCGCCTCCGGGCCGAGAGCACGGTGCCGATCATCATGCTGACAGCTCGCGACGACGAGCTCGACAAGGTGCTCGGTCTCGAGCTCGGAGCCGACGACTACATCACCAAGCCGTTCTCGATCAGAGAGTTTCGCAGCCGCGTCCGTGCGCTACTGCGCCGCGCGGCCACCCCGCACCTCGCCTCTCGTCGAGACGAGGTGATCGACCGCGGCGACGTCGTGATCGACATGCCGCGCCGGACTGTTGCGGTGCGCGGCGGCGCAGTCCAGCTGACGTTCGTCGAGTTCGAGCTGCTCGCGCTGCTCGCGGGCAACCCCGGTGTCGTCTTCTCCCGCCGCCAGCTGCTGGAGAAGATCCGTGGGAGCGCCGACTATCGCGAGCCTCGTACCATCGACGTGCACGTGCGGCATCTCCGCGAGAAGATCGAGCAGGACCCGCGAGAGCCCGAGCTGATCCTGACCGTTCGGGGCGCCGGGTACCGCTTCCGAGACGAATGACGATTCCCGGTGGCATCCGCGCGAGGCTCGTGCTCGCGCTCGTGCTCATCGTCGGTGTGGCCCAGCTCGCCGCGTACCTGATGGTCGTGCCATCGCTCGAGCGCCGGCTGGTCGACGCGAAGCTCGACCAGATGCAGAAGGACGCGGGCACACTCGCGACTGCGCTCGCGACACGTGACGTGACCGACGCGCTGGGAGTCGAGAGCTTCGTCAACGGCGCTGCGTCGACGTTCGATGCCCGCGTGACCGTGCTCGGCGCAGTTGGCCCACCTCTTCAGCTCACGGTGATCGCCGACTCGGCCGGCGGGGGCGCGGCGACGCTCATCGACGACCCGTTGGCTCTCAAGGCGGCGGGAACGGGTGGGCGCGTGCGCGGCAGGCTCGAGCGGGCGGGCAACAGCTATGCGGAGGTCGCTGTCCCGCTGTTCCCTTCGGCAGGCGTGATGGTGCTCTCCGCTTCTCTCGGTGACCAGTTGGCGACGGTCCGGCTGGTGGAGCGCAGCATCGCTCTCGCAACCGTCGTCGCCGCCGCGATCGCGCTGATCCTGGGGACGGCCGCGGCCGCGGTCCACGCTCGACGCATCCGCCGGCTGGAGCGTGCGGCGAACCGCATCGCGGTCGGGCACTTCGACGAGCCGGTCGTGGACGTCGGCGACGACGAGCTGGGGCAGCTCGCGGAGGCGTTCGACCGCATGCGCGTCCAGCTCCGCCAGCTCGACAACGCGCGCAAGGAGTTCGTCGCGAACGCGTCGCACGAGCTGCGGACGCCACTCTTCTCGCTCGCGGGCTTCCTGGAGCTGCTCGCGGACGAGGATCTCGACGAGGAGACGCGTCAGCGGTTCCTTGCAACCACCCGCGAGCAGGTCGATCGTCTCAGCCGGCTGGCGAGCGAGCTGCTCGACCTCTCGCGCATCGACGCCGGTCGCCTCCGCATCGAGCGCGAGGACGTGAGCCTGACGGAGGTGGCCACCCGGCTCGGCGACGAGCTGCAGCCGGTCGCTGCACAGCGGTCGCACGTGTTGACGGTTGACGCACCCGATGACGTGTGGGCGGTCGCAGACGAGGAGCGCGTGCTCCAGGTGGTGCGCGCCCTCGCCGTCAACGCGATCGTGCACACACCCGAGGGGAGCCACATCGCCCTTTGCGCCCGCCACGACGGCACGCGGGCCATCCTCTCGGTCACCGACGACGGGCCGGGCATTCCGCCCGACCACGTCGAGCGGATCTTCGACCGGTTCTATCGAGGGGACGCGACGACGACGTCCGGGAGCGGGCTCGGGCTGGCGATCGCCCGTGAGCTCGCCGAGTGCATGGAGGGCACGGTGAGTGTGACCACGCGGCCCGGCCGGAGCGTCTTCACGCTCTCGCTCCCAGCCGAGACGGTACCCGAGCCGCACCGGCAGCCTGTCGCCGTTTCCACGTGAAAACACCCCGTGCGTGATGAGGGGCCGCGGCTACAGTGAGACGCGATGCGCCGTCCCGCGATCGTTGCTGCCGTTGTGGCCGCCGCCGTGCTCGGTGCGCTGGCTGGAGTGCTGCTCGCCGACCAGGCCGGTCTCGTCGAGGGCGTGACGACCGTCTCGATCGCTGCACCTGAGCCCGCACCAGTGACCGCCTCCTCGCCACGGGCTGTCACGACGGCTCCGGGATTCGACCCGGCGGAGATCTATGCAAGCCGCTCGGGCGGCGTCGTCACCATCTACGCCGACCTCGGCCCGGACGGGCAGTCGCAGGGATCGGGCTTCGTCGTCGACAAGCAGGGGACGATCCTCACCAACGCGCACGTGATCACGAACGTGTCCTCGTCGACTGACGTTCGCGGGGCCGGGGCGGTGTTCGTCGAGTACGTCGACGGAGAACGTGTTCCCGCTGAGATCGTGGGCTGGGACCTGTTCAACGACATCGGCGTGATCCGCGCCGATCCCGGTGATCACGCGATCCAACCCGTTCCGCTCGGCAACTCGGCCACCGTGCGGGTGGGTCAGCCCGTGGCTGCGATCGGGAGCCCGTTCGGAAACCAGAGCTCCCTCGCGGTCGGAGTCGTGGCGGCGACGGGACGCTCGATCGACTCGCTCACGTCTCGCTACGCCGTCTCCGACGCGATCCAGATCGACGCGCCGATCAACCGCGGGAACTCCGGCGGCCCGCTCTTCGACGCGCGCGGCCGCGTGATCGGGATCAATGCGCAGATCCGCTCCGACTCGGGCACGGCCGAAGGGGTCGGCTTCGCGATCCCGATCAACGTCGCCAAGCGGGCTCTCGATCAACTCGTGCGCACGGGCGAGGTGGTCTACGCGTACATCGGGATCACGTCGCAGAGCGTGACGCCGGGCCTCGCCAAGCGCTTCGGTCTCGGCGTCGACCGCGGCGCGCTCGTCGTCAACGTCGAGCCGGGCACGCCTGCCGAGCGAGCCAAGATCGCGGCGGGGACACAGACCGAGGTGTACAACGGACTGCGCGTCACGCTCGGTGGCGACGTGATCGTCGCAATCGACGGCAAGCCGGTCGAGAGCGCCGACGACGTCTCTCGAA
This sequence comes from uncultured Actinomycetes bacterium, assembly GCA_963823385.1. Taxonomy (GTDB): domain Bacteria; phylum Actinomycetota; class Thermoleophilia; order Gaiellales; family Gaiellaceae; genus Gaiella. Next base: position 939,698 of record CAWGLI010000003.1, read on the forward strand.
TCGTGACCGACGAGCTGCTCCCAGGGCAGAAGGTCGCCTTCGAGGTGATTCGCGACGGGGACAAGCCCGTTACGCTGCAGGTCACGCTCGGCCGCCGGCCGGCGCAGCCGTCTTCCTGACAGGGACGGCGTGCCGGCGAACGCCGCCGTCTACGATGCGCTCGTGCGCGCGACCCCAGACCTCGGCCACGCCGAGCTCGCTCCGATCAATCCGGCGACGCTCGAGATCGTGGGTCGTGTTCCGGTCACGCCGCCGGAGGCGCTCGGCGAGATCGTCGCGGAGGCACGGCTCGCGCAGGAGGCATGGGGCCGGCAGCCGCTGGCGGAGCGCAGCCGGCTGTTGCGTCGCGTCGTGCAGGTGGTCCTTGCAGCCCAGGACGAGATCGTGGCGAGCATCGTCGCCGAGACGGGCAAGCCGCTCGTCGAGGCGCTGACCGCCGACGTGTTCGTGTCGCTCGACAACGCGGCGTGGCTCGCCGGCCACGCACCCGGTGTGCTGCGCGCCGAGCGCGTCCGGTTTCCCCAACCGCATCTCCTGCACAAGCGAGGGCATATGCGCTACGTGCCGATTGGTGTGGTGGCCGTGATCTCGCCGTGGAACTTCCCGTTCGGCGTGCCGTTCACCCAGACGGCGACCGCGGTCGCCGCCGGGAACGCCGTTGTGCTCAAGCCGTCCGAGCTGACACCGCTCACCGGCGCGTTGATCGAGGAGGTGTTTCGCCGCGCCGGTGCTCCGCCCGGGCTCGTCCGTGTCGTGCAGGGCAGCGGTGCGACGGTTGGGGACGCTCTCGTCGGCCATCGAGGCGTCCACGCCGTGCTCTTCACCGGGTCGACGAGCGCGGGCCGAATCGTCGCGCAGCGGGCTGCCGAGCGGCTCTGTCCCGCCACGCTCGAGCTCGGTGGCAAGGACCCGATGCTCGTTCTCGACGACGCGGATCTCGCACGCACCGTGGAGGGCGCCCTCTGGGCGTCGTTCACGAACTGCGGGCAGGTGTGCTCCGGCGTCGAACGGATCTATGTCGCAGAGAGCCTGTACGAGCCGTTCCTGGAACGCTTCGCCGGTCGGGCGCGAGCACTGCGGATCGGCCGCGGGGACGATCCGCGGACGGAGCTCGGCCCTCTCGTCACCCAGGCACGGCGGTCCAGGGTCGAGACCCTCGTCGCCGACGCCGTCGAGCATGGCGCCGAGCTCGTCGCGGGAGGGAAGCGGCCCGAGCTCGAGCTGCCCGGCTGGTTCTACGAGCCCACCGTGTTGGCGGCTGAGCCCGAGCTCGCACAAATCCGGCGGGAGGAGATCTTCGGGCCCGCAGTCACCGTTTGCAAGATAGACAACGAGAGCGAAGGCATCCGTCTCGCGAACGACTCGCCGTTCGCTCTCGGCGCCAGCGTGTGGACGGGGAGCCGCGAGCGCGGCGCTCGGGTCGCCGCAGCTCTCGAGGCGGGCTCCGTGTGGATCAACGATCACGCCTACTCGTACGGCGCGTGTCAGGCGCCCTGGGGTGGACGGAAGGACTCCGGTCACGGCCGCACGCATTCGAAGCACGGCCTGTACGCGGTTTCTCACATCACGTTCACCGACGCGGACAGCGGCCGCTTGCACCCGCCGTGGTGGTACCCGTACTCGGACGCAGTTGGCGACGGCTTTCGCGGCGCCCTGGGGCTTCTCTACGGCGACGGCCTTGGCGCGCGACTCCGCGCGATCCGTCAGCATCGAAAGGGCCTGGCGCGCCTGGCGAGCAGGACATTTCTGCGATGAGCGGCTTCTCCCACGTCGACGAGGAGACCGGTGAGGTCCGGATGGTGGACGTCGGGCACAAGCCCCTGGCCCGGCGCCGGGCCGTTGCGCGGGCCACCGTCCACATGGCACCGGAGACCGCGTCGCGTCTTCGATCGCTCCCCAAGGGCGACGCGCTGGCGACTGCCCAGATCGCCGGGATCATGGCGGCGAAGCGGACGAGCGACCTCGTTCCGCTCTGTCATCCGCTGCCGCTGTCGGTCGTGGACGTGAACCTGACGATCGGAGGTGAAGGGGTCCGGATCGAGGCGGTCGCCGAGACCACCGCGCAGACGGGCGTCGAGATGGAAGCCTTGACCGCAGCCGCCGTCGCCGCCCTCACGATCTACGACATGGCGAAGGCGATCGACAAGGCGATGGTGGTGTCGGATCTCCGAGTCGTCGAGAAGACGAAGCAGGCGCCCGCGTGAAGGCGGCCGTGCTCACGGTGTCGGACGGCGTGCACCACGGCACGCGCGACGACCGCAGCGGGGATCTGCTGGCGGAGCTCCTGGAAGGGGAGGGCTTCGAGGTCGTCAGACGTGTCGTCCCCGACGAGGCGGACGAGATCGCCCCCGCACTGGTCGAGCTTGCCGCTGACGCACGGGTCGTGCTCACGACCGGGGGCACGGGCTTCGCGCCACGGGACGTGACACCGGAGGCGACGCGGGCCGTGCTCGACCGCGACGCACCGGGCATCGCGGAGGCGATCAGGGCGGACGCGCTTGCACGCACGCCGCACGCGCTACTCTCGCGCGGCGCCGCGGGTCTCCGTGGAGGCTCCCTGATCGTCAACCTGCCGGGGTCGCCGGGCGGTTGCAGAGACGGCTTCGCGGTCCTGCAGCCGGCGCTCGCTCACGGTCTCGAGCTCGCCGCGGGTGATCACGCCACGCCGCATCGTCAGACGTGAGCACGCACGCGGCCTCCCTCCCCCGTCGTTTGTCCCGGCTCGTACGACTGGAGCACACCGTCTTCGCGCTCCCGTTCGCGTACGTGGGCGCGCTGCTCGCGGTGGGCGGGTGGCCGGGTGCCGTCACCATGGCGTGGATCACCGTGGCGATGGCCGGGGCACGCACGCTTGCGATGGCGCTGAATCGGCTCGTGGACGCGGAGATCGACGCGCAGAACCCGCGCACCGTGTCGCGGGAGCTGCCATCCGGTGCGCTCAGGCGTGCGCAGGTCGTGGCTCTCTCCGCCGTCGCCCTCGGCACGTACCTCGTCGCGGTGTTTCAACTCGACCCGATCGTGCGCTGGCTCTGGCCCATCCCGGTTGCGATGTTCGTCGTCTACCCCTACCTCAAGCGCATCACGTGGCTCTGCCACCTGTGGCTCGGTGCGTGCCTCGGCCTGGCACCGGTCGGTGCCTGGCTCGCCGTCACCGGCACCGCGCCGTGGCAGACCTGGCTGCTCGGCCTCGCGGTCGCGCTCTGGGTCGCAGGGTTCGACCTGTTCTACTCGCTGTTCGACCTCGAGCACGACAGGTCGAGCGGGCTTCACTCCTGGGCGACGCGATTCGGCGAGCACGGCGTCTTCACCGGGGCACGGCTGATGCACGTGGCAGCCGTCGCGACGCTCGCAGCCGTCGGCGTCGGGCTATCCGTCGGCGCCTGGTACTGGGCAGGAGTGGTGGTTGTGGCGCTCCTCCTCGTCTATGAGCACCGTCTCGTGCGCCCTGGCGACCTCCGCCGACTCGATGCGGCCTTCTTCACCGTCAACGGCCTGATCTCGGTGGCCTTCTGCGGCTTCGTCGCCCTCGACACGCTGCTCTGACCCTCGAAGCTGTGATCACCGTCACGTCCGCCCGCAGCACAGATCCGAGATCGAGACGGCACACTCTTGTGACGGGATCCCCGCTACGGTGATATCAGGGACGTGGGGCCCCTGGGGTTGGTTGTCGACCCGGCGGCCCATCGGCCGGGTGACCGGGAGCGAAGGCGAGGGCGCAGCGTGATCAGGGCGGTGGACGTGGAGAAGCGGTACGGGCGCCGTCGCGCACTGCGGCCGGTGTCGTTCGGGCTCGTCGCCGGTGGGTTCCTCGTCGTCACTGGCCCGAACGGCTCGGGGAAGACGACGCTGCTCCGACTCCTGTCCGGGCTGGCCGCCCCGACGCGCGGGTCTCTCAGGGTGGACGCGGAGCGCGCGCGACTCGGGTATCTCGGCCACGAGTCACTCCTCTACCGGGAGCTGACCGCGCTCGAGAACCTCGACCTCTTCGGGCGGCTGTATCGCGTCCCCGAAAGGCGTGAGCGGATCGGGATGTTGCTCGAGCGCCTCGGGCTCTGGGAGGTGCGCGGTGAGCGCGTGGCATCGTACTCCCGGGGCATGCGACAGCGGCTCGCTCTCTGCCGGGCGTTGCTCCACGACACCGATCTGCTCGTGCTCGACGAACCGTTCACCGCCCTCGACGACGCCGGCGCCGCGCTCCTCGACGGCGAGCTCACCCGCCTCGTGGGCGTGCGCACAGTCGTTCTCGCGACGCACGACCCCGGCCGTCTTGCGAACGTCGCGAGCGAGCGCCTCGAGCTGGTCGCTGCATGAGCGGCTATATGGGTGACGTCGTCGCGCTCGCCCGGAAGGACCTGCGACTGGAGTTGAGGGCCCGCGACACGCTGCCGGCGATGCTGCTCTTCGTCGTCTCGGCGCTCGTCGTGTTCCACTTCGCGCTTCCGCAGGATGCCGGCGAGACGGCAGCGTACGGTCTGTTGTGGGTCGCGCTGGTGTTCACAGCCCTCCTCGGCCTGGCACGGGCCTGGGTGCCCGAGCGGGAGGACTCCGCGCTCGAGGGGCTCGTCCTCGCGACCGCGGACCGAAGCGCCATCTGGCTGGCGAAGACGCTCGCAGCTCTCGTGTTCCTCGGGGCGGCCGAGGTTGTCGCCCTGCCGGCGTTCGCGCTTCTCTTCGCTCCACTCGACGGCGCCGCCGTGCTCGGTGTCGCGCTCGCCAGCGTCGGCATCTGCGTCGTCGGCTCGCTGGCTTCTGCGATGGCGGCGGCCGGTCGTGGTCGCGAAGTCGTGCTCCCGCTGCTCGTGCTACCGCTCTCGATCCCGCTCGTCGTCGGGGGCGTAGGTGCAAGCATCTCGCCTCAGCCCGGGACCTACCTGCTGTTCCTCGTCGTCTACGACGTCCTCTTCGCCATACTCTCGTGGGCGTCGTTCGAGTACGTCGTCACCGAATAGGACACACCGTGCGAGTCAGCCTCCCGACGCTCTCCCTATGCACGATCGCCCTGATCACAGCCGCCTTGACGATGGTCTTCTTCGTCGCGCCCGTCGACGCCGACCAGGGGATCTCGCAGAAGATCTTCTACTTCCACGTGCCGATCGCGCTCACTGCGTATGCGCTGTTCGGTCTCGGTGCGTGGAAGGCGCTGCGCCTGCTCTGGACACGTGGCGAGCGATATGACCTGGAGAGCTACACGGCAATCCATCAGGGCACGATCTTCGGTGCGCTCACGTTGATCACGGGCGCCATCTGGGCGAAGGCATCGTGGGGGGTCTGGTGGACGTGGAGCTCGAACCAACTCGTCCTGTTCCTCGTGCTCTTCCTCTTCTACTGCGCCTACTTCATGTTGCGGTTCTCGATCGAATCGGGCCCGCAACGCGAGCGGATATCCGCGGTGTACGCGCTGTTCGGCGTCGCTTTGATCCCGGTCAGCTTCTTCGCGATCCGCCTCGCCAACGACTTCATCCACCCAACGGTGTTCACGCGCGAAGGTCCGCAGATGACGGGAACGATGTTCGCGGCCTTCTGCGTCTCATGGGTCGCGATCGTGACGCTGGCGCTGCTCATGTACAGCGTCGAGTTGGCCGGCAAGCGCACGGATGCGCACCTGCGAGAGCTCCGGGAGGTTCTGACGCCATGAGCGCCGCCGAGAAGTACGTCGCAGCCGCGTACGGCATCGTCTTCCTGTTCGTCCTCGTCTGGGTGGCGATCATCGCCACGAAGCTCGCGCGCCTCGAGCGTGAGTCCGAGGAGCTCGCCGGCCGCGCGCGCGAGCAGCGGTCAGCCGATGGCTGAGCTGCTCGTCTGGCCTGCGCTCATCGCCTACAGCGAAGCCGCGGTCGCCTACGCAGGCGAGTTACGCGGCGGCAGAGCCGCCGGCCGGTTCGGCATCTGGGGTGTTCGAGTGGGCTGGCTCGCGCAGAGCGCGCTCCTCGTCGTCCAGGTGCTCGCGAGCGACGGGTTCCCGTGGTCGACCTGGGCCGGCGCTCTCAATCTCTTCTCCTGGCTCGTCGTCAGCGCGTACCTGATCTGGGGCTGTACACCGAGGTATCGCATGCTCGGGCTCGCCGTGATGCCGGTCGCGACGGTCCTGCTCCTGCTCGCCTGGGTGGGCGGTGGGACGGCGATCGATCAGGTCGCGGATGCCGGTGCGACGCTGGCCGTCCACGCTGCGCTGATGCTGGCGGGCTTTGCAGCATTCACGGTGTCCGGAGGGATGGCGGCTCTCTACCTGTGGGAGGAGCGCCGTCTCAAGCGTCGTGACGTCCGCGTGTTGCGCTTGCGGCTTCCACCGTTGGCCGCCCTCGATCGCCTCTCCGCTCGCGTCACGCTCGTAGGGCTGTGCTTCTTGACCGCCGGAATCGTCGTCGGCTTGACGACGCTCGACCGCGGCGACTTCGACGCAGCGATGATCGTCACGGTCGCCGCCTGGGCCTTCTATGCGACGTTCCTGGCCCTGCGTCGCGGGGTCGGCCTGAGCGGTCGGCGCGCCGCCTGGTTGCTCCTTTCGGGCGTCGCCCTCGTGATCATCGTCCTTCCGATCACCCACTTCGCGGGATGAGAGGGTGGCCGTCGTGAAGCTCGCTCTTGTCGGTGTCTCGCACCACCAGGCTCCCGTGGAGCTCCGCGAGCGTGTGGCGGTCGATCTCGACGCCGCAGGACGCTTGGCTTCGCTGCTCGCCGTTGGCTGCGAAGGTGTCGTGCTCTCGACGTGCAACCGGACGGAGCTCTACCTCGCAGCCGACGGCGACGTCGAGCTCGAGGCGCGAGCAGTCGATACGCTGCTCGACCTCGCCGGAGGCGACGGCCCGGCGCTCGAGCCGGTCCTCTACCGGTTGCACGACGAGTCGGCGGCACTGCACCTCTTCCGTGTTGCGGCTGGCCTCGACTCACTCGTCCCGGGGGAGGGCGAGATTCTCGGCCAGGTCAGGGACGCCTACGAGGCGGGAGCAACCGGCGCCCACCTCGATCGCCTGTTTCGCATGGCGCTCCACGCGGGTCGCCGCGCCCGCGTCGAGACGGCGGTGGGCGAGAGCCCGGCATCCGTTCCGGCAGCTGCCGCCGCGCTCGCCCAGCAGGTGTTCGACGATCTCGCCGGCCGGCAGGTCGTTCTCGTCGGTGCGGGCAGGATGAGCGAGCTCACGGCGCGGAACCTCCGCTCGCGAGGTGCGTCTGTTTCAGCCGTCGCGAACCGTTCGGCGGTACACGGAGAAGAGCTTGCTGGCCAGCTCGGTGCACGTGCGGTCGGGCTGGACGCTCTCGTCGGTGAGCTGGGAACCGCCGATGTCGTCGTCGCGTCGACGAGTGCCCCCGCCTTCGTCGTCACCGGTGCGAAGACGGTCGAGGCGCTGAGGGCGCGCCGGGGCCGCCCGATCCTGTTCGTCGATCTGGCGGTTCCCCGTGACGTCGACCCGGCCCTCGCCACCGTGGACGGGTGCTTCGTCTACGACGTCGACGACCTGGAGGCGGTCGTCGACGCCTCGCTCACGGGACGCCGCGCGGAGGCGGCGCGTGCAGAGCAGATCGTTGCAGCCGAGGCGGACCGGTTCCGGGAGTGGCAGGCGTCACTGGACGTCGTGCCGGCGATCGCCTCGCTACGAGCCCGCGCCGAGGAGATCCGGTCTGCCGAGCTGGCAAAGGCCGAAGGCCGGTTGGAGCGGTTGCCCGAGAGCGACCGCAAGCTCGTCGAGGCGATGACGGCGCAGATCATCAACAAGCTCCTCCATCTGCCCACCGTGCGCATGAAGGAGGCAGCGGCTGCCGCGGACGGGGTCGTCTATGCTGAGGTCGTGCGGCACCTGTTCGGGCTCGGAGAGGAGGAACAGCCGTGACCCGGCCGGTTTCCTCGGCGCGGCCGCTGCCGCTCCAGGTGCCGACGGCCTTCGTCCGCATCCGTCCTCGGTCGAGACGGTTGTGCGGAGAGTCGCGCACCACACCACGGCGCACGTGTCGTGCTGCTTCGGGTCGGCTCTCGCGGTAGCAGGCTAGCGCTGACCCAGGCGACGCGCGCTGCAGATGCGTTGCGCCGGCCCGGGTACGAAATCGCGCTCGTGCCCATCACGACAGCCGGCGACCGGGATCGCACGCGGGCATTCGGGGACATCGGTCAGCGTGGGATCTTCGTCAAGGAGCTCGAGGAGGCACTGCTCGAGCGACGGATCGACGTCGCCGTCCATTCGGCGAAGGACATGACCTCGACCGACACCGCCGGGCTCGTCGTCGGCGCCTACCCGGCACGGGAGGACGCACGCGACGCGCTCTGCGGGGCAGCATCGCTCCGTCCGGGTATGCGCGTGGGTACCGCGTCCGCAAGACGGCGTTCCCAGCTGCTCGCCGTCGAGCCCGCATTGTCGATCGAGCCCCTGCGCGGGAACATCGACACCCGGCTACGGAAGCGCGGCGAGCGAGGCCTGGACGCAGTCGTCCTGGCCGCCTGCGGCCTCGACCGCCTGGGCCTGTCCGTCGAGGCGACGCATCGCTTCGACACGGACGTGATGCTGCCCGAGGCCGGTCAGGGCGCCCTGGCGCTGCAGGTGCGCGAGGGCGACGAGCATCTCGTCGAGCCTGCCGACGACGGCGAGACCCGGCGGTGCGTCGAGCGCGAGAGGCGCTGCATCGCCCTCATCGGTGGCGGCTGCCTCTCCCCGGTGGCCGCGCACGACGACGGGCAGGTGCTGACGGCGCTCGTTGCCGAAGAAGACGGAAGGTGGATCGAGCGTCGCAGCGCAGCCGATCCGGAGACAGTCGTCGAGGCACTCCGGCCGTTCCTGTCGTGAGCGCGCGGCCGGTCAGCCCCTGCACCCCCGTTGCACAGTTGGCTCACGATCGGCACGGTCCCGACACACGGAACGCCGTACCGTTGACAGCCCCGCGGGTGGGTGGGGGTTAGGGATGGGACCATCGTGGCGCGCCTGCTGTTGACGCGTCCTGCGGGTCAGGAAGCGGAGCTTGCCGAGTTGCTCCGGCGGGCTGGACACTCGGTCGTGCACGTTCCGCTGATTGCGATAGAGCCGCTCGGCGACGAGCCAATCGACGTCGCCGGCTACGACTGGGTGGTGATCACGAGCGTCAACGGCGCGAGAGAGCTTCGTCGCCGCGCGGTGGGCCCGATGCCGCGCGTGGCGGCGATCGGCGCGGCGACGGCTCACGCGTTCGGAGCCGCCGACCTCGTGCCCCGCGTCTCCACGCAGGAAGGATTGCTCGCCGAATTGCCGCGTCCGGCGGGACGCGTGCTCTTCGCCGGCGCCGAATCTGCCCGCCGAGTCTTGGCCGACGAGCTCGACGCCGACGTGGTGGCTCTCTACCGGACACGTGAGCTCGCTGTCGCCGAGCTGCCGCCCGTCGATCTGGCTGTCCTCGCCTCGCCGTCGGCCGCGCGCTCGTTCGCGCGAGCCGGCGGCACGGCTCCTGCGGTGACGATCGGGCCCGAGACGAGCCGAGCCACGCGTGGCGCTGGCATCGTCGTGGCCGCCGAGGCCGCGACCCACGACCTGCCAGGCCTGGTCGACGCCGTGGCCGCGGCGGTGGCCGGCCGCTGACCGCGATCGTCTACGCTCGGCCGGATGGTCATTTGCTTCCTCACCGACTTCGGACTGCGCGACGACTTCGTCGGCACGTGCCACGGCGTCATCAAGCGGATCGCACCCGACGCCGAGGTGATCGACATCACACATGGGATCCCACCTCAGGCGGTACTGCAGGGAGCGCTCGTCCTCGCCAACACCCTCCCGTACATGCCCCTAGGCGTCCATCTCGCCGTCGTCGACCCCGGCGTCGGCGGCCCTCGTCGCCCTGTTGCTCTTCGTGACAACGACGGCCGGCTGTTCGTTGGTCCCGACAACGGTTTACTTCTTCCCGCTGCCGAGCGGGCCGGGATCGCCGACGTACGAGAGATTGCGAATCCCGCCTACGCGCTCGACTCGATCTCGCGAACGTTCCACGGCCGGGATCTGTTCGCACCGGCAGCCGCGCACCTGGCGCGGGGGGTCGATCTGGCTGAGCTTGGCCCACCTCTCGCCAGTGATGCCCTGGTGCGCCTCGAGTTACCCGAGCCAATCTTCTCCGATGGTGCGGTGGACGGCACATTGTTGTACGTCGACAGTTTCGGCAACATCGCCTTGAACCTCACGCGTGAGGACATCGAGCGGATCGGCGTGAGCTCCGGCACGCGCGTCGAACTGGAGGTTGCAGGCCAGCGCTACTTCGCGATCGCCGCGCGCGCCTTCGCCGACGCTCGTGCCGGCGACGTCATCCTGTACGAGGACAGCTACCGAAACATGTCGGTGGCAGTGTCCAATGGCAGCGCCGCGTCACTGCTCCACGCGGATGTCGGCCACCGGATCCGCATCCGCCGCGCTTGACCGCGTCCGTTGCCCGGCGTATGGTCGAGGCACCAGAGGCGTTCGCGGCGCGGTCAGCCGGCCCGGACGCCTCTTGTTCGTGGTGACGCGGATGCTTGCCGGCAATTCCGGTACCCGCGACTGGAGGCCGTGACGCGGCGCATCGCGGCCTCGCCCGTGACACGCACCAGCAGGTAGGCCCCACGGCTGATCACACCACGCTGCTTGGTCACACCCGTCCTCGACGGGCACCCCAACCACCGACCGACCATCGAGATGAGCAGCTCTACGACCTCGTGGCGCCGGCGGCACGGTCGGAGCGTCTGTGCCGCGCCCAGAGCGTCCAGCCCGTGCCCCGGCCGAGACGATCCCGTGGAACCAGCCATCTAGGCCCGCTGCGGCGCAGGGCTGCGGCGTGCGAAGAAGCAGTGTCCGACGAACGAGAGAACGGTCGTTCCGACGCCGGTCTCGAGCGTCATGCGTGCGGTCACGGTGCCTCGCTCCGGACGCCGTTGAGATGGGCGTGCCGCCAATACTTCGGCCCGCCCCGTCAGCACATCGCCCGGACGTACCGGATGCAGCCACCGGATCTCGTCCACACCCGGCGATCCGAGCGCGACACTCGTCGCCAACACCGCGTCGTGCCACAGTCGCATCAGGATCGCGCAGCTGTGCCAGCCGCTCGCGATCAACCCCCCGAACGGCGAGTCGCGGGCAGCATCCGGGTCGACGTGGAACGACTGTGGATCGAACTGGCGACCGAACGCGACGATCTCCTCCAGCGTGATCTCATGACGACCCAGCTCGAAGACGCGACCCTGTACGAAGTCCTCGAGATGGAGCAGGTCGGGCGCGGCTGAAGAGAAGGTCATCATCGTCGGCGCGACTCCGGCGTCCTGCCGCAGCGGATACGAGCCGCCGCCGGGAGGGATCGCCGTCGAGTGGGCGAGTGGCGAGGGCCGGACTCGAACCGGCGACACCCCGGTTTTCAGCCGAGTGCTCTACCAGCTGAGCTACCTCGCCGCGGTTTCGGAGTGTAGCGGGCATCCCGCGCTCCACCCGTCACCTCAGACTCGTTCAGGGTCGGTCTCGGCCAGTCGGGAGGGCGGTCGTCGTTCACCCGGCACGAACGTCTCGAGCCCCCTCTCGCAGAGGATGGACGCCCACTCCACCCATGAAGCGTCGCGCCGGCGCCGTACGAGCGCCCATCCGTGCGTCGCGTCGGCTATTGGCCGGGGCCGGGCTTCGCCCGGCGGGAAGCCAACCTGCGGTGCGCCAAGTGGCTGCGATGAAACGGGGGTTCCTGGGAGAACCACGGGTTCCTCCAGAGCAATCGTCTACCCTCGCGGCCATGAGCCGACCGCGGACGACCCAGGTCATCGGTGCTCCTCTCGACCTCGGGCAGAGCAGGCGTGGCGTCGACATGGGACCGTCGGCACTCCGCTCGGCCGGTCTCGAGGAGCGGTTGACCACGATTGGCTTCGACGTCGTCGATCGCGGCAACATCTCGACGCGCGAGCCGGAGGCTCTCGCGGTCGGCGACATCCGGGCGCGCTACCTCTCGGAGATCCTCGAGACCTGTGTCGTGCTCTCCGAGACCGTGGCGGAAGCGCGCCGCGCCGGCGCCGTTCCTGTCGTCCTCGGTGGCGATCACTCCGTTGCGATCGGAACGCTCGCCGGCCTTGCAGCCGCGTCCGGCGAGTGTGGCGGCTTGATCTGGATCGATGCACACGGGGATCTCAACCGCCCCGAGACGAGCCCGTCCGGGAACGTACACGGGATGCCGCTGGCGGCCGCCCTCGGTCTGGCGGGCGAGTCGCTGACCCACCCGCCGGCTGACGTTGCCCGCTGTCGATCCTGCGCGCGTCGCGCTCGTCGGCGTCCGCGAGCTCGATCCGGACGAGCGCACGCTGGTGCGCTCGACCGGGATCCGCGTGTACACGATGAGCGAGATCGACCGCATCGGCATCGAGCGCGCCGTCACGGAGTCGCTCGCGCGCGTCGCCGGTTCCGGCTTCGTCCACGTCTCGGTGGACATGGATGCGCTCGACCCGGAGGTGGCGCCCGGTGTCGGTACCCCGGTGCGGGGCGGGCTCACCTATCGCGAGGCGCATCTCGCGTGCGAGCTGATCGCGGAGTCCGGGCTCGTCGGCTCGCTCGAGGTGGTCGAGGTGAACCCCATCCTCGACCGGGAGAACACGACCGCAGCGACCGCGGTCGAGCTCGTCGCCAGCGCTCTGGGCAAGACCATCCTGTAGTGACCCGGCCAGCGCGCGCCCGGGGAGGGTGGCAGCGATCAGCTAGCGCGCTGGCTTCACGGCCAGCACGACCCTGCTCACACCCGGGAGTGAGAGGCCATCAGCGGTCGCGTATGTGGTCAGCGAGGCCTCGACGCGCCTCCGGATCTCGGTGAGCTCGACTTCGGTCACCTGCCCCACCCACTCACGGAGCGTGATCGAGAGGTCGAGCGTCGAGTCCCAGAAGCTGGCCGGTGACGGTGCGCGCCACGTCACTGCGACCTCTTCGTCGACCACGACCTCGAGCCCCGCGGAGTGCACCGTCTGCAACAACCGTGCCCGGTCACCGAGGCGGAACGGGCCTGGAGCCTCGGGGTCGGGTGGCTCGAGCAAGCCCATGGAAACGAGCGTTCTTCCGACAACCGTGGCCCACGGGTTGCGGTCGCTCTCGGCCCACACGGCGAGTGAGACACGGCCGCCCGGCCGAAGGACGCGCACCGCCTCCATGAGGCCCGCCGCCGGCTCGGGCAGCAGCATGTATCCCCAGCGGCACACGATCCCGTCGAGCGAGCCTGTCGCGACGTCGAGGTTCGTCGCGTCCAGCACACGATGCTCGATCCCCTGAATGTCGAGGCGCTCCGCCTCGCGTCGGGCGGCGTCCACCATCCCGGGAACGAAGTCGGACTGGATCAGCAACCCGTCGCCAAGGAGGGCCGCGACCGCCAAACCGACCTCTCCGTTGCCGCAGGCGACCTCGAGGATCGCCTCGCCGGGCTGTGGGTCGAGCAGCTCGACGAGCCGAGCCGTGACGGGAGCGCCGACGACCGCAATCAGGTCACGCTGACGCTCCCAGGCGGGGGCCGCCGCCTTCCAGGAGGCGTAGTCGTCGCGCCGGACGCGCTCGCTCACCCGGTGGTCGCGGCGAACTGCGGGATCACGGAGCTCCCGTAGGTCGCGAGCGTCTCTTCCTGACCGTGTGTCATCAGGTAGATGGAGAAGTGGTCGACTCCGATTGCCTCCAGCTCTCGGAGCTTCGCGGTGATCTGGTCAGTGTCGCCCAGCACCGAGAAGCGATCACAGATCTCGTCCGTGACGAACTCGCCGTGCGCCGCGCCGACACGCGAATGGTCGTTGTAGTCGTAGAACTTCCGTGCCTGGACGAAGTCGGTGAGGGCGGTCGGGATCGTCGAGCCGTCGGCGCCGTAGCGCTCGATCAGGTCCATCACGTGGTTCGAGACCATTGCCGGGAACCACCGCGTCTGCTCGCGCCCGTCCTCGATCGACCCGACGTGGCTCGGCGCGCAGACGATGCACTTGAGCTCGGCCGGGTCGCGACCGGCCTCCACGGCGGCCGCCCGCGCCGTCGCCATGATCCATTGGATGATCTCCGGGTCGGCGAGCTGGATGATCACGCCGTCGCCAACGCGGCCTGCCACGCCGAGCGCGCGCGGCCCGTACCCGGCGACCCACATCGGGATCGGCGGTAGCTCGGGGCGGACCCACTTCAACTGCAGGTCCTTGTCGTTCCAGTGCACCTCCTCGCCGTTCATGAACGGCTTGATCATGCGCAACGCTTCCTCGAACTCGGCCACGCGCACCGGCTTCTGCCCGATGTACCGCCGCGCCGAGTCGCCACGCCCGATCCCCATCACCATGCGCCCGTCCGAGATGTCGTGCAGGGTCGCGTAGAGGCTCGCGACCACGGTCGGCTCGCGTGTCCCCGGATTGGTCACCAGGTGGCCGAACTTCATCGTCGATGTCGCCTGAGCCGCCATCGTCAGCAACGGGAACGAGTCCTGCCAGAGAACGTGGGAGTCGTACGTCCACCCGATCTCGAAGCCATGACTCTCGGCGAGCGTCATCAGCTCGACGAGACGGGTTGCCGGTGGGTCGGGGAGAACGGTGACGCCGAAGGTGAGTGCCATGCGTAGCTCGCTTTCGCTCGGGAGAGCCAATTATCCGCTTTCCGGGCCACCAAGTGCCAGAGCGGAGGCCCGACGTTCGGCGCCGTCGGCGGTGACGGTGCCTCAGCCCTGCGCGGCTGCGACGTGCGCGAGCGTCTTGTCGGCGAGCCGATCGAGCGCAGCGACGGCGAGCTCGATGTGATCTTCGCGCGTGTCCTCGAGCTTCGTGTGCGAGAGGCCGCGCAGGCTCTGGACGAACATCATCACGGTCGGCACCCCGGCCCGTGCCACCTCGGCTGCGTCGTGCAGCGGCCCGGAGGGCAGCCGGTGCGACGTCCCCGCGACCTCGGCGATCGCCTCGTCGCAGAGGTCGATCAGTAGGTCGTCGAAGAGGATCGGCTGGATGTTCCACAGGCGCTCCCAGGCGACGTCGATCCTCTCCTCCTCGGCGAACCCGCGAGAGAGCTCCTGCGCTCGCCCGAGCATCGTCGCCAACGCCCCCGCGTCGAGGTGTCGCTGGTCGAGCAACTGCTCGGCGGTCTCGACGACCGACGTCACGATCCCCGGCTTGCAGACGACCCCGCCCGACGTGCAGACGGCACCGCCGCCGGTGTCGCGGGCGATGTCACGGATCGCGAGCGCAAGCTTCGCCGCGCCGGCAAGAGCGTCGCGGCGGTCCGCCATTGGCGTCGAACCCGCGTGGGCTGCCTGCCCTGTCCAGGTGATGCGCCAGCGCTCGACGCCGAAGGTGCCGAGCACGGCCCCGAGCGGTAGCTCGAGCGACTCGAGCACGGGGCCCTGCTCGATGTGCAGCTCGAGGTAGGCAGCGGCGCTCGCGAGCTGTGCGTTTGCCTCGAGCGCGCGGTCGAGATCGACGCCGAACGCGCCGACGGCGTCGGGGAGCGAAATGCCGTCGCGATCCGTGAGGCGCCGCAACTCGTCCTGGTCGGCCATCGAGCCGGCCGCTGCGGAGGAGCCGAAGAGCGATCGCCCGAAGCGTGCCCCCTCCTCGTCGGCCCAGTCGACGAGCCGGACGGTGGCGGGCGGCGTGCCTTCGTCGGCGATCCGTCGCAGCGCCTCCGCGCCTGCGAGCACGTTGAGGCAGCCGTCGAGCCAGCCGCCGTTGGGGACCGAGTCCATGTGGCCACCGATCAGGACGGCGCGGTCCGATGCGCCTCGCAGCGTGTACCAGTCATTGCCCGCCTCGTCGCGCTCGACGTCGAGCGGGAGGTCGGAGAGCAGCTCGGCCAGCCAGGCGCGTGCCTGAGCCCACGTCTCGGTCCACGCGACACGCTGCGCGCCGCCCTCGTCGCCTGTGAGCTCCCGTAGCTCCTTCAGCTGCGCAACGACACGTGACGGCTCGAGAGCCACGCTACGACCCTACACCGTCGCCGCCCTCGGTCGGCTCGAGCGCCGCGACGAAGCGCTCGAGCGCCCGCTGTCGCAGCCGCGAGTCCTCGATCACGCCCAGCAGCCGCCCGACCTCGTCCGGGGTCGGCTCGTCGTCTTCCGGCTCGACCTCGTCGTCCAGGCCGGCGAAGGGATCCTCCCACTCGTCGACCTCGTCGTCGCTGTCGACCTCGTCGCCGAGGATGTCCCGCACGATGTCGGCGTCCTCGGGCTCCATCCGGGCGAACGCGTCGCTGTCGATACGCGCGCGTTCCTGTTCGAGAACGATTTCGTCGACCTGGTCGCGCAGGGTCGCCTCGCGGTCACGCTCGAACTCGAGCGCATCGAGCGCCTCGCGCCGACGGCGCTCCCGTGCGATGGCGTCGCGATCCACGACGCAAGGATAATCGCGACGTGCCCGCGCCTCGCAGCTCACCCCGCACGGTGCTCATGGGGGCGACGGCCGCGCAGGCGTCGGTCTCGTTCGTCAACTTCGGCCTACCCGCGATCGGACCGAAGCTGCGTGCCGACTTCTCGCTCAGCCTGCTCGGGCTGGGAGCCGTCCTGACGGCGGGACTGCTCGGCTCGGGGCTCGCGCTGATCGCCGCGGGCGTCGCCGTCGATCGGTACGGCGCGCGCGCCTCGATGCTGTTCGGCACCGCGGTCGGCACCGCAGGTCTCGTGGTCGCTGCCCTCGCATCGACGACCGGGCTTCTCCTCGGCGGGCTGTTCGTGTTCGGCATCGGCACGGCGGTGGTGCCCGTCGCCGGTGCAGGGGCGCTCTTCCGGTCGTTCCCGCCCGGCCGGCGAGGCTGGGCTCTCGGCGTCCGGCAGACGGCGGTGCCACTCGGCGGCACCATTGCGGCGATCGCGTTCCCGGTGCTCTACGCCGCCGGAGGCGTTCGGTCGACGTTCCTCACCACGGCGGCGGCGGTGGGGATCGCAGGCGTCTGGTTCGCGCTGATCGCCGGCGACGACCGTCCGCAGCGCGCAAGACCGGTGGCCCGACCCTTCCGGAGCATCCTCACCGCACCCGGCATGCAGCGGCTTCTGCTCGTCGCGGCCTGCTACATCGTCGTCCTGCAGGCACTGCTCTCGTACATCGTCCCCGCGATCCGGGACGCCGGCTACTCGGCGTTGACCGCTTCGGTCGCGTACCTCGCGATCAACGTCACCGCGATGCTGGCCCGGATCGCCTGGGGGCGCGTGGCCGACACGGGAGAGGGCACGCGGCGCGTCCGCACACTCGTCGAGGTCGGCTTCGTGGCGTGCGGGGGCGCACTCGTGTTCGCGCTGGCTCTGCATGTGGGCCCGGCGACCATCGTGGCGGCGGCTGTCCTCTTCGGTGTCGGCGCCCTCGGCTGGAATGCGCTCGTCTACGTCAGCGCGGGCGAGCGGGCGAGCCCCGAGCTCGCCGCCCGCTCGGTCGCCGTCGCGGCGACGGTCGTGTTCGTGATCTCAGGGGTCGCGACGCCGCTGCTCGGTGCGCTCGCGGACGTGGCAGGCTGGGACGGGTTGTGGCTGACCACAGCCGCTGTCGCAGCTCTGGGCGCGGTGCTGGCGATACGTCTCCCCGAGGTCGAGCTCTCGCCGCCGTCGATCACGCCGGATCGTCCCTGAGGGCGAACACGGCGACGAGGTTCCGCGGCAGCGCGATTCGGAACTGGTCGAGCACGGGACGCGTTCCCTCCGCGTCGAAGCAGGCGACGCGGTCGAAGGCGAGCGCCTCGCGCTCGCCGGCCTCGGTCACGCGCGCGACTCGCGCCTGCCCGTCCGTGCTCGTGAGCGCGTCCGCGGCCACCGGCCACGCCTCGTCGAGCAAGTCGAGGGCGGCCAGCGATCGGTAGAGGCTCGGTACGTGCGCTGTCCCGTAGAGCGAGCGGATCTCAGCGTAGAGAGGATGCTCGCCACGGGACTCCGGGACGGTCGGCTCCGGCGGCGCCGCTCCCGCGGCGACTCCCAGGGGCGGGGGCGGGTACAGAGGAACGCGCCCGTCGAGCGCGAGCCCGAGCGACGAGACGATGAGCAGCATCCCGGGCAGCTCCGCCGCGAACGGAGCAACCGCCTCGGAGATCGCGCGGGTGCTCCCGCGGCCGGGTGCTCGGGCCGCCGCCTCGAGACGGCTCGTGGAGGCGTCGAAGCGGGGGTCGTCGACGATCGCGCGGGCGTGTACCCAGGCCCGCTCGAGCGCCGGCGGATCTGCGGCGAGCGCCTTGAAGATCGCGGGTGTGAACGCCATTCGCCGCCGGATGTCGGCGAACACCGCCGCAACGAGACCGGTCGCCTCGTCCTCGTGCCGGAGCGGGAAGGGTGTAGTGGTCATCGGCACAGTGTGGCGGGTCGGGCGATGCCGAGTTGCCTCCCGAAATCGCATGATGTATACGAATGCGGTGGAGCATGAGCCTCTTTCGCGGGCCGAGGAGCGGGTTTCCGGCACCGACAGTGACGTCGGCGATGTTTCGACACGTTGTATGGTCGACGGGGTGGAGGAGATCTTCAGCGGGCATGCGCCGCTCGCCCGGACGGCGTCCGCGGCGGCCACAGAGCTGATCCGGGAGGCGATCGTCGACGGCCGGCTCGGCCCCGGGCAGCGACTCAAGGAGGTCCAGCTGGCGCGTGAGCTCGGGATCAGCCGCACACCGATCCGGGAGGCGCTTCTGCTCCTCCAGGCAGAGGGTCTCGTCGATGCGTCTCCGAACCGTGGCTCCACCGTGCGCGCCTACGATGTGCACGAGCTCGAGGACGTGTACGAGCTACGGGCGCTCCTCGAGGGGCACGCGGCGCGGCGTGCTGCAGCGAGAATCGGTCAGATCGAGCTCGCCGAGCTGCGCGGCAGCTGCGAGCGATTCGAGGAGATCGTCGACGATGCCGATTTGCCGGGGCGTGTCACGGAGCTCGTGAAGGAGAACGGCCTCTTCCACGAGATGATCCTCGACGCGTGCGGCAGCGACCGGCTCGCCACGATGGTGCGCCAGCTGATCCTTACCCCACTCGTCTACAAGTCGTACATCTGGTACTCGCCGGAGCAGGCTCGCCTGTCGCTCCACGCGCACGCGCAGCTGGTGAAGGCACTGGAGCACGGCGATGAGGGACGGGCCGACGCGATCATGCGCGAGCACGTGTTCCAGGCCCGTGACGTGCTCGTCGGGCACCTGGGGACGGAGGGCTTCGCATGAGCGCCGAGCCACGCGCGGAAGCGTCCGAGGTCGCGGGAGCCCACGGCCCGCTCACGGGCGTGCGCGTCGTGGAGCTGGGCCAGCTGCTGGCCGGCCCGTTCACCGGGAGGCTGCTCGGCGACATGGGCGCAGAGATCATCAAGGTCGAGGCGCCGGGGAAGCCGGATCCGATCCGCGACTGGGGCAAGGCGCGGTACCACGGACGCTCGCTGTGGTGGCCGGTGCAGTCGCGAAACAAGAAGTGCATCACGCTCAACCTGCGGCACGAGCGTGGCCAGGAGCTGCTGCTCGAACTGGCGAAGCACGCCGATGTCCTTGTCGAGAACTTCCGGCCGGGAACGCTCGAGCGATGGAATCTCGGCTACGAGCAGCTGAGCGAGGTGAACCCGCGGCTCGTCCTGGCGAGGGTCTCGGGCTACGGGCAGACGGGGCCGTACGCCGATCGCGCCGGATTCGCCTCGGTCTCCGAGGCGATGGGGGGCATCCGCCACATCAACGGCTTTCCCGATCAGCCGCCGCCCCGTATGCACCTCTCGCTCGGCGACTCCCTGGCCGGGATGTTCGCGGCGCAGGGCATCCTCGCCGCGCTGTACTGGCGCGACGCGCTCGGAGGTGGCGTCGGCCAGGTCGTCGACGTCTCGCTGATGGAAGCGGCGTTCGCGCTGCTCGAGAGCACCGTGCCGGAGTACGATCGTCTTGGCATCGTGCGCGGCCCACAGGGGACGAACCTCAAGGGGATAGCGCCGTCGAACATCTTCAAGTCCTCGGACGACAAGTGGATCGTGATCGCCGCCAACGCGGACAACGTGTTCCGCAGGCTCTGCGGCGCGATGGAGCGACCGGAGCTGGCCGACGACCCCCGCTATGCGACGCATCTCGCCCGCGGCGACAACCAGGACGAGCTCGAGGGGATCGTCGCCGAATGGGCGCTGCGGCACACCGCCAGGCAGATCGACGAGATCCTCAACGCTGCGGGCGTGATCTGCGGGCCGATCTATACGATCGCGGACATCTTCGAGGATCCGCAGTTCCAGGCCCGCGACATGCTTCTGCGACACGAGGACCCGGAGTTCGGCGAGTACATCGGGCCGGGCATCGTGCCGAAGCTGTCCCGTACGCCGGGCGCCGTGCGCTGGTCGGCGACGTGGGAGGAGGGCAGCCACAACCACGAGGTCTACGGCGGGCTGCTCGGGCTCTCCGACGACGAGATCGCTGGGCTACGAGAGGAAGGCGTCCTGTGACCGCGGTCACGATCTGCGATGTTGCGCCGCGCGACGGCCTGCAGAACGACGCGAAGGTGCTCGACGCCGCCACCCGAGCAGAGCTGGTGAACAGGCTTGCCGCGACCGGTGTCCCAGCGCATCGAGGCGGTCAGCTTCGTCAACCCGGCCCGCGTCCCGCAGATGGCGGACGCCGAAGCCGTCGTGGCCGGGATCGAACGCCGAGACGGGGTCGTGTACGCGGGGTTGACGCTGAACGACCGCGGCTACGACCGACTTCACGAGACGACGCTCGACGAGGCGCATTTCGCCTTCGCCGTGAGCGAGGAGTTCAACCAACGGAACGCCGGAACGGGGACGGAGAGCTCGGTGCAGGCAGGCGAGCGGATCGTCGCGCGGGCCCGGGAGGACGGAACCCGGGTCACGGCGACTCTCGGCACGGCGTTCGGGTGCCCGTTCGCCGGCGCGATCGACCCGGGTCTGGTGATCGAGCTCGCGGCACGGTTCGTCGAGGCGGGTGCCGACGAGATCGTGTTCGCGGACACGGTCGGTGTCGCCGTGCCTCGCCAGGTGAGGCACCTCGTCGGTGAGGGCGTGAAGCTCGACATTCCCGTGGGTGTCCATCTGCACAACACGCGGAACACGGGTATCGCGAACGCGTTGGTCGCCGTCGAGGCCGGCGCGACCGTGCTCGACGCCTCGGTCGGCGGCATCGGCGGGTGCCCGTTCGCTCCACGCGCGACCGGGAACATCTGCACCGAGGACCTCGTGTACCTGCTGCACGGGGAGGGCATCGAGACCGGCGTCGACCTCGGCGCGCTGATCGACGTCGCGACATGGCTCGAAGGCATCCTCGGGCGGGAGCTCGAGGGCATGGTCTACAGGGCCGGCGCGTTTGCGCCGGTGGCCGGATAACGAGAGACACAGCGAGCAGAAGGAGAACCGGGATGGCGTACAGGCTCGGGGTCGACGTCGGAGGCACGTTCACCGATCTCTTCCTCGTCAGTGACTCGAACGGGGGCGCGCATTTCCGCGTGAAGACCCCGTCGACGCCCACGGACCCCTCCGAGGGTGTTCTGCAGGGCGTCACGAGGATCTGCAGCGAGGCGGGGATCGAGATCGCTGACCTCCGCAACATTCTCCACGGCACGACGGTCGCCACCAACGCCGTGCTGGAGTCGAAGGGCGCCCGCGTCGGGCTGATCACGACGACGGGCTTCAAGCAGATCCTGCACCTGGCACGCTCGCAGACGCCGGGGCCGCTCGCCGGGTGGATCATCATGATCAAGCCCGACCCGCCCGCATCGCTGGCGGACACGCGCGAGGCGGTCGAGCGCATGGACGCGCGAGGTGCAACGCTCGTGCCGGTCGACGAGGCACAGGTGGAGTCGATCGTGCGCGACCTCGTGGAGTCGGGTGTCGAGTCGCTCACCGTCGGCCTCATCAACTCGTACGTCAATCCGGCGCACGAGGAGCAGATCGGCGCGGTCGTGGAGCGGCTCTACCCGGGCTTCCCCGTCACCCTGTCCGCGCACGTGCTGCCCGAGTTCCGGGAGTACGAGCGCACGCTGACCGCCTGTATGAACTCGTACGTGCGGCCGAAGGTCGCCGACTACGTCACGCATCTGCAGTCGGAGCTGCAGGGCGTCGGTGCGAAGGCGGAGGTCAACATCCTGCGCTCCGACGCCGGTCTGATGACGACGACGGAAGCGACGCGGAACCCGATCTACGGCATCCTCTCGGGGCCCTCGGGCGGGGTGGCCGGTGCGCTCTATGTGGCGCGGAAGGCCGGCTACGAGAACATCCTCACGTTCGACATGGGTGGGACCTCGACCGACGTCGCGCTGTGCCAGAACGGCGAGCCGACGATCGGGCGGGAGACCACGATCGGCCACTTCCGCATCAAGGTCCCGTCGGTCAACGTGCACACCGTCGGCGCCGGCGGCGGCTCGATCGCCCACGTTCCCGAGCTGACCAAGGCACTGCGCGTCGGGCCGCAGTCGGCGGGCGCCGACCCTGGCCCCGCGGCGTACGGCCGTGGCGGCGACGAGCCGACGGTCACCGACGCCAACGTCGTGCTCGGGCATCTGCCGCCGCAGCTCCTCGGCGGCGAGATGCAGCTCGACACCGACGCAGCGCGGGCCGCGGTGCAGAAGGTCGCGGACGCCATGGGCCTGCCGAGCGCGGAGGACGCGGCGGAGGGCATCCTCGCCATCGTCAACGAGAACATGGCGGGGGCGCTTCGCCTCGTCTCGGTGCAGCGCGGTCACGATCCGCGCGAGTTCGCGCTGATCGCCTACGGCGGCGCAGGCCCGCTCCACGCGAATGCGGTCGCCGAGATCATGGGCTCCTTCCCGGTGCTCGTACCGCCAGCACCGGGCCTTCTGTGCGCGATCGGGGATCTCGTTGCGGACTTCCGCGACGAGTTCGCCCAGACGTACATCCGGGTGCTCCCCGACGCCGAGCAGGAGGAGGTGGCCTCGATTCTCGAAGGCCTTGGCGAGCGTGCCAAGGCGTTTCTCGACGGCGAGGGCATCGAGGTCGACCGCCAGCACATCGCGTACACGGCGGACATGCGCTACCACCGGCAGGGATACGAGATCCCCGTCACGATCGACCCGGCGGACATCCGTGAGAACGGCCTGGAGGGCCTCGACGAGCGCTTCGACGTGCTCCACGAGCAGCTCTACGGGTTCCGCATGCACGACACGCTGTCCGAGATCGTCAACCTCCGCGCTGTCGGCTCGGGCGTCGTGCCCAAGCCGGAGCTGCCCGTCGGGGAAACCGGCGGCGAAGACGCCGCAGGCGCGGTCGCCGAGGAGCACGCGATCACCTTCAAGGGCGAGCAGGTGCCCACGAAGATCTACGACCGTGCGAAGCTCGCGCCGGGCATGCGCTTCGACGGTCCTGCGATCGTGACCGAGTTCGACTCGACGACAGTCGTCCTCCCCGGCTACGCCGCCGAGGTGGACGTGAACTACAACATCCTGATCAACCCGAGGACGTGAGGACGGAGATGGCGACGACACACGACGAGCTTCGGATCGCCGAGATCCCGACGGACATCGACGTCGATCCGGTCACGCTCGACATCATCGAGGGCGCCTTGAAGAGCGCCCGCTTCGAGATGGACGCAGTGCTCTTCCGCTCCGCGATGAGCCCCGTCATCCGCGAGCAGCACGACGAGTTCCCGATGATCACCGACCCGCGCGGCCGCATGGTCGTGGGGCAGTTCGGGGCCTACATCAACGAGATGATGGAGGAGTGGGACCGGGGCGTGTACCCGGGTGACGTGATCCTCACGTCCGACCCGTTCAAGTGCTCCGCCTCGATCTCGCACACGAACGACTGGCTCGTGCTGGTACCGATCTTCTACGAGGACGAGCTCGTCGGCTGGTCGAGCCAGTTCGGGCACCAGATGGACGCGGGTGGCCCGCTCCCCGGGTCGCTGCCGACCGGCGCCCGGACGATCTTCGAGGAGGGGATCATCATCCCCCCGCTCAAGATCATCGAGCGAGGCGTCCCGCAGGAGGACGTCCTGCGGCTGATCTTCAACAACGTGCGGTTGCCGGAGATGAACCGGGCCGACCTGTTCGCGATCGTGGCGGGTTGTCGCGCGGGCGAGAAGCGCGTGATGGAGCTGTGCGACCGCTTCGGCAAGGACACGTACCTCGCGGCGCTGCAGGCCCTGCTCGACCGGACCTACGAGGCGATGAGGACGCTGATCCTCGTCGCCATCCCCGAGACGCCCCAGACGTTCATCGACTACATCGACGACGACGGGCTCGGCAACGGCCCGTTCAAGATGCAGCTGACGATCTGGCGGGAGGGCGACCAGGCCTTCTTCGACTGGTCGGGAACGGATCCACAAGCGCTGGGACCGGTGAACTTCTACCTCTCCGAGGGCATGTTCAAGATGTTCATCGGGATCTACCTGATCATGGTCAACGATCCCCAGATCCTCTTCAACGACGGCTTCTACCCGTTGCTGCACGTCGTCATGCCCGAGGGGAGCCTGCTCAGCCCGCGCTACCCGTCCGCACTCGGCTGCCGGACACATGCACTCGCCCGGCTCTTCGACGTGCTCGGCGGCGCCCTGGTGAAGCAGGCGCCGGAGCTGAACACGGCGTCCGGGTACGGCACCAGCCCCTACATGCTGTACTCGGGCTGGGACGAAGCGGGCGAGTTCTTCTACTCGATGGAGATCCTCTACGGAGGGATCCCGGGCAGACCGATCGGTGACGGGATGGACGGCCACTCGTGGTGGCCGCTGTTCGAGAACATTCCCACCGAGTACCTGGAGGCGTACTACCCGCTGCGGATCGACGGCTACACGACCGTCGCCGACTCGGGCGGCCCCGGCTTCCATCGCGGCGGCAACGGCGTCGAGAAGCGGTATGTGTACCTCGAGCCGGGCGAGGTCTCGATTCACGACGACCGCTGGTTGACGCGGCCGTGGGGCGTGCTCGGAGGATGGCCCGGAGCGCGCTCCTCGAAGCTGCTGCGCCGCGCGGACGGCACCGAGCAGGTACTGCCGTCGAAGTGCGACAACGTCGTCGTCGAGCCGGGCGACATGCTCGTCTACCGCACCGCGGGTGGCGGCGGTTGGAAGGATCGTCTCGATCGGCCGGCCGAGAACGTCGCCCGCGACGTCTCCTACGGCCTCGTGAGCGCGGAGTTCGCGAAGGAGGGATACGGCGTCGTGCTCGCCGAGGACGGCTCCGTGGACGAGACGGCGACCGAGGCGGAGCGGTCACGCCAGCGCGAGGAGCGAGGCGAGGCGCTCGCGTTCGACTTCGGGCCGTCGCTCGAGGACGTGATCGCGAACTGCGTCGAGGAGACGGGGCTGGAGCCGCCGGTGCCGGCGGTGCCGCTCCGCTGGTCGCCGCTCGAGCCCGGCGACGAGGCACTGGCCCGCGTCCGTGCGGGTGACGGCATCCCCGCGCCATCCTGATCGCGACGGTCGAGGGGGCGGGCGCGGTCGCCCGCCCCCTCGGCCCGAGCGAGAGCACGCTCGCGCAGGCGTCACGTGGTTCGGCGTTCGAGGACGCCGACGAAGAGTGGGCCGTCGCCATCGGGCGTGCGCGTGAGATCCCAACCGCCGGCATGCACGAGGGTGGCCATCGCGTCGCGTGAAACCAAGAGGTACTCGAACCAACGGGAACGGAGCGTGCGATGACGGATGCGGAGTGCGGCCTTGGTAGCTGAGGTGCACCGCGTCGTCTGTCGCAAGGGATCGAGAGAGCTGGCGACGATCCGCCCGCGGATGGTCATCAACTGGAGCAGCCTTCGCAGCATCAGCCGCGACCGGGCTGAAGCCCGGCGACTCGAGCTGACTCGCGGGGCGGGCGGAGCCCGAGCTGCTCCACCGCATCGGGAGCAATCAAAGACGCTCGCGCATGGGCGTCTCCGGTCTACGAAGCCGGGGTTACCGCTAGCGACGTGGTGCGCTCAGTTGACCCGGGTCTGGCGCCCTGCCCATTCCCGTTCGCGCAGGACGTTCTTCTGGACCTTGCCGGTCGAGGTCTTGGGCAGCGGGCCGAACTCGACGGCGACGGGGCACTTGAAGTGCGCGATGTGGTCGCGGCAGAAGTCGATGATCTCGCGTTCGCTCGCGCTCTCACCGTCCTTGAGCGTGACGAACGCCTTTGGCCTCTCGCCCCACTTCTCGTCGGGCGTTGCGACCACGGCGCACTCGAGCACGGCGGGATGGCGGACGACTGCGTGCTCGACCTCGATGGTGGCGATGTTCTCGCCGCCCGAGATGATGATGTCCTTCTTGCGGTCTCGGATCTCGATGTATCCGTCCGGGTGCATGACGGCGATGTCGCCCGAGTGGAACCACCCGCCTTCGAATGCGATCTCGGTCGCCTGGGGGTCGTCGAAGTAGCCCCTCATGACATTGTTGCCGCGCATCAGGACCTCGCCGAGCGTCTCGCCGTCGCAGGGAACGTCGCGCATCTCCGGGTCGACGACGCGGATCGGGTCGGAGACGATGTTGTGCACCCCCTGGCGGCCGTACAGGTGCGCGCGCGTCTCAGGGTCGAGCTCGTTCCAGGCTTCTTGAGGTTCGCAGACCGTGTAGGGGGCGTACGTCTCGGTGAGCCCGTATGCGTGAATCGCGCGGAGGTTGAGCTCGGCCATCCGTGCGAGCAGGGTCGGGGAGGGCGGCGCTCCGCCGGTCGTGATGACGATCTCACGCTCCAGCCGGTGCGCGGCGGGATGGTTGACGAGGTTGACGTGGACGGTCGGAGCGGCGTTGTAGTGGGTGATGCCCTCGGCATCGAAGAGCCGCCACATCGTCCCGGGGTCGACCTTGCGCATGCAGACGTGCCGCCCACCCACGGCGGTCACCGCCCAGGGGAAGCACCAGCCGTTGCAGTGGAACATCGGCACGACCCACAACTGCACCGAGTCGGGTCGCAGGTTTGCCTGAAGCGCCTCCATCAGCGCATTCAGATAGCTGCCGCGATGGGTCGTCATCGCTCCCTTCGGCTTGCCGGTCGTGCCCGAGGTGTAGTTGATCGAGATCGTCTGCTCCTCGTCGGCGACCTCGAACTCGAACTGCTCTGGAGAGCCACTAGACAGGAAGTCCTCGTAGGGGTCGCCGTGTTCCCCCGTGTCGTCGATCCGGATCACCTCGACGCCGACGTCGTCGACGAGGTGTACCAACTCGTGATCGGCGAACAGCAGCCGCGCGCCCGAGTGATCCAGGATGAAGCGCACTTCGTCGGCGGCGAGCCGGGTGTTGACCGGCACTAGAACCGCACCGATGCTCGGGATCGCGTAGTGCGCCTCCAGCATCGCCGGCGTGTTCGGACTCAAGAACGCCACCCGATCCCCCGACCGGACTCCCCTCCGAAGCAGCGCCGAGCCGAGCCGGTTGGCGCGCTCCTCGAAGACGCGATAGCTGTAGCGCCGATCTTCGTGGACGACCGCAACCTTCTCGGGAAACACGTATGCGCTCCGGCGAAGGAAGCTGACGGGCGTCAGCTCCGTCCGGTACGGACGCTCGCCTCCATCCGCACCGGAGACAGACACCACCGCCCTGTCCACGCCACCCGCCACGACGGCGCCGATCCTACGACCCACCGTCGCCGAAGGCAAGAACTGCACCCGATATGAACGCTCGCCCGCTCCTCCGAGGTAACCGGAGAGACATGCTGTGACGCCAGCCGCGTCGATATCCGCCGCAGCTCCGCCGCTCTGCGACGAGGCTGTACTGGCCCCAGCTACGCGAAGCGGGCTATCGTGCAGCGGCCCCAGGGGCCGGCGGGGCAGCCGGTTCCGGGATATCGGTTGGGCGGAATGCGAGATAGGCGCTGAGAACCAGGATCCACCCCACGTACACGAAACTCGGGATCAGCAAACCGCTCAGAAGCCCACCGAGCCCTCCGAGAAAGCTCACTACCGCGAGCCAGCGAGGCAGGGCGCCCGTTCGCCAGGCGACCGCGCCAACTACGAATGCGAACGCCGAGCCAAGCATGAAAGCGGTGATATACGCCAAGTATCCCACGACGTTCAGCAGCCGGAAGGTGTTCGGGTCGAGTGTGAACTCATCTCCCGCGTCGCTGACGACCGGCGAAACGGCAGTGAAGATGCAGGCGCTGACGCCCAGGATTGCGACAAACAACCCACCCGAGATGGCTGCGATGCTTGCCGCGCGACCGCTGTCTCCCTCGACGGCGCCGAGTACGCGGTGCACGTGGCCGACGAACCAGATCAGCACGAGCAGGCCGACAACGATCACGAAGAACGTTGTGATGTCCTTCACGCGGTTGCTGTGGCTCGCGTAGTAGTCAAGGATCTTCTCGTCCGAACTCCCGTCGTCCGGGGCGTTCCCCGTCAACGCCAACGTGACGACGTATGCGATCACGAAAGGGATCCCCATCGCGCCGCTGACACGTGTCCAGACCGAGGCGTTCATGTGCGACCTCCCTTCGGGGTCACTTCGCTCTCGTCCGCGCGACCGTTACCGGATCCCGGCCTCGCGGCAACAGTAGATCCCCGAACCGCTCCTACGTGAACTCCCCGATCAGCGCCACCACCCCCGCGGCTTGCCGATTCCGCGAGAACGCCACTGGCGCGTCGAGGCCGACAAGAGACCGACACGAGACGAGCGTCCGGCGACCCCCGCCCAGGAGATGACGTTCAGGGGCACTTCGGCACGCTCGGGCAGCGGAGGCCACCGCTCCGGTTAGCAGCGGATGTGAGCGCGCCGCTTGGGAAACTACGTGGTGTGCGTCGCTGACGCGGGTCAGACCGCGAAGATCGTGTTCCAGGCGACGGCATCGTCGGGGTAGACCCAGCGCTCGACCTGGCGTCCAGCGCGGTACCGGAAGATGCTGACGACACGGGTCTCTGCGTCCACGCCGTCGCGGCGTGCGCCCATGGTGCTGATCGCGCAGACATGCTCGTCGCTTGCGAAGACGTCGTGCTCGACGAGCCAGAAGCCGATCGCCTCCAGTTGTGCAAGCCAGGCGAGAAGCGCTTCTCGCCCGTCGATCGTCCCCGCCATGTGGTGCTCACCGGGGACGTGCCACACGACTTCCGGTGCGATCAGGGTCTTGATCACGTCGAGGTCGCGGGCGCGGAAGGCGTCAGCAGTGCGTTTGTACGCGAGCGCGTCGGGGTTCTCCTGCGTCACGGACGAACCGATTCTAGAGGCCTCCGGCGCATCGCGGTTCGGCGTCCGGGCTGGATCAACCGACATTCCAGGAATCCCCGGTGGTGGTCGGCCCCGCGTGGTCGGGCGGCGTCTCCGCGGCGGCGTCGATACGTCGTCGCCCAACGATGCCGTCGGGCTCTCCGACCGGCTAGCGTGAGGCCATGCGCTTCGAGGGGTTCCATGGCCGGGCCGGGATGGGCGAGCGACCAGCGCTCGTCGTGATTGACGTCAACCGGGGGTTCACCGACCCGGCGTCGCCGCTCGTCTGCGACCTCGACGACGTGGTGGTCGCGATCGGGCGACTGCTCGACGGGTTCCGCTCCAGCGGGCTGCCCGTCGCGTACACCACGGTCTCGTACGACGAGGCGGCCAAGCAGGCGGCTGCGGCGTTCATCGACAAGATCCCGGCGCTGCTCACGTTGGAGGCCGGCAGCCTCTGGGTCGAGATCGACCCACGCATCGCGCCGCTGTCGACCGAGCCGGTGTTCAACAAGCTGTGGGCGTCGGCGTTCTTCGGCACGCCGTTTGCCAGCTTTCTCGCCGCACACGGGTGCGACAGCCTCGTCGTCACCGGCGCGTCCACCTCGGGATGCGTCCGCGCGACAGCGCTCGACGCGCTCCAGCACGGCTACCGGCCGGTCGTCCCGCGGGAGGCTGTCGGCGACCGCAATCCGGGTGCGCACGACGCCAATCTCTACGACATCGACACGAAGTACGGCGACGTGGTCTCCGTGGACGACGTGCTCGCGGTGATCGGCGCCCAGTCGTGAGGTCAACCGAGGTCGAGCGCCCGCGTGCCGACAGGCCCCACCATCACGCTGGGTAGCGCGGCGATCGCGAATCGGCGATGATGCCGGCGTGATCGTCCGGGATGCTCACGACGCGTGGCAGATCGTGCTGCAGACCGATCACGCGGACCTCGCAGCCGGGTTCGCTCGGGCGTGGGACGACCGGGGGCCTCGGCACGACGCGCTCGTGCTCGCCGCCCGACGCCACGACGACGGTTGGGCGACCTGGGAGCGATCGCCACTCGTCGACGCAGAGTCGCGACCCGTCGCCTTCCTCGACGTGCACGTCCCGGCCCACCTCGCCTTCTACCGAGCCGGGATCATGGCGATCACCGACGAGGACCCGTATGCCGGGCTGCTCGTCTCGATGCACGGCGCAGGGATCTATCGACAGCGCTACGGCTCGGACCCGGGGCTCGCGCTCAGCCGCGCTCCCGAGGTGCAGGAGCTCGTGGACGCGTTCGTCGAGGAGCAGGAGTCCGGGTACCCGGCGCGCATGGCGGCGACCGGCGTCACCGACGAGCTCCGGTGGGAGGACTACCACCGCCTGCAATGGCACGATCGATTCTCGCTGGCGTTCTGCATGCGCGACTGGGACACGCCCGACGAGCCGTTCGAAGTGGGGCAGTACCGCTTCGAGCCGCTCGGCCGATGGCGGGCGCGGATCACGCCCTACCCGTTCGCCGAGCCGTCGCTGGCGCTGCCGCTGATACGCCGCCTGCTGCCGAAGCACCCGTGGTCGCAGGCCGAGTTCGCGGAGGCGTTCGCCGCCGCTCCGGCGAAGACGGTCGACCTCGTCGTCGAGCGCTGAGCGCCGGTCCTACTCGTCGACGATCCCGACCGCACGCACCGGCGATCCGTAGGCGGTCTCGAGTCGGAGCGGGAACCCGTAGAAGGAGAAGCGCCGCCCCACGACCTCCCTCAGGTTGTTGAGGTTCTCGTAGTGGGTGAGGCCCCGCTCGGCGCAGGCGCGATGGGTCGGGTACTCGTCGGTGAGGTACACGAGGTCCGGCGAGATCGTCTCCACGCCGAAGATCTTCACGCCGCGGTCCGCCATCCAGTGCACTGCCTCGGCGGAGATGCCGCAGAAGCCGTCGAGAAACGCCGGTGTCCCGACCGTGCGGTTGTAGTGGTCGGAGCAGAAGACGAGGATGTCGCCCTCGCGTAGCTCTTGTCCGCTGTCGGCGACCGCTGCCTCGACCTCGGCGGCGGTGACGTCGTGGCCCTTCCCGTACGCGCGGACGTCGACACAGAGCGCGTCGCCGCAGAACGTCTCGAGCGGCATCTCGGCGATGGAGACTCCGCTGGGGTCGTAGTGGCCGAAGGCGTCCACGTGCGTGGCCGCGTGGTTCGACGTGATGATCACCTCCGCCGAGAAGGACGGGCGTCCGGGCTCGGCGTCGGTGTGCTGGATGTGACGGAGGATCTGTGTCGGGGGGAAGAACGGGTGCAACTGGCTCTCACGGGAGAGAGGCTGAGACAGATCGATCACGCGCCGCGCCATGACTACTCCTTTCCTGCCATCTCTCGGCAGACCTGGACGATTCGTGGGATCAGGACGTCGACGATCCGCTCGCCGGTCTCGACGCTCGCGCGAGTCGCGTCGCCGACCACACCCGTGGCGCTGATGTCGCGGAGCATGTCCATCGGCACGACGACCTTCGGCCCGGCATGGCGCATCCCGTACTGCCCGTACGACGTCCACGGAAGCCCCGCGTCCTTGACCGCCTGGCCCCGGTCCCAGGCGTCGCGCGACGCCTTCTCCATCTGCACGCGCTGCCCGAGCGCGAGCGCGAGCGACGTCTCCGCTTCCTCCGCGTGGATCATGGGGCCCTCGATCTCGGCGAGGGCGTCTGCCGCGAGGTCCCACCACTGGGCGAGGAACACGCGTTGCCCGGTCTGCTCGAAGTAATGGTTCACGGCGACCGTGAGCGCCGCGATGTTGCCGCCGTGCCCGTTGACGGCCACGAGGTTTCGGAAGCCGTGGTGTGCGAGCGAGTCGCAGACCTCGCGAAAGACCTGCAGGAACGTCGTCGTCTGCAGGCGCATGCTCCCGGGGAACTGCATGTGGTACCAGGAGAGCGTCACGTTCAGCGTCGGCGCGACGAGGATGCTGAGCCCCTGCTCGTACGCAAGCGCCGCGGCCCGCTCGGACAGCGTCCGTGCGATCAGGCAGTCGGTGTCGAGCGGCATGTGCGGCCCGTGCTGCTCGGTCGTCCCGATCGGGATCAGCACGGCGTCGACCCCCTGCCCGAGCCGCGCGTCGACCTCTTCCCACGTCATCCGCTCGATGAAGTGCTCGGCCATCCGTCCTCCTTCGCTCCTCGTCGCTCGTCGGTGGTTACGTCTCGACTACCCGCCCCAGATGCCGGCGGTGAGCCCACCGTCCACGACGAGCGCGGTTCCGGTGACCCACGACGCCTCGTCCGAGGCGAGGTACACGAAGGCATCCGCGAGGTCGCGCGGGCGGCCGAGCCGCCCGAGCGGATGAATCCCGGTGGCGTACGCCCGGGCTGCGGCCGGGTCGGGCTGCGCGGCGAAGTAGCCCTCGATCATCGGCGTCTCGGTGAATCCTGGGCAGACGCAGTTGACCCGGATGCCGTCCTTCGCCCCGTCGAGAGCCATGCACTTCGTGAGCATGATCGCCCCCGCCTTCGAGGCGCAGTACGCCGCGTCGGACGGGATCGCCCAGAGCCCGGCGATCGACGCCGTCTGGAGGATCGCTCCGCCGCCGCGGGCCACGAGGTGCGGCCACGCCGCCTTCGAGACGAGATAGATGCTCTTCAGGTTCGTCGCCAGCTCGCGGTCCCAATCGTCCTCGGCGAGCTCGTGCGCGGCGCCGACGATCGTGACGCCCGCGTTGTTGACGACGACGTCGAGCCCGCCGAAGTGGTCTACGACAGCAGCCACACCATCTGCGGCCGACGCTGCCGACGTAACGTCGAGGTACAGGCCGTGGGCCTCACCTCCGATTGCTCCAGCCGCCTCCTGCGCGGCGTCCAGCTGCAGGTCCGCGACGGCCACACGCGCCCCCTCGGCCGCGAACCGTGTGGCCGTCTCGCGTCCGATCCCCGACCCGCCGCCGGTGACGAGCGCGACCTTGCCGGCGAGACGAGAGCCTTGTCCTATGTCAGACATTAGGCCCATACTGTCGCCCTCGGACACAGCGATCAAGGTGGTGGTGTAGATGGAAGGGATGATCGAGGTCAACGGCATCAACATGTGGCACCGGATCACGGGGGATGGTGAGCCGGTCGTGCAGATCCACGGCGCAGGGTTCGGACACTTCAACCTCGACCCGGTCACGCCGCTGATCGCGGAGGCCGGCTTCCGGGTCGTCGACTACGACCAGCGCGGGTACGGGGCATCCGACAAGCCGCTCCAGCACTACGACATGGAGGTGTTCGCCGACGACCTCGTCGGCCTCCTGGACGCGCTCGGCATCGAGCGGGCGCACGTGCACGGCACCTCGATGGGCGGGATGGTCGCGATCGTCGTCGCCGGGCAAGTACCCAGAGCGGACGCACTCGGTCGTGATCAACTGCGCCGCCGCGAAGCTCGGTCGCATGGGTCGGCTCATCTTCAAGAACTGGATCGACATCGCGAACATGGACCCGGACGGGCCGGGAAGCAGGTTGCTCGCCGAGCTGATCGCGTGGCAGGCGGTCAACAAGCGCTTCCTCGAGACGCCGGACGGCGAAGGCATCGCGGATGTCTGCCAGCAGATCCTGCGCGACTCCAACCGGCGTGAGGTCTTCACCGCCGTCTGCCAGGCGATGAACGACATGGACCTGACGTCGTGGCTCCCGAGGATCAGCGCCCCGGCGCTCGTGCTCGGCGGCGACGAGGATCTGATGACACCGTGGGACCAGGGGCCGAACGGCGTCGGCCAGCAGGGGGTCTACGAGGGGATCGAGGGTGCCGAGAAGCACGTGATCGCGGGCGCCGGGCACTCGACGATCTTCGACGCCACCGAGGAGCACGGGCGGGTCGTCGTCGACTTCCTGCGCCGGCACCCGATGACGGCCTGACCCGCGGGCGATGCCCGCCGTCGAGGAGTACGGGATCGAGCCGATCCCGGCCGAGCTGCGCACGGTCGGCTGGCGCGACCTGTTCGCGATCAACTTCACGTTCTTCCTCAATCCGGTCATGTACGTCCTCGGCGCGCTGGCGGTCGTCGGACGGCGGCCTCCCGTTGCCATGGGCGGTGGCGGCGATGGTCCTCGGTCAGGCGCTCGCCTATGCCGCGCTCGTCGTCGTCGCCCAGCCGGGGGTCGACGACGGCCTCCCCGGCCAGGTGGCGATGCGTGCGTGGCTCGGCTACTGGGGAGCACGGCTCCTCAGCTCGCCCTACCGAATCGTCGCCGCCAGCTACTGGTTCGCGGCGCAGGCCCTGACCGCCGCGCTGGGCTTCCAGGCGATCCTGCTCGTGCTCACGGGCGATCGCTACCCGCTCGTCCCGATGGCGCTCGTGCTCGCCGTCTTCCATGCCCTGCTGGCAGTGATCGGCTTCGACGTCACGCGCTGGCTGCTGCGGATCGTGCTACCCGTCTCGCTCGGCTTCACGGCGGTGCTGATCGCACTCTTCGTCACATCCGACGACCCGGACTACGCCGTGCGCCGCGTGCTCGACTCGCCCGATCAGTCGCTCACCTGGGTCGGCTTCGCGACATACGTGACGGTGATGTGCGGCGCGTCGCTGACCCTCGTCACGAGCGTCGGCGACTACTGTCGCTACACGCCTACGAGGCGCGACATGCGCATCGGCTACATAGGCTCTGCGCTCGCTGCGGCCGTGGTCACCACCTTCGTCGGCGGCTACGCAGCCGCCGCCACCGGCGAGGTCAACCCCTTCGTCGCGGTCGCCGAAGTGACGTCGGTCTCCGTCCTGCTCGTGCTCATGCTCGCGGCGATCGTCGTCCAGGGCATCGCTGCCAACGTCACGAACGTCTACACGGCAGGTCTCTCGGTCGTGAATACCGTGCCACGCCTCGGCCGTGTGCGGGCGACCGTCGCCGCCGCGGCGCTCGCGCATCGCGCTCTCCGCCTTCCCCGACTTCATCGAGCGCGCGCAGGACTGGATCACGCATCTCGGCAACCTCGGCGCGCCGCTCGCAGGCGTGGTGCTCGCGGAGTACGTGGTCGTGCAGCGCATGACGATCGACGTCCCGGCCCTGTTCGAGCCGCGGGGGAGGTACTCGTACGTGGGCGGCGTCAACCTCGTCGCGGTGACCGCGGTGGCGGTGGGCGTCGCCGTGTACTACGCGGTGCCCGACAGCTGGGTGAAGGTGATGTGGGGTGTCGGGAGCGCGGGAGTCGCGTACCTGCTGCTCGTCCGGTCGACCCGCCGCACTGCGAACATGACCGTAGCCGGTTGACTCCACAGGGGGAGGCTTGTATACAACAACGCACTGACTTGTACGTCTCAGCCAGTGGGAGGCGGAACGCACGGAGCGTGGCGCGTGATTGCTCACCGGAGAACCGGGAGCGAAAGGAGAGGCGCACATGAGTGACCATCTCGAGTACGATCCCTTCGAGTACGCGGCGGAGCTCGCGGCTGGGGCAGACCTGGGGTCTGACGACTTGTCGGAGACCAGGGACAGGAGCGGCCTGACGCGCGGAGAGCTGATCAAGCGGAGTGCCGTCGGGGCGGCAGCACTGTCCGGAGCGGGCGCTCTTGCGGGCACCGCAGCCGCACAGACGTCGGCGAGTGGCAAGTTCACCGGCACCTTGCGCGTGCTCACCCTCGGGGTCGAGTTCCCGAACCCGAACATCGCGAAGCAGGCGTCGAAGGACCTCGGTTTCACCGTCAAGCCGATCGTGGCTCCCTCCGAGAAGCAGCCGGGCATCGCGATCAACTCGCCCGATACGTTCGACGTCTTCGGCGGCTACAACTACCAGTCGCTGCTCGTCTGGCCGTCCGGCAGCCTGCAGCCGGTCGACACCCGACGGATTCCGAACTGGAACAAGTTCTACAAGCTGTTCACGCACGGCAAGTTGAACCCCGCGTCGAAGAGGTGCACGTACGGCGACGGCAACGCGCCGTTCCGCACGACGTTCGTCGACCCGGACGGCTCGACAGGGCTTCCGGCGTTCAATGGAGGGCCGAGGAACAACAAGCAGATCGTGCGCTGGATCGGCGAGAACGGCAAGCCGATCGGCGGCAAACCACAGCCGCGCTGGATCGTCGGTCCCGCCGCTCACTTCAACGCCGACTCGATGGGCTACAACGCCGACGTGATCAAGAAGGCGCCGAACAAGGTCTCGTGGGCGGAGCTACTGAACAAGCAGTGGGCAGGACGGGTGTCACTTCTCCGCGACCCGGGGATCATGGCCCAGGACGCGGCGTTCGCCGTGTCGTCGCTCGGGTTGATGAAGTTCAAGGACTTCGGCAATCCTACGAGGGCCGAGATCGACCGGCTGTTCAAGATCCTGACGACCTACAAGAAGGCCGGCCAGTTCCGTGCGTTCTGGTCAGCATTCACGGACTCGGTCAACTTCATGGTCTCGGGCGAGGTCGTCCTCGAGTCGATGTGGTCGCCAGCCGTGGCGCTCGTCAAGGCGGCAGGGATCAACATCCTCTACGCGGCTCCCCCCGAGGGCTTCCGCGGCTGGTGCAGCGCGGAGGGCATCTCGTCGAAGGTGACCGATCCGGCGAAGCTGCAGGCCTGCTACGACTACATCAACTGGAACTACAAGGGCCAGTTGGGCGCGGAGATCATGCGCCAGGGCTACTACATCGCCAACGGCGTGAACCTCCTGCCCTGGATCAAGTCGCCTGCCGGCAAGGCGGCGGGCTTCGATCCGGCCGAGTACGCGTACTGGTGGGGCGGCAAGCCTGCGTCGAAGGACCTGCCGGGCATCACCGGCAAGCCCGGCGACGTGAAGAAGGGCGAGCGTCGCGAAGGAGGATCCTTCGCGCAGCGCATCTGCAAGTACGCGTCCTGGAACTCGTTCCCTCGGGAGAGCGTGTTCCTGGTCAAGAGAGCCAACGACTTCCTGTCCGCGTGAGAGAGACCGAATGGCGGACGAGGTAGTCCCGCAACACGAGGGGGCGGCATTCGCCGCCCCCTCGTCTATCCAGCCGTCCGGGCTCGACCTCGTCGGGTTGACGAAGGTCTTCGCCGGCGGCACGGTTGCCGTCGACGACGTCAACCTGCATGTCGATCACGGCGAGTACGTCGTCCTGCTCGGCCCCTCCGGGTGTGGGAAGACGACGACGCTGCGCATGATCGGCGGCCACGAGTACCCGACCGACGGCGACATCCTGCTCGACGGCGAGTCGCTAGTCGACATGCAGCCGCACAAGAGGCCGACGACGACGGTCTTCCAGCACTTCGCGCTCTTCCCGCACCGGACGACGCTCCAGAATGTGGAGTTCGGGCTCAAGATGCACGGGGTCGGCAAGGCTGAACGCCGGAAGGAGGCGATGACGGCACTCGAGATGGTCGGGTTGGAGGAGCTCTCGGATCGCAAGCCCGGTGCTCTCTCGGGCGGCCAGCAGCAGCGCGTGGCGCTGGCGCGAGTGCTCGTGACCAAGCCGAAGGCACTGCTCCTCGACGAGCCGCTCGGTGACCTCGACCGCCTGCTGCAGCTGCGCATGCGGGTCGAGCTCCGCAACCTCCAGCGTCAGCTGGGGTTGATGTTCATCCACGTCACGCACAACCAGGAAGAGGCACTCTCGATGGCTGACCGCATCGTCGTTATGAACGATGCGCGCATCCAGCAGGTCGCCGATCCGCTGACGATTGCCACGAAACCCGCTACCGAGGTCGTTGCTCGGTTCATGGGCGACAACAACATCATCCGCGGCGCGGTCACCGAGCGCGACGGCGACCAGCTGATCGTCGAGGACGAGCGGCATGTCCGCGCGAGCGTGCGCGCGCCAAACGCCC
This sequence comes from uncultured Actinomycetes bacterium, assembly GCA_963823385.1. Lineage (GTDB taxonomy): Bacteria > Actinomycetota > Thermoleophilia > Gaiellales > Gaiellaceae > Gaiella. The sequence continues at coordinate 977,309 of CAWGLI010000003.1, forward strand.
CGCACGCCGTCGGCGATCCGGCGATGATCGCCATCCGGGCGGCGGCGGTGACGGTCGGTACGGACGGGTCCGCTCCGTCTGCTCTCAACTCGGCCGATTGCGAGATCGTCTTCGTCGAGTTCCTCGGCGACCTGGTCAAGCTCCACTTGCTCGCGGGGGGCGAGCGCCTGCTGGCGAAGGTCAGTGCCGAGCAATACCCCGCGCTCCGCGGCCGCGAGGGCCAGCAGATCCGGATCTCGTGGGAGGAGGAGGATGTCCAGCTCCTCGGCGGCTGAGCGTCAGGGCGGCGAGGCAGCGGCTCGCAAGAGCGGGAAGCGTGGCCGCGGAAGCGGCTGGGTGACGACGGCGCTGGCCGCGCCAGGGTTCATCTGGATCGGCTTCTACCTGGTGGCGCCGCTCGTGATCATCGTCCTCGTCAGTTTCTGGACCTGGACGGACACGGGCTTCGACCGAACCTTCACGTTCGCGAACTACAGCGAGCTGTTCAACGATCGCACGTACTGGGACAACATGTTCTCGACGGTCGTGACCTCGGTCATCGCCGTCGTGGCGTGTCTCGTCCTCGGGTTCCCCGTCGCGTACTTCCTGGCCCTCAAGGTGCAGAGCCTGCGTGTCCAGATCGCGCTGTTCATCGTCGCGTTGGCGCCGTTCTGGACGAGCTTCCTCACGCGCGCGATCGCGTGGACCTTCCCACTGATGGGCCGTGAGGGCGCCTTGAACCAGATACTCATCAAGCTGCAGATCATCTCCGAGCCGATACCGGAGCTCGGTTTCTCGACGCTCTCGGTGCGCCTCGCGATGATCCAGTTGTACATCCTGTTCATGATCACGCCGCTCTTCTTCACCCTGGCCCAGGTCGACCGCTCCGCGATCGAGGCGGCGCGAGACCTCGGCGCCAACTGGTGGGGGACGTTCCGGGAGGTGATCCTGCCCCAGACGATGCCCGGCATCGTGATCGGCTCGATCTTCATCTTTGTGCTCACGATGGGCGACTACGGCACGGTGGCGACCGTGGGCGGCGGCAACATCACCTCCGTCGGAACGCTGATCAACTCGAAGATCGGGGCGGTTCAGTATCCGCAAGGCGCGGCCTCGGCCGTGCTGCTCGTCATCCTCTTGCTGATCGGCGTCTGGGTGATCACGCGACTCTCGAACCTGCGGGAGGACCTGTGATCGAGACGATGGCATCGGCGGCGGAAGCGGGGCCGCGCCCGCAAGACGTCGTCGTGCGGCGCGACTCCAAGCCGCGTCGCGACTGGGCGAAGTGGGGTCTCGGCGCGTACTTCGCCGTGTTCCTGTTCTTCCTCTACATCCCGATGATCCTGATGGCCATTCTCTCCTTCCAGGGATCGACGGGACAGCTCACGTTCCCGTTCCGTGGCCCGATCAGCCTGGACTGGTGGAGGACGATGTGGGACACGAACCTGTTCAACACGATCGCCGACGACGTGAGCGCCTCGGGACGCCAGTCGCTCTGGCTCGCCCTCGTCGCAGGCGTGCTCGTGGCCGTTTTCGGCTTCTCGCTCTCGATGGCGTTCCGCCGTCGCTGGCGCTTGAAGGGCGATGTCCTCGCGTTCTACATCCTCATGCTCGCGCTGATGACGCCGGCCTTCCTCGTGGGGCTCGGCAACCAGCTCCTCTGGCGGTTCATGGGCGAGACGCCGAGCCTCTGGTACACGGCTCTCGGTGCCAACGTGATCTGGGGGATTCCGTTCTCGTTCCTCGTCATGCTCGCGGTCTGGAACCGGTACGACCGCCACGTCGAGGAGGCAGCCCGGGACCTCGGCGCAAACGGTCCTACGACGTTTCGCGAGGTGACGCTGCCGCTCGTCTGGACAGGCATCTTCGGCAGCTTCCTGTTCGGTTTCACTCTGGCGTGGAACGACTTCGACCGGACGATCCTGCTGCAGAACGGCTACCAGGCACAGCCGCTGCCGATCCTGATCGGCAGCTGGCCGCAGAGCCGGCCGATCCTCCCCAACCTCTACGCGCTCGGGGCGGGGACGACCGCTGTCACGCTCGTGCTGATCTTCGTGGTGCTCGTCGCCGTCACGCTCCGCCTTCGGACTCGCAGTGCGCCAGTGCACCGGGTCGAGGAGGAGTTCGGCGAAGGGGTCGGCGGCAAGCTCGACGCCGTGAAGACCACCGAGCTCACGAAGAAGTAGGCCCGAGCTCGGTGTCGACCGTCGTCGTCGTGTCCACGGGGGGCACGATCGCGATGCTCCCCGACCCGATCACGGGGAACCTCGTGCCAGCGGTGTCGGGTGACGAACTGGTGGAGATGCTGGACTGGCCAGACGCGCCGCCTCTTGAGCTCGACGACTTCGTCCACGTGCCGAGCTTCGACGTGCACGGTGCCCTGGCGCTGTCGCTCGCCGGTCGCGTGGTCGAGCATGCTGCCGCGGGAGCACCCATCGTGGTGACCCATGGCACCGACACGATGGAAGAGACCGCGTACCTGATCGACCTGGTGCTGCCGGACGGAGCGGCGCCGGTTGCGCTCACCGGTGCACAACGTGGGGCCGACGAGCGCGATGCCGACGGCCCGCGCAACCTTCGCGACGCCATCACCGTCGTCTCGTCGCCCGCCGCGGTTGGGTGTCGGGTCTCGATCGTTTTTGCCGGCGAGGTACACACCGCGCGTGACGCGCGCAAGGTGCACACGAGTGCCTTGCGCGCGTTCGCATCTCCCGGCTACGGGCCGGTCGGCTACGTCGACAGCGGCGGCTTCCGCATCCGTTGGCGCGAGGAGCGGAGGCCAGCTCTCCCCCTGCCAGACCGGCTCGGGCGCGTCGATCTGATCCGGCTCCACGCCGGCAGTGACGCGCGCTTCATCCGTGCGTCGGTCGAATCGGGTGCCGAGGCCATCGTCCTCGAGGGGACAGGCCGTGGAAACGCGAACGATCAGGTCGTCGCCGGGGTCGCGGACGCGATCGCCGCCGGCGTGCACATCGTCGTCTGCTCACGATGCGTCGCAGGTCGCGTGGAGCCCGTGTACGGCCGCGGCGGCGGGAGCGATCTCGCGCGCGCAGGGGCCATCTTCGCCGGAGATCTGACGGGATCGAAGACGCGTGTCCTGCTCCAGGTGGCGCTGGGTTCCGGTGTTGACGTGGCGCAACGACTGGCTGCCGAGGCAGGCTAGAGTGCGGCGGGCGGTGGCAACGTTCGGCGTGGCTCTGCCGAGCCTGGCGCTTCTTGCGGCGGCACAGGTGTTCGCTGTCGCAGGGCCTGAGGTGAACGTCTCGAAACTGCCTGGCACGCAGAACGAGCCGTCGATCGCCATCGACGCCTCCGACGACCGGGTTCTGCTCGCCGGCTCGAACAGCTCCCGTGAAGGGACGATGCGGTTGTACGGCTCGACGGACGGAGGGCTGACGTGGACGACGTCGACGGCCTACCCGGCTCCGGACAGCCCGTCGGAGACGTGTGCCGCTGATCCGTGGGTCGGGATCGACCGCGAGGGGAGGCAGTACCTGTCGTTCGTGCGGTTCACGCCGTGCCGGACCGGGGCGCCTCGTGTGCATGTGGTCACCCGAGCCGGGCCGCGCGCCGAGTGGTCGACACCGAAGGTCGTTGCTCCACTAGGTGGCGCGCGATTCGACGACAAGCCGTCGCTCATCGTCGACACGTCGGTCTCGAGCCCGCACGAGGGCCGCGTCTACGTGGCCTGGGTCCGCGCATCGCGCAATCTCGTCTTCGGCATCCGGCTGAGCCACTCGGACGACGGCGGGCGCACGTGGTCGCGGCCGGTGGCCGTGAGTCGGCAGGGACGGGAGGTCACCTATCCGAGCATCGCCGTGTCGGCCAGGGGATACGTGTACGTCGTCTGGGACGATGCGACGAACTACCGCATCCAGATCAGTCGGTCGACAGACGGCGGCGCGCACTTCGCACCCGAGAAGACCGTAGCCCAGTTTTCGATCGTCCCGATCCCGCACTGCGGCTCGGGGGTGGTGATCCGGGCGATACCCGGGAGATGCATACGCGCGAATCCGATCGTGTCCGTCGATCGTTCCCGCGGTCGCTTCGCAGGGCGCGTGTATGTCTCGTACTCCGGGACTGGCGTCGTCGGCAGCGTCGGCACATTCGTGAAAACGTATGACAGCCGCCTGCGCGAGCTTCCGTTTTCGCGGCTGTCCGACCAGGGCGTTGCGGTCGGTGCGACAGGCGCCAGGTTGGCCGGACGCAGCCATCCGGATCAGTTCTGGCCTCAGTCGGCTGTCGACGCGTCGAGCGGCGTACTGTGGGTCTGTCTCTACGACACGTGGACCGACCGGGCCTTCAAGAGCGCGTTCTACTCCTGCGCGGCGTCGCGGACCGGCGGTCGGACGTTCTCGCCTCTCGCCAAGGCCGCATCGGTTGCCTCGGACGAGACACAGCCAGGTGCCGACGCGCACGGGTATGGCGACTACGAGGGGCTTGCGGTGGCGAACGGCGTTGCGCACCCGATCTGGACGGACTCGCGTGACCTCGCCGAGCTCGGCGAGGAGATCTACACGACCAGGCTGACCGAGAACGACCTCTTCGGGTAGGGGACGGCCCTCGGAATCGGAACCGTCCCCTCCACGGACGCGGCTCGGCTCAGCTGCGCGGGCTCCTCTTCGCGAAGTCGTCGGCGATCTCGTCGAAGGTCGCCCAGCGCACGCCGTCGTGGCCGTTGATGTGCTCGATGATCCGCTCGTGCATCGCAAGCACAGCGGGTCGGCCGCTCACGTCGGGGTGGATCGTCATCGTGAACACCGCGTAGTCGTACTCGCGGTACACCCAGTCGAACTGATCCATCCACAGCTGCTCGATGTCACGCGGGTTGACGAAGCCGTGGCTGTTCGGAGCCGTCTTGATGAACATCATCGGCGGCAGGTCGTCGAGGTACCAGCTCGCGGGGATCTCGATCAGGTCGGTCTCCTCGCCTCGCTGTAGCGGCACCATCCACTCCTCCGCCTTCTTGGAGTAGTCGATCTTCGTCCACGAGTCGCCCACGCGGACGTAGTAGGGGTGGAAGTCGTCGTGCATCAACGAGTGGTCGTACTTGATGCCGCGCTCGAGCAGGAGCTCGTTGGTGACGTTCGAGAACTCCCACCACGGCGCCACGTACCCGGTCGGGCGCCTGCCGGAGACCTGCTCCACGAGCCCGATGCACTTGTCGAGGATCGCCGTCTCCTGCTCGCGCGTCATCGCGATCGGGTTCTCGTGCGAGTAGCCGTGGATCCCGATCTCGTGCCCGCCTTGGACGACGAGCGCCGTCTCCTCGGGGAACGTCTCGATCGAGTGCCCCGGGATGAACCATGTCGTCTTCAGCCCGTGCCGCTCGAACAGGTTCAGCAGGCGGCGTGTGCCCACCTCGCCTGCGAAGAGCCCGCGCGAGATGTCGTCGGGCGAGTTCTCGCCCCCGTAGGAGCCGAGCCAGCCGGCGACGGCGTCCACGTCGACGCCATACGCCACGAAGATCTCCTTGGCCATCGTTCCACACCTCCCCTTCTCGGTGGCAAGCCTGATACAAGGAATCTAGATGTGTTCGCTCTGCGGTGTCATGGCGAAGGAGCACTGGGCGGAGCAGGGGGACGATCGGCGCGCGCGAGTCTTCCGCGCGACCGCCCTCAACCGTGTGCTCGACCATTTCGGCCTGTCCGTCCAGGCGTGGGCCGGGGGCACGTACGTCCTGCGTGACCGTAAGGGCGGGACAGCGGTCGTCGGTGACCTCGGCGCGCTCTGGGTGGAGGCCGAGCGGCTGGTGGGGCGCCCGCTCGACCCGCTCGCCCCCGACCTCGTCGCTGCACTCGAAGCGTGAAGACCCCGGTCGTCCTCGTCACCGGCTTCCTCGGCAGCGGCAAGACGACGCTGATCTCGCACCTGCTGCGCCAGCCCGAGCTCGGCGAGACGGCCGTGATCGTCAACGAGCTCGGCGAGGTCGGCATCGACCACCACCTGCTGCGCCGCGTCGACGAGCGGACGGTGCTGCTGGCCAACGGCTGCGTCTGCTGCACGCTTCGGGACGACCTCGCCACGGAGCTGCGCGACCTGCTCGACCGTCGAGACGCCGGCGAGATCCCCGCCTTCCGCCGCGTCGTGGTCGAGACGACGGGGGTGGCCGACCCGACGCCGATCGTGAACACGCTGCTCTCCGACCCGCTCGTCCCGCACCACTACGAGCTGGAGACGCTCATCGCCACCGTCGACGGCCAACACGGCCTCAACGGCGAGGAGGCGGTGAAGCAGGTCGCCGCCGCGGACACGCTCGTCGTGACCAAGCCCGACCTCGGTGCCCCGGAAGCGCTCGGCGCGCTCGAACGTGAGCTCGCTGCGCTCAACCCGCTCGCGTCGACGTTGCGGGTCGAGAACGGGGACGTCGCGCTCGAGATTCTGCTCGCGCGACGCCACGACGCGCACGCGCTGGACGGAGTCGAGCGAAGCGCCGACGTCCATGGCGACGGCGACGTCACGGCGGTCGTCCTCGAGCTCGACCGCGAGCTCGACTGGACCGCATTCGGGATCTGGCTGACGATGCTGCTGCACGCGCGGGGGACCGAGGTGCTGCGCGTGAAGGGGCTGCTCGACGTCGGCGGGCCGGGGCCGCTGCTCGTGAACTGCGTGCAGCATGCCGTGCATCCACCCGTGCACCTCGACGCGTGGCCGGACGACGACCGCCGCTCGCGCCTCGTCGTGATCGGTCGAGGGCTCGACCGGGAGCTACTCGAGCGGTCGCTGCGTGCGTTCGACCGAGCCGCGCGCCCCTAACCCGCAGATACGTCGACGATCGTTGCGCCGCTGACTGCGGCGAGATCGGCAGCGCGCAGCTCGAGCGTGGCGTCCGCCCGGCCCGAGCCGCAGAGCACGAGCTCGCGGTCGAGAACGCGGCGGTCGAGTACCACCGCGACGTCGGTCGAGTCGACAAGCGGACAGACGCCTCCTGGCTCGAGGCCCAGCTCGGAGCGCACACGCCCGGGGTCGAGCGGAGAGATCCGGTCGCGAGCAACGCCGAGCGCGCGCGCCAACGGCCCGTAGCGCAGTCGGTCACCTCCACGCAGCCCGACGAGGGCGATACGACCGTCCGCGTCGAAGGCGAGCGTCTTCACGTGCGCCTCCGCGGGGAAGGGGAGCGCTTCGAGAACCTCAGCGACGGTCGCCACCGGCTCGTGCGGGTGCACGACGTAGGCGACGCCGGCAGCAGCGAGCAGCTGTTCGGGCGAGCGCATGCCGAGAACCTAGGCAACGAGGCGGTCGATGCGATCAACGTGCCGCGGCCGCGAAGCGGACGCCTTCAGGGATTGTCGCGATCGAGAATCCGCTTGGCGGGTTCTCGATCTGCGGGGCTGGTTGCTGCGGGGCTAGTAGCTCCGTGGCATGCCGAGCACGTGCTGGCCGAGGTAGGCGAGGATCAGGTTGTTCGACACCGGCGCCACCTTGTACAGGCGCGTCTCGCGGAACTTCCGCTCCACGTCGTACTCCTCCGCGAAGCCGAAGCCGCCGTGCGTGTCGAGGCAGGCGTTGGCGGCGGCCCAGGACGCCTCGGCCGCCAGCAGCTTCGCCATGTTCGCCTCCGGCCCGCACGGAAGCCCCTGCTCGAACAGCCACGCGGCCTTGTAGCGCATCAGGTCGGCAGCCTCGAGCTGGGCGTGCGCCTGCGCGATCGGGAACTGGACGCCCTGGTTCGCGCCGATCGGTCGCCCGAAGACCACTCGCTCGCTCGCGTAGGCCTTCGCCTTGTCGACGAACCAGCGCCCGTCGCCGACGCACTCCGCCGCGATCAGCACCCGCTCGGCGTTCATGCCGTCGAGGACGTAGCGGAAGCCGAGCCCTTCCTCACCGACGAGATCGTCGTCCGGCACGAACACGCCGTCGAGGAAGATCTCCGTCGTGGCGTGGTTCATCAGCGTCTTGATCGGCCGGATCGTCATCGTCCCGTCGGCGAGCGCACGCTTCATGTCCACGAGGAACGTCGAGAGCCCCAGGGTCTTCTTCTCCACCTCCTCGGCAGGGGTCGTGCGTGCGAGCAGGAGCATCAAATCCGAGTGCAGCGCACGTGACGTCCAGATCTTCTGGCCGTGCACGAGCCACCCACCTTCGGTGCGCGTCGCGGTCGTGGCGATGCTCGTCGTGTCGGAGCCGGCGGTGGGCTCGGTCACGCCGAATGCCTGCAGGCGCAGCTCCCCCGCCGCGAGGCGCGGCAGCACCCGTTGCTTCTGCTCCTCGGAGCCGTGCCGGAGGATCGTCCCCATGATGTACATCTGGGCGTGGCAGGCACCGGCGTTGCCTCCCGACGCGTTGATCTCCTCGAGGATCACGCTGGCAGCGGTGATCGACAGCCCGGCCCCCCCGTACTCCTCCGGGATCAGCGCGGCGAGCCATCCGGCCTCGGTGAGGGCTGAGACGAACTCCTCGGGGTAGCGGTCGGGCTCCAGCGCGCGCCAGTACTCACCGGGGTAGCGTGCGCAGAGCTCGCGCACGGCGGCTCTGATCTCGGCGAGCTCCTCCGGAGGCCCGAAGTCCACGCTACGCCCCTGCCCGCTCGAGCAGCCTGCGGGCGATGATCAGCTGCTGGATCTCGTTCGATCCTTCGCCGATCAGGAGGAGCGGCGCGTCGCGGTAGTAGCGCTCGGGCCGGTACTCGAGCGAGTACCCGTAGCCGCCGTGGATCCGCATGCAGTCGAGGGAGTTGTCCTGCGCCGCCTCGGTGGCGAAGTACTTGGCCATGCCGGCCTCGAGATCTGCCCGCGCGCCGGTGGCCTTCTTCCGCGCGGCCTCGATGGTGAGCAGTCGCGCGGCTTCCGCCCGCGTCGCCATCTTCGCGATCATCAGCTGGACGGCCTGGTGGCGCCCGATCGGCTTGCCGAACGCCTCCCGCTCGGTGGCGTACCGGATCGCGTCGTCGAGCGCCGCCTTCGCCAGACCGGCGCCGCGCGCGGCGACGTTCACACGGCCCACCTCGATGCCGCTCATGAAGTACTTGAAGCCGAGCCCCACGCCCTCCTCGCCGCCGAGCACGCTTGCAGCGGGGGTGCGGAAGCCGTCGAACACCAGCTCGGTCGACTCGACGCCCTTGTAGCCGAGCTTGCGAAGCCCCGGCATCGGGATCTGGAGCCCCGGCGGGCTCGTCTCCGGCTCCTTCTCGACGATGAACCCCGTCATGCCGGTGTGTGCCGGCTCGGCCGCGGGGTCGGTCTTCGCGAGCAGCATCACGATGCCCGAGCGCCAGCCGTTCGTGACCCACATCTTCTGACCGGTGATCACGTAGTCGTCGCCGTCGCGCACCGCGACCGTGCGGATGGACTGGACGTCTGAGCCCGCGTGCGGCTCGGTCATCGAGAACGACGAGCGGAGGTCGCCGCTCGCCAGGCGCGGGAGGAAGCGGCTCCGCTGCTCCTCCGTGCCGTGCAGGCGGATCATCGTCGCCGCGATGAAGGAGCCGTTGAGGATGCCGGACAGCGTCACCCAGCCACGCGACAGCTCCATCACGATCAGCGCGTACGTGTCGAGCCCGAGCCCGAGGCCCCCGTACTCCTCCGGGATGGTGGTCCCGAACAGGCCCATCTCGCGCATCGTCTCCACGAGCGACTCCGGGAACTCGTCGGCGTGCTCGAGATCGGAGGCGACCGGGACGACGTCGCGGTCGACGAACGCGCGCACCGCCGCGACGATCTCCTCCTGCTCGCCCGTGAGCCCGGAATGACTCATACGGCGATGCCCTCGCGTGCGACGAGCGGGGCGAGCGCTGCGGTCAGGTCGTCGTGGCGCTCGAGCGAGAGGATCGCCTCCTCCAGCGCAACGAGCTCCGGCTCGGCGAGAGCCAGCGATGCGTTCTCGCGGAACTTCGCCCGCACCTCGTCCGCGCTGAGCGGGTTCTCCGGTGCGCCGGCCTGGTGCGGGAAGTCGGCCTCGAGCAGCGTGCCGTCCACGAGCCGAACCGTGCGTTGCGCCGGGGAAGGCCTGGGGGTACGTCGGGTACTCCCGGGTCTCGTAGCGCACCTTCGCCGCCACCTCGAGCACCGCGGGGTCGGCGATCGCCTCGTCCGTGAAGTCCGAGACGGCGACATGGCCGCGCACGAGCATCGAGGCAACCGAGTACTGCAGCGAGAACTTGCCCTCGTACTCGGAGCGTGGCGCGATCTTCTGCGCAGCCGGCTCCAGCACGAGCGACACGCCGGCCGCCGGTACGGCGACCACGACCTCGTCGATCTCGGCCGGCTCGAGGACCCTGCCGTCGAGCGCCTGCGCAGCGGCCCCGAGCGAGCCGTGCATGAAGTGGCAGACCGGGTACGGCTTGTACGCGATGCGAGGCGTCTCCCAGCGCTCGCCGAGATCGGCGAGCTGGCCGGCGATGTCGACCTCGCCCTGCTCGGCACCGAGGAACGCGTGGTAGAGCCCGAACTTGCCCTCCAGCACCGACTGCGGCCCGACGGCTCCGTGTGCGGCCAACCTGCTCGCGAGGTACGCACCGTGAGCGGCCCACGCCGGATGCATCGGCTTCGTCGGCGTGCCGTCCTCGAGATACGCGAAGAGACCCGACGCGAACGAGCCGGCGATCCCGAGCGCACGGGTCGTCGCATCTGCGTCTGCTCCGGCGATGCGAGACACGGCTGCGACGCCGCCGAAGATGCCGCAGATCGCCGTGGGGTGGAAGCCGCGCTTGTGGAAGGCGCCGGGCGCCGCCATGCCGATGCGGCACGTGACCTCGTTGCCCGCGACGATCGCCGCGAGCACCTCCGAGCCGCTGGCGGCGGCCAGCTCCCCCGCTGCCAGCGCGACGGGGGTGACGACGGCGGAGACGTGGCTGACCGAGTCCGAGTGCGTGTCGTCGAAGTCGAGCCCGTGACACAGCATCGCGTTGGCGAACGCGGCGTTCGCGGCGGGGAGCCGCCCCTCGGCGCCGATCACTGTGGCCTGGGGCTCACCACCGAGCTCGGCCATCGTCGCCCGGCCCTCGCCGGCGATGCCCTCGGCGTGTGCCGCCAGGCCGCAGCCGAGCACATCGAGCGCGTGGAGCTTCGCGTGCTCGAGCACGTCGGCGGGGATGTCGTCGGCGGTGAGCGTGGTCGCCCAGGAAGCGATTGTCTCGGCAGCCGTGGTCATGTGTGCCTCCTTTGGTGTCTTCGCTGCGTCACACGGTCCAACTCGTCTCGGTGTGCGGGAACGTGTCCGACACCTCGGCCGCGTCGCGCTTGTAGACCATGAACGTCCGCCGGTACTCGATCACGACCTCCTGCCGCTGGTTGATCCCGCGGCAGCGCATCGAGACGATGCCGACACTCGGATTCGAGGCCGACTCCCGGCACTCGAGGATCTCGCTCTCGGCCCACAGCGTGTCGCCCTCGAACACCGGCTTCGGCAGCGAGATGTCCGTCCAGGCGAGGTTCGCAGCGGCGTTCTCGCTCGTGTCGGGCACGGTGAGACCGGTGACCACTGCGAGCGTGAAGGCGCTGTTGACGAGGGGTTGGCCGAAGCGCGTGCCGGCCGCGAACGGCTCGCTGAAATGCATCGGGTTCGTGTTCATCGTGAGACAGGTGAACCAGATGTTGTCGGTACGCGTGATCGTGCGGCCGAACCGGCTGCGGAACACGTCCCCGACCTCGAAGTCCTCGTAGAACCGGCCGCGCCACTCCTTCGGCGCGGGCGCTTGCTCACTCGACATGCAGCACGCTCCTCTTCGCATTGGCCAGTACCCGGCGTGCGCGCTCCACGACGGGAAGGTCGATCATCTCTCCGTCCAGGGCGACAGCACCTCGTCCCTCCTCGACGGCGCGCTCGTACGCGGCCACCACCGCCTGAGCGCGGGTGACCTCGTCCTGCGAAGGCGTGAACGCCTCGTTCACGACCTCGACCTGCGCAGGATGGATGCAAGCCTTGCCGCGAAAGCCGAGCGACCGGGCGAACAGGCAGTCGCGCCCGAGGCCGTCGAGATCGCGGGTGTCGACCCAGACCTGGTCGACCGGCGGCCGGATCCCCGCGGCTGCGGAGTCGACGACGAGCGTCGAGCGCGCGTGCAGCAGCTCGAGACCGTCCGGCCGTGGTTCGAGGCCCAGCTCCAGACCGAGATCGACCGCACCGAGGATCAGCGTCTCCACACCGGAGGTGGAGGCGAGTGCGTGCGCGCGGCGCAGCCCGTCCGCCGTCTCGACGATGGCGACAACGGGAAGCCCGAGCTGCGTCATCCGCGCGGCGGCTTCGGGTGTCGCCTTCGGCAGCACGATGCCGTCGAGGTCGAGCGCTGAGAGTGACGAGATGTCGTCGTCGAACCAGGGTGTGCCGACAGCGTTGACGCGAACGAGCCGCAGGCTGTCGCCGCCACCACCCATCGCGCCGACGACGAGTGAACGCGCCCGCGCCTTCTCGTCCGGCAGCACGGCGTCCTCGAGATCAGCGACGACGGCATCGGCCCCCGACCCGAGCGCCTTCGACAGCTTGCGCGCGTCGCTACCGGGCGCGAACAGGAACGAGCGGGCGGTGGCGAGAGACGGCATCCGAATTGACAGAATCGCCAATGTCAGACATAAACACAAGTCCGACGTCCCCAAGCGAGAGGAGCGTTTGCCGTGAGGGCAGTCGTCTTCCACGAGTTCGGCAACTCCGACGTCCTTCGCGTCGAAGAGCTCCCGGATCCCACCGCGGGGCCGGGCGAGGTCGTGATCGACGTCACGGCTACCGCGCTCAACCACCTCGACGTCGACGTTCGGGAGGGCACGTCGCGCTTCCCGGTCGAGACTACCGCACGTGCTCGGTGTCGAGCCGGTCGGGCGGATCTCGGAGATCGGCGAGGGTGTCGAGGGCTGGAGGTCGGCGACCGCGTCGCCGCGTACCTGATCGCGCACTGCGGCTCGTGCAGCTACTGCCGCACGGGTCGCGAGTCGCTGTGCGAGGCGCCCGCGTGGTTCGTCGGCATGGGCTACCGGCGGCGCGTACGCCGAGAAGGTGACTGTGCAAGCCGTCCCAGCTGATCCGAATCCCCGACGGCGTCGGCGACGTCGAGGCGGCGGCCGGTCACATCGCGTTCGGCACCGCGTGGCACATGCTGGTCACCCGGGCGCGGCTCCAGCCCGGCGAGACCGTCCTCATCAACTCGGTCGGCAGCGGGCATCGGATCGGCGGCGGTCCAGGTCGCCAAGCACGCGGGCGCGTTCGTGATCGGAAACTCGAGCCGCGACGACAAGCTCGAGCAGGCTGCCGCGCTCGGTCTGGACGTCGGCATCAACTACACGACGCATGACGTCGTCGAAGAGGTGATGAAGGTCACCGACGGCCGAGGCGTCGACGTCGTCTACGAGCACGTCGGCGGCGAGCTCTTCCAGAAGGGCCTCGACTCGCTGACGAAGGACGGTCGCCTCGTGATCTGCGGCGGTCACGGCGGGGAGGTCGTTCCCTTCGACATCATCCCCTTCTTCCGGCGGCAGCTGTCGGTGATCGGCTCGTTCGTGTTCACGCGCGCCGAGGTGGAGACGTGCTTCCGCCTGATCGCGCAGGGCGCGCTGCGAGCCACAGATCGCCGCCACGTTCCCGCTCGAGCAGGTCCGGGAGGCGACCGAGCTGCTGGAGAGCCGCGCCTTCTTCGGGAAGATCGTGCTGACCACGGGAGGTGGCGCATGAAGCGCATCGGGGTAGACGTCGGCGGAACCTTCACCGACCTCATCTACGTGGACGACGAGTCCGGCACCGTGCTCGTCCACAAGCTGCCGACCACGCCCGACGATCCGTCACAGGGAACGGTGCAGGGGATCCGCGAGCTGACGTCCGACGCGGACGCGGATCCGGCGGCACTCGACCAGGTCTTCCACGGCACGACGATCGCGACGAACATCGTGATCGAGCACAACGGCGCCACGGTCGGCCTGATCACGACCGAGGGCTACCGCGACATCCTCCACATCGCCCGGCACAAGAAGCCGCTCAACTTCTCGAACTACCAGGACCTCCCCTGGCAGCGGTACCCGATCGTCCGTCGCCGCTACCGGCTGACGGTGCCGGAGCGCATCTCCCGCGACGGCGACGGTGCTCGTCCCGCTCGACGAGGAGCAGGCGCGGGCCCAGGTGCGCCAGCCTCAAGGAGGCGGGCGTCGAGTCGGTCGCGGTCTGCTTCCTGTTCTCGTTCCTGAACCCGGAGCACGAGCGGCGCGTCGCCGAGATCGTCCGCGAGGAGTTCCCCGAGGCCTTCCTCTCGGTCTCGTCCGAGGTGCTGCCCCAGTACCGCGAGTACGAGCGCTTCTCGACCGTCTGCCTGAACGCCTACGTCGGCCCGAAGGTGGCGAGCTACGTGGGGCGGCTGGAGAGCGAGCTGCGCGAGCTCGGCGTGCGCACCGGCCTCCACCTGATGACGTCGGCGAGTGGCGTGGCCACGCCGGAGGCCGCGGTGCAGCGGCCGGTCAACCTGCTCATGTCGGGTCCGGTCGCCGGCGTCGTCGGCGGCATCTGGGCGGGCAAGCAGGCCGGCTACGACAACGTGATCACGCTCGACGTCGGCGGCACGTCGGCCGACATCGGCCTCGCGCAGGACGGCCGCCTGCGCATGAAGCACCTGCTCGACACGCGGGTGGGCCCGTACCAGGCGATGATCCCGATGGTCGACGTCGACACGATCGGCGCCGGCGGCGGCTCGATCGCATACGTCGACCAGGGTGGCATCTTCCGCGTCGGGCCGCGCTCGGCCGGCGCCGACCCGGGGCCGGCCGCCTACGACCGCGGCGGCACCGAGCCGACCGCAACCGATGCGATGGTCAACCTCGGCTGGCTGCAACCGGAGGCGTTCCTCGGCGGCGGCATGAGCGCTCCGCGCCGACCTCGCCCGCGACGGCGTTCGCGGAGGGCCCGGCGAAAGCGCTCGGGATGTCCGTCGAGGAGGCCTCGATGGGCGCGGTGCAGATCCTCACGCACTCGATGGTGCAGTCGATCGAGGAGAACTCGGTGCGCAAGGGCTACGACCCGCGCGACTTCGCCCTCGTGGCCGACCGGTGGCGCCGGCCCGCTGTTCGCGGCGCAGATCGCGCTCGAGGTCGGCACGCCGTACGTGCTCGTGCCGCCCTACCCCGGCGTCACGGCGGCGCATGGGGCTTCTCGCGACGGACATGGTGTACGAGGAGGTGTCGACGACCTACCAGCGACTCTCGACGCTCGATCGCGTCGGCAGTGCAGGAGCTGTTCGAGCAGCTGGAGGGCAAGGTGCGCGCGCAGCTCGAGGAGGACGGCATGACCGCCGAGCAGATCGTGATCCATCGGATCGCCGACTGCCGCTACCTCGGCCAGGGCTACGAGCTGCGCGTCGACGTTCCCGCCGGGCACGATCGACGACGCATGGGTGGAGCGCGTCCGCGCCGACTTCCACGACATCCACGAGCGCGAGTACTCACGACGCTTCGAGGAGTCCGACATCGAGCTCCCGAACGTCCGCGTGCGGGGCGTCGGCTTGATGCCGCCGCTCGCGCACGACCGAGGTCGAGGCCGGCGGCGAGTCGCCCGACCAGCGCACTACGTCACGAGGGCGAGGCCTGGTTCCACGTGGACGGAGCGCTCCAGCAGGTTCGCCACGCGCTCGTACGAGCGCGCAGCCCTCAAGGCGGGCAATCGGCTCGCAGGCCCGGCGATCGTCAACCAGTACGACACGACGACGGTGATCCCGCCCGGCATGGAGGCGCACGTCGATCGGTTCGGCAACATCGTCATCGAGGTGGCAGCGTCGGCCGAGGCGAGAGCGCTCGCCGCGGCGACCGACGCAGCCGCCGACGTCTAGGAGGGAGTCGGCATGTCAGTGACCGAATACGAGGTCGGCAAGCAGCCCGGGCCCCCGACCCGCCAGCGGGTGGAGGTCGACCCGATCACGCTCCGGGTGCTCGGCGGCGCGTTCCACGCGATCGCGAAGGAGATGGCGGGCGTGCTCTTCCGGATGAGCTACTCGTCGATCATCCGCGAGTCCGAGGACCTCGGCGCGGGGATCTTCGACGCCCAGGGACGCGAGCTCTGCGAGTCGGACTCGACGCCGATGCACATCGGCTCGCTGCCCTGGTACATCCGCGGCTTCCTGCACCGGCTCGGCGACGACATCGAGGAAGGGGACGTGATCGTCCACAACCACCCGTTCCTCGGCGCGTCGCACTCGCCCGACGTCGCGGTGGCCGTGCCGATCTTCCACGAGGGCGAGCTGCTCGGCTTCGCCGCCGTCACCGCGCACGTCCTCGACGTCGGCGGCTCGTTCCCGGGGATCAACGCGGACGCGTTCGACGTGTACGCCGAGGCGAAGCTCTACAACGGCCTGCGCTGGTACCGGCGACGGCGAGCTCAACCTCGACGTCGACCGCATGATCTTCGACAACGTTCGCACCGAGACGATGAACCGCGGCGACATGAACGCGATGCTCGCCGCGTGCCAGCTCGGGCGCGAGCGCTTCCTGCGGCTCGTCCAGCGCTACGGAGCCGACGTCGTGATGAGCTCCGCGTACGACTGGATGGACTACTCGGAGCGGATGCTGCGTGCCGAGATCGCGAAGATCCCGGACGGCGAGTACGGCGCCGATCGTCGGCTGGCTCGACGACGACGCGCGCAATCGCGACGTGCGGCTGCGGGTCGAGACGAGGGTGATCGTGGAGGGCGACGAGATCACGATCGACCTCACCGGCTCGAACCCGGAGGTGCCGACCGGCTTCAACGTGCCGTTCGAGGGGTCGCTGCTCGTCGGCGCGTACTACGCGGTGCGCACGATCCTGCTCGACGAGGTGATGTTCCCCGAGCACGTGCCCCAGAACGACGGGGTGTTCCGACCCGTGCAGGTGATCGCGCCGAAGGGGACGATCTTCAACCCGAACTTCCCGCGCGCGTGCTTCTCGCGCTTCACGCCAGGTGCAGCGGGTCGTCGACAACACGATCCTCGCGCTCGCCGACGCCCTGCCCGACAAGGTGACCGCGGGCAACTCCGCCGGCATCCACTTCTGTGCCTACTCCGGCTTCGACGAGTCGGCGGGCGAGTACTGGCTGTACCTCGAGGTGAACGAGGGCTCGTACGGCGGCCGGCACGGCAAGGACGCGATGGACTCGGTCGACAACCTGATGGCGAACACGCGCAACAACCCGATCGAGGAGCTCGACATGCGCTTCCCGGTCCGCTGCGACCAGTACGAGCTCCGACCCGAGCCGGCGTCGCCCGGGAAGTGGCGCGGCGGCATCGGCATCATCCGGCGCAACCGCTTCCTCGTGGACGGCGTGTACTCCTGCGAGGGCGACCGGCAGACCGATCCGCCGCTCGGCATCTTCGGCGGGTGGAACGGGCTGGTCGCCTCGTGTCGGCGGAACCCCGACACGCCGCGCGAGGAGGCGCTGCACGCGAAGGTCACCGGCATCCCGTTCGCGGCGGGCGAGTTCATCGAGTTCCGCGAGCCGAATGCCGCCGGCTACGGCGACCCGCTCGATCGCGAGCCGCGCCTCGTCCGCGAGGACGTGCTCGACGACTTCACCACGATCGAGCTCGCGGAGGACGCGTACGGCGTCGTGTTCCGCGACGAGCGCTCCCTCGAGATCGACGAGGAGGCGACGGCATCGCTCCGCGCGGAATTGCGGGAGCGGCCGCGCTTCACGTCGCTGACCGACTACTACGTCGACCGCGGCCTGCCGCCGTCGTCGTCCCCGACCTCGCTTGCGGGGAACCGGGAGTTCGGGATCGAGTAGGAAGACGTGGGAGACCCAGCGGAGGCAGACGCCGAGACCGCCGACGTTCGTCCCAGCACGCCCTCGTCGCTCGGCTCGAAGCAGGGGGTCGCCGTCCGCCGCGTGCGCAAGGCCTACGAGCAGGTGGCCGACCAGCTCCGCGAGCTGGTGATGACCGGCGAGCTGACGCCGGGGCAGCGCCTCCCCAGCGAATCGGTGCTCGCGACCGACTTCGGCGTCAGCCGCGCGACGATTCGGGAGGCGCTGCGTGTGCTGGCCGCGCAGAGCCTGATCCGCACGTCGAAAGGGGCGACCGGCGGCAGCTTCGTGACGCTCCCCACGGTCGACTACATCTCGTCGTTCGTGCACGCGAACGTGAACCTGCTGACGGAGACGAAGCTGGTCACGCTCGAGGAGCTGCTCGAGGCGCGCGAGCTCGTGGAGGTCCCGGCGGCACGGCTGGCGGCCGTCCGGCGGACCGACGAGGACGTCGAGCGGCTACGTGCGACCGTGCCCGACGAGGCGCAGCGGCTCGACACGTCGGAGGAGTTCACCCACAACGCCGAGTTCCACTCGTGCATGCTCGACGCCAGCCGCAACACGCTGCTCACCGTGTCGGCGCAGCCGATCTTCTCGGTGCTGCAGACGAACCTCGCCCGCTCGACCCTCGGCCGGCAGTTCCACCGAGCCATCCACGCGCACCACCTGAAGATCCTCGATGCCGTCGAAGCCGGGGACCCCGACGGCGCCGAGACGGAGATGCGTGACCATCTCGAGTTCCTGCGACCCTGGTACGAGAAGGCGTGGAAGCGCGCCGCGTCCGGGCGCGCGCGGAAGTGAGCCGATGCTGATCGGCGTCCAGGGGAGCGGGCAGCTCACCACTCGTCCCCCCGACCCGGGCCGCTATCGCGCCGTCGCCGAGCTCGCGGAGGAGCTCGGATACGACTCCATCTGGGCCGGCGAGCACCTCTCGTTCCACAACCCGATCCTCGATCTCGGCGTCGCGCTCGCCACCTTCGCGGCCGTCACGGAGAGGATCCGGCTGGGAGCCGGCGTCGTGCTGCTGCCGTTGCGGCATCCCAGCCTCGTCGCCAAGCAGGCCGCATCGCTCGACTACATCTCGGGCGGGAGGCTCCTGCTCGGGCTCGGAGTCGGTGGCGAGGGAGCGGGTGACTTCGAAGCGGCGGGCGTCCCGATCGGCGAGCGAGGCGCGCGCGCGGACGAGGGAATCGCTGCCCTACGGCTGCTCCTGACCGAGCGCCCCGCGTCGTACTCGGGGCGCTTCTACCGCTTCGAGAACGTGTCGATCGAGCCGGGCCCGGCACACCTCGCCGGTCCGCCGCTGCTCGTCGGCGGTCGCTCCGAAGCGGCGCTGCGGCGTGCCGGCACGCTCGGTGACGGGTGGCTGCCGTACCTCGTCTCGGCGAGGCGATACGCGACTGGCGTCGACGCGGTGCGCGGCCACGCCGTCGCGGCCGGTCGCGACCCGGACGCCCTCGGGCATGTCCTCGTCGCGTTCGCGCTGGTCGACGAGGACGGCGAACGTGCGCGGGAGCTCGCCCGAACGCACCTCTCCCAGCGGTACGGGATGGCGTTCGAGCGACACCATGTGGAGCGCCTGTGCATCGTGGGCACGCCGGAGGAGTGCGCGGAACGGGTTGGCGAGTATGCCGCTGCGGGCGTGACCCACCTCTCGTTCAACCCCGCGGTCGACGAGGACGGCTTCCTCGACCAGGTGGCGCTGCTCCACGACGTCGCGGCGGGGCTGCGGAGCACGGTGTGACGCTGCCGCTCGCAGACGTCCGGATCGTCGCGGTCGAGCAGTTCGGCGCGGGGCCCTGGGGGACGCTCCAGCTCGCGGATCTCGGGGCGGAGATCGTGAAGATCGAGGATCCCGGGTCGGCCGGGGACGTCGGCCGGTACGTGCCCCCGTTCCAGGAGGGTGAGGACTCGCTCTTCTTCGAGACCTTCAACCGCGGCAAGAAGAGCGTGTCCCTCGATCTTCGTCATCCAGCGGCGGAGCCCGTGTTGCACGACCTCGTGCGTGCCTGCGACGGTGTCTACTCGAACCTCCGCGGCGACCAGCCGCGCAAGCTCGGGCTCACCTACGAGCAGCTCCGGCACGTCAACCCGCGCATCGTCTGCTGCTCGCTCTCCGGGTTCGGCATGACCGGCCCGCGCGCGGCGGAGGGCGGCTACGACTACATGATGCAGGGGCTCGCGGGCTGGCAGAGCCTGACCGGCGACCCCGACGGCCCACCCACGAAGTCGGGCCTCTCGCTCGTCGACCTCTCCGGCGGCTACGCCTCGGCGATCGCCATGCTCGCGGGGATCTGGCGCGCGCGGCGCGACGGCGAGGGGTGCGACTGCGACGTGTCCCTGTTCGAGACCGCGTTGCACGAGCTCATGTACATCGGCCCCTGGGCGGCCACGCACGGCTACGTGCCGCCCCGACGCCCGGGGTCGGCGCACCCCACGATCGTGCCCTTCCAGAACTTCGAGGCCGCCGACGGCTGGTTCGTCGTCGGTGCCGCCAAGCAGAAGTTCTGGGAGACGCTGTGCGACGTGATCGGCCTGCCCGAGCTGCGCGAGGACGAGCGGTTCTCCACGATGGCCGGCCGCAACGAGCACCGCGACGTGCTCGTGCCGATCCTGCAGGACGCGTTCCGTGCCAGGAGCGCGAACGAATGGGTGACGGCGCTGGTCGAGGCCGGCGTCCCCGCCTCGCGGATCAACAGCGTCGAGGAAGCGCTCGTCGATCCGCAGACGCTCGCCCGGGAGGACGTCGTCGAGCACGATCATCCGTCGCTCGGGCGTGTGCGCACGATTCGGACGCCGCTCCGGCTCGAGGGAGCGGATGGTGCGTCGCTCGAGCGCACGCCGACACGCGGCCCGCGCCGAGGCGAGCACACGGCCGAAGTGCTCGAAGCTCTCTGCGGGTACACGTCCGAGCACATCCGAGCGCTGGCGGACGACGGTGTCTTCGGCGACGTGGAGCTGTCGTGACGAAGCTCGCAGGCAGAACGGCGATCGTGACCGGCGCGGCGGCGGGCATCGGTCGCGAGATCGCACGTGCGCTCAGTGTCGAGGGCGCGTCGGTGGTCGCTGCCGACCGGGACGGCGACGGTGCCGCTCGCGTTGCCGCGCAGCTGTCCACCAGCGCCGCGCCTTCCGTCGGTGTCACGGCTGACGTCAGCGTCGAAGGCGACGTCCAGAGGCTCGTCGACGAGACGCTGTCCCGGTTCGGCCGGATTGACGTCCTCGTCAACAACGCGGGCATCGCTGCGTCGTCGACGCTCGTCGAGACGGACCTCGACGAGTGGAATCGGATTCTCGCGGTCGACCTCACCGGCGTATTCCTCTGTTCGCGTGCGGTGACACCGACGATGATGGCCAAGGGGGGCGGGGCGATCGTCAACATCGGCTCGCAGTTGGGGTTTCGAGGCGCGCCGAATCTCGCCGCCTACTGCGCGGCGAAGGCGGGGGTACACGGGCTCACGAAGGCGCTCGCGCGCGAGCTCGCCCCGCATGGCATCAGGGTGAACGCCGTCGCGCCGGGGCCGGTGGACACGGACATTCTCGCCGACGTCGATCCCGAGACGATGGCGGGGATCCTCGCGGAGATCCCGCTGGGGCGCGTCGCACGGGTCGAGGAGATCGCACCCGTCGTTGTCTTGCTCGCTTCGGAAGGCGGCGCGTACTTCACCGGCTCGGTCGTCAACGTCTCCGGTGGGCACGTGATGTGAGCACGTCCAGAGACCTCACGGGATACGGAGCGCACCCGTCGGATCCGCGATGGCCCGGGGATGCGCGTGTGGCCCTCAGCTTCGTCCTCAATTACGAGGAAGGCGGGGAGCAGACGCCGCTCGAGGGCGATCCCGCGTCCGAGGCCTTCCTGCACGAGGTGATCGGCGCCCCGCCCACGGTCGGCCGCCGCAACCTGAACACGGAGTCGATGTTCGAGTACGGCAGCCGCGCCGGGTTCTGGCGGGTCCACCGCCTGTTCACGGCCCATGGCCTGCCGCTGACCGTATACGCCGTGGGGCAGGCGCTCGAGCGGAACCCCGATGCCGCGCAGGCGATGGTCGCCGCCGGCTGGGAGGTGGCGAGTCACGGCTGGCGGTGGATCGACTACCTCGACGTCCCGGAGGAGGAGGAGCGCGCGCACATCCGCCGCTCCGTCGAGGCGATCGAGGCTGCCTGCGGTGTCCGGCCCGTCGGCTGGTACACGGGCCGTGTGTCGGAGAGCACGCGGCGGCTGGTCGTCGAGGAGGGCGGCTTCCTCTACGACTCGGACTCGTACGCGGACGAGCTGCCGTACTGGCTCGACGTCGAGGGCCGCGACCACCTCGTGATCCCGTACGCGCTCGACACGAACGACTTCAAGTTTCTGCTCGTCAACGGCTTCGTCACCGGTGACGACTTCTATCGCTACCTCGTCGACGCGCTCGACCAGCTTCGGGAGGAGGGCGGCAGGATGCTCTCCGTCGGGCTCCACTGCCGTATCGTCGGCAGACCCGGTCGAGCGCGCGCGCTCGACCGCTTCCTCGCGTACGTGAGCACGCTCGACGACGTCTGGGTCACGACGCGCGCCGAGATCGCGCGGCACTGGAGCGCAACGCACCCGCCGTCACGGGCCGGCGGCAGCCACCACCGGAACGCGCAGTGAGGATCGCCGTCGTCGGCGCGGGTGCGATGGGCTCGGTGTACGCCGGGCTGCTCGGCAGTGCCGGGCACGACGTGTGGGTCATCGACCCATGGCGGGAGCACATCACGGCGATCCGCGAGTGCGGGCTTCGTGTCGAGGGAGCGAGCGGCGATCGTGTCGTACGGGTCGGGGCGACAACCGAGCCCGCGGACGTGGGCGTGGTCGACCTCGTCGTGATCGCGACGAAGGCCATGAACGTGGAGGCTGCCGCCCGCGGCGCAGGCCCGCTGCTCGGGGACGCCACGGTGGTGCTGCCGATCCAGAACGGCCTCGGTTCTGCGGACGTGGCGGCCGAGCTGCTCGGCGAAGATCGAGTCGTCGCCGGTGTGGCCGGGGGCTTCGGCGCCTCGATCGTCGAGCCCGGCCACGTCCACCATCACGGCATGGAGCTGGTGCGGCTCGGCGAGCGGCACGGGCCCTCGACGTCCCGTGTCGAGCGGATCGCGGACGCTTGGCGCGACGCGGGCTTCACCGTGGACACGTGCGACGACGTCGACAGGCTCGTCTGGGAGAAGCTCATCTGCAACGTGTGCTTCAGCGGCACCTGCACCGTGCTCGGGGTCACGATCGGCGAGGTGCTCGACAGTCCGGACGCCTGGTTGGTGGCGTCGAACTGCGCGGTCGAGGCCTACGACGTTGCCGTGGCGAGCGGAGTCGAGCTCGAGTTGGACGATCCGGTCGCCCACGTGCGCTCGTTCGGCGAGCGGCTCCGTGACGCGCGCCCGTCGATGCTGCTCGACCGGCTCGCGGGCCGGCCGTGCGAGATCGACGTGATCAACGGGGCGATCCCTCCGCGCGCGACGGCAGTCGGGCTCGAGGCGCCGGTCAACGCCACGGTCAGCGCTCTCGTGCGCGCCCGCGAGCCGTCCTGACCGGCGCGGCCAGAGCCGAGCGGGACGGGTAGGTCCCGTCCCTACAGGGCGTCGCGGAAGAAGGTGCTGACGATGCGAACGGCGTCGGCGGGGCACTCGAGCAGGTCGGCGTGCCCGATGTCGGGGAACTCGTGCGTCGTGATGTTGGCGTTCATCGCCGCCATCTTGCGCGCGCCCAGCCCGGACGGCGCCAGCTCGGGGGGCAGAGGATGTCGTACGTCCCGTTCGTCATCAGCAGGGGGCGGGAGATGCCCTCGACGAGCGGAGTGAGGTCCATCTCCTCCATGGCGATGCACGCCTGGCGCACGGTGTACGGGTCGTTCCAGCCGATCACCGCTCGCACGAGGCCGAACGTGTCCTTGCCCTCGTCGCTCTCGAGGAACCTCGCACCCACGGCCTGCGTGGTCACGTGATCGGAGAAGTCGTCCCACGGCATCGACTCCGCCATGCGCCGCCAGACGCGGAAGAGCGTCTTCCGGTAGACGTCCGGCTTGGCGAAGGCGACGTCGGCGCACGTCGCGATCACTCGATCCGGATGCATCGCCGTAAAGGCGATCGCGATCATGCCGCCCATCGACGTGCCGTGGACGAGCACGCGCTCGATCCCCAGCGCGTCGAGGAGACGCGCGCCGTCGTCGGCCCACAGCTCGATCGTGTACTGGTCACGCGGATGGTCGGACGCGCCGTAGCCGCGTGCATCGAACGAGAGCAGCCGGAAGCCGTTGTCACGGAATCCGTCGTTGACCGCGCCGAAGTTGTGCCTCCCGAAGAGGCCGCCGCCGAACTGGATCACCACCGGGCCGTCCTCCGGGCCCGTCAACTCGTAGTACAGGCGTGTCCCCTCGTCGATCTGCGCGTGCGGCATGGCGGCCTCCTGCTCGCGAATATGACAGAGTGCAGAAGTCTGACTTATTCAGGCATGAGTTGCCACGCGAAACCAGACGCACCTGCCGCCGGTTCGACCGGCGCGCTCAGTCCCAGCTGCGACCGACGCGGTCCCAGGCGACGTCGCTCGGGAGCCACTCGGTGTTGATCGTCGACCAGAGACGCTCGACCTTCTCGGAGCCGCAGGCCGGGCACGGCGGCGCCGGTTTCGTCGAGAGCGAGAGGAACTCCTCGTATCGCTCCCCGCACGCTGTGCACCGGTATTCGTAGACGGGCATGTCCTCCGAGTCTAGCCACGCGCCTTCCCTCGAGCAGCTCCGAGCCGCGGCGAGAGTGCACGGCGTCGCGCCGACCGACGCCGACCTCGTGATCGTGCAGGGCTTCCTCGAGACGATCCTGCCGACGCTCCGCGAGATCGAGGAGCGTCAGGGGGGCGAGGTGCCGCCGGCGGGCCTCTTCCTCCCGGAGCCGGACGCGGCATGACCGTTGCCGCGCTCGCTGCGCGCATCCGTTCGGGGGACATCTCGGCGCGGGAGGCGGTGGAGGCCTCTCTGGAGCGGATCGAGTCGCTCGACGGCGAGCTCAACGCCTTCATCAGCGTGCGTGCCGAGGAGGCGCTGGCCGAGGCCGACGCCTTGGCCGACGGCACGGAGCGCGGGCCCCTGTACGGCGTGCCGCTCGCTGTGAAGGACGTGATCGACGTCGCGGGCGCCCGCACGACAGCAGGCTCTCGGATACTGGCCGAGAACGTGGCCGCCGAGGACGCGACGGTGGTCTCCCGGCTGCGTCGCGCCGGGGCGATCGTCGTCGGGAAGCTCAACACCCACGAGTTCGCCTGGGGGGCGACCACCACGAGCCCGCATTTCGGTCCTGCCCACAACCCGTGGGACACGACTCGCATCTGCGGTGGCTCCAGCGGTGGAAGCGGTGCCGCGGTTGCGGCAGGCCTCCTTCCGGGGGCGCTCGGCACCGACACGGGCGGCTCGGTGCGGATCCCCGCGTGCCTCTGCGGGGTCACCGGCATCCGCCCCTCGACCGGTCGCGTCCCCAACCGGGGGGTCGTCCCCGTCTCGTGGACGTTCGACACCGTGGGGCCGCTCGCCCGCACCGCGGAGGACTGCGCCTTGCTGCTGCAGGCGATTGCTGGCCACGATCGAGCCGACCCCACGACCGTCGAGGCGCCTGTGCCACCCTACGCCGACCTGCTCGCAGGGGGTATCGCCGGGCTTCGGGTCGGGATCGTGTCGCACCTGTTCGAGGGCGCGATCGACGCGCGCGTCGCGGCTGCCGTCACCAGCGCGGTCGGTGAGCTCGTGGCGCTCGGCGCCCAGGCCGAGGAGATCGATGCGGGCTTCCTGCGCGAGACAGAGGTCGTGCAGCAGCTGATCATGCTCCCGGAGGCGGCGACAGCCCACCTGCCATGGCTGCGCACACGGCTCGAGGAGTACGGCGACGACGTCCGCGGGCGCCTGCTCGCCGGGTTGCTCCTACCCGGGACGGCGAGCACCACCGGCCAGGTGGCTCGCCGCCGGATCTACGCGGCGGCGCAGCCGCTGTTCGCGCGCTTCGACGTGCTCGTCGCCCCGCAGATGCCGATCGTTGCGCCACGGATCGGTGACGACACGGTCGACGCCGGTGGGACGACGTTGCCCTACCGTCTTTCGTTGATCCCGTACAACTCGCCCTGGAGCTGCCTCGGCCTTCCTGTGGCGACCGTCCCGTGCGGGTTCGTGGACGGGCTCCCGGTCGGGATGGCGCTCGTGGGGCGCCGCCTCGACGAGGCGACCGTCATGCGCGCGGCGCACACCTTTCAGCAGGCGACGGAGTGGCACACGCGGATGCCGCCCGATCCCGCTTGACGTCGTGCCGCGCGAAGTCGTATACACCACACAGAGCCTCATGAAAGGGGAGTGACAGCCATGTCCGTGCTCATCAAGGGTGGGCGGATCATCACTGCGGCCGACGACTACGTCGCCGACATCTACATCGAGAACGGCAGCGTCTCCATGATCGGGACGTCGCTCGACGTGACCGCGGAGAAGACGATCGACGCCACCGGGAAGATCGTGTTCCCGGGCGCGATCGACCCGCACACCCACATCGAGATGTTCTTCGGCGGCACGACCACGTGCGACGACTTCACCTCGGGGACGACGGCGGCCGCGTTCGGCGGCACGACGACGCTGATCGACTTCTGCGTGCAGACGCCCGGCGACACGTTCGCCCAGGCGCTCGAGAAGTACCACGAGAAGATCGAACGGTGCCCGCCGGTGATCGACGTCGGCTTCCACATCGCCGTCACCGACCTGCACACGGGCGGGACGCTCGAGGACCTCGCCAAGCTTCCGGACGAGGGAGTCACCTCGTACAAGCTGTTCATGGCCTACAAGGGTGCCGTGATGGTCGACGACGAGACGCTGTTCAAGGTCATGCAGACCGCGCACGAGACGGGCGGGCTCGTGATGGTGCACGCCGAGAACGGCGACGCGATCGACATCATCGTCAAAGAAACGGTCGCGGCCGGCAACACCGAGCCGGTCTGGCACGCAAGGAGCCGCCCGATGGAGACGGAGGCGGAGGCGACGAACCGGGCGATCCAACTCGCGCGCGTCGCGGACGCACCGCTCTATGTCGTCCACGTCTCCTGTCAACCGGCGGTGGAGCCGATCGCGCTCGCGCGCGAGAAGGGCTGGAAGGCCTGGGGCGAGACGTGCACGCAGTACCTGTTCGTCGACGACACGGCACTGGAGAAGCCGAACTTCGAGGGTGCGAAGTACATCTACACGCCACCGCCGCGCCCGAAGGAGCATCAGGAGCACCTCTGGAAAGCGCTCGGCTCGGACGTTCTCTCCGCCGTCTCCACCGACCACTGCCCGTTCAACTGGCCGGAGCAGAAGGGCATCAACGGCGAGGAGTTCCAGGTCGTGCCGAACGGCGGCCCCGGCATCGAGAACCGGCTGCACATGCTGTGGACGTACGGTGTCTCGACCGGTCGTATCACGCCCGAACCGCTTCGTCGAGCTGGTCTCCACGAACATCGCGAAGCTCTTCGGCCTGTATCCGCGCAAGGGCACGATCGCACCGGGCTCCGACGCCGACATCGTCGTCTGGGATCCCGAGAAGAAGCTCACGATCTCGGCGGCGACACATCACACGAACGTGAACTACAACCTGTTCGAGGGCACCGAGGTGACCGGCGCCCCGGAGGTGGTGCTCGTTCGCGGCCAGGTGATCGTCGAGAACGACGAGCTCGTCGGGAAGCCCGGAGACGGGCAGTTCGTCAAGCGCGCGCGCTTCGGCGAGGAGCTCCTGCCGGCGGTCAAGGCGGTGACGTGATGTCGGACGAACAGGCCCGCGACGTCTATGCGAAGGCGGGGCTCGGGCAGGGCGTGACCATGGGTGAGCATCCCGCGGTGCTCGTGATCGACTTCTCGTGCGGTTTCACCGACGCCGAGTGTGCGCTCGGCTCGGACCTGACGCCGCAGGTGGAGGCGACGAAGCGGGTGCTCGACGTCGCCCGTGCGAAGGGCCTGCCGGTCGTCTTCACGACGATCGGGTTCGAGTCGAGCCTCAAGGACGGCGGTCTCTGGATGCAGAAGGTGCCCTCGCTCGCCGACCTGCAGATGGGCGGTAGATGGGTCGAGATCGATCCGCGGCTGGAGCCGCGTGACGACGAGACGGTGATCGTGAAGAAGGGAGCCTCGGGCTTCTTCGGTACGAACCTCGCCTCGGTGCTCGTGACGCAGAAGGCCGACTCGGTGATCCTCTGCGGCGCCACCACGAGCGGCTGCATCCGAGCGACGGCCATCGACCTGCTGCAGTACGGCTGGCCCACGATGGTGCCGCGCGAGTGCGTGGGCGACCGCGCGCAGGCGCCGCACGAGGCGAACCTGTTCGACATCCAGGCGAAGTACGCCGACGTCGTCTCGGTCGAGGAGGCGATCTCCTACCTGGAGGGTGTGCCCGGCAAGGTCGGCGCGGCCGCGTGACGCATCCCGCACCCGGTTCGTTCGCAGCAGGCACCGGCCGCGCCAGCGGCCGCTTCAGGGGTGTTCGCGATCGAGAATCCGCTTGGCGGATTCTCGATCTGCGGGGCGAGAGGGGTGTTCGCGATCGAGAATCCGCTTGGCGGGTTCTCGATCTGCGGGGCTAATGCGCATCGCCTTGCTTTCCGGGGACGGGGTAGGGCCGGAGGTGATGGCCGAGGCCCGGCGCGTCGTGGACGCGCTGGGCCTCTCGCTCGAGTGGACCGAGCTCCCGTGGGGGAGTGCGTGGTACCACGGGCATGGCGCGATGATGCCGGGCGACGCGCTCGACGTGCTTCGGGGGCACGACGCAGTCCTGATGGGCGCGATCGGCGACCCGTCCGTCCCCGACGACGTGTCGTTGTGGGGGTCGATCCTCCACATCCGGCAGCGGCTCGACCTCTGGGCGAATGTGCGTCCTGCGCGGTTGCTGGAGGGCATTCCGTGCCCCCTCGTTGGCCGCGGCCCGGCCGACGTGGACATGCTCTTCGTGCGCGAGAACACCGAGGGCGAGTACTCGGGCGTCGGCGGGCGTGCGCATCACGCGCTGCCGTCCGAGGTCGCGCTCGAGACGAGCGTCTTCACCCGGGCCGGTGTCGAGCGCGTCGTCCGTTATGCGTTCGGTCTGGCGGAGGGCCGCCGCGGTCTGCTCACGAGCGCGACGAAGTCGAACGCGTCACGCTTCGGCTACGTGCTCTGGGACGAGGTCGTGGAGGACGTGGCGGCCGAGCACCCGGGCGTTCGGGTCGAGCGCGTCCTCGTCGACGCGCTCGCCGCGCGCATGGTGCGCGACCCGGGCTCGCTGGACGTCGTCGTCGCCTCGAACCTGTTCGCGGACATCCTCACCGACCTCGCCGCCGCGATCCAGGGCGGCATGGGCATGGCGGCCAGTGCGAACCTGGCGCCTGGCGCGACCGCGCCGGGCCTGTTCGAGCCCGTGCACGGCTCGGCGCCCGACATCGCCGGGCAGGGCATCGCCAACCCGGCGGGGGCGATCTGGAGCGCAGCGCTCATGCTCGAGCACCTGGGCGAGAAGGGTGCGGCGGACGCCGTGATGCGGGCACTCGAGGACGTGTGCCGCGACGGCCCGCGCACCCGGGACGTCGGCGGCACCGCGACGACGCGCGAGGTGGGCGACGCGATTGTCGTCCGACTCGGATGACCGACGCGTCGCAGGACGACATCCGGAGCGCGATCACGCAGGCTGCGGGCGTCGCAGCCGACTACCGCGAAGGTTTGCGAGAGGCGCGTGTAGGAGCCGTTTCGAGCCGCGCCGAGGTCGCGTCAACGCTCGAGGTCGAGCTCCAGGACGGCCCGATCCCGGCGGCCGACGTGATCGACGAGCTCGTGCGAGCGGCCGGGCCGGGGCTGACGAGCACTGCCGGCCCTCGTTACTTCGGGTTCGTGACGGGTGGGACGCTCGACGCCGCGTTGGCTGCCGAGATCGTCGCAGCAGGCTGGGATCAGTGCGCGTTCAACGAGGCGTTGTCGCCGGCGGCACTCGCGTTCGAGGACGTTGCCGGACGCTGGCTGAAGCAACTGCTGGGTCTCCCCGCCTCGGCGTCGGTCGGGTTCGTGACGGGTGGTCAGGCGGCGAACACGGTCGGTCTCGCAGCGGGACGTTGGCACGTGCTCCATCGGCACGGCTGGGACGTCGGTCGCGACGGGTTGAACGGCGCGCCCCCGATTCGCGTGGTTGCCGGCGTCGAGCGCCACGCGACGATCGATCGGGCGCTCCGGCTCCTAGGGCTCGGCGAGCGCTCGCTCGTAGAGGTGCGGGCGCTGTCGTCGGGCGCGATGGACGTCACGGCGCTCGTGCGGACGCTCGACGCGCTCGACCCCGGGCCGGTGATCGTCTGTGCCCAAGCGGGGAACGTCAACACCGGAGCCTGCGACGAGCTCGCGGCCGCGATCGCGGCCGCGCGCGCGGTCGGTGCCTGGGTGCACGTCGACGGAGCGTTCGGCCTCTGGGCGGCGGCCAGCCCGCAGACGGCCTACCGTACGACGGGGCTCGAGAGGGCCGACTCCTGGGCGTGCGACGGACACAAGTGGCTCAACGTCCCGTACGACACGGGCTATGCCTTCTGCGCGCACCCCGAGGTGCACGCGAGCGCACTCGCCTACACGGCCTCGTACCTGACCGGCCAGGTGGCGGGTCGCACGCTCGGCGGGGGTGACTTCGTGCCGGAGTCGTCACGGCGGGCGCGCGGCTTTGCGACGTGGGCGGCTCTGCGCTCGCTCGGCCGGTTGGGTGTCGCCGCTCTGGTCGACCGGTGCTGTGCGCTCGCGCAGCGAGCGGCAGCGAGCCTCGACGGGCTCGACGGCGTCGACGTGGTGAACGACGTCGTACTGAACCAGGTTCTCGTGCGCGTCGGCGACACCGACCTCACCAACCGTCTCGAGCAGACCATCCAGCGCGAGGGGACAGCGTGGCTCGGAGCGACGACGTGGCGCGGTGAGCGACTGCTCCGACTCTCCGTCTCGAACTGGTCGACGACCGAGGACGACATCGACACGGTCGTCGCGACGATCGGACGGCTGCGGGACGAGCTCGCCGCGGCGGGCTGACGTCCGCTCGGCAAGGCCCGTGATCGGACGGTGACAGCTCAGGCGCGTGCTCGCCGTGGCCACAGACCTGCGCGCGGCGACGGTCTGAGGCTCACCTCACGATCCCGACCAGCACCGCGCCGGCGACGACGAGCAGACCGGCGAGCACCGTCCTCCTCCCGATGGCTTCGGTCGCCCGGAGGAACGCGACCGCGAAGCCGATCGCCCACAGCGACTGCGTCGCGTTCAGGGGTGCGACGATGCTCACGCGACCGCGATCGAAGGCGACGATCAGGCACACGTAGGCGAGCCCGAGCGTCACACCCGCCGGCCAGAACCCACGGGCGGCAGGCCTGAGAGACGACCGGACGCGATCGCGTCGTGCGAGCCCGAGGTACGTAGCGACGACGGCGACTGCTCCCAGCAGCGAGACGGCGGACGCGACGACGGCGGGCGCCTCGACGTCCTGCGCCGCCCAGCGCACCGCGTTGTCGCGGACGGCGAACAGCACGGCGCAGCCGATGGCGAACACCGCTCCGATTCCGCGGAACGCGGCCGGGCGAGCCCGCTCGCCTGCGAGCGTCATGCCCCCTGCGACCACGAGCACGGTTGCGACCACGAGGAGGGGTCGAAACGGCTCGTCCAGCAGGATCAGGGCGAGCGCGACGGAGAGCAGCGGCGCGACACCGATCAGGATCGCCGCTCGTGAAGGGCCAGCGTCGCGTACCGCCAGGATGAAGAGGATCTGCGACGCGCCCGGCACGAGCGCGCCGATCGCGAAGAACACCCATAGTGCGCCCCACGCCTCGACGTCACCGAGTGTCGGCAGGGCGAGAGCCCAGGCGACGACAGCACCGACGCCGAGGATCACGACCGCGCCGACCTCCGGGTCTGCGCCCCGCCGGAGCGCCAGGCGCACGGTGACGGCGAGCAGACCGAAGAGCGCGCCCGCGAGCGCACCGAGTGCAACGGCACTCATGGTTCGACTACGGTCCCTCGGTGGCGAAGACGGCGAAGGTGCTCACCTGGGGATCATCGTCCACGTGAGCGCGCCATGAGCGCACGAGCCGTCACCGCCGGCAGCGCGGTCGGCTTCGCTGCCGGCTGGAACATCGCCGACACGGGGTCGGTGGCGGACGAGTTGGCCGCCGACTACGGCGTCGGTCTTGCCACGATCGGGCTGTTCACGACGGCGCTGTTCGTGACACATCTGCTCATGCAGGTGCCCGCGGGGCGCCTCAGCGATCGGTTCGGCCCGGCCCAGGTCTGCGCTGCCGGACTGGTCGTGCTCGCCGTGTGCAACGCGATCGCGCTGGCCGCGCCGGAGCCGTGGCTTGCCCTCGTTGCGCGGACGGCGATGGGCGTCGGCACGGCGTTCGCCTTCATCGGGGGGAGCGACTACGTCAGGGCGACCGGGGGCTCGCCGTTCGCGCAGGGGCTCTACGGGGGCGTCGCCACCGCGGGCGGCGGCGCGGCGCTCGCCGTCGTACCCATGCTCGTGGGGCCGCTCGGCTGGCGCGCGCCCTTTGCCAGCGCCATCGTCGTCGCCGGCGCAGCCGCCCTCGTGCTCGCCCTGGGCCCCGCCGTCGAGGTCGCGCGGAGAGCGGCAGGCTCGGTCACGCCGATGCGGGCGTTCACCCGCGACGGGAGCATGGTGCGGCTGGCCGTGCTCTTCGCGGCGTCGTTCGGCCTCAGCGTGGTGATCGGTAACTGGGTGGTGACGCTGCTCGAGGAGACGGCCGGGCTCGCCGCCGGCGCAGCGGGAGGTGTGGGAGCGGCGACGCTGGCCCTCGGCATCGTCTCACGCCCGCTCGGTGGCTGGGTCTTCCGGGCACACCCGGAGCGGATGGGTCAGGCGATCGTGGCCAGTGCGCTGGCGGGTGCCGTCGGTGTGCTGGCCCTCGCCTCCGGCTCCGTGGCGATCGCGCTCGCCGGATCGTGCATCGTCGGCCTGTCCGCCGGGATCCCGTTCTCGGCGTGCTTCACGCGGGCCGCCGCGTTGCACTCTCGGAGCCCTGGCGCTGCCGTGGGGTTCGTCAACGCGGCCGGTGCGCTCACCGTGCTCGTGGGGACACCGCTCGTCGGTGCGGCGTTCGCGCGGGATGCGGGCGTTGCTGCGTTCTTCGTGATGGGCGGGCTGTGGGTCGCGAGCCTGCTGGCGCTGCCGGGTGCGCTCAGCCGGTCAGCGCCGCGATCGCGCCCAGGATGATCTCCGCTGCAAGCGCCGCGTCGGCCGGGTCGGCGTCCTCCGCCGGGTGGTGGCTGATGCCGTCCACGCAGGGGACGAAGACCATCGCGCTGGGGACGCGGTCGGCGACGCACATCGTGTCGTGCGCCGCACCCGAGTGCATGCGCAGGTAGGGCTCACCGGTGGCGGCGGCAGCGGCGTCGAGCGCGTCCACGATGCGGCCGTCGAGCGGCGTCGGGGGGAGGGTTTGGCGCCGGCGGAGCTCGGCCTGCAGGCCGCGGTCGGCGGCGGCTCGGCGCGCGAACGCAGCGACGTCGTCGGCGACACCGTGGTACGCGTCCTCGATCGGCCCGCGGATGTCGAGCGAGAAGCGGACGTGGCTCGCGATCGCGTTGATCAGCCCGGGGTCGACCTCGATCTCGCCCACTGTGCCGACGGTGCCCTGCCCGGCCTCGGTGGCCAGCCGCTCCAGCTCGAGCACCGTCTCTGCGAGCACCGTGGTCGGGTCGAGACGGAGATCCATCGGCGTCGCGCCAGCGTGGTCGCCGCGGCCCTCTACGAAGACATCCGCGTGCACGTAGCCGGCGATCGTGTGCACGAGCCCGATCCGGTTCCCCGTGTCCTGCAGCACGCGCGCCTGCTCGATGTGCATCTCGATCCAGCCTGTGAGGTCGTCGAGAGCGTGGATCGACTCACGCCAACGGGCCGGCTCGTAGCCGGCCTCCTCCGCGTGCTCCCAGAAGCTGCGGCCGTCGTCGAGCGCGAGGAACGACTCGCGCAGCTCGTCCTCGGTGACGCGCTGCAGCATGATCCGGCTGCCGAGGAGCATCTGCCCGAAGCCCGAGCCCTCTTCCTCGAGGAACGAGATCAGCTGCAACGGGAGGTCGAGCCCGTGCTCCGCGTTCAGCCGACACACCTCGAGCGCCGTGACGACACCCATGGTGCCGTCATATTTGCCCCCGTTGCGGTTCGAGTCGCAGTGCGAGCCGATCCCGAACACGGGCTCGCCGACCGGCCGGTTGCGGGCGATCAACGTGCCGACGGGGTCCTCGGTGACGGAGAAGCCGAGCTCCTGCAGAGCAGCCGTGAAGTAGTCGAGGGTGTTGCGGTAGACGGGCGTGTACGCGTAGCGGCGGATCGCCTCGCTCGAGACCGTGTAGTCGGAGCCGGCGAGCGTCTCGATGTCGCGCTCGATGCGCCGCGTGCTCGCCTCCCTCCCGATCGGGGGCATGAGGGCTGCCATCTCAGCCGACTCTACTATTGCACCGTGAGCGACGAGGTCTGGCCACCGCCCGAGGCGCGCACGAGGGCAGCGCTGTGGGAGGCGGAGCGACGGCTTACGCTCCACGAGTACGTCGCCGCCGCGGACGCGCTGAGCGACGCCATCGTGTACGGCGATCGCGACTCCGCCGCGGTCGCTCGCGGCATGCGCCAACTCGCCGCCGCCGGCTACCGCTCCGAGGCCGGAGACCTGGCTCGGGCGAGGCGCCATCTCGCACGCGCTCGCGAGCGACTTTCGGTGTTCCCGCCGGTCTTCGAGGAGGTCGAGCTCGCGACGCTGATCGAACTTGTAGCCGCACGGCTCGCGTCGTAGGCTCCGAGCCGTGGAGAGCTGGCGCAACCGGAAGACCCTGATCCTCGGCCGCACCGACATGATGGGGCTGCTCACGCCGGCGGAGTACGTCGACTGCGTCGAGCACGCCTTCCGCATGCACGGGCTCGGCCGGGTCTTCATGGAGCCGAAGGGCCACATCGTGCTCGACCGCTACAAGGGCGAGTGGGAGGTGATGCCGTCCTGGATCGAGGAGCCGGAGGCGGCGGCGTGCAAGTGGGTCTCGATCCGCGAGGACAACGCACAGTACGACCTCCCGGCGGTGTTCTCGATCCTCGTCTACACGGACCCCGTGACCGGGTTCCCACTCGCGATCTGCGACGGCTCGTACCACACGCTGATGCGCACGGGCGCGTCCGCGGCTGTGTCGGCGAAGTGGCTCGCACGACCCGACTCACGCGTGCTCGCCGTCCTCGGCACCGGGAGCGTCGGCGAGGGGACGCTCGCAACGTGCGACACCGTCTTCCCGTGGGACGAGGTGCGGGTCTGGAGCCGTACGCAGGAGTCCGTCGACCGCTTCGTCGCCGAGCAGGCGCCGCGCTTTCCGCACCTGCAGTTCGTCGGTACCACCGACGTGCGCACCGCGGTCGAGGGAGCCGACGTGATCGTGACAGGCACGCACGCTCGCGGCTGGATCGTCGACGACGCGTGGGTGAAGCCGGGTGCGCATCTCGCCGCGCTCGGCGCGGACCTGGAAGGCGAGCAGGAGCTGCATCCCGGTCTGCTCCAGCGCGGCCGCGTCTTCGTCGACGACATCCGTCAATGCGCGCCGGACGGCGAGATCAACGTGCCGCTGCGGGACGGGCTGATCACGATGGACGACATCGCCGGCGAGATCGGCAAGGTGATCTGCGGCGAGCTCAAGGGACGCGAGAGCGACGAGCAGATCACGGTGTTCGACTCGACGGGGATCGCGCTGCAGGACTCGGCCACCGTCCCGCTCGAGGTCGAGCGGGCCCGGGAGGCCGGCGTCGGCATCGAAAAGAAGATGATCTCGACGTGACGGCCACGCTCGAGCTCTACTGGCATCCGGCCTGAGCGAGCTGCGCCGCGGCCAGGGAGTTCCTTGGCGTGCATGCGGTTCCGTTCGACTCCGTCAACGTTCGCGACAGTGGGGAAGGAGAGCGACGCTGGCGTGAGGCCGGGACGCCGATCGTGCCGTCGCTCGTGGTCGACGGCGAGGCGCTGCCGATCCTCCACGTGTCGCAGCTCGCGGCGGCGCTCGGGCTGCCCTCTCCCGAGGCGGCCCCGGGCGCGCGCCTCGCTGCGGACACGGCAGATCTTCTCCGTGCCTGGCTCGATCAGGTGCGGCCGCTCCCGTGGTCCGTGCTGGTCGAGCCGACCCCCTCGCGCGGCCGCTCGCTCCGCAATCTCACCGTCAACGTCTTCCATCCGTTCACCCTCCTGCCGGCCGCCTGGGCCGGCGACGGCTTCGCCTGGGATCCGGACGAGGATGCACTTCGCGAGCAGCGACTCGAGACGGCCGCGGGCGTGGTCGGGTACGCGCAGTCGATCCACGAGTCGTGGAGCGCGTTTCTCGGCGGTGTCGACGATCTCGACCGACCTGGTCTCGTCGTGCCCTCGCCGAGAGGCGCGCTCGACTGGCTCGCGCTGCTCGACCACCAGCGCTGGCACGCAGCGTTCCACTACCGGCAGCTGATCGCGTTCCTCGATGCCCGCGGTGACTCGCGACCGCCCGTGCTCCCCCTCGACCTGCTCGAAGGGCTCGGCCTCCCGGACGACGTGTTCTAGCCCGCTACCAGGGCAACGCGGGCTCGCCCGCAGTCCAGCCGCCGTCCACGGGGAGCACGACTCCCGTGATCGCGCTGGCCAGCGGGCTTGCGAGGAACACGATCGCCGCGGCGATCTCGTCGGCTTCGAGGATGCGCCCGAGCGGGATGCGCTTCGTCGCCGCTTCCGTGAACACCTCGTTCTCGAAGAAGGCGGCGGTCATCGGCGTCATCGTGAAGCCGGGGGCGACGGCGTTCGCACGAACCCCGTGTTCCGCCCAGTCGATCGCAAGTGACCGCGTGAGCGCGGCGACAGCGCCCTTCGCCGCGGTGTAAGCGGCCTGTTGGGGCAGCGAGACGAGGGCGGCCTGGGAGGCGACATTGACGACCGCTCCCCGCCGGGAGCGGAGCAATGGGCCGAAGGCCTGACAGGCATTGACGGTGCCGATCACGTTGACCTCGTACGCCCGCCGGAAGTCGTCGGCCGGCAGCTCGTCCACCGGCAGGTTCTGCGTGAGGATCCCCGCAGCGTTGATCAGCACGTCGACGCCGCCGCCGTCGGACGCGATCCGCTTTGCGAGCGCGTCCAGCGCCGCACGGTCGGTGACGTCGATCGGATCGTCTCCTCCGAGATCGGCGACCGTCACGACCGCACCGCTGGCCGCCAGCAGACGGCAACACGCGCTGCCGATCCCGGAGGCACCGCCGGTGACGACCGCGCTGCTTCCCTCGAGGCCACCGATCATGGAGACGAGCTCTCTGCGAAGACATCGAGTGGACAGAGAGCGGAGACTAGCGGGTACGGCACGTCGACTACTTCGGACAGGTGAAGGTCGACACTGGCCGAGCACAGGCAGTACGCCGCCGGCCGCGACAGGCCGTGCTCCGCCTCCAGCCAGTCGATCATCGCGAGCAGCGCTGCCCGCGCCGCAGCGGTCAGGTCCATCGCATCGTGCTCGGGGATCCCCGTCGTCGCGAAGTACTCGCGGCCCGGCTGGGCCGGCGAGAGGTAGGCCGGGAAGCGCGGAACCCAGCGCGGCGCCTTGCGCAGCCCGAAGCGCAACGTGACCTCGGCGGTGATCTCGATCCCGGTGCCGCAGACCTCACCGTCGCCCTGCGCGAAGTGCACGTCGCCTGCGGAGAAGAGCGCGCCAGGCACATGGACGGGGAGAAGCAGCGTCGACCCGGCGACGAGCCGCCTGATGTCGACGTTGCCACCGGTCTCGCGTGGTGGGATCGTGCGCAGCCCCGACGCGGCGAGCAGCGGGTAGGCCCGCTCGGGCATCGCCTCGGCCACCGGGCCGCCGGCTGCCCTGATCGCCTCCTCGCGGGCGCGCTGGTGCTCCATCAGCTCGTGTGACGGCGCGACGCCCATCACCCCCGCGTGGACGACGGCCGGGACCGAGACACCCGGAAGCTCGGACGAGCGGGCGTGCGTGCCATCGAGCTCCCAGCCGACGAGGAACGGCTCCGGGAAGAGGTCGGCCAGGAGGCCGAAGCCGGGGATCACGCAGTTGACGCCGAAGTCGGGTGTTTCGTAGCCCACCACGTGCACCTCGAGCACGTCGCCGGGCTCTGCGCCGTCGACGGCGACCGGGCCGGTGAGCGGATGCCCGAGCCCGAGGTCGAGCTGCGCACAGTCGGCATGGACGCTCGCGCGTGTGAGCTGGCCGTCGAGCCCGTCGCGTGTGACGAGCGTGATCTCCTCGCCGGGGCGGACCGATGCCACTGGCTCGAGATCGGGGTGCCAACGGTTGTGTCCCGTTTCCGCTGGGACCCTCACAGCAGCTCCCGCAGCTGGTGCGCGGCGGCGGTCGCGGCGGCGATCTCCTCGGTGCTCCACGTGCGTGGCGCGCCGAGCTGGTGGAGCGAGAGGATCGCCTCCAGGTGCCCGTCGACCTCGATCGGGGTGACAATTTGCGCGGCCAGCCCGCCGTAGACGGCGAGC
Organism: uncultured Actinomycetes bacterium; assembly: GCA_963823385.1. Classification (GTDB taxonomy): domain Bacteria; phylum Actinomycetota; class Thermoleophilia; order Gaiellales; family Gaiellaceae; genus Gaiella. Next base: position 1,015,438 of record CAWGLI010000003.1, read on the forward strand.
ATGCGCTGGAACTCGGGCTCGTCGTACGCGCCGGCGCAGTCGTCCTGGACGACCTGTCGGCCACGCTGCAGCTCGAGCACGACCGGCTGGGTGGGCAGGTGCACGGAGCGCTCGTCGCGCAGCGACTCGGCGCCCGGCGCAAGAGCCTCCTCGACTACTGGAAACGCGCCGGCGCCCGCGACGTCGCGGCGCAGCGTGACGCGGCTCGCGCCCGTGGCGGCGAGCAGCTGCTCGAGGACAATGCGCGCAGGCGTCATGACCCCGATCATGACATGGCGCCGCCGCGGGGCCGCGCACTCGTCTGCGCTGTGACGCGCTGGTACGCTCATCGCGCGTGGCCGAGGTCCTCGTTCTCAACGCGAGCTACGAGCCGCTGAACACCTGCACGGTGCGGCGGGCACACGTGCTCGTGGACAAGCAGAAGGCGGAGGTCGTCGAGCACGGCGCCGAGCCGCTCCGCTCGGCCAGCGCGTCGTTCCTTCGGCCGCTCGTGATCCGGCTGCTGCAGTACGTCCGTGTGCCGAGAACGGTGAAGCGCAGGATCTCGCGACGCGTGCTGTTCGCCCGCGACGGGTGGCGGTGCGTCTACTGCGGCACGGCGAGCGGCCGGCTCACGCTCGACCACGTCGTCCCGCGGTCACGGGGGGGTGACTCGAGCTGGGAGAACGTGGTCACGGCGTGCTCCCCGTGCAACTTGCGCAAGGCCGACAAGACGCCCGAGGAGGCGAGCCTCTCGCTGGCGCGGCCGCCACGGGCGCCGGCCCCCGTCCTGTTCATCCGCCTCGCCCTGCACCGCGTCCCGGAGATCTGGGCCCCGTACCTGCCCGGCGTCGACGCCGAGCTCGCGACCGAAGCCGCCTGACACGCGGCTCGCACTACGCGGCGACCGTGGTCGCACCCTCGTCCTCGAGATCCGCGCGATACGAGCCGAACACCCGGAGGTACGCAGTCTCGCCCTGCATGTCGTGCAGCGCAGCGCGGACGTCGTCGTCGAGCGGGTGACCTCCGAGCACGGCGTCGAAGCGGTAGCGCCAGGGGGTCTGCGGGATCGGTCGCGAGACGAGCTGCACCATGTCGATGTCGCGGCGCGCGAGCGGCTCGATCGCCCGGTGCAGGGCCGCAGGGCGGTGATCGGTGACGAACGAGAACGCCGTGCGCCACGCACCGTGACGCCGGTCGAGGCGCGTGTAGGGGGCGAGGGCGGCGAAGCGCGTGAATGCCTCTGGATGGTCGCCGACGTCGTCGGCGAGAACGACGAGGCGGTTCAGCCTCGCCGCGCGCGAGCTCGCGATCGCGACCACGCTCGGGTCGCCGAGCGCCGCGACAGCGGCTGCCGCGTCCCCCGTCGTCGCCGAGGAGATGGCCGTCGCCCACGGCATCGACGCGAGCAGCTTCCGGCACTGGTCGAGCGCCACGGGGTGCGAGTGGATCTCGCGCACGTCCTCGAGAGGCAGTGCCTGCGTGCCGACGAGACAGTGGTTGATCGCCAGGATCGCCTCGGCCACGATCGAGAGGGGTGAGTCGAACAACAGGTCGTGGGTCTCGTTGACCGGGCCTGCGAGCGAGCTCTCGATCGGCAGGACGCCGAACGTGCAGCGACCCACCGCCACCGCCCCGACGACGTCCGCGAACGACGGGAGCGGCACGAGGCGCGCGGCGGGAAACAGCCGATCACAGGCAGCCGCGCTGTGAGCGCCCTCTCGGCCCGGATATGCGACGGTCAGTTCGTTCGAGGTCATGCGGTTTCGCCTTTCGCGTGGACGGAAGTACCGCCGCGGTGGTCAGCTAGCCGGCGAGGGCGGGAAGGATGCGCCGGCTAGCGCACAAAGGCGAAGCCGAGAAACGCGAGCCCGAGGAAGGTGTGAGGCTGCGCGTTCCGCATGGTCGCTACAGGGTAGGGGTCGCGTCGAGCGCGCGCAACACCGTGTCGGTCGCCTCGCGCGTGGACGCGTGCCCGCCCAGGTCCGGCGTCGGTGCTTCGAGCAGGGCGCGATCGATCGCCTGCTCGAGCGCGTCGCCATCATCGTCACGTCCGAGCGCATGGCGCAGCAGGAGCGCGGTCGAGCGCAGCATCGCTGCCGGGTTGGCGATGCCCTGACCGGCGATCTGCGGTGCGGAGCCGTGGACGGGCTCGAAGATCCCCGGGCCGTCATCACCGAGGCTCGCCGAGGCCGCCAGGCCCAGACCGCCGGTCACCGCCGCAGCGACGTCGGAGAGGATGTCACCGAAGGTGTTCTCGGTGAGCACGACGTCGATCGAGCCGGGATCGGTGACGATCGTCATCGCGAACGAGTCGACCAGCGCATGGTCGAGCGGCACGTCGGCGTAGTCGGCCGCTCCCAGCTCGGACACGACGTCGCGCCAGAGACGCGACGTGTGGAGCACGTTCACCTTGTCGACCGAGGTCACACGTCCCGCGCGCCCACGTGCGATCTCGAACCCGCGTCGCGCGATCCTCTCCACCTCGGGCCGCGTGTACTCGCACGTGTCGAACCAGGTGCCGTCGTCGCGCGTGCCCTTGGCGCCGAAGTACAGCCCGCCCGTGAGCTCGCGGACGATGATCATGTCGATCCCCTCTGCTTGCGCGGGGCGGAGGTTCGCATAGACGCCGAGCTCCTTGCGCAGCGCGAGCAGGCCCTGTTCCGGCCGCACGGACGCACCCTCGAGCTCAGGAAGACCGACGGCTCCGAGGAGCACGGCGTCGGCGGTCGTGCACGCTGCGAGCGTCTCCGCCGGCAGAGGCGTTCCCTGAGCGAGGATGGCGCCGCCACCGAAGGCATGCTCGGTGTGCGCGATGCCGAATGCGTCGAGCACCCGGATCGCCTCGGCCGCGACCTCCGGTCCGATCCCGTCGCCGGCGAGCACGGCGACCCGCGTCACGCGATGCCCCGGGAGACCTCGTATGCGGTGATCGCGTCCTCCTGCTGGAGTGTGAGCCCGATCTCGTCGAGCCCGTGCAGGAGACGGTGGCGGACGTCGGCGTCGACGTCGAACGAGATCTCGCGACCGTCCGGGGCAACGACGACCTGTCGCTCGAGGTCGACGGTGATCTCGGATCCCGTGTCGAGGTTCACCGACTCCATCAGGCGCTTCATCTCGTCTTCGGGCAGATCGACGACCAGCAGCCCGACCTTCGAGGCGTTCGTACGGAAGATGTCGCCGAACGACGGTGCCAGCACGACGTCGAAGCCGTAGTCGGAGAGTGCCCAGGCGGCGTGCTCGCGTGACGATCCGCAACCGAAGTTGCGGCCCGCGAGGAGCACGCGGGCGCCCGCGAACTCCGGGCGGTCGAGCGGGAAGCCCGGGGTCGGGTTCCCTTGCTCGTCGTGGCGCTGGTCGTAGAAGAGGAACGCGCCGTAGCCCGTGCGGTCGATCCGCTTGAGGAACTGCTTGGGGATGATCTGGTCGGTGTCGACGTCGGGACGATCGAGCACCGCGACGCGGCCGGTCTCGCGGACGAACGGCTTCACTTGGTCACCCCCGCCTCGTCGAGCGAGCGGACGTCGACGAAATGACCGTGCAGCGCTGCAGCCGCCGCCATCTGCGGGCTCACGAGGTGCGTCCGCCCGCCCCGTCCCTGGCGCCCCTCGAAGTTGCGGTTCGACGTGGACGCGCACCGCTCGCCCGGCTGCAGGACGTCGGGGTTCATGCCCAGGCACATCGAGCAACCCGCAAGCCGCCACTCGAACCCGGCGTCGGTGAAGATGCGGTCGAGCCCCTCCTCCTCAGCCTGGGCGCGCACCTTGGCGGACCCGGGCACGACGAGGGCGGTCACCGTCGGCGCAACCGTGCGGCCGGCGACGATGCTCGCAGCGGCGCGGAGATCCTCGAGGCGCGAGTTGGTGCACGAGCCGACGAACACCCGGTCGACCGCGATGTCCTCGATCGGCGTGCCGGGTCGCAGACCCATGTAGTCGAGGGCGCGCTCGGCGGCGATCCGGTCGTCGCCCACGAGGTCGGCGGGGTCGGGCACGCGACCGGTGACCGGGACGACCATGCCCGGGTTCGTACCCCACGTCACCTGAGGTGCGAGCGAGGTCACGTCGACCTCGTGGCGGACGTCGAACGAGGCACCCGGGTCGGTCGGAAGCGCGCGCCAGCGGTCGAGCGCGTCCTCCCAGTCGCGGCCGGTCGGCGCCTGCGGGCGCCCCTCGAGATAGGCGAACGTCGCGTCGTCGGGTGCGACCATCCCAGCCCGGGCGCCCCACTCGATCGACATGTTGCACAGGGTCATGCGGCCCTCGACCGAGAGCCCGCGGATCGCCTCGCCCGCGTACTCGACGACGTGACCGACGCCGCCATCGACGCCCAGTTGCCCGATCGTCCCCAGAGCGACGTCCTTCGGAGTCAGCCCGCGTGGCAGCTCGCCGACGTACTCGACGAGCATGGTCCGCGGTCGTCGCTGCGACAGTGTTTGCGTGGCGAGCACGTGCTCGACCTCGGACGTGCCGATGCCGAAGGCGAGTGCGCCGAACGCGCCGTGCGTGGACGTGTGGCTGTCGCCGCAGACGATCGTGAGCCCGGGCTGGGTGAGCCCGAGCTCCGGGCCGATCACGTGCACGATTCCCTCGGAGCCCGAGCCGGTGGCATGAAGCACGATCCCGAACTCCTCGCAGTTGCGCCGGAGTGCGCCGAGCTGTGCCTTCGCCATCGGATCCGTCACCGGGCCGGGTGTCGTCGGGACGTTGTGATCCATCGTCGCGACCGTCAGCTCGCGCCGGCGCACGCCTCGACCGGCCAGTCGCAGGCCGTCGAACGCCTGGGCCGACGTCACCTCGTGCACGAGGTGGAGGTCGATGTACAGCAGCGCCGGCTCGCCCTCGGGCTCGACGACGACGTGCTCCTCCCACACCTTCTCGAACAGTGTGCGGCTCATGGGGCCAAGGCTACCGAGGAGCACTCACCACCGCGCGGCGTGGGGTGAGAACCGTGCGAAGGTGTCAGACACCGGACGCCTGTCAAGGCCCCTTCGTGCGGTGTTCGTGTCAACTCGTCCACGGATCGGGCCTCGACGTGCGCGGGACACGTCCGAAAGGAGCATCAGGTGTCAGACACCGGGTGGCTGTCAAGGGGACCCCGTGCCGATGGTGCGTCGGTTCGCCCACAGACGAGCGCGCCTGTCAGGCGGCGGGGATCGCTTCCACGAACGCCTCGGCGTCCGCCTCGATGTGCACCGGGCGATACGTGTGCGCGACCGCCTGTGGTGTCTTCAGCCCGTCGCCCGTGACGAGGAGCACCACCCGGGAGCTGGCGTCGATCTCGCCAGCGGCGATCGCTGCTCGCAGCGCGCCGAGCGTGACCCCCGTCGCCGTCTCGCCGAACACACCGGTGGTCGAGGCGAGCAACGCCATGTTCTCCCCGACCTGGTCTTCGGGAACGGCATGGATCGAGCCGCCGGTCTCGCGGGCGGTGGCGACGGCGAAGTCTCCGTCAGCGGGGCTGCCGATGGCGAGCGATCGCGCGATCGTGTCGGGTCGTACCGGCTGCACCGGCTGTCCATCGCGAAACGCCTTCGCGACCGGCTCGCAGCCCTCCGCCTGACCGCCCACGAGACGTGGCCGCTCACCGTCGAGGAGCCCGAGCGAGAGCAGCTCGCCGAACCCCTGGCCGACCTTGTGGAACAGCGCACCGGAGGCGATCGGAATCGCGACCGCGTCGGGGAGCGTCCAGCCGAGCTGCTCGGCGAGCTCGTACGCGAGTGTCTTGGAGCCTTCCGCGTAGTACGAGCGGAGGTTGACGTTGACGAACCCCCAGTCGAGCTCGAACGACAGCTCCACGGACAGGCGGGAGCAGTGGTCGTACGTGCCGTCGACCGCGTAGATCGTCGGGCCGTACACGGCTGCCGCGGCGAGCTTCTCCGGCTCGAGATCCGCCGGCACGAAGACCGCGGCATTCATCCCCTCGGCGGCGGCCCGCGCGGCGACGGCGCCGGCGAGGTTGCCCGTGGACGAGCACGACAGCGTCTCGAGCCCGGCCTCCTGGGCCTTGCGCGCGGCGACGGCGACGACGCGGTCCTTGAAGGAATGTGTGGGGTTGGCGGTGTCGAGCTTGAGCCAGAGCTCCGCGACGCCGATCTCCGCCGCGAGTCTCGGCGCGGGTACGAGCGGCGTGAAGCCCGGAGCCAGGCGGGCCTCGTCGGGGGCATCCACGGGCAGCAGGTCCGCATAGCGCCAGATCGAGGCCGGCCCGGCCGCGATCCGCTCTCGCGTAACCGTGGCTCGCAACGCGTCCCAGTCGTAGACGGGGTCGAGTGGGCCGAAGCAGCGCGAGCACGTGCCGATCACCGTCAGCTCGTGCTCGGTGCCGCAGATGCGACAGGAAAGGGATTGGGCGGGCACTTGGTCGACCTCCTTCGTCTCGCTCGACATCCGTCCGGGTTTGGCACCGTGCCCTCTCACGAGGGGGGTTGCCGAGGCGTCACAGGGCCGGTCCCTCAGCCTCTCTCGATGTGGAGCGGGACGTGTCCCGCTTCCGGCAGCAGCGTAGCCGACAGACGCCCGACCGCGCAGCCGGGGTCGGCGATACTCCCGTCGTGTCGGCTCCGACCTCGCCCGCGAACTGGTACGACTGGCATGCGTCGTACGACCGCGACTCGCCCCTGCGGGAGCGCCTCGAGGTCGTCCGCACACGCGTGCGGGAGGCGCTCGATCGACAAGAGGCCGGCCCGATTCGCATCGTCAGCGTGTGCGCAGGCCAGGGCCGTGACCTCGTCCCTGTCGTCGCCGCTCACCCGCGACGCCGTGACGTCGTCGCGCGGCTCGTCGAGCTCGACCCTCGGAACGTGGAGATCGCCAGGACAGCTGTCGCGTCCGCCGGCCTCAGCGGTGTGGAGGTCGTCATCGCCGACGCCGGCGTGACGGCCGCCTACGACGGTGCGGTCCCGGCGGGCGTCGTGCTCGTGTGTGGCGTCTTCGGAAACGTCTCCGACGAGGACATCATGCGCACCATCGACAGTCTGCCGTCGCTCTGCGCCGCAGGTGCGACCGTGATCTGGACGCGCGGCCGCACGGCGCCCGACCTGACACCCTCGATCCGACGGTGGTTCGAGCGCCGAGGGTTCGAGGAGCTCTCGTTCGACGGTGAGCCCGGTTCGTTCGGCGTCGGCGCTCATCGCCTGCGCACCAGGCCCGAGCCCTTCGACTCCGGCCTCACCTTGTTCACGTTCCTCGACTTCGACGAGCTCCGAGCTCGTCCGCGGCCGACGTCCGGCGCCGACGCCTACGCCGTCTCGTACCGCGAGAGCGTGACCGCTCCCTCAGAGGCCGACGAGACGAGCGTCGCGTAGTTCGCGAGCACGCCGCGCCGGTAGCGCGGCGCGGGCTCGACCCAGTCGGCCAGCCTTGCCGCGATCTCGTCGTCGGAGAGCTCGACCTCGACGACGTGACGATCGACGTCGATCACGACGGTATCGCCCTCGCGGAGCGCGGCGAGCGGTCCTCGCCTGGAGGCCTCGGGTGCGACGTGCCCGACCATGAACCCGTGCGTCGCGCCGGAGAAGCGGCCGTCGGTGACGAGCGCTACCGACTCCGACAGCCCTTCGCCGACGATGGCGGCCGTCACGTGGAGCATCTCCCGCATCCCGGGGCCGCCGTGCGGGCCCTCGTAGCGGATCACGACCACGTCGCCGGCGACGATCCGCCCTGCCTTCACGGCCGCGAACGTGTCTTCCTCCGAGTCGAAGACGCGGGCGGGCCCACGGTGAACGGTCCGGTCGTGACCGGCGAGCTTCACCGCGCACCCGTCGGGCGCCAGGTTCCCGTAGAGGACGGCGACGCCGCCGCGTGCCTTGAGCGGCGTCTCGATGGGCACGACCACTGTCTGGCCCTCGGTCTCCACGGCGCCGTCGGCGATCTCGCCGAGCGTACGCCCGTCCACCGTCTTCGCGTCCACGTTCAGGAGGCCGGCCTTCTTCAGCTCACGGGCGACGAGCTCGACGCCGCCAGCCGTGTACATGTCGGTTGCGTGCCACCGGCCCCACGGCTTCATGTCGGCGATGATCGGGGTCCTCGCCGAGATGCGCTCGAAGTCGTCGATCGTGAAGTCCACCCCGAAGTCGCGGGCGATCGCGACGATGTGAAGCGCGCCGTTCGTCGAGCCTCCCGTGGCGGCGACCGATGCCACCGCGTTCTCGAACGACTCCTTCGTCACCAACGAGCGGGGGGTCACGTTGTCGCGCACCAGTTGCACGGCGAGACGTCCGGCCTCGTACGCGGCCTCTTCGCGGGCACGGTGCATCGCGGGGATCCCGTTCGTCCCGAACGGCGAAAGCCCGAGGAAGTCGAGGATCGTCGACATCGTGTTGGCGGTGAACTGCCCGCCGCAGGCGCCCGCGCCGGGGCAGGCGGCCGACTCGAGCTCGTGCAGGTCCTCGGCAGTGATGTGCCCGGCCGCGTAGGCGCCGATGCCCTCGTAGACGTCGCCGACGGAGACCTCGCGCTGGTGGTACAGACCCGGTGCGATCGAGCCCGAGTAGGAGACGATCGACGGGATGTCCAGCCGACCGACGGCCATGGCGGCGCCGGGGTTCGTCTTGTCGCAGGCGACGAGGCAGACGAGCCCGTCGAAGAGGTGCCCACGCGCGACGAGCTCGATCGAGTCTGCGATCACCTCGCGCGAGACGAGCGAAGCACGCATCCCGGACGTTCCCATCGACACTCCGTCGGACACGGCGACGGTGTTGAACTCCATCGGTGTGCCACCTGCGTCGCGGACGCCGCGCTTGACGTGCACGGCGAGGTCGCGCTGGTTGAGGTTGCACGGCATCGTCTCGATCCACGTGGTGCCGACGCCGACGATCGGCTTCGCGAGGTCCTCGTCGCTGAGGCCGGTCGCCTTGAGCATGGCGCGGGCGCCTGCGCGGTCGGGTCCGTCGGTGAGCGCCGCCGAATGCCGCTTGCTCGGGTCGGAGGGCTGGTCGTAGGGCGTGCTCACGGGTCTCCTCTCTCGATCGGGGTGTCGTCGCGACGACACCACTCGCTGAACGAACCGGGGTACAGACGAGCATCTTGCCGTCCTGCGAGCACGAGCCGCTGGACGACGACGCAGGCAGTGACCCCGGAACCGCAGTAGGCCGCAACGTCGGGTGCGTCGACGACCTCTGTGGGGAGCGCGTCCTCGAAGTACGCATTGCGCGCCCCGGGGATGCGTCCGGCCACGGGATCGAGGGGCTCCGCGTCGCCGCGCCAGCGCTCGCGCGAACGCGCGTCGTAGAGGACGAGGCTCTCGTCGTCGAGTCGGGCCAGGATCTCGTCGCTCTCGATCACGTCGTCGGAGCGCACGCGCGGCACGAACGTGGGCCGCGCCGGCGGCACGGGGCTTTCGCCTTCGTGGAGCGGTCCGACATACGCCCTCAGGTCGAGAGTTCCGCACGCGTCGTGACCCAGGTGGCGGAGCAGCCACCAGCAGCGCGCTGCCCAGCCGGTGCCGTCGTCGAAGGCGAGCACGAACGTGTTCTCGCCGATCCCGACACGCCGGAACGTCTCCGTCAGCGCCTCAGCCTCGGGAAGAGGGTGTCGCCCGCGGCGCACGTCTCCGATCTCGCCGGTGAGGTCTGCCTCCGGGTCGAGGTGGACCGCGCCCGGGACGTGCCCCGCCGTGTACACGTCGCGGGGGCGGCAGTCCACGAGCGCGATCAACCGAGCGCCCCGCGGGTGGCGACGGTGAGCGGCACGACCTGGTGCTCCGGGAATCGGTCTGCGAGCTCTGCGCTGGTCGCAGCGGAATCGTTCGTCCAGACCATCACCGACGGGCCGGAGCCGGACAGCGTTGCGCCACGGGCGCCGTGCGGCAGCTGTTCGCGGATCTGGTCGAGGATCTTCGAGGGTCGGTACGGCTCGTGAAGGCGGTCGGTGAGCGCGGCGGCGAACAGGTCGGCGTCGCCCGTGGCGAGCGAGGCGCCGAGCAACGCCGCGCGACCGGCGGTCACCGCCGCGTCCGCGTGCGGAACGACGTCCGGGAGCGCGTGACGCGACAGCGCCGTGCGCACGCGCATGGCGGGGATCACCACGACCGGGAAGAGCGGGAGCGAGTCGCCGATGCGAGCAATGCGTCGCTCCCATGTGAGCGTGACGCCACCCACGAGTGCAGCGGCGAGATTGTCGGCATGGCTCTCGAACTCGAGGCCGATCGCGAGCAGGTCCTCCGCCGGGGCGTCCGGGGCGGCCGCGGCGAGCCCGAGGGCGATGGCAGACGCCGACGAGCCGAGCCCGCGTTCGAGCGGTATCCGGTTGACGAGCCTGAATCGCTTCCCCGCAGGATCTGCGAGCCGTGCGTAGGCCTTGACGGCGAGATTCGTCTCGTCTGCCGGCAGCTCGTCCGCACCGACACCCTCCACGACGACGCCCGAGCCGTCGGTCACCTCGAGCTCGTTCCACAGTTCGAGCGCGACGCCGACGCAGTCGAATCCGGGCCCGAGGTTCGCCGACGATGCGGGCGCGCGGAGGATCATGACGTCGCCGCCTCGGCGATCGCGTCGGGCGACGGGTCGCACTGCACCGGCGGAGGGACGTGCTGCTCGGCCGCTGTCACGTCTTTCAACCCGTGACCCGTCAGTGTGAGCACGACCCGCGTTCCCTGGTCGGCGCTGGCGGCCAGAGCGGCGAGACCGGCGGCGGACGACGGCTCGCAGAAGACGCCCTCGAGCGATCCCAGATCACGCCAGGCGGCGACGATGGCGTCGTCCGACACAGCCACGACCTCCGCGCCGGCCTCGCGGACCGCCTCCGCGTGCACGGGGTCACCGATGCGGATCGCGGAGGCCAAGGTGTGGCGGCGATCGACGGACTCGGCGGAGACGATGCGAGTGCCGAGCCCGAGCTCCCTGATCGCCTGGGCGTACGCCGACGTGTTGCCGCCGCCTCCGTAGGGGATCACGAACGCGTCGGGGGCACCGCCGAGCTCCTCCACGATCTCGTACACCGCCGTCTTCTGTCCTTCGCGCCGGTACGGGTTGAGCGAGTTGACCAGCACGTGTGTGCCGCGCTGCGCGAGCTCCTGTGCCGATGCGAGCGCCTCGTCGAAGTCGCCGCGCACCTCCAGCACCGTCGCGCCGAGCATCCGCGTCTGCGCCAACTTGGCGCCGCTGACCGCCCCGGCCGGGACGAGCACGAGCGCCGGCAGCCCGGCGCGGGCGGCATACGCCGCCGCGGACGCGGCCGTGTTGCCGGTCGACGCGCAGATCACGGCCTCGGCGCCTTCTTCCACCGCCTTGGAGACGGCAACGGTCATGCCGCGGTCCTTGTAGCTCCCGGTCGGATTGCCGCCTTCCCACTTGAGCCACACCTCGCACCCGTGGCGCTCGGAGAGTCGGGGTGCCGGGAGCAGGGGGGTCGACCCCTCGCCCAGCGTGACGACCGGTGTGGCGTCGCTGACGGGGAGGGCGTGCCGAAAGCGGTCGATCAGCGACGGGGCCATACGGCCCTTCTACCACCAACCCGCACGCGCCGTGGCGCCAGTCGACAGTGCGTGCCCGTGTGGCGAAGCCGCCGATCCTTCGGGCTTTGCGGCCGCGAAGCGGACGCCTTCAGGGGTCTTGCGCGTCGTGGGTCCGCTTCTGCGGATCCACGACTTGCGCGGAAGACCTATCCCCAGCCGAGGTCGTCGACGCCGCGATCGGAGACGACCGGGAGCGCCGTGGCCGTGCCACGGGACTCCGGGAGCGCCCGGATCGCCGCGAGCGCACGCTCGACGCCACCTTGTCGCGCTTCGTGCGTGACGACGTGCAGTACCGCATGTTCCTCAGCCGGTTGTTGCACGAGCCGTGCCACCGAGACGCCTTCGGCGGCGAGCTCCTGCGCGAGCCGAGCGAGCACGCCGGCGCGATCCTCGACCTCGATGCGGAGATACCACGGGGATGTCAGCTCACCCGCCGGCAACTGGCCCAGCTCACGCCAGACAGGGTCGTTCTGCAGGAAGCCGGTCCCTGTGGTGCCCACGATCGACACCATGTCGGCGACCACGGCGGACGCGGTCTCGATACCGCCTGCGCCAGGCCCTTCGAGCATGATCTCTCGGATGGCGTCGCCCTGGAGCATCACGGCATTGAACGCGCCGTCCACGGATGCGAGCGGGTGGTGTGTGTCGACGAGCGTCGGCCCGACCCGCACGTCCACCTGCGTCTCGACCAGCGTTGCCCGTGCCACGAGCTTGACGTGCATCTCCATGGCCCGCGCGGCTGCGACGTGCTCGCGGGTCACTCCTTCGATCCCCTCCACGTCGACCCACTCGACGGGCACGCGGGAGCCGAAGGCGACGGTGGCGAGGATCGCGGTCTTGGCGGCGGAATCGAGACCGCCCACGTCCTCCGCCGGGTCCGCCTCTGCGTAGCCGAGGCGCTGGGCTTCGGCGAGCGCTTCGGCGTACGTCTGGCCTGCCTCCATCGCCGAGAGGATGAAGTTCGTCGTCCCGTTCACGATGCCGAGCACGCGGTGGACGTTCGTGACGACGAGCGACTCGCGGAGCACCTTGATCACCGGGATCGCCGCACACACGCTCGCCTCGAAGCGGAGCTGTACTCCACCGGTGGCCGCAGCGTCGAACAGCTCGGGACCGCGTCGCGCGAGCAGCTGCTTGTTGGCGGTGACGACAGGGGTCCCCGAGCGCAGGAGCTCGAGCACGTAGTCCCCTGCCGGCTCGAGACCGCCCATCACCTCGGCCACGAGACGGATCTGCGGATCGTCGCGAATCGCCGCGATGTCGGCGGTCAGCACGTCGTCGCCGGGGGTGAAGCCGCGCTCGCGATCGGGGTCGCGGACGAGTGCCCGCACGACGCGGAGGCGGTGCCCGGTGGCCCGCTCGATCTCGTCTCCCTGTTCCTCGAGCAGCCGGTGCACGGCGGCACCGACCGTCCCGTAGCCGAGGAGAGCGACCGGGACGTCTACGGCCTGGCCCGTCACGCGTCCCCGGCGCGGTGCATGAGGGACCGCAGCTCGGCGCCGACCTGCTCCAGCGTGGTCGCCGCGGCCTCGGCGCGCATGGCGACGAGACGCTTCTCACCGCCGTCCATGTCCTCGATCCACTCCCGGGCGAACGCCCCCGACTGGATGTCTTGGAGGATTCCGCGCATCTCGTCGCGCACGTGCTCGTCGATCACACGGCGTCCGCGGGTGTAGTCCCCGAACTCGGCGGTGTCGGAGCACGACCAGCGCATGTGGGAGAGACCCCCTTCCCAGATCAGGTCGACGATCAGCTTCAGCTCGTGCAGGCACTCGTAGTACGCCACCTCCGGCTGGTAGCCGGCCTCGACGAGCGTCTCGAAGCCGGCGCGGATCAGCTCGGCGGTGCCGCCGCAGAGCACGGCTTGCTCGCCGAAGAGGTCGGTCTCGGTCTCCTCCTTGAACGTCGTCTCGAGGATGCCGGCGCGCCCGGCGCCGATCCCGGTCGCGTACGCGAGTGCGAGGTCGCGGGCGCCGCCGCTCGCGTCGCGGTCGACGGCGATCAGCGCGGGCGTGCCGTACCCCTCCGTGAACAGGCGCCGCACGATGTGACCGGGCCCCTTCGGGGCGACCATGATCACGTCGTGGGTCTCCCCGGGGGCAACGCGCCCGTAGAGGACGTTGAAGCCGTGAGCGAAGAGCACGGCGGCGCCCGGATCGATCGCCTCCGCAATCGATCCCTCCCAGACCTGCTTCTGGACCTGGTCGGGGAGCAGGATCGAGACGAGCTGGGCGCCGCGTACGGCGTCGCCGACCGTGGCCACGGGGACACCTGCGGCCTCTGCCTCGGCCCAGGACCCGGACCCCTCGCGCAGACCTACCTCGACCTGGACGCCCGAGTCGCGGAGGTTGAGGGCGTGAGCGTGGCCCTGGCTGCCGTAGCCGATCACGGCCACCTTGCCCTGGAGCAGGGAGAGGTCGCCGCCGGAGAGGATCGTCGCCATGCGTAGTCCTTTCGTCGTCAGGTCGCTGAATCGTATGGAGGTCTGCGAGGTGGCGTCGGCGTGGCCGCGTCGACCTCGCGGTCGTCAGCAGTTCAGTTGATCGCTGCCAGCCGCGGTCCCTGTCCGCGCTTGGCCGAGGCTCGCGACATCCCGACCCGACCCGTCCGGACGAGCTCGCGCACACCGTGGGGGCGGCAGAGCTCGTGGAACGAGTCGAGCTCCTCGGGGGTGCCGACGAGCTCGAGCACGACGGCGTCCGGCCCGAGGTCGAGCACGCGCGCGGCGAGGGCCTCGGCCGTGGTCACGAGCTCTGCCCGGCGTTCTGGTGAAGCGCTGACCTTGATCACCATCAACTCGCGCTCGACGGCCTCGCCGGGCACGAGCTCGGTGACGCGCAGGACGTTCACGAGCTTGTGGATCTGCTTCTCCATCTGCTCGAGCGTGTGCTGCGCGCAGTCGACGCGCAGCGTGATGCACGAGACACCGGGACGCTCGGTCGGGCCGACGGCGAGTGAGTCGATGTTGAAGCCTCGCCGGGCGAACATCGTCGTGATCCGGGTCAGCGCGCCGGGGCGGTCTTCGACGGTCACCGAGATGGTGTGCTTCACGACGCCGCCTCCACGCCCGTGGTCTCCTCCCACTCGATCATGTCCACGGCGGCCGCGCCGGCCGGGATCATCGGGAAGCACTGCTCCGCGGGGTCGACGTGGACGTCGACGACCACCGTGCGGCCGAGGCCGAGAGCCTCCTCGAGTGCCGGGCGCAGCTCGTCCTCCTCGGTCACGGTGATGCCGACCGCACCGTACGCCTCTGCCAACCGGGCGTAGTCGGGAACCGCGCGGGTCAGGTGCACGTGCGACCGGCGACCCTCGAAGAACATGTCCTGCCACTGGGTGACCATCCCGAGGTGCTCGTTGTTGATGAGCACTACCACGATCGGGAAGTCGTCGAGCACCGCGGTCGCGAGCTCCTGACACGTCATCTGGAAGCACCCGTCACCGTCGACGCAGACCACGGTCGCCTCGGGCCGCGCGGCCTTGGCACCGATCGCCGCCGGGATGCCGTAGCCCATGGTGCCGAGGCCCCCGGAGCTGATGAACGAGCGCGGGCGCTCGGACAGGACGTACTGCATCGCCCACATCTGGTGCTGCCCGACCCCGGTCGTGACGATCACGTCCTCTCCCGCGGTCAGCGCCTGGAGCTGCTCGGTCACGAACTGCGGCTTGATCACTCCGGCGCGGGACCCGTAGCGCAGGGGGAACTCCTCGCGCCACTCGGCGATCCGGTACAGCCACTTCTCGGGCGGCGGTGTGCCTTCCTCGCGTAGACGGCCGATCTCGAGGGCCAGCGCGTGGACCGCCTTCTTGAGCGGCCCTACGACCGGGATGTCGGCTCCACGCAGCTTCGAGATCTCGGCGGCGTCCACGTCGAGATGGACGACGGTGGCACCGGGGGCAAAGGCGGAGAGCTTGCCCGTGACGCGGTCGTCGAAGCGCGCGCCGACCGCGACGAGCACGTCGCAGGAGTTCATGGCCAGGTTCGACCACTTCGTACCGTGCATCCCCGGCCAACCGAAGTGGAGCTCGTGTGTCTCGGGGAACGCGCCCTTGCCCATCAACGTCGTGATCACGGGGAGCCGGCCTGCCTCGGCCAGGTGACGGAGCTCGTCGCAGGCGTCGGCGTTGATCGTGCCGCCCCCGACGTAGAGGACGGGCTTCTCGGCGGTGGCGATCACGCGCGCTGCCTCTCGGATCTGCAGCGGATGCACCTTCGTCGGGGGCCGCCAGCCCGGCAGGTCGACGGTGTCCGGATAGGCGAAGTCGAGCTCGGCCTCCTGCACGTCGCGGGGGATGTCGACGAGCACCGGACCGCAACGCCCCGTGCGCGCGATGTGAAAGGCGGCCCTGATCACGCCGGGGATGTCGCGTGCCTCCTGCACGAGCCACGAGTGCTTGACGATCGGCATCGTGATGCCGGTGATGTCGCACTCCTGGAACGCGTCGGTTCCGATGAGGGTCGAGCGCACCTGACCCGTGATGCAGACCAGCGGGGTGGAGTCCATCCAGGCATCGGCGATGGGTGTCACGAGGTTGGTTGCACCTGGGCCCGAGGTCGCGATCGCGACTCCGACCCGACCCGACGCGCGTGCGTAGCCCTGTGCCATGTGCCCCGCGCCCTGCTCGTGCCGGGCGAGGACGTGTCGCACCGTCGTGCCGCGCGCCATGGCGTCGTAGGTCGGCATGATCGCGCCGCCCGGGATCCCGAACATCACCTCGACCCCCTCCGCCTCGAGCGAGCGGAGGACGGCGTCTGCGCCGCGCATCTTCACCGCGGCACCCCGAGCGCGAACTCGGTGTCTCGGCGGGCGCTCGGCAGCAGGCCGAGCACGGCATCGACGAACTCGCCCGTGGTTGCGGCCACGCCGGATCCTGCCATGTCGGCGGTGCGGCGTGACGAGCCGAGCGTCGCCGCGAGCGACTCCTCGAGCGCCACAGCGGCGCTCCTGCGCCCGAGCCCCTCGTCGAGCAGGAGCGCGGATGCGACGAGCATCTCGCTCGGGTTCGCAATGCCCTGGCCCGCGATGTCGAAGGCGTGCCCGTGCTTCGGCCCGAAGAGCCCTGGTCCCGTCGACGACAGGTACCCCGTTGCCGCGAGGTGGTGGCGCCCGCCGAGCGCCGGCGCGCCCGCGACCGCGTCGGCCACTCCCTGCTCGACGGCGACGAGCCCGAGCGAGCCGGGGTTGCCGGCGAGCAGAGCGAGAGCGTCGGCGAGCGTCACGTGGCGCACGCCCACGCCTTCGTGGCGTCCTGCGTGCCTCTCCACGCAGTCGCGCCAACCGGCGGAGACCCCGACCGACACGAGCCGGCCACCGCGGGCGCGTGCCGCGGCGAAGGCGTGCTCGAGCGTGAGATCCTCGGCGCCGTCGTGGTGCGGCGAGAACGTCGTCAGTGACGTCCCCCCGTCCGCCAGGAGGCGCGTGACCCGAACGGAGAGGTCGAGCTCGGCCATCACGCCACCGAGCGCCGGAGCGGTGGCGCCGGCGACGAGCACCGCGTCAGCGGCCCGCGTCGCCGACCGCGTGGAGGCCGGAAGCGGGTGACCTGCCCGCTGGAGCGCCACACCGTCGAAGGGCGGGTGCACTTCGTCGATGCGGAAGCCGTGCTGACGCGAGACCTGTGCGAGCGCGCGGCTCGCAGCGGCGGTCACTTCGGGGCCGATGCCGTGGCCGGCGAGGCAGGCGACCACGTACGTGCGCCGGGGGGTCATCGTTCGTCCGTCCGCGGGTCGCCGTGGCGCACACCGACGTGCGGCCCGCCACCGCCCGGGAATCTGCTGGTTGTGTGCCTGGATCGTGTCACTGACTCTCCTTGTACTCGGTCGCCCCGTAGGCGTACCGGTGGTGTCGTCTCGGTGGGTGTGTGCGCCTGCGGGAGGCGCGTGAGCGACAATTCCCCCCTAGCGGGGGAGAATGAGAATCAGCTCGAGGCCGCCGCCGACGGATACCGCGAGGCGCGGATCGCTATGAAGCGTCGGTACGGCGTACAGCTGCATCGGAACGTTCAGTGTGCCGACGAACCGGCTCACTGTCAACGACCTGTACTCGGCCATCGCGCGGCCCTTGCCTGACGGGCGCTCGGCGTCTACCATCGACGCTCGATGGTTTCGGCGGCAGCGAAGGCGAACGTACTCCCGGCGGGCATTCGCCCGTTCGCATTTGCCGCGCCCCACGCGCGCTAGCCGGCGATACCCTCTCGCCCCGCCGGTCTAGCAAAGCGAAAGCTGGCGAGAGACCGACCTCCCCGAGGAATCGAGAAAGGCGCGACACCCGCGACGTGAGCCGCGACCACCTCCTCCACGACACCACCGACGAGCGCGATGCCTGTGGCATCGGCCTGGTCGCGGACACACGTGGCAGGCCGTCGCGCGAGATCCTCGACCGAGCCCTCGCGGGTCTCGCCGCCGTATCGCACCGCGGCGCCTGGGCTGCCGACGGCGTCACGGGGGACGGTGCGGGGCTGCTGTTGCCGATCGCGCCGGCGCTCACGGGGATGGAGGGCGCCGGCGTCGCCATGTGCTTCCTGCGCGACGCGTGGCTCCGCCATGTCGTCGAGGAGGCATGTCGTGCCGAGGGGCTGGAGCCGGCAGGCTGGCGCGACGTCCCGCACGATGTCGCGGCGCTCGGCTCCACCGCTACCGCCCGCATGCCGCGAATCGCCCAGCTCGTGCTCGCTCCGTGCCCTCACGACGACGCCGAGCTCCGGGCCCACCGTGCCCGACGCCGCGCCGAGGAGTTCGAGGGCGTGTACGTCGCGTCGCTCTCGTTCAGCACCGTCACGTACAAGGCGCTGTGCGCGGCGACGCAGCTGGCGGCCTTCTACGGCGACCTTCGCGACCCGGAGCACGCCGTTGCATGGGCGATCTTCCATCAACGTTTCTCGACGAACACCGAGCCGAGCTGGGAGCGGGCCCAGCCGTTCCGGCTGCTCTGCCACAACGGCGAGATCAACACGATCGACGGGAACGTGTCGTGGATGGAGGCCCGTGAGCTGGCGCTGGGAGCGGAGGAGGGGCTGGCGCCGGCGCTCGACCCCGGCGGCTCCGACTCGGCCCTCCTCGACAACGCCCTCGAGCTGCTCGTGCGGCGCGGGAAGGACATCCGCGAGGCGGTGGCGATGCTCGTGCCACCCGCCTGGCAGAACGACGGGCGGATTCCCGACGAGGTGCGGGCGCTCCATCGGTACCACTCGCTGCTCGTCGAGCCGTGGGACGGCCCGGCCGGCCTCGTCTACTCCGACGGGCGCGTGTGCGGTGCGGCTCTCGACAGGAACGGCCTGCGGCCGCTGCGTGTGGCGCTCGCAGGGGACGTCGTCGCAGTCTCGTCGGAGGCGGGCGCGATCCCGTTGCCCGAGGGCGTACCGGTGCGTCGAGCCCGCCTCGGCCCCGGCCAGCAGCTGTCCGTCGACCCCGAGCACGGCGTCCTCTTCGACGGCGAGCTGAAGCGGTCGCTCGCGGCGCGTCACCCGTACGGTGCGTGGGTCGACGCGAGCACGCGTCGAGCCGCGGCCGGGGATCCGTCTCCGGCGCCGGAGGCCGGCCTCGCTGCGCGCCACGCCCTGTTCGGCTACACGCGGGAGGAGCTGAGTCTCATGCTCCGTCCTATCGCGCAGACGGGTCACGACCCGGTTTATTCGATGGGCGACGACGCGGCGCTCGCTCCCCTCGCCGGGCGCGCACGGCCACTCGCCTCCTACTTTCGCCAGCGGTTCGCCCAGGTCACGAACCCGGCGATCGACCACTACCGCGAGCGGATGGTGATGTCGGTGGTCACCCTCCTCGGCCCTCGGGCCGCGACCGACGCCTTGGGGCCTGTAGCCGAGCTCCTCGTGCTCCCCTCGTTCCTGCTCACGCCGCACGGCCTGCGCGAGCTCGCGCCCGCGACCGTCGACGCGACGTTCACCGCATCCGAGTTCCTCGCTGACGGGGTCGAGCGGGTCGCAGACGAGTGCGTGGCGCTCGCAGAGCGAGGAGTACCGATCGTCTGCGTCAGCGACGCGGCGGCCGGCGGCGATCGGGCTCCGATCCCGTCGCTGCTTGCGGTGGCGGCGGCCCACGGGCGCCTCGTCGAGCGAGGGCTGCGCACGAGTTGCTCGCTCATCGTCGAGTCGGACGAGCCGCGGGACACGCACATGGTGGCGGCGCTGCTCGGCTTCGGTGCCGACGCCGTGTGCCCGCGCTTGGCGCTCGAGTCGGTTGCACTGCTTGCCGCGAACGACAAGGTGGGGGGCGATCGCCCGTCGCCGGAGGAGGCGCAGCGCCGGCTGCTGGCGGCGTTCGAGGACGGCGTGCTCAAGGTGATGGCGAAGATGGGCATCTCAGACGTCGCCAGCTACCGGGGTGCGCGGCTGTTCGAGGCGGTTGGGCTCGACCGCAGGCTGTGCCGGCGGTTCTTCGGCGGCATTCCCTCCGCCGTCGGCGGCGTCGGCCTCGACCGGCTCGAGCGTGAGGCGCTCGACCGACTGGTGGCCTCGCAGCTCGAGCGCGTCGAGTTGGAGAACCCTGGCTTCTACAAGTTCCGCAAGGGCGGCGAGCCGCACGCGACGACCCCGGACGTCGTCTCGGCGCTCCAGGAGAGCGTCACCGCTGCCCATGCGCTGCGGCAGGCGGTGAAAGGGCAGCGCTCCGAGCTGTACGCGCGGTTCGCCGAGCTCGTCAACGGGCGGGAGCCGATGGAGCTGCGCGACCTCCTCGACCTCACATCGACAGGGACCGAGCTGTCCGTCGACGAGGTGGAGCCTGTGGAGGCGATCGTCCGTCGCTTCTCGGGCGGAGCGATGTCACACGGCGCGCTCTCCGCCGAAGCGCACGAGACGATCGCGATCGCGCTCAATCGCCTCGGCGCCCGTTCGAACTGTGGCGAAGGCGGCGAGGACCCGGCCCGCTACCGGACGCATCGCAACTCCGCGATCAAGCAGGTTGCGTCCGGTCGTTTCGGGGTCACGGCCGAATACGCTGCGTTCGCGGACGAGCTGCAGATCAAGGTTGCCCAGGGCTCGAAGCCGGGCGAGGGCGGGCAGATACCCGCGCACAAGGTGACGCGGGAGATCGCGCGCCTGCGCGGCACGCAACCCGGCGTGTCGCTGATCTCTCCCCCGCCGCACCATGACATCTACTCGATCGAGGATCTCGCTCAACTGATCTTCGATCTGCGCGAGGTGAACCCGGACGCGGACATCTCCGTCAAGCTCGTCGCAGAGGCGGGGGTCGGTGTGATCGCGGCCGGCGTGGCGAAGGCCCACGCCGATGTCGTGCACATCGCCGGAGCCGACGGCGGGACGGGTGCGAGCCCGCTCCCGTCGATCAAGCACGCCGGCGGCCCGTGGGAGCTCGGTCTCGCCGAGACGCAGCAGGCGCTCGTCGCGAACGGGCTGCGGGGTCGTGTGCGCATCCGCGTCGACGGCGGTTTCAAGACCGGCCGCGACGTGGTCGTGGCGGCACTGCTCGGGGCCGACGAGTTCTCGTTCGGCACGGCGCTGCTCCTCGCCGAGGGATGCCTGATGGTTCGCTCCTGCCACCTGGATACGTGCCCTGTCGGGATCGCGAGCCAGCGGCCCGAGCTGCGTGCGAAGTTCGCCGGCACGCCGGAGATGGTCGAGGCCTATCTCCGCTTCGTCGCCCAGGAGGTGCGAGAGATCCTCGCCTCGCTCGGGCTGCGCTCGATCGACGCGGCGGTGGGACGTGTCGATCTCCTGCGCCAGCGGCGAACCGGCGACGTGTCGGCTGACTCTCTGGACCTGACGCGGATGCTGGCCCGTGCCGGTGACGGCCACGCGCGCTATGCGCGACAACCGGTGCCCCACACCCCCGATCGGCTCGGCGCGCTCCTGCACGCAGCCGGTCGTGAGGCGATCGAGACCGCCCGGCTCGTCGAGCCGGGGTATGCGATCACCAATGCCGACCGGGCGATCGGTGCCCGGCTCTCGGGCGAGATCGCGAAGGCGACCGGCGCCGAGCGGCCCGCAGGCCGTGTCCGGGCGCGCTTCGAGGGCGCTGCGGGCCAGAGCTTCGGCGCCTTCCTGGTCGCCGGCGTCGAGCTCCAACTCACGGGCGAGGCGAACGACTACGTGGGCAAGTCGATGAGCGGCGGGCGCATCGTGATCGCCTCACCGCCCAACGACGCCGGCGATCCGTGTCTGATCGGCAACACTGCGCTCTACGGGGCGACCGGCGGGACGCTCTTCTGCGCCGGCACGGCCGGTGAGCGGTTTGCCGTCCGCAACTCGGGCGCGGAGGCGGTGGTGGAGGGTGTCGGCGACCACGCGTGCGAGTACATGACGCGGGGCACCGTCGTCGTGCTCGGCCCGCACGGGCGCAATCTCGGCGCGGGGATGACGGGCGGTGAGGTCTTCCTGCTCGATCCCGACGCGGGCCTCGTCAACGGCGAGCTCGTCGATCTCGTCGAGCTCGAGCCCGACGACGAGGAGCGCCTCGTCCGCCTCCTGGAACGGCACGCGCGCGCCACCGGCTCTCCTCGCGCGACGGAGCTGCTCGCGGCGCCGGGCGCGCTCGCCGGGCGGTTCCGGCGGCTCGTGCCGCGCATGCTGACCGGCGAGTCCGGGGCGGAGATCGACGAGAGACTCACCGCTTAGCGCATATCTGGCGCATGTAATGCATACTATGCAGAAGATGGCCTACGTTACGATCATCGGCGCGTCCGGTTACACGGGGCAGGAGACTCTCGACCGAGTCCTGTGGCACCCGTCCCTCGAGCTGTACGCGATCGGATCCGACTCACTGGCGGGTCGTGACGCCGTGGCGCTCGACCCCAGGCTCAACCGCAACGGGGGCCGCCGCGTTCCCCGGTTCATCACGAACGATGCGGCGCTGGCGTGCGACGCGGACGTGACGTTCGTCTGTCTGTCGCACGAGGAGGCTGCCGCGCTGGAGCCGAGGCCGAGTGGCGTCGTCGTCGACCTGTCGGGCGCCCACCGGCTCCGCGATGCGTCGCTGTACGAGGCCTGGTACGGCTTCAGCCATCCCCGCCCGGACGAGCTCGACGGCTGGGTCTACGGGCTCCCCGAGCTCGTCGACGTCGAGGGCCGGCTCGTCGCCAATCCCGGGTGCTACGCGACCGCCACGTTGCTGGCGCTCGGTCCGATCCGCGAGCACGTCGACCCGGCGACGGTCGTCGTCGACGCCAAGTCGGGAATGACGGGCGCGGGCCGCACGCTCAAGGAAGCAAGCCATGCGGGCTTCGTGCTCGAGAACCTTTCGCCCTACCGTGTCGGCTCGCATCAGCACGTGCCGGAGATGGCGCAGCTGCTCGGCTTCCCCATCTCGTTCACGCCTCATCTTCTGCCCATACGCCGCGGCCTCCTGGCAACGTGTTACGTGCACTCGACCGGTGCCGACCTTCGCGCGCTACTCGCGGAGCACTACGCCGAGAGCCACGTCGTCAGCGTCCTGCCCCACGGCGTGGTACCCGAGCTCGGGCGCGTCCAGGGAACGGACGCAGCCGAGATCGGCGTGTTCGACGACCGCTTCACGGGGCGCACGATCGTGATCTGCGCGCTCGACAACCTGGGCAAGGGCGCGGCGGGACAGGCCGTGCAGAACGTCAACCGCCTCTTCGGGTTCCCAGACACGGCAGGGCTCCGGTTGCCTGGGGTCCTCGTCTAGACGGCAGCTTCATGTCGATCACCGCTCCCAACGGCTTCGCTGCAGCGGGCGTCGCCGCCGGCATCCGCCCTTCCGGGAAGCCCGACCTCGCTCTCGTGCGCTCCGTCCCTCCCGCCGTCGGCGGCGCGATGTGGACCGAGAACCGGGTGCAGGCCGCCCCGGTTGTGGTCTCGAAGAGGCATCTGGCCGTCGCCGAGCCGCAGGCGATCGTGATCAACGCCGGCACGGCGAACGCGGCTACCGGCGCCGACGGTGTGACCGCCGCCGAGGAGACCGCGGCCGCGGTCGCCGACGAGCTGGGCCTCGCCGTGGAGCAGGTGGTCGTGCTCTCGACGGGCGTGATCGGCGTGCCGTTGCCCATGGAGCGGATGCTGCCGGGTGTGCGAGCCGCTGCCCTGGCGCTTTCCCCGGACGGCGGGGACGAAGCAGCGGCGGCGATCCTCACCACCGACTCGGGCCCGAAGACCGCGGTCTCCGGTGGCGACGGGTTCGTGGTCGGGGGAATGGCCAAGGGCGCCGGGATGATCCACCCGCAACTCGCGACGATGCTCGCCGTGATCACGACCGACTACCCGCTCGCGGCCGGGGAGGCCGATCGGTTCCTCCGCCCTGCCGTTCGGTCGAGCTTCAATCGGATCTCGGTCGACGGCGACTGCTCCACGAACGACGCGGTCGTGCTGCTCGCCAACGGCGCCAGCGGCGTCTCCCGGAGCCCCGAGTCCGACGCGGAGTTCGCCGGCGCGCTGGCCGCGGTCTGCGCAGACCTGGCACGGATGATCGTCGCCGACGGCGAGGGGGCCACTGTCGTTCTCGAGATCGCCGTCTCGGGCGCTGCGAGCAGCGATCAGGCCGACGCGATCGCCCGGCGCGTGGCGACCTCGCCGCTCGTGAAGACTGCGGCATTCGGCCGTGACCCCAACTGGGGCCGGGTGCTGGCGGCGGCAGGCTCGGCTCCGTGGATCGGCGGCTTCGCGGAGCTCGACCCCGATCTGCTCACCGTCTCCTTCGACGGAGTCACGGTGTTCGCGAGCGGTGCTCCGACCGGGCTCGTGCCAACGCTCGGTGGGACGTCGTGCCGCGTCGACCTCGTGCTTGGGCTCGGCGACGGTGACGCAGCGTACCTCGCATCCGACCTCACCTACGACTACGTGCGGATCAATGCGGAGTACACGACGTGAGGGTCGTGCTCAAGCTCGGCGGGCGTGTTGCGAGCGACGAGGCGCAGCAGGCATTGGCCCTTCGCGACGCCGGCCACGAAGTGATCGTCGTCCACGGAGCAGGGCCGCAGATCACCGCGGAGATGGAGCGCCGCGGGATCGCACCGACGTTCGTACGCGGACGCCGGGTGACCACGCCCGAGGTGCTGGACGTGGTGCGCGAGTCGCTGCTCGCCGTCAACAAGGCCGTGTGCGCGGCTCTCGGGCCCGACGGTCTCGGGCTCGCGGGTGACGAGATCGGGCTCGCTGCCGAGCAGGTGGCCGAGCTCGGGCTCGTGGGCGCGCCCTTGCCGTCGGCGCCCGCGGCCGTGTTGGACGCGCTCGCCCACGGCTCGATTCCCGTGGTCGCACCGCTGGCCGCGGGCCCGCTGAACGTGAACGCGGACGAGGCTGCCGCCGCGCTGGCGGTGGGGCTCGGCGCCGATCGGATCCTCTTCGTCTCGGACGTCCCAGGAGTCCTCGTCGACGACGACGTCGTGCCCGTGCTGCGCGCGGACGAGGCCGACGACATGCTCGTCGCCGGCCGCTTCGAGGGCGGGATCGTGCCGAAGCTCGTCGCGGCGATCGGCGCCGCGCGCGGTGGTGTGCGCGCCTCGATCGGCGCCACCGAGGTCGTCGCGTGACCACCGGGCCGCAGCACGGCAGCGCATCCCTGCCGGGTCACGATCAGCCACAGGGGGGTCTCGGTCTGCGTGATCGTGTGCTGCCCACCTATGCGCGAGCCGATCTGACGATCGTTCGTGGCGACGGATGTCGCGTGTGGGACGACGACGGCCGCTCGTACCTCGACTTCGTCGCCGGCATTGCCGTCGTCGGGTTGGGGCACGGCCACCCCGCAGTGACGGAGGCCGCTCGTGCCCAGCTCGATCGTCTCTGGCACGCGTCCAACCTCTACTGGACCGAGCCCATGCTCCGGCTCGCGGATCTGCTCTCGAGGAGACTGGGCGGCGCCAGGGCGTTCTTCTGCAACTCGGGGGCCGAGGCGAACGAGGCCGCGCTCAAGTATGCGCGCAAGGCGACCGGGAGACCGCGGATCGTCGCCCTCGACGGTGGTTTCCACGGGCGTACGCTCGGTGCGCTCTCGGCCACTGGCCAGCCGGGCAAGTGGGAGGGCTTCGGCCCGCTGCTGCCCGGGGTCGCGTTCGCGGTGCCGAACGACGTGGAGGCGCTGGAACGCGCGATCTCGCCGGGTGGCGATGTCGCGCTCGTGCTGCTCGAGCCCGTGCTCGGAGAGGGTGGCGTGATCCCGCTCACGGAAGAGTTCGTTGGCGCGGCCGGCGAGATCGCCCGCGAAGTCGGGGCGCTGCTCTGCGTGGACGAGGTGCAGACGGGCATGGGTCGCACGGGGCGCTTCTTCGCGCACGAAGAGCTCCGGCTCGAGCCCGATCTCGTGACGCTCGCCAAAGGTCTCGGCAACGGCCTGCCCATCGGCGCCCTGCTCGTCGCCGACCGAGCGGCAGACGGTTTCCAGGCGGGTGATCACGGCTCGACGTTCGGCGGCAACCCTGTCGCGGCCGCTGCCGCGTGCGCTGTCGTCGAGGCGATCGACGACGACCTGCTCGCCAACGTTCGCGAGCGCGGTGAGCAGCTGACGCGGGGTCTGCGCGAGCTTCCCGGTGTGCGAGAGGTTCGCGGCCGCGGTCTGCTGATCGGGGCCGTCCTCGACGGCGAGGCTGCGCCGGTAGTCGACGCCTGCCGTGCCGCGGGGCTGCTCGTGCTCTCGGCTGGGCCGGACGTCCTGCGCTTCACCCCACCGCTGATCGTGACCGCAGCCGATGTGGACGAGGCCGTCGCGGTCGTTGCCGGCTGCCTCGACTAGATGAGGAGTTCCACGGGATCGTCTCTGCAGCCGGAGCCACGAGATCACGGAGCCCTTCATCGAGTGCATACCTTGCTACGGTGACGCATAGTATGAATCGGCGCGAGCGACAGCAGGCCGTCCTTCGGTTGGTCGAGGAGCGTGCCATCTCCACCCAGGCGGAGCTTGCTGCCGCTCTGCACGAGGAGGGTCACGACGTCGTGCAGACGACGGTCTCCCGGGACGTCGCCGAGCTCGGCCTCGTCAAGGTGCGAGCGCCGTCGGGCCGTCTCGTCTATGCGGCGCCCGGCACCAGCGATGCGGACCGCATGCGCGCGATCGCGGCTGCGATGCGCCGCTACGCGCTCGGTGTCGAGTCCGCGGGGCCGTTCGTCGTCCTCATGACACCCTCCGGCTATGCGTCCGCGCTCGCGCAGGCGATCGACGAGGGTCGACATCCGGCCATCGCTGGCACGCTCGCCGGCGACAACACGATCTTCGTCGTCCCGCGTGACGGCGTCGGGACGCCCGACGGGCTGCGCGACGAGCTCGCCGGCCACCTGCACGACGGCGCTGCCTAGAATCCCTGGCATGTCGCTCTGGGCTGGACGCGTCGAGGGCTCCGTCGACCCGGCGGTGTGGGAGTTCCTCCGCTCGGATGACGCGGAGCTCCTCCCGTACGACTGCGAGGCGACCGCCGAGCACGCGCAGAGGCTGCACGCCGCCGGCCTGCTCAGCGACGATGAGCTCGCCGAGGTGGAGTCGCGGCTCGCGGAGCTGGCACAGGATCCGTCGTCCTACGCCGAGGGCGACGAGGACGTGCACACCGCCATCGAGCGCGGGCTCGGCGAGGTGGGTCGTAAGGTGCATGCCGGTCGCTCGCGCAACGACCAGGTTGCCGCTGCGCTTCGCCTGTACGTGCTCGATGCCTGCGCCGAGGCGCGCGAGGAGATCGACGCGCTCGCGCTCGTGATCCTCTCGTTCGCCGAGAGCGAGAGCACGACTCTGATGCCCGGGTACACCCACTTGCAGCGGGGCCAGCCGGTCACGCTCGGTCACCACCTGCTCGCCTGGGTGGAGATGCTCGACCGCGACCGCGGCCGCTTCGCCCACGCTGCGGAGGCAGCAGCGGAGAGCCCGCTGGGCGCGGGTGCTCTCGCGGGCTCGACGCTCGGGCTCCCGGCGCCGGCTGGGCAGATGCGCAACTCGATCGACGCCGTGGCCGATCGGGACTTCGCGCTCGATTACCTGTACGCGGCCGCGGTGCTGTTCGCTCACCTGTCACGGGTCGGGGAGGAGATCGTGCTCTGGTCGAGCGCCGAGTTCGGGTTCGCCCGTCTGCCGGAGACCGCTGCGACCGGATCGTCGATGATGCCGCAGAAGCTGAACCCGGACGTCGCCGAGCTCACGCGCGGCAAGGCGGGCACGGCGATCGGCCGGCTCACCGGGCTCCTCGCAACCGTGAAGGGCTTGCCGCTCGCGTACGACCGTGACCTGCAGGAGGACAAGACGCCAGTGTTCGCAGCGCGGCGCGACATCCGGCTTGCGCTGCAGGCGCTGACCGTCCTCTGCAGTGGGCTCGAGGTCGATCGCGAGCGGCTGGCCGGTGCGGCCGCCGACCCGCTGCTGCTCGCCACTGACACGGCGGAGTCGCTCGTGCGCGGGGGTGTCCCGTTCCGCGAAGCCCACGAGCAGGTGGCGGCGTCCGTTCGCGACGGCTCGTTCGTGGCAGCGGGTACGGCCGCCGAGAGCGTCGCCGCGCGCGACGGCGTCGGCCCAGGGGGCGTCGTGGACGCGATCGCAGGCCTCCGCCGTCGCTTCGGCGACAACCTCTGACCTTCCACGGCAGTCCGTGGCCAAGGGCCACACGTACACGTTTCGTGCTGCTGCTGCTGACCTCGGTGAGCGGTTGTCGGGGCGCGCCCGGGGCTCCTCTCTCAATGGCTGATGGCCGAGGTCGACGAGGCGCTGCGGCGGTCACTCGACCTCGTGTGACGCCGCGTGCGGCGGCGGCGTATGTGAGGTGACACCGACCACAGCGGAGGACACCCCATGAAGCGCATCGTCATCGCCGCCCTGCTCTTGCTCGCCGCAGCAGCCTTCGCCGGAGCTCTCGGCCCGCAAGGCGCGGGAGCGGAGGAAGCGGCACCCACGACCGACACGGTCAGCGTCGCCGGCACCGGCTCGGTGGCTGCCGTTCCGGACACGGCCGAGATCTCGGCAGGAGTGGAAACCCGTGGTGCGACGGCCCGTGCCGCGCTCGACGCGAACTCTGCGGCGATGCGGAAGGTGATCGACGCGCTGCGCGCCGCGGGAGGCAAGGACGTGAGCACCCAGACCGTGTCGCTCTCCCCACGCACCGACGAGGAGGGGAAGGCGGACGGCTTCACCGCGTCCAACACGGTCTCGGCGAGCACGAGCCTGGACAACGCAGGCGCGCTGATCGACGCGGCCGTCACCGCCGGCGCGAACACCGTCTGGGGGCCGTCCCTGTCGCGCAGCGACGTGGAGAAGCTGTACCGGCAGGCGCTGGAGAAGGCCGTCACGGATGCGAAGGCAAAGGCCGACGTGCTCGCCGGCGCCACCGGCCGCACGGTCGGCCGCGTCGTGTCCATCGTCGAGGGCGGTGCCACCCCGGGCCCGCTGTACGACAAGCTCGGTGCAGCGGCCGAGTCGTCCGTCCCGATCGTCTCAGGGCCGCAGGACACGACTGCGACCGTGAGCGTCACGTACGAGCTTCGCTGATCTGCCGTGCCTGACACCGCCCGGGCGGGCGGTGTCAGGCACGGTGTCGCCTACCCCGAAGCCGGGGCCGCCGCCGGCTCGGGCGCCGGCCGGCCCGAATGCGTTGCCGGGGCGCCGTGCCCGTGCCCATGCTCGGTGCCGTACCCGCCGGGGACGGGGATGTAGAACTCCGGGTAGCCCCACATGCCGTGCTCCGAGACGTCGAGCCCCGCTGACTCCACCGCGGGATCTGCGCGGATGCCGATCGTCACCTTCATCACCCAGAGGATCGCGAACGAGGCGGCGAAGGTGAACGTGCCCACGGCGACGAGCCCGAGTGCCTGCACGCCGAGCTGGTGTGCGCCTCCGCCGTAGAAGAGCCCGCCCTGGCCCCAGTCGAGCCGCTCGGCGAGTGCAGGCACCGAGAGGAACCCGAGGGAGAGAGTGCCCCAGACCCCGGCCATGCCGTGCGCCGCCAGTGCGCCGACCGGGTCGTCGAGGCCGACCCGCTCGACGAGAAGCACACCGAGCACCACGATCGCGCCCGCAACGAGCCCGATCACGATCGCTGCCCATGGCGCCACGAATGCGCATCCCGCGGTGATCGCGACGAGCGCCCCGATCGCTCCGTTCAGCATCATCGACAGGTCTGGCTTGCGGATCACGATCCAGGCCGTGACCATCGCTCCGATCACACCCGCGGCCGCCGCGAGGTTCGTGTTGAGCGCGACGTACGCGAAGAAGCCGACGCCGCCGTAGTCCACGCTCAGTGTCGACCCCGGGTTGAAGCCGAACCAGCCGAACCAGAGGATGAACACGCCGAGCGTCGTGTAGGCCATGTTGTGCCCCGGGATCGCCTGCGGCCGTCCGCCCACGAACTTGCCGATCCGCGGGCCAAGCAGCAGTGCGCCCGCCAAGCCGGCGAGTGCGCCCTGGTAGTGGACGACGGTCGACCCTGCGAAGTCCTGCATGCCGAGCCCGAACAGCCAGCCGTCGCCGCTCCAGATCCAGTGGGCGACGACGGAGTAGACGAGCGTGTAGGCGACGCCGAACGCGAGGTACACCCACAGGCGCGCGCGCTCGGCCATCGCGCCCCACACGATCGCCAGCGAGACAGCCGCGAACGCCGTCTGGAAGAGCAGCGCCGCGGCCGCCGGGATCGAGCCGAACCACGAGAACGGCGAGCTGCCGACAGCGAGCAGCTCCTCGACCGAGGGGAAGAACCCGCTGCCTCCGACGAGGCCGTTGCCGCCGTCCCCGAAGGCGAGGCCGAAGCCGACGAGGTAGAAGACGATCGCAGCGATCCCGAGCACGAGCGCGTTCTTGGCGGCGATGTGGCCGACGTTCTTCATCCGGGTCAACCCGGCCTCGAGGAAGGCGAAGCCCGCCTGCATGAAGAGGACCAGCACAGCGGCGAGCACGACCCAGAGCGTGCTCGCCGCGAGCCCGAGCTCGGCGTTGCTCATGGCCGCTCCACCTCCTCGAGGCGTCGTCCGGTGCGGTGATGGGTGACGTTGATGACCGGCGACGCCCAGCAGATGCCATCGCCGTTGACGTGCCCCGTTCTCGCTGCGTCCACGATCGCGTCGATCACGACGTCGGCGATCTCGTCACGCACGATGAACGTCATGTGTGCCTTGGGGAGGAACCGTGACTCGAAGACCCGCCCGCGATACTCGTGCGTGATTCCACGCTCCCGTCCGTGGCCCACGGCTTCGATCACCGTGACCCCGACGTGCCCGGTGTGCTCCTCGACGGCCTCCATCACCGTCTCCACCCTGTCGCGTACGACCACCGCCTCGACCTTCATCATCAGCCTCGCCTCCACAGCCGTAGGACCACGAAAAAGCGCCCCACCTCCCCGAAGGAGATGAGGCGCCATTGCCTCGGCTGAGCCATCGTCGACCCTGCCTCCGGCCACCGTAGCGGGCTGGCACGGGCGGCGCAACCCTGCTAGCGTGCGCGCCGCGATGTTCGTTCACGTCTAGGTCACCGGTTGCCGCGGCCCGCCCGGGCCCGCTTTCTCTCGCACCGTCCTGGACGCGCAGTACTCGAAGGAGCATCGCATGATCGATCTTCACCTCGCACCCGTCGAACGCCACGCCGCCGTGGTCGCCGTCGAGCTCTCCGATCTCGGCAAAGACTTCCGGCGGCGTGGGAAGCGCGAGGGCTCCGGCGCCGCACTCGACGGCGTCACGCTCACCGTCGAGCGAGGCGAGTGCGTCGCCGTGCTCGGGCAGAACGGCTCCGGCAAGTCGACGGTCGTTCGCATCCTCGCCACGCTGCTGCTCGCCGATCGTGGCAGCGCCACCGTCTTCGGGCACGACGTCGTCACCGAGGCGAAGGCCGTGAGGCGGCTCGTCAACCGTGTCTCCGTCGAGGCCTCGTTCTTCAAGAAGCTCTCGGCCTCCGAGAACCTCCACTACGCCGCCCGCTTCTACGGGATGACCTCGGGGCAGACGCGCGGACGCATCCCCGAGATCCTCGAGCGCGTCGGCTTCCCGGCCGCGCGTCGCGGCGAGCCGATGGAGAACCTCTCCCGGGGGATGCAGCAGAAGGTCGCGCTCGCGCGGGCGCTGCTCACGTCCCCGGTGCTCCTGCTCCTCGACGAGCCGACCACCGGTCTCGATCCCCGTTCGAAGCTCGAGGTGCAGGCGTTCGTGCGAGAGGTGCGCGAGGCGCACGATGCGACGATCCTGCTCTGCACGCACGACCTGACCGAGGCGGAGGCGCTCGCCGATCGCGTCGGGATCCTCGACCGCGGCCGGTTGCTGTGCCTCGAGCCCGTCGACGAGCTGAATCGGCGTTACGGCGCGGAGACGCTCGAGGAGGCGTTCTTCACGGCGACCGGGCGGGAGTTCGACGACGAGGGTCCCGACGAGGAGGTGAAGACGTGAGGGCCCTCGCAGTGACCATGAAGCACGAGCTGATCGGGCTCGGCGGCGTCGTCGAGCGCAATGTGTATCTCACCCGCCGCTACATCTGGTGGGACCTCGCCTTCTTCGGATGGACGGTCGCGAACACGCTGACGATCGTCTTCATCGCCGAGGGGTTCGAGGCGACGGGTGGCCAGATCGATGTCGAACGTGCGACGACGACCCTGCTGATCGGCGCCGTCGTGTGGGCGTATCTCGGGATCATCTTCGAGTTCATCACGGAGACGGTCGCCTGGGAGCGCTGGGAGGGCACCATCGAGTACACGTTCATGGCGCCGCTCTCCCGCGGCATGCACCTCGGCGGGACGGGTGTGTTCTCCGTGATCTACGGCCTCCTGCGCGCGGTGCTGCTGTTCGTCGTCGTCGCGCTGTTCTTCGATCTCGCGCTGGAGGGCGCGAACTTCGGGGCCGCACTGGTGATCCTGATCGTGGCGTCGGTCTCCTTCTTCGGCATCGGGATCATGACTGCGGTCTTGCCCCTGCTCTCGCCGGAGAAGGGCGCGCAGCTCGGGTTCGTCGCCCAGGGGCTGCTGCTCGTCGTCTCGGGCGTCTACTACCCGGTGTCCGTGCTGCCCGACTGGATGGAGTGGCTCTCGACGATCTCGCCGGCGACGTACGCGCTCGATGGCATCCGCGCGGCGATCCTAGACGGTGCACCGCTCTCCTCGCTCTGGCACGACATCTGGCCGCTGATCGTGATCGGGGTCGCCTCGATCCCACTCGGGCTATGGGTGTTCTCCCTCGGCGAGCGCCACGCCAAGCGGCGTGGGAAGTTGAAGAGGAGCGGCTGATGGAGATCAGGGAGCTCACAACAGACGCCGACCTCACTGCCTGGGCGGGGGTGATCGAGGAGGTCGAGGGTGTTCGCTGGACGCTCGACGACATGCGACGCTACGTGGCGCGCGACGCGTGGACCTACCGCATCGCAACGCTCGACAACGTGGCGGTGGGCGCGTCGGTCACCGGCCCTTCCGATCTCGAGGGGCGGCTCTTCGTCGTGGTACGGGTCGTGCCCTGGTCCCGTCGTCGCGGCGTGGGAACGTGCCTGCTCACGCCCGCGCCGGCCGATGCGGCGGCGCTCGGGCGCGACGCGCTGACGAGCCAGGTGCGCACGTCCGACGCCGGCTCGGTCGCGTTCGCGGAGCGATTCGGCTTCGAGACGTGGTTGCAGGAGGTCGAGCTCGTTCGCGAGCTCACGGGCGATGAGGTCGAGCCGATGCTTCCCGCGGGGTACGAGGCAGTGCCGATCGCCGGCCGCCCGGAGTTGCTCGACGCGGCATGGGAGCTCTGCCGTGACGGCTACGCGGACATGCCGCTCGGAGCCTCGCTCGAGATGACGCGGGAGCGAGTGCTCGAGGAGGAAGTGACGGGCCCGCGCATCATCGGCGACCTCACGCTCGTGCTTCTCGACGGCGGGGAACCGATCGCCTTCGCCGGCCTCGCTCGCCTGGGAGCCGACGCCACCGCCGCCGAGCACGGGCTCACAGCCGTGGCACGCGATCGCCGGGGACAGGGGCTCGGCACGCTGGTGAAGGAGGTGCAGGCGGCGCGGGCCGGTCGCTCCGGCATCCGCCGGCTGGTCACGTACACGCAGGAGGGCAACGACGCGATGCGGGCGGTCAACGAGCGGCTCGGCTATGTCGAGCAGCCGGGCTGGTCGATGGTGGCCGCCTCACGCGAGACGGTGGCTACGCGGCTCGGCGCGGCGCCGTGACGCGGGTCGCCCCCGTCCGGTGGTTCCTCTTCACGGAGGCCGCCCTCTCCGCGCTGCTCGCGGGAACGTTCACGATCGTCGGTGTCTACTACGTGTCCGAGGTCGGTCTCGACCCGTTGCAGCTCGTCCTGATCGGGACGGTGATGGAGGTCGCGGCCTTCCTCTTCGAGATCCCGACCGGCGTCGTCGCCGATACGTACTCGCGACGCGCCTCGTTGATCGTCGGCTGGGCGCTGCACGGCGCGACGTTCGTGGTGATCGGGCTGTTCCCGTCCTACGAGGCGATCCTCGCCGCCTCGGCGCTGTCCGGGGTCGCGTTCACCTTCGAGAGCGGCGCGTACGAGGCGTGGATCACGGACGAGGTCGGCGCCGAGAAGGTAGGGCCTGTCTTCGTTCGCGGCGCGCGCGTCAGCTACGTGGGGGCGCTCGTCGGGATCGCCGCGGGGGTCGGCGTCGCCGCCTGGTTCGACCTGCGGACGGCGATCGTGGTCGGCGGGCTGTTCGGCGTCTCGATCGCGGTCGCCGGCCTCTTCCTGATGCCCGAGACAGGGTTCCGGCGCACGCCGAAGGACGAGCGGGAGGGCTGGAGCGCCGTCCTCGGCACCGCGGCCGCGGGCTTCAGGCTCGTCCGGGCGCACCGGCTCCTGCTGCTGATGATGGCGATCGCGTTCTTCGCCGGCATGTCGACCGAGGCGCTCGATCGGCTCTGGCAGGCGCACTTCCTGCGGGACATCGGGCTGCCGTCGCTGGGCTCTCTCGACCCGATCTGGTGGTTCGCCGTCTTCCGAGTCGGAGAGCTGTTGCTCGGTCTCGCAGGGACGACCTTCCTGCTCAAGCGCATGCAGTCCGGTCGGGCGCCGCGCCTGGCGCTGACACTGCTCTGGCTCACGGCCGTACAGGTCGTCGCGATCGTCCTCTTCGGCGTGGCCGCGGGGCTGCTCGTAGGGCTACTCGGTTTCTGGCTCTACAACCTCACGCGACAGCTCACGCAGCCACTGTTCATGACCTGGCTCAACCAGAGCATCCCGGACTCGCGTGTTCGGGCCACGGTGATCTCTATGTCGGGGCAGGTGGACGCGGTCGGTCAGGCAGCCGGAGGCCCGCTGGTCGGTGCGCTCGGCAACGTGTTCGGCATTCGCGTCGCAATGCTCGCGAGCGCAGCCGTGCTCACGCCCGCACTGGCGCTGTTCGCCTGGGCGCGTCGCCACGACGAGCCTGCGGTGGAGCCGGGCGACCTGGCGGTCGCGGCGTCCCGCGCGGACCGCTAGGATCACACGGTCATTCGAGGCGACGCAGCCTCGGGCGCTCGTGCGCCCGAGGCTTTTTTCGTTTTCAGGAGGGAGAACACATGGCACGACCGAGAACGACAGCCGGCAAGGGCGGGGCGCTCGTCAAGAGCCGCCACCGTGCGACATCGTCTCTCGCCTCGCGGCGGGCAGTGCTGAAGCGCATCCGGGAGGAGGGCATCGACCACGTCCTCTTCTGGTTCACCGATCTCGAGGGTCATTGCAAGAGCTTCGCGATCACGCCGTCGGAGATGGAGGACGCCCTCAACGACGGGATGGGATTCGACGGGTCGTCGATCACGGGCTTCAACGCGATCGAGGAGTCGGACATGGTCGCGATCCCCGACCCGGCGACCTTCCAGGTCATGCCCCGGCCGATCGACGAGCACGGGCATGCACTCGGCGCCAAGGTGGCCCGGCTGATCTGCGACATCGTCCGACCCGACGGGACGCCCTACGAGGGCGACCCCCGTTACGTGCTCCGCCTGGCGCTCGACCGGATGCGGAAGCTCGGCTTCGACGCCTTCAACGTCGGGCCCGAGCTCGAGTACTTCCTCTTCGAGGACGCGGACGGTACGGAGACGCTCGACGAGGGTGGCTACTTCGCGATGACCGCGCAGGACGCGGCCACCGAGGTGCGAAACGACACGATCGCGGCGCTCGAGTCGGTCGGCATCCAGATCGAGTACCACCACCACGAGGTCGCCCCGTCACAGCACGAGATCGACATGCGCTACGACGACGCGCTCGCGATGGCCGACAAGACGCTGACCTATCGGCTCGTGGTCAAGGAGGTCGCCGCCTGGCACGGCTATTACGCGACGTTCATGCCGAAACCGCTGTTCGGCGAGAACGGCTCCGGTATGCACACGCACATGTCGCTGTTCAAGAACGGGCGCAACGCGTTCTTCGACGCGAAGGACCCGCACCACCTGTCCGCGACCGCGAAGGCTTTCATCGCCGGCCTGCTCGTGCACGCCCGCGAGATGACCGCAATCCTCGCGCAATGGGTCAACTCGTACAAGCGCCTCGTGCCCGGCTACGAGGCGCCCGTCTACGTCGCCTGGTCGCAGCGGAACCGATCGGCACTGATCCGCATCCCTCTCTACAAGCCCGGCTCGGAGCAGGCCACGCGGGCCGAGATCCGCTGCCCCGACCCCGCCTGCAACCCGTACCTCGCCTTCGCGGCGCTGCTGCACGCCGGGCTCGAAGGGATCGAGAAGGGGTACGAGCTTCCCGACGAGATGACGACCAACCTGTACCGGCTGTCGGCCGACGAGCGCGACGAGCGCGGCATTGTCGCGCTCCCCGGATCGCTGGGCGAGGCGACGGAGGACCTCGCAGGCTCGGAGCTGATGCGGGTTGCGCTCGGTGAGCACATCTTCCCGCGCTACGTCGAGCACAAGCGCCGGGAGTGGGACGAGTACAGGATCCAGGTGTCGGAATGGGAGCTCGGGAGGTACCTCCGGGCCCTCTGACCGCCGGTCACGCCGACGACGCGGGCGAGGCAAGCCTCGACCCTACGGTCCAGTCGGAAGGGGGTCGGCTCCTTCCGACTGGACATCGTCCGCCGGATGTCTCATGATCCGAGCCGCAGGGTGAGCCGCTAGGCGAGCGGCGACCTCTGTGTCTGACGGCCGATCGCGGGTCCCCTGGTGTGGGGCCCGTGGTCGTTGTGGCCCCGTCGCCACCGGTCGGCGTCGCCTCTCGGCCGGCGGAGCCGGCCTCCGGCCCCGCCTCGCGTGGGAGGTGCCAGTTTCGACGAGCGTCAGGCGCCGGGCTTCCAGACCATGAGCGCGACGACGCCGACCGTGGCAACGAGCAGCGAGAGGTTGAGCGCGAGGTTGACCGGGTCGTACAGGCGTGCGTGGAGCTCGTCGCTCGGCTCGTCACCGTCCGCTGCGAGCCGCTCGGCGAGCTCGCGCGTGTGCCGGTCGCCACGACCGGTGGCGGTGCCCACGACGAGCAGCCAGGCGACGAGGACGAACGTGAGCGTGAGCCACGTGCCCCCGAGGTCGAACCCGAGCCGGTCGGCGAGCCAGAAGCCGGCGCCGACGGTGAGCACGAGACCGCCGGCGACCACGGGCACGGCAGGGCGGACCGCGCCGAGCAGCAGTGCGACCTCGCCGGGACGGCGGCGACGCATGGCTGCCGCTCGGAGGCCCGCCGCGAACAGGCTGCCCCCGATGAACAGAAACGCCCCCGACAGATGCAGGAACAGCAGCCACTGCGTGCTCACGCCGCAACGGTAGACGAGAATACGCCCGATGCTCACGGCTCTACGGGTCCTTCACCTGCTCTCCGCGTCGATCTGGGTCGGCGGCACGGTCGCGCTCGTATTCGTCGGTGTCCCGGCCGTCCGCTCGCTCGAAGGTGAGGCGCGTGCAACGGCCATGCGGACCCTCGGCCGTCGCTGGCGGCCGCTCGGTTGGGGTGCGATGGGCGTCGCCATCCTCTCGGGTCTCTGGCTGACGGAGCTCAACGGCGGATTCACCCGGGCCGCCCTGGACACGGACTTCGACCGGACACTGATCGCGAAGTCGGGCCTCGTCGTCCTGCTCTGCGTCGGCGCCGTTCTTCACGACTTCGTGCTCGGCCCGCGCCTGCAACGAGAGCTGCGCGCGGGTGACCAGCAGGCGCCCGTGACGCGTCAGCGTCTCATCGTCGTCGGCTGGTTCAACTTCGGGCTCACGATCGCGGTGCCCGTGCTCGGGGCCGTGGCGTTGACGTACCTCACCTGATGGACGAGCCCGCTCGCCACCTGGCGCTGCTCACCCGGACGATCGAGGTCGTCAACTCGAGCCTCGACCTGCAGGAGGTGATGGAGGCGATCGCGCACGAGGTGGCGTCGGCGCTCGCGACCGACGCGTGCTTCGTCTACCTCTACGACGAGGTCACGGGCGAGCTCGTTCTGCACGCAACCCACGGAACAGCCGTCGAAGGGGAGACGGCAAGGCCTCGCATGCGGCCGGGAGAGGGGATCACCGGCGTTGCGGCGGCCGACGGAGCGCCTGTGATGATCCCCTCGAAGGCCCATCTCGACCCTCGCTTCAAGCGCTTTCCGAACCTCCGCGAGGACGAGTACGAGTCGATCCTCGCCGTCCCGATCCTCGCCTCGCGGCCCCGGGAGAAGCTGGAAGGGGCGCTCAATGTCAGGACGCGTGAGCCGCGCACGTTCAGCGAAGGCGAGATCGGGCTGCTCGTCGCGATCGCGTCGCAGGTAGCCCAGTCGATCGAGCACGCGAGACTCTACGAGGCTGCACAGCGCCGCGTCCGCGAGCTCGAGGCGCTCGCGCGCGTATCGGAGGCGGTGTCCGAGTCGCTGTACGTCGAGGAGTCGCTCGAGGCGATCGTGCGCACGACGGTCGACTCGCTCCAAGCGGCGGGCGCCGCGATCGTGCTCGAGGACGGTCGCGTCGCCTGGCCGGAGGGCAGGCCGGCCGCCCACGCGCTACGCATGCCGCTGCGCTCGAAGGGGCGGACCGTGGGCGAGCTCGTCGTCGACCGCGACGTGCCGTTCTCACCCGACGACCGGCGGCTGCTCGAGGCGATCGCGAGCCAGGCGGCACTCGCCCTCGAGCAGGGGCGGATGGCGCTGCGCGGCGTGCTTGCGCAAGAGATCCACCACCGCGTGAAGAACAACCTCCAGACGGTTGCGTCCCTGCTCAGGCTTCAGGCGGCGGCAGAGGATGTCGACCCCCGCAAGGCGCTCGGAGACTCCGTCAACCGCATCCTTGCGATCGCCGCGGTGCACGAGGAGCTCACCGAGCACCGCGAGGACGTCGTCGACGTACGCGAGCTCGTCGACCGCTTGCGCGCCATGCTCACTCAGGGGGTGGGCGCCACCCACGGCCGCAGCGTCACCTCCGAGCTGGAGGACGTGACGCTCGCGGGTCAGCGCGCCACGGCGCTCGCGCTCGTTCTCTGTGAGCTGCTCGCGAACGCCCTCGAGCACGGTGAAGGAGACGTGCTGGTCGGGCTCCGTCGCGTCGACGGCGAGGTCCTGCTCACCGTCACCGACGAGGGTGGTGGTCTCGCCGGGGCGGACGACGGCACCGGGCTCTCGATCGTGCGCGCACTCGTCCGCGACGAGCTCGGGGGCTCACTCGACTTCACCGAGGACGCCGGCCTCCGCGCGGAGGTTCGATTCGAGGCGTGACGACCCGACAGCCGCGTCGCGGCGAGCCTCTACGCTTCGACGGTGCGCATCCTGATCGCCGAGGACGAGACGATCATCCGCCTCGACCTCAAGGCGATGCTCGAGCGTGCCGGCTTCGACGTGTGCGCCGAGGCGCGCGACGGCGAGGAGGCAGTGGAGCTCGCCCGCAGCGAGCACCCCGACGTGGCGCTGCTCGATGTGAAGATGCCGCGACTCGACGGCATCGAGGCAGCTCGACGGATGCTGGAGGAGCGGCCGCTGCCGATCGTGATGGTCACCGCCTACGGCGAGCAGGAGCTCGTCTCCCGTGCCGTCGAGGCGGGTGTCTTCGGCTACCTCGTCAAGCCGTTCCGGGAGAACGACGTGCTGCCCGCGATCGCGACCGCTCGTGCACGACACGAGGAGCTCGCTGCGGTACGCGCCGAAGCCGCGTCGCTGGCGGACGCGCTCGCCGCGCGCAAGGTGATCGAGCGCGCGAAGGGCCTGCTGGCGGAACGGGAGGGACTGACAGAGCAGGAGGCTTTCGCACGCCTGCGCAAGGCGAGCCAGATCTCCGGCAAACCGCTCCGCGTCGTCGCCGAGGCACTCGTCGCGACGTTGGATTTCTAGCCCGCAAGCGCCGGATCTGCTGAGCAGATCCGGCGCGCGAAGATCCGTCCTTGCTCGCAGGCCCCGAATCTGCAGAGCAGATCCGGGGCGCGAAGGCCCCTGAAGGCGTCCGCTTCGCGGCCGCAGCCGCGGCGGTCCGGCTCTG
Organism: uncultured Actinomycetes bacterium; assembly: GCA_963823385.1. Taxonomy (GTDB): domain Bacteria; phylum Actinomycetota; class Thermoleophilia; order Gaiellales; family Gaiellaceae; genus Gaiella. Next base: position 1,055,079 of record CAWGLI010000003.1, read on the forward strand.
GCGCCCGTAGGGGCGGGACTTTTCCCGCCCGCGTCTGCCGCGCGTCTACGACGCCTCGAGCAGGCGCTCGTCGGCGCGGCGGGAGAGCAGGCGATGCCCCCACCACACGGCGCCGGCGAGCACGACGAGCGGCCCCACCAGCACGAGCGCGTAGAGGACGAGCGCCGCCTCCCACGCCAGGATCTGACCCGCCTCGTCGAGGGCCCGGTCGATGCGCGACGGCACGGGGGCAACGGTTGCGCCCCGCTCGGTGACGAGGGTCAGCTGCACCGTCGCGAGCTCGGCCTCCGCGGTGCGCGCCGTACGGTCGGCGGTCACCGCAGCGAGCTCGTCGCGGGCCGCGGCGCGACGAGCGACGAGCGTGGCCCGCGCCTCGGCGGACAGGCCTTCCTCCGAGAGCTGTGCGCTGAGGCGCGCGATCTGGGCGCGCAAAGCCACCACACGGCGGCCGAGCGCGTCGATCTGCTCCTGGAGATCGTCGATCTGCACCTGCTGGGTGACGATCGTCCCGAGCGCGGACAGACGCGTGATCGCCTCCTGGACGGAGTCCGTCGGCACGCGCAGCAGTAGCGAAGCCGTGCCGTCCTCGGCGGTCGCATACGAGACGGAGACGACGTAGCCGCCAAGCGCCTGCGTGACGTCGAGAGCCTCCTGCGTGGACTGTGAGAGTGCATCGTTGTCGGGCACCTTCACGGTCAAGGTCGCGCTGACCCGCTGGGCGCGGCCGGTCGTCGGGCCCGGCGCGACGGCGCCGGCGCTCCCGACACCGGTGCTGGGCGCGGCCGTGACGGCATCCTCCCCCGCCTTCGCCGCACTCTCCTGCGTCAGGGCTTCACGGCTCGTGGCGACGAGCTCCGTATCGCTCGAGCCACCCTGGAGGAGCCCGACGGCGCCGGCCGACGCCACCGCGAGCACTGCGGCGGCAGGCAGAGCGACCAGCAGCGAGCGCCGGCGCCCGAGGAGCCTCGACACGGGGCGGGGAGCGGAGCGCGGAGCAGCCTCACGCGTCGTGAGCACATCGAGGCGAGCGCGGAGCGCCGGAGGGGCTGCAGGTCGCGTGGAACGCAGCTCGGTGATGATCTCAGCGGAGGTCATGGTCGGTCACCCTCTCTTCGAGTCGCTTGAGTGCGCGGCTCAGTCGTGTGGACACGGCCGTCGGGCTGATCCCGAGCAGGCGCGCGGTCGCGTCTCCGTCGAACTCGAGCACGACCCGGAGTGCGATCACCTCGCGCTCGCCGGCGGTCAGCTGCGCCAGGGCAGATTCCAGCTCAGGTGACAGGCCTTCCACGAGAACGTCGTCCACCTGCTCCGACACGGAGGCGATCTCCTCACGGCGTCGGCGGCGCTTCTCGGCGCGGAACCAGTCGAGCGCGGTCGTGCGGGCGATGCCGAGCAGCCAGGCCCGGGGCTCGCCGCGATCGGGGTCGAAGCGGTGCCACTGGCGGAGCGCCTTCTCGAACGTCGCGCCGGTGAGGTCCTCTGCCGTCTCGCGGTTCCGGGTCAGGTAGAGGAGGTAGCCGTAGACGTCGTCGAGCGTCGCCTCGGCGGCCTGCGCGAACGTCGGCCGCGCTGTCAGCGTCGGCGTTGGTCGGTCGGCGGTCATCGCGTGCATGCCCCCTGTACGCCGCCGGTCGGCCCGTTCGTCACGCCGTGATCGTGGCGCGTCCGTCGGCGATGATCGTGAGCGTCACTCCCCGTCGACAGCCTGGGCGGCCTCGAACAGCTCCTCCCAGAGCGCGAGCTGGCGTTGTAGCTCGCTCCGCGCTGCGCGGTGCGCCGTGAGCAGGTCCATGTCCGCCCAGTCGGTCGCCAGCCGAAGCTCGAGGGACGCCACCTCGGCCTCGAGCTCACCGATCCGCGCCTCCGTCCGCTCCAGCTCGGTGGTCTTGCGGCGTCGAGGCTTGGACGCGGGCTTCGGCGTTCGCGGCTTGGGAGCGCGCGCGACCGCTGCCGGCTCGTCCGACTCCCGCTCGCGCACGAGATCCGCCCAGCCTCCGTCGTAGGAGCGCAGTGCTCCGTCCTCGATCGCGACGATGCGATCGGGCACTGCGTCGAGAACGGCGCGGTCGTGGGAGACGAGCAGCACGGTCCCGGGAAACGCCTCGAGCGCAGCCTCGAGGGCCTCTCGGCTCTCCAGGTCGAGGTGGTTCGTCGGCTCGTCGAGCACGAGCAGGTTCGCCCCGGAGGCGACGAGCAGCGCCAGCGCCAGCCGTCGCCGCTCGCCTCCCGAGAGCACCGATACCGGTTTCTCGTGCACCTCCCACCCGGAGAAGAGGAAGCGGCCGAGAAGCGACTGCGCCTGTGGTCGGGGCAGGCGCGTGGCGGAGACCGCGGCGTCGAGAACGGTGCCCCGCTCGGGAAGCTCGACGTCATGCTGGGAGAAGAAGGCGGGGACGACGCCGTGACCGATCCGGACCGTGCCGCCATCGGCGTCGCGGGCGCCGAGCAGCGTCTCGAGCAGCGTCGTCTTCCCCGATCCGTTCGGGCCGACGAGGGCGACGTGCTCGCCACGCTCGAGCACGAGCGCCGAGTCGCGGAGCAGCTGCTTGTCCCCGGCCGACACGTCCAGGCCCTCGGCCTCGAGCACGATACGGCCGCTACGCGGCGGGTTCAGGAACTCGAATCCGAGCGTGCGCCGACGCTTCGTCAGTGACTCCAACTCGGCGGCCGCTGTCCTTCGCTCCCGCTCCAGCCGGGCGATCTGCGTGAGCTTCGCCTGCGCCTGCTTCGCCTTGCTCTTCTTGTAGCGGAAGCGAGCAACGAACCGCTCGAGGCGCTCGATGTCGTCGCCGACGCGGCCCACGGTCGTCGCTGCGGAGGCGGCGCGGGCCGCTTTCTCGCGGCGCCACTCGTGCCACGGCCCGTCGAAGAAGAACGGCCGTGGCCCGCCGAGCTCCAGCACCGCTGTGGTCACCGCCTCCAGGAACCAGCGGTCGTGCGCGACCAGGACGACCGCGGCATCGAGTGCCACCAGTTCGCGCTCCAGCCACTCGAGGCTTTCCACGTCGAGGTGGTTCGTCGGCTCGTCCAGCAGCAGCAGATCGGGGTCTCCGGCGAGTGCGCGCGCCAGCGACGCCCGGGTGAGCTCCCCGCCCGAGAACGTGTCGAGGGGCCGCTCGAGGTCGGCATCGCGGAAGCCGAGCCCGCGCAGCGCGGACGCCGCGCGCTCCCGCCAGGTCCAGCCCCCTGCGTGCTCGAGCCGGGCCTGGGCATCCGCGTAGCGACGCAGTGTGGCGTCGTCGTGGGCTCCGGCCGCCATCTCGGCCTCGAGTCGCCGAAGCTCCGCCTCGATCAGCGCCAGGTCGGCGGCTCCCGACAGCGCGTACTCGCCGAGCGACAGGCCACGCCCCCGTGGAGGCCGCTGGTCGTGAAGCGCGATCCGGGTTCCCTTGGCGAACGCGAGCTCACCGCCCGAGAGCGACATCTCCGCGACGAGGGTGCGCAGCAGCGTCGTCTTGCCGGCGCCGTTGGGCCCTGCCAGCGCGAGCCGATCGCCGCGTCGCAGCGTGAACGACACCCCGTCGAAGAGCGACGTGCCTGCGAACTCCACGCAGAGGTTCGATCCGATCAACACGGCCACGGCGACACAGGGTAGGCGTGGGTGCTGAACGGCGTCGGTCTGCCGGACGTGCACCTCGGGCCGACGGAATCGGCAGTGCGCATGACCTCCCCGCGCAGTCGCGGCCGCACTCTATGGTTCAGGCTCGTGAGCGTCGACCCGGGCCGACTGACGATCGACACGATTCGTGCGCTCGCGATGGACGCCGTGCAGCGCGCGAACGCGGGGCACCCCGGCACGGCGATGGCACTCGCCCCCGTCGCGTACCTCCTCTACCGCGACGTGATGCGGCACAACCCGGCCGACCCCGGTTGGCCCGGACGCGACCGCTTCATCCTCTCCGCCGGCCACGCCTGCATGCTCCAGTACGCGGCGCTCCACCTGGCCGGGTACGACCTGAGCCTCGACGACCTGCGGCAGTTCCGGCAGTGGGGATCGCGGACACCGGGACATCCCGAGCTCGGGCACACGCCGGGTGTGGAGACCACGACAGGCCCGCTCGGTCAGGGGTTCGCGAACGGCGTTGGCATCGCGATCGCGCAGCGGTTCCTCGCCGAGCGCTACAACCGCCCACGGCACACGCCGGTCGACTCGTGGGTCTACGCCGTCTGCTCCGACGGCGACCTGATGGAGGGCGTGTCGCAGGAGGCGGCGTCGATCGCAGGTCACCTTCGTCTGGGGCGGCTCGTCTACGTCTACGACGACAACCGCATCACCATCGACGGCGCAACGACGCTGACCTACGACATCGAGGACAAGGGCGCGCGCTTCGCCGCCTACGGCTGGCACGTCGTGCACGTCGACGACGCCGAAAACCTCGACACGCTCCGGTCGGCGTTTGCCGAGGCGCGCGCCGAGACGGAGCGCCCATCGCTGATCGTCTTGCGCAGCCACATCGCCCATCCGGCTCCGAACGCGGCGGACACGTCGAAGGCGCATGGCGCGCCGCTGGGCGAGGCTGAGGTGCGGGCGACCAAGGAGGAGATGGGGCTCGACCCCGATGCGACCTTCGATGTCCCGGGGGCCGTCCGCGAGCACATGGCGGTCGTGCGTGACCGCGGAGCCGAATTGCAGCGTGGGTGGGAGGATGCGCTGGCCGCATGGGCCGACGCGTACCCGGAGCTGGCGCGCGAGCGGGAGCTCGATCTGGCGCGGGCTCCGCGTGAGGGGTGGCGCGAGGCGTTGCCGCTGTTCCCGCCCGGCGAGGGCGTGGCCACGCGCGACGCAGGCCGAAAGGTGATGGACGCGGTGCGGCCCTTCACGCCGACGATGATCGGCGGCGCTGCCGACCTCGCGGAGTCGACCAAGACGGAGTTCGAGGGCGGCGGTGTCTTCGCCGGTGCACACGCCGGTCGCAACGTCGCGTTCGGCATCCGCGAGCACGCGATGGGCGCGATCGTCAACGGGATCGCTCTGGAGCCCGCGATGCTGAGGCCCTTCGGCTCGACGTTCCTGATCTTCTCGGACTACATGCGGCCCGCGGTGCGTCTCTCGGCGCTGATGGGGCTCCCCGTCGCGTGGGTGTGGACGCACGACTCGGTCGGGGTGGGCGAGGACGGTCCGACGCACCAACCCGTCGAGCACCACATGGCGCTGCGCGCGATTCCGAACCTCTGGTACGTGCGTCCCGGTGATGCCAACGAGACGGTCGCCGCGTGGCGGCTCGCGCTCGAGCGGGTCGACGGCCCGGTCGCCCTCGCGCTCACGAGGCAGAAGGTGCCGACGCTCGACCGTACCGACTGCGCATCCGCCGACGGCGCGCTCCGCGGCGGCTACACGCTTTGGCAGGCAGGGGAGGGGGAGCCGGAAGTGATCCTGCTCGCCACCGGGTCGGAACTCCATGTCGCGCTCGAGGCAGCGCGTGCGGTCGACGCGAACGTCCGTGTGGTCTCGATGCCGTGTTGGGAGCTCTTCGAGGCGCAGCCGTCCGAGTATCGAGACGAGGTGCTACCACCGTCGGTGGAGGCCCGGGTCTCCGTCGAGGCTGGGATCACGTTCGGGTGGGAGCGCTGGGTCGGTCGACACGGCGTCTCGGTGGGAATCGACCGCTACGGTGCCTCGGCCCCGGCGGAGCGTGTCTTCGAGGAGCTTGGTCTCACGGTCGCGGCCGTGGCCGCCGCTGCCGCGGGCGTGCTCGCGCGGGTAGGGTGAGCCGCGAGATGTCTGCGATGGCAACGCGCCTGCACGAGTTGAGCACCCGCGGTGTCAGCGTCTGGATCGACACGCTCTCGCGGGAGATGCTGTCCTCCGGCGAGCTGGCGCGGCTCGTCGAGGAGGACGCCGTGGTCGGCGTCACCTCGAATCCCACGATCTTCCAGAAAGCACTGGCCGAGGGCGACCTGTACGACACGCAGCTGCGTGAGCTCGCCGGTTCGAACGCGGTCACGGTCGAGCTCTTCTTCGCGCTGGCGCGCGACGACATCCGCGGCGCCTGCGACGTGCTGCAGCCCGTCTTCGAGCGCACCGACGGTCTCGACGGCTGGGTCTCGCTCGAGGTCGACCCCACGCTCGCCTACGACCGTGAGGCGACGTACGCGCAGGCGATGCGTCTCCACGCGGAGGTCGAGCGCCAAAACCTCTACGTGAAGATCCCGGCCACCGAGATCGGTCTCGGCGCGATCGAGGACTGCATCGCCAAGGGGCGCTCGATCAACGTCACGCTCATCTTCTCCCTGGAGCGGTACGCGGCCGTGGTCGAGTCGTACCTCCGCGGCGTCGAGCGGCTGGTCGCCGCGGGTGGCGACGCGTCGACCGTCTCGTCGGTGGCCAGCTTCTTCGTGTCCCGTGTCGACACCGAGGTCGACGCGCGGCTCGAGGCGCTCGAACGGCCCGACCTCGCGGGACGGCTGGCGGTCGCGAACGCGAAGCTCGCCTACGACCACTGGCGGGAGGAGTTCTCCGGTGAGCGCTGGGGCTACCTCGCGGGGAAGGGCGCCCGTCCCCAACGGTGCCTGTGGGCGTCGACGTCCACGAAGAACCCGGCGTATCGGGACGTGCTCTACGTGGAGGAGCTCGTCGGGCCGGCGACGGTGAACACGATGCCGTCCGAGACGGTCAACGCCTTCCAGGATCACGGCGAGGTTCGCGGCGACACGCTGTGTGAGGGGGTCGACGAGGCCCGGGCGTTGCTGGCCGAGTTGGCAACGGCGGGTGTCGACTACGACGACGTCGTCACGGTGCTCGAGGCGGAAGGCGTGCAGAAGTTCGCCGACTCGTTCGCCGATCTCCTGGCCGGGATCGAGGCCAAGACACGCGCGCTCAGCGCGCCCTGAGCGGCATCCTGCTCGAGCGGAGCCGCGAGGCGCCGGCCTCGCGGCTCTCCTCTCGACGAGCGGTCAGTGCGTCAGTGGCGGCCGCGAGATCACCGTTGACTCCTGGCGCTCCCGACCGGCATGGAGCCCATACGCGGCGAGCACTGCGAGCAGAGCGCCCGGCACCATGAAGAACACCGTGAACAGATTGAAGTTGGGCAGGCTGCTCACCTTGTCGTAGTTGTCGACGTTCGTCTTCATCGTGTCGACGAGCGGCTTGTAGTGGGCCAGCCCGGCCGGCACCTCGGCGAAGACGGCCGTGTTCTGCCTCATCAGCGTCAGCAGTCCACCGAAGTCCTCCTGTAGCTGCGGCATGGCCTGCAGGAGGCCGGTCAGCGCCGGGTACTCCTTCGCCATCGTGGCCTGCAGCTCTGCGGGGGTCATGCCGTACTGCTGCGCGAGGCTGCCCATCAGCTTCTCGCCCTCCGCCGGCATGGCGAATATCGGGTCTCGCCTGTACTGCGGGACCCGGCCCCGGCGCCCGCGCCGCGGTTGTCGCGGCGGGTCACGCATTTCAGGATTACCCGCGCATCGTCCCCTGCCTCGCTACGCCGGCCGACTACGGAGCCGCGCTCGAGTGATTCAGGCGATCTCGGACACAGCAGCGAGCAGAGCGGCGTGCAGGTACCCGTTGGACGAGATAGCCGAGCCGCCGTCGATCCGGCCGGCGCCGTCGAAGTCGGTGAACGTTCCCCCCGCCTCCTCGACGATCACCTGGATCGCGGCGAGGTCCCACAGCGAGACGCCGACGGCGTCGATGGCGCCGTCGGCGGCTCCCTCGGCGACGAGCATGTGTGCCCAGAAGTCGCCGAACGCGCGCGCGTTCCAGCTCTGCGTGGCGAGAGCGGGAACGCCCCGGTCGAGCGAGAACGAGAGCACCGCGTCGTCGACCTGGCGCACCGACGAGACGCGGACGCGGTCGTCGTCGGCCCACGCGCCCCCGCCGCGCTCGGCGTGCCAGCGACGCCCGAGCGCCGGCGCCGAGACGACGCCGAGCCGGACGACGCCGTCTGCTTGCAGCGCGATCAGCGTCGCCCATACCGGGACGCCGCGCGTGTAGTTCCGCGTTCCGTCGATCGGGTCGACGATCCATCGCCGCGTCGACCGCCCGGTCTCACCCGTCTCCTCGCCGAGCATCCCGTCGTCGGGCCGCTCACGGGCGAGCCGCTCGCGCAGCGCCTGCTCGACGTCACGGTCGGCCTCGGTGACCGGGGTCAGATCCGGCTTGGTCTCCACCTGCAGGTCGCGCGATCGAAAGCGGGCGAGCGAGATGGCGTCGGCCGTGTCCGCGAGCTCGAGCGCGAGGGCGAGATCCGGAGTCACGCCACCGACGATAGACGGTTCGAGTCCCCCACGACGAAGCGCGTCTCTCGCACTCGAGCGACCCTCGAGCCCTGTTGCAGCTCACCGCCCGATGCCGTACGGTCGGCTCTCATCCGGTGAGGCAGAGGGAGGAGCGAGGGAGAGTGACGGCTGATACCGCGACGATCGTCTTCTTCCCGGAGGGAGCCTACGGGCCGACCAACAACTGCGTCGCCATCGGGCAGGTGCTTCGCCAGCGCGGGCACCGCGTCGTGTTCGTGATCGAGGAGTCGTTTGCAGGCAGCCTCGAGGCGCAGGGGTTCGAGGAGCGCTTGATGCGGCTCGGACCCGCGCCCGAGACCGAGGAGGAGCCGGGCCAGTTCTGGAAGGACTTCATCCGCGAGACAGCGCCGGTATTCAGGAAGCCGACCCTCGACCAGCTGTCGGGGTTCATCGCCCCGACGTTCACAGCGCTCTGCGACGGCGCGCGCTACGTCGACGACCGCCTCGTGGAGATCTTCGACGAGCTCTCACCCGATGTGATCGTCGAGGACAACGTCGTGTGCTTCCCGGCGATCCTCGCCTCTGGACGTCCTTGGGCGCGTATCGTCTCCTGCAACCCGCTCGAGCTCAAGGACGACGACGTGCCACCGGTGTTCTCCGGCTACGCGGCGGCAGACCGTTCCGGCTGGGACGAGTTCCGGGCCGAGTACCTCCGGTCGATCGACGACCTGCACGGCTCCTTCTCCGCATTCTGCGCGGAGCGCGGCGCGCCGGCGCTCCCACCGGGGGAGCTGATCCACGAGTCTCGGTACCTGAACCTCTATCTCTACCCCGAGCAGGCCGACTACGCGCGTCGACGCGGGCTCGCCCCGAACTGGCACCGCCTCGACTCCTGCGTCCGCGACGTGGCAGAGACGTTCGAGGTCCCCGGCGAGCTCGCGCACAGCGATGGCTCGCTCGTGTACCTGTCACTCGGCAGTCTCGGCTCCGCCGACGTCGATCTGATGCGGCGCCTCGTCGACGTGCTCTCGCGTTCACCCCACCGCTTCATCGTGTCCAAGGGCCCGCAGCACGCGGAGTACGAGCTGGCGGACAACATGTGGGGCGCGGAGTTCCTCCCGCAGCCGGCGATCCTTCCGCTCGTCGACCTGGTGATCACGCACGCAGGCAACAACACGACCACCGAGAGCCTCCACTACGGCAAGCCGATGATCGCTCTCCCGCTGTTCTGGGATCAGTACGACAACGCGCAGCGCATCGACGAGCTGGGGCTTGGCGTCCGGCTTGCCACCTACGCCTTCGAGGAAGGCGAGCTGCTCGGCGCTGTCGACCGCATGCTTGCCGACGTTGCGCTTCGCGAGCGCCTCGGCGGGATCGCGCAGGCCGTCGCAGCGGCGGACGGGAGGACGAAGGCTGCAGAACTGATCGAACGACTCGCCCGCGCGCGGGCACCCGTAACCGCATGATCTACAGACGAGGAGGAGACACGAGATGAGAGCCCGACATCACCGCACGGCGCGGCTGTTCACACTGGCGGCCGTGGTCGTGGGTGTCGTCGCCGTGATCGCGGGCACTGCGACCGCGAGGACGACAGAGACCACGATCAAGATCTCGAACTGGGACGCGTACATGCCGGAGGACCTGATCCCACGCTTCGAGAAGGCGACCGGGATCAAGGTCAAGCTGTCCAAGCACACGACGAACGAGGACATCATGGGCAAGCTCGAGGCCGCGAACGGCGGCGGCTACGACCTCGTGTTCGTGTCCAGCCCGTTTGCCGAGTCGCTGAAGAAGCGGGGCTGGGCGGCGACGATCGACCGCAAGCTGATCCCCAATATGAAGAACCTCTACCCGGCCGCCAACCGGCTGTCCTACGACAAGGGCCTACGCAACTCGGTGCCGTACACGTGGGGAACGACGGGTCTGTGCTGGCGCAGCGACCTCACCTCGACGCCGAAGAGTTGGTGGGACCTGCTCCGACCGAAGTCGTCGCTCCAGGGCAAGATCACGATGCTGCAGACCGATCGCTGGTTGCTGCTGCCGGCGCTCAAGGTGCTCGGCTACTCGATCAACACCGTCAACCCGAAGCAGCTGCAGAAGGCGGCAGCGCTGCTCAAGGAGGCGAAGAAGAGTCTCCTCGCGTACGACGACACGACGTTCTACTCGAAGCTCGTCTCGGGCGAAGCTCATCTGGTCGAGGCGTGGGACGGCTGGTGCAACTACGGCATCGCCGAGAACCCCAAGATCAAGTTCGTGGTGCCCAAGGAGGGCTCGGACGTCTGGGTCGACGCCATGGTCGTGCTCGAGAAGTCGAAGAGCAAGGAGGGGGCGCAGTCGTTCATCAACTTCGTGCTGCGTCCCGACGTCGGCAAGTCGGTCACCGAGCTCGTTCTCTACAAGACGCCGAACGCAAAGGCGATGGCGCAGGTCAAGAAGTCGCTCGCAAAGCAGTTCCCGAACCTCGCCATTCCACCCAAGAAGCTGCTCACCTACGAGACGGAGCGTGATCTCGGCAAGGCGCAGCCGCTGTGGAGCCGGACGGTCTCCGAGATCGTCGGCTAGCCGTGCGTGAGGCGCGGCCGAACCGGTAGTGCGCTCGCGGTCAGCCCCGCCCTCCTTTGGTGGGCGGGGCTGCTCGTGCTGCCCGTCGGTCTTGTCCTCGCGTACAGCTTCTTCCAGCGAGGCGACTACGGCGGCGTCGTCTACGACTTCACGTGGGACAACTACCGGCGGGCGTGGGATCCCCTCTACCGGAGCATCCTCGGGTTCTCGCTCCGGGTCGCCGCCGAGTCGACGCTGATCGCGCTGCTCATCGGCTACCCGGTGGCTGCATTCATCGCCACGCGCTCTCGTCGGTGGCAGCTCCCGCTCCTCGTGCTCGTGATTCTCCCGTTCTGGACGAGCCTGCTCATCCGCACGTACTCGTGGATCGTGATCCTGAACGACGAGGGGCTCGCCAACCGCGTGCTGCGCGAGCTCGGGCTCGTCGACGGCTCCGTGCGGCTGCTCTACAACGAGTTCGCGATCGTGCTGGGGATGGTCTACTCGTACCTGCCGCTGATGGTGCTCCCCATCTATGCCGCGCTCGAGCGCCTTGGGCCCGAGCTCGCCGAGGCCGCGGAGGACCTGGGAGCGAACGCGGTGAGGCGATTCGCCACCGTCACGCTGCCGCTCACGGCGCCCGGGATCGCTGCCGGGTGCATCTTCGTCTTCGTGCCGGCGCTCGGGAACTTCATCATTCCCGACCTGCTCGGCGGTGGCCGTCGCCAGATGGTGGGCACTCTCGTTCAGTCGCAGTTCCTGCGCGCGCGTGACTGGCCGTTCGGTGCCACGCTCGCGGTATCGCTGATCGTGATGCTGATCGCGCTCGTCCTCGTGCAGGCGTGGCTTGCCGGGCGCGAGGCGCGACGGGAAGCCGGTGCGCGTGCGGTCTAGGTCGGGCAACCTCGCGCTCGGCGCGGTGTTCGTCGGCGCCCTCGTGTTCCTCTACCTGCCGATCGCGGTGCTCGTCGGGCTCTCGTTCAACGAATCGGGCCTGCCCACGGCGTGGGGCGGCTTCTCGACGAAGTGGTACGCGGAGCTGATCCACGACGACGAGATCCTCGACGCGGCGAGATCGAGCCTCGTCGTCGGGCTCGCCGCCACGGGCGTTGCCGTGCTCATCGGCACGCCGCTCGCGTTCGGCCTGCAGCGTCTGCGATCGCGGTTCCTCGACGGGTTCGTGTTCGTACCGATGATCATCCCCGACATCGTGCTGGCGATCGCGCTCCTCTCCGCCTACAACCTCGCGTTCACGCAGAAGCTCGGGCGGGAGCTCGGGCTCTGGTCGATCGTGCTCGCCCACGCCACGTTCGGCATCGCCTTCGTCGCGATCGTCGTACGGACGCGGCTCACGCACTTCGACCCGGCGACCGTGGAGGCGTCGCTCGACCTCGGCGCGAACGAGGTCCGTACCTTCCTCAACGTGACGCTGCCGCAGATCGCTCCGGGAGTGATCGCCGGGGGGCTGATCGTGTTCACGCTCTCGTTCGACGAGTTCGTGATCGCGTTCTTCACTGCAGGTACGGCGATCACGCTGCCGATCCAGATCTACTCCATGATCCGCTTCGGCGTGACGCCGGTCGTCAACGCGCTGGCGGCGATCGTGCTCGCGGTCAGCTTCGTCCTCGTCCTCACGTCCGCGCGTCTGCGTGGCAGGGAGGCGACGTGAGGGACGACCTGATCCGCATCGAGGGCGTGACGAAGCGGTTCGGCCCGGTCGTCGCCGTCGACGACGTCAGCCTCGCCATTCGAGAGAACGAGTTCTTCGGGCTGCTCGGCCCGAGCGGCTGCGGTAAGACCACGCTGCTCCGCATCCTCGCTGGCTTCGAGCGTCCCGACGAGGGGCGTGTCGTCCTCGACGACGCCGACCTCACGCGGACGAAGCCGTACCGGCGGCCCGTGAACATGATGTTCCAGTCGTACGCGCTGTTTCCCCACATGACGGTCGAGCGAAACGTCGCCTACGGGCTGCGCATGGAGGGCGTGGGGAAGCGGGAGGCGCTCGCCCGGGCCCACGAGGCGCTCGAACTCGTGCAGCTCTCGGGTCTCGAGAGGCGCCGGCCCGCACAGCTGTCCGGCGGGCAGGAGCAGCGCGTGGCGCTGGCCCGAGCACTCGTCAAGCGACCGCGTGTGCTCCTGCTCGACGAGCCCCTGTCGGCGCTCGACCGGCAGATTCGGGCGGAGATGCAGATCGAGCTCAAGCGGCTCCAGCACTCGGTCGGGATCACGTTCGTCGTGGTCACCCACGACCAGGAGGAGGCGCTGACGATGGCGGACCGGATTGCGGTCATGGACGGAGGCCGTATCGTCCAGATCGACGCGCCGGAGCGGCTCTACGAGGCGCCGACATCCCCGTTCGTCGCCCGTTTCCTCGGCGACTCGAACCTCTTCACCGGCACCGTGCGCCTCGACGAAAGCGGGGCGACGATCGCGGACGGGCAGGCGCTGTGGCGGGTTCCGGACGGGGTCGTCGAACGACTCGGCCTGTCGGCCGGCGACGAGGCGACGATCGTCGTACGACCCGAGCGTCTCCAGCTGGTGGCCGGGGGCGATCCGAGCGGACTTCCCCCGGATGCCAACGTGATCTCGGGCACCGTCGCCGAGACCGTCTATCTGGGAGTCGCAAGGAAGGTCGTTGTCGATGCGGACGACGGCGGTCGGTCACTGAACGTCCGCCTGGAGAGCGAAGGGCGTGTCGGTTCACGGCCGGAGCACGGCGAGCGTGTGCTCGTCGGCTGGGCACCCGCTGCCGGCGTCCTCGTACCCGGCCGGCCGTGACGCGCAAAGACGCGAAGATCGGGGCGGGTCGCCCCGGTCTTCGGTTCCTCTCCGCGCCGTAAAGGATCTAGCGGGACGCGACGAGCCGGAAGGTCGGCTTCGCCACTTTCAGCTGGACCGGTGCCGACCACGTCATCTCGGGCTTGCGCGCCTGGAGCTGGTTGAGCCCGCGGACCCGGAAGAACCAGGCACCGGGTTGAAGGTCGAGCACGGCCGAGGTCGAGTACGTGAGCTTGGAGCCCTGTGCGCGCCACGGATAGCGTGTGCGCGACCACTGCACCTCGTACGCCGTGGCGCCGAGAGCGGGCAGCCAGGCGACGAGCGGTGTCGAGTAGAGGACGGGCTTCTTCTTGCCGTTGACCGACGCGAGGAGACGTCCGCCCGGCGTGAGACCGGAGACGTAGCGTGCGCCGGTCGTGACCGGGTCGCTCTCCTTGCCGAAGCTGAGCACACGACCGGCACGGCAGGCGTCCTGCGGCAGATCCATGTCCTTGTAGTACCGCTTGCCGTCCGCGTCCTCGAGCAGCGCCACCGGAACGACCGTCCAGTAGTACCGCGTGCTCGGGAAGTCGACGTCGGGGAGGTCGACCTTGGCTCCGGTGACGAGCTCGAAGCCCTCGGAGGAGCTGCCCGGGGAGGAGGCGTCGCTGACGGTCTCGTTCGTGACGACCTTCGCGCCGTCTGCGCTGCGCATGTCGCCCTCGGCGTTGGCGTCGCCGAGGTAGCGAGTGGTCGCCTTGTCGATCTCCGCGTCGCTGAACGGCATCGCGAGCGGGCCGGTGGCGCGCGGCGCGTAGGCGGGACTGCCGACGACGGCGCCGCGGTAGACGACGTTGACGCAGTCGCGGTCGGTGAACGCGTAGGCGCGGAACAGGTCGAAGCTGCGGCCGTCGAGCGACTGGTTGCCGCGGAAGACGAATGCCGGCATCAGCTGGTGCGCCTTCTTCGCGCTCTTGCCGCTGACGCGATCCGAGGTCGCGAAGGCGAGTGTGAGCGGGCCCGCCGACTTGCCGGGGTTGTACGCGGTGAACTTCGGGCTCCACGGGCCGAACGAGACAGCCTTGAGGCCGTTCGGGACGTCACCGAAGACACGACGCACGGCTCGCACGCGATAGCTCACGCCGGCCCACCAGCTGGTGTCGTACTTCCACGTGTAGAACTCGCGCTGGTCGGCGACGTTCGTGTTGGTCGTGAAGACCTTGCCCGCATCCGGGTACCAGACCTGGTACGCGGTTGCGCCCGGCACCGGTGTCCAGCGGAGCAGTCCGGGTGCCGCCGCCTTGGTCGGCCTCGGCGTGCTCGCCCAGCGCATGTTGAAGCCGAACGACTTGCTCCAGCCCGTCGGGCCGCGGCTCGTGATGGCGCGCACGCGGGCATGGAGGGCATACGGGTTGCCGGTGAACCAGGGCAGCGCCAGATCGACCGAGACGGCCGGGACGCGGAGCGGTGCGATCACCGTCGACACGGCGGGGTCGCCGGTCGCCTCGGTCGAGGCCTCGGTCGACGTCGAGGTCGATGCCGCGCTGGCCTCGGCCGAGTCGGACGAGCTGGCCGGAACCGCCTGGCAGGCGGCGCCCGGCTTCACGTCGTAGCGGACGTTCGACCAGACGAGCGAGTTCTCGGAGAACGTCTTGCTCGTCGCGAGCTCGAACTCGTAGCAGACGGCGCCGCGCACGGGGCGCCAGGTGAACGCGGGTGTGCGCGAGAAGACGTGGACGATCCGCTCGCTCGGCTTCACGAGGAAGCCGCGAAGGCTCTTGGGAGGCGACGGCTTGGCTTGCTTGGCGACTGCGGTGGACGGAAGGACGAAGGCCCCGATCGCGACGAGGCACACGGAGAGTAGGCGAAGGGTTCGCATTGCATCCCTCTTGTCGGCAGGAGACACGCCAGGGCCGTCCCCCGAAAGGGTGACGGCGCTCTCAAACCCGCCGTCAGTCGAGCTGTAGGTAGATCAGCGCGATGACGGCGGTGCCGACGAAGAGCAGCACGAACAACCCGAAGAGGGCGAGCCCGAAGCGCATGTTCTTGCTCTCGAGGTCTGGATCGAGCATCGGCTACATCACCAGGGGGTCGACGGCCGCGGCAGCGAAGAGCACGGCGAGGTAGGCGAGAGAGTAGTGGAAGAGGACCGCCGCGCTCTGTCGCGTGCGCTCGCGGCGAAGCCGCCACGAGAGCAGCAGGAGCCACGCACCGAGCACGGCGGCCGCGACCGTGTACACGGGGCCGAGCCAGACCCCGGCCGCGAGCGTGAATGCGACGAGCACGAGCGAGTAGAGAAGGATCTGACGGTACGTCTCGCGGTCGCCGCGAGACACGGGGAGCATCGGCACCCCTGCCTTCGCGTAGTGGTCCTTGATCATCAGCGCCAGCGCCCAGAAATGCGGCGGCGTCCACAGGAAGACGATCCCGAAGAGCGCGAGCGCGGGTACGCCGAGGTTGCCGGTCGCGGCGGCGTAGCCGACGAGTGGTGGGATCGCGCCGGCGGCGCCACCGATCACGATGTTCTGGTCGGTGGAGCGCTTGAGCCAGCCGGTGTAGACGACGACGTAGAAGAGGTTGCCGACGAGCGCGAGCACGGCGGTGAAGACGTTGAGGGTGGAGGCGAGCAGGGCGAAGGAGAGCGCGGAGAGGGCGATACCGAACTCGAGGGCTCGCGGCGGCGCAACACGACCCGAGGCAACGGGGCGGCGGCTCGTCCTGTCACCCATCAGGCGGTCGATGTCGGCGTCCATCACGTGGTTGATCGCGCTCGCTCCACCGCACGCCAGGCCGAGCCCGACGAGGAGCGTCGCGAGCTCCACCGCCCCGGGCCAACCGCCCGCGCCGACGAACATCCCGGCGGCACCCGTGAGCAGGAGCAGGGCCATGATCGTCGGCTTCGTCAGGGTCACGTAGTCGCGCCACGGGCCGAGCGGCACGGCTTCGCCGCGAAGCGTCGCGGCGCATGTGACGAGCGCGGCGCCGAGCGACATGCCGGCGAGCACGACGTGCAACCCGACCGTCCAGCCGGCCTCGTCGGTGGCCGCGACCAGGCCGCCGGTGGCGATCGCGGCGAGCAGGAGGAAGAGCGCGGCGGCGGCGGGGAGGACGAGCCGCGGGTACGCGATCCGTGCGGCGACGAGGACGGCCGCGAGCAGCGGGAGGGCAACGAGCGCAGCGCCCCAGTGCGTGTGCTCCAGCTCGACGGCGGCACTCACGACGACGGCGCCCGTCGCCGCGGCCGCGGCGAGCGCAGTGAGGCGCAACACCGGCCCCGGTGCCGTGTCGGCGGGGCGGTCAGACCGCATTGCGCTCCTTCAGCTGCCGCCGCAGGTCGTAGAGCGGCCTGGCGCTCGTGACGTACGGCACGGTGTCGAAGTTGTGCGGCGGCGGCGGGGACGTCGTGTACCACTCGAGCGTGTCGGCCAGCCACGGATCGTTCCCGACCCGGCGGCCCTTGCGGCTGCGGACGACGGCCACGAGGAAGACGAGCACGCCGACTCCCATCGCGAACGACCCGATCGTGGAGATCATGTTGTACGTCTCCCAGAGCCCGCTCTCCGAGTACGTGTAGATGCGCCGAGGCATGCCGAGCAGTCCGAGCAGGTGCTGGGGGAAGAACGTGACGTTGAAGCCGACGAAGAGCAGCGCGAAGGTGATCTTCCCGAGCCGCTCGGAGATGACGCGTCCGAACATCTTCGGCCACCAGTACCAGAGCCCACCGAAGATCGCGAACAGCGAGCCACCGAACAGCACGTAGTGGAAGTGGGCGACGACGAAGTAGGTGTCGTGCACCTGCCAGTCGACCGGGAACGCCGCCAGGTAGATCCCGGAGAGACCGCCGATCGTGAAGATCGAGAGGAAGCCGATCGCGAACCACATGGGCGTGTCGAGGCTGATGTTGCCGCGCCACAGCGTCGCGAGCCAGTTGAAGATCTTCATACCGGTCGGCACGGCGATCACCATCGAGACCACCATGAACCAGGCATTGAGGTAGTTGGAGAGGCCGACCGTGAACATGTGGTGGGCCCACACCAGCAACGAGAAGAATGCGATGGCCACGCTCGAGAGCGCGATCGCCTTGTACCCGAAGATCGGCTTGCGGCTGAACACCGGGAGGATCTCCGAGATGATCCCCATCGCCGGCAGGATCATGATGTAGACCTCGGGGTGTCCGAAGAACCAGAACACGTGCTGGTAGAGGACGGGGCTGCCACCCCCCTCGGGGACGAAGAAGTGGAACGTGCCGGGGAAGCGGCGCTCGAGCAGGAGCAGCGTGAGCCCGGCGGAGAGCGTGGGGAGCACGAGCAGGAGCAGCCAGCCGTAGAGCGCGATCGACCAGACGAAGAGCGGCATGCGCATCCACGACATGCCCGCGGTCCGCATGTTGTGGATCGTGACGATGAAGTTGATCGCGCCTGCGAGCGAGGAGATGGTGAGGATGTGGAGCGAGAGGATCCACAGGTCCTGACCGTCCCCCGGTGCCACGACCGAGAGTGGCGGATACGCCGTCCAACCCGTGTTTGCCGCGCCACCCTCCGCGAAGAAGGAGAGGGCGAAGACCAGGCCGCCCGCGGCGAACATCCAGTACGAGAACGCGTTCAGGCGCGGGAACGCCATGTCCGGCGCGCCGATCATCAGCGGGACGAGGAAGTTGCCGAGCCCGGCGAGGATCGGCACGACGACGAAGAACACCATCGCCGTCCCGTGCATGGTGACGACCTCGTTGTAGCTCTCACCCGTGAGGATCGACTGGTCGGGCTTGGCGAGTTGGGTGCGAATCAGCAGCGCGAGCACACCCGCGAGCAGGAAGAAGAGGCCCGCGGTCGCGAGGTAGAGGATCCCGATCCGCTTGTGGTCGGTGGTGACGAGCCAGCTCGCCACCCTGCCGCGCTGCCACGACGGCGAGGCGGGGGTCTCAGCTCTGGTCGTCAAGCCCACCCTCCAGGTATCGTCAAGAGAGACTCGAGCTGCATCGAACGACCAGTCGCGGCCGACGGGCGGCATCACGGGGCGACCGGGCAGCGCCCGCCCGTTACGGATCACGTTCTGGAGCGCGTCCGCGTCGGCAAGCGTCGCCGGGCCGAGGCTCGGCCCGTATCCGCCCTCGCCCGACAGCCCGTGGCACTTCGCGCAGACGCCTTCCCACAATTGGCGTCCGAGCTCGGTGTCGCCCGAGCGCTGGGCCTCCGACGAGGCCGTGAGCCACTGGTCGAAGTCGGCCTGCGGCATCACCTCGACCGCCGTTCGCATCTTGGCGTGGAACGCGCCGCAGAGCTCTGCGCACTGCCCCACGTACACGCCCGGCTCGTCCGCGAGGAACCAGGTCGTGTTGACCCTCCCCGGAATCGCGTCGATCTTGCCGCCGAGCCGCGGAATCCACCACGAGTGGATGACGTCCCACTCGGGCGCAGTCACCTCGAGCGAGACCGCGCGACCGGCCGGCGCGCGCATACGGTCGATGGAGACGACGCCGTTGGGGTAGCGGAACTCCCAGTGGAACTGCTGGCCGACGACCTGGATCTCGAGGGCGCCGCCGGACGCCGTTGCATCGGGGGCGTCGGCGATTCCCGGGAGCTTGACGAAGACGAACACGGCGATCGTGAAGAGGACGAGCACGGGGCCGACCGTCCACATCAGCTCCAGCCGGTTCGACCCGTGGATCTGAGGCCCGTCGAGGTCGCGCGCGCGCTTCCGTCTGCGGAAACGGATCACGAACACGACCAGCAGCGTCTCCACCAGCAGGAAGATGGCGAAGACGAGCGCCGAGATGAACCAGTAGCTCGTGGAGATTCCCTCGGCGTTGGGTGAGGCTGGTGACACGGGCCCGAAGCCGCCGTTGCCGGCGATCGCAGCGCCGGGGAGCGCGCACACCGCGACGAACGCGCCGAAGATGAGGATCTGCCGTGGGCCCACGAGCGGTGTCATTCTATGAACGTGACCGGCAGCGCGCGTCGCCAAACCCGCGTCCGCCTTCCGGACGACGTCTCGCGCCCTTTCGAGGTGTACGTCAACGGCGTCCGCCGCGAGGAGGGGCACGACTACTCCGTGCGGGCCGGATGCCTCGTGTTCGAGACCGAGCTCCAGCAGGAGGGCTCACTCGGGGTCGGTCGTTGGACGCGAATGGTGCTCGGCGTGGCGGGGACCTACAAGCAGAACGACTCGGTCGACGTCGTGTACACGCGTGACGGCCGACGCGTGGTCGCCTCGAAGCTCCCCTTCGAGGAGGACGACGGCCCTTAGGATCGTGCCTGCACGACCGCGACGACCCAGATCGCGTCGCGCGCCCGGATGCTCAGGCACGATCGGCCCGTTCCGCGGCCTGTCGCACGCGCGCGGCGTCGGCGTCCGTGAGCTGCCCGCGTTCGAGCCGCCACGACCAGTTACCGTCTCTCGTCCCGGGTCTGTTCATGCGGGCTTCGTTCCCGAGTGCAAGGACGTCCTGCACCGGGATCACGGTGAGCGAGGCGCGGGAGCCGAGTGCCTGCTCGACGAGCGTCCACGCGCGGTCGGCCCCGAAGCGCCCGGCAAGTGTCTCGGTGTCGTGGGTGGACGTGTAGAGAACGGTCTGCTCGCGGTGCTGTTCGATCCGGTGCGGATTGTCCGGCTCGCCCTCGAACGCCCAGATCAGCACGGCCATCCCCGGGAGATCGAGCTCCTCTCGTAGTGCATGGACGTCCGGGGTGATCACTCCGAGGTCCTCCACGATCACGGGGAGCGGCCCCAGCGCCCGCTCTGCGGCGCGAAACGGCGCACTGCCCGGGCCCGTCTCCCAGTGGCCGTCGCGCGCATGGTCGGCGTGAGCCGGGACGACCCAGTAGTCGACGAAGCCACGGAAGTGGTCGATGCGGGCGACATCGACGAGCTCAAGCATCCTGCGCAGTCGCTCCACCCACCAGGCGTATCCGGTCCGCCCGAGCGCTGCCCAGTCGAACAGAGGGTTGCCCCAGAGCTGCCCCTCGTCGTTCAAGGCGTCGGGGGGAGCGCCGGCGACCCGGTCGGCCGGCAGGAAGAGCTCCGGATGCGCGCGATGGTCGCAACCGCCTGAGGCGACATAGATGGGGATGTCCCCGATCACACGGACGCCGCGCCCGGCCGCGTACCGGCGGAGAGCCCCCCACTCACGCCCGAACCGCACCTGCTCCTCGATCGCTCCGCGGCCGGCGAACGCCTCCCAGTCGATCGCCCACGCAGCGTGAGCCGCTCGGAACGAGTCGGCCTCGGCGGTCGAGACCGCCGCTGTGGGATCGGCGAGCAGGCCGCCCCACGCGGCGAAGGCCGAAGCCGACGCGTACGGCGACCCGAGCGCGTCGGGGGGGTTGAGCGGTAGCACCTGCCACCAGCTGGCACCGGCCGCGTGCAGCCAGTCGACGAACGCGTACGCCTCCTCGCCGAGACGCCCGCCGGGAAGCGAGGTCGGGTGGAGCTGCACACCGAGTGAGCGGCGGAACTGCATTACCGCGTTCTACCGCGCCGCCTCACTCAGCGCGGACGGAGGACGAGCCAGGCGAAACCGAGAACACCTCGGTACACGTCCTCGTACTCGTGCTGCCGCCGGCTCGCGAGCTCGTTCGCAGCCGGGTCGGTCGACTCCTCCAGCCCGGCACGCCAACGTGCCTCGAAGTCGTCCCACTCGTCGCGCGAGGAGAGCTCGGCGCTCTCGACCTCGTAACCGGCGTCGTGTGCGGTCGCCAGGAGTGCGTCGAGCGAGCCGTGCTCGCCCAGCAATCGCTCGGCGTCCTCTGGCGGCTCCCGCTCCCAGACCCCTGCTCCGAAGAGCGCGACGCCACCCGGCTCGACGTGATCGTGGAGCGCCTGCAACGCGGCGGTCGTGCCGCCCCAGGCGTGGGAGGCTCCCACGCAGAGCACGAGGTGGCCGTGCCCGGCGAACGTCGACACGTCTCCCTCGGAGAACTCGACGCGCTCCTGCAGCCCTTGCTCGGCCGCCGACCGCCGTGCGCGATCGAGCGCCTCGCGATCGGTGTCCACTCCGGTGCCGGTGGCGGCGGGATGGGCTGCGACGAGGCTCAGCAGCAGCTCGCCGAAGCCGCACCCGAGATCGAGCGCGTGGTGGCCAGGTGCGAGAGCGAGCCGGCGAACGAGCGCCGCCGCGTGCTGCTCGGAGAGCGGCGCATTGAACCTGAGCCGCGCATGGGCGAGCGATCGTAGGGCCTGATCCACGGCCCGAAGATGTAGCGGACGGTGACGACGACGCCCCCGGGGCTGCGGTGCGGAGTGTCGTTGTGATTTCCTGCACCCCGCCATGGAGCGAGAGAACACCGTCGAGGCTGACCAGCTCGTTCGCGAGTTCCGCAAGGGACCACGAGCCGTCGACGGGATCGATCTGCACGTCCGGCCCGGTGAGATCTACGGCTTCCTCGGGCCCAACGGGGCAGGGAAGTCGACGACCGTGCTCATGCTGACGACGCTGTTGCCGCCGACGGCGGGCACCGCCCGGGTGGGCGGCTTCGACGTGGTCGCCGACGGGCCGAAGGTGCGGTCGGTGATCGGGGCCGCCCTGCAGGAGGCGGCGCTCGATCCGCTGCTGACGGGTCGCGACCACATGCGCCTGCAGACGATGCTGCACGGCCTGGGGAAGGCAGATCGCGTCTCCCGCTCGGACGAGCTGCTCGAGCGTGTCGGTCTCACGCTCGCCGCGGATCGCAAGGTCGGCGGGTACTCGGGCGGCATGAAGCGCCGGCTCGACCTCGCGCTCGCGCTCGTCCATCGCCCGAGCATCCTCTTCCTCGACGAGCCGACCACGGGTCTCGACCCTCAGAGCCGCAGCGCCCTCTGGGACGAGGTCGCCCGTCTCGCCCGTTCCGACGGTGTGACGGTGTTCCTGACCACGCAGTACCTCGAGGAGGCAGACGTGCTCGCAGACCGGGTCGGGATCATCCATCACGGCCGGATCGTGGCCGAGGGCACACCGGCCGACCTCAAGGCGGAGATCGGCCGCCCCAGCGTCCACGTGATTCCGGCCGACCCTGACGATCGGCCGCGGACGGAGGAGCTGCTCGCGCACTTCGGCGAGTCGCTCGCGGGCGATCAGGACGTCGCCGTGCGGCTTGGCGACGGGATCGGGCTCAGCGACGTCGTTCGGGCCATGGACACCGGCGGGATCGGCATGGACGACATCGAGTTGCGGGCGCCGACGCTCGACGACGTCTTCCTCGCCAAGACCGGGCGGACGCTCGAGGGCGCGACCGAGGAGGCCGACCTCGGCACGCAGGACGAGGCCGCGGACGCGTGACGGCGCTGGCGACCCAGGTGGGCGCAGTCGCCGAGCGATCCGTGCGTCGGACCCTCCGCCAGCCGGCAAGCGTGATCCCGCCGCTCGTGTTCCCGGTCGCCCTGCTCGCGGTCAACGCCGCCGGGCTGAGGCCCTCGACGGAGCTGCCCGGCTTCCCGACCGACTCGTTTCTCGCTTTCGCGCTCGCCGTGCCATTCATCCAGGGCGCGCTGTTCGCGACGATGAATGCAGGTACGGATCTTGCCCGGGACATCCAGACGGGATTCCTGAGCAGGCTCTCGCTGACCCCGCTCCGGGGCTCGGCGCTCCTCGCGGGGCAGCTGACCGGGATCGTGCTGCTCGGGCTGTTTCAGGCAGCGTTCTACGTGCTGGTCGGGCTGGTATCGGGTGTCGAGTTCGCTGCCGGGGCCGCCGGGATCGCCGTGCTCATGGTCTTCGCGCTCTTCGTGTCGCTCGGCTTCGGCGCCCTCGGCTCGTTCTTCGCGTTGCGCACCGGGTCGGGGGAGGCCGTCCAGGGCCTGTTCCCGGTGATGTTCGTCTTCCTCTTCATCTCGTCGATGAACGCGCCGCGCGACCTGATGAGCATCGACTGGTTCCGCGTCGCCGCGAGCCTCAACCCCGTCTCGTATCTGATCGAGTGCGTTCGCAGCCTGATCATCACCGGCTGGGACGCGCAGGCGCTCGCGCTCGGTTTCGGCATCGCGATCGCGATCGCGATCGTCGCACTCGCCCTCGCCTCGTGGGCGCTGACGAAGAGGCTGACGCGCACGTGAGCCAGGGCGCCCGCACCGTGGGTGGCAGCACGCTGCAGGTGGCTCGGGCTGTCGCGTGGCGCACGCTGCACAACGTCGCGCGCACGCCATCGATCCTTCTGCCGACGCTCATGTTCCCGCTGTTCTTCTTCATCGCCTTCGCAGGCGGCTTGAACCAGGTGGAGAACGTCCCGGGCTTCGACTTCCCCGATGGCTACACGGCCTTCCAGTTCGCGTTCGTGCTCCTTCAGTCGGCGGCGTTCGGCGGCGTGTTCACGGGGTTCGGCGTGGCGCGGGACTTCGAGGGAGGGTTCGCCAAGCGGTTGCTCCTGGCGGCTCCGAATCGCAAGGGCATCGTGCTCGGATACGGATTCGCCGCGGCTGTGCGCTGGGGTGTGGTGGCCGCGATGTTGACCGTCATCGCCACGATCGTCGGCATGCAGGTCAGCGGGGGCCCCGTCGACATCATCGGCCTCTTCACGCTCGCCCTGCTCGTGAACGTCGTCGGCTTCTGCTGGTCGGTCGGCATCGCCATGAGCTTCAGGACGATCCAGGCCGGGCCGCTGATGCAGATGCCCGTGTTCCTGCTGCTGTTCTTCGCGCCCGTGTACGTTCCGCTCGAGCTTCTCACCGGGTGGATCGAAGCGGTCGCCACGGTCAACCCGGTCACCTACATTCTCGAGGCTGCACGCAACCTGATCTCGGGCGAGGCTTCCGGTGTCGCGCTCGCGTTCGCCTTGACGGCAGCGCTGATCGGCCTCTTTGTTGCCTGGGCATTGCGCGGGCTGCGGCGTGCCGAGGCGGCAGGCTAGACGGCCGGCGGCGCGGCCTGTCAGGCGGCGGATGGCGCCTCGAGCATGCGGAGGCAGACGTCGACCACGGCCGGGTCGAACTGCGATCCTGCCGCCTCCGCGAGCCGGCCGAGGGCGTCTGTGATCGTGAGGGCGCTGCGGTAGGGACGATCGGTCGTCATCGCGTGGAGGGCGTCGCACGCAAAGATGATCCGGGCCTCGAGCGGGATCTCCTCACCGGCGAGCCCGTCCGGGTATCCGGCCCCGTCCCAGCGCTCGTGGCAGGCGCGCACGATCGGGCGGACCGCTGCGAGCTGCTCGATGGGGGCGAGTATCTTCTCGCCGAGCTCTGGATGGCGCTCGACGAACGAGCGCTCTTCTGGTGTCAGCGGGCCTGGCTTGGACAGGATTGCAGTCGGGACGCCGATCTTCCCGATGTCGTGGAAGAGCGCCGCCAGCTCGAGCCTCTTGAGGGTTGCGGCATCGAGCTCCAACTCGGTACCGATCTTGACCGCCAGGTCGCGGATCCAGCGAGCATGGGAGGACGTGTACTCGTCGTTCGACTCGAGCGCATTGGCCAGCGCCTCGACGGTGGAGACGAAGGTCCGTTCGAGTGACTCGAAGCCGCTCGCATTGGTGATCGCGAGCTTTGCCTGGCTGGCGACGCCTTCGAGCAGCTCCAGCCGGCTGCTGTCGAAGTCCGAGACGTTCGCGACTGCGACGGACAGAGCCCCCCAGGCCGAGTCGATGATCAGTGGCGCCACGGCGAACCCCTCCGCGTCGGGGTCGAGGAGCGCTTCGGGGACGGCCACGGCGAGCTCGGAGCGATGGACGAGGAAGGGCTCGGTCAGCCACACGAACGACGCGGTGACTTCGGCCGGAAGTCGAGCGCCCAACGCCGCGGCGGGCCAGAGAGCCCTGCACTGGAGCACGTGGCCGGCGTCGCTCGGCAGCCAGATGGCCGCTTTGCGCGAGTCGAGGATCCGGGCCGCGCCCTCCACGACACGCCGGAGGACGGTGTCGAGATCCTGGCTCGCGGTCAACTCCCGTGCGAGTCCGAGCAGTGCCTTGGCGCCATCGGCCTCCCGGCGCAGCGCCCCATACAGCCGGGCATTCACGAGTGAGACCGACGCGTGCCCGGCCAGTACTTCGAGCAGCCGGACGTCGTCGGCGTCGAATTGATCGCGGCCGAGCTTGGAGACGACGATCACTCCGACCACGTCACTCCCGTACGTGAGGGGCACCGCGACCAACGACTCCTCGAGTGGGTCCGTACCCTCGATCCGCCTGCCGATGTCGCTGCTCGAGGCGTCTCCGGTCACGAAGGGCATGCCGGTCTCGGCCACGTGGCCCGTGATGCCGACCCCGACTCTCGTGGCCAGGATCTCGATCGGCTCCTCTGCTCGGGAAGACAGCGAGCCACGGAAGGCGATCGGCTGCAGGTCGTCCCCGTCGCGCAGGAACACGCGGCAGTTGTGGTAGTCGATCAGCAGCCGGAGCTCGTTCGCGATCGTCTGCCCGATCGCCGAGATGTCGTTGAGGCGACTCAGCTTGCTGGAGACGCCGTGGAGCATCTTCAGGTGCGCGATCGACCGGTACTCGTCGGGACGCTCCGCGCGCAGGACGGCCGGTCGCTGCTCCGGCTCGTCCTCGAAGACCACGATCCGGCTCTTGCCCCCGGCTTTCGCGGACATCATCGCGACCTCGCCGCAGGCGACGAGCTCGCGTGGGTTGGCGGCGTGCTCGGGGCCGATTGCGACGCCGATCGAGACGGTGAGTCGACCGACCGTCTCGAAGACGTTTGCCTCGCAGCGGTCGGAGATCCGCTCCGCCAGGGCCACGGCCTCGTCCCGGTCGGTCGCGGGCGCGATCACCGCGAACTCCTCGCCCCCGATCCGACAGACCGCGTCCGTGCCGCGCACGGCACCGCGCAGCAGGTCGGCGACCGCCGCGATGACCTCGTCTCCGACGGCGTGCCCGTAGACGTCGTTGACCTTCTTGAAGTCGTCGAGATCGAGCACGAGGAGCGCCAGCGCCGTCTGCTGCGAGGAGGCCCTCACGAGCTCCGTGCGCAGCTGCTCGTGGAAGGAGCGGTGGTTGAGGAGCCCGGTCAGGGGATCGGTGCGTGCCTGATGCTCGAGCGAGGCGCGGATGTGGGCGTTGTCGATCGCGAGCGCTGCTGCGTCGGCGAACCGGGTCGCCAGCTCGTACTCGTCGGCGGAGAACGTCTGCTCGCCGTCCCGATAGATGTTGAGCGTGCCCTTGAGAAAACCGCGCGCAATGAGCGGAACGACGATCAGCGACTCGGGTGACGTGTCGGTGTCGGCGACCCAGCGCACCCGAGGGTCGAGATGGGCGTCGTTCGCGAGCACAGGCTCACGGTGCTCCGCCGCCCAGCCGGTGATGCCGACCCCGAACGGGAACGGCGCGTCGTTGAGGACCTGTTCGGCTTCGTTGCCGATCGCGTAGATCGCACGAAGCTGCCGCGTTCCCTCGTCGGCCTCGTAGAGCGTCATGCCGTCGTTTCGGACGAGCGCATCCAGGGTGCGCGCGACCCGCTCCAGCAACTTGTCGAGGCTTTGCTCCGACAGGACCTCGTGGAAGACGTCCGCGAGCCTCCGGTAGGACTCGACGCGCCCCGTGGACGTCGACGTCCCGGCGCCGTTCCAGGCGTCGGCGAGAGGCGCAGTCGGCTGTTCGAGCGCGGCTGCAGTCGTGTCCAGAGGCGGATTCACGGCGCTGCTCGTGTCATCGGCCCCCGTCACGTCCGGCTTGAGGATGCCGCCGGGAGAGACGGTGCCGCGGTTGCCGATAGGCTTGCCCTGTGGCGGATCGCATCGTCGTAGGGGTCGACGGCTCGGAGCACAGTGCTGCCGCGCTGCGTTGGGCAGCGGAAGAGGCTCGCTTGCGGGACGGGAGACTCGCCGCGGTGCACGCCTGGACGTTCGTACCCCCGTCGGCAGTGGCCGAGCCGGGGATGATTCCCGTAGCGGCGACGGATCTCATGGACGACCTGACGTTGGAGCGAGAGGCTGCCGAGCGTACGCTCGACGCGGCGCTCGAAGCGGTCCTCGGAGACGCTGCCGGGGAGGCAGAGCGCGTGCTCAGCGAAGGCTCACCCGCCGACGTGCTCGTCGACGAGTCGGCGAACGCCGCACTCGTCGTCGTCGGCTCCCGCGGCCGCGGCGGAATCCGCGGAGTGCTGCTCGGCTCCGTCTCGCAGCACGTGGTGCAGCATTCGCGCTGCCCCGTCGTGATCGTCCGCGACTGAGGCCGAGCTACCCCGCGGCCTTCTTGGCGGCTGCCTTCTTCGCTGCTGCCCTCTTGGCTGCGGCCTTCTTCGGCGGCTTGACGTAGACGAACGTGCTCTTCCCGAGGAGAGGACCGTAGCGCGCCTCGGCGCGGGCTCCGAGACCGGGCCAGACGTACCACGTGTACCTGCCGGGAGCGAGTGCGCGCTTGCGCTTCTCGAAGACCCAGCGCAGCTTCATCTTGAAGCGGGCCTTGCCCGGCCAGACGGAGAGGACCTTCGTCGAACCGCGATAGAGCTGGACGTTGAAGTACGACGCGCCTCCGACCGGGGCCCAGCGCAGGAGCGGAGCGACCGTCACCCGCGCACCCGGCTTGGGCAGGGCGAGCAGCAGGGCCTTCGGTGTCGCAACGGCAACGACGCCGCGGGAGCGGTTGCCGGCCTGATCGACGGTCTGGAGCACGAGGCGGTGCTCGACGTCGTTGCGCAGCCGCTTCAGCAGCACGGGCGAGCGGAGACCGCGATAGACGACTCGCTCGACCTGCGTTGCCCCGACGACCGACATGCGGATCTCGACCGCGGCCACGTCCTGCCGCGGGCTGACCCACGACACGGTCAGTGTGTGGTCGCCTGCGACAGCCCGCACCCGGGTCACATCGGGCGGTGGCTGCTGGTCGGGCGGCTTTGGTGCCTTCGTCCCGAGTGGCAGCACGGTCACGTCGACGGTTCGCCGTGCGACGTTGCCGGCCGCGTCGCGAGCCGTCACCACGAGTGGCGTGACGCCGACGGGGAACTCGTCCGGGGCGGTCGAGGTGATCGCGACGACGCCGACGAGGTCCGAGGCCGTGAACCCGCGCAGATACGCGGCCACCGGCGGGTCGTCGCGACGGATGCCCGTCGCTCTCGTCGCCGCGAACGTCGCGGGCGTCGCGTTGAGCGTCGGCGCAGTGGTGTCGGCGACGGTGACCACGAAGCTGGCGCTCCCGAGGTTCCCGAGCGCGTCGGCGGCCTCGCATACGACCGTCGTCTCACCGGATCGCGAAGAGCGAGCCAGACGAAGGAGCGCACGTGATCGCGCCCGGCAACAGCGCGACGAGCCCGTCGGATGCGCTGACCGTGTACGTCACGTTCGATCCGGCCGGGCCGTTCGCCTCGATCGCGAGCGGCCCGGGGGTGACGATCACGGGTGGCGTGGTATCGACCGTCCATGTCGCCGAGGCCGGTGTGGCGTCGGTGTTGCCCGCCCCATCGGTGGCACGAACCTGGAACGTGTGTGCGCCGTCGGCGAGCCCGCTGAGCGGGACGGGCGAGCTGCAGGACGAGAACCCGCCGCCGTCGAGTTGGCAGGCGAACGTCGCCGGCTCGTTGGCCGAGAACGTGAGCGTGGCCGAGCTCGACGCGACGGTGCCCGTCGGTGCGCCCGCCAGGGACGTGCTCGGCGCGGTCGTGTCCGCGATCGTGACGGTGAACGATCCGTTGGCAGTGTTGCCGGCGGTGTCGGTGGCGGAGCAGTTGACGGTGGTGGCGCCGAGCGCGAAGCTCGAGCCGGACGCGGGGCTGCAGCTCGGCGTGACGGGTGTGGCGCCGTCGACGGCGGTCGCGGTGTAGGTGACGGTGGCGGAGGTGACGCCGTTGACGCTCTGCGTGATGTTCGCTGGGAGCGTCAGCACGGGTGGCGTCGTGTCCTGCACGGTCACCGTGAAGGAGCCGTTGGCGGTGTTGCCGGCGGTGTCGGTGGCGGAGCAGTTGACGGTGGTGGGGCCGAGCGGGAAGCTCGAGCCGGACGCGGGGCTGCAGCTCGGGGTAACCGCCCCGGGGCCGTCGGTGGCCGTGGCCGTGTAGCTGACGGTGGCCGAGGTGACGCCGTTGACGTTCTGCGCGATGTTTGCCGGGAGCGTCAGTACGGGTGGCGTCGTGTCCTGCACGGTCACCGTGAACGAGCCGTTGGACGCGTTGCCCAGCCCGTCGGTGGCGGAGCAGTTGACGGTGGTGGCGCCGAGCGGGAAGGTCGAGCCGGAAGCCGGGGTGCAGGAGAACGAGGCGACTCCGGACGGGTCGTCCGCGCTCGCCGAGTAGCTCACCGCGGCGCTCGAGACGCCGTTGACACTCTCGGTGACATTCGACAGCGAGAGGCTCGGGCCGGTCGTGTCGACGGTCCAGCCGCGCGAATCGGTGGCCGTGCCGTCGACGTTCGTGACCCGCACCGTGAACGTGTGGGCGCCGTCCGACAGACCCGAGTAGCCGACACCCGACGAGCAGCCGGCGAACCCACCGCCGTCGAGCGAGCACTCGACCGTCGCGGTGCCAGTGTCGTCTGAGACGTCGAACGTGAAGCTGGCCGAGGCGCTCGCAACCGTGCCGGCCGGCCCGCCGGTGATCGACACGGTCGGCGCGGCGGCGCCGGCGAGAGGTACGAGGGCGAGCCCGGCCACGAGCAGGAGAGCCGCGATCGCGATGCATCGGCCGTCTCACACCTGACCCCCGAGGAGCAGCGAGACGAACACGCCGAGCCAGATCGCGAGCGCGAGTGCCGCCAGCACGACTCGGCCGTGGATCACGGCGCGCCCGACCGCGCCTGCAGCGAAGGCGGTTCGCTCCGGCGTCATCGACACGAGGAGCATCAGCGCCGGCCCCGCGAGCAGCACGATCAGGAATGCGCCACCGCCGTGTCCCGTCCGCCGTCGGCGAAGTCCGCGGCGGGCGCGGTGCTGCCCGTCGTTCCTGTCGCAGCACGATCAGAGGTGGCGACGACGGCGCTCGCAACCGGCTTCAGTCGTGGTTTCAGCGCCGCTTTCGGCTTCGTCTGGGGCTTCGGCGTCGGGTTTCGGTTGGGCCTTCGGCTTCGGGCTTCGGTGCTTCGGCTTCGGCTGTGTCTTCGGCTTCGCGACCGGCTTGGCTGCGGCCTTCGGCACAGGCGAGCTCGCGACCGGCTTGGTTGTCGGCTTCGGGGCTGGCGCCGAGGTGGTCGAGCTCGTGGAGGAGGACGGCGCCGGCGCCGCGGGCTTCGGTGTGACGACCGGCTTGGGTGCGGGCTTGGCGGCAGGCTTCGGAGCCGGTTTGGGCGTCGGCTTCGGAGCGGGTACGGTCTGCGCAGGCGGCGGGTCGGGTGCCGGATCGGGTGAAGGGTCCTCCGCGTACGCGGGCACAGCGCACAGCGACGCGACGAGCACGGCCAGCGCCAGTGTCGTCAAGCTCGAGACCTTTGTCGGGTGCGCACCGACGCTCACCCGTCACTCCCCCTTGTGCTCGTCCAACCCGTACGACTCCTCAGTGTAGCCGCGTCTCGTCGAGGAACCAGTGGGGCCAACCATCAGCTCGAGGGCCCGGAGCCATCGCCTGGGCGCGAGCGACCGAGCCAGAGAATGACGACCAGCGTGGCGACGGGCAGCACGACGGCCGCGACGACCCACCCGACGGGACCGGCTGCAGCCAGCCCGATCACGAGCAGGGGCAGGCCGACGAACAGGGCGACGGCGATGAGCACGGCTGAGGCGGGGTGCACAGCGCGAGGGTAGGCCACGGACCGAATCGTATGATCCCGACGTGGCCCCGACGCACGTCACTTCGTGGCCCGGCTCGTGATGGACGAACGCTCTCCCGCGTCGTCCGGCGCCCCACCCGGTCTGCTCGTCCTCCTCTACCTCCTCGCGTTCGTGGTCATGGCCGATGCGCGGGTGATCAGCACCGTATTGCCCCAGATCGCCCGCGACCTCGACACGACCGTGGCCGGGGTGGGCGTGGCGATGACGGCGTACCTGCTCGCGTACGGGGTGTTCCAGCTCGCGTGGGGGCCGCTCGCCGACCGGGTCGGCCCGATGCGCGTGATCGCTGCCGTGGCGATCGCGTTCGCGCCCGCGCTCGCGCTCACGGCGTTCGTTCCCTCGCTCGAGGCGCTCGTCGGCATGCGGCTGCTCGCGGGTGCAGTGGCGGCCGCGTTCTTCCCGCTCGCGCTCGCGACGGTCGGGTATCTGATCCCGTACGAGGATCGCCATCAGGCAGTGGCGATGCTGCTTGGCGCGGTCGCCGCCGGCCAGGTGATGGGAGCGACGCTCGGCGGTCTGATGGCAGAGGTGATCGACTGGCGTGCGATGTTCGTCGTGGACGGCGCGTTGATGGCGCTGCTCGTCGTCCCGCTCTGGCGGATGCGGTTCGCCACCCGTGCGCCGGAGCGTCCCCAAGGAAGCCCGTTCGCCGCCCACCGGAAGCTGCTCGGGAGCAGTCGCGCGCTCGTCCTCTACACGGCGGTACTGGTGGAGGGCGCGCTCTTCTTCGGCGGGGTCGCCTACCTCGGCGCGCTGCTACGAGAGCGCTACGGGCTCAGCTACTACGCAATCGGGCTGATTCTCGCCCTCGACGGTGTCGCGATCCTCGTCACGAGTCGCGTGGTGGGGCGCGCGAGTCGCCGTCTCGGTGAGAACGGGTTGATCTTCACCGGCGGCTTGCTCATGGGCGGCGCGTTCCTCTTCGCCCTCGCCGTCTCGACGTGGTGGGCCGTGCTGCCCGCGGTCGTCGCGCTCGGGATCGGCTTCGCGCTCTGCCACTCCACGTTTCAGATCCGGGCGACCGAGCTCGCCCCGGCGGCACGGGGCACGGCGATCTCCCTGTTTGCGTTCTCGCTCTTCCTGGGTAGCGGTGTCGGGACAGCTGCGTTGGGTGCGCTGATCGAGATCGAGGGCTACGACGCGCTGCTCGCCGTCTGCGGTATCGGGCTCGCCGTGCTCGGGCTCGCAGCGCCGCGGTTGACCGAGCTCCGGCCGGCGGAGAGCCGGCCGTCGGCACCGACTCCCGGTACCCGTTGAGCGAGCCCTGCGCCTTCGCGAACCAGACGATCGCCGGGATCAACAGCACGCCGAAGGGGAGGAGCCAGAGCCCGGCCCAGCCGCTGATCACCCGCACGTCTGCGGCCCCCCTCGCCGCCCGCGCTGATCAGTCCACCGTCTGCGACGTGGCCGCCTGCGGCTCCTCGACGAGACCCAACCGGCGCGCCAGCCACGGCTTGGTCGTCGACTGCAGTCCGACGGTGACCACGAGTGCGAGCGCCACGCAGACGGTGACGATCTCAGCGCCCTCCACGTTGTCCGCGACGAGGATCCCGGCCAGTGCGGCCGGCACGACACCGGTCTCCCGGGTCCAGGCGAGGAAGAACAGCTCTCCGGGCCGCCACGCACCCCGCTTGTCGACGAGAAGGCAGGCCAGGACGGTGAGCGGACGGGCGATGGCGATCAGGGTTGCGACGACGGCGAGCGCGGGCAGCCAGTGCTCTCCGATCGCCGCGAACGGGAGATCGGCCCCGAGGATCACGAAGACGAAGATCACCGAGACGTCAGCCGCAGCTCGAACGACGCTCTCCACCTCCCGCGCGTGCCACGGGTGCATCGTGTGTCGGAACTCGCCCATGTTCGCGACGATCACCCCGGCGAGGAACGCTCCGAGGTAGCCGGAGCCGCCGGCGAAGTCGATGGACGCATACCCGGCGGCCACGACCGTGATCACGGCGACCGCGGACGACTCGCGCCAGACGCCGGTGCGCCGGCTCGAGACGACGAGGGCGAGCGCGACACCGAACGCGACCCCGATGGCCGTCGAGATCGCGACGTCCTCGACGAAATCGAGTGCAGGGCGGCTGAGCGAGTCGCCACCGCTCGTGATCGCCGCCGCGATCGCGAGCGCGAGCACCGCGCCCGTCGGGTCGTTGAGCGCCGACTCGGCCACGATCGTCTGCGCGATCTTGGGCCGTAGCCGCAGGCGCTCGAAGAGCGGGACGAGGATCGCAGGGTCGGTTGGTGCGAGAGCGGCACCGACGAGCAGCCCGACGAGAGGCTCGACGTCGAAGGCGGCGGCGGCAGCAGCGCCCGTGACCGCCGCGGTGATCACGACACCAGGGACCACGAGCAGTCCGAGCCCGAGCGCCGTCCTCGACAGGACTCGCACCGAGAGGCGGAGACCGCCCTGGAAGATGATGAACGAGACGCCGAGCGTCAGCAGCACCTGCGTGCCGGCAGCGTCGAGCGGCACGTCGATCCATCCGAGCACCGACGGCCCGATCACGGCGCCGGCGGCGAGGAGCACCAACATCTCCGGCAGCCGCAGGGCCGAGGCGACGAAGCGTGCGCCGAGTCCCGCGACGAGAACGATGGCCAGCGTGGCGATGATCTCGTTGGGTTCCATGGCTACGGGCGTCCGCGCAGTTCGTCACGTCCTCGGACTTCGCCCTCCCGGCGGCGCCCGCGAGCCGGGTGTCGGCCGTCGCGAGCCTACGCCACCGACCGGCTCTCTTGCGCGGTCGCCGCGCTCGGCCCGCCGCGTGGTATGCCTCCCCGGTGCTGGAACGCCTCCTCCGCCACCCCTCGAGGGTCGTCGCGCTGTCGTTCGCATGTGCGATCGCGGTCGGCACGGTACTGCTCGCGCTGCCTGCCGCCAAGCACGGGGCGGGTGGTGTCGGGTTCCTCACGGCTCTCTTCACGGCGACGTCAGCGGTCTGTGTCACCGGGCTGGTCACGGTCGACCTCACCTCGACGTTTTCCGTCTTCGGGCAGGTCGTGGTGCTGGCTCTCGTGCAGATCGGAGGCTTCGGGATCATGACGCTGACGTCGGTGATCGCGCTCATCGTCGCCCGCCGGCTCGGGCTCCGCACCCGTCTGCTCGCGGGTGTCGAGACCGGCGGGGTCGACCCCGGCGACCTTCGGCACCTGCTCCGGGGCGTTGCGCTCTTCAGCATCGTGGTCGAGTTGGTGCTCGCCTCGATCCTCACCGCGCGCTTCTTCCTTCAGGACGGAACAGCTCTCGGGAGCGCTGTCTGGCACGGCGTGTTCACGTCGGTGTCGGCGTTCAACAACGCGGGCTTCTCCCTCTGGAGCGACAGCCTCGTCGGCTTCGTCGACGATTGGTCGGTGACGTTGACCGTCGCCGTGGCGATCGTGCTCGGCGGTATCGGGTTCCCGGTCGTGCTCGAGCTGATCCGCTCGCGCCGCGCCGGCCACGTCTGGTCGCTCCACACGAAGCTGACGCTGCTCGTCACCGCGTTCCTCCTCGTCGTCGGGACGGCCGCGGTACTCGGCTTCGAGTGGGGCAACGAGGCGACGCTCGGAGCGTTGTCGGCGCCGGACAAGCTGCTCGCCGCCTTCTTCGGCGGTGTCACGCCCCGCACCGCCGGCTTCAACTCCATCGACTACGGCGAGGCGACAGGAGAGACGCTCCTGGTGACCGACATCCTCATGTTCATCGGCGGCGGGAGCGGGTCGACCGCCGGCGGGATCAAGGTCACGACCTTCGCGCTGATCGGGTTGATGGTCCTCTCCGAAGCCCGCGGCGACCGGCATGTCTCGGTCTTTCGCCGGAGCGTCTCGTCGCGCGCCCAGCGTCAGGCGCTGGTCGTCGTCTTCGTCGCCATCAACGCCGTCGTCCTCGCCACCCTCGGGCTGATGGCGACGAGCGACCTGCTCCTCTACCAGGCCCTGTTCGAGTCGGTGTCGGCTTTCGGCACGGTCGGGCTCTCGACGGGCGTCACGGATCAACTCGACGCGATCGGCCAGAGTATTCTCATCGTCCTCATGTTCCTCGGTCGAATCGGCCCTCACACGCTCGCGCTCGCCCTCGTGCTGCGCGAGCGAGAGCGGCTCTACTCGTACCCGGAGGAGCGTCCCCTGATTGGCTAGCGAGAACGACGTCCTGGTCGTCGGCCTCGGCCGCTTCGGTGGCGCGCTGGCGCGGTCGCTGACCGAGCTCGGGTACAGCGTGCTCGGCGTCGACAGCGATCCCGTGCTCGTCCAGGAGTGCTCGCAGTGGCTGACGCACGTGGTACAGGCCGACGCCACGTCTGCGGATGCCATGCGACAGCTCGGCGCGCCCGACTTCGGTACCGCCGTGATCGCGATCGGCACGGACCTCGAGTCGAGCATTCTCGCGACGTCCCTCGTGGTCGACCAGGGCGTGCCCCGGGTGTGGGCGAAGGCCATCACCCGCGCTCACGGCCGGATCCTGGAGCGTGTCGGGGCGCATCGCGTCGTGTTCCCCGAGCGCGACATGGGTGTCAGGGTCGCGCACATGCTCGTGGGCAGGACGATCGACTACATCCAGCTCGACGAGGGCTTCGCGCTCCTCGAGCGACCGACGCCCCGTGAGCTCCACGGGCAAACCCTGCAGGGCGCGGAGGTGCGCAAGCGGTACGGGGTGACCGTCGTCTGCGTCAGGCCGGACGGCGGAGCGTGGACGTTCGCGACGGCGGATACCGTCGTCGGCGAGCGAGACGTGCTCGTCGTCGCAGGTGAGCGTCGGCTCGTCGAGCGCTTCGCCCGTCTGTAGACGTGGCCTGGGACCAGGTAACTCTCCGGGCGGGTCAGAGGTTCCAGCCGCCGGCCAGCTCGATCACCTGACCGGTGACGTAGTCGGCCGCCGGTGAGACGAGGTAGCGGACCGCTGCGGCGACCTCGTCGATCGTGCCCTCGCGCCCTGCCGGTATCTCGCCCAACGGCTTCGAACAGGAGTTCTCGATCACGCCAGGGGCGACGACGTTGACGGTGATCCCGTTCCCGGCCTCGGTCCCCGCGAGCGCCTTGGTGAGCAGGATCACGCCGGTCTTCGCGATCGCGTACGCAGTCGACCCGGGTCGTGCCACGAGGTTCCCGGCGCCCGCGTAGCCGAGGTTGACGATGCGCCCGCCCCCTGCCGCACGAAGCAGGGGCACGGTCGCCCGGCAGGTGAGGAACGTGACGCGGAGGTTCGAGTCGAGCATGTCGTCCCATTCGGCGACGGTGAGCGTGTCGAGAGGCTTGTAGACGTAGTTGCCGACGTTGTTGACGAGCGCCTTCAGGGGGCCGATCCGCTCGCTCGCCTCGTCTACCACCCGCGCCACGGTGTCCTCGTCCGTGAGGTCGCCCTGAATCACCACAGCCTGGACACCGAGCGCCCGAGCCTCGTTGCAGACGTCTGCAGCCTCCGCCGCGGACGTTCGGTAGTGGACGGCGATGTCGTAGCCGTCCCCGGCGAGCGCGAGCGCGATGCCGCGACCGATGCCGCGAGCCGCGCCGGTGACGAGAGCCCCGCCCACGCTCAGCCCGGCACAGCCGCCCGTGCGCGGTGCTCGCGGCGCAGCCAGAGAAGCGGTACCAACGCTGCGCTCCCGAGCACCAGACCGAGGTAGAGGGACGCGGACGAGAGCACGAGGCAGGCGCCGAGCACGGCGAGCTGCGTGGAGAGCCCGAGGTTCACGAGCACCGCCACCGTACCGCCGTCGTGGTAGGCGAGCACCGCCTCGCGGCGTGCGACCGGGTCGGTGACGCCGACGAGCACGCGCGCGAGCCGACGTTCGGCAAGGGAGCGAACAGCCGTGTCCTGCCAGCCGAAGACCACGCGGTAGACACCCGCCAGCAGCGAGGTCAGGACACCCCGGTCGACCCGGTCAGGCGGTGGGCGAAACTCCTCCCCGCGTGCCTCGCGGTACAGCGCCTCGAGGTTGACGTCGACGCTGAGCACCAGGGTCAGCCCAACGAGCGCAGCCAGCGCGAGCCACGGAAGCCCCGTCACGTGCCCGAGCGCCGCGAAGACGGCGATGTTGACGACGAGGTCTGCCTCCGTGTCGAGGTAGCGACCGAGGGTCGACGTGCGGCCCGACGCACGTGCGAGCTGCCCGTCGGCGTTGTCGAGCAGCGTCTTGAGCTGCAGCAGCAGCGCACCCACGATCAGGTCGCCGCGCCAGACGGCCGCGGCGCCGGCGAGCCCCGCGGCAGTGTTCGCGAGCACGACGGCCGCCGGAGCCACACGCAGCGGGATCAGGACGACCACGAGGCCGCGTGCCAGTGGCCCGAAGACGTGCTCGACGAGAAGCTCTCGCCGCGGGCGCTCCTTGCGCGCGCGGTCGGCGCGCGCGCGTGGCGTTGGCGCGGCGGCCTCGTTCGTGCGTGGCTCCGGGGACGACGAGACGGACATGTCTCGACCTGATCGTAGACGGCGGTCATACTCCTGCCGTGGCGCTCACCAGCGGATGGAACGAGGTCGACGACGCACTCCAGCGCGAGTTCGCCTTTCCCGACTTCGCCACCGCGCTCGCGTTCGTCAACCGCGTCGGCGAGTTAGCGGAGGCGGAGAATCACCACCCGGACATCTCGTTCGGCTGGGGTCGTGTGACGCTCCGCTGGTGGACGCATTCCGCGGGCGGCATCACCGACCGCGACCGGGAGCTCGCCGAGCGCTCCGCCGAGCTCGCCTGAGCGGCGGTCGGGTCAGAGCGTCCGCGGCAGGCCCCTCACCAGTCCCCGACGCTGCCGTCCGCGTAGAAGACGCGCTGCGGCAGCTCCGGCTGAAACGGGTGCTTCGCGACCACATCGAGGTCGATCTCGATCCCGAGGCCTGGCTTGCCGCTCGGCCGTGCAAGCATCCCTTCGGGGTCGATGCTGTGCGACTCCGACGCCACGTCTGCACGCCAGGGCACGTCGGACGTCACGGCCTCGCAGATCACGTACGACGGGGTCGCCAGGCCGAGCTCGATCGAGGCCGCCGTCGAGACCGGCCCCTGGGGGTTGTGCGGGGCCAGCGCGACCCGGTGCACCTCGGCGAGCGCCGCGATCCGGCGCACCTCACTCAGGCCGCCGCAGTGCGTGATGTCGGGCTGGATCACGCTGCACGCCCCGTGGGCGAGCAGGTCGGCGAACGCCTGCGCGCCAACGAGCCGCTCGCCCGTGGCGATCGGTGTCCGCACGGAGCGCTGGATCGCCGCGATGTCCTCGACCCGCTCGGGCCAGCACGGCTCCTCGAACCAGTAGAGCCCAAACGGCTCGAGCGCGGCCGCGAACAGGTGCCCCATCCGCGGGCTCGGTCGTGCATGGCAGTCGACCATGATGTCCACGCTCTCGCCGACCGCGTCGCGCATCGCCTCGACGCAGCGCTCCGCGTGGCGGATCGGCGCGAGGCCCTCGAGCGGCATCGTCGGCGGCACCGCCATCGACTTGAACGCCGTGAAGCCCTGCTCGACCATCGCGGCCGCGAGCTCGCCGAACCGCTGAGGCTCGTCGGCCTCGTAGAAGTCCTCCATGTTGCCGCCGCCGAGGTGGCCGTAGAGCCGCACGTGGTCCCGCACCGGCCCGCCCCAGAGCTTGTGGCACGGCACGCCGTGCACCTTTCCGAGGATGTCCCAGAGCGCGATGTCGATCCCGGAGAGCGCGGTGCCCCGGACGATGTCGTTCCCGTGCCAGAAGTGCTGGCGCATCATCATCTGCCAGAGGTGCTCGATCCTCGTCGGGTCCTCGCCGACGATGAGGTCGGCGAGATCCTCGACTGCCCCCACGATCGCACGCGTGTGCCACTCGAGCGTCGCCTCGCCCCAGCCGTGCAGGCCTGGCTCGTCGGTGATCACCCGCACGAACACCCAGTTGCGCATCCGCGCGTTGCAGACGTGCGCCTCGACCGCGGTGATCTTCACGACGCACCGCCGGCCGCGCGGAGTAGCTTGCCGCTCTCGTCGATCAGCCGGTCGACCTCGCCGCGGTCGACGTTCGAGTTCGTGATGCCGTACGCCCAGCGGTAGCGGTCCTGGTCGAGGATCTCGTCGAGCGGGACGTCTGAGACCAGGTCGAGATCCTCGCTCGAAGGCAGATAGCCCGCGTAGTCGTTGGTGTAGCCGAGCGTGAAGGTCGTCGCGAACGGGCTTCGCTCGCGGATCCGGACGCCGCAGTCGTTCGACAGCTCAAAGGGGTTCGCCGCGATCCCGGCGTCGCCGATCGCCACGGCCTGGATCTCGGCGACCACCGGCTCGTCCGCGCGCACGAGCATGTCGCGGTACATCGCGAGCGCGCCGCGCTGATACGGAACCGGAAACGACTGTGCGGACGTTGCCGTGTGCATGTCCTCGGGCCACGCCTCCGGATAGGCGGGATCGGGGATCGCCGCGAGTCGCTCGATGGTCGCGTCGATCTCGTCCAGCGTGTACGGGTGGCGCCGTCGCCGAAGCGAGAGTCGGGTCGATCTGGCGTCCAGCCGCACGTCCTCCCGTGTCGCGATCGCCGGGAGCGACTCGAGCACGGCGGCCGCGAGCGCGTGCCCCAGCTCGTCGCGCTCCTCGTAGGAGTGACGGCGCGCGTCCCGGTTGCCGAACCAGAAGTCCCACGCGGCGATGTCGCCGCCGCACCCCTGGAGAAATACGCACTCGGTGCCCGGCCGACCAGCGCGCACCGCGTCGCGGAACGGCCCAGGGAAGTCGGCGTTCCAGAGCAGCGTCTCGCCGCCGATCGTCGTGGCGTGGCACGCGAAGGAGGCAACGACCGCAAGCGGCGATCCGTCGGCGCCCTCGACGAGCAGGATCGGGACCGCGTCGTCCACGGGCCGCTCGGGGGCGACGCGGTTGACGCTGAGACCCGGTGCCGTGGCGTTTCCCCAACCGGCCCGCGCCGGCCTGCGCGCGCGCCACGCTGCGTACACGGCGCCTGCCAGCTGCTCGGCGACGAGGTCGGCGTACGGCGTGAACACGTCCGCGTCGCGCAGACCCGCAACGGTCGAGCCGCGCGAGATCGAGGGGGCGCTGTGGTTGTGCGAGGCGTTCACGAGCACCGCCTCGGCGGCGATTCCCGTCAGCGCACCCACCCGTGCGCGCACGGCCGCTGTCATCGCGGCGCCCGCGAACACGAGGTCGACGGCGACGATCGCCACCGTAGTGGTGCGGTCGTCGAGGACAACGGCATGGCCCAGCATCGGATCGTGCACACCCTCCGCGAGCCCGGTGCGTGCAGACCAGCAGCCGGCCGGGAGCCCGCACGGCGGCGTCACGTCGACCCGGGAGACTCCTGCCAGGAGCGTGGTCATGCGGCGTCCTCCTTCGTGGGGCGGCTCACAGGCGTCTCGTGAGCTCGTCGTAGGCCTCCGGGCGTCGCTTGCGGAGGGTGAACCACGTGTTCTCGCGGGCGTGCTCGAGCAGTTCGGGGTCGAGGTCGGCGTGGATCCAGCTCGTGGTCGTACTGGGCTCCGAGCGCGCGAGGAGCGATCCGTCGGGTGCGAGCACGTACGCGCCCCCGATGTGCGTCGAGTGACCGTCGAACCCGACCTGGTCGGAGAACACGGCGAAGACGCCGTTGTCGCGGGCGAGGACGTCGTGCAGCCGCGGCGGGTCGGGCCGCTCGTCCAGCAACTCCGCCTGTGCGCGCAGCAGGTCCTGCACCGCTGCCTCGCACGCTCGGCCGTCGAAGGTGAGGACACCGCCGCCCGCGGGCATCGTGCGGTTCGCGTGCGGGAGGAGCACTACCTCGGCCCCCATCAGCGCGAGGATG
Source organism: uncultured Actinomycetes bacterium (assembly GCA_963823385.1). GTDB lineage: Bacteria > Actinomycetota > Thermoleophilia > Gaiellales > Gaiellaceae > Gaiella. The sequence goes on from CAWGLI010000003.1 coordinate 1,095,848, forward strand.
CGCCAGCTCTCGAAGAAGTCGCTGTCGTGGCAGATTGCGGTTCCCGCCGTGCAGTGCCCGAGGTCGGCGACGATCCATTCGTAGGCCTGGCGGAAGCGGAAGAACTCGTCGTCCGACGCATGCACCTTGCGTTGAAGCGCGAGCAGTCCGTCCGGCCCGACGAGGGAATACGTGTTGTAGTGCGTTCCGCGGTGGAGCTCGCAGAATCCGTACCCGACGACGACGTCGCGCTCGGCCGCCCAGCCGGCGATCGCGTCGAAGATGGGGCCGTCGTGCAGCTCGGCTGAACGCGTCACCTCGGGGCTCCCGTTGTGCCCCGTCACCGAGCACTCAGGGAAGACGACGAGGTCGCAGCCGGCCTCGGCGGTCTCGGCGATCAGGCGCCGGTGCACGTCGAGGTTGTGGTCGACGTCCGCGTGTCGGACGTCGACCTGCGTGGCGGCCACCCGGAAGCGCTTCACGTCAGGCGAGCTCCTGCCGGTCTGCCTCGCGGGCGACGACGGCGACGTTGTCGCCCTGCGTCGTGGGCGCGATCGCGCGGACGACGCAGACCGTGCCCGTTGTCTCGGCGACGATCACCTCGGGCGGCCGGTCGGGGCGCTCGAGGAAGTGGATCCGGCCGACGGGCTGCCCCGTCTCGACGTGCTCGCCGAGCGCCACCATCGTCTCCCACAGCCCGGACTCGGTGGCCAGCAGGTAGTTCTCGAGCTCGGTCGCCATCAGGATCCGCTCCTCCGGCAGCCCGAGCGCCTCCCGGGTGACCGCGTCTCCCGCGAGCACGCCTGTGTGGCGGAGCACGTTTCGCAGCCCGCTCGCGGTGAGGCGGTGGATCTCTGCCGTCACGTTGCCGCCGCCGCCGAGCTCGGTGGAAGCGACGATCTTGCCCTGACGCTCGGCCTCGTCGACGAGGAGCCCCGTGCCGGCGATGTCGATGTAGACACAGCACCAGTCGGTGTTCCACGCGAGCATCGCCCCCGTCATCGCGCGGCGCTGCTCCGGGTCGTCGACCCAGTGCATCTCCGACCACGGCAGGTGCATGCTCGAGCGGCCGCCGGAGTGCATGTCCACGACGACGTCGGCCCGGGGCATCAACACGCGGGAGACGAAGTCTGCGAGCTGCTGGTCGGGCGACCCGTCGGGATCGCCGGGAAACGAGCGGTTGAGGTTCGCGCCGGAGGGCCAGAGGCGCGTGAATGCGCGTGCGGCCTCGAGCGAGAGACACGGGACGACGATCAGACGACCGCGGCACGTCGCCCGGCTCGGTGTCGCGTGCGAGGTTCAGCGCTGCCACCTGCCCCTCGGGCTCGTCGCCGTGGACGCCGCCGAGCACGAGCAGCGGTCGGGCCGTCGCCGCCCGCGATGGAGACGATCGGGATCACGCTGCTCGCCCAGCCCGCGGTGTTCGACGATCGCGGCACGTGCAGGCCGCCGACGTGCTTCCCGGGGGCGTCGAGGTCGATCGTGCAGCGGACCGGCGAGTCGATCATGGGTGCCGCGGCGATCCTAGAGGATTGTTGACAATTTCGCTATAGTCGACAATCGGAGCCGGGTCTTTCCCGGCACGACCTTCACGAAGTCGGGAGCGGCTTGAGGATCACGGACGTCGAGGCGATCGTCCTTCGGCAAGGGGCGGTGGACGAGGAGATCGCCGACGGCAGTCAGGACGATCTCGTCGTCCTCGTTCACACCGACGAGGGCATCACCGGCATCGGTGAGGTGGACTCCGCGCCCGAGGCCGTGAAGGCGCTGGTCGATGCCCCCGGATCGCACGCGATCGCCAACAGCCTCAAGCGCCTGCTCGTCGGCCAGGATCCATCAGAGATCGAGCATCTCTGGGACGTCATGTACCGCGGCCTCATCTACATCGGCCGGCGCGGGATCGCGGTGCATGCGATCTCGGGCATCGACATTGCGCTGTGGGACATCAAGGGCAAGGCCCTCGGCAAGCCGGTGTGCGAGCTGATCGGGACGCCCCTGCGTGAGCGTGTGCGCGCCTACGCCTCACGTCTGATGCCGGACACGCCGGAGGAGACGAGCAAGGCGGTCTCCGAGCTGCGCGCGCAAGGCTTCACCGCGGTCAAGCTCGGTTGGGGGCCTCAGGGGAAGGATCCGGATCACGATCTGCGGCTCGCGGCTGCCGCGCGGGCGGCGGCAGGGCCTGAGATGGACGTCCTCATCGACGCCGGGCACGGCTACGGGGCCGACGCTGCGACCGCGATCCGCGTCGCCCGCGGGCTGGAGGAGCTCGGCGTCGGCTGGCTCGAGGAGCCGTTCCTCCCGGACGAGCTCGACGCCTACGCGGAGCTCGCCGACACGGTCGACATCCCTATCGCGGCCGGGGAAATGGACGCGACCCGCTGGGGGTTCCGCGAGCTCGTGGAGCGGGGCCACGTCGACGTCCTCCAGCCCGACGTGACCCGTTGCGGGGGCATCACCGAGCTGCTGCGCATCGCGGAGCTCGGGCGCGAGCACGGCGTCGCGACCGTCCCGCACGCGTGGAAGAGCGGCATCATCAAGGCGGCGTCGCTTCACGTGAACGCCGTGCTGCCCGAGGCCCTGTACCAGGAGTACTGCGTGGCCGGAACACCGATCAACAACGAGCTCACCGTGCAGCGGCTGCCGATCGACGCCGACGGCTGCGTTGCGGTGCCCACGGCTCCCGGCCTCGGGATCGAGCTCGATCTCGACGTCGTCGAGCGGTTTCGCGTGGCATGACGATCTCCGCGCACGACGCAGGCGCCTCGCTTGCCTCGCGCGCGGTCCGTGTGATCCCGGGCGGCGTCAACAGCGGCCAGCGACGTGTCCCCGGTCTCGAGGAGCTCGTGATCGCGGCGACCTCTGGCGCGACGTTCACCGACGGGTCTGGGCGTGTCTTCACCGACTACCACTCGGCGTTCGGGCCTCCGCTGCTCGGACACAACGACCCCGACGTCGATGCCGCGGTGGCTGCGGTGGCGCGAAGCGTCGACAACATGGGCGTCGGTGTCAGCGCCGTCGAGATCGAGCTCGCCGAGCGGCTCGTCGCCGCGGTGCCGTCGCTCGAGAAGGTGCTGCTCACCTCGACCGGCAGCGAGGCGACGTTCCACGCCCTCCGCGTGGCGCGCGCCGCCACGGGTAGGCGCCACGTGATCAAGTTCCAGGGGTGCTACCACGGCTGGCACGACGCGGTGGCGATGAACGTGATCTCACCGGCGGAGCGTGTCGGTACGAAGGACCCGCTCTCCGAGGGGATCCTGCCGGAGGTGCTCGAGGCGACGCTCGTCCTGCCCTTCAACGACGCGGCCGCGGTCGAGCGGGCGCTGACGGACCACGACGTCGCAGCGATCATCCTCGAGCCTATCCCGCACAACATCGGCGCGGTGCTGCCCCAGCCCGGGTACCTCGAGCGCCTGCGCGAGCTCGCCACGGCGCACGGCGCCGTGCTCGTCTTCGACGAGGTGATCACCGGCTTCCGACACGGCGTCGGTGGTTACCAGGCGGTAGCGGGAGTCACCCCCGACCTGACGACGCTCGGGAAGGCGATGGCGAACGGCTGGCCCGTGTCGGCGCTCGGCGGCAAGGCCGAGCTGATGGACATGTTCAGCACCACTCCGGGCCGTCCGGCGTTCTTCGCAGGCACGTTCAACGGACATCCCGCGATGGCTGCGGCGGCGCTCGCCACGATCGACAAGCTCGAGCGCCTGGCCGTCCACGAGCACGTGTTCCGCCTCGGCGAGCGCGCACGCACGGGGCTCCAGGAGCTGTACGACCGCCTCGGCGTTCCCGCGGTGGTGAGTGGCTTCGGATCGGTGTTCGTCTCCTACTTCCTGGAGGGGCCGGTCACCCGCTACGACGACCTGCTGCGAAACGACGTCGACCTGTTCGTCGGCTACCGGCGTGAGCTCATGCACGAGGGGATCTTCGAGCTGCCGCTCAACCTGAAGCGGAGCCACTTCTCGTACGCCCACACCGACGGCGACGCCGACCGGCTGATCGAGGCGACGGAGGCCGCGGTGACGCGCTTCCTGGACGCGCGAACATGACCGAACGCCCGGTCTCCTGCTCGATCGACCTCGGCGCGCCCGGGAAGCAGGTCGGCCACCTCGCCTTCCCGAAGATCACGAACACCGCGGGCTGGGCGAGCACGTTCGTCCACATCGGCTGCGTCGCGCGCGGCGACGGCCCGACCGTGCTGGTGCTCGCCGGCAACCACGGCGACGAGTACGAGGGCCAGGTGGCTGCGCTACGGCTGCTCCAGGAGTTGCAGCCGGAGCAGGTCTCGGGGCGCGTGATCGTGATCCCGGTCCTCTCGCCCGCGGCCTCGAAGGCGAACACGCGCAACTGGCCTTCCGGCGCGAACTTCAACCGCTCCTTCCCGGGACGGCCCGAGGGGCCGCCCAACGAGCAGCTCGCGCACTTCCTGTCGACGGTGCTCTTCCCGATGTCGGATGTCGTGATCGACATGCACTCCGGCGGCCGCAGCGCCTGGTTCGTGCCGTGCTCGCACATGCACGTCGTCGACGACCCCGTGCAGCGGCGGACGATGCTCGAGGGCATGGAGGCATGGTGCAGCGACTGGCACTACCTCTACATCGACGTGAACGGTACGGGCCTGCTCCCGGTAGAGGCAGAGAGCCAGGGCAAGCTCGTGATCACCACCGAGCTCGGCGGCGGCGGCCGGGTGCCGGCGCCGGTGCACCGGCTCGCCTGGAGCGGTCTCACCAACGTGCTGCGTCACGTCGGCGTGCTGGAGGGCACGGTACAGACGCGCAGCTCGCTCGGGCTGCCGCCGGCCGTGATCCTCGACGGCCGTGACCCAGCCAACATCGTGGTCTCCCCGGAGGACGGCCTCTTCGAGGCGCTTCTCGAGCCTGGCGACCCGGTGGCGGCCGGCGAGCCAGTCGGCCGGCTCTGGTTCATCGACCGTCCCGACCGCCCGCCGGAGGAGATCCTCGCCCCGCTCGACGGCTACGTCGCCGTGACGAAGGCGATCCCCGTGACGGAGCAGGGCGACTGCGTCTTCGTGCTCGGTGTGCCGATCGATCGCGCCGCGCTCCTCTGAGGTGAGAGTCACGCGGCTCGGCGGACGCACCTTCGCGAGCCTGCGGCGCCACCGCGACTACCGCCTGTACTTCGCCGGCAACGCGGTCTCGTTCATCGGGACGTGGATGCAGCAGATCGCCGCGTACTGGCTCGTGCTCGAGCTGACGGCCTCGCCGGTCGCCGTGGGCGTGTTCGCTCTCGTGCAGATGCTGCCCGTGTCGATCCTCGTCCTTGCAGGCGGTGCGATCGCGGACCGGGTGGACGTGCGCCGAATGGTGATCGCGTGCGAGTCCGCGCTCGCGCTGATCGCGGCGGCGCTGGCTGTGCTCGCTCTCTCGGGCTCGATCGACGTGTGGCAGCTCTACGCGCTCGGCTTCGCGCAGGGCATCGTCCTCGCGGTCGCCGCGCCTGCCCGTCACACGCTCGTGTTCCGAATCGTCGGGCGCGACGACCTCACGAACGCCGTCGCGCTGAGCTCCGGGCTCGGCACGACAGCGCGGGTGGTCGGGCCGGCAATCGGCGGCCTCGTCGTCGCCGTGGCAGGGCCGGGCGTCGCCTTTGCCCTGAACGCCGGCACCTACGTGGTCGCGGTCGCAGCGATCCTGTCGATGGGGATCCGGTACGCACCGGGTGCGGTCGGCACCCCCAAGCGCTTGCTGGCCGGGGTCGCAGAGACGTTCCGCTTCGCGTTCAGCGCTCGCCGCGTCACGGTCGCGTTTCTCTCCGTGCTCCTCGTCAGCACGTTCTCGTTCAACTTCGACGTGCTCCTCCCGCTTCTCGCGCGCCAGACCCTCGATGAGGGAGCCGAGGTGTTCGGGCTGATCGCGGCGGTCTTCGGTGCCGGCGCGCTGTGTGGGGCCCTGATCTTGGCGACGGTCGCCCGCGCCCGTCTGCTGCTCGTCCTGGGCGGCGCTGCGGGCTTCGGCTTCTTCCAGATCCTGCTGGCACCGCAGGAGTCGCTGGCGGCTGTGTGCCCGCTGCTCTTCCTGGCGGGGATCTTCTTCGTGCTGTGGGGCTCGTCGGCCCTCGCCACGCTCCAGCTCGCCGCCCCCGAGCACCTTCGCGGACGGGCGGCGAGCCTGTACTTCTTCGCGTTTATGGGAGGCGCGCCGCTCGGCGGGCTCATCGCCGGGGCGCTGACCGAGGTCGGCGGCACGCGTCTTGCCTTCGCGTCCGCCGGCAGTATCGCACTCCTCGTCGCCGGTACCGGCGCGGCGTTCCTCGCGCGTGGCAGCGTCTTCGCCCGTCCTGCGCCGCGCGTGCCCTGACCGTCTTCGGGGCCCCTCAGCCCGTGGAGAAGATCGCCGTCCCGCCGTCGGAACGCGGATCGGATGCGGCCCTCAGCACGCCGTCCTCGATCATTACGAGTTGCGGCCGCGAGAACGACGCGTGGTAGTGGTACAGGCTCTGTTCGAGCGGCACGCCGCGCCGGCGCATCGCGTCCACGGTCCGGCGCGGGATTCGCAGCTCACAGAAGACGGGCGAGCCCTCGCTGTGGAAGCGCGGCGCGACGACCGCCTCGACCGGCGTCATGCCGAAATCGACGATGTTGACGATGCACTGCAGCACGCCCGACGTCACCGACCAGCCGCCGGGGGCGCCCAGGACGAGCCACGGTACGTCGTCGCGGAACACGATCGTGGGCGCCAGCGCACTCGCACGAGCACGACCCGGCACGTACGAGTTCGGCCGGCCCGGCACTGGATCCATCAGCGCGACACAGTCGTTCCACGTGAACCCCGTCCCGGGCACGACCACACCGCTGCAGCTCGTGAGCGTGTGCGTCAGGCTGACGCAGCTGCCGTCGCCGTCGACGACGGTGAGTTGCGTGGTGCCCGACGGCTTGCCGAGCGCCACGGAGTCCGGAAGCTCATCGGCGCGGATTCGTGCGGCGACCTCGTCTGCGTGCTCGTCGGACAGTAGGTCGGCGACGGGCACATCGGTGTGCTCCGGGTCGCTGAGGTGCCGGAAACGCGTCACGCCGCCCCAGGCGAGCGCCGCCGAGATCAGGTAGCCGTGTTCCGGGCCGTTGTGGTCGAGGCTCGCGAGATCGAAGCGGTCGAGCACCTTGAGCATCTGCAGCAGCAGGATCCCGCCGGAGGGCAGGGCTGCCGTCGACACGCGCAGGCCCCGGTAGCTGCCCTCCAGTGGGCCTGACCACCGCTCGCGGTAGCCGGCGAGGTCGGCCCGCGTGACGAACGCGCCGTTCCGCTCGAAGTCGTCGGCGACGGTGTCACCGAGAGCACCGGTGTAGAGCTCTTCGGGACCGCTCTCGGCGATCGCGCGCAGAGACGCGGCTTGGTCGGCGTTCTCGTACCGGTCGCCTCGCTCCAGCATCGCCCCGTCGGGGCGGAGCCACAGCGCACGTGCCGCCGGCGTGGCGCAGTACTTGTCGCGCGGGTGCGGGAGTCCCGGCAGGTAGGGAGCGCGGCAGTACATGGCGGCGTACTCCGGCCAAAGGAACCCGCGCGTGCTCAGCTCTACCGCAGGGGCCAGGAGCTCGGCCCACGGCTTCGTCCCATACCGGCGGTGCAGGGCTCCGAGCCCGGCGACGGTGCCGGGCGTCATGATCGCCGTGTAGCCGATCATGTTCCGACGGTCGTCGAAGAGCGCGTAGTGCCAGACGTCTGTGTACCCCTTCACCTCGTCGACCCACATGTCGGGTCGCATCAGCGACCCGATGCGCGCAGGGAACGCGAGGTCGTCGACGGTTCCAGTGTGAGCGTCGTAGACCGTTGCGCCGCCCCAGCCTCCGAGGCCGCACTGGAACGGGTTGACGACTGTCTGCACGAACGCTGCGGCGACGGCCGCGTCGAACGCGTTGCCGCCCGCGCGCAACACGTCCGCTCCGACTTCGGCGGCCATCGGCTCGGGTGCGACCACGACTCCCTTCATGACGCACTCCTCGTAGTCCGCCGAGCCTGCACCTCAGTCGCGCTCCGCCTCGAACGCCGCTTCGTCGAACCCCTCGACCTCGGGGAGCACGAACGGAGGGAGGGTGTGACGCTCGACGACGTCGTGAACGACTCGCGCGGCATCGACCACGTCGTCGTCATCGATCTCTCTGTGCAGGACGAAGCGAAGGAGCGTCGTCTCGCGCGGGAGGGCTCGTACGCCGGCGTCGGCCAGGTGTGCCGCCAGCGTCTCGGGCTCGAGGCCCGTGCCAGTGATGTCGACGAGCACGATGTTGGTCTCTACCGAGCTGGGGTCGAGGCGGAGGCCGGGGATCGCAGCCAGACGGACGGCGAGGTCTCGTGCCCGCCTGTGATCGTCGGCAATCCTGTGGATCGTCGTCTCGATGGCGACGAGACCTGCAGCGGCGGCGATCCCCGCCTTGTGGATGGTGGCGCCGCCCAACCGCGCGAGCATCAGCCGAGCCCGGCTCACGACCGCCTCGCTGCCGGCGAGCACGGTTCCCATCGGGGCCGAGAGGCCCTTGTTCAGGGAGACGGCGACGGAGTTGACCTGTGCCGCCAGGCTCGCCAGGGGAACATCGAGAGCGACCGCTGCGTTCACGAGCCGCGCGCCGTCGAGGTGGATTCGACAGTCACGTTCCCTCGCGGCGGTCACGAGCGCGTCGGTGAGCTCCACGGAGAGCGTCGTCCCGCCCGCCCTCGTATGCGTGTTCTCCAGGATCAGCAACGAGGCGCGGCTCTGCGTTACGAGCTCGGCCACGGCGTCGGGATCCATGCGCCCGTCGGGAGCCCACAGAGAGCGCGGCTCGAGGCCGGCGACCTCGATGATCCCCGACGCCTCTGACGTGAGGACGTGCGATGTCGACTCCAGCACGACACGGTCGCCGCGCTCGCAAAAGGTCAGCATGGCGGCGAGGTTGGCCATCCCGCACGTCGGCACCCAGACGGCGGCGTCCTTTCCGAGCAGCGACGCGACGCGCTCGCACAGGGTGTTCACGGAGACGTCCTCGCCGTACGTGGCCCAGCCGAGCTCGGCGTTCCGCATCGCATCCCACATCTCCTCCGTCGGCCGCGAGCAAAGATCCGAGCGGAGGTCGATCATGAGCGCAGCAGGTGCCGTCCCGGTCGGGCGCCGGTGTGCTCGCCGTCGTCGACCACCGTCACACCGTTGACGAGGACGTGCTCCACGCCACGCGCGTAGGCGTGGGGTTGCTCGGTGGTGGAGACGTCGTCGAGCGCCTCATAGTCGAAGACGACGACGTCGGCGGCATAGCCGGCGCGCAGGAGCCCGCGGTCCCAGAGGCCGAAGTGCGCCGCCGGCATGCTCGTCATCTTCCGGATCGCCTCCTCGAGACGGAGGGTTCCGCGCTCACGTACGTGGTGGGTGAGGTAGTGCACGTGCCCGGCGTAGCCGATCGGATGGCGCATGACGTCGGCCAGGGGGCCGTCGAGGGTGGCCGTGTAGCCGTCGACACCGAGGCAGAAGAGAGGATGCGAGATCATCTCCGCCAGGTGGTCGTCGGTGAACAGTGTGCCGACGACGAGCACGCTCTCGTACGCGGCACCGGCATCTGCGAGCACGTCGAAGAAGCAGTCCCAGGGATCCGCGTGCCGGAGATCGGCGATCTCGGTGAACGAGAGCCCGTCGAGCTCCGGGTGCGAAGGGCTCGACTGGAGTCGCACACGATCCCACTCGCCCTTGTGGATGAAGCGCCAGTAGCGGTCGCAGTCGGTACGGAGCCTTGCCCGGATGTCCGGGTCGCGGAGCTTTGCCACGGCGGCTTCCGGACCATCTGCTGCGACCCACGGCGGCAGGATCCCGGACAGCTGCCCGAGCCCTTCGCGGAACGGGGTCGTGTCGGCGAGCACGTCCATGCCCTCCTCCCGCGCCGCGGCCATCATCTCCACCGCGCGCTCCCAGCCGCGGTCGGGCGCCCCCGTGTTGTGCCGGACGTTGAGATGTGAGATCTCGGCACGCGCTCCTCCCGCTCGGGCAACCTCGAGGAACTCGGAGATCGCCAGCAGGATGCCCGCGTCGCGGTTCCGCACGTGACTCGTGTACAGGCCGTCGTAGCGGCCTGCGACCGCGTTCAGGCGGACGAGCTCGGCCGTGGACGCCTCGCGGCCGGGGTTGAACTCGAGCCCGGTCGACATACCGAGCGCGCCGGCGTCCATCGCCTCCGCGAGGTACCTGTCCATCGTCGCACGCTGCTCCTCGGTCGGGCTGGAGCCCGACACGCCCGCGGCCAGCCGGATCGAGTTGTGCCCGACGAACCAGGCGAGGTTGGGCGTGTGACCCACGTCGGCGAGGAACTCGAGGTGCTCGCCGAACGTCGACCAGGGGATCACCGGGCCGTCGTAGCCGAATGTGTGGAGCCGGCTGCTCATGTACTCCCGCGAGTGGTCGGTCACGGGCGCGTAGCTCCAGCCGCAGTTGCCGACGATCTCGGTCGTGACCCCCTGCCGGATCGTGCTCTCCGCGGTCGGGTTCGCGAGCAGCGAGAAGTCGCTGTGGCTGTGCGGGTCGACGAAGCCCGGGCACACGACCTTGCCGGTGGCGTCGATCACCCGTGCGCCGGTCGCGCCTGCGGGGAAACGGCCGACGTCCGTCACACGGCCGTCCTCGATCGCGACGTCGCCGAGGAACGGGGGGCTGCCGGTGCCGTCGGCCACCCAGCCGCCGCGGATGAGGACGTCGAGCGGCATCGCGCTACTTCTTGACCGGAACGTCGCTGACCGTCGGCCCGAGTCGTGGGTCGAGGATGTCGCGCAGCCCGTCGCCAAGGAAGTTGAACCCGAGGACGACCACCATGATCGCCGCTCCCGGGAAGATCGAGAGCCACCACGCCGCGTCGATGTACGAGCGCGCGGTGTTGAGCATGCCGCCCCACGACGCCTCGGGGGGCTGCGTGCCGAGGCCCAGGAAGCTGAGCGCGGCCTCGCTGAGGATCGCGGTGGACAGGTAGACGGTCACGAGCACCGTCAGCGGGGCGACGATGTTCGGCAGCAGGTGCCTCGTCATCAGTCGGAGACCGGACGACCCAAGCGCGCGTGTCGACTCGATGTACGGGAAGCCCATCACCTCGAGCACCGCCCCGCGGACGACGCGGGCGAACGCCGGGGTGATCACGATCCCGATCGCGATCATCGCGTTGCGGCGGCTGGGCCCGAGTAGGCCCGTGATTACGATCGCGAGCACGAGCCCCGGAAACGCGAACATCAGGTCGACGATCCTCATCAGGACGGCGTCGATCGCGCCCCTGTGGTAGCCGGCAAGCAAGCCGAGCAGCGTTCCCGCAACCAGGGCGATGCCCACGGCGATGGCCCCTACTTGCAGCGACACCTGTGCCCCGTGGATGATGCGCGCGAGCACGTCCCGCCCGAGCTCGTCGGTTCCCATCGGGTGCGCCCCGCTCGGTGCGAGCAGGCGCTCGGAGTCCTGCGCGTCTGGGTCGATCGTCCACACGTACGGGCCGAAGATCGCGACGAGGACGTTGAACGTGATGATCGCCGCCCCGACGATTCCGATCGGATTGCGCCACCGCCCGAGGAACGAGAGACGGCGGCGGGGCATGCCGACCCAGCCGCCGACTGCGTCGCCGACACGGTCGGCGGCCAGCACGGGTCGGTTCGTGGGACGCGGATCGCTCAATGCTGTGAGATCCGCGGGTCGAGCCAGCCGTAGACGACGTCCACGAGCAGGTTGGCGAGGACGAAGATGACCGCGATCAGCAGGGTTGCGCCCTGCACCAGCGGGTAGTCGCGGTTGAAGATGGAGTTCAGTAGGACGTAGCCGACCCCGGGTAGGCCGAAGATGATCTCGACGATCGCGGCACCGCCCATGAGGATGCCGATCTCGAAGCCGACCACGGTGACGACAGGGATCAGCGCGTTTCGCAGCGCATGGTGGTAGATCACGACCCGGCGCCGTACGCCCTTCGCGCGCGCAGTGCGGACGTAGTCCTGACCGAGCACCTCGAGCATCGTCGCGCGGACCATGCGCATCACGATCGCCAGCGTGAAGACCGAGATCGAGATCGCGGGCAGGATGAACTGGCTGAGGTTCGTGAGCGGGTCGTCGAAGAAGGACACGTAGGTCAGGGGCGGCACCCACCCGAAGACCCGCGACGTGAAGAGGAGGAGCAGCGTAGCGAGCCAGAAGTTGGGGATGCTGATCCCGACGAGGCCGCCGACGCGCGACGCGTAGTCGCTTGCAGAGTCGCGCCGAACGGCCGAGATCACGCCGAGTGGGATTCCGATCACGACTGCGATCAGCAGCGAGAGGATCATCAGCTCGAACGTGATCGGCAAGGCGCGCAGCAGCACGTCGGTTACGGGCTCCGCGTTCCGGAAGGACTGCCCCATGTCCCCGGTGACGACGCCGGAGGCCCAGTTCCAGTACTGCTCCGGATACGACCCGGAGAGCCCGAGACTCTCGCGAGCCGCCGCCTTCTCCTCCTCGCTGACCTGGATGTCGGCTCCGAAGAGGATGTCGATGATGTCGCCCGGCATCAGGCGGACCATCAGGAAGATGATGATCGAGATCCCGACGACCGTCGGGATCATCAGGAGGAAGCGTCGCGCGACGAAGCCGAGCACGTGACGCCGTCAGTGTCGGGCGTTGCCCGCCAGCCGGACGGCCCGGGAAGGCCTGCGGTCGCAGGCCCTCCCGGTGCCGACCAGGACGTCGCCGGTTACGAGACCCACGCCGTCTTGAGACCAGTGTTGAAGTCGCTGAAGGCGACGTAGTGGTTGTTGACGCGCCTGCGCACGACCTGGAACTTCGTCACCGCGACGAGCGGCGACTGCAGTTGCTCCTCGAGCAGGATCCGCTGCAGCTCCTTGTACATGGCAAGGCGCTTCTTCGCGTCGAGGGTGATCGAGCCGTTGCCGACCAGCCGCCACATCTTCACGTTCTTGTAGGCGGGGTACCAGATCTTGTACGCGTTGGAGACCGGGTTGAACTCCGCGGTGTAGCCGTCGACGTCTCCGCGCATGCCGCGGGCCGTGAGGTCCCACTCGAAGTTGCCGCGACCGTTGTTGGCCGCGAACGTGCCGGGCTCCTCTGCCTTGATGTTCACCTGGACGCCGATCGCGTTGAGCTGCGACTTGAGCACAGCAGCGACCTGACCGAAGTCGAGCGGTGTCGAGAACGTCGATACCGTCACCTCGAACCCGTTGGCGAAACCGGCGGCCCTCATCAGCGCCCGTGCCTTCGCGAGGTCGAACTTGAGGTACTTGGTGCGGAGCTCCGCGCGGGTCAACGGCCAGGGGCCGTACCCGGGCGGCACGTGCCCGGAGTACTCCCCGAACCCGCCGTAGACCTTGTCGATGATGTCCTGGCGGTTGATCGCGAAGTTGACCGCCTGGCGGACACGCTTGTCGTGCCACGGCTTGTCCTCGCCGACCTTCTGCGTGAACTGCAGCTCGCGGAACGCCGCCGTGAGACCGCGCAGGACCTTGAAGTTGCTGTTGCCCTGGAACGACTTCGCCCCGTCGGGCGACAGGGTGCAGCCGTCGATCGCCCCGGCCCGCAGGGCGGCGATCCGCGCCTGCTCGTCGGGGAGCGTCGGCAACGAGAGCTGACTGAGGTACGGCAGCCCCTTCTTGCGGTAGTTCGTGAACGCGGCGTACTCCGTCCCCTGGCCGGGGACGAAGCTGACGAGGCGGAACGGCCCCGTGCCGATCCCCTCGCGGGCCGCGTTCACCTGCGTGTACATGCCCTCCGGCACGATCGACGAGTACCGCGTCCAGGCGAGGAACCCGAACAGCCGTGCGTCCGGCTTCTTCAGGTTGAAGCGGACGACGTACTTGCTCCGCGCGACGGCCGACTCGATCGACGGGATCTGGCCGGTCGTGGAGACGCTGCCGGGCAGTGGCGGGTTGAGCCAGCCGTTGACCGAGTACACGACGTCGGCGGCGGTGACCTCCTTGCCGTTGTGGAAGCGGACGCCCTTGCGCAGGGTGAAGTCGACCGTCTTGTTGTTCACCACCTTCCAGCTCTCGGCGAGCGCTGGGCGCTGATTCAGCTTCGCGTCCCACTCGATCAGGGACTCGTACATCGGCTCCTTGCCCCAGTGGTTCGAGGTCAGAATCGCACCGAACGGAGCGACGTGAACCGGGTCCTGCTCGAGGGCGAACGTGAGCTTCCCACCCTTCTTCGGCACGGCGCCGATGCGCTTCGGCGCAGCGGTCGCCTTGCCGGCGAGCGAACCCGCGGCCGCCGCTGCGACACCCACTGCACCGGCGCGCGCGAGCAGGTCCTTCCGGCTGAGGCCGCCCTCGGTCGGGCTGTCGGTCGTCGGACTTTCTGACATGTGCGTCACTCTCCTTTCGGTGTGGCCGTCAGAGAATCTGACCGACCCTCGGAGCTACCCCGTCGATCTCGTCATAGAAGACGGACTCGCGGACCTGGAAGTTGGCGAGCCGCTCCACCGCGGCCTCGTCGAGCTCGACGCCGAGCCCTGGCCCCGCCGGCACTGCGAGGACGCCCGTCGCCATCGCGAGCGGCTCGGCCAGCACATCGAACTCCTGGAGCGGGTAGTGCGTATCGCTGGAAAACGGGAAGTTGGTCGATGACGCGACGAGCTGCGCGTTGCCGGCGGTTGCGATGCCGAACTCGGCCCAACTGCCGATCGCGCACCACTTGCCGGCGGCGTCGGCGAGGGCGGCGATCTGCCGCGCCCGTGTGAGGCCACCGGCCTCGGACGGGTAGACGACGAGGACGTCGCACGCCTCTGCCTTGATCAGCGCGAGCGCTGAGCGGACATCGGTGCACGCCTCGTCGGCGGCGATCGGCACCGCCACCGAGCGACGGACGTCGGCCATGCCGGTGAGGTCGAAGTCGGGGACCGGCTGCTCGACGTACTGGAGGTCGAAGCGCTCCAGCCCGCGAATCCACTTCACCGCCGCCGGGACGCTCCAGTTCATGTTGGCGTCGATCCGGATCGGCACGTCCATGCCGATGCGATCGCGGATCGCGGCGAGCGTGTCGTGGTCCTGACCGAAGTCCCGGCCCACCTTCAGCTTCAGCTCGGTAAAGCCCGCATCCACGAACTCCGCGGCCTTTGCCGCGTTCAGCTCGGGCTCGTCGATGAAGAGGTAGCCGACCATCGGCGCCTCCTCGCGACAGCGCCCGCCGAGGAGGTCGGCGACGGAGACGCCGAGCGCCTTGCCCTTGATGTCGAGGAGCGCGATCTCGACGCCGGCGATCGCGTACGCGGCGATGCCGCTCCAGTTGCGCGCGTACTCCTCCATGCGGTGCAGCAGCCACTCGACGCGCCGCGGGTCCTGTCCGACGAGGAACTGGGTCAACTCCGCGTCGATCACCGCTCGGATCGTCGGCAGCGTCGGCCCGGGGGCCTCGCCGATCCCCACGATGCCCTCGTCGGTGTGAATGCGGACGAGCAGGCCCGACGCCGAGTGGCGAGTGCCGCCGGACCACCTGAGCGGATCCTTCATCGGCGTCCGTACAGTGATCGTGTCGACTCTCGTGATCCTCACGGGTCCGAGCTACACTAGGCGCCTCCGGCGAGATTGTCAACAATCCTATGATTGTCGACATTCAGCGCGATAGGGTGTGCGTCGACGTGAGCAAAACCCCCTCCTCCGAGCCCCGCACGACCCTCAAGGACGTCGACCCTGCGGACGGACGCCCGCGGCGTGACCAGGTCGTGGAGACGCTGCGCAAGGCCATCATCTCCGGGGCCTACGAGCCGGGCGAGCGGCTGATCGAGGCGGCGCTGTCGAAGGAGCTCGGCACGAGCCGCGGGCCGGTACGCGAGGCGCTCCGCCAGCTGGAGCACGAGGGTCTCGTCACGTCGTTCCCGTACCGCGGCGCCGAGGTGCTCGGCGTGTCGGACGAGGAGGTGCAGGAAGTGCTGATCCCGATCAGGCTCACCCTCGAGCGGTTCACCTTCGCGAACGCGCTGCCCCTGCTCACCGACGACGACTTCGCCGAGCTCGGCAAGCAGGTGTGGCAGATGGAGGAAGCGGCGCGCACGAGCGACCTGCTGCGGAACGTCGATGCCGACCTCCGCTTCCACGAGGTCGTGATCGTGCGCTCGGGGAACACGCACGCGGCGCAGGTCTGGCGGAGCATCTGGCCGCGCATCCGCGGCTACTTCCTCCGGTACGGGCGCAGCCGGAACCTGAAGACGATGGCGGACGAGCATCGCGAGCTGCTCCAGGCTCTGCAGACGAGGGACCCACGCACCGTGCTGGCGCTGCTCGAGCATCACATCAACGTCCCTGCACCCGACGACCCGCCCGTCCCGAGCCCGCGCAGCAGGCGCAGGAAGGCGGGCTGATCGTGGCCGAACTGCTCCGTGTCGAGGCGTTGCGCACGGTGTTCTACACGAGCGGCGGCGTGCTCCGCGCGGTCGACGGCATCGACTTCTCCATCGCCGAGGGTGGCACCCTGGGCGTCGTCGGCGAGTCCGGCAGCGGCAAGTCGGTGACGGCGCTCTCCGTGATGCAGCTCGTGGACAAGCCCGGCCGGGTCGAGCCGTCGAGCCGGATCCTCTTCGAGGGCCGTGACCTGGCCGCGCTCGAAGAGAACGAGATGGCCGCCATTCGCGGCAACGAGATCTCGATGATCTTCCAGGAGCCGATGACCTCGCTCAACCCGGTGTTCACCGTGGGCGACCAGATCTCGGAGGCGGTTCAGCTCCACCAGCAGGTGGGGGGGCGAGAGGGAATGGAGCGGGCGGTGGAGATGATGCGGCTGGTCGGCATCCCGTCGGCCGAGCGGCGCGTGCACGACTACCCGCACCAGATGTCGGGCGGCATGCGCCAGCGGGTGATGATCGCGATGGCGCTCTCGTGCAACCCGAAGCTGCTCATCGCCGACGAGCCGACGACGGCGCTGGATGTGACCGTCCAGGCCCAGATCCTCGAGCTGATGAAGGACCTGCGCGAGCGCCTCGGCATGTCGATCCTGCTCATCACGCACGACCTGGGCGTGATAGCCGAGATGGTCGACGAGGTCGCCGTCATGTACGCCGGTCGGATCGTCGAGCACGGGCCCGTGGCGGAGGTGTTCGCGAGCCCGCAGCATCCGTACACCGAGGCGCTCCTGCGCTCGATCCCACGGCTCGGGATGACGTACGCGAACCCGCTCGACGCGATCCGCGGTGTCGTGCCGAACCCGCTGGAATGGCCGGACGGCTGCCGGTTCGCGCCACGTTGCGACTACGTCTTCGACCGCTGCGTCACGGATGACCCGCCGATCCACGACGTCGGGCCGCAGCGTGCGGCGTGCTGGCTCTGTGAGAGCGGTCCGCGCGCGACGCGTGTGGAGGCGGGAGCGTGAGCGACGGCGCGTACCTGCTCGAGGCACGGGCGCTGCGCAAGTACTTCCCGGTGCGCCGCGGGATACTCCAGCGCACAGTCGCGCAGCTGCAGGCGGTCGACGGCGTCGACCTTGCGATCCGGCCCGGAGAGACGCTCGGTCTCGTCGGCGAGTCCGGGTGCGGCAAGTCGACGCTCGGGCGCACGCTTCTCCGACTGATCGAGCCGACGTCGGGAGAGATCGAGTTCGACGGCGTCGACCTGCTGGCGCTCTCCGGGTCGAGGCTGAAGGCGACACGCCGACACATGCAGATCGTCTTCCAGGACTCGGTCGGCTCGCTCGACCCGCGCATGACCGTCGGTCGACTCGTCGGCGAGGGGCTTACGATCCACGGCGTCGCGGATCGCTCCGAGCGGCGGGAGCTCGTCGTCGACGCGCTCGAGCGCGTCGGTCTCTCGCGTGACGTGATGTCGAGGTACCCGCACCAGTTCAGCGGGGGGCAGCGGCAGCGCATCGGCCTTGCCCGCGCGCTCGTGCTGCAGCCGAAGCTCGTCGTCGCCGACGAGCCGGTCTCGGCGCTCGACGTGTCGATCCAGTCGCAAGTGCTCAACCTGCTCGTCGAGCTGAAGCAGGCGTTCAATCTCACGTACCTCTTCGTGGCCCACGACCTCGCGGTCGTCGGGTACATCTCCGACCGCGTCGCCGTCATGTACCTGGGCAAGATCGTCGAGCTCGCAACCTCGGCCGACCTGTTTGCGCGGCCGCTGCACCCGTACACGACCGCGTTGTTCTCGGCCAACCCCGAGCCGGAGCCGGGTCGCAAGCGCGAGCGCATCGTGCTCACGGGAGACGTGCCGAGTCCGATCGATCCGCCGAGCGGGTGCCGCTTTCGCACCCGCTGCCCGCTCGCCCAGGCGATCTGTGCCGAGGTAGAGCCGCCGCTGACCGACCACGGCGCGGGTCACGTCGCCGCCTGCCACTTTCCGGGCGAGCCGATCCCGCGCACTCGATCCGGCGCATGAGCGCCCCAGGCGGCTCGCACCCAGACGTCCGGCTCCTGCACGATCAACGCGTCCCGCTGCGTGATG
Organism: uncultured Actinomycetes bacterium; assembly: GCA_963823385.1. Lineage (GTDB taxonomy): Bacteria > Actinomycetota > Thermoleophilia > Gaiellales > Gaiellaceae > Gaiella. The sequence continues at coordinate 1,114,165 of CAWGLI010000003.1, forward strand.
GGATCTCGCTCTCGGCCGACGTCTACCTGCCGCTCGCGGCGCAGGGCCTGCCCACGATCGTGCAGTGGACGCCGTACGAGTCGACGCGGGAGCGCTTCATCGACTGGGGTGTCTGGTTCGCGCGCCGCGGCTACGCGGCGGTTGTCGTCGACGTCCGCGGGCGGTACGAGTCCGACGGCCGGTTCACCGCCTGGGTGCACGACGGAGAGGACGCCCACGACACGCTGACGTGGGCGGCGGAGGAGCAGTGGTGCAACGGTCGCATCGGCACCTGGGGACGCAGCTACGGCGGGCTCGTCCAGTGGCAGCTCGCCCACCTCGGCCATCCGAACCTCGAGTGCATCGCGCCGCAGGTCATCCACGACGACTACTTCTGGGACGGCTACTGGACCGGGGGCGCGTTCCAGCTCGCACTCACGCTCGGCGCAGCGGCGCTGTGGTCGAGTGCGCTCTCACTGATCACCGGGCCGAGCGCCCGCGACCTCGTCCTCAACGACCGGATCTTCGGCCACCTCCCCCTCGTCGAGCTCGACGAGGTGACGATCGGGCGCAAGGTCGACTACTGGCGGCTGTGGTGGGAGCACCAGGTCAACGACGGCTACTGGCAGCAGTTCCGTCATCGGCCGGAGAAGGTCGACGTGCCCATCTTCCAGCAGGGGGGCTGGTTCGACCCGTACTCGGGATCGCACCTGCGCTCGTTCGCCGCCATCGGCGACCGGGTGCCGAACCGCCTGCTGATGGGGCCGTGGTCGCACGAGGAGGACGTCGAGACGTTCGGCGGCGACGTCGACCTGTCGGCGGCGCTGACGGTGATTCGCGACCACGAGCTCGTCTTCTACGACCGGTTCCTCAAGGACGAGGCGAACGGGTGGGACGAGCGTCCGCCCGCCGAGCTCTTCGTGCTCGGGGCCAACGAGTGGCGCGGCGAGCGCGAGTGGCCGCTCGCCCGTGCCGTGCCCACCGCGTACCACCTGCGCGCCGGCGGCGGCCTGTCGGTCGACGGCCCGGGCGCCGCCGAGCCGGCCGACCGCTACGGGTACGACCCGGCCGACCCCGTGCCGACCGTCGGCGGCGTCAACTCCGTGCTCACGATGACGCAGGGCGCGGAGACACCCATCCGCCCCGGCCCTCTCGACCAGCGCGTGCTCGAGCGACGCGACGATGTGCTCGTGTACACGAGCGATCCGCTCGACCGCGACCTCGAGGTGATCGGTCCGGTGGAGATGGTGCTCTACGCCGCCTCCTCGGCCAGGGATACGGACTTCGTCGTCCGGCTCTGCGACGTGCACCCGGACGGCCGCTCGATCTTCGTCACCGAGGGGATCATCCGCGCCCGTTACCGCGGAAGCGTCGAAGGCGAGTCGGTGGAGCTGCTCGAGCCCGGCGAGGCCGCCGAGTACCGCATCCGGATGTACCCGGTCGCGAACGTCTTCCTGCGGGGCCACCGCGTCCGCGTCGACGTCACCAGCTCGAGCTTCCCGCGGTTCAGCCGCAACCTCAACACCGGCGAGGACGTCGGCACGGGGACGAGGATGGACGTCGCACGGCAGACGGTCCTCCACACGGGGACGTACCCGTCTCACGTCGTGCTCCCCGTCGTCCCCGCGTGACCCCGGGGCGCTTTCCGACGTACGAGGCCGAGGAGCGGCTCTACGCCGTCGCGCACGGCGCCGCGGTGGTGCCGTTGCACGGGACGCCGTCGCCGCCGCTGCCGCCCCACGTCGCCGCGGCGGTGACGGAGACCCTCACCCACCCGATGCGGACCCCGCCCGCGCGCGGCCTCGAGGCGCTGCGCGAGGCACTCGCCGCGGAGCTCGCCCGCACCACGGGGCGAACGGTCGACCCGGCCACCGAGCTGCTCGTGACGAACGGCGCCATGCAGGCGCTCGGCGTCGTCTTCCGCTCGCTGGTGTCTCCGGGCGACGAGGTCGTCGTCCCCGCACCGTGCTTTTTCTTCGAGGGGCCGATCCGGGCAGCCGGCGCGCGGCCGGTCTACGTCCGATCGACACGCGTCGACGGCTGGGGCTGGGACGCCGATGCGGTCGACCGGGCCGTCGGCCCCGCCGCGCGGGTGCTGCTCCTGTGCAACCCGGAGAACCCGACGGGTCACGTGCCGTCCGTAGACGAAGTCGCCGCGCTCGCGGGGGTCGCCGCCCGCCGGGGGCTCCGGATCGTCACGGACGAGGCCTACGAGGGAGCTCTCTGGGAGCAGGTGGCGCTCGCCTCGGCGTTCGGCGCGGTGGAGGACGCGATCGTGGTGCGGAGCCTCGGCAAGAGCCTCTCGATGCCGCAGCTCCGGATCGGGCTGATCGCCGGCCCCGCGGCCGGCGTCGCCGCCTGCGCGACGACGCTCGAATGGGACTGCCTCCGGGTCGGCGTCGCCGCCCAGGCCGCCGCGCTCGCCGCGCTGGACGGCCCGCGCGACTGGCTCGCCGACGTTCGGAGCGGACTGGCGCGCGACCGGGAGGCGGCACTCAGCGCGGTCGGCGCCGTGGACGGGCTCGGAGTGGTGGCGCCGCGCGGCGGCCCGTTCCTCTTTCTCTCCGCCGCCGACGGCCGCGAGGCCCTGGCCGACGAGCTGCTGGCGGTCGGGCTTCCCGTCGTCGACGGGCGCGCCTTCCAGGCCCCGGGCTGTGCCCGGCTGCCGTTCGGTGGCGCTCATGCGGCCGGCGCCGAGCTCGCGTCGGCGCTCGACCGCTGGGCTGCGAGCCGGCGATGAGGCTGCTGCGCCGGACGCCGGCCCTGCTTTTGGCCAACGGCATCTCGGCGTCGATCCAGGGCCAGTTCATGTTCGTCGTGCCGTGGATGATGCTCGCCCGCGGGTCGACCCCCACCGAGGCCGCGCTCGCCGCGGGCCTCGTGTTCGCGCCGATGCTCGTCGTCAGCGTGCCGGCTGGGATCGTCTCCGACCGTAGCGAGCCGGCGCGGCTGATGCTGGTCATGCTGGCGGTCGGGATCGGGGCGTGTGCGCTCTATCCCGCTGCCGTGCTCGCCGGCAGCGACTTGTTCGGCCTCGTGCTGCTCGCAGCGCTCGTCACGGGGACCGTGCGCGCCTTCGTGGAGGGAGCGGCGCTCCGCGAGGTCGGCAACACCGCGACCGCACCGTGGCTGCTCCGGCGCCAGACGATCCGCACCACGCTCAACCAGGCGGCGATCTTCGCGAGCCCCTTCGTCGGCCTGCTCGCCTACCGGGCGGGAGGCGTGACCGCGGTCATGCTCCTCGTCTGCGTGCTGCACGTCGCCGCTGGCGCGCTCGCGCTCCAGGCTGCCCGCCTCTCCGTTCCACGGTCTCTGCACCGGCCGTCGGCGCTCGCGGGCATGGCGTCGTTCCTCGGCAACCGCAGGTTGCAGTGGATCGGGGTGACGGCGCTCGTGTGGAACGTATTCGCCGGCGCCGCGCTCGCGATCATGCCCGCCGTCCTGCGCGAGCACGTGGGGCTCGATGAGGTCGAGGCGAGCGTCGCGTTCGTCGTCGGAGGCGTTGCCGTCGTCGTGCTCACGCTGCCGGTGGTCGCCCTCCTGCAGCGGCGACTCGGCACCGGCACGGCCTTCCTGCTGGTCGTCGGCTACCTCGTCGGTGTCGCGCTCACCGCCGGGCTGATCGGGATCATGGGCTTCGGAGCACTGCTCGCACTGATCGCCCTGGGCCTCGGAGCGACCGCGGTCGAGTTCCGCCGGCCACTGGTCACGTGACGTTCGACCTCCTGATCCGGGCGGGACGGTTCACGACGGCGACGGCTCGCCGCCACGCCGGGCCGATGTCGGCGTCGACGGCGGGCGCGATCGCGACGGTCGAGCCGTCGCTCGAGGGCGCGAGCGCGGCGGATCGTCGTCGAGGCGACGGGCCTCGTTCTCTGCCCGGGCTTCGTCGACCTGCACGCGCATACGGCGCTTGCCCCGTTCGACGACCCGCTGCTCTCCCGAAGATCGGGCAGGGCTTCACGACGGAGGTGATCAACCCGGACGGGCTTGCGCCCGCCCCGGTCGACCCGGCACGGGCACCGAGCGCCGCGCGTACCTCCGGCCCCTCGAGGGCCCGGGGCCCGAGGGTGGCCCTGGTCGACGGTGACCGAGTACCTCGACGCACTCGACGCGACCGCGCCGGCGACGTCGCTCGTGCCGTCGGTCGGGCACGGTGCCGTGCGCGACTTCGTCCTCGGCGGAGCGGACGTGGCGCCGACCGCGCCGCAGCTCAGCGAGATGCGCCGTCAGGTTCGGCTCGGTCTCGACGCGGGGGCGAGGATGCTCTCGTTCGGCCTCGTCTACCTCCCCGGAGCCTACGCCGGACACCGAAGGAGCTCGTCGCCGTGGCGCCGGAGGCAGCCGCGGTCGGCGCGCCGCTCGTGCCGCATGTCCGCAACGAGGGGGCCGGCCTGCTCGACGCCGTGCGCGAGATGGTGGGTGTGGCACGAACGGTCGGCGCGCCGCTCCACGTCTCGCACCTCAAGTCGCTCGCGGACGAGCGGCTCGTGGAGCCGCTGCTGACACTGCTGGAGGAGGCCGCCGACGACCTCGACGTCAGCTTCGACCAGTACCCGTACGGCGCCGGGAGCACCCTGCTCGCAAGCGTCCTCCCTGGCTGGGCGCAGGAAGGTGGGGCCTCGGCGACACTCGCGCGCTGCGTCCGAGCCGCGAGCACGTGCCCGGATCGAGCGCGACGTCGCGGACGGGCTGCCCGGGTGGGAGAACCTGCTCGGGACGCTCGGGCCCGAGTGCATCGAGATCGCGCACGCGGCACCACCGAACGGGGAGGTGGTCGGCTCGACGCTCGCGGAGATCGCCGACACGCGACGGTCCGGCCCCGTGGCCGCGGCCCTCGACCTGCTCGTCGGCTCGGCGCTCGACGTGACGATGATCCTCCACTACGCCTCCGACGCCGCGGTGCGGCAGATCGCGGCGCACCGCCTCCAGCTCGTCGGCTCCGACGGGATCTTCGGCGCTCGGCCCGCATCCACGGCTCTACGGAACGGCGCCGCGATTCCTCGGCCGCTTCGCCCTCCGCGACGGCCTGCTCCCGGAGGAGGAGGCCGTCGCGAGGCTCACCGGGCGGGCGGCCGACCGTCTCGGTCTCGCCGATCGCGGACGCATCACACCGGGCAAGCGCGCCGATCTCGTGCTGCTCGACGCCGACCAGGTTCGTCGACACGGCGACCTACGGCGGATCCGTCGCACACGCCGCCCGGGCGTCTAAGGCGTGTGGGTCGCCGGCCGACGGGTCTGGCGCGACGGCGCTCCGACCGGCGAACGGCCCGGCGGCGTCGTCCGCTGAGCGAGTTCCGCTCGCGTGACAGGCTGGCGGACGATGCGATGTTCGTACAACTGATGAATCGGGGTTACAGCAGGCGAACCATGCATGGAGCGCGGCACCGGGCGCCGAGGGGCTGCTGCCGCGCCTCGGCGCGCGAGCCTGCGTGACCAGGTGGCGGACGCGCTCGAGTCGCGCATTCTCGACGGCACGTTCGCCGCCGGCTCGCAAGCTGCCGACCGAGGCCGAGCTACAGCAGAGCTTCGGCGTCAGCCGCACGGTGATCCGCGACGCCTTGCGGATGCTCGAGGTCCGCGGTCTCGTCGACGTGCGACGGGGGTCGGGAACGACGGTGCGCTCGACCTCCACCGATGCGTACTCGAACGCGGTGGCGACGCTGTTGCTCCGGTCGGAGCTGACGGTGGGCGACGTCTTCCTCGCGCGCGCTGCGCTCGAGAGCCAGCTCGCCGTGGTCGCCGCTCGGAACCACACCGCGGCACTGCTCGGGCGCGTACAGGCCGCGCTCGACCGCTACGCAGTCGCCGTGCGCGGTCGTGCCGAGGTGGACGTGATGGTCGCGGGCCACGTCGAGTTCCACACCGAGCTGCTGCGCGCGACGAACCTGCCGGCCCTCGAGGTGCTCCTCGCACCGATCCAGGAAATGATGGTCGCGACGTCCGTGGTCGCCCAGGGCATGGATCCACGCGAGCCCGACGGCTGGCGCGTCGATGTGCACCAGGCCATCTTCGATGCCGTCGCCGAGCGCGACGAGGACGCGGTCGACGCGGCGTGCCGGAAGCACTGGGCAGCTCCGCTGCGCGGGAAGCGGTACGCGCGGACACGAGATGTGAAGCTCGCCGACATCCTCGTCTCACCGAGCGAGCTCGTGGCGATACCGACCCGCGCCGAGGACGACGCCTCGTGAGCAGCTCCGATCGGCCGTGCGAGAGAGCGCAGCGAGCCCGATGAGCGGCCGCGGGGTCCTGATCGGCGCAGACGTCGGCGGGACGTTCACCGACGTCATCCTCCAGTCGGAGTCCGGCGACGTCATGGTGCGGAAGGTGCTGTCGACGCGGCCGAACTACGACGTCGCCGTCGTCCGCGCCGTCCGCGACCTGCTCGCCGACTCGGGCGACACCCTGACGGAGGTGATCCACGGCACCACGGTCGCCACGAACGCCGTGCTCGAGAAGCGCGGCGCGCGGACTGCGGTCGTCACGACGCGCGGCTTTCGCGACGTCCTCGAGCTCCGCCGGATGCGGATGCCGCACCTCTACGACGCCTTCTGGCAGAAGCCGCCGCCGCTCGTGCCGCGCCATCTCCGCTTCGAGGTCGACGAGCGGATGTCCGCGTCGGGCGAGGTGCTGCAGGAGCTCACGGACGCCGACGCACGCGGCGTCGCCGGCGAGCTGCGCGCAGCCGGTGTCGAGTCGGTCGCGGTCTGCCTGCTCCACGCGTACCTCTATCCCGCGCACGAGCAGCGGCTGGGCGCCGTGCTCCGTGAGGAGCTGCCGGGTGTCCCCGTCTCGCTGTCGAGCGAGATCCTCCGCGAGCAGTCGGAGTACGAGCGGACGGCCACCACCACCGTCAACGCGTACGTGCGCCCACTGATGGGCGGCTACGTCGAGGACATCCGACGCGGCCTCGGCGAGGCGGGCGCCTCGGCGCCGCTGACGATCATGCAGTCGTCGGGCGGTGTGATGACCGCCGACGATGCGGCGCGCCGTCCGGTGTACGCGCTCGAGTCGGGGCCGGCGGCGGGGGTCGTCGCTGCTCTGGGTCTCGCCCGGGCGCTCGGCTACGACAACGTGATCACGTTCGACATGGGTGGGACGACGGCCAAGGCGTCGCTGATCGAGAACGGGAAGGTGTCGCGGAGCCAGGAGTACGAGGTCGGGGCGGAGCTCTCGGCCGGCAGCCGCCTGCTCCGCGGCAGCGGCGAGCTGATCCGCATCCCCACCATCGACATCGCCGAGGTCGGGGCGGGCGGCGGCAGTCTCGCCTGGCTCGATCCGGCGGGCGCGCTGAAGATCGGCCCGCGCAGCGCGGGCTCGCGCCCCGGCCCTGCCTGTTACGGGCTCGGCGGGGTCGAGCCGACGGTCACCGACGCCAACGTGCTCCTCGGGTACATCCCCACGGGGCCTCTCGCCTCGGGCGACCTGCTCGTCACGGTGGAAGGGGCGGAGCAGGCGGTCGAACGCGTCGCTGCGCCGCTCGGGATCACCGCGTTGGAGGCAGCCCGCGGCATCCACCGGCTGGCGAACGCGACGATGATGAGGGCGCTCCGCGCGGTCTCCACCGAGCGGGGGCGCGACCCCTCCGACTTCGTGCTCGTCGCGTACGGCGGCGCCGGCCCGATCCATGCCGCCGCGCTCGCCGCCGAGCTCGGCGTGAGGACGGCGGTGGTGCCACCGCTCGCCGGTCTTTTCTCGTCGGCCGGCCTGCTCTTCGCGCGCTCCGAGCTCCACGACGTCCGCTTCTGCCGGATCGACGCGCGCGCCGCCGACCTGCAGGCGGTGCGCGACCTCGACGACGAGATGCGCACGCACCTCCTCGCCGGTCTCGGCGGACGGGACGACGTCGAGTGGATCCGGACCGCCGACGTTCGCTATCGAGGGCAGAACTGGAACATCACCGTCGACTTCCCCGGGGACGTCGATGCGGCGGCGCTGGTGGAGCTGGTCGAGCGGTTCGAGGTGGAGCACGAGCGGCAGTACGGGACGCGCCTCGAGCCGGGGTCACCCGTCGAGCTGCGGGCGGTCCGGCTCGCGGCCATAGGCCCGGCGCGCAGCGGCCTGGTCTCGGGCACCGGCGTCCCGGAAGAGCTCCGCCACGAGACCTCGACCCGCCTCGCCGACTTCGGCGAGGCGCACGGGACGGTGGAGGCAAGGGTCGTGTCCCGGGCAGCCATCGGCGAGCAGCCGGTCGGCGGCCCGTTGCTCGTCGACGAGTACGACACGACAGTCGTGGTGCCGCCGGGATGGACGGTGCGTCGTGGTCGCGGTGGGGCACTCCTGCTCGAGGCAGTCACGTCCGGCCCCGCCGGCAACCGGGGCGGCAGCGCCCGCGAGCCCGACGTGATTGTCCGGCCGATCGTGGCCAACGCCCTCGCCACCATCGCCGACGAGATGGCGACCACGATCTTCCGTACCGCCCACTCCGCGGTCGTCCGGGACGCGATGGACTTCTCCGCCGCCCTCTGCAGCCCGACCGGCGAGACCGTCGCGCAGGCGGTGACGATCCCGCTCCAGCTCGGCTCGATCCCGCAGGCGATGGAGACGCTGCTCGCGCGGTTCGGTGACTGCTTCGCCCCGGGCGACGTCTTCATGGTCAACGACCCCTTCGACGGTGCGAGCCACACGCCGGACATCTTCGTCGTGAAGCCGGTGTTCGCCGACACGCGGCTGGTCGGCTTCTGCGTCACGATCGCCCACCACGCGGACGTCGGCGGCCGTGTGCCGGGGACGATCGCGTGCGACAGCACGGAGGTGTTCCAGGAGGGCCTCCGGCTGCCGTGGGTGCGCCTGTACGAGGGTGGCCGGCCCGTCGAGGACATCTTCCGCCTGTTCCGTGCCAACGTCCGTGTGCCACGTGAGGCGGTGGGCGACCTCGGCGCCCAGGTGTCAGCGTGCACGATCGGGGAGCGCGGTTTGCAGGAGCTCGCGGCCCGTTACGGCGCGGGCCGCCTCGACGCGCTGATGCACGAGCCTCCTCGACCACACCGAGCGGCTGCTGCGGCAGGAGATCGCGGGCTGGCCGGACGGGACAGCGACGTTCACCGACTTCATGGACTCCGACGGGATCGACGTCTGCGACGTGCCCGTTGACGGTGACGCTCACCATCGGCGGCGACGAGGTCGTCGCCGACTTCTCCGACTGCGCGCCCATGGTCCGCGGGCGCGCTCAACTGCACGCCGTCCTTCGCGGAGGCCAGCGTCTACCACACGGTGATGGCGGCGTGTGCCGCCGATATCCCGTGCACGGGCGGGCGCCACGCGCCCGATCACGGTCGTCACGAGGCCCGGCACGGTCGTGCATGTCGTGATGCCGGGTGCGTCGTCGATGCGCGGGGTCACCGGGTACCGGCTCTCCGACGTGATGAACGGCGCGCTGGCACAGCTCGTGCCGGACCGCATCCCGGCCGCAGGCGAGGGCGGGAGCACGCTCGCCTTCTTCTCGGGTCGCCGCGACGACGAGTCGTTCGTCTACAGCGAGCTCGTGGTCGGGACGGGCGGCGGGCAGGCCGGTCTCCGACGGCAACGACGGGCTCGCGAACCCGTGCGCCAGCATCGCGAACATCCCTGTGGAGGTGGCTGAGGCCGACTGGCCGATCCGCATCGAGCGGTACGGCCTGGTTCCGGACTCCGGGGGAGGCGGGCGCTTCCGCGGCGGTCTCGCCATCGAGCGCGCGTGGCGCGCGCTCGCTCCCGACACGCTGCTGCAGGTTCGCTCCGACAGGCAGCGCCACCGGCCCTTCGGCCTGGAGGGCGGTCTGCAGGGCGAGCCGTCGTCCAACGTCATCCGGCGGGTAGATGGATCGCTCGAGCAGCCTGCCGGCATGTTCGGTGCGACGCTGCAGGCCGGCGACGTGTTCCACCACCGCATGCCGGGGGGCGGCGGGTGGGGCGACCCGCTCGACCGCGATCCCGACGCCGTCGCCCGCGACGTCGTTGACGGGAAGGTCACCGCGGCTGCGGCGCGCGACGTGTACGGGGTCGAGATCGACGACAGCGGATGCGTCGACAGTGCCGCCACCGCTGCACGCCGCGCCGCAAGGCGGCGGTGATGGCCGTCGACCTCGTGATCCGCGGCGGCACCGTGCTCGACGGCACGGGCGGCGACCCACGCGACGCCGACGTCGCGGTCGCGGGCGGCCGGGTCGTCGACGTCGGCCCGGTAGGCCCGACCGACGCGCCGGAGCTCGACGCCACGGGGCTCTACGTCGCGCCGGGCTTCATCGACGTGCACAGCCACTCGGACTACACGCTGCTGCGCGACCCGCGCGCGGCCAGCGCCGTCCACCAGGGCGTGACGCTCGAGGTGATCGGGAACTGCGGCCACGGGTGCTTCCCCGTCACCGACCCGGTGCGCGCGCAGAGCGCGATCTACGGCTACGACGAGGCGGTCCCCCTCGACTGGAGCACGTGCGACCAGTACCTCGACCGTCTCGCCGATGCCGGGCCGGCGGTCAACGTCGTGGGTCTCGTACCGAACGGCCAGCTCCGACTGTCCACAGTCGGGTTGGAGCATCGCCCGGCTGCACCGATCGAGCTCACGGCGATGGCCAGGCTCCTCGAGGAGGGGCTCGACGCCGGCGCCTGGGGGCTCTCCACGGGGCTCGAGTACGCGGCCGAGGCGGGCGCACCGGAGGCAGAGATCGAGACGCTCTGCGCGATCGTCGCCCGGCGCGACGCGCTCTACGCGACGCACACTCGTGCCCGGGACGGCGGCGCGGCGGCAGCCGTGGAGGAGGCGGTGGCGACCGCCGAGCGTACGGGAGTCAGGCTCCAGGTCTCGCATCTGATCCCGCGCAGCGGCCTCGCCGAGGGCCGCCGCTGCGTGGAGGCCGTCGACGCTGCGCGCCGGCGCGGGGTCGACGTCGCCTTCGACATGCACACGCGCCTCTTCGGGTTCACGTTCCTCGCCTCGGCTCTCCCGGCCGTCGCCGTCGCCGCCGGCCCCGAGCGACTCGCTGCGCTGCTGCGCGACCGTGCCACCCGCGAGGAGCTCAAGGCCCACACGGGCATCCTCGGCCGCGAGAGTGACTGGAGCAGGGTCGTGCTCCTCGACAACGACCTCTGGCCCGACTTGGCGCGTCGCGACGTCGCCGCGATCGCGGCCGAGCGGGGTCAGGATCCGCTCGACACCGTCTACGACCTGCTGCTCGCCGACACCCGTCGCCTGCAGTCGCAGATGGTGCTCATCCACTGCCACACAGAGCAGCAGCAGCGCGAGGCGTTCGCCCACGACCTGTGCATGCCTGGCTCGGACGCGACGACGCTGGCACCGGATGGCCCGCTCGCCGGGTCGGTCTTCCACGGTGCATACGGCTGGGCGGCGTGGTACTACCGATTCATGGTCCGCGAGTCCGCGCTGCTCTCGCCCGCCGAGGCCGTCCGCCGGCTCACGGGGCTGCCCGCGGAGCGGCTCGGGCTCCGCGAGCGCGGCGAGCTGCGCGAGGGCGCCTGGGCCGACCTGGCGATCTTCGCGCCCGACGGGTTCGGCGAGCGGGCGACGACATTCGAGCCGAACCGGCTGGCGGAAGGCATGAGGCACGTCGTCGTCAACGGTGTGGTCACGCTGCAGGACGGAGCGCTCACAGGCCGGCGGGCCGGTGCGGTCGTGCGCAGAGGGTCGACGGGATGAGCTCGGACGTGCTGATCGTCGGCGGCGGGGCGATTGGGGCCGCGGTTGCGTACGAGCTCGCCCGGGAGGGCGCGACCGTCACGCTCCTCGAGCGCGGCGCCGACCTCGCGGCAGGCTGCTCGGCCGGCAGCGCCGGGCTCGTCTGCCCCAGCCACAGCGCCCCACTCGCCTCGCCCGCCGCCCTGCGGCAGGGTCTCCGCTGGGCGCTCCGGCGCGACACGCCCCTGTCACTGCGGCCGCGTCCGTCCCTCGTACCCTGGCTGATGCGGTTCGCCACGTCGTCGACGCGGGACAAGGCGCGCGCCGGCACCGAGCTGATCCGCTCCCTGAGCGTCGAGAGCCTGACCCGCCACGCAGCGCTCGCCGGGGCGGGGCTCGACACGGGCTTCTCGAGGCAGGGGACGCTGAACGTGTACGCCACCGATGCGGGGCTCGCGTCAGGGCGGGTCGAGGCCGACCACAACCGCGCCGCCGGGCTGCGCGCCGAGGAGCTCGATCGGGGCGCCGCCTGCGAGCTGGAGCCGGCGCTCGCCGGCACCGCCGTCGGTGCGATCTACTACCCGGACGAGGCGCACCTCGACTCGGCGCGCTTCGTGCACTCCGTCGGCGCCGCTGCCCGAGACGCCGGAGCCCGTGTCGAGACGGGCGCCGACGTGCTCGAGATCGTCCGCTCAGGCGGCCGCATCGACCGCGTGCGGACGAGCGTCGGCGACCATCTGTCCGGGACGGTCGTAGTCGCCGCCGGTGCCTGGACGCCGTCGCTCGTCGCCGGGCTCGGCGTGTTCGTCCCGGTCGAGGCGGGGAAGGGCTACCACGTCGAGGTCGACCATCCGGCGGCCCAGCGGATCCCGCTCTTCTTCCAGGAGGCCCGTGTGGTCGCCACCCCGCTCGACGGCCGCCTCCGTCTCGCCGGCACGCTCGAGCTCGCCGGGCTCGATCTCCGTGTCGACCCCGTCCGCGTCGACGCGCTCGTCCGCATCGGGAGACACGGCCTGGCCGGCTTCGGCGACCGGTCGCCCCGTTCCGTGTGGTGCGGTCTGCGACCGTGCGCACCGGACGGGTTGCCCATCGTCGGCCGCCCCGACGGTGTCGACAACCTCGTCCTCGCGACCGGGCACGCGATGATGGGTCTCACGCTCGCCCCGGTCACGGGCCGCCTGGTCGCCGACCTCGTCGCCGGGGGGGATCTCTCGCCCGAGGCCGAGGCGCTGTCGCCGAACCGCTTCCGCCGCCCGTTCGCGGTGCGCGGCCGCCGCTGAGGCGCTACCCGGTGCCGCTGTCGCGGCGGCGCAGCTCACCGCGACGGATCTTCCCTGTCACCGTGAGCGGCAGCTCGTCGACGAACTCGACCGCGCGCGGCACCTCGTAGGCGGCGAGGCGCTCGCGCACCCACGCCTGCAGCTCGCGGGCGAGCTCGTCGCTCGGCGTGGCGTCCGCGGCGGCGACGACGAACGCCTTCACCACCTCACCACGGGTGTCGTCCGGGACACCGACCGCGGCGGCGAGCGCCACGGCGGGATGGCGGATGAGGCAGTCCTCGATCTCGCCCGGCCCGATCCGGTACCCGCCGCTCGAGATCAGGTCGTCGGCGCGTCCGACGAAGGTGAGGTAGCCGTCGGCGTCCGCGGTCGCGAGGTCGCCGGTCAGCAGCCAGCCGTCGCGCACCTTGGCGGCCGTCGCCTCGGGGCTCCGCCAGTAGCCGAGGAACGTGACGGGGTTGCCCTCGACGCGTACCGCGAGCTCGCCGTCGATCACCTGCACGTCGTGCCCGGGGTATGGCAGGCCCATCGAGCCCGGTCTGGCAGGCCAGGCGGCGCAGTTGCCGAGCAGGAGGTTGGCCTCGGTCTGCCCGTAGAACTCGTTCAGCCGCACGCCGAGGCGCGTCCGGCACCACTCCGCGGTCTCCACACCGACCGTTTCGCCACCCGAGCCCAGCGTGCGCAGGTCGACGGGCGGCCCGTCGGCGCGGCGCATCATGCGCAGCGCCGTGGCCGGCATGAAGACGTTGCGGATGCCGAGCCGTCCGATCAGGTCGAAGGCCTGCTCCGGGTCGAAGCGCCGCGCCCGGTACGCGACCACCGGCGTGCCGTGTGCGAGCGAGGGGATCAGCACGTCGTAGAGGCCCCCGATCCACGCCCAGTCGGCGGGCGTCCAGATGCGGTCGCCGGGCTGCGGGAAGAAGTCGTGCGAGAGCTCGAAGCCCGGGAGGTGACCGGGAAGGACGCGGTGCCCGTGGAGCGCCCCCTTCGGCGGCCCCGTCGTGCCCGACGTGTAGACGAGCAGCGCGGGCGTGTCCGGCGTCGTCACGGCGGGAGTCAGGCGAGGCGAGGCCGCTGCGAGCAGGCGGTCGAGGTCGCGGTCGACGTCGACGGTGGTGGCGTCGAGATCGAGAGGCCCCAGCCGCTCGAGGACGTCGCTCTCGCCGATCACGACCCGTGGCTCGGCGTCGCGGAGCCGCACCTCGAGCGCGTCCGGCCCGAACTGCGGGCTGAGCGGGAGGGCGATCGCCCCGAGCTTGTACGCCGCGATGTGGGCGACTGCGGTCTCGGGCCGCTGCGAGAGCACCACGCCGACACGGTCGCCCGGCATCACGCCGAGGCCGGAGAGCACGTTGCCGAGGCGGTTCGAGCTCTCCGTGAGCTCGCCGAAGCTGACCGTTCGCGTGACCGTGCGCCCGTCGGTGACGAGGATGGCGGGCGCCCCCGGCGGCTGCCGGTCGCTCACCTCGACACCGATGTTGTACGCGGACGGCAGCCGCCAGCGGAACGCCGCCCGCAGCGCGTCGTAGCCGGGGAGCTCCCCGGAACGTTCCGGGCGCAGCGTGCTCACGCCCAGAGACGCTCCAGCGTGCGCAGGTACACCTGCGTCGCCCGCACGAGCTCCGCCACGGGCATCGTCTCCACGTCCGCATGTGCACCCGTGCCCACGGGGCCGTGGTACACGGTGGGGATCCCCGCCTGGGAGAAGATCGCGCCGTCGGCGACGACCTTCAGCCCGACGAGCTCGAGCGCGGTTCCGGTGACGTCCTCGTAGGCGGCACGGAGCGCTGCGACGAGCGGGTGCGCCGGGTCGATCAGGTACGCGTCGCGGACGAGGCGCAGGTTGACGTCTATGGTGCAGCCCGTCTCGGCGGAGATCGGCGCGAGCAGCGCCCGGTACTCGGCGTCGACTACGGCCAGGCTCGAACCGGGCGCCCAGCGCCGGGTGCCGACGAGGCGACAGCTCGCCGGGTGGCGGTTGTAGAAGTCGCCGCCGTGCACCTCGCCCAGGAAGTACGTCTCGGCACCGACCCACTGGTGCTCGACGGCGGCGAGTTCCTCGTTGCGCTTGCGGATCGTCTCGATTACCCGTCCCGCGGCGAGTAGCGGGTGCGGCGTGCCGGGCGGCGTCTGCAGCTCGTGGGTCGCCATCCCGGGACGCGAGACGGTGATCTCGACGGTCGCCTGCCCCATGTGCGCGACAGGGAGCGTGTGACCGCCGAGCTCGCAGACGACGGCCAGCTCGGCGGTGAAGCCGGTCTCGCGGAGCAGGTGCGTGAGATCCTCGCCGCGGCCGCCGGGCGCCTCGTGCAGCCCGATCGCGACGATCACGAGCTCGCCGGGGAACCCGCCGCGGGCGGCGACGATGCGCGCGACCTCCGCGGCGCATGCGAGCGCGCCCTTCATGTCGGCCGAGCCCCGGCCGACGACGACGTCACCGTCGAGCCGCGCCGCCTCGTGCGGGATGGGAATGGTGTCGAGGTGCCCGTTGAGCACCACGGTCGGCCCCGGTGCGCCGCCGCGTAGCCGTCCCACGACGATCGGCGTTGCGGGGAACACGTCGTCGAGTACCTCCACGGCCATGCCGTAGTCGGCGAGGCGCTCCGCGTAGCGGCGGGCGACCGCCGCCGTGTCTCCGGTCGGGCTCTCGATCTCGACGAGCTCCAGCGTCAGGTCGCGGAGCAGGTCCGCGTCGATCTGGTCAAGCATGTGGGGCACCTCCTCGGGCGACTCGGAAGCCGATGTGGGACTGGCGGCGGCAGGGATGGCTGCGGCTGCGGGTGGCGCACCGCGGGTCGGCGGTCGCGTACGACCCGCCGCGGAGGGCACGCGGCTCGCCGCCGGCGGGATGCTCCCGGCCGTCGTCGGCGCGATAGGGGTACGGGCGGTATCCGCTCGAGACCCACTCCCAGACGTTGCCCGCCATGTCGAGCAGACCGTACGGGCTGGCGCCTCGGGGGTGGGCGTCCACCGGGCTCGGCCCGCCGTCCTTGAGGCGGTGGCCGGCGTTCAGCGCGGCGGGCTCGGGGTCGTCGCCCCAGGGGTACGTGCGGGCATCGGTGCCGCGCGCCGCCTTCTCCCACTCGGCCTCGGTAGGGAGCCTGCCGCCGACCCAGGTGCAGAACGCGCTCGCGTCGTGCCAGTCGACGAAGGTGACGGGCTGCAGCTCCCATCCCGGTGTGCGCGGTCCAGTCGGCCCAGTGCGGGGGCTGCGCGACGCCGGCCTCGGCCACGAACACCGCGTACTGCGCGTTGGTGACGGGCGTCTGCGACAGCTCGAACGCCGCCGTGTCGACGGTGTGGTGCGGCGTCTCGGCGGGCAGCGCCGCTCCTGCCCGGGGGCGCGGGTCGCTGCCCACCTGCACCTCGCCCGCCGGGATCTCCACCCAGTCGAGCCGGAGCGGCCCGGGCGTCGGGCCGGCGACCACCCGGAAGCCGACGTAGTGGTCGCGCGCACCCGGGTGCAGCGGGTGTCTCGCGGAGCAGCGGATCGTCGTCGCGTCGTGGATGAACGAGCCACCCCGGACGACGCGAGGCGAGCGCGTCGCCGCGTTCTCGCGCCCGTCGTCGCTGCGGTACGGGTACGGACGGTACGCGGTCGAGGTCCACTCCCAGACGGTGCCCGCGAGGTCGAGCACACCGAACGGCGACGCTCCCGCGGGTGTGGCGCCGACCCGGGGAGGCCCCTCGTAGCTCCCGAAGGTGCTTCGCCGCGCATTCGGGAGGTCGTCTCCCCACGGCCAGAGGCGCGCATCGTCGCCGCGGGCGGTGCGCTCCCACTGCGCCTCGGTGGGCAGAGCGGTGCCCGCCCACGCGCAGAAGGCACGCGCATCGTCCCAGGTCACGTACGTGACCGGGCGCTCCTCGTCGCCTGCGGCGACCTCGCCGTCGGGCCAGGTGCACGGTGGCTGTGCACTCCCGACCGTCACGAACTGCGCGTACTGCGCGTTGGTGACGGGCACTCTGGCGACGGTGAACGCGGCGAGCGACACCGTGTGCCGCGGTGACTCGTCCGCGTCTGGTTGGTGCGCCGCGGCGGGATCGCTTCCCATCGTGAACGGCCCGGCCGGGATCTCGCACCAGTCGATCTCGATGGCGGGCGGGGCGGTCAGCGCGGGACCACCGGCAGGACGATGTGCGACGGCCGCTCCGCGTCGGCGTAGACGGCCTGCTCGGCGACCACCTGGTGCGTGTGCCTCCCCACGGGCTCGCCGGTGTTCGGGTTCACGTCGAGGCGGGGCCAGTTCGACGACGAGACGTCGACGCGGATCCGGTGGCCGGCCGCGAAGAGGTTGCTCGTCGGCGGCAGCGCGATCTCGACCTCGACGGGCACCCCCGGCTCGAGCAACACTTCGCGGTCGAAGCCCTCGCGGTAGCGGCAGCGGATGACGGAGTCGTTGAGCAGCATGTCGAAGCCGTCGGGGTAGTCGTCGTTCGCCGGGTGCACGTCGACGAGCTTGGCCGTGAAGTCGGTGTCGAGGGCGCTGGAAGAGACCCACAGCCGCACCGTCATCGGCCCCGTCACCTCGACCGGCCCGGTCAGCGGCTCGGTCTGGAAGACGAGGACGTCCGGCCGCTCGGCGAGACGCGGATACGGCTCCTCCGAGCCGAAGATCGCCGGTGACTCCACCTGGTCGGCCGGGCCGGGCGTGAGCAGGTCGCGCAGCCGCAGCACCGGGCTCAGGAACCGCGCCCAGGCCTGCTCCATCCCTGCGCCCTCCGCGGGCAGCTCGCCGATCGCGCAGTACAACCCGCCGACCGTCGGCACCGGGTGGGCGGGATCGAACGTGAAGCGCCGCGGCTCCGCGGCCCCCGTGGGCGCCTCCGGCGACAGCGAGCCGTCGGCGTGGAGGTAGTACGGCGTCGGGACGGCACGGGCCAGCGGCCACTCCTGCTCGTCACGCCAGGCCCCGCCGTGGTCGAGCTTCCCGTCGGCCGTCATGCGGCCGGTACCGCCGCCCATCACGAAGATCCGCACCGGCGCCTCGTCCCCCGGCTGTCCCGGCGCGGTGTCGGGGAGCCACCGCTCGAAGTACGCGAGCTGCTCCTCGAAGTAGCGCTGCACACCCCAGGCGCTGTCGGGCCCGAAGTCGACGTCGCGGCAGTAGGTGGCGTCGCCGCGCATCCCGACATGGCTCCACGGGCCGATCACGAGGCGCTGCGGCGCCGCGTTCCGGGCCGCCATCGCCCGGTAGTACTCGGAGTCGGCGAGCGGGAACGGGTCGTACCAGCCGGTCGAGAACGTCCCCGGGATGTCGGCGTGCTCGTGCCAGAACCGCGTGTAGTCGTACTCCTTGCTCGACCACATCTCGTCGTACGTGCCGCGCGTGTAGTAGTCGAGCAGGCACTTCTCGAGCGTCGGCACGTGCCGGAGCGAGGTCTGGCCCTCCCGCCACGGCGTCGCGCGGAACAGCTCCCTGAGTCGTGCCAGGTCGGCCCAGACCTCCGCCTGCTTTGCGGGGTCGTCGGCGATGTCCTGTGCATCCTGCGCATGGATGAAGAGCGCCCAGAACATGTGCTGCTGCATGGCGCCGCCCTCGCGCGACTGGTTCTGGAAGCTGTTGGTGGGGACGACGTCCGGCCAGATCGCGGTCAGGTGGGGTGGCCGCTCGAGCGCCATCCGCACCTGCGTGATCGCCGCGAACGACGAGCCGACCGTCCCCACGCGGCCGTTCGACCACCGCTGCGCGGCGATCCATTCCACCGTGTCGTACCCGTCCTCGCCCTCGTGCGGGGTGGCGGCATGGAAGTACTCGCCGGTGCCCTCCGAGCGGTAGCGGTCGCGGACGTCCTGCAGGCAGACGCAGTAGCCGTGCGGGACGAAGAAGTCGGCGATCTCGACGTAGCGCTTGTCGGTCTTGTCGTAGGGTGTGCGGCAGAGGATGGTCGGGTAGCGGCCCTCGACGAGCTCGCCGTCCCGAGCCGGCCGGTAGAGATCCGTGGCGAGACGGATCCCGTCACGCATCGGCACCATCACGTCCTTGGCGAGCGCGACACCGAACTCCCTCACGGCTCTCCCCTTTCGATCAGCAGGTTGCCGGACTCGTCGGCGCGTACGACGTAGCCGGGGTGGACGACCACCGTCGAGTCGAGCTCCTCGATCACCGCGGGGCCGGTGAGAGCCGTCCCCGCGGGAAGCGTGTAGCGGTCGTAGATGGGGCAGTCGACGTACCCGTCGCTCTCGGCGTAGAAGACCCGGCGATGCTCCTTCGGCGCGGCGACCCCGCCGACCTCGAGTGGCCGCGGC
>CAWGLI010000004.1:0-354779 GCA_963823385.1 uncultured Actinomycetes bacterium
GTCGAAGACGATGATCCATTCGCCGCCGTTGTCAACCATCACCGACTCGATTGGGGATTCGATACGCGCGCTCTCAGCGTTGGGGTCGGACCATACGACAGCTACGCAGTCTTGCTCAGCTCGCCCGTCTTGTAGTCGCGGAGAATTGACTGCATGACGAACCCGGTCTGTCCACGGGCGACAGAGGTGTCACGCAGCGCAGCGAACTGTTCAGCGCTTAGCCGGTAGTCGGCTGGATAGAGGAGGCCTCGTGCTGCAACATCAGGGCGAAACGGGCTCAACTGCGGGTCCGGCGCAACCGACGTGCAGAACTGCAGTATCGCGTCCTGGACGTTCGAGCAGTTGACACGCACAGGTCCTCCTTCCCTCAGCGCGGATAGGTGATCTTGATATCGCGGACGCCACGTAGGCCATGGATCTCGAGCTTGGCTGGCCTGGTCAGAGTCCCTGGGCGGAAGACGATCGTTCCTCCGCCAGCCTCCTTCGGCAGTTGTGCCGTCCACATCGCGCCCCCGTCCCTCGCCGTCTTCGGCTTCGCGGTTGCGCGGCCGGACGTCAACACCTGGAAGTCGGCACTAGCCTGTGATCGTCCTCCGGTGCTATTGAACTGCCCCGATCGATTCTTGTATTTCGAGACGCCCGAACGCCGAAGAACGTCGAACAGCGCGCGATAGACCGAGATCGGATTCCTTCCAAACCGTTCTCCGGGCCCCACAGCCGCGAGCGACCTCGACCGGGAGCCGTTGGACGTTGCGCCGCCACCGCTGGCGTCACCGCGGATACCGCCACCGGGGCCGCCACTCCCCGTCGACGAATCGCCAGGAAGCACAACGTACGGGATCCAGTAGCCGCCGCCCGAGGCGCCAAGCTGCACGCTCGCACCCATCTCGTCGATCGTCTGGACGGAGTGGCCGTCGAGTTCAACGTAGTTGACGGGGTTGACGTGAACATCGGTGGAGGCGTGTCCATGGCGAAGAGGTTCGATGCCATTGCGCTAGTCCATGCCTTCTGGTGGGTGCCTAGCCAAGGATGGATCTTGCGCTGTGTGTTTGGGCGGGCTTGAGACGGGTGGCTTCCATTGTGGCGCTAGGGTTGACCGAGCCGGATGTTCTTTGTCGAAGAAGTACTTCGAGCCCAGGTGGCGCAGAGCTTCTTTGTGGGTGCTGCGGTAGTCGTCGGTCTTCCAGTCTTGGGGTGCTCGGGATAGTTGGATCGCGATGGAGCTGCCGATCGTTGCCACTCGATAGGCAGGCGTTGTGACGAGGCGGGCTCTCCCTAGCAGGTCGATGTACTCATCTCCGAAGACGTTGAACCAGTACAGACCAGGGAGCGACTGCCCGATGTTTCTGCCACCTATGGTTCCGTCTGGGAGCTCGTTCAGCGCATCGTATTCGTCAACGAGATGTGCGGCAGCCCAGGCCACCGGTAGGCGCGCTGTGAGTTCTTCCGTAAGCCGGATGAGCCATTCTGCGGCCGGCTTGCCCTCCGCGATCGTCCGTGTCACGGTGACGTCGATTCGGTTGCCAAGCTGAGTTTCGCCAGCGAGTGGGATAGCGATCCATTCGTCCAGCGTAAGTGTCATCTCAACTCCGGTGTACGACCCGCGGATCTCGATATCACCCGATCTGCGTTCGTACTCGCCAGGCCCGTATGTTGATACGAGATGGTCGTACGTCGTGCCAGACTTGAATGCTTCGTCCCGAACGACCTCGCTGAACCCCGCGAGCGCGGGTCCGAGCTGGCGCTTCGCCCCCCAAGTTCCCCGTCGAACGAATGACCTGCTCGCCCAATCCGGCGCGGTGTGGGCGATGACCCGGGAAACCTGATCGAGGCGATCCTCGTCGTCAAGCGAGTCCGATAGGAGAACCTCACACCACAGCTTCACGTCACGCGCCGCCCTTTGGAATCGGACGCACAATCACAAGCCCCCTTCGCCTGAGTTCGAGCAGCGTCCCGCGGAGCGGGCGATTCGTGAAGATTTCGAGCTTGCCGCCGGCACCGCGCGCGTACTTCTGGAGGTCCGCCAGCTGGCGAGACCATCCCAACGGCGACTTCCCACTCTTGACCTCCACGACCGTGCCGCGGCTCCTGATCGTCGCCGCCGGATCGAAGTCGGGAATCCGCTTCCCATCGGCCGCCGACAACTGCGCCCTTCCTGGGCCTCGGTTCGGACGCAGACCAAGCTGTCGACCGACCGCGTCCTCGGCGGCGCGACCTGACCGAGCAAGCTGAGCGCCCGGATGAGGTACGCGCGCTCCCTCGTCCGGCCTGGTCTGAGCACCGCGAGACAGCGGCGGCGACTTGACCGGCGTCCACTCAGGAGGCTTCGGCTTCGAACCTCGCAGCGGCGGGATCGTGCCGCCGCCCTTGCCGCTGTTCTCGAAGAAGACGACATGGCCGTCGAGTTCAACGTAGTTGACATGGTTGCCGTGGTGGTGGGGTGTTGGTGGCGTCGTCGATGAGTGCTGTGAGGTAGTGAGTGGTGTGGAGGAGTCGACGGAAGCGGGCGGGGTCGCTGCTGGCAGTCGGATCTGCTTCGAGGAGTGCGCGGCGGGTGGCGCGGAGTTGGGTGGTTGTGAGGTGGGTGGCCAGTTGCCTGAGGGCTGCGGCGTGGTGGTGTCCGCGGAGTATCTGCCAGTTGGCGTGGATGATGTGGCGGCTGAGGGTTTCGCGGGCTGCCTCGCTAGTGGTGTCGAGGTAGCCGTGGGGATCATGGTGGTTGTGGTGGTCGAGGAGGCTGGCCAGGTAGGCGTGCGGGGGGACGGTGGGGTCGTCGGTGCAGAGCCCGTGGTGGACTGAGGCGAGTGCGAGGCGTGCGGCGAGGTGGCGGAGCGTATGGGCGGAGTATCCGTGTGCGGGGTTGTCGGTGCGGGGGAACAAGGGGCGGCGTCCGCCGGAGCCGGAGAGGATCTTGGTGAGCGAGGATGGTGACATGCTGTCGTGGGCGTTGGGGTTGTTGGCGCGTGGGAAGAGAGGCGAGTGCTCGGTGAGGCCCGCGTGCGTGATGTGCTCTTCGAGCCATGCGGCAAGCTCGTCGGGGAGTGCTTTCCAGCGGATGTGTTCTGGGGGGAGTGTCTTGCCGGGTCGCAGTGCGACCGCGGGGCCGGCGCTGCCGTCTGGGAATGTGTGGCGTGGGTCGTAGTCGCTGACGCGTAGATGGGCGACGGCGCCGATGCGTGCACCGGTGGCGGCGACTAGTCCGAGCAGGAATCGGTTGCGCATGGTCAGTGTCAGCTCGTGCCCGCTGCTTGTGCGAGCGGTGTGGTCGAGGCACTGCAGCGCGTCTTGTACGAGGGGGATTGGAGGTGAGCTGCGGTCGGTGCAGGCCGGGATCGCGCCGAGATCGGTGGCGCGGGCGAGCGGCGGCAGCGCTTGCCAGGCGCCCGCGCCCGTGAAGCGTGTGCCGCGACGTGCGTACCAGCTGACGGTGCGGAAGAACCGCCGGCCTCCGGCGAGCGTCTGCTCGAGCGTGCCGCTGGAAACGGTTCCACCGCTCGGCCGCGCACGCGTGCCGTTCAGCTGGCGGAGGGCTTCGGAGCGGACGAATCGTTCCAGGAGATCGGCGCTGACGATCGGGCCGACGCGTATCGAGAGCTCAGCGGCGCTCCATGCGGGCGCGGGAAAGAACGCCGCCAGCATCGGTGTTGGTAGCCGCGCGTTGGCTCCGTGCTGTGCGAGCTCGTGGTGCCACATCCGGTCGAGCTGCGCCGGTCGCGTGTCGATCCGCCTCATCACTGTCCGTCCGTCCGGCCACCCGTGTGCCGGGATCACCTGCTGCCCCCTCGCGGTGTCGGCTTCGGCGACGGCTCTGAGTCCGGCCAGAGCGACCGACACCGACCGTGTGAACGCCCGACCACCGCTGCCTGCCCCGATGAGGCGGGAGAAGACGTAGACAAGCAGATCTTCGACCGGCATCTCTCGGGAATGCCCAAACACGCTGTCGTGCCAGACCCGGACGGCCCCGCTGTCAGAACCCATCTGCCCACCTCCCCTTCGGGGGCTGCTGTCAACCCGCCGGACGACGGGTACCCATGCTCCGGCAAGCAGGAGCGCATGTCGCGCCAGGGATCAAGCGCTGTCCGGATGTGACAATCGCCTGGGCCGACCGGCAGACGCTTCCTGGAGGCAGGTGCGCGGGGAGACACTCACTCGTTCGTCCCGGAGAACCGCGCCTGAGATCGGTTGTTGTGGAGACCTCACACTCGTGTGTCGACCACTGGAAACCGATCACTGGTGCACGTTTTTGTTTCGCGGGGGTACCGGGCGGGGCCCCGCAGGGCCCGGGCCTCATGCGTGGCACGATTTGTGCCGATACGGTAACCCTGTTACAGTGTGACCGCCTTCGGAAGGGACTCAGGCCAATGGCAGTTCGCACCAAGCCATTCCGTATCTTCGAAAGCGATATCGCACCGCTCCGGCTCATCGCCGAGCTTGAGCAGCGCTCTCCTCAGGACGTGATTCACATCGCCCTCGCGAAGTACGTCGCGGACAACCGTAGCCAGATCTCTGACGTCTTCGACAAGACGCAGACCGCTCTCGCTGACGGCGACATCGACGCGCTATCGTCGCTCTTGTCCGCCTCCGCGCGTTCGCGGGCCGACGAGCTCGCGAAGACGCTTCCGTCCTACTGACCAAAGCGACCAGGCACGTCAGCCTGGGAACGTAGGGTCGTCTTCGTGGCTGAGGAGCTGCCTGTCGATCCTCGAGGAACCGCGCGTTGTCTGTGCGATGACCTCGGCTTCGAGGAGGGGTCGGAGAGCCGCCCCATCTCCGACCTCGCTGACGAGGATGCGACCGGGTTGCTGGCAGGACTGATCCAGCGGGCCGCAGCAGGCGGCGAAGGACAGGAGCCGATCCGATCGCTGTTGCCGGGTCTCCTCACGCTTGCCGTCGACAGTGTCGGTGGTCACCCGCGCCGGGATACTGAGTTGGTTTTCTGCGGCCTCGACGTCGCTGAACGCTGAAATCAATGACTCCATCCTCTCAAGGCTTGGAGCCTGCAACATTCCCGGAGCGGTTCAATAAGAACTACTCTCGCGTCCCGCATGACCGGGCGCGAGGCTCGAAGTCTGGCTACCCAGTTCGTTGCCCAGAGTTGCGTAGCGAGCCTTGGGTACAGACCGCACGCTCGGTGGACCAGCCCCTTCGCTAACTCTGGGTCACTGCTCCACTACCCAAAGTTACTATGCTAACATTGGGAACAGAGATGTCGAAGCCAGAGCCCCGTCATCGCCCACGAGGCAAGCACGTACGGCGACAGTGGCCGCTGCAAATGAATGCACTCGGAGGCCGCTCGGCCCGAAGGAGCTTCTCCTATCACGCCTACGTCCCGAACCTGATCGGCGAGGAGGAGTTCCAGCTCACCTCACAGGTCGCCGCCGCGGCGGCAAACGCCGAACAGGCGACGAGGCAACTCAATGAGGCACCTCCTGGTGGACTCAACTTCGAGTCACTTGCTCGCCAGCTCCTTCGGGCCGAATCTGTCGCCTCTTCGCGCATCGAGGGACTGGTGCTCTCTCATCGACGTCTTGCGAAGGCTGCTTTCACTGCCGAGACCGCTGACATCACCGCGCAGAGTGTCCTTGCCAACATCAGGGCCCTCGAGCGAGCGGTCGAACTCGCGAGCGAAGTTGACGAGCTTGCAAGCGAACACATCGTCGAGATCCACCAACGGCTCCTGGAAGGAACGCGCGACGCCCACCTGGGTGGCGTCGTGCGGGAGGAGCAGAACTGGATCGGCGGCGAAGCCACGAGCCCGCGGAATGCCGAGTTCATACCGCCGCCGCCGGAAGTCGTGCCCGAACTACTAGACGACCTCTGCAGGTTTCTCAATCGTGAGGACGTCCCTGCAGTCCTTCACGCCGGGATCGCACACGTTCAGTTCGAGACCATCCACCCCTTCCACGATGGCAACGGACGCGTCGGACGCGCGCTCCTGCTGGCAGTGCTCCGGCGGCGAGATCTGGCTCCGAGGTATCTACCACCAGTCAGCCTCGTCCTAGCCGGCGAAGCCGACCGCTATGTCGCAGGCTTGACGAGCTTCAGGACTGGCAGCGAGGACGACTGGTACCGCGTCTTCACCGATGCCGTGTACAAGGCGGCGACCGGAGCAAGCCGATTCGCCGATCGCGTTGCCGAACTACAAGACACGTGGATCGAGTCAGCCGGCAACCCGCGCCGAGGCTCGGGTGCGCGACGGCTGATCGAGCTCCTCCCCTCCTATCCGATCATCAACGTCCGTGTCGCCACCGAGCTTCTGGGCGGCAGCGATGAGCAAGCCCGCCAGGCTCTCGTTCGTCTCCAGGAGGCAGGCGTGGTCCGACAGACGAGCGTCGGCCGGCGCAATCGCACGTGGGAAAGCGTCGGACTCTTCGACCTTCTTGATCAATTCGAGCGCGACCTCGGGCCACCCGAGCGCACACCCCGCGCGACGCGGTAACAGGCCGCGCGGCGTCGGGATTGAGCCAACGCTCTCCCTACTGTTGTCAGGCTCGTCGGCAAGACCGGGCAACCCACTACCCCACCCATCGTTTGAGCCGGGTCGGTCACACGGACTTCCGAGCACACGTCGGAGGTCGCTCCGCGACGGTGTCGATCCTTGTCGGTACTTCCCCACGAGCGGGGGTAGGCGGATCGCCCGATGCGGCGGTACGCCGCGGCAGCAATCGTGAGGATGGGACATCGAGGAGCCTCTCGTGTCGGAGAAGACGGGTTTGGACGGTCGGGCGCACGACCTCCTCGAGCAGGGAGCCGAAGAGGGTTGCCTCCGGCTCTCCGAGATCGAGCTCCTGGCGGAGGAAACAGGGCTCGACGCGAGCGAGACGGCTGTGCTGCTGGACACGATCGCGGCCCGCGGGATCGAGATCCACGACGACTGCGGTCGCGAACAGCCGGAGCCCACGTACGCGAACGGCGGGCTCGCGGAGGCGACGACGGATGCCCTCCAGCTGTTCTTCCGAGACCTCTCGCGGTACCCGCTGCTCACGGCGGCCGAGGAGGTCGCCCTCGCCAGGAGGATCGAGCGAGGCGACGCGGCAGCCAAGCAGCAGCTGGTCAATGCCAACCTCCGACTCGTCGTCTCGATCGCGAAGCGATACCAGCGTTCCGACCTCGCGCTCCTCGACCTGATCCAGGAGGGTGTCCTCGGTCTCATTCGCGCCGCGGAGAAGTTCGACTGGCGCAAAGGCTTCAAGTTCTCGACGTACGCGACGTGGTGGATCCGCCAGGCGATCCAGCGGGGAGTCGCGAGCCACTCGCGGACGATCCGACTTCCCGTCCACATCGCCGACCGCGAGCGGCAGATCGGACAGCTGCAAGCACGCTACGTCGCCCGCCACGGTCGACAACCGACCGACGACGAGATCGCATCGGAGCTCGGCCTGCGCCCGGAGGAGATCGAGCGCGTGCGGCACGCGGCCCGATCGGTCGCCAGCCTCGACCAGCCGGTCGGCGAAGAAGCAGGGGCAGTGCTCGGCGACATCCTCGCCGCCGAGCACGCTGAGGAACCCACGGAGGAGATCCACGTCAGCCTTCGTCGCGAGGCCCTCCGCCGTGCCCTCGCGATCCTCCCCGACGGGGAGCGGCGCGTGATCGAGCTTCGCTACGGCGTCGACGGAGACGCGGAGCCGGTCTCCCTGACCGAATCCGCGCGGCGCCTCGGCCTCAGCGCAGATCGCGTCCGCAAGCTCGAGCAGTCGGCCCTCGAGCGGCTTGCGCTCGAGCGCGAGATCGCCGCTCTGATGGAGGACGCGGCATGACCCTTCCCGGAGGTAACGGCAACATCGTGCGTCGCATCGACGTGGAGATCCCGGTCGGCCCAGGGCTCGTCGGCGATCTGGTCGTCCCCTACGACGCCATCGGCCTGACACTCTTCGCGCACGGAGGCGGGTCCAGCCGCCTCAGTCCCCGCAACCGCTACGTCGCAGGCGAGCTGAACCGCCGTGGGATCGCGATCACTGCTCTTCGACCTTCTCACCCCGGCCGAGGAGTCGCAGCGCACGAATGTCTTCGACGTCGAGCTTCTCGGCGACCGCCTCGTCCGCACGACGGGCTGGCTGCTCGACCAGCCGCCGGCAGCGGGGCTGCGACCCGGTCTCTTCGGCGCGAGCACGGGGGCGGCTGCCGCACTCGCCGCCGCAGCGCAGCTCGGCCCTCTTATACGCGCCGTCGTGTCTCGCGGCGGTCGACCGGATCTGGCCCATGCGCACCTCTCGCGGGTCGTCTCGCCCACGCTGCTCGTCGTTGGAGGCGACGACGCGGCCGTGCTCGATCTCAACCGCAGGTCGTACGACCGGTTGACTTGCCCTCGCAGGTTGGCTGTCGTCCGGGGCGCAACCCACCTCTTCGAGGAGTCCGGAGCGCTCGAGCGCGTCGCGCAGCTCGCCGGAGACTGGCTCGCGGAACACCTCGCCGGCGGCCCAGAGCGCGAGGCGGCCGCCCTCGCCGAAACCGTGACCGTCGATCCTGTGCCGGTGCCATGACCGTACGCCCCCGCACGAGGCTCACGCGACAGGCGACGACGAGCCTGATGCTGTTCGCCGGACGATCCAATCGGGCACTTGCGGCGAGCATCGCGGACCGCCTCGGTCTCGCGCTCGGCGACGCCCGCCTCGAGACGTTCGGCAACGGGGAGATGTACTGCCGCTTCGGTGAGTCGATACGCGGGGCGGACGTCTTCATCGTCCAGTCCGGCTCTCCGCCGGTCAACGACCACGTCATCGAGCTGCTCGTGATGATCAACGCGGCACGGCTCGCCTCGGCGCACCGGGTCACCGCCGTCGTGCCACTGTTTCCGTACGCGCGACAGGACAAGAAGTCCGCCCCCCGCGAGCCGATCAGCGGACGCCTGCTCGCCGACCTGCTACAGACGGCCGGGGCCGACCGCGTGCTCACGATGGACCTCCACGCCGGACAGATCGTCGGCTTCTTCGGCATCCCGGTCGATCACGTGACGGCGCTGCCGCTCTTCGCGGAGCACTACCGACGCCAGGGCCTCTGCGGCGACGAGATCGTCGTCGTCTCGCCCGATCTTGGCCGCGTCAAGGCCGCTCGCCGCTTCGCCCGGATGGTCGATGCCACGCTCGCGATCGTGACGAAGGTGCGTCCGGCGCACGAACAGGCGCTCGCCGCGGAGGTGATCGGCGAGGTGCGGGGGAAGCACGCGATCGTGGGCGACGACATGATCGTCTCGGGCGGAACGCTCGTCGCCGCTGCGGCGGCCCTCATCTCCGCCGGGGCGCTGGACGTGCGCGCGTTCGCAACGCACGCACTGCTGACTCCGGATGCGGCGACCTTGCTTGCCGAGGATTCATTCGCGGAGGTGGCGGTGACCGACACGGTCGCGCTCGACGCCTCGACACGAGCTCGTCTTCGGGTCGTGGGCGTCGCCGATCTCCTGGGCGACACGATCCGCGCCGTGTTCGAGAACACATCCGTCTCCGCGATCTTCGCGGGTGAGAACGAGCTGTTCTGAGCGCCGGAGGCCGGTCTCCGCCGCCTACGGCGACGAGACGGGCGCCCGCAGCGCCGCGAGAAGACCGGCGACATCGTCGTCGTCTACCTGCGTGAAGACGCGGTACCAGAGCCCGACGGCGCCGAACGCGTCCAGCTCGTGCGGACAGACGACCTCGTCCGCCTCGTGCCGGAGGAAGCGGATGCTCTCGGCGGCTCCGACGGGTACGGCGACGACGACCCGCTCCGCGCCTTGATGACGAGCCCACCGAACCGCCGCCACCATCGTCGCGCCGGTGGCGAGGCCGTCGTCGACGAGCACGGCGGTCCTGCCTTCGAGCTCGAGCGGTGGGACGCGCGCGTGGAGCAGCTGATCGAGCGCCTCGGCGGTCGCCCGCGCCTGCTCGATGATCCGGCTCAACGTGTCCTCCTCGAGCCCGTCGTGTGAACGGACGTAGACGCCGTCGCCTCCCGGCGTCACGGCGCCGATGCCGTACTCGGGCTGCCCAGGGTGCCCGACCTTGCGTACGGCGAGCGCGTCGAGTGGAAGCGACAGACGCCGCGCCACCTCTGCGGCGACGGGCACGCCACCACGTGCCAACCCGACGACGACAGCATCTCTGAGACGCCGACGGTCGAGCACTCCCGCGAGCTTCCTGCCAGCGTCTGCGCGATCTTCGAAGAGCGCGCTCATGACCCAACGCTGACTGCCTCGGCGGGCACGGACATCGGGCGGTACCCGGATCCTCGCGGCCGAACTACGGAGCCCGCATCCGGGCCCGCCACAGGTACTCCTGCTGGCCCCGGGCGGGCTGCAGCCCCGACCGGGCGAGTCGTCGGCCGGTATTCGAGTTGCTCGATCAGTGCTTCACCGCGGGCGCGTCAGCGGTCATCCACCGATGCCGCTTCGTGGTCCGACAGCGACGATGGGCACATGACACCGCAAGACGTCGCGTCGACTGGCGTCTCCGGATCCCGACCGCGAGCGAAGCCCGGACTCGAATCGCAGACTCCTACGGTGAGGCGCATCGCCGTCGTCGGCGGTACCCGCAACGAGACGAACGGCTTCCTCGTCGAGCACTGGAGCGCTCTGGGGCTCACCGCGTTCCTCGCCACGGCAGAGCATGCGCTGGAGATGCTCGGTCCCGGCGACGTCGCGCTCGGGCGCATCGACGTCCTCCCCACCGTGGACGGCGTCGAGCCCGGTCTACTCAGCCTCCTCCTGCTCGAGCGCAGCGGCGTCCCGGTGTTGAACCCGGCCTTCGCGCTGGTCGGCGCGCACGACAAGCTGGTGACGGCGAGACAGCTCCGCGCCGCCGGCATTCCCCACCCTCGCACCGGCACCGTCCTGCACCCCGCCGACCCGCTCCCGGTCCAACCTCCGCTCGTCGTCAAGCCTCGCTTCGGAAGCTGGGGCGTCGACGTTCACCGCTGCTCGACCGAGCGCGAGGCCCGTCGCTGCCTAAGGCGACTGGCGGAGCGGAGCTGGTTCGAGCGGCACGGCGCCCTCGTCCAGGAGCTCGTGCCGCCCCGACGGCGCGATCTCAGACTGCTCGTCGCCGGAGGACACGTGATCGGAGCAATGCACCGCGTCGCCGCGGCTGGCGAGTGGCGGACGAACATCACGCTCGGTGGCCACGCCGAATCGGCGACCCCGGACAAGGCGACCCGCGAGCTTGCACGCGCCGCCGCCAGAGCGCTGCACTGCGACCTCGTCGCGGTCGACCTGATGCCGGTCGCCGGCGGTCACGTCGTCCTCGAGCTGAACGGCGCGGCGGACTTCGACGAGCGGTACGCATCCCCGGGACGCGACGTCTTCGGCGACGCAGCCGTCGCTCTCGGCCTCCTGGATGCGAGAGGCGCTGGCGCAGTAGGCTCGACTCCCCTGGGCTGAAGGTCCTATCGGAACGCCTTTGCCAATCCCTTCTGGACGTCCTCGACCGTCAATGCCGGTGCTGTCTGGACGGTCGCGTTCAGCCTGTTGAAGAACCGTTCGGCAACCCACGGCAAGTCGGACTGATCCTCCAGGTCCAGGAACCAGTAGAACGCCCGCTGGCCGTCCTCTGCCACGAAGTAGGCGGCCTCCGGCTTGAGCTCCTCGATCGCCTTCTCCAGCACGGTCGGGAAGGTGCCTTCACCCGCGCCTCCCACAACGGAGACAGGCGCGGTTGTATGGCGAGCGCCGTGGGCTCGGTCGGCGATGCCCTTGACAACGCGATGTGCGAATCGTTGATCGGCCGCCTGAAGATCGAACGTCCGATCACCGTGCCTAGCGCGCCATCGAGGACGTCGCCTTGCGCGCCCGCCGCGGCGCGGCGCGGACGACCGCTCCCGGTCGTCAATCAGCGTAACCACCGATGCGCGCCGCGCTCGACGGCGGCATCATGGCTCAGTCAACCAAGGGAGACGGCCATGGAGTCGTTGGACGCAACCCTCTACGAGCGTGTTGACAGTCACCTTTCCTCGCACAAGGGGTCAGGAGCGCAGCCGCTTCTGGCGACAACGAGCACGTACGCTGCAATCCATGAGCTCATCGCGCGAACCGAAGGGCTCGAAGAAGCAATCCGTGAGATCGCGCTCGAGGTGGAGAAGCTGGCTGCGACGCACGTGCACGAAGCGCCTCTGATCGGGCAGGCGTAGCAGCTATTCCGCCCATTTCGGGCGACTTCCTCGACCAGGTCGGTGTCCACGGTGCGGCTTGATGGCGGCGTCGCTCCACCGGTGGAGTTCCTGCGACGGAGTCGTCTCGCCCCCGGCGAGGGCCGACAGCGCTTGGCAGGCGTGACCAGGGCGTGCATAGGTCTGGAAGAGCGACGCTCAGTTCTGCCGATACCGACTGTAGAGACGGCGGAGGTGCCGCCCTGGGTCCACGGAGAACTCGTGTGGGTCGATGTCGATCCAGCCGAGCCCGCCGGTGAGATCGAGGCGGGTCGTTCCGACGAACGCCTGGATTGCGGCGACAGCCGGCTTGGGCGAGCCGTCGGCTCGCCACAGTCCGAACGAACGCTCGTGTACAGCAAGGTCGATCGGCGGCTTCCCCCAGATGGCCGGGTCGTAGTCGGTGTAACACCACACCATCGCGCCGGCGCAGCCGGCGTCACGCAGCGCACCCAGGGCTCGCTGCGTGTAGACCGCCGCGGCCTCCTCGTCGACGAAGAGCGGTGAAGGATGCCCCGTGGTTCGCTCCGGGCGGTGATCACCGGTGCGGTAGGTGGGTAGGCCAAACTCCGAGAACAGGACGTCGCGGCCGTTCCCGAGCCAGCGGGTGATGTGAGCGAGGAAGGGCAGGAGGTGGTCGTCGGTGGGGCTCTCGGCCCACGTGGCGTAGATCGGGTACCCGTGCATCGAGAGCAGATCGCACGTATCGCAGGCGTCTGCAGGTCCGAGTCTGCGATCGTTCTCGAGGTCCTCCATGTGGAGGCCGATCGTGACGAGCGCGGTCCGATCGGCCTCGCGAATCGCCGTGGTTAGTCGCTGGAGCCAGCGTCGAGCAGCCGGCCGGCTCGGTGGTACCACACAGTTCGAGCTCTCGTTGCCGAGATCCCATGCCCAGAGCGCTTCGTGCCCGGCGAGTGAGGCGGCCGCGTCCCTCGCCAGCACCACCTGTGCTTGGGTGATCTCGTCGTCGGCATACCAGTTGCGAAGGCCAGCCTCGCTCGGCCTGCCGCCGGAGATGACCCGGAAGCGGTCGTCGCGCTCGGACCCGCCGAGCGCCCAGGCGGGAATCCAGTTCACTCCGCTCATGTGACCCATGAAGAGCGTGGGCACGATCGCCAAGCCAGCCACTCCGGCCAGATCCGCGACGGTGACGAGCCGGTCGAGCATCTCCCTGTTCACCTCCTGCCGGGTCGGCTGGAAGTGTTCCCAGGTCAGGAACAGCCTCACCGAGTCGAAACCGGCGGCCGCGATCCGGGTGAAGTCGGCGGCGACCTCCGATCGGTCGAAATCAGCCCACCAGCCCATGGCGGTGCGAGCCGGCCAGTAGTTGACGCCGACGCGGAAGGAGTCGGGTTCCGGCTCAGGCGTCGGTGCCTCTCGCCGTGTGGAGCTCCAGGACGCGGCGGTAGACGCCGAGGTAGTCGTCGACCATGCGGTTTGCGTCGAAGCGATGCTCGACGGAGGCGCGCACCGCCTGCAGGTCCATCCCAGCCGATGCACGCACCGCCTTGGTCGCCTCGTCGACCGACGTGACCAGGAAGCCATTCTCACCCTCGCGGACGATCTCGGGCATCGAGCCGCGCGCGTGGGTGATCACCGGCGTTCCGCAGGCCATCGCCTCGACGACGCTGAACCCAAACGGCTCGTCGAACTCGACGAGGTGCAGAAGCGCGCGTGCTCCTCCGAGCAAGTCGCTGCGACGTTCGCGGCCGATCGGGCCGACGTACCTCACCGTGGTTCCGTCGACCTGGGGCTCGACGAAGCGTTCGAAGTACTCGACATCCTGGACGATCCCGGCGATCGTCAGCGGTAGACCGGCCCGCTTCGCCACCTCGATTGCCTTCGCCGTCCCCTTGTCGGGGTGGATCCTGCCGAAGAAGAGGAGGTAGTCGCGGGTCTCGGGCCCTACCTCGAACTCCTGCATGTCGATGCCGTGGTGAATCGTCGCGACGTAGTCGAGGTTGTCGTGCCGGTCTGCGTCGCTGATCGCCACGTAGTACCCGAGCGCGTTGTATTTCTCGAAGACGGGAACGATGCGCTCGGAGGAGAATCCATGGATCGTCGTTACGACCGGGGTGTCGACCAAGCCGCTGTAGGTGAGCGGTAGGAAGTCGTAGCTGTTGTGGATCACGTCGAATTCGTCAGCCCGCTCGAACAGCGCGGAGATGTGGAGGCCCTCCCAGACCTTCGCGTCCAAGGCGGGGTCCTCCGAGTAGCCGGTCGGCGCGGTTCCCACGTGGCGTGCCCGTGTCACCGAGTCGGCCGTTGCGAAGAGGGTGACGTCGACTCCGCGGCTGACCAGTCCGTCGGTCAGCAGCGAGACGAACTGCTCCCACGGCCCGTAGTGACGAGGTGGCACACGCCACGAGATCGGGGCGAGCATCCCCACGCTGAGCCGGTCGCTGCCGGGGTTCGGGGAGGGCGGCATCGACGACCGAGAGTAGCTTCCGCCCTTGTGCAAGTGTCCGGCTCGCTGCGCCGCTCGACGCGTCCGAGCCGACGTCGACCCGCGGGCACACGGATGCCCGTCGGCTAGAATGAGTCGACCCGATCTCGCTGACGCCGCTTCCGCGCAGTCGAAACGTCGGATTCCTAACGAAAGGGGCGCGCGCGAGTCGTGCGTACCGCGATCTTCTCCACCTACCCTCCGCGCGCCTGCGGGATCGGCACGTTCTCGTTCGACGTGCGAGCAGCGCTCCTCGAGGTCCCAGGGATCGAGGAGGTCAGCGCGGTCGTCGTCGTCGACGAGCCGTCGAGCCCGCAGCGCCAGGGGCTGCTCGCCACGGTCGCGCAGGGAGTCCGCGGCGATTACGTCCGTGCGGCGAGGTTACTGGGTCGCCTCGACATCGACGTCGTCCTGCTCCAGCACGAGTACGGGATCTTCGGTGGTGACGAAGGCGAGTACGTGCTCTCCTTCGCGCAGGAGCTGGCGCAGCCGCTCGTCGTGACGCTGCACACGATTCTGTCGGAGCCCTCGCCGAAACAGCTGCGAGTGCTCGGTGAGTTGTGCGATCAGGCGGAGCTTGTCACGGTCATGACCGAGACCGGACGCCGTCTGCTGGTGGAGTCCGGCGCCTGCCGGGAATCCAAGGTTCGGGTCGTAGCGCACGGCGCACCCGTTGAGCTCGGACGCAGACGGGCCGAGCAGGCCGCCGGGCGCCGGCCCCGATACGTCACGCCCGTCCCTGGCGGCTACGAGCGTATGCAGTCACGGTTCCTGCTCTCGACGTTCGGGCTCCTCTCCGCGGGGAAGGGGCTCGAGACCATGATCGGGGCGCTGCCGTCGATCGTCGAGCGCCACCCGGAGGTGCTGTATCTCGTCGCGGGCCGCACGCATCCCCAAGTCGTCCGCCGCGAGGGCGAGGAGTACCGACTCATGCTCGAGCGGCGGGTCGTCGATCTGGGGCTCGGCGATCACGTCGAGTTCGACGACCGCTTTCTCTCGACGGACGAGTTGGCCGACCTGCTCGCCGCGACCGACGTCTTCGTCACGCCGTACGCGAACCGGGAGCAGATCGCATCCGGCGCGCTGACCTTCGCAGTCGCCGCAGGCTGTGCGGCGATCTCCACTCCCTACTGGTTCGCAGAGGACATCCTCGCCTCGGGCGCCGGGCGTCTGGTGCCATTCGCCGACGCCGATGCCCTGGCCAACGCGGTGTGCGAGTACGTCGAGCACCCGGAGGCGCTGGAGTCCTCGCAGGCCGAAGCACGACGGATCGGCGCGGAGCTGACGTGGCCGTCGGTTGCCGAGGCGACTGCGTCGGTGCTTCGCGAGGCTGCGACGGTGGCGCCACGGCGCACGCCGATGCCGGTCGTCGAGTTGCAGCTCCCGGACGTGCGAAGAGACCATCTGCTCACGCTGGTCGACGACGTCGGGATCGTTCAGCACGCGCACGGTGTGATCCCCAACCGAGACAGCGGTTACTGCGTCGACGACGTCGCGCGGCTGGCGATCGTGGCACTCGAGCTCGGACGGCGCTACGGGACTCGACCGTGGGACACGATTCTCTACCGGGCGCTTGCGTTTCTCCACGCAGCAACCGATGCCGAGGGCGGCGGCATGCGGAACTTCATGAGCTACGAGCGGCGGTGGCTCGACAGGCCACACCTCGGCGATCACGTCGGGAGGTCGGTCTGGGCTCTGGGGGAGGTCCTCTCGACCGCGTGGGCGCCGGCCGTCGTCGGCCCTGCCCGGAGGCTCCTTACGAACATCGTCTCCATGTTGCAGGACGACTTGCCGATCCGGACGGCCGCCTACACAGTACTCGGGCTCGCCCGGCTGGACACCGACCGGCTCGATCCGCCCGCCAGGCTCCTCCTCGAGCGACTCGTCGACCAGCTCTCCGCCGCCTACGGCAGCAGCGCCTCCGACGGATGGCGCTGGTTCGAGGACGAGCTCCGTTACGACAATGCGCGCCTGCCACACGCCTTGATCGTCGGCGCCGCAGCGTTGGGTCGCGAGTGGGACGTATCGGTCGGACTGGAGTCGCTCGGGTGGCTGGGCGACGAGTGCGGACTCGCGGACGACGTCCTGCGACTGCAAGGCCATCTTGGTCGCTCACGTGGGGAGACCGCCCCGGGGCTGGGCGACGAGCAACCGCTCGAAGCATGCGCCTTCGTCGAGGCGGAGCTCGCAGCCTTCTCGGTCACCGGCGAGCCCGAGCACGGCGCTCGCGCCCAGCGCGCATTCGACTGGTTCTTGGGCCGCAATCGCCTCGATCGACCGCTATATGACTTCGCCACGGGCGGCTGTTGTGACGGTCTGGGGGAGCGGGACGTGAACGCCAACCAAGGCGCCGAGTCCACCCTCGCGTTTCACCGTGCCGAGCTCGTGATCGATGCGGCGGGGCTGCCCGTCGTGTTACGTCGGCGCGCTCCGCGGGCGACAGTCTCTTGATCGTCACGCGCGAGCTGTTCGACCGGCACCCCGGCAACCCCATCCTTTCCGCGGCCGACTGGCCCTATCCTGTGAACGCGGTCTTCAATCCCGCCGCCGCCAGCCTCGGCCACGAGTCCGTCCTTCTCGCGAGGGTCGAGGCGCTCACCGGCATCTCTCATCTGGCTGTCGCCCGATCGGCGAACGGCATCGACGGCTGGGTCGTTGACGGCACGCCGTTCCTCGCGCCGGCAGATGGCGTCGAGGCGGAAACGTGGGGGTTCGAGGACCCCCGGGTCGTCTGGGTCGACGAGCTCGAGCGCTGGGTGATCACGTGCACGTCGTACGGGCCCGCCGGCCCCGCCGTCTACCTCGCCACGACCACCGACTTCCGAGCAGTCGAGCGGCACGGGATCGTGCGGCAGCCTGAAGACAAGAACGCAGCTCTGCTGCCGGAACGCATCGACGGGCGGTGGATCCTGTTCCACAGGCCGATGACAGCCTTCGGCGGCTCGCGGGGCGAGATCCTGCTCTCGCGCTCGGCCGACCTTCACAACTGGAGTGCCCCGGAGCGCGTACTCGAGCCCCGACGCGGCGCCTGGTGGGACTCGCTTCGGATCGGTATCGGCCCACCACCTCTTCGCACCGAGCACGGGTGGCTGATCATCTATCACGGCGTCAAGGAGACGGTCGCCGGCAGCATCTACCGGGTGGGGCTGGCGCTGGTCGATCTGGATGAGCCGACGCGGGTGCTGGGGCGGGCCGCCGACTGGGTGCTCGGGCCGCTGGCGCCGTACGAGCGACAGGGAGACGTCCCGAACACCGTGTTCCCCTGCGGGCTGATTCACACACCGGAATCCGGCGAGGTACGCCTTTACTACGGAGCGGCGGACACGTCGATCTGCCTCGCCACCGCACACGTCGACGAACTGCTCGCTGCGATCGTCCGCTTCTAGCCAGGGGGTGAGCCGAGAGACGTCTGGCTGATGCCCCGGGCATGCGCCGGTGGTTGGGAACTGTCGTGTCGAGCGGAGAAGGTCGGCGGTCGGTGCCGTCTGCATGAGGAAGCACTGAGGCCGGCTTTCGCCGGCCCTCAGTGCCATATCGGACGCGAGCGGCCTAGTAGCCGCCCATGCCGCCCATGCCGCCGGGCATGCCCGCGGCGGCACCTGCCTTCTCGGGGGCGTCGACGACGATCGCCTCCGTCGTGAGGATGTTCTTCGCGATCGACGCGGCGTTCTGCAACGCCGAGCGCGTGACCATCGTCGGGTCGATGATGCCGGCCTCGACCATTGCGACGATCTCGCCGGTGTCGACGTTCAGGCCCTCACCCTTCTTGGCCGCGCACACCTTGGCGACGATGACCGAACCCTCGAGGCCGGCGTTGTAGGTGAGCTGCCGCAGCGGCTCCTCCAGGGCGCGAACGATGATCCGTGCACCGGTGGCCTCGTCGCCCTCGAGCGAGTCGGCGACGGCCTTGACCGCAACGACTGCGTTCAGGAGTGCGACGCCGCCGCCCGGCACGATGCCCTCTTCGAGGGCGGCGCGGGTAGCCTGCAGTGCGTCCTCGACGCGGTGCTTCTTCTCCGAGCCTTGCCTGCGGATGCGACGACCCCCTACGCGACCGAACTGCCGGCAGGACGCGAGCCTCAGACGTCGTCAGCCCGCTCGAAGGCACTGGACGGGTCACGTCCGCGCGCTCCAGGTGGTCAGAGGCTGTCGCGGAGGATCGTCTCCAGCGCCGCGCCGTCGACGGGCACCGGCGCGTTCACCAGCAGGCGCTGCTGCTTCAGCGCGCCCTCGACGATCGCGGGGATGTCGTCCTCCGCGTATCCGACCTCGGAGATCGTCGCAGGCGCGCGGACGTCGCGCATCAGCGCGGCGAGTGACTCCGCGACGTCGTCGCCGCCGTCGAGCAGGCGCGCCGCCTCGCGACAACGCTCGGATGCGGCGTCGGCGACGAAGCGAAACGACGCCGGTGCCGTCACCGCGACGGCGAGCCCGTGGGGGACGAAGGCGACGCCCCCGTAGCCGGGCGGCGACCAGGCGTGCTTCAGCGACGCGATGGGGTACGACAGTGCGTGCGGGACGTGCACGCCGGCGCTGCCGAAGCCGACGCCCGCGATCGTGGCCGCGAGCGCCATGCCGGTGCGCGCCGCCACATCGGAGCCCTCGGCGACCGCCGTCCGCAGGTTCGCGCCGACGAGCTCGATCGCCTTGGCGCACAGGAGGTCGGCCATGGGATGCGCCCCCTGGTACGGAGGACGCTCGGCGGGAGGGAGCTTCGGACGGCGGTCGTACGGCAGCGTCGTGTAGCCCTCGAGCGCGTGGAGGAGCGCGTCGAGACCGACGGACGCGGTGACACCAGGTGGGCAGGTAAGGGTGAGGAGCGGGTCAACGATCGCGACTCGGGGGCGCAGGTATCGGTGCGAGATACCACTCTTCACACCGACATCCACGATCGCCACGGTCGTCACCTCGGAGCCCGTGCCGGACGTGGTCGGCAGCGCGACGAGCGGCAGCAGTGGGCCCGGCACCTGACGCCCCTCGCCCACGGGCGCGTTGAGGTAGTCGTAGACCCCCCCGCCGTGGGTCGCGAAGAGCGCGCAGAGCTTCGCGGTGTCGAGAGCCGAGCCGCCGCCGATGCCGACGAAGCCGTCCCAGCCGCCGGTCGTAGCCCCCCCGATCGCCGCGGCGACCGACGCCTCCGTCGGCTCGCCCGCGATGTCGTCGAACACGCCGCTCTCGATCCCCAGGACGCGCAGCTCGCGCTGCATCCGGCTCGCGATCCCCGTCGAAACGACGAACGGGTCGCAGACGAGCAGTGCCCGCGTGACGCCCAGCCGGGCGAGATGGCTGCCCGTGTCAGCAGAGCTGCCCGGTCCGAACACGATGTGCGGAAGCTCGAGCGAGAAGGTCGTCTCGAGGCTCACAGCACCTGGCCCTCCGCCTCCTGCCAGGCGGAAAGGCCGAGAAGCTCGTTCAGCTCGCCGAACACCATGAGGCGGTCGAGCACCTCGCGGCTCGTGCGGTCGCGCTGCAACGCCGTCGCGATCTCGAACGCCGACCGCGCCGCGGCGAACAGGGACGTGGTCGGGTAGAGGCAGATGCAAAAGCCGGCCGCTGCCGTCTCCTCCGCCGTGAGCAGCGGCGTCTTGCCGTGCTCCGAGTAGTTCGCCACAAGCGGCCGCTCCCCGACCGCGGCTGCGATCGCACGCATCTCGTCGACGGAGCGCGGCGCGTCGGGGAAGAGGACGTCGGCGCCCGCCTCGGCATACGCGGAGAGACGGTCGATCGCGTCCTCGAGGCCGTTGACGGCGATCGCGTCGGTGCGCGCGATGATCACCGTGTCGGGGTCGCTGCGGGCGGCGAGCGCGGCGCGCACCTTGCGAACCATCTCGTCGCGGGAGATCACCTTCTTCCCCTCCATGTGCCCGCAACGCTTCGGGAACGTCTGATCCTCGAGCTGGATCGCCGCGGCACCCGCCCGCTCGTACTCGCGCACCGAGCGAGCCACGTTCGTCAGCTCGCCGAAGCCGGTGTCCGCGTCGCAGACGAGCGGCACGGTGACGGCCTTCGAGATCCGCTCCACATGGGCGCACATCTCGGTCTGTGTCATCAGGCCGATATCCGGGAGGGCGAAGTTCGCCGCCGCGGCCGCGTAACCCCCCGTGTACAAAACCTCGAATCCCGCGCGCTCGTAGATGCGCGCGACAAGCGCATTGTAGGCGCCGCCGACGAGGAGCACCTCGCCGGTCGCCAGCCGCTCGCGGAGCCTGCGGGCCGGAGTCACAGCGCGCAGCCTAACGACCAACCCGGCAGCCCGGCCGGTAATCGCTGAGGCTCGCCATCACAGGCCCCTACTGACGCTGGGTGTTGGCCAGCGGTGCTGGGCTCAGCCGGACCGGACACCGGGCGACCCGGACGGTCAGGCCGATCTGTGGCATGTGCCCGAACCGTGACGCCCATCGCGGATATCGCCGCTGGCAGTGAACAACCCAGAGCACTTGTCCCACATACCCCTATAGGGTATGATCAATGATCATTCGATCCGAACCAAGGAGAACATCGTGAGCGAGACTCTCACCTTCACCGTCCCAGGGATGAGTTGCGGTCACTGCGAGGCCGCTGTCACCGAGGAGGTCTCGGCCGTCCCCGGGGTGCAGGCGGTCGTCGTCCATCTCGACACGAAACGGGTCGAGGTCGTGGGCGAGCACCTCGACGAGGCGGCGATTCGCGGTGCGATCGTGGAAGCGGGTTACGAGGCTGCGTGATGGCGGTCGCGACCCGGGAGCCGGCGCGTGTCGACCTCGAGATCGAGGGCATGACTTGTGCGTCGTGTGCGACGCGGATCGAGAAGAAGCTGAACAGGCTCGAGGGCGTCGAGGCGACGGTCAACTACGCGACGGAAGCGGCGGCCGTCCGTTTCGATCCGGGTGCGATCGCCGTGGCCGAGTTGATCGCCGCCGTCGAGGCGGCGGGCTACCACGCTGAGCTGCCGTCGCGGACGGCGCGGCGTGACGACGCGGCGCGTGAGCTTCGGCGGCGGTTGTTCGTCGCAGCTTCGCTGAGTGCTCCCCTTGTGGTGCTGACGATGGTTCCGCCATCCCGTTTCGCGGGCTGGGAGTGGGTGGCGCTGGCGCTCGCGGCGCCGGTCGTGCTCTGGGCGGGCTGGCCGTTCCACCGGGCTGCGGCGCTGAACGCCCGTCACGGGGCGGCGACGATGGACACGCTGATCTCGATCGGGACGCTCGCCGCCTTCGGCTGGTCGACGGTCGTCCTGCTGGCCGGGGTCGACGCCGAGACGTATTTCGAGGTGGGCGGTGTGATCACGGCGTTGATCCTGCTCGGGCGGTACCTGGAGGCGCGGGCGAAGCGGCGGTCGGGTGAGGCGATCCGGGCGCTGCTCGAGCACGGCGCCAAGGACGCGGTCGTGCTGCGCGATGGTCGCGAGGTGCTGGTGCCGGTCGAGGAGCTCACGGTCGGCGACGTCTTTGTCGTCAGGCCGGGCGAGAAGATCGCCACCGACGGCGTTGTCCTGGAGGGCGTGTCGGCGGTCGACCAGTCGCTGCTGACCGGCGAACCGGTCCCCGTCGAGGTCGGCCTTGGTGACGAGGTCGCCGGAGCGACGATCAACGCCTCCGGCCGGCTGCTCGTCCGGGCGACCAAGGTCGGAGCGGACACGGCACTCGCACAGATCGCCCGGCTGGTGGCGAACGCTCAGGCCGGCAAGGCGCCGATCCAGCGGCTCGTCGACCGCGTGTCGGCGGTCTTCGTCCCGATCGTGATCGCGATCTCACTGGCCACACTCGCGGGCTGGCTCGTCGTCGGCGGGTCGGTGTCGGCGGCGTTCACGGCGGCCGTCGCCGTGCTCATCATCGCCTGCCCCTGCGCGCTCGGCCTGGCCACGCCGACCGCGCTGATGGTCGGCACCGGCCGCGGCGCCCAGCTCGGCATTCTGATCAAGGGGCCGGAGGTGCTCGAGCAGACCCGCCGCATCACGACGATCGTGCTCGACAAGACCGGCACCGTGACCGAGGGCCGCATGTGGGTTGCCGAGGTGATCGCGGCCGACGGTGTGGAGAAGGACGAGCTGTTGCGGCTCGCCGGCTCTGCCGAGGACGCCAGTGAGCACCCGATTGCGCGCGCGATCGCCGACGCGGCACGCGACCGGCTCGGCGCGCTGCACGGTGTCGAGAGCTTCACCAACCGTGCCGGCGTCGGCATCGAGGCGGTCGTCGACGGCCACGCCGTCGTCGTCGGACGCCCTTCGTCACTCGCCGACTGGGGCCTCGCCCTGGGCGACGACCTCGCTCAAGCCGAGACAGCTGCGGAAGCACTCGGTCAGACGGTCGTAGCCGCCGCCTGGGATGGCCAGGTGCGCGGCCTGTTCGTCGTCGCCGACCGTGTCAAGGAGGGCTCCGCGAGCGCGATCACCTCGCTCCGCGATCTCGGGCTCACACCAGTCCTGCTCACCGGGGACAACGCCTCGACAGCCCGGGCAGTGGCGGCCACGGTGGGGATCGACACCGTGCGCGCGCATGTGCTCCCCGGCGACAAGAGCGCCGAGATCGCACGACTCCAGGACGCAGGCGAGACGGTGGCGATGGTCGGCGACGGCGTCAACGACGCCCCCGCACTCGCCCAGGCCGACCTGGGGCTCGCGATCGGCACCGGCACCGACGTCGCGATCGAGGCATCCGACCTGACGCTCGTCTCCGGCGACCTGCGCGGCGCCGTCGACGCGATCAGGCTCGCCCGCAGGACGCTGCGCACGATCAAGGGCAACCTCTTCTGGGCGTTCGCCTACAACGTCGCGGCGATCCCGCTCGCCGTCGCCGGGCTGCTCAACCCGATCGTCGCCGCTGCAGCGATGGCGTTCTCGAGTGTGTTCGTCGTGACCAACAGCCTGCGCCTGCGGCGCTTCCGCAGCCTGAGACAAGGAGAGACAGCGTGACCGAGACGACCGTCCACCGCCACGGCTACGTCGACGACAAGGACGCCCTCGTCAAGCGACTCCACCGCATCGAAGGCCAGGTACGCGGGATCGAGAAGATGGTGACCGACGAGCGCTACTGCATCGACATCCTCACCCAGATCTCCGCCGTCACCACCGCCCTCGACGCCGTCGGCCTCAAGATCCTCGACGACCACGTCCGCCACTGCGTCACCGGCGCCATCACCTCAGGCGACGAAACAGAAGCAAACGCGAAGACCGAAGAGCTACTCGCCGCCGTGCAGCGCTTCACACGCGCGCGTTGAACCGAGAGAGGGAGGCTCGACCGCCGTGAGCCGGCACCCACATCACGATCCCGCGGGCGGTGCCGTCGTCGATGCGTCGCTAGGTGTACGCGGCGCACGGAGCACCAACACCGTCGTCCTGCACACGGGTGGCCTTCTCTACACGGGTGAGAAATCGATCGTGGAGC
Organism: uncultured Actinomycetes bacterium; assembly: GCA_963823385.1. Classification (GTDB taxonomy): domain Bacteria; phylum Actinomycetota; class Thermoleophilia; order Gaiellales; family Gaiellaceae; genus Gaiella. The sequence continues at coordinate 23,914 of CAWGLI010000004.1, forward strand.
GAAAGCTGCGCGGCCGCGAAGGCGTGATCGACGTCGACGCGAACCCCGTCTCGCAGACCGCGACGCTGACCTACGACCCGGCCGTGACATCGGTCGCCCAGCTGCGAGGCTGGATCGAGGAGTGCGGCTACCACTGCGCCGGGCAGAGCGCTCCGGGGCACGTGTGCGACCCGCTCGCAGAACCCGACGAGAGCGGCTTCGGGAAGCGAGACGGTGCGCAAGCCTCCGGCATCCAGCAAGCGGAGATCGACGAGCGCAGCGCAGCCATGCGCGCCGACGACGCACACGGCCATGGGCACGGTGGTCATGCAGGCATGTCGATGGACGCGATGGCACGCGACATGCGAAACCGCTTCCTCGTAGCCGTGACCTTCGCGATCCCGATCGCCGTCTGGTCGGAGCTCGGCGAGCGCATCTTCGGCGGCGTACCCCCGACGCCGTTCGACCTGCGCACCGACGTGTGGGAGTTCGTACTCAGCCTCCCGGTGATCTTCTACTCCTCCGCGATCTTCTTCCGCGGCGCGGTCGCCGCCCTACGCGCGAGAACGCTCGACATGATGGTGCTCGTCGCTGTCGCGATCGGAACCGGCTGGGTGTACTCGGTGGCAGCAACGTTCCTCATCGAGGGCGAGGTCTTCTACGAAGCGGCTGCGTTTCTCGCCGCGTTCGTCCTGCTCGGCCACTGGTTCGAGATGCGGGCCCGCGGTGGAGCCAACGACGCGATCCGGACGCTGCTCGACCTCGCGCCGCCCAAGGCGACCGTCATCCGAGACGGCATCGAACTCGACGTCCCAACCGCCGACGTTCATGTCGGCGAGCTCCTGCTGATCCGACCCGGCGCCAAGGTGCCGGTCGACGCCGAGGTGGCCGAGGGCGATAGCTCGGTCGACGAATCGATGGTCACGGGCGAAAGCCTCCCCGTCGGAAAGCACCCCGGCTCCAAGCTGATCGGCGCCACGATCAACAAGAACGGAACCCTGCGAGCTCACGCGACGGCGGTCGGATCCGACACCGCACTCGCCCAGATCGTCAAGCTCGTGCAAGAGGCACAGAACTCGAAAGCGCCAGCCCAGCGACTCGCCGACAAGGCAGCCTTCTGGCTCGTCCTCGTCGCACTCGTTGGTGGCTTGGGGACGTTCCTCGCCTGGTATCTGGTCGTCGGCGCCACCGTGCAGGAGTCGCTCGTGTACGCGATCACCGTCGTCGTCATCACCTGCCCCGACGCCCTTGGTCTCGCCACGCCAACGGCGATCATGGTCGGCACCGGACTCGGCGCCCGCCGCGGCATCCTCTTCAAGAACGCGATCGCCCTGGAGCAAGTCGCGAAACTCGACACCGTCGTACTCGACAAGACAGGAACACTCACCCGCGGCGAACCGGAAGTCGTGCACATCGCGACCGACGGGATCACAGAGGACGAGCTACTCCGGCTCGTCGCTGCCACCGAACGAGAAAGCGAGCACCCGCTCGCCGAGGCGATCGTGGGCGCGGCCACTGACCGCACCCTGGAACTGCCGTCGCCGCAATCGTTCGAGGCGGTTCCAGGCCACGGCGCGATCGCAACGGTCGACGGGCACACGCTCGTGATCGGCAACCGGCGACTCATGGAGCGAGAGTCGATCAGCCTCGGTGACCTCCTCCCGCGGGCGATCGAGATGGCCGACGAAGGACGCACCGTCGTCCAGGTCGCGATCGACGGCAAGGCAGCCGGGCTGATCGCCATCGCCGACAAGCCGCGCGAGACAGCGTACGCAGCAGTCGACGCGCTCGAAAGCGAGCACATCAGGCCCGTCATGCTCACCGGCGACAACGAGCAAACGGCACGCCGCGTCGCCTCCGAGCTCGGCATCAAGGACGTATTCGCGGAGGTGCTCCCGGGCGACAAAGCCGGGGTCGTCAGCGAACTGCAACGGCAGGGCAGCACCGTCGCGATGGTCGGCGACGGCGTCAACGACGCGCCCGCGCTCGCCCAGGCGGACGTCGGCATCGCCATCGGAGCCGGCACCGACGTCGCCATCGAGACGGCCGATGTCGTGCTCATGCACAGCGACCCGCTCGACGTCGCGACGGGCGTCACGATCGGGCGTGGCACGGTACGCAAGATGAAGCAGAACCTCGGCTGGGCAATCGGCTACAACTCCCTCGCCCTCCCGATCGCCGCCGGCGTCTTCTCCCAATGGGGCCTCACGCTCCGCCCCGAGATCGCCGCCATCTCCATGAGCGGCTCCAGCATCCTCGTCGCAGTCAACGCGCTCGCCCTCAAGCGACTACGCCTCCCGAGTCGAGACGCTTCGGCGCGGTAGTCGGACGCAGCGGCGCAAGACGGCGAGCTGCCGGTTCATTCTCAATTCACAGGTTCTTCACGCATCGATCGTAGGTTCGGCCACGTGCACCCCACGACCTTCGAGGGCGCACGCGACGCGGCCGCCTCCACCGCCGCCCAGCTTCGTGAGATGGGACGTCGAGGCCTCACCGTGGGTCTCGCTACGGCGTTGCTCGTAGCCTTGATCCTGGAGGGCCGACCTACCTCCCAAACCACGTCCCCGTTGACCTCGTTCCAGCCCCACTTGAAGCGCTTCGCGCCCGGGCCGCCCTCAGACACCTCGCTAGCGAGCCACTCCTCCCACCCACCGTCCAAACCGAGGGCGCTCCCACGGACCTGAGCTTCGCGCGACCACGCCTGATGCGCGTCTCGACCTTCTCGTAGCGCTCGGCGTCCGCGAGCTCGTTAGCCAGGAGATCCGAGCGGACACGCGTCCGGCTCGCGATCGTCAGCCATTCAGAACTCCTCAAGAAAGTTCAAGCGCACTGCAGCGCGGCTCGGTATCTTGATGCCGCGCTCCGAGCGGGAACGCATGTGATCAGCCGTTCGGCTGTGCGCCACTGTCCCCAAGCGAAAGAACACTCGCGCAGCCCAGGAGCGTTCGTACTTAACTGGGCGTGCACGTCTCGCGAAGGGGAACGCCGACCTACCCGTGACGGGCGTCCCACGCGGTCAAGAACCCTGCCTTTCCGCGGCGCACGAGCTCGACGGGATCGAGCTTGAGTAGCGAGTCGGGGTACGTCTCGGTCGAGAAGATCTCCAACTCGAACCACCCCTCGAAACCGCCGGCCTCCAGGGCTCCGAAGATCGCCGGCAGATCCATGATCCCGTCACCCGGGAGCGCCCGGTCGTCCCAACCACGCGTCTGCTCGCGCCAGTCGTTGACGTGCACCGCCGGGAAACGGTGGGCGTGCTCCCGGATGTGGTCGAGCACGTTCGGCGTGTCCCAGAGATGCCACGTATCGAAGATCACCCCCATCGGCACGCCCACCTCCTCGACGATCGCAACCGCGTCGGGGATGGTGTCGACAATGGTGAAGTCGTCGCGCGCAGACGCGTGGATCGGCTCGAGCGCGACGCGCACACCGACCTCCTGCGCCACGCGAGCGACCTCCCGCAGGCCTTCAACGACGATCCTCTGCGCCTCCTCGGGATCGCGCTCTCCAACGGGACCGGTGAGCAAGAGCACGACCTCGGGGTCGAAAGCCGCGAGCCGCCGCACTGACGCACAGAGCGCCTCGACCCGCTCCTCCGGATCCTCCGGGCCCGGGAACGGCGGGAGCGGGAGCACGGAGAGCCCAGCGGGCAGGCAGATCGTGGCCTTCAACCCCGAATCCCGAAGCTTCGCGAGCGACTCGGCGTCACGTCCTTCCGGCAGCTTCGCCTCGGCGATGCCGATCCCCTCGGAGCCGCCTGCCGCGTAGGCGGCCAGGTCTTCGTCGAAGGAGAGCGGCAGTGTGCTGAACTCGGAAACGGAAAACCGTGGGTTGCTCATATCGGCGGCTCCTTTCAGCGGAGAGGCTTGAGGTGGGTGAACGGCTCGTCGTCGGGCAGCTGATCCCAGGCGAGGCCCTCGTCCTGCGCGGCGATGTAGCGAGGCTCGAGACCCAGCTCCTGCAGCACGATGTTGCGTGCCTGCGGGATCGCGGACGCCTTGTAGAAGGCGAGGTGCCGATTGAAGCCCTGCCGGCCGAAACCGCAGTCTGTGGAGAGGATCAGCTTGTCGGCGGGAATGTGCTCGAGCGCCCTGCGCACGCGGTCGGCGACGACGTCGGGGAAGTCCGCCTGCAACGTCCGGTGGCTGACCACGCCGACGGCCACCTTCTTCTTCAGCGAGTCCTTGTACGGAGCGAACAGCGGGAGCTCCTTGAGGTCGTTCTCGGTCGCCTCAACCGTCCACACGTCACCATTCAGACGCTCGAGGTAGATCTCGACCGAGTTCGCGTACGACTCGTCGGTGAACACCTTCTGCATGTTCGGATTGCCCCAGCACGTGTGGATCCAGACCTCGACGTCGTCGAGCCCCTCGATCTCGCGGTTGAAGCAGTCGACCAGGAAGTCGAGCAGCTTCGTCTCGTTCGGGTAGTAGCAGGCCATGAAGTGGAGCGTCGGCTCCTCGATCTGGATCACCTTGCAGCCCGACGCGGCCAGTTGCCGGAGCTCGAGGTTCATCGCCTCGGCCATGTCCCAAGTGACCTGCATCTTGTCGTCGAGGTCGTAGTGAGCGGTGTGGCTGTCCAGGAAGAACGCGAGCACCTGCGCCGAGCACGAGCCGAACTTGATCTGCTTGCCCGAGGCGGCGCTCTGCTGCGCGACGCGCCAGATCTTCGCGTACTCGAGCGGGTTCTTCGGATCGTGCTCGACCTTGTCCACGACGCGCGGCCACCGCCATGTCTTGTAGATCGAGTCGAGCATCGTGCCGACCGGGTACGCAAGAAGAGGCGACCGCGTATTGGCTGTCTGCAGCTCCTCGTGCTCGAGCCCCTTCCACCGCTGCAACGGGTAGTGATGCCATGAACGCCCGGCGACGTCCTCGTCGAGGTGATAGTCGCCGGTCGTGAGAATGTCGAGCCCCGCACGCTCCTGGTCGGAGACGACGAGTGCGTGAGCATCGGCGAACTGCTCGCGGAACCACGGATCCATCATCGCCGTGTCGAGCGGCCGACCCCACATGTTGGCCGTGTACCAGCGGGGACGGGGCCACGAGCCCGTCACCGTCGCGGGGAGCATCAGGTCTTTGGTAGCGGTGAACATCGATGTCCTCCTTCGCTGTGTCCTGGAACGACGACTGCGGAACCGGCCCGGAGCCGTTCCACCCCCGGCGACGACCACACTACGGGGCGGAGACGGTGAAGACGACTCATGCTGCGAGGCCACCATCGACGTACAGCACGGTCCCCGTCACGAAAGCCGCCGCCGAAGACGCGAGCCAGACGGCGGCGCTCGCGGCATCGTCAGGTCTGCCCGCCCGTCCGAGCGGCGTTGCGGCCGCGGCCGCCTCGCGCTCCTCGTCCGACCAGGCACGGGTGGTTGGCGTGTCGAGAAAGCCCGTCGCAACTGCGTTCGCCCGCACGCCGTGCGGCCCTCCCGCCCGCGCCAGCGCGCGGGTCAGGCCGTGTGTGCCCGCGGTCGTCGCCGCAGCCGCTTCCGCGCCCGGCAGTGCGCGCGAAACACCCGCCAGCGGCGTGACGAGAACGATCGCACCCTTCCCGTGAGCGCTCATCGCCCTGAGTGCGACGCGAGCGAAGGCGAAGGCGCCGCGGAGGTTGACAGCCGCGATTGCGTCCCACTCCTCCATGTCCGTGTCCTCGAGCGCGAGACGCCTCTGGACCATGTCGCAGTGCAGCAGCACGTCCAGTCGGCTCGTGCGCAGCGTCGCTGTTGCGACGGCTTCCTCCGCGGTGTACTCGGCGGCGGGATCTCCGACGATTGCCACGCCGCCGATCGTCGCAGCTGCCTCCTGTACCCGGTCGCCATCGTCGTCGACGAGCACGAGCTCGGCGTTCTCACGCGCCAACCGACGAGCACACGCAAGTCCAACGGCGCTCGTCGCCCCTGTCAGCACGCAGGTCAACCCGGCGAGGCCGAAGGGATCACTCGCACTCATGCCGGCACGTGCGCGCTCACCGGCAGCACGTCACGCCGCCGGCGCGAACGCGCTGACCCCTCCGGCGGCGTAGACGGATCTGCCGTCCGCGCCGAAGAGATGAATGCGAGAGAGGTCGAACTCCACCGGAACGAGCTCGTCGGGCTCGATGTGCACCTCCGGCTCTGTCATCGCCTTGACGATCTTGCCGTCGACGTCGAGGTCGACGATCGACTCTCCGCCGAGCGGCTCGACGGCGATCACGCGGCAGCGCACGGCCGCATCGGCAGCGTCCACGCCGACGCGGATGTCCTCGGGGCGTACTCCGAACTGGAGGTCGCTCCCGGCCTGCGCTGCGAGCGCATCGACGGACGCGTCGAGCGCGGCCACGAGCGAGAACGTGCTCGAGCGAAGCGTGAGCGTGGCGCTCTCGCGATCGATCCGCACGGGAATGAGGTTCATCGGGGGCGTGCCGACGGTGGTGGCCACGAATGTGTTGATCGGGCGGTTGTACACCTCGTCCGGGGTTCCGACCTGCTGGACGCGCCCCCGGTCGAGCACGCAGATGCGGTCGGCCATGCTCATCGCCTCGACCTGGTCGTGGGTGACGTAGACGAGGGTGCGCCCGAGATCCCGCTGCAGGTACTTGAGCTCTGCACGCATCTGCAGCCGCAGGAGCGCGTCGAGCGCCGACAGCGGCTCGTCGAGGAGGTAGACGAGCGGCGCCCGCACGAGACATCTCCCGATCGCGACTCGCTGACGCTCACCCCCAGAGAGCGTCCCGGGGCGTCGCTTCAGCAGCGGCTCGATGCGCAAGAGCGCTGCCGTCTCGTTGACGCGACGGGCGATCTCCGACGACGAGACCTTCTCGCGGCCCTGCCGCAGCGGAAAGGCGAGGTTGTCGTAGACCGTCTTGTCCGGGTAGAGGGCGAGGTTCTGGAACACGATGGAGACGTTTCGCTCGCTCGGCACGACGTCGGTGACATCGGCCCCCCCGATCATGACCGCCCCGGCCTCCGGGCGCTCGAGGCCGACGATCGTCCGAAGCAGCGTCGTCTTCCCCGCCCCCGGCGGGCCGAGCACGCAGAAGAACTCGCCATCGGCGATGTCGAGCTCGACGTCATCGAGTGCCGTGACCTCGCCGAACCGCTTGGTCACGCCCGCGATCTGGACGCCGCTCATCAGACGAGCGCCTTGCCGCTCTCGTCGTCGAACACATGCACGCGACCGGCGTCGAGAGCGAGGCCAACCGATTCGCCGACCCGCGGCCTGACGGTCGGCGGCACCGTGACCCGCAGCATGTGAGCGTCGTTCGTGAGGTGGACGATGTTGCGGGGGCCGAGAGCCTCGATCAACGTGACCGTGCCGCGCAACGTGGCGGAGTCCGACCCCGGCTCCACGAGCGCCACGTGCTCGGGCCGAATGCCCATCGTGAACGGGCCGCCGTCGCCCTGCATGCCGCGCGGTGTCACCGTGAGGAGCCGCGCGTCGGCGAGAGGGACGGTAAGTACGAGAGTGTCGCCCATCCGCTCCAGCGATACAGGCAGGAAGTTCATCGTCGTCGAGCCGACGAATCCGGCGACGAACCGGTTGGACGGGCGGTTGAAGACTTCGTCGGGAGTTCCGTACTGCTGCAGCCGGCCCTGGTCCATGATCGCGATCTTCTCGGCCATCGACATCGCCTCGACCTGATCGTGGGTGACGTAGATCATCGTCTGCGCCAACTCACGCTGGAGCTTCTTCAGCTCCGCCCGCATGTAGCTGCGGAAGCCGGCATCGAGGTTCGAGAACGGCTCGTCCAACAGGAAGATCCGAGGCTTCGTGATCATGCTCCTGCCGATCGCGACCTTCTGCAGGTCGTTGACCGAGAGCTCTGCCGGACGACGCTGGAGCATCTCCTCGATGCCGAGGAGGCGCGCGACCTCCTTCACCTCGTGCTCGATCTCCGCGACTGGGTGCTTTCGCACCTTCAGGCCGAACGCGATGTTGTCGAAGGCCGACATGTGGGTGAAGATCGCGTAGTTCTGGAAGACGAAGCCGACATTGCGATCTCCCGGCTTCACGTTGTTCACGACCTCGCCGTCGAAGAGGATCTCGCCTCGGGTCGGCTCGAGCAGGCCGGACAGCATGTTCATCGTCGTCGACTTGCCGCAGCCCGAAGGCCCGAGCAGCGCGACGAAGGTGCCGTTTTCGATCAGGAGGTCGAGCTCCTGTACCGCGGCGAAGCGGCCGAACATCCTCGTCACGTCCTTGATCCGGATCTCTGCCATCGGCGTTAGCGCTTGATCGCGCCGAAGGTCAGGCCGCGGACGAGGTGTTTCTGGATCAGGATCGACAGGAGCAACGGCGGCGTGATCAAGATCACGCCGAGGGCCGCCCGGGAGCCGAACTCCTCGCCGGTCGCCGCGGACGTGATCTGGCTGAGGAAGACGGGCGCCGTGACGACGTTGTTGCCGGAAAGGACGAGAGCGATCAGGAAGTCCGACCAGTTGAGGATGAACACGAACAGCGCCGTGGCCGCCAGGCCGCCCTTGACGAGAGGCATGACCGCCTTGCGGAAGGCCCCGAACTGGGAGCAGCCATCGACGATCGCAGCTTCGCTGATCTCGCGCGGGACCTCGTCGAAGAAGCTCTTCATCAACCAGACGACGAACGGGAACGTCACGGCCCCATAGATCAGGATCAACCCGAGACGTGAATCGAAGAGGTGGAGGTACGTCCACAGGAAGAGAACGGGGATCATGATTGCGATCGGGGGGAACATCCTCAGCTGCAGGATCGAGAAGCCGAGCATCTTGCCGCCCGCGCGGTACCGCGAGATGCCGTACGCGGTGAACGTGCCGACGATCAGCGCGAGCAGCGTGCCGAAGATCGCGGTCACGAGGCTGGTGACGATCGGGCCGGTCGCGTCGATCGGCGTCGAGACGAGGAAGCTGTCGGAGCCGCTCGGGGTGCCGCCGAAGATGCGCCGGAAGTTCTCGAGCGTCGGCTGATCGGGCACCCAGTAGGTCTTGCCGCTGGTCGGCGTCCACTCGTCGGCGGGCTTGAACGCCATCGTCACCGTCCAGTAGACCGGGAAGAGGAAGATGACGAGAATCGCGGCGATCAGGAGCACCCTCACCGCGGTACGAAGCGCCTTCACGATGGCGCCCCTTCCTGGCGGCGCTCGAGCGGCTTGATCGCCTGCGATGCAGCGATGCTGACGAAGATCATCACCACGATCGCGAGTGCAGCTGCGTAGCCCCACTGGGAGTTCTGGAACGCCTCGCGGTAGAGCTTGACGGAGATCGTCGAAGATGCCTCACCCGGGCCTCCCGTGGTGAGCAGCCAGGCGGCGTCGAAGATCTTGAACGCCTCCATCGCGCGGATGATCAGCGCGATCACGATGATGGGCTTCACGATCGGCAGGACGACGTGGCGAAGCTTCTGCGCCCACGACGCACCGAGGATGTCGGCCGCCTGTATCTGATCCTCGGGGACCGCCATCAGGCCGGCGAGCAGGATGAGGAACATCAATGGCGTCCACTGCCAGACGTCGACGATCACGACCGAGATCGGCGTCAGCGACGGGTCGTTGAGCCACTGGGGCTGAACCGTCCCCGGCAGGATCGCCGAGAGGATGGTGTTGACGGGCCCGTTCGTCTGGAGCAGCAGGTAGAAGACGAAGCCCGAGACGGCCGGCACGATCATCATCGGGATCAGGAAGAGGACGGTCAGAACCTGTCGCCCGAGGAAGTTCTCCAGGAACAGCAGCGCGAGGCCGAACCCGAGTACGAATTCCACGCCCGTGGCGGCGGCCGTGATCAGGATCGTCCGTACCACCGCGGAGATGAAGCTGGGCGACGTCAACCCGTCCCAGAAGTTCGCGAACCACGCCCAGTCCTTGTACGCCTCGTACCACTGATTCCCACTCGTGGGCGTCCATGTCGTCAGGCTGATGTAGATCTCCACCACGACCGGGAAGATCACGAGCAGCAGGAGGAGGGCGACGCCGGGGAGGATCAGCAGCCGCGAGATGCGTCGATGCGGGTTGCGCGCTACCGGAGGAATGGGGTCGATCGGCAGCGCGCCGCCGGAGTGGTTCGCTGTGTCGGTTGTGACGCCCATCGAATGCCGAGGCTCCCCCAGGGCCGCGCCCTGGGGGAGCCTCGAGGTCATGGATCAGGTCGGCTAGACCTTGCCCTTCGCCGAGTCGGCGATCTTCGGCCAGCCTGCCTTGCCTGCCCGCCACGCCTTGATCTGCTTCGCGCGGCCGACCTTGTTCGTGATCTGGTCCCACTGCTTGGCGACCGCGTCCAGCGCCGCCTGCGGCGAGGACTGGCCCGACAGCGCCTTGGTCAGGTTGATGTCGAGCGCATTGATGTACTGATTTGCGCCCTTGAGCGCCCCGGTGATCGACGGCGTCGCCCCGGGGATCGTCATTCCGAGGACGTCAACGGTGCGCGGCGTGTAACTCGACCGCACGAGCGGGTCCGAGAGGCACGCGACCTTGCACGGATCCTGGTAGCCACCCGGGTTGGCGGTCAGCCACGTGTAGATCGGCCCCGAGGCGACCCACTGGAGGAAGAGGTACGCCGCCTCGTGGTACTGCTTCGGGGAGAACGCATTCACGCCGTTGGACGCGTTGAAGTAGAGGCTCGTATGACGCACGAGCTTGCCGTTCACCCTCCAACCGGGCATCGGAATGGCGTGTGTCTTCGCGCCGACGTTGAAGCCGCTCTTGTCGAACGGACCGCCCTTCTTGTGGAACTTCGTGAGATTGTTGAAGGCGATCGTCATGGCGGCGCCGCCGTCGCCCCAGTTCTGGTACTGCTCGGGCCAGCTCCAGCTGAGCGCGTCCTTCGACCCGAACTTGGTCGTGCTGATCAAGTGGTTGAGCGCCTTGAGGCCACCGGGGCCGTTGATCAGGGGCTTCATGTTGTCGTCCCAGTAGTACGCGACCGGGCTCCTCGTCGACGTGTAGCGCATGAGGAAGTTGAGCCATCCCCAAATGGGCGACCGGAGGTCGGTGGCGCCCAGGAGGCCGTCGTCCGGCCGGTGGAAGAACTCGGCCATGTCCGCCTGCTGGTCCCACGTCCTCGGGGGTGCGAGCGGGTAGCCGTACTCCGCCCTGAATGCCGCCTTCTCCTTCGGGTCGTTCCAAAGGTCCTTACGGATCACGAAGATCTGGTAGTCCCCGTCCGAGGTGACGGCGTACGGCTTGCCGTTGTAGTAGTTGACCGCCTGAGTGGTCGTCTTGCCGCCGATGTAGCCCCACTTCTTTTCGTTCCAGTCGGGCCGGTGCTGCCTGACGTAGCCGCTGAGGTCGAGCAGCAGGCCGGCCTCGGCGAGATCGCCGGTGGAGTGCATGTCGAGCTGGACGATGTTCAGGGAGCCGTCGCGCGTCGCAGCTCTCTGCAGGTTCTTGGCGTACGTCGTTTCGTTGTCGATCGGGACGAACTTGATCTTGATGCCGGTCAGCTCTTCCCACAGCTTGCTCGGCGGCGTCGCACCCTTCGGGAACGGCGTCGAGTAGTTGCCGATCGAGCCCGGCCACAGGCCGACGGTGAGCTGGGCCGGCTTGCGCGACTTGGGCAGCGCCTTCGCCGCCGCAACGGCGCGACCGGCGCCCGAGTTGGGCGGGTACTGGTAGCGCTTCGAACCCGGCCATCCCGACGGGCCGCCCGCGACGCGTGAACTCCGTTCCGACCTCGCGACGCCGCCGGCCGCCGACCCGGCGACCGCGAGTCCGAGGCTTGCCGCTGCACCTGCTGCCACGACCTGCCGACGGGTCGCTTTCGACCCTGCAGGCGTATCAGCAGGCTGCTCTTCATGATTCGATGGCTGTTCCACCACGACCTCCTGTCGTTGAGCCGGTCCGCGCTTCCAATGTGAGCGTGGCCGGTGAGAGTTCGCGACCTGCGAGTACAAGCGCTGGCGACCGAAGGCCGCCCCGCAATCGATTACTACGTATCGGTCACCTCTCTTCCGCGCGCGGCCTCGAAATCGCTGGGTCTGATTCCTCCGACGTGCCAGACGCTGAAAGGATAGGCCGCCACCCGACGCGGGATCGCAGGCACCGAGTGGCGCTCGAACATGATCTCCTTGGCACTTGTGTTCGGAACACTGTTCGCGCGCCCGTTCCTTGTTCGAGGAGTGCCTCGAAAGGCCCTGATCTACCGCCTGGCACAACACCCTACGGGATGGCTCGAGGCTTGTCTAGTAGGACGGGTTCGACGATGGGGTACCTCAACGCGACGCACGGAGCCCGAGGCCGGTCGAGCGCGTTTTGACTTCCACGGAAGCGGTTGTTAGCGTCCCGGAGGGCCGAACTGTTCGGAGCAATGTCGAACTGTTCGGATCGCGGGAAAGGGACCCCACTGCCTCTCACGAGCCGAAGCGAGCGCGTCACCCTGCCGGTTCTGATTGCCGGGGAGTTGCGCTCGCAGATCGAGGCATCCGTCATCCAGCCCGGTGACAAGCTCCCGGGCCACCGCGACCTCGCACTGAGCCATGGCGTGAGCCTCGGGTCTGTGCGCGAGGCGATCAGCATCCTCATCGGCGACGGACTCGTCGAGACCCGCCACGGCCGCGGCACCTTCGTCGCCGAAGCGAGTCGTCTCCCCTCGCGCTCGCTCGCACCCGTGACCCGCGCGGAGATCGAGGAGTTGATCGAGGCGCGCGAGCTGCTCGGTCTCAGCATCGTCGCCATGGCCTCGGAGCGAGCCTCCGCCGAGCAGATCGCACGGCTCCGGCGTGCAATCGATCGTATGCAGGCGACCGCTGCCGATGCCGACCTCTATCCCGAAGCGGACGTCGCCTTCCACCTCTCGCTCGCCGAGGCGGCAGGCAACCGCTTCCTCGTCAAGATCATGGAGGGCATTCGTGAGCTGCTGCGCCGGGACATCGAGTTGTCGGCAGGTGCCGGCATCCGCCGGTTCGGCGACCTGCAGTACAGCGTCGACTCGCACAGCGAGCTCGTTGACGCGATCGAGGCGGGCGATCCCGATGCAGCACGCAGTGTCCTGCTCGACATCATGAGCCGTCACCACGAGTTCGTGATCGGCCTCTACGCTCTTGCGCCCCCGTCACCGCCAGACGAGGAAGCACGCTGATGCCGAGGAGCGCGTCGCGCACATGGAAGTAGCACCCGGCATCCACCGGATCGAGAGCGTGCTCGGCCCTCGACCGTTCTCCCAGTACCTGCTTCGAGACGAGCGCTCTCTCCTGGTCGACACCGGTGTCAAGGAGACGCCGGCAACCGTGATCCTCCCGTTCCTCGACGGCCTCCAGCCAGACCTCGTCCTCAACTCGCACGCAGACGTCGACCACTACGGAGGCAACTCGGCGATCAAGGAGGCGGCCCCGAACGCGCTCTTCCTCGCCCACGAGCTCGACGTCCGCTGGATCGAGAGCGCGGACGCGATCATGCAGGAGCGCTACGGCTGGTACGCGCAGCACGGGCTCTCCTACGAGCCGGAGGTCCTGACCTGGCTGCGCGACGCAATCGGGCCGGATACGCCGATCGACGTCCACCTCCGCGCCGGCGAGAGGATACGGCTCGGACCACGACTCACGGTCGAGGTTCTCCACCTGCCAGGCCACACTCCGGGGCACGTCGGGCTCTGGGACCCCGTTTCCGGCACCGCCATCGTGATCGACGCAGTGATGGGCCGAGGACTCCTCGACACGGAGCAGAACGTCATCCACCCGCCTCCGTACTTCGACGTCAACGCCTATCTCGGCGCTGCACGCACGCTGCAGGGGCTCGCACCCCAGCGTCTGCTGACGGCGCACTACGACGTGATGGAGGGCGAACAGGTCGAACGCTTCCTCGCTGACACGATCGCCTTCGTCGAGGACGCAAGAAGGATCGTCGAGGACGCGCTCGCGAGCACGGGCGAGCTGACGCTTCCGGATCTGCTCGCGCTCGGCGACGCGCAGCTCGGACCGTTCACGTCGATGCCGAACGAGCTCGCCGGCTCGCTCCGGGCTCACCTGCGCGAGCTCGTGAGGCAGGGATATGCAGAAGAGGATCCTTCCGGCCTACGCTGGACAACCGCGAACAACCAAGAGGGAGGCATGTGATGGAGCTCGGGATCATCAGCTCGATCTGGTTCGATACACCCGTCGGCCGGCTCGAGGGCATTCGCAAGGCGAAGGAGATCGGATTCGACACGTACGACATCTTCGAGGATCCGCTCGATATCACCGACGCCGAGCGCGAGGAGATCAAGGCCGCATGTGAGGAGGCGGGCTTGCCGATCCGCTCCGTCGTGTGCGTCGCGTTCGGGATCGTCGACTTCAACCCATCCGTGCGGCGCTTCACCCTCGACCGGATCAAGGCATACGTCGACCAGGGCGCCTACCTCGGAGCACGTAACGTCCTCCTCGTCGTCGGCGAGTACTACTGGGACGGCGAGGTGTTCCCTCGCTCAGCGATCTGGGACATGGCCAAGGGCATGGTCAAGGAAGCCGGGGAGTACGCGCAGACAAAGGGGCTCGAGGTCGTGCTCGAGCTCGAGCCGTTCAGCGAGGCGCTGCTGAAGGACGTGCACGAGCTCGTGCGCTTCGTCAAGGAGATCGACCACCCGGCGGTCCGCGCGAACGCCGACATCTCGCACCTGCACCTGTCGGACTGCTCGTTCGACGACGTCGCGCTGATGACCGGCCTGATCGGGCACATCCACCTCTCCGACTGCGACGGCAAGGTGCACGGCGACATGCCGGCCGGCATGGGCGTGACACCGATCAAGGAGTACCTCGCCGCGATCCGCGACACCGGCTACGACGGGACCGTCTCGATCGAGCTCGAGTATGCCCCCAACCCCGACGAGATCGTCGCCTGGGCGCAGAAGGCCTACGACGGCACGGCTGCGATCATGGCCGACCTCGGCGTGCGGGGTTAGGCGGCGACGATGGGAGTTATCGACCTCCATACCGGCCCCGACCTGCCGCCGAAGACGGACTACGGCATCGGCTGCATCGGCGCCGGGTTCATCATGAAGGACATCCATCTCGTGGCCTACAGGGAAGCCGGCTTCGACGTCGTCGCCCTGGCCTCGCGCACGCCGGCCAACGCGAAAGCAGCGGCCGCCGAGCGCGGTGTCGAGACCGTGCACGACACGTGGCAGGATCTCCTCGACGACGAGCGGGTCGAGATCGTCGACATCGCGTTTCCGCCCGACCAGCAACTCGACATCGTCCGTGAGGCGGTCAGGCGTCCGCACGTGAAGGGGATCCTGGCGCAGAAGCCGGTCGCGTTCACGCTCGGCGAGGCAGTCGAGATGGTGCGGCTCTGCGACGAGGCCGGGGTGAAGCTGGGTGTCAACCACAACATGCGCTACGACCAGTCGATGCGGGCGCTCAAGTCGCTGCTCGGCGCAGGTGAGCTCGGCACGCCGATCGTCGCCGAGATCGTGATGAACGCGCGGCCGCACTGGCAGGAGTTCCTCAAGCAGTACGGACGCATCGCGCTGCTCAACATGTCGATCCACCACCTCGACGCGTTCCGTTTCCAGTTCGGCGACCCCGAGCGGATCTACGTGTCGGTCCGCGACGACCCGAGCCTCGACTACCCGACGAAGGACGGGAGCGCGTTCTACATCCTCGAGTACGCCGACGGGCTGCGGGCGATCGGCCTGGACAACTGCTACACGTGGGCCGATCACGGGATCCAGTGGCGCGTCGAGGGAACCGAGGGCATCGCGAAGGGCACGATCGGCTGGCCCGACTATCCGGCAGGCAGCCCCTCGACGATCACCTGGACGACGCGGGCAATGGACGGCCGCTGGGAGAGCCCGACCTGGGACGAGATGTGGTTCCCGCAGGCCTTCAAAGGCACGATGGGCCAGCTCATGCGGGCGATCCAGGAGGACGCCGAACCGGCGATCTCGGGAGGGACGACGATCGGCACGATGGTGCTCGTCGAGGCCGCGTACCGCTCCGCCGACGAGGGGAGGGCGGTGCCGCTCGCCGAGATCAGGTCCGAGGCAGGTCTGTGAGCGACGGGCCCTTCTCGCTCGACGGCCGCGTCGCGCTCGTCACCGGCGCCGGCGGTGGACTGGGAGAGGGCATCTGCCTCGCCCTGGCCGCCGCCGGCGCATCGGTGGCCTGCGTCGACCTGACCGATGAGAAGAGCCGCGCGAGAGCCGACGACGTCACTGCCGCGGGAGGCACGGCGATACCCGTCGTCGCGGACGTCTCGAGCAAGACGTCGACCGAAGCCATGGCGGCCGAGGTCGTCGACGCGCTCGGCGGGATCGACATCCTCGTCAACAACGCCGCCATCTACCCGTCCCGGCCATGGACGGAGATCACCGAGGAGGAATGGGACGACGTCCTCGCGGTCAACGTCAAGGGCTACTTCCTGTGCGCACGGGCCTGCCACGAGTCGATGGTCAGCCGAGGACGCGGACGGATCGTCAACATCGCGTCGATCACGCTTTTCGGTGGCTGGGAGAAGCTGCTTTCCTACGTGACGTCAAAGGGCGGCGTGCTCGCCTTCACCCGCGGCCTCGCGCGCGAGCTCGGCCCCGAGGGGATCACCGTCAACTGCGTCGCACCCGGCGCCTTCCCCACCGACGCGGAGAAGATCCATCCCGACCCCGAGGGCTACAGCCGCTACGTGCTCGAGCATCAGTCGCTCAAGCGGCGCGGCACACCGGCGGACATCGGGAACCTCGTCACGTTCCTGGCCGGCGACGCGTCGTCCTTTGTGACCGGCCAGATGGTCGCGATCGACGGCGGCTGGGTCATGCAGTGACGGGGTCGCCTCAGGGGACGGGAGGCGAGTCCCAGGCAGCACGCACCATCGCCCGTACGTTGTCGAGCGGCGTGATCCGCGGGACGACGCAGCCCGAGCCGAGCAGGTAGCCACCGCCGCGACCCGCCTCCAGGCATTGCTTCGAGGCGGCGCGCACCCGCTCGGGTGTGCCCTGCAGAAGCACCGTCACCGGGTCGACGTTGCCGATCACGCAGGCGCGGTCGCCGATGATGTTCCGCGCGAGCGCGAGATCGACCTTGTGGTCGACCTCGATCACGTCGGCTCCGGTCTGCGCGTAGAGGTCGAGCACTCTGGTCGAGTCGCCGCAGATGTGCAAGAGCGTCTTCGCCCCGTACTCCCTCCACGCCTCGAGCACCTTGCGCTGGTAGGGGAAAGCCCACTCCTCGTAGTCGGCGGGGGAGATCACGTCACAGGACGAGAGCGAGTCGCCGCAGTGGAGCAGGTCCGCACCCGCGTCGACGCACGCCCTGCCGAACGCGATCAAGGCGTCCGCGGCGAGGTCGAGCGCACGGTGGATCGCTTCGGGCTCGCTCTCGGGCAGTTCCGCATTGGCCATCCCGATTTCGATCAGGAACTCCTGAGTACCGATGAGGTACGACGCGAGAGCGAAGGGACCCGTGCCGGGCGTGCGGATGGCGACCTCGTCGCCCACCGCCCTGCGCACCAGGCGGGTCGCGTCGAGGATCACGGGCATGCGGCCGTCGGTCAACGGGTCCGGCACCTCGAGGTCGTCGACGTCGGCGATGCGCTCGAGTGGCGGGCCGACGAGATGCGGCGTCTCGTCGGCCGGCAGCTCGGCGACGCAACCGAACCCCTCGGCGATGTAGTAGTTGTCGCACCCGAGGAAGATCACGTCCTGGCCGACCTGCTCGTGGAGTTCTAGCTGGCCACGGGCCATGGTCTCGGCGTCGCTGCAGAACAGACCGATCGGCGCGTCGATCACGGCGGCACCGAGGTCGAGCATCATCGGGCCGACCGGGATACGATCGGTGGGTCGGCGCTCGAGGGTGGCGAGGACGAGCTCGCGAGAGGTCACCTCGGATCCTCCGGCGCGAATCCGAGGGCACGCGAGACCCGCTCGGCACCGTCGCACACGAGCATCGCCGTCGCATCCTCGTCGCCGAGGGTCGACGGCCTGAGGCCCCCGACCGAGAGCGCAGCGACGACAGAGCCTGTGTGGTCGCGGATCGGCGCCCCGACGGAGGCGATGCCAAGCCGAATGTCGACGTCACTCACGCGCAGAAGGCGCTCGATCGCGGAGGCGCGTGGGGTACCCGCAGGACGCGCCGGGGCCATACAAATACAGTAAAGGCAAATCGAACGAGGAGGGACGGTGGCGAGGAAGCTCGAGCTCGGGATGATCAGCTCGACGTGGCTGGGGACGAGTGTCGACCGTCTGAACGGCATCCGGACGGCGAAGGAGATCGGCTTCGACACGTACGACATCTTCGAGGACGCGCTCGACCTGACCGACGCCGAGCGGGTCGAGATCAAGGCGGCGTGCGAGGCTGCCGAACTGCCGATCAGGTCGCAGCTCTGCGTCGCGTTCGGGCTCGTCGACTTCAACCCAGCGGTGCAGCGCTTCACGCAGGAGCGACTGCGCGCGAACATCGACCAGGGTGCGTTCCTGGGAGCCCGCAACCTCGTCGTGGTGGTGGGCGAGTACTACTGGGACGGAGAGGTCTTCCCGAATGCAGCGATCTGGGACATGGCGGTCGCCGGCGTGCGTCAGGCTGGCGAGTACGCCGCCGAGAGGGGACTCGAGGTCGTCGTCGAGCTCGAGCCCTTCCAGACCTCACTCGCGAAGGACGTGCACGAGCTCGTCCGGTTCGTGCGCGATGTCGACCTCCCCGCGGTGCGCGCGAACGCCGACATCTCGCACTTGCACCTGTCGGGCGCGTCGTTCGACGACGTGAAGGAGCTGACCGGACTGATCGGTCACATCCATCTCTCGGACTGCGACGGAGATGTGCACGGCGACCTGCCGGCGGGACGCGGTGTCACGCCGATCCAGGAGTACTTGCAGGCGATCGTCGACACGGGCTATCAGGGCACGGTATCGATCGAGCTCGAGTACTCTCCCGACCCCGACGAGATCGTCGCATGGGTCGAGGAGGCGTACGAGCGAACGTCCGAGATCATGCGCAATGTCGGAGTGCGACCGTAACCCGCCGAACCCCATGAGACCGCTGGACGGCGAGATCGCGGTTGTCACCGGCGCGACGAAGGGGATCGGCGAGGCCGTGGCGCGCGCGCTCGCCGAGGCCGGCGCGAGCGTCGCGGTCACGTCCCGCGACCCCGTCGCGACGGCGGCGGTCGCCGGCTCGCTCGGCGACGGGCACCTCGGTCTGGCCATGGACGTCCGCTCGACGGCGTCGGTGGACGAGGCGGCCGCGACGATCGCCGAGCGTCTCGGAACGCCGAGCATCCTCGTCAACAACGCAGGGGTCAACCGCATCGGTGCCGCGGAGCTCTTCACCGACGACGACTGGGCGCTCGTGCTCGATGTCGATCTGACGGGCGTCTATCGCTGCTGCCGGGCCTTCGGCAGGCAGATGTTGGAGGCGCGGCGGGGAGCGATTGTCAACGTCGGCTCGATCATCGGGGCGCTCGTAGGCATGCCCGGCCGGGCGCCATATGGCGCCGCGAAGGCGGGCCTCGTCGGGCTCACGCGCGTCCTCTCCGTAGAGTGGGCCGACCGCGGCGTGCGCGTGAACGCACTGCTGCCCGGGCCGGTGCGCACGCCGATGGTGCTCGACGCGATCGAGCGCGGGATCGTGGACGAGGGCGCAGTCGTCGACCACACACCGGCCGGCAGGCTGGCCGAGCCGGAGGACGTGGCGGGCGCCGCGGTGGCGCTGTGCGACCCACGCACCGCCTTCGTCACAGGTCAGGTGATCGCCGTCGACGGCGGTTACGCGACATTCGGCGCGGCTCACCCGGCGTCCCGCCGCTACGGCCCGGCCGCGCCGTGATGCGCTTCGAGACGAAGGGTTAGGCTGCGCTCGTGCCCGACCTCTTCGGACGCAGCCTCACGCGGCGCGATCTCGCCCGGCGGGTCGGCCGGCTCGATCAGGTGGCCGGGCTCCGGCTCCTGACGCTCGGCGACGGCGGGTCGCGCGGAGTCCGCGTGCTCGAGTTCCGGACTGGGACCGGTTTCGCGTTCGACGTGCTCGTCGACCGCGCGTTCGACATCGGGCGTTGCGAGCTGCGCGGCGTGCCCCTTGCCTGGCAGTCCGCTGTCGGCGTCGAGGGCCCGTGGTACTACGAACCGGAGGGGCTCGGCTTCTTCCGCGGCTTCGGCGGCGGGCTCCTGACCACGTGCGGTATCGACCACGCGCTGTTCATGGCAGAGGACACCGCCCAGCAGTACCACTACCCGCCGAAGGAGACCGAGACCTTCGGGCTTCACGGCCGGGTCTCGAACCGCCCGGCTCGCCTGGCTGGGTACGGGGAGCGATGGGACGGGGACACGTGCACTCTTTGGGCCGAGGGTGAGACACTGCAGGCGGCCGTCTTCGGGGAGCAACTGACGCTGCGACGCAGGATCGAGGCGGTCGTCGGCGAGTCGCGGCTTCGAATCCGCGACGTCGTCGAGAACGTCGGCCACGATCTGACGCCGCACATGCTCCTCTACCACGTCAACGCCGGCTTCCCCGTGGTAGACGAGGGATCGGAGATCCTCGTGGCGGCAACGGGGGTGACCGCCCGGGGCAACCATCCTGTCGAGGGCTACCGGCGGCTCACGGCACCCGAAGCAGGATACGTCGAGCAGGTCTTCGAGCACGAGCTCGGTGGTGAGCCGGACGGCAGCGTGCCCGCCGCCGTCGTCAACCGGCGGCTCGGCGTCGGCGTCTACCAGGTCTTCGATCGCGCCCAACTCCCCCATCACTTCGTCTGGCGGACGCTGGGAGAGGGGACGTACGTCGTCGGCATCGAGCCGTGCACGAACCGCACCTCCGGCCGCCTCGACGCACGCGACCGCGGCGAGCTGATCGAGCTCGAAGCCGGCGAGAGCCGAAGCTACGACCTGGAGTTGGGCGCCCTGGACGGTGACGCCGCGATCGAACGTTTCGCCGCGCGCGTCGAGCAGGCGACAGTCTGAGAGCTCGAGTCAGGGGACCGGCGGCAGGTTACGCGTCGACGAACGGGCTGCCGCCGGCAGCCTTCGTCACGCAATAGCCCCCGTCCACCGCGACGACGGTACCGGTGACGTACCTTGCCCCGGGGCCTGCGAGCATGACACAGGCGGCACCGACATCCGCGGGACGGGCGAGGCGGCCGAGTGGCACGGCTTCGGCTACTCGCGGGTCGACGTCGCCCTCGAGCGGACCGACCGCCAGCACGTTGACCCGAACGCCTTGCGCGCCGAGCTCCACGGCGGCCACGTGGGCAGCGGTCGTCAGGAACGAGCCGACGACGGCGGCCGGGCCGCAGCCGCGGGACGTGCGCACCGCGTGAACCGGTACGACGACGAGCAGACAGCCGCCTCCGCCCTGCTCGACGAGCGAGCGGGCCGCACCCTGCATGGCGAAGAACGCGTCGCGGGCGCCGGCGATGGCGACGTCCCAGCTCTCCTGCGCGAGCTCGTGCAGATCGGCGCCGATCGGCGGCTCTGCACCAACGACGGCGACCTCCGCAGGTTCGCCGAGCTCGTGCCCCTCCGCCCGGAAGGCCTCGGCGACGGCTGCAGCGAGAGGCTGGGCGAGACCGTGAACGGCGATCCTCATCAGTACTTCCCGACCACGAAGCCGCCGTCGACGCGCAGGTACTCGCCCGTCACGTACTCGCCGTCGGCCGAGCACAGGTAGACAACCGCCCTCCCGAGCTCCCGCGGATCGGCCGGTCGGCCGGCGGGTATCAGCTTCAACGTCGAGCGTACTTCGTCCTCCGTCTGCAGAGACGGAGAGGAGTCGTTGATGAACGAACGCACCCAGCCGGGCCCGATGTGGTTGACGGTGATCCCGTGCGGCGCGAGCTCGATCGCCATCGTCTCGACCATGCCCTTCAGGCCTCCCTTCGTCGCACCGTAGACGGACATCTCGGCGAACGGCATCTGCACGTGCACGGACGACGTGACGACGATCCTCCCCGGCCGACCCGTAGCCACCATGGCGGCTGCGGCGGCCTGGCAGACGTTGAACGCCCCGGTCAGGTTCACGGCGACGAGACGGTCGAAGCTCTCCTCGGTCACGTCGAGAAAACGCTGCCAGTCCGCGATCCCCGCGTTCGAGCAGACGACGTCGAGCGGGCCGAGCTCGGACTCGACGGTCGAGATCATCGCGTCGACGGCGGCGCGGTCGGACACGTCGGCAGGAACGAACACGGCGCGACGACCGATCGCCCGAAGCTCCGCCACAAGCTCCGCTGCCTCGTCCTCCGCACCGACGTCGTTGATCGCGACGTCCCAACCCTCGTCGGCGAGGCACAGCGCAATGCCCCGACCGATGCCGCGCTCGCGCGCGGCACCGGTCACGAGGGCAACCTTCCGGGTCAGGCGGGTCAGGGGGTGATCACCGTCTTCAGCACGCCGTCGTCCCTGTTGACGACTCGGTCGATGGCCTCTCCGATCCCGTCGAGCGGAGCCGAATGGGTGATGATCGGCCCGGTGTCGACTTCCGCGTGGGTCAGCATGCTGATCGTTCGCGGCCACTGGAACGGGTACCAGAGCGAGAACCGAATCGTCTTGTCTTGGATGAGGCTCGTCAGCATCGGCACCTGAACCGCGTCCTGCGGACCGGTCACGCCCATGTAGATCACCGTCGAGCCGGGGCCTGAGATCTCGAGCGCCTGCTGATTGGCCCCCATCGAGCCGGTGGCGACGATCACACGATCGGCGAGATTGCCGCCGTTCGCCTCGCGCACCTTGTCGGCGAGATCGTCTCCGGCCTCGAAGGCGAAGTCGGTACCGAGTTGTCTCGCGACATCGAGCCGGTATCCGCCGGTTCCGACGACGGCGACGCGCGCACCCTCGTTCTTGAGCAGCTGGACCATCGACAACCCGACCGGGCCGGGACCGTAGACGACGGCGAAGTCGTCGGGCTGGACCTCAGCCTTGTGCACCGCGTTCACGGCGGCGGCGAGCATCTCGACGAAGGCGCCCTGCTCGTCCGTGAGCTCGTCGGGCAGCTTGTACGCGTGGGCTGCCTTCGTCTTCGCGAACTGAGCGAAGCCACCGTCGGTGGTGACGCCGAGCACCGCCAGGTTGGCGCAGAACTGAGGCTTGCCCGCCCGGCACGAGTTGCATGCGCCACAACTCTGGATCGGGCAGACCGCGACACGGTCGCCATCCTTCAGTCCGTAGCTGCCGGCGAGCTTGCCGAGCGCGACGACCTTGCCGGAGAACTCATGCCCGAGCACGAGCGGCCCCTTGCCGGTTGCCGTGCCGACCGGGCTCTTGCCGTAGTAGTACTCGACGTCCGAGCCACAGAACCCGCAGGCCGACACCTCGACGAGAACGTCGTCCTCGGCGATCGTCGGCTCGGGCACCTCTTCGACACGGATGTCCTTGGGCTCGTAGAAGACTGCTGCTTTCATGACGTGCTCTCCTTTCAGCGCGAGCGGACGTGCTTGTCGAGCAGAGCGTCGAGCGCGAACCGATCGCTCCACGTGTCGGCCCACGAGTCGGCGTTCATCGGGATCGCGTCGACTGACCACCACTTGCTCGTGTAGCCGGAGTCCACGACGGCGGGGATCAGCGCGTCGAAGTCGACGACGCCCTTACCGATGCCGAGGTGCGTGCCGAAGGCGTTGTGCCACGTGTTCGAGTCGGTGTCGCACACGTGCATGTGGCCGATCTTCCCCTTCATCATCTGCACGAACTCGACCTGACCGCCCTCGAGACGCTCGGCAGGCTGCACATGATTGTGCGCGATCACGCAGGCGGCCTCGACGTGGCCGACGTCGTACATCAGCTGCAGGTTGTCGTGACCGACGTCGTTCATCAGCTTCACCGCCTCGGACGGCTTGACGAAGACCTGTCCGGTCTCGAGCTCCCACAGCATCGTCACGCCGACGTCGGCGCCTCGCTCGGCGTGCTTGCGGAACATCGTGACGACGCGGTCCCAGACCTTCTCGTAGTCGGCGTCGCGGGCGAGTGGCCCGAAGTCGCCCGGATCGACCCGCATCGACGGGATCCCCGTGTCGACACAGAACTGAAGGTGCGCGTCGAAGAAGCTCTCGTAGGCGCTGACGACGTCGTCGTCTCCCGTCGCCCACTGATACTTCCCGAAGTCACCGTAGGGACCGGGTGCGTAGCCGACGAGTTCGAGGTCGTGGCTCCCGATCCAGTCGGCGAGCTTCTTCCTGCTCTCCTTGTCCGGGTAGCGCTCGACCGTCGCATGGTCGAAGAACCCGGCGAGCTCGATACCGTCGTACTCGAAAGCCGACAGCACCTTCACCACCTGCTCGAGCGATGCCATCGGTTCGAGCCCGAAGGCGAGACACCAGCTCCCTCTGCAAATCTTGGCTTCCATCGGTCCTTCCTCCTTCTCCGCTTTGCGCATGTCGCCGCTCGGCGTCATGCCATCAGCAGGCCGCCATTGACATCCAGTTGTGCCCCCGTGACGAAGCTCGAGGCGTCGGACACGAGCCAGACCACCGCCTCCGCGACCTCCTCGGCCGTTCCGGGGCGCCCGAGCGGGGTCGCTGCGATCGTTCGATCGCGGTCCCCGGGAGACATCCCGAGACCCATCCCGGCCTCTATGAATCCGGGGTTCACGCAATTGACCCGCACGCCGTGGGGCCCTCCGTACCTCGCGAGAGCCTTGGTCATGCCGATCACTGCAGCCTTCGACGTGACGTAACCCGCTCCCGATTGCACGCCGCCGAGTTGGCCGGCGACCGAGCCCAGTGTCACAACTGCACCTCGCTTCTGGGAGACCATCTCACGGAAGGCAGCCTGAGCGGTGACGAAGGTGCCGCGCACGTTCACCGCCTGGATCCGATCCCACTCGTCCGTATCGATCGTGTCGAGCGGTGTCGCGTCGTAGAGGCCCGCCGCTGCGACGAGCGCGTCGAGCCTGCCGAGCTCCTCCACCGTCCGTGTGACGAGCCTCGAGGCATCTGCCTTGCTCGTCACGTCCGCAGCGAGCGCGAGCGATCCGCCGACCTCGGCGCATACGCGCTCCACCGCCTCCTGATCGAGGTCGCAGAGCACGACGCTGGCTCCCTCGGCGACGAGAAGGCGACAGCAGGCCCGGCCGAGGCCTCCCGCGGCGCCGGTGACGAGGACAACTCTGCCGCCGACACGGCCCGTCATGCGGACACCTGCGCGAGCTGCACGACCTCGACGGCATTCCCGTCCGGATCCTCGACGTAGATCCCGCGTCCACCCTTGTTCGGCCCGCTCGTCGTCACGACGGGAAGGGAGCGGAACGTGACCCCGGCCTCCTGAAGCCGTGCGACCTCGGCGTCGAGGTCGTCGGTCGTGAAACAGACGTGGGCGCTGCCCGAATCCTGCAGGGGACGGGCGCGCGTCTCTCCACGCGGCGCCTTGTACTCCAACAGTTCAAGGCGCTGACCGTAGCCGGACATGTGAACGAGGCGCACGTGGGCACCGGGTACTGCCGTGATCTGCTCGACGTAGCCTCGCTCGACCTCGCGGTCGGAAGCGACCTCGAGCCCGAAGAGGCCGGAGTAGAACGCGATCGATCGATCCATGTCGAAGACGGTCAGGGCGAAATGATGGATGCCGGTGATCACGATCAGGCGAGTCGTCGGTAGGGCTGTCGGAGGAGGCGCACGAGCGTGGCGAAGAACTGGCTCGCCTCCGCGCCTCCGACCTCGGAGCCGTCAACGGTGAATGCGACCGTGATGTCCGGCGAGTCGGACTCCGTCCGGTCGACGGTGAGCGCGCAGCCGATGGACGCGTACTCCCGAGGTGTGCCCGCATCAGGTTCGAGCGCATGGACCGTCACGGCCGCCTCTCCGATGTCGGAAGACGACAACTCGCCCGCGCGCGCAGCGTCGACGAGTCGTCTCACTTCGGCGCGTATCTCGGGCAATGGGGCGTCCGACGCGTTCCTGACGACCGGGACGAGCACCCCGTTCTGCGTGTCGACCGCGACGCCGATGCCGACTGCGTCAGAGCGGGTCGCGCCACGGATCTCGGGGTGCGCGGCCAGCGCACGGCCGGCCGCTGCGACGACAACGTCCGTCACCGTACCCCGTAAGTCGCGGCTGAAGAGGCGTAGCTCGGATGCCGAGATCGAAGCCTCGAGTCGAGGCGGCGCTGAGGGACCGCCTCCCGTCCCGACGATCTCGACGCTCATGCCCAGGCCACCTGTCGTCGCGGCGGGGGAGCAGAGCTGTTCCGCGCCTCGAAGATCGTGGGGAGCACGACCCGCCGCGGCCGACGCCCGGGTGCGTCGATACGTTCGAGCAGCAACTCGGCGGCCGTCCTGCCGAGCTCGTCCATGTCTCGGCGAACGACGTCGAGCGGTGGATTGTGGAGGGCGGTCAGCTCTGTCTCCTCGCATGCGACGACCGACAGGTCGCGGGGAACGCGCAAGCCCAGATCACGGATCGCTGCGAATAGGCCGGCGAAGAGCTGGTTGTTGCCTGCGATGATCGCCGTTGGAGGCTCGGACAGACCGAGGACGACCCCGAGTGCCCGATACCCGTCCTCGGCGGTCATCTCGCCGGGTCGGCAGAGATCTGGATCGCGGCCGATACCCAGCCGCGCCAGTTCGTCGTCGTACGTCTGGATGCGGACGCGGCTTCCTCGCTGGGCAGCGGTGCCGGCGATCATCGCGATGCGCCTGTGACCGAGGCCTGCAAGGTGCCGGATGGCTTCACTGAGGCCAGCCCCGTGATCCGAGAGAACAGCGTCGGCGCGCGAGCCCGGCACCTCGCGGTCGAGGAGCACCGACGCCTGGAAAGAGGCGACCCGATCGCCGAGACCCGGAGCTTTCTCGTTCGCCGCGGCGATGATCAAGCCGTCGAGGCGTCGCTGGCGCAAGGCGGTGATGATCTCTGCCTCGTGATCAGGGTCGTTGGCGGAGTTGGCGATCATCAGCGCGTACCCGTGCGGGCTCAGAGCCTTGTCGGCCGCCCGCGCGATCGCGGCGAACAGCGGGTTGGAGATGTCACTGACGACGAACCCCACGGCGCCGGTCGTGCCGGTGCGCATGCTTCGCGCCGCAACGTCCGGCCGATAGCCGAGCACCGCGCTCGCCGAGAGAACGCGATCGCGAACCTCCGGACGGACGAACGGCTGCCCGTTGAGGGCACGCGAGACGGTCGAGACCGAGACCCCGGCCTCGCGGGCGACGTCGCGGAGGGTGACTGTCTTCAGGGTTTGGCTCACGTCTGGGAACGTTCCTTGAGAACGTTTGCAACGTTACGCCGAAAGCCTCCTGGGCGTCAAGCGGCAGGTGTCACGCCCTGCCCGTTGCAGACGAGCTGCCGCTCCCGGATCGCGAGTCACGCAGCCGGGTGGTAATGGCCTCGTGGTCGTACACGCACCCGCCCCAGAGCCCTCCGCTCGCCGACTGCAGACGAGCCCACAGCGCGGTGTCGTCAGGCAGGTCCGGGTCCGGCACGACGTCGTCGCGAACCGGTCGCCGCGCGAGCTCGTCGGCCGCCGCCTCAGCCGTCCACTGCTCGTCGCCGTGACCGACGAGATCGATCGACGCGACGAGTCGCTCGCGGTCGACCACCACGCGTATGAGATCGCCATCCTCGAGCCGACCGATCGGCCCGCCTTCGAGGGCTTCCGGCGTTACATGCCCGATGCACGCGCCTGTCGAGACACCGGAGAAGCGCGCGTCGGTGATCACCGCGACATGGCGGCCGAATGGGAGGAACTTGAGCGCGGAGGTGAGCTGGTACGTCTCCTCCATTCCTGAGCCGAGCGGGCCACGCCCGGCCAGCACGATCACATCACCTGGCTCGATCGGATCACCTGCCACGCCCTTGATCGTCGCGATCACATCCCTCTCCGTCGTGAAGACGCGCGCAGGGCCTGTCAGCCGGTAGACCCCGTCGTCGTCGACGACACGAGGGTCGATGGCCGTGCTCTTGATCACGCTGCCGCCGGGAGCAAGATTGCCCTCCGGGAAGCAGACGGTCGACGTCATGCCCTTGACGCGTGCCCGATCGGGTGGAGAGATGACGTCGTCGGGATCGACCCCGTCCGCCTCGCCGAGCCGTGCGCGGAGCCGCTCGCGCCGTTCGCTGCCCTCCCACTCGTCGAGCACATCGTCCCACGTGTGCCCGGTGATCGTCCGCGCGTCGCGATGCAACAGCCCCAGGCGGCGGAGGTGCAACATCACCTCCGGTACGCCGCCAGCCAGGAACACGCGCACGGTGACATGATTCATCGGCCCGTTCGGCAAGGCGTCGACGAGTCGAGGCACTGCTCGGTTGACCCTGCGCCAGTCATCGACCCTCGGCCGGCTCAGGCCCGCAGCGTGGGCGATGGCCGGGATGTGCAAGAGGAGGTTCGTCGAGCCTCCGAATGCCGCGTGGACGAGCATCGCGTTCTCGATCGCCTTGTCGGTCAACACCGAGTCGAGCGTGCGTCTCTCCTGCCACTGCTCGTGCACGGCGACCGCGGTGCGCTGCGCAACGTCGAGCCAGATCGGCTGTCCCGAGGGGGCGAGCGCGGCGTGCGGCACCGTCAGCCCGAGTGCTTCGGCCACGACCTGCGACGTTGCGGCGGTGCCGAGGAACTGGCACCCGCCGCCCGGCGTTGCGCAGGCGCGACAGCCGAGGTCGGCGGCCGCGTCCAGCGTGACGAGCTCGTGGGCGAAGCGAGCGCCGAGGGTCTGCACCGCTCCGGCGTCCTCGCCGCGCCGTGGTGGGAGAGTCACGCCACCGGGGACGATGGCTCCGGCAAGCTGTCGGAACGAGGCGATGGCCATCAACATCGCCGGGAGGCCCTTGTCGCAGGTGCCGACGCCGATCACTCCGCAACGGTTGGGAAGGCTGCGCACGAGCCGTCTCAGCACCAGCGCTGCATCGTTGCGGTAGGGCAACGAGTCGAACATGCCGCTGGTTCCCTGACTTCGACCGTCGCAGGGATCCGAGACGTGAGCGGCGAAGGGCAGTCCGCCGAGCCGGTCGAGCTCTTCTGCGGCCTCGCGTACGAGCAACCCGACCTCCCAGTGACCGGTGTGGAACCCGAGCGCGATCGGAGTGCCGTCGTCTGCCCGGACGCCGCCCAGCGTCGAGAGGATCAGGAACTGATCCCTCCCCACCTTCGCTGCCTCCCAGCCCATACCGACGTTCTGCGACAGCCCGAACAGGTCACCCGACGGCCGCTCCTTCAGGAAGGCATCCGTCAGCGGCAGATGACCTTCAGGGCCTTCGGCCGTCGTCTCGACCCGGAACAGATCGGCCTCGCTGATCGTCACTGCAACGAGCCCTCAGTTGTAGCGGCCGTACTCGTGAACCGTCTCGCACATTGCCTCGATCAGTCCCGGCTTGGCGTCGAAGATCTGCCCGGTCGATCTGAGCACGTACCCGCCCCCCGCCATCGCGGCGTCGAGACAGCGCCTCACTTCCGCCCGAACGGCCTCTGCGTCGGCCTCGTGCAGGACGTGCTCGTTGAAGCCGCCGAAGAGACAGACACGATCGCCGACGCGTCGCTTCGCGTCGGCGAGGTCGACGTCACCCGACGAGCGGTCGGACGTCAGCGTCTCGATCGCGTCCGGGCCGGTGTCGGCGATGTCCTCGAGCAGGAGAGTGGCCCGACCGCAGTTGTGGAAGCTGACGAGGTAGCCGGCGTCGTGCGCGGCCTGCACGCACTCAGCCTCGTACGGCTTCATGAACTCGGCGAAGTGGTCGCGTGCCACACCGACACCGGTCCACGTCTCGTTCATGGAGATCGAGTGGATCCCGGTCTCGCCGAGCGCGCCGTAGAAGCCGATCAGCCAGTCGGTGCAGACGCGCATCAGGTCGTGGACGAACTCCGGTCGGTCGTAGATGTCCATCGAGAGGTCGACGAGGCCGCGCACCTCGGCCGCCATGTCCCACGGCCCGATCACATGGTGCAGCCACCAGGCGTCGTCACCGACCTTCTCCACCATCCCCTTCATGACCGTCATGTCGTAGAGATCGGCCGACGGGAAGTGACGCAGAGCCGGAAGCTTGGCCTCCGGATCGTCGCCCTTGAGCAGGAAGTCGTGGCACGACGTGCCGAACCCGTCCTCGGTGCGATACGAGTAGTCGAGATCGCCGTCGGGCGTGTGGATCTTGTGCGTGTGCTCGCGCCAGCCGTCGCCGCGTCCGGTCTCCTCGAACGTCTCCACCCACGTCGCGGTCTCGAACGGTCGAGGGAACAGCATGCGCGGCCAGATCTCGTGCTCGCCGATGTGCTGACTGTACGTCGTGATCATCGGGTCGAGCCCGAGATCCTGCTGCATCTTCACGATCGACCCCATCGGGTCGTCGATCCAACGCTCGAAGAGATCGAGGAACGACTCATCGGGCTCGCGCAGCTTCTTGATCAGCGGCAGCCCGAGCCAGCAGTGGACGGGCACACGATCCGGAGTGCCCCGTTCGAAGGCGATGCGTGTGCGCTCAGCGGTCTTCACGGTCGGTCTCCCTTTCGTCGGGGCGTGTGTAACAGCATGCCTGTCTCCGGCCGTCGCCGCGCGACGACCCCACCGGCTCACTCACCTGAGCACCGAGTACACACGGACGTCACGGATTGCGCTCGTACGATCCAAGATGATCAACGTCTAGTCCCATACCACGGCACTTGGAAAGGAGAATACCGCATCTAAGAGCCATTGTCACTTGACGTGTTATCACCATGGTGCCACAATACGGCACTAGATGTCTCACGCAGAAGTTGGAGCTCAGGCGATCGACCGCGCAGCCCGGATCCTCGTGCGCTTGGTGGAGAGCGACGACGTGGTGACACTGTCTCGCGTCATGGAGGACACGCGGTTGCCGAAGTCGACCGCCGCACGCCTGCTGCGGGCACTCGAGCGGAACGGGCTCGCACAACGCCGCCAGGGAGGCGGATTCCGCCCCGGGCCGGTACTCGTCGAGTACGCGCGCCGCGATACGAGCGTCGGCGACCTCGGCACGATCGCGTGGCCGTTCCTCGAGCGCCTCGGCGCAGCAACCGGCGAGACGGCGAACATCGCGATCCCGACCCCGGGAGGTGTCGCCCGGGTCGCCCAGGTCGACGGCAACCACCCACTCGGGTCTGGAAACTGGACCGGCAGCAGGATCCCGATCCACGCGTCCTCGATGGGGAAGGTCTTCATGGCCTTTGGCGCCTCACAGCCGCCGTTCGGGCGCCTCGCGAAGCTCGGTCCGAACACGATCACGGATCTCGGCGAGCTGCTCACCGAGGTGGACGGGGTCAGGCGCGCGGGCTACGCGACGACGTGGGAGGAGCTCGAGGCCGGCCTCTGCTCCACCGCGGCGCCGGTTCGCGGGTCGCGGGGCAACGTGATCGCGGCGATCTCTGTCTCGGCTCCGACCGTCCGCACATCCCGAGAACGCCTGGCCGAGCTCTCCGCCCAGATCGTCGCCGAGGCAGACGCACTGAGCGCCGCCGTCCAACTCAACCGAGGAGAACGCGAAGCATGACGAACGAAGAGATCCTCCAACACATCTACGACAACACACTCGTTGGCAACAAGCCCGAGGTGGTCGAGCTCACAGCCCGCGGCATCGAGTTGGGGATCCCGCCCGAGACACTCCTCTTCGAGGCCCTGATCCCCGCGCTCGAGGAAGTCGGTGCTCGATTCGAGCGCGGCGACTTCTTCGTACCGGAGATGCTGATCGCGGGACGAGCCATGACGGGAGCCCTGGAGCTCCTGCGACCATTGCTCGTCGACTCGGGCGTCCAGAAGATCGGCACGTTCTTGATGGGCACTGTCAAGGGCGACGTGCACGACATCGGCAAGAACCTCGTCGACATCATGCTCGAGGGCGCAGGGTTCACCGTGATCGACATCGGCGTGCAGGTGGCGCCCGAGACCTTCATCGAGGCGATCCAGGAGCACAAGCCGGACATCGTCGGATTCTCGGCGTTTCTCACGACGACGATGCCGATGTTCAAGGTGAACATCGAGGCGATCGAGAAGGCCGGGCTGCGCAACGACGTGATCATCATGGTCGGAGGCGCTCCAGTGACCCAGGAGTACGCCGACGTGGTGGGCGCCGACGGCTACGCCGCCGACGCAGCGGGAGCCACCAAGCGCGCCAAGGAACTGCTCGAGGAGCGGCGGGCTCTCGCCCCAGCCTGACCACGCCATGGGCATCGTCACCGCAGTCGAGCACGCGATCAAGCACCCGCTCTTCGGTTGCCGCATGTGTGGGCAGTGCGTTCTGCACGACACGGGCATGACATGCCCGATGACGTGTCCGAAGACGCTGCGCAACGGGCCGTGCGGTGGTGTTCGCGAGGACGGCAACTGCGAGGTGAAGCCGGAGATGCGGTGCGTGTGGGTGAAGGCCGAGCATCGATCGCGCACGCTGCCGCTGCCTCGCGCCTGGCGCGAGCACCTGCACGAGCTGCGGCCGCCGGTCGACAATCGCCTCGCTGGCACCTCGTCGTGGGTGAATCTGCTGAGTGGCCGCGACAAGGTGGCGCCCGACGGCTGGCGGGGGCCCGACGAGGACGGCTCGGTCTCGTGACGGGGCTGCGGGAGCTGGTCGAGTCGGGCGACCACCTGATCGTCACGGGTGAGGCCCCGACCGTCGACGGAGGCACGCTCGAGGGCTTCGCCGAGCGCATCGCGGAGATGGCGCGATGGGTCGACGCCATGAACGCGACCGACAACACTGCTGCGCACGCGCATGCGTCGAACGTCGCCTCCGCGATCGCGATCGCACGGTCTGGCGTGGAGCCGATCCTGCAGGTCGGCTGCCGTGATCGGAATCGGATCGCGTGCCAGGCCGACATCGTTGGTGCTGCGCTGCACGGGGTGCACAACGTCTGCTGCATGACGGGCGACGATGTAACGGCGGGCGACGAGCCCGAGGCGCGGCGCGTCTTCGACCTCGACGGCCCTCAGCTGATCCGTGTCGCGACGTCGCTGGCACGTGGTCGTTACCTCTCGGGGCGGCCGCTCCAACCTGCCCCGCCGCTCTTTGTCGGCGCGGTCGAGAACCCAGGCGCCCCGCCGTTCGATCATCGCGCGCGCAGGGCCGCCAAGAAGATCTCCGCGGGCGCCCGCTTCCTCCAGCTTCAGATCTGCTATCAGCCGGCGCGCTTGGAGGCCTTCGTCGGCGAGTTGGAGCGGTACGGACTGACCTCGAAGGCCGCGATCTTGCCGACGATCGTGCTCCTGAGCGGCCCGCGCGCCCTGCGCTTCATCGACCGCGCGGTGCCTGGGATCAGCGTGCCCGCTGAGACGATCGACCGGGTCGAGCGGGCCGCCGACCAGGCCGAGGCCGCGTACCAGGTCGCACTCGAGCAGGCGCGCCACGCGCTCGCCCTGCCGGGCGTCCGCGGGCTGCATGTCACCGACTTCCGCCACGACGGGGCGCTCTCACGCCTGTTCCGAGACCTCGACATCCCACCCAGGGAGGAAAGAAGCGCGTATGCACACCGTCCTCAGATCACCGTCTAGAGAAGTCGTCATCGGGCCGGATCAGCCCTTCTGCATCATCGGCGAGCGCATCAACCCGACCGGCCGCAAGGCGTTTGCCGAGGCGCTGAGGGCCGGTGACTTGTCCGAGGTGATCAAGGACGTCGACGACCAGGTTGCTATGGGCGCCCATGTGCTCGACGTCAACATGGGGGTGCCGCTGACCGACGAGGCGACTCTGCTCTCGCAGGCGGTCACGCTCGTCCAGGAGCACACCGACCTGCCGCTGTGCATCGACTCGTCGGTCGTCGAGGCGCTCGAGGCGGGTCTCGCGGCGTACGAGGGCAAGGCGCTCGTCAACTCCGTCACGTGCGAGGACGAGCGGCTGGAGCGCGTGCTGCCGATGGTACGAGAGCACGGCGCCGCGATCATCTGCCTCGTCAACGACGAGACGGGCATCCCCGCGACGGCCGACGAGCGGCTCGAGGTGTGCGCAAGGCTCGTCGACGTCGTGCATGGGCGGTACGAGATACCGCTCGAGGACATGGTGATCGACCCTCTCGCGATGACGGTCGGCGCAGACCCGCAGGCGGTGATGATCACGCTCGAGACGATCAGCCGGATCCGGGACACGTACGGCCTGAACATGACGCTCGGCGCCTCGAACACCTCGTTCGGTCTCCCCCGCCGGCACACGTTGAACGCGGCGTTCCTCGTCGCGGCCTCGTTCGCCGGGCTGACGAGCGCAATCATGGATGCGCGCACTGCCGAGACGGTCGACGCGTGCCGCGCCGCTGACCTTTTGTCCGGTCGCGACGAATGGGGCATGAGCTGGATCGCGGCCCACCGGCAAGCGCAGGCTGCGACCGCGTGACGATCGCGATGGAACGCCCCGAGCCCGACGAGCACGTCGCGGCAGAACCACCCGCCAGGGTTGCTCTGCGCTTCGAGCCGTCGGGCACGGCCGCGCGCGTCCCCCCAGGGGTCACGGTGTTCGACGCAGCCTCGTGGAACGGGATCGCGATCGACTCGACCTGCGGTGGCCACGGCACGTGCAAGAAGTGCCGCGTGCGCGTGGCGGACGGGTCGGTGCCGGCGTCCAAGCTCGACCTGCGCGCGTTCGATGAGGCAGACCTCGCGGCCGGCTGGAGGCTCGCCTGCCGCGCTGAGGCCCAGCACGATCTCGTCGTCGAGGTCCCGCCCCTCGTCACGCGACCGAAGGCGGCGACCGTCGGGGTGGGCCGGCAGGTGATCCTGCACCCCGCCATACAGAAGCGGTACGTGGAGCTGGAGGAGCCGACGCTACGGGATCAGCGGACCGACGTCGAGCGTCTCATGGACGCGGTCGACGACCTCGAGCTACGCGTCGAGCCCGGGGTGCTGCGGCGTCTGCCGCGCGTCTTGCGCGACGCCGGCTTCTGCGTCACGTGCGTCGTCGTCGACGACCTGCTGATCGACGTCGAACCGGGCGACACCAGCGATCGCATGCATGGCATCGCGTTCGACCTGGGCACGACGACGGTCGTGGCCACGCTCCTCGACGTCTGCACGGGCACGCCGGTGGCGGTTCGGTCGATGCTCAACCGGCAGCAGCCGTTCGGCGCCGACGTGATCTCGCGGATCTCGGCGACGATGCTCGACCCGGATGCGCTCGAGCGCCTCCGCACGCTCGCGTGCGAGACGCTGCAGGAACTCGCCGACGAGGTGTGCGCCGAGGGGGGCGTCGAGCCCGCCAACGTCTACGAGGTCGCGCTCGCCGGAAACGCCACGATGACGCAGCTCGCGCTCGGGATCGATCCCGAGCCGATCGGGGTCGCGCCGTTCATCATGGCGGCGCCCTCGTACCCCGACATGCCCGTTTCGGAGCTCGGTCTCCGGCTCCACCCGCGCGCGCGGGCGACGGTGTTCCC
This sequence comes from uncultured Actinomycetes bacterium, assembly GCA_963823385.1. Lineage (GTDB taxonomy): Bacteria > Actinomycetota > Thermoleophilia > Gaiellales > Gaiellaceae > Gaiella. The sequence goes on from CAWGLI010000004.1 coordinate 59,000, forward strand.
GGCTCTCGGCGCCTACGTCGGCGGCGACATCGTCGCAGGCTTGCTCGCAACGGGCATGACACGCGACCGCCGGCTGCGGCTGTTCATCGACGTCGGCACGAACTGCGAGATCGCGCTGGGCTCGGCCGAGCGCCTCGTCTGCACGGCGGCGCCGGCCGGGCCGGCCTTCGAGGCCGCGCAGATCCGGTGCGGCATGCGCGCCGCCGACGGGGCGATCGAGGTCGTGCGCCTCCGCAACGACACGATCGAGCTCGACGTGATCGGCAACACAGAGCCTGTCGGCGTGTGCGGCTCCGGTCTCGTCGACGCCGTATCCGAGCTCGTCGGCGCCGGCCTGCTCGATCTCTCGGGCCGCTTCGTGCCCAACGAGCAGGCGGCCGTGGTTGCACCCTCGCTCGCGCGGCGCCTCGTGGCGCGCGCGGACGGCGAGCGGATCTTCATCCTCTCCTGGGGGGGCGAAGAAGGAGACATCGAGAACGCCGTCTATCTCTCGCAGCGGGACGTCCGTGAGCTGCAGTTCGCGAAGGCGTCGATCGCGACCGGCTGGAGCCTTCTCGTCGAGGAGCTCGGCATCGACGTCTCGGAGATCCAGCAGGTGCTGCTCGCCGGATCGTTCGGCTCCTACCTGTCGCCCGCAAGCGCCATCCGGATCGGGCTCGTACCGAAGCTCGCGCTGCCGCGCATCGTCTCCGCCGGCAACGTCGCGGGGGAAGGTGCGAAGATGGCGCTGCTGTCGATGCAGGAGCGGCATGCCGCGACCGCGATGTTCGACGAGGTCGAGTACGTCGAGCTCTCCGACCGCGAGGACTTCAACGACCGCTTCATCGAGCAACTGGCCTTCCCGGGAGCACAGTGAGCGGCACGCTGACGGTGATCTACTGGCGTGACATCCCCGCCCAGGTGACGGCCACCGGCGGTGGAGAGAGCGCTCGCAGCGAGCTCTCCGAACGGTTCCAGAAAGCCATCGACGCCGCTGCGATGAAAGCCGACCTCGTCGAGGCGGACGCCTACCTCGAGGAATGGAATCAACAGGCGCGCCCCTGTGGAGACGATCTCGAAGCGGAGGTCGCCTCGGAAGTGGCACGGCTCGAGGCCGCCTACGATCGCGACGCTCTGCTCCAACTCACGCGAGCAGGCGGACAGCGCGGATGATCACACCCGTGCGCGTCGCCCCGACCGGCACGACCCGCGATCGCGTGGGCGTGGTCGCATGCGGCGCCCTCGCACTGCACGTCCGCTCGATCTCCGAACGGCGAGGGTGGAACGTCGACGTGCACCCGCTGCCCCCCGTGCTTCACAACCGGCCCGGTGAGATCCCCGAGGCGGTGCGCTCGTGCCTCGACGCGATTCGGCCCCGGTACGCGCGCGTCGCCGTGGCGTTCGCCGACTGCGGCACGGGTGGCGACCTCGATCGGGTGCTCGACGCAGCCGACGTCCACCGGCTTCGTGGCGACACCTGCTACGACGTCCTCGGCCGCGAGGAAGTGCGCGCGGCGCTCGAGGCAGAGCCCGGGACGTACTTCCTCACCGACTTCCTCGTCCGCTCGTTCGAGCGCTCCGTCGTTCGATCTCTCGGCCTCGACCGATATCCGGAGCTCCGCGACTCCTACTTCCGGCACTACACGCGTGTCGTCTGGCTTGCGCAGCGGCCGACACCCGAGCTGCGCGAGCGCGCCGAGGCGGCCGCCGAGGCCCTCGGGCTGCGGCTCGAGGTGCAGATCGTCGGCGAGTCGGGACTCGAACTACAGCTCCAAGCGCTCCTGTCGTGAATCGACTACACAGGAGCCAGCCCTTCGACCCACGGGTTTCGCGCCTCGTCGGCTGACTCCCATCGGATCGGTCTCGTTGCATTGCGGGCCGACGTTCACGGTTCGAGCCCCGTACGGTCCGCTCCGTGTCCCACCATCCGACCCGAAGTGGAACGTCGAGTTCGGATGCCTGATCCGCGACGGCGCTGACCGCCTGCTCCTTCGGATGGGCAGCAGGGCACAGCGCAAGCACGCGTCGAGCGACTTTCGAGGGCGCAGTCGAGCGCTGCCAGCATCTGCTGCGGTGGGCTCCGCGAGCTCTGGGGCACGTACGACGGCTGACGGACGCCGCGAGCACGAGGCGCCTCGGCGAACTGCCGTGGAGCTTGGGACCTCCGTACTCCTGCCTACTCCACCGGTTCCCTTCGTTCGTGCAACCAATCCGTATGAAACACCCCGTCGCGGTCAGTCCGCCGGTACGTGTGGGCGCCGAAATAATCCCGCTGGGCTTGTAGTAGGTTCGCCGGTAGCGTCTCGCGGCGCAGGCCATCGAAATACGCCAACGCCGCGCTGAGTGCCGGCACGGGAAGCCCCACGGAGACCGCCGTCTCGACGACATGCCGCCACGCCTCTTGAGCATTGTGAATCGCATCGCGGAAATATCCATCCAACAGCAAATTCTCCAGCTGCGGATCTTCGTCGAATGCATCCTTTATCCGATCCAGGAATTGCGCGCGGATGATACAACCGCCACGCCACAACATAGCGATGTTGCCGTAGTCCAACGGCCATTCGTGCTCCTTGGCCGCGGCCTGCAATTGCACATAGCCCTGTGCGTAGCTGCAAATCTTCGAGGCATACAATGCCTGGCGAACGTACTCGACAAACGCCTCGCGATCACCCTCGTAGCGTGCATCGGTTGGGCCGTGCAATACCTTGCTGGCGCTGACGCGGGCTTCCTTCATTGACGACAGGCTACGGGCATACACCGCTTCGGTGACGAGAGTGCTCGGCACACCCAGGTCGAGCGCGAGCTGGCTCATCCACTTGCCAGTCCCCTTCGCGCCGGCCGTATCGAGGATCTTGTCGATCATGAAATCGCCCGATTCGGTGTCACGCACGCTGAAGATATCGCGCGTGATTTCGATCAGATAGCTCTGCAGTTCACCGCGGTTCCAGGTGTCGAACACGTCGTACAACTCGTCGTTCGACAGACTCAAGACCTCCTTGAGCATCAGGTACGCCTCGCAGATGAGCTGCATGTCGCCGTACTCGATCCCGTTGTGAACCATCTTGACGTAATGACCCGCGCCGCGCGGCCCCACCCATTCGCAGCAGGGAATGTCATCGTTCGGCCCGACCTTGGCGGCGATTGCCTGAAAGATCTCCTTGACCAGCGGCCACGCCTTCTCACTGCCGCCGGGCATCATGCTGGGGCCCTTCAACGCGCCCTCTTCGCCGCCGGACACGCCCGTACCGACGTACAGCAGACCGCGCCGCTCGACTTCGCGCGTCCGCCGCTCGGTATCCGAGAAGTGCGTATTGCCGCCGTCGATGATCACGTCACCGGGCGAGAGCAGTGGGACGAGCCGTTCAATCAGCTCGTCGACCGCGGCGCCCGCTTGGATCATCATCATCACCTTGCGCGGCGGCTTCAGCGCGGCGGCCAGATCCTCGATGGAGTAGCAACCGACGAACCGCTTGCCGGCTGCGCGGCCGTTGATGAAGTCGTCGACCTTGCTCGTCGTCCGGTTGTTGACGGCCACCGAGTAGCCGCGGCTCTCGATGTTCAGCGCCAGATTCTCGCCCATTACAGCGAGCCCGATCAGTCCAAAGTCACAAGGTTCGCTCATGTCATCGGGCCTCCTCATCGCTGAATCCGCGCCGATCCTCCTTCTGCGAAGGCCTGTACCTGCTCCAGCGTCGCCATCGTCGTGTCGCCCGGGAAGGTCGTCAGCAGCGCGCCGTGCGCCCAACCGAGGCTGGTCGACTCCTCCGCCGACAGCCCGTTCAACAGTCCGTAGAACAACCCCGCAGCAAAGCCGTCGCCACCGCCCACGCGGTCGCGGACGTCCAGGTCACACGTCGGCGACGTATGTGTTTGGCCGTTGATCCAGGCGACCGCCCCCCAACTGTGACGATTCGTCGAATGCACCTCACGGAGCGTCGTGGCCACGATCTTGATGTTGGGGAACTTCTCGACGACCTGATCGATCATGCCGAAGAACGCGTTGCTGTCGAGCGTCGACTTCTTCTCCACTTCAGGCCCCTTGACGCCAAGCGCCTTTTGCAGGTCCTCCTCGTTGCCGACCAGCACGTCCACGTGCTCGACGATTCGCCGCAGTGTCTCCTGCGCCGTTTCCAAACCGCCGGCCACGTGCCACAGCTTGGCGCGGAAGTTCAGATCGAACGACACGACCGCACCGGCCGCCTTGGCCGCCTGCATGCCTTCGATGATCACCTCCGGCGTCGTCCTCGACAGCGCCGCGAAAATGCCGCCGCTGTGAAACCAACGCAGGCCGCCGGCCGTAATGACGCGCCAGTCGAAATCGCCAGGCTTCAACAGCGCCGCGGCCTCGTTCGCGCGATTGTAGAACACGACCGGCGCCCGCACCCCGTGGCCACGGTCGCTGTAGACCGTGGCCATGTTCGGCCCGGTCACGCCGTTGTGTTCGAAGTGCTTGAAGAACGGCTGAACGCCCATTGCGCGTACGCGCTCGGCAATGAGGTCGCCGATCGGATAATCGACCATGGCGGCGGCGATGCCGGCCCGCAGCCGAAAACAGTCCGCCAGGTTCGCCGCCACGTTGAACTCACCGCCGCTGACGTGGATATGGCATTCGGCGGCCTTGCGAAAGGGGATGATGCCCGGATCGAGCCGGTGGACGAGCGCGCCGAGCGCCAAGAAGTCGAGCGCCCCGCGCTGGGGGATCTCGAGACCGCTGTTGGAAGTCGTCATGATGCTCGTCGTGAGGTGCCGAGGTCCGGGTCAGGCTCTTGAGATCGACGGAAGTACGCCACTTTATCCGTAGGTGAAGCACGCGAGACCGACGGGAGCGGTCATCGATGATGCGGCGCAGCTTTCAGCCGCTATCGCACTTCGTCCAGCGAACCGGATCAGGGTTCCGAGCGGGCAGATACTCCGCCATACCAAGCGCGTCGCCGGGCTCAGGAGAAGGCGAACAGCGGCGGAAGGACGACCACGACCGTGGCGGCCCACACGGCGAAGACAGGCAGGTACGTCGTCTGCCATCGCTCGAGCGGGTGGAACCCGTCGCGTCGTGTGAGGAATCGGACGCAGAGCCAGGCGGCCCCGGCCAGGTTCACGAGTAGGACGACGTTGAGGCCCAGCGCTGCTGTTCGGTTCGGGGTGAACCCGAGGTCGCCGATCCGAGCGATCATCGCGCCGAGCACGATCGTGTCCAGCACGAGGGCGCTGACGACCGCAACCAGCTGGATGCCGTCCATCCATCCGGGCGACGTGGACGGCTCCCGCGCGGACATCCCGTACAGGACAAGCGCGAGGACGACCACCAGCAGGGCGTCGAAGACCGTGAGGAGTTGACGGTCGAACGCACCGCCGAACCCGGTCACGGCGTAGACGATGGCAGCGCAGGCCAGCATCACCGCGAACAGTGGCGTGAAGAGCATCGTGAGCACTGGCGCCATGTTCTCGACGACCCGTTGCTTCGACTCGACGAGCCATGCGGCCACGATGACGGCGCCCGCTGCTCCTGAAGACAACACCCACTCCGCGATCCGGTCGACGTCGACCCCCGTGGGTTCGAGATTCCCGCGATCAAGGCCATGAGCCCGAGGGCGATCAGCACGTAGTAGATGAACCATTCGCCCGTGAAGCGGACGAAGTCCATGCGCCGCTCGTGCGATCCGATCGTCCCACCCATGTACGGGTAGGCGACGACGAACCACAGCGCCACGGGTAGAGAAAGCGCAACGAGCATCTCCGTGTCCGAGTCCGCCTCGTGCGGGTAGAGGTTCACGACGAGGGCCGCGAGTACGAACGGCACAGCCGTCAGCGTCCAGCCTCGGACGTCGAGGTGCCGTCCACGCGCGAAATACGCCGCGAGGAACGGCAAGACGACGAGACCGAGGTTCCGCGCGAACCACGTCGGCTCGTCGCCCGGGAACCCGGCAGCGAGGCGAGCAACCTGGATCGCGACAGCCGCAGCCGCCGCTAACGCGACGGCCTCGAGTCAGCCGCTGGGCGCACGCGCCGGATCGTCGTCGCCTGCCAGGACGAGCTGTTTCCACAAGCGGCCGCTGTGCTCACGTGCGAACTCCCGGGAGAGGACGTCGAGGTCGCCCATCCGTTTCACGGCGATCAGGAAACCCTCGTCGTGTGTGAGGCCGGCTTCCGTCAGTTCGGCGACCTGGTGACGAAGATGATCCTCCAACTCATCGACATCGTGGCCGTTGACCGCCGGGACGCCTGCGACGTACGCCCGCCATTCAGCGATCTGCGACTCGAGGTCCGGCACCGGTCAGACCTCCCCGGCTGCCGTCAACGGGCCACCCGAGCCGGGCCAGACGTCGTTCAACGCTCTGCGTGTCGCGGCCGACCGTACGCCGCGCCGTAGACCAGTGCGCTTCCAACTGAGCTAACCGCCCTGAGCTGAGAAGCCCCGCGAAGCCCGCTCCACGTGGCCCGGCGTCGATCCGGTGCGTGTGAGCCACGCCGACGATCGTTTCGTCGACGCCCCATCCGGGGACGGTCGCCGCTGCGTTACGGTGCGTGCCATGCGCAAGACGGCGGTCGACGCTCGGAGGTGAACGCGTGACGTTGCTCGACGCGTCGGCCTGCCCTGCGTGCTCGGCGCCTCTCGATCCGGCTGCGCGCTTCTGCTCGTCGTGCGGACGGGCGCTCGTCGAGGCGTGTCCGTCGTGCGGAGCGGAGACCCGGCTCGGGTCGCGGTTCTGCGCCTCCTGCGGCAACCGGCTCGACGCGCGTTCCGCCGCGACGGGCGAGGAACGCAAGCTCGTCACCGTCCTCTTCGCCGACCTCACGGGCTCGACCGCGCTCGGGGAGCAACTCGACCCGGAGCGCCTGCGCTCGCTCCTGGCGGAGTACTTCGCGGCGATGGCAGCGGTGATCGAGTCGTGGGGTGGCGTCGTGGAGAAGTACATCGGCGACGCCGTGATGGCCGTGTTCGGCATTCCCGTCGCCCTCGAGGACGACGCCGAGCGTGCGCTGCGAGCGGCACTCAACATGCAGGAGCGACTGTCGGAGCTCAACGACGAGATCGCCGAACGCCACGGCATCCGGCTCGCCGTTCGCATCGGCGTCAACTCGGGCGAGGTGATCGCCGGGCTCGAGCGTGACCAGTTCATGGTCACGGGAGACGTCGTCAACGTTGCCGCACGCCTGCAGCAGACCGCCGGTGAGGGCGATGTCGTGGCAGGCGAGCGCACCTACCTCGCAACGCGTGACGCCTTCCGGGTCGAGCTGCTCGAGGACAGGCTGCTGAAGGGGAAGTCCCTGCCCGTGCGAGCGTGGCGTGTGATCGGCGGACGCGACCTCGTTCCGCCCTCCGAGCTCGCGCCCGCGCAGGGCCCCCTCGTCGGCAGGTCACGGGAGCTCACGCTCCTCGCGACGCTGTACGCGGACTGCGTCGAGGAGGGCCGCCCCGGCCTCGTGACGCTCCTCGGCGACGCCGGCGTCGGCAAGTCGCGTCTCACCGAGGAGCTCGTCTCGCACGTCCGCTCGGAACGCGAGGCGCCGACCGTCTACAGGGGACGATGCCTGTCGTACGGCACGGGAATCACGTACTGGGCGTTGCGGGAGATCCTCTGGGGCGCGGCGGGGATCCTCATCGACGACGATGCCGAGATCGCCGCCGAGAAGCTCCGACGACTCGTCTGCGACCTCTTCGAGGGTGCGGGAGAAGCCGACGAGACCGACCGTGTCCTCTTCGCGGTTGCGATGACGGCGGGCATCGCACTGCCCGGCAACCCGTTGGAGGGAGTCTCTCCCGAGTCGATCGGCGAGGAGCTCGGCCTCGCGTGGCCGCGGCTGCTGAGCGCCCTCGCGGAGCGGCGCCCCACCGTCGTCGTGATCGACGATCTCCATCGGGGCGAGCCGCCCCTGCTCGACATGGTGGAGCACCTCCTCGCCCGGTCGACCGGCCCGCTCCTCCTCGTCGTGACCGGACGTCCGGAGCTCGCCGAGCTGCGCTCCGGCTGGGGTGCGAGGCCCCGCGTCTCTCAGATCAGCCTCGAGGCTCTTTCCGACGCACACGCCGAGCAGCTCTTCGGCGAGCTCGCACCCACGGTGGGCACCAGCCTTCGTGAGCGGATCCTCGCCGCGGCCGAGGGCAACCCGCTGTTCGTGGAGGAGATCGTCGAGCACCTCGTCGACCAGGGCGTCCTCGCGCGCACGGGAGGCGAGATCGTCGAGGTCACACCGGACGCCGAGGTGACGATCCCGGACACCATCCGCGCCGTCCTCACAGCGCGCGTCGACGCGCTGCCCGCGGACGAGAAGCTCGTGCTGCACACGGCCGCCGTGATCGGGCGCGTCTTCTGGACGGCCACCCTGGAATCGATGCTGGACGAGCCGGTGCGTCCGGCGCTTCGGACGCTGGAGGAGAAGGGGTTCGTGCTCACTCGACCGACCTCGTCGCTCCGGGGCCAGGGAGAGCTGTCGTTCCGACACGGCTTGACGCGCGAGGTCGCGTACGACTCGATCCCGAAGGCCCGTCGCGCCTCCGCACACGCCGAGGTCGCCCACTGGCTGGAGGAGATCGCGGGCGATCGCCGCGACGAGTACGTCGAGCTGATCGCCCACCACTACGAGTCCGCGGCGCGCGCCGAGGATGCGGAGCTCGCGTGGCCGGACGACTTCGACCGGCGTGAGGAGATCCGTCGCGCCGCCGTCGGCGCGCTGATCGATGCAGGGCGCGCCGAAGCGGCGACGTTCTCGATCGACCAGGCGCTCGGCTTCGGTGACCGCGCGCTCGCGCTGGCGCACACGGACATCGAGCGTCTCCAGGCGCTCGAGCTCAAGGCGCACGCCGCCCAGGCCGCCGTCCGCACGGAGGAGGCGTGGACTGCGTACCTCGAGGCAGTGGCCGCCGCGGAGCGCCTCGGGGACTCGGCGGAGGCCATGCGACTCCGCGCGCACGCGACACTGCTCTGGGCTCGCTGGCGCGGCATGATGGTCGGCGAGGAGTGGATTCACCGAGCGAAGGAGATGCTCGAGCAGGGTCTCGCCGAGGTCGAGGACGGCCCTCCGTCGTTCGAGCTGGGCGCGTTCCTCGTCGGCCGCGCAGCTACTCGCTTCTGGAACCTTGCCGAGCACCCACACGAGGAAGCTCGCCACGACGCCGAGCGGGCAGTCGAGATCGCAAGGCAGGTCGACTCCGAGACGCTGCTCTCGTACGCGCTCGACTGGCTCTACATGGAGCTCATGCACGAGGGCTTCTGCGAGTCCGGCGCCTTTGCCCAGCGCGCGGTCGAAGTCGGACGCAGCATGGACGACCGCGGAGAGGCGCACGAGCTCCTCGTCACGTCGGCAATCGCCTTCGCGCACGCGGGTCGGTTCGACGAGGCGGCTGGCGTCGCCTCGGAGACGGTCGCGCTGGCCGCCCGCCTCGGCCCCCACCGCTCGCTCCACAGCGGATCGGCGCTCACGAGCGCGTTCGTACCGGCGGGACGACTGGCCGAGCTCCGAGAGATGACCGCGGCGGCACCCACGCTCGTCGTCGAGGAGGGAATGAATACGTGCTTCCACGGTCTCATGGCGCTGGCAGGACAGGCGCTCTGCGCATTCGAGTGCGGCGACGCCGACGATGCTCGGCGGGCGCTCGACGTGTTCGACTCGGCGTCGATCAGCGGCGCGGAGCTCTTCCCGCCGCAGGCCATCGATGTCCTGCGCCCGCTCACCGGCATCGACGACGCGCAGCGCCGACTCGACCGGCTCGTGCCCGAGGCGGAGGGCCGGCCGGACGTGCAGCGACTCGTCCAGCGACTCCGCGTCGAGCTGCAGCTGAAGGCACTCGCGCGGGACCGGGTAGCAGTAGAGGATCTCGCCGGCCGTGCTCGAGCGCTCTCTCGATCGGCGTGCGCGCCGTCACTCGAGTGGATCGCGGACTGGGCACTCGCACTACAGCTCGCCGATCGAGGCGACGTTGATCCCGCGGGCGCGAAGGCGTTGGCTGCGGTCGCAGCGCTCGAGAGCTACGGCGAGCGCTACCTCGCGGCGCGACTACTCGTCGACCTCCTCCCCGCGCTCGACCCGGAGAAGGCGAAAGGCATCGCCGCCGATGCCGCGATCCGTCTCGACGCCATGGGCGCAAGCAACAGCGCTGCCGAAGCTCGCACCTATCTCTAGAGGACCCGGCCTCCCCCGTTCCACCACGTGCATGCCGGCGCAGCCCTGGATCTGGCCGACCGGCCGAGCGGCCCGCGACCGATCCTGGAGCTACCGGGCAGCGGCCCTCGTGCCGAGGTTCGCGTCCGGTTCTCGAGCACGACGGGCGATCTCGAGCTCGTGGAACAGCTGGACCAGCAGGAGCCCGGAGGGGCCTGCGCCGACGATGCCGACCTGCGTGCGGCTCACACGTCACCCGCCGCGTCTCGCTCGAGCAGGACGGCCTGGCCCTGTCCGACGCCGACGCAGAGCGTGGCCAGCCCGAAACGGCCGCCCCGCCGGCGGAGCTCGTGGACGAGGCCCACGACGAGCCGCGCACCGCTCATCCCGAGCGGGTGCCCGACGGCGATCGCGCCTCCGTTGACGTTCACCTTCTCCGGGTCGAGTCCGAGCTCGCGAATCACCGCGACGCTCTGCGACGCGAACGCCTCGTTCAGCTCGACGAGATCGAGCTCGCCGACGCCGATGCCCTTGCGCTCCAGCAGCCGCCGCACCGCCGGGATCGGGCCGATGCCCATCACGGCCGGATCGACGCCGGCCACGGCCGAGCCGGCGAACGCGGCGAGCGGCTCGAGGCCGAGCGCACGCGCGCGCTCCTCGCTGGCGATCACGAGCGCCGCAGCGCCGTCGTTGATGCCGCTCGCGTTCCCGGCCGTGACCGTTCCGGCGGCGCGAAACGCAGGCTTGAGCGAGGCGAGCTTCTCTGCGCTCGTGTCGGGCCGCGGGTGCTCGTCGTGCTCCAGGTCGCCGACCGGGACGAGCTCGTCGGCGAAGGCGCCGCGCTCGTGGGCGGCGGCCCAGCGTCGCTGGGACTCGAGCGCGAAGGCGTCCTGGTCCGTCCGCGAAACGCCCCAGCGCTCGGCGACGTTCTCCCCGGTCTCGCCCATCGACTCGCGCGAATAGCGCTCCTCGTAGCGCGGGTTCACGAAGCGCCAGCCCAGCGTCGTGTCGTGCAACACCCGGTCACCGCGCGGGAACGGAACCTCCGACTTCGGGGTGACGAGCGGCGCACGACTCATCGACTCGACGCCGCCCGCGACGAAGAGGTCGCCATCGCCTGCGATCACCGCATGGCAGGCGCCGACTACCGCGCTGAGGCCCGAGGCGCAGAGCCGGTTGACGGTGACGCCGGCCACCGTCTCCGGCAGCCCGGCGAGCAGCGCCGCGAAGCGCGCGACGTTCCGGTTGTCCTCGCCGGCCTGGTTCGCGCATCCGAACCACACGTCCTCGACCTCGGCCGCCGGGACGCCCGCGCGCACAACCGCCTCCGCAATCACCGTGGCCGCCAGGTCGTCGGGACGGATTCCCGAGAGACCGCCGCCGTAGCGCCCGATCGGCGTCCGCACCGCCGCTAGGACGACCGCGCGCGTCACGTGCCCGCCTCGTCGACGCCTGTGTCCTCGAGCACGCCTGCGGATCGCGAAGATACCGTTGCGGCTCGAGCACGTCCCGGATCTCCTCGGAAGTGAGCACCGGTGCCGACCCCGGCGAGTTGGTCACTGGCGAAGCGGCTTGCCGTCCTGGCCGTATCGTCGCGACCACTGAGCGGTGACTACCTCATCGCTGGGAAGGCCTCTGGGTGACGGGGCGCTCGTGGCGCGGCCGCGGGGGAGATCGTGGTCGAGCGGCGACAGGCACCGTCGTGGTTACCCCACCGTAGAGGCAGGCCACCGTCTAGCTCCGGTACCACCCGTCGTCGGGAGGTACGGCGGCCCCGAGAAGCTCGGGCCACGGTACGTCGTGCGAATCGCCGACGTAGTCGGCGACAGCAGCGGTCGTCGACAGATCCGACGAGTGTCTCGCAGCGACTCGCCCTCCTGCGGCGTGCCGCCAACGCTGGTCAACTGACATGGCTCTCCTCCAGGCTGATGACGAAGGGTGCGGTTGTGGCGGCGGCGACGTCGTCGAGGCTCACGCCCTCGAACAGCTCGGTCAGGTGCAGCGCGCCGTCGAGAATGCGGAAGACCGACAGCTCGGTGATCACGACGTCCGCAACACCGGCGGCCGTCAAGGGGTAGCTGCACTCGGCGACGACCTTCGGCTGGCCGCGTGAGGACGTCGACGTCATCGTCACGATCACGCGGCGAGCGCCGACCACGAGGTCCATCGCTCCGCCGACGCCGAGCACGTCCTTCCCCGGCACGGCCCAGTTGGCGATGTCGCCGGACCCGCTGACCTCGAGCGCGCCCAGCACCGCGACGTCGACGTGGCCGCCGCGGATCATCGCGAAGCTCGCCGCGCTGTCGAAGTAGGAGGCGCCCGGCAGCGCGGTGATCGGCTGCTTCGCGGCATCGATCAGGTCAGGGTCTCCATCGTCGTTCGTCGGGCGGGGCCCGACACCGAGCAGGCCGTTCTCCGTGTGCAGCACGACCTTCGAGTCCGCGCTGAGAAAGCCGGGGATCAGGTTCGGGATGCCGATCCCGAGGTTGACGATCTCACCAGGCCGGAGCTCGCGTGCCGCCCGTTCCGCGATCCTCGACTTGACGTCGGCGCTCATGCTCGCTCCACGAGGTAGTCGACGTACAGGTGCGGTGTCGCGACCGACTCGGGCTCGAGCGCCCCGACCTCGACGACCTCTCCGGCCTCGGCGATCGTGATCGTCGCCGCCGTGGCCATGAGAGGGTTGAAGTTCCGTGCCGTGAGGCGGTACCACAGGTTGCCGAGCAGGTCGGCGCGGGCCGCATAGACGAGCGATACGTCGGCACGAATCGGCGCTTCGAGCACGTGGGGCACGCCTCCGATCAGCCGCGCCTCCTTTCCTTCGGCGAGCAGTGTGCCCGCTCCGACAGGAGTGTAGAAGCCGCCGATGCCGGCGCCGCCCGCGCGAATCGCCTCCGCGAATGTGCCCTGCGGCACGAGTGTCGCCTCGATCACACCCTCGTTCACGGCCGCCACAGCCTCCGGGTTCGACGTGAAGTAGGAGGAGATGCCGCGTCGAATGCGCCCCTGGCGGAGCAACTTGCCGAGTCCACGCCCCGGCTCGCCGATGTTGTTGGAGACGATGGTCAGGTCGGTCGCGTCGGAGTGCTCCACGAGCGCGTCGATCAGCGTCAGCGGCGCGCCGACGAGGCCGAAGCCGCCGACCATGATCGTGTCACCCGAGCGGACGGTCCGGATCGCCTCCTCCGCGGAGATGACCGCCTGGATCGTCACCGGCGAGCGCCTGGCCGGCGGCTGGCCTTCGTGGAGCCCACGGTCAAGTCGTGCGAGCCCGCGTCGGGACGGCGCCGCCTTCGAGCCGCACCCTCCCGCGATCCGATTCCTGACGGCGAGTCGGCCACGTCCTCGCCACAGCGGTTGCAGGCCGGTCGGAGATTGCGGTGACGTTCGATCTCAAGTGCTTCCCCGAGGCGGCCGCCTCTCCGCTGGGTATCGAGGCGCTGCCTCCGGACGATTCCCTGCAGATCCTTCTCGGGCTCGATCCTCCTACCGTCATCCGTAGATCCCCCGCCCAACCGGTCGGCCAACCCAAGAAGCCCAATCCTAGCCGTTCGCGAGTACATCGGCGGCGGCGGCGGAACGGGCCAACTCCTGGACAGGCTCTCCGCCGGTAGCAATGATCGAGCCATGGCAGAACCGCTGCCGAGCGGAGTCGTCACTCTCCTGTTCACCGACATCGAGGGATCGACGAAGCTGCTCCACGAGCTCGGAGACGGATACGGACCCGCCCTCGCCGAGCATCGCCGCGTCGTCCGCGCGGCGTGCGCCGCGCACGACGGCGTCGAGGTCGACACGCAGGGCGACGCATTCTTCGTCGCCTTCGCCCGCGCGACGGACGCCGTGGCTGCGGCCTCCCAGGCACAGCGCGCGCTTGCGGATGGGCCGATCCGTGTGCGCATGGGGCTGCATACGGGCGAGCCGCGAGTGACCGACGAGGGGTACGTCGGGCTCGACGTGCACAAGGGCGCGCGCATCGCCGCCGTCGGTCACGGCGGCCAGGTGCTCCTCTCGCAGGCGACACGTGCGCTCGCTGACGCACCCGCGCGTGATCTGGGACCCCACCGCCTCAAGGACCTGAGCGCCCCGGAGCACCTCTATCAGCTCGAGATCGACGGGCTCTCCACCGAGTTCCCGCCGCTGAAGACGATCGAGGCCGGCATGAAGAACCTCCCGGCACCGCGGACCTCGTTCGTCGGGCGATCGCGTGAGCTGGAGGAGATCGAGCGTCTGCTCGGAGAGCCCGACTGCCGGCTGCTCACGCTCGTCGGGCCGGGCGGCGTCGGCAAGACACGCCTTGCCCTGGAGGCGGCGGCGCGACGTGTCGACCGCTACCCCCACGGGGTTCACTTCGTCCCGCTGGCGTCGGTGTCGTCACCCGACTTCCTCGCGCCAGCTGTCGCTGAGTCGATGCAGTTCGCAGTCGACTTCGCACATAGCGCGGTCGCCGCCGAGGAGCAGCTGCTCGACTTCCTCGGCGAACGCTCGGCGCTGCTCGTCCTCGACAACTTCGAGCATCTCGTCGAGGGCTCGGCGCTGCTCACGAACATGATCGAGCGTGCGCCCGCTATGGAGCTCCTGACCACATCCCGAGAGCGCCTGAACGTGCAGAGCGAATGGGTGTTCGACGTCGAGGGCCTCGGGCTGGCCGCGAACGGCAATGGGGGCGCGAGCGCTCTCCACCTGTTTGCCGACCGGGCGGCGCAGGTCGAGCCGGGCTTCACGCTCGACGGCGAGGAGCGCGCCCACGCGCATCGCATTTGCCGTCTCGTCGACGGCATGCCGCTCGGCATCGAGCTCGCCGCCTCGTGGGTGTCCGTGCTGCCGTGTGCCGAGATCGCCGACGAGATCGAAGGCAACATCGACTTCCTCGCCACGTCGATGCGGGACGTCCCGGAGCGGCACCGCAGCCTGCGCGCGGCAATCGACCAGTCGTGGCGCCTGCTCACCGAGGAACAGCGCGCCGTGTTCACCCGCCTCTCCGTGTTTCGCGGCAGCTTCGACCGCGAGGCGGCCACAGCCGTCTCGGGCGCCGATCTGCGCATGCTCGCAGGCCTCGTCGCGAAGTCGCTTGTCCGCCGCCCCGACTTCGGCCGCTTCGAGCTCCACGAGCTGTTGCGTCAGTACGGCGCCGAGCGGCTCGCCTGTGTGTCCGAGGACGAAGCGGAGACGCGAGCGCGACATGGCCGCCACTACCTGGGCCTGCTCACCGACCGAGAGCAGGCCCTGCTCGGGCCGTCACTCGCCTCCGCGCGCGACGAGCTGCGCGGCGAGCTCGACAACCTCAAGACCGCAAGCGAGTGGGCGGTCGAGCAGGCCGACGAGCACGAAGCACGTCGGCTCCTGGCAATACTGCACACCTTCTTCTGGGTGCACAGCCCCTTCGACGGGATGGAGACGTTCGAACGTCTGGCGGAGCTGACGGGGTTCCGCGAGGACGACATCGAGAGAGCGAGCGACGTTGCCCTCTCGGCGGCGACGATGTGGGTCGCCTTCGGCACCGACCTCGGCTACGACCCCGCTCTCGAGATCCTCGCAGGCAGGCTCCTCCCCGTCCTGCGGGAGCGCGGGCTCGAACGCGAGCTCGGCGGCTGCCTGTTCACCCTCGGGATCATCGCGACGTACATCGACGTCTACCCCGACGCGGTCGCGTACCTCGAGGAGGCGATCTCCGTCGCGCAGGCGAGCGGGGACGCGCTC
This sequence comes from uncultured Actinomycetes bacterium, assembly GCA_963823385.1. GTDB lineage: Bacteria > Actinomycetota > Thermoleophilia > Gaiellales > Gaiellaceae > Gaiella. The sequence continues at coordinate 74,774 of CAWGLI010000004.1, forward strand.
GCCGAGTGCGCGGCCCTGTCGTGGCTCGGTTTCGTGCACTTGCTGCTCGAAGATCTCGACACCACGAAGGCCACGTTCGACGCCTGCCTCGCGGTAGCCAGGCGGCTGGGCGGACCGTTGCTCGAGGCCTACGCGTTGAGCAAGCTCGGCATCCACGCAGACGCCGAGAAGCGATATGGCGACGCCATGCAGTTGCACATGGAGGCGAACGCCCTGTTCGAGAGCGTCGGCGATCGCGGCGGCACCGGGTACACGCTGAGCCGAGCCGGGATGAGCGCGTTCGGGCTCGGCGACTACCCGGAGGCACGGCGCCTCGCGACAGCGGGGTACGAGGCGTTCTCGGACGTCGGCAACCGCTGGGGCATGATCGCGGCGCTGTGCCGCATCGGGTTCCCGGCGCTCGCCCTCGGCGACGTGGGCGAGGCCGCGAGGTGCTTCGCCGACGCCCTGGAGCGCGCACGGGCGTCCGAGGCGATCTCGCTCGAGCTCCTGGCGCTGAGCGGGATCGGGGCTCTGCTCGAGCACAGGGGCGAGTCGGTACGCGCAGCGACGATGCTGACGTTCGCGCTCGGGCACGAGCAGCTCCCCGACGCGTACGGCTTCTCCGCGCGCCCGGCGCTCGAGCGGCTCGAAGCCGGGCTGCCTCCCGACGAGCTCGCCACGGCCCGCGCGGCGGCCAGGGCGGCGACGATCGAGCAGCTCGTCGAGGACGCCAGGCGCGCGGTCGCCAAAGGCTAGCCCTCGTCCCGAGGGCTTCGAACGAATCCCTCGTCTGCCGCGATACGCTCGGTCGATGCACCGAACCGACCTGCCGACCGGCACGGTGACGTTCGTCTTCACCGACATCGAAGGCTCGACACGGCTGGTCAAGCAGCTCCGCGATGAGTGGGGTGGCGCCCTCGATGCCCAGAGTCGGATCCTGAGGGAAGCTGTCGCCGGCGCCGGGGGGAACGTCGTGTCGACGGTAGGTGACGGGTTCTTCTGCGTCTTCACGAGCGCACCGGGTGCCGTGGCGGCCGCCGTCGACGCGCAGCGCGGCCTTGCTACGCACGCCTGGCCCAACGGTGCTCCGGTTCGGGTGCGCATGGGCATCCACACCGGCGTCGCAGTGCTCGGCGGCAACGACTACGTCGGTCTCGAGGTCCACCGTGCGTCCCGGATCGCGGCGGCAGGGCACGGAGGGCAGGTGCTCTTGTCCAACACCACCGCGGCGCTCGTGATGGAGGAACTACCAATCGACGTGACCGTACGCGATCTCGGCGACCATGAGCTGAAGGACCTCGGACGCGCCGAGCGCCTGCATCAGCTCGTGATCGGTGGTCTCGAGAACGACTTCCCGCCGGTTCGCTCGTTGAGAGCCGCAGCGAGCCGACTCCCTGCACCCCTCACGAGCTTCATCGGGAGACGCGAGGAGCTGGCGGCGGCGTCCGAACTCATCAGCTCGCCAGGCCTCGTGACATTGCTCGGGCCCGGCGGCTCGGGCAAGACCCGACTTGCCATCGAGACGGCTCGAGAATCCTCCGCCGGGCTCGACGGATTCCACTTCGTCGACCTGAGCGCGACGTCGAGCAGCGAACTCCTCGCCTCATTCGTCGCGTCAGCGATGTCGATCGTTGACTCCGCGAGCACGCCGGCGCGCGAGCTCGTCGCAGCGCACATCGCAACGAGCCGTTACCTCCTCGTCCTCGACAACTGCGAGCACGTGATCGGCGGGGCGGCGACGCTCATCGCGCACCTCCTGGAGCGGTGCCCACGACTGACGGTGCTCGCGACGAGCCGAGAGTCGCTCGACGTCGCCGGAGAGCGCGTGCTGCCCATAACCGGCCTCACGGCGGAAGCGGAAACCGATCGACGCGACGCAGAGAAGCTATTCGTCGAGCGCGCTTCTGCAGTGGCCCCGCACCTCGATCCTACGCATTGGTCTGCCGAGATCGAGGAGCTCTGTCGCCGCCTCGATGGCATTCCGCTCGCGATCGAGCTCGCTGCCGCACGCACGAGCGTGTTGACCCCGGGGGACATACTGACGCGCCTCGACGACCGGTTCGGGCTGCTCCGGTCACGCTCGCAGACCGCAATTCCCCGCCACCGAAGCCTGGAAGCCGCAGTCAGCTGGAGCTACGACTCCCTCCCCGCCGACGAGCAGTCGCTCCTTCGCAGCCTCTCGGTATTCCGGGGGGGGTTCACCCTGCAGGCAGTCGAGGCCGTTTCCATCGAGCCAGGCACGGCCCAGGCCGAGACCGACGTCCTCGAGATTCTGGCATCGCTGGTGGCGAAGTCGTTCGTGTCGTTCAGCACGACCGACGAGGGCGCCCGGTACCACCAGCTGGAGACGATCCGTGAGTACGCGGCAATGAAGCTCGAGGAGACCGGCGACACCGCGGCACTCGAAGCCCGTCACAGCAGCTACTTCCTCGACTGGGCAAGGCAACAGGCGCGCCGACTGAGCACGAGCGACCAGCTGCCGGCGCTCGACGATCTCGAGGCGGATCACAACAACCTACGGGCCGTCCTGGAACGCGGCATCCAGGGCGAGGACAGAGAATCGGCGCTGGCCATGGCCGCGACGCTCGTGTGGTTCTGGTACGTGCACTCCCACTTCACCGAAGGCACCTACTGGGCGAGCAGGTTGCTCGCCCCTCAGCACGGCCCGCCGACGCGGACTCTCGTGCGGCTTCAGATCGGAGCAGGCGATTTCGACTTCCGCATCGGCGAGCACGACCGAGCTGACACGAGGTTCCGCGAGGCGCTCGATGGTGCCCGCCTGCTTGGCTCCGACAGCCTGGCGATGTGGGCCCTCGCCTACATGGCGACGAACGACGCACTCAGCTTGCGGCTCGACGCCGCATCCGCGTCGCTGGACGAAGCACTTCGCATTGCGAACGAGTCGGGGGACTTCCTCGGAGTCGGGTACTGCACGTTCATGGACGCCTCGATCCGCGGGTGGCTCGCCGTCGAGAACGATCAGCTCGAGCTCCTGCCGCAGCTCCTCGACAGCCTCGAAACGCTGGCGGGCCTGGTTCGCGAAGCGGGCGAGCGCAACATGATCGGCCATGTGCTGCAGGCTGTCGGCCTGATGGCTCACTGGGTAGGGAGGGAGGAGCAGGCGCGGGAGGCGCTCGAGGAGAGCCTCATCGCGTTCACGGAGATCGAGACGCTCGCCTGTGCTTCACACTGTCTGGAGGCGATCGCCGTGACCGTCGCCGAGGCGCAGCCGACGATTGCGATCGAGCTGCTCGCGGGAAGCTCGTCGCTGCGTGAGAGAGTTGGCGTCAAGACGCCCGCGCTCGAACACGAGCTTCGCCGGAGGGCAAGCGATGCCGCGACTGCGACGATGGAGGCCGGCGAGCTGGGGGCCGCAACGGACCACGGCCGCCACCTCACCCTCGCCGAGACGGTCGCGCTCGCCCATCAGGCTCTTGCGGGGCCACGGTGAGAACAGTCGCGGCGAAACCGAATGCTCAGAAGATCTCGGGGCACCACGGGGCCTCCGGCGTGCGGAAGACCGCGTCGGCGCGGGCGATACCGCCGCGTGCGACCTCCTCGACGAGCTCGCCGCGCGCGAGCTGGGCGAACGAGAAGCCCCCGAGGTAGGCGGCTCCGAGCGTCTGCACGGCGAGGCGCACGTCGGGCCGCCTGCGCGACCGCTTCGCGACGCCACCGTCGATCGTCCACGTCCCCTCGTTGTCCGGGAACAAGGGGTCGCCGACGACCGCGATCGTCACGCGCCCGTCACCCGCGTAGCTTCGCGCCGTGAGCGCTGCGCCGACGTCGACGAGCCGCACCCACAACGCGTCCAACTCGCGAGCCTCGAGCAGGTTCATCCGCGCCACGATCAGCTTCAGCGGATGGTCGCTCGGCAGGTGCCACGCTTCGAGGCGATCCATCCAGTCGATCGAGAGCACGAAGCGCCAGACCTCCCGCGTCGCACGGGCGTCGATTCCGAAGGCTTCACTGACCTTCACGGTCTTGCGCCACTCCGCCCCGTCTCCCTCCTGCGCGACGCGGTACAGCGCATACCCGACCTGACGCCCGTCGATCTCGAGCAGGGCACGCTCGAGCTGTCCCGCGCCCCCGCGTCGCTCCGGCGGGTCGCGCAGCAGCCGCAGCTCCCACCACTCCTGCGATCGTGACAAGAAGCCGGTCTGACGACGGCGCACGCGCTCGTAGACGCGCGGGAGCGCGCGCAGCGACTCCGCCTCGTCGAGCAGGCGCACCTGCCCCTCGCGGGGCGGCAAGTCGGCGCGGAGCCCGACCCGGTGGAGATCCGCCTTGACGCCCATCCCCGTCGACGCAAGCCCGTAGCCGTAGCGCCCGTAGAGCGTCTCCGCCGACGCCCACAACGCGGCGAGCGGCTCGCCTCGCTCACGGATGTCCGCCAACTGCGCGCGCATCAACCTGCCGAGCAGCCCACGACGGATATGGGTCGGGAGAACACCGACGACAGTGACGCCGGCGCACGGCACCGGGCCGCCGGGAACCGTGAGCTCGAACGGGAACGCACCGGCACCACCGACGAGCTCGGCGCCGTCGAACACCGCGTGGAACCGGTCGGGCGGAAGCAGCTGCGAGAAGCGCGCGGCTTCCTCCTCCGTGGGGAGCTTGCCGAAGTAGTGCATGATCGGGCGCAGAGCTGCCCGGAACTCCCGCAGGTCACGGGTTGGACGGACGCGGTAGGCCATCCGCCGGATCCTACGCGTACGGCTCAGCCGAGCTTTTCGAGCGGCGCGTAGTCGAGCATCAGGCGACGCTCGCTGCCGTCGTCCGCGAAACGGACGGTAACGACGCTGCCGGGCTCGACGCGCGTGACGACTCCCTCGCCGAGCGAGCCGTGCCGCACCGAGTCGCCGGTCTGCAGTGACGGCATGTCGCGCTCCTCGCGCGGAGGCACCTGCCGCGGCGACGATGCGTAGCCACTCCACGACGCCGGGCGGAGTCGTTCGCGTTCGACCTCGACCGGAAGCTCGTCGAGGAAGCGGGAGGGAAGGTTGTAGTCGCGGCGTCCGAACAGGGTCCGCGCCGAAGCGTGCGTGAGCACGAGGCGCTCCATCGCGCGCGTCATGCCCACGTAGCAGAGCCGGCGCTCCTCCTCGATCTCGTTGTCCTCGATCGAACGTACATGGGGGAAGATCCCCTCCTCCAGGCCGAGCATGTAGACGGCGCGGAACTCGAGGCCCTTCGCGTTGTGGATCGTCATCAACGTGACAACGCCACCGTCGCCCTGCAGCGCGTCCTGATCGGAGACGAGCGAGATCTCCTGCAGGAAGGCCGACAGCGTCGGCTCGTCGCGCTCGCGCCGGAACTCCTGCGCGACGCCAACGAGCTCCTGCAGGTTCTCGACACGCCCTCGCGCCTCGATCGTGCGTTCGGCCTCGTACGCGTCGAGTGTGCCCGTGCGCTCCAGAACCGCCTCCACCAGCTCGTCGAGCTCGAGCTCCTGTGCGGCGGCCAGCAGCGACTCCATCGTCGTGCGGAAACCGCGCACCGCCTTGACGGCAGCGGTACCGAGACCGGCAGCCTCCGGATCGGCCAGCGCGTCCCACAGCGGGATGTCGAGTGCACCCGCATATGCGACGAGGCGCTGCAGCGACGTGTCGCCGATCCCGCGGCGTGGACGGTTGGCGATGCGGAGCAACGAGACCGCGTCCGCCGGGTTGTCGAGGACGCTCAGGTACGCGACCACGTCCTTGATCTCCGCGCGCTCGTAGAAACGCGGCCCGCCGATCACCTGGTAGGGCACCTGCTGCCGCGTGAGCACGTCCTCGAGCACCCGGGACTGCGCGTTCGTCCGATAGAAGACCGCGATCTCGTTGGCGGACATACCGCCCTCCACGAGCAGCGCCAGCTCGGCGGCGACGAATCGGGCCTCGGCGTGCTCGTCCTCGACCTCGACCACACCGACCGGGTCGCCACGCCCGAGCTCCGAGAACAACCGCTTCGGCTTGCGGTCGCGGTTGTTCGCGATCACCGCGTTCGCGGATTCGAGGATCGCGTTCGTGGAGCGGTAGTTCTGCTCGAGCGCGATCACCCTGGCGCCGGGGAAGTCACGCTCGAAATCCAGGATGTTGCGGATGTCGGCGCCGCGGAACCCGTACACGGACTGGTCCGGATCTCCCACGCTGAACACGTTGCCGTGCACCGAGGCGAGCAGCTGCAGCAGCCGGTACTGCGCGTGGTTCGTGTCCTGGTACTCGTCCACGAGGACGTAGCGGAACGCGCGTTGCCATTTCTCGCGCGCCTCCGGGAACCGCTCGAGCACCTGGACGGTGAGCATCAGCAGGTCGTCGAAATCGACCGCGTTCGATCGGTGCAGCGTCCGCTGGTACGCCTCGTACACCTCGGCCACGGTCTGGTCCCAGAACGACCCGACCCGACTGAGGTACTCCTCCGGCGTCACGAGCGCGTTCTTCGCGTTCGAGATCTGGGCGTGGATGCCCCGCGGCGTGAACCGCTTGGGGTCCTTGCCGAGCTCCTCCAGGCAATGCTTCACGACGCGCACCTGATCCGCCTGGTCGTAGATCGTGAAGCTCGGCTTGTAGCCGAGCCGCTCCGCCTCCCGGCGCAGGATGCGCCCGCAGGCCGCGTGGAACGTGAGGATCCAGATCGCGCGCGCCATGCCGCCGAGCATGTGCTCGAGCCGGTCGCGCATCTCCCCGGCCGCCTTGTTCGTGAACGTGATCGCCAGGATCTCGCTCGGCGAGACGCCACACGCACGGATCAGGTGCGCGACGCGGTGCGTGAGCACACGCGTCTTGCCCGAGCCCGCGCCCGCGACCACGAGCACCGGGCCTTCCGTCGTCAGCACCGCCTCCCGCTGTGCGGGGTTGAGGCCGGCGAGTGCTTCCTGCCAGGCCGAGTCGTGCGGCGCGACCGTCACCGTCCGATGCTACCCGGGCGCCCGGTGACCGTCCTTCGCTCTCGGCAGTGTGATGGCGCTCCCAGGGACACAGCTCGCGTTCGGCGGAGCCGAGATCCTCGACCCGGACCAGGTGCGGGCCGGGCAACGGATCACCCTGTTCGCCGACACGACCGGCTTCCGGTCTCGCCCGGGTGGGCTCGCGATCATCGTCCGCGTGTTCCTCGTCTCCATCGTGGTCAGGAACGTCCTCCGGATCCGCGCCGTCTCGCCCGCAACCTGATCCTTCATCCGAACGAGGGGGTCGGCATCCGACACCGAAGCGAACACTGCACACGACACGGAGCGACCCCGCACCATGATCAGAGAGCTGCGAACAGACGACCTGGGAAGGCTCGCCGATCTCGTGCGGGCGCTCCTACCGACGATGGTCGTCAGCGAGCGCGGACTCGATCACATGCGCAAGTCGACGACCTGGTGGGTGGCCGAGGACGGCGGCGAGCTCGTCGCCGCCGGCCGTGCAGGACGCTTCGGCCGCTGCTGGCTGGGCGTCGCCCCGTGGGCGCGCGGGCGTGGCCTCGGGCGCGAGCTGGCTGCGATCGTCGAGGACGCCGTCCGCGCGGCCGGCCACACGAAGGCCGTTGCGTGGACCGACGACGAGGACGGCGCGCGGTTCGCCGAACTGCACGGTTACCGCGAGGAGCGCCGCAAGCCCGTCTCGGTGCTTCGCCTCGCCGAGCGCGAGCCGCCGCCGCTGATCGTCCCGCCGCGCGTCGAGCTTCTCCGTCTCCTCGACGTCGAGGACCGACTACGCGAGCTGTACGAGCTGACGATGGCAGCACACCGCGACGACCCGGCCGACACGCTCGACGCCGGACAGACGTTCGAGGAATGGCTGCGGGATGACATCGGCGTGCCAGACCTCGACTTCGAGGGCAGCACGGTCGCAGTCGCGGACGGACGACTCGCAGCCGCCGCCTATATTGCGACCGACGGGCTCGAGCGAGCGGAAAACGAGTTCACTGGGACACACCCGTCGTTCCGCGGCCGCGGGCTCGCGACGCTCGTCAAGCTGGCGACCGTGCACTGGGCTCACGCACGCGGCATCGCCGAGATCTGGACGGGCAACGACAGCGAGAATGCCGCGATGCTTGCCATCAACGCGCGGCTCGGCTACGTACCGGCGGGCTCGCGCCGCAAGCACGTGAAGGAGCTAGATGGAACGCCGTAGGTCGTACCGTCTGCATGAGGAGTCCCACGATCAGGCTCGATGCGGCAACACGGCGACGCGACCGTCGACGTCGAGCACCCGCACCGACGCGTTGAAGTGGTGGGCAAGACGATCCTCGGTGAGCACGTCGGCGGGTGCTCCGTCGCCGACGACTCGTCCCTGGTCGAGGAGCACGACCCTGTCCGCGTACTGGGCGGCGAGAGTGAGGTCGTGCATGGCGGCAACGAGCGTGAGCTCCGACTCGGCACGGAGCGTGTCGAGCAGGTCGAGCGCGTGCTGCTGGTGGCCGATGTCGAGCGCTGTGGTCGGCTCGTCGAGCAGCACGACGCGAGCCTCCTGGGCGAGCGCGCGGGCAACGACGGCCCGCTGGCGCTCGCCCCCGCTCAAGGTGTCCAGGCGCCGCTCGCGTAGCGCGAGCAGGTCGAGCCGCTCGAGCGCTGCTGCTGCCGCCCGGCGATCGCGTCGCCCCTCTTTCGCCAGCGGGCCGAGATGGGGGGTCCGTCCGAGCAGGACGTATTCCGCAACGGTCATCCACGGCGGGATCGACGGCTCCTGTGGCACGACCGCAAGCTCCCGAGCGAGCTCGGCCCGGGACAGCTCGTCTGTCGACCGTCCATCCAGCTGGATCGTCCCCGAGAAGCGGACGAGGCGGGCCACGGCGCGCAGCAGCGTCGTCTTTCCGGCGCCGTTCGGGCCGATCAGGGCCACCCACTCACCGGCCGCCACGTCGGCGTCGACGCCATCCACGACGACTGTGCCTCCGAGCGTGACCGAGACGCCCTCGATCCGGATGCCAGTCACCGTGACCGCCCCCGGCTCGATCGGAGGACGACGGCGAAGAACGGCGCCCCCACGAACGCCGTGACCACGCCGAGCGGGATCTCAGCCGGCGCGGCGGCCGTTCGGGCGACGACGTCGGCCAGCACGAGGAAGCCGGCGCCGACGACGAGAGAGAGCGGGAGCAGCGCGCGGTACCCGAAGCCCGTGAGGAGGCGGATCGTGTGCGGAACGATGATCCCGACGAAGCCGATCAGCCCGCTCACGGCAACGACGGCAGCGGTACCGAGCGTGGCGGCGACAACCAGTGTCAGGCGCATACGGGTCACGTTCACACCGAGGCTCGTCGCCTCGTCGTCGCCGAGGTTGAGCACGTCCACGACACGTCGTAGCGCAACGATCACGACGGAGGCGAGCACGACGTAGGGCAGGACGAGCAGGACGTCACTCCAGCCGGAGCTCGGCAGCCCACCGAGAATCCAGGAGTAGACCTGCTGGAGCGTGTCGGTGTTCCGCTGCTGGACGAACGTCTGGGCCGCGGTGAGGAACGACGCGACCGTGACACCGGCGAGCACCAGGGTGGCCGTGTCCCGCGCACGGCCAGCCGAACGGCCGACACCGTATGCGAGCACGACTGCCAACGACGCCCCGACGAACGCGGCAAACGGCAACAGGCGCTGGCCCCTGATGCCCTCGGGCGCGTACGCGATCGCAAGCGTGGCGCCGAGCCCCGCGCCGGCGGCGACACCGAGCAGGTACGGGTCGGCGAGCGGGTTGCGAAAGACCCCTTGATACGTGGCACCGGCGCAGGCGAGCATCCCGCCGACGAGGGCTGCGAGCACGACGCGCGGGAGGCGCAGCTCCCAGAGGATCGACTCCTCGGTCGGCGAGAGCTGCGAGTTGACGCCCGGGACGCCCATTCGGTCTCCGACCGAGCCGATGATCGCGCCGAGCCCGATGTCGACGGGCCCGGCAAGCACGCCGACGACGAGCGAAACGACGAGGAAGAGCGCAGCCGCGACGACCCACAGCGGGGCGAGCCCACGGGCGCGGACGTGGACGTGCGCGGCTGCGCTCTCCATGGTGCCGTTACCTCAGACGCGCGATCGCCGTGGCCATGGCGCGGAAGAAGTCGACGAGGCGCGGGCCCCAGCGCGAAGCGAGCGAGTCGTCGATGCGGACGACCGAGCCCGACCGGACGGCGTCGATGCCTCCCCAGCCCGGTCGGGCCGCCACGGTCGACGCTTTCTGCCCGCAGCAGACGCTGTCGGCGAGCACGATCAAGTCGGGGCTTCGCGCCACGACGTACTCGGCAGACAGCTGCGGGTAGCCGGAGCGCGACCCGTCGGCGGCGTCAGCGATGTTGTCGAGACCGAGGAGGGAGTACACCTGGCCGACGAACGAAGCGGACGACACGGAGTACAGATCGGGGCTGAGCTCGTGGTAGACGGACAGACCGGACGCCGTCTCCCTCGATGCCTTCACGAGCTTGCCGATGCGGCTCTTCATGCGCTGGATCAGTCGCGTTGCCTTCACGGTCTGCCCTGTGACGAGCCCGAGCTGGCGGATCTGCTGGTACGCCCCCTTGAACGTCCTCGGAGCGTCGTGCAGCACGACGGGGACACCGAGCTTCTCGAGTGCACCGGAGAGCCCCTTGGGGTCGTAGGCGATGACCACGAGGTCCGGCTGGTACGCCGCGATCGCCTCGACGTTGGGGATGAAGCCGGAGAGCGTCGTCCTCGGCGCCGACCGCGGATAGTCGGACTGGTCGTCGACGGCGATCACCTGCGCTCCGGCACCGATCGCGAACAGCGACTCGGTGGCGGTCGGCGACAGCGAGATGATCCGGCGGGGCCGCTCGGTCACGGTGACCTTGCCGTTGCCGGCGGTGATGGTCACGGGGAACGACGACGACGACGACGACGACGACGAGTTGCCCGCGGCGCCGCCGACGGCGATCGACAGCACCGCGACCGTGCCGACCGCGAATTGCGTGAAGCGATGAAGCACCTGAATCCTCCTTCCACGAGGGGATCTCGGGGTATGTGGAGCGAGGCAGGTCTTCTGACTCGGGGCGCCCTCCCCCACCGCCTTCCCGGCCCCCCGTCGGTCGGAGGTACTGCGCCAGTGGCGTCGTGGCGGGGGAGCATCTCCCCTTACAGCGGCGGGACCGTCCCGGACTTGCACCGGGTTCCCTCACCGCGCTCCCTGTGTGAAGGCCGAGCCTATCATCGGGGGATGGACGTGTCCGTGACGCGACGATGGCTGCCCGTGCTCGTGTGGGCCGGCGTGATCTTCGCTTTCTCGTCCGTACCGAGCCTCGGCACCGAGCTCGGAGCATGGGATGTCGTGGGGAGGAAGCTCGCCCACCTCTGCGAGTACGCGATCCTCGGCGCCCTACTCGTGCGGGCGCTCCGTGCGCCTCTGCCTGCCTTTGGCCTCGGCGTGCTCTACGCCGTCTCGGACGAGGTGCACCAGGCGTTCGTCCCCGGCAGGCTCGGATCCCCCGTCGACGTGGCGATCGACGCCACCGGTGTCGCGCTCGGCATCCTCGCGTGGCAGGCGCTCTCCGCGAGGCGCGAGCTCGCATGACCGCCCTGCTCGTCGACCTGGACGGCGCGCTCGGGGACACGCGGCCGCTGTGGGACGCCTGGCTCGCCGATGCCGCACGGATGCTCGGCGTTGAACCGGGCGAGCTCCCGGTGGATCGCGGTGAGGCAGCGCAAGTGCTCGACGCCGGCTCGGCCGGGAACTGGCGCGTCCTGCTCGAGCGGTTCGCAGAGGACAGGGCGCCCGTCTACCTGCGCCCGGCTGCCGACGCCAGCGCGGCATTGCGTCAGCTGGCGGCTGCCGGAGTCTCCGTCGGCGTCTTCAGCGACGCACCCGAGGAGCTTGCTCGCGTCGCCCTCGCGCAGCTGGGTGCCGCGCGCAGGATCACCGCGCTCGAAGCGGGCACCGGTGCCTCGCAGCGGCTCCGGGTGCGACTGGGCCATGACGCGCCAACCGCAGCGACCAGGCAGGAGCTCGTCGCGGCCGCTTCGTAGAATGGCGGTGATGGAAACCAAGGACGTCCCCGACCGGCAGTTCGATGCCCTGCTCGAACGCCTCGACAGGATCGTCGAGCAGCTGGAGCGGATCGACGGCAGGCTCGAGCAGGCCGAAGGGCTCGCCCAGGTGAGCAGCGAGCTCCACGCGCTCAACGAGTCGCTGAACGCTCTCGCGTACGCGGCGCTGGGGCAGAGCCCCCAGGTGCGCCGACGCGCCGGCTGACGCGCGTCGGCGACTACGGAGCGAGCCGGTCGATCGTCCCGCCCTGCGAGACGAGGTACAGCTCACCCGCCAGGTCCTCGCCGAACGACGAGAGCGACTTGACGCGGAACCCTTCAACCCGGGCGCCCGCCTTCGGCGCGGCTGCACGGACGCTCCAGATCCGGCCGCTGCAGTAGTCGCCGTAGAAGTACCTGCCCTTCGCCGCAGCGACTTTCGTGCCGCGATAGACGTAGCCGCCCGTGACCGAGCACTCGTCGCCGTGCCTGTACTCCACCACCGGCTGGACGAGCTTGCCGGGCCCGAGAGCCTTGTCTTCGAACGACCGGGAGCCCTCGTACACGTCCCAGCCGAAGTTGACGAGCCCCTGCTCGCGACTGGGGAGCTTGTCGATCTCCTCCACGTCTCCCTGCCCGACGTCGCCGATCCAGAGATCGTTGGTCGCTCGGTCGAACGAGAAGCGCCACGGGTTGCGGAGCCCGAGCGCCACGATCGTCGCCGTCGGATTGGCCAGACGAGCATTCATCCGGACGAGCTTGCCCAGCAGTGTGCCCATGTCCTGCGCGCGGTTCTGGGGGTCGCCACCCGAGCCGCCGTCGCCCATGCCGACGTACAGGAGACCGTCGGGCCCGAACGCGACCATGCCGCCGTTGTGGTTCGAGTACGGCTGCCGCACCGTGAGCAGCACACGAGCCGAGCCCGGCAACACCCGCGCTCCCCTGGATCGGTAGCGCACGATGCGCGTCGCACCGTTGCGATCCGTGTAGTTGACGACGAACAGGCGGCTCTTCGCGTAGTCCGGCGCGAACGCGAGCCCGAGCAGCCCTTGCTCGCCGCCGCTCGTGATCTTCCCTCGCACGTCGAGGAACGGCGCCGCGCGCACCTTCCCACGCTCCACGATCTTCACGAGGCCGCCCTGCTCGACGACGTACAGGCGGTTCGGCTGGCCCGGCGCCGCCGTGACGTACACCGGGGAGGACAGACCCGACACGACACGCACGAGACGGAGCGCCGGGGCGGACGCGTTTCGAACGGACGTGTCGCCGGCCGACGAGGTCGAGACGGCCACGGCGACGATCACGGCAACGGTCCCGAGCACCGCGATTGCCATCCGACCCCTCACTCGTTTCACCGTAGCGGACGCTCGTGCTCCCGCGCCTCCGACGAGGGGAGTACGCTGCCGCCGGGATGAAGGTCTTCGTCGTCGGCGCGGGGCAGGTCGGCTCCACCATCGTCGAGGCACTCCACGACGATCACGAGATCGTGGTCGTCGATCAGGATGCCGCCCGACTCACGGCGCTCGCGTACCGCTACGACGTCGCCACGTACGAGGGGAACGGGGCCAGCCGCAAGACCCTCACCGAGGCTGGTATCGCCGGGTCGAGCCTCGTCATCGCCTGCACGTCGCGCGACGAGGTGAACCTCGTCGCGGGGGCGTTCGCACGTACCGAGGCCCCCGGAGCGACGACGGTGATCCGAACGTCGAACACGGAGTACGTCGACCTCTGGCGGGAGAGCAGGCTCGACCTCGACTTCGTGGTGTGCTCCGAGCTCGAGACCGCCCACGCCATCGCCCGGGTGATCGGTGTCAGCGCCGCCGTGCAGACGGACGTGTTCGCGGCCGGCCAGGTGCAGATCGTCGAGTTCGACGTCGAGGCCGGCGGCGGGCAGGGCGTGGTCGACATCCCGCTGCGGGAAGCGCGCATCCCGCACGACTCGAAGGTGGCGAGCGTGATCCGCGGCGAGACCATGATGCTGCCTCAGGGCGACAGCGTGATCCGTGCCGGTGACCGCATCGTCGTGATCGGCTCGCCCGACGCAGCCCGGGAATGGGGCAAGATCCTCGCCCCGTGGGAGTCTGAGGTCAAGGACGTCGTCGTCTTCGGCGGTGGCAAGGTGGGTGCCGCTATCGCCCGCGCACTCGTCGAGCAGCACATCTCGGTGCGGCTGATCGAGCCCAACCGTGAGCGGGCGCGCGACGTCGCCGAGGCCCTTCCCGACGTGCGCGTCTACAACGCGACGGGGCTCGACCCCGAGTTTCTCGAACGCGAGCGCATCGGTCGCACGCAAGCGGCGATCTTCGCCATGCGCGACGACGCGAAGAACCACTTCGCCGCCGCGCTCGCGCGCGTGCACGGAGTGGAGTTCACGATCGCCATCGTCCACGAGCCGATCGCGCAGAAGGTCTACGAGGCGTCGAACGTCGACGTCACCGTCAACCCCCGCCAAGTGACCGCGGAGGAAATCGTCCGCTTCGCCCGCGACCCACGCACGCACCAACTGGCGATGATCGAGGGCGACCGCTTCGAGGTGCTCGACATCACCGTGCGATCGGACAGCGAGTTCATCGACAAGCGGTTCCGTGAGATGCCGATTCGCGGCGCGTTGATCGGCGCCCTCGTCCGAGGCGACAAGGCCCTCTTCCCGCACGGCGACGACACGTTGCTCGCAGGCGACCGCGTGATCGTGTTCACGGAGGCGGCGAACGTGCCGACGGTCGAGCGCGCCCTGTGAGGGCGTCCGGCGCGCGACCCCAACAGCGGGTGCGCCCGCTGCTCGAGGTCGACGCCCGCGGCGCCCTCGGCCTCGTCGGCACGCTCCTCAAGTACCTCGCGCTTGCGCCCCTCTTCCCCGCGGCGCTCGCTCTCGCCTATTCCGAGTCGCCGTGGCCGTTCCTCGGCACGGCCGCCGTGGTCGGCGTCGCCGGGCTCACGCTCGAGCGCTTCGGCGGCGAGGCGCGGGCCACCGTCGGCTCGCGCGAGGGCTACCTCGTGGTCGCGCTGACGTGGCTCATCGCCGGTGTCGTCGGCGGACTGCCATATCTCCTCGCCGGACAGGAGCACCTCGACCGTCCCGTGGACGCGCTCTTCGAGGGTATGTCGGGGTTCACGACGACGGGCGCGACGCTCCTCGTCGACATCGAGTCGCTCGGGAACGCGATGACCATGTGGCGGCAGTTCACGCAGTGGCTGGGCGGCCTCGGGATCATCGTGCTGGTCCTCGCCGTCCTGCCTCGGCTCCGCGTCGGGGGACGCCAGATGCTCGAGAGCGAGATGCCAGGGCCCGAGGTCGACCAGCTCGGTGAGCGAATCCGGCAGACCGTACAGCGGATCTGGCTCCTCTACGTGGGCCTCACAGCGGCCGAGGCACTCGTGCTCGCACTGCTCGGGTGGACGGGTGTCGACGATCGCATGAGCCCGTTCCAGGCGATCGCCCACGCCTTCACCACGATCCCGACCGGTGGCTTCTCGACGCAGTCGCGCTCGATCGAGGCCTTCGCTGCATCGACGCAATGGGTGATCGTCGTCTTCATGGTGCTCGCGGGTCTCAACTTCGCACTGCTCTGGCGCGCGCTGATCGGACGGCGGCCACAGACGCTCCTGGGAGACGAGGAGACGAGGCTCTACCTCTTCCTGCTCACCGGCGCGTCGCTCGTGCTCACCGTCGAGCTCGCCTCCGAGACGATCACCGGCAGCGACGCCCCGGTGCGCAATGGAGTCTTCCAGGCCGTGTCGCTGATGACCGGGACCGGGTACGCGTCGACCGACTTCGCGGGGTGGACGACGGCCGCGCTGATGCTGCTCGTGTTGCTCATGTTCGTCGGAGGCTCCGCGGGGTCGACCACGGGATCGGTCAAGGTGCTACGGCACCTCCTCCTCGGCAAGGTGCTCCGGCGGGAGCTCCGCCAGGCCCTCCACGCAGAGCTGGTCTCCCCGATTCGGCTCAAGCGCACGACGATCGACGACCGCACCGTGCGCGCGGTCACGTCCTTCATCCTCCTCTACCTCGGCATCTTCATCGTCGGGACGGCGGTGATCGCCGTCGACTCTGCGATCCAAGGTCCCGCGCTGACCCCGCTCGACGTGATCTCGACAGCGGCGGCGACGCTCGGCAACGTCGGTCCGGCGACCGGCCCGATCGGGCCGATGCTGTCGTACGAGCCGTTCAGCGACGTGTCGACGATCACCATGACCCTGCTCATGTGGCTCGGACGGATCGAGATGATCCCGGTCATCGTCCTGCTGAGCCGTCGCTACTGGCGCGTCTGATGGTCGGCCGCGACGTCCGTCTCCCTCCGCGCCCGAGGCATCGCCTCGGGCTGGAAATGCGCGGAGCCCTCGGTCTCGTAGGCGCCCTGCTCAAATGGCTCAGTGCCGCCACGCTGTTTCCCGCGGCGCTCGCCCTGGGGTACGACGAGCCGGTGCTTCCGTTCCTCGTCGCGCTTGTCGTCGGGGCTGCGGTCGGGCTCGCGCTCGAACGCGTGGGGCGTGGTGCCGGCCCCGTCGTCGGCGTCCGCGAGGGCTACCTCGTCGTCGCGCTCACGTGGCTCTTCGCCGCTGCGCTCGGGGCGATCCCCTATCTGCTCTCCGGTGATCCCGAGCTGTCGCGCCCGATCGACGCGTACTTCGAGTCGATGTCTGGCTTCACGACGACCGGAGCATCGATCCTCACCGACGTCGAGACGCTCGACCGGTCGGTCGCCATGTGGCGCCAGTTCACGCAGTGGCTCGGCGGCATGGGCATCATCGTGCTCGCCCTCGCAGTGCTCCCACGGCTGCGCGTCGGTGGGCGGCAGCTCCTCGAGGCGGAGCTGCCGGGGCCGGAGGTCGACGAGCTCGGCAGCCGCATCCGGCAGACCGCCCGCCGACTGTGGGTGCTCTATGTTGCTCTCACCGCCGTGCAGGCGCTGCTGCTGGCGCTGCTCGGGTGGACGGGCGTCGACGATCGCATGAACCTCTTCGAGGCCGTCGCCCACGCGTTCACGACGATGCCAACCGGAGGCTTCTCGACGGAGCTGCGCTCGATCGAGCTCTACGCGGCTGCGACGCAGTGGGTGATCGTCGTGTTCATGATCGTCGCGGGGGCGAATTTCGCCCTCACGTACCGGGCACTGTTCCGCCGGCAGCCGCGTGCGGTCATCCGGGACGACGAGCTGCGCCTCTACCTCGGGTTCCTCGTGATCGGCTCGGCGCTGTTGATCCTCGTCCTGGAGCGACAGGATCTCGCAGGCAGCGCCTCCGCCGTCCGCACGGGCATCTTCCAGGCGGTGTCGATCCTCACGACGACCGGCTACGCGACCGCGGACTTCAACACGTGGACGACACTCGCGCTCGTCACCATCATCGGCCTGATGTTCGTCGGCGGCTCTGCGGGCTCGACGGGCGGCTCGATCAAGGTCGTTCGGCACCTGATCGTAGGGCGGGCGTTACGCCGTGAGACGCGCCTCGCCGTTCATCCCGACCTCGTCGAGCCCGTCCGCCTCAACAAGGTGACCGTCGACGAGCGGACGATCCGCGCGATCATCGCCTTCGTCCTTCTGTATCTGGGCACGTTCGTCGTCGGCGCGGGCGTGCTCGCGATCGACACTGCGCTCGAGGGACCGCACGTCGAGCCGATCCACGTGATCGCCGCAGCCGCGACCACACTCGGCAACGTCGGCCCGGCACTCGGCTCCGCCGGCCCCGAGGGGAACTTCTCGCAGTTCAGCGACGTCTCGAAGGTGACCATGGCCGGGCTCATGTGGCTCGGTCGGCTCGAGCTACTGCCGGTGCTCGTGCTGTTCACACGCAGCTTCTGGCGTGCCTGACCACCGCGGGCCGGAGCCGACCGAAGGGACGCGCCTCACGGCCGGAGGCCGGCTTTGCCGGCCGGGAGGCCAGCAGGCGCCGGCGACACAGAGCGGCAAAGGAGGGGGTACGTGGGGGAACCATGTGGTTCCCCCACGCTGCTACCCGTGGATCGAGGCGATGACGGGGATGAGCAGGATCGCAACGATGTTCGCGATCTTGATCATCGGGTTGATCGCCGGCCCAGCCGTGTCCTTGTACGGATCGCCGACCGTGTCACCGGTGATCCCGGCCGCATGAGCCTCTGAGCCCTTGCCGCCGTAGAGCCCATCCTCGATCAGCTTCTTCGCGTTGTCCCACGCGCCGCCGCCCGAGGTCATCGCGATCGCCAGGAAGATGCCGGTGACGATCGTGCCGATGAGCAGGCCGCCGAGCATCTGCGCGCTGATCACGCCGACCACGATCGGGAAGGCGATCGGGATCAGAGCGGGCAGCATCATGCTCTTGATCGCCGACCCGGTGACGATCGAGATCGACGTCGCGTAATCGGGCCGCGAGGTGCCCTCCATGATGCCCGGGTCGTCGCGGAACTGGCGGCGCACCTCCTCGACGACCTCGCCGCCGACGCGACCGACCGCCGTCATCGCCAGTGAGGCGAACAGGAACGGCATCAGACCGCCGACGAACAGCCCGGCGATCACCCACGGGTCGGTCAGCGAGAACAGCGCCTCGACCCCCTCGTCGGCCAACCCGCGCACGTACTCGTCGAAGAGCACGAGAGCCGCCAGGCCTGCGGAGCCGATCGCGTACCCCTTGGTCACGGCCTTCGTGGTGTTGCCGACAGCGTCGAGCGGGTCGGTGATGCCGCGCACCGACTCAGGCAGGTCGGCCATCTCCGCGATGCCTCCCGCGTTGTCGGTGACCGGCCCATAGGCGTCGAGCGCCACGATCAGGCCCGTCATCGAGAGCTGCGCCATCACGGCGACGCCGATGCCGAAGATGTCCTCGCCGGCCGCGTAGTAGGAGCCGACAACACCTGCGGCGATCACGAGCACGGGTGCGGCCGTCGCCTGCATGCCGAAGGCGAGACCCGAGATGATGTTCGTCGCGTGGCCGGTCTGCGAAGCCCTGGCGATCGCCTTCACCGGCCCCCAGCGCGTGCCGGTGTAGTACTCGGTGATCGCCACGAGCGCGAAGGTCACGCCGAGCCCGATCAGCGCCGGCCCGTAGAGCTGCCAGAAGCTGAACTTGCCGTCGTCGTAGGCCAGCGTGACCGGGACGAACCCGATCGCCGAGAGCACGGTGGCGACGATCACGCTCTTGTAGAGCGCGTTGATGATGGCGTTCGCACCGCCGCCGATCCGCGCGAAGAACGTGCCGATCACCGACGCGAGGATCGAGACGGCGCCGAGTGACAGCGGGTAGAGCCAGAGCTGATCGGCGCTGAAGGCGGTGCCGAGCAGCATCACGGCGACGGCGGTGACCGCGTACGTCTCGAACAGGTCGGCCGCCATGCCCGCGCAGTCGCCCACGTTGTCGCCGACGTTGTCGGCGATCACCGCAGGGTTGCGCGGGTCGTCCTCCGGGATCCCGGCCTCGATCTTGCCCACGAGGTCGGCCCCGACGTCCGCAGCCTTGGTGTAGATGCCGCCGCCGAGGCGCGCGAACACCGAGATCAGCGACCCGCCGAACGCGAGCCCGATCAGGTCGTCGACCGCCGATTCGGGGGTGTTCCCGATCCAGTCGGTGAGCACCCAGTAGTAGCCGGCGACGCCGAGCAGGCCGAGCCCGACCACGAGCAGCCCCGTCACCGAGCCGGCGCGGAACGCGACCCGGAACGCCGGCTGCAGGCCTTCGCGCGCGGCCTCGGCCGTCCGCGAGTTCGAGCGCACGGCGACGTTCATGCCGATGAAGCCGGCGGCGGCCGAGAGCACCGCGCCGATGAGAAAGCCGATCGCAGTTCCCCAGCCCAGCTTGTCGTAGAAGCCGAGCAGCAGGAACGGCGCGATGGCGACGTAAGCCACCGTCGTGTACTGCTTGCGTAGATACGCGGCCGCACCCTCCTGGATGGCGCGCGCGATCTCCTGCATGCGCTCGTTCCCGGCGGGGCGCTTGAGGAGCCAGTACGTCAGATACAGCCCGTAGACGATCGCCACGGCCGCGCACACGAGCGCAAAGAGCACGGCATGGTCAACGAAGAAATCCATCAGTCCTCCGGTGTGCAGCCCATCACAAAGAAAGCGCCGAAACCGCTCCGGCGCGGGGCATTATGTATCACAAGCTGGCCCTCTGCTTCGGTACCGACCCTGCTCGGCGGCGCCCGTCAACGCCCGAGGACGCGTGGCGAGCGCAGCACCAGGCCTGCGTAGACCTCGGCCAGCGTCGCGCCGGTCGCATGCTGCGCGATCTGCCGCTCGGCGGCATTCTGGTCGGGCACGGTGAGCAAGCGTGCGACATCGATCTCGTCGGCGACGGGCCCCACCCATTCGAGCAGGCGCTCGAGCCGCGTACGCGCAGGCACGACGTCGCCTCGGTCGAGATCGATGAGCTCGCCGGAGAGCCCGTAGCGGATCGCCCGCCACATGTTCTCCTCGAGCAATCGGTGAGGTTGATGCTCGAGAGGCTCCCCCTCGTCATGGGCACGCGCAATGCGGATGGCGAGCGCCGCCGCGAACGCGGCCAGCGACTGGGCTTCCGCGAGGGAGGGCTGGCCGTCGCAGATCCGGATCTCCACCGTGGGGAAGGCGAGGTGCGGACGCACGCTCCACCACAGCTGCGTGTCGGCGTCGACCGAGCCCGTCTCGTACAGGAAGCCGACGTAGGAGGCGAAAGCGTCCCACCCCCCGTAGACGTCCGGGATCCCGCAGCGCGGGAAGAAGCGCGTGAAGATCTGCGTCCGAGCGGAGTGCAAGCCGGTGTCGACGCCCTCGACGAACGGCGAGCTTGCAGAGAGGGCGAGCAACTCGGGGAGCACGTTGCGCAACCCGTCACAGACCGCCACCGCTCGATCGGCCCCGCGGATGCCGACGTGGACGTGAAGCCCGAACGTGTTGTTGCGCCAGACCACGTAGCGGAGCAGCTCGTCGTTCCGCCGGTAGTGGGGTGTGTCGATGATCCGTTGCGCCTTCCAGTCCGCCCACGGGTGCGTCCCCGTCGCACCGAGCGCGAGCCCGAGCGGCTCGACGAGAGCCATCAACTCACCGCGGCGCTCCTCCATCGCCTCCGGGATCTCCGCGATGTGGGGAAGTCGCCCGGTCTTGATCTCGACCTCCGACGCGATCAGCTCCCCGACCAGATTCCGTTCGAGAGGTGTCCCGGACGCCGCAGCCTTCACGTCCTCGAACCGGTTGACGAGATCGAGCGTCTCCGGATCGAGCAGCGCAAACTCCTCCTCGACGGCGACCGTGAAGTCGTCCGCGGCGTCGAAACGCTCCCGCGCCTCGCGCAGCAACACGTCGTGCGGAGCGGTTCTCGCCTCACCCATCGACGGACAAGCGTAACCAACACTTCCATCCGGGAAGCATCGGACTGCCCGCCCGCTTCCGGCGGGGTGTGTCAGAGCGCGGTCAGCCCGCTGCGTCGAGCAGCTGGCGGGCCACTTCCGCCCAGCTCCACCGTCGCACCACCGCCCGCCGTACGGACTCGCGAAGGATGCGCCGGTCAGCGTCTGCGAGACCGAACACACGCTCCAGTCGACTGCGTAGAGCTCCGACGTCACGTGTCTCGAAGCCGACCAACGGTTGCAGCTCGACGGGAAGCTCGGCCTCGAGCCCAGCGGCCACCTCCGCGAGCCCGCTGTGGCGCGCAACGATGGGCGGGCAGCCGGTGGCTGCCGCCTCCGCTGCCACCATGCCGAACGCCTCGGGGAACACCGACGGCACGACACACGCATCTGCGAGTGCCAGCAAGTGCCGGAGGTGCCGGTGCTCGAGCGGCCCGGTGAACAGCGCGGGAACGTCGAGCGTCGCCGCCTGCGCCTCCAGAGCCGCACGCTCGGGCCCGAATCCGACCACCACGAGGCGCGCGTCGAGGCCGGACATCGCCTCGATCAGGACGTCGACGCCCTTCTGCGGGATCAGCTTGCCGAAGTACACGACGACGGGAGGGCCGTCGCCGAGGAATACCGCGAACCGGTCCGCGTTGGCGTCGTCGGGCCGGCGCTCGTCCACACTCTGGGGATTCGGCTGATCGGCTGCTGCCTCCGCAATGAGGGCTGCGAGAGCGTCGTCACGACGCTCGGGTCGCCACTCGTCGACGTCGACGCCGGGCGGCACCTCGTGCACGCGATCGACGTGCCCGCACACGGCCTCGACCACGTGCCGGATGTGCTCCGAGCCGACGAACGTCGCACGCGCCAGCGCCAGCGCCTCCGCGCCCCACGCAGAGAGCTCGGCGTGCCCACGCATCGCGTACTCGAGCTCGGAGCCGTGCGCCTTCACCACGAAGGGCGCACCGCTCGCGGCGCCCACCGGGCCGCCGAGCAGCACGTGGTTCACGAAGACGACGTCGGCGGGGAGCTCCGCACGCACTGCGGCAGCGTTCACTTCGACCCACCGCTCCAGCTCGTCGCGCGTGCAGTCGGGAAGGCGCCTGACGTCGTGATACCCGTCGTAGTCATCGAGCACGAACACCGGAAGAAACCCATCGACGTCCGGACGACGTACAGCAGCACCACCGAGGTCGTAACGCTCCGGGTGGGGCTCTTGCGAGAGCACGACGACGTCGTGACCCGCGCGCGCCCATTCGCGCGCAAGCTGACGCGTATAGACGTTCGACCCGGTGCCGCCGAGCAGGTACCCGTGCCAAACGATGATGCGCACGCCGTCATCCTGCCCGCGCACGGCGGACGCCGTGGCAGACCGTCGTGCCGGCTACCCGGCTTGCGCCACGCAGCGACCCTCGGGACCCTCGACCGGACACGAACCGCAGCCCGGCGGGCCGGACGGGCACGCGACGCCGTGCCAGGATGAAGCCCGGCACGAACCTGACCTTCGTGCGGATGCCCGGCATGTGCCGCGGAGCACCTCTACGGATTGACCCTCGACCGGACGCGAACCGCAGCCCAGCGAGCCGGACGGGCACGCGACACCGTGCCAGGCTGAAGCCCGGCACGAACCCGACCTTCGTGCGGATGCCCGGCGTACGCCGCGGAGCACCCCTACGGATTGACCCTCGACCGGACGCGAACCGCAGCCCGGCGAGCCGCACGGGCACGCGACACCGTGCCAGGCTGAAGCCCGGCACGAACCCGACCTTCGTGCGGGTGCCCGGCGTACGCCGGGCACCCGCACTCAGGCCAGGTGAAAGTAGAGGGCGTAGAGGAGCTCGACTGCGGGGTTCGACGTGTGCACCTGCACGTCCGCCGGGGTGTCGAGGAGCGCCTCGGAGTAGTTGAAGACGATCTTCACGCCGGAGGCGACGAGCGCATCGCACGCGTCCTGCGCGGTGGTTGCGGGGACGGCGATCACGCCGACGATGATGTTGCGCTCACGGCAGATCCTGTCGACGTCCTCGAGCGGACTGACTGTGACGCCGCCGATGGCGCGCCCGACTTTTTCCGCGTCGGTGTCGAACACAGCCGCGATCGTGATCCCATGCTCGGCGAAGATCGGCGAGCTGGCGATCGCGGCACCCAACCGTCCAGCGCCGAGAAGGGCGATGTTGTGCTGCCCCTGCGTGCGCAGGATCTTCCGGATCTCGGCGAGCAGCGAATCGATCTGGTACCCCACACCCCGCTTGCCGAACTTGCCGAACCCGGAGAGGTCACGCCGGATCTGAGTCGCGTTGATGTTTGTGTACTCCGCGATCTCCTGTGACGAGATTCGGTCCTTCCCCATCTTCTTCGCCTGGGTCAGCACCTGGAGATAGCGGGAAAGCCGTGCAGCGACACCAACCGTCAGTCGATCCGCCAAAGTCGCCCCTTCCGTTGGATCGTCGGCCGCCCCTCGGAGCCGACGAGCTTGTGACATCGCGTCACATTGTGCCGCCGCCGCCACCGCGATGCGGGGAGAACCGTCGTCGCTCAGCGACCGAGTCGCTCGCGGAGGTCGGCCGGCGTGACCTCGTAGCGGAACACGCGCTCGCCGTCGATCTCCCCAACGGGGAGGTCGATCCGGTAGGCACGCTCGAGCTCCTCGTTGCCCGTGATGTCGATGACCTCGAGCTCGAAGCGACGCTCACGCCGCACCAACTCGATCACGTCGAGGGCGACCTCGCAGAGATGGCAGCCCGGCGCAACGTAGACGACCAGACGCTGCCCGGCCGGCTGCACCGCCTACGGATACAGGCCGCGGATCGTCGTCGCCTCGGCGACCCGCTGCACCGCAAGCCCGTACGCCGCGACACGCATGCTCGTGCCGAAGCGCTCCTTCGTCTGCCACGTCTCCTCGAACGCTCGCACCGTGATGTCGTTGAGCTTCGCGTTCACCTCGTACTCCTTCCAGAAGTACTCCTGGAGCCCCTGGACCCACTCGAAGTACGAGACGACGACTCCACCGGCGTTCGCCAGCACGTCCGGGAGCACCAGCACGCCGCGGTCCTCGAGGATCTGGTCGGCGCCGGGTGTCGTCGGCCCGTTTGCTCCCTCGCACACCATCCTCGCGTGGACGCGCGGCGCGTTCTCCGCGGTGATCACCTGCTCGAGCGCGCAGGGTGCGAGCACATCGCATTCGAGCTCGATCAACTCCGCGTTCGTGATCGTCTCGGTTCCTGGCAGCCCAATGAGCGCTCCGTGCTCCGCCTTGTGGGCGATCGCAGCCTGCACGTCGATCCCGTACTGGTTGGTGACGCCTCCCGTCGAGTCGCTCAGAGCCACGATTCGCGCACCCTCCTCGGAGAGCAGGCGCGCCAGGTTTCTGCCGACGTTGCCGAACCCCTGGATCGCGACCCGGTTGTCGGGAAGCCGTGCACCCTGCTTCTGCAGGGCGGTGCGGATCGAATACAGCGCGCCGCGCGCCGTGGCCTCGTCGCGTCCGACCGACCCCCCGACCGAGAGCGGCTTGCCCGTGACGACGCCGAGCACCGAGTGACCCACGTTCATCGAGTACGTGTCGAAGATCCACGCCATCACCTGCGCGTTGGTACCGACGTCGGGTGCCGGGATGTCCTTCTCGGGGCCGATCTCGTTGATGATCTCGGTCGTATAGCGACGTGTGAGCCGCTCGAGCTCCCCGATCGACAGCTCCTTCGGGTCGCAGACGACACCCCCCTTGGCTCCCCCGAACGGGAGGCCCATCAGGGCGCACTTCCACGTCATCCACATCGCCAGCGCCTTCACCTCGTCGCGCGTGACAGCCGGGTGGTAGCGGATCCCGCCCTTCGCAGGCCCGCGCGTCATGTTGTGCGCCACTCGGAAGCCTTCGAACACGCGAACGTTGCCCCCGTCCATCACGACCGGTACCGACACCTCCACCGACTTCTTGCAGTGCGAGAGGACGCCGACGAGGTTCGGGTCGATGCCGAACGTCTCGCCCACGTGCGCCAGCTGTGACTGCGCGATCGCGAACGGGTTCTCGCCGAGATGCGTGGCGGGCGCCTCGGTCGAGCTCACCGGTGGCACCGACTCTGAGGCACGACGTGGCGGACTATACCCCTGCTCATCGGACGCGGAACGCCACGCGTGTCTCTTGAGGCTCGCCCCCACCGACAGGGACGGCCACCAGGGCCAGCTCGTACTTCGCGACGGCCAGACGTGCACCGCGCGGCCCGCGGCCGGTGATGCCGAAGGCGTAGCGCCCCGGCAGGACGTCGCGAAGCCGCACGAGCGGGCCGAGGTTGCGAGCGCCCCTGTACAGGTTGATCGTGAGCGACTCGAGCGGAAGGAGTTGCGGGCGCTCCACCGGCCCGTCGACGCGACCTGCCACGAGGCTCAGCACGGCCGGCTCGACGTCGGACGGCGCGAACGTCGCAGCGGAGAGTCGAACGCTGTCGAGCAATGGGCGATCCGTGAGAGGCAACGGGATCGCCCACGGCACCCGTAGCGCTCCACCGGCTCGGATGCGAACCCGGACCATGCCGGCGACGGCGCTCGGCGCCGTTGGCCGCGTGCCGATCGCAGCCGAGAGCCGTACCACGACCTTGGCCCCGGGCCGAAGCGTGCGCTGCGCGGGCTTCGCGGTCAGCGTCACGCCTGACCCTCTCGCAGCGTCCGTCCCAACCGTCACCGCAAGCGGACGGCGGGAGACGTTGCGCAGGGTCACGGTGCCCTTGACCTCCTCGCCCTCCACGAGGCTCGCCGCAAAGGCGATCGTTGGAGGTTCGGCGACGAGCTCGACCGCCGTGGCCGCGGCCGGGTCGATCGTCCCTGCGGCAATGCTCGGCGCTCCGGCGATCGAACGAGCGGATGCGACGAGCGCACCGCGCAGCCCCGACGCGTCGAGGTCGGGGCGCGCCTGCAACACGAGTGCAGCCGCACCTGCGGCGACAGCCGCAGCAGCACTCGACCCGCTGACCGTCCCGTAGCGTGCGGCACCCTCGTCTCCGCGCCCCGGCTCCGACGTCGCCAGACCGACCCCGGGTGCGGCGACCTCGGGCTTGGCCGCTCCGCCGAACGACAACCCCTCGGACGAGAACGGAGCCGTCGACGAGAGATCCGCGTTGCCTTCGACCGACGGCGCACCGAGCGCGAGCTCGACGGGGCGGCCGTCAGCGAGCAGCTCACGGATCAGGTCGGCCACTCCGACGGGCAGCCCGAGGATCGGCACCTCGAAGGCCTCGTCCACACCGAGCGACCCTGCCGGCAGCGGGCCGTCGACGATCACGGCGCGCGCGCCAGCCGTCGCGAGCTCGCGAACCGCCTCGGCCGTCGCGGGGCCGGACGGCAGCAGTGCCGCCGTCCCGGCGATCTTGCTGTAGCCATTCTTGTCGAACTGGCGCTCCACGCCGCCGGCGCCGCCGACCACGACCCTTTCGACGCTCGGGGAGTGCGACGACCGGTGCGGTGACGGCCTCCTGCGGCGGCACTGCTCCGCCGAGAGGCTGCTTTCCCGGAGAGGAGGACACCGAGCCCGCTCCGTAGCAGCACGTGGACGACCGGGCTCGACGTCCTCGAATCCGAGGCGGCAACCGCGAGCGCGTCGCGTGTCCCTCCCGGCCCGCCGATGCTGCCGTAACTGGGGCCTGCGGGCCCGTCGTTGCCGGACGGAGCGACGACCAGCATGCCGAGGGTGAGGGCGCCGGCGGCGGCCCGTGCCAACGGACCTTCGGCGAAAGACGAGTACGGCTGGACGATGCCGACGACGGCGATCCGGGCGGCATCGTGTGTCGCTCCGTCGCCGTTCGGGTCGACGGCAGCCTCGAGCCCGGCGAGCACCTGGTCGGTGCGGGCGTACACCGCGACGTCCCCGGTGGCGTCCGGTTGCCAGCCCGCGACCCGGACCGGTCGCAGCAAGGCACCCGGGGCGACGCCCGCGAGCTCCGCCGGGCCGTCCTCTCCGACGATCAGCCCAGCGAGCTCGGTGCCGTGACGCTCCGGTCTGCCCGGCTGGGTCGGGTTCTGGCTCGCGACAGCCAGACCGCCGGGGTCGAGGATGTCGATCCCGGGTAGAAGACGACGGCGGATGTACGGATGGTCGAGGTCGACCCCGGTGTCCACGAGCGCGATCGTCACGCCCGACCCATCCAACCCGGGCACGCCGACATCGGGGCGGCGGCCGCTGCCGGGTGCGAACGCGTCCGTTGCGAGTACCGATCGCGTCACGGTCGCCGGATAGGCGGCCCGCACCGGATAGACACCCAGGACCGCCTTGTAGCGATCGAGCACCGCGAGGGCCCTCGCGTCGAGTGGCGCCGCGAAGCCGTTGAACAGGCGTGTGTACGAGTGCTCCGGCTGGATCGGTGCGCCACGGAACGCGAGTTGCGCGAGCGCGGCCTTCTGCGCGTCGCGAGCCGCCCTCGTCCACGTCTTCATCTGCGCCTCCGTCGCCGTCCCTCCTGCGCGACGCACCCGGTCCGCGAGCGAGGGTGCGTCGAGCACGACGAGCCAGCGGTCACCGAGTTGCGGAGCGGGACGCGAGCCGAGGAGGCCCTGCCAGCCGGCCGCGCCCGCGGCCCGCTGATGGCTGTCGGCGGCAGCGCCTCCCGCAAGCAGGACGGCCGCCACGAGCGTCGCCGCGAAGGCTGCCTCAGACCGCCGACGAGTACGCATCGAGCCCAAGGTAGCCGGGTGAGGGAACTGCAGGACGAAACCGTGCCGCCGACGCGATCATCGCCGCGTTGTCGGTGCAGAGCTCGAGCGGGGCGAACGATGCCTCCGGCAACGACGCACGCAGCTCGGAGTTGGCCGCGACACCGCCGACCACGGCGAGCCGGTCGAGCCCCGTCTCCTCGACGGCCGAGCGCACCCGCGCGACGAGCGCGCGTACGATCGCCCGCTGGTACGAGGCGGCGAGGTCTGCGCGACGCCGGTCGAGCTCGACGTCGTCGAACGCCTTCACCGCGTAGAGCAGCGCGGTCTTCAGCCCGGAGAACGAGAAATCGAGGCCGGGCACCCGGGCCACCGGGAAGGTGAACGCGTCGGGGTCCCCGGCACGGGCCAGGCGGTCGAGCGCGGCGCCTCCCGGGTAGCCGAGCCCAAGGAGCCTGGCACCCTTGTCGAAGGCCTCGCCGGCGGCGTCGTCGAGCGTCGTGCCGACGCGCTCGAACCGACCGTGGTCGTGGACGGCGAGAAGCTGCGTGTGGCCACCGCTGGCCAGGAGACAGGTGAACGGCGGGTCGACGGGATCCGGTGCGAGATAGAGCGACGCCACGTGCCCGTGCAGGTGGTCGACGGGAACGAGCGGAAGCCCTCGCGCCCACGCGATCGCCTTGGCAGCGGAGAGACCCACGAGGAGAGCCCCGACGAGCCCCGGGCCCTGTGTGACCGCGACCCGATCGACGTCGTCGAGGGTCGCCTCCGCCGTAGCGAGCGCTTCGCGCACGACGGGGGCGACGAGCTCGAGATGATGCCGCGAGGCCACCTCCGGCACGACACCGCCGTAGCGCGCGTGGAGATCTGCCTGCGACGAGACGACCGAGGCGCGAACGACCCCCTCGGCCGTGACGAGCGCCGCGGCCGTCTCGTCGCACGACGTCTCGATCGCGAGCACGAGCGCCGTGTCTCCGGTCACGTGGAGCTCTCCGGAGCGTCTGGCTCGCCCACGTCGGCATCGCGCCACATGATCAGCGCGTCTTCACGGTTGTCGGTGTAGTAGCTGCGGCGGATGCCCTTCGAGCGGAAGCCGAACCGCTCGTAGAGCCGGATCGCAGCGTGGTTGGAGACACGCACCTCGAGCGTGTACCCGCGCCGGCCCTCGGTGGCCGTCAGTTCGAAGAGGCGGTCGAGCAGCAGCGACGCGACTCCACGTCGTCGCCACGCAGGGTCGACGGCGACGTTCATCACGTGCCAGGCGTCGACAAAGCGCGAGAGGACGAGGTACCCGATGATGCGATCGTGCTCATCGAGCGCCGCCAGCGAGATCGAGCTCGGCTTCGCGAGCTCGCTCGTGAACATCGCCCGCGACCAGGGCGCCGGGTACGAGGCCCGCTCGATCCTCTCGATCTCGTCGAGGTCGGCGAGGTCGAGCTTTCGGGTGCGGACGGTCACGTGCGTGCGGTCGACGTCCGGAACGCGGACGTAGATGGGCAGAACGAGCTCCGCAGGGCCGAGATCTCCCGCAAGCCCTGCATGGATGCTCGCCCGTGGCAGATGGAGCTCGCTCTCGTCGTCCGGCACGACGGCCCCCTTCGCCTCCAGCAGCAGGCGGTAGCGGCGGGCGCCGTCACCGACGCATACGGTCCCCGGGGCGAGCTCGAGGTCATCCGGGGCGATCACGGAGGGCCCCGGGACGAACACCTCCTTGCGGCGCGCGTCGATGACGGGCAGAGCGCCGGGCGCGCCGGCCGCGAGCGCGTCGAGTGTGGATACACCGGCGGCGCCCACGTCGAGCGCGAGCGCGAGCCCGCGTGCGACGGCGATGCCGATGCGGGTGCTCGTGAAGCTCCCGGGGCCGGTGCCGACGACGATGCCGCGGAGGTCGGCGGGATGTGCCGACGCCTCACGCAGGAGCGCGTCGACGTCCTCCAGCAACGTGCGCGCGCTCGACACACGCTCGCCGAGCGCCTCCCCGTCGACGACGAGCGCGCTCGTGGCGACGTCCGTGGCCGTGTCGAAGGCGAGAATCATCTCCTGCCCCACCGTCCACGCATCAGCGGGCGAGGAGCGATGTGTCGCTCGGCTCGAGGGAAACCCGCCTGCAGTCGCCGCCTGCATGCTCGAGGCGCACACGGAGACGGGGCGCGGGCAGGGCCGTCTCGCCCGCCTCTGGCCACTCGACGAACACGACCGCGTCGTCGAAGTAGGGCTCCAGATCGCCCCACTCGGCGGCCGACACGCCTTCGAAGCGGTAGAGATCGAGATGTGAGACGTCGACGCGCCCGACGTAGCGATGGCCGATCGTGAACGTCGGGCTCGTCACCGGCTGCTCGACGCCGAGAGCGCGGGCCGCGCCACGAACGAACGTCGTCTTCCCGCTACCCAACTCACCGGAGACGACGACGACGTCGCCGATGTCGAGGCGCTCTGCGATCTCAGCGGCTATCGCCTCGGTCTCGGCCGCGGACGAGGACGGGCGCTCGACCATCTTCAGAAGAGCCCGAGTTGCTCCTGCGCACCCACGGCCACCAGTTCGGGCGCAGGGTGAGCCGGGGCTGGCACGGGACCACGGCCGGCGTTGTCGTCCGTCGGCTGGCGGTCCCGATCGAGCAGCGAGGGGATCCGCGCGAAATCGGCCTCGAGCACGCCGAGCATGGACGGCGTGTACAGGGCGGCAGCCGGATGGTAGAGGGGGTACAGCACGACCGGCGTCGTCCCGAGTGTGACGCGTTCCGCCTGGCCATGTACCCGCGTGATCCCGAGCGGGCGCCCCGAGAGCAGCTTCGTGGCGAAGTTCCCGAGCGTCGCCACCACACGCGGCTGCACGAGCTCGATCTGTCGAAAGAGGTGCGGCTCGCAGGCGGCGATCTCCTCCGGCTGCGGATCGCGATTGCCGGACGGGCGGCACTTGAGCGTGTTGGCGACGTACACGTCGTCGCGCGCGAGGCCGATGTCGGCGAGCAGCCGGTCGAGGAGCTGCCCCGCCTGCCCGACGAAGGGGACGCCCTGCTGGTCCTCGTGAAAGCCCGGAGCCTCCCCGACCAGCATCAGGTCGGCGTCGGGGTTGCCCGAGCCGAAGACGACGTGTGTCCGGCCGCCGGCGAGCGGGCACCTTGTGCATTCCTCTGTGTCGACGCGATAGGCGTCGAGGGCTGCCGCGCGACCGTCGTCCATGCGCGTCCAGTCTAGTGGTCGCTCCGGGAAGTCCGGTCGTGATTCGCCGGCGAAAACCGAGCAGGCCTAGGACGCAGGGAGCCCCGATACCTGCTGGTATCGGGGCGACCGAGGACGACGGCATGCGAAGCGTTTGCAGCCGCGCGAAGCGTGGGCGAACTTCCCGGAGCGACCACTAGGCCGATCCCCGGATAGGTTCCGCGTCGTCTTCCGCCCACCAGAAGCAGCCGAACGTGTCTCCTCCGCTGTGCGCGCCGACCGACGGCCCGACGCGGTAGCGGAGCACTTCCCGCACCGTGGCCGCGCGGCCGAGGAGCTCTGCCAGGCGGTCGGCGGCAGGCTCGACGTGCCCCGCGGCATGCCCCACGGCGGCCGAGACGGGCCTGTTTGTCCCGAGTACGAGGGCCGCCAGCCGCTCGACAGCGCTCGCGGCATCTCGCACCGGGCCGAGCGACGCCGCCCGCCCGTCGACGACCTCGATCAGGGCATCGTGGACGCCGACGCGCCCGCCCGTCGGCGGCGTGGCGACGAACGAGGCATTTCGCAGGGCGGCGCCCAGGCGAAGGGCAGCCGCAGTCGCTACTCGGGCCTCCGCTCCGTCGTCGAGCGCCGCCCGTGCTCTGAGCGCGCAGAGCGCAACGCCGAAGCTGACCTGGCGCGTATCGACGACGTGGACGGGGATCGACGCTCCCTCTGCACCGAGACGCGCGGCGCCAACGGTGCCCGAGAGGCGACCGTCGAGATGGAGCGAGATCACCTCCCCCGCGCCTGCCCGTGCGAGGCGGTCGTAGACGGCCGTGAAGGCCGCGGGGCTCGGTGTGGACGTCGAAACTGGCTGACCGTCGGCAAGACGTCGGTAGAAGTCGTCGGCCCCGAGGTCCTGCTCCGGGTGCGCCTCGCCAGCGACGACGACGGTGACCGGAACGACGTCGACGGCCCGCTGGCTGGCGAGCGATGAGGGAAGTTGCGCGCTCGAATCGGTGACGACGCCGACGTGGCAGCTCACCATCGATCGCCGAGGTCGTCTGCACGCCCTGCGCGCGACGCGGCGGCGAAGCGCGACAGGACCACAGCCGTCGAGGCAAGGTTCGCGAGCGGCAGGGCTGCGCTCGGCTCGGGCCCCCAACCGTTCGGCAGGCGCCTACGCCACCACAGCACGCCTCCCACGACCCACGACACGGCAGCGGTGGCGGTCGCGGTCAGCGAGCGACGCCCGGGAGGCATGTAGGCGGCGCCTGCGACGCCGATCGCCCAGTCGATGGGCGCGTACACCGGGAACGTGGCCAGGCACTGTCCGGCGCTCGTGGCCACGCCCTTCCCGCCGCCGCGGAAGCCGCTCCACACCGGGTAGCAGTGCCCGGTCACGGCTGCGACGCCGGCGACGTGGGCACCGGTGCTCCCGGCGAGGCGACGACCCAGCGCGCAGGCGGCCATGCCCTTGGCCACGTCGGCGCCGGCAACGGCGAGCCCGTAGCCCCGTCCGAGCGTGTGCAACGCGTTCATCGCGCCAGGGTTGCCGCTCCCGTACTCGCGCAGGTCGATGCGGCCGTCGCTCGCCCTACGGGCGGCGAGCGCCGCCGAGGGCAGGGTGCCGAAGAGGTACCCGCCGAGCCCGGCACCGACGAGACGCAGCACAGACATGCCTACGAGATACCGGACCCGACCGGTGGCGCGCGGCGTGCTAGCCGCAACCGCAGGAGCCGCCGCAGCATCCGCCACCGC
Source organism: uncultured Actinomycetes bacterium (assembly GCA_963823385.1). Taxonomy (GTDB): domain Bacteria; phylum Actinomycetota; class Thermoleophilia; order Gaiellales; family Gaiellaceae; genus Gaiella. The sequence continues at coordinate 107,494 of CAWGLI010000004.1, forward strand.
CGCCCGAGGGGCCTGCGAAGCTCGGCTTCGACGTCGTGCCGACCACGGCGAACGTCGAGAGCTGCTTGAGCACCTTCGCTGCGCCGCACTGCGGGCACGTGACGACCTGTGTCTCGCTGCGGACGAGCTCGTCGAAGTGCTGCTCGCACTCCATGCATGCGTACTCGTACATCGGCATGCCCATCAGTGTAATGCTCGCCGCCGTGACTGCGTGGCAGGCACCGACGCTCGAGGGCAGGATCGTCCGGCTCGAGCCGCTCCGACGCGAGCACGCGGCGGGGCTGTGGGACGCATCGCGCGATCCGCAAACCTGGACGTGGCTCTCGATCGCACAACCCGCAACTCGAGAGGAGCTGGACGGGCTCGTGGAAACGGCACTCGCCGCCGCCCGGGCGGGCACCGAGATCCCGCTTGTCACGATCAGCCACGAGGAGGTGGTCGGCTCGACGCGCTTCCTGGCGGTGCGGCCCGAGCACCGCAGCGTGGAGATCGGCTGGACGTGGTTGCACCCGCGAGCCTGGCGCACCGGCACGAACGTCGAGGCCAAGCTGCTCATGCTCGACCACGCCTTCGCTACCTGGGGCTGTCGACGTGTGGAGTTCAAGACCGATGCGCTCAACGAGCGCTCGCGCAGGGCACTCGAGGCGCTCGGAGCCGCGTTCGAGGGTGTTCACCGCAAGCACATGCTCGTCCGGGGCGGCGAGAGCCGCGACAGCGCGTGGTACGCGATCACCGACGACACCTGGCCAGCCGTTCGCATGCAGCTCGAGCAACGCCTGACGATGCGACGGTGACGCAGCCCGCGCCTCGACGAGTATCCTGTGCGGAGCCCGGTATCCGGACGGAACTGGAGCAGACGACAGATGATCGAGAGCGTACGAGTCGTCGGCGCGCGCGGGCGCGTCGGCAGAGCGATGAGCGCACGCCTGGTCGAGCGCGGCGTACGCCTGGAAGAAGACGCGCCCGAGCTCGTGCTCCTGTGCGTGCCGGACCGGGCGATCTCGGAGGCGGCACGCGCCGTCGACCCTGGCCCCTGGGTGGCCCACGTCTCGGGAGCGACGCCCCTCGCTGCGCTGGAGCCACACAGGCGGCGGTTCGGCGTCCATCCCCTGCAGACGTTCACCGTGCGCAGAGGGCCGGAGCAGCTCGACGGCGCCTACGCTGCGGTCACGGCCGAGAGTGACGACGCACGCGCCATGGGAACGTGGCTGGCCGACACACTCGGTCTGAAGCCGTTTCAGCTGGAGGACGGGCGTCGCGCCCTCTACCACGCGGGGGCGGCCGTCGCCTCGAACTACGTGGTCACGTTGCGCCGCGCGGGCGGTGCCTTGCTGCAGGCCGCAGGCGCGCCCCCCGAGGGGCTCGACCCACTGATGCGCAGGACGATCGACAACGACTTCGAGCTGACCGGCCCGATCGACCGCGGCGACTGGGCAACGGTCGATCGCCACCTGGCGGTGATCCGCGACGAGCGCCCCGAGCTCGCCGACGCATACGTCGCGCTGGCCTCGTTGACCGCGTTCCAGGCGGGACGTGCGCGCCCGCGCGGTTCGGCGTCGAGTGGCCGCGACGACCACCGGACCGGAGTCGCGCGAACCGTCTCGGAGGCCCGCGATGCGCTTGCCTCTCTGCGCGGCGGCTCGATCGCGCTCGTGCCGACGATGGGCGCGCTGCACGAGGGTCATCTCGCACTGCTCCGCGCCGCCCGCGAGGCGGCGGACACGGTGGTGATGAGCTTGTTCGTCAACCCGACACAGTTCGGCGACACCACGGACCTCGCGGCGTATCCGTCCGACGAGCAGCGCGATCTCGCGGCGGCGGCCGAGGCGGGCGTCGATCTCGTCTTCGCGCCAACCCGGGAGGAGATGTACCCACCGGGATTCCAGACGTGGCTCGACGTCACAGAGCTCGGCGCGATCCTCGAGGGCGAGCACCGCCCCGGGCACTTCCGCGGCGTGGCCACGGTCTGCCTCAAGCTGTTCGCGATCGTGCAGCCCGACCTCGCGTTCTTCGGCCAGAAGGACGCACAGCAGGTGGAAGTCGTGCGTCGACTGATCCGTGACCTCGCCCTCGACATCGACCTCCGAGTGGTGCCCACCGTGCGCGACACGGACGGCCTCGCGCTCTCGTCGCGCAACTCCGCGCTCAGCGAAGACGACCGGCGCCGCGCGCTCGCGCTGCCACGCGCGCTGGCGACACGCGATCCCGCCAGAGCCCGCGCGTCGCTCGCCGAGGCAGGTCTCGACGTCGACTACGTCGAGGTCGCCCCGTTCGACCCCCCCGTCCTCGCCGGTGCAGTCCGCGTCGGCTCGACACGTCTCATCGACAACGTCCCCCTGGAGGAGATCACATGAGCCCACGCCCACCCGCGGCGAAGCTGCCGCTGCCGGAGCTCGCCGCCATGAAGCGCCGCGGCGAGAAGATCGTGATGGTCACCGCCTACGACATGCCAGGCGCCCGCTTCGCCGAAGACGCCGGCGTGGACATGATCCTCGTCGGTGACAGCGCCGCCATGGTCGTCCTCGGCCACGAAGGAACGACCGTCCCGGTGACGATGGAGGAGATGCTGATCCTCACGCGCACCGTCGCGCGCGCCGCCTACCGGCCGATCGTCGTCGGCGACATGCCCTTCGGCTCGTTCCAGGTGAGCGACGAGGATGCTGTGCGGAACGCGGTGCGCTTCGTGAAGGAGGCGCGCGCCGACATGGTCAAGCTCGAGGGAGCGGGCGCGATGCTCTCGCGGGTGCGGGCGATCGTGGACGCTGGCATCCCCGCCGTCGGCCACATCGGCCTCACCCCGCAGACGGCGACCGCGCTCGGCGGGTTCCGCACGCAGGGGAAGTCCTCCGACGCGGCGCTCCGACTCGTCGAGGACGCGCTGCGGCTCGAGGACGCCGGCGCGTCGCTGCTCGTGCTCGAGGCCGTCCCGGGGCCGGTCGCCAACGAGATCACCGAGCGACTGGCGATTCCCACGATCGGGATCGGCGCAGGCGCAGGCTGTGACGGGCAGGTGCTCGTCTACCACGACCTGCTCGGGCTCTCGGAGGGCCACCTGCCGCGGTTCGTCAAACGCTACGCGAACCTCTCGCGCGACATCCGCGATGCGCTCGAGGCGTACGCGGCGGAGGTGCGCGACGGGTCGTTCCCGGGCCCCGAGCACGAGTACGCGATGGACGAGGACGAGCGTGCCGCGTTCGAGGAAGCGGTCGCGACACGCGAGGCGCGCTGACCAGAGGTCAGAGCGCCGACGGGAGCACGGCGAACGCGGCGACCAGCACGGCCGACAACGCCAGCGCTCCCACGACACCCCGCCAAGGCAGCCGATATGTCGTGCGTAGCCCGAGCGCGAGCAGCCCCGCGCTCCACGCGACGAAGGCGAGTCCCAGCCCGACGACGACCGCTCGTCCCGCCCCGTCGTCGGCACCGCCCGAGCGGAAGAAGTCGCTGCCGTAGGCAACGAGCGCCACCGACACCGTGACGAGCGGTGAGAGAGCCAGCGGCACGACGCTGAACGCGAGCACGTGACGCGCCTGCCGCGCCGGCTCCGTGGCACCCGCCCCGCGGGCTCCGAGCCACACGGCGATACCCAGGAGCAGGTACCCGAAGGCGCCGTAGAAGAGCCCGCCGACGAAGGTGACGACGGCGAGCACGAGCCAATCGACCGACGAGTCGTCGAAGAGCGTCCCCCACGCCGGTGTGAGCAGGATGCCGCCGATCCCGGCCAGCAGCACGATCGCGAGAATCGGCTCCTGGCGCGCGACGACGTCGTCCTCGTCGTCCTCGGCGAGTGCCGTGAACACCTCGCGCGGCCGCCACAGCACACGGGGCGTGCGCCGCCACCAGCGGCGCTCAGCCTCCCGGACGGCGTCCCGCCGCCCGGCCGCCTCCGCATCGGCGGAGACGCCCGGCTTGACCCGCGGCGGCGGCGTGCTCATGCGCCCGAGCCTAGCCGCGCGGGAGGGATTCCGTCCCGGCTGCGGGTCTGCGAGAGTTCATCCCGTGAACTGCGAGGCGTGCGGGACGGCGAACGAGGCGGGACGCAAGTTCTGCGGCGAGTGCGGGGCGAGCCTCTCGCTCGCCTGCTCGGCGTGCGGATCGCCGAATGCGCCCGGCGTGAAGTTCTGCGGGGAGTGCGGTACCGCCCTCACGACCGCGTCTGCGCCGGTCAGAGCCGACGCGGGACCGTCCGCCGCGTCGCCGGCGGCAGAGCGTCGGCTCGTCAGCGTGCTGTTCGCCGACCTCGTCGGCTACACGTCCCTGGCCGAGAGCCGTGATGCGGAGGATGCGCGCGAGCTGCTCACGCGCTATTTCGACACCTGCCGGCGTCTGATCGAGCTGTACGGCGGCACGGTGGAGAAGTTCATCGGTGACGCGGTGATGGCCGTGTGGGGCACGCCGGTGGCGACCGAGGACGACGCCGAGCGTGCGGTGCGGGCGGCGCTCGACCTGGTGGCCGCGGTGTCGGGGCTCGGCGACGAGGTCGGCGCGAGCGAGCTGCGTGCCCGCGCCGGCGTGCTCACCGGCGAGGCGGCGGTGACGCTGGGCGCGCGGGGCGAGGGGATGGTCGCCGGAGACCTCGTCAACACCGCCTCCCGCATCCAGTCCGCGGCGGAGCCCGGGACCGTGCTCGTCGGGGAGGCGACTCGCCGGGCGAGTGAAGCAACCATCGCCTATGCGCCCGCCGGCGAGCACGAGCTGAAGGGGAAGGCGGAGCCGGTCGGTCTGTGGCGAGCGCTCCGCGTCGTTTCCGGGCGTCTGGGCGCCCTCAGGGGAAGCGCGCTCGAGGCGCCGTTCGTCGGTCGCGAGCGCGAGCTACGCAAGATCAAGGATCTCTTCCACTCGTGCGCGGAGGAACGACGGGCGCACCTCGTGTCGGTCACCGGCATCGCCGGCATCGGCAAGTCGCGGCTGGCGTGGGAGTTCGAGAAGTACATCGACGGCGTGGCGCTCGACGCCTACTGGCACCGTGGCCGCTGCCTCTCCTACGGCGACGGTGTCACCTACTGGGCGCTGGCGGACATGGTGCGCATGCGCTGCCGCATCGCCGAGGAGGAGCCATCTGCGTCGGCGTTGTCGAAGCTGCAGGCGACGCTCGACGAGCATCTGCTCGATGCGGACGAGCGGGACTTCGTGGAGCCGCGGCTGGCCCAGCTGCTGGGTCTCGCCGAGCAGGCGCCGGGCGACAAGCAGGAGCTGTTCGCGGCCTGGCGGCTGTTCTTCGAGCGTCTCGCGGACGTGTACCCGACGGTGCTCGTGTTCGAGGACGTGCAGTGGGCGGACGCGTCGCTGCTCGACTTCGTCGAGTACCTGCTGGAGTGGGCGCGCTCGAGCCCGCTCTTCGTGCTCACCCTGGGCCGACCGGAACTGCACGAGCGCCGGCCGACCTGGGGCGCCGGCCACCGCAACTTCGCCTCGCTGTACGTGGAGCCGCTGGCGACCGAGGCGATGGAGGAGCTGCTCGCGGGTCTCGTACCCGGCCTGCCCGAGGAGCTGCGCGACCAGATCCTCTCGCGCGCCGAGGGCGTGCCGCTGTACGCGGTGGAGACGGTGCGGATGCTGCTCGACCGCGGACTGCTCGTCCAGGACGGTCTCGCCTACCGGCCCACAGGAGAGATCGAGGCGCTCGACGTGCCCAGAGACACTGCACGCCCTGATCGCTGCCCGTCTCGACGGCCTCCCGCCCGAGGAGCGCCGCTTGCTGCAGGACGGGGCGGTGCTCGGCAAGACCTTCACGCCCGACGGCGCTCAGCGCCGTCTCGGGCGTCGCGCGCCGACGAGCTCGAGCCGCTGCTCGCCGTCGCTCGTGCGCAAGGAGGTGCTCTCGCTCCAGTCCGACCCGCGCTCGCCCGAGCACGGCCAGTACGGCTTTCTGCAGGACCTCGTCCGCCACGTCGCCTACGAGACCCTCTCCCGCCACGAGCGTCGCACACGGCATCTCGCCGCCGCTGTGTACCTCGAGGGGGCGTTCGCGGACGAGGCCGAGATCGCCGAGGTGCTCGCCGCCCACTACCTCGACGCCCACGCCGCCGTCCCCGATGCCGACGACGCCGACGACGTGAAGGAGCGAGCCCGAGGCTGCCTAATCCGAGCGGGCGCTCGTGCTGACGCGCTCGGCGCGGCCGGCGAGGCGCAACGCTACGCCACCCACGCTGCCGAGCTCGCGGAGGGCCGCGAGCGCGCCGAGCTCCTCGAGCGAGCAGGGAGGCACGCCTGGTACGCAGCCGACTACGAGGCGGGCGAGCGGCTGCTCAGCGAGGCGGCGGCCGGCTTCGAGGCGCTCGGCGACACCCGAGGATGGGCCCGCGCGTCTCGCCATCTGGGCCGGGTCGAGTGGGATCAACGCCGACACAGGGACGCGGTCGCTCGCTACGAGCGCGCGCTCGAGGTCGTCTCGACGGCAGGCGGTGATCAGGAGTTCGCCGATCTCGCTTCGTCGCTCGCCCTCGCCTTGTGCTTCACGGACAACCATGAACGGGCCGCCGAGCTCTCGGCGCGCGCGCTCGACGTGGCCGAGTCGCTCGGGCTGTCGGAAGCGACCGCCCGTGTGTTCATCGTCAGAGGCATGATCGCCGGTGCAAAGGGACGCCCGCAGGAGGCCCACGCGTACATGAGGGAGGCGCTGGCGATCGCGCTCGACAACGAGAACTGGGAGGGTGCGTACCAAACCTACTTCAACCTCTCCGACTGGTCGTTTCAGCGTGACCGCTACGAGGACGCGCTCGAGGACCTCCGCGCCGCCCTCGCAATAGCCCGCCGACGTGGCTCTCGCCCCGCAGAGTGGGGAGTGCTTGCGGAGACGACGTACCCGCTCTACATGCTCGGTCGCTGGGAGGAAGCGCTGGGGACGGCGTCGGAGATACCGGAGGACAAGCTGAGCAGCGCGACGACGATGAGCCTCCTCGCCTCGGTGCTCGAGATCCACGTCCACCGCGGAGACGTGACCGAGGCGGGGCGGGTGCTCTCGCTGTTCGGCCAGCTCGCCGAGGCAAGCGACGTGCAGGACCGTGCCGGATACGGAAGTGCGCATGCTGCGGTGCTCAGAGCCCAGGGGGGCCTGGCAGAGGCGATCGCCGTCGGCGTGGAGGCGGCGGAGTTGTCGACGGCGTCGTTCGGGATCGGCAGCCAGTCGACCAAGCAGGGCGTCGTGGAAGCGATCGAGGCAGCGCTCTCCCTCGGAGAGCGAGAGCGCGCCGAGGAGCTCGTGACCATGATCGATGCCACGCCCGCGGGCCTGCGACCGCCGTACCTCGCAGCACACGCAGCGCGCTTTCGAGCACGTCTCGCCGGCACCGACGAATCCGCCGAAGCCGGCTTCCGAACGGCTGCCGGCGGCTTCCGCGAGATCGGTGTCGTGTTCTGGCTGGCCGTGACGCTGCTCGAGCACGCCGAATGGCTCGTCTCGCAAGGACGCGCCGACGAAGCCGGGCCGTTGCTCGCCGAGGCGCGGGAGACCTTCGAGCGCCTGGGGACGACCCCGTGGCTCGAGCGCCTCGATCTAGTTGCGATCGAGCACACCGAGGAGGCACACGCGTGACCTGCCCGAGCTGCGGCACCGAGAACCGCGAGGGGCGGAAGTTCTGCGCCGAGTGCGGCACCGCGCTCGCGAGCGCGTGCCCGTCGTGCGGCGCCGCCAACGAGCCCGGCGAGAAGTTCTGCGGCGAGTGCGGCAGCGCGCTCACAGCCGCGACGCCAGCGGTCGTCGGCACCCGAGACCGATACCACACCCACCTCAGAGCGTCGGCTCGTCAGCGTGCTGTTCGCCGACCTCGTCGGCTTCACGTCGCTCTCGGAGGGCCAGGACTTCGAGGACGTGCGGGAGCTGCAGACTGCGTACTTCGAGACCGCGCGCACGGTGATCGGCCGCTACGGCGGCACGGTGGAGAAGTTCATCGGCGACGCCGTGATGGCCGTCTGGGGCGTGCCGGTCGCGACCGAGGACGACGCCGAGCGGGCGGTGCGGGCGGCGCTCGACCTCGTCGAGGCGATCCCCGGGATCGACCCCCGCCTGCAAGCCCGCGCGGGCGTGCTCACCGGTGAGGCGGCTGTGACGCTCGGCGCGACCGATCAGGGGATGGTCACGGGCGACCTCGTCAATTCCGCGTCCCGCATCCAGTCGGCGGCAGAGCCGGGAACCGTGCTCGTCGGTGAGTCGACGCGACGCGCCTCCGCGGCGGCGATCGCATACGCCGACGCGGGAGAGCAGACACTCAAGGGAAAGGCGGAGCCGCTCCGACTCTGGAGACCGTCGGGTGTCCTCGCGCAGCGCCGTGGAGGAGGTCGAGCCACCGGGCTCGAGGCGCCGTTCGTGGGACGTACCGCCGAGCTTCGCCTCGTCAAGGAGCTCTTCCACGCTTCCGCCGACGAGTCCCGTGCGCGCCTCGTGTCGGTCGTCGGCGTGGCCGGGATCGGCAAGTCGAGGCTGTCGTGGGAGTTCGAGAAGTACGTCGACGGACTCGCCGCGGACATCTGGTGGCACCGCGGTCGCTGCCTCTCGTACGGCGACGGCGTCGCCTACTGGGCGCTCGCGGAGATGGTGCGTGCCCGCGCCGGCATCGTCGAGGACGAGGCGGAGGTCAGCGCGGCGCCGAAGGTGCGGGCGCTCGTCGAGACGCACATCCCCGACGCAGAGGAGCGGGCCTGGATCGAGCCACGGCTGCTCCACCTGCTCGGGCTCACCGAGCGCAGCGCACCGGACCGGGAGGACCTCTTCTCCGCCTGGCGGCGCTTCTTCGAGCGCCTCGCCGAGCAAGGGCCTCTCGTGCTCGTGTTCGAGGATCTCCACTGGGCCGACGAAGGGCTCGTCGCCTTCGTCGAATACCTGCTCGACTGGGGCCGCCACCACCCGATCTTCGTCCTCAGCCTCGCGCGCCCCGAGGTGACCGATCGACATCCAGGCTTCCCGGGCGGGACGCGCAGCGCGACGACGCTGCCGCTCGACCCACTCGACGACGCCGCGATGGACGAGCTCCTCCTCGGTCTCGTCCCCGGCCTCCCCGACGACGTCCGCGGACGCCTCCGCGCCGCCGCCGACGGGGTCCCCCTCTACGCCGTCGAGACCGTGCGCATGCTGCGCGACAGGGGGCTGCTGGAGCAGGTCGAGGGCGAGGTCGTAGTCGCGGGCGACCTCACGTCGCTCGAGGTGCCAGAGACGCTGCACGCGCTGATCGCGTCCCGGCTGGATGCCGTGAGCGAGACGGAGCGCCGGTTGCTGCAGGACGCGTCGGTGCTCGGGAAGACGTTCACCAAGCACGGTCTCGCCGAGCTCTCCGGGCTCGCCGAGGACGAGGTCGACGAGCTCGTTGCGAGCCTCATCCGCAAAGAGCTGCTGGCGGTGGAGACCGACCCCTTCTCTGCGGAACGCGGCCAGCTCGGCTTCCTGCAGGCTCTCGTGCAACGCGTCACCTACGAGACGATCGCCCGCCGCGACCGCCGTCGCCGTCACCTCGCGGTCGCGCGCTTCCTCTCGTCCGACGCGGGGCTCGATCCGGACGAGATCGCCGAGGTGATCGCCACGCACTACCTCGATGCACACCAGGCCGACCCGGGTGCCGACGACCACGACGACGTTCGTGCCGAGGCGCGGCGCTGGTTCACCCGGGCTGCCGATCGGGCCGCCTCGCTCGCCGCGCCGCTCGAAGCGCAGCGCGCCTACGAACGGGCGGCCGAGCTCACCGACGACGACGTCGAACGCGGCAGATCGCTCGCCCGTGCCGGCGAGTTGGCGGTGATGGGCGCACGGTTCGACGAGGCGGAGCCGCTGCTCGAGGAGGCGATCACGATCCTCCACGCGGCAGGGGCGCCTACAGACGCCGCAGCTGCGGAGAACGCGCTCGGCGACATCCTCTTCAACACCGAGCGTCTCGCGGACGCGATCGAGCGGCTGCGGAGCGCGCTCGAGGCGTACGAGGCCGAGGGCGACGAGGCGGCGGTGGCGACGGTCTCCGCCCAGCTCGGACGGTTCTTCCTGTTCTCCGGACAGCACGAAGAGGCCCTGGCGAACGTCGAGCGCTCGCTCGAATTGGCCGAGCGCCTCGAGCTGTACGAAGTGGTCGTCCAGGCGCTGATCAACAAGGGCCTGGCACTCCGGCGACGTCCACAGGAGAGCCTCGGCCTGATGCGCCAGGCGCTCGTGCTCGCAGAGGAGGTCGGCGACTCGGCTGGTGCGATCCGCGCCTGCATGAACCTCGGCTACCTCCTCTCGCTCGCGGGCCGCGACCACGATGCCCTGCGTGCGAGCGAGCGGGGTCTCGCGCTGGCGCGGATGAGGGGGAATCGCGTCTGGGAGCGCGCTCTCGCCAGCAATCTCTGCAGCGGCTACCTCACGACGGGGCAGTGGGACGAGGCCGAGCGCGTCGCCGTCGAGCTTCCCGACGACGGGGCGATCGTCACCGACCCCGTGCATGCCGCATTGTCATACGAGCTCGCCGTGATCTCGCTTCGGCGCGGCAACAACGAGCGCGCCGTGGAGCTTCTTGCCCCGATCACCGGCTGGGGAGCGAGCACACGCGTCCAGACGGAGGTAGCGGGTGTCAACGCGCGCGCCCTGACAGCGACCGCGGAGGCACGCTACGAGGACGCCGTGAGCACATGCGTCGCTGCCCTCCGGGACGAGCGGATGGGCTGGATCGCCGGCTATGCAGACACGTTTGTCGAGCTCGGGTGCGAGGCCGCCTGGCTCGGGCGCTCGATCGACGGGCTCTCCACGATCGTGCCCCTCGCGTCGGACTCGACACGGCAGATGACCCCGTTCGGCGACGCGATCCTCGCGCTCGCGAACGCACGTCTCGCGATCCTCCGCGGCGACCCACTCCCACCCTTCGACGACGCGGAGGACAGGCTCCGGGCGCTCGGTGATCCGTACTGGGTCGCGACCGCGCTCTGCGAACGTGCCGAGTGGCTCGCCGAACGCGGGCGCGCCGACGAAGCGGTGCCGTTGCTGGCCGAGGCCCGTGAGGTCTTCGAGCGCCTGAGAGCTATGCCGAGCCTCGAGCGGCTCGACTCAGTCGACGCCGCCCTCGCGACGTTCGTCGGGTCGCCGGCACAGTCCTGAGACCCACACAGAGGCGGGGCCGATCCACCGCTACGGCCCGTCCGGGACGGCGACCGCGTAGCCGAGCCGGCGGGCGGCCTCCGCAAGCTCGCGGTCAGCGGTGATCAACACTGCTCCGAGCCGCCCGGACAGCTCGAAGGCCGCCAGGTGGACCGCATCGTACGCCCGGAGGCCCTCGGTGTCCGCAAGCCCGCCCGCCCGCCAGAGGACGTCGCGCGTGAGCGGCGCCCAGTCGACCTCTTCGAGCAGGCGATCGAGAAGGCTGCGTGCACGCCTCGCGCGTGTTCCGGGGAGGCGCCCCGCCCGGCGCGCCCGCCCGATCGCGGCGCGTGCCTCCGGATACACGAGCGGCGAGCTGATCAGACGACCCGCGGCCCGCCACAGCGTGGCGGCCGCTCCCGAGCCCCGCTCGGGGACGACGAGCTTCACGAGTGCGGACGTCTCGACGTACGCGATCAGCGTCTGTCCTCGAGCACGAGGTCGCTGAGCGGACCTGCACCCTCGATCGGCGGCGGGAGCGCACGACTGCGTGGACGACGGGCGGGCGTGATGACGCCGGCCCGGATCAGGCGCTCGTACTCCTCCTCGGCCGACGTGAGCGGCGCGAGGCGGGCGACGGGGGAGCCGTGGTCGGTGACGATCACTTCCGTCCCCTCCCGGGCGCGCTTGACGTAGCGGCTGAGATTCAGCCGCAGCTCACGGATGCCGACTTCCACGCGTTCCATCGTAGTGCCTTTCTGATCTCTATTGTAGTGTCTTTTTCGGACGGCTCGAGTCCCGTAGAGTTGCCCGCATGTCGACCGTCCCGTGCGGCTCCTGCGGCAGCCCGGTCGCAGCCGGTGCGAAGTTCTGCTCGGAGTGCGGCACTCCACAGGCGCTCGCGTGCCCCACGTGCAGCACTCCGCATGCGGTCGGCGCGAAGTTCTGCGCCGAGTGCGGCACATCCCTGGTGACGATCAGCTCCGAGGAGGTTCCAGCCCCTGCCGCCTCACCCGCCGCGGAGCGGCGGCTCGTATCGGTGCTGTTCGCCGACCTCGTCGGATTCACGACGCTCTCCGAGGGCCGCGACGCCGAGGACACGCGCGAGTTGCTGACGCGCTACTTCGACACAGCGCGCGCAGTGATCGAGCGCTACGGCGGCACCGTGGAGAAGTTCATCGGCGACGCAGTGATGGCCGTCTGGGGCACGCCGGTCGCGCAGGAGGACGACGCAGAGCGTGCGGTTCGAGCCGCTCTCGACCTGGTCGACGCCGTCGCCGGTCTCGCCGCCGCCGTCGGCGCGCCCGGGCTGCAGGCCCGGGGAGGCGTGCTCACCGGCGAGGCAGCCGTGACCGTCGGCGCCGAGGGCCAGGGCATGGTCGCCGGCGATCTCGTCAACACGGCGGCCCGCATCCAGTCGGCCGCCGAGCCGGGGACGGTGCTCGTCGGCGAGGCCACGAAGCGCGCAACGGAAGCAGCGCTCGTCTACGAGGACGCCGGCACCCACGACCTGAAGGGCAAGGCCGAGGCGGAGCAGTTGTGGCGGCCGCTCCGTGTCGTCGGCGGCCGTCGCGGCGAGGGTCGCGTCGCCGGGCTGGAGGCGCCCTTCGTCGGGCGCGAGCGAGAACTGCGCCTCGTCAAGGAGCTGTTCCACGCCGCCTCCGACGACGCACGCGCGACGCTCGTTTCGGTGATCGGCGTCGCGGGCATCGGGAAGTCGCGCCTTGCGTGGGAGTTCGAGAAGCACATCGACGGCCTCGCCGTCGACGTGTGGTGGCACCGGGGACGCTGTCTCTCCTACGGCGACGGCGTCGCCTACTGGGCGCTCGCCGAGATGGTGCGCGGCAGGGCCGGCATCCTCGAGGACGAGGACGAGTCGAGCGCGCTCGGCAAGCTCCGCGCGACCGTTGCCGAGCACGTCACGGATCCCACCGAGCGCGACTGGGTCGAGCCGCGTCTGCAGCACCTGCTCGGTCTCGTCGAACGCACGACGGCGGACCGCGACGACCTCTTCTCCGCGTGGCGGCTGTTCTTCGAGCGGCTCGCCGATCGGGGCGCGGTCGTGCTCGTCTTCGAGGATCTCCACTGGGCCGACTCGGGGCTCGTGGAGTTCGTCGAGCACTTGCTCGAATGGGCTCGCGCCAGGCCGATCTACGTGCTCGCGCTGTCGCGGCCGGAGATCACGGAGCGCCACCCGGGCTTCGGCTCTCGGGTGCGCAGCGCGACGACGCTGATGCTCGACCCGCTCACCGGCAAGGCCATGGACGAGCTGCTGGCGGGTCTCGTGCCGGGGCTACCCGAGGACACGCGCGATGCGATCCGCGACCGAGCCGACGGCATCCCGCTCTACGCCGTCGAGACGGTGCGGATGCTGCTCGACCGCGGTTTGCTGGAGCGAGTCGGTGACACGTACGCGGTAACGGGGCCGCTCGACGCGCTCGCCGTACCCGAGACGCTGCATGCCCTGATCGCGTCGCGGCTCGACGGGCTGGACGCCGTCGAGCGCCACCTGCTCGAGCATGCCGCCGTGCTCGGCAAGACGTTCTCCGTGCGTGGGCTCGCAGCGCTCGGCGACGCGGACGAACCCGAGGTGCAGCGGACGCTCGACGGGCTCGTCCGCAAGGAGGTACTTACCGTCGACACCGATCCGCGCTCGCCCGAGCGCGGCCAGTACGGGTTCCTGCAGGCGCTGGTGCAGCGCGTCGCCTACGACACGCTCGCGCGGCGCGACCGTCGGACGCTGCATCTCGCAGCTGCCTCGTATCTCGCCGAGCAGGCCGGCATCGACCCTGACGAGATCGCCGAGGTGATCGCCGCTCACTACCGCGATGCGTTCGCGGCCGATCCCGAGGCGACCGGCGCAGACGACGTGCGGAGGAGGGCGCGGGAGTGGCTGTGCCGGGCCGGTGAGCGCTCTGCGTCGCTCGCGTCCCCTGAGGACGCCCGCCGCGCCTTCGACCAGGCCGTCGAGCTCACCGCCGATCCGGTCGAGCAGGCCACGCTCCTCGAACGGGCGGGCACGCTCGCGGTGTCAGGGAGCGAGTACGACGTCGGCGTCGAGCGCCTCGAAGCTGCGCGGGCGCTCTACGAGCGCGAGCGGCGCGCGCACGACGCCGCCCGCGCCGCGGCGGGCCTCAGCGTCGCGCTCTGGAATCTCGGCCGGACGGACGAGGCGGCGGAGCTGGTCGAGCCAGCTTTCGCCGTGCTCTCGGCGGACGAGCCCGACGAGGACCTGGCAAGGCTCGCTGCGGAGTGTGCGCGCATCCACCACTTCCGTGGCGACGAGCGGCTCGCTCTGGAGCGGGTCGAGTTCGCGCTCGAGATCGCCGAGGCCCAGGGCGTGCCCGCCGTGCTCTCGGAGGCGCTGAACACGAAGGCGCTCATCCTTCGCAACCGCCCGCACGAGGCCCGAGGGCTGATGCGCGAGGCGCTCGACGTGGCGCTCGAGAACGACCTCGTCCACGAGGCGCTGCGTGCGTACAACAACCTGAACGTGATCCTCAACGTCATGGATCGCAAGGACGAGATGCGGCGCAACACCGCGGACGGGATCGAACTCGCACGCCGGCGCGGAAACCTGGCGTTCCTCACGTCGTTCGGTGGGGCGCGGTCGCTCGACCTGCTCGCCGCCGGTGAGTGGGACGAGGCGCTCGCGCTCGCCGAGGAGTGGCTGCCGCGACGTAGCCGACCTTCCAGCCGAGCCACGCCGTCTGCACGTGCATCGTCGCCTGGGCGCTGGTCGACCGCGGAGAGCGCGAGGAGGCGAAGAGGCTGCTCGGTCTCGTCGCCCCCGGCGCCGAGTCGACGTCGGATCAACAGCTGCAGGCGGTGATCAACTTCAGGACGGCGCTGCTCGGATACGCGGACGGCCGGCTCGACGACCTCGTCCTCGCCGCGGAGCGGCGCACGAGGCTGCTGCTCGAGCTCGGCTACGCCGAGAACGCCGCCATCCTCATTGGCATGCTGGTGTCCGCCCTGGAGGAGACGGGGGACGTGCGGTCCATCGTCCCGGTCGTCGACCTCGTCGACGCCACCGCTTCGGCGAGCCGAACGCGCCTGCTCGAAGCCGAGGTGGCGCGGGCGCGCGGCGTCGTTGCCTCCCACGCAGGCTGGCACGACGAGGCCGCCGAGCGCTTCGCGACGTCGCTCGCAGCGGCTCGAAACCTCGGCGAGGCGTGGACGCTCGCAGGCGTGCTCACGAGCTACGGCCGCGCGCTCGTGCGCGCCGGCCGCGAGGACGAGGCCCTGCCACTGCTGGCCGAGGCGCGGGCGCTCTGGGAGCACATGGGCGCTGTCGTCTGGGTGGAGCGCGTCGACGCCGCGATGCCGACCGTCGCGTCGTCGGCGAGCGCCTGACCGCGGTCATCGCCTGGTCTGTCCGGCTCGCTGGACGCGCGCTGATCCGCCGGAGGCAGAAACGCCTGTGCCGGGGGAATTCCCGGCGCGGCCGTCACCCGTGAGCGCCCACCATCTCCGTGTGCGCGGAAGTCCCGGCGTGAAAGAGGGAGAGATGGATCTGCTACCCAACAGCCAGCTCGAGACGCACCGACGTGAGGACGCCGAAGAGTCGACGGGCTCGCGGTGCTGAGCGACGCCTTCCACTTCTGCGCCGAGACCGAAGCACATCGCCGGCTCGGGCGCCGCGGTCGACCCGGCGCCGTGGGCGGGATCGCCGACGCACCGCTCGACGGGGTGGGAGAGACAACGACGTCACCCGGCGGTGCCGACGACGACCTCGGTCGCGAAGCGGCGGACGAGCTCGGACCGCGAGGTGATGTCGAGCTTTCGGTAGATGCGGCTCAGATGGAACTCCACCGTCTTCGGTGAGAGAAAGAGCGTCGCCGCCACCTCCTTGTTCTGCTTCCCCTCGGCAACCTGGAGCGCGATCTGCAGCTCCTGCGCGGACGCCCGGCCTCGCTGCGTCAGGCAGCAGCAGCGGCAGGGGCGGCGAGCACGCCGCGCAGGAAGCGCCCGGTGTAGCTCTCGTCGACCTCGGCCACCTGCTCCGGCGTGCCGGCGGCGATCAGCTCGCCGCCCTCCTCCCCGCCCTCGGGCCCGAGATCGACGATCCAGTCGGCCTGCTTGATCACGTCGAGGTTGTGCTCGATCACGAGCACGGTGTTCCCGGAGTCGACGAGTCGCTGCAGCACCTCGAGGAGCTTCTCGATGTCGGCGAAGTGGAGCCCTGTCGTGGGCTCGTCGAGGATGTAGAGCGTCTTGCCCGTCGCTACCTTCGACAGCTCGGCGGCGAGCTTCACCCGCTGCGCCTCGCCCCCCGAGAGCGTCGTCGCGGGCTGCCCCAGCCGGATGTAGTCCAGCCCGACGTCGTGCAGCGTCTGCAGGCGCCGGCGGATCTTGGGGATCTTGGCGAAGAACTCGAGCGCTTCCTCGACCGACATCTCGAGAACGTCGGCGATCGACTTGCCCTTGAAGCGCACCTCGAGCGTCTCCTTCGCATAGCGCCGCCCGTGACAGGTCTCGCACGGCACGTAGACGTCGGGCAGGAAGTGCATCTCGATCTTGATCTGGCCGTCCCCCTTGCACGCCTCGCAACGCCCGCCGCGCACGTTGAACGAGAAGCGCCCCGGTTTGTAGCCCCGCACCTTCGACTCCGGCGTCAGCGAGTACAGCTCCCTGACGTGCGTGAACAGGTCGGTGTACGTGGCCGGGTTCGACCGCGGGGTGCGCCCGATCGGCGTCTGGTCGATCTCGATCACCTTGTCGAACACGTCGATGCCCTCGACGCCCTCGTGCTCGCCCGGCTTCACCCGCATCCGGTTCAGCTGGTTCGCGAGCGCCTTGTAGACGATCTCGTTGACGAGCGTCGACTTGCCGGAGCCGGAGACCCCGGTCACGCAGACGAAGTTCGCCACGGGGAAGCTGACGTCGATTCCCCTGAGATTGTGCTGCGTCGCCCCGCGCACGGTGAACACGCCGCGGTCGGCGCCACGACGCGGCGGCACCGCGATCCGGCGAGCCCCGGACAGGAAGGCACCGGTGACCGACTCGTCGCTCGCCTCGATGTCGGAGGCCGAGCCTACGGCGACCACGTGACCGCCGTGCTCACCCGCGCCCGGGCCCATGTCGACGATCCAGTCGGACGAGCGCATCATCTGCTCGTCGTGCTCGACCACGAGCACCGTGTTGCCGAGGTCGCGGAGCCGCTCGAGCGTGCCGATCAACCGGTCGTTGTCGCGCTGATGGAGGCCGATCGACGGCTCGTCGAGGATGTAGAGCACGCCGACGAGCTGCGAGCCGATCTGCGTCGCGAGTCGCAACCGCTGCGCCTCACCACCGGACAACGTCTTCGCGGCGCGGTCGAGCTGCAGGTAGCCAACCCCGACGTCGAAGAGGAACGTGAGCCGCTCCCGAATCTCCTTGACGATACGGTGCCCGATCAACTGCTCGGTGGGCGTCAGCTCGAGGTCGTCGAGGAAGCGGAGCGCCTGCGTGACCGACATCCGCGTGAACGAGTGGATCGAGAGCCCGCCCACGGTGACTGCGAGCACCTCTGGCTTGAGGCGCGCGCCGTCGCACTCCGGGCAGGCGCGCATCGACATGTACTCCTCGATTCGCTCGCGCTGCTGCGACGAGTCGGTCTCGCGGTAACGCCGTTGCAGGCTCGACACCAGCCCCTCGAAGGCCATCGTGTACTGGCGCTTGCGCCCCATGCGGTTGCGATAGGAGACGAGCAGCCGGTCGCCGTCGGTGCCATAGAGGAAGCGGTCCTGCTGCGCTGTCTCGAGCGCGTGCCACGGCACATCGAGCGGGATCTCGTATCGGTCGGCGATCGCCTGGATCACCGACTCGTAGAACCCCTGGCCGCCGAGCGACCACGGCACGAGCGCCCCGTCACCGATCGACAGTGCCGAGTCGGGTACGAGCAGGTCCGGGTCGACCTCGAGCTGTGAGCCGAGCCCGGTGCAGCGCGGACAGGCGCCGTGTGGCGAGTTGAACGAGAAGATTCGCGGCTCGAGCTCGGGCAGCGAGACGCCGTGATCCGGGCAGGCGAAGTTCTCGGAGAAGAGCAGCTGCTCCCCGTTGTCGACGAGGTCGAGTGCGACGAGACCGTCGGCGAGCGCCGCCGCTGTCTCGATCGACTGCGTCAGCCGCTGGCGCAGGTCGGGCTTCATCACGAGCCGGTCGACGACGACCTCGATCGTGTGCTTGAACTTCTTGTCGAGCGTGATCTCGTCCTCGAGCAGCAACTGGTCGCCGTCGACCTTGACGCGGGTGAACCCGTCGCGCCGCAGCTCCTCGAGCACGTCCTTGAACTCGCCCTTGCGGTCGCGCACGACGGGCGCGTTCACCGTGAACCGCGTGCCGTCCGGCAACGCGAGCGCCTGCTCGACGATCTGGTCGAGGCTCTGCCCCGCGATCGGGTGCCCGCAGACAGGGCAATGCGGACGCCCGGCCCGCGCGTACAGCAGACGCAGGTAGTCGTAGACCTCCGTCACCGTGCCGACGGTCGAGCGTGGGTTACGCGAGGTCGTCTTCTGGTCGATCGAGATCGCGGGCGAGAGCCCGTCGATCGAGTCGACGTCGGGCTTCTCCATCATCTGCAGGAACTGGCGCGCGTACGCGGAGAGCGACTCGACGTAGCGCCGCTGCCCTTCCGCATAGATCGTGTCGAACGCGAGCGACGACTTGCCGGAGCCGGACAGGCCCGTCACGCAGACGAGCCTGTTGCGCGGCAACGCGACCGTGACGTCCTTCAGGTTGTGCTCGCGGGCGCCGTGGACGACGAGCTCTTCGGCCTGCATTCCGGCGAGTCTACCCGCGCCCACGGCGTCGAACAAGTGTTCGCTCGCGTGTCATGCGCGCCGAACGTGTGTGGCGCAGTATCGGGCTCCCGCGCGGGAGCCCGATACTGCGAATGCCGCTACGCCGACGCCTGCGCCGGCTCGGGCATCAGCCCGAGCTGCGTGAGTACCTGCACCTGGTCGTAGTACAGGTGGTCCTCGACGATCTTGTCGCCGGCGATCCGGTACACCTCGACACCGCGGCCGACGAGCCTGCGATGGGTCGCGGGGATCTCGCCGTCCGGGCCGACGAGGGGAGCGTCGTGCGTCCCCTCGAAGGTGAACTCGTGAACGACCCGATCGCCGTCCGCGAACGCGCTGTTGATGGTCACCGTCGCGTCGGAGAAGGCGTTCAGCCACCCCATCGCATATCCGGTGATCGCCTCGGGGCCTTCCAGGCGGACGTCGCCCGGCGCCTCCATCACCGCGTCGTCGGCGTACGTCGCGCTGATGCGCGCCGCGTCGTGCGAGTTGAAGGCCTCTTGAGCAGCCTTCGTCACTTCGAGTGCGCTCGCCATACGAACCTCCTTGTTCGTGCGACTCGATACAGGCACCTTATGCCCTTGACGCGAGTCTGCACAAGCAGTCGTTCGCGAAGGCGGCTCAGGCCTTGCGCCAGCGGCCGAAGACGAGGCCGCCGAGCGTGAATCCCAGGCCGAACGTGCCCACTGCGAAGGCTCCGATCGCGAATGCCTTCCGCCACACGGAGAGCCGCTGCCAACGACTGATCGCAGCCGCCTCCTCCTCGGTCAGCTCCTCGCCGCGCCGTTGCTTGCGGATGGCGCCTCCGGCCTGGAGGCCGAGGTAGAGGTCGTCGAAGATCTCTGGGCCTTCGGACACTGAAGCGAGTGTATAGCCTCATGCGGCGCGTGCCTGCTCCTGAAACCGCCACACGCCCGGTCGTGGCCGCCTTCGACCTCGACGGCACGCTCACGCGCCGGGACAACGTCGCGCCGTTCCTTGCTCGCGTCGCGGGTTGGCGGCTTGCGGCTGCCATCCTGCGCCGGCCGCGGACGCTCGCGCGCGGGCTTGTCCGCCGTGACCACGACTTGCTCAAGGCGCTCGTCTGCTCGTCCCTCGCCGGGCTCGACGTGGAGAGGGTTCGCAACGACGGCGCCGCATTCGCGCGGATCATCGCCGAGAGCCGGTTGCGGCCCGACACTGCCGCTCGGCTCCGGCGACACCAGGAGCTCGGCCACCTGGTCGTGCTCGTCTCCGCCTCGCTCGCGCCGTACGTCGAGCCGCTCGGCGTGCTGCTCGACGTCGACGCCGTGCTCTGCACGCAGCTCGCGGTCGGCTCCGAGGGACGGCTCACGGGTGAGCTTCGCGGGCCCAACTGCCGAGGCCCGGAGAAGGAGCGCCGCCTGCGCGAGTGGCTGCACGGTCGAGGAATCGATGCGCCCGCCCTCTGGGCGTACGGCGACTCCGCCGGCGACGACGCGCTGCTGGCGATGGCCGACCATCCGGTGCGGGTCGGCAAGGCGCAGCTTCCGGCCGAACCCGTCGCGTAGGGTTCCGGGATGACCGAGAATCCCACTCTCGCCGAGCTGCGCCGGCGACTTGCCGTCGTCGAGGATCTCCAACGAGCGCAAGCCGTGCTCGGCTGGGATCAGCTCGTGATGATGCCGCGGACCGGCGCCCCGGTGCGAGCCCGTCAGCTCGCCACGTTGCGGACGATCGCGCACGACCGTTTCATCGACCCCGAGATCGGACGGCTGCTCGACGAGCTCGAGCCGTTCGCCGACTCCCAGCCGTACGACTCCGACGACGCCTGCCTGATCCGGGTCACGCGGCGCGATTGGGAGAAGGCCGTCCGTGTTCCCACCGAGCTGACCGCCGCGATGACGCAACTCGCATCGGAGGCGATGGAGGCCTGGACGCTCGCACGCGAAGCCGACGACTATGCAGCGTTCCGCCCGTGGCTCGACCGAACTCTCGAGCTCCGACGCCGGTACGGGGCGTGCTTCGAACCGACCGACGACCCGTACGACGTCCACCTCGACGACTACGAGCCGGGGATGCAGACGAAAGAGGTCCGTGCCGTCTTCGATCGGCTCCGCCCCGTGCTACAGGAGCTCACCCGCGTGGCGCCGCGAGACGATGCCGAGCCCTTCGAGGGCGCCCACTACCCGCAGGCCGGCCAGCACGCGCTGTCGCTCGAAGTCATGCACGCCTTCGGAGCCGACGGGGCATTCCGGCTCGATACGACGATACACCCCTTCTGCACGAGCTTCGCCACGAGCGACGTGCGGCTCACGACGCGATACGCAGAGGACGACCTGCACGGAAGCTCGTTGTTCTCGACCATGCACGAGACGGGGCACGGGCTCTACGAACGCGGCGTCAGCCCGACGCTCGAGCGGACGCCTCTCGCATCGGGTTGCTCGTCCGCGCTTCACGAGTCGCAGAGCCGACTGTGGGAGAACGTGATCGGACGCTCGCGGCCGTTCTGGCAGTGGTTCTACCCGCGCATGCAGGCGACGTTTCCGGACGCCCTCGGCGATGTTCCGCTCGACCGGTTCCAGCGCGCCGTCAACCGCGTGCGCCGCTCGCTGGTCCGCGTCGACGCCGACGAGGTCACGTACGGGCTCCACATCATCCTTCGCTTCGAGCTCGAGGAGCAGCTCCTGTCCGGCGCCCTGTCGACCGCAGATCTTCCGGAGGCGTGGAACACGCGGTTCGAGGAGCTCGTCGGCGTCCCTGTGCCAAACGACCGACTCGGCTGCCTCCAGGATGTGCACTGGTCGGGTGGCTCGTTCGGCTACTTCCCCACCTACCAGCTGGGGAACGTGATCTCGGCGCAGATCTGGGATCGGCTGCTCCAGGACATCCCAGCTGCCGACGAGCACATCGCACGCGGCGACTTCGGTGAGATTCACGCGTGGCTGCGCGACCACCTCTACGCGCTCGGACGGAAGTTCACGCCCCAGGAGACCCTGACCCGGCTCGTCGGCGGCGGGATCGACCCGGAGCCGTACATCGCCTACCTCCAGGCCAAGGTCGACTCGCTGACCTCCGCATAGGGGCTGTAACGACGTCTGTTACGTCCAAGGGGCGCCTGACTCCGCCACGGCCGGCGCACAGGACGCCAGTGTGCACAAGCCCGATCTCGCCGTGACCGTCGCCGCGGGCCTATGCCGCGGTCGAGAGCCCCGGGGCGAGCTCGCGGTCGACGACGCGGGCGAGCGCTTCGATACATCGCGCGTCGAATCGGGTGCTCGCCTCCGCACGGAGCTGGGCCAGCGCTCGTTCGTGACTCCACGCCTCGCGGTAGACGCGCGGCGACACGAGAGCGTCGTACACATCACACACAGCGAGAATGCGGGAATCGACGTCGAGCTGCTCTCCCTGTAGGCCGTCGGGGTAGCCCGATCCGTCGAGTCGCTCGTGGTGCTGGCGCACGAGTCGCAGCGCAGCGGCCGGGAAGCCGCCGGAATCGGCAAGGATCTTCACCCCGTCGACCGGGTGCTGCTGGACGAGCGCGTATTCGTCGTCCGAGAGCGGGCCCGGCTTGCGCAGGACGGCCTCCGAGACGGCGAGCTTGCCCATGTCGTGCAGCAACCCCCCGAGCGCGAGGCTCCGCAGGCGGCCCACCGGCAGACCGAGCTCCTCACCGACCTCGACGGCCCGGAGTGCAACGCGTCGTGTGTGCTCCTCGGTGGAGGAATCCTTGAGCGCGAGCGCGACGAGTAGCGCTCTGACGTGGGAACCGAGGAACGCCTCCTCGCGTCGCACCAGCTCGACGGCACGGAGATCGCCGACGAGTGGCCGCGAGGACACCCCGGAGCCGCGGTACAGATCCGCCGCGACAACACCGCCGACGAGGGCGATGCCGACGAGCTCGAACCCGTGACCGAGCCACCAGCCAAGGTTCCAGAAATCCATCACCAGCGACGGGACGAGCGCTGCTCCAAGCCAGACGATGCCGATCGCGACCGTCAGGTCGGCGAGGCGGTGCGTCAGGCGGAACGTCCGCAACGCACGAAGGAGGAGAAGCGCGAAGAAGCCGAGTCCGGCGGCGAGCAGCGACAAGAGCCTCCGGGCTCTGCGGGGCAGGGACCGACGGCACGATCGATGGTGCGGCGACGGCCAGCGCACCGAGTCCGAAGATCGCCACCAGGGAGACACCGAGCAGCCAGAGCAGCGGACGAACTGCCGTCGGGCGTCCAACCGCGGGTAGCGCCGACAGGGCGAAGATGGCACCGCCGACCGGGAGGGTCAAGCCACCCGTGAGGGCGACGACGCCGTTCATGTCGAAGAAGACGAATGGCGTCGTGAACCCGTGCAGCAGCAACATCGCCGCCATTACCGAGAACGCGACGCCGACGAGCACAGCGCGTCCGTCGCGTTGGCGGGCGCCCGCGATGGTGAGACCCACGGCAGCCGCCGTCGCGATCGCCGCACCGACGCCGACACCGACCAGGTGGATCCAGCCGGAGAGGTACACCTTCTCCTCGCCGAGGAAGACGAGCAGCGCGATCGGGGCCGTCGCCGCGAAGGCTGCAGCCGCGAGCAGGTGGAGGGGCCGCTCCCTCATGGGAGGCGTATCGGTAGCCGCCGCCGACTCCGTTAGCGCCGTCAGCGGTCAGTCGAGGTCGTCGACGATCACCAGATCGCTCGTGGCTCCCCGCGAACGCAGCTTCGTTGAGCGGCGCTGCCGCCTCGCGCTACGCCGCGCGGCCGAAGCGCCTGGCCGCGCGTTCGCGCGCCTTCGCCGCCTCGACCTCGCGGTCGCGCGGTGGCGCCGTCGTCACCAGCTCGGCGAGGAGGTGCCGCGTCGCGTGCGCGACTTCCTCGACCGCTCGGGAGAACGCGGCCTCGTTCGCCTTCGACGGCTTGGCCGTCCCGCTCACCTTGCGGACGTACTGCAGCGCAGCGGCGTCGATCTCCTCGTCGGTCGCCGACGGCTCGAAGTTGTGGAGCGTTCTGATGTTCCGGCACATCCCGCAAGAGTACGCCCCGGTGGCGGTCAGGTTCTCCGCACCCGAGATCGGTGGCGCAGATGAACGATGACGCGCCATCTCATGACCGACATCCTCGTCGTGCTGCACACATGGCCGGAGGGAACACGACATGACCACGGGAGGTACACGATGACGCATCGCGGGACAGGCCTAATCGCACTGGCGCTCGTTGTGGCCGCCGTCGGTGCTGCAGGTGTCGGGGCGGGAGTGCTCCGGGGTCAAGCAACGATTGACGGCACACCTGCGACGACGACGGTGATCACCGAACCCACGGGGAAGACGACGTCGTCGACACGGTTCACGACGCTGAAATCGACGACGATCACCATTCCTCCCGGTCAGAGCCACCTCGTGGTCGTGAGAGTCACCGGCTCGGCGAACTGCACCGACCCGAACCCGCTCGCAAACGCCACTCTTCCACCACGGTGCGCGATCCGCGTGAAGGTCGGCACTGGCGCTGCCACGCCGGGCTTCCTCGAGTTCACAGGTCGCAGCACTCTGCACGCCGTCGCCGCGAGAGGCCCACTCCCGGCCGGTACGTACCCGGTCGTCGTGCAGTGGTCGATCTACACCGGCGGCGGGAATTTCTCCATGCCCCACGGCACGATCTTCGAGATCGAGCAGATCCGTGTCTCATGACAAGGAGGCGTGACATGCACCGAGATCCGAGCCCGAGGCGCCGTCGACGATCACGTCGGCTGACCGCGATCGTGATCGGACTGGCGATCGGCGCCGCCGGAGCCACCGCCCTCGCGTCCACACAGACACACGACGAGATACGGAGTGGGAAGTCCGTCACCGGACTGACCGTGCGCACGTACGACGGGAAGCTGGCGCGGACGGCCGGGAGCTGGACAACGTTCTCGGAGCTGGACGTCGACATCCAGCAGGGCGATTCCTCGTTCCTGCTCGTGCGAGTGTCTGGGGCGAGCTACTGTAAGCAGGCCTTCCCCCTCGCGGTCTCCGATTGTCGAGTTCGGGTTCGCGTCGGGCCGACTGCGAACCTGACGTCCTCGACGATCCTGCCGCCAGGGCCCCTGCCGTTGAACGGGTTCTACGAGGCGGCGAGCTCTGCCCTGCCGGCGGGGAAGTACCGCGTCCGCGCGCAGTGGTACGCCAGCGAGGCCAACCTCCAGTTCAGCGACGGCTACACGCTTGTCGTCGAGCGCATCGGGGTTTCGTAGGCATGTCCCCGCTGCGAGACACACCAGCAATGACCCCTGTCAGGAGGCAGTGCATGCGCAAGAGACGACTGATCCCGACTGCGGCCCTCGCCGCGATCGCCGCCGCCACCGTTGCGCTGGTGGCCTCCGGACCGGCCCAGAGCGGCGTGGAGCCGAACCTCCTCGACCGGAACCTCGGCGCCGTCGTGGCGCAGCCACGCATCGTCAACCTCTTCTGGGACAACGCGTGGGATATCCGTCATCCTGCGTTCACTCGGCTGACCCTGAACACCTTCACAGTCCGTGTCGGCTCGACGAGCTACGCGGGATCGCTGACCCAGTACCGGATCGGGCGGCCGGGCTTCATCGGTTCCTTTCAGGGAAGCAGCGCCTGCGGCCCGACACGCGCGCCAAACATCGTCACGACGGCTCAGGTGATCGCCTGGACCCGCTGCATGGTGACGAGCCCGTTCACAGGCGTGCCCAAGCCGACCGTCCGGATCCCGGTCAGCAACACCCTGTACGTCGTATACCTGCCGCGAAATACGACGATCCGCGACGGACTGCGCATTCCGCGCTACCAGGTGCTCGGCCGCTCGTTCGGTCCGTTCGCCGTCGACCACACGGCGTGCGAGGACTACGGCGCGTACCACGCCTTCGCACCGTCGCCCACGCTGTTCGCGTTCGCGATCGTGCCCACGAGATGCGCCTTGCTCAACGCGACGACCGACGTACCGGCGACCGACCTCGTCACGCTTGCTGCCTCGCACGAGCTCGTCGAGGCGATGACCAATCCTCTGATCGGCGCCGGCTGGATCAATCTCTCCCTGCCGCTGGACCGCATCCTCATCGAGGGGGAAGCCTCCGATATCTGCGACTTCCGGGCCGCCAGGCCGCGACTGATCTCCGGCCAGCTCTTCTCGGCGTACTGGTCAAACGAGCGCGGGAGGTGCGTGACAGGTGGGTAGGGATTGCACCTCGCCGAAGGTCGGGTCCGTCGAGCAAGCGCCTCGACGACGCCAGTCCGTCGGACGTCGTGTGGCCGCCCTCGTCGCGGTCGTGGCCGCGACAGCGGCCGTAACCGCGACAGTCCATGCATCGCTCTTGAGATCCGGCGCGGTCCTGACCGGTGTTCCGGTCCGTAGCACCGTTCTGACCAGCGCCACGACTGCCCTGACAAACAACCCCATCTCCACCCTCCGTACGGCGACCGTCACCGTCCCGCCCGGGGAGCGTCACCTGATCGTCGGTCGCCTCTCGGCGATGCACACCTGCCTTGGGAGTCTGGACGGCAGGGCCTATTGCCATGTGCGGATCGTGATCGGCTCGCGCGTGGCGACGCCAGGCCCTCTCGAACTTCGCAGCGACTCCAGGAGCGACTCGAAGGGCGCGCTGGTCTACGAGGCCGTGCGCGGTCCCTTGGCGCCGGGTACGTACGACGTCGTGCTCCAATGGGGGGCGACCGGCGACAATCCGATCTTCTCCCTTGACAAGGGCTTCGTCTTCACGATCGAGCAGATCCGGGTTGCGTGACCACGAACCCGCCGGCGGCGTGATGGGCGAGGCGAGCGGAGCAGCGTCGGATCCGAGGGGAGAGACGCGGTCGCTCGCGTGCGCCTGCGGAGCGGTGCTGTCCGGAGCGGGCGAGGAACTCCTCGACGCAGTCGAGAATCATCTCCTCCTCGCGCATTCCGACGCCGGGTTGGGGGTGCGCGCCGCAGCTGACCTACGGCCGCGGGCCTCTGCGGGCTGAGTCAGGCTCGTCGCCAACCTCCGCTGCACGGGCGCGAGCCGCCGCCTGCCCACGCGTCTCCGCGCCGAGCTTGCGACGGGCGTTCTGGATCGTTCGCGCGACTGTCGGCCGCGTCACACCCAGACGAGCCGCGATCTCCGTGTTCGTGAGGCCTCCCCCGGCGAGCCCGAGCATCTCGCGCTCGCGTACGGTCAAGCCGCCGCCGGCTTGACCGCGGGGAGCCGACCGGCGCGCTCCCGCAAGTCGGAGCGAGCGGTGTACACGCGCGAGCACGGAGGCGTTGCCGTACGCAGCGGCGAGTCGCTCGGCCCGCTCGAGTGAGGACAACGCAGCAGGATCACCTGCCCGCCGCAGAGCCTCGCCCTCGGCCCAGACGCAGCGTAGCCTGCCGCGCTCGTGTTGGTTGTGCCACTGGCCGGCGGCCTGCACGAAGAGCGGGGCCGCATCGGCTGGGCGCCCGCACGAGAGCAGGGCGATCGCGGTGAGCTCGGGGACGGCACCGGCGAGAAGCCTGACCGGATGCCGCTCGGGAGGTACTGCCGGTGGGCGGAACTCGCGCTCGAGGTCGACGAGGGCCCAGGCACGAGTGACGTGGGCGAACGTCGAGGTCACATGAGGGAAGCGCTCGAGCAGGTCATCCGCGACGGCGACGGCTTCTCGAGGGTGCCCCGACGCCGCGAGGAAGTCCGCGCGTGTCCAGAGAGCCTGGCGCAATCGATCGTGGCCCGCCTCCGCCTGCTCGAACAGACCTTCGACGAGCGTCTCGGCGCGTCCGAAGAGCCCGAGATCGATCGACACCTGCGCTGCGACGTACGTCACGAGGTATCGATCCCACTCCAGTGCCTCGGTGAGCAGCGACTCGGCTTCGTCGTGAGCGCGCCGGTAGCGCCCGCCGTGCATCAGCAGCCACGCCGTTCTCGTCCGGAACCGACGCTCCCAACCCGCGAGTCGCAAGTCAGCGACGCGGGCGGTCATCGCCCTGGACAGGTGGACAGCATCGCGGAGGCCGCCTTCGTGGAAAAGCGGGCTGATCGAGGTCTCGGCGATCTGGCACTCGATGCCCACGGCGCTCGCGTCACGCGAGAGACGAAGCGCACGATCGATGTCGTCGTGCCATGCGGCGTCGCCGCCGAGCCGTCGGGCTTTTCCACGTAGGGCGTGCAGCCTCGCGGCATCCGCCCTATTCGGCTGCGCACGAGCGAGAAGATCCGCAGCCGCGGTGAGGGTCGCAGCTGCAGTGCCTTCGACCAGATCGAGCTCGAGCCGCTCGATCGCTAGTGAGAGCCCGACACCGCGGGAAGCGTCAGGCGCCAGCACGACTCCCTCGCCCAGCAGAGCTCGTGCCCGATCGAGGTCGTTGTTCTCGACCGCGCCACGGGCGCGGAGCAGGCACATCTCCGCCCGCAGCGACTCCTCGTTGGACTGCACGTCGTCGAGGAGCCGATCTGCGGCCGCAAATCGGCCCGCCTCGACGAGGGACGCAGCAGCCTGAACCCGCAACATGTCGGCTTCCGTGCCGTCGACACATGACGCGGCGATCTCGAGATGGTCGGCACGCTCCCCCGGGCGCTGCGACGCGAGAACCGCCTCGATCGCACGTCCATAGGCGAGCTCCCGCTCCCCCGCCGCGGCATGATGCCTAGCAGCCTCACCCGGGTCGACAACGATGCGCGCGAGACGTTCGTGGAGTGCCCGTCTGCGGTCATCGGGGATGCGCGCGACGACGATCTCACGGAGCAGCGGGTGACGGAACGCGGTGCGGCCATCTTCTGCCCGAACGAGCCCGGTCGCCGCCAGAACGCCCGACGGCAACTCGGTCTGAGCGAGAGGGCGACCCGCGAGCGCGAGCAGTTCCAGATCCTCGCGCACGCCGGCACCGTGAGCATGAATCCGCGCAAACAGCGACCTCTCCAGGCTCTCGGCCGAGCTGTCGCCATGGGACAACTCCTCGAGAAGCAGCGGATTCCCACCGGCCCGGTGCACGATGGCCGTTGCCGCCGCGCGTGACAGGTCGCGTCGCAGGCTGCGCAACAGCTCTGCGGCATCGGCGTCGCCCAGCGGCTCGACTTCGAGCCGCTGCACGCCCCAACGTTCGAGGTCGACGAGGAGCCCTGCCGCCGACGGGTCGTCGCGGCGTAGGGTCGCGGCGAGCGTGACACGCCCGGCGAGGAGCGGGACGACCGCTCGGGTCTGCTCGTCGGCCCAATGAAGATCGTCCAGCAGCAGCACTGCGTTCACGAGCCGATGCTCCAGCTCTCGGGCGACGAACGCCGGGTCGGCACCGCCGGGATCGTGACCGAGCGCGCCGCGCAGCGGAAGAAACGGCATCCACGACAGCGTCGAGAACGCTCCGGCCTCGACGAGGCGATGTCCTCCTGCTGCGGCGGCGGCTCTCACGAGTGCCGTCTTCCCGACTCCGGCCTCGCCGACGACTGCGAGCGCGCGCCCTTCTCCGAACACCCGCGCGCACTGCGCGAGCTCTCGCTGACGCCCGATCAGCATCTCTGGATTCTCGATCCAGAGCGCGCTCGACGCAACACGAGCAGCGGCGAGCTCCTGCGTGATCGTGAACTCAGGTGCGCGTCGCCTCGAAGGCGATGAGTGCCTCAGCCGTCGTCTTGACTCCGAGCGCGGCTCGCGCCTCAGCGAGCCTCCTGTCGGCGGTCCGGCGGGGAAGCCCGAGCTCCCGAGCCGCTGTCCCGAGCGTCCGCCCGGCCGCCAGGGTGGCGAGAAGCTCACGCTGGAGGGACGTGAGGGCGGGACGTCGCGGACTGGTGGCGGTCAACACGTCGACACGGCCGAACCGCCGCAGGTCGTCGCAGAGCCGGTCGACGAGCTCATCG
Source organism: uncultured Actinomycetes bacterium (assembly GCA_963823385.1). GTDB lineage: Bacteria > Actinomycetota > Thermoleophilia > Gaiellales > Gaiellaceae > Gaiella. The sequence continues at coordinate 137,048 of CAWGLI010000004.1, forward strand.
GAGGCGTCGACGTCTGCGACCAGGCCGGCGCCGGCGACGACCGCGAGAAGCGCTGCGGCCGCGTCCTCGGGGCCGCCGATGCGGCCTGTGCACACGTCACCCACGCCTCCCGCCCAGCCGGCGACGATGCGCAGTCCGGCCGCGGCTGCAGCAGAGAGCTCGTCTGCGAGGTGTGCCGGTGAGCCGAGGACGACGGCGAGGGGCTGCGGCGCCACCAACCTATCTTCTGCCGTGCCCAGAAGTGGCGCAACTGGACGATGACGTTTGCTGACCGCGAAGGAACAATCAGCGGCATGATCCGAGCGGCTGCACCGAGCCGAGACCCGTGCCGAGGAGGCAGGCCCTGAGCTCGTGTACCGGACAGCACGGGAGATCCCGCTCCCAACGCTCCGCACGTCCTCGTATCGACGGCCGTGATGGTCATCGCTGTCTTCGCGGCATCGGTAGCGGGCGGCCAGACGGCCCCGAGAGAGTTCGTCGTCGTGGCGATGGGCGACTCGTACGCTTCCGGGGAGGGGGCGCCCGAGCTCCCGGGCAGCTTCTCGTACGACAGCGCCACGCGCCGCTGGGTCGGCACCCGCGAGACCTGGACACGGAGGGGAGACGACCTCGACCAGGCCCGGCGCTGCCATCGTTCGCCGCTGTCGGGTTTCGGGCAGGCAATCGACCGTGTGCGCCGGACGTTCGCCGCGAGCGAGGTGACGGTGACGTTCCGCTCGGTCGCCTGCTCTGGCGCCGGCATCCGCTTCACGAAGGATCCTCTGTCGGGGCTGCCGGGTACCTCGACCACTGGTGGCGGGCTGCTCACACGGTACATCGGCTTCGCGGGCGAGAACGGCCCCGGTGACGCACCGCTCGCACCGCAGGTCCAAGCCATCAGGGAGCACCTGACGCAGACCAACAAGCGAGCGGACGCGGTCCTGCTCAACGTCGGCGGCAACGACTTCGGATTCGCGCACCTGATCTTCCTCTGCGCGGTCATCGAGTACATCGCCGATGCTGGAGGCGTGGCGACCGACGGCGCCGGGTGTCACCGGAACCGATTGGCACAGGTCGTCCTCGGTGGCGCGTCCGCCCCGACCAGCACCTCGTACGCGCTGTCGACCGCGCGAGAGGGCATCGCTCGGCGATGTGCGTTCTTGACACCGCAACAGGTAGTCGCGCAAATCTGCACTCCGTCGCTGCGAGCCTCGTACGCGCTCCTAGGGGATGCGCTCCGCGGCGTTCCGCCACGAACCTTTAGACGGTGCACCGGCGCGCAGGAGGCCGGCGCCGAGGCGAGACGGCCACTCGCTCGCGTCGGTACCGCGTTGACCGTGCTGGGAGCGCGGTGCACGAAGCGGAGCTCGAACTCGATCGCGAACCCGCTCGGCGTCTGGACGCGACTGGACGGCGTATACCCGAATCTCGCGACCACGCCGAACGCCGGGAGCCTCGCTGCGGGTGGTCGCGTGTACATCGCGACCGTCCCCGACCTGCTCACCGACGAGACAGGTGCGACGTGCAATCGTCAGCCCGGCGACGACGGCGCAACGCGAAAGGTCACGCTCGCCGAGTCGGTGTTCCTGCGTCAGACGGTGAGGCCCGCGCTCAACGCCGAGATCACCGACGCGGCGCGGCGAAACGGCTGGACGGTCCTACCCGTTGCCAGCGCCGTCGGCCACGGGATCTGCGCAACCGCGGCCGACCGCTTCTTCAACACCAATCGGGACTCGCTCGCCACACAAGGAGAGGACGCGTCCCCCGAGCCTTTCAGCTACGTGCGCCTGAGAGGGTCCGAGCCGGCCCTCTCGGGTGGATGGGTACATCCAAACGCCCGAGGGTATCGCGCCCTCTACTCTGCCCCGATCGCGCTCGCGCTTCGAGCGCAGATCTGCGCTCGCTTCGCCCTCGCTCCGTGCCCGGCACTCGCGCCGTGAGGAGTCGCGTCCGTCCCTGACCCGTAGTGGCATCGCCCGCGGCCGGTCGCGTTGGCGAGCGCCAGTCGCGCGCGCCTACTCGCGGAGCAGGCCGCTCACGATGTTGAAGATCACAAACGCGGCCACGATCAGCGCCCAGACGAGCTTGCCGAGCCTCGGCCGCACGTCGTCATCCTCGGGCGGCTCGTCGTACTCGGCCTCGGACTCGCCTTCGTAGTCGCCGTCTTCCGTGCTCTCGTACGCACCGTCGTAGGGGGCTGCCTCCGCGAGCACGGCGACCTCTCGGCCGGCGTCGCCCACGGTCACCGCCTCGGCCGCGGCATCGTGTTGGAGCAACGCGCGAACCTGCACGAGTAGACGCTCTGCCTCGCGCACCTGCGAGCTGTCGCCCTGCGCCGCGATCTGCGCAGCCATCTGCCCAACCGCCTTCAGCCCGCCTCGGTCGTCGTCGAGCCGCAGCGGCTCGAGCGCGTTCCACAGGTCGACGAGCGCCTCGTCCGTCTGGCCGCGAGCAAGCGCGCGTCGTGCATCCCGGACTGTTGTCATGGCTCCATCCTGCCACCGACCGCCGGTGGAGCGGTCGATCGATGGGAGGCAACGAGCGCCGTGGTCGCCGGAGCGCCGCCGACTACCGGCAGCCGGTGGCGACGGCGAGCGCTCTGCAGACGCTCTCCATGCGCTCCGGCCCGAGCGTGCAGATCCGGTCGACGAAATAGGACTTCGGCAGCACACGCAGGTTGTCGAGCGAGAGGACGCAGCGATCGGGCATACCGTCCTCCGGCCCGAGCTCGACCTCGGATGCAATACCACGGATCGTCCGTGTCGCCGGGACGCCGAGGACACGCGTCAACGGGCCGATCGCGGCGTCGCGGGTGAGCACGAGGTGCGGGCGCCTGCCTGCATCCGGGGGCTCGACCCACCACACCTCCCCGCGCCTCACCACGGCTCCTCGCGGACGGACTCGCGCGCCGACCACTCCGCCCAGGCGTCCTCCTCCGGCGTCGACGGGATCCGTGTGTACGCCTCCACGATCTCGCGGTCGATTCGTTCGCTTTCGAGTTGCGCCACGAGGCGGTCGATCGCCTCCACGATGAACGCCGCCCGGCTCTCGTACGCGCCGGCGGCGACGAGGGCGTCGATCCGCGCCACGCGATCCTCGGCCGTGCGCACCGTGATCATCTTCGACATACGTGGAGTATGTCGAAGCGACATACTCCCGTCAACGGCTCAGGCCTCGGCGAGGGCGTTCAGGTCGCGGCGCAGCTCCTTGATCTCGTCGCGGAGCTTCGCCGCGTACTCGAAGCGCAGCTCCTCGGCGGCGACGAGCATCTCCTCCTCGAGCGTGATCGCGAGCTTCTCGAGCTCCTCGCGCGACATTCCCTCGACCTCGCTCTTGCCGCGGCGGCGCCGGCCCGGCACCGTCGGCGATTCCAGCGCGAGCAGCTCGGCGATGTCGGAGACGCCCTTGACGATCGTCTCGGGTGTGATCCCGTGCTCGGCGTTGTATGCAAGCTGCACCTCGCGGCGCCGGTTCGTCTCCTCCAGGGCACTCTGGATCGCCTCCGTCACCTTGTCGCCGTAGAGCAGCACCCTCCCGTTGACATTGCGCGCGGCGCGACCGATCGTCTGGACGAGAGCGGTCTTGCCGCGGAGGAAGCCCTCCTTGTCGGCGTCGAGCACGGCGACGAGCGACACCTCGGGCAGGTCGAGGCCCTCACGAAGGAGGTTGACTCCCACGAGCACGTCGTACTCGCCCAGCCGGAGCTCGCGGATGATCTGGATCCGCTCCAGCGTGTCGATCTCGGAGTGCAGGTAGCGCGCGCGAACACCCGACTCGAGCAGGTAGTCGGTGAGATCCTCCGACATCTTCTTCGTCAAGCGTGGTCACGAGCACGCGCTCGCCAACCTCTTCACGACGACGGATCTCGGACAGCAGGTCGTCGATCTGGTTCTTGGTTGCGCGCAGCTCGACCTCGGGGTCGACGACGCCGGTCGGGCGGATCAGCTGCTCCGCCACGACCGCGGAGCGGGACAGCTCGAACGCGCCGGGCGTCGCCGACACGAACACCATCTGCTGCACCTTGCCGAGGAACTCGTCGAAGCGGAGCGGACGGTTGTCGAGCGCGGACGGCAGCCGGAAGCCGTAGTCGACGAGCGTCTGCTTGCGCGAGCGGTCGCCCTCGTACATGCCGCCGATCTGCGGCACGGTCTGATGCGACTCGTCGATGAAGCAGACGAAGTCGTCGGGGAAGTAGTCGATCAGCGTGAAGGGATGCGACCCCTGCGGACGGCCCTCGAGGACGCGCGAGTAGTTCTCGATGCCCGAGCAGAAGCCGAGCTCTTTCATCATCTCCAGGTCGTACTCGGTGCGTTGACGGATGCGGTGCGCCTCCAGCATCCGCCCCTCGGCCTCGAATCCGGCGACCTGCGCCTCGAGCTCGGCGCGGATGTCGTCGAGCGCGCGCTCGATCGTCGGCTTCGACGTGACGTACTCGGTCGCGGGCCAGATCGCGAGGTTGTCGAGCTTCGCGTACACCTCTCCGGTCAGTGGGTCGAAGTGGCTGATCTGCTCGACGTCGTCTCCGAACAGCGAGATGCGGTAGGCAGTCTCGACGTTGGCCGGCTGTACCTCGATCACGTCGCCCTTGACGCGGAAACGGCCGCGGCCGAGCACCGTGTCGTTGCGGACGTACTGGCTGTCGATCAGCTTGCGCAGCATCTCGTCCCGGTCGTGGGACTCCCCCACCTCGAGGATCAGCACGCGGTCGCGCCACTCCTCAGGCGAGCCGAGGCCGTAGATGCAGCTGACGCTCGCCACCACGACCACGTCGCGCCGCGTCAGCAGAGCGGAGGTGGCGCCGAGTCGCAGCCGCGCGATGTCGTCGTTCTGCGACGAGTCCTTCTCGATGTAGAGGTCGGCCTGGGGGACGTACGCCTCGGGTTGGTAGTAGTCGTAGTACGAGACGAAGTACTCGACCGCATTCGAGCGGAAGAACTCACGGAACTCGTTGCAGAGCTGGGCGGCGAGCGTCTTGTTGTGGGCGATCACGAGCGCCGGGCGCTGCAGCTTCTCGATCGTCCACGCCATCGTCGCGGTCTTCCCGGTGCCGGTCGCGCCGAGCAGGGTCTGGAAGCGATTCCCGCTCGCGACGGAGGCCGCGATCTCCTCGACCGCGGTCGGCTGATCGCCCATCGGCCGGTAGTCGGATGTCACGCGAAGGGCGCTCACCGCGGCAGCGTAGCGAAAAGCGAACGTGTGTTTGCCTGTCCCCCGCAGGGTACCGTTCGCGTCGTGCACCGGGGGCTCACGCGGCGTCGGCTTCTCGTCCTGGCCGGGTCGGCGGCAGCCGCAGTGGCGGGCGCGGCGTCGGGCCTTGCTCGCGGAGGTGTCAGGAGCGAGCTCGCCGTCAGAGGCCTCGCCATCCGCAACGCGGGTCGCCGCTACGTGGGCGACCGAGCGCTGTTCGCGACCGTCTCGCCCGGTGTGGCGGGACGCGACAGCGCCCGCCTCGCACTCACGCTGCCCCGCGCCGCACGTGTCACGCTGGAGGCGGTGCGCACGGCGCCGCGACAGTCGAAGGTCGTCTGGTCGATCCGCCGGGACCTCACTGCCGGCACGCACGAGCTCGCGTGGACACCCGCGCGGGACACACCGGTCGGCTCCTACGTGATGCGCACGACGGTCGTGCGCGGCGGCCGCCGCACGGTGATCGGCGGGCGCCGACCGGCGACGCCCGGTCAGGGCCGGGCCCCCGTGACGCGCGTCCTCGGCATCGAGGCCTCCTTCGGGCAGCGCTCGTACATCGCCGGCGATTCGATGGCGCTTCGCATCCTCGCCGACGTGCCGTCCCTGACGCTGACGTTCCTCCGGGTCGGGCATGGCCCCGACCCGAGCCTGCGCGCCGACGAGATGACCGGCCTGGCGATGGACGACCCGGTGTCGATCGGATGGATCGGACGACGCTCGGCTCCGGCGACGATCCACGTCCAGGCGGGGGCGACGTGGCCCTCGGGCCTCTACGTCGCGCGCCTCGAGGCCCCCGATGGACGGGTCGGGTTCGCCCCGTTCGTTCTCCGCGCGTCCACGCTCGGCGAGACGAGCCGCGTCGCCGTCGTGCTGCCGACGAACACCTGGCAGGCCTACAACTTCTACGACGCCGACGGTGACGGCTGGGGCGACACGTGGTACGCGGGGGGCAACCCGCCGGTCGGCCTCGATCTCCCGTACCGCGACCGTGGCGTCCCGCCTCGATTCGGACGGTACGACTTCCCCTTCCTGCGCTGGCTGGAGAAGAGAGGGCACGAGCCGGAGCTCCTCAGCGAGGACGACCTCGAGGCCACCGACGGCGACGCGCTCCGGCGCGCCTACGACCTCATCGTCTTCCCGGGTCACACGGAGTACGTGACAGAGCACGAGTACGACGTGATCGAGCGGTTCCGCGACCTCGGTGGGCGCCTGGTCTTCCTCTCTGCCAACAACTTCTTCTGGAAGGTGGTGCGAAAGGGGAACGAGATCCGACGAGACAGGCTCTGGCGGGACCTCGGTCGACCCGAGGCCGGACTGCTCGGAGTCCAGTACCGCGCCAACGACGACGGTTCACGCCAGGGCGTCTACTACCTCGTCGCAGCCGAACGTGTCCCGTGGCTCTTCGCCGGGACCGGTCTCGACAACGGCTCCACGATCGGCGACGCAGTCGGCGGCTTCGGGATCGAGGTCGACGGGACGACCGCCGACTCTCCTCCCGGGACGATCCTCGTCGGTCTCGTGCCGAGCCTGTTCGGCCCGGGCGTGCACGGGGAGATGACGTACTACGAGACCGAGGCGGGCGGACGTGTCTTCTCGGCCGGAACCCTCGACTTCTGCTCCGCGGTGCTCACGTGGCCGGTGAGCCGCATGCTCGACAACCTGTGGCAGCACATGACGAGCGACGTGCTCCCCGCCCCGTCACCCTGACGGCCTACGCGGGCTCTGCGGCGACCGGCGGCTGTCTGAAGGCGACGGCAGCAAAAGGAATCGTGGCGAGCAGCTGACCGGCTGCTACGAGGAGGAAGACCGAGCGTGGCCCCCAGGCCTCGAGCAACGGGCCAGCGATCAGGTAGCCGACCGGCCCCGCCAGCATCGCCATCGTGATTACCGCCGTGGTCACCTTGGCGCGAAGTCGCTCCGGCGTCCGCGTCGTGATCACCGCGATCAGGGGCGCGTTCACCAACGGCCCGAAGAACGCCGACAGCGCGAGCGCCGCCATCACGCCGATCGCAGGCAACTCGAAGCCGAGCAGGAAGATCGGCAGCGTCATCGCCATGAACGCCGTCGACCCGAGGCGCAGTGGATCGAAGCGCCCGATGAGCTTGACAGCGGCCACACTGCCCAGCACCGCACCGACTCCGAACGCTGCAAAGAGAGCACCCGCGACCCGCGAGCTTCCTCCGAACTCCTGATACGCGAGCACCGGTAACCCGGCAACGAGCATCATGCCGAGCCCATTGGCAACCATCGCCGAGAAGCCCAGCACCCGCAGGAGCCTGTCGTGCAGGAGGAAGCGGATGCCCGCGAGCACACCACGGCTGGACTCGTCCGCAGGCAGCGGCGCGCGCTGGGGCACGAAGAGTGCAAGCACCGCGAATGCGAACAGGAACGTGGCAGCGTCGATGTAGAGGACGTTCGTCGCTCCGATCGTGGCGATCAGGATCCCCGCGAGCGCCGGCCCGACGAGACCGGTCGCCCGCTGAGCTCCCTCGACGATCGCGTTCGCCTGCGCAACGACGTGCTCGTCGTCGCCGAGCAGCTCCGGGATCACGAGCCGCTGCGACGCGAAGTACGGGGCGATGAACACGCCGAGACACGCGACGATCACGAGGAGCAGCGGGAAGCTCAGCAGCCCGGCGGAGTGGAGCACCGGTACCGAGAGGATCAACGGCGCCCGGGCGAGGTCGCCGATCAGCATGGTGTTGCGGGCGCCGAGCCGCGAGACCAGCGTCCCGCTCGGGATGCCGAGCACCGCCACTGGCAGCAGCTGCACGGCGAGCACGATGCCCATCCGCGTAGCCGACCCGGTCGTCTCCAGGACGAACCACGGCAGCGCGAGGAACGTCATCTGCGTACCGAGTGAGGAGACGACCTCCGCGCTGATCAGCGCGATGATGGGACGGCTACGAAGCGGTGACGGCATGCGGCGGCGCTCAGATGCTCCAGACGCCGTCCTGTTGCACGACCTCGCCGTCGAGCTCGATCCGTCCACCGGCGCGCAGGTCCTTGACGATGTCCCAGTGGATCGCCGACTCGTTCGTCCCCCCCGCCTCGGCGATGCCCTTGCCGAGGGCGAGATGCACCGTGCCGTCGATCTTCTCGTCGAAGAGCGTGTTGCGCATGTACTGCGTGATGCCCGGGTTGCAGCCGATGCCGAGCTCCCCGAGGAAGCGCGCCCCCTCGTCGGAGTCGAGCATCTGCAGCAGGAACTCCTCGTTCGTGTCTGCGGACGCGTGGACCACGCGACCGCCCTCGAAGCGGAGCCGAATGCCACGCAACTCGCGCCCCCCGTAGACGGCGGGGAACTCCGAAAAGACAATCTCGCCCTCGGCTGAGTCCTCGAGGGGCGAGGTGAAGAACTCTCCGCCGGGGATGTTCTTGCCACCGGCGTCGACCTCCATGGAGCGACCGTCGATCGACAGTGTCAGATCGGTGCCCTCCCCGACGATATGCACGGTGCTCGCAGCGTCGAAGCGGTCGGCGTAGCGCTGCATGCGCTCGCGTTCAGCGTCCCAGTCGAGCAGACAGGCGCCGAACAGGAAGTCGGCGAAGTCCCCGGTCGACATCCCTGCCTCCTGGGCGAGGGCAGGTGTCGGGTACTGGCAGCCCGTCCATGGGACGTCGCCGCTCGCGAGCCGCTCGAGGACCGGTTGGAACGCCTGCTGCAGCGTCTGCAGCCGCATCGGGTCGACGCCCGCTCCCTCCCGCGTGTTATCGGGCGCCTGCACCTGGATGATCGCGTCGCAGGTCATGAGGGCATGGCGATCGATCTCCGAAGGCGTGGCGAGAAGCTCCAAGGGGGCCTCCTTGACCCAGCTCAGGGCTCCGAACGTGCCGCCGAAGCCGAGTCGGAGGTTCGCGTACGCGCCGCGCCTTGCGATCAAGGCCGCGATCTCCTCGATGAGCGGCCGACCTTCCGGCGACGAGAGGACGAGCACTTGCCAGCCGGGCTGAACGCCGACGCAGGTGTCGACGAGGAGCTCGGCGAGTTTGGAAACTCTGGGATCAGCCATGGCGAGATAATAAGACGTACGTACTGTTTTGTAAAGTAGAGCCATGCCGAAGATCAGCGAAGAGGCCAAACAGGAGCGGATCGAGGGCATCCTCGACGGCGCTCGCCGCTGCTTTGCGCAGTACGGGTACGAGGGCGCGACGGTGACGCGCCTGGAGCAGGAGATCGGCCTCTCGCGCGGCGCGATCTTCAACTGGTTCCCCTCCAAGGAGGAGTTGTTCACCGAGCTGGCACGCCGTGACAACGATCGCCTGCTCCGGCTGTTCGCCGACGAGGGCTTCGCCGCCCTGGTCGGAGCCGTCACCGAGGAGGACGCCGACTGGCTCGCGGTGTATCTCGAGTTCGGACGTCGCCTCCGCGCCGATCCCGAGTTCCGCACGCGTTGGCAGGAGCGGGCAGCCCCCGACGTTCGCGAGCGCATCCACTCGATCCTGCAAACAGGGCAGACGAGCGGGCGGCTTCGTGACGACATGACGGTGGACCAGCTCGGGAGATTTCTCGGGCTCCTGGTCGACGGCATCGTGGTGCAACGCGGCATGGGCTTCGAGGCGCCCGACGCCGAGTCCGTCGTCAGGCTCGCGGAGGATGCGATCGGACGGCGGGGCGGCCGGCGCCGCGCCGGTCAGCGGGCGGCGAGCTCGTCGGCGTAGGCGCTGCGATACGCGTCACGCAGGCGCAGCACCTTGTCGACGTACGCGCGTGTCTCGGGGAACTGGATCCCCACGCCCTGCTCCCGCCACATGTCGACGTTCCCCTGCCCTGCGTGGTAGGCCGCCAGCGCTGTCTCGATGTCGCCGTAGCGACCGAGCAGGTTACGCAGGTACCACGATCCGTAGCGCACGTTGATCTCGGGGTTGCGCAGGTCGGAGACGACGAAGCCCCCGCCTCCCGTGCGCAGCGCGATCCCTTCGGCGGTCGCCGGCAGGAGCTGCATCAGTCCGATCGCACCCGCCGACGACTCGGCGTCTGCGTCGAACTGGCTCTCCGTGTAGATGACGGCGGCGAGCAAGGCCGGGTCGAGGCTGTAGTTGCGCGCGTGCGCGTTCACGATCGACTCGTAGCGGAGCGGATAGCGCGCCCGGAGATACCAAGCAGGCTCGTCGCGCACGACGTACGCAGCGCCGGCGGCCAAGGCCATCGCGCCGAGCAGCGCGATGACGAGCCCGCGCCTCACCGGCCCTCGGGAGGATCGGACCCGTGCGCGACGTCGGGGTCAGACCCCAAGGGGTCTGACCCCGACGTCGAGGTCGATCGGCGACGGAGCTCTGCCATCGTCTCCATCACCCATGCGTCGAGGTCCTCGTAGGTTCCCGTGTTCACGTAGTGGAAGTCGGCGCGCTTCGCCTTCTCGCGATCCGGGAGCAGCCGCTCGTCTCGGTTGTCGAGCGGGACGCGCCGCCGCTGCTCGCGTAGTTGCCGGGGCGCGGTGATCACGACGACCGCATCGAAGCGCTCCTCCGCCCCCACCTCGAACAGCAGCGGCACCTCGGTCACGCACACGTCGGGCGGCTCCGCGAGCGTCGCCAGCTGCTCACGCCACTGCAGGTACTCGGCGGAGACCAGCGGATGCAGCAGCGCCTCGAGCCACGCAAGTGCCTCGGCGTCGCCGAAGACGCGCCGGCCGATCGCCGCTCGGTCGGGGCGCCCGTCCTCGCCGAGGATCGCGTCGCCGAAGCGCTCGACGATCGCATCGCGGACGGCGTCGTTCGCTGCGAGCAGGTGGTGGACGATCTCGTCGCTCGAGACCGTCGCCGCACCGTGGGCGCGAAACGCCGCGAGAGCGGTGGACTTGCCGGCGCCGATCCCACCCGTGATCGCGACCGCGATCGGGCGGCGCGCTTCAGGGCGAGGCACGCCCCGCCCCTAGGAGGAGGCCTCGTCGCTCTCGGGCTCGGCGTCCGCGGCTTCCGCGACCGCCTCGTCGGCCTCGACGGCGGCCTCGACCTCGTCGACCGCCTCGACCTCGGCGGTCTCCGCGAGCGCCTCGACGTCGACGACGGCTTCGGGCTCGATCTCGGAGCTTTCCGCTTCGATGACCGCGACCTCGGCCTCTGCTTCGGCCTCGCCGTCGGCTTCCACCTCGACCAGTCCGGTCGTCGGGAACGCCTCTTCGGAAAGCTTGAGGTCGGGGGTGGGAACGTCGTGCACCGACGGCTGGCCGTCGGGGCGCGGGAGCGGCACGGCGCCTTCCTCGACCCGCTTCAGCGAGAGCGAGAGGCGTCGACGCTCACCGTCGACCTCGAGCACGAGCACGTTCACGGGCTCGCCCTGCGCAACCACCTCGCGCGGGTTCTCGACGTGGTGTGCAGCGAGCTCCGAGATGTGGACGAGCCCTTCCACGCCGGGGAGGATCTCGATGAAAGCGCCGAACGTGACGACCTTCGTCACGCGGCCCTCGACGACGTCGCCCTCCTCGTAGTGGTCGAGCACCTGCTGCCAGGGATCGGACTGCGTCTGCTTGAGGCCCAGTGAGATGCGCTGGCGCTCGCGGTCGATGTCGAGCACCTTCACCTCGACCGTCTGCCCGATCTCGAGCACCTCGGACGGATGGTTGACGTGCGACCACGACAGCTCGGAGATGTGGATCAGACCGTCCATCCCCTCGAGATCGACGAAGGCACCGAAGTCGACGATGTTGGAGATCGTCCCCTCGACCACGTCGCCGGGGTTGAGCCGGTCGAGGATCGCCTGGCGCATCTCCTTGCGCTCGTCCTCGAGAACGGCGCGGCGCGAGAGCACGACGTTGTTCCGCGAGCGGTTGAGCTCGATCACCTTGCAGCGGAGCTCGGTGCCGAGGAAGTCGTCGAGGTCGTGGACACGCCGGATGTCGACGAGCGACGCGGGCAGGAAGCCGCGAACACCGAGGTCGAGGATGAGACCGCCCTTGACGACCTCGATCACACGGCCGTTGACCGCCTCGCCGCTCTCGGCAGCCCCTTCGATCGCCTTCCAGGCGAGCTCGAAGCGGGCGCGCTTCTTGGAGAGGATGAGGCGCCCTTCGGCGTCCTCCTTCGTCATCACGAGCGCGTCGATCTCGTCGCCGACAGACACCTCGTCGGCGGGGTTCACGTTGCGTCGGATGGAGAGCTCGGCGACGGGGATGACCCCCTCGCTCTTGTACCCGATGTCGACGAGCACCTCGTCCTTGTCGACGCGCACGACGGTGCCGTGCACGACCTCGCCCTCGTTGATTGTGGGGAAGGTCGAGTCGTAGTCGGGGACGAGCTCGCCGTCGGGGCCGGTGATCCAGACCCCTTCTTCGATCGTCGTTGGCTTTTCCACAGTGTCGTTGGTCATGGGGAGTCGCGGAGTATAGCCGGGATTTGCTGCAGGAACGTCGGTCCGGGCCATAGCCCGCCCGTACTGCGAGACGGGGCCGAACGCCGGAGGCCTGTCTTCTACAGTGCCGGCATGCAGCTTACGCTGATCCGGCACGCGACCCTCGTGCTCGAGGTCCGCGGGCGTCGGATCCTCGTCGACCCGATGCTCGACCCGGCTGGGACGGAGCCGCCGATCGAGGACACTGCGAACCCGGTGCGGAACCCGACCGTCGAGCTTCCGATACCTGTCGACGAGATCGTCGCTGGCCTCGACGCCGTGATCATCACGCACCTCCATCGCGACCACCTCGACGGCACCGCCGAGGAGCGTCTACCCAGAGACGTTCCGGTCTTCTGCCAACCCGAAGACGAAGCCGTACTGCTGGGGCTCGGGCTGCAGGTCCACCCGGTCGACGCGTCGCTCGACTGGGAGGGGCTCGTCCTGCACCGCACCCCGGGACGGCACGGATTCGGGGCGATCGCCGAGGCGCTCGCACCCGTGTCGGGGTTCGTCCTCGACACCGTCTACCTGGCCGGGGACACCGTGTGGTATCCGAGGGTCGAGGAGATCATCGACCGGCACCGGCCCCGGGTCGCCGTCGTCAACGCCGGCGGGGCGCGGTTCCTCGACGGCGATCACATCACGATGACGCCGGACGACGTGGCGGAGGTCGTGGCACGCGTGCCGACCGTCGTCGCCGCGCACATGGAGGCGATCAACCACTGCCATGTGACCCGCGCCGAGCTCGCAGCGGCGTGCCCCGGAGTGTTGATCCCGGCCGACGGCGAGCTCCTCGAGCTCTGAGCTGGCCTCAGGCCTTGGCTTCGGCCCAGTTGTCGCCGAGGCCCACGTCGACCGCAAGCGGCGGGTCGAGCGGGTAGGCGCCGACCATCTCCTCGCGGACGAGCGCGCGGACCGCGCCGACCTCGATCTCCGGCACCTCGAGCAGAAGCTCGTCGTGCACCTGAAGCACGAGTCGCGAGGCACGCCCTTCGCGGGCCAGCCGCTCGTGGATCCGCACCATCGCCACCTTGATCACGTCCGCGGCGGTCCCTTGCATCACGGTGTTCACGGCGAGGCGCTCGCCGAGGGAGCGGGTCTGCCGATTCGATGCCCGCAGCTCCGGGATCGGGCGGCGACGTCCGAGCAGCGTGGTCACGAACCCGTCGGCAGCCGCCTGGGCGACCGTGCGCTCGATCAGCTCCTGCACACGAGGGAAGCGTGCGAGGTACATGTCGATGTACTCCTGCGCCTGCTCCCGCGGGATCTCGAGGTTCTCCGCCAGCCCGAAGGCCGAGATGCCGTAGATGATCCCGAAGTTCACCATCTTCGCGACGTTGCGCTCGTCCTTCGTCAAGGTGGCGCGATCCTTGCCCAGCACCTCCGCCGCCGTCGCCGCGTGGATGTCCTCGTCGCGCGCGAACGCCTCGCGCAGCACCGGCTCGCCCGAGATGTGCGCGAGGATGCGCAGCTCCACCTGGCTGTAGTCGGCCGACAGGAGCCGCGTGCCCTCCTCGGCGACGAAGGCCGAGCGGATCTCGCGCCCCAGAGGCGTGCGGATCGGGATCGACTGCAGGTTCGGGTTCGTGGTCGACAGCCGGCCGGTCGCGGCCACCGCCTGGTTGAACGTCGTGTGCAGGCGCCCGTCGCGGTCGTCGATCAGCTCCGGCAGCGGTAGGAGATACGTGTTGAGGAGCTTCGAGAGCTCGCGCCACTCCTCCAGCACCGCCACGATCGCGTGATCGGAGCGGAGCGAGCGGAGCACCTTGCTGTCCGTCGAGTAACCGGTCTTGCCCTTCCTGCCCGGCGTGAGGCCGAGCACGTCGAACAGGATCCGCCCCACCTGTTGCGACGACCCGAGCAGGAACGGCTCTCCCGCCAGCTGCTGCGCCTTCGCCTCGAGCTCCTCCACGCGGTCGGTGAGCCGAGCGGTGATCTCGCCCATGCGGTACGTGTCGATGCGGACGCCCGCGTCCTCCATCGCGCCGAGCACGACGGAGAGGGGAAGCTCGATCTCGTCGTAGAGCCGTTCGGAACCGCGCTCGCGCACCTTCTCGCGAAGCAGGTCACCGAGGAGCAGCGTCGCGTGCGCACGCCGGACGAGGTCTGCCGTCGTCTCCTCGGCGGGAGGCTCGGGCTCGAGCTCGATGCCCGTGCTCGGCGGCCAGGTCGTCGAGGTCGTAGCCGGAGCGCCCGGGATCGACGAGGTAGGCGGCGAGCAACGTGTCGTCGGCGGCCGGTGACCCGAGACGAAGGGGCTTGGCGTCGTGGGCAACGATGTTCTCGGCCGCGCCTCGTAGCTGATCGTTACTCGGCGGTCTCTCCGCGACCACTACCTCGGTGCCGATGGCGACGGCTATCCGGTCACCGGCGAGCGCGACGGCCACGCGGCCGTGGAGGGTCGGTAGCGCGGCCTCCCGCCACGGAACGCGTGACGACGTGGACACGACGGCCGCCGCGGCGGGCAACGCGTCGTCGAGCTCGTCGACACGCCCCAGCAATGACCTGAACTCGAAGCGCCGGAAGATCTCCTTCAGCTGCGAGCGGTCAGGCTGACCGGACACGAGCCCTGTGGCATCGACGTCGAGCGGCAGGTCCCGGCGCATCGTGGCGAGGAGCTTCGACTCGCGCGCCTGGTCGGCGTGCTCACGCACCGCCTTGCCGCGGGCGGGCGACAGCTCGTCGGCGTGCTCGAGCACCGACTCCAGCGACCCGTACTGGCCGATCAGCTGCCCCGCGGTCTTGTCGCCGATGCCCGGGACACCCGGGATGTTGTCCGAGGTGTCTCCCTTGAGCCCGATGAAGTCGGGCACCTGATCCGGCCGCACGCCGTAACGCGCCTCGACGCGCTCCGGTGTGTAGACGTTGACGTCGGCGACGCCGCGTGGCGTCATCATCAACGTCACGTTGTCCGAGCACAGCTGGAAGGCGTCGCGATCCGTCGACACGACGCACGTCTTGATCGCCGCCTCGTCGGCACGCGTGGCCAGCGTGGCGATCACGTCATCCGCCTCCCAACCCTCGAATTCGAGGTTCCGGTAGCCGAAGGCCTCCACGATCGGTCTGAAGTGCGGGAACTGCTCTCGCAGCAGCTCCGGCATCGGCTTGCGCCCTTCCTTGTACGTCTCCGCGATCTCGGTGCGGTGCGTCGGCCGTGTGTCCCACGCGACCGCGACGCCGCGCGGCCGGTAGTCGGCCAGGAGCTTGAAGAGCATGTTCGTGAAGCCGAGCAACGCGTTCGTGGGCTGCCCGTCCGTCGTCTGCAGCTCCTCCGGCAGCGCGAAGAACGCGCGGTACGCGAGGTTGTTGCCGTCGACGAGGAACAGCTCGGCGTCGCGGGCTGGACCGTCGTCGAGCACGAGCTCCTCGCCGGTGACGGTCTTCGGCGACATCCGGACCAACGCTATCGTCCTCGCCGGCATGGCGCGGCTGCGGCCCGACACGGACGTCTCCCGCCTCGCGCTCCTCTCCGGCTCCAGCGTGCAGGCAGTAGATCTCCCAGTGGGGAGTACCGTGCTCGCCGCGCCGCCGCCACTCGACGCGATCGATGACATCGCGGCGGCGGTCCGCGACGCTCTTCGCTTCCCGTTGGAAGGGCCGTCACTCGACGTCGCTGCCGATCGCCGCGCCCGCGCCACGCTCGTCGTCGAACCGCCCGTGCTGCCGCTCCCCGGCGTGCCCGACGACCCTCGTCGGGAGGCGCTCGCGGCGGTCATCTCCGAGCTCGAGCGCATCGGCATCCCCACGAGGCAGCAGACGATCCTCGTCGCCGGTGGGCTCGGGCGCCGGGCAGGTCGTCGGGAGCTCGAGGCGCTGCTCCGGCCGGAACAGGCCCGCACGTTTCACGGCACCGTCGTCGTCCACGACTGCGAGGACGAAGGGCTGATCCCGCTCGGAGAGGACTCCGGCGGGCCGCTCCGCGTCTCGCGCACCCTCGCCGAGACGGATCTCGTGATCCTCGTCACGGCGGCGGAGACCGTGCTCCACGGCGGCCCTGCCGCCCTGCTCGGAGCGTGCGGGCCCGAACTGCAGCGCCTCTCCACGGGTGGCGAGTCACTGCTGGAGCCAACGACCTCCCCCGGCTGGCGTCTTGCGAGGACCGTGGCGAGGGCCGTCGGTGCGCGGACGCCGCTGCTCGGACTCTCGCTCGTCCTGGATCATCCGCGGCTAACCGGCCGTTGGCACGGCTGGCCGCACGATCCGAGAACACGTGGTCGCATCGCCCGCTCGCATCTCCGCCGCGTGCACAACGGCACGCCAGCGGGAGTCCGCCGCAGGGTGATGCAGAGCCTCGGCCGGGAGCTCGACGTCGTCGGCGTGCTCGCCGGGTCTCCCGCTGCCGCTCACGCCGAGGCCCTGCTCCGCGGCGTCGCCGTCCGCTGTGCGCAGCTTGACGTCCCCGTCGACACCCTCATCGTTCCCATCCCGTGGAAGTCGGCGAGCCAGCCGCGCGACGCTGTCCACCCCCTCGCCGCGACCACGATCGGGCTCGGCCTCGCGCTGCGCCTCTGGCGCGGCCAGTCTCCCCTCTCCCCGGGCGGGGCAATCGTGCTCGTCCACAGCTTCCGCGCCGCGTTTGCCCGGCCCTCGACGCGCCCCTACCGCGTGCTCTACGAGGCGCTCCGGGCAGGCGGACCCGAAGCCGTGGTCGAGCTCGAGGCGACGATCTCGTCGAACACCGTCGCCCTCAACGCATACCGAGAAGGGCGCGCACCGCACCCGCTGCTGCCCTTCGCCGAGTGGGACGCCTGTGCCACCGTGCTCGAGCGAGCCGGGCGCGTGATCGTCGGAGGCTGCCGCGACGCGGTCGCCGCCCGCACACTCGGCTTCGTACCGAGCCACAACGTCGACACGGCGCTGCAGATGGCTCAGGGCGTCGCCGGCGGCGGCAGCGTCGGCGTCCTCGTCGCGCCGCCGTACCCCCCGCTCGTGGTCGGCCCGTAGACCGCTCCGGCCCGGAGGTCAGCCCGGGCCGCGGCACGCCTCCCGGCCGGCAGCCCCACCTACCACTCGACCGCACGGCCATGGCCCCCAGCCCACGAACCACCCAGCGCCGCGATGCCGGAGGTGGGGGTCGAACCCACACGTCCCGAAGGACACGGGATTTTGAGTCCCGCGCGTCTGCCAGTTCCGCCACTCCGGCCGCGACGGATCGTAGCCCGGTTAGGGTGACGGCATGCGGATCGGCATCCTCACCGGCGGCGGCGACGTGCCCGGGCTCAACCCGTGCATCAAGGCCGTCGTGAACCGCGTCGCCGAGAGCGGGCACGAGGTGGTGGGACTCCGCCGCGGCTGGGCCGCGCTGCTCGACTACGACCCGGACGACACCGACGGCGCCGACGACTGGTTCCTGACACTCGATCCTGCGGCCGTGCGCACCATCGACCGGAGCGGAGGCACGATGCTCCACACGTCCCGGACGAACCCGGGGAGGGTGCGTGCAGGCGAGGTCCCGGCGCACCTCGCAGCCGGCGCCACCGGCGAGGGGCCGTTCGACTTCACGGAGCACGCGCTCCGTGTCCTCGCCAGCCAGCGCATCGACGCGTTGATCCCGATCGGCGGTGATGACACGCTCTCGTATGCGCTGCGGCTGCACCGGGAGGGCATCCCGGTCGTGGCGATCCCGAAGACGATGGACAACGACGTCCACGGCACCGACTACTGCATCGGCTTCTCGACGGCCGTCACCCGGGGTGTCCAGTTCATCCACAACCTGCGGACGAGCACCGGCTCGCACGAGCGGATCGCCGTGGTCGAGCTCTTCGGCCGCTACAGCGGCGAGACGTCGTTGGTCACCGCGTACCTCGCCGGTGTCGACCGCGCAGTCATCTCCGAGATCCCGTGCAACGTCGACAGGCTCGCCGAGTTGCTCCTCGCCGACAAGCGCTCGAACCCGTCGAGCTACGCGATGGTCACGGTCTCGGAGGGTGCAACGCTCGAGGGCGGTGAGCTCGTTCTCTCCGGCGAGGCTGACGCCTACGGGCACAGGAAGCTGGGCGGGGTTGGGGCGCAGCTCGGCGAGCTCCTCAAGCAGCGGACGGGCGAGGACATCATCTACCAGCAGCTCGCGTACCTGATGCGCTCCGGCAGCCCCGACTCGCTCGACCTGATGGTCGGCACGAACTACGCCGTGATGGCGGCCGACCTGGCGCTCGAAGGCGCACACGGCCGCCTGGTCGCGCTGCGCAGCGGCACGTACACGAGCGTGCCCATCTCCGTGATCGGTGAGGGCGTGAAGCGCGTCGACGTCGACGAGCTGTACGACGCCGAGCGGTATGTGCCGAAGGTGCGCCACGTGACCGGCAAGCCGATGTTCCTGTACTAGCGGCCTGGACGAGGCACGCCTCGCCCCTACGGGTGGCGGTGGCTCCACAGCGAGGCGGTCCCGGCCTCTTCGTGATCGCGCTGTCCCCGTGGCATGTGCGACACCGGTTGCGCTCCGGGCGTCGACGAGGTCCCGTACGATGGCCGGCGTGAGTGCCCTCGGCATCCTGACCGCCGGCGGTGACTGCCCGGGTCTGAACGCCGTGATCCGTGGCGTCGTGGCCCGCGCGATCGGACAACACGACCTCGAGGTCGTCGGCGTCCTCGATGGCTGGCAAGGGCTGATGGAGGGTCGTACCCGCCGACTCGACCGGGACGACGTGCGTGGGATCCTGCAGCGGGGCGGCACCATCCTCGGCACGTCCCGCCTCGACCCGTACGTGCACGGTGACGGCTACGCGAGCGTCCAGCGGACGCTCGAGACGAACGCGATCGACACCGTCGTCGTCGTCGGCGGCGACGGCTCGCTGCGAACCGCCCTTCGCCTGGCGGAGGAGGGGCTCGCGGTCGTCGGGGTACCGAAGACGATCGACAACGACATTCCCGCCACGGACGTGACCTTCGGCTTCCACACCGCCGTCCAGATCGCGACCGACGCCATCGACCGACTCACCACCACAGCCGAGGCCCACAACCGCGTGATGGTGGTCGAAGTGATGGGCAGGACGAAAGGCTGGATCGCCGCCCATGCGGGAATCGCCGCCGGCGCCGACGCGATCCTCGTCCCGGAGGAGCCGTACGACCTCGAGGTGATCGCGAACATCATTCGCGCCCGCCATCGCCGTGGCCATCGCTACTCGGTGGTCGTCGCCGCGGAAGGCGTGCCGCCCCCGCCGGGCAGCGTCTGGGCGCCGGGCACGGACGCGCTCGGCTTCGAGCGGCTGGGTGGCGTGTCGAGCGTGATCGCAGCCAGCCTGGAGGAGTTGACCGGCTTCGAGGCACGCGCCACCGTGCTCGGCCATGTCCAGCGCGGCGGCACGCCGTGCGCCTTCGACCGCGTGCTCGCGACGCGCCTCGGCGTTCGTGCCGCCGACGCGGCGGCCGCCGGGGATGTCGGCACGATGGTGTCCGTCCGCGGCGACGAGGTGGTGACCGTGGCACTCGCCGACGCGTGCTCCGAGATCCGCGGGGTCCCGCCTCGCCTGCTGGACGTCGCCCGGACGTTCTACGGCTGATGTGACCGAGATCCGCCTCGTCGCCGTCGATCTCGACGGAACGCTGCTGCGCAGCGACCTGAGCGTCTCCGACCGGTCGCGCACAGCGATCGCAGCCGCGCGGGCACACGGGATCGCGGTCACCGTCGTCACCGCCCGATCGCCACGAAGCGTGCGGCAGATCGCGGTGCAGGCGGGTATCGCGGGGATGGCAATCTGCGCGAACGGCGCCACCGTCTTCAACCTCGACACCGACGAGATCGCCCGGCACCGACCGCTGCCGAAAGCCGTCGCCCACCGTCTCGTCGCCGGCATGCGGGAGGCCGCCCCGGACGTGGTGTTCGGCTGGGAGCACGAGCTTCGCTTCGGCAGCGAGCCGGCCTACGAGGCCGCACGGGACCCGTCCTGGTGGCCGCGCCCGGAGACGGCCTACGCCCCGGTCGACGCGTTGGCGTGGGACGGCCCGATGACGAAGCTGCTCGCGCGCGCGCCCGGAGCGGATCTCGACGCCCTGCTCGTCGAGGCGCGCCGACTGGCGGGCGCGGAGGCAGAGGCGACGCTGACGGGGAACACGTTCGTCGAGTTCACGGCGGCTGGTGTCTCGAAGGAAGGAGCGCTCTCCGAGCTCACCTCAGCGGAGGGCATTGCCCCGGCCGCCGTGGCGGCGTTCGGCGACCACGTGACCGACGTCGGGATGCTCCGTTGGGCCGGCCTGGGCGTGGCTCCGGCGAACGCGCATCCCGCGGCGCTCGAGGCAGCCGACGAGGTGACCGCCTCGAACGACGACGACGGGGTCGCGATCGTGCTGGAGCGGCTGCTCAGTCGAGCAGGAGCGAGTCGGTCGGGGCGTAGCCGTCGGTGAGCACCGGCACGCCGCTGCCGTCGAGCGGATGCGGCCAGCGGTCGTCGATCGCCTGCGTCAGGTCGGGCGCTGTGGGTACGACGGCCCGCACGCCGTCCCAGACACGGTTGAGCTCGGCCGTCCCAGGGTCGTCGCGGTCGGTCGCAACCAGGATCACGTTGCGGACACTGTCTGCATCACGGTCGAACTCCCCTTCGTACACCGGGTGCAGCTGCACCGTCCGGAACACCGACGCATAGGTCTTCGCGATCGAGCGCAACAGGCGCGACGAGTCGCCAGCGAGCGCGCCGATCACGTTGACGACGATCGCGCCGCCGGGGCGGAGACGCGTGCGTGCGAGCTCGACGAACTCGGCCGTCGTGAGGTGGAACGGGATCGAGTCGGCGTAGAAGGCGTCGATCGCGATCACGTCCCACGTCTGCTCGTCTCGCCGTAGGAACCGGCGGCCGTCCTCGACGGTGACTCCGAGCCGGTCGTCGCGTGGCAGCTCGAACCACTCGTACGCAGCGTCGACGACGGCAGGGTCGAGCTCGACCGCATGGAGCGTGAACCCCTGGAAGTCGCGCCAGACGCGCTTGGGGGCGGAGCCGCCACCCAGCCCGATGAACAGGATACGCTCGGCGTCGGGGTTGTACGCCATGCCGAGATCGAGGTAGTCGGTGTACGTGAACCGCGTTCGGAACGGGTCGTCGAGATACATCCCGCTCTGGAACGAGCTGTCGAAGCGGAGGAACCGCGACTCCGTGTCGTCGACGACGAGGAGCCGGTGATACTGGGTCTCGCGGGCCTCACGGACAGTGAAGCCGGTGGCGAGCTCTGCGACGTCGGCGGGGTCGAGCTTGCGTGGGCTGCGTTCCTCGCGCTGACGGTAGAGCGGAGAGTAGTTCTGCACCTCGGCCGCGGTCAGCGTTCCGCCCTGCTCCGGCGCAAGCGAGATCACGACGAGGAAGGACGCCGCTGCCGCTGCCACGGTGGCGACGGTGGCGACGCGCAGACCGTTGGCGAAGGCGATGACGGCGGCAGCAAGCAGCAGGGCGACGGCACCGGAGGCGATCACCTGGTCGGTCCCCAGCTCGGGGACGAGCCAGAACGCCGTGACGAACGTGCCCACGATCGAGCCGAACGTCGACACCGCGAAGAGCCTCCCGGCCGTCGTCCCGAGCCGTTCGAGCGAGCGGGCAGCGAGCCTGACCGCGATCGGCGTCGCGGCCGCGAGTACGACGGCCATCGGCCCGAAGAGGAGTGCGGCGGCGAGCAGCGGATCAGCGCGAGGCCCGACGTCCCAGCCGACGACGAGGTCGATCACGGCGCTGTCGAGGTAGGGGATGAGCAGCACGAGCACCGCCCCGAGCGACAGCGTTCCCACGAGCAGATACGGCGTTGGTAGGCGGTCTGCCAGCGCCCCGCCGCCCCAGTAGCCAAGCGCCAGGCCGCTGAGCACGACTCCGATCAGCGCCCCCCAGACGAAGATCGAGCTGCCGAAGGCGGGCGCGAGCACGCGGCTGGCGGTGATCTCGAGCCCGAGCAGAACGGCGCCGGACAGGAAGACCGCGATCCCGAGCGCAGCTGCCCCGCGCCTCTCACGACCCGCAGACGACCCCATGGGTCAAGGCTACAGGCGGTACACCCGCACCCACGGGCCCCGCAGCCCATCCGGTCCGGCGTCGACGGCGAGCACGACCTCCGCCTGCTGCGCCAGCGCCTCGTAGAAGGCCGCCGCTCGCGGGTACCTGTCCGCCGCCGCACGGACGCGGTCGGTGACGGCCCCCGAGACGACGACGTAGTCGACGCCGAGCCGGCGAAGCTCTTGGAGGCTCCTGCGCGGATCGTCGGGTCGCCCGGGCCCGGGGAGCTCGAGGTACAGCACGTCGCGTCCTGCCAGCGGCAACGTCGACGGGTCGACGGCGATGAGCGCATTCGCGGGCACGTGTGCATCGATCCAAGTGGCGACGCCGACGCGCGTGTCGGTGAGCGTGAGATCGCGAGCGGCGGAGATCGACCACAGAAGCGGCACGACGAGCAACGCGAGGGTGAGTGGCATGAGCAGCCGGACACGACCTGCGAGAACCGCGAGCACCGGGACGAGCGGGAGGAGATACCGATCGAAGTGGGCTTCGAGCGGCAGGAGGTAGACGGCGTACGCGCCTGCGAACGAGAGCAGGACGAGGTCGGCGCGCGTGCGGCGCGCGATAGCCACGGCGATCCCAACCAGCACGACGGCCAGGACCGGGCCGAGCGTGTCCCAGAGGCGCCCCGCGAAGGCGAATGGCGTGGCTGGGTCGTCCTCGAACCCGAGCCAGCCGGCACGGGCGAGCCGCTGCACACGCATGACGTCGTCCCACGCGGCGCCGGCGCGCAGGACGACGAAGGGGCTGGTGATCACGAACGCGCCGATCGCGAGCGCCGCCGCGGTGACGAGTGCACGCCACCGCCCCCAGCCCGCGACGAGCAGCGGCACGGCCGCCAACGCGCCCGGGTACTTCGCCGAAGCGGCAAGCCCCACCATCGCTCCCGCCCACTCGAGCCGCCCTGCGACGCAGAGCGCCAGTGCGGCGGTGACCAGCGTGGTGAGCAGCACATCGGTGACTGCCATCCGCGAGTAGGCCACGTGCGTCGTGGCGACGGCAACCCCCGCGGCGCCGACCAGTCCGGCGGCGCCCACCATACGATCGACGGCCGAGCCACCACGCGGCCGCCACGCCGCACACGCCCACCACGACGGCGACGACGCGCGCGACGCCGTAGGACGGCCCGTCGGTGAGCGCCTGCAGCGGCGCGAGCAGGTACATGAGCAGGCTCGGGTAGTCGAACCAACCGGGATCGAGCCCCGCGCCGTGCACCATCCGCCATGCCCGCGGGACGATGCTCGCCTCGTCGGGGTTGAGCAGCGGATACGGGAGACCGTAGGCGGCGCCGACGACGCGCAGGCCGGTCGCCAGGAGAACGACCACGGAGAGCGCGATCAGCTCGGGGCGGCGCGGTCGGTCGCGATCGAGCATCGCTCCGGGCACGGGCCGGCGCGGTGGATCAGACGTCCGGGGGGCCGGCGCCGACGAGGGAGCGTACGTCGGTGTCGCTGACGAGCACCGCGTCGATGCCGGCACGCTCGAGCTCGCGCACGTCGTCGACTCGGGCGCCTGCGAGCTCCGCGATCGCAAGCTTCCCGGCGGGGATGTCGGGCAGAAGCGCGAGGAGCCGGTCGAGCGGAGCCTCGTCGTCGTCGACGTCCTCGGCGACGAGCAGGAAGATCTCGGGGTCCAGGTGCTCGAGCACGCGCACGAGACCGTCTTCGTCCCCCACGCGAACCACACACTCGATGCCGAGAGCGTGCGCCTGCCCAACGAGGTCGACGAGTTGCTGATCGTCGTCGTCGTCTGCGCCGATGACGACGGCGTCTGCCGACACCTCGGCCGCGTCGCGGAGCGACGGCCCGTAGACGAGGAGTGGTAGGCCAGCCGGGCCACGGAGGTCGTCGGCGAGCCCTCGCAGGACGACTCCCTCTGCTCCTTGCTCCTCCGCCGCGCTCAGCCCATCGCGGTCGCGAACCTCCACGAGGATCGAGATGCTCTCGCCCTCCGAGATCGCCTGGCTGAGCCGTCGCGAGCCTCCCACGGCGGTGATCGTACTCGGCCGGCGGCCCGAGCGGGCCTCGCAGCCGGTGTCCGACCTGCCCCCCAGACTCTCCGTGCGTGGAGACGCAACTCCGACGCGTGTGCATTCTCGGGGCCGAGTCGACCGGAAAGACAACGCTTGCCTGCGCGCTCGCGGAGGCGTACGGGACACTGTTCAACCCGGAATTCGGACGCCCGTACACCGAGGTCGGGCGTGTCCGCGAAGCCCCGTGGACCAGCGACGAGTTCGTGCACATCGCGAAGCTGCACTGCTGGTACGAGGACTTCCTCGCCACGCTCGCGACACGCGTCCTCTTCTGCGACACGGACGCCTTCACGACCACGCTCTTCCACGAGGCCTACCTCGGCTCACCGGCGCACGGGTTCGACACCCTGGCCGCGCGACGCTACGACCTCTACCTCGTCTGCGACCTCGACGTGCCGTGGGCCCGCGACGAGATCCGCGAGTTCGAGACGCAGCGCCGCTGGATGCACGAGCGGCTCGTTGACTGGGCACGATCCGGTGACGAGCCGTGGCAGATCCTGGACGGGCCACACGAGCAAAGGCTTGCGGCCGCCCAACGGGCGATCGACGACCTGCTCGCAGGATAGGGGAGCCGATCGGCGTGGCACGCTCGGGCGATGGCGTGAACCTGCCCCGACTGCGGCCGCGAGCTCGCCCGCTCCGCACAGCGGCACTCGTACACCGTCGTCGACATCGAGAGCCACTTCACGGGACGCCCCGGGAAGCTTCGCGCTGCCGTCGACGCGCTCGTCGACGGGCCTCCGGGCGACGCGCGGATGGAGTCGGTGGAGACTGCGATCCACCTCACGGGGCGGACGGTCTTCGCCTCGGTGGTCACCTTGCTTCGCGACCACCTCCGGGTGGGGTTCCTGCTCGACCGTGCAACGACTCGCCACGCGTGCTCCGGACCGAGCCCCTGTCGAGCCGCACCGTCGCGAACGGCGTCCACGTCCACGACCCCGACGAAGTGGACGACGAGCTGCTCGTGGCTCACGGAGTCCTACACCTGCACCAAGGGCACGGAGACCCACTCCTGACACACTCTCGACTCACTCTTGTCGCCTATCACGACAACGAGCAGACTAGAATGAAAAGTGGGTGGTGGGCTAGGGGTGCCCCAGGGAAGACCCGCTCGTAGCGATCGGCCGGTCAGGCGCCGATCGGGTGCCAGACAGTCTTCAGCTCGAGGAACTTCGCGATCTCCCAGGGGCTCTGATCCTGCGACTGGCGAACGACGCGCTTGACGTTCTCGGCGGCCGCACGCTCGAGCTCCGCACTGTCTCCGACGACCCCCGTGAGGTCGATCGCGTTCACGTCCATATGACCCGCGAGCACCGGCGCCAGCTCGTCCCGGTAGCCCGTGAGCACGTTGAGCACGCCGGCGGGGAGATCGCACGTGGCGACGCACTCGGCGAGCTCGATCGCCGCGAGGGGATGAGTCTCCGAGGCGACCGCAACCACCGCGTTTCCTCCCACGATGGCCGGTGCGACCCGAGCGACGAGCCCCCCGAGGGCAGGCTCGTCCGGCGCTATGACGGCGACCACGCCGGTCGGCTCCGGGATCGTGAAGTTGAAGTACGGGCCGGCGACGGGATTCGTCGAGCCGAGCACCTGGGACAGCTTGTCCGCCCAACCGGCGTACCAGAGCACCTGATCGACCGCTTGGTCGACCTCGTCGACGCCGGAGCAGACGGCGGTGAGATCGGTCGCGCGTGCCTCCATCATCTCCGCAAGCCGGTAGAGGACCTGGCCGCGGTTGTACGCGGTGGCTCGCGACCACCCGGCGAACGCGCCGCGTGCCGCCCGTACCGCGTCACGCGCATCCTTGCGGGACGCACGGGCCACGTTCTGGCCCTCCGCCTCGTAGGTGCGCCCGGATTCGGAGCGAGGGAACGCGCCGCCGACGAACAGCTTGTACGTCTTGCGCACGGGGAGCCGCGTCATCGGTCGAACCTCAGGTACGCCTCGAGCCCGTGGCGGCCACCCTCGCGGCCGAATCCCGACTCCTTGTAGCCGCCGAACGGCGAGGTGGGGTCGAAGCGGTTGAACGTGTTCGCCCAGACGACGCCGGCCCGCAGCCGCTCCGTCATCCAGAGAATGCGCGACCCCTTCTCGGTCCAGACGCCGGCCGAAAGCCCGTACGCGCTGTTGTTCGCCTTCTCCACCGCCTCCTCGGGTGTGCGGAACGTGAGCACCGAGAGCACGGGGCCGAAGATCTCCTCCTGCGCGATCCGGTAGCTCTGGGCGACGTTGGTGAACACGGTGGGCGCGAACCAGTAGCCGCGGTCGGGGAGAGTGCACTCGGGCTGGAAGATCTCGGCGCCCTCCTCCTCCCCGCTCGCGACGAGCTCGCGGATCTTGTCGAGCTGCTGACGCGAGTTGATGGCTCCGATGTCGGTGTTCTTGTCGAGCGGGTCACCGACGCGCAGCGTCGCCATCCGGCGCTTCAGCTTGGCGACGAGCTGCTCGGCGATCGACTCCTGGACGAGCAGGCGCGAGCCGGCGCAGCAGACATGACCCTGGTTGAACCAGATCCCGTTGACGATCCCCTCGATCGCCTGGTCGAGCGCACAGTCGTCGAAGACGATGTTTGCCGCCTTGCCGCCGAGCTCGAGCGTCAACGGCACCCCGCGACCGGCCAGTTCGCGCTGGATCGCCTTGCCGACCTCCGTCGAGCCGGTGAACGCCACCTTGTCGATCCCCTCGTGACGTACGAGATGGGCGCCGGTCGAGCCGTCGCCGGTGACGATGTTGACGACCCCGGGTGGCAGCCCCGCCTGCCTGCAGACGTCGGCGAACAGGAGCGCGGTCAACGACGTCGTCTCGGCGGGCTTGAGCACGACCGTGTTGCCGCACGCGAGCGCCGGCGCGACCTTCCACGCGAGCATCAGCAGCGGGAAGTTCCAGGGGATGATCTGCGCGGCCACGCCGTGCGGAGCCGGGTGCCGGTTCGGGAAAGCGTACTCGAGCTTGTCGGCCCAACCGGCGTAGTAGAAGAAGTGCGCTGCGGCCAGAGGCAGGTCGACGTCGCGCGACTCCCTGATCGGCTTGCCACCGTCGAGCGACTCCGCCACCGCGAGCTCTCGCGACCGCTCCTGGAGGATGCGTGCGATCCGGAACAGGTACTTCGAGCGCTCCGACGGGCGCAGCGACGACCAGCCGTCCTCGAATGCCCCGCGCGCCGCGCCGACCGCGCGATCGACGTCCTCCGCGCCCGCCTGCGCGACCTCGGCGAGGGGCTCCTCGGTCGCCGGCGACACGGACGCGAACCACTCCCCGCTTTGCGGCTCCACCTCCTGGCCGCCGATGAACAGGCCGTAGCGCTCCTCGAACGAGACGATGTCGCGCGCCTCGGGGGCGGGTGCGTACTCCCACTCGAGCGGTGCCGGCCCGACTGCCGCCTTCTTCTCGACCTCACCCATCAGTCGATCGTGAAGTAGTCGCCGGACTGATAGGCACCTGTGCGCTGCTTGCGGATCTGCATGAGCACGTCGTTGAGGAGCGACGAGGCACCGAAGCGGAAGAGATCAGGGGTCATCCAGGGCGTGCCGAGCGTCTCGTTGAGCACGCAGAGGTACTGGATCGCAAGCTTCGCGTGCCGGATGCCTCCCGCGGGCTTCATGCCCACGACACGGCCCGTCTCGTCGTGGACGTCACGGATCGCCTCGAGCATGCACAGCGTGACCGGGAGGGTCGCCGCTGGGGCGATCTTGCCGGTCGAGGTCTTGATGAAGTCCGCGCCCGCGGCCATCGCGAGCAGAGACGCGCGGCGCACGTTGTCGTAGGTGCCGAGCTCACCCGTCTCGAGGATCACCTTCAGGTGCGCCTCGCCGCAGGCTTCCTTCACGCGCACGATCTCGTCGTAGACCTTCGCGTACCGGCCCGAGAGAAACGCGCCCCGGTCGATCACCATGTCGATCTCGTCGGCGCCGAGGTCGACGGCGTCCCGCACGTCGGCGAGCTTGACGCCGAGCGGCGACTGGCCCGAGGGGAACGCTGTCGCCACGGACGCGACCTTCACCCCGGTCACACCGACGCGCTCCCTCGCGACGGCGACGAGGTTGGGGTAGACGCACACGGCCGCCACCGAGGGGATCGTGGGATCGGTGGGGTCTGGCCGGATCGCCTTGGAGCAGAGCGCCGCCACCTTGCCCGGCGTGTCGGCGCCCTCGAGCGTCGTCAGGTCGATCATGCGCACGACGAGGTCGAGCGCCGCGAGCTTCGAGCCCTTCTTGATCGAGCGCTTCGCGAGCTCGCCCGCCCGCGCTTCGAGCGCGACGGCATCGACCGACCCGATGCGGGGCAGACGTGGTTCGAGCGGCAACTCGAACCCGCCTGGCAGTGCGGGCGCCTGGGCCATCGAATGAGTCTAGCCCTGCACGATAGGGCTTCTGCGAAGATCGTTGGATGGAAACTGCCGCAGACCCGCTGTACGAAGCGGCGCTGGAGGCAGTGCGCACGAACCGTTGGGGAGATGCGTCCCGGTTGCTCTCCGAGCTCGACGTCGCCGGAGATCTCAGCCCCGATGGGCTCGAGCTCCTCGCCGACGTCGCTTGGTGGGAGCGCCGTCTCGACGACGCGCTCACGGCGCGAGAGCGCGCAACCGCGGCCTACGTCGCGGCCGGTCGCATCGTGGACGCAGCTCGAGTTGCCGTCGCCGCGGCCTCCGAGAACCTCAACCATGGGCAGCCGGCGGTGGCCCGCGGCTGGCAATCCCGGGCCGAGCGGCTGCTGGCGAACGAGCCGGAGTCGATCGCCCACGGGCACCTCGAGCGCCTGCGCTCCTATGTCGCGTTCGAGCGCGACGGAGACCTCGACCGAGGTCTCGCGCATGCGGACGAGGCGCTGCGAATCGCCCGCGCCTTCGGCGACGTCAGCCTCGAGCTCGTGGCCGCTCAGGATCACGCGCGCATCCTCGTCGCGGGCGGCAACGTCGAGGAGGGCCTCGCGTCGCTCGATGAGGTGATGGCGACGGCACTGACGGGCGACGTCGGTGTGCGAGCGCGCGGCGTCGCCTACTGCAACATGATCCGGACGTGCGACCAGCTCGCCGACTACGGACGCGCGAACGAGTGGACCGACGCCGCACGGCGCTGGTGCTCGACCGAAGAGGTCACCGTGTTCCCGGGCGTGTGCCGCGTGTTTCGAGCGTCGCTACTCCGCATGCGCGGGCTGCTCGACGAGGCCGAGCGCGAAGCGCGGGAAGCGTTCGACGAGCTCGAGCCGATCGCGCTCGCGTCAGCCCTGCCAGGCCTGGTCGAGATCGGCGTGATCCTGGTCACCGTGGGCGACCTCGACGGCGCTGAAGACATCTTCTCACGCGCCGAGCAGCTCGGTGCAACGCCGCTTCTCGGCAGAGCGCAGCTCGCCTTGGCGCGAGACGACGCGCGCTCGGCGTATACCGAGCTTCACGAGGCGCTGTCGGAACCGGCACCCGAGCTCCACCGAGCGGAACTCCTGCCGACGTATGTGACGGCGGCGTGCGCGACGAGGCATGAGGCGGAAGCAGATCGCGCCGCCGCCGAACTGACGAGGATCGCGGAGCGCTTCGGAACGCTCGCCTTGCGGGGCAGGGCCGCAGTGGCGCGAGGATCGGTCGCCCTCCTTGCAGGAAACCTCGATGATGCCGAACGCGCCCTGCGCACCGGAGCACGGCAGCTGCGCGAGGCGGGATCGGTGCTCGAGGCGGCGGAAGCACGCATCATGCTCGGTCGTACGTTGCTCGCCTCCGGGAGCGTGGACGATGGGCGGCGGGTGATCGAGGAGTCCGCGACCGTCCTCGAGCGACACGGGGCGCGCCCGGCTGCCGATCGTGCGCGCGCGCTGCTCACGTCCCATGCCGAGCGCCGGGTGAGATCCCGGCGGACGTTCGTGTTCACCGACATCGTCTCCTCGACAGAGCTCGTTGCAGCGGTCGGCGACGACGCATGGCGCGATCTCGTCGCCTGGCACGATCGCGCGCTGCGTGACTGCGTGCGCGCACACGACGGTGAGGAGGTGAAGACGCTCGGCGACGGCTTCTTTCTCGCGTTCCCGGCTCCGGACTCCGGTCTCGGGTGCGCGATCTCGATGCAGCGGAAGCTGGCCGCGCATCGCCGCGAGCACGGATTCGCCCCGCGTATCCGTATCGGCATCCATGCCGCCGACGCGGACGAAGCGGCGGGTGACTACCGGGGTCGCGGCGTCAACGAGGCGGCTCGAATCGGTGCCGTCGCAGGCGCAGACGAGATCCTGGCCAGCAGCTCGACGCTGGAGGAGGCCGGCGACGGCTTCCGCGCATCCGAGCCGAGGACGATCAGCCTCAAGGGCATTCCCGACCCGGTCGCGGTCGTCGTGGTCGACTGGTCGTAGGCCGACCGGCCACGCGGAGTCGGCGAGGGGAAGCTCGGCTGGGCGAGGAGGCGCGTGGCATCGACCTCACGGGGCACGCGACGCCGAGGGCTGCGAGCGCGCGGGCACGCTGCTCGTCGAGTGGAGCTGCTCGGCCATCGCCAGCGCCTCTTCGCCCCAACGGATCGCTGCGTCCGTGTCGCCGGCGAGCGCATTCGGTCGATCATGCGTACGACGAGGTCGAGCGCCGCGAGCTTCGAGCCCTTCTTGATCGAGCGCTTCCTGATCGAGCGCTTCGCGGGCTCGCCTGCGCGGGCTTCGAGCGCGACGGCATCGACCGACCCGATGCGCGGGCGCCGTGGCTCGCCCTGGCGGCGCGCCCTACTGGTAGCGCAGCGCCTCGGACGGGCTGATCCGCGAGGCGCGAACGGCAGGAGCGAGCGTGGCGGCGAGCGCGACGACGTACACCACGAGGAAGATGACGATGAGGTTCGCCCATGGAACCGCAAGCGTGAGGTTCTCCCAGCTCCGCTGCTCCCGGGAGTCGGCCACGATGTTCCACGCGAGCACGAGCCCGAGCACGCTCCCGACGATGATCGCCGTCAGGGCGACGAACGAGGACTCGATCAGGAAGATGGCCCGCACCATCCAGCTGCGGAACCCGATCGCCCGGAGGATTCCGATCTGCTGCCGGCGCTCGGCGACCGAACGCGCGCTGATCACGCCGAGCGCGGCCACCCCGACGATGAGGCCGAGGCCCATGAAGCCTTGGATCAGACGGTTGAACGTCAGATTCGCGGCCACCGTGTCGTCGGCGACCTCCTGGATCGACTGCGCCTCGAGCCCGTTGGCGAGAAAGGCTGACTCCAGGCTCGCGGCCGCCTCGACGGGATCGACTCCCGGTGCGGTCTGGAAGTAGTGGATCGTGGGTCGCACACGTCCCGGCAAGGCCGACGCGAGCGTGTCCTGCGACGTCGAGAGCCCGATCATCTCGACCGGCGCCACGTCCTTGAGCACGCCGATCACGGTCAGCTCCACGCGCGTACCTGTCTGCCGGTCGACTGCATCGACCGGGATGGGATCGAACACGCCGTCCTCGAAGTAGAACCCGGTCAACCGAAAGTCCGGCAGCACGCCGAAGTTGAACTGGTCACGACGCGGGACGACGAAGCTGTCGACGACGGCGAGCCCGGGCTCCTCGGCGAGCGCCGCCCAGACCTCCTGGGAGGTCGCGTAGCCACGGGCGATCGCCCCGAGACCGAACGTCGTCTGCTCGAGGAACGATCGATCCAGGCCGCGCACAGCGTACGTCTCGGCCTGGCGTCCCGATCCGACCTGTGTCGCATCGAGCGCGACCACCGACTGGCTCCCGACCGCCGTGAAGTCCGACGCTGCGATCCCGGGCGTTGTCCGGAGTCGCGCCTGCATGTCGTCGATGGGCGCCGCGGCGGACGTGCCCGCGCGGACGTCGAAGCCACCGCCGAACTCCTCGATGTTGTCGTACGCCTTGGTGAAGGACTCGGTGCTCGCAGTTCCCGTGACGAGGGTGAAGACGACGAGCGTGAACATCGCGAGCGTGGCTCCCGTCCGGAACCGGGCTTTGAGCGGGTACGCCATCGACATGCGGAGCACCGGTGCCAGGCTGCGAATCCGGCCTGCCACCCCCATCACCAGCCCGAGCACGAGGTCCGCGTTGTAGACGATCACCCAAACCGTGCCGACGACGATCATCAGGCCGGAGACGATCCACGTCGAGAAGTTCATCGCCAGCTCGCCGAAGACCGCCTCCCACACGCGCCACGGAAGCAGGAGGAGCACGACCACGGCCAGCCCGCAGCCGGTGAAGGCGACGCGCTCGGGAACACCGGCAACGCGGAGCAGCGGCACGAGGCTCACGATCGCGAGCGAGATGCCGAGCATGAGCGGCGTCGCTGCGCCCGAGGACGCGCCGGACACCATCAGCAGGCCACCGAAGGCAAGGCCGGCGAGTGAGAGCAGCAGACGCCGGCGCTTCTTCGGCGCCTTCGACTCCGGCAGGCCGCGGATGGCCGTCGAGATCGTCATCACGCTCACCCGCCAGGCCGAGAACGCCACGACGGCGAGCGTCAGCAGCAGCCCGATCGAGAAGGCGATGACGAGGCTCTGCAGCGACACGGCAAACCGGATCTGGAAGCCCTCGTCGGCATCGGCCGCACCGAAGGCGCTCGCCATCACGAGCACCATGCCGAGCGCCACGAGCGCGCCGAGCACCGCGCCGACGATCGCGGCCGCAAGGTCGTAGACGGCGCCTTCGAACGTGAACATCTCGACCAGATGCCCTCGGCGTGTGCCGATCGCGCGCGCAATGCCGAGCTCGCCGCGCCGCTCGGCGGCGAGCATCACGAAGATGAGGAAGATCAGCAGGATCCCGGCCGCGATCGAGAAGGTGCCGAACGTGGTGAAGAAGGCGACGAACGCGGCTCCGGCCTCGTCGGCGGTCTCGATCGCGTCCTTCTTCAGCGTCTCGACTTCGACCCCGAGCTCGCCGGTGAGCGGTTCCAGTGCTGCGACGACCTCGTCCGAGCGCTCCGCACCGGTGAAGGCGTCACCGGTGTTGGAGACGAGCACGGCGCGGATCTCGCCCGGGTGGCCGAACATCTCCTGGGCCACGCCGAGAGGCACGAGGAGCGCCGTGTCGGCGGTTCCCGCGCCGTCGAAGCGGACGACGTCGCGCACGCGAACTTCATGTGCCGCGTCGCCCGCGAACACCACGACCCGATCGCCCGGATCGGCCCGGAGCTCGCTCGCTGCCTTGCGGTTCAAGTAGATCTCTCCCGGGGCGAGGTCGGCGAGCGACAGGCTGTCGCCCTCCGAGCCGACGATGGGCGAGAAGCCCTCCATTCGCTCCGGGTCGGCGGCGAAGAGGACGACGCTCGGCTCGCTCTGGCGCTGCACCGGAGCCTGCACCGCGACCTGCTCGACGATCGCCCCTGTGACACCGTCGGCGAGGCCGGTGTCGGCGAGCGCCGACTCGACACGTGCGACCGTGTCCTCGTGGAGCCAACCGGTGCCGGTGGCGCCGCCGAGCGCACCCGGGATGTCGTCGACCGCCCCCTTGGGGGCGACCGTCTCGTCCGTCTCGCCCAGCGTGTCGACAGCGGTGGCGCGGATCGTGTGGTTCATCGTCTCGCCGGTCGTCAGCGCAGCGGCGATGATCGCCGTGCCGAGCATGAGCCCGACGACGATGAGCGCGCTCCTGCCCGGTCGACGGCCGACGCTGCGGGCGGCGAGCTTGAACAGGATGCGGTTGCGGAGAGCGAGCACGGCGAGGATCCCGAGCGACACGCCGAGCGCGACCACGAGGATCACGAGCAACGTCTCGATGGGGATCCCGAAGAGCTCGTTCATCGCCTAGCTCACGACGACGTCCGGCAACTCGGCGAGGACGACCTCGTACTGCTCGCGCCCTGCGGGGGCGCGGAACATCGTGACGAAGAGCTCGATCGACTCCGTCGCGAAGTCGGCCGCCGCCGCTGCGTCCTCCTCGGTATCCCAGAAGCTGACGATCGCGCCCGGGCCTTCCGGGTTGGCGAGGACGATCACTCCTTCGTAGCCGTCCTGCTCACGAAGCCCCGGCAGCACCTGCTCCTCGAAGAGTTGGACGGCCTCTGCGATCGGCACGCGCAGCGTGTCGATCTCGACCTGCGTGACTCGCGAGTACATGTCGAACCTCCAGTTGCTGTTCCTCGACCACGTGGCCGTCGAGCATGCGGACGATGCGGTCCGTCTTGCGGCCGACGGCGATGTCGTGGGTGACGATGAGGAAGCTCAGCGCCTGCTCGAGGTTGAGCCTCCGCATGAGCTCGACGATCTCGGCGGCGTTCTCGGAGTCGAGATCGCCCGTCGGCTCGTCGGCCCAGACGATCGCGGGATCGTTGACGAGGGAGCGTGCGATCGTCACGCGCTGCCGCTCGCCACCCGAGAGGGCGTCGGGAACGTGGTCGGCGCGATCGGCGAGCCCGACGAGCCCGAGCGCGTTCACCGCGCGCCGCCGTGCCTCGCCAGCCGCAACGCGGGCGACGAGGAGCGGCAGCTCCACGTTCTCGACCGCGGTCAGCACCGGCATCAGGTTGTAGAACTGGAAGACGAACCCCATTCGCCGTGCGCGATAGTCGGTTCGCTCCCGGTCGGACAGCTGCGAGAGGGCGGTGCCGTCGATCAGCACCTCCCCGTCGTCGATCGAGTCGAGCCCGGAGAGGCAGTTGAGCAGCGTCGTCTTGCCGCAGCCGCTCGGGCCCATGATCGCGACCATCTCTCCACGGTCGAGTGTGAGATCGAGACCGCGCAGAGCCTGCACCTTGAGGGCGCCCGTGTCGTAGGTCTTCGTGACCGAGCGCGCCTCGACGATCGGAGCCATCGGCGCCTCCTCGGGTAGCTGCCGCGAGCGTGTCACGGCCGCGCCCCGGTGCCATCGGGGCGCTGGCTGATCGTGGTTCGGCGAACTACCGACCGCGTTCGGTCACTGGCTACGCGGAGTCGGCGAGGGGAGG
This sequence comes from uncultured Actinomycetes bacterium, assembly GCA_963823385.1. Taxonomy (GTDB): domain Bacteria; phylum Actinomycetota; class Thermoleophilia; order Gaiellales; family Gaiellaceae; genus Gaiella. The sequence continues at coordinate 172,382 of CAWGLI010000004.1, forward strand.
CTCGGCCTGGGCGAGGAGGCGCGTGGCACCGACCTCGCGGTAGAACGCTCGCGCGCGCTCCAGCTGCTGCTCCGCCTCCGTCGCGCGGCCCTCGGTGCTGAGCCGGAGCCCGGCCCGCAGCCGCGCCTCAGCCTCGTCGGGGACGCAGCCGATCTCGGCGAACGTCTCCGCGGCCTGCTCGAACCGCTCGCCGAGGATCTCCCGTGCTGCCTGGAGCCAGAGGCTCGTTGCAGGCTCCAACCCAGCGAGGCGGTCGCGCAGCTCGTCGGCGACGCCGATGCGGCCGGCGACCCACGCGAGCGCGATCAGGCCGTCGAGCCTCGCACCGACGCCGATGGTCGGCAGCAGCTCGGAGGCCAGATCGCGCGCGGCGTCGAGTCGACCGAGCTCCGCGGCAAGGCGGATGTTGGCGGAGAAGACGCTGTGGAAGAGCTGCGGATCCTTGATCTCCCGCACGAGCTCGAGCGCCGTCGCTGCGTCCGTCTGTGCGCCGGCGGTGTCTCCACGGCCGAACCGAACGCTCGCGCGTTGCTGCCGGACCTCGGCCTCGAGGTAGTGGGGGGACCCCGCCTCGCACTCGGCGAGGAACTCGTCGGCCTGGTCCACGCAGTCGTCCCAGCGACCGGTGCGGTGGTGAACACCCACGCTCACGCCGCGTGCGAAGCGGAGCAAGCGCCCATCTCCGAACCTCCGCGCGGTGCGCAACGCGTGGACACGCTGCTCGTCCTCGCGGCGCACGTCCCCGGCGGTCAATGCGATGAAGCCGAGGTTGTTGTACAGGCGACCGGCCTCGGGGGAGTTCAGCGAAACGGCGAGCTCGAGCGCGCGCTCGAGCTCGGCTCTGCCTTCCGACTCGCTGAGTCGAGCGCGCGCCGTGCCCAGCGCGGCCAGCGCGCGGACGCGGTACTCGTCGAGTGAGAGCTGCTCGGCCATGGCCAGCGCCTCTTCACCGAACCGAATCGCGGCCTCGATCTCCGCCCGGATGGACAGCGAGTTCGCAAGGCGAGTCAGCACCTCCAGCTTCTCGACGGACGGGGGCCGGCCGACGACGAGGGTGAGTGCACGCTCGAGATGCTCCGACGAGCGGTCCTGTTGGCCCCGATCCCACCAGTACGTGGAGAGCACTGCTTCGGCCCGGGCGGCCCGGTCGGGATCGTCGAGCGCCAGGAGGCCGTCACGCGCCTCGACCAGCACGTCGCCTGCACGGTCGTCACCGAGCTGTTGCAGCGCCGAGCCGTACGACAACAGCACCGCGGCCCGCTCCTCGTCGCCCGCTGGGCACAGCTCCACCGTCTTCTCGTAGAGGTCGGCAGCAGAGCGGTACGCGCTCAGGGCGAGCGCACGGTCACCCGCGACCCGTAGCGCATCCCGAGCCGGTGCGGCCAGGTCTGCGGTGTCGCGCCCGGCCGCGCGCGACAGCTCGAGGGCGCAGACGTAGTGGTGGGCGAGCATCTCGGCGTGGTCCTCGGTCCTGCCGAGCGACACGATCCACGCCGCCGCTGCCTCGTGCTTCTCGGCGCGCTCGCCACGCGGGATCTGCCCGTAGGCGACGTCGCGCACGAGCAGGTGCCGGAAGGCGTACTCGGTCTCGCCTTCCACGGACCCGCGGCGCTCACGTCGCACGAGCTCCCGCCGCTCGAGGTCGTGCAGCTCCTGCTCGAGGCTCCAGCGCTCACGTCCCGAGATCTCAGCCACCGCCCCGAGCCAGAACACCTTCCCCAGCACCGCTGCCGCCTGCACGAGCGCCTTGGCGTCGGGCTCGAGCAGGTCGAGGCGCGCGGCGATGATTCCCTGCACGCTCTCCGGCATCGCCGCGTTCCCGAGGTCACCGCGCTCGCGCAGCAACCGTGCGAACTCCTCCGCGTAGAGCGGGTTGCCCTCTGCACGCGCCAGCACGGCGGCCTGTGCCTCGGCCGGCAGCACCGCGCGCTCGAGCAGCGTATGCACGAGCTGCGCCGTCTCCTCGTCGCTCAACGCCGAGAGCGAGATCGTGACCGCGTTCGCCTTGCCCCCACCCCACCCCGGCCGCCGCCCGAGCAGCTCGGGCCGGGCGGTGGCGACGACGAGCAGCGGCACGTCGTGCGCCCAGTCGACGAGGTGGTCGACGAAGTCGAGCAGGGCGTCGTCGCCCCACTGCAGGTCCTCGAGCACGAGCACGAGTGGCCGTCTGCTCGGACAGCGCCTCGAGGAACTGCCGCCAGGCGGCGAAGGCCTCCGAGCGCCGGTCACCCTCGAGCTGGCGTTCGGGCACGAGCCCCACGAGCGGGCGCAGGTGCGATTCCACCCAGTCTGCGTCCTCCGTCGAAGCGGCAACGACCGACTCCCGCAGCTTGGCGGCCGCCTCGTCCGCGGTGTCCGTCTCCAGGATCCCCGACTGCGCCTTCACGACCTCGCCGAGCGCCCAGAAGCTGATGCCTTCGCCGTAGGGCAGGCACCGCCCCTGGCGCCACGTCGTCAGCTCGCTCTCGCGGTCGACGTGCGAGAACAGCTCGTAGACGAGGCGGCTCTTGCCGATCCCCGGGACGCCGACCAGCGTCACGAGCTGCGGCGAGCGCTCGCGCCGAACACGGTCGAGCGCCTCGACGAGGAGCCGCAGGTCGCCGTCGCGCCCGACGAGCGGGGTGCGTGACTCCTGGGAGACGTCGACGCCGAACCGCGAGCGGGCGCCGTGTGCCGGCCAGGCGCGGACAGGCTCTGCCTTGCCCTTCGCCTCGACGTGCTGCGCGTCGTCGTACTCGATCGCCCTCCGTGTCGCCTCGTACGTCTGCTCCCCGACGAGGATCCCGTCGACCGGCGCGGCCGACTGCAGACGCGCCGCGGTGTTGACGACGTCGCCGGCGACCATGCTCTCGCCCTCGGCCGGACGCGCGGCGAGGCTGACGATCGTCTCCCCCGTGTTGACCCCGATCCGCACCTGGAGTCCGTCCTGCTCGTCCGTGGCCCAGGAGCGGATCGCAAGCGCGGCGCGCACGGCACGCTCCGGGTCGTCCTCGTGCGCGACGGGCGCTCCGAAGACGGCCATCACCGCGTCGCCGATGAACTTCTCCACGGTGCCGCCGTGCCGCTCCAGCTCCCCTCGCAGCCGCCCGTGGTAGCTCGCGAGCACGGCGCGCACGTCCTCCGGGTCGAGCTGCTCGGAGCGGCTCGTGAAGCCGACGAGATCGGCGAAGAGCACGGTCACGACCTTGCGCTCCTCGCGGGCCTGCCGTGCCTCCTCGCCGAGAGGGGACGCGCACGCGGGACAGAAGCGGAAGCTGTCCGGGCTCTCGGCGCCACAGTTCGCGCAGATCAGCACGCGTTCAGCCTAGATGGTTGACCGGCAATTCAGGCACCCGCGACTGGCGGCTGTGACACGGCGCATCGCGGCACGCTCGCCCGTGACACGTACCAGTAGGTACGCGCCACGGTCGATCGCACCACGCTGCTTGGTCACACCCGTCCTCGACGGGCACCCCAATTACCGATCAACCATCTAGTGGGTCTCGCCGGGCGACCCCATGCCCTCGGCGGCTCGACGAGCTCGGGCGAGGCTAGCCTCGCCCCTACAGGCCCAGGCGCTCGAGCTGTTGCGGGTCGCGACGCCACTTCGGCCGCACCTTGACCACGAGTCGCAGGAACACCGGGTGACCGACGAGCGCCTCGACCTCGGGGCGGGCACGCGTGCCGATCTCGCGCACCATGGCGCCACGCCGACCGACGAGGATTCCCTTCTGGGACTCCGTCTCGACGACCAGCACCGCGTCGACGCTGCGCTCACCGATCTCCTGTATGACGACCCCGATCGCGTGCGGCACCTCCTCGCGTGTGAGGTGCAACGCCTTCTCCCTGATCACCTCGGCGACACGTTCCTCGACCGTGAGATCCGTCGCCGCCTCGGTCGGAAAGTACGCCGGCCCTGCGGTCAGCAAGGAGACGAGGTCGCTACGAAGCTCGTCGATCCCGTCACGCGTCTTGGCGCTCACGGGGTGCAGAGCATGGAAGTCGCCGAGCGTCGCGGCCGTCTTCATCTGCGACGCGATGTGCCCGTGCTTCAACCGGTCGATCTTGTTGACGGCGATGATCACCGGCACGCCGAGCGCGAACACGCGACGTGCGATGAAGTGGTCGCCGGCGCCGATCCGCTCGCGCGCGCTGACCACGAGCAAGACCTGATCGACGTCGTCGATCGAGCCGTCCACGGTCTCCTGCATGCGCTCCGTGAGCATGTCCATGGGCCGCTGGAATCCCGGCAGGTCGACGAGCACGAGCTGCCAGTCCTCCCCGCTGACCACGCCGTAGATCCGGCGCCGTGTCGTGTTCGGGACCGTCGACGTGATTGCAACTTTCTCGCCGCAGAGTGCGTTCACCAGAGTCGACTTGCCGACGTTGGGACGCCCCGCGACTGCGACGAAGCCCGACCTCATTCCGAGAGCGCCGACGGCTCGAACTGCTCCGGCAGCAGCTCGTCCACGGTCATCGTCACCACGCGGCCGCCGTTGCGGAAGACGACGTGCTCGACACCCATCTCCGCCAGCCACTGACGGCAGCCGCCGCACGGGGATGCGGTGATCGCCGCGACCGTGAAGTCGCCCGGCCGGTACCCCTCCGCCACAGCCCGTGCGAAGGCGGTGCGCTCGGCGCACACGCCCAGCGGGTACGCGGCGTTCTCGACGTTGACGCCCTCGATCACCCGACCGTCGCGCGCGAGCACGGCGCACCCGACGTGGAAGTGGGAGTACGGCGCGTAGGCGCGCTCAGCGGCGGCGTCGGCCAGGGCGAGCAGCTCGTCGTACGACGTGCTCATGCGGCGAAGAGCTGGAAGACGCCGAGGGTGACGAGCGCGCCGAGCAGCCCGCCGGCCGCGACCTCGACCGAGGAGTGCACACCGGATTCGATTCGTGTCTGTGCCACCAGCAACGCAATGATGAACGTCAGGGAGGAGATGAGGAACCTGTGCTCGGCGTCGTCGAGCACGAGAGTCACCGCCATCCACCCCGCGAACGCGACGGCCGCGTGCCCGGAGGGCCAGCCGCCGCGCAGCGGCGTACCGCGACCGGCGATCGCCTTCAACGCGATCACCGCGATCGTCGTGAGCGCGAGAGCGATCAGCGTCAGCTCCTCGGGCGTCTCGGACAGCCGGTCGAGCACACGGCCGCCCCGCGTGGCGACATCGCCGGAGAAGACGAGGTAGCCGATGGCGACGGCGATCACCGACGCGATCAGCACGGCGCCGGCGGCGATGTCCTTCGCAAGCTTCGCCATCGGGTCGAACGACGTCGACGCGACGTCGACCGCTGCCTCCACGGCCGAGTTGATCATCTCGGCGATCAGCACGAACGCGATCGCGAGCAACAGGGCGATCAGCTCCAGTCGGCTGACATCGAGCGCAAGTGCCGCGATCAGCACACCTGCCGCGATCGCGAAGTGGATCCGCATGTTCCGCTGCGTGCGGAGGACGTGGATGATCCCCTCGAACGCGTAGTTGAAGCTGTCGAGGATCGACGTGCCGCCGCGACCTCTCACCGGAGCACCGCCTGCTCGCGCGCCTCCATCGCCTCACCGTGCTCATAGCCGACGAGGTGCAGCAGCCCGTGCGCCAGCGGCGCACGCCACCCCGCCCCGACCACCTGAGGACAGAGGATCACGTCGCCGAGCTGTCGCGGCACGCCCTCGGGCAGCGGGTCGCGCCCGTCGATCGGGAAGGACAGCACGTCGGTCGCCTCGTCGACGCCGAGATGCTCGCGCTTCAGCGCCCGAATCTCCTCGGCTCCGACGAAGGCGATGCCGAGCTCGCCTTCTCCGATTCCCTCGGCAGCGAGGACCTCACGCGCGAAGTCCGCGGTCGCCGACTCGTCGACGTCGGCCCCGCTGCGGTTCTCGACCTCGACCTCGACCATCGGGTCAGCGCCGCCGCGCGTCGCCCGTTTGCTCTGCGTGCTGCTTGTACGCCTCGACGATGCGCTGGACGAGCTTGTGGCGCACGACGTCCAGGTGGGTGAACTCGACGAACGCGATCCCGTCGACGTCGGACAGGATCTGGCGCACCTGGATCAGGCCCGAGGCCTGCTCGCGCGGCAAGTCGACCTGCGTCACATCACCCGTGACCACCATCTTCGAGCCGAACCCGAGCCGCGTGAGGAACATCTGCATCTGCTCGGGCGTCGTGTTCTGCGCCTCGTCGAGGATCACGAACGAGTCGTTCAGCGTGCGACCGCGCATGAACGCGAGCGGTGCCACTTCGATCGTGCCGCGCTCGATGTACGCGTTCAGGCGATCGGGGTCCATCGTGTCGTACAGCGCGTCGAACAGCGGGCGCATGTACGGGTCGACCTTCGCGAGCACGTCGCCCGGCAGGAAGCCGAGCCGCTCCCCGGCCTCGACCGCCGGACGGGTGAGGATGATCCGCCCCACGGCCTTCTCGGCCAGCGCGGCGACGGCGAGGGCGATCGCGAGGTATGTCTTGCCCGTACCCGCAGGACCGATGGCGAACGTGACGGTGCGGGAGCGGATCGCATCCACATACGTCTTCTGGGTCACCGTCTTCGGGGCGATCTTCTTGCCGCGATGACGCCAGACGACGTCGTCGAACACGTCCCGGATGTCGGCCGCCTGGTCGAGGGCGGCAACGACCGCTCCGACGGTGTCCGGCCCGATCTGGTGCCCACCCTCGACGAGCTCGACGAGCTCGTCGAGCACGGCGCGGGCCTCCGCCACGTGGGCCGCGTCGCCGTCGAGCGTGAGCCGGTTCCCGCGGAGCGCCACGGCACAACCGAGACGCTCACGGAGCGTGTCGAGCACGCCGTCGGCGACGCCTGCGAGCTCCGCGGCGACCTCGTTGGGAACGGTGATCACGTCCTGCATCCGGTCTGAGTGTAGTGCCGGTCACGCCGGTGCCCTTCCCGCCGCGGGACGGCATAGGATCTCCCGGTGCAGCCGCAGATCCACTACGCGTGGAACGGCGAGGTGGCGATCGCCTACGCCGTCGTCGGCGACGGCCCGGTCGACCTCGTCTACGTCGCCGCCCAGAGCAACCTCGAAGTTCTCTGGGAGCATCCCCTCCTCGCCGCGTTCCTCGGCAGACTGACCGAGTTCTCGCGGCTCATCGTCATCGACCGACGGGGCACCGGTCTCTCGGATCGTTACTCACCGGACGACCTCCCGGCGCTCGAGGACCTCTCGGACGACCTCGCAGCCGTGCTCCGCGATGCCGGATCCAGCCGCCCCGTGCTGCTCGGCTACTCGGACGGAGGCTCACTGTGCGCGATGTTCGCCGCGACCCACCCGGAGGCCGTGTCGGGGCTGATCCTGTACGCGACGGCGGCCCGGGGAATGCAGGCTCCCGACTACCCCTGGCAGTGGGACGAGGACGAGTGGCGGCGATGGCTCGACGGCATCCGGCAGCGCTACGGCACCCGCGAGTTCGTCGAGGAGACGATCACGTTGTTCGCCCCATCGCTCGTCGGCGACACCCGGACGACCCACTGGGCGGCGCGATGGCAGCGTCTGAGCCACAGTCCCAGCGCCCTGCTGGCACAGGAGCGCGTCTTCCGGGACACCGACATCCGTGGTCTCCTTCCCGTGATCACCGTGCCGACGCTCGTGCTGCATCGCAGCGATGACAGCTGCGAGCCGGTCGGCCAGGCTCGGTTTCTCGCCGGCGAGATCCCCGGTGCCGAGCTCGCCGTGCTCCCCGGAGCCGACCACTGGCCGTGGGCCGGCGACCAGGAATCGATCGCTTCGGAGATCGAGCGCTTCGTCCGATCCGTGGGCACGGCGGAGGCGGGTGTGTTCGACCGTGTCCTGGCCACGGTGCTCTTCACCGACATCGTCGACTCGACGGCGCAGGCCGCAGCGGTCGGCGATCAGGCATGGCGTGATCTTCGAACGCGCCACGACCGGATCGTGCGCAACCAGATCGCCCGCTATCGAGGCCGTGAGGTGAAGACGATGGGAGACGGGTTCCTGGCGCTCTTCGACGGACCGGCGCGGGGCGTCACGTGCGCCGCCGAGATCTCGCGCAGCGTGGCACAACTCGGGATCGACGTGCGCTGCGGTCTGCACACGGGCGAGGTCGAGCTCGACGGCGACGACGTCTCCGGGCTCGCGGTCGCGGTCGGCGCCCGTATCGGCGCGCTCGCAGCACCATCGGAGATCCTGGTCTCGGGGACGGTGAAAGACCTCGTCGTCGGCTCGGCGCTGACCTTCTCGGCCCGGGGTGAGCACGAGCTGAAGGGCCTGCCAGACTCCTGGCGCCTCTTCGCGCTGGACACGCCGTAGCGTGACCGTCCACGGATCGAGCGACGCGGCGTTCACGGGCGTCGCCGACGCCTTCGCGGAGTCGTTCGCCACGCTCGGAGAGCTCGGCGCGGCCACCGCGGTGGCCGTCGGCGGGCGGCCCGTCGTCGACCTCTGGGGTGGTGATGTCGACGACCGTGGCAGGCCTTGGGCGGCCGACACGATCGTGAACGTCTTCTCGGTGGGGAAGCCGTTCGCGGCGGCCTGCGCGCTGTTGCTGGTCGAGCGCGGGCGCATCGACCTCGACGGCCCCGTCGCGCGCTGGTGGCCCGAGTTCGCGGCTGCCGGCAAGGGAGAGGTGACGGTACGCCACGTGCTGGCCCACCAGGCAGGGCTCGACCTCTTCGAGCAGCCCTTGAGCCCCGAGGTGCTGTTCGACTGGGATCGCGCTGCCGAGTTGCTCGCCGAATCGCCGCCGCGCTGGCCTCCGGGCTCGACGCACGGTGAGCATGCCCTGTTCTACGGACATCTCCTGGGCGAGCTCGTCCGCCGCGTGGACGGACGCTCGCTCGGGGTGTTCTTCAGGGACGAGGTAGCTCGGCCGTGGGGCCTCGAGCTCGCCTTCGGGCTCTCGGAGGACGAGATCCAGCGGACGGCCGACGTCGCCGATCCCGACGGCAGCTTCCTCCGCGAGCAGCGGGTCGCGAGCCGCAGTTACCGGCTCGCCATGGACAACCCTCCCGCGATGCTCCAGCCGGAGGTCGTCAACGGAGACGCGTGGCGGCGGGCCGAGATCCCGGCGGTGAACGCTCACGGTACGGCCCGCGCGGTCGCCCGCTTCTATGCCGGGCTCGCGGCGGGCGGCATCCTCGACGGCGTCCGGCTGCTCTCCCCTGCCCTCGCCTCCGAGGCGGTGGCCGAGCCGCAGCGGACGGGCCTGGACGAAGTGCTCGGCTGCGACGTCGGCTGGGGGCTCGGTGTGCAGATCGACGAGGACGGCTTCGGGATGGGCGGCCTCGGCGGCAATCTCGGCTGGTGGTGCCGTGACGGCTACTCGATCGCGTACGTGACGCGGCGCCTCGGAGCCTTCGACCGCTCCTTCGCGGTCGAAGCAGCACTGCGGGATGCGCTCGGCCTGCCACCACTCGCGGACGACGCCGCCGCGAGCCCCGTGTCGGAATGACGGCCGGCGCCGCAGCCGCGTCGCGCCGTGTCCGCTGCGGCGGCCCCCCACACCGTCATCACGTCGGTTACGGTTGCGCGATGGAGCGTCCGCTCACGGTGGTCGTCGACGGCGACTGGGCGTTGTCTGCGCGACCGGTGGCGAGGGTCGGCGTCCGCCATCCCGACGAATGCTGATCGACGTCGACATCCACGTCGGCTACGACACGATCGCCGACCTGCTGCCGTACCTCGATCCCGCCACCGCCGAGCTCGTCGAGCAGTCGGGAACGAACGGGCTGATGATGCCGAGCTATCCGTGGAACCACCCGACCGGTTGGATCCGCAAGGACACGTACGAGCGCGACCGGATCGACGGGCCGACGCAGTTCGCCTTCAGCGTCACGCTCGACCGCGTGCGAGAGCAGCACCTCGACGCCTACGGGATCGACCTCGGCGTGCTCGAGCCCGACGAGGCGGCGGTGTTCTCGCTCCTCCCGAACCCCCGTCTGGCGGCGCGGCTGTGCTCGGCCTACAACGACTGGCTGCTCGAGCGGTGGCTGCAGGAGGAGCCACGGTTGCGCGCGGTGCTCGTGGTGCCCGCGCAGTACCCGGAGGCCGCCGCGGCGGAGATCCGGCGCGTCGGAGCCCGCGACGAGTTCGTCGGCGTCTTCCTCCCGGGCGCAGCCCGGATCCCGTACGGCAACCCGGTCTACGACCCGATCTGGGAGGCAGCCGCCGAGCTGGGCCTGCCGGTCGTCGTGCACACGCATTTCGAGGGGGTCGGTATCGGCCCGCCCGTGACGGCAGCCGGAATGCCCGACACGTACATCGAGTACCACACGCTGTGCGGCTCGGGCATGTACGGCCACTTCGTCTCGATCCTCGCCAACGGCGTCTTCGAGCGGTTCCCCGGGGCGCGCCTGGCGATGGTCGAGGGTGGCCTCGTCCCGTTTCTCGGGCTGCTGTGGCGGCTCGACACGAACTGGAAGGCGTGCCGCAGCGAGGTGCCGTGGTGCAAGCGGCCGCCGTCCGAGTACGTGTGGGAACACGTGCGCTTCGCCACGCAGCCGCTGGAGTCGCCCGAAGACCCGACGCTGCTCGCGCCCGCGATTCAAGGCCTGCGGCCCTGGGACACGCTCATGTACGCGAGCGACTACCCACACTGGGACTTCGACGAGCCGGAGCAGACGCTTCGCCTGCTCCCCGACGACTGGCGCGATGCGGTGCGCTGGCGCAACGCAGCCGACTTCTACCGTCTCCCTCTCCCTGTCGGATGAGCAGAGACCCGCGGGAGACGCGCCTCCCGCTCGTCGACGCGCCCGGTGAGGGCGAGCTGCGGATGATCACCGTCGGCCGCCATCGCATCGGGTTGTTCTCCGACGGCTCGACCTGGCACGCGCTCGCCGACCGCTGCCCGCACCGCGGCGCGCCGCTCTGCTCGTCGGGTGTGCTCGCCACGCCGATCGAAGCCCGGGACGATGGCCTCGCGCTCGGCCCGGCGCGATCCGTGATCCGCTGCCCCTGGCACAAGTGGGACTTCGAGATCGCCAGCGGTCGCTGCCTCGTCGACTCCCGACTTCGGGTCCGGAGCTACGCCGTCCGTGTCGAGAACGACGACCTCGTGGTCAGCCTCGATCGCGACGACTGACACGGCAGACCCCTGACGAGGGTCGGACAGCCCGACGTCTACGCGAGCTTCTCGCGGACGAGCTGGCTGACGACGGAGCCGTCCGCGCGGCCCGAGATCTGCGGCATCACGTCCGCCATCACGCGCCCGAGATCACGGATCGAGGTGGCGCCCACCTCGGCGATCACGTCGTCGACGATCTCCTCGATCTGGTCGTCGCTGAGCGGCTCGGGCATGAAGTCCTCGAGCACGTCGAGCTCGTACTCCTCCCGCTCCGCTGCCTCGTTTCGCCCGGCCGCCTCGTACGCCTCGATCGCCTCGACGCGCTTCTTGCGTTCCCGCTGCAGCACCTGCAGCTCCTCGTCCTCGGACAGCGGGCGCTGCAGCTCCTTCTCCGCCGACCGGAGGGCATTCAGGATCAGCGACAGCGCGTCGCGGAGCGCGTCGTCGCGCGCAAGACGGGCCTCTTTGAGGTCTTCTTCGATCTCCGAGATCAGGCTCACGCCTACACCTTGCCTACTCGAAGCCCTCGAGGCCAGCCCCACCGAGCACGTGCCAGTGCAGGTGGAACACCGTCTGACCGCCGCCTGGCCCGACGTTGACCACCACGCGGTAGTCCTCGAGGCCCGCGCGGGCAGCTGTCTCCGCGACGAAGCGAAGCATGCGGCCCGCCTCCTCGTCGGGGAACGAGCCCACGTCGCGAAACGTGTCGACGTGGCGCGCCGGCAACACGAGCAGGTGCGTGGGTGCCTTCGGTGCGATGTCCCTGACTGCCACGAACCCGTCCGCGGCATGGACGTGGTCGCCCTCGCGGACGAGCCGGCAGAAGAGACAGTCGTCACGCGGCAACAGCCAGCACTCCTTCTTCGACGACACCCGTGGCCCGGGCGGTGACGATCTCACCAACAGGCGCGTCGAGCAGCCACGGCGTGTAGTCGTCGGCATAGCCACGCCCCGGCCGGTCGACGAGCACACGGTCGACGCTCCCGACCCTGCCCGCCCACCGTCGACGGCACAACTCGGCCGAGAAGGTTCGGAGTCGGGCGCTCCGCTCGCGCTTCACGGAAGCCGGGACGGTGTCCTCGGCAGCAGTCCGGGTTCCGGGCCGTGGTGAATAGGGGAAGACGTGCACCTTCGTCAGCCCGGCGCGTTCGACCACGTCGAGCGTGGTACCGAACGCGCGCTCGTCCTCGCCGGGGAAACCGACGATCACGTCGCTCGTGAGGTTGAAGTCGCGGAGTCCGTCGAGCTTCGCGAGGAACTGCCCGGCTGTGTATCGGCGGCCCATGGCCCGAAGCACTGCATCGTCACCCGACTGGAGAGGAACGTGTAGATGCGCCGAGACGGATGGCGTCTCCCGCAGCGCAGCGATGAGCTCGTCGCCGACGTGGTTGACCTCGATCGAGGACAGTCGAAGGCGCTCGAGCCCGTCGACGGCGCCCGCCTCACGCAGAAGCCGGGGAAGCGTGTACCCGGCCGCGCGATCGCGGAAGCACCCGAGGTTCACACCCGTGAGCACGACCTCGCGATGTCCCTGCGCGACGCGACGGCGGATCTCATCGAGCACCGCCGCGGCGGCGCGACTGCGGGTCGCTCCTCTGACCAGTGGGATCACGCAGAAGGCGCACGAGAACGAGCAACCGTCCTGGATACGCACGAAGGCGCGAACTCGCCCGAGCCCGTGCCCCGACTGGACGCAGCCGATCGCTCCGACGTCGCCGGCGATCGCTGCCGCCGCCTCGTCGCCGAGCGCACGTGTGACGACGACGTTCTCGGGGAGGCCGGTGAAGGCGCCATCGAGGTTCGACGAGCACCCGGTGACGTAGACGGTGCGCGCCGTGCGCGCGGCGCGCGCGACGGCCTGCCGCGACTTGGAGACGGCTTCGTTGGTCACGCAGCACGTGTTGACGACGACCACGTCGGCCGTCGACTCCGACGCCTCGGTGTGACCGTCGGTGAGAAGACGGTCGCGTGTGGCCTGCATGTCGGCGAACGACACCTTGCAGCCGAGGAATCGGGTGGCGAAGCTCGCCACGGCTAGACGCCGCTCGTGAGCGGACTCTTGCGACCTTCGTCGCACAACGCGCCGGGCATCACGGAATCATTCCACGCGACGGAATCGATCGGCGACCCAACCCTCGAGCTCGAGCGACTCGACGTGCGACCACCCTGCATGCGCCGGACGCTCGCCCACCACGTACCCCGACGTCACCACCCAGCCCGTGCGGAGCTCGCCGAGGACTCTCTCCACCGGCCCGAGAAGGACGTTCACGACCGCGCCGTCCGCCTGCGGCAGCGGGTCGCGTTCGGCGTCCAGGACGCGCGCAGCGACGGCGACGCGATTGGCGCGCGCGTTGGCGATCGTGGCCTCGATCGCAACGGGGTCGCGGTCGACGGCGACGAGCGGGCCGAACCCGAGCCGAGCGGCCGCGATCGCGAGGACGCCCGACCCGCAGCCGACGTCGAGCAGCGAGCCGCGTGGGCAACTGGAGAGAAGGTCGATGCAGAGCCGGGTCGTCGGATGCGCTCCGGTGCCGAAGGCCCTGCCGGGATCGATGACGACGGTAGGGGTGCCGGCCGGAGGCGATGTCCACGGTGGGCCGATCCAGATCCCGCCGGCGGTGACGGGTCGATGAAACGCGCGCCAGGCGTCTTCCCAGCCCTCGGCCACGGGTGAGAGCACGGCATCCGGGAAGGCATGGGTGAGGCGGTGGGCGTCGTCTGCGGCGACGTACGCGACGAGCTCGAGACGGTCGTCGCCCACCGTCTCCTCGAAACCGACGGGGACCAGCTCGATGAAGACCGCCCGCGCCGGCTCTGCCGCGTCGCACGGGACGTGCACGCTGACGCGCAGCAGCGGTTCGCTCAGCGGAACGCGCTCTTCAGGCGGTCGAAGAACCCCTCGTCGTCACGGTAGGCGTCCTCACCGAGTGCCGCGTCGACCTGCTCGAGCTGCTCGCGCTGCTGCGCGGTGAGGCGCGTCGGCACGCGGACGTCGACGTGTACCTGCAGATCGCCGTGCCTCCCCGTCTGCAACGAGGGCATGCCGCGGCCCCGCACGCTGATCACGTCGCCCGGTTGCGTCCCGGCCGGGACGCCGACCTCGATGTCGCCGCCGGGCGACGGGACGTGCACGACCGTGCCCAGGGCGGCCTGCGTGAACGTGAGGCGGGTCACGGAGATCAGGTCGTCGCCGTCACGCTCCAGCCCGTCCTGCGGCCGCACGCGCACGAGGACGAAGGCGTCACCCGGGGAGCTCTCGCGTGTGCCCGCGTGGCCCTCTCCACGGAGCCGGATCCGCTGACCATCGTGGATGCCCGCAGGCACGTCGAGATCGAGCTCGCGCTCTCCCATCACGCGACCGGCCCCGGAGCACGCACGGCACGGGGTCGGCACGATCTCTCCTCGCCCTTCACAGCGCGGGCAGGTCGCCGTCTGGACGAATTGGCCGAACACGGACTGTGAGACGTGTCGCACCTGCCCTGCACCGCCACAGGTGTCACACGCCTCCGCCGTGGTCCCTGGCTCAGCGCGGCGTCCGTCGCATCGCTCACACGTGACAGCGACGCGCAGCGGCACCCGGGTCGACGTCCCGGTGTAGGCGTCCGCGAGCGAGATCTCGACCGCCGCCGTGACATCGGAGCCGCGCGCGGCCCGAGCCCCCGACGCGGAGCCGAAGAGGGAGTCGCCGAAGAACGCCGCGAAGATGTCCGACAGGTTCCCGAGGTCGAACTCCGTCGGCCGGAAGCCACCGCTCTGGAGCCCTGCGTGCCCGAAGCGGTCGTAGGTCCGTCTGCGCTCGGGGTCGGAGAGCACCTCGTACGCCTCGGCCACCTCTCGAAAACGCCCCTCCGCGTCCGACGAGCCGTTCACGTCCGGGTGCAACTCACGGGCGAGAGCGCGGAACGCCTTCTTGATCTCCGCGTCGCTCGCGCCTCGCTCGACACCGAGCACCTCGTAGTAATCCCGCTCGGCGGTCGCCATCGCCCAAGGGTAGCCCGACGCCCGGAGGCCGGTTCGGACGGTGAAGCACGTGCCCGCCCGAGGCGTCAGCTGTCGTCGTAGACGTCCTCGACGAGACGCGAGAGCTCGAAGGCAGCCGCCCGCACGACCCGGATCGCCTTGTCGTAGTCCATGCGCAGAGGCCCGAGCAGCCCGATGCCCCCGAGCGAACGGTGCGACAGGCCGTACGTGGCCCCGACGTACGACACGTCCCTGAGCTCGGCTCCGTCGACCTCCGGGCCGACACGGACGAAGGGACGCCGCGGATCGAGGGCGTCGGACAGCAGTTCCAGGACGACGGCACGACGCTCGAGCAGCTCGAGCAGATGCTGACACGCCTCCAACTCGTCACCGCGCGCGTCGCCGAGAAGGCCTGCCGCCCCGCCCACGTACAGCTGGGCCCCACTCTCGTCCAGCGCGTCGTCGAACGCGGGCCGCAGGGCACCGAGGAAGCCGAGCTCGCGCGGATCCAGCGATGGGTCGTCGAATCGACGCCGCAACGAGGTGCCACCGAGACGCAGTCCAGCCGCCGTCTCGTTGAGGTAGGAGCGCGCCCACTCGACGAGCCCGGGATCGACCGGGTCGGCGAGCTCGACCATGCGCTTCGTGACCCCGCCCGATGACGTGATCACGACGACGAGGACGACGCGAGGCTGGAGGTGCAGCACTTCGACGTGGCGCACCGCGGCGCTGTGGAGCGAGGGAGCCGTCACGAACGCGAGCAGACGGGTTGCCTGCGAGAGCGCCTCCGTCGTCTGCTGCAGCGCCTGTTCGAGCTCGTTGCGCATGGCCGAGAGATCGACCGGGAACGGGCTCGGCTTTCCCTCGAGCGCATCCACCAACTCGTCGGCATAGAAGCGGTACCCCTGTTCGGTCGGGACGCGACCGGCCGACGTGTGGGGATGCATGAGCAACCCGAGGGTTTCCAACTCTGCGAGCTCGCCGCGGACAGTCGACGGCGACGCGCCGACGCCCGCCCGCTCGACCAACGTGCGCGAACCGACAGGCTCGCCTGTGGCGACATACTCCTCGATCACCCGCCGCAGGATCTCCCGCTTGCGCGGACTCAACTCGGTCATCGCCTCAGGGATCGTAACCGCGCCTCGTCGAGCGGGCGATCCGGCCACCAATTCAGGGTGCCGTATCCCTCGGTGGGTCGGCAATCACGGTCGAGACCTGGTCGTCCGTCGAGGCCGATGCGGTGGACGCGGTGGTGGTCGGATGCGCGATCTCGGGGTCCCACGTGATCAGCTCCGCGGTGACCGCACCGCCGAGAAACCTGCCACGGCGCGTCAGACGTAGACCATCGTCGCCTACGAGCTCCACGAGCTCTCCCGCGACGAGGCGCGAAAGCACGTCGCCGTCGACCACGACACGGACATCTGCGAGTTGCACCGGCTCGTCCAGCCGCAAACCGAGCATCAGCCGTTCGCGCAGCCTCGTCAGCGGGTCGAGCGACTCGGTATCGCGTCGTGGGTCGGCGCTTCCCTCGAGCGCGTCGACATATCGCGCAAGCGACGGCGCATTCCGCCGACGCACGGAGCCGATCGTGGAAACGGCCCCGATCCCGATCCCGACATAGTCTGCGCCGTGCCAGATCGCCAGGTTGTGGCGTGCACGAAGGTCTCGCCCCGACGCCCCGGCTCCGGTGCGACAGAAGTTCGCCGTCTCGTACCACCGATACCCCGCCCCGGTCAGGGTGTCGACGACCTGATCGAGGTGGAGCTCCATCGCGTCCGCCTGCCGCGCCAGCTCGGGCCCCCACGCCTCGGTGAAGCGTGTCCCCGATTTCGCCTCGAGCTCGTAGCACGACAGGTGCTCCGGTTCGAGAGCGAGCGCCTCCGTGAGGTCATGGCTCAGGTCGGAGGGGCTCTCGCCGGGGATGCCGTAGAGAAGGTCGAGAGAGATGTTGTCAAATCCGACATCACGAAGATGATGCACGGCGCGCCGGACGTCGTCGGGCGTGGCGGTCCTCTCCAGGACCTGCAGCAGGTGCGGCGAGAAGCTCTGCGCCCCGACCGAGACGCGCGTGACTCCGTGTTCCCAGAGCAGGCGCGCGACCGCAGGAGTCAGGGTCTCCGGATTGGCCTCGACCGTGATCTCCTCTGCCGCGGTGAGCTCTGTGAGCAGGCGTCGTAGGGGCTCGACCTCCGTGAACGTCGGCGTCCCGCCGCCGACGAAGACCGTGTCCGGAGGGTCGGCGAGAACGTGGCGCTCGCGCTCCAACTCACTGACGAGCGCGTCGACGTAGCGCCCGTGGCCGTCGGCTCGACCGACGACGGTGACGAAGTCGCAATAGCCGCAGCGGTGGATGCAGAACGGCAGGTGGACGTACAGGTGGCGGACACCGGTCAGGGGATGGTCTCCGTCTGCCGTCAACGGTCTCTCTGCAGGCGCTGCTCGACCAGCCTCGTCGGTGCACGTTCGGCCCAGGCGTCCCCGACGAGCTCGCGCACGCGCCCCGGGTTGGCGCGCTCGCGCCAGGGAGATTTAGCCTTGACGCGGCGGCCGCCGGTCCCGTACGCCGTGCCGAGCTCGACGCCCGGAAGCAGGAGCCCGATCTCGACGACCTCGTCCCAGGTCATCTCTTCTTGTCGGCGTCGAGGTTGAGGACGGCGAGGAACGCCTCCTGCGGCACCTCGACCCCCCCGACCTGCTTCATGCGCTTCTTTCCCTTCTTCTGCTTCTCGATCAGCTTCCGCTTGCGGGAGATGTCGCCCCCGTAGCACTTGGCGAGCACGTCCTTGCGCTTCGCCTTGACGGTCTCGCGTGCGATCACACGTGATCCGATCGCCGCCTGGATCGCCACGTCGAACATCTGCCGCGGGATCTCCTCCCGCAACCGCTCGACCAGCGCTTTCCCCCGCTCGTGCGCCGCCCCGCGGTGGATGATCAGCGACAGCGCGTCGACCTGTTCACCGGCGACGAGGATGTCGACGCGTGCGAGGTCGCCCTCCCGGAAGCCCGCGACGTCGTAGTCGAAGCTCGCGTAACCGCGGGTCCGCGACTTGAGCTGGTCGTAGAAATCGAGGACGATCTCGCCGAGTGGGAGCTCGTAGACGAGGAGCACGCGCTCTTCGGAGAGATACTCCATGTGGTCGAAGCGCCCGCGACGATCGTTGCAGAGCTCCATCACTGCGCCCACGAAGTCCTTGGGAACGATCACGGTCGCGCGCACATACGGCTCCTCGACGTACTCCACCTCGCGCGGCATCTCGGCAGGGTTGTGCACCTCCACGAGCTCGCCGGTTCGCCGCGCGACGCGATAGGCGACCGTCGGGGCGGTGACGAGCAGATCGAGGTCGAACTCCCGCTCGAGCCTCTCGCGGACGATCTCCATGTGGAGCAGCCCCAGGAAGCCGCAGCGGAACCCGAAGCCGAGCGCCTGCGACGTCTCTGGTTCGTAGAAGAGCGCGGCGTCGTTCAGCTTGAGGCGCTCGAGTGCATCACGGAGCGCCGGGTATTCGTCGGAGTCGGTCGGGAATAGGCCTGCGAAGACCATCGGCTTCACGTCCTTGTACCCTGGCACCGGCTGAGCTGCGGGCCCTCTGCGTGTCGTCAACGTGTCTCCGACCCGCAGGCGTGAGACGTCTTTGAGACCGGTCACCACGTATCCCACCTCGCCCGCGTCGAGACTGGCGACCGGGCTGCGCTGGGGTGACATGAACCCGAGCTCCTCGGCGTCGAACTCGGTGCCGGTCGCCATCGTGCGCAGACCGGCACCCGATTCGAGTCGGCCGTCGACGACGCGCACGAAGGCGATCACGCCGCGGTACTGGTCGTAGGAGGAATCGAAGATCAACGCGCGCGCCGGGCCGGTGGGATCACCGGCCGGCGGCGGGATGCGCTGCACGATCGCGTCGAGGACGCGGTCGATGTTCACGCCGGTCTTGGCAGAGATGGGGACGACGTCGTCCGGGTTCCCGCCGAGCAGGCTGGAGACCTCGCGGGCGGCGCCGTCGGGATCGGCCTGTGGGAGATCGATCTTGTTGACGACCGCCACGATCTCGAGTTCGTTCTCGATCGCGAGATAGGCGTTTGCGAGCGTCTGGGCTTCGATCCCCTGTGCAGCGTCGACAACGAGCACGGCCCCCTCGCACGCCTGGAGCGAGCGCGACACCTCGTACGTGAAGTCGACGTGCCCGGGCGTGTCGATCAGGTTGAGCTCATGTCCGCGCCAGTGCACGCGGACGGCCTGCGCCTTGATGGTGATGCCTCGCTCCCGCTCGAGATCCATCGAGTCGAGCAACTGGTCACGCATGTCGCGCTCACTGACGGTCTCGGTCAGCTGCAGGATCCGGTCGGCCAGGGTCGACTTCCCATGATCGATGTGGGCGATGATCGAGAAGTTTCGGATGTGGGCCTGGTCCATAGCTCAGTCCGCCGCTGGAGGGCGTCTTCGCAAAGCTAGCAACGCCTCGAGCTCGCGAACACGCAGCGCACGACAGGCTGCGAGATAGGCGGCGCCGCCAGCGGTGAGCGCGACACCGAGCGACGTGATCTGGGCGAGCAACGTGCGGCCGAGAGCCGCGTCGAGCGCCCACCAGCACAGGAAGCTCACGACGGCGAGCAAGGCGGAAGCGAGCAGGATGCGAAGGAGGCTCGCACCGGTGCGCCCGACGTCGACGTCCCGAACTCGGGGTCGCATGAGGACGATCAACGTGGTGGCGCCCGCGAGATTGGCGAGGGATGTCGCGAGGGGGATGCCCCAGACCCCGACCCTGTAGAGAAGGATGTCGAGCAGGACGTTGAGCGTCAGCGTTCCCGTCGCTACGGCGGTGGGCACCCAGTTCGCCTGGAGCGAGTAGAAGCTTCGGTTGAAGAGAAGCATCCAGCCGTTGAATACGAGCCCGACGGAGAAGGCGGCCAACGCCCCCGCCACGACGGTCGTGTCAAACGACGTGAACTCCCCGCGCTCGTACACGAGCCGGACGATCGGCTCGGCGAGCACGCACGAGACGATGCCGGCCGGGATCAGCAGGAAAGCGACCTGCCGCAATCCCATGTCGAGCGTGCGTCCGAACGCCGACATGTCGCTTCGTGCCGCGAGCCGCGAGAGGGTCGGGAAGAGCACGGTGGTCACGGCGACGGCGAACATGCCCTGGGGAAGCATGTAGAGGCGGAATGCCTTGTCGATCGCCGCCGGTGCGAGCTCCGGGTCGATGAGCCGCGAAGCGAACAACGTGCCGATCACCGCGCTGACGTTGATCAACCCCAACGTGAGCGTGACCGGCACCATCAGCGCGAAGAAGCGCTTGACGGCGGGGTCGCGCCAGTCGACGACGACGGTCAACCTCCCGTCGAGCCGACGGAGCCACGGCACGGGCAGCAGGAACTGCACGATCGTCGCGACGAGGATCGAGCCGGCGTAGATGTAGAGGGCCACGCTCTCGCTGTCCGTCCCTGGAACGCCGAGCGCGAGCCCGAGGATGATCACGAGGTTCCAGGCGACGGGGGCGAGCGCCGGCACCGTGAACTCGTCGTAGGCGTTGAGGATGCCGACCACGACACCCGAAAGGCCCAGCACGACGACGATCGGGAACAGCACGCGCGAGAGGCCGACAGCGAGGTCGATGTCACCACCTGGGTTGCCGAACAGGCCGATGATGGCGGGCGCGGCGAGGATGAAGAAGGCGGTGAGGCCTCCGAGCCCGAGCAGGACGAGCCAGAAGATCGTCGAGGCCACGCGCCAGGCGCGCCGCCTGTCCCCCGATTCGATCAGCTCGCTGAACACGGGCACGAACGCACCGGTCAGCGCGGCGTCGGCGACGAGGGCGCGCACGAGGTTGGGGATCTGGAACGCGACTGTGAAAGCGTTGATCGGGCCCGTGACGCCGAACAGCGCTGCGGCCACCATCTCGCGCACGAGCCCGAGCAGCCGTGAGACACCCGTGGCAGCCGAGAAGATCGCCGTCGACCGGCCGAGCCGCCGACGCGCGGGCTGCGTGGTCTCGTCACTCATGACACTCGGTGGCACACGATCGCCCATCCGACACAGTTTCGGCACGGAGACGGCACACGCCTGCGCGCAAGTGCCCGATAGCATCAGTAGCGGGGTGGAGGAGTGGTGGCCCCCAACAAGGTGGGCTCGGCCAGCCGGAGTGACGGCTGGTACGATCTCGTCGCCCGCAGCATGCGGGCTTTCTCTCGCAAGGAATCGAGGAATGCCGAACATCAAGCAACAGGAGAAGCGCGTTCGTAGCGCCGCCCGCCAGCGGCTCGAGAACCTGCGCTATCGCTCGACGATCAAGACGCTGACGAAGCGGCTGCAGACGGCGATCGCGGACGGCGACGCCGAGCTGGCGACGTCCGAGCACCGAGAGCTCGTGCGCACGATCGACCGCGCTGCGGCGCGTGGTGCGCTCCACCGGAACGCGGCAGCTCGCAAGAAGTCGCAGGCCGCCCGCATCGTCGCAGCCGGCTAGAGACCGTCGGACACCGGGCCGGGCGCCCGACGAGCCGATCGCGCGGCTACCGACCTCGGTGGACGCCGTCGCCGCCGGTCACGTCGACGAGGGCGCGTTGCAGCTCGAGATCAGGCTGCAACCGGCTCCCGCCTTTGAGGGCGTGGTCGAGCTCGGCGACGCGTATGACGGCGGCATCGAGCTCGGCGTCGCTGAAGTTGCGCCCGAACTCGAACGCGCGCTCGGCCTGGAACTCGAAGCGGACTCCGAGTTGCTCCTGGGCGTCCTTTGGGCGGAGACCGTCGAGGTCGAGTTGCCGAGCGCGGCGCACGACGCTGACCTGCCGGGCGATCTGCGCGGCGATCATCGGCACGATCGCCGCGATGGGCCGCCCCGACCGTTCGAGCGATGCCTCGGTCGCCTCGAGCACCCGTGCCAGATCTCGACGCCCCCAGGCATCTGTGATCGCGTACACGGGCGTGTCGGCGGACGCGGCGACAAGACGCTCGACCTCGGTCTCTCCGACCCGGTCCGTACCGGCCCAGACGGCGATCTTGTCGATCTCGGTGGCCAGGCTCTGGAGATCGTCTCCGACCAGTTGGACGAGCGCGCTGCACGCGTCCGGATCGGCAGCGACACCCAACGCCTTGAAGCGCTCGGCCACCCACGACGCGAGGCGGCGCTTCGCGACGTCGTAGACGAGCAGGGTGCCGACCTTGGCGCATGCCTTCGCCAACGGTGCGTCTCGCTTGATCCCGTGAGCGAGCAGCGCGAGCACGACATCGGGAGCGGGCGCCGAGAGGTACTCGGCGATCGCCTTGACATCCGCTGCCTTCCACGCACCGCGGAGTTGTCCCTCTGCGTTCGGCCGCCCGTCGACATCGTCCACGACCACGAGGCGACGCCCACCGAAGAGGCTGCCCGCGTTGCACAGGGCCACGGCATCGGCGCCTGCCGTGTCCTGCGCCGAGCTGCGCTCGACCGACTCGGCAGCGAAATGTCGACGCAGCCGTTGCAGCGCGGTGGCGACCTTCGGCCCATCGGAGCCGCCGATCAGATAGACGGGCTTGAGGTCGACGTCCCCCATGCGCGGAGCGTAACGTGCGCCGCCGCCGGCGCCGCCCGAGGGCGCGTCTCTCGGCCGATACACGCAGTGTCCGGCCATCCGACTCGATCGTGACGGCGCCGTCACGATCAGTACGAAACAGGCGGAGCCCCGGGACCACCTCGAGCGCAGCGATCGTCTCGGGGCGCGGATGGTCGTAGTCGTTGTCGCGGCCGACCGAGATGACGGCGATCTGAGGTCGCAGCACACGCAGCAGCGCCGGCAGGCCCGTGTCCTCGGACCCGTGATGCGCAACCTTGAGCACCTCGAGTGAACGAAGGCGAAGACGAGACGTGACGTTCGACTCGGCGTCAGCCGTCAACAGCACGTCGACACTTCCATAGGTTGCGAGCAGGACGACGGCATGGTCGTTCGGGTCGTCGCCGGGCCGCCCCTCATCCGCCGGCCAGAGCACGCGCAACACGAGCCGACCGACGCGGAACTCGTCACCCGCGCGAACGATCTGCACGACGGCTCCTCGATCTCTGGCGGCCAACAGCGTTCGGTCCCGATCTTCGGATGTCACGGCAAGGCCAGGGTCGAGCACCCGAGCTACGTCGAGTGAACGAATCACGTCTTCGGCGCCTCCGATGTGATCGCGCTGCGGATGAGTGAGCACCAGGGCCGACAGCGACCGCACTCCTCGTCGCCGCAACTGTCTCTCGACGCGCGCTTCGGGTGGCCCTTGGTCAACCAGGACGGCTCCTCCTGGCACCTCGAGGAGGGCTGCGTCGCCCTGCCCCACATCGAGAAACGTCACTCGCAACCCGTGCGGCGCGGTCCAGGCGGCGGCCTGCCACGTCGCGACCCACAGCGCCCCGACCACGAGACCGACGCTCGCCGCCGAGAACAGCACGCGCTTTCGACGATACGGCGGCAGCCGGAGAACCACGGCCGCGCCGACTGAGCTGACCACGATCCCAGCGACCACAGCACCCGAGTGCGCCTCCGCGTGTGGAAGCCCGGCGAACAGGCGGGCGCAGCCGGCGATCCACGCTGCGGCCTCACCGGCCAACCACGACAGCGTCATCGCCGCCGACGGCAACACGGGCTCGACAAGGGACCCGGCGAGCGCGAGACCGAGCACGAGTGGCATCGCCGGCTCGGCGGCGACGTTGGCGGGCACAGTCCACACCGCGACGTACCCGAAGTGCCACCAGACGATCGGCGCGGTAGCCACACTGCAGGCCGCTGAGACGGCCGTCCAGAGCAGCGGACGCAGGACGCGCGGATACCCGGCCGCATGTGCCCGAACGCGCGGCACCGTCAGGAGAATCGCCGCCACTGCCGCGAAGGACAGCTGGAACCCGGGGTCGAGGACGGTGACCGGACGCCACACGAGAAGCACGAGAGCGCCGAGCGCGAGAGCGTGCCAGCCGTCGGAGCGTCGCGACGCAAGGATTGCGACGCACGCGACAGTCCCGGCAACAGTGGCTCTGGCGACCGACGGCTCCCAGCCGACCGCCAGCGCGTACGCGAGGATCCCGGAGATCGACACGATCTGCATGCCGAGCCGCCCCACGGCGAGCAGCCACGACAGACACGCGAGACCGAGTGCGACGATCGCGACGTTCTGGCCCGAGACGGCAGTCAGGTGTGCCAATCCCGAGGCGCGGAAGTCGTCTCGCAGCGACGTGGTCAGATCCCCGTCGTCTCCGAGCACGATCCCGCGGAGGAGCGCGAGATGCTCCCGTTCGGCGCCGCGGGCGAGCGATCGCTCGACGTGCGCGCGCAGCCGATCGGCGACGCCTCCGATCCCACCCCGCCGGCCGACGACATCCACGTGCTCGACGCGGAGGACGACATGAACGCCTCGACGCTGCAGCCACGCACGTTCGTCGAAGCCGGTCTCGGGTCCACGCGGCGCCCGCGGCCGCGCGCGCACGACCTCCAGGACCGCCCCTCGGGGAGGCGCCCGCTCGTTCGGGAGCTCGAGCAACACGTGCTCATGGACGTGCTCGGAGCCGAACCGCCGAACGTCCGCGAACACGCGCACTGATCGCCCCCAGCGCCGCGCCGCCGACGTCACCACGACCCGAGCGCTCCGCGTCTCGCCGATGCTCTCCCGCAGGACGCTGTGCTCGAGGGCATCGGTGCGGAGCCCTCCCCACGCCAGCCCGGCGGACCCGAGCAAGGCGGCGACCAACGCGAGCCTCCACGCGCCATGCGGAACGGCGAGTGCGCCGATCCCGCACGCCACCGTGAGCCCGACCGCGACGGCGAGCGGCACCGCGTGAAACGCCGCGATCGAGATCCCCGCGCAGGCACTGAAGAGGAGCAGTGCCGGCCAGTGCCTGACGATCGTCGACGCGGTCACGGCGTGACGAGATCGCGGAGCTGCTCGATTCGGGCCTCACCGATCCCGGGGACGGCGTCGAGATCGTCGACCGACGAGAACGGGCCGTGACTCTGCCGCCAGTCGACGATCTTCTGTGCCGTCACGGGCCCGACGCCGGGAAGCTCGTCGAGCTGTTCGAGGGTCGCCGTCGCCAGGCTGACACGGGTGGGCGGCACGCCCGGCCCCTCGGAAGAGCTGCCTGGGCCTGCTCCAACCGACACCCGGGCGGGCACGATCACCTGCTGACCGTCGACGAGGGGCGCGGCGAGGTTGACGAGGGCGAGATCGGCGCGCCCGGTCACCCCGCCCGCCCGCCGCACGGCATCGGCGACCCGCGCTCCCTCGACGAGGCGGTAGAGGCCCGCGCGCCGCACCGCGCCGACGACGTGGACGACGAGACGCACGCTCCCGGCTCCGCTGGCGGTCGACCGAACCACCGGGCGGAGTGGTGCCGCACCCTGGACGTCGGCGGCGCCGGAGCGAGCGAGGCGGGCGCCGGCGAACACGAGCAGAGCGACCAGCGGGAGCAGGAGCCCGACGACCTGCGCGCGCGTGATGGAGATCACACGGACAGCGTCGCCCGCGATCCGTCACGGAGGTGTGCCGGGTTCGTGCCGGCTTCGCGCCGGCGCGGCTCCGGTCAGACGACGATGTTGACGAGCTTGTCGGGCACGACGATCGTCCGGCCCGGCTCCGCGCCACCGAGGTGCGCCTGCACGCGCTCGGATCCGAGAGCGAGTGCAACGAGATCCTCGTCGTGTGTGCCCGGCGCAACGTGGAGCCGGTCGCGAAGCTTGCCGTTGACCTGGATGACGACCTCGACGGTGTCCTGCTCGAGGAGCGCCGGGTCGGCGACTGGCCAGGGTTGCTCCCACAGCCGCTCGTGCCCCAACGCCGCCCACAACTCCTCCGCCACGTGCGGCGCGTACGGTTGGATCAGCGAGACGGCGGTCTCGGCGGCGAAGCGGGCGTCCGGGTCGCTCGTATCCCGGGAGAGCTCGTTGACGAGCTCCATCACCGCCGAGATCCCGGTGTTGAAGGCGAAGCGACGGCCGATGTCGTCGGTCGCCTTCGCGATCGTGGCATGCGCCTTGCGCGCGAGCGGGCCGCCGGGCGGGTCGCCGGCGGGAGCGCCCTCCGCCACCTCGTTGACGACGCGCCAGAGCCGGCGGACGAAACGGGACATGCCGGCGGCGGCCTCCTCCGTCCACTCCATGTCCTGGTCGGCAGGGCCGAGGAAGAGGATGCAGAGCCGCACCGTGTCGGCGCCGTAGCGCGCGACGACCTCGTCAGGGCTGGCCGCCGCCCCCGAGCGCTTGGAGATCTTCGTCTTCCCCGTCGTCACCCAGCCGTTGGAGAAGAAGCTCGCGAACGGCTCGCGGAACCCCACGTAGCCGAGGTCGTTGAGCACCTTGACCCAGAAACGTGCGTAGATCATGTGCATCGTCGCGTGGTCGACACCGCCGATGTAGAGGTCGACCGGGTTCCAGTAGTCGACGACGCCCCGCTCGAAGGGCGCCGTGTCGTTCGCCGGGTCGCAGTAGCGCAGGAAGTACCACGACGAGTCGACGAACGTGTCCATCGTCTCGGTCTCGCGCGTACCCGGGCCGCCACATCGTGGGCACGAGACGTTCACCCAGCTCTCGGCCTGAGCGAGCGGCGGACGCCCACGAGGCTTGTAGTCCTCGACGTCAGGCAGGACGACAGGGAGCTCGTCGTCGGGCACGGGGACGATGCCGCAGCCGTCGCAGTAGACGACCGGGATCGGACAGCCCCAGTAGCGCTGGCGCGAGAAGCCCCAGTCACGCAACCGGAAGCTGATCGCGAACCGTCCACGCCCTTCGCTCTCGAGGCGCTCGACGATACGGCGTCCACCCTCGACGGCGGACATGCCGTCGACGTCGCCGGAGTTCGTGAGCACCTCCCCCTCGGTGTGCGCCACGTACGGCTCACTCTCGTCGACCTCGGCGCCCGCCGGGACGACGACGTGCCGAATCGGCAGGTCGAACGCGCGCGCGAACTCGAAGTCGCGGACGTCGTGCGCCGGAACGGCCATGATCGCCCCCGTCCCGTAGTCGGTGAGCACGTAGTCGGCGACGTAGACCGGCATACGCTCGTCGTTGGCAGGGTTGATCGCGTGTAGCCCGGTGAAGACGCCGGTCTTCTCGGTCGCGGCCGCCCGATCCTCGGTCTTCTTCGCGCCGGCCAGACGGACGTAGTCCTGCACCTCGGAGACGTCGATCCGCGCGACCAGCTCGTGCTCGGGCGCGAGCACGAAGAACGTCGCCCCGTGGAGCGTGTCGGGCCGCGTCGTGAACACCGCGACGTCCTCGTCCCACTCCTCGATGCGGAACACGAGCTCGGCGCCCTCGGAGCGACCGATCCAGTTGCGCTGGCGCGCCTTGATCGAGTCGGGCCAGTCGACGGTGTCGAGGTCGTCGAGCAGCGCCTGCGCGTAGTCGGTGATGCGGAAGAACCACTGCTCCATCACGCGTGACTCGACGACGGCGCCGCAGCGCTCGCAGGTCCCGTCGGCGAGCACCTGCTCGTTCGCGACCACGGTCTGGTCGTTCGGGCACCACTTCACCGGAGCACCCTTCCGGTACGCAAGCCCGCGCTCGAGGAAGCGCAGGAACTGCCACTGCTGCCAGCGGTAGTAGTCGGGAGAGTGGGTCGAGAGCTCGCGCGACCAGTCGATCCACCAACCGATGCGCTGCATCGAGCTCCGGATCGCCTCGATGTTCCGCTCCGTGATCGCACGCGGGTGGCCGCCCTCGCGAATTGCAGCGTTCTCCGCCGGGAGACCGAACGCGTCGAAGCCCATCGGATGGAGCACGTCGAAGCCGTTCCGGCGCCGGAAGTGCGTCGCCACGTCGCCGATCGTGTAGACGAGCATGTGCCCCATGTGCAGGCTGCCCGACGGGTACGGGAGCATCTCCAGGACGTAGCTCTTCGGGCTCTCGGTAGCGCCGCCGGTCGGGTTCGGCACCTCCCACGCGCGCTCCTCCTCCCAGACCTGCTGCCACTTCGCCTCGATCGCCTGTGGGTCGTACCGCTCCATGTCTCCTCGAATTGGCCTCAGGAACGAAAAAGCCTCTCTGACGAGAGGCTCAGGGGGAGTGGCCGCGGCGCCCGCCGCGTTTCCTCCCTGGACTACGGAAGAAGCTGCTCCATCGAACGGTCACTCTACCACTTGCTACCGTCGCCGACGTGGAGCTGATCCGGTTTCGGGAGTCGAGACGAGCGGTCGCCGCGTTCGGGTCCGAGGGCTTCGCATTGAGCCACCTGATCGAGACGCGCGGAGCCACGCAGGTGAACGTGGTGGAGCTCGCTCCAGGAGGCTGCATCGGCCGTCACCGGGCCGCTGCGACGCAGCTCCTCGGGGTCATCTCGGGAAGCGCTGTCGTCTCGGGCGGGGACGGGACCGAGCACGAGATCGCTCCCGGTGACGCCGTCCTGTGGCGCTGCGATGAAGAGCACGCCACCCGCACCCGGGAGGGGCTCGTCGGCGTGATCGTCGAGACGGACGACGTCGTCCCCGGCTCCTCGACATGATCGACCTGTTCCCCGACACGGCTCGGGTCGACGACGGCGTCCTCTCGGTCGGCGGCCTCCGCGTCGACCAGCTCGCACGAGAGCACGGAACCCCGCTCGTCGTCTACTGCGAGGAGACACTGCGCCGGCGGGCGCGCGCACTCGGCGCGGCAATCGGCGAGGGGCGGCTCTTCTACGGGACGAAGGCGTTTGCGAACGTCGCGCTGATCAGACTCCTGCACGAGGAGGGCGCCGGCGCCGACGTGGCGTCGGAGGGCGAGCTGGCGTTCGCACGAGCAGCCGGGGTTGCGGGCGACGGGCTCGTCGTGCACGGCAACGCGAAGGACGTCGAGTTTCTCCGCGCAGCGGCCCGCGAGGACGCCCCCGTCGTGCTCGACGCACCGGACGAGGCGCCGATCGCTGCGGCCGCGGGCGTGCAGCGCGCGCTCGTGCGGGTCACCCTCGGAGTGGACGCAGATACGCACGAGGCGATCAGGACCGGCCACCACGGCTCGAAGTTCGGACTTCCGCCGGACGAGGCCCAGCGCGTCGTGGGCGAGGCGCTCGCACTCGGGATCGACGTCCTCGGGCTGCACGTCCACGTCGGCTCGCAGATGGCCGACTTCGACGCACAGGCAGAGACGATCCGGCGGCTCGCCGCCTTCGCTGCCCGCTGCCGTAGCGCGCTCGACTGGACCGCACGCGTGGCCGATCTCGGGGGCGGTTTCGGCATCCGCCACCACCCGGACGAGCGCGTCACGGACGCCGTCGAGCTCGTAGCCACGGCCGCTGCGACGGCACGGGCTGCGTTCGCGGAGGCAGGGCTCCCCGAGCCCGAGATCTGGCTCGAGCCGGGGCGCTCGCTCGTCGGGGCCGCCGGTGTCACGTTGTACGAGGTCGGCAGCGTGAAGCGCCTCCCTGGAAGGACGTGGGTCGCCGTCGACGGCGGCATGTCGGACAACCCGAGGCCGCAACTGTACGACGCTGTCTACACCGCCCTCTCGGCACAGCGCGCGGACGAGGTCGCCGACGAGCTCGTCAGCGTGGCGGGCATGCACTGCGAGTCGGGCGACGTGCTGATCGACGATGTCGCCCTCCCGTCTCCGAGGCGAAGCGACCTGCTCGCAGTGCCTGCAACCGGCGCGTACACGCTGTCGATGGCATCGAACTACAACGGGGTCGGGCGGCCGGCCGCCGTGCTGGTACGGGACGGTGCCGCGCACCTGATCCGGCGACGCGAGACCATCGACGACCTGCTCGCGCTCGAGCCGAACATCTGATGGCCGATCCGGGCGCGGTGCGGGTCGCGGCCGTCCTGGTACCAGTTCTGCGGGACGACGCGGGTGAACTGCGGCTTCTGCTCGTGATCCGTTACGACGACGGCGGCCTGCACGGCGGACAGCTCGGGCTGCCCGGTGGCGGGCGGGAGACCGGCGACCTCGATCTGCGCGCAACCGCGTTGCGCGAGACGGAGGAGGAGATCGGAGTCGCGCCCGTCGTGGTCGACGTGCTGGCCGAGCTGCCACCGCTCGACACGTCGGCGACCGGATGGCGCGTGCACCCCTTTCTCGGACGGGTGCCATGGCAGGCGAGTTGGCGGCTCGACGAGCGCGAGATCGTGGGTGTGCTCACCCCGACCGTGGGCGAGCTTGCGGAACCCGGCGCGCGACGGATGCTCCCCTTCACGTCGCTCCGCCACCCGGACCCGCTCCTCGTCGAGGGAATCGACGTCGACGGCCACGTGCTCTGGGGAATGACCCTCCGCTTGCTGGACGACGTGGTTCCGCGCCTCGTCGCAGGCGAGTGGGACGTCTGAGCCGGCCCGGGGCCGGCGTGCGGTTGACGCAACCGCCACAAATCAATACATTACCTGGACAAACGTCCCACGACGAGGTGATCATGATGCTCGATACCCGCTCGATCACGAGGAATCACGAGAAGATCCGCGCCGGATCGCAAGCGCTCCGTCAGGCAGCACGGGCGAGCGCTCGGCCCGGATCCGAGACGCGATCGCCATGAGCGGCACACCGCTGTTTCTCTTCGGCCTGGCCGTGACCATCGTCGTCGCGGTTGCCCTTCTGCTGCGCGCGTACGCGGCGATCCTCGCCCATGGCGCCCCTGAGCACGACCCGCCGTCGGCGCCGCACGACGTGCGGCGCACGCCCTTCCACCACACCTGAGACAGAAAGGCGGTTCACCGATGTCCTCGCACGCGACGTCCAAGTCCGACCAGTTCACCTTCCTCTCCACGGGCCTGTTCCTGCTCGCCGCGGCCGCATCGTTCGGGCTCTCGGTCAGCCTGTGGTTCTCCGGCAACGAGCAGGAGGGGATCTTCGTCGGCCTCTGGGTTCCGTCTATCCTCTCTCTCGGCGCGATGCTGCGACCCAACGGGAGACGCCGATGAGTGGCACTGCGATCTTCCTCTACGGGCTCGGCGTGACCGTGATCGTGGGGCTCGCCATCGCGTTCCTCGCGTACGGTGCGATCCTCGACGGCCGCTACGACCGGGAGATGAAGGAGCGCATGCGGACCGGGCGCCCCGACGACCGCTATGCCTCGACCGACGAGGTCATGGAGTCGGCCTCGGACGTGCGCTGAAGCGCCCGGCGACCCGAAGCGACGGCCGCCGGGCCGGCGTCGTCGACCCGGCTAGCCTGCTGCCGCGCCTGCTTGCCGGCGAGTGGGAGATCTGAGCACGGGCTCGATCTCCGTCAGGCGACAACCTCCACGACGTCGCCGTCTGCGACGACGTGCCCCCGCCCGACCCGCTGGCCGTCGAAGCGCGCGGACGGCCCCCAGATCCGCGCGCCGCGGGCCGCGCCCGCCAAGTCGTGGTGGATCGTGTCGGCGACGTCGACCACCGTCGCGCCCGGTCGCAGTGCGACCGGCTCGTCCTCGACCGCTCCACCGTGTCGGAGGAAGACACGGATGAGCCCGGTGAGCCTCCACACCGCGTCGCGCAGGACGTCGAGGCTGGCGTCGTCGAGGACCGAGACCCCGACGAGCTCGAGGTCGGGGAACGCCGCTTCGAGCTGCGCGAGGTCGACCGCGTCGGCCTCGTCCAGCTTCGTCGCCGCCAGCACGGCCGGCTTGTCGATCCCGGCCGCCGCCAGCTCGGCCCGCACGACACGCAGCTCCTCGACGGGAGCCGTCGCCGCCTGACAGAAGACGACGGCGTCGGCCCCGCGCAGGACGCCGAGCAACGCGCGGCCGCCGCCACGCCCGGCTGCCGCACCCTCGATCAAGCCTGGGATCTCGACGAGCTGCACGAGGATCCCGCGTATCCGGGTCACCGCCGGCACGGGCCGAAGCGTCGTGAACGCGTAGTCGCCGGTCTTGATCTGGATCTCGGACAGCGCCTGCAGCAGAGACGACTTGCCGGCGTTCGGCGCGCCGACGAGTGCGACCTGCGCTGCCCCTTCGCGCCGCACCGCGATCGTGTCGCGGTGCACCGTCTTGGCCCTGACGCGCGTGCGCTCGAGCTCTCCGTTCAGCCACTTGCGGAAATCCGCGTAGGGGCCGTTGCGGTAGTCGGGCAGCTCCTGGAGCAGCGCGTTGATCACACGCACGCGCTCCGAGCCCTCGGTTCCCTGAAGACGCCTCCTCGCCACCTGGGCGAACGTGCGATGCGGCATGGGCATCGCGATCCTCCTTCCCTCTCGTGCAGAAACACGCCGTCGGCCCGGTCCTCGGGTCGCGTCGTGTGCTGCCGCTTCCTCCGACGCGGTGTCAGGAAGCGGCGATCAGCCGCAGGGCTGCGAGACGGTGGCGCGCCAGGACTCCAGCTTGGCGTGGCCGTGGTCGGCGTTCATGCGCGCGAGGCTAGCATCCGCAGCGTGCCGGCCGAGGAATGGGAGCACCTGGGCTCGGAGCCGGCGTTCGACGATCCCCACTTCCACGTCCGCCGCGACACGCTCCGCCTTCCGAGCGGACGCGTCGTCGACGACTACCTCGTCGGTGTGCTCGCCGACTACGCGCTCGTCGTCGCTGTGACCAGCGGCGGGGAGGTCGTGCTCGCACGTCAGTGGAAACAGGGCGTGCGCCGCCTCACGTTGGAGCTGCCGGGCGGCAAGGTGGACGAGGGCGAGACGCCTGCCGAAGCGGCGGCACGGGAGCTGCGCGAGGAGACGGGGTACGCCGCCCCCGCGCTCGAACTGCTCGCGTCGCTCGACGTCGACGCGTCGAAGGCCGCCAACCAGGGGCATGTCTTCCTGGCGCGCGACGCGGAGCGCCTTCATGAGCCCGAGCCGCACGAGATGGAGGCCCCGGAGGTCGTGCTCGTCCCACTCGCCGAGGTGCCGAGCCTGATCGGGACGGGGGAGATCTGTGGCGCAGCGTCGGTCGCCGGCCTGCTCATGACCTGCGACCGCCACATCGACGTCGCTCGTTAGGGCAGCTGCCAGAACGCGCCGCTGAGGCCGAGCCCGTCGAGAGCCGCCTGGTTCTCCTCCCGCGTGTGCGGGTGCCAGTCGGGCGCGAGGCGGTCGCTCCACCAGGCGTAGGCGAGCTCGCAGAGCTTCTCGACGGTGACCGTCGCTCCCGGTTCCCGGCTCCCGAGCCACCGCTCGATGTGCTCCTCCGACCGGAAGAGGTTCATCGTGCTTCAGGTGAAGACGATGTCGTCCCACCAGCGGGCCGCTGGAACGAGGCAGTGGAACAGGAGATCCGTCGGCTCGGGGCGCTGATCGCGCACCGCGACGGCCAGAGCCTCGCCGCAGTCGGGGCACGATGTCTCGATGCGGCCGTCCGCGTGCAGGGCGGCGCAGATGCCGAAGGCATCCCACGCGCAGTTCGCGTACCACCAGCGGCCGTCGGTCTGGACGCGGTAGGCCGTGGGCACGGCCGAGAACGGGTTCGCCATGCGGATCTCATCCGTCGCGGTACCGAGCACGAGGGCGTGCGCGGCGTGGAGGCGCCGCCACCCGCCGACCGTGTCGGCGGGGCCCAGGCCGACTGCGTCACCGGCTTCCCGCGCAGTCGGCGCCCGCCCCAGCTCCACGAAGCGCCGGTACGTCGCGTGCCGTAGCGCGAGATCCTGCGCGTCCACAGCGGGACTCTCGCACATCGGATGCGCGGCAACCGGAGGTCGGAGGCACGTGTTGCGGGTGCTACGCCGAGCGGTCGAGGGACTCGCTGCGGATCTCAGAGGCCCGCAACGAGAGGTCACGCCGGTCGATCACGGCCAGGTGGGCGGCGTCGACCAGTCCACCCAGCGTCCCGCGCGAGCACAACAGGATGTCGTCGATCACGGCTTCCGGTGGCGTGATCTCCGCGTAGCAGTCGTGCCAGGCCATCTCCATGAGCTCGAAGACCTGTGCGACCTCACGGAGCGACCGGGCGTCGTCGCCGAACACCGAGATCACGCGCGCCCTCCGTTGTTCGAATCGCTCGGCACGCCCGACGGCCATCGCGGGAGCATGCCAGAGCCCTTCGGCGTCACCACCGACCGTCCGTCAAGGGACCGGCCGCGCCTCACGCGCGGCCTCCCACGTCCCGATGCTGCCCGCCTCCTGCGACCCGCGGTCTTCGCTCGTGGCCGTTGGGCTCCTCGTCCACTGGGTGATCGCCGACCCGACCAACGACTTCTCCGAGACGCAAGGACGACTGGCCGTACGTCCTCGGGCTCAGCGCCGTGATCCCCACAGCTGTCGCGCGGGGCGAGGCTAGGCTAGGCCTCGACGAGCATCACCAGCGTCTCGGCCAGCACGCCATCGTGCTCCATGGCGTCGGCGGCCGCCTGCGTCTCCATCGCGGCGACGACGGCGTCCATGTCGGGGACATCCATCAGCACCGCCACGCGGTTCGGCTGCTGCGGGTCGACGAACGTGCGAATGCCGGTGACGCCGAGCGGTCCGAAGAA
Source organism: uncultured Actinomycetes bacterium (assembly GCA_963823385.1). Classification (GTDB taxonomy): domain Bacteria; phylum Actinomycetota; class Thermoleophilia; order Gaiellales; family Gaiellaceae; genus Gaiella. The sequence goes on from CAWGLI010000004.1 coordinate 206,630, forward strand.
CTCCTCGCGCCTCGGCGAGGCGAGCCAATGGTCGGTGTCCTTCACCTCGTGATAGCCGATCAATGTGGGCATCGAGTCTCCTCTTGGTCTGGGCCGGGCGACAGAGCCGAGCCGTCGCCGCGAGCGTATCCCACCATCGCGCATCGGCTCCAGAGCACCCTTCTGGCCCGACGTCAGCGCGGACGGGCTGTGACGAACACGTACTCGCGGCTCGTGTCACTCACCGGCGTGCGGTCGAAGTCGCCGTACAGCGCCTCGAGCTCGAGCCCCGCGACGTCGATCAGCCCGAGCCATTCGTTCTTCGTCGCCCACCACAGGGAGCTCGTGCCGCCGCCGTCCAGCGTGATGTCGATGCGGTTGTCGCCGACGGCATACCGGAGCGTGTGGGGAACCGGCCTGTCGTGGTGCCGTCCGTCGATCTCGGCCGCGATGTGGTGGTCGAACGCGAACGCGTTCCATGCGAACCGCCCACCCGGCCGCAGGGACGCGGCGACGCGTTCGAACGTGCGTCGCCGATCAGCCCACGTCGGCAAGTGCAGGAGTGCGCGAAACGGGCAGTAGATGAGTGATGCGGGCTCGTCCAGCCTCAGGTCGCGCATGTCTCCCTCGTGCAGGTCGAGCTCGACTCCTGCACGGGCCGCCCCTGCTCTTGCCTGCCCGAGCATCGCCGGCGAGATGTCCACACCGAGCACGCGCCTCCCGGTTGCCCGCGCGACGGGAATCGCGACTCTGCCGTTCCCGACCGCGAGCTCGACGAGCGGCCCGTCGGCCTGGAGAGCGAGATCGACGTAGAAGGCGACGTCCTCCGTCATCCCCGCCGCCCACTCCTCGTACCGCTCGGCGAAGCGCTCGTCCCAGCTCATCGGCCGATGCTACTCGGAGAGACCGGCTCCGCCGGTCGGGCGCCGTTCAGATGGTGACGACGACCTTCGCGCGGGCCGTCGCCGACGAACAGATGCTCCGAGTGAAGTCTTTCCGGGTGTGGTCGGGACGTGGTCTGCGCCCAGCGACCGTACGAGTTCGATGTCGCCGGTGCTGGACACGCCGGTCACCCTGCTCCGATGTCGCGCTCTCGGAGTGAGTGGTACCTTCGCAAGCGAGAAAGCGGGGGAACGGAGGGGCCGGCACATGGAGAAGGACGCCACGACCACGGACGAAGTGCCTTCCCGGCTGATCGACGCACGGATCGCGGAGCTGGGCGACTGGAGGGGCGAGACGCTCGCCCGGATCCGCGCTCTCGTCAGACAGGCTGCCCCTGAGGTGGTCGAGGAGTGGAAGTGGAGGGGTGTTCCGGTCTGGTATCTCGACGGCATGATCTGCACCGGTGAGACGTACAAGAGCGTCGTCAAGGTGACGTTCGCCAAGGGCGCCTCGCTCGAGGACCCTGCAGGGCTGTTCAACGCGAGCCTGGAGGGCAACGTCAGGCGCGCGATCGATCTTCATGAGGGTGACGAAGTCGATGAGGACGCCTTCAAGACGCTCATCCAGGCCGCTGTCGCCCTGAACGCGTCGTCGGCCCGTTAGCAGAGCCCGGCGTCTCGAGAGAGTTGGCTGCGGTGCACGCACCACTCGTCCGCGCCGCCGTTCGGGAATGGCGCCTGTGAGCGCAGCCGGGCGCGCAACCCAGAGTGCGCGGCCGATCGTTCCGGTGATCTCTCCGGTGCCGGCTCGTGGACGTCTCCGGTCTCGAGCGCGTCGTCTGCGAGCGCCTTGACCTTGACCCGGGGGGAAGCCCTATTGTCGCTTCGATGTCCGAGTCGCCGATGACGATCGGGATGTTCTCGCGGGCGACCGGGCTGTCGGCAAGGACGCTGAGAAGCTACAACCGCCTCGGCCTGCTCGTCCCGGCACAGGTCGATCCCGACTCCCGCTATCGCCTCTATGCGCCCGAGCAGGTCTCCCGCGGCCTCGCGATCCGCCACCTGCGCGAGCTCGAAGTCCCGCTGCGCGAGATCGGGCCGATGCTCGAAGCGGATCCCAACGCGTTTCGTGAGGCCCTCCTCACGCACCAGCGTCGGCTCGCGCTCCGGTCAACCGAGCTCAAGCATGCGCTCACGCGGCTTCAACGACTGATCGAGGGAAAGGAGAACCCAATGAGTGGAATCACCGTCGACCCGATCGACGCGGCGACTCACCGCCGTCTGGCGGTCGAGCTGTTCAACCGCAGCTGGCGGCTTCTCGAGCTGGAAGACCGCACGACCGAGCAGGACGACGAGCTCGTCCACTGTGCTCATGCGTCCCGTCATCACTGGGGTGAGGTGGGGACGCCCGCACACTGCGCCCGCGGCGAGAATCAGTGCGCCCGCGTCTACGCCATGCTCGGCCGACCCGAGCCCGCCCTCCACCACGCGACACGCTGCCTGGAGCTGGTCCGTGCCGGCGGCGAGGGCTTCGCGGACTGGGACCTCGCGTCCGCGCTCGAAGTCGTGGCCCGCGCGCACCAGGCGGGAGGGAACACGTCGGAGGCGGCCCACTACGCCGAGCTCTCACGAAGGGAGCTCGAGACGATGACCGACCCCGACGATCGCGAGGTCATCGAGAGCCAGCTCGCCGAGCTCGCGGTCTGAGCGAGGGCGCGCACCACCCGACGCCGATCGCCGACCCCTGTGCCGGACTGCATCTGGGACACTCCGCTGCATGGAGCCGTCGGAGGAGATCCGCCGCGTCGTCCAGCGGTGGATGACCGCGATCAGCGAGGGCGATACGGAGCCCGCCCTCGGGCGAGTATCGGGGCACGCAGGCGCGCTGATGATCGGCACCGACCCCGCCGAATGGTGGCGCGGCGACGCGATCCGCCTCGTGTGGGGACGTCAGATCGAGGAACTGGGAGGCTTCGACCTCGCGTGGGACGAGATCGAGGCCTGGGAGGAGCAGCCCGTGGGGTGGGCGAGCGCGAGAGGCACCGTCACATGGGCGGGGCAGCAGCTCGACCTACGCGCGACACACGTCCTCCATCTCGAGCACGGCGAGTGGAAGGTGGTGCAGACGCACTGGTCGCTCGCGCGGACAAACGAGGACGTGGGCGTGGCGGTGACCCGGACGCTCGACGAGCTCGAGAGCATCGTCCGGCGCGAGCAGCCAGACTTGTCGGGGTCACTCGCCGCCGACGGCACGGTGACGATCGTCTTCACCGACATCGTCGACTCGACCGTCCTCCTCTCTCGCGTCGGCGACCGGGCCTGGCTCGACGTGCTCCGTCGGCACAACGCCGTGATCGCAGAGGCCACAGAGGCTCACGGCGGCACGGTGGTCGAGACGCAGGGTGACGGGTCGATGCTCGCGTTCTCGAGCGCGCGGCGCGCGGTCGCGTGTGCCCAGGCGATCCAGCGCGGCATCGGTGACGCCTTCGCGGATGCGTCGCCGCCGATCCGCGTCCGGATCGGCGCCCACACGGGAGACGCGATCCACGAAGCGGATCAGTTCTTCGGCTCCACCGTCCACCACGCGGCCCGCGTCGCGAGCCACGCTCTCGGCGGAGAAGTGCTCGTCTCGTCGCTGGTCCGTGAACTGGTCGCCGGCGGGGAGATCGAGTTCGTCGAGAGTCGCGACGTCGAGTTGAAGGGGCTTGACGGCACGCATCGGCTCTACGCAGTCGCTCTCACCTGAGCGCGTATGCGGTCGCGTGATGCGTGGCGAGCGCTCGTCGCGGGCGCGCAGGCCGCGACGTCTCCGTTCCCTCTCTCGCGAGCGAGAGGATCGCGCGCCGGACCGGCGTGGGGCCGCACCTCGCGCGCCCACGAGAGCCCCGTCCTGGCCGGGTGGGTAGGTGGTTTCCCCCGATGCTCGCCGGCCTCGCCGATGCAAGCGTGTGGTCGGTACCGTCGTGAGAGGAGGCGGGCATGGCCGGAGGCAAGGCGCGGCTACCGCCGCGGTGGTTCATCAAGACGTTCTGGCACGTGCATCGCCGGGTCGTGCGAGCGAGCCGGGGCCGCAGGGGGCTGTGGCCAGCACGCCCCGGCAAGTGGGGCGCCCTGCGGCTCACCACGACGGGCCGCCGTAGCCGCCAGCCGCGGAGCGTGATCGTCGGCTACTACGAGGACGGGCCCAACCTGGTCTCGATGGCCATGAACGGCTGGGGTGCGGCCGAGCCCGCCTGGTGGCTGAACCTGCAATCCGATCCGCAGGCGGTCGTCGAACTGGCAGGAGGGATCCGGCGCGAGGTGCTCGCCAGGCCCGCGGTCGGCGGGGAGCGCGAACGGCTGTGGCAACGCTGGCGCGAACTGGACAAGAACCTCGACAGCTACGCCGCGCGACGCCCACGCGAGACGGCCGTCGTCGTCCTCGAGCCGCGCGCTGCGGCCGACTGAGCCTCAGACGCGCCAGCGACGGCCACCCGGGCCAGGTAGGCGCCGGCGGGGGGTGGCTCGGACGGCGAGGACGCACGAGGGAGAGGCAGCAGCGAGAAGCGGCGCCTGCGCCAGTGTGCGGAGATGACGGTTGCGGCGATCCGGCCAGCCCGTCGATCGAGCACAGATCGACGGCTTCCACCAGATGCTGCACCGGCGCGGCGCCATCGAGCCGCCGCAAGACGCGCAGATTCGTAACGCCGCATCGGCCGTCAGGTACGCGACGGCGTCGCACACGGTGCGAGTCACCCGACTCCATCACGGATCCCGAAAGCACCCAGGAGCTGCGCGGGACGAAGAGCTCGTTCATGAGGCGGAGCCGGTCCTCCTCGGGTCGCTTCTGCGAGGGAGGCGACCTCGGCGACCAGAAGGTGTCATCAGCATCTGCATGCGGTACCGACCAGAGGTGCCCGAGAGCGTGCCCCAGCGTGGTCGTCCGGCTCCACTGGCACCCGTGACCGGCAACCGGCGAGTTCGAGCGGGCATCCGAGCCGGAGGTGGCTTCCGGGGACAATTTGCCGTGCACGGTCGATGATGAGAACATACGTTCGTGACCGAGGGGACGATCCTGCACGCCGACCTCGACGCGTTCTTCGCGTCGGTCGAGCAGCGCGACGACCGTCGACTGCGCGGGCGCCCGGTGATCGTCGGCGGCGGGGTCGTGCTCGCCGCCAGCTACGAGGCGAAGGCCTTCGGCGTCGAAACCGCGATGGGCGGCCGGCAGGCGCGCAGGCTCTGCCCGCAGGCGGTCGTGGTGCCGCCGCGCATGTCTGCCTACTCAGAGGCGAGCAGGGCGGTCTTCACCCTGTTCCACGACACATCGCCGCTCGTGGAAGGGCTGTCGATCGACGAGGCGTTCATCGACGTGCGCGGCATGCAACGCCTCGCGGGCTCGCCGACGGAGATCGCCGTGCGACTCCGCCGACGCGTGCTCTCCGAGGTCGGTCTGCCGATCACCGTCGGCATCGCGCGGACGAAGTTCCTCGCCAAGGTGGCGAGCGGCGTGGCGAAGCCGAACGGCCTGCTCTCCGTGCCAGCCGACGCCGAGCTCGACTTCCTCCACCCCCTGCCGGTCGAGCGGCTCTGGGGTGTCGGGCGGGTGACCGCAAGGAAGCTCCACAGGCACGGCCTCACGAGCGTGGGCCAGGTTGCACGACTCGACGAGCAGATCCTCGCCTGGATGGTCGGCCCCGCCGCAGGACGACAGCTGCATGCGCTGGCGCACAACCGTGACCCCCGGCGCGTGCGGGTGGGACGGCGTCGCGGCTCGGTCGGCAGCCAGCGCGCGCTCGGCAGCCGTCCTCGACCGCTCGCGGAGATCGACGCCACCGTGGTCGCCCTCGTCGACCGCGTCTCGCGCCGGCTGCGGTCGGGGCGGCGGGTCTGCCGGACGGTCGTCCTCCGCCTGCGCTTCGCCGACTTCACCCGCGCGACGCGCTCGCACACGCTTCCCCAGGCGACGGCGAGGACACAGGTGATCCTCGACGCTGCACGCGAGCTGTTGGCGGCTGCTCTCCCGACGATCCGCTCACGCGGGCTCACCCTCGTCGGCGTCTCCCTCGCGAACCTCCAGGACACCGGTGCGGTTCAGCTCGCGCTGCCCCTCGAGCCGGCACACGACGCCGCTCTCGACACCGCGCTCGACGAGATCCACGATCGCTTCGGGGCGACCGCCGTCACCCGCGCGGTGCTCCTGGGTCGCGACCCCGGTATCACGATGCCGCTGCTCCCCGACTGACACGCCTCCGCGTGACTCGGAGACCGAGCCGACGGGGCCCTCAGCCGGCGGCGTGGCGGCGGACGAGCTCGTCTTCGACCGCCACAGGGTCGAGACCGCGAGCGGCGAGCAGGACGTAGCTGTGGAACCAGAGGTCGGCGAGCTCTTCGATCAGACGCTCGTCGCTCTCGTTGACTCCGGCCAGCGCCGCCTCGAGACCCTCCTCCCCCACCTTGCGCGCGGCTCCCGCCGGGCCCTGATCGAGGAGCGCTGCGACGTAGGAGCCTTCTGGCCTCTCGGCCTGGCGCTCCTTGATCACGCGCCAGAGCCACGGCGCGAAGCACGACTCGGCGCCCGTGTGGCACGCGGGCCCTGCCGGGCGCACCCGCAGGAGGATGGCGTCGCCGTCGCAGTCGTCGCGTATCTCCTCGACCGCGAGCGTGTTGCCCGAAGTCGCTCCCTTGTGCCAGTACTCCCCGCGGGAGCGGCTCCAGAACCACGCCTCGCCGCTCTCCCGCGTGCGGCGCAGCGCCTCGTCGTCCATGTAGGCGAGCATCAGCACGCGACCCGAGCCGGCGTCCTGGACGATGACAGGGATCAGCTCCGGACGTTCCATCCCAGCTCCTGTAGCTCGGCCTTCAGCTCCGGCAAGCGGTCGGGTCGCTCGTGCACGATCGACGCGATCAGGGCGGCCTCTGCGCCCACGCCGAACGCGTCGGCGAGGTGACGCGCCTCGCCTGCACCGCCGGAGGCGACGACCGGGACGGAGACCGCGTCGACGACGGCCCCGGTGAGGTCGAGGTCGTACCCGGCACGCGTACCGTCGGCGTCGATCGACGTGAGCAGGATCTCCCCCGCTCCGCGCTCGACTGCCTCGGCTGCCCAGTCGGTCGCGGCGCGCCCCCGTGGTCGGGTTCCCGCGTGCGTCACGACCTCGCCGCCTCTGGCGTCGACTGCGCAGACGACCGCCTGCGAGCCGAACTCGTCGGCGAGCCCCGTGAGGATGCCGGGATCGTCGAACGCCGCTCGGTTGACGGCCACCTTGTCGGCGCCTGCTCGCAGCAGCGCGAGTGCGTCCCCGAGCACCGTGACCCCGCCGCCGACGGTGAACGGAATCGAGAGCGCTTCGGCCGAGCGCTCGACGATCTCGAGCATCGGCCCTCGGCCCTCGAGTGTGGCCGTGATGTCGAGGAAGACGAGCTCGTCGGCACCGAGCTCCGAGTAGCGCGTCGCGAGCTCGACCGGGTCGCCCATGTCGCGTAGCCCGACGAAGTTGACGCCCTTGACGACGCGGCCGGCAGCCACGTCGAGGCAGCAGATCACGCGGCGCTTGACCATGCCAAGGCGTTCTCGAGGACACGCGCGCCCGCCGGGCCGCTGCGCTCGGGGTGGAACTGGACGCCGGCCACGCCTTCCGCCTCGATCGCAGCGACGATCGTCGTGCCGTGCTCCACGGTGGCGATGATCACGTCCTCGGCCGTGGGAACGACGGCAAAGCTGTGGGCGAAGTAGACGTCGGTGCCGTCGAGACCGCCGAGCAGCGCGCTCTCGCGGGTCTCGTGGAGCGCGTTCCAGCCCATGTGCGGGACGCGTGGCGCGTCGAGCCGTCGCACGGGACCTGCGAGGATTCCGAGCCCTGCGCCCCCCTCGTCGCTCTGCTCGAACAGCAGCTGCATACCGACGCAGATGCCGACAACGGGCGCGCCTGAAGCAACTCGGCGACGGATCGCGTCATCCAGACCGTTCACCGCCAGGCCGCGGGCCGCGCTCTCGACGTGCCCCACGCCCGCGATCACGGCCAGCGGCGCGGAGAGGACGTCGTCGGGGTCGGTCGTGACGAACGGCTCCGCTCCTGCCCGTCGCAGTGCCGAGGAGACCGACCGGAGATTGCCGGCGCCGTAGTCGACGAGCGCCACCTTCATGACGCGTCCCCGAGGCTGCCAGTCAGAGCGAGCCGCCACCCGATCCACGTCGGTCGCAGCGGCGGTCGGGCACCGGCTCGGGCCGAAGCCCCGCGTCTCACGCTGCGCCCTTCGTCGACCGGATACCGCCGCTGCCCGGCGCGACCGCCTGCCGAAGCGCCTGTCCGAGCGCCTTGAAGGCCGCTTCGGCGACGTGGTGATCGTCTTCGCCGCTCGCCTCGACGTGCACCGTGCACCCCGCCTCGACCGCGAAGCGCTCGAGCGCGTGGGCGAGCAGCGACGTGGCGAGCGCGCCGACACGATCCGCGCCGAAGGCCAGTGAGATCTCTGCGTGGGGACGACGGACGAGATCGACGGCGGCAACAGCGCGCGCCTCGTCCATAGGGACCACTGCCGATCCGTATCGGGCGACCCCGTCGCGATCCCCAAGGGCTGAGCCGAGGGCGCCTCCGAGCACGGCCAGGACGTCCTCCACGGTGTGGTGCTCGTCGACGTGGAGGTCGCCTCCCGCGAGAACCTCGAGGTCGAATCCGGCGTGGAACGCGAGCAGTGTGAGCAGGTGGTCGAGGAAACCGACGCCGGTGTCGACGCGCGCGATCCCGGCACCGTCGATGTCGAGGCTCAGACGAACGGCCGTCTCGGTCGTCGTGCGGATCACCGTCGCCTCGCGGCCGGGCGGCAGGCCCGGGGCGGCTCCCAAGGCCTCGAGCAGGACGTCGTTCTCCGACGGCCGGCGAATCGTGATGCGAATCCCGTCCGCGAACTTCCGCACGACGATGCCCCGCTCCTCGAGCCGCTCGCCCAGAGGCTCCCCGGTGCGCAACCACACGAAGTTGCCGGCGACCGGCGGACAGTCGAAGCCCGCCGCGACGAGCGCTCCGCGGACGCGCTCCCGCTCGGCGATCGTCGGCTCGAGGTCGATGTGACCGGGGGTGCGGAGGGCGGCAGCGGCAATCCGTGCCGCGGGCCCTGAGATCGGTGCGGGTGCGCGGCGATCCTCCAGCAGCGCGGCGGTCTCGGGGTGCGCGAGCCCGTACCCGACGCGGAGCGAGGCGAAGCCGAACACCTTCGAGAGCGTCCGCAGGACGACCAGGTTGGGCAGCTCGTCGACCCACGACGCAGCCGACCGAGCGCCGTATTCCACATATGCCTCGTCGACGACCACCACGGCGTCGGGACGAGCACGGGCGAGCTCGGCGAACACGTTCGGCTCGACGACGACGCCCGTCGGGTTGTTCGGGTTGCAGCACCAGTAGACGTCGGCCTGCTCGTCGGGGAGAACGGTCGTCGCGGCCCGCAGCTCCGTCACGATCCGGTACAGGGCGTAGGTCGGCTCGGCGATAGCCGCCCGGGCCCCCGGTCCCAAGAACGTGTGCGCCAGCAGAAAGATGAGATCGTCGGCGCCTGCCCCGACGACGACGTTCTCGGCCGTCAACCCCGTGTAGGCCGCCGCTGCCGCCCGCAGCTCCGAATACCCGCCCTCCGGGTACTGGTGGAGGCGCGCCATGCTCTCGGCCAGGGGCACCCGAGGGACTCCGGGCAGCGGCGGGGTGTTCTGATCGAACTTCAGCACCGCCTCCGGGCGCAAGCCGTGCCGCGCGGCCACCTCGGCGACCGTGGGCGCCCACCGATACGAGCCGAACCCCGGCCCAACGGGCTGCGCCTTCGCGCGAACCACCGACGCAAGCTCAGCGTTGCTCACAACGCGGCTCCTAGACCGACCGTGACGGACGCCGCGTGCAGGGGCAAGCCCTCGGCCGCCGCGAGCGGGCCGACCACCTCTGCAGCTCGACGCGCGCCCTCCGGCGTCACGCGCACGACCTGAACAGGCTTCATGAATGCCTCGACGCCCAGCCCCCCGGTGGTGCGCGCGAGACCGCCCGTCGGCAGGACGTGGGTCGCCCCTGCCGCGTAGTCGCCGATCGCCGCGGAGCCGCCCACGAACACCGACCCCGCGTTGCGTACGCGCCGCAGGAGGCGCTCGGGATCGGCGACGTGAAGCTCGAGATGCTCCGGCGCGTAGCTCTCGGCGCACACGAGCGCCTCGTCCAGCGATGCCACCAACCGTACATCGATGTTGTCATTTCCGTCAACGAGTCTACTCACCTCGTCGGACAGGACACGGTCGTTCGTCAGCAGCAGCGCCTCCGAATCGGGGCCGTGCTCTGCCTGCGCCCGGAGATCTGCGGCGACACGATCGGCCGACGCAGAGCCATCCGCAATCACGACGACCTCACTCGCGCCGGCAAGCAGGTCGATGCGAACGCGCGCCGAGACGAGGTGCTTCGCGGCAGTCACGTACACGTTGCCCGGCCCGACGATCACATCGACCGGCGCGATCGTCTCGGTGCCGAAGGCGAGCGCAGCAACCGCCTGCGCACCTCCCACCGCGTAGACCTCGTCGAGACCGAGCTCGCGCGCGGCGGCGAGGATCACGTCGCTCGGCGCCGGCGTCACCACCGCGATCCGCTCCACGCCGGCCACCTGCGCCGGCACCGCCGTCATCACGAGGGAGGAAACGAGCGGGGATGTGCCGCTCGGCACGCAGATGCCGGCCGACCCCAGCGCGACCCAGCGCCGCTGCGTGACGATTCCCGGCGCGGCCTCGACGACGGTGTCCCGAGGCAGCTGCGCCTCGTTGAACGTCCGTACGGCCGCGATCATCCGGCGCAGCGCGTCCAACACCTCTCGACCGATCCGAGCCGACGCCAGCCGCTCCCGGCTCACTCGGATCCCATCGGGCCGCGGGCCGTCGAACTGCTCGGTCCAAGCCAGCAGCGCGGCATCGCCTCGCTCACGCACGTCCTTCACGATCGGGGAGACAGCGGCGATCGCGTCATCGAGCGAAGCCGCTCTCACGCGACGAGCCTCTCCACTGGGAGGACGAGAATCGAGGTGGCGCCAGCCTCTTTCAGCGCGGGCAGGAGCTCCCACACGTCGTCCGCGTCGACCGCAGCGTGCACCGCGATCTGCCCCTCGTCGGCGAGCGGCAGCACCGTCGGCGCTCCCATGCTCGGCAGGATCTGCCTGATCGCCGGGAGATCGTCGACCCGCGCGTTCATCATCACGTACCTCCGTCGACGCGCCGCGACGACACCGAGCAGCATCAGCTCGAGCCGATCGATGAGGTCCCGACGCCGCTCGACAGCCTCGCGACCACCCAGGAGCACCGCCTCCGACGACAGGAGCACTCCGATCCGGCGCAACCCGTTCGCACTGATCGTCGAGCCCGTGCTGACGAGGTCGACGATGGCATCGGCGAGCCCGAGTCGCGGCGCCACCTCCACCGAGCCCGAGACGGGAACGAGCGCCGCACTGACGCCCCGCTCTGCGAGCAGACGCTCGGTCGACACCGGATAGGCAGTCGCGATGCGAAGGCCGCCGAGCGACTCGATCGTGTTCACCGTGGCGTCGTCGGGAACTGCCGCTTCGAGCGTGCAGCGCCCGAAGCCGAGATTCGCGATCGTGACGACGTCGGCATCGGCCTCGACGACGAGGTTGGCCCCCGTGATCCCGACGTCGACGACGCCATCCTGGACGTACTCCGGGATGTCGCTCGGCCGCACGAGGAGAAGGTCAACGGGAGCGTTGGAGCACGGGACGAGGAGCGAGCGCTCTGTGAGCTCGAAGTTCAAGCCGGCTTCGGCGCACAGGCGCACCGCGGGCTCGCCCAGCCGCCCCTTCGAGGGCACCGCAAGCGTCAGCCGGCCGTTCGCACCGGCCCGCTCGAACGCCCGGCGGCTCATCGGCTCGCCCGCTGTGTCCGCTCGAGCGCGAGTTGGTATCCGCCCGAGCCACGTCGGACCCACTGCGCAACGCGGGTCACCGTCGCCGTCGACGTGGGGACGCGTTCCGCGATCTCGAGGTACGGCACCTCCAAGTCGACGAGACGCGCGATCTGCCAGCGATGCGTGAGCGCCTCGAGCTCGGGCAGCGTGCAGAGGTCGCGCAGGAAGCGCTTGGCCTCCTCGCGCGTCCGCATGGCGAGCAGAGCATCGGCGAGGTCGTCGAAGCCGGCGACGGGCTCGACGGCGAGGTCGCCCTGTCGCGGAGCCGATTGAGATGTTCGCTGTCGAGCCATCGGTGTCATCATGATAGCATGCTAACGTGCTAACACGCCAACTCGAAGTGATACCCGCTGTCGACGTGCTCGAGGGTCGTGCCGTTCGGCTACGCGAGGGGCGCCGCGAAGCGGTGACGCTCGAAGGAGGCGATCCCGTCGAGCTCGCCCGCCGGTTCGCCGCCGAGGGCGCGACGCGGCTGCACGTGATCGATCTCGACGGGGCCTTCTCGGGCGCACCGTCCGCCGGGTTGCTGGAGCGACTCGCAGATGTCGGCCTTCCGGTGCAAGTCGGGGGCGGCTATCGCACGGTCTCCGCTGTCATGGCCGCGATCGGGGCGGGTGCGGATCGAGTGCTCGTCGGCACCGCCGCCCTCTCCCCCTCTTTCCTCACTGACGTCGTCGAGGCCGCTGCAGCCCAGCTCGTCGTCGCCATCGACGTCACCGGGGGGAAGGTCGCGGTCGAAGGATGGACGGAGACGACGGACGTCACGCCGCCCGCGCTCGCGCGTCGCTGCGCTGCCGCCGGCGTCCGCCGCCTCCTGGTCACGAGCACCGCTCGCGACGGCTCGCTGGCCGGCCCGGACACCTCCCTGCTCGCCTCTGTCCTCCCGGTCGGGCTGCCGGTGCTCGCCGCCGGTGGTGTCGCCTCGCTCGACGACCTGCTGACCCTCGAGGAGCTCGGGTGCGAGGGCGCCGTCGTCGGCAGCGCACTCCTTGCGGGGCGCTTCACGCTCGCCGAGGCTCTCGCCGCGACCGAGCCCCCCTGAGCTGTCCGCGCCGTGTCGGCCCAAGGGACGCAGCGCTCGGGAACGAGCGTGCGGAGGCGCCGCCGTTCCGAGTGCCGGCGCAGCGTATGGCTTGCGCGTCATCGGCCCGGTTAGGGTGCGGCGGTGACGTACTCGATCGTCGGACGCGACGCCGAAACGGGTGACCTCGGCGTCGCGGTGCAATCTCAGGCGTTCAACTGTGGCGCCGGCGTGCCCTGGGCATGGGCCGGCGTCGGCGCGATCGCGACACAGTCCCTCACCGATCGCCGATACGGATGGCATGGGCTGGAGAAGATCGCTGCCGGGGCGGGACCACAGGATGCGCTTGCCGCTCTACGAGCCGAGGATCCACTGGCCGAGTTCAGGCAGGTGGGAATGATGTCTGCCGATGGCCGCACTGCGCAGTGGACGGGTGCGAACTGTGTCCCGGAGGCCGGTAGCGACAGTGGCGACGGCTGGATCGCACAGGCCAACATGGTGGCCTCCCCGCTCGTCTGGAGCGCGATGGGTGAAGCGTTTGCCTCGTCGGGCGGCTCCCTGGCCGAGCGCTTGCTGTCCGCCCTGGAGGCGGCCGAGGACGAGGGCGGTGACTGGCGCGGGCGAGGCGGTACGGCGATCATCGTCGTCCCCGCCGCCGGGGAGCGGTGGGAGCGAGTCATCGACCTACGCGTCGAGGAAGGAGCCGACTCGCTGGTCGAGCTGCGCCGTCTGCTCGATCGCGCCCTCGCCTACCGCGAGACGAACCGCGTCACCCGGGACCGCGCAGACCTCGCCGTGAAGCGCGGTCTGCCGGACGGTCACGTACGACTGCTTGCGCTGGAGGACGCCGTCGACGAAGGCCGGCTCGAAGACGCAGGGCTGATCCTCGCAGAGCTCGTGAGCGAGAACCCTCGATGGCTGGACTACGTTCGCACTCTCTCCAAGCACCCCGAGATGGAAGCGTTCACCGAGCTCTTCGCCGAGCGCCCCTGACCGGGAGCCTGGCAACCTACGTCGAGGATCGCGCCCCGCCCCCACCTTCGCGATGTTGCTCGAGAGGAGTGACCGAATGTCCGCGTACATCATCACCAGGATCCAGGTCGGCGATTACGACGCCTGGAGGCCGATGTTCGACCAGGATCACCCTCGGGCCCGCGAGAAGGCGAAGACACAAAGGGTCTTCCGTAGCGTCGACGACCCGAACCACGTCTTCATTCTCTTGGAGTTCACATCCGCTGAAGACGCAGGCGAGGCACGTACTCGACTCGTGGCATCGGGGGTACTCGACAGGTTCGAGGACAAGCATGGGCCGAACGTCGTCCAGGAAGCCTGACCGGCTGCTCTGCCCGCCGGCGTGACGCTCGCGAACGCCTCCAACTCAGTGCGCGCGCTCGAAGTGTTGACGCGAGCGGTAACGGCCGTCTTCAGCTTCTCGCCATGCACCCCCGAGTGACGTCTTCGAACGACGGTCCGCACACAGTTCCCTTACCCGACGCTTCGCAGGCCGTTGCTACCGTCAGCCGCGTCCCTGGGTCCGACACGGAGGTCGATGACGGTGAGCCGCCGCGCTCCGCTTGCGCTGCTCGGAACGACATTCGCACTGGCGTTCGCCGTGTCCGCGTTCGTCGCATCGCCGTCGCCCGCGGCGGACGTGTGCGGCCCGACCGCGGCCGGCTCCGCCCCGGAAGCGTGCCGGCCGAGCGAACCGGTCCCCTCGCTCGAGCCACAGTCGACCGACAGGCTCTGGCGACGGCTGTCGCAGAGCGCGAGACCGCTTTCCTTCGGCCAGTCGCAGGCGGACTGCCGACCGGCGCGAGCGATCTTCTACGCTCCCACGGACTGGCTCCGGCTCGCCACGCTGCTTGCCTCGAAGGCGTCGCCGTGCGCCGACTACTTCATCTCCGTCCCCCCTCTCACCTCCGACAAGACTCGCCCTCGGGCGGACCAGGCGCATCGGATCCGTGCGCTCGGGTCTCAATTTCACGCGCTGGCCGAGATCCACATGGGTGGCTGGCGTTCCTGGGTGAACGCAAACGGCTCGACGTGGCACGAGGCCGGCATCGAGGCACGGCGGCGGATGGCCGCCGCCGGCTACGACGTCGCCCTCGGCGACACGTGGGCCGTGAACGAGTTCTCGTCTGCAGTCCGGCGCGGCACCAACGCCGCGCGCACCGAGGCGCGCGACTTCGTGCGCGGGCTCTTCGAAGGTGACGGCACGTCGCCGCAGACCCGGGGAGTGGTCTTCTCGGTCGGCGTGGCGCAGAACGTCCCTGATCTACGCGACTACCGGGCCCGACTGCAGACGTGGATGCTCGACCAGGCGTTCTGGGTGGACATGAACGCGTTCGTGAGCGACTGGTCGAACGAGGTGTACGGCGATGCCCGGGCCTTCGGAGTGCCGGGCGCGTCGCTCGAGACCCGCCGAACCGCAGTGAACGACTACGTGCAGCACCAGTTGGCGCTCGCGCGGCGCGGGCCGCCCGAGGCCGGCGCCGCCAGCACGTACCTCGAACGGGCGCACAGCCCGCTTGCGAATGCCGCGTGGCAGTGGGGAGCGTCGTTCGGCTGGACCGCGATCCCGGTCGATCAGATGCTGAGCTACGTCTCGGCGCAGACGTACGCCATGCGCTCCTACGCGTCCTCGGGCGGTGAGGTCGACCGCTTCGGTTTCGCGTGGGCGCCTCGGAACCTCGACGGGATCGCGCCCGCCGAGTTCACGCGGCAGACGCGTGCCCTGCTCGACCGGATGGCAACAGCGATCCGCGACTCGGGTGACCTCCTCGATCCGGAAGATCCGGGCGTCGGCGCCTGCGGCCCACCGGGAAGGGACGTCTGGTGCGCCGCCAACGTGGACGGGGCCCGGCCCACTCCGGGCTGGAGCACGTTCGCAACGTGGGTGCAGACGTCTGTCGCCTTCACGACCGCGCCGCAGATACTGGCGCCCGGTGTCCCCTCCGGGGCGATGTCGGTTCAGCTGCAGCAGGGTCGCTTCCCGGTCGCAGCCGCCTCCGACGTCGTGATCACGATCTCGTCCGACTCGCCACGCGGCGAGCTCGCGCTGTCGCCGGAAGGGCCGTGGTCGCCGACGCTTGCGCTGACCGTCCCTGCCGGTGGCAGCCAGAGCCCCACGTTCGTCTACCGGGACACGCGGGCGGGCACGTCGGTGATCTCGGCCGCTGCCCCCGGCTACGCGACGGGGACGCAGGCACACACCATCCTCGGCGGGCCCGCGGTGGCCGTGGTGATCGACCCACCGGCCGTTGCTCTCGTTGTCGGCGCGACGCAGACGCTGACGGCCAACGGGATCGACGCGTTCGGGAACATCGTGGGGGTCACCGGTCCGTCCTGGTCGGTCGCGCCCGGAACACTCGGATCGGTGACACCCACTACAGGGCAGAGGGTCGTCTTCACGGCCACGGGGCCAGGAACGGGATCCGTGAGCGTGCGTGCCGGCGCGGCCGGAGAGCTGGTCGCATCGGCGGCGATCACCGTGACACCGCAGCCCGTCGTCCGCGTGGCGTCGGTCGCCTACCGTCGCATCGGCAAGCGGCTGCGCGTCGACGTCTCCGTCGTCGACGCGCGAGGGGCGCCGGTCCCCCGAGCGGGGGTGGGCGTCCTCGTTCGCCGCAACGGCGGACGCCACCTCGTCGCCGCGCGACGGGCGGGGGCTCGAGGCCGAGCGTCGTTCCGTCCCGCGGCCAAACCCGGGTGTTTCACGACGCGGATCACGCGGGTCGCCGCCGCCGGTTACCGCTGGAACGAGAAGACGCCGACCAACCGGTTCTGCATCGAGCGCCCCGCCCCCAGGGTCTCGACATGAAGGCTCGCCTCTGCGACGACCGGGGAACGCTCGGATTCTCGTGGTGCCTGGACGAGCCGGCAACGAGGACGAGCCACGTGCTCGCGGACGCTGGCCGTGTCTGGCTCGTCGACCCGGTCGACTGGCAGCCGGGGCTCGAACGAGCGGCAACGCTGGGCGAGCCGGCCGCCGTCCTCCAACTCCTCGACCGCCACAATCGTGACTGCGCGGCGCTCGCCGCGCGACTCGGTGTGCCGCACCTCGTAGCCCCGCCCACCGTGCCGGACTCCCCGTTCGAGGTGATCGAGGTGAAGCGCTCGCGTCGCTGGCAAGAGATCGCACTCTGGTGGCCCGAGCAGCGGACGCTCGTGATCGCAGAGGCCGTCGGGACGAACGACTTCTATACGGGAGGATACGGGGCCGCGGGCGTGCACCTGCTACTCCGGCCGACACCGCCG
The DNA here is from genome assembly GCA_963823385.1 of uncultured Actinomycetes bacterium. Taxonomy (GTDB): domain Bacteria; phylum Actinomycetota; class Thermoleophilia; order Gaiellales; family Gaiellaceae; genus Gaiella. Next base: position 223,681 of record CAWGLI010000004.1, read on the forward strand.
CGTCGCCAGCTCGCTGCGTTCGAGCCCGACCACCTGCTCGTCGGTCACGGGGAGGGGATCCACGGGCCGTCGGCCACGACGGCGCTTCGAGGAGCGCTCGCTGACGCCCGCCGTGGTCTGCCGCGGGTGCTTGCGCGTGTGCCCGCGCTCGTCGCCGACGCCCGTCGGCGCAGACGGAGCTAGATCTAGATGAGTAGTTACACAGGATCGTCTCTGCCGGCACACGAGATCGTGGAATGACGCATCGCGAGGCTTGATGCGACGTTCGTGCGCGGTCGTGGCTGCCGCCTCGGGCGCGGCTCTAGCGGGCCCTGATGCCCGCGAGCAGCCCGGGCCGCACGAGCCGCGGTGGTGCCACGAGCCCGGAGTCCCGTATCGCGGGCGATACGACGTCGGCCAGCGGGGCGGCACCGAACGACGCATGGATCTGCGCAGCCGGCGGCTCGCCGTAGGTCGTCGTCCGCTGGCGCGGCACGCGTCCCGCCGAGCGGATCAGCTCCTCCATCGCCTCGGGCGGCAGTTCCTGCCCCCACTCCGACCCGGCAGCGCGCGAGATCGACTCGTTCATCAGCGTGCCGCCGAGGTCGTTGACACCTGCGGCGAGCGCCTGACGCACGCCTTCGGGCCCTAGCTTGACCCACGACGCCTGAACGTTCGCGATCACCGGGTCGAGAGCGAGCCGCGCCACCGCGTGCACGAGCAGCGCTTCGCCGAACGTCGGCCCGCGGCGCGCCCGGCCCTTGATGTAGATCGGGGCCTCCATCGGGACGAAGGGCAACGGCACGAATTCGGTGAAGCCTCCGGTGCGCTCCTGCTGCTCGCGCGCACGAAGCAGGTGACGCGCCCAGTGAGCGGGGCGCTCGACGTGACCGAACATCATCGTCACGTTCGAGCGCAGCCCGGCGCGGTGCGCGGCTGCGTGCACGTCGAGCCACTGCGCGGTCGTGACCTTGTCGGGGCAGATCACGGCACGTACCTCGTCGTCGAGGATCTCTGCGGCAGTACCCGGCAGCGAGCCGAGCCCCAGGTCGCGCAACCGTCCCAGATACCCGTCGAGCCCGACCCCGAGGGTCGCGGCACCCTGCCAGATCTCGAGCGCCGAGAACGCGTGGATGTGAAGCCCAGGCACCGCGTCGTGTATGGCCTCGACCACGCCGGCGTAGAAGTCGCCGGTGAATCCAGGATGGATTCCACCCTGGAGGCACACCTCGGTCGCACCGCGCTCCCACGCCTCCTCCGCCCGCCGCACGATCTCCTCGAGCGGCACGAGATACGCGGGGCCCCGGAGATTCTCGGCCAGCTTGCCCTTCGAGAAGGCGCAAAACCCGCAACGGAAGTAGCAGACGTTCGTGTACTGGATGTTCCGCGTGACCACGTAGGTGACCTCGTCGCCGCAGCGCTCGCGTCTGAGTCGGTCGGCGGTGGCGAGCACGCGTTCCCGCTCGCGACCCTGCGTCTCGAGCAGGCGGACGAGCTCTGCTTCTCCGAGCTCGTCGCCCACGAGCTCCAGCGGCAGAGCGTCGCGCGTGACGACGAACGGTACGGTTCCCGGTTCGCCCGGCGCCCAACGATCTTCACGGGCGTAGCCCTGCGCGTTCGCCGAACGGCGCACGTGTGGCCGGACGGCCGGGTCGACCCACGCGTCGAGGTCGTCGACGTACTCGGGGTAGAGCGCCAGACGTGCCACGAGGTCGAAGCCGCTCGCCTCGGTGCCCTGCCGGAGGCGGTCGAGCGCCGGCCACGGTGCCTCCGGGTTGACGTGGTCGACGGTGACGGGTGAGACGCCGCCCCAGTCGTCGATCCCCGCGTCGAGGAGCGTCGGGAAGTCGTCGTAGGCGAGGTTCGGCGGTGCCTGCACATGCACCTCCGGCGGCAGCAGGATCCGGGCAACGGCGATCGACCACAGGTGCTCCTCGAGCGAGGCGTCCGCGTGCCCGGCCATGCGTGTGCCCGGCTTGGCACGGAAGTTCTGCACGATCACCTCGCCGAGATGCCCGTGCTCCTCGGCGAGCGCACGGAGCGCGAGGAGGGACTCGATGCGCTCGGCGCGGGTCTCGCCGATGCCGATCAGGATGCCGCTCGTGAACGGAACGTGGAGCTCGCCGGCGAGACCAATCGTCTCGAGCCGGCGCGCCGGCAGCTTGTCGGGCGACGCCCAGTGCGGCATCCCCTTCGCCGTCAGCCGCCCGGAGACCGTCTCGAGCATCAATCCCATGGACGCCGAAACGGGGCGTAGCGTCTCGATGTCCTCGCGCGTCAAGACACCCGGATTGAGATGGGGCAGGAGCCCCGTCTCCTCCAGCACCAGGCGCGCGCAGCGCGCGAGGTACTCGATCGTCGTGGCACAACCAAGGGCAGCGAGCTCGTCGCGCGCGACGCGATAGCGGAGCTCGGGCTTGTCACCGAGGGTGAAGAGGGCCTCGGTGCAGCCGGCTGCTGCGCCCGCCCGGGCGACGGCGAGCACCTCCTCCTCGGTCATGAACGCGCGCTCGCCGCGCCGCGGCGGCCGCGCAAAGGTGCAGTAGCCGCAGACGTCGCGGCAGAGCGTCGTCAGCGGGATGAAGACCTTGGGCGAGTAGGTGACGACGCGCGCCCCGGCGCGGGCATCACGGATCCGACGCGCCTCGGCGAGGAGGTCGCGAAGTGGTGCCTGATGGAGGTCGGGTAGGAGATCGAGCATCGGTCGGGTCGGTTGTCGAGCCGGCCGGGCGGTCTCCTCGCCGCGGTCTCGCCAGCATACGCGACGAGCCGGCGCGGTCGGGTGCCTCGAGCGCACCGCGGTGGCGCGTGTCCGCGCAGCGGATCACGACGACCGCAAGCGTCCCCTCGAGGGGAACCACTCCGAACAGAAGACGTTCACCCGCGGCCGCGAAGCGGACGCCTTCAGGGATCGTCGCGGTGGGGGATCCGCTCAGCGGATCGCCCACCTGCGGGAAGACACGGATCGTCGCGGTGAGGGATCCGCTCCCTGGGTCACAACCCCGAACAAGAGACGCCCACCCGCGGCCGCGAAGCGGACGCCTTCAGGGATCGTCGCGGTTGAGATCCGCCCAACGGATCACCACCCCAAAAAGAGACGTCCACCCGCGGCCGCGAAGCGGACGCCTTCAGGGATTGTCGCGGTGGGGAATCCGCTCAGCGGATTCCCCACCTGCGGGACCAACTATGTCCCGCGGTAGCCCCAGATGCCGCCGAAGCTCTTCCAGGCGCCCTTGTCCCATCGTTGCAGCAGCATCTGCTCGATGGGGAAGTGATCCTTGGCGCCGGTCTTGATGGCGATGCCGGGCAGAAGGAACGGGTTGCGCGGGATGTTCATGTTCGATGCGGCCTCGACGAGCGCGGAGCGGGTGAGGTCCTTGCCGATCTTCCGCAAGAGGTCGACGGTCGTCCACGCCACCGACATGCCGTACACGTGGTAGACGTCGTTGGGGTTCGCTCCGGGCGCGTACTTCTTGAGGATGGAGCGGTAGAGCTTCACCGCTGCATCCTTCGCCCACTTGGGGTCTGTCGGATCCTTGAGGAAGACGATCGACAGGGCGCCGTTCACGACCTTGTTCGAGCCGCCCTCGGACGCCAAGAGCATGATGTTCGACGCCGACGAGACGGCGTTGTTGATCGTCAGCTTCGGCTTCCAACCGAGCTTGTTCGCGAACACGTACGACTGGATCGCGAACTTCGGCGTGGCGAAGACCGCAAGGACATTGGCGCCCGACGCCTTCAGCTTCGCGACCTGGGACTGCACGTCGGACGCGGTCACCTCGTACGGCTGCGCAGCGATGACCTTCACTTTCGAGCGCTGCAGACCGCGCTTGAGGCCGGCGAGGAGATCCTTGCCGTAGTCGTCGTTCTGGAAGAGGACGGCGACACGGGAGCCGGGACGCGTCCGGGCGAGGTACTTCCCGTAGACCCACCCCTCGGCCAGGTAACTCGGCTGGAACCCGATCAGGCCCGGGTACTCGTCGGCCTCGCCGCCGAACTGCGTGGAGCCCGAGGCGGCGAAGAGCTGCGGCACGCCCTGCGCGCGCAGGTAGTCGCGGATCGCCAGGTTGTGCTCCGTCCCCAGGGCGTTGAAGATCGCGAAGACCTTCTCCTGCTCGACGAGCTGGCGCGTCGCCTGCACGGTCTGCGCCGGGTTGTAGGCATCGTCGACATAGGTGTAGGAGATCTTCCGACCCGCGACGCCGCCGCGCGCGTTGACGTACTTGAAGTACGCGTCTGCGCCGCGAGCGACCGAGGCGTACGCGGACGCGGAGCCCGACAGGGGCGAGGTGCCGCCGAGGAGCACCGACGTGGCCGTGACACCCGGATCCGCGCTCGCGCTGGACTGGCTCGCGAACGCCGCGGTCGCGCCGAGCGCGAGCGAGGCCGTCAGCACGAGGCATGCGAGCGAAAGCTTTCTGGTCATGGCGTCTCGGGACTCCTTCTCGGCGAGGTCGTGGGTCGCGCCACGATGGTAGCCAGCGGTTGTAAGGGTGTCGTATGCAGGCCTAGATGGTTGATCGGCAATCGGGGTGCCCGTCGAGGACGGGTGTGACCAAGCAGCGTGGTGCGATCGGCCGTGGCGCGTACCTGGGTACGTGTCACGGGCGAGCGTGCCGCGATGCGCCGTGTCACGCCGCCAGTCGCGGGTGCCTGAATTGCCGATCAACGTCTAGGGCTCGGGTTCCACGATCTCGCGGTCTGGATGCGCGGGCTGGTGCGTCGCACGCATCCCAAAGGCGCCGATTCTGTGGACCTACTCGTCTGGGTGGTTGCGGCGGAGGAGGCGCGATGCGCGCTGGAGCAGCCCGGCGAAGCCGTCCGGCAGCACGAACATGACCGCGATCAGCACCGCCCCATAGACGACGGCGGGCGCCCCGGGTGACTTCGAGACCCCCTGGGCCCATAGCGGCAGGAACTGGATGAACACCGCGCCGGCGATCATCCCGAGGAGGGAGCCGAGACCGCCGACGACGACACCGACGAGCAGGAAGATCGACAGTGCGATCGGGAACGTGTCGGGGTTGACGAACGTCGTCGCGATCGCGAAGAGTGACCCGGCGACTCCGGCGTACGCGGCCGAGACACCGAACGCGAGTGTCTTGTAGCGCGCGAGGCTGACGCCGAACGAGACGGCCGCCGTCTCACTGTCTCGGACGGAGCGGAACGCACGACCGGTGCGTCCACGCAACAGCAGCCACGCGACGACGTAGAGCACGAGCGCGATCGACGTCGACAGGTAGTACAACCAGTTGTTGAAGTTCAGCTCGGCCCCGAGCACCGTGACGGGCTCCAACGACGCTGTGAGCTCGTCGACGCCGAAGAGATTGATCCCGGAGCCCCCTCCGGTGAAGTGCTCGAAGCGCTTGATCAAACCGGGTGTCGCGACCGCGACCGCGAACGTGGCGAGCGCGAGGTATAGCCCCGAGAGGCGCAGCGCCGGAATGCCGAAGAGGAATCCGGCCGCGCCTGCGACGAGTGCAGCGATCGGGATCGTCCAGACGTCCTTGACGCCGTAGTCGATCATCAGGATCGCCGACGTGTAGCCGCCGACCGCCATGAAGGCGCCGTGGCCGAGCGAGATCTGCCCCGTGTATCCGGTCAGCACGTTCAGACCGAGGAGCGCGATCAGGTAGATGGACACGTAGGCGAATTGCTGGGCGCGGAAGTCGTTGACGAACGCCGGCAGCGCGAGCGCGACGACCGCGACGGCGACGAACGCCGCGACAGGCAGGACGACGCGCCGGGCCCGGTCGCTCATACCCGCTTCACCTCGGTACGCCCGAAGATGCCGGCCGGCTTGATCAGGAGCACGACGAGGATGATCAGCAGCGCCGTCGGGAGGCGGAGCTCCTCCGTGAACCAGTCGAACAGGCTGTACTGACTCAGCCAGCTCAGCACGTTGAGCATGACGCCGAGCGTGAGTCCGCCGACCACCGCGCCGATCGGCGAGTCGATGCCGCCGAGGACGGCCGCGGCGAAGGCGTAGATGAGGATCGCCTGCATCATGTTCGGGTCGAGGAAGACGCTCGGGGCGGTGAGCATCCCGGCCACGGCGCCGAGCACGGCTGCGAGCCCCCAGCCGAGACCGAGCATCCACGGCACCCGGACACCGACGAGCCGCGCCTCGGTGGGGTTGACCGCGGCCGCACGCATCGCCAAGCCGACCTTGGTGAACTGGAAGAACAGCCACAGCAGGATCACGATCCCGAGCGAGACGGCGATCGTGCCGAGGTCGGCCCAGGCGATCACGACTCCGCCGAGGTCGATCGTGCCGGAGGGGAAGGGGCTCTCGACGGCGCGCACCTCGCCCGACCAGATCAGCTGGACGAGGCCGTTGAGGAGGATGAGCAGACCGATCGTGACGATCACGACGCGCAGGACAGAGCCGCGCGAGTTCGGGCGGATCACGGCCTGGTAGACGCCGAGGCCGCCGCCGAAGGACAGCACCAGCGTGATCACGAACGCGGGCCAGTACGGCCACCCGTGGTTGACGGTCAGCGTCCACACGATGTACGTCGAGAACATGGCCATCTCGCCCTGGGCGAAGTTGATGATCCCGGTCGCCCGGTGGATGAGCACGAGCGCGAGCGCGAGCAGCGCGTAGATCCCGCCCGACGCGAGCCCCGCCACGACCTGCTGCAGGAAGTCGGCCATCAGTAGCCGAGGTAGCTCCTGCGGACGGTCTCGTCCGCCTCGAGCTCGGCGGCCGAGCCGGACAGTGCGACTCGCCCGACCTCGAGCACGTACGCGCGGTCGGCCGTGGCGAGCGCGATGCGGGCGTCCTGCTCGACGACGAGGACGGTGAGCCCCTCCTTGCTGTTGAGCTCGCGCACGATGCGGAAGATCTCGCGCACGATCATGGGCGCGAGACCGAGCGACGGCTCGTCGAGCATGACGAGGCGCGGGCGCCCCATCAGCGCGCGAGCGAGGGCCAGCATCTGCTGCTCGCCGCCTGACAACGTGCCTGCGCGCTGTCCCGAGCGCTCCTCGAGCCAGGGGAACCAGCCGGACATGCGCTCGATGTCGGCGCGCACTTCCCGGTCGCGCCGTGTGTACGCCCCGAGGCGGAGGTTCTCCTCCACGGTCAGCTCGGTGAACGTGCCACGACCTTCCGGCACGTGCGCGATCCCGGTCTTGGCGACCGATTCGGCGCTCCCGCGAAGCTGCTTGCCGTCGAAGCGGATGGTGCCCGAGCGACGAACGGTTCCCGAGACAGCGCGCAGCGTCGTCGTCTTGCCGGCGCCGTTGGCGCCGAGCACGGCGACCACCTCGCCCTCGGCGACCTCCAGCGAGACGCCGTGCAGCGCCTGTACCGGCCCGTAGCGCGCCTGCACGTCCTCGAGCTGCAGCAGCGGCGCCATCAGAGCTCGTCTGTACCGAGGTACGCCTCGATCACGGCGGGGTCGGCCTGCACCTGCTCCGGTGTCCCGTCCGCGATCTTGCGCCCGAAGCTGAGCACGTTGACGTGGTCGGAGATGCGCATCACGAGCCGCATGTGGTGCTCCACCAGCAGGACGGTCAGCGTCAGCTCGTCGCGGAGGCGCTGGACGAAGCCGCCGAGCTCTTCCACTTCCTCGTGGTTCAGTCCACCGGCGGGCTCGTCGAGCAGGAGCAGGCGCGGCTGGGCGACGAGAGCGCGGGCGATCTCGACGCGCTTCTGCGTGGCGTAGGGCAGCGCGGCAGCCGGCAGGTTCGCCATGCCGGTGAGCCCGACGAAGTCGATCGTCTCGAGCGCCTCCCGCACACCGACCGCCCGGCCCCGCGAATGTGCGCCGATGAGGACGTTCTCGAGCACGGACATCGAGCGGAAGAGGTTGAGGTTCTGAAACGTCCGTGCGATCCCGCGACGCACGACTCGATGCGCAGGCGTGCTGAGCAGCGACTCGCCATCGAAGGTCACGTCGCCCTCGTCGGGCGAGTAGAGCCGCGTGACGACGTTGAACACCGTGGTCTTCCCGGCGCCGTTCGGGCCGATGAGGCCCGTGATCGTGCCCGACGAGACGCTGAACGAGACCTCGTCGAGCGCGACGATGCCACCGAAGCGGAGCGTCACGTCGCGGACGGAGAGCAACGCCATCGTGGACGAGTACCCTACCCCGCTTGTCCTCGTCTCTCCACCCAACCGCCGCACGGGCTCAGGACCGCCTCCGTGCGCTGGGGCTCGCGATCACGGTTGCCGTTCTCCCCGATTCGACCCGCACCGCAGCCGAGGCGGCACATGCCTGCGGCTGCGACCTCGGCCAGATCGTGAAGTCTCTCGTCTTCGTCGAGGAGGCAAGCGGAGAGGCCGTGATGTGCCTGTGGGCCGGCGACCGTCAGGTGCCGGCGGAAGCGCTCGGTCTGCGCCGCGCGAGCGCCGACGAGGTACGCGAGGCGACGGGGTTCGCCGTCGGCGGCGTTCCCCCGCTCGGGCACGACCGCCCATTGCGGACGATCGTGGACGACTCGCTCGACCGCTTCGATCGCGTCTGGTGTGCCGCCGGGACTCCGCACGCGGTGTTCGAGGTGTCTGTCCGAGCCCTTCGTGACGCGGTGGCCTCGTCCGGGGCTGCCAGCTCGGCTCCCGCTCCCGATTGACGCGCTTTCACGACGAGCAACGACGGGCGGGGCAAGCCTCGCCCCTACAGCAGGCGCCGGCGGGCCGCCCAGCTCGCGAGCTCGTTGCGACTCGACAGCTGAAGCTTCCGCAACACCGCCGATGCGTGCGTCTCGACCGTCTTGATCGAGATCGTCAGGCGCCGGGCGATCTCCTTGTAGGCATAGCCCCGCGCGAGCAGGCGCATCACCTCGCGCTCGCGTGGTGTCAGCAAGTCGAGCTCCGGATCGGTCGGCACCGGAAGATCGGCGGCGAAGGCGTCGAGCGCGAAGCCGGCGAGACGCGGTGAGAAGACCGCATCGCCCGACGCGACCCGCTCGACGGCGTCGACGAGCTCGTCGCTCGAGATCGCCTTGGTCACGTAGCCTCGAGCGCCCGCCCGAATCACGCCGATCACGTCGTCGGCCGCGTCGGAGACGGAGAGTGCAAGGAACCGGGCCGCCACGCCCTGCTCGGTCACTCCGCCGATCACGGCCGCACCGCCGCCTCCGGGGAGATGCACATCGAGCAGGACGACGTCCGGCAGCGTGCGGGTGACGACGGCGACAGCCTCGAGGACATCGCCCGCCTCGCCCACGACCTCGACACGGCCGGCGAGCGCCGCGCGAACGCCGGCGCGCACGAGCTCGTGATCGTCGACGACGACCACCCGCAGCATCACGACGTCTCCAGCGGCATGCGCAGCTCCACCTCGGTGCCCTCCCCCGGAGCCGAGGTCACCGTGGCGACGCCGCCAACCCGCTGCAACCGCGCGACGATCGACTCGCGCAGACCCCGCCTGTCGGCGGCCACGACCTCGGGATCGAACCCCGCCCCCGTGTCACGGACGAAGATGTGGAGCGCTCCCGCGTCGACCTCCGCGTACACGTCGACCCGCGCCGCGCCGGAGTGCTTGGCCGCGTTGACGACGGCCTCACGGGTCGCGGCGAGCGCCTCCCGCAGGTGGTCGTCAACGGGGACGTCGACACCGACGATCACGAGCTCGACGGGAACGTCGTGCAGCCGCTCCACCTCGGCGCACTCCCGTTCGAGCCCCACACGCATGCTGCGAACGTCGCCGTCGGTGGGAGCGCCGTAGAGCCACGTGCGCAGCTCTCGCTCCTGCCCGCGTGCCAGCGCACGTGTTCGGCCCGGCTCGTCTGCGTCGCGCTGGATCAGCGCGAGCGTCTGCAGCACCGAATCGTGCAGGTGCGCCGCCATCCGCTCCCGCTCCTCCGTGCGGATGCGCTGGCGACGCTCGTCGGCGAGCTCCCGACCGAGCCCCACGATCGTCGGCGCGACGACGAGCGCGACGCCGCCGACCACGGCTGCGAGCACCAGGAGCGTGTCCCTCGCAGCCGCGACATCGAGATTGAGCGCGATCAGCCCCGCGAGCCCCGCGCCGGCGAGCAGGAGACCGACGACGACACGCACGGCGGCGCTGCGACCCCCGTCGACGAACGAGCCGAGGCGCTTGCGGTGCCACGCGAGCAGCAGACCGAGCCCGACCAGCGCCACCGGCCAGGAGGTGCTTCGCGAGAAGCCGAGATCGAGCGCCTGCACGCCGAGGAGCAGGCCCATCGTGACGAGGGAGACACCGAGCACGCGGTCGAGAGGCCCGAGCCCTTCGCCTACCGGTACCGCGGCCTCCTGCACGGGGGAGCCGACGGCGGACATCGCCGCCCAGGCGAGCAGGTACAGCAGGATCCCGACGCCGCCCGCAGCGGCGAGCACCACGAAGGCGGTGCGCACGACGATCGGATCGACGCCCAACGCCGCTGCGATGCCCGCTGCGACACCGACGACGACCTTGCGCTCGGACTGCGGTGCCGGGATGGCCAGGCGCGCCCGCCTCTCTGCGATCGACGACATGGTGGAATGATTCCAGTCGGACGCGCCGAGCCCCCTCGGGACTCACCCTGAGCCGACCCCGAGACGCGGGAGGGAGGGACGGTATGAGTCCCCGATTGTCCGGAAGCGCGGGGGGCAGGACGATGGAGACATGAACGACACACTCACACCAGAGATCGGCGCCGGTCCTGGCTCCGCCGCACCGCGACGGCTCGTCCGGACCTCGGACGGGAAGATCGCAGGCGTTGCCGCCGGCATCGGCCACTACCTCGGAGTCGACCCGACGATCGTCCGCGTCGCGTTCCTTGTGCTCGCCTTCGCGGGCGGCGTCGGGCTCCTGCTCTACGTCGCCTGCTGGATCGTGATGCCGAAGGGCGACGCCGACGTCGCGCGTGCGGCGAGCCCCGTCGACCCATGGGCCGCCGTAGGCATCGTCGGCCTGGTGGCCGGGGTCGGCCTACTCGTAGGCTGGCACGGGATCGGTGACTTCGGTCGCGTCGCCGTGGCCGTCGCGCTCGTCGTCGGCGGTGTGCTCCTGATCGGCCGCACCACCGGCGGTTCGGGAGATCCGGGCGGAACGGCGGCACCACTCGTGCCACCGCCTCCCCCGCCCCCCGTCGACGGCGCCCACGACGAGGGCGGCCCCGAGAGCGACGTCTCCCCGCCGGAGACGCCAGCAGCGGACGTCGACGCTCCTCCGGAGGCGGTCGCCGCCTCCGGAGGGGGTCGACGCGCTCCGCTCACCGCGCTCGTGCTGGGTGTGCTCGCGGTCGGCCTCGCCGTCGCGCTCGCCGGCGGGCTCGACGGGCGTTTCGACGTGACCTGGAGCACGACCCTCGCGGCGGCGCTCGTGGTGGTGGGCGTCGGCCTCGCCGTGTCGTCGGTAACAGGCGGTGCACCCTGGCTGTTCCCGGTGGCCGTCGTGCTGACGCTGGCGCTCATGTCTGCCGCGGTCGTCGAGCCGATCGCGGATCGCGGCGTCGGCGAGCGCTCGTACGCACCGATTAGTGCCGCAGACCTCTCGCCGGAGTACCGCCTCGGGGTCGGCGAGCTCGTCCTCGACCTCTCGGGACTGAGCGTCGCGGACACGACCCGGAGAGTCCAGGTCAAGCTCGGCATCGGCCGGGCCGAGGTCGTCGTGCCGCCGCAAGTGACCGTCGATCTCAGCGGCCACGTCGGCGCCGGGCGGCTCGAGAGCCCAGACGGCTCCGTTGTGGACGGGCTCGACCGCGATCTCGACACCGTCAGCTACGGCGACCCGGGAGCAGGCACGATCGTGCTCTCACTCGAAGTCGGCATGGGCGAGGGAGTGGTCACCCGTGGGTGAGCGACCCGCAGTCCGCGCCGGTCACCTCCTGTTCGGGCTCGCGTTCGCGGCGATCGGCATCGGCTGGTTGCTCGCCGGCGGCGACTCGGTGGTCGACGCGGTGTGGCTGATCACGCTGGGTGCCTTCGCGATCGGCGTCGCCATCATCGCCACCGTCGTCGCCTGGCTGGTGCGGTAGCGCCTCACCTGGGGGACGGCCGCATTCGTTCGCCGTTCGCCCTGTTCGTCGCGTCGTTCCGGGGACGGTAGGCTCAACTGCCGTGGATCTTCGCGACACGCCGGACGAGGCCGCCTTTCGAGCGACGCTGCGCGCGTGGCTCGCTGCTTCGGTGCCGGACGAGCTCCGCGGCTATGGCTTCGGTGTGCAGTCGGACGACCTGGAAGAGCTGCGCGCATGGAGCGCGACGCTCTACGAGGCCGGCTACGCGGGTCTCACGTGGCCGAAGGAGTACGGCGGAGCCGATGCATCTCTCGCCCATCAGGCGATCTTCCTCGAGGAGTCGGCCCGTGCGGAGGCGCCGCCCCACGTCGGCGTGATCGGTCTCGGCATGGCCGGGCCGACGATCATCGCCTACGGCACCGACGAGCAGAAGGCGCGTCACCTCGCGCCGATCCTCTCGGCGCAGGAGATCTGGTGCCAGGGATTCTCCGAGCCCGATGCGGGCTCGGATCTCGCCGGCGTGCGTGCGACCGCGCGCCTCGACGGCGATCGTTTCGTCGTCGACGGCCAGAAGGTGTGGTCGTCCTACGCGCACGTTGCCGACTTCTGCATCCTGCTCACGCGCTCGGATCCCGGGTCACGACGTCACGCGGGTCTCACCTATCTCATCCTCGACATGGCCGCACCCGGCGTCGAGGTACGTCCTCTGCGACAGCTCACCGGAGAGTCGGAGTTCAACGAGATCTTCCTCACCGGTGTCGAGGTGCCGGTCGCAAACGTGCTCGGCGAGATCGGGGGCGGCTGGCAGGTGGCGATGACCACGCTCCTGCACGAGCGTGGAACGCTCGGCATCGCGCTCGTCTCACGTCTCGACCTCGCCCTGCGCAAGCTCGTCTCGCTCGCGCGTGACCGTGGCGCGTCACCCGTGCAACGCGACGCCATCGCGCGCGAGTGGATCGAGCTCGAAGGGCTCAGGCTCACGGCGTATCGCTCGCTCTCGGCGCTCGCGCGCACCGGGGTGCCGGGCCCGGAGGGGTCGATCCTGAAGCTCCAGTGGTCCGAGGCCAACCAGCGCGTGACCTCGCTCGCACTCGACCTGCTCGGCGCAGACGCTCAGCTGCGAGCCGGTAGCGCGCCGTACGGCGGCTGGTGGCCGCAACAGCAACTGCGCAGCCGTGGCAACACGATCGAGGCCGGTACCTCCGAGATCCTGCGCAGCATCGTCGCGGAACGGGTGCTCGGCCTGCCGAGGTCGCGCTGATGGACGCGTCACTCACCGTCGAGCAGGAGGAGCTTCGCGCACAGGCGAGAGCGTTCCTCGATGCGACCCCGGAGCCGACGTGGCTGCAGCTCGCGGCGCTCGGCTGGACGGGGGTCACCGTCCCCGAGGAGCACGGCGGCGCAGGGCTCGGCTTCCTCGAGCAGGCGATGCTGCACGAGGAGCTGGGGCGTGCACTGACACCGGGGCCGTTCTACGCGACCGTCGCCGTCGCCCTGCCCGCGCTGCCGCCGGACGACCAGGCGCTCGTCGCCTCGGGCGAGACGAGTTGGGCGCTGGCGCTCGGTCCGCTCGTGCCGAACCTGGACACCGTCACGCACGTCGCCGTAGCCGGCGGGGACGGCCTCTACGAGCTCGAGGGGTTCGAGCGCGAGCTGCTGAGCACACACGACGAGACCCGTCCGCTCGGTGTGGTCGTCGGCGGCGCGGTCGGTCGGCGGCTGTCGTCGACCGACGTCCTTCCGGAGATCCGGCGGCGGTCGCTGACGGCGCTCGCCCTCGAGGCCTGCGGCGTGGGCGCGCGTGCCCTCGAGCTGACGGTCGCCTACGTCGCCGAGCGCGAGCAGTTCGGCCGACCCGTCGGCTCCTACCAGGCGGTCGCACATCCCCTGGCCACGACGTACACGGAGCTCGAGCTCGGCCGGTCGCTCGCGCTCGGGGCCGCGTGGGCCGTCTCGGTAGGCGACGGGCGGGCGGGCGCCCTCGCAGCAGCTGCCAAGGCGCACGCCGCGGACGCGGCCGTCGCCGCCTGCGAGCGGTCGATCCAAGCCCACGGCGGGATCGGCTTCACCTGGGAGCACCCGCTGCAGCGTCTCTACAAGCGTGCGCTCGGGATCCGGGCGTGGGAGGCTTCGACGACGACGCTTCGGAGCGAGATCGCGACCCGTTTACTCGACGAGGGAGGTTGGTGATGCAGGGGTTGATGATGGACTACCAGCTGAACGTCCCGGCGATCCTACGCCGAGCCGACGAGTTCTACGGCGACCGCGAGATCGTCTCCTGCCTTCCCGACAAGAGCTTCCATCGATCGACGTACGCCGAGGTGGTGGCGCGGACGAAGCGTCTCGCCGTCGCGCTGCGCGGGCTCGGGCTCGAGGACGGCGATCGCGTGGGAACGTTCATGTGGAACCACCACGAGCACTTCGAGACGTACATCGGGGCGCCGGCCGGCGGCTTCGTCACGCACACCCTGAACCTGCGCCTGCACCCCGACGACAACGTGTACATCGCCAACCACGCCGCGGACAAGGTGCTCGTCGTCGACAAGGTGCTCTGGCCACTGGCGGAGCAGTTCGTCGGCCGCTGCTCCTTCGAGCACGTGATCGCGGTCGGTGACGGCCCCCTCCCGGAAGGCGCACTCGACTACGAGGAGTTGCTTGCCGGAGCCGACGAGGGCGACTTCGAGTACCGCAATCTCGACGAGCGCTCGGCGGCGGCGATGTGCTACACGAGCGGCACTACGGGTCGGCCGAAGGGGGTTCTCTACTCACACCGGGCGATCGCCATCCACGCACTGACGATCGGGCCGGGTCTCGGTCTGACGACCTCCGACACGGTGCTCCCGGTCGTCCCGATGTTCCACGCCAACGCGTGGTGCTTCCCGTTCTCGTGCGCGCTCGTCGGCGCGAAGCAGGTCTTCCCCGGACCGCATCTCGACCCGGCGAGCCTCCTGGATGCCTTCCAGCAGGAGCGCGTCACGATCACGGCCGGCGTGCCGACGATCTGGATGGGCGTGCTGCAGGCGCTCGACGCCAACCCGGACGGTTGGGACCTCTCGACGCTGCGCATGATGACCGTCGGAGGCGCGGCACCTCCCAAGGCGATGATCGAGGCGTTCTCCGAGCGGCACGGGCTGCACGTCGTCCACGGTTGGGGCATGACGGAGATGACTCCGGTGGGGACCCTGTCCGGACTCCCCGAGCAAGAGGTGGGTCTGGAGCCAGCCGACGTCTACGCGCGGCGGGCTATGCAAGGGCCGCCGATCCCGTTCGTGGAGATCCGCGCGCGCGGCGAGTCCGGGCTCATCGCCTGGGACGGCTCCACGATGGGCGAGCTCGAGGTTCGCGGCCCGTCGATCGCCTCCGCGTACTACGAGTCGCCCGACTCGACGGATCGCTGGACCGACGACGGATGGTTCAAGACCGGCGACATCGTGTCCATCCATGCCGACGGCTTCGTCGAGATCCAGGATCGCTCCAAGGATCTGGTCAAGTCCGGTGGCGAGTGGATCTCGACGGTGGCGCTCGAGAACGCGCTCATGGCGCATGTCGCCGTGGCCGAGGCCGCCGTGATCGCGGTTCCCGACGAGAAGTGGTCGGAGCGCCCGCTCGCGGTCGTCGTGCTCGCCGAGGGTGCGTCTGCGACACCCGACGAGCTCCGTGACTTCCTCGCCCCGTCGTTCGCGAAGTGGTGGCTGCCGGAGCGCTTCGAGTTCGTCGAGGAGATCCCGAAAACGGCGGTCGGCAAGTTCCGCAAGACGGCGCTGCGCGAGCAGTTCGCGACGACGACGTAAGGGGCGAGGCCGCCTCGCCCCCGAACCGGAGGAGGACGCGTGGGACAGTTCATCAACACCGAGCACGACGGGCACGTCGCCGTCGTGACGATCGACAACCCGCCCATGAACGCCCTCTCCGAGGCGCTGCTCGAAGAGCTGTACGCGGAGATCGAGGCGCTCGACGCCGCCGACGAGACCCGCGTCGTCGTCCTCCGTGGAGGCGGCGACCGCGCGTTCGTGGCCGGAGCGGACATCAAGGAGTTCCCGGCGCTGCGTAGCTCGGCCGAGGAGGAGACGGGCTCGGCCCGCAATCTCCAGCGACTCGGCAACCGGCTCGACGCTGCCCGAACGCCGTTCGTCGCTGCGATCCAGGGGTTTTGCCTCGGTGGCGGCCTCGAGCTGGCGATGTGCTGCGACGTCCGCATCTGCGCGGACGACGCGCGGCTCGGACAACCGGAGATCAAGCTCGGGCTGATCCCCGGAGGAGGCGGCACGCAGCGACTGCCCCGCCTCGTCGGGCTCGGGCGCGCGATGCTCCTCAACCTCACCGGTGACTTCGTCGACGCTGCGACCGCCGAGGGCATCGGGCTCGTGGAGAAGGTCGTGCCGGCAGGCGACCTGATGCCTGCAGCGCTCGACCTGGCCCGGACGATCGCAGCCCGCTCGCCCGTCGCCGTCGCGGCGCTGCGCGAGCTGGCGCGCACGACGCGTGACCTGCCTCTCGAGGAGGGCCTCCGCAGGGAGGCCGAAGCCTTCCGACGCTGCCTTGCCTCGGAGGACGGCCTGGAGGGCGTGACCGCTTTCATCGAGAAGCGCGAGCCGACGTTCACGGGACGGTGACGGCGTGAGAGCCGTCGTCCTCGAACGGCTCGGCGGACCCGAGGCTCTCGTCGTCCGCGAGCTACCCACACCGCTCCCGGCCGACGGCCAGGAGCTCGTCCACGTGCGGGCGGTCGGGGTCAACTTCCTCGAGCTGCTCGTGCGTCGGGGCGAGTATCCGCAGGCCCCCGACCTGCCGTGGATTCCGGGTCTGGAAGTCGCCGGAGAGACGGGGTCAGGTCGCCGCGTCGTCGGGCTCGTTCGGTCGACCGGTGGTGGCTATGCCGAGGCGGTTCCCGTCGACGCCGACTGGCTGTTCGACCTACCTGCCGATGCGACCTACGAGGAGGGTGCCGCGTTCCTGATGGCGTTCCTCACAGCGTGGCTTCCCCTGACCCGGCAAGCGCCGGTGCGGCACGGGATGCGGCTGCTCGTGACCGCGGCCGCCGGCGCCGTCGGCAGCGCGGCCGTGCAGGTCGGCCGCGCGCTCGGAGCCGACGTCGTTGCGGCCGCGGGCAGCGAGGAGAAGCTCACGCTGCCGCTGTCGCTCGGCGCTTCACAGGGCGCGACCTACGAAGCGCTCGACGAGCTCGGCCCCGTCGATGTCGTGCTCGACCCGGTCGGCGGGTCGCTGCTGTCTCGGGCGCTGCCGCTGCTGCGCCCTCTCGGCGCCGCCGTCGCAGTCGGCTACGCCGGCGGCCCCTGGGAGCCCGTGTCGCCGCAGCAACTCGTCGGGCGCAACATCGGGCTCCACGGCTTCTATCTCGGTCGCCTGATGCAACGGCAGCCGGAGCTCGTGCACGACGCGGCGCGTGACCTGTTCCGCCTCTGGGCGCAGGGCCTCGTCCGACCCGTCGTCGGCGCGACCTACCCGCTGGACGGGGCGGGTGACGCACATCGGCTGATCGAGGAGCGACGGTCGATCGGTAAGGTGGTGCTCGTACCGTGAGTGGCAACATTTCCGGAGGCAGGTGACCGAGGAGCCGCTGCCACGGGGGCGTGATCCCCGCCGCCGCCTGTGGCTGATCGTCGCCGTGGCTGCGGTGCTACTGGCGGCGGGAGTTGCCGTCGCGATCTGGTTGACCGGCGGCGAGGAGCCGCGGCCGCCGGCAACGGCGACCGAGGCGCCGGAGACCACCGCGCCCGGGACCACGACGACGGCTCCACCTCCGCCGACCGAGCCGACCGGCCCCGCCCCGCAGGACGTGGTGGCCGAGGCGACACCGGTCTCGGCGAGGCTCACGTGGCGAACGGCTGTCCCGACCACCGGTCGCGTCTCCGTCGGCTCACCCGAGCTCGGCCCGACGCGTTGGCTGCCCCCGACGGCACTCGGCACCGACCACGCGCTCACGGTGGGCTCTCTCTCGCCGCGCCGGACGTTCCGTGTGTGGATCCGTTCCAGCGCGGACGACGGCGCCCAGGACGAGACGTCGTTCGACGTGACCACGCCTGCCCCGACCGGGCCGATCACCGCAGCGACGGGCGGCGGCGTCCTGCAGCTCGACGGCCAACCGTGGTTCCCGTTGCTCGTCTTCGGGCTGTGCTCGGTCCACATCGACACTGCGCTCGCTGCCGACATCACGCTCGTCGCCTTCAACCCGTGCGGCGGGCTCGAGGAGCAACTCAGTGCTCTCGACGGCCGCGCGCTCTCGGCTGGCAGCGCGACGGACGAGCCGAGTGGCGACCCCGGCGTGATCGGCTGGTTCTACCCAGACGAGGCCGACGCCCAGGGTATGACCGGTGACACACTGCCAACGCTTCCGGGTGGGCCGACGTTCCTCACCCTCACGAACCACTTCTATTCCGGCGCCGAGCCGTTGCCGCAGGGGCGCGGGATGTACCCGAGCCTCGTGGCACGCGCCGACGTGATCGGATTCGATCTCTACCCGTTGCAGGAGTGGTGCCAGCGCGATCGCCTCGTCGACGTCGAGCTCGCACAGCGCGAGCTCGTCCAGCTCGCCGCCGGCAAGCCGACGTTTCAGTGGATCGAGGCGTCGGAGATGAAATGCCGCGAGACGCCTGGGCAGGAGGTGACGCCGGAGACGGTGCGCGCCGAGTCGTGGCTTGCTGTGATCGGGGGTGCCGCCGGCCTCGGCTTCTTCCCCGCAGCGTGGACGGCCGAGGTCGAGCACGCGATCCGCCGGGTAGCGGAGGAGTCGGCGATTCTCACGCCGTCTCTCCTCGGGCGGGCCATCCCGACGAACGTCGTCGACGGGCCCGCTACGGTGCGCCTCGCCGCCTGGACGGACGGGCGCGCGATCGTCGTCGCCGCGGTCAACGCCGGGCGCGCGCCCGCAACAGCCCGCTTCTCGGTGGACGGTGTGGGAGGTCGCACGCTCTCGGTGCTCGGCGAGAACCGCACGATCACGGCCGCCGGCGGCGTGCTCGCCGATGTCTTCGCCCCGCTCGAGGTGCACGTCTACGTGCTCCCTCCCGCGAACGCGTGATGGTTGCGCCAGACCTTCGGATCGTGGACGCTGGCGGGATGAGTCGAGCCATCGTCACGGGGGGCGCGTCGGGGATCGGTGCCGCGATCGCCGACCTCCTCCGCGCCGACGGCGTCGAGGTCGAGATCCTCGATCTCGCGACCGGGTTCGACGTGTCCGACCCCGAGCACTGGGACCGTGTCGGCGAGGTCGACCTCGCGTGCCTGAACGCCGGGGTTCTCGGTGGCGCGGCCGATCCGGCCGATCTCTCGCTCGAGGCGTACCGACGCGCGATGGGCGTGAACGTGGACGGCGTCGTGCTCGGTGTGCGACGACTCGCCCAGGTGATGCCCGCCGGCGGTCGCATCGTCTGCACGGCGTCTCTGGCGGGGCTGACCGCGTACCCCGGCGACCCCGTCTACGTGGCGACGAAGCACGCCGTCGTCGGGTTCGTCCGTGGAGCGGCGCCTGCACTCGCCGCGCGTGGGATCACGATCGACGCGGTCTGCCCGGGTTTTGCGGACACGCCGCTCGTGTCGGACGACGTGCGCCGCGTGCTTGGGTCGGCAGGGTTTCCGCTCCTTCGCGCGGACGACGTCGCGCGGGCCGTGATCCAGCTCCTGCGCAGCGACGGAACCGGGCGTGCGCTCGTCGTGCAACCCGGACGCGAGCCGATGGAGTTCCGCTTCCCGAACGTCCCCGGAGCGCGCGACACGTCCGGCGAGAGCGTCGGGGCGCCCCCGTCCTGAGCGTCAGTCGAAGCGCCAGCCGTCGCCGGCCCTGTACGCCTTGAGGATCCGCCGGGCCACGACCATGCGGTGCACCTCGTCGGGCCCGTCGTAGATCCGCCCTGCGCGGGCGCGCATCGCCATCCCCGCGAGCGGTGTGCCGTCGGTGAGACCCAGGGCTCCGTGCACCTGGATCGCGCGGTCGATCACGTCGACGAGGGCGCGTGCGGCGGTGAACTTGAGCAGCGAGATGTCGACCCGCGCGTCTTCGCCCGCATCGATCTTCGCGGCCGCGTCGATCGTCAGCAGGCGACACGCCTGGATCTCGGCAGCCGAGTCGGAGATCCAGTTCTGCACGGTCTGCTTGTCGGCGAGTCGGCCGCCGAACGCCTCGCGCTCGAGCGCGTATCGGCACATCAGGTCGAATGCCCGCTGCATCTGGCCGAGCCACCGCATCACGTGGTGGATGCGCCCCGGACCGAGCCGCTTCTGGGCGAGCAGGAATGCGTCACCGACACCGCCGAGCGCGTTCTCGACCGGAACGCGGACGCCGCTGTACGAGACTTCACAGTGCGTGTTCCAGCCGCGTCCGGCGTGCCCCATCACGACCGTGCGCGTGATCACCACACCGGGCGTGTCCACGGGGACCAGGATCATCGTCCCTCGACGGTGCGGCTCCGCGTCGGGATCGGTGATCGCGAAGACGATGCCGAATGCCGCGCCGTCGGCACCCGACGAGAACCACTTGCGGCCGTCGATCACCCACTCGTCGCCGTCGCGAACGGCACGGGCGCGAAGCGTCGTCGGGTCGGATCCCGCCACGTCGGGCTCGGTCATGGAGAAGAACGACCTCACCTCGCCGGCCACGAGTGGCGCGAGGAAGCGCTGCTTCTGGTCGTCGCTGCCGAAGTGGTGGAGGATCTCGGCGTTCCCGGCGTCCGGTGCCTGGCAGCCGAACACGAGCTGCGCCCAGTGCGATCGGCCGATCTCCTCGTTGAGGCAGGCGTAGTAGAGGAAGCCTTCGCCGCTGCCCCCCGCCTCCGGTGGGACGTGCGGCGCCCACAGCCCCGCGTCGCGCGCTCGGGCCTGCAGCTCGCCGATCAACGCCACCGCCTCGTCGTCCTCGCGGTCGAGTGCGTTCTCGTTGCCGTACACGTGCTTCTCCATGAACGCGCGGTAGGAGGCACGCGCCTCGAGGTACTCGGTCGGGAAGAGCGAAGAAGCCACCGCCAGTAGGATCGTGCAGATGCGCCTCGGTGTGCAACTCGGGTACGACGACCCGGTCTCGGCGGTCGCGCTCGCCGAGGAGGCCGACCGACTCGGCTTCCACTCGGTCTGGACCTCCGAGGCATACGGCTCCGACGCGGTCACGCCGATGGCATGGCTCGCCGCCCGCACGGAGAAGATCAACGTCGGCGCGGCGATCATGCAGATGCCGGCGCGGTCCCCGGCCACGACCGCAGCGACCGTCGCCACCCTCGACCTGCTCTCCGGCGGGCGCGTCCTGCTCGGTCTCGGCACGTCGGGGCCGCAGGTCGCCGAGGGCTGGCACGGTCAGGTCTGGGGCAAGCCGCTGGCTCGCACGCGCGAGTACGTCGACATCGTGCGCACGATCCTCCGCCGGGAAGAGCCGCTGGAGCACCACGGCGAGCACTACGACGTGCCCTACACGGGGCCCGGCACAACCGGCCTCGGCAAGCCGCTGAAGATCATCGTCCACCCCCTGCGCCCCGAGGTTCCGATCTACCTCGCCGCGATCGGGCCGAAGAACGTGGCACTCGCAGGCGAGATCGCCGACGGCTGGCTCCCGATCTTCTTCTCACCCGAGCGCTACACGGAGGTTCATGCGCCGAACCTCGAGGAGGGCTTCGCACGCCGCGGGGGCCGGCCGGACGGGTGGGACCTCGCGCCGCTCGTGCCGGTTCTCGTCGCCGACGACGTCGCCGCCGCGCGTGACTTCCTCAAGCCGCTGCTCGCCCTGTACGTCGGCGGTATGGGGGCGCGCGGGCAGAACTTCTACAACCGACTCGCGTGCCGCTACGGCTACGAGGAGGAGGCGATCCGTGTACAGGAGCTGTTCTTGGCGGGCGACAAGCAGGCCGCGATCGCAGCGATCCCGGATGCGCTCGTCGACGAGATCGCTCTCGTCGGCGACCGCGCCCGCATCGCAGCCCGACTCGACGCGTGGCGGGAGTGCGGCGTGACGACACTGATCCTGCAGGCGAGGCAGCCGGAGGCGCTGCAGCTGCTCGCCGAGCTCGTCCTGTGAACGAGGCGCTCGAGACGGCGCTCGGCACGTCGATCGCAAGCGCGCGGCTCCTCGCCGGCGGCGCCTCGAAGGAAGCGTGGGCGGTGGACACCGCGGACGGGCGCGAGCTCTTCGTCCGTCGCGCAATGGGTGGCGTGATCCACCGGCACACGCTGTCCTTGCGAGAGGAGTTCGACGTGCTCGTCGCCGCCAGCGAGAGCGGCGTCACGGTTCCGGAGCCGATCGCCTACCTCGGCGACCTCGACGGCCGCGAAGCCTTCGTCGTGGCACGCATGCACGGCGAGACGATCGGCAGGCGCATCGTTCGCGAGCCACCGCCCGGGCTCGGGGTGCGCCTGGCGGAGGAGCTCGCACGCATCCACGCCATCCCGCGCGACCACGTGCCCTTCCTCCCCGAGACCGACGTCGTCGCGACGATGTGCGCGGAGCTCGACGAGATCGGCGAGCCGCACCCCGCCGTCGAGTACGGACTTGCCTGGTTCCGCGAGCACAGGGAGGCACCGCGACCCTCAGTCGTCACGCACGGCGACTTCCGGATCGGGAACGTGATGGTCGACGACGACACGCTCGTCGCCGTGCTGGACTGGGAGTTCGCCCATGTCGGCGACCCGGTCGAGGACCTCGCCTGGCCGGTCGTGCGCGCGTGGCGCTTCGGCGCGGACGACCGGCGCCTGGGCGGCGTCGACGACGTCGAGCCGTACCTCGAGCGCTACGCGGAGCTGACCGGCGTGGAGGTCTCACCCGCCGAGCTCGACGCCTGGGAGGTGCTGGGCAACTGCAAGTGGGCAGTCGGCTGCCTCAACCAGGGCCGACGACACCTCACGGGGGAGGACCGGAGCGTCGAGTTCGCGGTCCTCGGGCGTTTGGCGGCCGAGCAGGAGCTCGAGCTGCTCGACCTGATCGCACGCATCGACGGTGGGGAGCGTCGACCGACCGAGCCACCGTCGGCAGTGACCCACGACCGCCCGTCGGCGGGTGAGCTCGCCGCCGCCGTCCGCGAGTTCGTGGAGGAAGAGCTGCTGCCTCGCCTCGACGATCACCGCACGCGCTTCCGAACGCTCGTTGCCCTGAACGCCCTGTCGATCGTCGAGCGGGAGTCGCCGCCGCCCGTCGAGCGCGACCCGTCGCTCGCCCGCGCCATTCGGAAGCAGGGGACGGTGGCAGCCGACCTCGACGAGCTGCGCGCCGACGTCGAGGCTCGACTGGCGGTCTCCAGCCCGCGCGCCCTCGAGCGGTATCGCTGACGTGAGGCGACGGCTGTACCTCATGCGCCACGGCGACGTCTCGTACTTCGACGCCGACGGACGCCCCGTCGCTCCCGACGACGTCTCGCTGACCCCCGAGGGCGTGCGACAGGCAGAAGCGGCATGCGAGCTGCTCTCCGGTGTCGCCCTCGACCGTGTGCTCGCCACCGGTCTGCCGCGGACGATGGAGACGGCACGGCTCGTCGCGCCCGGCGCCGAGATCGAGGTTCGACCCGAGCTGCAGGAGATCAAGGGTGCACGGCTGTCGTCGATCCCGCCCGGTGAATTGGAGGAAGCGTTCGTCCACGCCTTTCGCGGCATCGTCCCCCTCGACAAGCAGTTTCTCGGCGGCGAGACGATCGGCGCGTTGTTCGACCGCGTGCTGCCGACGGTCGACAGCCTGCTCGCCGACGACCAGTGGGACACGATCCTCGTCGTCGCCCACGGGGCGGTCAACCGCGCCATCCTCTCCTGGGCGCTCACCGGGGAGCGCGTCTTCCTCGGCCACTTCGAGCAGGCCCCCGGTTGCCTCAACGTGCTCGACGTCGGTGACGAGTGGATCGTGCGCGCCGTGAACGTCTCGCCGCTCGATCCGCTCCACGCCAGTACGCGCCTGACGACGATGGAGCGCTACTGGAGCGAGTACCGGCGGACGTGAACGACGTGGGGCCGGCGGGTGCCGGCCCCACGAGGTCGCTACGACGAGCGCGGGCTCAGCCGCACTTGACCTTCGAGACGTCCTTGAACGTCCCGTCGGTGAACTTCACGATGAACTCACAGCCGATCGGGAATTGATCCTTCCCCTTCGTCACCTGCCTGACGCCCGGGCGCAGGAACGGGTTGGCCTCGTTCCACGCCCGTGCTGCCTTCATGATCCCCGCCCGCGTCGGGCTCTTGCCTGCCTTGTACAGCAGCTGGGTGAAGGCGTGCGCGACGGCGACGCCGTAGAGGTTGAGCCCGTTCGCCTGCACGGCTGCAGCCGAGCCGTTCGGGTAGTACTTGGACATCACGTCGCGGTAGAGCTTCATGCCCGCGTCGTTGTCCCACACCGGGTTGGCCGGGTCCTTCGTGTACTGCACGGTGAACGTGTTGTTCACGAGCGGACCCGCGCCCGCCCGCTGCGCCGTGGTCAGGAACGTGTCGGTACCGGAGACCGAGTTCGTGTAGATCACCGGCGGATTCCAGCCGAGGGACCGAGCGATCACGTATGCCTGGATCGTGGGACGCGGAGTCGCGAAGATCACGAAGACCGCGGCGCCGCTCGCGCGAAGCTTGGCGATCTGCGTCGCCACCGACGGTGCCGTGACCTCGAACGGCTCCTCGGCGACGATGTTCGACGTCTTCGCCCCAAGGCCGATCTTCAGCCCCGCCAGGTAGTCCTTGCCGTAGTCGTCGTTCTGGTAGAGCACGCCGATCTTGGCGTTCGGGCTGTTCCGGGCGATCGCCTGCCCGAAGATCTTGGACTCGAGCTGATACGACGGCTGCCAGCCCGTCGTCCACGGGAACTTCGCCGTGTCCGTGCCCCAGATCGTCGCACCGGAAGCGTTGAGCAGCTGCGGGACCTTCTTCGAGTTGAGGTACGGCCGGATCGCGAGGTTGACCTCGGTGCCGAGCGAGCCGACAACGGCGAAGACCTTGTCCTCCTCGACGAGCTTGCGCGTGAGCTGGACGGAGTTGGCCGGGTTGTAGCCGTCGTCGTAGATGTTGAAGACGATCTGGCGGCCGCCCACGCCCCGTTTGCCATCAGGCCCTTTGCGCGCGTTGACGTACGAGAAGTACGCCTTCATGGCGACCGGGATCGGCGCGTACAGGGAGGCCGGCCCTGTGAGCGGGAACGTGCCGCCGATCTTCACCGTCTTCGCCGTGACCCCTGTTTCGTTCGCAGCCGCGATGGTCGTCGAGACGGCAATCGCCAGCGCAGCGATGAGCGTGAACGCGGCTACCACTAGTTTCCTCATATGACTCCTCCTGGAGACAGACCACCCGTTGAGGCGACCATACTCGCCCTACGACAGAGACGCCAGAGCGGCGTGGTAGTTGGCGGGCGTGTGCCGAGAGCCGGCCGGGTCAGGTGAGGCCGATGTCGGCGGCCAGCCGCTCGGCTTCGTCGAGTTGCCCGGCGAGAGCGTCGATGCCGGACGCCCAGATCGCGGGGTCGGTGAGGTCGAGACCGACGATCTTCGCGAGATCCTCGGGTGACTGTGAGCCGCCGGCGCGCAGCAGCTGCAAGTACGGCTCGACCATCGAGTCGCCCTCCTGTTCGTACCGGCGATAGATCGCCAGCGAGAACAGGTACCCGAAGGCGTACGCGTAGACATACCCCGGGGCGTTCGTGAAGTGACCGACGTAGCTCCACCACGCGTCATACCCCTCGATGTCGACCGAGTCGTCGAAGAGCTGTGACTGGCACTGCAGCCAGAGCTCTGCGATCCGCTCCGAGGCGATCTCCCCCTGCTCTCTCCGCTCGGTGTGGACCGCGTGCTCGAACCGGTTCATCGCGATCTGCCGAAACGTCGTCGCGATCGCGTCCTCGATGCGCCCGGTGAGGAGATCGAGCCGCCGCCGGGGATCCTGCTCGTCGGCGAGCAGGATCTCGAACGTGAGCGACTCGCCGAACACCGATGCCGTCTCCGCGGTCGTGAGCGGTGTGGACGCGTTGTAGAGGCCGCGTGGCCCGGCGAGGACACCGTGGAGCCCGTGCCCGAGCTCGTGCGCGAGGGTGAGGATCGAGCGCCGATCGCCCGTGTAGTTCATGAGGATGTACGGGTGCAAGCCGGGGATGTTCGTCGCGCAGAACGCGCCGTTCCGCTTGTCGTCGCGCACCGGCGCGTCGATCCAGTTCTCCGCGAAGAAGCGCTCGACGATGTCGCCGGTCTCGGTCGAGAAGCCGGCGTAGGCCTCGGTCACGACCTCTCTCGCCCGGGCCCAGTCGGTCGAGCTCGCGTCCTCCGCGAGGGGCGCGAAGCGATCGAAGTGCGACAGCCGGTCGAGACCGAGCAGGCGGGCCTTGAGCCGGTAGTAGCGCTGCGGGACGTCGTACCGCGAGACGGCGGCATCGACCAGCGCGTCGACGGCCTCGTCGGTGGTCTCGTTCGCGAGGTTGCGCGCGGTGATCCACGAGGGGTATCCCCGGAGCCTGTCCTCGACGGACTTGTCGACGAGCAGCGTGTTGAAGATGAACGTGCGCGTCCGCAACCCGGGCTGCAGTGCCTCGGTGACGGCGGCCGCGGCCGTACTGCGGACGTCCCGATCGGGCGAGTAGAGCTTCGCCATCGCCGTCTCCAGCGACAGCTCGTCGCCGTCGACCGTGACGCGGAGCGCCCCCAGCACCTCCTCGTACAGCCGCCGCCACGCCGAGGTTCCGGAGACCGACTTCTCGGTGACGATCTTCTCCTCGGGCTCGCTCAGGAGGTAGGGGCGGAACTTTCGCAGCGAGCTCAGGTAGTGACGCCACTCGTCGAGCGCCGGGGAGGCGAGCAGCGCATCGGCCTGCTCGTCGTCGAGCGCCGCCCATTCCAGCCCGAAGAAGAGAAGCTCCGTGTCGAGCGCTGCACCGCGCTCGTTGAGCTTGGCGACGAGTGCGCCACGCGCGGGCTCGGCCATGTTCGTGGCGAAGTTGAGATGCGCGAAGTAGCCGGCGCGCGTGAACGTCGACTCGATCCGCTCGAGCTCGGCGACCGCCTCGGCGAGCTCGGCCGCCGACAGGCCCGCGACCTTGCCGTGGTAGCGCTCGCGGAAGGCGGCGCCGGACTGCTCGGCCTCGGCGACGTCGCTCTCGAGCGAGGGGTCGTCTGCCCCGTCGTAGAGATCGGAGAGATCCCAGGCGACCTCTTCCGCACCGGTCTGCTCGATGGTTGCCATGGGGCGGAGCCTACCTACGGCCCCGCGGTGCTTTGCAGGCACACATCACGAGAGCAGAGCAGGGTCGGTCACGGGAGCGCGGCAGGCGAAGCGCTCGCACAGGTAGACGGCCGGCTGCCCGTCCACGAGGCTCTTGCCCGTGAGCACGGGGACATCGTCCGCCGGCCCGACGGCCACGACCGTGTTGGGCTCGAAGGGGGCGAGGGCGGCGCGGGCGACCGGCGAGTCGACCGGGCCGCAGACGGCGAGCTCGCGCGGCGGAGAGAGCCAGAGATCGAGCGCACACAACGCCCAGGCGAAGCCGCCGGGTGCTCGCCGCAATGCGGGTTCGAGCAGCCGCAACACGCCGACACCCTGTTGCTCCAGCTCGTCGTCGCCCCACAAGCGTCCGAGACGGATGAGCACGTGCGCGAGCATCGAGTTGCCCGACGGCGCCGGCGTGTCTTGCAGGTCCTTCGTCCGAGCGACGAGCAGCTCGCCGTCGTGCGGGGAGAGGAAGAACCCACCGTGCTCGTCGTCGGCGAAGAGCTCGACGGCGTGTAGTGCGAGTCGCCGCGCCTCGTGTAACCAGCGCAGCTCGCCGGTCGCCGCGTGCAGCTCGAGCAACCCGTGCGCGACGTTCGCATAGTCGTCGAGGAAGCCCGCACCGCTCGTTCGCCCGTCCCGCCACGACCGTTGCAGGCGCCCGTCGTCGCTGGAGAGCGGGCCGAGGAGGAAGGACGCGACGGCCCGCGCCGCGTCGAGCCAGTCGGGCCGCTCGAGGCGATAGCCGGCCTCCGCCAGCGCGGCGAGCGCGAGCCCGTTCCACGACGCGAGCACCTTGTCGTCGCGCAGCGGCTGTGGTCGGGCGGCCCGGATCCCGAGCAGGCGGGCTCGAAGATCGGCGTCGAGCACTCCCCGAACGATCGAGTGGCCGTGCTCGAACGGCGCGAGCAGCGCCGCGTCCAGTCCTGCTGCAGCCGCCTCCGACTCGGTCCACGTGTAGGTCACGCCCTCGACACCCTCGGTATCGGCGTCCTGGGCCGAGGCCAGCCCGCCACCGTCGACCGCCAGCTCCCGGAGCACATAGTCGAGGGTCTCCTCGACGATCTCGCGGTAGCGCGCCTCGCCGGTCACGACCCAGGCGTGCAGGTACGTGGATGCGAGCAGCGCGTTGTCGTAGAGCATCTTCTCGAAGTGCGGGACGAG
Source organism: uncultured Actinomycetes bacterium (assembly GCA_963823385.1). GTDB lineage: Bacteria > Actinomycetota > Thermoleophilia > Gaiellales > Gaiellaceae > Gaiella. The sequence continues at coordinate 251,884 of CAWGLI010000004.1, forward strand.
CCAGCGGTCGTCGACCGAGTAGCGGTGGAAGCCGCCACCGACGACGTCGTAGAAACCGCCGGCGGCCATGCCGTCGAGCGTCCCGCGGACGAGACCCAGCGAGCGCTCGTTTCCACGCCGCAGGAGCAGCTCGAGTGTCGATGCCGCCGGAAACTTCGGCGCTCGACCGAATCCGCCGTACGCCGGCTCGTAGGTCGCCGCGATCGCCGACTCCGCCTCGTCGAGGATCGCCCGGGTGAGCGGCTCGGTCGACGCCTGCATGCGGGCCGTCTGTCCGAGCGCGTCGAGGAGTCGCCTCGCCTGGCTCGTGACCTCGTCCCGTCGCTCCTCCCACGCCGCCGCAACGGCCCCGAGCAGTTGCCGGAAGCTCGGGATCCCGTGCCGCGGCTCGGGCGGGAAGTACGTGCCGGCGTAGAACGGCTCGCCGTCGGGCGTGAGGAACACCGTCATCGGCCACCCCCCGCTCCCGGTCATCGTCACCGTCGCGTCCATGTACAGGGCATCGACGTCGGGTCGCTCCTCCCGATCGACCTTGACGTTGACGAAGTGCTCGTTCATGAGGAGCGCCGTCGCGGTGTCCTCGAACGACTCGTGCTCCATCACATGACACCAGTGGCACGCGCTGTAGCCGACCGAGAGCAGCACGGGCTTGCCCTCGGCACGGGCGCGCCCGAACGCCTCGTTGCCCCACGGGTACCACTCGACGGGGTTGTCCGCGTGCTGCAGGAGGTAAGGGCTGGTCTCGCCCGCGAGGCGGTTCACGCCCAGACCGTAGCCGCCGGGGCTTGCTCGCCCGCCGCTCTACGGGCCGGGCCTGTGCGACCCTCGATAGAGCGTGCGGACGCCGCGCAGCTCCGTTCGCAGCAGCGCGTTCGCCTGCGACGAGTCGAGCGAGCAGTCGAGCGGGCGCTCCGGCGGGGCCGGCGCGCGGCGCACCGGGTCACCCCGGATCAGCTCGGCGAGGTCGGCGCGGGAGACGTCGTCGGCGCCCGCCACGTGCAGGACGCCGGACGGATCGCTCGCGACGAGCTCGAGCAGTGCGCGGGCGAGGTCGGTCACCTGGATCGGAGAGCGCACCTCGTCCTCGTAGAAGGTGAACGACGGGTCGACAGCCGCCAGCTCGTGCTTCGACGGCTCGCTGCCAACGCCCCCGACGATCAGCGAGGTGCGCACGACGAGCGCGTCCGGTGCGCCCATGAGGACGACGCGCTCCGCCTCGGCCTTCGAGCGACCGTACTCAGTGCACGGTGACGGTGTGTCCTGCTCGACGTACGGCTCCCCCTTTCGGCCGTCGAACACGACATCGGTGGACAGGTGGACGAGTCGGGCCCCGTGCCTGCCCGCCGACCGGGCCACGTTGAGCGCCCCGTCGACGTTGACGCCCCACGCGTCCGGGCCGTCCTGCACGTACGCCAGGTTCAGGACCGCGTCGGGCGACGTCTGCGCGACAAGCCGCTCGACCTCGGCGGCGTCACGGATCTCGAGCGCCCGCCCGACACCGCTCGCGTGCCCCGCCTGAACCGCGTCCACGCCGGCCTCCGGAGCGACACGGCAGACCTCCCGTCCCAGGTACCCGCTGCCGCCGACGACGAGCAACCGCATTCCTCCTTGTAACCGATCGTTAGGTGAAGGGTTGCGCGAACGCCGCCTGACACCGTAGAGTCCCGGCCCATGAAACGGGGATTCACGTGGCTCGTGCTCGCTGGAGCGACGCTCGTCGTCGTCGGCGTCCTGTTGCAGGCGTTCTCGATCGCCGCCTACGTGCGCGGCGCCGGAGACGGCGCACTCGACATGCACGGCGGTGTCTCGCTGCTCGTGCACCTCGGCGAGCTCGCCGTCGTGATCGGTGCGATCGTCGCGTGGTGGAGCAACAAGCGCGCGGTCGGGCTGGCCGTCGCGTTTCTCGTGCTCTCGTTCCTCCAGGTCGCCTTCCTCGGGGACAACGAGAAGGAGGGCGGCTGGGTGAACGGCCTCCACGGCTTCCTGGCCATGATCGTGCTGCTCGCAGCGGTCGCGTACGTCCACGCTGCGATGCGGGCCCTCGGGCTGCGCGCAACGTCGCCCGCGAGCTGAGGCTACCCGCCCTCGTCGGCCTCGGCGGCGGGCCGCCCGGCTCTGCGGCCGTGCAGCCAACGCACGATCTCGACGGTCGCGGCGAGCCCGATCGCGGCCACGAAGGCGAGCAGCAGCCCCTTCCATGGCTCCTCCTCGAACTGCTTGCCGCCGAAGTAGCCGAGCGAGGCGGCGTAGGTCGCCCACACGACGCCCGCGACGACGTCCGCGACGATGAAGCGCCGCCAGGTCATGCCGTGCGTATAGCCGGAGGCGAACGTCACGGCCGTGCGACCGCCAGGAATGAAGCGTGCCACGATGATCAGGTAGAAGCCGCGCTGCTCGAGCTGGCGCTCCGCCCACTCGAAACCGTGGCGCGCCTTGTCCGAGCGAAAGAGTCGCTTCACCGTGTGCTCTCCGAGCCACGACCCGAGCCCGTACGAGATGTTGTCGCCGACGATGGCACCCGCCGCGGCGAAGACGATCACCAGCGGCAGCGACAGGTCGCCGGTGCCGGCGATGACGCCGGCTGTGATCACGACCGACTCGCTCGGCACGAGTGGGAAGAACGCGTCGATCATCGACACGAGGAACACGACGGGGTAGGTCCACCACGAGTCGGAGACCCAGTCGACGGCCTGTGCGAAGAGGTCAACGAGACCCATGCCCGGCATCCTCGCAGAGTGGACGCAGATGCCGGTTGCCCCTGCAGCGCCACCTCCGGACCGGCGATGATGTCGGGGTGACCGGCAGGGAGCATCGCGCGTGAGTCATCTGTCCGCGTCGTTCAGCGCAACGATCCGCGTGCAGCTGTCCGACGCACCGGGCTCGTTCGCCCGGCTGGCGGAGGCGGTCGGCGCGGCGGGGGGGTCGCTCGGCGCCATCGACCTCGTCCGGGTCGAGGCGCACCACAAGATCCGCGACGTCACCGTGACGGCCAGCGGCGAGGAGCACCTGCACGCCATTGTCGAGGCTGCGCGGGCCGTCGACGGCGTCGAGGTCGTCAACGTCTCGGACCGAACGTTTCTCATGCACCTCGGCGGGAAGCTGGAGGTTCAGTCGAAGGTGCCGCTCAAGACCCGTGACGACCTCTCGATGGCCTACACGCCGGGTGTCGCGCGCGTCTGCATGGCGGTCGCCGACGCACCCGAGGCAGCCTGGAACCTGACGATCAAGCAGAACACGGTGGCGGTCGTCTCCGACGGCACGGCGGTGCTCGGTCTCGGCGACATCGGCCCCGAGGCCGCGATGCCCGTGATGGAGGGGAAGGCGGTGCTGTTCAAGGAGTTCGGCGGCATCGACGCGTGGCCGATCTGCCTGGCGACGAAGGACGTCGACGAGATCGTCGCGGTCGTGAAGGCGATCGCACCCGGCTTCGGCGGTATCAACCTCGAGGACATCGCTGCCCCCCGCTGCTTCGAGATCGAGCAGCGCCTCCGCGGCGAGCTCGACATCCCGGTCTTCCATGACGACCAGCACGGTACGGCGATCGTCACCCTGGCCGCGCTCGTGAACGCCCTCCGCGTGGTCGGTAAGGCGATCGAGGACGTGAAGATCGTGATCGCCGGCGTTGGCGCGGCCGGAATCGCCGTGACCGACGTCCTGCTCCACGCGGGCGCCACCACGATCGTGGGCTGTGACCGCGAGGGCGCCGTCTACCGCGGCCGGCCCGGGCTGACCCCCGTGAAGGCCGCTTATGCGGAACGTACGAACCCGGAGAGCGAGCAGGGCACGGCGGACGACGTGCTCGCCGGCGCAGATGTGTTCATCGGGCTCTCCGCGCCCGGCTCGATCAGCGTCGCCGGCGTCCGCGCGATGGCCGACGATGCCGTCGTCTTCGCCATGGCGAACCCCACGCCCGAGGTCGCCCCCGAGGCGATCGAGGGGCTCGTAGCGGTCGTTGCCACGGGTCGCTCGGATTATCCGAACCAGATCAACAACGTGCTCGCCTTTCCGGGAGTCTTCCGCGGCGCGCTCGACGTCCGCGCCTCCGACATCACGGAGGGCATGAAGGTGGCCGCCAGCCACGCGCTCGCAGGTGTCATCGGCGACGAGGAGCTCGGCCCGGAGTACATCATCGCCAGCGTGTTCAACCGGGACGTCGCGCCAGCGGTCGCGGCAGCCGTCGCCGAGGCCGCGGAGCGGGACGGCGTCTCACGACGCCCGATCGACTGATCACGCCACCGGAGCGGCGCCACGATCACTCGTAATGCAGCGCCTGGAGCGGGTCGAGCTTCGCTGCGCGACGGGCCGGGAAGATAGCCGCGACGATGCCGACGAACACGGCGGCGATCGCGAACACGACGAGTTGCCCGACGGGGAGCGAGAAGTCGATGAAGTCGACGCGCGCGATGAGCAGCGCGGCGAGCACGACGCCGAGCACGATCCCGATCGCCGCGCCGATCAGGGCCGTGATCACGCTCTCGTGACGGATCATCCGGCGTACTTGACGGCGCGTCATGCCGATCGCGCGCAACATCCCGATCTCGCGCGTCCGCTCGAAGACGGTGAGCACGAGCGTGTTGACGATGCCGAACAGGCTGACGACGATCGAGAGGGCGAGCAGCACGTAGAGGATGTTGAGAACCGCCGCGAGCCCTGAGATCTGGTTGTCGATGAACTCGTCCCTGGTCTGGGCCTTTGCGTTCGGGTAGCCGCCCAGCGCCTCGTCCAACGCTGCTTGATTCTCGTCGGAGACCCCGCCGGTCATCTTCGCGAAGGAGTAGAGGTTCCGCGGCTGGTCGACGAGCTGATCCCACGCGGCGATCGAGACCGTGATCGCTCCGAATGGCGAGCCGCCTGTCGGCTCGTCGAAGATGCCACGGACGACAAACGTCTTCGTCTCACCGCTCGGCACGGTGGCGATGACCTCCGACCCGACCTGGAGCCCGTTGTCCTCCGCATAGGCATCGCTGACGAATGCGCCGTCCGCGCCGAGCGTCCGCAGCACGTCAGCCGAGCCGTCGACCCAGTCGATGTTGAACACCTCGGCCGCCGGCGGATCGACGGCCGTCACGAACTCCGACTCACCGAGCACGAGCGCCTCGCCCGTCCGGACGTTGGCCACGAACTCGACGTCGTCGACGCCGGCAATCGCTTCGGCAGCGGCGATCGGGATCGGCGAGAAGTTGTTCTGCGCCGTGATCGCGTAGTCGGCGTCGCGCCACAGGTCCTCGACAGCGCCGGTGAACGTCTGCACGATGCCGGCCGCGAGCACGGCGACCAACGTGACGAGCGCGAGGCCGATCATGAGCGCCGCGGCAGTCGAGGACGTGCGCTGCGGGTTTCGCCGCGCGTTGTCGCGAGCGAGGCGCCCGGCTGCCCCGCCGATCCGGGTCGCCGGCCAGCCGAGAGCCCGAGTCATGGGTGGCACCAGTCGAACGGAGAGCAGCGCCACGCCCAGGAAGATCACGAGCGCCCCCACGAGCATGAAGAGGAGGATCGCCGTCGTACCCTCTGCGCCGAACAGCCCCCACAGCAGGAGCCCGAAGCCGAGCGCCGTGAAGAGGAATGATGCCGGCGTGCGGAAGCGGGCGAAGCGTCCCTCCGGCAGCGTCGCACCCTCGCGGACAGCGGCGATCGGAGGCACACGCGTGGCCCGGAGCGCCGGGCGCAGGCTGGCGACGAGCGTCACGAGCACACCGACCACGAGCGCCACGACGACCGTGCGCCCGTAGAAGACGAGCCCGCTGTTCGGCAGCGTGAAGCCGACGGCGTCGAACAACTCGAAGAGCCCGGTGGCGAGGGCGAGGCCGAGGAAGATCCCGACGATCGACGCGACGATTCCGACGACGAGCGACTCGATCACGATCGACCCGAGCACCTGGCGGCGCGACGCTCCGAGCGTGCGCAGCGTGGCGAACTCGCGCGTGCGCTGGGCGATCGTGATCGACAGCGAGTTGGCGATCACGAACGCGCCGACGAAGAGCGCCACACCGGCAAACGCGAGCAGGAACTTCTGCAGGAAGGAGATGAACTCGTTCGTCTCCGAGGCGTCCTCGGCGGCCTGCTGATCACCGGTTCGCACCTGCGTGCCCTCCGGCAGGATCGTCTCGATCGCCGCCACGAGCGCCTCGGGCGAGACGCCCTCCTTGCCGGCGACGCGGATCTGATCGAGCTGTCCCTCCTTCCCGAACAAGCTCTGTGCCGTCGGCAGGTCGAAGCCCGCGAGCGTCGCTCCACCGATCGACTCGACTGCGCCGAAGCGGACGAAACCCGCGACCCGGAGCCGCTCGACCTCCCCCTCCGCCTGCACGCCGATCTCCTCGCCGACCTCGATCTTCTCCTTCCTCGCCGTCGCCGCATCGATCACGACGTCGCCGCCGGCCGGCCACCGTCCGTCGACGAGCGTGAGCGTGTTGAACCGCTCCTTGGTCGGATCGACGCTGAACCCCAGGTTCGGCGCGCCACCGTAGACGATCGCCTTGCCGTCGTCCCCGATCAGCTGCGTCGCTTCGCTCCCCACCCCTCCGATCGCGTCGTCGACCTCGTCGAGCGCCCGCACCTCGTCGAGCAGCCCCTGGCCGAAGGGCGGTGCCGTCGCGCCGCTGCCGCCGCTCAGGTCGAACGCCGTCAGCCCGGTGATCGTCGCGTCGGTGTCGCGGTAGATCTCGCCGAAGATCGAGTCGAAGGCCTTGTCGATCGAGTCGGTGAGCACGTACGTCCCGCTGACCATGGCGACCCCGAGGACGATCGCGAGGGCGGTGAGCGCGGTCCGCAGCTTGCGACCGAGGAGGCCGCGGAGGGCGAAACGGATCATTCGTAGTGCAGCGCCTCGAGTGGATCCAGCCTTGCGGCACGCCGGGCGGGCGCGATGGCGGCGAGCAGGCCGACGACGACGGCCAGCACTGCGAGGAACACGAGCTGGCCCACGGGAACCTGGAAGCGGACATTGAACTCGCTCAGCGCGTTCGTCACCAGTGCGGCGAGGAAGATGCCGAGCGGCAAGCCGAGCGCTGCGCCGATCAGGGCCGTGATCACGCTCTCGTGACGGATCATGCGGCGCGCCTGCCGGCGCGTCAGGCCGACCGCTCGAAGCATGCCGATCTCGCGCGTCCGTTCGAACACGGACAGCACGAGCGTGTTGACCATGCCGAACAGGCTGATGATCACCGAGAGCGCCAGCAGCACGTAGAGCATCGTCAGGAACTGGTCGAACTCGGCGTCCTCCTTGGCGATCCACTCCTCGCGCGTCTGCACCTTCGCGTCCGGGTACCCGGCGACGGAGCGCTCGATGTCCGCGCGACTCGCCTCGTCCGGGTCACCGCGGACGTTGGCGAACGTGTACTGGTTGCGCGGCCGCTGCACGAGCTCGTCGAACGCCTCGACGCTGATGCTGGCGCTCCCGAGCAGCGGGTAGAAGGGCGGTGGCGTGTAGATCCCGATCACCTCGGCGTCGAGCGACGTGCTCTCGCCGGTCCGGATGAGGACGCTCTCGCCCACGGCTATCCCGTGATCGTCGGCGAAGTTCTCGTCGAGGATCACCCCGGTCGTCCCCAGCCGAGCGAGAGACGCGTCCGATCCGTCCTTCCAGTCGAACGAGTAGCCCTCCGTGATGAGCTCGGGGTCGATGCCGGTGAGGTAGCCGCCGTGGCCCGCGATCTCGGCGACCTCCGAGCGAACGCTCGTCACGACCTCGGCGGAGGAAGCAGTCTCGACCTCGTCGCCTGCGGCGGCGACGAACGGCGTGTAGCCGTCCTGAGAGGTCACGATGAAGTCGGCGACGATCTGGTCTTCGATCGCTTCGCGATTCGACGACTTCATGCCGCTCGCGAGTGTCGCCACGAACGCGACGAGTGCCACACCGATCATCAGAGCCGCAGCGGTTGCGGCCGTGCGACCCGGATTGCGCACGGCGTTGCGCCGCGCCAGCGCGCCCGCGGCTCCGCCCACTGCCCGGGCTGGAAGACCGACGATGGCCGCGAGTGGCCGCACGAGCCGGGACGAGATCATCGCCACGCCCACGAACAGGAGCAGCACGCCCGCACCGATCGAGAGCAGTCGCTCCGCGGTCCCCAGCTCGTCGACGAACATCGAGTAGCCGAGGAGCGCCAGGGCGAGGGCGATCGCGCCGAGTGCGATCACGGGGACGAACCGCGATGCCCTCGTCTTCGCGAGCTGCGCCCCCTCGCGCACGGCCGCGATCGGCGGCACCCGCGTCGCCCGGACCGCGGGGAACAGGCCGGCGGCGACCGTGATCAACGTTCCCACGAGCAGGGAGACGACGATCGTTCGTGTCGCGAAGACGGTATTCGCAACCGGTAGCTCGAGATCGAGCGCGCTGAAGAGCGCTTCGAGGCCCTTTGCCAAGCCGAGACCCGCAACGAGCCCGATCAGCGACGCGAGCAGCCCTATCACGAGGGCTTCGAGCAGCACCGAGCCGAGCACCTGCCGGCGTGACGCGCCGAGCGTGCGCAGCGTGGCGAACTCGCGGGTGCGCTGTGCCACCGTGATCGACAGCGTGTTGAAGATCACGAAAGAGCCGACGAAGAGCGCGACCATCGCGAAGGAGAGCAAGAAGTAGCGGATGAAGTTCGTGAACTCGCTGATCTCGTCCTTCGCGTCCTGCGCCTCTTCGGCTCCGGTGACCGCCTGCGCGTCTGCCGGCAGCAGCGGACGGATCTCCGCGAGCAGCGCTTCCGGGCTGACGCCATCGCGTCCTGCCACCGAGATGGCGTCGAACTGTCCCTCCCGCTCCAGGAGCGTCTGCGCCGTCGCGACGTCGAAGATGACGAACGTCGCCGAGCCGAGCGACCGCACCTCGCCGTACTGCGCGATGCCGACAACGGTGAAGGGGCGCTTCGGCTGCAACGTCGAGATCTCGATCGTGTCGCCGACGGCGAACCCCTCGCGATCTGCGACACCGGCGTCGATCGCGACCTCCCCGTCGCCCTGTGGCCACCGCCCGTCGAGGAGGTTGAGGGGGTTGAACACCGCGTACGCGGGGCTCGTGTCGACGCCGAAGCCGAGGCTCGGCGCACCCTGTGTGTCGACGGCCTTGCCGTCCTCGGCGATGATCTTCGTGTTCAGCTCGTCGTAGACGCCTCCCATCGCGAGCTCGACCGAGTCGAGACCGCGGATCTCGGCCTCGAGCGACACGGGTACCGGCGGTGCGTCGGGCGTGTCGCCCCAGATCTCGATGTCGGCCGCCTTGCCGCTGACGACGACGTCGGTGCCGGCGTACGAGTCGTCGAAGATGCTGGAGAACGCCTCGTCGATCGTGTCCGTGAGGACGTACGTGCCGCTCATCATGGCGACGCCGAGGACGATCGCCAGCGCGGTGAGCGTCGTACGGAGCTTGCGCGCCAGCAGGCTTCTGACGGCGAACCTGATCACTCGACCGTGAGCTCTTCCATCGCCTGGACGATGTCGTGGGCGGAGGCGCCACGCGTCTCCCGCACGATCAGGCCGTCGGCGAGGAAGAGAACGCGGTCGGCGATCGCCGCCGCCCGCGGCTCGTGCGTGACCATGACGACGGTCTGGCCGAGGTCCTGCACGGTGTGACGCAACAGCTCGAGGATCTCACCGCCCGTCTTGGAGTCGAGGTTGCCCGTGGGCTCGTCGGCGAAGACGACGGTCGGGCGCGAGACGAGCGCGCGGGCGATCGCGACCCGCTGCTGCTGCCCGCCGGACAGCTCGGCCGGGCGGTGCGAGAGACGGTCACCCAGCCCGACGGCGCCGATGAGCTCGTCGTACCAGCTCTTGTCCGGCTTCTCGCCTGCGATCGACAGCGGCAGCTTCACGTTCTCGTCGGCCGTGAGCATCGGCAGCAGGTTGAAGAACTGGAAGACGAAGCCGATGTGCTCCCGCCGAAGCTTCGTCAGATCCGTGTCACCCAGCTTCGTGATGTCGGTTCCACTCACGGTGACGCTGCCCTCGGTCGGCTTGTCGAGCCCCGCGAGGATGTGCATCAGCGTCGACTTGCCCGATCCGGACGGCCCCATCACGGCTGTCAACTGCCCCGCGCCCACCTCGACCGAAACCCCGCGCAGCGCGTCGACCGCTGTATCTCCCGTTCCGTACCGTCGCGTCAGATCACTGGCGACGACGACCGATCCGTTGCTCGCTTCCACGCTCGCTCCTCCCAGACGACTGCCAGTCGTGAGGCTAGCGGCTCACACGCACCCAGGCTATCGGTGGTGACCCTGGGTCGACCCTGCGGGGCTCAGGGGGAGGGATGCGGGTACAGCGGTGTCTGACTGAAGTCAGACACCCGGCTGCCCGGACACCCAGGTACGCGGCGACCTATACGCCGAGACGGCGGCCGGCTTCGCTGAGCACGTCGCCGAGGATGCCGACGATCTCGTCCATCTCCGCCTCCCCCGCGACGAGCGGTGGCGAGATCTGGACCACCGGGTCGCCGCGGTCGTCGGCGCGACAGATGAGCCCCGCCTCGAAGAACGCCGGCGAGAGGAACCCGCGGAGCAGCTGCTCGCATTCGTCGTCGTCGAACGTCGTCTTCGTCTCCTTGTCCCTCACGAGCTCGAGCGCCCAGAAGAAGCCGGCGCCTCGGAGGTCGCCGACGATCGGCAGCTCGAGCAGCGTCGCGAGCTTCGCCCGGAACAGCTCCTCGTTGTCGCGCACGTGCTCGACGACCTTTTCGCGCTTCATGATCTCGATGTTCTTGAGCGCCACCGCGCACTGCACGGGATGGCCTCCGAAGGTGATGCCGTGGGAGTACATCGAGCCCTGCTCGAGGAACGGCTCCATCACGCGATCGGTCGCGATCACCGCCCCGATCGCCGCGTACGACGAGGAGAGGCCCTTGGCCGACGTGACGATGTCCGGTCGGATGTCGTAGCGCTCGGACGCGAACCAGGAGCCGACGCGCCCGAACCCGGTGATCACCTCGTCGGCGGAGAGCAGGATGTCGTGCTCGTCGCAGAGCGCTCGCACGCCCGCGAAGTACCCGGCGGGCGGTGTGAAGGCGCCACCGCTGTTCTGCACCGGCTCCAGGTGGACGAGGCAGACGGTCTCCGGGCCCATCATCTCGATCGTGCGCTCCAGCTCGTCGAGCAGGAACGCCGTGAACTCGGCCTCGGTCTCGCCTTCGGGCCGCCGGTAGCGGTTCGTGTTCGAGATGTTGCGCACCTCGGGCACGAGCGGCTCGAACGGAGCCCGGATCGCCGCGATCCCTGTCAGCGACAGCGCTCCCAGAGTCGTGCCGTGGTACGCGGTCTGACGCGTGATCGCCTTGTACCGTCGCGGCGGCGAACGCAGGTTGGCAACGAGCGCGTCGTGGTCGCGTTCCGGTGCACGTCCGAGGTGGCTGCGCAGCCGGGTCTCACCCCGTGCGAGGTAGTACTGGCGTGCGAGCTTCCATGCCGACTCGACCGCCTCGGAGCCGCCCGACACGAAGAAGACCCGGTTGAGGTCGCCTGGCGCGAGCGCCGCGATCTCCGCAGCGAGCTCGATGGCGCGAGGGTGGGCGTACGTCCAGTTGGTGTAGAAGGGGAGCTCGCGCATCTGCTCGAGCGCCGCCTGACCGATCTCCTCGCCGTAGCCGTAGCCGAGGTTGACCGAGAACAGGCCGGCGAGGGCGTCGAGGTAGCGCTTCCCGTTCGCGTCCTCGAGGTAGCACCCGTCGCCGCGGACGATGATCGGGACGTCCCCCGCCGCGTAGCCGCCCATCCGCGTGAAGTGCATCCACAGGTGATCTTTGGCGAGGCGCTGAAGGTCGGTCGTGGTCATCCCGCCCGTTGTACCCGATTTGCCCGGAGCCCGGAGACGATGACGTTGACGACCATGATCGAGACGGCGATCAGGAAGATCGAGCTGGCGATCACGTTCACCTGCGGCGGCACGGCGACCCGCGCGGCACCCCACACGAAGAGCGGGAACGTCTGCGTAGGACCGGAGTTGAAGTAGGTGATCACGAAGTCGTCGATCGAGATCGCGAAGCCGAGCAGCCCGGCGCTGAGGATCGCCGGGGCCAGGAGCGGCAGGGTCACCTTGCGGAACGTCGTCAACTCGTTGGCGCCGAGGTCCATGGCAGCCTCCTCGATGTGCCGATCGAAGTCGATCAGCCGCGCCTTGACGGTGACGACGATGAAGCTGATCACGAACATCACGTGCGCGATGAAGATGGTCAGGAAGCCTGTGGCGATCTGGGCGTTGATGAAGAGCGTCAGCAGCGAGGCGCCGAGCACGATCTCCGGGGTCGACATGGGCAGGAACACGAGCAGGTTCGTGAAGCCCCTGCCGCGGAAGTGGTGCCGGACGATGGCGATCGCCACGAGCGTGCCCAGCGCAGTCGCCACGAGCGACGAGAGCAGCGCCAGCTCGAGCGAGGTGATCACGGAGTCCTTGAGCCCGAGCACACCGTCCCAGTTGCGCCAGTTGTCGAGCGTGAAGCCTTGCCACACGTAGTTGAAGCGGCCAGCCGGGTTGTTGAAGGAGAAGAGGATGACGACAGCGATCGGGAGCATCAGATACGCGAAGACGAGCATCACGTAGAGCGTGAGCGAGTGGTACTTCACGAACCGCCACAGGCGGAAGCCGGCGCCGAGTCGGCGCGCGGTCACGGGGCTGTCGGGGCGGCCTGTCATCCGGTCAGCCTCTCCGTCCCTACGACCTTCGCGTAGACGAGCAGCGCGACGAGGATCGTCGCCATCAGGACGAACGACAGCGCGGCGGCCGTCGGATAGTCGATCAGCTCGAGGAACTTCGACTGGATCACGTTGCCGAGCATCGACTGCTGCGGCGTCCCGAGCAGCTGCGCGTTGATGAAGTCGCCGGCCGCCGGGATGAACGTGAGCAGGGTGCCGGCGACGATGCCCGGCGCCGAGAGCGGCAGCGTGACGCGGAGGAACGACTGGACGGGGCTCGCGTAGAGGTCCTTGCCGGCTTCGATCAGGCGCGGGTCGATCTGCTCGAGCGACACGTACAACGGCAGCGCCATGAAGGGGAAGAAGTTGTAGACGATCCCCGCAACGACGGCGAACGACGTGGCCAGCAACCGCCCGTCGTCGGCGAGGATCCCGACGCTGCGCAGCACGCCGACGACCGGGCCCTCGTCGGCGAGGATGTTGAGCCAGGCGAGCGTACGGATCAGGTACGTGACGAAGAACGGGGCGATGATGAAGAGGAGGAAGAGGTTCTTCCACCGGCCGCCCCGGAACGCGATCCAGTAGACGAGCGGGTAGGCGAGGAGGAGTGAGGCGACGGTCGCGATGCCCGCGTACATGACCGAGCGGAAGAGCTGCGGGCGGTAGTCCGTGAACGCCTCGGTGTAGTTCGAGAACTCCCAGGTGAAGGAGTAGTTGCCCAGCGAGCCGGACTGCAGCGACTGGTAGCCCAGGAATGCGAGCGGGACGATGAAGAAGACGGCCAGCCAGGCGATCCCCGGCGCGAGCAGGAGGTAGGGCGTCAGCCCCCTGTGGCGATGGAAGAAGGCGCCCACCTAGATGGTTGATCGGTAATTGGGGTGCCCGTCGAGGACGGGCTTGACCAAGCAGCGTGGTGCGATCGACCGTGACGCGTACCGGTGGGTACGTGTCACGGGCGAGCGTGCCGCGATGCGCCGCGTCACGGCCGCCATTCGCGGGTGCCTGAATTGCCGATCAACCATCTAGGTCACCAACCCCGGAGCACAGCCGAGCCGGGCCTTCCCGCGCGGGAAGGCCCGGCTCGCTCGTGCTACGCGCCGAGGACCTGCTGCCACTGCTTGATGTAGTCCTCGTTGTTCAGCGCCGTCGAGTCGAAGCCGCTGACCTGCTCGAGCGTTGCGTCGTCGGGGATGATCAGCGGGTTGTTCGCGAGCTCGGGATCGATCTTCGCGAGCTCTTCCTTGGTCCCGGTCACCGGCGGGATGTAGTTGACGTACGCCTCGATCGGGGCCTGGTTCACCGGGTCGTAGACGAAGTTCATGAACGTCGACGCCGTGGCGATGCTCCCGCCGAGCGGGATCAGCATGTTGTCCGTCCAGATCATGCCGCCTGCCTCCGGGATCACGAACTGCAGATCAGGATTGTCGATCTGCAGTTGCACGATGTCGCCCGACCACGCCACGGCCGCGGCGATGCTGCCGCTCGTCAACTGCTCGGCGTAGTCGTTCCCCGTGAAGCGTCTGATCTGGCCGTTGTCGACGGCCTTCTGGATCATGGCGACGGCGGCAGTGAACGTGTCGTCGGTGACCTCGGTCGGGTCGTCGCCGTTCTGCTGCATCGCGAGACCGACCGAGTCCGCCATCTCGGAGAGCATCGTCACCTTGCCCTTGAGCGAGGGATCGGTGAGCAGTTGCTCGATCGACGTCACCTCGCCATTCGTCACCTTCGGGTTCCAGGCGATGCCCGTCATGCCCGACTGCCAGGGCAGCGAGTACTCGCGATTCGGGTCGAACGGCGGGCTCTGCTGGGCAGGGATGAGGTTCTCGATGTTCGGGATCAGGTCCTTGTTCAGCTTCTCCACCCAGCCGTTCTCGATCAGCAGCGACGGGAAGCGGGAGTTGTCGGTGAAGACGAAGATGTCGCGGTCGATCCCGTTTCCCTGCGAGAGCGGCCCCTGCACCTTCGCGAAGTACGTGGCGTTGTCGTTGATCTCCTCGAAGTAGTTGACCGCGATCCCGGTCTCGGCGGTGAACTTGTCGAGGGTCGGACGTTCCTTGGTGTCCTCGTCGATGTCGATGTACAGCGTCCAGTTGGCGAAGTTGAGGACGTCTGCGAGCTCGTCGCTACTGCCGCCTCCGCTCCCTCCGCCGCACGCGGCCAGGAGACCTGGGAGCGAGAGGATCGTGGCGCCTGCTGCGCCGCGCTGGAGCAGTGTCCTACGTGTGAGCGGTCGATTGATCATGCGCTGGCTTCCTCCTCGCGGTCGACGACGAATGTGGCGTCCGGGCTCCAGCTGACGGTGACCTGGGAGCCGGCGGCCGGGATCACGCCCCCGGCCTCGGCGTTCTGGTGGAAAACGGCGATGTCTCCTGCAGGCGTCCCGACGACGATTTCGGTGGCGACGCCGACGTAGGCGGTCTCGCGCACGTGCCCGTCGAGCCGGTTCTCCCCGCCGGCGCCCAGCTGGATCTTCTCCGGCCGCACACCGATGGCGATCTCACCCGTCATCCCTGTGACATCTGCACGCACCTCGGTGCCGTCTGCGAGGCGCACGCGCCCGCTGTCGACGACGGCGCCGGCGAGCAGGTTCGACTTGCCCAGGAAGCCGGCGACGAAAGCCGTACG
This sequence comes from uncultured Actinomycetes bacterium, assembly GCA_963823385.1. Lineage (GTDB taxonomy): Bacteria > Actinomycetota > Thermoleophilia > Gaiellales > Gaiellaceae > Gaiella. Next base: position 267,108 of record CAWGLI010000004.1, read on the forward strand.
CGGGCGCTCGTACAACTCCGACGGGCTCCCCAGTTGCTCGATGCGCCCCTGATTCATGACGGCGATCGTGTCGGCCATCGTCATCGCCTCTTCCTGGTCGTGCGTGACGTGGACGAACGTGATGCCGACGTCGTGCTGGATGCGCTTCAGCTCGAGCTGCATCTGCTTGCGCAGCTTGAGGTCGAGCGCGCCGAGCGGCTCGTCGAGCAGGAGCACCTGCGGCCGGTTGACGAGAGCCCTGGCGAGGGCCACGCGCTGCTGCTGACCGCCGGACAGCTGGCGCGGCTTGACGTGCTCGCGCCCTGCGAGACCTACGAGCTCGATCATCTCGCCGACCCGCCTCTTGATCTCGTCCTTCGGCACCTTACGACGCTCGAGACCGAAGCCGACGTTGTCGCGGATCGTCATGTGCGGAAACAACGCGTAGCTCTGGAAGACGGTGTTCACGTCGCGCTTGTAGGGCGGCAGCCCGACCACGTCGCGGTCGCCGAGGTAGATGGCGCCGGAGGTCGGCTCCTCGAAGCCGCCGATCATGCGCAGCGTCGTCGTCTTGCCGCAACCCGACGGGCCGAGCATGGCGAAGAACGAGCCGCGCGGGATCTCGACGGAGACACCGTCGACCGCAACGAGCTCATCGAAGCGCTTGACGACGTTCTCGACGCGCACATCTGCGGGCGCAGCCGCAACCATGAATTCGGTAAGCCTACGCTGCTCCGTGACATGACGCACGTGGTACCCGACACCGGCGGAAGCCGTGTCGGGTACCAGATCGTCGCCCGTGTCTACGCGAGCTTCACACAGACGTGCTTGATGCGGGTGTACTCCTCCATCGAGTAGATGGACATGTCCTTCCCGTAGCCGGACTCCTTGAAGCCACCGTGCGGCATCTCGGAGGCGAGCGGGAAGAGGTGCTCGTTCACCCACACACAGCCGAAGTCGAGCTTCGCAGCCACCTTCATCGCACGGCCGACGTTCTCCGAGAAGACGGAGGCGGCCAGTCCGTAGCGGACGTCGTTCGCCATCTCGATCGCGGCGTCGTCGGACGCAAAGCGCTGGACGGTGACCACGGGGCCGAAGACCTCGTTCTGCACGATCTCGGCATCCTGCGCGACGTCTGCGACGAGCGTCGGCTGCACGAAGAAGCCGCGATCGCCGATCGCCTCACCACCCGTGAGGACGGTCGCCTTGGCGTCGACGGCGCGCTCGAGGAACCCGAGCACACGCTCGGCCTGCTCGGCGGAGATCACGGGGCCCATGCCGATCTCGTCGTCGCTCGCGGGATCGCCGACCGTGAGCGACCCTACGGCCTCGACGGTGGCGGCGACGACGTCGTCGTAGATCCGCTCGCTGACGAGCACGCGCGACGAGGCCGTACAGTCCTGACCGGAGTTGAAGTACCCACCGATCTTGATCGCCTCGGCGACGGTTGCCGGGTCGGCGTCGTCCAGCACGATCAGCGGCGCCTTGCCGCCGAGCTCGAGGTGGACGCGCTTCACCGTCTGCGCCGCGTTCGCGGCGATCAGCTTGCCGGTTGCCGTATCTCCGGTGAGCGAGACGAGCGAGATCGCCGGGTGTCGGACGAGCCCGTCGCCGACAGGAATGCCGTCACCGGTCAGCACCTGGAGCACGCCTGGTGGCAACACATCCTGCGCGAGCTCCACGAACCGGAGCATCGTCAGCGGCGTCTGCTCGGCGGGCTTGATGATCTGGACGTTTCCGGCAGCGAGCGCCGGGCCCATCTTCCACATCGCCATGAACAACGGGTAGTTCCACGGGCAGATGCCGGCGACGATGCCGAGCGGTTCGCGCCGGATCATCGACGTGTACCCCTCGACGTACTCTCCGGCCGACTTGCCCTCGAGGTTCCGCGCAGCCCCGGCGAAGAAGCGGAGGTTGTCGGACATCACACCGGGCTCGTCGACCGCCACCCACCACGGCTTGCCGACGTTCAACGACTCGAGCCGTGCCAGTTCCTCCGCGTTCTCGTCGATGATGTCGGCGAGCTTGAGGAGCAGCTCCATGCGGTCCTTCGGCGTCTTGTCCCGCCATTCGGCCCAGGCCTTCTTGGCGGCTTCGACCGCCCGATCGACGTCCTCCGCACTTCCCCGCGGAACCTCGGCGATCACGTCGCCGGTCGCAGGGTTCAGGACCTCCATCGTCTCGCCCGAGACGGATTCGACGAACTCGCCGCCGACGAACATCTTGTGCTGGGTGACCGAAACGCTCATACGCTCCCTCCGTTCCACGCCATCTCGGCGCGAGCCTAGCACCGCTCGATCGCCCACTGGCAACGATTGACCCGACGGTCAGGTAGAACCCCCACATGCGCATTCTCGTCGTGGGCACCGGTGGCGTCGGCTCCGCGTTCGCAGCGATCGCGCAGCGTCGCGACTTCTACGAGCGGATCGTGCTCGCCGACCTCGACGCATCGCGTCCCCAGGGCGTCGTCGACCGCCTCGGAGAGCATGATCGCTTCGGCTCGGCCGGCGTCGACGCGAGTGACGAGGACGCGATCGTCCGCCTGATCGAGGACGTCCGGGCAGACGCCGTTCTCAACGCGACCGACCCTCGCTTCAACCCTCAGATCTTCGACGCCTGCCTGCGTGCGCGTGTCACGTACCTCGACATGGCGATGACGCTCTCGGAGCCGCATCCCACGCACCCGTACGAGGAGCCGCACGTCAAGCTCGGCGACTACCAGTTCGCGCAGGACGAGAACTGGCGTCAGGAGGGGTTGCTCGCGCTCGTCGGCATCGGCGTCGAGCCGGGAGCCGCCGACGTCTTCGCGCGCCACGCCGCGGACGAGCTGTTCTCGGAGATCGACGAGATCGGCATTCGCGACGGCGCCAACCTCGTGATCGAGGGGTACGACTTCGCCCCGACGTTCTCCATCTGGACGACGATCGAGGAGTGCCTCAACCCACCGGTGATCTGGGAGAAGGGCCACGGCTGGTACACGACCGAGCCGTTCTCCGAGCCCGAGGTGTTCGACTTCCCCGAGGGGATCGGTCCGGTCGAGTGCGTCAACGTCGAGCACGAAGAGGTGCTGCTCGTTCCGCGCTGGGTCGACTGCCAGCGTGTGACGTTCAAGTACGGGCTCGGCGACGAGTTCATCTCGGTGCTGCGCACGCTGCGCAAGCTCGGCCTCGACTCGAAGGAGCTTGTCCGTGTGCGCGACGTCGAGGTGGCTCCGCGCGATGTCGTCGCCGCGACGTTGCCGGATCCCATGACGCTCGGCGATCGCATGGTCGGCAAGACGTGCGCCGGGACGCTCGTCACGGGAACCGGCAAGGACGGGCGGCCGCGGAAGGTCTACCTCTACCACGTCGTCGACAACGAGTGGTCGATGCGCGAATATGGGTCGCAGGCGGTCGTCTGGCAGACCGCGATCAACCCGGTGATCGCCCTCGAGCTCCTCGCCCAGGGCGTGTGGTCGGGGATCGGCGTGCTCGGCCCCGAGGCCTTCCCCGCACAGCCGTTCCTGGACAAGCTCGCCGAGTACGGCTCGCCGCACGGCATGCTCGAGCTGCAGTAGAGACTGCGCGGCGGTGTCGATCGCGTGGCATGCCGTTCGTCGTACGAGAGATGGAAGGCGAAGCGCATACGATGGCGGCATGGCGCTCGTGAGGCTCCGCGCTCCGCTCTCCGAGCTCGCCGGCGGGCGCGAGCACGCGCTCGCAGGAGCGACGGTGCGGGAGCTCCTGCGCGCCCTCGAGCAGGCGTGCCCTGACCTGGAGGGATGGATTCTCGACGAGCAGGGTCAGGTCCGCGAGCACATCAACGTCTTCGTCAACGCCGAGCTGGCACGGGAGGAGACGGCGGTGGCCGACGGCGACCGCGTCCATGTCCTCCCTTCGATCACAGGAGGATGAGCAGATGACGGAGCTTCTCGTCGGTACCCGCAAAGGCCTCTTCGCGCTGAGCGGCGAGCCGGGTGGCGCGTTCGAGGTGACCGCCCGGGCGTTTCCCGGAGAGCCGGTCGAGTACGCGATGCAGGACGCGCGCAGCGGCCGCTACCTGGCGGCTACGACATCGCCCTTCTACGGACCCAAGATCTGGGTCGCGGACGAACCAGGCGGCAAGTGGGAGCAGGCGACCGGCGTCACCCTGCCCGAGGACGGCGACGCCTCGCTCGAGCGAATCTGGGTGATCGTGCCGGGAGAGGAAGACGGGCTGCTCTATGCCGGCGGTGACCCCGGCGTGCTCTTCGAGAGCCATGACGGCGGCTCGACGTGGGCGTTGAACCGCGGCCTCTGGGAGCACCCGACGCGACCGGACTGGTCGCCGGGCAACGGCGGGCTCTGCCTGCACACGATCGTCCCCTGGCCCGGCGATCCAAACCGGTTGCTGGTCGCCATCTCCGCCGTCGGTGTCTGGCTCTCGGACGACGCGGGGACGACCTGGCGCCATTCGAACAACGGCATCGTGCCGCGGTACGCGCCGGAGGAGGCCCGTGACAACCCGATCCAGCATTGCGTCCACGACGTCCGCCGGTCGCCCGGACGACCGGAGCGCCTGTTCATGCAGTTCCACGACGGTGTCTACCGCTCCGACGACGGCGGTGAGCAGTGGCTCGACGTCGGGACCAACACGGCATTGCCGTCCGACTTCGGCTTCCCGGTGGTCGTCGACCCGGCGGATCCCGACAGCGCGTACGTGATCCCGCTGGTCGGTGCCATGGATCGCACGACGCCCCGGGGCGCGGTCGAGGTCTGGGAGACACGGGACGCCGGGTCGAGCTGGCGCGCGCGCAGCGACGGCCTTCCTGCCGGCGACGCCTACCTGACGATCCTGCGCGAGGCGTTCGACTCGGCGGGCGAAGGTCCCGCCCTCGAGCTCTACTTCGGCGCCACGTCGGGCGACGTGTTCGGCTCGGGCGACGCCGGCGGCTCGTGGTTCACGGTCGCCGACCACCTGCCTCCCGTGTACTCGGTGCGGACCGCGTAGGGATCCTTGCGCGCCCGGGGGTCGCCCGGGGTCAGACCCGTGGGGTCAGACCCCTCCAGGTGTTGCGCCCTGGGGTCAGACCCCACGGGTCTGACCCGCTACCGCTACGCCACTCGCGGTCGTCAATCAGCTACCCCCTGCCCGTCGAGCTTGTCCGGCGTGATGCGAACGGTGACCCGTCGCTCATCGCGTGAACGCCACGGATACACGTCCTGGCCGATGTATTTCTTCGCCAGCCTGTCGATCTGATCGTCGGCGCCTTCGTCGACGAGCACCCCCGTGCCAGTGATCGAGAGCCAGCGGAACGGGTTCTCTGGATCGACGACCGTCAGCGAGACGCGAGGATCGAGCGCAATGTTGCGCGGCTTGCAGCGGCCGTGCGCGGTGTTGAAGGAGACACCGTGCTCATCGGCGTCGACCCAGACGACCGTCGAGTGCGGCGAACCGTCAGGCCGCAGGTCGGTGACGATGCCGACGAACGGGTTGTCGCGGATGAAGGCGGTCTGGGTGTCGGTGAGTGCGAGCACGGCGTCCTCCGGGCTAGTGGGATGCCATCGTGACAACGCGTCGGCAGCGACGACTCTTCCCCACGGTCACCCGAGCGTGTCGGGGATACCGGAGATCTCGCCGGAGGCGATCTTCTCCTCGACCGTGGTGACCTCGTCGAGATCTTCCTGCGGCACCTGATCGCTGACCGTCCCGAGACCGACTCCGTCCTGGTCGAGACCGAAGACGGTGTTGCCGCCGCCCTGCCACGTCCCGTCGAGGACGGACTCGATCGTGAGAAAGACGGCGGTGTCCACACCCTTGAGCGCACTCGTCAGCACGTGTGGCCCGAGGAAGGACTGGTCGGCGTCGACGCCGATGCCCCAGACGCCCTTGTCGCTTGCCGCGGAGAGCGCACCCAACCCGCAGAGCCCTGCGACCTGGAAGACGACTTTCGAGCCGCGTGCGATCTGGTCGAGCGCTAGCTCCTTGCACTTCGCCTGGTCCTCCCAGTCCTGCGAGTACGAGAAGATGACCTTCGTACCCGGCACGGCCGCTTCGGCGCCCGCGCGATAGCCGGCGATGAACCGGTCGACGGGAGGCTCCTTGAAGCCACCGACCGCGCTGATCGTCGATCCGCCCTCGCGATCGACGGTCAGCGCTGCGAGCGTGCCGACGAGATACCCGACCTCTTCCTCGCGGAATAGAAGCCCCTCGGCGTTGGCGGGCGTCCCAGGCAGGAAGGCGTGGTCGTAGTCGACGATGGCGAACTTCACGTCGGGGAAGCGCTTCGCTGCCGTGGCAATCGCGTCTCCCTGCGCGAAGCCGACCCCGATGATCAGGTCGTAGCCCTGCCGGGCCAGGGTCGCCATGTTGGGGACGTAGTCGGCGGAGGACTTCGCCTCGACGACACGCACGCCGACACCGAGCTCCTCGGCCGCGCGCTGTAGCCCTTTGAACGCGAGCTCGTTGAAGCCCTTGTCGTTGAGCTGACCCGCATCCGCGATCAATCCGACGGTCACGACCGGCTCCGCCGGCGTGGTCGTCGTCTCGTCGTCGCCGCCACACCCGGCACCGAGCGTCACGAGCACTGCTGCCACCACGAGCCCCGCCATCCGCATCAACCGTCGGGCCATGCCGCCTCGTCCCCTGTCTTGATAGTTTTAGACTGTGAGTCGTAAACCTGGGCAGGAGTCTACCAGACCGGTACAGACGACCCTTGCGGTCGTCCTCCAGGTCAGGGACGGTGTGCTGCGCTCCCTGCTCTGGCAGCGCGCGCAGGAGCCTCACCTGGGGCGTTGGGCCCTTCCCGGCGGCGATCTCTCGGCGACCGAGACGCTGGAGGAGTCGATCCTGCGGCACCTCACCGCGAAGGTCGACGTGCGGGAGGTGGCACACATCGAGCAGCTCGGGACCTACGGGGACCCGAGCCGCAACCCTTCGATCTGGGAGGTCGCAACCGCGTACCTCGGCGTCGTGCCCCTGGGTCTCGACCCGAGCGTTCCCGCGGACACCGAGTGGCACGCCGTGGACGCACTCCCCCCCACCGCGTTCGATCACCGCGACCTCGTGCTCGCCGGACGTGATCGCCTACGGGCCAAGCTCTCGTATTCGAACGTCGCGTTCGCACTGGCGCCGCAGACGTTCACTCTCGCCGAACTGCGTGAGATCTACGTCGCAGCGCTCGGTCACGAGGTCTCGACCACGAACCTCAAGCGTGTCCTGCTGCGGCGCGGCGTCCTCGCCTCGACGGGGAGCCATCGCCCGTCGGGCCCAGGTGGCGGCCGCCCGGCCGAGGTGTTCCGCTTCCGCGAGCGCACGCTGGCGATCACCGATCAGTTCGCCGCACTCCGACCCCCGTCGTAGGACACGCAGGCCCGCTACGCACGGCGCGCGCGCCCCGCCGCCGGCTGGCTCAGGGGCCGTCGAGCGCCCTCGCGAAGCCGGGCTCCTCGACGATCGCTTCGAGCAGAGAGAAGCGCTCGCCCGCGTACGTGCCGAAGTCGAAGTCGAGCTCTGACACGGCCCCCTGGACGACACCCCACATCGCGTCGCGGTAGCAGACCATGAAGCGCATCAGCTCGAGCGCGCGTTCGTCCTGCTCCCGTGGGAACCGCGCATACGCCTCGAGCAGGACACGGCGCTCGTCGGGGTCGAGCCGCGCGTCGACGGCGAGGCAGGCGAGGTCGAGGAAGACGTCACCCATGCCGGCCACGCCCCAGTCGACGACGCGGATCCGGGTCCCGTCGTCGATCAGGTTCGTGCAGACGAGGTCGTTGTGGCACGGGCGTTCGGGAACGGGCCCGCGCGCCTGCGCCACCCGCCGGGCTAGCTGACGCGCCCACGCGTATGCCGGCGGCAGATCAGCACCGTGCGCGAACGCCGCCGACCGCAACTCCTCGACGACGTCGAACACGTCGAACCGGCGCGGGAGCGGCGGCCCTCTGTGAAACACGCGCAGAGCGGTCATGAGGCGTCGCAACACGTCGGCGTCGCGAACCTCGTCATGCCGGAGGGGCACGCCGTCGACCCAGCGGGTGACGAGTGGCCCCGCGGGCTCGACGAACGTCTCCACGTCCGGCCCCACACCGACCGCTGCCGCCGCCTGACAGGCCTCGTACTCGACGCGCCGATCGATGCCGAGCGCATCGGTCTCCGCTCCGACAAGACGCAGGACGAAGACGGTGCCGTCATCGAGGGTGACCTTGACGTTGTGTCGCGTCAGGCCTTCGCCGAGCACCTCCCACGACGTCCGGCGCCCCGGCCAGACGAGCTCCACGGCTTCGCGGACGTTCATCTCTCGATCTTTGCACGCGCCCGAAAGCGAAGCGTCGAGGAGCGCAGAGCGAACTCTGTCCTGGTTTTGTACAATGTGATCGTGAAACTCGTGATCTCCGGCTCTTCTGGCCTCATCGGCTCCGCCCTCGTCCCCGAACTCGCCGGACGCGGCCACGAGGTCGTGCGGCTCGTCCGCCGCGCGCCGACCGCGCCGGACGAGCTCCACTGGGATCCCGCCGCCGGCATCCTCCAGGCCGAGGCGCTCGCGGATGTCGACGTCGTGGTCAACCTCGCCGGCGCCACGATCGGGCAACGCTGGACACAGCGTGCACGCGAGCAGATCCTGTCCTCGCGCGTCGACACGACCCGACTGCTCGCCGAGACGGCCGCGACACGGTCGCCCCGACCGGCGCTCATCGTCGCCTCCGCAGTCGGCTACTACGGCGACCGGGGCGACGAAGAGCTCACCGAGGCGAGCGAGCACGGCGACGGGTTCCTCGCCGACGTCGCGGTGGAGTGGGAACGCGCGGCACAGCCGGCGCGCGACGCAGGCGCGCGAACCGTGCACCTGCGTCAGGGCATCGTGCTCTCTCGGGCGGGTGGGGCGCTCGCCCGACTGCTCACGCCTTTCCGTCTCGGGCTGGGCGGCAGGGTCGGCAGCGGGACCCAGTACTGGTCGTGGATCTCACTCGTGGATGCCGTCGCAACGTATGTCTGGGCGATCGAGGGCGACGTCTCCGGACCGGTCAACGCGGTTGCGCCACGACCGGTGACGAACACCGAGCTCGTCACCGCGCTGGGGACGGTGCTCCGGCGACCGACGCGGGTTCCGCTGCCGTCGCTGGCGGTCCGCGCGATGTTCGGGCAGATGGGCGCGGAGATGCTGCTCGGCGGCCAACGCGCGTTGCCGGCACGACTGACCGAGGCAGGCTTTGCGTTCTCGCACCCAGACGTCCAGTCGGGTCTCCGCAGCGCCCTCGGCTGAGGTCTGGCATCCTGGGCGAGTCGGCACCGACGGAAGGAGGACGTCTCATGACCATTGCTCGCTCCTCCACCGCGCTCGCAGCGCGGTCCGCCGCGTAGCCTTCGGCACCGACGGCCCCGCTGCCTGGCGCGCTTCGGCGCGCCCCGCTTTCATTCCCCGTATCGAAAGGGAGTCGTTGACCGATCTCACGTTGCTCGGCTGGGATGCCGAGCGCCAACAGCAGTTCTCCGCTCATGCCGCAGCAGGGCTCGTACCGGGCCGCGTGAGCATCCAGCACCGCGGCGCCTACGACGTCCTCCTCGAGGACGGCGAGCGCCGCTGCGAGGTGCCGCTGCGCCTCGTCAGAGACGCGTCGTCCTCGGCCGAGCTGCCTGCCGTCGGCGACTGGGTCGCCGTCGAGACGACCGAGCCAGGCCACGGCACGATCCACGCCCTGCTGCCGAGACGTTCCAAGTTCTCGCGGCTGGCGGCTCACGATCCCGCATCCGCAACGACCGAGGAGCAGGTGGTCGCGGCCAACGTCGACGTCGTGTTCCTCGTCACCTCGCTCAACGAGGATCTCAACCTGCGCCGCCTGGAGCGCTACCTCACGCTCGCCTGGGAGTCGGGCGCACGGCCCGTGGTGCTGCTGACGAAAGCCGACCTCGTCGACGACGCCGCGCCCGCCGTCGCCGATGTCTCCTCGATCGCCGCAGGCGTTCCCGTACACGCGGTCTCCGTCCCCACCGGCGAGGGAATCGCGGCCGTGCTCGCCGAGCTCGCGCCGGGCCAGACGGCGGCGCTGCTCGGCTCCTCCGGTGTCGGCAAGTCGACGCTCGTCAACGCCATCGTCGGCGAGGAGCTGCTCGCCACGCAGGAGATCCGCGCCGACGGCAAGGGACGCCACACGACCACGCGCCGTGAGCTCGTCCGGCTTCCGGGTGGCGGTCTCGTGATCGACACGCCGGGCATGCGGGAGCTCCAGCTGTGGGTCGCCGATCATGGCTTGGAGGAAGCCTTCGACGACGTCACATCGCTGTTCGCCGAGTGCCGCTTCCGCGACTGCGCCCACGGGAGCGAGCCGGACTGCGCGGTCCATGCAGCCCTGGAGGACGGCCGGCTGCCTCCGGACCGGTGGGAGAGCTACCAGAAGCTCGAGCGCGAGCTCGCCATGCTCGAGCGGCGCCTCGACAAGCGCGCCCAGGCGGAGGAGAGGAAGAAGTGGCGTTCCTTCAGCCGCACGGCACGCGCGCGACAGCAAGAGAAGGGCGGCCGCTAGATGGTTGATCGGTAATTGGGGTGCCCGCCGAGGACGGGCGTGACCAAGCAGCGTGGCGCGCTCGCTCGTGGCGCGTACCTGCTGGTACGTGTCGCGAGCGAGCGTGCCGCGATGCGCCGCGTCACGGCCGCCATTCGCGGGTGCCTGAATTGCCGATCAACCATCTGGGCCGCCCTTCTCCACCACACCCTACGAGGTCGCCACGTTCGCCGACCCCGGGGTGACCGTGGTCGTGAACGCCCAGTCCGACGCGGCGTCGTCCGTGTCCTGCCCGTCCGGCAGGCGCGCAATTGACCCTTCGATCGTGTTCGAGTCGGCGACGGTCGCGGGGAGTGGCGTGCCCTCGACGAGGTCGTAGGTCGCCCCATCGATCGTCGCGGTGCGGATCTCTCCCTCGTACGAGAGCGCGTCGACCAACGTGCCCGTGCCCGTATCGAGGAGCGCGACGCCGTCCGGCGCGCCGTTCTGCGCCTCGATCTGGATCACGAGATACCCACCTGGAGCGAGCGCGCCCGAGAGCGACTCTCGGTCGTACTCGGTGGCGTCACCACCGTTGACGAGGACGAGCGCGAGGCCGTCGAGGCTCGCCGTGCCGGCACCGGTGTTCGCGATCTCGACGAAGCCACCCACGTCGGCACCGACCTGGTCGTAGTCGATCTCGTTGATCACGAGCCGGCCGGCGTCTCCCCCCGGTGGCGGGGGCGGAGGCGGCGGGGGCGGGGGGCGGAGGCGGCGCTCCGGCGGAGCAACGCAGCACGACGACGCCGTCGGCTGCGACGTCGACGTCGACCATCCCTTGGCTACCGTCGAAGGCCGTGCAGGTCGAGCCGTCGAGGGACGTGAGCGAAGCGGCGCCGGCCGGCCCCTGCGGACCCGCTGGTCCCTGTGGGCCTGCAGGTCCTGTGGACCGGCGGGTCCCTGTGGGCCGACCGCCCCCTGAGCTCCCGACGGCCCCTCCGGGCCGGGCGGCCCTGCAGGCCCGGGTGGCCCTTCGGGCCCCTCCTCCCCGCCCGGGCCTGGCAGGCCACGCGGTCCGCGCACGTTCCAGCGCAGCACCGACTCGTTGGCGCGGCAGGCGCGCTCCGTCGTGACGGCGCGCAAGCGCCCGCTCTTCATGTGGCGGCAAGCAGTGATCGTGGGGTCGTCCCGGACACCGGCGATGGCAAGCGATGCCGCGCCGACGAGACCGACGACGAGTGCCACTCCCAGTACCGACGATGGTCGTCTCACCTTCTTCCCTCCTCTACTCGTTGACGAGCGGAGGGGTACCGGCGCTCACGCGTCGTGCGAAAGTGTCCCGAACGGACACCCCCGTGTGTTCATGCGGCTCTGTGAATCGATCGACACAGAACTGGCTCAATGATGGCTCAGGGCAACCGAGGGCCCCAGAGCACAGCCAGTGCTCCTGCTCCCAGGAGCAGCGCGGCAGCCAGCGCGACGAGCCAGGAGGTGATCTCCAACGTGCCTGGGATCCGAGCGAGGCTCGACCCCAGCGACTCGTAGGCCGACCGCAGCGACTCTGCGCTGCGGGCCTCGAAGAAGGTCCCACCGGTGGTCTCCGCGATCTGCCGCAACGTCTCGGGATCGGGGGGCACCGGGATCGACTGCTCGAAACCGCCGAAGTCCCGGGTGAGGACACCGTCCTCGGTGCCCAGCGACACCGTGTAGACCGGGATGCCCGCGGACTGGGCCAGGTCGGCCCCTTCGGCGGGAGTCAGGAACCCGCGGGTCTGCGCACCGTCCGAGAGAAAGAGGATCGACGCCGGTGAACTCGGCTCGGTCTCGGCTGCGGGGGCGAGCGTCCGCTGGGCGATCGTCGTACCGCGACCCGTCTCGGGGGTCGGCCCCGACCCATCGACGGCCTGCTCGGCGAGGTCGACGGCTGAAGCGAGGGCGTCACCGATGGCCGTCCCCCGCACGGGAAAGCTGCCGAGCGCGTCGACGGCTCGCCGGACGAGAGCGAGATCTGTCGTCGGCGGGGCGACGACGAACGGCTCGGAGGCGAAGACGACGAGCGAGACACGGACACGCTCCGGGACCTCGTCGAGGAACGCGCGCACCGCGTCCTGGGCTGCCGCGAGGCGGGTCGGCGCGACGTCGTCTGCGAACATCGATCCCGAGTGGTCCACGACGAGCACGACGGTCGCCTGATCCTGGGTCACGGTGGTGTCGATCTGAGGGCGCGCGACCGCGACGCAGAGCACGGTGAGCGCGGCGAGGAAGAGCCCGAGCGGCACGTACCGGCGCCAGGGTCGACGGGTGGTCGCCACCGTTGCCAGCACGTCGACGTTCGTGTAGCGGACCGCGAACCGCATCCTCCTGCGCTCCGCCAGCAGGTAGACGGCAATCGCGAGCGGCACGGCGAGCAACGTGAGCAGCAGCAGCGGGCTCAGGAACGTCATCGCTCACCCGCGCAGACGGCGCCTACCTGGACGATCGCGCGAGCTCCCCGGAGCGCCGTGGATCCGCGCACCGTCACCGTAACCGCTTCGGCCCGCACGATCCGCGTGACACGAACGGCCTCGACGAGACGCGTCGGCGGCGGCTCCTGCGTGCGAAACGCGAGCGCATGCCACGCGGAGACGAGCCGCTCGTTCGCAGCGCAGGCCCGACGCGCTCTCACGGCTCCCGCACCTGTGGGCACGCGCACTGCGGTCACCCGACGCGTGCTCGGTGGGCCGGGCGGGAAGGCGGTGTGGGCAACCGGGATCCTTCCGCCACCTCCCGCCGTCGGCACGCATCCCACGTGCGGCCGGAAGCTCGTCGCGTCCGACACGGAGCCCGTGTAGGTGGCTGTGAAGATCGCCGAGCGCTCGGTCGTGACACCCGGCGCCACCGGGCTCCCGACGAGACCTCCGAAGGAGACGTCGATGCCGCGGTGGCTGAGCTCGACGTCGAGGCCTCCGACGACGTGTCCCTCGGGGCACGAGAGCTGGAACTCGACCCGCGGTCTCGGTGCAGCGGCTCCCGCCGGCACGACGACCCACGGCCCCGCCACGGGCACGCAGACCTGGAGGCCCTCGCACTCGTTGGTGGCGGTCGCGGCGGACGCGAATGCGGCGAGGGCGGTACACGCCACGACGACTGAGACCACGGCACGTCTCACGGCATCCTCCGGTGCCAGAGCGCCGAGAGTGCCCCACCGGCGAGGAGGAGCACGATCCCTCCGGCCGCGAACGCGCTCGTCACCTCGCGTCGCACGTCCCGCTCGCCAAGGCGCGAGCCGAGGCTCTCGTAGACGGCGCGGAGGCTCTCGGGATCGGTGGCCGTGAAGTGCTCGGCGCCGGTGATCGACGCGATCTCGCGCAGGCGGTCGGGCTCGGGCGGAACACGAATGACCTGGGTGAAGCCGCCCTCGAGCGGCACTTCGACGACGCCCTCGGGTGTGCCGACGACGACCGTGTACACGGGGACACCGAGTGCCTTCGCCTGCTCGGCCGCCTCGAGCGGGTCGTTCTCGCCACCGTCGGGGGCGCCGTCCGAGATCAGCAGCACCGACGTCGGCGGCACGGTCCCGTCGGCAGCCTGCTCCTTCTGACCGAGCTCGGCCGCGAGCAGGATCGCATCGCCGAGCGCTGTCCCCTCACCCGTTCTGAGCGTCGCGAGCGCGCTCTGCGCCAGCTCTCGGTCCTCCGTCGGCGGCAGCGTGACGACGGCCAGCGAGGCGAACGCCACGACGCCGACGCGGAACTTCTCCGGCACGGTGCGGAGGAATGCCTCCGCGGCGCCGCGCGCGGCGCCGAGCCGGGACGGCTGGACGTCGGTCGAGCTCATCGAGCGCGACGTATCGATGACCAGGATCACGGTCGCCTCCTCGCGGGGCTCGCTCAACACGGCATGGGGACGCGCGACGCCGACGACGAGGAGGGCGAGAGCCACGAGCAGGACCGCCAGTGGCAGTTGCCGGCGCCACCGTGGAGCGCGATCGACGACGTCGGGCAGCAACCGTGGGCTCGCGAACGCCTGCGCACGCCGAGCGCGCCTCTGCTCGCTCAGCAGGTAGAGGAGGACGAGGACGGGCACGAAGAGCAGGCCCGCGAGCGCGAGGGGTGTCTCGAAGCTCACCGCTGCCGTCTCTGGAGGAAGTTGGCGAGGTGGCGGAGCCAGTCCCCGGAGGTCGAGAGCACGACGTGGCGGACGCCGAGCGAAGCGAGCGTGTCGGCGACACCAGCGCGCTCTTCGGCCGCGGCGGCAGCGAAGCGGTCGCGCAGCTTCTGGTCGCGCGTGTCGACCCGGATCTGTCGCCTGGTCTCGGGATCGATGAGCCACAGCTCGCCCATGTCGGGGATCTGCTCCTCGCGCGGGTCGCGGACCTCGACGCCGATCACGTCGTGGCGACCTGCGAGCCGTGTCAGCGGAGAGCGCCAGTCGGCAGGGCCCCTGAAATCGGAGACGACCGTGACGAGCGCCCGCTGCCTCGCGAGCGCCGCCGTGCGGGTCAGCGCCTCCCCCAACGACGTCGCCCCGACCGGTGCCGCATCGGGCTCACGCCCGACTGCCTGGAGCACGCCGAGCAGGCCGGCGCGACCCTGCCGGGGCGGCAGCGAGCGGGGCTCGGCGTCACCGAAGGTGACGATCCCGAGCCGGTTCCCGCGGCGCGTCGCGACGTGGCCGACGGCGATCGCGACGCCTTCGGCAACGTCCGCCTTGCGCCGATCCGCCGTGCCGAAGGACATCGAGGCCGACGTGTCGAGGACGAGCCACGTGACGAGCACGCGATCGGCGAGGTGCACGCGGACATGGGTCTCACCGGTGCGGGCCGTGACGTTCCAGTCGATGCGGCGTACGTCGTCCCCGGGGGCGTATGGACGTACCTGCGCGAGCTCCGTGCCCTCGCCGAGGAACGTCGAGCGGTAGTCGCCGGCGAGCAGGCCGTCGACGCGACGCGCGATCGTGATCTCGAGCGCGCGCAGCACCGTGCCGGGCATCGGGCCCGGATCGGGTTGGTTGCCGTGCGCGGGCGAACGGCGCGCCCGGAGGATCGTCATGCGGCGTTCACCCTCGCGAGATCGAGGCGCGGCACGGGTACGGCGGCGATGACGTGGTCGAGGATGGCGTCGGAGGTCACCTCCTCCGCGAGCGCCTGGTAGGTGAGCACGAGCCGGTGACGGAATGCGTCCTTGACGAGAGCCTGGACGTCCTCGGCCATCACGTACTCGCGACCCCGCACCAGCGCGAGTGCACGCGCGGCCTGGATCAGGCTGATCGGCCCACGCGGGCTCGCGCCGAAGGCGATGTAGTCACGCAGGCCCTCCAGCCCGTGCTCTGCCGGCGCGCGCGTGGCGGTGGCCAGGTCGACGGAGTAGCTGACGAGCGCGGGATCGACGTAGACGGAGGTGACCGCCTGCTGCAGCCCGCGCAGCTCGTCGAGCGAGAGCACCTCCCGCAACTCGGGCGGCTCGACGAGCTGGCGCTGCACGATCGTCAGCTCCTCGTCGTGCGCCGGGTACCCGATCAGCACCTTGAGCATGAAGCGATCGACCTGCGCCTCGGGCAGCGGGTAGGTCCCTTCCGACTCGATCGGGTTCTGCGTCGCCATCACCAGGAACGGGTCCGGTACGGGGTGCGTGGTGTGACCGATCGTGACCTGGTGCTCCTGCATCACTTCGAGCAGCGCCGACTGCACCTTCGCCGGGGCGCGGTTGATCTCGTCGGCGAGCAGGAAGTTGCAGAACACCGGGCCGAGCTCCGTGTCGAAGCTCGCCTCACCGGGACGGTAGATCCGCGTCCCGACGAGATCCGAGGGGACGAGGTCGGGCGTGAACTGGATGCGGGCGAACGAGCCGCCGAGCACGCCTGCCGTCGTCTTCACGGTCAGTGTCTTGGCGAGGCCGGGGACGCCTTCGAGGAGAAGGTGCCCGTGCGCGAGCAGGCAGACGAGCACGCGCTCCAGCATCTCGTCCTGCCCGGCGATCACGCGCCGGATCTCGAACAGCGCCTGTTGCAGCTTCTCGCTGGACTCTGCCGGTGTGGGAGTCGTGGGGTCGGTGGGGGTCTCGGTCACGGCATCGCTCCTCGTCTCGTGGACGGCCCGAGCCACCAGGGTGGCACACGGTCCTGAGGGCAGGCTGAGAGCACCCCGAAACGCAACGAATCCGTAACCGTTTGCGGAGAGCCGTGTCGGGCCGAAGCCCGACACGCGAACGCGCACGGTGTGCGTCTGTCTGCCCGACCCGCGCCCCCGGGAATCTGCCTCTCGGTCTTCTCCGCCGAGTCGGCGGAGATGCCTCCGTACAGGGGCCCTGCCCTGGCGCAGGGCAGCGGTCGTGGGCGGGGACGATGGGGTAGGGCGGTCTGCGGCAATCGGGGCGCGGCTCGATCAGAGGCGGCCGCGGCGGCGCCGACCGACGATGCCGAGCGTGTTAGGTTGCGCGGGCCGTCCGCACGTCGCCGGCCCGCGCTGGAGGTCCGATGAGCAAGAACGCAGAGGCGTTCGACGCCTGGATCCGCTCGACGTTCGTCGAGCTCAATACTGCGCTCGAGAACGCGTACTTCGAGCAGGACGACCGCTCGAACGTCGAGGGTGTGGGTGACGACCTGAAGGAGCAGATCCTCGAGGAGGGCCGCGTCCACGTGCGCGCCCTGATGATCGAGGGCAACACCGACGAGGGCTTCGACCGGGCCTTCGACCTGCTCGGTGACCTGGGGCTCTACATGGCGTCGCTGCGGCGGCACGAGCTCACGAACCCTGCCCACGAGCGGAAGTCGCCGCACGAGGAGGCTTCGGCGCTCGGCCTGCACATCGGCGCGTCGATCGGCATGGTGCCGCGGTTTGCGACGAGCCACCTCGCCACCCACAACGCCGCCCGCGACGGACGGCAGAAGAGCTTCACGTCCCTCGAGGACGAATTCCTGTTCCTCGACTACAACACACGCGGGATCTTCGCCTACAAGCGCGCAGCGGACGCGCTCACGAGGATCGCCCCTCTGGGCATCTCGCACCCCGTCGCCGAGACGCTCTTCGACGACGCTCGCCGTGCACTCGAGGACGTCGCAGCGTTCAACGAGATCCTGTTCGCCCAGGTCGACGTCGAGCGGTTCTTCTTCAGCGTTCGCCCGTACTACAAGCCGTACCGCGTCGGCCGTCAGGAGTACCGCGGCGCGAACGCAGGCGACTTCGCAGGCATCAACGAGATCGACCTGCTGCTCGGGCTCTGCCGCGGGAACGATCCCTACTACTCGCAGCTGCTCGTCGACAAGATGCTCTTCATGCGGCCAGAGGACCAGGCGAGCCTCCGTGACACGCTGCGGCGCGAGAGCTTCCTCGACCAGTTCCTCGGCTGCCTGGAGACGAGCGGGAGCACGGGGTGGTTCCAGCGGAACGCGACCGCGTTCCTGCGCGCGTGCGAGGCGCACGGGACGACGGCTGCGCAGCATCACGACCAGCTCGTCACCCGCTTCATCGAGGGGCCGTCGAAGGCGCTCGACGATCGGCACCTCGCGCAGGTGACGGCGAGCGGCCCACCGCTGCCGGTGCTCCTGGCGTCGCTCGAGGTGCTGCGCGACCTCCGCCTGGCGGCGCCCCGCGATGACATCGGCTCGCGGCACGGCGACGTGGCGAGGCTCCGGGCAGCCGTCGGCGCCGGTTGAGCACCACCGCGGCGCGGCGAGGATCTCAGGCCGCGCGGGTGCTCGGGGATGGGGACGTGCGTGGGGATCGTGTCCGCCCCGGCGACCGACACGTGGGTCACGCGGCTCAGCCGGCCCGCTGGCTCCACGCGATCGGCCCTCGAGGTCGTGCCATCGACCCGGAGTAGGATCCGCACGTGGCGGCGGAAGACCGAGACCCACAGCAGCCGTCGGCCGAGAAGCCGATCCGCGCCGCCGAGGTGGTCGGGGCCCTCTCGCTCGCGACCGACCTCGGTACCGGGCAGCCGCTCGAGCACGCGCTGCGCACTGCGGTGCTCGCGGTGCGGCTCGGCGAGCTCGCCGGCGCGTCCGCGGAGGAGCTCTCCGACAGCTACTACCTCGCGCTCCTCCACGCTTCCGGATGCACGTCGAACAGTCACGAGGCTGCGCAGCTGTTCGGCGACGACATCGGGCATCGGGCCGCGTTCTTCCTGATCGACCCCACCAACCCGGCCGAGGTCCTGGCGTTCTACGAGGCACACGTCGGAACCGGCCGCGCGCCCGAGGTTCGCGCCAGGATGATCGAGGACGCGATCGCGAACGCCGGCCCTCGTGCGCGCGAGTCGTTCGCGACGATGTGCGAGGTGGCGCAGCGCTTCGCAGGGTGGCTCGAGCTCGGCTCGAGTGTTCAGGACGCGCTCGCATTCGTGTTCACGCGCTGGGACGGAAAAGGCTTCCCCGACGCCCGCGGCGACGCGACCCCCTTGCCGATGCGGGTCCTGCACGTGGCGCGGGACATCTCCCTCTTCCTCACCGCCGGAGGCCCCGACGAGGCCCGCGCCGTGATCGAGAGTCGCAGCGGCGCCCAGTACGAGCCCCGGCTCGCCGATCTTGCAGCGCAGAGCTTCGGCGAGCTCGTCGGCGACCTGGACGAGGCGCGCATGTGGGTGCAGGCGCTGGAGAGCGAGCCGTTCCCCCAGGTCTGGATCGCGGGCGCGCGGGTCGATGCGGCGTTCATGGCCATCGCCACGCTGACGGGCCTCAAGTCGCCGTGGCTGCGCGGTCACTCCACAGGCGTGGCCGAGCTCGCCGAGGCTGCGGCTTGGCGACTGGGCCTCGAGGCCGACGCGGTCACCCTCGTGCGGCGGGCGGCCCTCGCGCACGACCTCGGCCGCATCGGGGTGCAGAACGCGATCTGGGAGAAGCCCGGGCCGCTGGGGTTCGGGGAGTGGGAACGGGTGCGACTGCACCCCCACTACTCGGAGCGCGCCTTCGCCCAGTCGCCCGACCTCGCGCCGATCGGTCTCGTGGCCGGCGCGCACCACGAGCGGCTCGACGGCTCCGGCTACCACCGTGGGGCACGCGCGCCGGCGCTCGACCAGCCGTCCCGCATCCTCGCCGCCGCCGACTGCTACGGGGCGATGCGGGAGGCGCGGCCGTACAGGCCGGCGCTCGAAGCCGAGGCGGCCGAGGTGGAGCTCCTGCGCGAGGCCGACGAGGGACGGCTCGATCCAGACGCTGTCGCCGCCGTGCTCGGAGCCGCCGGCCACCGGGTGCGGCAGCGGCCCCGCGAGCTGCCTGCCGGGCTGACGGAGCGCGAGCTGGAGGTTCTTCTCGTGCTCGTCCGCGGCGAGTCCAACCAGCGGATCGCCGACGATCTCGGCATCTCGGCCAAGACCGTCGGGCATCACGTGCAGCACGTCTACCAGAAGGTCGGCGTCCGCAGTCGCGCGGCCGCGACGGTCTGGGCGTTCGAGAACGACCTCGTCCACGCATAGGGCAGTTCGCCCGATGCCACCCCGGGCGTCCGGGTGCATTCTCGTCCGGACAGCGCGCCGACCCGCGGCGCGGAGGACGAAGGAGGAGGCACATGCTTCTCGCAACGACAAGGGTCGATGATCTCGACCGGTTCGTGGAGATCTACTCGACGAAGGGCGCCGACAAGCGCCGCCAGCACGGGTCGAAGGGCTCGACGGTGTTCACCGACCCCAACGAGGAGGGCCGGGTGTGGGCGATCTTCGACTGGGATCTGGAGGGGTGGCAGAGCTTCGCCTCCGACCCCGAGGTCCCGGGGATCATGCAGGAGGCCGGGCACCAGGGCAGGCCCCAGGTGCCGGAGCTCGTCGGCCGCTACGACGCGTAGCCGGGGCCTCGCTCCGTCAGTTCGCCCGGAGCACGTCCACATCGCTTCGACCAGACATCCGAGACAGGAGGAAGACATGGGAGCACAGGAGAACGCCGAGGTCGTCAGGCGCGGGTACGCGGCCTTCAACACCGCCGACATGACGACGCTCACCGAGCTCATCGACGAGAACGCCTCATGGCACACACCCGGGCGCAGCCCGATCGCCGGCGACTACCGGGGCCGCGACGCCGTCTTCGGGCAGTTCGGCCGGTACGGTGGCGACACGGACGGCACGTTCAAGGCCGAGCTGAAGGACGTGTTCACGAGCGACGACGGCCGCGTGATCGGTCTCCATCACAACAGCGCCGAGCGGAACGGCAAGCGACTCGACACCGACTGCTGCATCGTCTTCGACGTCGAGAACGGCCGCATCGTCTCGGGGCGGGAGCACTTCTTCGACCTGGGCAACTGGGACGCCTTCTGGTCGTAGCCTCCCCAGCTCCGCCCGGCAGGTCCAGGGCAGCGCCCACGCAGAGTGCAGAAGCCCCGCGATCGTGGGGCTTCTGCGTGAGGCGACGTCTGAGCGAGGGCGCAGAGCTGGTCGCTCGCTGCCGGGGTGGGCCAGGTTGCGCAACGAGGTGGCCGCCCGCGCCCGACGGTGAGAGGCGGCTAGCGTTTACGCCATGCCGTCCCTCGTCCGCTCACGACGATTGACGCTCCTCGCAACGGGTCTCGGGTCGGCACTCGCCTTCCTCGACGCGACCGTGGTGATCGTGGCGCTGCCGCGGATGGAGGCCGATCTCGGCCTTGGTCTCGCCGGGCAGCAGTGGGTCGTCCTCGGTTACTCGCTCGCTCTCTCGGCGTTGTTGCTCGTCGCGGGCGCGGCAGGCGATCGGCTGGGGCTGCGGCGCACCTTCAGCACAGGCGTCGTCGTCTTCGCCGCTGCTTCTCTCGCGTGCGCAGTGGCCCCGAGCGCCGACCTGCTCGTCACCGCACGCGTGTTCCAGGGTGTCGGCGCGGCGGCGTTGACGACGACGAGTCTCGCGCTGCTCCGGGTCGTCTGGGCCGAGGAGGCCGGCCGGGCGATCGGCCTCTGGACGTCGCTCACGGCGATGGCCACGGTGGCCGGCCCTCCGCTCGGCGGCTTGCTCGTCGAGTTCGTCTCGTGGCGCTGGATCTTCATCATCAACGTCCCGCTCGCGGTCGTCGTCGTCGCGCTCGCGCTGTCCGGCCGTACAGACGACGAGCGAGCGAGTATCGACGGCAAGCTCGACCTCGTGGGGTCGCTGCTCGCGGCCGGCGGCCTCGCCGGGGTCACGTTCGCGCTCGTCGAGGCTCGGGAGCGCAGCGTGGGCGTCGTGCTGGCCGTCGGAGCGGTGGGGCTGGCCGCGCTCGTCGGCCTGGCGGTCTGGACACTCCGGTCGCGCGACCCTCTCGTGCCACCACGGCTCTTGCGCCTGCACGGGCTGGCGGCCGCAAACGCCGCTACGTTCGTGATCTATGCCGCACTCGGAGCGAACTTCTTCTTCCTGCCCATCTACCTGCAGTTCCTCGGGCTGCCGCCCACCGTCGCAGGGCTCGTCTTCGTGCCGCCCAGCGTCGCGCTGATCCTGCTCGCTCCCCGCTTCGGGCGGTACGCCGACCGGAACGGTGCACGCCTGCCGGTCACGGCGGGCGCCATCGGGATCGCACTGAGCGCGGTCCTGCTGCTCCCGATCGACGACCGTGCCGACGTGTGGACGTGGGGCGTGGTCTCCGTCGCGATCTTCTCCCTCTCGCTCGCCTCCCTCGTCGCCCCGATCACCGCCGCGGCGCTGTCTCCGGCGCCGAGCGACCTCGCGGGCATCGCGTCGGGTCTCAACCAGACGGTCGCGCGCGTGGGTGGCGTGCTCTCCGTGGCGGGGATGGGAGCCGTCGCGGGCTGGGTGTACACGGAGCAGGGTGGTGGGGCGGCCGCCCCGTTCGACCCGGAGGCGCTCGGCGCGTTCGGGGGCGCGGCAACGGATGCGTTCCGGGTGGCGACGCTCGGCGTGGCCGCCCTCGCGCTCCTGGGCGCCGCCATCGCCGGCACGCTGCTCGAGGGCCGTCCGGGCTCCCGAGATGCGCTGGAGCCATTGTTCGAGTTCGAGACGACCGTGTCCCCCTGCCCGCAGGCAGGCCCGGGCGCATAGCCGCGCCTACGGGATCGCTGCGCCTGGGACGGAAGGTTGTCTTTCGCGGGCATCCTGGCCGCACAGCGAACATGTGCCGTTTGGCACCGGCGCGGTTACCGCGGCGACGGCTGGTACGGGCACGCGATCGCGCACGGCGTCACCCCCGGGCTGCACCCGCCCCGGCGCAGCGGGCTCAGCGAAGTGGCGGCCGCGTGCCACCCTGAGTCGCGCCCTGGGTCGAGCACGAGATCGGCCAGGCTGGGACTACCCGCGACGTGTCAGCCCAGGGAGAACTGGGCGTGGCGGACGTCACGGGAATGGACAACGAGCGTCCGCTCGTGAGTTGCCAGCTCGGCGCAGAAGCGGCCCAGATTCTCCCGCGAACGGCGCTTGCCGACGAACGAGTGCCGGCAGAGCCGTAGCCAGAGGCTCTCGGCCGCCCTCACCTTGTTCCCGCTCCCGACGCTCACTTGCGTCAGATGCTAGAGCAGATCGTGGGCCGGCGACCCGACTCCAGGCCGGACGCAATCGTGCCCGACTGCTTCCGACGGCCGACGAAGGTTCGGATAGTCCGCCGAGTCGTTTCCGCCAAGCTCGCAAGTCGCGGCGAGCAGCAGCTGCCGGTCGCTCAGCTATCGCTCTGGAACGACTCGCGGCAACAGGGGGCGGCACCGTCCACGCTGCGGGCAACCATGCCGCCTTCAGCTCGGTGAGGCGCTGAGATACAGGCAGCGAACCGTAGTTCAGTAGTTTTCCGACTTGCCCTCGGCGGGCTCTGACGAGAGACTGACGGGAGAGACGTCAACAGCAGGAAGCGACGGACAGCGTGGTAACTCGGCTGACTGCATCGGTCCGGGATGTGGCGGCAGACACGGAAAGGGGAGTCCTGTGACTGTTGACCCCGAGCTCCGCGGGATCATGAGCACGCTGCGCGAGCGCCCGTTTCCGACCCGTTTCGCGGTCGAGGTGTGTGCGGACTGCAACCTCGCCTGCACGATGTGCCACCACCCGGCCATGTGCCGGCCGAAGGGGAGCATGCCGTTCGAGCTGTGGCAGCGATGCGCCGACCAGGTCGCAGAGCAGTCGCCGTCGACACAGTGCTGGTTCAGTTTCTGCGGGGAACCGCTGCTCGAGCCCGAACGCCTCGTGCGGATGACCCGTTACGCGAAATCCGTCGGCCTGCACTCCGTCAACATCAACAGCAACGGGATGCTGCTGACTGAGAACGTGGGAGACCTCGTCCTCGACTCGGGCGCCGACCTCATCGTCTTCGGCATCGACGGGTTCTCGCCCGGCACGTACGAAAGCATCCGCCTGGGAGCAAGACGTGACGTCGTCTACGCCAACGTCGAGCGCTTCCTCGCGGCCAGGCGCGTACGGGGCTCCGGACCGGAAGTGCAGGTGCAGTTCATCGAGATGGACGAGAACGAGCACGAGCTCGAGGCGTTCTCGAAGCACTGGCTCGATCATGGGGCCACGCTCAAGGTGCGGAAGAAGCTCTCCTGGGGTGGTCGCTTCGATACCCCCCTCGACGTCGAACCGGCCGACCGAATCCCGTGCCCGTGGGCGATGACGATGATGCATGTCTTCTGGGACGGTCGCGTGCCGCGCTGTCCGGGCGACACGGAGGGCGACGAAGCTGTCGGCAACGCATGGGACACGCCGCTCGTCGAGTTGTGGGCCGAGCTCGGCCGCTACCGCCAGCTGCACATGCAGCATCGGTTCGACGAGCTGCCGGAGCGGTGCCACACTTGCAAGGACTGGATGGTCGGAGCCGCTCACCGAATCCGCCCGAAAGACACAGCTGAGGCCCTCGTCGAGGTGGCCCGATGAGCACTCTTTACTTGTGCGGGGCGTCGAACCCTGAAGGAGTCCGGTTGGCGCTCCGCGTCAACGACGTATCGCGACGCTGGACGCGCATCGCCTTGCTTGACGACGACCCCGACCTCAACGGCCAAGCGATCCTCGGCGTCACCATCGAAGGCCCGCTCTCGCTCCTTGCGGATGCCGACCCCGCCGCGGACGAGGCCGTCAATCTGATCGCTCGGACGGCGAGTAGACGCATCGCTGCGGGTGAGCGCATCGCCGCCTTCGGAGTACGCCTGGCCGGGCTCACCCATCCGGGCGTCGAGATCGACGGAGCGAGCCTCGCCCCCGACGTGATTGTCTACCCACGCGCCACGATCGGACCGAACACATCCGTCGGCGCCGGATCGGTGGTCTTCATGGGCGCGATCGTGGGTCACGGGTCACACGTGGGGAGGCATTGCGTGGTTGCCCCGAACGCGGTCGTGAACGCGCGTGTCGACGTCGGCAGCCGCGTATACATCGGCACGAACGCGTCCATCCTCCCAGACCTGCGGATCGGGGACGACGCGACGATCGCCGCCAACTCGGCGGTCATGGCCCATGTCCGCCCCGGGACGACCGTGATCGGCGTGCCCGCGAAGGCGCTCCCACTGCCTCCGCAGCGTACCGCGAAGGCTGCACCCGCAGAGGGTGTGCCCGCGCGAGCCCGATGACAGGAGGAGACGAGAGATGACCCAGGCGGAACCACTCGAACGGGACAGCGACAAGCTCTACCGCAAGGCTCTCGACGCGGTCTACTCAGCGCTCGACGAGATCGACGACGACCGCGCGTCCAGAACACCCGATACCGTCCTCACCGGCGAAGGAGGGCTTGAGTCGCTCGCCTTCGTCAACTTCACCGTCACCCTCGAGGCCCGCCTGCAGCGAGACGGGTGGATCGTGAGCGTGATCGACCTCGCCTCACAGGACTCGGGCAGCTGCACCGCCGGCGAGCTCGCGCGGCGCATCGCCGGAGCCGTCCGATGAGATGACCGCTGACACGGTCATTGCAAGTCGCGGCCGTCACCGAGCTCGTGCGGACGCTGGACGACGCCGAGGCCGTGCGCGGCCGTTGCCCTTCATCGGGGAGGGCGTCGGCGACCAACCGGTACGGACATCGTGCGACAGCTCTGCCAGACGGCGGGCTCGCCGGTGCGGTACAGGCGACGTCCGTCGGCTTCTGTCCGGAAGCGCGCCGCGGTCAGATCTGGTTCGCCGAGGTAGCCGACCGCGAGGTAGTTGCTTCGTACCGTGATCTCTCCGACCTGGCCTCGCGGCACAGGTGCGCCGTCGTCGTCGAGAAGGATGATCTCGACATCCGGAGCCGGATAGCCGACGGGAAGCACGCCCTCCTCGACCGGCATCTCGCCGGTCACCTGGAACTGGCAGGCGAGGCCGGTCTCGGTCGTCCCCAGGCCGTTCGCGAGTAGCGCATCCTCCCGGAAGTGCCGCCGGAAACTCGTGACGTCGGCCCAGGAGGCGCGGTCGCCCTCGAGCCGCACGACACGCACGCCCGGGAACGTGCCACCGGCGGCGACGAGCGCCCGGAAGATCGCAGGCACGGAGTGAAACACGGTGACCTGCTCGCGTCGAGTCCAGTCGGCGAGCTCTGCGAGGTTGTGCGCTGCGAGCGGGAAGGTGCAGACCGTTGCGCCGTTGAGGAGCGCGCCGAACACGCTCGACGCGATCCCGCTGAAGCTCGGACGCTGAATCAGGCTCAGCCGGTCGGTGGGTCGCAACCCGAGAAGGCTCGTGTAACGAAAGACGTTGTGGAGCACGTTGCGGTGCAGGTCGAGCACTGCCTTGGGGCGACCGGTGGAGCCGGAGGTGAAGAACACGCAGGCCGGCGACCTGGGAGTCACAACCGGAGCCGGGGTGGCGTTTCCCGTGATTTCGGACAGCTCGTTCGAAACGACGACGTCCACGTTGCGGCTAGCCAAGGCGGCGATCTCGCCGGCCTGCTCGGCCCGGGCGGCCGAGGCGACGAGGACGGTGCAGCCCGCGAGGTCGAGGAGCGCCGCACCGCGGGTCGGTGGATCGAGCGGGTCGAGCGGCGCGAACGCACCACCTGCCCGCAGGCTCGCGAGCATGGCCACGATCGCCGGCATCCCCTGGTCCAACAGAAGCGCGACGTGCTCGCCGGGTCGCATGCCCGCCTCCACCAGAACGGAGGCGACAGTTCCGGACATTGCGGCCAACTCCGCGTAGCTCGTCTCGACGCCACCATCGGAGACAGCGACACGACCCGAGTGAACCTCGGCGATCCCGTCGAACCGCGACAGAAGCGTCTCCCCGACCGCCCTGCGTGAAGACTCGCCGTCGGGTCGAGAAACCTCCATCATGCCTCCCATGCATTCTCATACACGGGCGCCCCAAACGGACGGCCCCGCTCGGGCGCCCCGTCGGACGATCAGTGGCTTGATGCCTCCGTTTTCAGACCTACCGACGGTATTGGCCGTCGCCGTCGCCGAGTTCCGCGAGCATACTGTGTTGCCCGCAAGCCGCCGAACCGGGGCCGGTGCGGGGCTGGCGGCGCACGGCCCATGCACACCTGATCAGGTACGCGACGGGCCAGAACGCCTGGGACGGGCGAACTTCTCCGGCTGGATGCATTGTGGGACCCCGCCCGCTGGCACCTCGAACCCGAGGCGACCGGGACTGTGGCGCACCCCGGCACCCGCGATCGGGATCGAGCGGCAGGAGTCCCACCTGAGGCCCCGACCCACAAGGTGGCCAGGGCTACCGTGCCCCAACGAAAAAGCCCCCGCGTATGTGGGGCTTTCGTCCGATGGAGCCAGGCGGGCTCGAACCGGCGGCCCCTGGGTGCGATCTGCCTCGATCGCCTTTGGCCGATGCTTCTACCGCCCCGGCGGGGTACCGCTCGAGCAAGCGCGGTGGCGCCTGCCCGTATGTCGGCGAGCCGCCGCTCTGCGTAGGTGACGGCGCGGTACGGCGCGGGCGAAGCGGCCGACCGCGGTCTCCTGCGATCTCACGAGCGCATGTCCTCATGCACTCGAACGCTCGGTCAGATTTCAGACGGCGACGGGGTGGTGCTGGCAGCGGGCCGTTCAGTGGTTCATACTGCCAAGCGTGAGCACAGCACCGTCCAACAGCGGACCGCTCGGGCAGCAGCGCGGCATTGGCTTCGGGATCTTGCTGTTCATCATCACGCTTGGCATCTACGGCTTGTATTGGGTCTTCAAGACGCAGGACGAGGTCAAGAGCCACTCGAATCAGGGCGTCGGCGGTGTCCTCGGACTCGTGATCGCAATTGTGATCGGGCCGGTCGCCTGGTTCCTGATCCCATCCGAGGTCGGGAAGATGATCCAGCTCGATGGGCGCACGGCACCGTTCAGCGGCTGGACCGGGCTTTGGATGTTGCTGCCGCTCATCGGCGGGCTGGTCTGGTTCATCAAGATCCAAGGCGCGCTCAACCGGTACTGGGAGAGCAAGGCCGCCTCGCAGACAGCACCCGTCTCCACGCCCTGAACCAAGAACACCGCGTCGTGGTCGCCGGCTGAGTCGCCTTCTGGCGACGTGCCGTCGGCCCCTTCAAGATGCGGACTGGTTCCCGCAATCCTCTAGCGCTGCCTACTTCCCGAGCGCGGCAATGAACGCCAGGAGGATGAAGCCGGATCCGAGCCCGATCAAAAACCACGCGGCAAAGTCACCGAGCAAGATCCCCAGGCCGATGCCGACGAGGATCCCACCGACGAAGGCCGGGCCACCGTACGTGTAGCCGCGCCCTGACGACGCCGTTCGATCAACCGAGTCCGTCATCGCAGTCCTCCTCCACTCGGCTTCGGGCCCGAGGGATCTCTTGCTGCATCATCGTCGGTGCACTCGCCGTCGTGGCGATCGCTGGGTTCATCGCCATGATCCTGCCGGGTCAGCCGGATGAGACGACAGGAAAGCGGCGCGGCGGCGCCGAGACAGGCCGTGCAACGGGTCGTCTCGACGCGCGAACCAACGGGCGAACCGGCTCCCCCGTGAACCTCATGAAGGCGGAGAGCAACAGCAGCGCACCGAGTCCTTGTCAGACCTCCTGTACGCCGGCGACTGGGAGGGACGCTCCACGCGCTACGCGGGCTGCGCTGCTTCCGCTTCGGCTTCCATCGCGGTGAGGCGTGTGTAGTAGTCCGGGAATTCCTTCAGGTGCGCCCACGCGATCTTGCCCGTCGTGAGCTCGTCGTCGTCGGTGACGTTGGTCTCGGGGTCGTGAGCGCCGTGTTCCAGTTCGACGTGGAGGCCGGCCAGGAACTCGGGCGGGTCGAAGGGCGATGTCTCCCAGTCGATCCCGATTGCCTCCCCGATCCGGCGGGCATCGTCGAGTGTGAACCGGTCTGCGATCTGAGTCATGGTGTCTCCTCTCGGGGAGATCGTGTCATCGATGCGCCGAAGCCTCATCGGTGACGACGCTGATCGGCGTTCGCACCTTGCCGCAGGCCTCGAGTGGGACGCCTTCGTGTGACCGCGATGCGCCGTGCGGCAGCCGCCGGTCGCGAGTGCCCGATTTGCCGGTCAACTGCTCAGGACATGCGGCGAGGCGTCGCGGGTCGTCCTCACGCGTCGGCGGTCAGGCCGAGCGCAAGCGCAACCGCCTCCTCGGGCGACATCGCCTCACCGGCCCGGACCGCCGCCTCATAGTCCTCGTCGCCGAGCGCCAGGCGCGCGGCCGCTTCGAGGCGGTCGAGCGGTCGGCGGTCGATGGCCTGCAGCGTCACGCCCTGATCGGCCCACTCGTGGAGAACCCGCGCGGCCAGCGTCACGCCCTCTCGGTGCCGACCCAGATCACCGGCGGCGAGGGCGGCGTTGAAGACGAACGGGAGGTCCGAGTGGCCTGCATCGCTCGAGAGCTTCAGCCCCTCCTGCACGTGCTGCAGCGCCTCGCCGCTCCGGCCGAGGAGAAACAGGGTCACACCGACGTTGTTGGCATCACGGGAGAGCTGCGCCGTCGCCCCCTTGCCCCTGCTCTCGTCCAGCAGCGCCGTGTGGATTTCGAGGGCTCGCTCGAGCGTCTCCCGATCCGGCGGGTCCGCCTCTGTTGCGGCGACCGTCAATGCGTGCGCAAGCTCGGTGCGCGCGTTCGACGCGACGAAGTCGTCGTCGGTCTCCAGGGCGATCTCGAGGGCACGCTCCGCGTTCTGGATCGCGTCGCGAGGATTCCCGAGGGTGGACTCGAGAAATGCCCGGCGGGCGGCCGTGAACGCGAGCCCGGGGCGATCCCCGAGCCCGGCAAACAGTGCCTCGGCGTCGGTGAGCATCTCCCGCGCCTCGTCGACCTCGCCGAGCTCACCCGCGAAGAGCGAGGCATCGACGAGCGTGTGCGCACGATCCTCGGTCGTGCCGCCGTCGAGCGCGAGCGCGATGCGGACTCGGGGCAGATTGTCCTTCAGCTCGCGCAGGTCGTACCAGTGCCGGCAGACGAAGCGGACGATGCGGAGGCACCCCTCGCCGTCCTGCAGCTCGATCGACCGCTCGAGAGCTTGCTCGATGTTGGCTCGATCCGCGCGGAAGCGCTCGAAGTGCTCGGCAGCGCGCTGGTGGCCGATGCTCGGGCCGAACTGGTCAGCGTGAGCCACGAAGAAGGCACGGTGGGCGTCGGCCGACCGGTCGCTCTCCGCCGACGCCGCGAGGCGTGCGGCCAGGTACTCGCGGATCGTCTCGAGCATCCAGTAGCGATCCTGGCCTGCCTCGTCGACCCGGTGGCGGATGAGGCTCTTGTCGAGGAGCGACTCGACGAGGTCGAGGTCGGCCCCGGCGACCTCCTCGGCCGCCTGCTGGGTGCAACCTCCTGCAAAGACAGACAGCGACCGAAGGGCGCGCTGCTCGTCGGTGTCGAGGAGATCGTACGACCAGGCGATCGCCCCCTCGATCGTCCGCTGTCGATCGTCGAGGTCCCGGTCGCGGCTCTTCAACAGCGCGAGCCTCTCCCCAAGACGCTCGCGAATCGACCGCGTCGAGAGGGCCCGCGTACGAGCAGCCGCGAGCTCGATTGCGAGCGGGAGGCCGTCGACCTGTGCGCAGATCGATGCCACGTGCTCGTCCGCCTCGAAGGTCGGGGAGACCGCGGACGCTCGCTCGCAGAAGAGGAGCTCGCAGTCGGCCGGAGCCATGGGCTGCACGGCGTACACCGTCTCGAAGCGAAGCCCGAGCCGCTCGCGGCTCGAGGCGACGAAGACGACCCGTGGGCAGCCCTCGGCGAGCCTCCCGATCAACCCGGCGACCGCGTCGACGAGGTGCTCGCAGTTGTCGACGACGACGAGCGCGCGCCTCCCCGCGAACGAGTGGACGATCGAGTCGACGATCGCGACAGCGGACTGCGGGCTCACTTCGAGGGCCTGCGCCAACATCGCCTCCAGCAGCGATGCGTCGCGAAGCGGTGCCAGCGGCACCCAGAACACCCCGTCGGGAAAGCCGTCCGACGCCTCCCCCGCGGCCTGGAGGGAGAGTCTCGTCTTGCCCGTCCCGCCAGGGCCGGTGACCGTGATCACACGCGCGTCGCCGGCCGTGACGAGGTCGACGAGCTCGCTCAGTTCTCGCTCGCGGCCCAGGAACCGGGTGGCGGGGACTGGCAGATTGGTCCGGTGGAGCGACTTGAGGGCCGGGAACTCGCCGTCGCCGAGCTGGTAGACGCGCTCCGGCGCACCCAGGTCCTTGAATCGATGCTCACCCAGGTCGGTGAGGCCGCTCTCCACAAGAGCTCCGGTCGCCGAGGAGACGAGCACCTGCCCTCCATGGCCGGCGGCTGCGATCCGGGCCGCCCGATGGACGTCGTGGCCGATGTACCCGCCCTCCCCGTGGAGCGCCATCCCGGTGTGCACGCCGACCCTGACCTGGATCGGCCCGTCCGTGAGCCCTGCGGTGAACGCTGCGGCGGCCGCGAGCGCGCCGGGCGCCGTCGGGAAGGCGAAGAAGAACGCGTCTCCCCAGGTGTTGACCTCCACGCCGCCCTCCGCTGTGCACGCTTCGCGGATCACGCGCCCGTGCTCGGCGAGCGCGTCTGCATAGGCTTCGGTTCCGACCTCGTCGAGCAGCCTCGTCGACCCCTCGATGTCGGTGAAGAGGAACGTGACGGTTCCGGAGGGCAGGTCTCGGCTCACGAGGAGATCATCGCGGACCGCGTGACGTGCTTCTTGCTCGACGAGCCCACGACCGAGGAGACTGTCCGGGTCGCAGCGCGCCTCGCTGAGTTGCCGTACCTTCCTCTCCCGCGTCGAGAAGGGATCGAATGGCCTCGAGCTGAAGAGCTTCCGCGTCACCCAGGACGTCGAGCAGACCTTCAACGGCTACTTCACACCCGACTCCCCGGAGCCGAGCGCCACCGAACCGGAATGCAAGCACGGCAACCCGCCGCCGTGGACGGTGTCGCGCCCCTAGGCTCCGTTCCGCGGCAATCCCGTGGCCGTGGTGCCAGATCGGGCTCTAGAGCTCGAAGGCGGTGCGGCCGCCGCTCGCGACAAGATCCTGCAACAGCGCGCGCCCGTCGCCGATCAGCGGGTCGCCGTGGGCGAGCAGGACATGCTCGAAGTCGAGGTCGTCGAGGAGGCGCGCCAAAGCCGCGAGCAACGCACGCTTGGTGCCCGGCGGGTCGTCCATCAGCGCGTCCGGGACGAATCCAAGCGCCTCTTCCGCCCCGTGAGGGTCGCCACGAACGACACCGTCGGCGAACACGATCGCGTGCTTCTCCGGAAGGTGGAGCGCCGTGTCGTCGGGGCAGATGCCGCCGACCTCCCACGCCACGACATCGCCGGGGAGCCGGTCGCCAGGATCGAACCCCTCTACGACCTCGCCGCGGCTGAACTCGTGAAGCCCCGTCCGGTTGCAGTGCACGGTGCAGCCGAACGCGTCGGCGAAGCGGCCGCTGTCGCGGTAGTGGTGGCGATTCGAGAGGAGCACGACGGTCGGAGGTGTCGTGCGGGCGGCGAACCACTCGATTCCGCCTTCGACCGGCACCAGCGGGTCGATCAGCACCCCGTGCTCGTCGAGCCAGTACGACGACACGGGAATGTGGATCCTCGGGTGCGGCGTCGTCCAGTGGAACACGCCCGGGAGCACTTCACGCATCGGTGTCACCGAGCCGCAGAGTGACCTCGTCAGGGAACCACGACGAGCTTGGTTCCCGGGCCCTCGGCTTGCCGACCCCACGCGTCGGCGACGGCGTCGAGCGGCACGGTCTCCACCTCGAGGCGGATCTCGCCGGCGATCGCATGCTCCACGAGGCGCCGGTAGTGCTCGGTCAGCTCGTCGGCTGGCACGGAGAAGTTGGTGTGCCCGAGGATGGACAGGTTCTTGAAGCGCACCGCCGCCGACGCGAGCTCGGAGGTCGCGCCCGCCGACTGGCCGAGGTTGACGATCGTGGCCCGTGGCGCAGCCGCCTGGGCGGCCGCGGCGGCGGGCGGCCCCCACAGCGGGTCGAAGACGTAGCTCGGGCCGTCGCCGTCGAAGGCCTCGGAGAATGCGGCGGCGAGGTCGTTGGCCTCGTCGAGGCGCAGCGTCGCGTCGGCACCGTACTCGGCGGCCCGCTCGAGCCCCGCAGCGCTCCGGCCGGCGGCGACGACACGGCCCGCACCGAGGAGCTTGGCGGCCTGGACGGCGACGAGACCCACCGATCCGGTCGCGCCTAGCACGAGCACGTTCTCGCCACCGGCGAGCGGCGCCCGCCAGGCAAAGGGGAGCCACCCGGCGAGCCCGGCGATCCCGAGCGCCGCGGCGAGTGCAGGATCTGCACCGTCGGGCACGTCGATCGCGGAGGAGTCGCCGATCGGCGCGTGCTCGGCCATCGCGCCCTGCGACGTGCGCCCGAGCGACCCGCCGAAGATCCAGACGACGCGCCCGTCTACGGTGCGCCCGACGGCCTCGCAACCCGGGACGTAGGGAAGCGGCGGATGACCCGTTGCGAGGATGCCGCGCGAGACGGCGAGGTCGATCGGGTTGATCGGGGCGGCGAGCACTTCGATCGCGTCCCCGACCGGCTCCGCGACGTCGTCGACTTCAGGCGCCGCGCCGACGCTGCGTATCACCGCCCCCTTCACACGGGTCACTCTATGCCAAGCGCGTGGGCCTCAGGAGAGGCGCCATTGTGGCCCCTCTCCTAAACGTCTTTCTCTACAAGTCGTTCGACCTTCGGCTGAGGTTGAGATACGCGAAGACGAGGAGCGCGACTACACCACGGAAGAGCGACGCACCCGCTGCGTTGTTGAGCAGAGGTGTCCACGGGTGCCCGACCCCATCGAGGCCCGGGTCTGGCGTGATCGGCGCAGGTCCGCAATGATCGATCCGTCCTACAACGAGAGAGAGGAGCGCTTATGGGGGCTGTACAAACGAGTTGCGTCGATGCGGTCAGAGCCGTGTACGAGGCGTTCGCCCGGGGCGACGTGCCCGCAGTGGTGGCGGGGATGGATCCAAACATCGAGTGGCGCGAGGCTGAAGGGAACCCCTACGAGCCGAGCGGTGCCGCCTGGGTCGGATCGGATGCGATCGTGAACAACCTGTTCGTGAAGCTCGCATCGGAGTGGGACGGCTTCGCCGTCCACCCACAGCAGTTTCACGATGCGGGAGAGACGGTCGTCGTCGAGGGCCGCTACAGCGGGACGTACAAGACCACCGGGGCCGACCTCGACGCCCAGTTCTGCCACGTGTTCAAGTTCGAGAACGACAAAGTGACGAGCTTCCAGCAGTTCACGGACACAGCGCAGCTTCAGGCGACGATGGGCGCCACCTAAGACGAGCGTCCGACACGCAGTAGAACCACCGGGAAGACCCGCCTCGGCGGGTCTTCCCCCGTGAGGGGGCCGTGGGCGCCGCGGTACCTCCAGTCGACGGTCACGCGGTCGGGGTAGGGGTCTGTGTCCGCGCGCGTGTCGTACCTGCGGCGCGACCCCCTCGTACCGCGGGCGGAGCGTCTTCCGAGCGTCGGCTGGACATCAATCGAGCGTTCTGTTACAAGAGTTGAGGTGGGTAGCGCCGCAGGCTCACAGTTGGGGCCGGGCACCACTGTCGGGGGCTACCGCGTGGAGGCGCTGATCGGCCGCGGGGGGATGGGCGCCGTCTACCGTGCGGTCGAGGAGGGGCTCGAGCGGCAGGTCGCGCTCAAGGTGATCGCCCCGGAGCTCGCCTCCGACGAGCGGTTCCGCGAACGCTTCCTGCGCGAGTCGAAGATCGCAGCGTCGCTCGACCACCCGCACGTCGTCCCCATCTACCAGGCGGGGGAGGAGGACGGCGTCCTCTTCCTCGCCATGCGCTACGTGGAGGGAACCGACCTCGCGCGGGTGATCGCCGAGGAGGGTGCGCTCGATCCTGGCCGGGCGTGTGCGTTCCTCTCCGAGGTCGCGGAGGCCCTCGACGCGGCGCACGAGAAGGGCCTCGTGCACCGGGACGTCAAGCCGTCGAACGTGCTGATCGCGGTCGCGGGCGGGAGGGAGCACTGCTACCTGAGCGACTTCGGCCTCACCAAGCGCTCGGGCTCGCTCTCGGGGCTGACGACGCCGGGCGAGATCGTCGGCACCCTCGAGTACGTCGCTCCCGAGCAGATCACGGGCGACGCCCTCGACGAGCGCGCCGACGTCTACTCGCTCGGATGCGTGCTCTACGAGACCCTCACCGGGCAGTCGCCGTTCCCGCGCGCGACCGACGTCGCGCTGCTGTGGGCGCACGTCCACGAGGAGCCGACCCCTCCCTCCGAGGCCCGGGAGGGGTTGCCGAAGGAGCTCGACACCGTCTTCGCCCGCGCCCTCGCCAAGGAGCCCGGACGGCGCTACCGCTCCACCGGCGAGCTCGTCGCTGCCACCCGCTCGGCGCTCAGACTCGTCGAGACGCCACCCGCGCCGCGGACGCGCTCCCGGCTCCTCCTCGCCGGCGCCGCCGCGCTCCTCGCGCTCGTCGGCGTCGCCGTCGCCGCTGCCCTCGTCGTCCGCGACCGCGACGCGGGCGGGCTCTCCACCGTCTCGCCCAACGCGGTCGGCGTGATCGACCCCTCCTCGAACGCACTCGTCGACGAGATCCCCGTCGGCATCGCCCCGGAGTCGATCGCCGTCGGCGACGGTGCGGTGTGGGTTGCGAACGTCGACGACGAGACGGTGACGCGCATCGACGCACGGAGCCGCCAGGTCGTGCGCACGATCGCGCTGCCGGAGAGCCCCGAGCGACGTGACCGTCGGCGCCGACAGCGCGTGGGTGGCGCTCGGAGCCCGGCGGAAGTCGCCCGCATCGACACGGCGCAGAACGAGCCCGGGCCGAGCCCGATCGCCGCGTTCGGCGAGGAGTCGAGCTGTGCATCGAGGCCCGGGCGAGCATCGCCTTCGGCGGTGGGGCGCTGTGGTACGCGTGTGCCGTTCCGATGCTCGGTCGGGTCGACCCACGGACGAACAGCGGCCGTCGCAGTCCCGCTCGGGGGCGACCTGCTGCTGTCCGCCAGCTCGACCCCGCCCGAGTTCGCTGACATCGCCTTCGCGCTCGGCTCGCCGTGGATCGTGCTGCGCGCGACGAACGCGATCGCCGAGCTCGACCCGTCGATCGGTCGCGCGCTGCGCCAGGTGACGGTCGGTGCAGGACCGGTCGCGATCGGCGCGGACGCAGGAGGGCTGTGGGTCGCGAATTTCGACGACGACTCGGTGACGCGGGTGGCGATCGACGATCAGGGCGGGTCGCCGAGCGCGACGACGATCCCCGTCGGCGACGGGCCGACGGACGTCGCCGTCGGTGGCGGCGGCGTGTGGGTCGCCAACGCCCTCGATCGCACCGTGATGCGCATCGACCCGGAGTCCGGCGAGGTCGTCGCGACGATCTCGGTCGGCAACGAGCCGCAGCGCCTCGCCGCCGACGAGAGCGGTGTCTGGGTGACGGTGCAGGCCCCGGCCACCACGCCGGAGTCGGATTGAGTGAAACTCTGACGGTTGACTTCGTGGGCGCGAGCGGGAAGGGTGGTGGAGTAGTGCGTACGTTCGTCGTGGTTTCGGTGGGTGCTCTCGTGGCGGCGTTCGTGTTCGCGGGCACGTCGGCGCCGGCGACGAGACCGGGCGGGACGGTCGTCGTCGCCTGGGAGGGCGCCGGCGCAGCCACCTGCCTGCGTCGCCCAACGGCCTGTGCCAAATCGATGTCGAACGAGGAGTACCAGCTCACGCTCGCAGCGTCGCTCCGTGCGCGGCCCGACGGCTGGGGCGCTGGCCTCGTGCGTCGCTACACGCTGACCCGGGATCCGTTCACTGTCACGCTCCACCTCCGTCGTGACGCGCGCTGGAGCGACGGGACGCCGCTGACCGCCGCCGACTACGTGTACACGTGGAACCTGCTGAAGAAGGAGCCGTGGTACGCGCTACGCACCGCGCGGCGGGTGAGCGCCGTCGACAAGAACACGGTCCGGGTGGAGTTCCCCGAGCCCGACGGCCTGTGGCGTATCCATGTCGCGGTCTCCTTGCCGCTGCCACGCCACGTGTGGGGCGGCCTGTCCGTCGAGGAGATCTTCGCCGCGACCGGGCGGGGCATCGTCGACCCGCGATCCGGGAAGCCGATCGCGAGCGGCCCGTTTCTCATGCAGAGCTTCCGCCCGGGCCGCGAGGCGGTGTTCTCGCGCAATCCCCGCTACTGGGCGCCGGCGAAGCTCGACCGCCTCGTGATGCGCTTCGGGCAGAACACGGCCGAGGCACTTCGCAACGGCGAGGTCGACGTCGTCGGCGGCTCCGGCCGGGATCTCTCGGCCGCGCTTCCGTTCGCCGAGCGCCCGGAGAAGGGGATCAAGGTCGTCGCCGGCCCGAGCAACTCCCTCGAGTATCTCAGCGTGCGGGTCGACGGCGGCCACCCCGCGCTCCGGAACAAGCTCGTCCGCCGGGCGCTCGCATACGGGATCGACCGCGTCGCGATCGTCCGTGCCCTCTACGGGAAGATCGCTCCCACGACACGGGTCGCCGACAACGTCGCCTTCACCGTCGGTGAGCGCGGCTACCGGCCGAACTGGGCGAAGTACCGCTACCGCCCGGCCGAGACGCGACGGCTGCTCACCCAGGCCGGCTGCCGCCGCGGCAGCGACGGCATCTTCACGTGCGCGGGCCAACGCCTCTCTCTGCGCTTCGTCACGCAGGCAGGCGTCGAATACCGGCAGCGAACGCTCGAGCTGGTCAAGGCGCAGCTCCGACCGGCCGGCGTCGAGGTGATCCCCCTCTACACGCCCGATCTCACGAGGGTCCGACCCGGCGACCTCGTCGGGATCGACTACGACGTCCTCCTCGCCGGTCTCCCGGATCAAGTTCCGGACGGCTTGACGGGTTTTGAGTACGCCCGGTGCCGCGAGCCCGGGAACCCCTTCAATCCCTCCGGATACTGCAGCCGTCTCTTCAACGCCGACATCGACCAACTGCGCAAGATCGTCGAGCCCACCCGGCTCGCGGCGGTCGCCAACCGCGCCGACCGCAGGCTCGCCGCCGACGTCCCCCTGATCCCGCTCTACCGGCCGCCGCGGATCTACGCGTACCGTGAATCCATCAGCGGGCTCCGCCCCAACCCCTTCTGGCCGATCTGGTGGAACGCGGAGACCTGGTCTGTCGAGCGCTGACGAACGACCATCGCCCCAACCCGCGGTGACACGGAGTTAGCCTGGCGGCGAGTCCCTTCTCGCGCGCTCCGCGTACTCGAGTGCCTTCGGCAGATTCCCCGCCTGGGCGTGGTAGTGGGCGACACGCTCCAGGTGCTCGTCGATCGATTCCGCGTACAGCTCCTCGAAGGCAGCGGCGATGCTCGCGTACACGGCGCGCTTGCCCGCCGACGTGAGGGTCGAGAGCGCCGCCTCGCGCAGCAGACCGTGGGTGAACGCGCACTCGAGCTCGGGGTAGCGGCCGACCTCGCGGACGATCTCGGCACGCAGGAGCGCGGTCAGCGCCTCCCGGATGCCGTCCCCTGCGACCCGTTCGAGCACGCGGACGGGAAACGCACGCCCGATCGCAGCGGCGATCTGCGTCAGTCGACGTGCCTCGTCGGGTTGGCGGTCGATGCGCGCGACGAGGAGGTTCTCGAGACTCGGCGGCAGCAGCTCCCGAGACGACACGGTCACCGTCCACGTGCGACCTCGTGGCGTGAGCGCGTCCTCGAGGAACGCCCGTGCGAGCTCCTCGAGGTACAGCGGGTTCCCCTCGGCCTCGCTCACGAGCCCCGTGCGCGTCGGGTCGTCGAGCCGATCGCCGATCCGGCCCGCGATGACCTGCCTGGACGCGTCGTCCGAGAGAGGGCCCAGGGCGAGCTCCCTCGTCCGGTGGCCGAACCGGCCGAGTGTGTGGAGCCGTAGACGCGGCGCCCTCGGAGCCGGCGATCGGCTCCTCCGTGAGGAGAATCGCCAGAGGCGCACGGTCGGTCAGCTCGAGGAGCAGCTGGACGAGCTCTCGCGTCGGCGCGTCGGCCCACTGCGTGTCCTCGATGGCGAGGACGACCGGCCGATCGGCCGTCAGCGGCCTCGATCCAGCGGACATAGGCGTGCTCGGTGCTCGCCGCCGCGACAACGGCGTCGGGTTCGAGGCGGAGCCGGAGCAGCGCCGCGAGCGGCGCGAGCAGGTCGTCGACCTCGCTTCCGAACAGGTTGCCGAGCCCTGCTCGGAGCTTCGTGCGGATCGCGATCTCGGGCTCTCCGATGTCGGCGCCCAGCCAGCCGAGGAGCGCCTCGACGAGCGGCCAGCGGGGGAGGCCGCCGTAGGAGTGGCAGCGTCCCTCGAGCCAGGTCACGCGATCACCTGTGAGCGACGCGAGCTCGGTGAGCAGTCGCGTCTTGCCGATGCCGGGTGCACCGGTGAGGAGGATCACGCTGCCGCGCCCGGCGAGGAGGTCGTCGATGACACCGCGCAGCTCGTCGAGCTCTCGTTCCCGCCCGACGAGGGGCGTCGACCGCTCGCGCGGCTCGCGCTCCTTCGCACGCAGCAGGAGCGAGGCGCTCACCGGCTCCTCGCGCCCCTTGACCGAGACATCGGCTGCGGGCTCGAGCACGAACCGCCCCGCAAGGCTGCGCGCTGCGGCCGGCCCGACGACGATCGACCCCGGTTCGGCAGCCGCCTGGAGGCGCGCCGCGACGTTGGTCGTGTCGCCGAGCGCGACCGTCTGCGGCACGGCGGCGCCGACGAGCCCGACCGCTGCGGGGCCGCTGTTGATCCCGACCCGCACCGCGAAGCCGGAGATGCCCCAGGCCTCCTCGATCTCCCGCGAGTACTCGCCAACCAGCTCGAGGATGCGCAAGCCTGCACGGGCGGCGCGCTCGGGATCGTCCTCGTGCGCGGTCGGCACACCGAAGTAGGCGCAGACACCGTCCCCCTGGTACGCCTGGATCGTGCCGCCGTACTCCTCGACCGAGCGGCTCATCATCGTGACGCACTCGCCGACGAGGACCTTGGCCTGCTCGGGCTCGAGGCGCTCACCGAGCCCGGTCGAGCCGACGATGTCCGCGAAGAGCACCGTGACCGGGCGCCGCTCGTCCTCCATCGCGCTCATCTCGTTCCCCGCGCCCTCGGGCATGCCGTGAACGGTACTCGCCCATTCGTAAGGCGTGCTACCGGACGACGGAGGATCCGGGACGACCCGTTACGATCTCGTTTCCACAACGGGGCATGCGCGCGGTCAGGCGGAACCGCGTACCGGGCCGGCCCCGTGGGAGCGGTAGGTGCGGTGGGTGCAGGTGCGCCTGAGTGTCCGACAACGCCGATTTCGGCCGAATCCGGCCGGTGCGGGAGCCGGATACCGGCCCGGGTCTCCCGCCGAGTAGCGGCGCGCGCCGTGTCGGCTGGAGACGAGCCCGGTGCACCGCAGCATCGGGCGGTCTGCAGCCGGCTTGGACAAGGAGTGAGAATCGCGATCGAGACGAGCAGCGGCCGCATCGCCGCCGTTCGCCACGAACACGTCGTGGGCGCCCGTAGCCACGACGGGCGGTCGGCCTCTTCGTCGGCCCGCTACTCCGGGACGGGCGTCGTGCGTCGATGCCTCGAGCAGGAGCTCACCACCTATGGGTCGAGGCCGCCACCGAGCACGAGCGCGAGCCCTCACTCGCCCGACTCCGAGGGTCGGGCATACACCTCCGACTCGCGCCCCGCCCATCACAGCCATCGCACCAGGGGCATTCCGAATCGTCCGGCAGCTTCGGTGGGCTTCGACTCGTGCAACTCTTGTGGCGCCCATGTCTCGGCCGATGCCGAGAACGCCGATCGCTTTCACGCGCCTGCAGTTCGAGGGGTTCCGAGTCTCACCGCACTGGAGTGATCTCGGGGTGCCGATCGGGCAGTCGAATCCGTAG
The DNA here is from genome assembly GCA_963823385.1 of uncultured Actinomycetes bacterium. GTDB lineage: Bacteria > Actinomycetota > Thermoleophilia > Gaiellales > Gaiellaceae > Gaiella. The sequence goes on from CAWGLI010000004.1 coordinate 307,512, forward strand.
AGTGGCGATCACGAGCCGACCGGCGCGGTGTCGTGCCGTCTCGCCGACCTCGCTCGGAGGCGAGCGACGGCGTGCAGCAGTCGGTCGACATCGTCGTCGTCGTTGTACAGGTGGGTGGAGACACGGATCCCGCCGACGTGGGACGTGTAGCGCAGCGCGACGTAGATGTGCTCGTCGAGCAGCGCGTCCAGGAACGCCTCGTTCTCCGCGGGGAGGTCGGACACCTCGAACGTGGTGATCCCCGAGCGTGCGTCCGGCTCCGGCCTCGTGACGACGCGGACGCCGAGGCACGTGAGCTCTTCTTGCAGTCGCTCGGCGAGGGCGAGCACGTGCTCTTCGATCGCCGTGATCCCGATCGTGTTGATCAGCTCCAGCGAGGCGCCGAGACCGACGGCGCCCGGGTAGTTGGCGGTGCCGTTGATCTCGAGGCTCTTCGCGGTGATCGGGAAGTCGTAGATGCGGACGGGGGTGCTCTCCGGGGTCGCGAAGTAGCGGCCCCAGCCTCCCTCGGGCGACTCGAGGCCGAGGTATCCCCACGATGGCATGCGCAACTGCGGGAGGATCGAGCGACGGACGTAGAGCAGCCCGCACCCGAACGGCGCGTTGAGCCACTTGTGGCCCCCTGCGACGACGACGTCGGCGGGAACGTCCGCGACGCTGAGGCGCGTCGCGCCGAGTTGCTGGATCGCGTCGACGATCAGGAGTGCGTCGTGGGCGCGGCAGAGTGCCGCGAGCCCGTGGAGGTCGACGGCGTACCCGTTCGTCCACTGCACGGAGCTGACGACGACCGCTCGTGTTCGGTCGTCGACGTGCTCGGCGAACGCGTCGACGGGGACTGCGCCGTCGCGATTGCGGACGGTGCGCACGTCGCGGATCGCGCCACGCTGTGCGAGCTTCAGCCAGGGGATCGCGACCTGGAGGAACTCGAGGTCGCAGAGCACGACGTTGTCGTCGGGCTCGAACGGGATCGCCGACGCGATCACGTTGAGGCCGTGGGTCGTGCTCTCGACGAGCGCGATCTCGTCGGAGTCGGCGTCGAGCAGTCGAGCCCCCTCGCGCACGGCGAGGGCGCGTGCCTGGTCGAGTGCGATGTGGTGGGTCGATGCGTCCCTCGCGTCGCACATCACTGCCTGTTCGAGGAACTGCTCGATTGCGAGCTTCGCTTCGACCGGGGCGAGCCCGACGCAGGCGGCGTCGAGGAACGTCTTGCCCTGCAGTCCCGGGAAGTGCTCCTTCGCGATCGCCATCCGCGCCTCCTCTGTCGAGCGGGCCCCGCCTTCGAACCCTTAACTGATCGACCGGGGACTCCGCGTCCGTAGGAAACCGCCGCCACGCCCCATCTTCGACAGTGTCGGCGAGTAACACCCGGTCGCGGAGAAGGAAGGCTCCTCGCCGTTCGCGCCGATGCCCTCCGCGTCGCCCAGCCACAGAGGCCAGCGACGAGAGCCACCGCGCGTCGGTCGAGTCGCACCTCGTCCTCCACGAGCGCGACGACGAGCACGACGACGGCGAACGCGAGCAGGAGCAGGCCGTGGCCTGCGACGAGGTATCCGCCGCCCGAGAACGCGAGCAGGGTGATGACCGTGGCGGCAGCGGCCCCCACCAGGAGGTTGCTGAGCGGCGGAGGACGGATACGGGTGCTATCGGCCGACGAGCGCGAGCGCCTGAGACGCCGCTCGGGCCCGGTGCCGAAGGTCGCGGTCTCGGCCTGCTTCGCCTCCATGAACGCTTCGACGTCATCCACAGTGATCTCGTCGAGCGAGCGACCCCCGAAGAACGGGACGAGGTGCACGCGCAGGAAGCTCTCGTAGTCGAGCAATGTCGTCCGCTTCAGGCCGACCCGCTCCCGGTTCGCGAGGTACCGCCGACCAGCCTCCCCCACATCGAGACCTGTCGCGCCACCACCCCCGCCGTTCGCGCCAGCTGCCTCGAGACGAAGCCGCCACCCCGGGATCTGCCTCCCCGCAGGTGGTCGCGCCGGTGGCCGGCGAGGGGGGTCGAGAAGGATCGTGCCGGTGCGCTGAGTAGAGTCGCGGTGCATGGGAGCCTCAACCTCCTGTGCCGGGCCGGGGCTGTTCACGCAGCGCCCGGCCATTCCGTTTCCGACCCCAATGATACCACTTCTGACAACGAGAAACAGCCGCAAATCCAAGTAAAAATGCGGACATCACCCCACTTCTACCCCACTCTTCCCCACTTTCACCCCACCGGCGCGAGAACGAGCCCCGGAAGCGTCGCCACCGCGCTCCAACCGCAGCCTAGGACTGAACGACTCATTGACACCCGAGAAAACGAAAGCCCCGCATATGCAGGGCTTTCGTGCCATGGAGCTAGCCGGGCTCGAACCGGCGACCTCCTGGGTGCGATCCAGGCGCTCTCCCAACTGAGCTATAGCCCCGCGGGAGGCGAAGTGTAGCGGCGCCTACGGCTCGCCAGCCGCGAGCAGTTTCCCCGCTGCGATGTGCTCGACCATCTCGGCCGACTCGGCGCGATACCAGGTGCCGTCCTCGAGCTCGATGGCGGGCATCATCGACTGCCCGGTGCCTGCGATGATGTCGGTGCGCTTGCTGCGGGGCAGCCCCAGGCGCGTGACGCGCTCGTAGTCGATGCCGGCGTCCTGCAGCGCCTTCTCGACCTGCCAGCACCCGTGGCTCTTGCCCTTGTAGAAGGTGAACGAGCATCGGTGCAGCTTCACTGCCATCTCGACCTCCTCGTCGACAGCCCTAGGATAGACGGGTGCGTGCCGTCGTCCTAGGGCCGGAGGGGGAGCCGGAGCTCGCAGACGTGGCCGAGCCGGACGGTGAGGGAGCGCTCGTTCGGGTTCTCGCCTGCGGTCTATGCGGGTCGGACGTCGAGAAGATGGGCGATCCTCGCCGAGCCGGTGCGGTACTCGGCCACGAGGTCGTCGCCCTTGTCGAGGACGGGCGCAGCGTTGCACTCGTCCATCATTCCCCGTGCGGCGAGTGCCAATGGTGTCGCGACGGGCACGAATCGCTGTGTGACGCGTTCGCCTCGGCGACGATCGTCCCGGGCGGGTTCGCGGAGCGTGTGCGGGCGCAGGCCTGGGTCGAGTTGCCAGCCGGGATGCCCATCGGCGTCGGCTCGATGGCTGAGCCGCTCGCGTGTGTCCTCCGCGGCGCGCAACACGTGCCGCGGGGACGGGTGCTCGTCGTCGGGCATGGCTTCATCGGGCACCTGTTCGCGGCCGTGCTGCGGCATCGGGGGGACGAGGTGTTCGCCGTCGACGTCGATCCCCGTCGTCACGTGGCCGCGCCCAGAGAGCCGGTGGACGCGGCGGTGCTGTGCGGTCGCGGGGGGATCGATACGGCCCTCGAAGCGCTCCGACCGGGCGGGACGACGCTCGTGTTCGCCGATGCCGGCGTGATCCCGGCGGCGGATGTCTACCGGCGCGAGCTGATGGTGATCGGCTCTCGCTCTGCAACGCCCGCCTTGATGATCGAGGCGATCGAGCTCCTCCGCGTGCTCCCTGTCCCCGAGCCGACGGTGCTCCCCCTCGAGCGCTTCGCCGAGGGCCTCGACCTCTTCCGCCGCCGCGACGCTCTGAAGGTGGTCTTCACACCATGAGCTCGTGCTCCGCACATGCACGCTCGGTGTCAGACACCGAGTGGCTGTCAAGTGTCCTCTGCGCCGAATGTGTGTCGACTCGCGCGCACGATGGATGCGGTGAGCCGCCCGGTGTCAGACACCGAGTGGCCGTCAAGTGGCCTTTGGGTCGGATGTGTGCCGGTTCATCCACAGCAGGCACCGGAAGATGCGCGCGCTGATCTTCCACGGGCCGGGTGACGTCCGTGTGGAGGACGTGGCACGCCCGGAGCGGCACGACGAGGGCGACGTCCTCGTCCAGATCGACGTCGCGCTCACCGACGGCACCGATCTCAAGGCCTACCGGCGCGGCCACCCCGTCCTGCTCGGACCGCCGCCGAGCCCGTTCGGGCACGAGTTCTGCGGCGTCGACACGACGACCGGGCGCAGGGTCGTCGCCGCCAACTCGGCCCCCTGCGGCGAGTGCCCGCCGTGCGGCCGCGGACAGGAGACGCTGTGCGAGTCGCTGCTGCCGCTTCTCAACGGCGCCTACGCCGAGTTCCTGCTCGTCCCCGCGCGGATCGCACGCGTCAACCTCCTCCCCGTCCCCCCAGGGCTCGACCCGGAGATCGCGGCGATGGTGGAGCCGCTCGCGTGCTGCCTGCACGGCGTCGCGACGGCCGACGTGCAGCCGGGGGACACCGTGGCGATCGTCGGTCTCGGGCCGATCGGGCTGATGCTGTGCGCGTGCGTCCGCGACGCCGGCGGCACGCCGGTCGCCGCGGGTGGCAGCGACCCGAGCGCCGCGAGCTCGCCCAGGCCTTCGGCGCGAGTACCCGACGACGCCCGAAGGGGCCGACGTCGTGATCGAGGCGGCCGGCAGCCCCGAGGCGTGGGCCACCGCGCTCGATCTCGTCCGGCCCGGAGGAACGGTGCTCGCGTTCGGCGGGCTTCCGCGCGACGCCCGGGTCGACCTCGACCCGTACAGGATCCACTACGAGGAGGTCACGCTCCGCGGTTCGTTCCATCACACGCCGCGCGACGTACGCGCCGCGCTCGCCTTCCTCGCCAGCGACGCGTTCCCCTTCGAGCGTCTCGTCACGCATCGCGTCGGGCTCGAGGACGTCGCGGCGCTCTTCGACGACCCGCCCGCCGACTACTTGAAAGCAGTCGTCGTGCCGTGAGCCGGACGACGCTGCTCGTGCCGGTCCCCGAGGCGGAGCCCGCGACGGCAGGGTGGTGGCCCGAGTGGGATCCACCGAAGGCGCGAGGCATCCCGGCGCACGTCTCGGTGCTGTTCCCGTTCCTGCGCCTGCAGCAGCTCGACGGCGACGCGCTGCGGCGCATCGGAGAAGCCGCGGCGACCGTCCCCGCGTTCGCGTTCACGCTCGCCCGCGTGGGCCGCTTCCCGTCGACCGTCTATCTCGCCCCCGAGCCGGCGACGGGCTTCGCCGACCTGACCAGAGACATCGACCGGCGCTTTCCCGGTGTCGAGCCGTACGGCGGCGTTCACGTCCGCATCGTCCCGCACGTCACCGTACTCACCTGCCAGGACACCGAGTTGCTCGACCGCGCCGCGTCCGAGGTCGCAACCGCACTGCCGATCGCGGCACGCGCGTCGGCCGTGTGGCTCATGGGCGAGCAGCCGCATGGCGGCTGGGAGCGACTCACGGTCTTCCCGCTGGGCTGAGTGCCCGTCAGCCGAACAGTGTCAGGTCGGGCTCGCGCTCGCCGCGCAACACCGCGAGATCGACCTCCGCGCAGGAGATCCCCCGGGCCTCCGCCAACGTCATCGCCTGGGGCTTCAGGCGCTCGGCCGCAAGAATCCCTCGGCAGCCGGCGCGAGCCGGGTCGAGCCGGATCCGCTCCAGGTACCGCGTGAGCTGCTCGATCGCGTCGATCGTGCCGACGCGCTTCACCTCGACGGCGACCCACTCGTCATCGCCGTCGCGGCACATGAGATCCACCGGTCCGACATCGGTCGGCCATTCGCGTCGAACCAGGCGCAGGCCGTCCTCGATCGCGTCGGGCGTCGCCGCGAGTGCCTCCTGCAGGTCGCGCTCGACCCCGTCCTTCTCGAGCGGCGCCGCCTCCCCCATGTCGTGCGTCACGTCGCTCAACACCTCGAGCAGTCGGATCTCCAGCCGATCCTCCGACTTCCCCTGCCGCTTGCGCACGACGATCAGCCCCGCCTCCTCCTCGACGACCGTCGGCGGCGTCATCCAGTTGAGTGGCTTGTAGCCGCCAGCATCCGCGTGGACGAGCACGGAGCCGTCCGCCTTGAGTAGGAGCAGGCGTGTCGACTCCGGCAGGACCGCCGTCAGGCGACCGGTGTAGACGACCTCGCAGCGGGCAACGACGAGACGCACGGGATCGCACCGTACCGTCCCCGACGGACACGTCCCATCGGTCCAGTCTCGCGACACGGACAGGCCACGAAGCGCAGAATCGAGCGGTGCGCCGACTCGTACTCGCCGCCGTCGTGACGACCGCCATGCTCGCGAGCGCAGCCCATGGCGGTGTCGACGTGGTCGACGACCTCTCGCTCGAAGAGCATGCCGGCAGCGCAGCGATCGGGCTCGCCGTCCCGGGCGCCGGGCCTACCGTCACGCGCGAGAGCGCGCTCAACACGCTGCTCACCGGCGAGGTGCGCAGCTCGCTGGCCGGCGGCACACCGTCGACCAGGCCGCTCATCCGCCTCGGCGAGCACCGGCCTGGAGAGTCGCGCGTCGTCGTCGTCCTGCCGCCCGCCGGCACCAGCGACAACGACCGCCGCTACCCGATCACGATGCGGGGAGCCGGCGGTGGTCTCCTGACATCGCGACTCGACGCGCATCCCGGGGCTCGTCTCGCTCGCCGACGTCGCACGTGGCCGCCTCGAGGTCGCGCCCGACGACGATCCGCTCGCCACGCTGGCGACTCTCGAGGAGCGCATCGATCGCAACGACCGGATACGCCTCCCGCTCACGGCGCTCGTCGTGGTGCTCGCGTACGTCGCGGCGCTCGTCGCGCCACGGCATGCACCGCGCGTGCTCCTGCTGGCGCTCGCAGCCAACCTGTGGCTCGCGGGGTGGTGGGTGGTTGCAGCGGTAGCCGTCGCAGCGGTTGCCCTGCCGCTCGGTCTCGCCTCCGCGGCGATCGTCGCCGCATATGCAGCCGTGCTCTGGCTCGATCCCGCCGCGATCGCGCTCTCCCCGTTCGGACCGTCCCAGGCGGGGCGCTTCTACGGACTCTCGAACCTCCTGGCGACGATGCTGCTGCTCCCTGCGCTGCTCGGCGCCGCACTCCTCGGGCGGGCGGGAGTCGCCGTCGGCGTGCTCGCAGTCGTCGCTGCAGGAGCGAGCGGGCTCGGCGCGGACGGAGGCGGTCTGCTCGTGCTGCTCGCCGCCTACGCCGTGCTGGCTCTCCGACTCGGAGGGAACGGCGTCACGTCCCGCCGCGCAGCGCTTGTCGGCGGCGCCGCTCTGGCGTGCGGCGCGCTTCTCGTCGGCGCCGACGCGATGCTCGGCGGGTCGAGCCATGTCATCGACGCGCTCGGCGACGGGCCCGGTGCGCTCGGCGGCGACCTGGGTGACCGGCTCGAGATCGGCGCGAGACGCGTCCTCGGTGGCCCCGGGCCCGCGCTCGCAGCAGCTTCCTCGCTCGCAGTTCTCGGCTGGGTGGCGACGCGACGGCCGAGGGTTTCCCTGGTCGACGCGGCGCTGGTCGGCATCGTCGTGTCGCTGCTCGTCAACGACACGCCAACCGACGTCCTCGCCGTCGGCGCCGCGATCACGGTCGTGCTGTACCGCTGGAACGGCTCCTCGCCCGCTACGGCCACCGGTCTGTTTAGACTGCGCGCGATGCGCCGCTCCGTGCTCGGGCTCCTCGTTCTCCTCGCCGCCGTCGCGCTGGTCGCGACTGGCTGCAGCGAGGGAGAGGTCACGGCAACGCCCGAGACGGTCGTCGGAGAGATCCCGACCACGGGCGGCGAAGGGCGAGTGTGCCGTGGCGGCGTGCGAGCTCGAGGGCGACGCCGCCGCAGGCAAGGACCGTCTTCGCCGGAGCCTCCGGCTGCGGCGGCTGCCACACGCTCGCGGACGCAGGTACGACCGGCACCGTTGGCCCGGTGCTCGACGACGCGCAACCGTCGTTCGATCGCGCAGCGACGATCATCACCGACGGCCAAGGCGGGATGCCCGCGTTCGGCGGCAACCTCTCCGATCAGGAGATCGCCGACGTGTCGCAGTACATCGCCGACTGCGACCGGCTGATCCTCCCGCCCGGCTTCCCCCGCGACGTCGCGGCCTTCGCCGTCGACCTCGACCGCACGCTGATCGGCACGGACGCCACGCTCGGGCCGCGAACGCTCGCTGCGATCGCTCGATCACGCGCCGCCGGCGTTCCCGTCCTCGATAGCCACAGGTCGCATGTTTCGGTCGGCGCTCCCCTACGTGCGCGAAGCAGGGATCGAAGAGCCCGTGATCTGCTACCAGGGCGCCGTCGTCGCCGATCCGGTCGAGGGGGCGTTCCTCCTTCACGAGCCGATCCCCCTCGAGCTCGCCCGTGAGGCGGTCGCGGAGCTCGAGACCGCTGGGCATTCGCCCAACGTCTATGTCGACGACGAGCTCTACGTCAAGGTTCCCACCGAGCACTCGCGACGCTATGCCGAGTTCCAGGGGCTGCCGGTGACGGCCGTCGGCGACCTCGTTGCGTGGCTCGATCGGCCGCCGACGAAGCTGGTCGCGGTTCTCGACCCGGCGCTCGTGCCCGCGCTGCGGACACGGCTCGAGGAGAGCTTCGGCGGCCGGCTGTTCGTGACGACCTCCCTCCCCCACTTCCTCGAGCTGGGTCATCCCGACGTCTCCAAGGGAACGGGCCTCGCCTTCGTGACCGGGCTCCTCGGCCTCGATCCGGCGCGTGTCGTCGCCTTCGGCGACGGCGAGAACGATCTCGACCTGCTCCGCACGGCTGGCTACGGCGTCGCCGTGGACGGATCGCATCCCGCACTCCTCGCCGAGGCAGACTCGACGTGCCACGGCCCCGAGCGCGAGGGCGTGGCCGCAGTGATGGACGCGTACCTAGACTCCATCGCATGATCGACCTCAAGGCGGCGCGCCACGAACCCGACGCCTGGCGCTCGGCACTCGAACGAAAGGGCGCCGGTGAAGCGTTCGACCGGCTCCTGGCAGCCGACGAGCGCTGGCGCTCGCTCGTGCCCCGGGTCGACGAGCTGCGCGGCCGAACGAAGCTCAAGGGGAAGCCCACGCCCGAGCAGCTCGAGGAGCTCCAGCTCGTCAAGGACGAGCTCCGGGCGGCGGAAGAGGAGCTGGCCGCGGCCGAAGCGGAGCGCGACGCAGCGTTGGGAGACGTCCCGAACCCACCGCACGCGAGCGCGCCCGACGGGATGGCAGAAGAAGATGCGGTCGAGCTGCGACGCGTCGGCGAGCCGCCGTCACTCGCCGACCCGCGGGAGCACATCGAGATCGGACGCTTCGAGATGGAGCGGGCGGCGCGCGTCTCCGGCTCGCGCTTCGGGTACATCACGGGTGACGCCGCGCTCGTGGCGATGGCCCTCTACCGCATGGCGCTCGACCATCTCGCGCGCAACGGCTTCACGCCCGTGATCCCGCCGGTGCTCGTGCGTGAGGAGGCGATGTACGGCACCGGGTTCTTCCCGACCGAGCGATCGAACATCTACGCGCTCGAGGCCGACGGGCTGTACCTCACGGGCACCTCCGAGGTGTCGCTCGCCGCGCTGCACATGGGCGAGATCCTCGAGCCCGGAACGCTTCCGCTCCGCTACACGGGCTTCTCCACGTGCTTCCGCCGCGAGTCCGGCGCGGCTGGCAGGGACACGCGCGGCATGTTCCGCGTGCACCAGTTCAACAAGGTGGAGATGTTCGTCTTCACCGACCCGGCCGCGTCATGGGACGAGCACGATCGACTGCTCGCGCTCGAGGAAGAGTTCCTGGCGGCGCTCGGGCTGCCCTACCGGGTCGTCAACGTCGCAGCCGGCGACCTCGGCGCACCTGCAGCGAAGAAGTACGACATCGAGGCGTGGTTCCCGTTCCAGGAGCGCTACCGCGAGGTCACGTCCTGCTCGAACACGACCGACTACCAGGCCCGCCGCCTCGGCATCCGCGCTCGCGTCGACAGCGGGCTCGAGACGCCGCACACCCTGAACGGGACGATGGTCACCGACCGCGCGCTGCTCGCGATCCTCGAGAACTTCCAGGGTGAGGTTCCGGAGGCACTCCTCGCCTACGGCGCCCCGGCTTCCGTCTCCGCGTAGCAAGCCTCCTTGCCCCGGCGCCCGGTGTCCGACTTCAGTCGGACACCGCTGTACCGACCGAAGCGACGCCCGGTGTCCGACTTCGGTCGGACACCGCTGTACGGATCCGATGTCAACAGCCGTGTCTGACTGAAGTCAGACACGGTGAGGGAACCTACCGCGGTCTGACGAGCTCCGGGTACGTGCCGTCGTCGAACCGGCGGATGAACCACGAGAGCCCATGTTCGATCCGGAGCCCGCGGCCCCGCAACTCGTAGTAGTCCACGGTCGCCACACCGATGTCGGCGAACGCCTCCTGGAGCACACACGTCGAGCCGGGCGTCATTGCCGGCGCGGCCGTCGGCAGTTCGTAGATCGGGTCCGCACCGTGCGTGACCCGAATGCGATTCACTTGGCGGAGCACCTCGTCCAGCTCGACCGGCTCAGTTGGAGTGGATCGCGGGCTCGATGGAAGAACCTCCGACACGCTTTGAGGATACCGCCGACAGTGACCGTTTCCCACAACGCTGCGCGGTACTCAGATGCGCGCGACGCAGCGAACGGGCTACATCGCCCGCGGTAGCTATTTTCACCGCCATGGGCTACGACGTGTCGATCCCCTTGCGAGCCCACGGTGCACAAGCTCGCCCCAAGGACACGGACAAGCTCGGAGCGGTGGCAGAGTCTGGCTGAATGCAGCTGCCTTGAAAGCAGCCGGCCCGCTTTCCGCGGGCCCGGGGGTTCGAATCCCTCCCGCTCCGTCGAGTACCAGAGGTGAGTCCCGCGCCCGGAGGGCCGCGGGACTTGGCATTCCTTCTCGGTCGTCGAAACCGCCACTCGACCGAGATGCGTCCTGTGTCTACCCTGAGTGGATGGAGACCGCCGAGCGGGCCACGGTCGTCGCGCGTCCTTCGGCTCGGTCGAGATGGATGCGACGCCTCGGCACGCTGCTCATCGTCGGAGGCATCGGGTTCCTCGCGTGGACGTTCGTCGTCTGGCAGTGGAACGACCCGTTCACGTCGCTCTACACCCGCTGGGAGCAGCGCAAGCTCGAGTCGGAGTACAGCGCGCTGCTCGAGAAGCTGCCTCCGCCACCTGCCGCCGTCCCGTCCGGGTCGGGCAAGGCCCCGTCGACGAGCGCGCCCGATCCTGCTGTTGCGCTCCGGAAGCAAGCGACCGCGTTTCGGAAGACGGCCCCCACCGGCGGTGCCATCGGCCGGATCGTCATCCCGCGCCTCGGCGTGAACATGGTGTTCGTCAACGGCACCGAGACGGACACGTTGAAGAAGGGCCCCGGACGCTACCTCGGCACCTACATGCCCGGCCAAGGGCGAGCTCGTGTACATCGCCGGCCACCGCACGACGTACGGCGCGCCCTTCGCCAAGATCGACGAGATGCGACCCGGCGACCGCTTCACGCTCGAGATGCCGTACGGCACGTTCACGTACGCGGTCACGGGCCACAGCATCGTCGACGACCAGGACCTGTCCGTGCTCGAATCGAAGGGCCGCGAGCAGGTTGCGCTACAAGCGTGCCACCCGCGTTTCTTCGCAACGCAGCGCTACATCGTGTGGGCGAAGCCCGTGTCGGCGAAGCCTCGGCCGCAGTAGCTCAACTCGAACGGGGCGCCGTCGCGGCGTCCCACAGGGCGTGCTCGGCGTCGGTCACCGTGCGCCGCTCGAGCCGCATCCGCCCGCCGCGGTACGAAGTAACGGCGATTCCGCTGGGAACGAACCCGATTTTCGCGCACCCCCGGAGAGAGGCGATGTTGTCGGGGCGGACGTACGTGAAGACCCGGCCCTTCCCCGAGGTCTCGGCCTGATCGAGCAGCTGCCCCATGCCGGCGGCCATCACTCCCCGTCCCCGGTATGCCGCAAAGGTGTACGCGAACTCGACCGCCGCCTCATTGTCGGCGAGCAGTCGCCAGGGACCGCGCGAATGGGATGCCAGAGCATCACGATCGTCCGAAGAGAGGAGCCACTGGGCGTAGATCGGGTCGCCGCTCTCGTCGGCACCGACATGGAGCCCCGGCACGCCGGCGCGACATGCATGCGCCCGACGCAGCGCCTGTCCGTAGGAGATCCCCTTGAGACGGGAGAGCTCCTCGTCGAAGCCGCGAAATGCGGTCGATTCACACGGCCGCATCTCGACGCGAACAGCGGCCACCGGGACGGGAGGACGTCGTTCGAGCTCGCAGACAAGCTCGAACTCGTCCTTGTCGGAATGCACGCGATCGAGGATCTCGCGCGCGACGACACGTCCGCCGAGCGGTCGCATATGACGGATCAACTCTGTTGCAGAGATGCTCATAGCGGGCTCGCGTGCGCGACATTCCTCGCCGAGGCTCGCGTGCGCGACATTCCTCGACGAGGATAGTCGCGCACCATGCGGCGCACACAGTACTCGCAACAGCGCCGCGATCCAAAGGCGCGAAGCTTCTGGTCGCGTCATCGTCAGTTGTGAGCAGAATGAGGTTCGTGAAGAGAATCTGTCTGGTCGTCGGCGCACGCCCCAACTTCATGAAGACGGCACCCGTCTACCGGGCGCTCGAGGAGCATGCCCTCGACACGGAGCTTGTCCTCATTCACACGGGACAGCACTACGACGACTCGATGTCGCGGGTCTTCTTTAGCGAACTCGACCTGCCGGAGCCCAATGTCTTCCTCGGTGTCGGATCGGGCCTTCATGGTGCGCAGACGGCGCGAGCGCTCGAAGGGATCGAGAGCGTGCTGATGGAGCAGCAACCGGATCTCATGGTCGTAGCGGGCGACGTCAACTCGACGCTCGCGGGGGCACTCGCGGCGGTGAAGCTGGACGTCCCTGATGCGCACATCGAGGCGGGTCTTCGCAGCTTCGACGATCGGATGCCGGAGGAGCACAACCGGCGACTGACCGACCACCTCTCGACACTGCTACTCGTACACTCGGAGTCGGCGATCGAGAACCTGAGCGACGAAGGGATCGCCGAGATCGCGTCGACCTCGTCGGCAACACCATGATCGACTCGCTACTGGCGCATCTGCGTCGAGCCCTCGAAACCGAGCCATGGCGGTCGCACGGCGTTGAACCCGATGAGTACGTTCTCGTGACACTGCATCGACCGGCCTGTGGAAGACGATTCGAGCCTTCTTGGCGCCACGATCGACGCACTCGAAGAGCTACTCGACGACGCAGCCGATCGTGTTTCCGGCGCACCCGCGAACTCGGGAGCGTCTCGAGGACCATCCGGCATGACTGGGACCGCGCTGGGTCAGGCTTGCGACCCGATCGGATACCTTCGGTTCTCTCGGGCTGGAGGCGCAAGCACGATCGGTAATGACCGACTCGGGCGGCGTGCAGGAGGAGACGTCGGCGCTCGGCACACCGTGCTTCACTCTGAGGGACTCGAACCGAACGCCCGGTGACGGTCGCGCACGGGACGAACACGATCCTCGGCGCCCGCCCCGAGCGGATCGCCGACGTGCCCGGGCTGGTGGGCGAACGACCCGCTGTCCTCCGGCTATCCCGCTCTGGGACGGAGCCGCTGGCAAGCGTGCCGCGGCCGCACCCGTCCACCTTCTCTCCGGGTGCTCTGATGCTCTCCGGGTTCTCTGATGCCGGCGATCCAACATGAGCGAGCGGCCCGCTTCACGGGCCGCTGGCTCGGCACTCGGGAGTGCGCGATCGCTAGTCGCGCGACTCGCGCCGGCGAAGGAACATGCCAAACGCCAGCAGGAGTGAACCGATCGCAGCGGTCGCTCCGAGGCCGTAACCCGTGAACGGAAGGGTGTCGGTCGTTGCCGCGGGGGCGGCGCCCGTCGCTCCGGCCACCTTGACCACCGTTGTCGTCGGGTTACTGGGCTGACTGCTGAAGGACTCCTCGACCTCCTCCTCGCAGTACTGATTCTCTGCGGCCGACTCTCCGTCGCACTCCTCGTCCTCGTTCTGCTGCGCGACGGACTTCGCCGGCGACAACGCCCGCTTCACGGTGTGCCCGGCGGTCACTGCGCTCTCGGAGGCATAGCCCATCCCACCGAACGAGGCGAAAGAGCCGAGCATGAATACCGCGAACGCGGTCGCAAACGCTGTCCGCGACCATCGACGCGGATCCGCGCGCACGGTGGCCGAGACACGACCGCCGAGCTCGTCGACGAGCTCCTCCGGGGCCTCCGGCCGCGCGGAGCGCAACATCTCATCGACGAGATCGATCTCTCTCTTCCAGAACTTCCGCACGACGGCCCAACTCCTCTCCGGCCACCCGTGGCGACCGTGATCGATGTCCTTCCTCACCTATCAATACCGCTCACGCCCTCGATTCCTTACAGCTGTGTCGACGCCGGTTGGGTACGCTTGCGTGACCTCGACGCAGTCAGACGACGCGGCACGCCACCCATCAGATCATGCGGGGGTGTCGTATCGGGACAAATACCACCACACTGAGAGCCGAATGACTCCTCCCGAGCCTCACCGCCAACCCGGGCTCGCCGACTACCTCGCGATTCTCAACCGGCGCAAATGGGTGATCGTCCAGACGACGCTGATCGTCGCCGTCGTCGCCTACTTCATGTCGGTACGGCAGGATGCAGTGCACCAAGCCGGGGCGGACGTCCTGCTGAGCCGCCAGAACATCTCGAACGCGATCACCGGCGTGACGAGCCCCGACGTCTACACGGCTTCCGACCGGTACGCCGAGACGCAGGCCGGCCTCGCGCGCGCTCCGGAAGTCGCAGAGCGCGCAGTTGCGACGGCGCGCGTCGATCGGTCAGCAGGCGAACTCCTCGCCAGCTCGGACGTTCGGCCAAAGAGCAACGCCGACTTGCTGCGCTTCACGGTCGAAGACGGCGATCCGCGCGTCGCAACCGCGCTGGCCAACGCTTATGCGGAAGCGTTTACGACGTACAAGGCCGATCTCGACACCGGCCAGCTTGCCACGGCGCGACAGGACATCCAGCAGCGACTGACGGAGCTTCGCCGCGGCGGCCAGGCCGGCACGGATCTCTACGACGAGCTCCTGAACAGTGCGCAACAACTCCGAACGATGGAGCTGCTGCAAACGCGAAACCTCGTCGTCAAGCCCGCTACCGGGGCGACCCAGATCGCACCCACACCCATGCGCAATGCCCTGCTCGGGGCCTTCCTGGGTCTGCTTCTCGGGCTGGGCATCGCCTTCCTCTGGGAGGCACTCGACAAGCGCGTCCGAACGGAGGAGGAGATCGAGCGGCGCCTCGGGCT
Source organism: uncultured Actinomycetes bacterium (assembly GCA_963823385.1). Taxonomy (GTDB): domain Bacteria; phylum Actinomycetota; class Thermoleophilia; order Gaiellales; family Gaiellaceae; genus Gaiella. The sequence continues at coordinate 322,520 of CAWGLI010000004.1, forward strand.
CTCCCTGCTCTCACGCCTACCCGAACCTGCCCGGAAGCTGCAGAACCAGGGGCGACTCGCGATGATCGACGCCCCGTCGGACGTCTACGCGGAGGCGGTCCGCCGGCTCCGCACGAACCTCGAGTTCGCGAACGTCGACCATGGTGCGCGGACGATCATGATCACGAGCGCAGTCGAGAGGGAGGGAAAGTCGACGACGATCGCGAACCTCGCCGTCGCTGTGGCACGGTCGGGAGGAAACGTCGCGCTCGTCGATCTCGACCTCCGCCAACCGACGATCGCTAGCTACTTTTCGGCTGAGGCGCGGCCCGGGATCACCGACGTAGCACTGGGCCGTGCCGAGCTCGACGACGCTCTCGTCTCGGTACGGCTCCCCGTGCCGCTCTCGGCGTCGCCGAGCGGCAACGGCGGGGGGGCGTTGGGACGACTGCGCGTTCTGGGCGCAGGACCGCTTCCCGCGAACCCGGGTGAGTTCGTCGGCACCCAGACCCTCGCGCGTGTCCTCGAGCAGCTACGCAGTGACCACGACCTCGTGCTCATCGACGCGCCGCCGGTGCTTGCGGTCGGCGACGCAATGACACTCTCCTCACGGGTCGACGGGATTCTCGTCGTGACGAGGCTCGGTACCGTCGACCGCCGGATGCTTGCCGAGCTCTCCCGCGAGCTCGATGCCAGCCCAGCTGGAAAGCTGGGCTTCGTCGTGACCGGCGTCGAACTCGCCGGCGGCTACGGCTACGGCTACGGTCGGGTCTATGGGGCGCGCCGCCACCGCCAGCGGCATGGAGACGAAGCGGATCAGCCTCGCGTCGCTCGCACCGCGCCCCGCTAGGGGAGCAGAGAGACGGTGATCTCGTCGGGCGCCACCCAGCCAACGGTGCGTCAGACCAGTGTCCGCGCCCAGGGCCACCGGCACTGGATTCTCGTCGGCTGCGTCACCGTGGGGCCGGCCATCGCCCTGTCGGCATCCCAGGGCGGCTACTTTCCCGCGTCGTGGGGATGGGCGTCTGCCTGGTTCCTTCTCGTGACCGCCGTCTGGCTGATCACCGGCCCGCGAACCGAGGCAGGGTGGGCCGATATGACGTTCGCAGCCTTGCTTGTCCTTCTGACGCTCTGGATCGCGCTGTCGATAGCGTGGTCGACGGTCCCGTCGCAGACCGTTCTCGAGCTAGAGCGGGCGCTCGTGTACGTCACGGGGGCTCTTGCGTTCCTTGCGCTCGCCCGTCGGGCTGACGTTCCGCGCCTCCTCGGCGTCCTTCTCGGCGGCATCGTCGCGGTCTCGTCGTATGGCCTCGGTACCCGCTTTTTCCCGGACCGGCTGGGGGAGTTCGACCCGATCGCCGTCTACCGGCTCTCGGCTCCGATCGGCTACTGGAACGGTCTGGGCGTCTTCGCCGTCATCGGCCTACTGCTCGCACTAGGCGTAGCCGTGGACGGAGCACGCTCTTGGGCACGAGCGGCCGCCGCCGCGGCGGCCGTACCCCTCTCCTTGACGCTCTATTTCACGTTCAGCCGAGGCGCATGGATCGCACTCGTTGTCGGACTCGCCGTACTGCTCACCGCCTCGTCTGCCAGGCAGCGAACGCTGGTGTGGGGCGCCGTGCTCGCCACACCGAGCGCCCTGGCGGTCCTCTTCGGCCTCACGGTCTGAAGCGCTCACGCGGCAGGACACGGCGCTCGCAGAAGCCGTATCGGACGGGAGTCGACTCGCGGCGCTCGCGGTGCTGCTCTCCGTTGTAACCGCACTCGCTGCGGTGGCGCTCGACGCCGCCGAACGGCGCGTCCGCGTCCCCAGGTCACTCCGCATGGTCTTCACGGTCGCGCTCGCCGTATCCGTGCTCGCCGGAGCAGTGGCGATCGTCGATCGCTACGGCGGACCGGTCTCGATCGCCCGTGACACATGGGCCGCGTTCGAAGCGCCGCCACCGATTGTCGCCGGCGACCTCAACCAACGGCTCTTCAGTTTCTCCGGGAACGGGCGCGTTGACGTATGGCGGGCAGCTCTCGATTTCTCCGGGGAGCACCGAGTCCTGGGCGGCGGGGCAGGCACGTTCGAGCGCGCTTATCAGCGACGTCAAGAACCGACGGTCAAGGTCCGAGACGCGCACGGACTCTACATCGAGACGCTCGCGGAACTTGGTCCCGCCGGCCTGGCCCTCCTTGTCGCAGCACTCAGCGTGCCGCTTTGGGCCGGTGTGGGTGCACGCAACACCCGAGTTGTTCCCGGCGCACTCGGTGGCTACGTGGCTTTTCTCGTCCACGCGGGAGTCGACTGGGACTGGGAGCTCGCGGGCGTGACGCTCACCGCGCTCCTCGTCGGTTGTGGGCTACTCGTCGCAGATCGCGACGAGACAGTCCGGCACGTGCCGCAACGAGCGCGCGCAGCTGGCCTCGCGATCGTGGTCTTGCTCACGGTGGCCGCCCTCGGTGGTCTGCTCGGAAACAACGCTCTGGCGACAGCCCGAACCGCCACGACCGACCGGGATTACGCTCGTGCAGTCGACCAGGCGGATAGGGCCAGAGCCCTCATGCCGTGGTCGCCTTGGCCCTGGATCGTCCGAGGCGACGCTCTTGCAACCGCTGGCGCGCGCAATGAGGCTGCCACGAGCTTCCGGCGCGCGATCGAGACGGATCCGGGCGAGTGGCGGGCCTGGGCCGAATTGGCACTCGTGACGGATGGCCGGGAAAGCGCCCGGGCTCTTGCGCGGGCGCGGGCGCTGTACCCCACGAACCGGGAGCTCCGCGAGATCGAGCGACGTCGCGCCGCGGCCGAGCGATGACCGAGACACAACGACCCGTGTGAGTACAGTGAGTTGACGATGGCTGTTCGTGACCCCCTCGCCGATCCGACACCTCTGATCCGACGCGTGTACGCGTACGTTGCCTACCGGATCGGGGACGGGCCGGACGCAGAAGACGTGACGAGTACGACAATCGAGCGGGCACTGCGGTACCGGTCGAGCTACGACGCGGCAAAGGGCGCGCCAGTCAACTGGCTGCTCGGGATTGCGAGGTCGTGCGTCGACGACCACTTCCGATGCCAACACGTACCGGCTCCGATGGAGGTCGACGACGTCGCGACCGACGGGGACCTGGAGGCCTCGACGGTGCAGAGGCTCGCAGTCGCCAAGGCGATCTCCGTTCTCGACGAGCGAGATCGGGAGCTTGTCGCGCTCCGCTACGGCGCCGATCTCGGATCGAGGGAGATCGGCCGTCTGCTCGGTATGTCCGTCAGCGCAGTCGATGTCGCGCTGCACCGCTGCCGGGAGCGTCTCCGCGGTGAGCTCGAAGGTGCAGGAACTGTCGCGGCACGCCCCCCTGGCGCTGTCACCCGTGACGCCGCTCGGCAAGCGACGTGAGCGTGCAACCGCGTCTCGAGAGGCTCCCCGAACGTCTAGGCGGACTACTGGTCTCGGATCCGTTGCCTGGACTCGTCAACGCACGTAGAGTGGGATCGAGCAGGCCCGCGCAGCGAGTAAGGCACGCCGCTCGGAAGCCAAAGGGGGAGCATGGAGCAGGAGCCGACACAGGTCGTGAGAGCGATACCGGACGCCGCGCGAGCTGACCGTGGGCCCGAGCCCGAGCCCTGCTATCCGTCCCTCAAGAGCTCCGCGCTGACCACCGTACGCGGCACGGACGGGCGAAGCTCGTCACACGAGCCTTCGTGCTCTCTGACGCAGTAGCCCTGCTCGCCGCATATGTTCTTGCAACGGTCATGGCGGGCGGCTCCGCCGGAAACACGCCAGGCGTGCAGCTCGTCTTCTTCTGCATGACGCTGCCGCTCTGGGTCCTTGGTGCGAAGGTGTACGGCCTGTACGACCGCGACGAGCGACGCGCCGAGCACTCCACCGTCGATGACCTCCTGCCGCTCTTCCATCTGATCACGGTCGGCACCTGGCTCGGCGTCGTCGGCCTGTGGCTGGCCGGCCGCGACGCGCAGCTCTCGCAGGTCACCGTCTTCTGGGTCGCCGCGTTCGCCCTGCTCGTAGCCGGCCGCGTCGTCGATCGTTCTCTCGTGCGGCGACGTCCCGGATACGTCCAGAACGCGCTGATCATCGGAGCGGGCGACGTCGGTCAGCTCGTCGGCCGTAAGCTCCGGCAGCATCCCGAATTGGGCATCCATCTCGTTGGCTTCGTCGACTCCGACCCGAAGGCCATGCGAGCCGACCTCGACGGGGTCGCGCTGCTCGGGACGCCGTCCGACATTGTCGAGATCGTCGAGGCAAATCGAGTCGAGCGCGTGGTCGTCGCATTCTCGAACGATCACCACGACCAGCTTCTCGATCTCGTCCGGGCACTCCGTGGGCTCGACGTCCACATCGACCTCGTGCCTCGACTCTTCGAGGCCGTCGGGCCGGTGGTCGGGATCCATACCATCGAGGGTCTACCGCTCGTCGCTCTCCCACCAGTGCGCGTGTCGCGGACTGCACGTGTCACGAAGCGGATGGTCGACGTCGTCGCATCTTCCGTACTCCTTCTACTCCTTGCCCCGCTGCTTCTGTGGATCGCGTGGCGCGTGCGCCGCAGTTCCCACGGAACGGCGCTTTTCCGCCAGACGCGGCTGGGCGAGGGCATGCGCGAGTTCACGGTTCTCAAGTTCCGCACGATGCGTGCCGAAGCCGATCAGGCGCCACACCGCGAGTACGTGCGCGAGATCATGGACACGACCGCCTCCCCCACCAACTCCAACCTCTACAAGCTGGAGCGTCCCGAGGACGTGACGAAGCACCGGCGCGTGGCTCCGTCGAACGAGTCTCGACGAGTTGCCGCAGCTGATCAACGTCCTGCGCGGCGAGATGTCGCTCGTCGGGCCGCGGCCGTGCATCCCGTACGAAACCGAGATGTTCGAGGCACACCATTTCGATCGCTTCCTCGTCCCCGCTGGAATGACCGGACTCTGGCAGGTGGCGGCCCGCGCGAACGCAACCTTCAGAGAAGCGCTCGACCTCGACGCTGCGTATGCCCGGAACTGGTCGCTCCGACTCGACCTGCGGTTGCTGGCGCGCACGCCAGGGGTCGTCTTCCGCGGGAAGGGAGCGACCACATGACGTCCGAGGCGCCGACTCCGGATCGGCGTGGTCGGGCTCGGCTACTGGGGCCCGAATCTCGCCCGGAACATCACCGGTTGTCCGCGGGCCGAGCTGGCCTGGGCGTGCGACATCCGGCAGGATCGCCTCAAGCAGTTCGCGGCGCGACATCCGGGAACGCCGGTCACCACTTCGTTCGAGGAACTGATCGGTATCGCCGACGTCGACGCGGTGATCATCGCAACCCCTGTCACGAGCCACCACGAACTCGCGGCGGCCGCGTTGGACGCCGGCAAGCACGTCTTCGTGGAGAAACCTCTCGCCGCTTCGACATGGGAGGCCCAGGATCTCACCGCCCGGGCGCGCTCACACGATCTCGTGCTCATGCCGGGACACACCTTCCTTTACAGCCCACCGGTGCTCAAGATCAAGGAGTTGATCGACGCCGGCGAGCTCGGCGACATCTACTTCATCTCGATGAGCCGAGTCAACCTCGGCCTGCACCAACCCGACGTGAGCGTGGTCTGGGATCTCGGCCCGCACGACTTCTCGATCCTGCGCTACTGGCTCGGGTCGATACCCGATCGCGGTGAGCGCACTGTCGCGCGGCTGCGTCTTCCCCGACACGCCCGACGTGGCCTTCGTCAACGCGCGCTTCGACGGAGGCACGATCGCGCATCTCGAGCTCTCCTGGCTCTCCCCCAGCAAGCTGCGCCGGACGGCGATCGTCGGCTCGGAGAAGATGGTCGTCTACGACGACACGAGCGCTGAGCCTGTGCGCGTCTTCGACAGCGGGGCGTCACTGCCCGACCCCGCGACGTTCGGCGAGTTCCAGCTCTCGTACCGGACGGGCGACATCGTCTCCCCGAAGATCGAGAGCACCGAACCGCTCACCCTGGAGCTGATGGACTTCTGCGCAGCCGTCCTCGACGGTGAGACCTTGCGCTCGACCCCGGAGATCGGGGTCGACGTCGTGCGCACGATCGAAGCCGTAGAGCGGTCACTCGCCGCCCACGGCACGACCCGTGGCGATCGACGAGTCTGCCGTAGAGCTCAGCGAGGAACTGATCGCGAGGGTCTCGCCCCGCCACCGCTCTTCGCGTCGTCTCGACCGGAGGTCGACCGCGCGTAGCCGTGACTCGATTGGCACCGCTGTGCTCGGCGCCGGCCCAGCCGGCCTCACCGCCGCATACGTGCTCGCGCAACGAGGGGAGCGCGGAGCGGTCTTCGAGGCGGCCGAGCAGGTTGGAGGGATCTCCAAGACCGTCGAGGTGGACGGCTACCGCTTCGACCTGGGCGGCCATCGGTTCTTCACCAAGCTCGCGCCCGTTGCGCGAATGTGGGAGGAACTGCTCGGCAATGAACTCGTGACGAGGCCGCGGCTCTCCCGCATCTTCTACGGCGGACGCTACTTCGACTATCCGCTGACCGCAAAGGACGTCGTCGGGCGTCTCGGTCTCTGGGAGTCCACCCGCTGCGTCTTTTCGTATCTCTGGGCCCAACGCCATCGATCGAGAGACGCCGACACGTTCGAGGAGTGGGTCACGCAGCGCTTCGGCCGCCGGCTCTATGACGCCTTCTTCCGCTCGTACACCGAGAAGGTGTGGGGGATCCCCGGCTCCGAGATCCGCTCGCTCTGGGCTGCGCAACGCATCAAGAACTTCTCCCTCCTCCAGGCCATGCTTACCGTGCTTCGGTTGCGACGCAACCATGTGACGACGTTGATCGATGAGTTCCGCTACCCACGCCTCGGCCCCGGGCAGATGTGGGAGGAGGCAGCGCGGCGTGTCGAGGCCGGGGGAATCCCGGTCCACCTGGCGCGGCCCGTCGTCTCCCTTCGGCACAGGGACGGTCTTGTGCACTCCGTGGTGACGCGCGAGGAGGGCCGCGAGCGCTGGACGTCGGTGGACAGTGTGATCTCGACGCTGGCGTTGAAGGACCTCGTCCTCAGCCTCGAGCCAGCGCCACCGCCGCACGTCGTGGCTGCCGCGCAGGGGCTGCGCTACCGGGAGTTCTGCCTCGTCGCACTGATGACCACCGAGCCTGAGCCGTTCCCAGACAACTGGATCTACCTCCACGATCCCAGCACCCGAGCGGGGCGTGTCCAGAACTACGGCGCCTGGAGCGACGGCCTCGTGCAGCCCGGCACGACGTGCCTCGGGGTGGAGTACTTCTGTTTCGAAGGAGACGAGATCTGGGAGATGTCCGAGAGCGACTCGATCCAACTCGCGACGGAGGAGCTAGCACAGATCGGGCTGATCGATCCGACACGAGTCTTCGGGGGAGCCAAAGTGCGGGTGCAGAAGGGCTATCCGATGTACGACGCCGCGTACGACGACCACCTCTCGATCGTCCGGCACTACCTCGCGGGCTTCGCCAACCTACGGACATGTGGCCGCAACGGACTTCATCGATACAACAACCAGGATCACTCGATGTGGACCGCAGTGCTGGCCACCCTCAACCTCATCGACGGCACCGAGTACGACGTTTGGTCCGTGAACACCGAGGCCGAGTACCACGAGGAATGGGGAGCGGTCGAGGACGCGCTTGACGCGGACGTGGCGGAGCACACGACCAGCTCGCTAGGACATCGTGCCACAGTTCGGACTCGGGGCTGATAGCTGTGCGACTCGCGCCGACTGGGATGACTACGGCATCACGTGCCTCCAGCACGTATCGGCCATTTCTCCCGGTTCAATGCCAAGGGTCGTGACGACTCCCGGAGACGAGAGCCTGATCCGATCGCTCCGCCAAGCTGTCAGGAGGACAGAGGTCTACGTCCTGTCACGGGATTACCACGGCTACGACCCGTACGACGCGCTGAAGGCGCCGATCCTTCGGAGCGGCCCGCTCGGGAGGTCGCGAGCAGCTCGGCGAATAGCCCAGCAAGTGCTCCGAAGAGCCCCGGTGAATGTTCGACCGTTCCTGGGCATCGAAAGAGGCCTCAACCCTGTGACCCTCGGCCTCGCAATCCAAGCGTGGGCTACGCTTACTCGCGCGTTCCCCGAAGAACGCGAACGCTATGAGCAGGAGGCCGGGAGGCTCGTACACCGTCTACACGGACTCACGACACCGGGTTGGAGCGGCGCCTGTTGGGGTTACGACTTCGACTGGGAGTCAAGAGATACGTCCATGCCGGCGGGAACGCCCACGGTCGTGGCGACCGGTTTCGTCACGAACGGTCTATTTGCGGCACACGAAATAATGGCGAGTCCCGGTGCGATCGAACTCTGCGACAGCGCCTGCGCATTCATCCGGCGTGATCTCAATCGAACGCCTGGATCGAACGGGTCGTTCTGCTGGTCATACTCCCCGTTCGACTCAAGCTGCGTTCTGAACGCGACCGCCAAGGGTTCGCGTCTATTGGCACAGGTCGGACACGCTCGCGGAATCGACGAGTACTTCGCCGAGGCTCGACGCTCGCTCGAGTATGTCGTGCGCCACCAAAGGGCCGACGGCTCGTGGCCCTACGCGATCGGTGATCCACGTTCGTGGGCCGACAACTTCCACACAGCATACGTTCTCGATGCGCTTGTCGAATACCGCGATCGAAGCGGCGACGAGACGTTCTCGGCTCACCTCGAAGAGGGGTGGAACTACTACCGCACACACTTCTTCGAAGATGGCTGGCTCCCCCGCTACTATGACTCGTCCCTGTATCCCATCGACGCTACGGCTGTCGGACAGTCGATGTTGACGCTCTGCCGGTTCGGGGATGTCCACACCGCAGCGAGGATCGCGACGATGGACCATTGAGACTCTCCAACGGCCGGATGGCGGCTTCGCCTACCGGAAGTACCGGGGGCTTCACGAACAGGATCGAGTACACGCGCTGGTCGACGATGTGGATCGTGGCAGGTCTAGCGAGAGTCTTGGAGGCGCTGTTGGCCGGATCGACCGACACGGAAAGGCGTGCGATCGATACTGCCGAACGCAACAACACGCTCCTCTCGCCACCGCAGGTCGACTCACAACTCGGTCGGTAGTGATGCTCGTCTGGATCGACATCGAGAACCCGCCCCAGGTTCAGTACCTCGCCCCTTTCAAGGCTGTCTTCGAGGCGCTGGGGCACAGCGTGATAGTCACCTCCCAGGACAACTCCATCACTCTCGATCTCCTGGGCGAGCGACGGATATCAGCGCAGGTCATCGGGCGACACGGAGGAGGATCCAAGATACGCAAGGCTTCCCGGGTCTTCAAGCGTTCTGTCGACCTGGGCGTGCTCCTCGGCGAGAGCGGCCGGATCTCCTGCTCGCTACGTCGCGATCGGCCTCTCTCAGCGCATGGGCTCGAAGAATCCCTGCGTTCACATTCTGCGACTACGAGTACGTCGACCTCACTGTCGCCAGGCACACCCGCGTGTTCTTGCTCTATCCCGACGTCATACGATCGACGACCTTCACACGCCAGGGAATCCGCCCGGATCGACTCATGCCGTTCCCGGGCCTGAAGGAGGAGATCTCGTTCTCGGGGATCGACCTCCAGGCGGCCGGCGCCCTCGACCTGCCCGATGCGCGCGATGCGAGACATCCCCCGTGCGCTCTTCCGTCCACCCGGTGAGGAAACCCACTACTACGTCGCCGAGTCGGGTACGCTCGCACGCGAGCTGCTTTCCTGGTTTGCGGATCGCGACGACGTTGTCCTCGTCTACACGCCCCGATACGAGTACCAAGCGGCGTATCTCGATGAGTACTCCTGGAAGGTGAATCCGATCGTTCTCGACAAAGGCGTTCCGTTCGTCCCGCTTGCTGAACGCCGTCGACCTCGTCGTTTCGTCTGGCGGGACGATGCTGCGGGAGGCGGCATACCTGGGTATACCGGCGTACAGCATCTTCCGAAGCGCGCTCGGAGAAGTCGACCAGCACCTGAGGAGAACGGGAAGGCTCACGATCCTCGACACGCCTGAGTCCTTCGACGCGATCCGGATCGAGCGTGCACAACTCCGCCCCATTCAAACCTCCTCGCAGCTGCCTGTCGACTCGCGAGAGACATGATCGACAGAACTCGGAGGCGCCGCGTATCGAACGGAACACGCACCAGGTGTGACGGGCTACGGAACCCAGCCCAAAGAACGCGGTTGACCGGCAACGCGGCACCGCGACCGAGCCGAGCACCGCGCGGAGGGTGAGGCGGTCGAGCTGGCACTGGAGGGGCAGCTTTTCGACGATCAGGTCGGGATCAGTGGTGGCTGAGCGGAAGCCGGGCAAGGCGCACGTGGGCGGCGGCTGACGGAATAGGCTACGCCGCGTAGCGGTAGAACGCCTCACCGACCGTCCGACCGACGAAGGCGGGCGAGCGGCGAAGCACCGATGCGCATCCTCGTGGCGGCCCGGCTGACCGGCTGCCGACCGCTCCGAGGACGACCGTCTCCAGCGGCTGCTCGACTGCTCCCCACGCCAGCTTGAAACGACGCAGACCCTCGTCCGCGATGTCCGTGCGGCCGAAGTGGAAGACACGCTCGCCGTGCGCGGCATGCGTCGGCGATGGCCTCGGCGAAGAGGAGGTTGTTCGGCCGCAGGTGCCACGCGTCCGGGTCGGAGGCCCCGTACTTGTAGATCACTGTGCCGTTCCACTGGAGGAAGACGGCGCCCGCCACGGCAGACCCGTTCGCGTCGACGAGCACGAGCGAGCCGAGGCCGGTCTCGACGATCCTCCTCCAGAGCAACGAGAAGTATCGGCGGGGCTGCGGCGGGAGCCCGAGACGGCGGCGCGTCAACACCTGCAGCCGGTAGAAGACCTCGGTGAGGTCGGGCTCGTCGCGGCCGACACGGACGACGAGGCCGCTTTCGCGGGCTGTGCGTACGTTGCGGCGAACCGACGAGCGATATCGTGACTCGACGACGGCGGGGTCGGTGTCCAAGGCGAGCACGTGTGCGACGCGGCGGCCGGCTTCGACGGCCGCGAAGCCGCCGAGAGGGCCGTCGAGCTCGAAGGCCCGGACTCCCGCTTCGATTCGGGCGCGATCGAGCGCAGCGAGGAAGCGCGTCTCGTCGCTGCTCTCCACGAGGGGACGGCAGACGTCCGTGAACGGGAGCGACGACCAGCGACGGCCTCCGAAGGGTCGCTGTACCTCGAGCACCGGAGTGCCCGCGATGATCGTTCCCCCGGGTTGCTCGCGGAGCACGAGCGCAAACGCCGGGAACCGGTAGCACTCGGCGATCATCATCGCCCAGGCCGGGTGGTGGAACGGGGTCGCCCGTCCTTGCGCCTGGACGAATGCCCTCCACTGGTCGCTGTCGATGGGCAGACGGTCGAGCGTCGTCATAGTCTGAGAGTAGTGAGGACGCAGTGAAACGGTTGACAGTCGCCGTCGCGGCTCAGGAATCGGCTGGAGTCAAGGCGATCCGCCTCGTCGTCGAGCGGGGGCACCGGCTCGCAGCGGTGCTCACCGAGCGATCGAAGGAGCCGAGCGGGGTCTCCGGGATCGAGAGCGCCGCGCGCGGCACGGGTGCAGAAGTCTACGACGCGGCACTCGTCACGGATGCCGGATTCGCCGAGCATCTCGCCGGAGTCGACCTGCTCGTGAACGCCCACTCGCTGTACGTCGCGCATCCCGCAGTCGTCGAAGCGCCGCGCATCGGCAGCTTCAACCTCCACCCCGGCCCCTTGCCGCTGTACCCGGGCCTCAATGCCCCGAGCTGGGCGATCTACGACGGCGCGACTGCCTACGGCTGCACGGTGCACTGGATGGACTCCGGGATCGACACGGGATACATCGCATACGCGGAGGCCTTCCCGATCGAGCCCGACGACACGGGGCTCTCGCTCACGTCTCGATGCGTGCGCAAGGGCATCCCGTTGCTGGCCCGACTGCTCGACGACGCCGCGGCGGGGGCGCGGGACGCGATCCCGTCGGTGGAGCAGGTCGGGGAGCGGCTCGAGCGCGGTCCCGGCCCGCCCGACCGCGGTCGCATCGCATGGGGATCGTCGGCGGCGAGGATCGCAGCGTTCGTCCGCGCCTGCGACTACCTGCCCTTCACGTCACCGTGGGGCCACCCGCGCACAACCGTCGACGGTACCGAGTTCGAGATGCTCCGATGCTCACCCGAGGCCACGGAAGGCCCTCCGCGCGCCGCTCCCGGCGAGGTCGTCGATACGGAGGGCGGCTCCCTCGTCGTGGCGACGGGGCAAGGCCTGCTGCGGGTGTCACGTCTCCGTCGCGACGGGGAGACGATCGACGCGAGCGCCGCCGCGCGACCGGGGGATCGGTTCCGTACTTGATCGCGGTCACTGCGCACGTATCGTGTGAGCGGGGGAATCCTGGGTGACCAAACCGTCAGTCTCGATCACGCTCTACTCGACGTGTCCGCAGTCGAAGGACGTGTCGCAGCCGGACTACGCACGGCGCGTCACCGAGGTCGCACGGTGGAGCGAGGAGGCGGGCTGCCACGGCATGCTCGTGTACACGGACAACGGCATCGCCGACCCGTGGCCCGTCGCCCAGCACGTGATCGCGACGACGCAGACGCTCCGCCCGCTGATCGCCGTGCAGCCCGTCTACATGCACCCGTACACGGCGGCGAAGATGATCGCGACGGTTGCATTCCTCCACGAGCGCGGTGTCGACCTGAACCTGCTCGCGGGCGGCTTCCGCAACGATCTCCTGGCACTCGGCGACGCCGTCGCCCACGACGATCGCTACGCCCGTACCGTCGAGTACGCGACGATCCTGCGCCGACTCGTCGAGAGCGACGCACCGGTGACGCTCGACGGACGCTTCTACACGGTCTCGAACCTGCGCCTGACGCCCGCAGTCCCGGCGACGCATCGTCCGGGCCTCCTGATCTCCGGCTCGTCGCCGGCCGGCCTCGACGCGGCGCGCGAGATCGGCGCGACAGCCGTGCGCTATCCCCAGCCCCCCGAGGACGAAGACCCTGAACTGGGGCGCACAGGGCTCGCGCACGGCCTCCGCGTCGGGATCATCGCCCGTGACGATCCGGCGGAGGCGTGGGCAGAGGCCAGGGCCCGCTTCCCCGAGGATCGACGCGGCCGCCTGACGCACGAGCTGGCGATGAAGGTCTCGGACTCGCACTGGCACAAGGCGCTGTCGGAACGAGACGAAGGCGGCGAGACCGACAGCCCGTACTGGCTCCACCCCTTCAAGAGCTACGGGACGTTCTGTCCCTATCTCGTCGGGAGCTACGACCGCGTCGCCGCCGAAGTCGCCCGCTACGTCGAGCTCGGCTTCGGCACGCTGATCACCGACATCCCCCGGGCCGAGGACGACCTGCACCACGTCCGACGCGTGCTCGACACCGCCCTCGGCCTGGTCGCCGCATGACGCGCGCAGCCTCCGCTCTCGGCCTGCTCCACGAGCGCGTCGAGCGGTCCATCGCCGAGCGCGGCACGGCCACCGCCGTCGCCCTCGGAGAGCGACGCCTGTCGTACGCCGAGCTCGGCAAGCTGTCGAGCCGCATCGCAGACGTCCTCCGGGAGGCCGGGTGCGCGAGCGGCGATCGCGTGTGCCTGCTGCTCCCCAAGGAGCCGGAGACGATCGCCGCGATGCTCGGGGCGCTCAAGGCGGGATGCGCCTACGTCCCGGTCGACACGGCGAGCCCGGCTGTGCGTACGGCCCGGATCGTGGCAGCGGCCGAGCCGCGCATCGTGCTGGTCGCACCAGGCGCAGCGGCGCTCCTCGACGGCGTGATCGCCGAGGGCGCGCTCGACACGGACGTCGCGATCGGCGCGCTCGCCCGCGAGACGGTGAACGGTGATCGATTCACGACATCCTTCACGGGGCTCGACATCGCGGCGGCCGACGGCTCGGCGACCGCCACCGCAGTGGAGCCCGACGACATCGCGCACGTCCTCTTCACCTCGGGCTCGACAGGCGAGCCGAAGGGCGTCCCGATCACGCACCGCAACGTCTCCACGTTCCTCGACTGGGCGCTGTCCACGTTCGCCATCGGGCCGGACGACCGGCTCTCGTCCCACCCACCGCTGCACTTCGACCTCTCCACGTTCGACGTCTTCGGTGCGCTCTCAGCCGGTGCAGAGCTCCATCTCGTCGACCCGAAGCTCAACCTCTCCGCCAAGGGGCTCGGCCGCTTCATCGACGATGCCGGCCTCACGCAGTGGTTCTCGGTCCCGTCGACGATGAGCTTCCTCGCATCCTTCGACGCGGTCCCCGACAACGGCTGGCCGCTGCTCCGCCGCGTCCTCTTCTGCGGGGAGGTGATGCCGACGCCGGTACTCGCGCACTGGATGCGCCGGCTGCCCCATGCCACCTTCACGAACCTCTACGGGCCGACGGAGGCCACGATCGCGAGCAGCTTCCACACGGTGCCCGGGGTTCCCGAGGACGAGACCGTTCCGGTGCCGATCGGCCGTGCCTGTGACGGTGAGGAGCTCGTCGTGCTCGACGACGACCTCGCCCCGGTCGCGCCCGGCGTGATCGGCGACCTGTACATCGGTGGCTACGGGCTGAGCCCCGGGTACTGGCGCGACGAGGAGAAGACGAAGGCCGTGTTCGTCCCCGACCCGCGCGATCCGGACCGACGGCTCTACAGGACGGGCGACCTCGCGCGCATCGACGATGAGGGCGTGATCCACTTTCTCGGCCGTGCCGACTCCCAGATCAAGAGCCGAGGGTACCGGATCGAGCTCGGTGAGATCGAGGCGGCGCTGCACGCCGTCGACTCCGTTCGCGAGGCGGCAGCGATCGGCGTCCCGACCGAAGGCTTCGAGGGGACTCTGATCGGCTGTGCGTACGCAGCGGACGATGCGGACGTGACACCGCAGATGCTCAGAGCACGGCTCTCGGAGACGCTTCCGCCCTACATGCTGCCGTCACGCTGGCTGACGCTCGGCTCGCTCCCGAAGAACGCAAACGGGAAGATCGATCGCGTCGCCCTGCGCCTGAGCCTCGCCGTGGCGCCGAGCAGCGAGGGACAGCCGTCATGATGGTCGTCGAGCGGGTGCAAGCGCTCTTCCCCGCGGTGTTGTACCTCGAGGCGCCCGATCCCGCTGCCGACCTGCTCGATGGCGGAGTGCTCGACTCGCTCGCACTCGTCGAGCTGCTCGCCGCGATCGAGGTCGAGTTCGGCATCGAGATCCCCCTCGACGAATTGGACATCGAGCGCGTCCGCACGCCCGTGAGCATCGGCGAGCTCGTCGACGAGCGCCTCGCGCTCGAGGCGCCCGACGCCGCGTGAGCACGATCCGTCCGCTCGAGCGCGCCGACCTGCCGGACGTCGTTCGGCTGTACACGCTCGTCATGCGCGACGGCGCCGACGACGACCCCGAGCTCGAGCGGTTCTTCGCCAGCACGCTGCTCGACCACCCGTGGGCCGACCCGGAACTGCCATCGCTCGTGGCAGCGGACGAGGGGCGGATCGTCGGCTTCATCGGCTCGAACGTCCGCCGGATCACCTTCGACGGACGCCCGATGCGGATGGTCTGCAGCGCGCACCTCGTGTCCCACCCGGAGGCGCGGTCGCAGGCCGTCGGGGCGAAGCTCATGCGCGCCCTGCTCGACGGCCCCCAGGACCTCACGATCACGGACGGTGCGACCGACGATGTGCGCCGCATGTGGGAGGCCTTCGGCGGATGGGCCGTCCCTCTCGGCGCCCTCTCGTTCGTTCGCCTCCTCCGCCCCTGGTCTCTCGGAGCGACGATGCTCCACGACCGGCACGAGCTCTCGGCATTGCGACCGGCCTCGCGCGGGCGTCGCGAGCGGGCTCGACCGGGCGACCGAGGCGGTCTCGGGAGATCGCTTCCGCCCGACCGCTCCGACCGCAACGGCAGAGCCGCTGACCCCGGAGCTCGTCGTGGAGCACGTCGACCGAGTCGCAGCCGGCGCACGCCTCCGAACGGCGTACGACGTCCCCTACCTCACGTGGCTCTTCGACGAGCTCGCCAGGGTCGAGGGACGCGGCACGCTGTGGGCGGACGGCATCCCGCGAGGCCGCCTATGGGCCGAGCTCGTGCGCTAGCAACGACCGCGTCGACGGCTGGTACGTCTGCCACCTCCGCCCGTCGGGACCCGTGCCGGGTGCTGCAGCTGGTCGCGACGCCGCGAGGGGCGGACGCGCGTCTTCGAGCAGCTCGCGCTTCCGTGCCCGCCTCCTCGGGGCAGCCGCCGTCTACGGGCGGCTCGAGTCCCGATTCGTGCCCTCGGTCACTGCCACCGGCTGCGTCCTTCGGCCGAGCGACGGGCGGCTTGCTCGTGCACGCTCGCGATCTCGAGCTCGCACTTGCTGTGCGCGCCGGTGATGCGCTCCTCGCGCGATGGACGGCGAATGGTGGTGAACGGTGCTCACGGGCTGCCACGAGCGGCCTCAGGAGGCTGCTCGACGGTCGGTGAGCGCCGTACACGAGTCCTACCGCTGGAGACGGAGCTTGAACGGAAGCTGCTCAGACACGACGCCTGGCACGTGTTCGCGGCACCGAGACGCAGCTACCGAGATCTGCCGGGCGAGGTCGTCGGCCGTTCGCGGATGGGCAAGGCGTGGCGCACCCACTCGTGAGGGACGCGGTGGCCGCGCTTCACCCACCCTTCGACCTCGACGACGCGTACGCGGGGCCTCGTGACGCGAGGCCTGGACGGGCGCCGAGTACGAACCGGCGCCTCTCGGAGCGACCAGCTGAGCGCTCTTCTACCGCTTGAAGCGCCTCATGCCCCGCTCGTCCAGCTCCAGCTGCGTCGAGCGCTCGTTCGCTGGCAGGGACGCCCGTCGTTCCCGACGTGGCCGCTCGACGAGAGCGTCTCGAAGCTCCTCGGCCTCTACGCCGCCGATGAGGCTGTCCGAGAACGGCGTGCCGAGCTCGAGTTCCCGTGGTTCTGGCCCGCCCGTTACCGGCGCCGCGCTGATCCTCACGCACGACGTCGAGACGCCAGGGCATTCCGTCTCGCCGTCGACCTCGCCGATCTCGAGGAGGAACTCGGCTTCCGCTCGTGCGTTCAACTTCGGTGCATGGTACGACGTCGACCCCGGTGTGCTCCGCGAACTGCGATCACGTGGCTTCGAGATCGGAATGCACGGTATCTCCCACGATCGATCTCTCTTCTCGTCCCGGCCAGAGTTCGAGCGTCAGCTTCCTCTACTCCGCGATCTCGCCGCAACGTCTCGGCGCGGTCGGCTTTCGGTCACCGGCGACGCACCGAGTCTTCGCACTGGCTCGGCGAGCTGCCGATCGAGTACGACTGCACGATCCCCCATTCTGACCCGTACGAACCGCAGCCGGGTGGATGCTGCAGTCTCTGGCCATTCTTTGTCGGCGACGTCGTCGAGCTCCCGTATACGTTGCCCCAGGATCACACGCTGCTGACTCTTCTCGGCCATCGGACAGCCCGAGCATCTGGCTCGACACCGCCGCGCGGATCGAAGAGCGGTTCGGGCTCGTCCACTGCCTGAGCCACCCGGATCCGGGATACCTCGGTGATCACTAGAAGCGAGAAGTCTACTCCGAGTTCCTCGCGTGAGATGGCCGACCGGGATTCCGTCTGGCGTGCAGTCCCCCGAGACGTCGCAGCGTGGTGGCGGCGACGTGATGCAGGGACGACGCCGGAGGCACAGGGCCTCGCCGTGCGCGGCGATGGGACGCTCGACATATCGCTCGTCCCCAGGACGGCAATCAGCCGCTGATCACCAGCTCGCCGCTCGCGAGCTCCTGACCGAACTCCGTCCTCCCATTTCGCTCGAAGCCCGGGAAGACGAACCACCGGTACTGCCCCGTCGCAAGCTCTCGACCCTCGAGCGCGCCGTCCCGAGGCACCGTCAGGCGATTCACCCTGGGCCAGAGGTCGATGACTCGTTCCCCCTTCTTCGCGATCACCAGATTGTAGAGATCGGCGCTCGGAACCTCCGGCCACCTCAACTCGGTCCGCTCGACTGCCGTGTCCGGAGCTACGGCCGGCGGTCGCGTCGCTGCAGAAGTGTCGGGATCCACGAATGACGGTTCGGCCGAGCTTCGTGGGATGAGGTCGACGGCGGGCGACAGGACGAAGAGGCCTATGAAAAGCCAGGCGAGTACGATCGGCAGCGACACCCATCGGCGGTGTCTCTGGCCGGAGTCGAGCGGGGGAGGAGTTGCCGCGACGACCGGGCGCGGCGAGAGGCAGTCGGGTGGCTCGGCGAGAGTCGAGCGCGCCCTGGCCGCGAGCTCCGGGTCGATCAGTGCGAGTTCCTGGGCTGACGCGCTCCATCTCACCTCCTCCTATCGGCAAAGCGATCGAGTAGCTCGAACGGCTGCGGCTTCCACGCTGATGACGCACCTCCTCCACCGATCGCAAGCTAGGCGCCGTGCGTGCGCCATCCGTCGGCCCCCGAGCCGGTGCCTCAGGACGTGAGGATCCCGGAGTCGAGTCCGAGAGCCTCTTTACTCGGCTGACTACACGTCGCGGCGAGAAACGGCGATCCGCGCCGGCAACCCCGTCACGACTTCACCTGCGGGGACGTCTCGCGTCACGACCGCTCCCGCGCCGACGATTGCCCGCTCGCCGACGGTAACGCCGCCGAGGATCACCGCACCGGAGCCGATCGACGCCCCACGCTCGATGACGGTGCGCAGGAGATCCCAATCCGTCTCCGCCTGCAGCCCACCCTGACTCGTCGTTGCCCGCGGGTACTTGTCGTTGACGAACACGACGCCGTGACCGACGAACACCTCGTCCCCGATCTCCACGCCAGAGCATATGAACGTGTGGCTCGAGATCTTGCAGCGCGCCCCGATCGTGGCGTCGCTTTGGATCTCGACGAAAGGCCCGATTCGCGTCTCGTCGCCGATCGTGCAGCCGTAGAGGTTCGTGAATGCCTGCACGACGACGCCTTCGCCGAACTCGACACCGTCGATCAGCCGGTTCGGAGACTCGTTGCTGGGACCGTCAGGCACGCGCGAAGTACGCCGTGACGGCGTCGACGACCGCCTCGTGCTGGTCGTCGGTCATGCCCGGGAAGAGCGGGAGCGACAGGGTCTCTCGGGCGATCGCCTCGGCGACGGGGAACGACCCCTCGGGAAGCCCGAGCGCCGAGAACGCCGGCGAGAGGTGGGGCGGCTGGGGGTAGTGGCGACCAGTTCCGATGCCACGCGTCGAGAGGAACTCTGCAAGGCGCTCCGGCTCTCGCGTTCGAACCGTGTAGAGGTGCCAGACATGCGTCGCCCGGGGAGCCACACCCGGCAATCGACAGATCGCCGACGTCGGCGAGCGCCTCGCTGTACATGTCGGCGAGACGACGCCGCTCTCCGTTCCACGAATCGAGGTGCTTCAGCTTGTGGAGCAGCACGACAGCCTGAATCGTGTCGAGCCGTGCCGTGTAACCCGGCTCGTGTGACTCGTAACGACGCATCTGTCCATGCTCGCGGAGAGCTCGAACACGTGCCGCAAGATCCTCGTCGTCAGTAACGAGCGCGCCGGCGTCGCCGAATGCGCCGAGGTTCTTCGAGGCATAGAAGCTGAATCCAGCGGCATGCCCAACCGTTCCAGCCAATGCGCCGTCACGTGTGGCGCCGTGCGCCTGGCAGGCGTCCTCGATCACCGTGAGCCCGGCCCCCTCGGCGAATGCGTTCAGGTGTACGTGGTCGACGAGCTGCCCATACAGGTGCACGGGCATGACGAATCGTGTTCGTTCGCCCACCACGGCCGCCAGCGCATCGACGTCGATGCCGACGTCGACCTCGCACACGTCCACGGGCACCGGGACGCCTCCGGCTTGGACGACCGCCTCGAAGGTCGCAACGAAGGTCATGGCAGGAACCGCGACCTCGTCACCCGGCTCGAGGCCGGCCCCGATCAAGCCCAGCCTCAGCGCGTCGAGGCCGCTCGCGGTGCCGACGCAGTGCTTCCGTCCGCACCAGTCCGCGAACGCGTGCTCGAACATCTCGACGGCGCTGCCGTTGACGAACGCCCCAGTCTCGAGTACCCGCTGCCAGTCTTCGATGACAGCCTCTCGAACGACCGCGGTCTGGGCGCTTAGATCGACGAACGGCACCCGCACTCGGAGGTGCGGGTCTACCTCTGTATCCGCAGTCATGGTCTCCTCGAAACCCTAGGGTCGGGTGAAGGGTAGTCAACCCCCGTTGGTCAGACGCAGGAGAGCTCGGGCTCTCCTGCGTCGGCATTCGTCCGTCAGCCCGTCCCGAGAACCTGCGCCTCCCAGAACGAGAAGCCCCAGCGCGTCGCACGCTTCACACCGTGCATCCGTACGTACCGGGCACTCACCGGCGAGAACTCCGTCCGCTTCCAGCCCGGCTGCGCCAACGACACCGACGACACCGTCCGGAAGTTGACGCCGTCCGTCGACACCCGAACCTCGTACGAGCTCGCATACGCCGTCTCCCAATTGAACGCCACCGCGCTCACCGACCGCGCCGCACCGAGATCCACCTGCCACCACTCGCCATCGGCATACCGCGACGACCAGCGCGTCGACCCGTTCCCATCAACCGCCCGGCCCGGCGTCAACGACGCCGACTCCGACGACGACGACGACGCCGACCTCCCACCCGCCAACTCCGCAAGCGGCCCCGGTGCAGGCGACGGGTCAGACTCGGGCTGAGGAGTGGGCTCGGGCTCCGGGGCGGGCGCAGGATCAGGCGTCGGCTCCGTGCTCGAGGTCGAACCGAACACCTGCGCCTCCCAGAACGAGAAGCCCCAGCGCGTCGCACGCTTCACACCGTGCATCCGTACGTACCGGGCACTCACCGGCGAGAACTCCGTCCGCTTCCAGCCCGGCTGCGCCAACGACACCGACGACACCGTCCGGAAGTTGACGCCGTCCGTCGACACCCGAACCTCGTACGAGCTCGCATACGCCGTCTCCCAATTGAACGCCACCGCGCTCACCGACCGCGCCGCACCGAGATCCACCTGCCACCACTCGCCATCGGCATACCGCGACGACCAGCGCGTCGACCCGTTCCCATCAACCGCCCGGCCCGGCGTCAACGACGCCGACTCCGACGACGACGACGACGCCGACCTCCCACCCGCCAACTCACTGACCGTGCCGGACGGCGACGAGGGTTGAGCGGGCGCTGATGCGACGACAGCTGTCGGAGGGCTCACGGCTGTCGCAGAGCCGCCCTCGGTCGTCGCAGTCACCTCGATACGGAGTGTCCGCCCGACATCGACGGAGCCCACGACGTACTGCGATGCGGTGGCACCTGCGACCGAGGCACAGCCAGTTCCTGCGGAATCGCAGCGCTTCCACTGGTAGTCGAACTTCGTCGGAACGGGTGACCAAGCCCCGTTCGAGGCCGTGAGCACCTCTCCGTCCTGCGCAAGCCCATCGACCGACGGACTGCTCGTGTTCGAGGGAGCCGCGACCGACGTGGAATTCGTCGACCGTAGGATCAGCGCCGACGTCGGCTGCAAGCTCACCGACGTGACGGACGACCCACTCGGCGTGAGGTACGTGCCGCCGAGCGAGAACGACTGCGACGCCGACGCGCTCGGATTCACAACGACGGTCCCGCCCGTGTACTGGCGCCGCCATCCCCGACCGACCGCGTACTTCTCGCCCGCAGGAGAGCCGATGTCGACCGTCCACTCGGTGTTCCACGGATCCTCGGAGTCCGACGTGCTGAAGACGTAGGCACCCCCGCGTCCGTTCCAGTCGAGGAGGAACGATGCACGCCCGTACCGCATCGTCCCCGTCGACGATCTCGACCCCTTCTGGATGCCGACGAAGTCTCGTCCTATGTCTTGTGCGACATCGACGAGACGCTGCCATCCGTCCCAGTTCTGGTACCAGGCAGGACCGGACGCTCGGAGCTGGGACACGTTGTTCGGGTTCTGCTGCCAGTACTCGGACATGAGGCCGCTCAGGTGCGGGCCGACCCGACGCCACCAATCGGCAACCATGCTTCCGTCGTCCGCCCCTGGTGCTCCGTAGATGTACTTCAGCGTGTTCGCGAGCACATAGAAACCGCGGGCCTTGAGCGCAGGGCCCACGTACGCGACGAACGAGGCCATGGCGTTCTCCCAGGCCTGCTGGTTCGGGTACCTGGCAGGGTACTTGCCTCCCGTGAGGCCGACGACATCGGCCACGACATTGTCGATGTACACGCCATCGGCACCGTGCCGAGCGAGGAAGTCGCCGACATTTCTCGCCCATGCCTGCTGGTAGCCGCTGCTCCCGACGTCACCCAGGTAGTACGGCCAGTTGGGCTCCTTGATCTCCGCCCCGTTGGAGTCCTTGAGCACCCAGCCGTTCGCGCGTGCCTCGGTGAGCGAGACCCCTGTGGGAATCGACTCCTGCGCCGTGTAGCTCGAGTCCGAGATGTCCGGCCCCGACTTGTAGACGAGGCTGATGCCGGGCTGTCCAGCAGCCTTGTCCACGTCCATCGGCCCCACGATCACGTAGCGATACCGATCGTAGTTCGTCCCATACCTGTAGGCATTCCCGAGCCTCAGGACGCCTGCCCCGGCGATCGGCCCTGTCGTGGCCGCAGAAGCGGCACTGCGACTCCCGATGACGGAGACGAAGACGAAGGACGCGACGGCGGCGAGCAGGACGAGACCGGTGACCAGGAGCGAATGAGTGCGCGACATGGGAGACACCTCGGCGATTCGGGCGGCGGCCGCTCCAGAGAGCGACCCGGATCACCATATGTCGTCGGCACGACCCGGGTCGATCGCACCCCCATAAGGGGTAGGAAGCTCATGAAGACCACATGAACCCTCGATTGAGACTGGTTCCCTCGCCCGACTCTGGCCGGCGTCACCCAAGATGTGGTGAGATGCGCGCCGCCATCGGAGAGGACAGGGTCAACTCGACCGTGCGCCGCACGGCAAGCACGCCTCCATCGCAGAGCACTGTGACACGGGCCGCGCTCGTCCAAGCGGCGACATCGCCCACGGCCCTTGCGATCATCGTCGCAATCGGCGTTGCTCTTCGGGTACGCGAGTACCTTGCCAATCGATCACTCTGGATCGATGAAGCGTTCCTCGCGCTCAACCTCCTCGACCGGTCTCCGCGCGACCTTTTCGGCAATCTCGACTTCAACCAAGCTGCGCCGCCTGGATTCCTGGTGCTCGAAGACGTCGCTGCCAACGTCGCAGACTCTTCTGAGCTCGCTTTGCGCTTCGTGCCGCTGGTCGCAGGGATCCTCGCGCTCGGGGCGTTCGCGCTCCTCGCGCGCGCCGTGCTCCCTCCGGCCGCTGCAGTGCTCGCGACCGTTCTCGCCGCCGTCGCCGATGGACTCGTCGCCTACTCGGTCGAGGTGAAGCCGTACTCGCTCGACGTCGCCGCCACGTGTGTCCTGCTGCTCATGGCCGTAAGGGCGCTCGATCGTCCAACGCTGTGGAGGGCCGCAGCACTCGGTGCTTCGGGAATCGCGGCATTGACGCTCTCGTTTGCGTCGGTGTTCGTAGTGGCAGCCGTTGCCGTCGCGCTCTTGGCCCATCGACAGACGCCGTTCCGCCAACGGATCGTCGTGTTTGCGCCGGCACTCGTACCATGGAGTCTCGCTCTTCTCGTAGTGGCCCTTACAACAGCGACCACGACCGACCAGGTCAAGGGCTCCCTCGAGGGAAGCGGCCTCTACGTCGACCACCCCCTGTCGTTGGAATGGCTGCGCATCTACGGCACGGATCAATTCGCGGCGATCGGGATTCCGCGGTCTGGAGGAGGTCTCCTGCAATGGCTCGGGGCCGTGATGATCGCGCTGGGCGCCCTTCATCTCTACAGAAGGAATCGCGCGCAAGCCAGCCTACTGATTCTGCCGATTGCCTTCACCTGGGTTGCCGCGACCCTTCACCTCTACCCGCTGACGCTGCGAACGACCCTATTCCTCGTCCCAACCGCTCTGCTCCTGTTGGCGTGCGGCGTCATTGCGTTCGCCGGAGCCGTCAGGAGACTGATACCGCGGCCCGCCGCGATCACGCTCACCGGATTCATCGCGCTGACTCTCGCGGTCGGCCCGCTCGAGCGGTCGACCGTCTCGCTCATCGAGCCCAGGACCAAGGAGGAGCTCCGACCGGCTCTCCAGTTCGTCGCTGCCAACTGGAGACGCGGAGACGTGCTCGTCCTCCACTACGGTGCCCAGCACGCATTCCGCTACTACATGGACTGCGGATGCCTCGACCTCGGGTCAACGGAGAGCACCCGCATCTGGCCCATCCAGGCCACATCGGCGCCCGAGCAGTTCAGTCCACCCTTTCGATCGCTCGACGCCACCGTTTCGGTCGTTGGACGCCCCGAACGCAAGTCGCTCTCGGCGACCGACGAGGCCGCGCTCGATCGGCCGGGAAGGACGTGGTTCGTGTATTCCCACGTCGCCGACGAGGAGGAGCGCGCCTTCGTCATCGACGGAATTCGTGCTCGCCTCGAGCGCACCGCGGAACGTCGCGCGGCGATCGAGGTCGACGGTGCGGGCGCATACCTCTATGAGCGAGACTGATAACCGGTCACCATGAGACACCAGCGACCCCCAGACCGACGACGATGAACGTCTTCCTCATCGGTTGGTCGCCCGCGGGCGACACCGATCCGCAGCGTGCGGAGGCAGGGATCGCGCGAGCAGACTTGCTCGGCCAGAAGCTCGGCGACCAGCCGGTCTCCTCCTGGAGTTCACCTGATGGCCGCCTCGTCGTTGCCACGATGCGTCACTCCGAGCATGAGATGCCGGGAGTGCGCTATGTGCACACTGAGGACCGGCGGATCGCGCTCTTCGCTGGGCGGCCGTTCGTGTGGGTGAGCGACCTGGCTGGGGATGGGATGGCACCCCTTGATGCCCGATTCTTCGTCGACTGCAACCTCGGTGCCGAGGAGCTCGACGGCCCCTTCGCAGCTGCGCGATATGACGGCGACACCGGGGTCTTCGAGCTTGTCACCGACCGGATGGGGGCGTATCCGGTCTACACCGCTGAGGATCGGGGTGTCACGTGGTTCGGCAACGTCCCCTTCTGCGTCGGGATAGCCGCAGAGCGCACTGGCATCGACGCCGAGGCGCTCGGTCGTTTCCTCACGTTCGGATGGGCTGTCGGAGGACGCTCGCTCTGGGACGGCGTCACCCAGATGCCCCGCGGTACGGTTCACGCCAGGTTCAGCGACGGTCGCCCCCCTGTCTGCACGGAACTTCTGTCGACCGACTCAGTTCGGGAGGCGTTCGGCGGCAGCCCCGATCTATCGGAGGCAGCGCCGATCCTGACGGCCACTCTGCGCGCGCTCGGATCGTGGCCGGGTCGGCCAAATGTCGTACCAGTATCCGGTGGCAGAGACTCCCGTGTCGTCGTGGCGGCAGCCACTGCCGCTGGTCTCGAGTTTGCCGCCCGGACGATCGCATTCCCCGGGGTAGCCGGGTATCCGAACACGCCAGACGTGATGATCGCAGGCGAGGTGATGAAGGTGCTCGGGCATAGCAGGCAGGTGGTCGCCCCACCTCACGCGAGCGGAGTCCGTCGATCAGCCGTGCTCATGCGGCAAGCGACAAATGGCCTCGTCTCACTTGGCGAGACAGGACTGATCGATGGGCACGGCGCAGACGCGGCTCTCGAGCTGATCCATTCCGGTCACGGCGGCGAAACGTCGCGGGGCAAGTACTACATCGGTGAGAGCCCCGACCGACGGGAAGTCGTCAAGATGATCTTCGGGCGGTGGTCACACCGATACCCGCCACCTATCACTCGAACGCAGGTGCTTGACACCGTGCACGGCCACGTCGGTCATTGGGTGGATACGCATCTGGAAGCTGGTTTCGCACCGGGGGACATGGGCGAGGTCTTCCATCTGTTCGAGCTGTTGCCGTGTTGGCTTGCCCCGGCGCAGCGTCTCCAGGAGCTCTCCAACGACACAACCGCCCCTCTGTGGTCGCCGAGGATGCTGCCGTACGCGATCGCAGGGACTGCTCGCGATCGCCTGTCCGAACCCCTGCACTTTGCCCTGCTCGATGCGCTTCACGCCGAGCTGACGCACGTCGAGTTCGCCGACGTCAACCCGGCGTGGCCAACGTTTCCCAGCGCCCCGCGGCAAGCGCGCCGATATCGAACACTCCTCTTCAAAGTTCATCGAGAGGCCAGGAGGCGACTGTCGGCACGCCGCGCGTCGGGGCGAGGCCAACTCGACGAACTCCTGCTCGAGGCGCGGGCCGAGGCCGCTGTAGCCCTCTCGTCGTATGGGAGCCATGTCGTCTGGGACGTCCTCGATCGCCGGCGGACGTCCAGGCTGCTTTCGCGCGACCCCCACACGCTCGATCCACGGAGTCAGCGCATGATCTGGCGCCTAGCATCGGTGATGGCACCGGAACTCTACGACTACGGGAAGTGACCCCTCCGCCAAGTGGACGACGACCGTCGACCGGCACACCCGCCCGAGGCTCGCGATGGCCGTGGGTGGTGCCCACGCCGGGGGGTTGAGGTTCAGTCGTGCCCCTTGACGCCGTCGCCGCACGGCACGTCCGCAATGCGATGGTAGATGGCGAAATACTCGCTTACGAGAGGGTCGTATCGACCGAGAGTCATGGCACGTGTGACCCTCCCCGCTGCACGCCAGATGGGTCGAGCGGCGGGAGGCAGTCGCTGCTCCGGGTTGCCAGCGTAGAGTTGGCGGTGAACCGCCTCGAGCCCGTTCTCCCGGCATGTCGCGTCGATCCGAGCCGGTGCGATGTCCTGCCGCATGAACGTCCGGTACGGTGCGTTGCCCGGCTTTCCCGCGTCGGGGTTCGCGCGACGGGCCAAGCGTACGTGGAACGAGTGAGGCGTGAGCTTCGTCGCAAGCCCCTTAAAGCCCCAGAAGTACGGAACGGCGACAACGAGGAGCCCTCCCACTCGGAGAACGTCCGCGAACGAGCGAATGGCGTCCGCCGGCCGCGGTACATGCTCGAGCACCCACCAGCAGATGACCGCGTCGAAAGTTCCGAGGCGATCGGCATCCAACTCCTGGATGTCACCCACGATCTTCTCGTCGACGTTGGCGTTCTTCTCGAGCGCCTCAGGGCTTAGATCGACGCCGACGAGCTCGGTGGCCAGCGGAATGTCCAGCGGTAGCTCGTAGCCTGCTCCCGCGTCCAGCACTCGCCGCAGCGGCGTCGTGCGGAAATGACTGTCGAAGACGACCTGGAGTCGGCGTCGAGGCTCATCCTGGTAGACGCGCGAGCGAGCGAACACCCACCGGGTTCTATCATTCCGCCCGCTGCGCGGTGTCTGCCGGAAGTGTCGTACACGCGGAACTGACGA
The DNA here is from genome assembly GCA_963823385.1 of uncultured Actinomycetes bacterium. Lineage (GTDB taxonomy): Bacteria > Actinomycetota > Thermoleophilia > Gaiellales > Gaiellaceae > Gaiella. The sequence goes on from CAWGLI010000004.1 coordinate 349,664, forward strand.
ATCGACGCGCCGGTCGCCGAGCGCCGCGATCGTGAAGGCCGCCCGTCGGCACCACCGTGGACTACGTGGGCACGAGGCGGTCGAAGCTCGCAGCGATCGAGTGCCATCGGTAGGTGCGCTCCACCAGATGCCGCGCATGGGCCCGTACGAAAGCCCTACGTGGCTCGTCCCGGAGCAGCTCGAGGACAGCGGCGGCGAAACACGCCGGACTCTCCGCCCGGACGTAGTGCTGGCCTGGCACAGCTTCGGAGATAGCCTCGACGCCGAGTTCCGTCGAGACCACAACCAGGCCGAGGGCGAACGCCTCCAGGACCTTGTTCTTGAGCCCGGACCCGATCAGCATCGGGTTGACCATCAGCGGAAAGGCGCGCACTGCCGCAGCGAGATCGGGCACGTAGCCGACCAGCTCCAGGTTCGGATCGTCTCGTGCGAGATCGAGGAGCCATCGATCCGCACCGCCCCCAACGATCCGCATGCGGACCCCCTCCTCCTTCAGATGAGGCAGGTACACGGAGCGAACAAAGCACCGCAGCGCCTCGCGATTTGGCGGGAACGCGAGGTTTCCCCAGAACGCGACACCCGGAAGCGAGGACGGATCGCCGAGGGGCGCAAGGTAACGCTCGTCGACTCCGTTCGGAACCGTGTAGACGTTCGACGGCGCGTCGCGATGGAGGCGCACGATCTCGGCGGTATCGGCCGGGCTGATCGTCGTCACGGCCGAGAACAAGTCTGGGAGGACGCTCTCACTTCGACGGAGCCGGAGCAGGGAGAGCGACCGACGCATCCGGTAGGCGGACAATCGTGCGCACGCCCCAAGCTCTCGGCTGAGCGTGAGCGCCGGACTGTCGCAGACGTCGAGGAGAGTGCGCGAGACTCCAATGTCGCGTGCGAGCCCTGCGAGGGCAGGGCCGAATACGATCATTCGACTCACCGCCGCCCCGGCACAACGTGCGCGCACCACCTCGACGACACTCGAGAACCACTCGGGGTACGCTCGCCTCAGGTACTCGTTGTCGTCGAAGCGGAGATGACGTCGTAGGGACGCTCGCGTGTCCGGAGGAGGGGGAGAGATGGACACTTCCGAGAACCGTCCCAGTACCGTCGGGTCGACCTTGGCGTTCGACCGATCGAGGGAGACAATGTGAAGATGAACCGGATCACTCAGGCCGTCGGCCAGGGCGAGAACGCGGAGGTCATAACCGCTCGTCGGATCGGTGGGAGCGCGGGTTGTCAGGACGAGCGTGCTCATCGCCCGACCCGTCTCGCATGCGGCCTCATCCGGGTCACCCCGAGCACGCCCCGGCATCTTCCCCGGCTTTGGCGCCCGAAACGAGGGATCGCACGACGAAGCGCAGCTCGGCGAACGACGATGGGGCGACGACGCGCATCGACCCCAGGTACGCAACCACGCCGGCGGCGAGCTCGAGGCAGAGCAGGACGAAGCCACGTGTCCCACCGCGCGCGGCGTGGAGGACGCTGTCCAGCCCGGCCATCGTCACCGCCGCGAAGGTTGCCGCCGCGAGCGCCGGCACCAGCGCCCGGAGCAGGACGATCAGCGGTATCCCTGATGCCCTGCTCAAAGCGGTGATTCCGTACGCTGCAACACAGAGGGCTCCGGCCGTGATTGCCAGCCCGATGGCCGTGGCACCGCGATCGGCGAGGGCGAGCAGCAGGAGGACGGGCACGGTAGCCGACAGGGCGTGCATCCTCGGCAGCAGGTCCGTGCGACCCAGCGCCTTGAACGACTCGGACGCGACCGAGTCCATCACGAGAGCGATGCCCACACCGCCGAGGGCCGTGATGATCGGCCCGGCACCGCTCCAGGCATCGCCGAACAATACGATGGCGATCGGATCGCCGAGCGCGACGAACGTAAGACCGATTGGGAAGACGACTAGCGACAGGACGTGCAAGGCCCTGACCACCGCGGCCGCGAATCGCTCCCGATCGCGACCAATGCGTGAGAGCGCCGGAAGAAGCACGTTCGCCGAGCCGTAAATGATCGGCAAGATCGACTGATTCACGAGCTGAAGCGCGTATCGGAACTCCGCCAGTAGCGCCGTCCCCAGCATGCGCCCGACCACCGCTGCGCTCCCAGCCCTGCCGGTCTCGCGCAGCAACTCGCCGATGAACACCGGGCGTCCGTAGCGGGAGAGCTCCCGGTACATGCTCCACGACATCAGCCTCGCCGACGGACGCCAGGAACTCAGCAGCCATACCAGCGCCGTGCGCGTCACGACCGACACGTATGTCGCTAAGACGAGACCCCACATTCCCATTCCCGTCAACAGCAACAGAGCTGCGGAGCAACGCATACGTGAGGGCAGCGGTGGGGCCGATCAGCGCTTGACGGTACGCGAAGCGCCGCTGGAGAAGAAGCCGTGGAACGATCGAGATCGCGACGATCGGGACCGTCCACGCGCAGCGAGGCCGCCAGCCCGACGTCGTCCGACCGAAGAACAGCCGACGAGGGGCCCGGCGGCGGCGGCAAGGGCCCAAGACCGAGCCCGCCGACGACGTTTACCGCGAACGCCGTGGCCGCCGCCTCGTCGATACGATCCGCGCGCTCAACGACAGCGGCCTGCATGCCTGCGACAGTGAGGAGCATCGTTCAACGAGGAGGATCGACGGAGCCGCATAGTCCCGAAGACCGCCGGCGTGACGAGGCGCGCGACGACGAGGAAGCGAACGAACGCGATGACCTGCGACAGGAGCGAGGTTGCCATCTGAAGTGACCCTGTCCTGACGAGCCGAGCCTCGAGCCTGCCGGGCGAGGGCGAGGCGTCGCAGATCCGCGACTACCGGCGCGACAGGCTCTTGGTTCACGTGTCAGGCGCACCGCGCCAGTGGGCGTGCGGCACGTGGGGCGCGACGGAGTCGATTACTATTCGACGACGATAGAGCCGCCCTCGCGGGCTGCGCTTGGCTCGTCCGCTGCTTCGAGCTGTTCGAACGCCTTTGTCGTCGTCAGACGCGTAGCCCTCGTCGGCCCGGACCGATCGATCCTGGCCGGATCCGCGGCGGCGTGGAGTCGTCGATGGCGATTGGTTGAAGGCCTTGCAGAGCGTGACGACGTCGAGCCGACCGTCGTCTCGGCGTCCTGCACGTTGTGAGCGATAGAAGGGCTGCTGCGGACGCGTGCGGTGACCGACTCCTGGCGCACGTCGACTCTCCAGCGTGACCCGATAGCGCAGATCGGCGGCGGCTGCGCACGCTCTTCGAGTCCTCGACGTCGACCTGCAGACGCAAGGACGCGCTCGCATACGGCTACATGTGCCTCAAGGAAGAACGGCGGTCGTCGTTTTGGGTCAGGGATCGTCGCGAGGCCTTAGACATGTTCGGCGACCTCCCGTCGCGGTCAGGACGATGCTCTTCGCGGTCAGAGACGAACGCTTCTGCGTGACGCATGCAGACGACTCGTGGAACCGACTGGGTATCCGGAGAGCTACTCGGCGACGAAACCGCGGCAGGATCATCGACGTTGGGAACGCCGTATCGGATCGGTTGACGAGCCTCGACCAAAGTCCCCGGGCCGGGTGGGGTATGGGCGCTGTCATCCGACGGAAGCGCTGGACGACTCGTGGACGCACTGGCGATCGCACGCGAAGCGACCCCGACAACCACCTCCACGTCGCGGGCGGCGGCCCGATCGCAGAACAGTGACGAGGTGCGCGAGCGGATTCGCGATCGGGGCCTCGAGAGTGCCGTTCGCTTCTCGGCCCCCTGCCCGAGGAAGTCCTGCGACGGGATACGCTGGGGCCGCATGCTCGCGCTGCCGTCGGGGCAGGAGACGAGCCCATGGTGATCGGCGAGTGCATGGCGATGGGAGTTTCCGTGGTCGCGACTGATGTCGGTGGCGTTCGTTTCTGTCGACGACGGCAAGACGGTCTGTACAGCCTGGCGACGTGCGTCGCTCGGGGAGTGAGTCGCGATGGTCGTCGCGACGCTGGTCGCGTTGAATTCAGGTCGGCCTCCCGCGAGAGGGCCGAGCGCGACTTCGGGCTCCTCCGTCGCAGAACGTGTCGTGTCCGTCTACCGTGACGCACTAATTCACACTACTGAACGGCTCCGCGACGGAGAGTAGCTGTTCAGGACCCTCGTAGACGGTTGGACATCAGCGGCGATCGATAGCTGTCGAAGCGGCGCAACGCTGCTCCGCGCGCGCACGCGCGGCTTCCGGATCGCCGCCGTCCGGCGAAGTGCCTCCGCCAGCGACGCCATATTGCCTGCTCGTAGAAGAGTACTTCGTCGTCCGGAAGCGCGTTCGCATCGTCGCGAGGTCGCACAGACGACGGGTATGCCAGGCGACGTACTCCAGCAACTGGTCGACAGCGCGCAACGGTTGAGGTGCGTCGCGAGGTTGGGTCGACGCCGACCGAGGCGCCCTTGACGATACGGAGTACCTCGGCTTGCGGGAGAAACTCGGGCCGGAGCAGGAATCGCCTGCCAAGCTGAGTCGATCCGCCAGCGTCGAGACCTTCCGAACGGGATCGCCCGTTCCGTGCACCTCGAGCTGGAGATCCCGACATGCGGCGCTGCCGGGGCGCGCGCGACGAGAACGTCGACCCGGAGTGGGGGAGTCACTGTGCCGTGGTAGACGACCGGAAGCGGTCGCTCGACTCGTCGCCGCGGCAGGCTCATCGAGAGGATGCTTTCCTCCGGGCCGTTCATCACGACGGTTACCTTCGACGCTGGTAGACCGCGCGCGAGCAGCTCTTCGCGAGTACGGCTCGTGAACGGTGAGCACGGCCGATGCGGCGCGAGTGGCTGAACGCTTGACGAATCGAACACCCTGTCGGCGATGCTGATTCCGCGTCGACCGTCGAGCGCATGTCGAACATGTCCGGAGCGAGGTCGTGGACGTCGAGCAGGAGCCGCGCTCCACGGCGGACGGCCCGAGCGCGGCCAGCGCGAGGAAGTCCGTGGGCGTGGATTCGACGATCGCGTACCGTCTCGTGCGACGCAGACGCACTGCGATCGCCAATGACAGCATCGTGGTCCACCGTACTCGTGCACCGGGCGAGGATGCCGCCTCCATACCGGTGATTGATCGCAGGCGATAGACGATCGCTCCGAAGGCCTTGTCTAGCAAGACCGACGAGTCAGTAGGTTACAC
>CAWGLI010000005.1:0-291666 GCA_963823385.1 uncultured Actinomycetes bacterium
AAAAAGTAGGTGACAGGTACCGCCGTGTCGACGTTATCACGGCTGCCGATCGTGGCCGGTGACCGCGCTGCCCGAGTCCATGCGCATTACCCCGGGAAACGGCGGTTCACACACCCACGAGTTCGTCAAGCCACCATCTGAACCGGAGCTGCAATGACAATGCGAATCGGTGTATTCCGCTTGGCAATCGTCGCGTTCTTCGCCGGCGGGCCGCTGTCGTGCTTTGCGGCGAAGTACGGCGATCAACTGAATCCGACGGGTGATCCAATCGGTGGCGGCCCCGGTTACCGCAACATTCGTGCCGAACGGTCCGCCGACTTTGTGGTGTCCGAGCGGGCAGAATTGACCAACGCGATCCGCAAGGCGCAGCCGGGTATGGTCATCTATGTGCGCGACGATGCGGTGATCGATATGACCGGCGCGGACGATCAGACGATCCCCGGCGGTGTCACCCTGGCAAGCGGCCGTGGCCGAGGTGCGTCGCACGGGGCGCTGGTATACTCAGACTCGCTGACCGAAGAAAACAAATGGATCCCGCTGTTCAAGACGGGCGGCAAGGGAGTGCGGATCACGGGTTTGCGTCTTCGCGGCCCGTTCGCTGAGATCGGCGACCATTTCTACGACCAAGTCAAAATCGCCAACGGGATCCGAGCGGACCACGAAAACCTTGAGGTAGACAACTGCGAACTGTGGGCCTGGAACAAGTGGGCCATCGATCTGGCCGTGGCCGGCGGCGCCCGTGTGCATCACAACTACATCCATCATACGCGCCGTTGGGGATACGGCTACGGCGTTTGGGTACGCGGAGGCGGAAGAGCACTGATCGAGGCCAATCTGTTCGACGCCTGCCGACACCACATAGGCTCCGGTTCGCAGGCGGATAGCAGTTACGAAGCCCGGTACAACATCTGCCTGGACACTTCAAGGGCAAGATGCGCAACCCTCCTTCGACCGCCACGGAAATGCGGCGAAGGCGAGAGCCGCGACGCTGATCCACCACGACGAATTCCGCAACCCGGACGAGCCGGCGATCCTGCTGCGAGGCAACCCGCTGGAACAGGCAAGGTTTCACAACAACTGGTTCTTCCATCCCGGCCCGGAGGCCGCACTGCGAATCCGGTCGACGAAGAACACGGAGATCTACGACAACCATTACGGCCCGGTGCCCGCGACATCGCATCCCTCCGCTAAGGGCACGGCAACGCCGACCACGGGCCAGGCGCGCCTTGACCGTTGCCTTTGACGCGTCCCAAAGCAGGGATAATGAAGAGGGCCGGATCGTCCGCAATCGCTGGAACTTCGCCGACGGCGCCGACGCGGTCGGACCCGAAGCATTTGAGCAAACAGCCACCTACACCTTTCGACAACCCGGCCGCTACAATGTGGCGCTGACCGTATCCAACGAGAAGGGTATTCCCAGTTCGACTGTGATTCCCGTGTTGGTTCATCCGCCGGCCGGCGGTTGTGTGCTCAGTGCGTGGGTGAAAGACAGCTACTACGGTCCGCGCAAGGGATATCTTCGCAAACAAGTTCTGTTGGACAGCCAGGTAATCTGGGAGGAGGACGTTGAGGGTGACGAGGGGGGCTGGCAGCACTTGGTACTCGACCTGAACCGCTACGTGAAGGACAAGAAGTCGGTGGAACTCACGTTCCGGCTTCAAGCGGATAAAGCGGTGACAGACCCCGCCGCGGAGTTCTGCGAGTGCTACTACTATGTGGACGACGTGCATCTGTTCGGCGGTTCAGTCGTTGTCGGCGATTTTGAAGCGGACGGCGGCTGGACGTACCACGAACAGGACTGGCCGTGGTCGTACCGCAAAGGCCGCTGGTCGGGTGAGTCTCGCAGCGGCAAGTACGGATGCGTGATCGGTTTCGGCTACAACCAGCGGGTACCGGCCGGTGGCTGCTGTGAAATCAAGCAGACGGTGCCTCTGGCCGAACACCGTCCTTAGTCTTTGTATAACCCACGGATCATGAATGCCGGCAAGATGCCCGACACGTGGGAGTTGAGAAATTCCGTTGTGTTATCAGCGTTCCAGACGCACCGCGACCAATGGGGGAAAGAATGAAGACTCGACAGAACCTCGTACTGCTCGGTCTGTGTGTGTGGCTCGGCCAGACCGCAGCACACGGCGCCGACGGAAATCTTGATCCGCCAGCCGCCCCGGGACAGACCTGGGTGGAGATCGGCGGGCAGTTGTACGGCGCGAAAGCCGACGACGTTGGCCCGATCGGCGGCGGCCACGGCTACACCCGCATCGTCACCGACGGCGATTATACCGCCGAAAGCCTCGAGCAGCTTGTTGACGCTCTGACAGAAGGCAAAGCCGGGACAGGTCGTGTTCATTCCCGGCGAGACGGAGATCGACCTGACGACGTTGATCTACATCGAGCAAGCTCGTGCTGGAGGTGCCGGCGGGCGTGACGCTGGCCGGCGACCGCGGCCACAACGGTTCGCAGGGCGCCCTGCTCACGAGCGACGCGCTCGAAGACGCCGGTGATGATCCGGGCGGCAGGGCCGAACGTGCGCGTCACCGGTCTGCGGATCCGCGGGCCCAACACGAAGCGGTACCTCGACCATCATCGCCGCGCGTTCGACGCCGGCGGCGATGGCCACGCGTACTACTACAAGTTCCCGACGCAAGACGGCATTCGGACCGAGCACGATGGCCTCGAGGTGGACAACTGCGATATCTCCGGCTTCGGCCATGCCGGCATCTACCTGACGAAAGGCGAAGGAGCATCAGATCCACCACAACTTCATCCACCACTGCCAGTACAACGGTCTCGGCTACGGCGTGTCGCACAACACGGCGTCGTCGCTGATCGAGTTCAACCTGTTCGACTGGAATCGCCACTCGATCGCGGGAACGGGCCGTCCCGGCTGCAGGTACGTGGCCCGGCACAACGTGGAGCTGGGCACGTCGCTCAGCCACTGCTTCGACATGCACGGCGGCCGCGACCGCAAAGACGGCACCGACATCGCCGGCACGTCGATCGAGATCTACAACAACACGTTCCGCGCCCCGCAGACGCCCGTGGTGATCCGCGGCGTGCCCCAGGAGAAGTGCGACGTGCACCACAACTGGTTCCTCCAGCACGCCGAACCGGCGAAGGCCGTCCGCGCGTCGGCGCGGACAAACGTGTTCGACAACGCCTACGGCCCGGAGCCGAAGGCCGCCAGGTGACTCTCATCCGATTCAAGCAGCGTGATCGCATTGCTGCCGCGGATCTTCTCCTTGACCTCCGGAGGCGCATCGAGCACTTCCAGCTTCACCAGCGAGGGATCGGGATACTTGAAGGGCATGCCCGCTGCCGAACACGACGCGATCCGCCCCCAGCCGCGACACGAGCGTTCCGATCTCGTTGGCCAGCGTGGCGCTGAGGCGGGAGATCTCGATGCAGTAGTTCGCCGGCAGACCGTTGTCCTTCTGCCCCAGCGGCGAGCCGGTGTAGCCGGCGCCGTTCAGCAGGATGAAGCGCGCCTCGGGACAGGCTTTCACCAGGTCGACGATTTCGGCCAGCGGCACGTCGGGCACGTCCACCAGCCAGCTTCGCTGCCGGTAGTCCTCCACGCGAATCGGGATCGACACGACCATGCCCCGCTCGGTGGCCTCGTGGATCAGGTCGAGGCAGCAGCGGTCGGACAGGGCGTAGTTGTGCCACTTCGGGTAGAGCCGCAGCCCTTTCATGCCGAACTGCTCGTGGCAGATCTTCAGGTCGTCCTGCCAGCCCGCGTAGAACGGATTGATCACGGCGAAGGGAATCAGCCGGTCGCGGTGGGGCTTGACGGCCGCCGCCACTTCTTCATTGCCCGACTGGGCGTTGCGATACGTGATCGCGCTGGCGCTGGAGACCATGGCCTTGTCGATGCCCTTTTCGTCCATCAGCCGCAGCAGCGCGGTCGGCCGTGTTGTGGCGGAGCTGGCGGAACGCGAAGAAGCCCAGGTAGGCGTTCGTGTCGATGATCATCGTTCACCCTCGCATCTTCAGAAGCCGCATCATGTTGCCGCCGAGGATCTTCTGCTTGTCCTCGGGGCTGAGCCGTGCGCCGCGGATCTTGCCCACGCCCGCCGTCATCGACATGTCGCAGCCGAACAGCAGCCGGTCGACGCCCAGGATCTCGGCCGCCATCTCCACGATCCCCTCGTCGGTCACGCTGCCGCTGGTGTCGAGGAAGACGTTGTGGGCGTGGCGCAGGGCCTTGATGGTCCACTCCCAGTCGCCGCCGCCGCCGACGTGGGCGCAGATGAGCCGGGCCTCGGGGTAGCGCCGTCCCAGCTCGGCCAGGTGTCCGCCGTCGGAGATGTTCGGCTGATTGGGGATGGGGTGATGCCCGTGCCCGGCGTGATGCAGGATCGGCACGCGCAGCTCGATCGCCAGCTCGACGACGGGAAAGACGACCGGCTCCGTGCAGCGGTGCTCGTTGTAGAGCTTGATGCCCATGAACCCGCGATCCTCGACGCAGCGGCGGATCTCGTCCAGCGCCTCGCGGCCGCAGCCCGGGTTCACGTAGCAGTAGCCCAGCACCCGGCCGGGGAACCGCTTCATCCCCTCGGCCATCCAGGCGTTGCACTCCCGAAAGCCCTCCGCGGTGGCGGGCCGCTGCGGCGTGAGGATCGAGCAGCAGAGCTGGTCGATCCCGAGCTTGTCGGCCGCTTCGATCAGCTTGCGGTCCCTCTCCTCGATAGTCGGCCGAACTGTGGTGGGTCAGATGGGCGTGACAATCGATGACCGGCCCGGCTTCCTTCACACCCCTCTCGCAGCCAGGCGATGGTTTCGGCTCCGATGCACTGATTACCGAGTGCGACGAGTCGAAGTACCCCCCGGCTGTAGGGGCCCAGCGACTTTCGGTGGCTCTTCAGCGTGGGGTCTGCACCCCACGTCTTGTGGGCAACGCTGCCCTATGGAACTCCACGATTGCCACGCAAATAGCGTAGGCCAAGCACGCTGGTCGCGTCAATTGTTCGCGGAGCGTGCTTGCCGGGTCCTGTATAATCGGTGTGTTGGTCCACCGAGTTTTGATAACCCGTTTAGGTGGGTTCAGTCCGACGCGAAACCACCCAGACGAGCTACCGAAAGTCGCTGGGCCCTTACGCCGTTGCCCTAAACACGGCCTGGTCGAACCGCAAGGGGTCTCGGTGAAGGATGCTGCGTTCCTGCCCGGAGAACTCGCTATGACACTCCGCACAAGAGCCAGGCCGTTCCTCGCCTTGCTGCTTCATGGTGGTGGTACAACCGGCGTCGGCCGAGCCGCCGCAGCGGCCGGCGTTGGTGTTCTGCTGTGCGGCCGACAACGACCTGTATCGTGTGTTGACGGCCAGCCGGTGCAACCTATCCGCGGCACGACAAGCCCACGGACGCGGTCCGCATGGCTGCCGAAGGCTCCGGCGTTCTGATCCTGGCCGACGGCCATCCAGAGAAGACGACCGAGGTCGAGCCGGCCGTATTCGACGAAGCGGACCGCAAGCACCTGCGGCTCTACCTGGAATACCCCTCGCGACTGCCGGACACTTTCGGTCGGTCCGCCACAGGAGATCAAGAACGAACGCGGCGTGGTCACCTCGGAGATCTTCGGCGCGGCGCTTCCGCCGATGCGAATCGTCACGCTTAACGGCGGCCGCTACGTGCCGGTCGAGGTTCGGAATCCGCACCTGATGCTGGCCAAGGTGGCGGGCGTGGACACGGCCGTGTTCGGTCTGAAGGACACGCCCGCCGTGCCGCTGCTGTTCGATCACCCGCGCGGCAACCTGCTGGTGGCCACGACCAAGCTGAGCCGCTTCGTCACGGGGCGTTACATGCCGACGGAGGCATGGCGCACGATCTGGCAGACGATCCTCAACCGGCTTCAGCCCGGAGGACCGGCGGTCGAATTGACGTGGACGCCGACCGTTCGTGCCAGCTACGGCCCCGAGGAACCGTCTGCCGGCCGACGCCGAACGGCAGGCCCTGCGGCGCTCGGCCGATTGGATCGTGCACAGCCGCATCCTCCGCCATCCGAGCTGGCCTCAGGAGGTGCTCGATCGGTCGTTGGGCTACAACACGGTCCGCGAGATGCCGGCCGCCGATTGGCCGGTGGGCGACGGGTCGCTGGGAATCCTCGAAGGCTTCAGTTCGACGATCCGCGCCGACGGAAGCCAGCCGATGCGTTACGCGGTGCGCAACGATTGCACGACCGAGGTGGCCATGCTCATGGCCCTCGACGCGGGCGTCCGGCGGTCCGGCGGAGCACGGGAACGATCGCCGCCAATTTGTTGGACTACATCTTCACGACTTCGGGACTGGCCGGCGGCCCCCGGGCCGATCCGAACAGCCCGTCCTACGGCCTGGTCGGCTGGGCTCTCGACCATCCGGGCTCCTACTGGGGCGACGACAACGCCCGGGCACTGCTGGCCGTGGGAGCCGTCTCGGCCTTGCTCAAAGAGCCGCGGTGGGACGAGGCGATCGTGCGGTGCATTCTGGGCAATCTCCGCACCACGGGAGTCTATGGCTTCCGTCCCGCGTGCGTCACGGAGGGACCGCTGCAAGAGAAAGGCTGGAAGGACTTCTGGACCGGCCGGCACGTCCACTACTCGCCGCACTACCAGGCTTGGATCTGGGGCTGTTACCTCTGGCTCTACGAGCAGACGCGCTTCGAGCCGCTTGTGGCCCGGACCAAGACCGGGATGCGTATGATGATGGACGCCTACCCGGACCGGTGGGACTGGTGCCTGCGGAGCGGCACGATCGAGCGTTCGCGGCTGCTGTTGCCGCTGGCCTGGTTGGTCCGCGTCGAGGACACGCCGGAGCATCGCCGCTGGCTCCGGCAGGTGGCCGAGGACCTCGTGGCCCTCCAGGATGCGTCGGGCGCCATTCGCGAAGTGATCGGCGACGGCGGCCCGGGCATCCACTCCAACGCCGTCTTCGGCACGCGCGAGACGAGCCTCATCCAGACCGACGGCGACCCGGTGTGCGACATGCTCTACTCGTGCAACTTCGCCCTGATCGGGCTGCACGAGGCGGCCGCGGCCACCGGCGACCCCTTCTACGCCGAGGCCGAAGAGAAGCTGGCCCGGTTCCTTTGCCGCATTCAGATCCGCTCCCAAGCGCATCCGGAACTCGACGGAGCCTGGTATCGGGCGTTCAACTTCCGCCGCTGGGAGTACTGGGCCAGCAATGCCGACTGGGAGTGGGGCCCGTGGTGCACCGAGTCCGGCTGGTGCCAGCCCTGGATCGCCGGCACGCTGGCCCTGCGCCAGCAGAAGACGTCGCTGTGGGACTTGGTCCGGCAAGTCGACTTACGCAAGCACTTCGATCGTCTCCGTCCGCAGATGCTGCCCGACGAGGTGCTCGCGGTGTCCGGCGCCGAGACACCCAAAATCGCTCACGAGGCGGCGGGCAAGCCCGTGCGGCTGACTACGGAGGCCGACCGGCGTTACCCAGGTGTCGGCCCGGCTGGGCTGATCGACGGAATCCTCGGCCCTGCGGATCACCGCGCAGCCGAGTGGCTGGGCTTCATGGGCACCGACCTGGAGGCGGTCGTCGATCTCGGCGAGCGGGTGAAGATCCGCCGGCTGGAGTTGCACTGCCTCCAAGTCGACCCGCGTCGGTGTCTTCCTGCCGAAGCAGGTGGAGTTTGCCGTCTCGCAAGATGGGAAGCAGTTCCAGGCAGTCAAGAAGATCGAGACCAAGCCTCCGACAGGCCACGCGGCGACACAGACTCAAACGCTTGCGGCCGACGGTTTGGACGCGGAAGGCCGTTACGTGCGCGTGCATGCGGCACATCTGGGGTCGCTGCCGGAGTGGGTCGTTCGCGGTTCGGTTCCGGCCTGGCTGTTCGCAAGCGAGATCGTCGTCAACCCGTGTGAGAAGTGATATCCTTGGAAGACCAGTTCGCAGAATGCGTCACCAACTGTACGGGAAACCTGGCATGATTATCCATTGCGAGCCTCTGGCCTTCTTGGTCGTGACGTGGAATGCGTTGTGCTCCGTGGCAGCCTGCCGCAGGATCAGGCCGGACCCTTCGAAACCGACGCCTGCGGAGTCCCTTCGGCCGATGCGCCGGTTGTCGTTCCTTGGCGAACGATCACGCTCGACGCGGAGTACGGCGGTTATTGGGTTGTTGCGGGCGACGTGGACGGCGACGGCGAGATCGAAATTGTCTCCGCCCAGAACTTCAACAAGAACGACGACCACTTCACCTCGTCGGTGGCGGTTCAGAAACTCGATGGCAGCGTCCTCTGGCGATGGGGCGATCCGAAGCTCGGCCGCCGGGAACTCCACCACGACGTGGCTTGCCAGATCCACGACCTCGACAACAACGGCACGAATGAGGTCATCCTGGCGGCGGATCGACGAGTTGGTCGTCCTCGACGGGCGTTCGGGAAAACCGACGAGCGCCTTCCCCATCGAGCAGCACGCCAGCGATTGTGTCGTCTTCGCCGATCTGTCGGGCAAGGGGTGGCCTTCGGAGATTCTGGTCAAGACCCGCTACGGACAGATCTGGGCCTACTCCGCCGATGGGCGTCTGCTCTGGACGGTCAAGGAGCCCGGCGGCTACCGAACCGCTCATCAACCCTTGCCCGTCGATCTTGACGGCGACGGCCGCGATGAAATCCTGGCCGGCTACGCTGCGTTGAACTCCGACGGCTCGGTCCGCTGGGTCTTCCAAGCGGAAGAAGGACCGGAGGAACGGCGGGCACGCCGACTGCTGGCGCGTCGTCCGCTTGGCCGAACGGCCCGAAGACACGCGGCTGGTCATGACGATGTGCGGCGGCAATGCCCTGGTCATGACCGACGGCGCCGGCCAACTCGTTTGGCGCGCGACGGGCCATCACTACGAATCGGTGGACGTGGGCGAAATCCGCGACGACGTACCCGGCTTGGAGTTGGTCGTAGACATCGACCATTTGCCGGCTCCTCCCAAGCCGCTATGCCTGTTCGACGAACGGGGCAATCGCGCTTGGCCGGATCAACACGGACTACACGCGCCATCATATCCTCGTTGACTGGAACGGCGACGGTCTTCAGGAGATCGGTTCTGCTCTTCCGCGAGGACTCTTCGACGGCCGCGGCCGTCGCGTGTGCAGCTTTGCGATCGCGGAAGGCGAACGCCCCAGGCTGATGGCTGCCGTCGACCTTACCGGCCATGGACCGCGTGACGTGCTGCTGACGACGATGCAAAGAAGGCACCTACAAAGCCTATCTCTACCGAAACGAAACCACTGTTCCCCCGAGCCAAAAACGTCCCGCGGGAACAGGACTGAATTTCACCCTGTACTGACCGCACGACTACGATGAACAGTCCGCAGGAGAACACAATGCGCGCGACACCGTGGCAACTGGGCTTGGTATCTCTGGCCGTTCTCTTGATTGGGCTGAACGCCGGAGCCGACGACGCGATTCCGTTTCCCGCGGCCTTGGACGCGGCGGCGGTCACCGTCGATCGGCTGGACAGCGTTCTGGACTACGCACTGCTGATCGGCAACGGGGACATGAATGCGTTGGTCTACACCGACCGCGGCCAGTTGAAATTGAACCTGACCAAGAACGACGTGTGGGATGCTCGATTGGATGCCGACCGCGATCCGCCGCTCCCGACGCTCGAACTGGTCAAGAAGTGGGCGTTCGATCGCGGGGCGACGAGTGTCCAGAACGGTTCCGTCATTCTCGACGAAGGAGTCACAATGGGAAGGGCCGGACAGTTACCATGCGCATCCCTATCCGTGCCCTCGGATTTGTGCCCGTCTGATACTCGGTGCGGCGCCGGCGGAACCCAACTGGATCCGCATTCGCGCCGAGGGTACCCAGAACGGCTGGGAATATCGCGACGGCGCCGGCGTGATGAGCATCGAAGGCAGAGCAGGAGCTTCCAACGGTTTCTCCTACGGCCCAGTCGAGATCAACACGGGGATCTACCCGGAACTCCAGGTGAAGGTCTCCGGAACTGAGAACGCCCGGTTCTACGTCGACCTGATGGGCGCCGATGGGCAAGGCTTCTTCGGCACCGGCTGGCAGGAAACGCCGACCGAAACGAGCCGTGCGGACCTTCAGACTGCCCAAGGACATGCTTGTCGGCCAGGTGATCCTCTACACCTGGACCGAAGACGGCAAGCGGGCGGAGAATCGCTTCCAAGAAGTGGCGCTGGTGGGTCCCACCGGCAAGGTGAACGTGAATCTGGAGGTCAAGCCGGAACCGACGTCGCCCGCTCGACTGGATATCCGCCGGGCCGTGGCCACCGTCGAGGGCAACCACCGCGGTATCCCCCAGGCCACGATTCGCGCGCTGGCCGATCGCAACGTGATCCTGATCGATCAGGTTGGCGCTGGAAAGCTGGAGGCCGCCCACTCGCGCGACTTGCCCGAGCCGGAGCAAGAGCAGCCGGAGCCGGAGGTGCAAACCATCCTGCAGCAGATCCCCGGCGACCCGGGCTGGGCGGGAATGAGCTTCACCGTGGCCCTGGTGACGCGCGGCCAACGGCAGGCCGTGGCCGTCGTCACGAGCCGCGAAGCCACGGACCCGAAAGCCGCCGCGATCAAGCTGGCCAGCGACGCTCTGGCGGCCGCGCCGGAAGCCGTCGTGAAAGCGCACGAGGCGGTCTGGGAGCGATTCTGGGCCAAGAGCGGCCTGGACGTTGGACGACCCGGTCTTGCGGTCCATGTGGTACCGCAACCTCTACTTCCTCCGCTGCGTCGATGCGGCCGGGTGCCGTTTCGCCCGGGCTTGTTCGCGAGCCTTGTCAGCGACGGCCCGGCCTGGCACGGCGATTACCACACCAACTACAACATCCAGTCGACCTACTGGTCGGTCTACAGCAGCAACCATCCCGAGTTGTCCGAGCCGTACGACCGACTGATCGTCGACTACCTGCCGCGGGCGAGATGGTTGTGCAAGGAGTTGTTCGGGTTCGAGGGCGCCTACATCCCGCACGTGTTGTTCGCCTTCGAGCCGCCGCCCGAAGCGTGCCAGGGACCGACGCGGCGTCAGTACATTCACCACGTTTGGGGTTGGACGCTCGGCGTCGCCGGCTTCTCGGCGCAGCCGGTCTGGTGGCACTACAAGTACGAGCCCTCGCGCGAGTTCCTGGAGAAGGTTGCCTATCCGGTGGTCCGCGATATCGCCGACTTCCAGGCGAACTTCATCGCCGGTTGCGAAAAGACCGACGATGGGAAGATCGTGCTGGCGCCCACCGTTTCGCCGGAACATTGGGGCTGGACGAAGCGGTTCGAACGAAATCGCAACTGCACGTTCTGCCTGGGCATGTTCCGATACATGTTCGACAGCGGCGATCGAGGGTGCGCAGACGCTCGGCCGCGACGCCGACATGGTGGCCCGGTGGAAGAAGGCCGTGAGCCTTGCTGCCCGACTATCCGCTTTCGGCAGACGAACCGCCCGTGGTGGTCGATGTGCAGGGTGCACCGCCCATCGACTACAACATTTCGGTGCCGGCGACTCCCGTTTTCCCGGGCGACGTGGTGACCTGCTGGTCGCCGGAAGCGCAGAAGGAATTGTTCTCGCGGACGATCGACCAACTGCAGTGGAACGGGAACAACGCGGCCATCATGCTTTCCGTTTCCCGAGCCCGGTTGAGCATGCCCGAGACGCTTCCCTGGGTTCGCGAGGAGTTGACCTCGCGACTGCGGCCCAACGGCACGTTGACGCTCAACCGCAACGAGCCGCGCTACGGTTTCAACAATTTCGGCCACTACACCGAGCAGTTCGCCGCGTCGATGGCGATCAACGAGCTGTTGCTGCAAAGCGTCGCCGACGTGGTGCGGGTGTTTCCGGCCTGGCCGCTGGACAAGCCGGCACGTTTCCGTCAATTGCGGGCCCAGGGCGGGTTCCTTGTCTCGGCGGCGTGTGAGCAACGGAAAGGTGGGGCCGGTTCTGGTCGAGTCGACCGCAGGTGGCCGCCTGCGTCTGCTCAGCCCCTGGCCGGCAATCGAAGTCGTTGGGCCCGATGGCAAGGCCAGATCCTTGACGCCGAACGGGGAGGGCATCGTGGAACTGGATACGCAAGTCGGCCAGACGCTCAATTTCCGCCCTCGTAAGTAATCGGCAAGCCGCCCGCGGGCCGCCGAAAAGTTAAGCTGACTTAACTTTTCGGCGGCGTGCTGGCCGCGGCAAGCCCGGAAGCCCTGCGATCGCTAGATCCGGGAGGCTCGCATTCCCCGTAAGGTCAAAAAACTCCGACGACCTTCAAATGCCGATGGTTGTTGGAGTTCGGCCATCGTGCATCGCATGGATTTCGGCCGGCCTCGATCGTAACGCCCGCACCGCAAAGGCGCTACAAAACGCACAACCGGTGCGCTCGGGGCAGGATCGCGGTATCGTGACAGTCGTGCTCCGTTGCATCGCCGCTGCGGTCAATCGATGGTGAATGTGGCTCCCCCGCACTTCACCAAAGGACCCCACATGAGTTTCATTCTGCAGCCGTGGCAACTTTTGTTCATGATCCTGGCCGGTTGGGTCCATCGAGAACAGCAGGAGAGGATCGAATACCTCCGGACCGAAAACCAAGTCCTGAAAGAAAAGTTTGGCAAGAAGCGGATTCTGCTCAACGACGATCAGCGGCGTCGATTGGCCGTCAAGGGCAAGATCCTTGGACGAAAGAGGCTCCAGGAGATCGGCACGCTGTTTACGCCGGACACGATCCTGCGTTGGCACCGAACGCTGGTGGCTCAGAAATGGGACTACAGTCAGCGCCGCAAGTCGGTAGGCCGGCCACGTGTGGAAAAGGAGATCGTCGACCTTGTTCTGCGGTTCGCTCGTGAGAATCCCTCGTGGGGATACGATCGGATTCAAGGCGCGTTGGAGAATCTCGGCCACAAGGTATCCGACCAAACGGTGGGCAACATCCTCAAAGAACACGGCATCGAACCAGCTCCGCAACGCAAACGGAAGACGACCTGGAAGACTTTCATCAAGTCCCATTGGGACGTGCTGGGTGAACGTGGTGGATCAACAACCCGCGCAAGGTCGCAGAGCCCGTGTTTCTCCCTAGAAAGGACTTCGTGTTAGCTTTGGTGAACGAGGTGCGCCGCCAGTTAACCGGCGTGCCGTCTGGATGCTCCCATACCGATCGACGACCCACGGCAAGCGTTTGCCATCGGCCAGACGGTATTCGGCTGCGCCGTTGCCGTGGCTGACCAGGAGTTTCCCATCGCCAAGCAACTGTAGATCGCGCGACCCGCCGGGGATCGTTATCGACCAATTCTTCGACGTGTCGTTCTGGTCGACATGGATCAACCGGTTCGCACCGTTGTCCACACAAACCCACCGATGCTTGATGTCTTCGGCGGTCGCCATAGAAGCGATTGCCAAGCACAAATATGGAATGATCCCGTGTCTCATTGTCGTCCTCCGACTTGCGACGTCTCCAAGGTCAAGTGCATCGTGATTCTAGCAGAACTGCCTCGGAAAAGGGCTGACATGTTGCGACCAAAGTGCGAGGTTTTCGGCGGCGAGGTGAACGGGACGGTTGGTCCCGGGGGAAGACCGCTCGCGTCGCATCCGAAATTCGTTGACGCCACACCCGTGCGGTACGTCTAATACGCAGGTGGACAGTCTGGCTGTGATTGCCGGCGGAACGTTGGTGTTGGCGTCTTCGTAGCAATCTTCCCTGGTTGATCGGCCGGACCACGACCCCGCGGAAGTGGCATCATTGACAGCTATTTTCGGCCGGTCTCCTGTGGCCTTCTGCGCTTCTCTTGTGGCTGATTGGCCCCGGAAATACCAGACCTCGCGCCCAACAGGCCATTCTTGGGCCTCTCTGGGCCGCACAGGAGGTGTTTTTGGCGGGGACTGGAAACTAAACACATCCCAAAGGTGGGATCCGGCCCGAAGGGGCGGGTGTCAAAAACGGTCGTTACTTGGGACTCGTTCGGATTCGTCGTCAGGATGCAAACAGGTTCTTCGTGGCGAAGCTCGGGTCGCTGGTCAGATGCACGCCGAGTCGGCGCAGGCCGGTTTCATCGCCCGGTGTAGGGATGTGCGTGATGTGGACGTCGCAGCCGCGCAGTTGCTTCAGATTCTCGACGCACAACTGGGCCATCGGATTGGCGGTGACGCTGATGCCCAAGGCGAAGAGGGTCTCTTGCAGGTCCAGGCTCACGGCGTTTTGGCCGAGGACTTCCTTCTTCATTCTCGCCACCGACTCGATGATGCTCGGCGCCAGCAAGTGGATCTCGGCGGGCACCCCCGCCAGTTGCTTCACCGCGTTGATCACAAGTGCGGAGGCGGCGTGCATGAGCGGGGAGTTCTTCCCCGTGACGATGCGTGCCGTCGCTCAGCTCGATGGCCGCGCCGCAGTAGACGCCCTCGTTGCCTTTTCCCTGCTGCTGCGCCTCCTCGGCCGCCCGCCGGGCCGGCCCGACCACCTTGCGGTCCTCCGGCTTGATGTGGAGGACTTCCATGAGCCGTTCGACCCGCTGGACGGTCCGTTCGTCGGCCAACCCCATGACGTACTCCGAGGAGTAGCGGAAATAGCGCCGGATCACCTCGGCGCGGGAAGCAGCCTGGACCACGTCGTCGTCGACGATGCCGGCGCTGGCGCGGTTGACGCCCATTTCCGTGGGGGAACGGTAGATCGGCTTGGCCCCGGTGATTCGCTCGAGGATCTTGTGGAGGACGGGGAACGCCTCGACGTCGCGGTTGTAGTTGATGGCCGTCTCGCCGCAGGCCTCCAGATGGAACGGGTCGATCATGTTCACGTCGTGCAGGTCGGCGGTGGCCGCCTCGTAGGCCACGTTGACCGGATGCATCAGCGGCAGGTTCCAGATCGGAAAGGTCTCGAACTTCGCGTAGCCCGAATCGATTCCGTGGAGGTGGTCGTGGTAGATCTGACTCAGGCACGTGGCCAGCTTCCCGCTGCCCGGGCCGGGGCCGGTGACCACCACCAGCGGCTTCTCCGTCTCGATGTACGGATTGGCGCCGTAGCCTTCCGGACTGACGATCCGATCGACTTCGGCCGGGTAGCCCTTGGTCGGACGGTGGGTGTAGACCGGTATGCCGCGGCGTTCCAGCTTGTTCTTGAACTGCACTGCCCCCGGCTGCTCGTCGAAGCGGGTGATCACCACCCCCCGCAGCTCGATGCCCCACTCGCGGAGGTCGTCGATCAGCTTCATGGCGTCGGCGTCGTAGGTGATGCCGAAGTCGGCCCGCATCTTCTTCCGCTCGATGGCCCCGGCGTGGATGCACAGGAGGATCTCGGCCTTTTCCTTGAGCTTGGTCAACAAACGCATCTTCACGTTCGGATCGAAGCCCGGCAGCACCCTGGCTGCATGGTAGTCGAACAGCAGCTTGCCCCCGAACTCGAGGTACAGCTTGTTGCCGAAGCGACGGACGCGATCGAGAATGGCGGCCGATTGCTCCTGCAGATACTTGTCGTTGTCAAAGCCGATTGCATCCTGCATTGGTTTCTTTCTCGACGGAGTTCGAGCCGCGAAAGCGGCGCAAAGCCTTACCCGGACAGTGCAGTCCCTCTCCGTAGATCGTAGCAGTATGCGGGACGTTTCTCCAGAGCCGGTGAGGGAGTCATCTAAGAAACATCTGCCGCAGGAATTGCTGCCTTCAGAAGTTGGCCGGCGTTATCTAAAAGGGCCGTTTTCCGGGACACGCAACAACCCGTCGAGTGGACAGCGAAGCGGGACCTCCTGACCGCCAGGATGGAGGAGGTCACGGTCGCGGAGGGTGGGTCGCTCGCTCAGATCGGCGACTTCGGGTGGGCGATGTACGTGATCGTCGAAGGTTCGGTCGACGTCCTCGAAGTTGACGGGGCTTCGATCGCGACCCTCGGGCCTGGAGATGTATTCGGCGAGGTCGCGCTGCTCCGCGCGGGCCGGCGTATGGCGACGGTCGTTGCTCGGACGCCGCTGCGGTTGCAGGCGCTGTTCACCCGCGACTTCCAGCAGATCCGCGGTGATGTGCCGGTGTTCGAGGTGGAGCTTCGACGGCTGATCGAGGCACGACTCGCCGCCTCCTAGGAGCGTCCGTACGCATCGATCCGACGCGAATGCGGCGTCGTTCCACAACCGCGCGCAACGTCCACGGATCGCACCGCGCCTCCCGCTTACGGCGCCGGTTGCGTCCGGACGATCCCGCGAACGCCTCAACCGAGAACGCGACTGGTAAGAGGACGGTCACTCGCTCGTAACGATCCGGAAAACCGCCTTGCGCGCGCCGCCTCTCACCCGCTACATGGGAGCCGTGCGCATCGCGATAGTCGCGTCATCGACCCCTACCAACCGACAGCTCTCGCTCGCCACCGGCTGGCCCGTGCTGAGCCCGGCGGACGCGCTCGCGACGCTGCGATCCGGCGACGTCGCGCTCGGCCGCCTCGACGTACTGCCGTCGCTGGACGGCGTCGAAGACGGCCTCTGGGCCCTCGGCGGGCTGTCAGCCCGAGGCGTACGCGTGATCAACGACGCGGGCGTGTTGCTCGGGACGCACGACAAGCTGCTCACAGCTCGCCTGCTCGAAGGCGCGGGCCTGCCGCACCCGAGCACCCGACTTGTCACCTCCGCCGCCACCCATCTGCGGCCGAGCGGCCCTGTCGTCGTCAAGCCGCGCTTCGGATCGTGGGGCAAGTTCGTCGTTGGGTGCTCGTCGCAGGAAGAGCTCGCTCGCCACCTGAGGCTCATCCGACACCAGCAATGGTTCCGTGCGCACGGCGCGCTCGTGCAGGAGCTGATCGAGCCGCGAGGGTACGACCTTCGCCTCGTCGTGGCAGGAGGCGACGTGGTCGGCTCGATCATCCGGGTGTGCGGACGCGGCGAATGGCGGACGAACGTGCAGCTCGGGGCGTCGCGCCTCGCGGCGATCCCGACTCAGGAAGCGGTCGAGCTCGCGGTCGAGGCGGCCCGGGTGACGGGTGGTGGCCTCGTCGGTGTCGACCTCCTGCCCGACGGTCACTCGG
Organism: uncultured Actinomycetes bacterium; assembly: GCA_963823385.1. Lineage (GTDB taxonomy): Bacteria > Actinomycetota > Thermoleophilia > Gaiellales > Gaiellaceae > Gaiella. The sequence continues at coordinate 16,896 of CAWGLI010000005.1, forward strand.
GCTGGACGATCCTGGAGGTGAACGGAGCGGTCGACTTCACGTCCGAGTACTCGCTCGAGCAAGACGTGTTCACCGCCGTCCGCGACCGCCTCGTCGCTCTCGTCGGCGGTGAGCCGTCGCGCGAGGCGGCGCCACTGGGCTGAGTGGGCCTTGGGCAGCCGACACGAGGCAACCCCGAGGCTCCCAAGCCGGGCGAGCTTCGCGCCGGCGGGGCGCCGGCTCGAACGCGATTGCACGCCAGATGTCGGGATCGGGCTCCTCTGCCGTCGGATCGACTCGCCAGGATGCGCCGCATGAGAGTGGGGATCGTCGACGTCGGCGGAAACACGGTGCGGTTGCTCGTCGCCTCGGTAGGCGGGAACGGAGTCGAGCGCGAGAGACAGGAGCGCGTGGTGCTGCGCCTCGGGGCCGAGATCGAACGCACCGGCTCGATCCCCCGAGGGACGCTGGCCGCGGTGGCCGATGCTGTCGCACGTTTCCTCGAGATCGCGGCGGATGCAGGTTGCCGCCGATCCGAAGTGCTCGTCACGTCGCCGCGACGCCAGGCAAAGAACCGCAAGCAACTGGAGCGGACACTCGCAGACGCAGCGTCGAGCCCGGTCTACCTGCTGAGCGCCGAGGAGGAGGCTCGACTCGTCTTCGCCGGTGCGATCTCAGGAGCGCGCATGGACCAGGAGCTCGTGGCGGTGTGCGACGTCGGCGGCGGCTCGACGGAGCTCGTAGCCGGCTCACCGGCGTTCGGGGCGGCGTGGTTCGGCTCGGTCGATCTCGGCTCGCTGCGCATCGCACAGCGCCATCTCGAAGACGCTCGACCGAGTCGACGGAACCTCGAGCACGCACGCGCCGCCGCCGCCGAAGCCGCCGAGAAGCTTCGCCCGCCTCCCGCGCTCTCCGTCGTGAGCGCCCTAGCGACGGGCGGCACGGCGCGCGCGCTGCGGAAGATGGTCGGAGCCCGCCTCGGGCTCGACGAGCTTGCCGCCGCACTCGAGATCGCAAGAGCGACGAAGCCCGGTCGCCTGACGCGCCAGTTCGGCCTACCCCGCTGGAGGGCCGACACGCTCGTGGGTGGAGCGCTCCTGCTCCTCGAAGTGCAACGGGTGCTCGAGACGCCCTTCACGGTCGCCGCGGGTGGGCTCCGTGAGGGCGCCGCGCTGGCGCTCGCCGAACGGGTGGCGCTCGCAGCCTGACCCGAGCTCCTACGGCGGGCGCTGACCGGGCCCACAGAGACCGGGGAGCGAGGGCGAACTCCTTGCCGGCGCTCCCCGACCTCCAGGCCCGACCACGCGGAGGGTCTCGTGACCGGGTCCCTCTCGCCGAGAGCCTGACACGCTCCACCCCGCCGGTGGGCAACCAGCCGGTGAACGTCCGGAAACGGACTGCAGTCCGTGACACACCCCTTGGAAGAACCCCTCACGGCAAGGGCACGGCATCACCGTACGCCCAGGGACGTCTCCCCACCCCCGCGAGCACCCCCGGATCGTCGAGCCAGGGCGCGGTGACCTACTTCCAGATGACTTCGAGGGCCTGTGTCGGCTCCGGCCGAGTCAATACTTTCGCCTGGACAGAGCGGGGAGCTTTCCGACGAGCGTTAGTGAGTCGTTTCAACCAGAATCGGGTGGTTCGACCTGAAGATGTTGTCCGGGTCGAACTGCTCCTTCAGCCTCTGCAGGCGCGCAACCGCGTCGTTGCCCCAGAGGCTCGCCGGTTCACGCCTCGTCTCAGCGAAATTGGCGACGATACCCGGCACGGCCCACGGCGACATGGCGTGCGTCACACGTGCGATCTGCGCCTCGGCCGCAGAGGCGATGTCCGGCGTCGCGGCGATGCCGACGGCATAGAGGACGTACTCGCCCGGGGCCGCCGCGAGCGCGGCATGGTCTGGACGCGGCCGACCGAGCGCTCCGCCGAGGTGTCGCACCTCAACGGAAAGCAGCGGTGAGCCGGAGCCGGGACCGGCGACGTGGAGGAGCTCGTCGATCGCGTCCGCCGGCAGGACGTCGAGCGCGACTCCGTCTCCGACTCCGGGAACGGGGTGATCCGGATCCATATGAAGGTGAGCGAGCTCCGGCAGCGGCATCGGGGCGACGGTGTCCATCTGCGGGCCGAGCGCGCGCAGCGGCTGAAGCAGCTCTTCAGCCTCCGCCCCGTCGCCACAGTGGATCGCCTCGACGATGGCAAACGACTTGCCCCGCACGGGCTCCGGAATCTCAGGCAGCGGGGGGAGTTGGAGTAGGCGGCCGATGGTCGTCAGCTCGTCGGGCAGCCCGTTGCGAGTCATCTCCGCCCAGACATGGAGGACCTCGGCGGCCCGTTCGAACGGGAACCAGAGGATGCCAGCGTAGACCTCGGACAGCGGTACGAGCTCGAGCTCCAGTGCGGTCACGACGCCGAAGTTGCCCCCGCCCCCGCGCAGCGCCCAGAGAAGCTCGGGATTCGACGCTTCATCGGCGCGGATTAGACGGCCGTCGGCTGTCACGACCTCCGCCGAGACGATCGCGTGCGCCGCCAGGCCGTACCTCCGCCCGAGGAAGCTGAGACCCCCCGAGATCGTGTAGCCGACCACACCCACGTCCGGTGCCGAGCCGGCGAGTCCCGCGAGCCCGTGGCGGGCAGCTGCCTCGACGAGGTCGAGCCACGGTGTCCCCGCCTTGACCTGCGCCCGCCGCGCCTCCGCGTCGATTTCAACGCCGTGCATGTGCGTCCGAAGCAGAAGGGTGCCGGCCAAGGAACCGAGAGCCGCTGCGCCGTGCCCGGTCGTCTGAGCAGCGACGCGCAGTCCGTTGTGCCGCGCGTAGTCCACGGCCCGGATCACGTCGTCCGCCGACTCGGCGACCACGACCGCCTCCGGCCGCTGGTCAACCGCGAGGTTCCAGGCCCGTCGGGCGTCGTCCCACCCGGGCGAATCTGGGCGCAGAAGATGGGTCTCTAGGCTGTCCATTGTCTCCTCAAGCGCTGTGGTCGAGCCACGTGCGCGCGCGCCGGATGGGATGGGGCCGCCACTCTAGCCGAAGGAGCAAGCGAGCTCGCGGTCAGAAGCTCCTCACCGGCTGTGCGCAGCTACCGCTCCAGCCAGCGGGTCAAGCGCCGGTAGTCCTCGAGCGCCCACCAGCGATCCACGCGGCTAACCACCTGCGCCAGCTGCGGGAACGACGCCTCAGGGAAACGGCCAGTGGACCCAGCCGTGTGTTGCGCCCGCGTTCGTGAATGTCACCCGAAGCTCCGACAGCCGATCACACGGGGACTTAGTCCTCGATCTGCGCCAACCCGTTTCGCTGCAACTCATCGAGTGCGGTCCGCATGGCCTCGAGCCTCTCGGGCGAATGACCGACCCAATCGACGAGCTCGCCAACAACCCGCAGCGGTTCGCGGCTCCGGAAGGACTGCGTTGGATTTCCCGGGAACTTCTTGTCGGTCACGTTCGGGTCATCCTCGAACTCCCCGGTTGGCTCGACGATGTAGATGCGCCCGCGGCCCTCACCGCCGGCGAGCTCGGCGCCCCAGACCGCAGCGTCGAGAGTGGCGCTGAAGTACACGTAGTTCATCACGCGGCCGGTCTCGAAGTTCGATTCGCGCCCGGGGACAAGCAGATCGCCCACCGCGAGCTCTGCCTTCGTACCGTGCAGGTACACGCCGGCCTCGTACACCTCGAACGGCACCGGCTCACGCAAGGCGCCCACGCGACGATGCTAGCGCCACGCGACACCGCCGACTGCACGAGGCCGCGCACCGTCCGCATCTCGAGATCCGGGCAGCAGTGAGTCGCCTGCCCGAGTATTCAGAAATGTCTCTCGAGCAGTGCAGAGCCCGCGCGGGCTACATCAGCCGATTGAGCTCGAGCAGCAAGTTGCGGAGTTGGGCGAAGCGCTCAGGGCCGAGCTGCAAGCCCCAAGCCACCTCCACCTCGTCGACTGCCTCCCGAATCGCGACGATCGCTGACGCGCCGCGAGGGGTGAGAGCGACGCGTTTCGAGCGAAGGTCGTCGGGATCCGGTCGACGCTCGACGTAGCCGAGACGCTCGAGCTCGCCGAGCAGGTAGTTGAGGGCCTGCTTGGTGATCCGAAGCCGAGCCGCTAGCTCGGACGGCCTCGCACCCTGCGGTCCCGGGTACTGGAAGACGTTCAGGTGCGCCACGTCGAGGTCGTCGAAACCGCGCTCGTGCAGCCGCTCGAGCATGTGCCGCTGAACCGCCTCCCAAGGCATGCGCAGGAGCGCGCCGATCAGCGGCGGTCCGAACGGCTCTTCTGCCGCTAGTTTCGTAAAGTGACTTGACGGATTGGTGGCGGCCATGTATTGTCAAGTCACTTTACCACTAGCGCAGGAGGAGGGCACGGTGGCAACGAGCACGCGCGAGGAGATCAAGGTCGGCGCGATGGCGATCAGATTCCTGCTCGAGGGCGCCGAATCGGGAGGTTCGCTCGCCGTCTTCGAGTTCGATGTCCCCGCCGGAGCGAAGGTCGCGTCTCCCCACAGCCACGACGGCTACGAGGAAACGATCTACGGGCTCGCGGGAGTGCTGACCTGGACGCTCGAAGGCGTTCCGGTCGACGTCGGCCCCGGCGAGGCGCTCTTCATCCCCCGCGGCGCCGTCCATCACTTCGACAACGCGCGTGACGTCGACGCGAAGGCGCTCGCGATCGTCACCCCCGGCATCCTCGGCCCCGACTTCTTCCGCGAGGTCGCGGCCGTCCTCGACGCAGCCGCCGGGGGCCCGCCTGATGTCGTGGCGCTGGGCGAGGTCATGCGCCGCCACGGTCTCACCCCTGCAGGCTGAGGGCTGAGAACTCGTTTCAAAATGAAGCCTTGAGCCGGCGGAGCGGGCTGTGCGCTGGCTCACCATCCACACACCCGACAGGGCTTCGCCGCGTTCATGCGCGGCATTCGCGACGTACTGACCCCAAGGAGTGCCCCGGCGGCGTGGGGTCGGTAGTTCCGGGTACCTCGAATCAGCGGGGTCACGGATGCTCGCTCCGCCGCGTTTGGGGGAGGATGGTCGATGATGTCGGTGCGCGGAGTCGAGTTCGAGGCTGCGCCGCCACCGGTAACGAGACTTCGTCGAGCAACCAGGAGGACGTGACCATGTCCCGACCCGTCACGATGTTCACCGGCCAGTGGGCCGACCTGCCGATCGTGGAGCTCGTCGAGAAGCTCTCCGCATGGGGGTTCGACGGTGTCGAGCTCGCATGCTGGGGCGACCACTTCGAGGTCGACCGGGCGATCACCGAGCCGGGCTACGCCGGGGAGCGACGCGAACTGCTCGACGGCAAGGGGCTCAGGTGCTCCGCAATCGGCGCGCACCTCGTCGGTCAGGCGGTGTGCGACCCGATCGACGACCGCCACCGGACGATCCTGCCGCCCGAGGTTTGGGGCGACGGCGACCCGGAGGGCGTGCGCCGCCGGGCCGCCGAGCGGATGAAGGACACCGCGCGCGCCGCCGCGGCATTCGGCGTGGAAGTCGTCAACGGGTTCACGGGCTCGCCCGTCTGGCACATGCTGTACTCGTTCCCGCCCAACGATTTCGACGCGATCGAGCGTGGATACGAGGAGTTCGCAGAGCGCTGGGGCCCGATCCTCGACGTGTTCGAGGCCGAGGGCGTTCGCTTTGCGCTCGAGGTGCACCCGACCGAGATCGCGTACGACTTCGTGACGACGGCGAAGACACTCGCGGCGATCGACCGGCGGCCCGGATTCGGGATCAATCTGGACCCGAGCCACTTCGCGCACCAGTTCCTCGACCCCGCGGCATTCGCGATCGAGTTCGCCGACCGCATCTACCACGTCCACGTGAAGGACTCGCGGCGCTTCCTCGATGGACGGAGCTCGATCCTCGGCGGACACCTCAACTTCGGCGAGTCGCAGCGCGGCTGGGACTTCGTCTCTCCCGGGCACGGCGACGTGGACTTCGAGGTGTTCTTCCGTGCGCTCAACCGGATCGGCTACACGGGCCCGCTGTCGATCGAGTGGGAGGACTCCGGCATGGATCGCGAGTGGGGGGCACAGGACGCCCTGGCGTTCGTGCGCCGCACGGACTTCGCGCCGGCCGACGTCGCGTTCGACGCCGCCATGCAGAGGGAGGGGTAGCGATGGCCGAGGCAGTCGGCATAGCGACGAAGGGCAAGGCCGGGGCGGCGGGCGAGGTACCTGAGATCGGCGTCGGCATGCTCGGCTACGCGTTCATGGGGAAAGCCCACGCGAACGCGTACCGGAAGCTCGCGTACATGACCTGGCCGCCGCCGCTGGTGCCGCGGCTCGTCTCGATCGCCGGCCGCGACGAGGCCGCCGTCTCCGACGCGGCGCGCCGCTACGGGTTCGAGCGCTCGGTCACCGACTGGCGAGAGCTCGTCGCCGACCCCGACGTGCAGCTGTTCGACAACGGCGGCCCGAACGACGTCCACGCCGAGCCGACGATCGCCGCGGCTCGGGCGGGCAAGCACGTCTTCTGCGAGAAGCCGCTGGGACGGACGGCGGACGAGTCGCTCGAGATGTGGCGTGCGGCCGCTACGGCGGGCGTGAAGCACATGTGCGCCTTCAACTACCGGTTCGTCCCGGCCGTCCGGCTGGCGCGGAACCTGATCGAGGCGGGGGAGATCGGCGAGATCCACCACTTCCGCGGTCGCTACCTGCAGGAGTGGGGGGCTACCGACGCGGAGGTCTGGCGCTTCGAGAAGGCCGCCGCGGGATCGGGCGCGCTCGGGGACCTCGGCGCGCACGTGATCGACCTATCTCGCTACCTCGTGGGCGAGATCGCCGCGGTCTCGGGATTGACGGCGACGTTCCAGCGCGGGCGTGAGGTCGACGACGCCATCGAGGCGGTCGTCGGGTTCGAGGGCGGTGCGATCGGCACGATCGAGGCGACGCGCTTCGCCCCGGGCCGCAAGAACGGCTTCATGTGGGAGATCAACGGCTCGAAGGGGTCGATCGCGTTCGACCTCGAGCGGCTCAACGAGCTGCAGGTCCATCTCACGGAGTCGTCACCGGGCCCGCTTGCCCAGGGGTTCCGGACCGTGCTCGTCTCCGAGGCCGAGCACCCGTTCTGGGAGCACTGGTGGCCTCACGGCCACATGATCGGGTGGGAGCACACGTTCGTGCACGAGATCCACCACCTGCTGACGGCGATCCGCGACGACTCGCCGGTCGGGCCCCACGGGGCGACGTTCGAGGACGGCTACCGCACCGCGGAGGTGTGCGACGCAATCGTCGCCTCCGCGCAGGAGGGTCGGCGCGTCGACGTTACTTACCGCGAGGTCTGAGGAGGCAATTGACGACCAAATCGGGGAGGGAGCCCCCATGCCGTTTCCCGAGGCACTGCTCGAGACGAGGTCGGGTTGCTCGCGCTCGCGCGGGCGGAGGCCGTAGGAGACGTAGGTGAGCGTGGGCGACGAACCGAATCGTGACCGCGTCCACGAGCGACGAGCTCGCGTTGCTGACGAATAACGACTCCTTCGTGCCCGGCACACGTTGGTCTGCAGCCCGTGCACCGGGGCTGAGGAATGATGCCCCTGTCTTGCTGGCCCTCAGGCTCGCGGACGTCTGGCTCCGACTCGTCATCCCGCCATACGCCCGGGCCAGGTACGAGCTCGCCGGCACCCCCCGCACCGCATCCACGACCCACAACCCGCGGGCGATCGACGTTTTCCCGGCGAGGCCACGAACCTCGGCCGAGACGGTTGTCCGCGCGCAGGCAGACGAGGACGGGGGCGCGGAGGGCCCCCGGTCGGACGATCCCCTCACGCCGGGTTCAGTTGGTGGCAACGCCCGGAACGGCTCACTCCTCATCGACTCGCGCAGCGTCACCGTGCCGCGCCCTCCGGCCGTTGTGTTCGCGCCGATCCAGCGCATTGGCGGCGACAACGGCTGGTACGTCGTCGACAAGCTGTGGCAGTTGCGCGGCGCGCTCGACGCACTGGTGGGCGGGCCAGGTTTCCGTCGTGGGCGCCGTGACCCGGTCAACGTCGAGGTGGGCGACACGATCGACTTCTGGCGCGTCGAGTGCTTCGAGCAGGACCGGCTGCTGCGGCTCGCGGCAGAGATGAAGGTGCCAGGCCGGGCCTGGCTCGAGTTCGAGGTCGAACCCGATGGCAACGGCGGGTCGAAGGTCCGCCAGACGGCGATCTTCGACCCGGCGGGCATCATCGGCCTCGCCTACTGGTATGCGCTCTGGCCGGTCCACGCCTACATCTTTCGCGGTCTGGTACAGCGGATCACCGACGCCTCCGACAACACGTGACCGTCTCCATCGACGCCGCCCGGCACTCATCGGCGTGAGGCCCGACGCAGTCGTACGAGCGGCACCGACACCTCCGTCTAGTACGTCCTGCAACTAGTGGTCTCTGTGCCGGGTCGGCGACGGGATACGGGGTTTCTACGGACGAGACAGATCGTTGCATCTGAAAGCGTTCGCGGAAGCAAAGGGGGCCATGGCTCGAGTTCTTGACTCGCTGACGGCCGGGGTGGTGGCCGACGCCGTGGACAACGGCCGGGGCACGGAGCCCCCTCGAGTTGACGGATGGCTCGCGGGTCGCAGTCATCGGGGGAGGGCCGGCAGGATCGCTCTTCTCCTACTTCCTCCTCAAGACGGCGTCGGCGGTCGACCTCTCAGTCGACGTCGACATCTTCGAGCCACGCTCGTTCTCGAGGTGCGGCCCCGGCGGGTGCAACCACTGCGGCGGCATCGTCTCGGAATCGCTCGTCCAAATCCTCGCCGCCGAGGGCATCAAGCTGCCTGCAGGCGTCGTGCGTCGCGGCATCGAGTCGTACGTCGTGCACATGGACGTTGGGAGCGTCCGCATCGCCAGCCCGGTCGGAGAGCGGCGCATCGCCGCGCTCTACCGGGGTCACGGACCGCGTGAGGGAGAGGACGCTCCCGGCAAGAGCTTCGACAGCTTCCTCATGGAGATGGCGGTCGACCGGGGCGCACGAGTCGCACGGAAAGTCGTCGCCGGGATCGACTGGAGCGGTGACCTGCCACGGCTGCTCGAGCCCGACGGCACGGCCACCCCTTACGACCTCGTCTGCATCGCAACCGGGGTGAACAGCAACTTCGTCCGCCTGCTCGAGGGCTCAGGCATCGAGCTGCAGATGCCGGAGACCACACGGACGTACATCTGCGAGTTCCGCACCGGCGACGAGCACCTCGAGGAGCGGCTCGGTCACTCGATGCACGTGTTCCTGCTCGACATCCCACGGCTCGAGTTCGCAGCGCTGATCCCGAAGGGCGAGTTCGTCACGATGTGCTTGCTCGGCGAAGACGTCGACCAGGAGCTGGTGCACGCTTTCCTCTCCGCGCCCGAGGTGCGTCGTTGCTTCCCCGTGGACGAGTTGCCCTGCGTCTGCGCGTGCTCCCCGCTGATCAACGTCCGCGGTGCGCGCCGACCCTTTGCCGACCGACTCGTCGTCGTTGGAGACAGCGGCGTCACCCGGCTGTACAAGGACGGGATCGGTGCAGCCTTCCGGACAGCGAAGTCCGCAGCCACGACCGCCGTCATCCAGGGCATCTCGGAGGACGCTTTCGGAAAGAGCTACCTGCCGACAACGGAGGCGATCTCGACCGACAACACGATCGGAAGGGTGATGTTCGCATTCACCCACGTCTTCAAGCATGCACGCTTCTCGCGACGCGCGATTCTCCGCAAGACGATGCGCGAGCAGGCGCGGCCTGAAAGCCCGAAGCGACTGAGCTTCGTCCTGTGGAACATGTTCACCGGGAGCGCGCCGTACCGCGAGATCTTCGTGGCCGCCCTGCATCCGGGCTTCGTCGGTGGGCTCACATGGAATCTCGCGCTCGGCCTACGGCCGGGACGGCGAGGGAAGGAGGCCCCCGGTGGGGCACGGTGACCTGGGCACGACATACCGCGACGGCGAGCAGATCGTCCACGAAGGCGAGGTCGGCCGGTGCATGTACGTGATCCAGGCCGGCCGCGTCGAGGTGATCCACGGAGACGACGGTGACGCCCAGCGGCTTGCAGTACTCGGCGAGGGCGACTTCTTCGGGGAGATGGCCCTCTTCGGCGAGGCCGCGCGCTCGGCCACCGTGCGGGCGATCGGAGATGCACGGGTGCTGAAGGTCGACAAGCGTACGCTCCTCCGCCGCATCCACGAGGATCCGATGCTGGCCCTCAACCTCCTGGAGTCGCTCTCCGCCCGGATCCGGCGGCTTAATGAGCAGGTCACACGCCTGGGTGGCATCCCGTGAGCTCCCCGTCCCCGCGCGGCAGCGAGCGCTTCGCGCGCATCACACCGTCCTTCCGACCGGAGCAGGCGGAGCGAATGCCGCCGTGCCAGTTCAACTGCCCGACGTCCGGTCTCATCCGCACGTGGATCGGGGTGATCGCACAGCGTCACAAGACGGGCATCTCCGACGAGCAGGCCTTCGACGACGCGTGGGCGATCATTGCCGACCGCAATCCGTTCCCTGCCGCGCTCGGGCGCATCTGCCCGCATCCCTGCGAGGCCGACTGCAACCGCGCGACAACTGACGGTGCCGTGTCGATCAACTCGATGGAGCGGTTCCTCGGCGACTGGGCGATCGAGCGCGGGCTTCCGCTCCCGGGACTCCAGACCACAGTGCAGCCGGAGTCCGTCGGCGTGATCGGCGCGGGGCCGTCGGGGCTCACCTTCGCGTACCAGATGGCTCGCAGGGGCTACAGCGTCACCGTGTATGAACGCCACGCAGAGGCCGGCGGCATGCTCCGCTACGGCGTGCCCGAGTACCGACTGCCGACCGGCGTGCTCGACGCAGAGATCCAGCGAATAGTCGACACGGGTGTCGAGCTCCAGCTCGAGACGGCGATCGGTCGCGACGTGACGGTGGCGGAGCTCCGCGAGCGGCACGACGTCCTCTACGTGGGAATCGGCGCGCAGAGGGGCCGGGACCTGAGCCTCGCAGGTGTCGCCGACTCACCGGTATGGCGTGGCATTGAGTACCTGGAGGCAGTCAACACCGGGCGCCTGATCGACCTGGGCGCCCGGGTCGCCGTGGTGGGCGGCGGCAACACGGCGATCGATGCCGCACGGACGGCCAGACGCGGCGGCGCCGAGGTCACACTCGTCTACCGCCGGTCGCGGGAGGAGATGCCCGCGAGTGAGCATGAGGTCGTCGAGGCCGAAGAGGAGGGCGTCCGCTTCCTGTTCCTCGTGTCGCCGGTCGGGGTCGAGAGGGCACCCGACGGCGGCGTGCTCCTCCGTGCGTCGCGCATGGAGCTCGGCGAGCCCGACGAGTCAGGCCGCCGGCGACCGATCCCGGTGTCCGGCTCCGCGCTCGAGCTCGAGCTCGACTCCGTGATCGCGGCAGTCTCGCAGGAACCAGTCTGGGAAGGGCTCGAGGAGCTCCACGACGAGGGTCGCCTTCGCACCGACACGATGGGGCAAGTGGGCGCGGACGTCTGGGGCGGCGGCGACGTCCGGATCCTCGGGATCGCAGGCGACGCGATCGTGCAGGGCCGGCGGGCTGCCGAGACGATGCACGCTCGCCTCCGCGGTCTTCCCGAGCCGCAACTCGACGAACGACCGCCGATCGGCCCCGACGAGATCCTGTTCGGCTTCCATGCTCCTTCCGAACGCGCGTCACCGACGCGCATACCGCCCGCCGAGCGCCTGCGGCACCCGGACACGGAGGTGGTTCGGGGGTTGACCCTCGACGAGTTCGTGCGCGAGGCGAGTCGCTGCATGTCCTGCGGCTCGTGCTTCGGCTGCGAGCAGTGCTCGATGTTCTGCAACGCGCAGTGCTACACGCGGGTAGACGACGCCGGGCCGGGAACGTACTTCTCGCTCTCGCTCGACGCGTGCCAGGAATGCGGGAAATGCGTCGAGATCTGTCCGTGCGGCTTTCTGCAGACCTGTCCGTCGCCAGCCTCGCCGGCGCCCGGCTCGACTGGAGGCTGAGCCAGATGTTGTCCGGTCGATCGACGTAGGCGTATCGAGCGACTGGCAAGTCCAAGCTTCCCAGACGCTCGCGCACGCGGCCCGATGCAGGCTGCGGCCAAGCGGGGGCGTTCTGATGGCCGGGAAGACGGAACCCGCTGTCAGCGTGTCGAAGCAGACGCCGTCGAGCCGGGATGTCCCGTGTCGGGTGTGGGTCACGACAACGCGGCAAAGAGCCGGCGCGCCCCGTCGAGGCCCTTCAGCTCGTGTTCCCCGCGATCGACGAACTCCAGGTCCGACCCGGCGACGAGATCGCGCGTGGTCGCGCTGACCAGCACCTCGGCCGCCCCGGCCGCATCGGCGATGCGGGCGGCGATGTGCACCGCGATGCCGCGCAGCGACTCGTTCGAGCGCTGCACCTCGCCGGTGTGTAGCCCGACACGAACGTCCAGGTCGAGCTCGCGCATCCGCTTGCCGATCGCAATACCGCAGCGGATCGCTCGGGCCGGGCCGTCGAAGACGGCGAGGAAGCCGTCGCCGGCGGTGTCGATCTCCTCGCCGCCGAAGCGGGCCAGCTCCTCGCGCACGATCGCGTGGTGCCGGTCGAGGAGCGTTGCCCACGCGGCATCCCCCAGGCGAATCACGGCCTCGGTCGAGCCGACGATGTCCGTGAACATCATCGTCGCGAGCATCCGGTCGCCGCTGTCGGCCGCCGGCGTGGGCTCACCGGTGACTTTGCGGACGAACGGCTCGACCACGTCGAGGATCTGGTCGGGATCGATGGCAACGAAGTGGTCTGCTCCCTCGAGCTCGACGTACCGTGCCCCCGGGATCCTGTTCGCGATGTAGCGGCCCTCGTCGGCGAGCACCGCGGCGTCCCGCTGGCGGTGGACGACGAGGGTGGGGACGTGGACCGCGCGCAGCGCGTCGCGCACGTCGATGTGCGCGTTCATGTGCATGAGAGCGCGCAATGCGCCCGGGCTGGCTGCCGCACGGCACCGCTCCTCCCACCACTGCGCCATCGTGTCGTCGGCGGACGGGCACATCACCTTCATGCGCGAGGCGAAGCCCCCTTCGCTCACCATCGTCTCGACCCGCGCCTCCCTGGACTCCGGACTCTCGGCCCATGGGTAGTCGTCGTCCGGCCCAACCCGCTTCGCGAACGCGCCGAAGAGCACGAGCGACTGCACACGCTCCGGGTACGTGGCGGCGAAGAGCACCGCGAGCGGGCCGCCCTCGGAGTACCCGAACACGATGGCCCGCTCGCTGTCCGCCGCATCCATCACGGCGCGCAGATCGTCCATCCGCTCCTCGAGGTCGGGGACTCCATGGGGCTGGTCGGAGAGTCCGGTGCCCCGCTTGTCGAAGCGGATCAGCCGCGAGAACGAGCCGAGCCTGTCGAGGAAGTGTGCGTGCCGCGGCTCGTCCCAGTCCTTGTCGAGATGGGAGACGAACCCGGGCACGAGCACGAGGTCGGGTGGGCCAGCCCCGCCCGTGACCTGGTAGGCGATGCTCAGCCCATCCGACTGCGCATAGGCGACGGGCGGGCGCGGCCGCGCACGGAATGTGGTCGTCGGCTCAGCCTCGGCGGGCGCAGGCGTCACGCCCAGTTCGTCGAGGATCGCTCGCGCCGCCACGAGATCGGGAAGCTCCTCCCCCTCGGAGAACGAGGCCAGCAGTCGCGCCACCTGCTCTCCGGACGCGACGTCACGGCGAGCGCTCGCCAGCGACGTCGCCGCCCGGAGCTCGTACGCCGTCGCGCCCTGCTCACGCGCGATCGCCATCGCGCGTTCGAGGCTCGCGGTTCCGTCGTCGGCGTCACCGCGCGCGAGGAGCAGCTCGCCGCGCAGCCGATGGAGCTCTGGCTCGCAGAAGAACGAGCGCTCGCCCTTCATCTCGTCGAGCGCCTCGTCGACGGCCCGCAAGCCTTCCTCCACGTCGCCGCCGCGCAGGTGCAGGTCGGCCAGGAGCGCCAGGAAGTAGGCGTCGTCGATCCGCGCGCCGGTCTGTCTCGCAGCGGCGAGCGCGGGAACGAGCTCCGCGAGCCCCTCGGCACGCTCGCCTTCGATCGCGCGTGCCCACCCACGCAGGATCGACGCAACTGCACGCCAGTACGGGTACCCGGAACGCCCCGACGCCTCGATCGCCGCCTCGGCCCACCGTCTCGTGTCGATCGGCTTGCCGACGAATTGGTTGACGATCGCGGCGTTGACGGAGGCCATGCCGCGCGAGAACGCGCGGGGCGCAACCACGGACGCGGCGACCGCCTGCTCCGCGCGGGTGAGTGCCCCCTCGGGACGGCCGAGGTGCCACAGGGCCAGGGACGCCCAGACGTGGGTCGAGACGCCGGGGCTCTCGCCGAAGATGGCGACCGGGACGCTCGGGAGCTCGCCGGCCGCGAGCTCGCGCGCCCGATCGGCGACCTCGAGCGCCTCCGCATGACGCCCCTGGTGCACGAGCGAGCACGCCATCAGCTCGTTCGAGCTCACGAGCAGCTCGCTCGAGAGCTCCTCCTGCGGGAGGGCCAGGGCCTCGGAGATCACCTGCTCGGAGGCCGAGTAGCGGCCGCCGATCTCGTAGATGCCCGAGAGGTTGACGAGCGCGTTGGCCAGCTCTTCCGAGTCGCCGAGACCGCGTGCCAGCTCGACCGACCGCAGGAACGACCGCTCGACGCCTGCCGACGCATAGCCCTCCGTCAGGATCCGCGCCGAGCCGTCGAGCAGGTGGGCCGACAGCTCGAGCTGAGCACGAAGCCCCTCGTCGGCGACCTGTGACATGAGCTCGAGGGCGCGGTCGACGTGCCCCTGCGCCTCCTGCGCCGCCGTCTTCGCGAAGGCACGGTCGGCCGCGGCCAGGAGGTGGCGTACCGCGTGCTCGGCGTCTCCCGACTCGGTGAAGTGCCAGGCCAGCTCAGTGGCGGCTGAAGTCGACGCCTCGCCGTAGGCCTGCTCGATGCGGGAGCCGACGCGCCCGTGCGCCCGGGCGCGGCGTGCAGCGGGGACGCTCTCGTAGAGCGTCTCCTGCACGAGGTCGTGGGTGAAGGAGTACGCGGAGGTCACCGTCCCGTCGGGCCAGCGCTCCTCGCCCCGCGCCTCGATCAGGGCGCGCTCGGCCGCAACGCCCGCCAGCATCGTGTCGGCCTCCTCCTCGTCACGGTCCGCGCCGACAGCGACGAGCGCCGCAGAGAACTCCGTTCCCACGACGCTCGCGGCTTCGAGCAGCTCCCGCAGCGCAGGCTCGAGCGGTCGTACGCGCTCCGTGATCAGCTCCTTGAGCGTCTCCGGGACGTCGTTGCGCAGCTGCTCCAGCGGCACGACGACGCTCCAGCCGTCGCCGGCGGGCTCGATCGCGCCGCCGTCGAGCCACGAGTCGACGAGCGTCTCCACGAAGAGCGGCACACCGCGGGTCCGCCGGGCGACGTCCTCGGAGAGATCGGGCGGCAGGTCGTTCCCGGGGAGCCGCTGCTCGAGGTACTCGTCCACCGCTGCCGGGCTGAGCGGGCCCACGGCGACCTCGGAGCAGAAGTTGCGCAGCCGCAGTGAACGTGCCAGTGCCTGGGCGTCCGCTCCTTCCGGGCCGGAGCGCGACGTGCAGACGAGGAACAGGGGGGCGGCGTCCGGGCGGCGTGCGATGGCGTCGACGAGAGAGAGGGTCGACGGATCGCTCCAGTGAAGATCCTCGAGCACGAGGACGAGTGGGATCTCGGCGGCGATTGCATCGAGTGCCTCCGTCATCTCGCGCAGCATGCGCTCCGTCGTGAGCCCGGACGCGCGCTCCTCGACCCAGCCGCGCTCCTCGTCGGGGACGAGAGACGGGAGCTGGGCCAGCCAGGTCGGGGCGAACCGACGGAGCTGCTCGACGACGAGCGCTCCGTGCGGCCCACGCCCGAGCCTTCCGATCGCGTCCAGGACGGGGAGGTATGGCTCGCCGAGCCCGCGGTTCTCGACGCACTGGCCGCGCGCAACGGCCAGCCGCTCCCGCGCCCGGCAGTCCTCGACGACCGCCTCCACGAGCGTGGTCTTGCCTGCGCCTGCCTCGCCTGTGACGAAGACGACGCGGCGCTCGCCGTCGATCGCGTCTCGGAGCAGGCGCGTGACGGCGTCGAGCTCCCGCTCGCGACCGACGGGCCGCGGCCGCCCCCGCGCGGGCTCACGGTCGGCACGTGACGGGCCTGGGTGTGCCGACGACGCTGCGGTCGGTGCCGGCGCGTCGAGCGCCGCATCCTGTTGCAGGATCGACCGCTCGAGATCACGGAGCGCCTGCGTAGGCTCGATCCCGAGCTCGTCGTCCAGGAGGCGTCGGAACCGCTGGTACGCGTCGAGAGCGTCCGCCTGGCGGCCCGTCCGGTAGAGGGCGAGGATCAGCTGCGAGCGCACGCGCTCGCGCAGGGGGTGGGCGGCTACGAGTGACTCGAGCTCCGGCACGAGCGCTGCGTGGCGGCCGAGAGCGAGATCGGCCTCGACGCGCTCCTCGACGCAGGCGAGGCGCAGCTCCTCGAGGCGGGCAGCCTCTCCCTGGGCGAACGGCTCGAGGAACTCGGCGAGTGCGGGGCCCCGCCACATCGCCAGAGCCTGGGCCAGCAGCTTCGATCCCTCCGCGGGCTCGCCGGCTACGGCGGCCGCCCGCCCCGCGGCCACGAGGTTCTCGAAGACGGCGAGATCGAGCTCGCCGTCGGCGACCTCGAGCAGGTACGCGGCTCCGCGCGTGTGCAAGCGCTTCTCGGGCAGCGCCTTTCGCAGCTTCGACACATAGACCTGGAGCGCCTTCACGGCGGTGTCGGGGACACGCTCGCCCCAGAGGTCATCGACGAGCCGTGACGTCGCCACGACGCGGTTCGCGTTCAGGAGCAGGTTGGCAAGAAGTGCTCGTTGCTTCCCGGCAGCGAGCGGGATCGGCTCGTCGCCGTCGAGCACTTCCAGAGGGCCGAGCACTCGGAATTCCATCGCCGACGCAGCCTAACGCGCCGCCGAGCCTGGTCTCGCCGCGATTTACCGCGCGTTTGCCCGTGCGTAGCCGGCCTGGAGTGAGATGCGGCTGCATCGACCAACGACAACGCAAGGAGGAGTCATGAACCACAAGCTCGTCTCGCAGGTCCCGCTGTTCTCGGAAGTGCCCCGCCGCCACCACAAGACCGTGGCCGCCCACGTCGACGAGATCGACGTTCCGGCCGGAAAGGTGCTCGTGCGTGAGGGGCGCTACGCCGGGGAGATCTTCGTGATCCTCGAGGGCGGCGCCCAGGTGGCCAAGGGCTCGTCGCGAGTCGCCAATCTCGGCCCCGGGCAGTTCTTCGGCGAGCTCGGCGTGTTCGACGGGCCGACCAGGTCGGCGACCGTCGTCGCGCGCTCACCGATGCGCTTGCTCGTCGTCGGCGCCCGTGAGGCGAAGAGTCTCGCGCAGCGCTTCCCGAGCATCGACAGAAGGGTGCGGGCGGCCGCCGCCGTCCGCACCGAGGCAGCGGCGGCATGACCTGGACGTCTCACCCGCGGGTGCTGCTCACACTCGTGTGCAGCGCCCAGTTCCTCGTCGTGCTCGACATGTCGGTCGTGAGCGTCGCGTTGCCCGAGCTCCGCGCGGAGCTCGGGATGTCCGCAAGCACGGGACACTGGGTGATGACGGCATACGCGGTCACGTTCGGCGGCTTCCTGCTCGTCGGGGGCCGCACCGCCGACGCGTTCGGGCGCCGGCGCGCGCTCGTCGTGGGCGCCGCGCTGTTCACGGTCGCCTCGCTCGTGTGCGGAATCGCGCCGAGCGGTGCGGTGCTCATCGTGGCCCGCGCGGCCCAGGGCATCGGCGGCGCGCTCCTCTCCACGGCCGCGTTCGGGATGCTCGTCTCGACGTTCGAGGTCGGGCGTGCCCGGACACGGGCGATCGCCGCCTGGGGATCGGCCGGCTCGCTCGGCGCCGTCGCCGGTTTCGTCGCGGGCGGAGCCCTCACCGAGATCTTCGGGTGGCGCGCGATCTTCATCGCCTCGGTGCCGGTGGGCTCCGTGCTGCTCGTGGCGGGGCGCGCCCTCCTTCCGGACAGTCGCTCCGAAGCGGCGATCTCGATCGACGTCGCCGGAGCCACCTTCGTGACAGCGGGCGTTGCCGGCGTCGCCTTCGTCGTCACGAGCGGGGCTCTCGTCGGCTGGACCAGCCTTCCCGTTCTCGCGGTGGCTACCGGCGCCGTCGGTGCCCTCGCGACGTTCGTGCGCCGGGAGCTCCGCTCACGGCAGCCGCTCGTGCCCTCGAGCCTGGTGCGCGATCGATCGTTCGCGGTCGCCGGGCTCGTCGGCATCTCGTACGGGTCGTCCGTGCTCGCGATCCTCACGCTCCTGGCGCTCTACCTGCAGGTCGGACGGGGCCTCAGCGCGCTCGAGACCGGCGCGGTGTTGCTCCTGCTGCGCGTTCCCGCCGTCGCCTGGGCGCGCTTCGCGGGTCGTGCCGTCGGCCGCTTCGGACCCCGGATCTTCCTCGTCATCGGCACGGCGCTGATGAGCCTCGGCCTGCTGATGCTCTCCCGGCTCCCGGGACAGGGGCCGATGGCGCTCACCCTCGTCCCGGCCCTCCTCGCGCTCGGGATCGCGATTCCGACTCTCGGAGTGTCCGTCTCCGCGACAGCGCTCGGTGGCGTGCACCCCGACGACGCCGCGGTCGGCTCCGGCCTGCTCACCTCGTTCCAATGGGTCGGTGGAGCGCTCGGCTTCGCCGTCGTCTCCGCTGTCGCCGGGCTGTCCGACGCCGACGACGGCGATGCCCTCGAGATCGTCGGCTCCGTCCACGCGGGCTTCCTCGCGAGCGCCGCTCTCTGCGCAGTTGCCGGGGCGGTCGCCGCCGCACAGCTCTTGCGGCCGCGCACAGCCGCGGCGGTGGCGCCGAGTTAGCCGCGCGTTTGCCGGCCGCCAACTGGCCCGTTGTCCCATCGGGGAGACCTCGACTGGTCGCGCACTCAACTCCGAACCGCGAGACCGCCCCACGCGGCGGACCACGGCTGAAGCCGGCGCTCGAGCACCGCACAGCCGAGAACCTCGTGCATCGATGAGGGCGCGAGACCGTGCCTTGCTGTTGCGCTACTCTCTTCGACCCTCCCCCGCCCGCCGTGTGTTCTTCGAGAGGTTCCGTATGAAGCGCTCCCCACGCAACGTGCCGCATCTCTCGCCTCGACGGGGCGACGCGACACCGGAGCACGGGACCCTCCTCTACGAGTCGTCGACGGCTGTCCGCGAGGGACGAACGCCGTGACCACGAACGGACGGGCCGGAGGCGGGTCGAGACTCCGTCGCCTGGTTCCGATTGTCGATTGGGCACCGCAGTACGACCGTTCGTGGCTTCGTGGGGACGTCGTCGCGGGGCTGACCGTCGCGGCCCTGGTCGTGCCGAAGGCGCTGGGGTATGCGGGGATCGCGAACGTGCCGATCGAGAACGGCCTCTACGCCGCTGCCGCCGGGACGATCGTGTACGCGCTGTTCGGCACGTCACGGCAGATCTCGACCGGGCCGAGCTCGGCTCTGGCCGCCGTGGCGGGGAGCGCGGTGATCGTCGCGGGTGTCGCCGGTGGCGAGGACGCGACGGATCTCGTGGCCGGCGTCGCCCTCGTCGCCGGAGCGCTGTTCCTGCTGATGGCGGTTTTCAAGCTGGGCTGGATCTCGCAATTCCTCTCGAACGCGGTGATCACGGGGTTCCTGTTCGGAGCCGCGATCGACGTGAGCGTGGGCGAGCTCTCCAAGCTGACCGGCACCTCGTCCGACGGGGAAAACGTCTGGCAGGAGTTCTGGTCGTGGCTCGAGGGGCTCGACGCGATCAGCGGCACCACACTTCTCGTCGGGTCGATCTCACTCGCGGCACTGTTCGGGTTACGGGTCGTTGCACCCAGCGTCCCCGGCACGCTCGTCGTCGTGGCCGGCGGGATCCTCGCGTCGATCCTCTTCGACCTCGGGACGCACGGTGTCGCGCTCGTCGGCGATGTGCCGCGCGGACTGCCCGTGCCGGGCATCCCCGACCTGAACCTGCTGTGGGACAACGCTGCCACGGTAGGCATCGCGGCGGTGGGGATCGTGCTGATCGGCTTCTCGCAGACCGCCGGCGACGCTCGCCATTTCGCCAGCAAGCATCGCTATCGCGTCGACGTCGACCAGGAAACCGTGGCGCAGGGGATGGCGAACGTCGGGGCCGGGCTGATCCAGGGGATCCCCGTCTCGACCAGCCTCTCCGCGAGCTCGGCCAACGACGTCGCCGGCGCCAGAAGCCCCGTAGCCTCGCTCAGTACCGGCGGTGTCGTGATCCTCACGCTGCTCGTGCTCGCCCCCGTCTTCTCCGACCTGCCGAAGGCAGTGCTGGGCGCCGTGATCATCGACGCCGTGGTGATGGGCATGATGAACGTGCCCGAGATGAGGCGCCTGCAACGCGTCAAGCGCTCGGACTTCGGCATCGCGCTCGCAGCGATTCTCGGCGTCCTCAGCTTCGGTGTGCTGGCGGGCATCGTGATCGGGGCGACCCTGTCGGTCGGCTGGCTGGTGTTCGTCTCCACCAGGCCCGCGATGCCGGTCCTCGGCCGCATCCCCGGGTCGCACGTCTTCCGCGAGCACGAGTCGCACCCCGGTGACGAGCAGTTCCCCGGGATCGTCGCGCTGCGCCTCGACGGTGGCCTCTTCTTCGCCACGGCCGACGCGCTCGGCGACCGCCTCCGCGAGCTCTCGCTGAGCAACGATCCACCACTCACGGCGATCGTGCTCGACTGCGCCGACATCCCTTTCATCGACTCCGAAGGGTCGGCCCAACTCGGGGAGATCGTCGAGCTCGCGCGGGGGCACGGCATCGACGTGCGGCTGGCGCGGGTCAAGCCGACCGTCCTCGACGTGCTTGCCCGCGACGGCGTCCACGACACCATCGGCGCCGACCACATCCACGACGACGTCAACCAGGCAGTGGAGGCCGAGCTCGAGGCTAGATGATCGATGCCACGGGATCGTCTCTGCCGGGGCACGAGATCGCGGATCACCTCATCTACTGAGAGTCGTCGCGAGAGAGTTTCTCCTCGATACGGTCGAGGCGATCGGTGATGGCTACGAGAGCTACCCGTAGGTCTTCCGCGTCACTGGCGTCTTGTGCCTTCTCGGCGATCCGGCGCTCGCGCTGTGCGGCCTCGACCAACATCGAGGTGACGACGGCGGTGACGATCGCGATGAAGCTGATGGAGACGAGCATGACGATCGCGGCCACGGTCCGCCCCAACGCACTGGTGGGTGTCACGTCGCCGTAGCCGACGGTCGTCACCGTCTGCAGTGCGAACCACAGCGCATCGCCGTAGCTCGAGTAGTCACGCTTGTCGAAGATCCAGACGACGACGCTTCCTGCGATGACTGCCCCGACGGTGACTATCGCGATCAGCCACGCTGCCGCGCGAGGAGACGCGGGAGCGCGCTGGAAGCGCTCGACACTACGAGTGATCGGTCCATGAGAGCTCATCGGGGAAGCCTAAGCCGTTTGGCGCCCACGGCGCGAGCCTGCAGGCCGATGCCACGTCGTCGCCTCTCTGTCCGCATAGACTCGACCTAGATAACCGGAGGCAGCCACATGTCCAGGATCCTTACCGTCGGAGCGGCACAGCTCGGCCCGATCGCCCGCGACGAGCCACGCAGCGCGGTGGTCAAGCGACTGTTGGCGCTGATGCGGAAAGCGCACGCGCGCGGCTGCGGCCTCGTCGTGTACCCGGAGCTCGCGCTGACGACGTTCTTCCCGCGCTGGTACATGCCCGATCAGGACGAGGTCGATGCGTTCTTCGAGACCGAGATGCCGAACGAGGCGACCGCTCCGCTCTTCGCCGAGGCGCGCACGTTGGGAGTCGGCTTCCACCTCGGCTACGCAGAGCTCGTCGAGCAAGAGGGCCGGCGAAGGCACTTCAACACGGCGATTCTCGTCGACCAGACCGGGCAGATCGTCTCCAAGTACCGCAAGGTGCACCTGCCAGGGCACAGCGAGCACGAGCCCGATCGGCCGTTCCAGCACCTCGAGAAGCGCTACTTCGAGCCGGGTGACCTCGGCTTCCCCGTGGTCCGCGCATTCGACGGCGTCGTCGGGATGGCCATCTGCAACGACCGCCGCTGGCCGGAGACGTACCGCGTGATGGGACTGCAGGGCGTCGAGCTGATCGTGCTCGGCTACAACACCCCGACCCACTTCCCACCGGCGCCCGAGCACGACCACCTGCAGAACTTCCACAACCACCTCGTGATGCAGTCCGGCGCGTACCAGAACGGGACGTGGGTGGTCGGCGTCGCCAAGGCCGGCCGAGAGGAAGGCTGCGACCTGATCGGCCAGAGCGCGATCATCGCCCCGACCGGCGAGCTGGTCGCCATGTGCTCCACACTCGCCGACGAGCTCGTCGTGACCGACTGTGACCTCGACCAGTGCCAGTCACTGAAGGAGAACATGTTCAACTTCGCGCTCCACCGTCAGCCGCAGCACTACGGCCTGATCACCGAGCGCGCGGGCGCCGAGGCTCCTCCGGGCTGACCGAATCGGGCCGCTGGTAGGGTCGGCGAGTCACCCGACGGAGCGAGAACCGATGCTCTTCCACGTGACGTGGACCGTTCACTCGCCGAGCGAAGAGGGGGTCAGCGGTCGCTGACGCTCCGCCGCCGACCCGACGGCGGGAGCAGACGCTCTGCCGTGTGGCCCCACCCGGCAGCCCCGCAAGAGGCGCCTCTTCGAAGTTCCGTGCGTCTGCCAGACTGTCCGCCATGAAGACGACACCTACGACCGAGGGCGAGTGGCGGTCCCGGCTGTCGCCGGAGCAGTACCGCGTGCTCCGCGAGAAGGGGACCGAGAGGGCGTTCAGCGGTGCTTACTGGGATACGAAGATGCCGGGCGTGTACCGCTGCGCCGGCTGCGGGGCAGAGCTCTTTCGCTCGGAGGAGAAGTTCGATTCCGGCTCCGGCTGGCCGAGCTTCGTCGGGCCCGCTGCCGCGGACCGCGTGATCACCGAGACGGACACCAGCCACGGCATGGTGCGCACTGAGGTCATGTGTGCCGCGTGCGGCGGGCACCTCGGGCACGTCTTCCCGGACGGGCCAGGTCCCGGTGGGCTTCGCTACTGCATCAACTCGTGCTCGCTCGAGCTGGACGCCGCCATCGAATGAGCCCGGCACACGGGGGCCGATCCGTGGGCCTGCCGAGGCACGTCATCTAGCTAGTGGTCGTCGTCGGACTCGGGATGCTCGAGTCGCTGCAGCCGCCAGTCGATTGTGCCCATCATCCGCTCCAGCCGCTGGAACACGCCGTCTCGGGACGCGCGCACGGACTCCTCGACCTCGTCGAGTCGACCCGTCAGCATGCGGACATCCGACCGAGGCCCGGCGACCGCGGTGCCCCCCGGGGCTGCCGACACGACGCCGCTCGCCTGCAGCTCGTCGACCCTGGCTGCGAGCTCCTCGAGCAGAGCGGTGAACTCACGGGACGAGAGCGCCGCGGAAACGGCGCGGCGATGGTCGGCGAAGTCATGCATGAGGCGCTCGACCATCATGCGCAGACGCTCCACGTCCTCATCCCCGCCGCTGACACGTGGCTCCCCGCCATTGGCAAGTGCGTCCGACACCGAGACAGGCATCTGCACGCGCGGTGCCTCGGCGGCCAGCGCAACGACCTCGTCGAGCCTGGCGTCGACCTCCGCAAGGCGGGCCGCGATCGTCTCACCCGATCGCTGCACGTCGTCGGCGAGTCCCGCGGTGTCCCGCTCGATCGCAGCCACGCGCTCCGCAACAGCGTCTGCTGTCGCGGCCGATTGCTCACGGACGAGCCGGTCGACCGTGTCGGTTCGCTCGGCGAGCTCGGCGATTCGGACACCGGCGACTGCTTCGAGCTCCTCGAGCCGCGCCGTTCTCTCGGCCAACCCGTCGATCACGTCGGCGCCGGGCGCCTCCTCCCCTGCCTCCAGAGCCTCCACTCGGGCGCCCAACTCCGTCAGTGCCCTGGCGACTGCGGGGTCGCCCGCGAGCTCCGCCACGACGTCCAAACGGGCGTCGAGAGCTGCGAGCGCCTCCCTGGTCTCTTCCCGACCGTCCGGCCGGGCCGCCAACTCCGCCACCACACTCGCAAGCTCGTCGAGCCTGGCCCCGAGCACCCGATCGGGCTCAGGTGCGGTCTCGGCGCGGGCCGCGAGACCGGCGACCCGCTCTGCGAGCTCCGCCACACGACCCCCGAGCTCCTGATCGGGGCCGACTCGCTCGCCGAGGCTCGCAACGAACGTCGCGAGCTGCTCGAAGCGCAGCCCCAGCTCGGCGACGCGGCCATCCGTCTCGCCGTCTGCAGCGGGCCGTGAGGCGAGCGCGTCGACACGCGCCGCGATCTCCACAACAGACGCCGCGAGCCGATCGTCGGCCGGAGGCCGCGAAGCCATCTCGTCTACACGGGCGGCGATCTCCTCGACGACCGCGGCAAGCTGGACGTCCGCGAGCGGCCGCGAGGCCAACTCGTCGATCCGCGCTTCGAGCACTGCAGCTCGCTCGCGCGTCTCGCCCGCGGCAGCCGCGTCATCGGCAAGCACGTCCAGTCGACGTCTGACCTCCGCCAGCTCCTCCGAGTGATCGGGCACGGCCGCAGCGCCGCGCTCCAGGACGCTCAGCGACTCGACCAGCTCGTCGACCCGCTCCTGCGTCGCGAGCCGACCGAGTCGATGCTCGAGCGCTGCGATTCTCTCGTGGACCGGCTCGAGATCGACGGCGGGCACCGCGGCGAGCTCCGACGTGAGGGACGAGAGAGCACCTGCACTCTCGTCGGCTCGGCGCTCCATCTCGTGGAAGGCGGTCTCGACGGCGGCCCCGAGGGCCGCGAGTCGCCGGTCGATGTCGCCGATCCTATCGTCCCCTTCTCTGCTTTCGACATGTGCGGCGAGCGCCGCCGACAGCTCACCGAGGCGAGTCGAGAGGTGGTCGACGGTCTGACCGAGCCTCGACACCTCCAGCGCTGCGTCGTGCTCCTGCAGCCCCGCCACGGCGGCCTCGACACCAGCGAGTCGCGACGCGAGGCGAATCCGCTCCTCGTCGTCGCCCGGAGCCTTCGGCGACGCCTCGAACTCGCGCAGGCGCTCCTCGAGCACGCGCCGAGAGTTCCGGAGCTCCTGCAGCTCGACGAGCGGGGTCGGTGTCGCCGACGGCTCCGAGCCGAGGCCGAAGTCCGGTGAGACGCTCCCGATGTCGGACCACTGCTCGGCGAGGGCACTGGCGAGCTCGAGCCGTGAGATGGCTCCCTCCTCGACCAGGATCTGCCCGAGGGGCTTCCCCGAGTTCCGCTGACGCTCGAGCGCCTCGTCCAGCTTCTCGCGCGTGACGAAGCCACGCGCCAGGAGGATGTCGCCGATCGTGCGGCCCTCCGCTGGCTGGGTCTCGGCTGCTGAGTGGCGACTCACGAGACGCCGGCTCCGTGCATCAACTCAGGCCCCCACTTCGAGACAGGGCTGAACGCCCGAGCTCCGGTAGGCGTCGCCAGGGCCGCGGTGGTGCCCACGACTCACGTATCGGACGGCCGTGGGGCCGGCCACGTCACTCGTCTCAGGGACAGTGGCTCAGGCGAGCGGCTCGAGATACGCGCACGGCCGCGGGTCGAGCGGCAACGGCGAGACCCCGAGGCGTGTGCAGAGGAGGCTCTTGCCGTTCACCGTGACCGTCTCCCCGATCGTCGGCGGTGGGCCGTCGAGAGCGACGAGTCGGTAGCCCTCGTCCGTCGGCGCAAACGCGACGTGGGCCTTGGCCGTCGACGCGTGCTGCTCAGCGGCCACCGGGTCGTCACGCTCGAAGATGCGAACGTCGGCCTCTGCGATCGCGAAGCCCAGGCGCTCGATCGAGCGACGCAACGTGTTGCCGGCCTCCGCATACGCGTCCTCGGCCTCGACGATTCGCTCGCCGAGCGTCGCCAGGCCCTTGCGCAACGCGCGCTCCGTCACCCGGACGTGCTCCTCTGCGATCGCGGTGCCGGCGTCGAGCTTCATCTCGATCGCTTCGAATCGTTGCGCGCTCGCGGACAGGTTGGCGTCGGCAAGCGCACGCTCGACCTGCTCGAGCCGCCAGGCGAGCGAGCCCGTCGACCGCTCGAGGTCTGCCGCCAACGAGTGTCCTGTCGCGGTGGCAGCCGCCTCGACTTCGACCACGCGGTCGGAGACGCGCGACAGCTCGTCCATGACCGACGCCATGCTCGTGGCGTTGGCACGATCGACTGCCTCAGCCCGCCGCTCGGAGAGGGCGAGCTCGTTCTTCAGAGACGCCCCGAGCTCGTCGAGGCTCACTGCGATCTCTGCCTGCAGCGAGGCGATCTCGAGCGCTCTGCCGTCGTTCTCGTCGCGCAACCCGGAAACCTGGGAAGCGGTCTCCTCCAGGCTGGCGGCGAGCCCCTCCAGTCGAGACGCGAGACCCGCTTCGACACGGCCGCGCCACTCGTCCCGGTCAGCCGACGCCGCGTGCAACTCGTCGAGGCTCGCCCGCAGCGCCGCGCCACTCGCGATCTGCTCCTGCAGGCCGGCGGCGAGAGTCGAGTGCTCGACGCTCAACGCAACGTCGCGGGCATCGATCTGTGCCTGGAAGGCCTCTGTCGCGTCCTTCAGCGCAGCGGCGCTGGCCTCCCGGTGAGACTCCAGGGCAGCGGCGCTACCCGCGACCTGAGCGGCGAGTTGGCCAAGCTGCGCGCGAAGGTCCCCGGCGAGCGCCGTCAGCTCGACGCGGGACGCACGATCGTCCAGTCGCGCGATCTGCTCGGCGACGGAGTCGGCCAGCTCACTCACCTCGTGACGCGTCGCCCGGCCCTCCAGTGACGCGCGGAGCGCCTCCAGGCCGGCGGCGATCGCAGTCACACGATCCTGGTCCGGTGATGCAGCCCGCTCCGCGACCGCGGCGAGCGACGCTTGCAGCGCGTCGACCCTGGCATGCATGGAGACCCGCTCACCCGCCGTCACTCCTTCCAGCGCCTCGAGCTGGGAGCGCAGAGACTCAACAACGTCCCACTCGCGCGCAGCGTCGGCAGCCAGCGCATCCACGCGGGCGTCGAGCTCAGTCCTGGCAGCGGCTGCACCGGACGCAATCTGGCGGGCCTCGGCAGACACACGTATCGCCTCGGCAAGCGTCTCTGCGAGCTCCCCGAGACGAGCCTCGGGCCCCGTCGCCTCGGCGCTGGTCTGGTGCGAGCGATCGGATACGGCCTGCAGCTCGCGGCGCAACGCCTCGACGTCCTCGCCGCGTGCCGCATCCGCGGCGAGGCCGTCCAGGCGCTTCGCAATCCGCTCATCGGCTGTTGCGAGATCAGTTCGTCGGGACGCAGCCGCCTCTTCGAGACGCGACTCGAGGGCCGAGAGCCGCTCGGCCGTCGACGCCGCCTGTTCGACCGCAATCCCTTCGAGTCGCGACGACGTCTTCGCCAGCTCTCCACGGAGATCGCCGGCGACCGCCGACAGCTCCGACAGGGAGACGCGCTCCTCCAGCCGGTTCCCCAACTCGTCCAACCGCAGCGCCAACTCGTCCGCGACCGGGTATTCGCCAGCGGGCCGAGCAGCAAGCTCGCGCACCGAGGCGAGCTCCGCCCGCAGCGCCGCGATGTCTTCACCGCGAGCGCCAGACCGACCGGCAGCCGCGAGCTCGTCGACCTGGAACCGCAGCGACGTCAACTGCTCACGCAGATCACCCGCCAGCTCGGACAGCTCGTCGCGCGACGCCCCCGCCTCCAACCTGCTCTCGAGATCACCGGCAAGCGCGGACAAATCTGCGGGCGACACGCGCTCGTCGAGACGGCCGCTGAGCTCCTCGATCCGCGCTGCCAACCCGTCTATCCCCGAGACGTCAGCCGACGCCGACGCAAGCTCACGCACCGACGCGAGCTCGGCCCTCAACGCCTCCACGTCCTCACCGCGCGCTGTCGCGACCGCGAGGGAATCGAGCCGCTGTGCCACGTCGCTCACACGATCCGCGAGCTCCCCTCCGGGTGTCGCTGCGGCGAGCCTTGCCAACCGCGACTCGAGGTCCGCAACACGATCGACCACGTGCTCGACGTCGAGAGCCTGGCGGTCGTGCAGCTTCTCGGCGACGAGCTCCTGCACGGACGCGAGCTCGGCGCGAAGCGCATCGAGCTCCGGGCTTCGGATCGTCTCGCTGGCCAACTCATCGAGCCGCGACGCGCCGACCTCTACGGCCGCGGAAGCCCCCGCCGCCTCCACGACCGCGAGGTCGGCGATCGTCCGCTCGACGGCCTCCAGGCGTTCTCTCAATTCCTGATTCGGATCGGCGCTGTGATCTCGTGCGAGCTGCTCGTCGACGCGTGCTTCGCCAGCCGCGAGGCGCTCTTCGATCCCGTTCAGCCGCTCTTCGACGGCGCCGATTCCGTGCTGCAGCTCCTCACCGAGCGCGGGCGTCTCGGCGAGACGGCGCTGTAGGACGAGGACAGCCTCTCGCACTTCGTCGACGCCGTCAGGCTGGGTCAGCCGTTCCGCGAGCGTGTCGAGACGCGTTCCGAGTGTCACTGACACCGATGGCGATCCGCTCGTCGACGTCGCTCGGCGACACGACATCGGCGAGACGGGTCTCGACGGCGGCCAGCCGCTGACGGGGCTCGTCGAGCTGCCCACGCAGCTCGACCACCGTCGCCCGGATGGCCTCCAGCGCCGAGCGATCGTCCTGCGCAGCAAGGCCGTCCAGCCGCGCCTCCAGCAGCGACACGCGCGCGGTGAAGGAATCGGCGGCGGCGCGAAGCTCGTCGCGCCAACGCTCCGAGGCAACGGCGCTCTCGGCGGCCCGGACACGCTCTTCGAGCGCACCCACCGCCGTCGCCAGCGCGACGGTGTCGCCGGAGACACGCGTGCCTCCGTCGGCCTCGATCATCTCTCGCGGTGCGACCTGTTGCCACGGCTCGATCGGCTTCGGCTCCGGCGGGCGGAGTTTCTGGAGCCCGGCCCACTGGTCGGCCAAGGCGCCGGCGAGGTCGAGGCGCGACAGGACTCCGCGGTCGACGAGGATCTCGCCGAGCTTGCCGCCGCTCTCCCTCTGTGCCGCGAGCGCTGCCTCGAGCTGTTCCTGGGTGGCAAGCCCCCGCTCGACGAAGATCTCGCCGAGGGGGCGCCGGATCGCTGACACGGGAGTCGCGTCGATGACGACGGGGGCGGAACCGTTCTCCGGACCATCGGGCAGGTCGCTTCGTGCTATTCGCTCGGCGGCAGCCCACTGCTCGGCGAGGGCGCTCGCCAGTTCCACGCGCGAGACACCGAACTCGGCGACGAGGATCTCGCCCAGGCGACCACCGTGGGCAGCCTGGGATTCGAGCGCTTGTTCGAGCTGCTCGCTCGTGACGAGACCGCGCTCGACGAACAGCTCGCCGATCAGCCGACTCTCGAGGATCGTTTCACTCACGCCCCCGATATCGGCAATCACTCGTTCGAGCTATAGGGGGTCATGCAATCCCGGCAAGAAGGGGTCAGCGAGCTCCGGAAGCCCACGAAGCGAGTGCATCGACGACCCTCTTGAGGCTACGCCCCTCCGCCGTCAGGCGATACTCGACGCGCGGGGGACGCTCGTCGATCACCGACCGACGGAGCACGCCGGCCTGCTCGAGCTCTGCAAGTCGCTGTGCGAGCGTCGTCGGCGGGATCGCGCCAACCGCCTGCCGGAACTCGTTGAACCGCGACGCCCCTTCGTACGACGCCCAGAGGATCGACACCGTCCACCGCCGCTCGAGCAGCCCGGCCGCTTGCTGTACCTCGGCCGGGACCGGCGAACAACGCCTACAGCGCGACATGCGCTACCGGCTTCGGCTCGAGCGCGATCTCCAGCGCCTCGTCCAGCGACATCACCGGGTGGAACGTCATCTCCTGACGAACGTGCTCCGGCACGTCCTCGAGATCGCGGCGATTCCGCTCGGGCAGGACGACGTCTGTCAGGCCGGCGGCGTGCGCGGCGAGCACCTTCTGCTTGAGCCCGCCGATCGGCAGCACGCGACCCTGGAGCGTCACTTCGCCGGTCATGCCCACGGTGTGGCGCACGGGTCGGTCGGAGAGCAGTGAGGCGATCGCCGTCGCCATCGTCACGCCCGCGCTCGGCCCGTCCTTGGGGATCGCGCCGGCCGGCACGTGGACGTGGAACGAGCGGTCGAAGGCAGCATCGTCGATCCCGAGCGCGTCGGCGCGGGAGCGCACCGCGGACAGCGCGATCTGGGCGGACTCCTTCATCACGTCACCGAGCTGGCCCGTGAGCACGAGCCTCTCGCCGCCGCCCATGCCGGTCGCCTCGACGAACAGGACATCGCCGCCCGTGGCGTTGACGGCGAGCCCTGTCGCCACCCCGGGCACCGCCGTCCGTTCGGCGGCCTCGCGGAAGAACTTCTGGCGCCCGAGAGCGTCACGGACCGCGTCGACGTCGATCACGACAGGGGTCTCCACGCCGCCCGACGCGATGCGCGTCGCCGTCTTGCGCAGGATCGCTCCGAGCTCACGCTCCAACTGTCGGACGCCGGCTTCGCGCGTGTAGTCGGCGAGGACGGTGTCGAGCGCGGCGTCGGTGATCTCCGCCTCGTCCTCACGCAGCCCCGCACGCTCCCGCTGACGCGGCCAGAGGTACCCGGTCGCGATCGCCGCCTTCTCGTCCGAGGTGTAGCCGTCGAAGCGGATCACCTCCATGCGGTCGAGCAGCGGGCCCGGGATCGTCTCGGCCATGTTGCCGGTCGCGATGAAGACGACCTGCGACAGGTCGACCTCGACGTCGAGGTAGTGATCACGAAACGTCGTGTTCTGCGCGGGATCGAGCACCTCGAGCAGCGCCGCAGATGGATCGCCGCGCCAGTCCGCGCCGACCTTGTCCACCTCGTCAAGGAGGATCACCGGGTTCATCGTCCCGGCGTCGCGCAACGCGCGCACGATGCGG
Source organism: uncultured Actinomycetes bacterium (assembly GCA_963823385.1). GTDB lineage: Bacteria > Actinomycetota > Thermoleophilia > Gaiellales > Gaiellaceae > Gaiella. The sequence continues at coordinate 47,612 of CAWGLI010000005.1, forward strand.
CCCGGCAGCGCACCGATGTACGTGCGGCGGTGACCCCGGATCTCGGCCTCGTCGCGCACGCCACCGAGCGACATGCGCACGAACTCGCGACCCATCGCCCTCGCGATCGACTCCCCGATCGACGTCTTGCCGGTGCCGGGAGGGCCGATCAACGTGAGGATCGCACCGGCGCGCCGATCGGCCTCGATGCCGCGTTCCCGACGGAGCTTCGCCACGGCGATGTACTCCACGATCCGTTGCTTCACGTCGTCGAGCCCCGCGTGATCCTCGTCCAGGACGTCGCGTGTGCGCTCGGGGTCGAGGAGATCCTCGGACCGCTTCGACCACGGGACTGCGAGCAGCCAGTCGAGATAGTTGCGAATCACGGACGCCTCCGGGGAGCTCTCCCCGGTCCGCTCGAACCGCGCGAGCTCCCGCTCGGCCTGCTCGAGCACTGCCTCCGGCATGCCGGACTCCGCGATCTTCGCCCGATACTCGTCGACGACGGAGGCGTCGTCGTCGCCCAGTTCCTTGCGGATCGACTCCAGCTGGCGGCGCAGCAGAAACTCTCGCTGCTGCTCCTCCATGCCCGCGTTGACGTCCTCGCGGATCCGCTGCCGGATCTGCATCAGGGAGAGGCGCTCCCGCTGCATGCCGAGCGCGAGCTCGAGCCGCTCTGCGACATCGACGGCCTCCAGCAGCTGCACCTTCTGCTCGAACGTGAGATCCGGTGAGTAGCCCGACGTGTCGGCGAGAGCGCCCGGCTCGCGGATCGACCGGACAAAGGCCTGGATGCGCCCGTCGTCGCCGCGCAGCTCGAGGATCTCCTCGACCACGGCTCTGTACTGCGTCTCGAGCTCACGGACGCGCGGGTCGGTCGGCGTCTCGTCGGGGCGCTCGTCGACCTCGATCAGCAGCCGCCCGGAGGCGTCGGTCGTCGCCGCGCCGCCGACCCCGCGATGCAAGCCCTGCAGCGCCACCGCCTCCGCACCGCCGGGCAGCCGCACCCGATCGGTGACATCGGCCACCGTGCCGACGCTCGCGTACTCGCCGTCGTGCTTGGGGACGAGCAGCACGCGTTCGGCGTCGCCCACCTCGACGGCAAGCGTCACGTTCATGTTCGGGAAGACGACGACGTCGTCGAGGGGGACGAGCACGAGGCGTGTCACGTGTGGATCAACTCCTTCTCGGTCAATGATCGGTGCTGCAGTACCCGTAGTAACTACGAAAAGTGTACCGATATTCCGTTCTGCGCTGCCCTCCGCGACTCCTTACGGAAGCCTCACAAACCGCTGGTGCGGCGGCGCGTCTCACTCTGTGAAGCTGGCTCTCTATCCCACCGCCTCCCGAGAGCCGGCGGACAAGACGCGAGCGAGGGCGTGCTCCGAGGGCGCCAGTCGTGTCGCGGAGGGCGCCGCTCTCGCGAGTGGTGCCCTCGCTCGCTCGTCGTCACCCGCGTAGGCGCCGAAGAGCCGCCGCGGCAACGCGCCCCGCGAGCGCGTCGGACGCCGTGCCCGCGCCAGCCGCGCGATACGTCATCACGGCGCCGACGAGCACACCGCCACGCCACACGATCAAACCGGCATCGTGGCGTGCGCTGTCGACCCAGCCGGCCTTGTGGAACACCGTCACACCCGGCAGCCGACCGACGTCGCGCCCGAGCTTCCCGGAGTCGCGAACGTGGGCGAGAAGATAGAGGAGGTATCGCGCGTCGCTTCGCGTGAGACCGGGAGCTTCACGCCGAAGCGGGCCGATGTCGCCGCTCGCGAGCCAGAGAGCCCGGGTGACCTGGGCGAGGTCGTACGCGGTCGTGCGCTTCCCCACACCCCAGCTCGGCTGACTGTCGACGCGGACGGGGATCGATGGATTTCGTGCAGCGAGACCGCGTGGCTCGATCGTGTAGCCGCCGTACATCTCCGTGTCGACCAGCCGCAGCGAGCGCATCAGCGCGTTGACGCGTGCCGAGCCGGCGCTCGTCGAGCCGGCGAAGTACCGCTCGACGTCGTTCGCTGCCCCGTTGTCCGACGAGATCAGCATCGACCGCAGGAGCTGGTCGAGCCGGGACCCGTGGGCAGGCGTACCGTCGAGGTCGGCGAGCGCGGCGACCGCGATCACGAGCTTCAACGTGGAGGCAGCCGGGAACGTGGCCTTCGCATTCCACGCTGCTCCCGCGCCCGATGTGAGGCTCTGGACGTAGACGCCCGCGGTACCGTCGAAGTCGGCGACGAGTCGCCGGACATCACGCGCGAGGATCGGGTCCAGCCTCGGCGTGCGAAACCGCGGCATCGCAGCGGCGGGCAGCCCGAACACGTTTCGCACCGTCGTCGCGGAACGGCGTCCCTTGCCGTCGCGTGTTTCGACCTGGATCGTCGTCACCCCTGCCGGCAACGGGATGTTGAGGCTGAAGCGGCGTCCTCGGAGCGGTCTGTCGCGAACGACCTTGCCGCCAACGCGGACGATGACCCGACGCACACCCGGCGCTGCGGCGCCGGTGACTGCGCCGTAGGACACCTGGTACGACGCCGGCTGCTCCAGCACGGGCGGTGGTGGTGGGGGCGGCGAGGAGATCACGGGCGAACCGTAGCCTTCCACCGTGCCCGTTCTCGCGCATCTCGATCTCGATGCATTCTTCGCCGCCGTCGAGGAGCTCGAGGACCCGACGCTGCGAGACGTGCCGCTGATCGTCGGCGGGGATCCACAGGGACGAGGGGTCGTGGCGACCGCGAACTACGCGGCGCGGAGATTCGGCGTCCACTCCGCCATGAGCGCAGCCGAAGCGCTCCGTCGTTGCCCCGAGGCGGTGTTCGTGCGGCCGCGCCACGGTGTGTACCGCCAGTACTCGCGGGCGGTGTGGGCGGCCGTGGCGGAGGTCGTTCCGCGCGTGGAGAGGACAGGGCTCGACGAGGGCTACCTCGACCTCGGCTCCGTGGTCCCGACCTTCACCGGTGCGCGCGCCGTAGCCGAGGCGGTGAGGACAGCCGTGCAGGCGTCGACGGCTCTCTCCTGTTCGCTCGGTGTCGGTACGTCGAAGGTCGTGTGCAAGGTCGCGTCCGACAGGCGCAAGCCCGGCGGGATCACGGTCGTGCCGCCAGGCCGCGAGGCCCGCTTCCTCGCCCCGCTCCCCGTACGTCTCCTTCCCGGGGTCGGCCCCCGCGCCGAGGCGCGGCTGGCCACGGCGGGAGTCGCGACCGTCGGCAGGCTCGCGACGCTCGAGGACGCCGAGCTCCGCGTGGTGCTCCCCGGCGCCGTCGGTCGGCTGCTTCGGGATCGGGCGCGCGGAGTCGATCCCAGAGACCTCGAGCTGGAGGCCGAGCCCGTGTCGATCTCCACCGAGGAGACGTTCGCGCGCGACGTCTCTGATCGCTCCGTCCTCCATGCGGAGCTCCGCCGCATGGCAGAGGAGCTCGCGGAGCGGCTTCGACGGACCGAGCTCTCCGCGCGCACCGTGACCACCAAGCTGCGGTACGGGGACTTCTCCATCCGCAGTCGCTCGACGACGCTTCACGCGCCGACCGACGACGCCGACCGGATCGCCGAGCTGGCATGCGGCCTGCTCGACCGCGGGCTTCGGGATCGCCCCGGAGCGCTGCGCCTGGTCGGCGTCGGCGTCTCCGGGTTGTCCGACTACCGACAGCTCACGCTCGACGAGCTCTGACGACCACCGACGCCCCTCCGCTGTGGGCCGGTCGTCGGGTAGCGTGCCCGCCCATGAGCGACGACGCGAAGACGACCGAAGCGAAGAAGGAGTACGAGCCTCCGACCGGAGCCGAGACGACCGGCGTCTGGACGGGCGGCGACGCGTCGATCGCGTACACGGCGAGTGCGACGTGGGTCGTGCTGAGGAAGAAGGAGAAGCCGGCCGCGGAGATCTTCTCGGTCTCGTACGTCGCAGCCGAGACCGACGAGACGCGGCCGATCACGTTCGTCTTCAACGGCGGCCCGGGCGCGTCGTCCGCGTATCTCCACGTCGGTGCGGTCGGTCCGCATCGGGTCGACCTGCCTCCCGACGGCTCGCTGCCGGCGATGCCGCCCCGGCTCGTGCAGAACGAGTCGTCCTGGCTGGCGTTCACCGACCTCGTCTTCGTCGATCCAGTGGGCACCGGCTTCAGCCGTGTGGTCGAGGGCGAGGTGGGCGAGGAAGGCAAGGACAAGAAGGGGGGCGACGAGACACCCGACCCGAAGGAGTACTTCGGGCAGAAGCGCGACCTCGAGTCGCTCTGCGAGTTCATGGGTCGCTGGCTGTCGGGCCACGGCCGCTGGGGCTCACCCGTCTTCATCGCCGGCGAGAGCTACGGGGGCTACCGGGTGGGACGGCTGGCGCGCATGCTCCAGGAGAGCGCCGGTATCGGTCTGAACGGGGCGATCCTCATCTCGCCCGCGCTCGAGCTCACGCCGCTCAGCTCGACGGACTACGACGTCGCAGGATGGATCGACTCGCTCCCGACCATGGCCCTCGCCGCCGTGCACCACGGGCGATCGCGAGCCTTCGCCGCCGGCACGCCTCCGGAGGAGGTGCAGCGCGAGGCGGAGACGTTCGCGACCGGCGACTATGCCTCGTTCCTGACGCGTGGCATGGCGATGCCCGATGGCGAGCGAGACAGCGTTCTCTCGCGGCTCGCCGACCTCGTCGGCCTCCCCCTCGATCTCGTCGCGCGGTCGGAAGGAAGGATCGGGATCCGCACGTTCTCTCGCGAGCTCCTGCGCGACGAGCGTCTCGTCGTCGGGCTCTACGACGCCACGATCACCGGAACCGACCCCTTCCCCGATCGCGAGTCCTACGCCGGGCCCGACCCCACGCTCGCCGGCATCGGCCCCGCGTACACGATGGGCATCAACCGTTTGCTCCGATCGGAGATCGGCGTCGAGACCGACCGCGAGTACGCGGTACTGAGCTACGAGGTCTTCACGTCCTGGAAGGACGACGCCGAGGAGCACTTCTTCGCGCCGCCGGTCGGTGCCACCGACGACTTCCGTTACGGCATGTCGCTCAACCCCCACATGAAAGCGTTCGTGACGCACGGGCGGTATGACCTCGTGACGCCGTACTACGCCAGCGATCGACTGCGGAACCTCATGCGCCTCGATCCGACGATGGCGGATCGTCTCACGGTGCGCCACTTCCTCGGCGGTCACATGTTCTACGCCTGGGAGACCAGCCGGCACGAGTTCGCGGCGGCGATCGCGGCGTTCGTCGCGGACGCCACGGCCGGCTGACCAAGGTCTCGCACGCTGCTCGGGCTCGACGCAGGTCGCGACGGCGCGCTGCCGCGCGACGCTCGCGGCTCCCCCTGGACATACATATTGACGAGAATCGATATGTATGTCATATTGACATCGATCGATGTCTATCGGGAGGATGTGACGTGATGGGAGATTCGGCAACCGCGACCAGAGAGGACGTCCGCCGAACGTACGCCGCGAGCGCGAGGGAGGTCGACGCGACGGACAGCGGCGGCAGCAGCTGTTGCGGACCCGACTGCTGCGGTGAGACGTCGGAGGCGCTCTTCGGCTCGGGGCTCTACGCCGCCGCCGACCGGGAGCAGCTCTCGGAGGCGACGCTGCTGGCGAGCCTCGGCTGCGGAAACCCGACGGCCGTGGCAGAGCTGGGTGCGGGCGAGACCGTGCTCGATCTCGGCTCCGGCGGCGGCATCGACGCCATCCTCAGCGCACGGCGGGTGGGGCCGTCGGGCACCGTCTACGGGCTCGACATGACCGACGAGATGCTGGCCCTGGCCCGCCGCAACGCCGCCGAGGCAGGTGTCGAGAACGTGCACTTCCTCCGCGGTCACATCGAGGACGTGCCGCTCGCGACGGAGAGCGTCGACGTCGTGATCTCGAACTGCGTGATCAACCTCTCGGTCGACAAGACGGCGGTGCTCGCCGAGATCGCCCGCGTGCTCAAGCCCGGTGGACGCGTCGGCGTCAGCGACATCGTCGCCGAGGACCGCCTCAGCCCGGGCGCGCGCGCCGAGCGCGGCAGCTGGGCCGGCTGCATCGCCGGCGCCCTGGCCAGGAGCGAGTACGAGGAAGGGCTGCGCGCGGCGGGCCTGGAGGACGTCGCCGTGACGTTCACGCACGAGGTCGCCGACGGCCTGCACGCCGCGATCGTGCGCGCGCGCAAACCCACCTGAGCGAGGGCCGCGGCAGCCGCCTCGCCAACCCTGGCCGGTCGGCCTCAGCCAGAGCGCCGGCCGGCGAGGCGCGGCAGGCGCTCGACGACCGCCGCCCATGCGTCGAGCGCGGGGTCGATCACGTCGAAGTGATCCGCGTCGAGCTCGACGAGCTCCACGACCTCGTGCTCGCCGAGAGCCATGCGCACGTACTCGCGGCTCTGCGACGAGGGGACGACGTCGTCCCGCGCCCCGTGGACGAGCAGCTGGCCCACACCGAGTGGGAGGAGCGCGGACGCAGAGGCAGCCGCGTACCGGTCGGGCACCTGCTCCGGCGGCCCGCCCATGAACGCGGCGACGGCGCCGCCCCCGAGCCCGTCCAGCGCGGCACGCGCGAGATCGCACACACCGGCCAGCGCGACGACCCCCACGGGGGCGACGCGTGGCCCGGTACCGGGGACGCCGGGTGGCAGCCGGTGGCGCGCCGCGCTCCACAGGGCGAGATGGCCACCCGCCGAATGACCGATGGCGACGACACAGCTCGCGTCGATCTCCGGCACGTCGGCGAGCGCGTCGATCGCCGCCGCAATGTCGTGCAGCGTCCCCGGCCAACCGCCCCCCTCCTGACCGACGCGGCGGTACTCGACGTTCCACGCGGCGACACCCCGTGCGGCGAGATCGCAGGCGAGCGGTGTCATCAGCGTCCGGTCCCAGCGGTCACGCCAGAAGCCCCCGTGCACCAAGACGACTACCGGCCGCGGCTCGGTGAGATCGGCGGGTAGGTGCAGGTTCGCCACCTGATCCGGGTGCTCCCCGTACCGCACCACCGACGGAGGCGGCGATCTCATGCCCTGTAACGATCAGTTACAGGGCACCGAGCGCTCACGCGAGGAGGTGGCGGCGGGCGGCGAGGGCGGCTGCGACACGCTCGACGTCGTCGAGCGTGTTGTAGAAGTGGGTCGCGATTCGCAGGTTCTGGTCTCGCAGCGACGTGACGATCGACTCCTGCTCGCGCAACTCGTTGCAGAGGCGCGCGGGGTCGGTCGAACGGACGGCGACGAGCGGGCCTCGACCGCCAGGGTCTCGCGGCGTCACGACCGTCGCGCCGATCGCGGCGAGCTCGTCGATCATCACGCCGTTGAGACCGCTCACGTAGGCCTCGATCGCCGGCACACCCGTCTCTTCCACGATCGCCATCCCCGCGACGCCCGGGTAGAGCGACGGGACGGGCGGCGTTCCCGAGTCGAACCGCCGCGCGCTCTCGTGGGGCGAGTAATCCGCAATCGACATGGCGAAGATGTCCTCGTCGGCGAACCACCCGGTTTGCGTCGGCAGGAGCCGCTCGAGCAGCGCGTTGCGCACCCACATGAAGCCGAGGCCCGAGCTCCCGAGCAGGTACTTGACGGTACCGCCCGTGATCACGTCGGCCCCGAGCGTCCGCGTGTCGAGCTCGATCGCACCGACGGCCTGGTAGCTGTCGGCGAGGACGATCGCACCGTGCACATGTGCGGCCTCGGCGATCGCGGCGACATCGTGCCGATGACCGGTCCTATACGAGAGCGCCGTGCAACAGACGAGCGCGGTGCGCGCGTCGATCGCCTCGGCGAACTGCTCGCTGGAGATCGAGCCGTCAGCAGCGGGCCGGACGTGCACGACTTCCGCGCCACGAAGCTCCTGCGCATGGGCGATTTGGCCGACCGTCGGGAACTCGTACTCGCTGATCACGATCCGGTTGCGCTCACCGGAGAAGTCGAGCGCCGAGACGAGCGCGCTCACCCCCTGTGATACCGACGTCGTGACGGCGACCTCGTCGGGCGCGGCGTGCAACAGACGGGCGAACGCGGAACGCGCTGCCTCGTTGCGCTCCACCCAGAAGTCCCACTCGGCTCCGTTGTCGTCCCACCCATCGAGCCACGTCTGGACGGCGTCGCGCACACCACGTGCCAGCGCACCCTGCGAGCACGAGTTCAGGTACGTGGCCGTCTCGAAGATCGGGAACTCGCCGCGGATCGCGGCGCCGACTCTTCCCTGCGCGGCGGTGGCCATAGAGGGACGCTAGCGGCCCAGGTAGGCCTTGCGCAGGTCCTCGTTCTCGAGCAGGTCGCCGGCGCGCCCCTCGAGCACGATGCGCCCGGTCGAGAGCACGTACCCACGGTCGGCGATCGAGAGCGAGACGTTCGCGTTCTGCTCGACCACGAGCATCGCGACACCGGCGTTGTTGACCTGCTTGATGATCTCGAAGCTGCGTTCGACGAGCACCGGGGCAAGCCCCATCGAGGGCTCGTCCATCAACAGCAGCTTCGGCTTCGACATCAACGCCCGGCCCATCGCGACCATCTGCTGCTCGCCGCCCGAAAGCGTCCCGGCAAGCTGGCTACGGCGCTCGTAGAGGAGAGGGAACAGCTCGTACACACGGTCGAACTCCTCCCGCAGATCGGCCTTGGGTCGGAGGTACGCCCCCATCTCCAGGTTCTCGCGCACCGTCATCGGCCCGAACAGGCGACGGTTCTCCGGCACGATCGCCATGCCGCGCTTGATGCGATGCGCCGTCGGCATCCGTGTGACGTCCTCACCGTCCAGCCGAACGGTCCCCGTGCGTGGCCGCACGAGACCGAGGATGGTCTTCAGCGTCGTCGACTTGCCCGAGGCGTTCCCACCGAGGAGACAGACGAGCTCGCCCTCGTGGATCACGATGTTCGAGTCCTGCAGGATGTGGATCGACCCGTAGAACGTGTTGACGCCTTCGAGCTGCAGGAGCAACGGCGCGTCGCTCATTTCTTCGCCATCCCGCCGGTGCCCAGGTACGCCTCCACCACGCGCGCGTTGGTGGCCACCTCCTCGAACGTGCCCTCCGCGATCTTGTTGCCGTGGTCGAGCGCGATCACGCGGTCGGAGATCCCCTCGACGACGTGCATGTCGTGCTCGATCACGAGGATCGTGTAGCCGCCCTCGGTGCGGAGCCGGCCGATCAACTCGGTGATCTCCTGTGTCTCCTTCGGATTCATCCCTGCAGCCGGCTCGTCCAGCAGCAGCAGCCGCGGGTTCGCGGCCGTCGCCCGGGCGATCTCGAGCCGCCTGCGGTTCGCGTACGAGAGGGAGTACGCGGGCTGGTCCCAGCGATAGCCCATCAGACGCTCGCCGAAGAAGGCGAGGCGCTCTTCGGCCAGCGCCCGGATCTCGCGCTCCTCGCGGCGCATCCCGGGTGTACGCAGGATCGACCGCAGCGGACCGGCCTTGGTGTGGCCGTACGCGGCGCTCATCACGTTCTCGCGCACCGACATGTTGAGGAACAGACGCAGCGTCTGGAACGTTCTCGCGATGCCGCGCCGCGTGATCACATGCGGCTCGAGCCCCTTGATGCTCTCGCCGGCGAACAGGATGTCGCCCGCCGTCGGCTCGTAGACGCCGGTGACGAGGTTGAACACCGTCGTCTTGCCCGCGCCGTTCGGCCCGATCACGCTGACGATCTCTCCCTCGTCGACACCGAGGTCGAGGTCGTCCACGACCGTGAGACCCCCGAAGGCCATCGTCGTGCCACGCAGCTCGAGGAGGCTCATACGATCTCCACGCGCTTCTCGCCGAGCAGACCCTGCGGGCGGGCGATCATCATCCCCACGAGCAGAGAGCCGAGCAGCACGTACCGCGTCGTCTCGGGGCTCTCGAGCATCACGTTCTCCCAGACGAACGCCGCGAGGTAGAGCGTCGGGATCAGCAGTGCGATCCGGGTCCAGCCGCGAACGAGCGACAGCCCGAGCACGGAGGCGATCAGCGCGATGTAGGAGACCGCAGGCATCCAGCCCGGGAGGCTCGTGGGCACGATCACCCACTCCGACACCCACCCCGCCACGCGGCCGCCGTCCTCGGCGACTCCGGCGGTCCAGGAGTCGTCGATGCCCTCGGCGATGAGACGGGCGACGACGCCGAGGGCGACCGTGCCCCCGAGCACGATCGCCAGCCGCAGCGACACCCGGAAGAGCGCGAAGAGACCGAGCAACACCACCAGGTAGAACAGCGCTCGCGCGTCGCCGGGCTCACGCAGGACCTCGAGCAGCACGCTGACGATGACCGCGCCGAGCACGACGCCGACCTGGCTACCGGCACCGCCGAGGATCACCATCGTGTAGACCGTGATCAACAGCGGGAACTCGAAGTTCTGCGGGAAGACACTCCCGTTGAGCGCCGTGGCGAACGTTCCCGACAGCGCGGCGACACCGGCACCGAACGCAAACGCCATCAGCTTGAGGGAGTTGACGGGTGAGCCCATCATCTCCGCTGCGAGCGGGTCCTCGCGGATGGAGCGCCAAGCGCGCCCGGTCCGGGAGTCGTTGAGCAGGCGCAACGCGACGTAGACGACGACGAAGAAGACGAGCGCGACGTAGAGGTACTGCACGCCGAACAGGCCCTCGGAGGTCGTGCGCGGCAGCGTCCAGCCGAACATGCTGAACTCGTCGACGTTGAGGATCCCGTTCGGACCGTTCGTGATGCTGGCACCGAAGACGTCGTCGCCGTTGTTCGTCGCCGTCAGGAACAACTGGAAGAAGAACAGCGTCACGATTGCGAGGTAATCGCCGGTGAGGCGCCGCGACGGGAGGCCGACGAGCCATCCGACGATGCCGCCGATCAGCCCCACGAGCGGGATCAGCACGAGCGTCGGCAGGTGGATGTCGAACTTGTCGGAGGCCAGCATCGCGTAGGCGTACGCACCGACGCCGAAGAACGCGACGTAGCCGAGGTCGAGCAAGCCGCCCCAGCCGACGACCACGTTCAACCCCAGCGCCAGCAGCATGAACACGACGGTGTCGAAAGCGACGCGCCGGATGTAGCCGCTCTCGAACCCGAGCGGCAGGAGGCCGATGATGCCGACGAAGAGCGTGAGCCATGCCCACCAGGGCACGAACGAGAGGCGCTGCTCGACCGTGCCGAGGATGCCGCCGCGACTCTCGCGACGCTCCGAGTGCCGCGCGACCCACTCGTCACGACCGACCTGAGGGCTCGTGCCCTCGGCCTCGCTCGCCTCGGCCGCGCCCTCGAGGGGCTCGGTGAGGCCGTCGTCCCAGTCTCGTGGATCGGACATCGCTACACCTTCTTGATGTCGGCCTTGCCCAGCAGGCCCTGCGGTCGGAAGAGCATGAACAGGATGAGGATCACGAACACGAGGAGGTCGGACCACTTCGTCGAGATGTAGCCCTGCGTGTACGCCTCGGCGAAGCCGAGGATGAGACCGCCGACCATGGCGCCGGGAATCGAGCCGATGCCGCCGATCACCGCCGCCGTGAAGCCCTTGAGACCGGCGAGGAACCCGATCGCGGCGAACGTCGGCGCCCGCAACGCGAAGAGCACGCCCGCGGCACCTGCCAGCGCGGAGCCCAGCACGAAGGTGAACACGATCACGCGGTCGATGTCGATGCCCATCATCGCCGCCGCTTCACGGTCGTGCGAGGTCGCGGTCATCGCCTTGCCGATCCTGGTGCGGGTGACGAGGAGCCAGAGCAGGATCATCAGCACGAACGCGGCGAGGATGATCACGATCCGGAGCAGCGGCACGCGCACGTTGCCGATGTTGAAGCCCTCGAGGAAGAGCACGCCGTTGCCGAGCGCGAACGCGTCGTAGTCGCGCTGCTCTGCACCGAAGAGCATCTGCATCGAGTACGCGAGGAAGAACGAGACGCCGAGCGCGCTGATCAGCGGCGCGATCCGCGGTGCGTTACGGAGCGGACGGTACGCGAAGCGCTCGATCACGACGCCGAGCATCGCGCAGCCGACCATCGCGGCGACCGTGATCACGACGAGCAGCAGCCAGATCGGGAGCATGGGGTCGGTCGAGCCGCCGAGGAGCTGGAGCGTCCCGAACCCGATGAACGAGCCGACCATGAAGACGTCGCCGTGGGCGAAGTTGAGGAGCTTGAGGATCCCGTAGACGAGCGAGTAGCCGAGCGCGATCAGCGCATAGACGCTGCCGAGCGTCAGGCCGTTGAGCGTGAGTTGGATGAACGTGTCCACGCGTGCGGGCGAGTGTAACGGGGAAGAAGACGAGCGGCCCGGCAAAGGCCGGGCCGCTCGTCGTTCGAGTCGATCTCCGATCAGCCGACGAGCTTGTAGGCCCCGTTCGACTGGATCTCGAAGATGTAGAACTTCGCGTTCAGCGGATCGTTGGACTTCGTCGACCAGCGGAACGTGCCACCGAGGATCGAGTTCGGGACGCGGATCCGCTTCACGTTGCGGGCGACGTCACGCCGCGTCTTGATCTGGCCCTTGCCCGCGTTGCAGGCCCGCTTCATCGCGCCGAGCGCGACCTGCGTGGCGAGGTAGGCGGGCGGTCCGAACGAGCCGAGCTTCGCGCTCGGGTTGTCGGCCTGCCAGCCGTCGATCAGCGCCTTGCTCGACGGGATGCCGCTGATGTCGGGTGCGAAGTTCGACACGTACGCACCAGGCATCTTGAACGCGGTCGCGTTGTTGGAGCCGTCACCGCCGAACACCTTCGCCTTCTTGCCCTGCTCGAGCAGCTGCTGCGCGAACGTCTGCGCGTCCGCGGGCTGCTGCGTCGGGAAGAAGACGATGTCAGCGTCGCTCGGCACCCTGGTCACGAGAGACGAGAAGTCAGTCGTGTTCACGGATGTGGACAGGCGGATGGTGGTCACACCCCTCTTCTTGAGCACGACGTCGGCCGCCTGCGCGAGCCCGACCGAGTACGGCTCCTGGAAGTCGAGGATGACGACCTTCTTGGCGTTCAGCTTGTCGACCATGAAGTTCGCATCCGTCGGGCCCTGGATGTAGTCACCCGGGACGACGCGGAAGAAGAACTTCGTGGCCTCGCGGTTCGTACCCTTCGTGAGGGACGTCCTCGTCGCCGACGGCGAGATGTGCGCAAGACCAGCCGCGAACAGCGCCTGGCTCGCCGATGCGACCCCGCCGGACGTGGCCGGGCCGATGATCGCTTGAACGCTCTTGTCGGCAATGAACTTCTGCGCGACGATGAGCGACTCGCCCGGGCCCTTCTCGACCGGCGTGTCACCGGCGATGAGCTGGACGTTGAGCCCGTACACCTTCTTGGCGAGGTTCTTGACGGCGTACTTCGCCCACGACAGCTGCTCCTCACCGAGGAAGCCGGCGCCGCCGGTAAGCGGCGTGATGAGCCCGATCTTGAGCTTGCTCTTGCAGCTGACGGCCTGCGACGCGTCGGTCGCGGCCGAGCCAACCCCCGCGGTCGAGGCCAGAGCCGCGACGACGAGAGTCGAGAGCGCAGCCACAATGGCTAGGCGTCTCTTCATGCAATTCCCTCCTTGATGGTGTTCTCCCGAATGAGACGGTGAATGCTTCCGGTTGTTGCACGTCCCCGCGCGCGGGTCGGGACACTGTAGAAGCCGGCCAGATGCCGCCCACGCCCGACAGACACTGAGACCCCGAGGCCGTCCACCGCGGAACTGTCGCAGCTAGAGGCCTGACCGTCAACCGTCGGTACGGCGGATCAGAAGAAGAACTGCCGCCAGGACTCCCACCACGTCTCGGCACGGGAGACGATCGTGCGATCCGAGAGGCGCTCCACCCCGGGACGAAACCGGAGCTTGTCGGGTGCGAGCGTCACCTTGAACTCGACCTGGATCTCGCACGGGCTACCGGGGTCGTACGGCGCGACGGTCGTGAGGTCCGCCAGAGCGCGCTTCGCCCCGTCCTCGATCATGCGACGCGCCCGGATGGGAGCGACGTTGCGGGCCGAGGCCGACGTGATGCCGGTCTTCACGGGCACGGTGACGAGCCCGGAGCCCAGCAGCGCCGTGCCCTCGGAGCATGCGGCCGCGTCGCCCGTGACCATCAGCACCGGACAGCCCCAGGTACCGCACAGCGCCGCATTGATCCCGGTCTCGCCGACCAGGCGTCCGTTGAACCAGAGGTTCTGCCACTCCTGACCCGAGACCGTGTGGTTGAGCACTCCCGCACGCGTGCCCGCCATCGCGTGCATGCCGACAAAGAGCGCCGCGTCGACACCGGCCTCGAGGAACTCCGTGTACTCCGTCCACTCGTCCTGGACGACGAAGTCACAGTCCTCGTCGAGCAGCTCTGGGATCAGTGAGTTGAACGACCACTCGGCGCCGGCGCCGTGGCAGTCCATGACCACGATCTCGGTCGCCCCGGCTGCCTTCGCGCCACGGACAGCAGCGTTGATCTCCTCGGTGTAGAGCCGGCGCGCCTCCTCGTACATCGGCGCCCCGCCACCCGTCTGCCGCGCCTTGACGATGCCGGAGACACCCTCCAGGTCGGACACGACGAAGACCTTCACACGGGCGAGTGTACGTCGACCGGCATGTCTCGTTCGCGTGACATCATCGAACGGTGGCGACGGTGCTCGATCCCGAGCAGGCGCACGCACGTGCGATCCGGCAGCTCGCAGAGCTCGACGGCCTACGGGTGCTCGAGATCGGCTGCGGTGAGGGGCGCCTGACGCTACAGCTGGCTCCGGGGACGGCGTCATGGCTCGCAACCGACCCCAATGCCCCCGCGGTGGCGGTCGCGAAGCAGAGCCTGCCGGCGTCGCTCTCGGACTCGGTCTCGTTCGCAGTCGCGGGCGGCGTCGAGGTCGACGCACCCGGGTACGAGTTCGACCTCGTCCTCTTCTCCTGGTCGTTGTGATGAGTGGAGCCCCCGGAGGACGCCGTGCGCGTCCTGGAGCACGCATGCGGGCTGTGCCGGCGAGGAGGTCTCGTCCTGGACCTGACGACGGTTCCGCCCGCAGCGGCGATCGAGGTCGGCGGGGCCATGCTCGGACGGCTCGACCAGACGACGTTCCTCCGAGGCGCAGCGCTCACGGAGATGGCGGTCGACGCCGCCGTCGCCGCCGGCGCGCTCGTCGAGGAGCAATCCGTCCGGCACGACGTGCTCAAGCACTACGACTCGGGTGCGGCCGCGATCGCCGACGTCGACGCCCGCCCGCGGACGCACCTTCCCGACGCGCTCCGCGAGGCGCTCGTTGGTGTCCCCGGCCACGTCGTCGAGCGCGCGCGGTGCCTCCTCCGGCGCCTTCGCATCGAGTAGCGTCTCCGCGTGGACACAGGGCTCGCCGGCAAGGGCATCGTCGTCACCGGCGCCTCCGGCGGCATCGGTGCGGCGTGCGCACGGGCCTTCACCGCCGAGGGCGCCCGAGTGCTCGTCCACTACAACCGAGGCGAGGACCGTGCGCGAACGGTCGCCGCGGAGCTCGGTGACGCACCCATCGCGCAGGCGGACCTGACGAGCGAGGACGACGTCGAGCGCCTGTTCGCCACGGCGCGGCGCGAGCTCGGGTCGGTCGACGTATGCGCGGCCGTGGCGGGGGTCTGGCCCAACGAGGATCTTCCCGTGTGGGAGCTCTCACTCGATCGTTGGAACGAGACGCTCGCGCAGAACCTCACGGCGACGTTCCTCACGGCGCGGGCTTTCCTACACGAGGTGGCGCGAACCGGCCACGGCTCGCTCGTGCTCGTCGGATCGACCGCCGGGATCTTCGGCGAGGCCGGGCACGCGGACTACGCGGCGGCCAAGTCTGCGCTGCAGAGCGGGCTGCTCCTCTCGTTGAAGAACGAGGTCGCCCGTGTGGCTCCACTGGCGCGGGTCAATGCCGTCGCTCCCGGCTGGACGGAGACGCCGATGACCCGCGGCATGGTCGACGAGGACGACGTGCGCCGCGTCACCCGCACGATGGCGCTGCGAAAGGTGGGACGACCCGAGGACGTCGCCGCGCAGGTCGTCGTGCTCGCGTCCGACGTCCTCTCCGGACACGTCACAGGGCAGGTGGTCACCGTCGCCGGCGGGATGGAGGGTCGCACGATCCACGACCCCTGAGACCTCGCCCGATCGGAGAAAGGGAGAAGGGCGACGATCAGCTCGCCGCCCTTCTCAGACCCCCTGTGGGAGTGATTGCCGTCAGTTCCCTACCAGGTGGACGATTCCGGTATCGGCGCACAGCCGGTCCGGCTTGAGTCGCGGCGGTCGGTGTGAACAGCGCAGGACGCCCGGTGTGCACCACGCGGAGCTCCTTCAGCGCCGCGACGGCCGACCATGGCGCTGCACGCTGGCGTCCGCGAGGGCTCGACTACAGTTGCCGCGTGGCTGAATCGTTCGCGGAGCGGCTCCGCTCAGGCCCCCCGATCGTGGCGGACGGCGGCCTGGGCGCTCTGATCGCGGGCGCGGTTTCGGGCCTGCGGTGCCCCGAGGAGGCGAACCTCCGCTCACCCGAGAGTGTCGTTGCGATGCACGCGAGCTATATCCGGGCGGGCGCGGAGCTGATCGAGACGAACACCTTCGGTGCCAACCGTCGCAAGCTCGCGAGACACGTGCTCGACGACGAGTTCGAGCGCATCAACTCGGCGGCGGTGCGGCTGGCCCGGGAGGCGCGAGAGGTGTCCGGGCAGGACGTGTGGATCGCCGGCTCGATCGGGCCGCTCGGAGAGCTCGAGGTCTTCGACCCCGCAGAGCACGGCCCGCTGTATGCAGAGCAGGCCGCGATCCTCGAAGGACGCGGCGTCGATGCGCTGATGGTGGAGACGTTCTTCGACGTCGACGAGCTGATCGTGGCGGTCGAGGCCGTACGCGGCGTGTCATCGCTGCCGATCGTGGCGCTGCTCACCTTCGACGAGGATGCCGAGCTGACGGGTGGGATCGGGGCCGCCGAGGCCGCGCGCCGACTCGCCGCGCTCGATGTCGTCGCCATCGGTACGAACCACGGCGCGGGGCCGCACGCGGCGCTGACCGCACTCGCGGCGATGCGCGACTGCGGCCTGCCGCTGGCGGCGCTCCCCAACATCGGTCTCGCAAGCCTCAGTGGCGGCCGCATCGTCTACCCGCACTCGACACCCGAATACTTCGCGGAGTTCGCGGCCCAGGCGGCCGCGCTCGGCGCGCGGCTCGTCGGCGGCTGTTGCGGGACGACGCCCGCGCAGATCGAGGCGATCCGCGAGGCCCTCGCGAGCGGCCGCACACCGGTGACACCGTTCGACGTCGAAGAGCGGGAGTTCCCTCTGCCGCCCCCACCCCCCGCCGAGGCGACGAGGCTCGCGCAGGCGTTCCGAGAGGGCCGGTGGGTCGTGTGCGTCGAGCTCGACCCGCCGAAGGGCGGCTCGCTCGACGGCCTGGTCGACGTCACGAAGACGCTCCGCGACTCCGGTCACGTCGGGTTCGTCGACGTCAACGACAACCCGATGGCGCGCGCCCGCATGAACGCCCTGATGACCTCGATCAGGCTGCAGCGGGAGACCGGTGTGGAGACGATCCCACACGTCACGCCGCGCGACACGACGGTGATGGGGCTGGAGGGCATCCTGCTGGGCGCCCATGCCGAAGGGGTGCGAAACGTCCTGGCCGTGACCGGCGACCCACCGCACGTCGGTGACTACCCGGGGTCGCGAGGCGTGTACGAGGTGGACTCGATCGGCCTCGTACAGCTCATCACACGGCTCAATCAGGGCGAGGACTATGTCGGGAAGGCGATCGACGCCCCGACGTCTTTCTTCGTCGGTGTCGCTGTGAACCCGTCGGCGGTCGACCTCGAGCTCGAGGCGGACCGCTTCCGGCGCAAGATCGCCGCGGGGGCCCGCTTCGCGATGACCCAGGCACTGTTCGACGTGGCGCACCTCGACCGGTTCGTGGAGGTACTCGGCGGGCCGTCGCCCGTGCCGCTTCTCGTCGGCGTCTGGCCGCTGCGCAGCCATGCGATGGCGTTGCGGCTGCACAACGAGGTGCCGGGAATCGTGATCCCCGACCACGTGCTCGACGCCCTCGACGAGGCAGGGCCTGACGCGCCCCGCGTCGGGCTCGACCTGGCCCGCCGACTCGTGGCCGACGTTCGGGACAGGGCGGCCGGCATCTACGTGATCCCGCCGTTCAAGCGCCCCGACGCCGCGCTCGAGCTGTTCGCCGGCTGATCGCGCCCGTTCAGTCGCGGCCGAGGCACGCCGTCTCGACCGGGTCGCCGGCCGCCGCGAGGGCGTCCAGCGTCTTCTCGGTCGGCACGCCGTAGCCACCGTCCGGATCGCTCTCCTCGCGACCGCCGAAGACGGTTGACAGCACGCTCCCGTCCCCGTCGACGATCGGCCCACCCGAGTTTCCGGACCGGATCTCGCCGCGAATCAGCGTCACCGGGCGCGAGATGGGGAAGTTCCCGTAGACGTCGCGTCCGATCAGTTCGAGCGTCCGTCCGACGCGAACCGGCGTGGCGCGGAACGGTCCGTTGCCCGGGTAGCCGAGCAACGCCCCCGCGGTCCCGGGCTCGGCCTCGACGGCCCGCAGCGGCGAGCCACGGAGCGCCGGGGCGTGCAGGATCGCGATGTCGGCCCGGGGGTCGAACGAGACCAGGCGGCCATCGACGCCGAGCCCGTCCGCGCGGTCGACTCGCGGGGACTCCATTCCCGCGACGACGTGTGCGTTCGTGACCACGAAGCCGGGCGCGACGATCCAGCCGGAGCCCTCGATCCCGATGCCGCAGGCGTACCCCGTGATCCTGACGACGCTGAGCCCCGCGAGGGCGACGTCGGGATCGTCGACGATCGCCGGATCGGGCGGATCGACGTTCGCCGCAGGCCCGCCCAGCGCGGAGAACGAATCGATCCGCGCCAGCGTGTCGATGAGACGCGCCGGCGGCAACTCGCTGTTGAGCGTGGACAGAATGGTCGAGTCCTGCGCGTGGCGTCGCAGACCCGTGTCACCCGGGAGGTAGAGAAGGGCGGCGCCGATCGCCCAGGCGGCTGCGATCCCCGTGATCGCGCCGAGGACGAGCCCGCCGAGGTTGTCGAGGGCTCGCAGCGGGCCGACGCCGAGCGCGAGTCGAACCGACTTCCCGAGGAACACGCCGGCCATCTGCCCGAGCCCGGCAAACAGCAGGGCGCCGACGAGGGAGACGAGAGCAGCCCACCGCGTCGCCGACTCACCGACGAGCGATGGCGCCACCCGCGCGCCCAGGATCGCGCCACCGATGAGCCCGACCAGCGACAGCGCCCCGGTGACGAGACCGCGCCTGAAGCCTCCGACCGCGAGCAACGCGATCAGGGCGAGCACGCCGATGTCGACGAGAGTCACCGCCTCTGAGAGTACGCGTCGGCAGTCCGCCGGCCTCTCGCTACAATCCCTCGGCTCGCGGGGGCGTAGTTCAGTTGGTTAGAACGCCGGCCTGTCACGCCGGAGGTCGCGGGTTCGAGTCCCGTCGCTCCCGTTCTCGGATCCCGCTCGTGGAGCGGGTTTCTCCTTTTCAGGGATCGTCGCCGCGTTGCCCGAGATGCCCTTTGGCAAGTGAATTGGCAAGTTGAGCCAACGGACGTCCTGCAATGCCGCTTGCCTGACGGAGAGCGCAGGCGGCCGGTGGCTAGTTGGACGCCTGCTCCGCTGTTGCGCTGACCACATCTGCACCGCGTGCGACGGTCTTGCCGTTCAGACGAGCATGGACGGCGATCTCGGCCTCTTCGGATGCTCTGAAGCGTCTGTGGGTGTGGGATCGTCGGTTGGAGGGGAATGTGTCTCGTGAGACCTCCCTCCCTTGTTTCACGCTCACCAGCCAGGAATCGGCGTCATCGGTTCTACGCCGACTGACGCGGAGTCCGTCGCGTACCTTGCACCCGTACCGGCACGGTGGGGAGTGAGGGCTGTCTCCCGCGCGGCTGGCGCGATACGAGGTTCAGAGGTGGCGTGCCTTGCGGGACGGGTGCGCGAGGCTTCTGCCGCCGAGGCGGTGGCCTGCCCCCGCGTCTGCAGGTTGTCTGAGCGCCTCGGAGTGTGCGCGTGACGGGCCATCTCCTTGCGCCGCACTGACTGTTCAACGCAGCTCGTGATCGCCGTCAATCGCGGTCGGCCCGCATAGCGGTCCTTCTCGGGTCGGTGTGCGTGACCATGGCGCGGGGAGGTCTGACGCCGCCGGGATATCGCCCATGCCTTGCGGGCGACCTGCTCTCGTCGTGCGACGAGCACATTGCGACCCCGAACGAGGCGAGCGCGGCTGCGCGTTCCGTTGCGTCGGGCGAGCTCGTGCGGCCGGAGCGTGAACGCCGCGTGGTCGGAGGCGAGCTCGACGGGCGCGACACCCAGGCGCGCCGCCATCCCGCTCGATCCCGGAACGCGTGAATCACCCCCTGGCGCTCACGCGGGTGTTCGCTCGGATTGGCCGAGCCCGACTCCTTGCGCGGATAGGACCAGCCCGGTCGCGCGTTGGATCGCAGCTCGCGGACTCCGAGTGCTTGCCGATGGCCGGGCATTCCAGCACGCGGCGCGATCGGTCCGTCACGAGGCCTCCCCCTCGCTCGCGCCGAAAGCAGGCGCGCGACGAGACGACGAGGAGCTTCTGCGTCAGGGGTGGCCAGCCAGCGATCGAGCACGTCCGCGCAGTGTGGTCGGGTGCGAAGACTTGATGCCGCGGTGCGGCGGGATTGGCAGCGGTCGCTGGCGCGTGGAGGAGCGCGGCCCGCGGTCGGGCCGAGAACGGCTGTCGTCGAGCGAGCGCGGCCGACACCCTCGTTCCGATCGGCGAGTCTGTTCGTGCCGTTGTGCGTGAGCTGAGTGCTGGGCAGGTCGCCGATCCGGAGGCCGTTGTCGCTCGAGGCCGCGAGGCGGGTGAAGCGGCCCGGTTGGGGAGCAGCGGGTTCGTGAGGCACGCGCAGACGGTTGGTATCGATGGCGATGCGGCCGCCGCGTTGTATGAGCGGTTGCGGACGCTCGCCGAGGAGAGCGCTCATGCTGCGGCGCTCGAGCCACGGGGGAGGAGCGAGCGGAAGGCGGCGTCTCGTCTTGAGTCTGCGCGGCAGGAGGCGGCGGAGCGTGACTACGACGCGGCGCTTGGGAGCCTGTGGCGTGCCTGGTCGTCTCGCGCGGGCAAAGCGTACGCGCTGCAGATCCGGGAGCAGGCGACCGCGCTGCGCGGGCAGCTCGGTGGGGAGAAAAGTCGGCGTAGCTGCGACACGCTGATCCGGATGACGGTCAACGCGACCGACGCCAGCAGACCCGACAAGCCAGCTCCCTTGCCGTCGATCGTTCTCGCGGCCGTCGGCGGAACTCTCGCGGTCGTGTTGATCGCGTTCCTCTCGATCATCGACCGCCGCTACCCCGAGAACGACGTGCCGGACTGGGCCGGAAGCACTTGGGTCTGGATGATGGTTGCCTCGGCAACGTGTCTCGGGCTCGCTGCCGCGCTCGCTGCCGCGCTCGCAGTGAGTTCTCGCACGGTTGTTGACGTTCTTGCTCGCGTGGTTGTTGGCTTCTTTGTCTTCCTCGGCGTCTTCGTGTCCGTCGTGTTCGTCCTGTTCGTCATCGTCTACGCAGCCGCGAATCGCGACGACGACGACACACCGCCCGTCGTTACCACGCCCGTCCCAGGGTCACGCCCCTAGTCCAGTACGCCGCGCCGCCGTCAACCCCTGAACCGGGTGTCACGGTAGCGGCGCCTGATCTCAGCTCAGCAGTGCCACTAGGCGAAGGGCGCACGGGTCTAGCGCGACAAGCCCGCCGGTACTTGTCCGTCATCGATTTCAGGGGTTCCGCCGATGTGGGTCCGGCGCACCTGTGGCACACGTTGACTGAGGGGTGTGGGGCCTCGTCCTGGCGGCAGAGGTCGGTGTCGCCGGCGGCCGGATGTCGGGTCCAGTCCGTGCTCAGGACGTACGTGCAGGGCACGTCGGGGAGCGACCGGCCTACGCGACCAGCAGCGTGCGAGCTCGCGCGGCCGGAGCGTGAACACCGCGTGGCTCGAGGCGAGGCTCGACGGGCTCCACGCCGAGGCGCGCCGCCATCTCCACGCTGTGTCGCCGGCGGCAGGATGTTGTCCCCTGGCCAGGGCTGTTCCATGGCCGCCCAGCCCTGGGGGCGCTGCGTGGCCTCGAGGAAGGCGAGATACGCCTCCCGCTCCGCCGGCGGCACGATCGAAGCCAGCAGCTCGAGATCGAACGACCGGCAGCCGTTGCCGTCGTCGCGCGAGACCGCCAGGATCATCTCGCGTCCCTCGGCGCCGATCAGGTCCGCGATCGAGCGCCCCGGCTCGGGAACGAACGCCGTCACGTAGACGAGACGGTCGACGCGCGACATACCGGGTACGAGCGAGATCGTGGCGCCGCCCGCCGAGTGGCCGACGACCACGATCGGCCCCTCGATCCCGGCCATCGCCTCCACCACCGTGCGGGCGTAGTCCTCGAGCATGGCCTTGGGGTCAGGGCACGGTAGGTCGACGGCGATCGCGCGGTGGCCGAGCTCCTCGAGCTCAGGGATCACCGGCGCTAGCTCGGCAGGGCTGCCGAACCCGCCGTGAACCAGGACGAACGTCGTCATCGCGTCCCCCTCCTCGCAAGAAGTCTTGACATCGGATGGCGCCACCCTACGAGACCAATCGGGTCTACGCTGACCACTGGCTGTTGCGGATGGTTCCCAAGCCAGTCCTGCCACGCGCTCTCGCGGGCTCGAGTCCCGTCGCTCCCATTCTCGGCAGCCCGCTCGTGGCGCAGGGTCTTCGGTCGTTGTTCCACCTCGGCCGGTTTCCGCGGTCGCGGCGTTTGCCAACTGCATCGGCAAGTGCGGCGAGAGATCGGCGGGTCGCAGAAGCTGCACTTTGGCAAGTACGGGAGCGCTAGTTGTCTGCGGCTACGGATGACTCGCAGAAGGTGCCGAAGCGCCGCCATTGCTTGGCCTGATCCTTCTTCACCATCGGCAGAGCAGAGGGAGAATCGACTTCATGACGCCCTTGTAGGTCAGCGCCCCCTGAGCAGCGCATGGTCGAAGAACGCGATGATCCGCCGCTCGTATTCGGCGGGCTGCGCCTCGAGGCCGCCCGTGTGGTCGGCGCCCGGGACTCTCCAGATGTGCTTCGGCTCGCCTGCGGCTTGGAAGTACTTCGGCTGCCGAACCGCTTCGCCGCCCTGTCCGGGTATCGCGTAGATGAGGAAGACGGGGCGCGGGGCGATGAGTCCGATGCGGTCGACGATGGGCGGCGGCGGACCGTGGTTCTGGAAGATCGTCAGCGCGGCCGTCATCACCGCCATGGTCGGTGCGACGAGGATCCGTTCGACGCCCGCGACGTCCTGCTCGCCGACGCGCTCGCCCGCCCCCTCGGAGACCACCGCCTTGATGCCGTCGCGCTGCGCAGCCGCCTCGACCAGGATCTCGCCGCCGATCGAGAAGCCGATGGCTCCTATCCGATCGGGATCGACCTCAGATCGTCCGCGAAGGTACGCAACCGCCGCATGGAGGTCACGGTCGCCCGCCCAGCGGACGAGGTCGCCCTCGCTCGATCCCTGCCCGCGTGGCTCGACCAGAAGCACTCCGTACCCGTGCCGCGCGATCATCTCCGCCTCGTTCACGCGCGTCGCCCCGGGGAAGACGATCACCGCCGCGCGGTTCGTCGAGGCGACGTACGTCGCGGCGAGCTCGAGCCCGTCCTCGGTAGTGAGCGTCACCCGTTCGGACGGCACGTCGAGCTCCGGGCTCGTCGCCGTCTGGCCAAGGTGGGAGTAGAGGTAGGCGACGCCGATCGGGAGCAGCACGGCCAAGAACGTGACGTAGGCGATCGCCACCGAGACGAGAACGAGGAGCACTCGACGGACGATCATGCGACTCCTCGTGGGGCCGGCCTTGCGACTCCGCCACAGCAGCACCAGGCCCGCTCCCACGAGAACGACGCCGGCAACGATGGAGAGCAGGCCCGTGAAGTCGTCGCCCGAAGCGAGCCCCTTCGCCACGTGGTACGCGCCCGGCACCCCGACGATCACCGCCAGCACGCCGAGCGTCATCGACACGTACGCCCGCGCTCCGGGTCGGAGCCGCGGATAGACCAGTGCAACGAGCGCCAGAAACCCCAGCGGCACGAGCCCACTCGCGAGGTGGTCGCCCGCTGAGGCCCCCGGCTCGGGCTGCAGGTAGTTGTCGACGACGAGGTGGAGCGCGACGACACAAAGCGCTGCGAGGACGGTCCGATACTCCCAGGAGGCCGCACCCCGTCCCCCGCGCGGCCTCCTCGGCCGCACGCGGGGTCGACGCAGGTGGCGGAGCCTCGGTCACGTCATTCGCATTGAAGCGCGTCGAGCACGTCGAGACGCGACGCCCGCCTCCGCCCCGCCCGCGAGCGCCTGGGCGAAGCGCACATTCGAGCTCGCCGCGACGCCGTACGCTTCGAGTGATGCGAGCGGTGCGAGATCGGCTTCTTCGGGCGAGAGCGAGAACGTGCGCTTTCTCGAGACCGAGCTCGGCGCCGTGTGTAGCGCGGCGTCACGAGAGACGAGAGCTCCTCCTCCCACCCAGCGAAGTACGCTGATGGGCTCCGACGTCGGCGTGAGCGAGGAGGAATGGTTGCCGGGGCACGGTGAAGCCGCACAGCGCAAAGGCCTCGGGGTCGATCTCGAGAACGGTCGCGCCGCGTACGAGCGACGAGCCTGGGGGGAGGCCCACGCCGCGCTTTCCCGCGCCGACGAGGTGGAGCAGCTGCCCGCAGAGGATCTCGAGGCGCTTGCGACAGCCTCATACATGCTGGGTCGCGAGGACGAGTATCTGAGCGTCCTCGAGCGGGCACACCACGCTCGTGAGGAGGCCGGCGAGACCCTGCCCGCCGTGCGTTGCGCGTTCTGGCTGGGCGTGTCGCTCTTCCTCCGCGGAGAGATGGGCCCGGCTGGAGGTTGGCTCGGACGCGCACAGCGGATGCTCGACGGAAGCGACATCGACTCCGTCGAGCGTGGCTACCTCCTCCTGCCGCTCGTGTTCCAGCGCGAAGCTGAAGGCGACTACGAGGCCGCAGCCGCCGTCGCCGGGGAAGTCGCTGCGGTCGCGGAGCGCTTCGACGACGCCGAGGCTCTCGCGCTAGCCCTGCAGGCACAGGGGTACATGGTGATCAAGGCGGGCCGAGTAGCGGACGGCCTCTCACTCCTGGACGAGGCGATGGTGACGTTGGCGGGCGGGAAGGTGTCGCCGATCGCGACGGGGCTCGTCTACTGCGCCGTAATCCTCGCTTGCCGAGAGGCATACGACGTACGGCGGGCGCAGGAGTGGACGGTAGTCCTCACACGCTGGTGTGAGGAGCAGCCGGACCTGGTCGCGTTCACCGGGCGGTGCCTCGTGCATCGTGCAGAGCTGATGCAGCTGGGCGGTGCCTGGAGCGATGCTCTCGAGGAGGCCGGTCGTGCCTGCGAGCGCCTCGCGCGAAGCTCCAATCGCGCCGCGACGGCTCAGGCCTTCTATCTGCAGGGAGAGGTCCACAGGCTTCGCGGCACATTCGCGGAAGCCGAGGCCGCGTATCGTGAAGCAAGCCGATTCGGCTTGCAGCCGCAGCCGGGGATGGCGCTTCTGCGACTGGCGCAGGGACGCTCCGAGGACGCGGCGACCTCGATCCGCCGGGCGCTCGACGAAGCGTCCGAGCCGATCCGCCGTGCCAACCTCCTGCCTGCCTACGTCGAGATCATGCTGGCCGCGCGCGACCTTGCCGCCGCACGCGGTGCCAGCGCAGAGCTCGGCCGAATCGCCGAGCGGTTCGACAGCGCCATGCTCGACGCTCTCGAGGCACACGCGCGCGGAGCCGTCGAGCTGGCCGCCGAAGACCCACGCGCCGCGCTCACATCGCTGCATGAGGCCGCGGCCACCTGGCTCGAGCTCGAAGCCCCGTATGACGCGGCGCGGGCGCGGGTGCTCGTCGCGGAAGCCTATCGAGCGCTCGGCGACGAAGATGCGGCGGAACTGGAGCTCGAGTCCGCCCAGCTAATGCTCGCAGAACTCGGCGCAGCTCCAGATCTCGCTTCGCTCGCGCGCGCTACCCGCTCCAGCACGAAGGAGTGGGGGCTCACGCCGCGCCAGCTCGAGGTGCTCCGACTGGTCGCCGCCGGCAAGAGCAACCGCGAGATCGCCGCGACGCTCGTCATCAGCGAGCACACGGTTGCCCGCCACGTCCAGAACATCTTTGCCGTCCTGGGCGTCCCGTCACGGACAGCGGCAGGCGCGTTCGCGTTCGAGCACGGCCTCGTTTGAGTGCTCGTCGTGGTCAAAAGTGACCACGAGCGATGCCTCTCGAGTTGGTGATTCCCGGCGAAGCGACGCCGGTGCGTGGCACGTAGCTTCAGCTGAACTGAACCACGAGCGCGGGAGGAACGAGATGGAGCACGCGACCGAGCACTTCGACACCGTGATCGTCGGCGGCGGCCAGGCAGGCCTCGCGGTCGGCTATCACCTCACGAGGCAAGGGCACGACTGCACGATCCTCGATGCCGGCGAGCGTGTGGGCGACGCGTGGCGCAAGCGCTGGGACTCGCTTCATCTCTACACGCCCGCTCGGTACGACGCCCTCCCGGGCATGCCGTTCCCGTCGTCGCCTCACGCGTTTCCGACGGCACACGAGATGGCGGACTACCTCGAGGCCTACGCCACTCGCTATGAGCTCCCCGTGCGAGCGGGCGTCCGTGTAGACGAGCTCGCGAAGAGCGCTGGGCGCTACGTGCTCACGGCCGGCGACCGCCGGCTCGAGGCCGACCAGGTCGTGGTGGCGACGGGTGTCATGCAGAAGCCGGTGACCCCCGCGTTCGCCGCCGAGCTCGACCCCGAGATCAGGCAGCTCCACTCGAACGACTACCGGAACCCGTCGCAGCTGCAGGATGGACCCGTACTCGTGGTCGGCGCGTCCCATTCGGGCGCTGATATCTCCTACGAGGTTGCGAACGAGCACGAAACGATCCTTTCCGGGCCGGACACCGGGCAGCTCCCCTTCAGCATCGAGAGCCGGCGGGCCCGCATGCTCGCGCCGGTCCTCAAGCTGCTCGCGACGCGGGTGCTGACGATGAACACTCCGATCGGACGCAAGATGCGCCCTGAGATCCGCTCGCATGGGGCACCGCTGCTTCGGTTTCGGTCGGACGACCTTCGGGCCGCCGGCGTCGAACGGGCTCTTGCCAAGACGGTAGGCGTGGCGGACGGGATGCCCGTGCTCGCGGACGGCCGCGTCGTCGAGGTCGCCAACGTCATCTGGTGCACCGGATTCCGCAACGACCTCGACTGGATCAAGGTGCCCATCGCTTTCGGCGACGATGGCTTCCCGGAGCAGCACCGCGGAGTCGTCCCCTCCTCGCCCGGCCTCTACTTCGTGGGGATGCTGTTCCTGCACTCGTTCTCGTCGATGCTGGTCCTCGGTGCGGGCAGGGACGCCGGGCGTGTGGCGCAGCACGTTCTGTCGCGCGCCGGGGGTGCTCGGCTGGGTGAGCGGGCCGGTTCGGGCTCCTCAGCCGCGCAGGAGATCGCGGCATGAGCTCGCTCCGCGATGCGCGAGACGAGGGATGGGACGAGGCGCTGCTCGTCTGGAACGGCGTCGAGGCCAGGATCCCGGTGCCGCCCCGGCGAGCATTCCCACCTGCAGAAGGCGTTTCGGCTCGAGCCCGAGGCCTCGACAGCTCCACGCTCGACCCCGCCGGCCCGGGGGCTTTCTGCGCACCTGGTTCGAACGGGCCGCGCACCGATGCGCTTGCGAGGACTGGGCGTCGATCGGGCGGGAAGCGGGCGCAAGGCGAGGTTGCCCCGAACGACGAGAGCGGGGCGTGATTCGAGGTAGATCTCACCTGCTCGTGCGGCGGTTCCCTGTTCGTGCCGCCTTGAGCAGTCGACGGACTGGCCCTACGAGATCGGCGACCCGGCGGTGCCGGCCGCTCGCTATCTGGCGGAGACGGGTGGTCGGGGCGTCCCGAGCGGGATCGCCGAGAAGTCCGCGGCGGGCTCCGGCTCGCGCGCGGTGGCGTGGCAGCGCTTCGTCTTCGAGCCACTGCCACATGGGCACGGGTCGTTACGTCCGGCAGCGGCAACCGCTCGGGCGAACGCCGCGTCCTCCTCGCGAACGAGCTGCATCACCTCCCCTGCCTCGCGTCCCGTCCTGATCAGATCGACGATTGCTTTCGCGGGCCGGTCGATGTGACGGAAGAAGCGCATGTATCCGGCACAGAGGTAGTTGAGGCCCGGCTCGCCGTCGGGCGTCGTGAGGAAGCGGTTCTTGGGGCACTCGCCGTGACAGGCGAAGCGGACGTCGCACTCCCGGCACATCCGCGGTAGCGCGTCGCGTTTCGCCAGGCCGAAGCCGCGCTGCTGCTCCGAGCCGACGAGGTCGAGCATCGGCAGGTGTCGGATGTTGCCGAGATGATGGTCGGGCTCGACGAAGTGGTCGCACGAGTAGAGGTCGCCGTTGTGCTCGAGTGCGAGACCCGCGCCGCAGGTCTCGTCGAACACGCAGAGCCCGGAGCCTGCAGCGCCGTAGAAGTTCCGCAGTGCTGCCTCGAACGTCTGCACGAAGACGCTCCCGACGTCTCGGCGGAGCCACTCCTCCCAGATGGTCACGAGGAAGGCGCCCCACTGGTCTGGCAGCACCGACCGCTCCGAGACGCGCGTGCCGTGCATCGGGTCCGGCTGGGTGCCCTCGTCTCCGAGCCGCTCGACGACGGGGATGAGCTGCATCCAATCGGTGCCGACCTCGTCGCGGAGGAACCGGTAGACCTCGAGGGGATATTCCCCGTTGAGCCGGTTGACCGTGGTGAGGACGTTGTACTCGACGCCATGCTTCTGCAGCAGGCGAAGTCCACGCATCACGGAGTCGAACGTGCCGTGCCCGCCCTTGTCGACCCGGTACCCGTCGTGCAGCTCGCGCGGCCCGTCGAGCGAGATCCCGATCAGGAAACGGTTCTCGGCCAGGAACGCCCCCCATTCGTCGTCGATCCGCGTGCCGTTCGTCTGCAGCGTGTTCTCGACCGTCATCCCATCGCGCTTGTGACGCTCCTGGAGCTCGATCGCGCGGCGAAAGAAATCGAGTCCCATCAGGGTTGGCTCGCCGCCCTGCCACGCGAACGTCACTGCGTCCGAGCGGTGTGACCCGATCAGCTGTTGCACGTACCTCTCGAGCACCTCGTCGGTCATCCGGAAACCGGAGCCGGGGTAGAGCTCTTCCTTGTCGAGGAAGAAGCAGTACGAGCACGCGAGGTTGCAGACCGCGCCGGTTGGCTTCGCCATCACGTGAAAGCGCGGCGGGACGCCCGTCTCCGAGGAGACGGGCGTCCGCTGCACCTGATCGGTGGAGCTCACGAAGCGCTAGCTGAGTCGTTCCACGGGATCGGCTCCTTGGGGGGCGTGCAGCGACGTGTGTGGGGCGACGCCCGAGGTCGTGGAACCCCTCATCTAGTGACCACCCGTGAGCGCTGCCTCGAGCCGCTCCTGCACCTGGTCGATCGTGAAGCTCGCCGCCTTCATGCGGGGCGGGAACTCGAGGAACGTCTGGAGGAACTCCCCGACGATCGCCTGGGCTGGAACCAGCAGGAAGACGCGGTCGATGTACCAGTCCCAGTACGTGTTGGACGTGACGTCCGCCCGCTCGTACGGGTCGGTCCGGAGGTTGTACAGCCACGGGATCCGGGTCGAGACGAACGGCTCGCCCCACAGCGCGAGCGTCCCGGTGGCCCGCTGCTGCATGAAGACGATCTTCCAGTTGTCGTAGCGGAACGCGACGAGGTCCCCGTCGTCGGAAAAGTAGAAGAACTCCTTCCGGGGGCTCTGCTCGGCTTCGCCGGTCAGGTAGGGGAGGAGGTTGTACCCGTCGAGGTGCACCTTGTACTCCCGCTCGCCGGCGGTGTGCCCTTGCTTCAGCTTCTCCTTGATCTCGGGATCACCGGCGGCGGCCACGAGCGTCGGCAGCCAGTCGAGATGGCTGACGATCTCGTTCGAGACCACCCCGGCCGGGATCTTCCCGGGCCAGCGGACGACGAACGGCACCCGGAAGGCGCCCTCCCAGTTCGTGTTCTTCTCCGACCGGAAGGGCGTCATCCCGGCATCCGGCCAGGTGTTCATGTGCACGCCGTTGTCCGTGGAGTAGATGAAGATCGTGTCTTCGGTGAGGCCGAGCTTGTCGATGGCGTCGAGCACCTTCCCGACGTGCTTGTCGTGGTCGACCATCGTGTCGTGGTAGGGGGACTGCCAGCGGCCGGCCTGGCCGAGGCTTCGCTTCTTCGGGTGGGTCCGGAAGTGCATGTGCGTCGTGTTGACCCAGGCGAAGAAGGGCTTACGGCCTTTGCTCGCGCGCTGGATGAAGTCGATCGCGCCGTCGACGATCTCGTCGTCGATCGTCTCCATGCGCTTCTTCGTCAGTGGTCCGGTGTCCTCGATCTTCTGCTTGCCGTTCCGACCGACCTTGCAGCGCAGCACGCCGCGCGGCCCGTAACGCTCGCGGAAGTTCGGGTACTCCGCCGGGTCGGGGTAGTCAGGGTGCTCCGGCTCCTCCTCGGCATTGAGGTGGTACAGGTTCCCGAAGAACTCGTCGAACCCGTGAGCCGTTGGGAGATGCTCGTCGCGGTCGCCGAGGTGGTTCTTCCCGAACTGGCCGGTCGTGTATCCGAGCGACTTGAGCAGCCCGGCGATCGTGGGGTCCTCGGCCTGCATGCCCTGGGCCGCACCGGGCAGCCCAACCTTGCTCAGACCGGTGCGGTAGACGCTCTGCCCC
Organism: uncultured Actinomycetes bacterium; assembly: GCA_963823385.1. GTDB lineage: Bacteria > Actinomycetota > Thermoleophilia > Gaiellales > Gaiellaceae > Gaiella. The sequence goes on from CAWGLI010000005.1 coordinate 78,125, forward strand.
GTGATGAACGCAGAGCGCCCGGCGGTGCAGCTCTGCTCACCATAGCTGTCGGTGAAGCGCATCCCCTCGGTCGCGAGCCGGTCGATGTTCGGGGTGCGGTACCCCATCAGCCCGTCGCTGTAGCAGCTGAGGTTGCTGATCCCGATGTCGTCGCCCCAGAAGACGACGATGTTGGGTCTGGATGCGTCGGCCATGGGCTGTCCTCCGTTCTGGCTTGGAGCGATCGCTGCGCACGCTACACCGCAGCGTGGGGAAGACCGTAATTCTCCCACCATCCCTCTCCTTCTGCCGACGCCTGCCGCGTCGCCCGGTCTGACCTTTCGGCCAGCGACGCCGACCTTCGGCGCCCCGCCGCGCGGTCTCCTCCGCGTTGGCCCGACGTCGGGAGCGTCACGAGCGGAGCGGCATGGGCCCCGTCGTCCAGCAAATCTTCAAGACAGCTCGGCAAGTACGCCGCGTGCAGCGAGGGCGCCCCGCGGCCCCGGGCCGAAGGCAGCACTTCGTTGGCCCGCCGGCGCGAGACGACGGCGCCGCGTTGTACGGCAAATAGGCAACACGCGTGCCCGTTACCACGGATGACCTCGCGCTCGAGAGGCCGTACGCTGGAGTTGAAGCACGGAAGGGGGTGCGTTCACATGAAGAACGTGCTTCGGATACTTCTGCTCGGCGTCCTGCTTGCCCTCGCTTCGGCTACAGGCGCCTGGGCGGATCAGAGTTACACGGACGCGAACGGGGATGGTGGGCCCGGGACTGACGTCACGAGCGTGACGGTCAGGAATGACGACGCAGGGCGGATCACGATCCAGGTCGGATCGGCGAGCCCGATCGTCGCCAACCACGCGATCGCCATCTTCATCGACGCCGATCGCAATCAGTCGACCGGCGACATGGGCGACGAGTACTGGATGTATGGCGGGCCACTCGTCGGCTCTGCGTTCTTCGCCTGGAACGGCTCGACGAGCGTGAGGATGAACCCGTCCAGCTTCAGCGCTGGCGCAGTCGCAGCCAACGTGTCCGAGTTCGCGTTCAACAGGGCGGACATCGGCAATGTGGCGGGCTTCAACTTCGCCGTCGTCAGCATCAGCATCGACAGCGGCGGGGTCAACTTCTGGGATGCAGCGCCTGATCGTGGTTACTGGTCGTACGACCTGGCCACGGCCGCGCCGCCACCCCCGACGGTGACACCTCCGCCAGCCGTCGTGAAGCCCGTGATCGGTCAGCCGGTCGCGGTGCCGAAGCGGGCGATCGCCGGAAAGCGGATGACCGTGACGTTCGTGGTGCGCCGCAGCGACAACGGTGCGCCGCTGACGGGGGCGACGATGGTGTGCAACCCCACGTTCAAGGGGAAGCAACTCGCGCACACCGAGTCGTTCGTCCGCGGCAAGGCCAAGGTGCGCTTCGTCGTGCCGAAGGCCGCCAAGGGCAAGGTCGTGAAGCTTGTGCTCAAGGTCACGACTGAAGAGGGCCGTGCCGCAAAGCGCGTCGCGACCTTCAAGGTTCGCTGAGCGGTCCTGTGATGTGGGCGGCATCGTCCGCCCACATCACGGTTGTGGAGAGGAGACGTGATGGAGCGACGGCGCATCGTGGTGCGCGTAGCGGCTTCCGCGTTGTGCGTGGCGCTCGCGTTCGCTGTGGGCATGGCCGCCGGCGCGAGCGAGGTGGAGAGCCCTGACCGTGGTCACGCCTTGTCATCACTCCGTGTGGCACGCCAGCCGGCTCGTGTCGCGACATCGGTCACGGACTGGCACGGAGGGCCGGTGGTTGCGAGTGACGGTCATTCCGTGACGGTTCTCGTGTCCGACGCGTACGGAGGCCCGCCCAACACCCCGGAGCTGTGGGCGGAGGCGATCTCAGGTCTCGTTCACGAGTCGGAGATCACGTCCGTGGTCGTCCACGTGATGCCGATCGAGGAGTTGCAGGAGGTGTGCGGCGAAGACGCGATCGGCTGCTACGGCTTCGGGCGCATGTACGTGCCCGGCGATCCGGTCTACGGCGTCGCGCCGATGATGGTTGCAACGCACGAGTACGGCCACCACATCGCAGCTCACCGCAACAACCCCCCGTGGGCCGCGCTCGACTGGGGGACGAAGCGCTGGGCGACGTACGAGGAGATCTGTCCGCGAGCGGAGGCACGAGAGGTCTATCCGGGCGACGAAGCGTCCGGCTACGCCTTGAACCCGGGTGAGGGGTTCGTAGAGGCGTATCGTGCGCTGAACGAGGTTCGCCATGGCGCAACGTCGTTCACCTGGACGCTGATCGACCCGTCCCTCTACCCCGACGAGAGTGCGCTCCTGCGCGTGGAGCAGGACGTGCTCGATCCCTGGACAGCCCCGACGACGTCCACCGTGCGGGCGCGCTTCACCGAGTCCGGAAAGCGCACCTGGTGGCGGGTGATCGACCTCCCACTCGATGGCACGCTCGAGATCAGTGCATCGATGCCGCTCGCGTCTGGCTATGTCGCCACGCTCCGCACGGTTGACGGATCGACCATCCTCCGGCGAGCCCGGTGGATCTCGGGCGCGCCTTCGCGAACGATCTCGTACGTCGTGTGTGGAGCGCGGGCGGTCCGCCTCCAGCTCTACCGCACGGGTGGCCCGGGGCTGGTCACGATGCGGCTCTCGATCCCCTGACCTCGAGTCGGAGGCTCTCTCGTTCCAGGCTCAACCACGTGACGATCTTCCGTCACGCTCGTCGCGCTCAGGACTCTCGACGGGAGGGAGACCAGACGGACACGGGCGCACGTGGCACTGTGTCGACCGTCGGTTCCCGTCGCTCCCTTCCCGGAGCGCTTCGAGGACGTTGCACATCGAGCTCGCGCGGCGTCCCGCCGGGCGGCGGTGGCGGCCGTCACCCCGATTCGCCCGTTACGGCGCCCAGGCTGGCCAGACGTCGTCGGCCGCGGGGTTCCGCGTCACGTTTCGCTTCCCGCTCCCGTCGGCATTCATCACGTAGATGTCGGTATCGCCGTTGGCGCCGTGGCCCTCGTCGACGAATGCGATCGTCCGGCCGTCGGGCGACCAGCGAGGGCTCCAGGCGCGGCGCGCCAGCCTCCGCAGCCCGCTGCCGTCGACGTTCACCGCGAAGATCTTCGGGTTCCGGTGGTCGACGCCGTGGGCGAAGGCGATCCTTCGTCCGTCGGGCGACCAGGATGGAAGCCCGTCGAATCCCGGGTTCCGCGTCAGCCAATCGAGCCCGCTGCCTTCCGGGCTCACGACATAGATCTCCGGGTCGCCGAGGTCCCGCTCGCTGACGAAGGCGATCTTCCGTCCGTCGGGCGACCAGGCGGGAGCGGAGTGGCGACCGTCGTCGGCGGGATGTCGCGTCACGTTCTGCTGCCGGCTCCCGTCGGCGTTCATCACATAGACCTCGAAGTTGCCGTCGCGGTCGCTGACGAAGGCGATCTTCCTCCCGTCGGGCGACCAGGCAGGAGCGCCGTCGTACACCCGGTTTCGCGTCAACGTCCGCCGCCCGCTCCCGTCGGCGTTCATCACGCTGACCTCGAAGTCGCCGATACCGTCGGCGTCACTGACGAACGCGATCTTCTTCCCGTCGGGCGACCAGGTCGGAGCGCGATCGCTTCCTGCAGCGTCGAGCGTGAGGTTCCGCTCCCCGGTTCCGTCGGCGTTCACGACGTGGATCTCGAACCTGGCGTTGGGGTGACGCCCGACGAAGGCGATCCTCCGCCCGTCCGGAGACCAGGCAGGAGCCTCGGGCCAGGCGAAGCGAGCCACCCTGCGCCGACCGCTGCCGTCGGCCTTCACGACGGAGAGCGTGAAACGCGAGCCGTGGGGAGTGTGGGCGATGCTGACGAACGCGAGCCTACCGGCCACTTTCGCAGGGCCGGTGTCGAGCCCATACGCGACCGCCGATGGAGCGACGAGCCCGATCGCCACCGCGAGGGCGCAGGCTGGGCGATGGCTTCGGGTCGTGGACATCGGTCGGATGACTCGAGGGGGCGCGCTCCCGCACGCCCCCTCGATTGTGCACGTCAGTCGTCGCCCGCGAGCTTCGAGCGCGAGGCGGAGTAGATGTCGCCTGCTCGCCCGAAGTACAGCGTCTCACCGTCCCAGGAGAGGCTCGCGCGGGATTCACCGGCCGCGGTGTTGACGCCGCCTGTGGAGACGTGCCACGCCTCGTCCCAGCGTGAGTGGAGCGTCGCGCGGGTCGAGGTGTAGACGTCGGTGGCGCCGATGCGTCCCGGCCGGTCGGAGTCGAACACGATCTCCAGGCCGTCGGCACGGAGGTTCGGCCGGAACTCGTTGTGCTCCGTGTTGACCGGGGCGAGCGCGACCGGTGTGCCGAAGCCGTCGCTGCCAAGGCGGCTCATGAACACGTCCTGGCCCCCTTCACCGCCGTGGCCGTCGCTCGAGAAGTACAGCCACGTCTTGCCGTTGACCTGGAGCAGGTAGGGGCTCCACTCCGAGCCCTTGCTGTTGACGGTGCAGCCCAGGTTGACGGCCTTCGCTTCGCCGTTCTCGCGGATCAGCCGGTACATGTCGGCGCCACCGCAGCTCGGTGTGCCGTTCGAGTCCGCGGGCCGAGTGCTCACGAACAGGAACGCGCCGTTGCGCATCGGCGACGGACAGTAGTCGCTGAAGGCGCTGTTGACGGGCTCCCCCATGTTCAGCGGCGGCCCCCAGGGCGAGGTCTTGTCGGCGCGACGGGAGATCCAGATGTCGTTCGCCGTGTTCCCGGCCACGCCACCCGCCCGATTCGACGCTACGTACAGGCCGAGCCCGTTCGGCGAGACGATCGGACAGCCCTCCATCGCCGCCGTGTTCACCTCGCCGGCGACCGCGGCGGCGCCCTCCCACGGGCCGTACCGATCCTTCTGGCGGCAACCGCGACCGCGACGGAAACCGCGGCCACCGATGTCGCGAGCCCGATTGCGACGAGTGTGCGCATGCTCATGCTTCCTCCTTCGATCGTCGAGACACGCTCTCGACTGACGTTCTGTCGACTCCCACGATCGAGCTGTGCGGTTTCAGGCCCGTTTCAGCCGGGCAACCGGCGCGGACGGGCCCACGCTGTCTCCGGACGGGCGAGAGCTGTCGGACGCGTTGGTCGGACGACGAGAAGGGGCGCGCGCACGCCCCTTCGATCGTGATGACATGCCGTGAGCGCGAGGAACGAAGTGATCGCGCGGGGCGGCGCGCGTGTGCGCGCCGCCCGACCCGTCGGCGCGCTACGGAGGCGTGAGGTAGCCCTCCAGGCGCGCGTGCTCCAGTGCTTTCCGTGGCCTGCGTGGGCGCTCCGCCGACGCCCGCGACCACCTTCGGTCGCGCCGCGTACTGACCCGTTCCACCGACCTTCCAGGTGCCGATCGCGACACCGGGGCGGTAGTCGAAGCCGCGGGCGTTCTTCTGCGAGACGTCCACCCACTCGTGCTGCTCCGGATCGTCAGGTGTCCCCTGCTTCCGGCTCCGTGTAGGCGATGTGTAGGTCGAGACCTGCTGGCCCTGGCGCATGGCGACCGGCCGCGCTGAGGGTCGGCCTCGACGGGCCGGTCCCGCTGGAGCGGCATCAGCGCGGAGCGCGGTAGACCACGAAGCTCTTCCCTGCCCGCGTGTGATCGCCACCCGCTGCTTCGCCGCGCTCGGTGCCGGCCGCCGCGACGGACGCCAGCGCCATGACCACCGTGATCGCGGCAATCAGGACGGCGAAGCATCGCCTGTCCGGCCTTGCTCGTGTCTGCGATCCATCGACATCAGCTCGTCTGCCTTCTCTCCGAGTTCGCCGGATCGTCGCCGGCCCCGTTGCACGGCGGTGTACAGACCGGGCAACAAGTGCTGTTAGCGTCCGGCGGCAGGAGGTCAGGCGGATGGAGTTCCGGATCCTGGGACCGCTCGAGGTGTGGCACGACGGAGACGAGGTACCCCTGGGCGGGCCGAAGCCACGCGCCCTGCTCTCCGTGCTCCTCCTGCATCCGAACCAGGTCGTCCCCACCGACCGGTTGCTCGACGAGCTCTGGGGCGAGGAGGCTCCCGAGCGCGGGACCGCCGCGTTGCGCGTCAACGTCTCGCGCTTGCGCAAGGCGCTTCCGCGGGACGTGCTGACGACCCGCGCGCCGGGCTACTGCCTTCGGGTCGAGCCCGACGCGCTCGACCTCGATCGGTTCGAGCGGCTCGTGGACGAGGGGAGGAGCCTGCTCGCGCGCGGCCTGGCGGGGGAGGCATCGAACCGGCTGGGTGAGGCGCTGTCGCTGTGGAGGGGCCCTGCGCTCGCGGACTTCGCGTACGAGAGCTTCGCGCAGGCGGCGATCTCTCGACTGGAGGAGATCAGGCTGGCAGCGGTCGAGCTCAGGATCGAGGCAGACCTCGTCCTCGGGCGCCACGACGAGCTGGTCGGTGAGCTCGAGGCGCTGGTCGCGGAGCACCCGCACCGCGAGCGCCTGCGCGGGTACCTGATGAGGGCGCTGTACGGGTCGGGTCGACAGGCAGAGGCGCTGGACACCTACCAGGATGCGCGTCGAGCGCTCGTCGACGGGCTCGGCATCGACCCGAGTCCGGCGCTCCACGAGCTGGAGCGGGCAATCCTGCGGCAGGACCCCTCGCTGGACGCCGGAACGACGACGCCCGTTCGTGTCGGGGCCGTCGCAGAGCGGTCGATCCTCGTCGCCATCACCGACGAGACGCGCGTCGATGCGCTGCTCGCGGTGGCCGAGCCGCTCGCGCGAGACCCGCGACGCGTCGTGGTCCTGGCCAGGCTCGTCCGGGACGCAGCGGATCTTCAGCCTGCGTCGGCCTGGCTCGAGGAGCACCGGGCGACGCTCGACGGCCGCGACGTCGCAGCCCGTGCGGCCTCGTTCACGTCGGCGGCGCCGGGAAAGGAGCTGGCCCGGCTCGCCACCGAGCTCGACGTCGATCTCCTGCTCACGGATGCGCCCGAGGAGCTCCTGGTCGACGGATCCCCCGACGAGCAGCTGACCGCTCTCCTCGAGGGCGCACCCTGCGACGCAGCGCTGCTCGTCTCCAAGGACGCGACGCCGGAGGGCCACGTGCTCGTGCCGTTCGGAGGGGCCGACCACGACTGGGCGGCGGTCGAGCTCGGCGCGTGGCTCGCTCGTGCCACCGGCGCGCCTCTTCGGCTCGCAGGCGCCGCCGCCGTGCCGGAGCAGGGCAAGCGCGACGCGAGCCGCCTGCTCTCCCACGGCGCGCTGGCGGTGCAGCGCGTGCTCGGCCTCTCGGCAGAGCCGCTGCTCACTCCGCCGGGGGAGGAGGGCATGCTGGAGGCGAGCCGTGACGCCGGTCTGCTCGTGGTCGGCCTCTCGACCAGGTGGCATGACGAGGGGCTCGGCCCGGCTCGCCTCAGGCTCGCGAGAGAAGCCTCCCCGCCAACGCTGTTCGTCCGCCGCGGTCTCCGTCCCGGCGGGCTCGCTCCGCCGGCAGCACTCACCCGCTTCACGTGGTCGATCCGCCCCCGAGCCTGACTCAGGTCACGCACGCCGGCTGGTAGGCGCGCCCCGGGAGGAACGCCTCCCACTCCTTCCGGGTCAGGGTGCGGTTGGCGACCTCGCACGCGCGGCGCTTCCACGACTCGGGGTCGACGTCCCAGACTGCTCCCCGGCCGTTGGCATGAGTCTGGAGCAACGTCGTTCCGTCGGGCGAGAAGTCCACCTTCGACCCGCGGCCACCGGCCGTCAGCCTCGGCCCGATCTGGGCTCCGGTGGCGACGTCCCACAACGAGGCGAAGGAGTCACCCCCGGAGACGGCGAGAGTTCTGCCGTCGGAGCTGAAGTCGAGCGCCAGCACGGCCGCCCCGACGTTCGGCTCGACTTCCCGGACGAGCTCGCCGGTACGAACGTCCCAGATCCCGACGGATCGGTTGTCGCGAGGACTCGCGAGCAGACGCCCGTCGGGGCTGAAGGCGATCGCCCAACCGAGGAAGTAGTCGTCGCCATCGCCGACGGGGTTCAGGATCCTGACGGGTGAGGCATCGGGAACGCTCCAGACCTCTGCGTCCCCTTGGCCTGCCTCACGGGGCCCCTCGCGTGCGAACGCGACGAGCTGCTCGGTCGGGCTGAAGGTGACATCTCCTACGGCGCCGCCGTCGCCGATGGAGGCGAGCGCCGCCGTACCTGTCGTGACGTCGCCGAGCGTCACGCCGTTCCCGCCGGCCGTCGCGAACGTCGTCCCGTCAGCGCTCATGCTCACACCGAGGGCATACGAATCGACACCGAACGACGGCCAGCGCAGCGATCGGGACTCCACGTCCCAGATCGTGGCGGTTCCCCCTTCGCTCACGGCGACGAGCGTTCGCCCGTCGGCGTCGAAGGCGAGGCCCGTGACCTCGCGTCCCGTCCCCAACAGAGGTGCACCCGCCGTCTTCAGCGTCCTCGCGTCGCGAAGCCCGATTCCCTCCCCGGCGAGACCGACGGCGATCAGCCGCCCGTCCGGGCTGAACGCTCCTGGGCGCCAGTCGGGCCACTCCACCCCAGCGTCTTCGGTGAAGGTGAACCCCCGCCCGAGCCGCCGGTCACCGCTCAGGTCCCACGCGATCGCCGCCCCGTCGTGGCTCGCCGTGTAGAGCGTGGTCCCGTCTCCGCTGAAGGCCGGCTGCTGGACGGCTCGCGAGTGACCGCGTAGCGTCTCGATCGGGGTCACCGCCTCGGCATCCCAGATGGTTGCCGTGCCGTCGAGGCTCGTCGAGACGACGGTCTTCCCGTCGGGGCTGAACAGCAGCCACAGCGGGGCCGACGTGAGGATGCCCCTTGCCCGGCGGACGGCCCTCGTGGGCACGTCGATCAGCTCGATGCCGCTGTCGAGGCCGATGGCCGCCGTGAGGCCGTCCGGGCTCAGGGCGAGTGCGCGCTGACCACGCGGGATCCCGAGCGCCCCCGTCTGCTTACCGCTGTCGAGATCCCACCAGCCGAGCTCCCCCACCGGTGATGCGGTGACGAGCGAGCGCCCGTCGGGGGTCAGCACGACGGGGGGATCGGACCAGAACTCGGCCATGTACGTGCCGTGGAAGCCGTCCGGTCGGATCGGGGAGCCGATCGGCCGCAACGTGGAGGCATCGCGGACGACGACCGAGGCCGCGCCACGCTCGCCCGAGGACTCCACCACGACGACGCGTGAGCCGTCGCTCGTGAACGCCACGCGCGAGGCTCCGCCGTCGATGCGGACGACGGCAAGTTGCTCCCGGGTCTCCGGGTCGAGGAGACCGAGATAGCCGTCCCCGCTGAACGCGACCGTGGCTCCGTCCGGGCTGTACGCCACCGCCTCCGCGTGCGGGAGAGTGGGATCGGCGACCTCCACCGTGGGAGGCTCGATCGCCTCGCCGATCGGCTCGTACGTCCCCGCGTCGAAGAAGCGCAGGCCGGCATCCGCGTCGGCGACGGCGACCGTCCCGCCGTCCGGGCTGACGGCGATCCCCCTCAGGTAGCCGGTGCCGCCCTCACCGTGCATGATCCCGACCGCAGCCGGGCTGTTCTGCAGCGCCGCGAACAGGTAGCCGCGTGTCTGCGGCGAGTCGTCGATCGCGGCAGCCTGGCGGGCGAGCAGCAACGAGAGGTCGAGATCTTCCGAGACGAGCGCCTGCGCGCCGAGCCGCTGGGCAAGCTGCGCGGTGGCCGCGTCACGCGCCTGGCCGCGCTGCACGACCGCGAGCAGCGCACCCACGACCGCAGCGACGAGCAGGACCGCCACCCCCGCGAGCAGCCCCAGGAGCCGCCGATTCGTGCGGCGCGCCCGGCTCGCCTCCCGCTCCGACGCCTCCCGGCTTTCGGTCACGAACTGACGCTCGAGGTCGTTGAGGTCGCGTGCGTGGTCCGTGCTCCAGTCGAGCGCCGCGGCGAGCCGGACGCCGCGGTACAGCTCACCCTCGTCGCGACCCGCCGCGTTCCACTCGGCCGCCGCCTGCGTGACGTGACGACGAAGCCGGCGTCCTTCGGCGTCCTCGTCGACCCACTCGCTCAGCCGCGGCCATTCGCGAAGCAGCGCCTCGTGGGCGACCTCGACCGAGCCCTCGCTCACGGTGACGAGCCGGTTGTCCGCGAGCGTCGCGAGCACCTCGCGCACGTCTTCGTGGCGCTCGAGCTCGAACTCGGCGAGAGGGGCGCGACGGCGCACCGGCGTGTCGCCCTCGTCAACGCCGACGAGGCGCAGCATGATGGCGCGCACGAGCGGCTTGCGGCCGTCGGCGATGCGTCCGTACGTGCCTTCTGCCAGCCGCGCGACGGCGCCGTGCACCCCGCCGGACTCGTGGTACGCGGCGAGGGTGAGGGTGGTGTCCTCCCGCTTCTGCCAGATCTCGAGCAGCGCGGTCGAGAGCATGGGTAGCGCGCCGGGCTCGCCCTCCACGTCGTCGACGAGCACATCGGCCAGCTCCGGCTCGACCCGCAGCCCGACCCGGCCCGCGGGGAGCTCGACGACACGTCGGAGCTCGGACGCCTGCATAGGGCCGACAAGCACCTGGTTGGCGCCCAGCAGCGCGGCAAGCTCGGGGTACGCAGCGAAACGCCCGTAGAAGTCGGCACGCAGCGCGACCACGACGACGGCGCGGCCGTACGGGTCATTGGCCGCGCGGGCGAGCGTGTCGGCGAAGGCAGCACGCTCGGTGTCCGAGCGGCAGGCGGTGAAGAGCTCCTCGAGCTGGTCGACGGCGAGCAGGAGCCGCCCGTCGGCGGGCAGCGCGTCGAGTGCCTCGGCGAGGGGATCCCGTGCTCCCGACACGAGCACGCGACGAAGCTCCTCCAGAGGGCGCTCGCCGGGGCGCAGCAGCAGACGCCGCCAACTCTCGCTGCCGGGGAGCACGCCTCCGGCGAGAGCCGGGAGAAGACCCGCCCGCAGCACCGAGGACTTGCCGCTTCCGGAGGGGCCCAGGATCCCGAGGAAACCCGTTCCCACGAGGTGGGCGACGAGCTCCGCAACGAGCCGCTCGCGGCCGAAGTAGTACTCGGCGTCGACCGGTTCGAAGCTCGCAAGGCCCTTGAACGGGCACACCCCCTCGGCGGCGATGCGCGTCGGCGTGGCCGGCCCGGCGAGCATCCTCACCTGCTCGCGGGCATGTTGCAGGTCGATCACCCTGTCGGCGAGCTCGGCCTCGGCCGCCCCGAGGTCGCTGCGACCGGCAGCGGCGCGCGAGGCGACCTCGACGAGCAGGCGGCTCGCCTCGTCGACCGAGACCGCGAGCGCGGCGTGGACGAGCTCGCGGCAGCTCCGGTACCGCTGCTCCGGCTCCTTCGCGAGCGCCCTGGCGATCACCGCGTCGAGCGCGGACGACAGCTCGGGCCGCTCGGCGCTCGGCGCGGGCGGCTCGGCCTCGAGGTGCGCGAACACGACAGCGAGCTCCGAGTCGCGCCGAAACGGAGGCTGGCCGACGAGGCACTCGTAGAGCACGCAGCCGAGCGAGTACACGTCAGCTCTCCCGTCGACCTCTTCCCCCGCGATCTGCTCCGGGGCGACGTAGTCGATCGTCCCCAGCAAGTTCGCGTCGTCGCCACCCGCCGGCTCCTCCGAGACGTGCCTCGTGAGGCCGAAGTCCGCGAGGTAGACGTGGTCGGCACCGTCGGGGCGGGCGCCCGCGTCGAGCAGCACGTTCGACGGCTTCACATCGCGATGGACGAGACCGCGCGCATGAGCCGCATCGAGAGCGCTCGCGACCTGTGCAAGGATGCCGATCGCGTCCGCCGGGTCGAGGCGGCCGCGTTGTAGCCGCTTCCCGAGGTCGCGTCCCACGACGTAGCGCATCGCGATGAAGAGGATGTCCTCGGTCGCCCCGGCCTCGTAGATCGGGATGATGTTGGGATGGTCGATCGACGCGGCCAGCTCCGACTCGTGCAGGAAGCGAGCACGGAACGACTCGTCCTCGGCGAGCTCTGCAGCCAGCAGCTTCAGCGCGACCTTCCTCCTGAGCCGCAGGTCCTCGGCCACGTAGACGACGCTCATGCCGCCCCAGCCGAGCAGCGACTCGATCCGGTATCCCGATAGCTCGGTGCCGACCCGAGGGTCGTCGCTCACGTGCACGTGCGCATCCTCACTTCTCGATGTCGCAGGAACGATACGACCACGCGGGACCCGTTGTACGTTCCCGACGTTTCAAAGCCGTTTCAGGCAGCCCCTCGGCGGATCGAGCTGATCGAAGTCAGGAGGCAGCCGACGTTCTTGAGACTCGGCGTTGTCGCGTAACGGAGGAGGCGAGCACGATCAAGCTGCTCGGCGACCTTCCCGACAACGTCGTCGGGATCGAGGCGTTGGGACAGATCGAGGCCGGAGATCATGCAGCGGTGCTCGACCCAGCGGTCGACGCCGCGCTGCGGCACCGCGACAAGATCCGGCTCCTGTACGTGCTCGGCGAGGAGTTCGACGGGTACTCGGCAGGCGCGGCGTGGGAGGACACGAAGCTCGGCATCTCCCACTGGAGTGCCTGGGAGCGGATCGCGGTGGTCACGGACCGCCGCTTGATCGGCGACTCGGTGAAGGCGTTCGGGTGGATGCTCCCAGGCGAGGTGAAGGTGTTCGGCACAGCTGATCGCACCGACGCGATCGCCTGGGTCACCGCGTAGCTGGGCCTGTCGGGGTCCCGGCACACGGAGTCAACGGCGAGCCCAGCCGCCTGCCGCCGCTCGTCCGACTCCGTGACCGGAACCTCGGTCGGCGAATACCATCGACGGAGTGCCCCATCTCGACACGTCGTCGCATCGCGTGCTCGCCGGCGCCGGGCTGGTCCTGCTCGTCGCGGGAGTCGTCGCTGCGGTGATGGCCGGCCTCCGCGCCGGTGACGGCGCGACCACCGCCGCCGCGCCGCCAGCCGAGGCGACCACGGTGACGACACCCAAGCAGGCCGTCGAGCCCAAGCAGGTTCCCGTGGCGCTCAACGGGCTCCGCGGCTACGACCCCGGGGGCGACGGCCGTGAGGGTGACGACACCGCTTCGCTCGCCACCGACGGCAAGCAGGTCACGGCGTGGACGACCGAGCGCTACACGTCCTTCTTCAAGGACGGGGTCGGACTGCTCCTCGACGCCGGCAAGCCCGTGACGCTGAAGCAGGTCGTCGTGACCACCGACACACCGGGAATAGCGGGAAGCCTTCGCGTCGGCCCGGGGCCGGACGGGCCCTTCGTGTCCGTGACACCGACCAAGCCCCTCTCCGCGCGCACGCCCTTCACGTTGAAGCCGCGAAAGGCGCGCTACCTCGTCGTCTGGATCAGTGACATCCCCGACGGCGGCTCCGGCCACGTGAACGAGGTTCGCGCGTTCCGTGCTGCAGCACCCGGGTGAGCCGACTCACGGCGCATCGAGAATTCGGGCCTCCAGAGCGCTCGATCGAGATCGGGCGCCGCGGCGTCGACCGCGTCGTGCCGGCCCGGTGCCGGATCGGCCCGGGCCGGCATTCGCGTCAGCCGTTCGAGCCGGCGCTCTCGTCGTCGGCCTCGACGTCCTCGTCAGCGGCGGCGCCGACGACCTGGAACGACCCGTCGAGCTGCACGTCGACCTGACGGCCGCCTTCGAGGGTCACCTCGACCTCGTACATGCTCTCCTCGTCGCCGACCTCGGTCTCGGACACACGACCGCCCCCGGTATGTGCGAGAGCGGCCGCGCTGGCCCGCTCGAGCGCAGCACCGGTGATGGGTCGATCCGAATCGGAGCCGACTCCGCCGGCGTAGGCGATGCCTCCCGTGAGCGCGGCGAGGGCGACAACCGCGCCCCCGGCCACAGTGAGCTTCCGTTTCGTCATCGGTCCTCCTTCGTCGACAGCATCGTGACTCCGAGACTAGGCGTCGTGGATGAGACAGCCATGAGTGCGCTCGCCGCTCACCCGGCGCTGAACTCGATGAGCTCCTCGCGGTCGCCGCCACCCGACACGCCGAGCACGAGCACGGGGCCGACGCCCGGTGCGTAGAGCTTGTACTCGAGGATCTCCGGGTGGAGTGGCGTGAAGTCCTTCGTCAACAACACGCCCTCGTAGGAGCCGAACGGCACCTCCACCTGCTCGTCGACGCTCAGCACCTCCGCTGCGTCCTCGGCCTCGCCCGCGTAGTACTCCTGCCGGTACGCCACTCCGACCGCCGGCGCCGCCGGGACGATCACACCCGCCTGTGCGCCGTCGATGCCCGCCTCCCACGACCCCGCGGTGCTGACGACCTCTCCGTTCTCGAACTCCTCGGTGGCCTCGCCCAGGTACCAGATGTTGCCGTCACGGTCCTGCGCATACCAGTCGTACGTGTCCTCCACCGGCTCGCCGTCCTCGGTGACGAGGTCGTGGACGACGGTCGCCGTGATGCCGTCCACGACCTTCTTCTCGTCGGTCACGGTCACCTCGACTCGCTGAACGGACTCGCCGTCCGACTCGCGGTAGACCCATCGTGTTCCGGGCTTCATCGGCCAGTACGGATTGTCGATCTCGGTGACGAAGTTGGCCGGATCGAGCTGGACCGCCTCGGAGCCCTGCGGCAGGCTGCTCGCCGCCTCACCGCCGCAGCCGGCCGTGAGCGTCACGGCAACAGCCGCAACGACGAACCCCGCTCCTCTCTTCAACATCGCACTGCCTCCCAGTCGCTGTACCCCACCGTAGGGGCAGCCGATGAGACGGCGATGAGAGCGCTACCGCGCTGGAAGGACGAGCTCGACGACCGCCCCGCCGCCGTCGGCGTTGGACGCGATCACACGCCCTCCGTGCGCCTTCGCGACGGCGTCCACGATCGCGAGGCCGAGCCCCGCCGACGAGCCGGCCCGGGCCTCGTCCGCCCGCGTGAAGCGCTCGAGGGCATGCGGCACGAACTCGGGCGGGAAGCCGGATCCGTGGTCGCGGACGCCGAGCACGACGTCCCCGTTCTGCTGACGGGCGGTCAGCTCGACCGCGCCGCCGCCGTAGCGCAGCGCGTTGTCGACGACGTTGCCGAGCGCCTGCTCGAGCCGTAGCCGGTCGCCCGAGAGCACGATGCCGTCGCTCCCCGCGACGACCACGTCCGCTCCCGCCGCGGCCGCCGCCTCCGCGAAGCGCTCGGCGACGGAACCGAGAAGCTCGTCGGCCGCCAGTTGCGACGCCCCCAGCCCCAGCTTGCCGGCATCGGCGCGGGCCAGCACGAGCAGGTCGTCTGCGAGCCGAGCCAGTCGATCCGCCTCCTCCGAGGCCGAACGCAGCGCAGCCTCGAGCTCGGTGCTTGCACGTGGGCGGCGCAGCGCCAGATCGAGCTCGGTGCGGAGTGAGGCGAGAGGCGTGCGCAGCTCGTGGCTGGCGTCAGCCACGAAGCGCCGCTCGCGCTCGAGACCGTCTTCGAGCCGGGCGAGCATCTCGTTCAACGTCAACCCCAGACGATGGAGCTCGTCGTGGGCACGCGGCAGCGGCAACCGCGCTCCGGGATCCTCCGCCGAGATCGTCTCCGCCCGTTCGCGCATCTTCTCCACCGGGCGCAAGGCAGCGCCCGCGAGCGCATACCCCGCGAGCGAGGCGAGCAGAAGCGCAGCGGGAATGCCGATCAGCAACTGTGTGAGCAGCCCGTTCACCGCGTCGTCTCGACTCTCGAGCGACGCGCCGACGACCACGACCGCCCGCCCGCCGGGCTCGATCGACTCTGCGAGCAGGAGCACGGGGTCGTCGTCGAGCACGCCTGAGCGCTCGACGAGGAGCCCTCCCGATCGCGCGACGACGAGATCCTGCTCATCGAGTAGCGGGCGTCCGCCGACCGTTGCCGTCGCGGCCACGACACGGCCGTCGCCGTCGATCACCTGGACGACCTCCTCCTCCGCGAGAGCTCCATCGGGGATCTCGGCGCTGCCGTCACCCACAACCGACTGGAGCGTCGCCACGCTCACCCGGAGGCGATGCTCGAGCTGCTCGTCGAGCTCCGCTCCGAGCCGGATGTGGAGGAAGATGGCGACCGTCACCAGCAGCACCGCCATCACAGCGGCGAAGACGAGCGTCAGGCGCAACCGCAGCGAGAGCCGCGTCATGGCGACGACTCGACGCGCAGCCGGTACCCGACGCCGCGAACGGTCTCGAACGAGTCGCGCCCGAACGGGCGGTCGACCTTCTCCCGGAGATAGCGGACGTACACGTCGACGACGTTCGAGCGGCTCTCGAAGGCGATGTCCCACGCGTGCTCGAGCAACCGGTAGCGGGTCAGTACCTCGCCGGGATGACGCATGAACGTCTCCAGGAGCGAGAACTCCTTCGCCGACAGCGAGATCTCGACACCGGCCCTCGTCACGTGGCGCGTGGCCGGGTCGAGCACGAGGTCGCCCGCCTCGAGCACGGCCGGGCGCTCGGTCGAGCCACGGCGAGCGAGCGCCCGAAGCCTGGCCAGTAGCTCGGCGAACGAGAAAGGCTTCGCCAGGTAGTCGTCCGCACCGGCGTCCAGCCCGCGCACCCGATCCTCGATCGCGTCGCGCGCCGTGAGCATGAGCACCGGCGACCAGACTCCGCGCTGCCGGAGCGCGCGACAGGCCTCGACCCCGTTGAGGCCGGGCAGCATCACGTCGAGCACGATCGCGTCGTAGTCGACGGCGTCGCCCATCCAGACGGCGTCGTCGCCCGTCGACGCGACGTCGACCGCATACCCTTCCTCGGCGAGCCCACGCCGGAGCAGGCCGGCCATCTTCGGCTCATCCTCGACGACGAGGATCCTCATGGTCGGATTGTCGCTCCCCCCGGTGAAACGTCCATGAGAAGTACCGTAAGTTGCGTCTTATATAAGAATATGCTTATATATGATGATGGAAGCCGCACTGAAGGCGATCGCGGCACCGCGGAGACGCCAGATGTTGCGGCTCGTGCTGGACGACGAGCTGTCCGTCGGCGAAATCGCATCGCACTTCTCGATCAGCGGGCCCGCGGTATCGCAGCATCTGAGCGTGCTGAAGGAGGCTGGGCTCGTGGACGAACGACGGAACGGCACGCGGCGCCTGTACCGAGCGCGACCCCAGGGGCTCATGGAGCTCCGAGACTTCCTGGACGAGTTCTGGGGCGACCGACTCGAGGCGCTCAAGCGCGAAGTGGAACGAGACACGACGTCGAGAGAGGAGAGTCACCCGCATGGAAAGCACGACTGACACGATCGCCGTGACACGGGAGCTCGTGATCGAGGCGACCCCCGAGAACGTCTGGGAGTACCTCGTGGATCCCGAGAAGGCAGCCCGCTGGATGGGCCAGGCCGCAACGTTCGAGCTGCACGAAGGCGGTCTCTACCGCGTCGAAGTGCTTCCCGGACACACCGCCCGCGGTGCGTTCGTGGAGATCGACCCGCCCCACCGCCTCGTCTACACATGGGGCTGGGAAGCGGGCGACGGCGACCTCCCCGTGGTTCCGGCCGGATCGTCGACGGTCGAGATCGAGCTGGCCGCGGAGGGTGAGGCCACGAGGCTGACGTTCGTCCACCGGGACCTGCCGACCGCCGAGTCCGCCGAGTCGCACACGACCGGCTGGGATCACTACCTCGCGCGCCTCGTCACCGCCGCCTCGGGCGGCGATCCGGGACGCGACCCATGGCTCGACGGCGCGATGTGAGGGGCAACAGCACGAAGACGACGACCGGTGCGCCACGACCGGGCACCGTCCAGGGGATCACCGACGGAAGGAGAGCGACGTGAAGAGCTACATGCTGTTGTACAACGGCCCCGCCACCGACATGGAGGACATGGCTCCCGAGGAGATGCAGGCCGTGATGCAGAAGTGGCAGGCCTGGATGGAGGGAGTCGGAGACGCGCTGACGGACATGGGCGCACCGACGGCCAACGG
The DNA here is from genome assembly GCA_963823385.1 of uncultured Actinomycetes bacterium. Classification (GTDB taxonomy): domain Bacteria; phylum Actinomycetota; class Thermoleophilia; order Gaiellales; family Gaiellaceae; genus Gaiella. The sequence goes on from CAWGLI010000005.1 coordinate 95,801, forward strand.
TGTGGCGGTCGTCGACGATGGCTCCGAGGGCACGCCGACGCAGCTCAACGGGTACTCGATCGTCCAGGCGGAAGACATCGACGCGGCCAAGGCACTCGTCGACGGCCACCCGTTCCTCAGCGCAGGAACCGGGGACTTCTCGGTAGAGATCCACGAGCTGATGCCGATTCCAGGCGGGATGTAGGCACCCTAGAGCAGTGCTCGTCGCGGAACCCGTGGCGCGGTGCGAGGGTCGGTCGCCCGCCCCTCGCACCGCGTGCCTCGCCTCCTCACCCGGCTCGCTGGAATGCCGCCAGGTGCTGCCGCGATGCGGCGAGCAGGCTCTCGTACGTGCGATCGAGCTGTGGCTCGTCCGACCTGCGGATCGCGGCCTGCAGATCGCGGATGTCGAGCGTCTCGATCCTGACGCCGACACCGAGCGCCGCCCGGCGTGACGCCGACCCTTCCGCGACGAGCTCGTCGTAGAGGGACTGGAAGCGCGCCGAGGCGAACTCGCCCACGCCGAGGCCATCGGTGGGATCGACGACCCCGTAGCGCGTCAGAAGGCGCTCTATCGCACGCTCATGCCGCACCTCCGACGATGCGATGCGTGTGAACACCGCCAGACCGGTCTCGGCACCGAGCGTCACGTACACGTCGTGCGCCAGCTTCTCTTCCTCGCGCATCGCCAGGAGCGTCGCGCGTTCGGCAGAGTCGAGCTCTCCGGCGGCGGAGACCACGGTGACGGCGGTGCCGGCGATCGCGAGCGCGACGACCGCGACGACGACGGTGCGGATGGGAGCAGACATGACTCCTCCTCTCGTGCGTGCCTCAGGCGATCCTGTTGTCGACGTCAGCGAACCACGAGCTGCTGAGACCCGGCTGAGACCGCGGTAAGCGATCTGCAAGGAGCCGGCGTCGTGCTTTCATGAGTGCATGTCGCCCGGTCGCCTCGGCCTCCTGCTCACGCTGCTCCTTGCGGTGGTCACGCTCGGTACCGGGTGCGGCGGCAGCGCGTCGTCCACTCCCGCGCCGACGACGAACGTGTCCGCTGACGCGATCGCGCTCGTACAGCCGGCGGACGCGCAGGCACTGATCGAGACCGGTGACGTCGAGGTCCTCGACGTACGCACGCCGGAGGAGTACGCGGAGGGTCACGTGGCTGGTGCGACGCTGATCGACTTCTACGAGCCCGACTTTGCAGAGCGAATCGCCGAGCTCGACCGCGACCAGGAGTACGTCGTCTACTGCCGCTCGGGCAGCCGCAGCGGCCAGGCCGTGGCGCTGATGGCGGAGCAGGGCTTCGGGGCCGTCAACGACGTCGACGGCGGCATCGTCGCCTGGGAGGCAGCCGGCCTCCCCGTTTCCCGCTGAGCGGGTCGAAGCCGCGCGGCCCCCGCGCACGAAAAATGCTGGGCGGAGCCTTGCAAGTTCCGCACCGGGAATCAAGCAATTGCTCCGTGCGGCGCAAGCGTCCGCGCTGTAGCGTTCGCGACCATGCGGCGCCGCCGCCGCGAGCCGAGGAGGTGACCGCATGGCGATCGACGTCTCACCCGCTCTTCGCACGAGCCTCGAGCGCGGGTTGACACTCCCGGCCGGGTGGTACTCGGACGAGCAGGTCTACCGGCTGGAGCAGGAGCGCATCTTCCGTCACGCATGGCAGTACGCGGGCGAGGCGGGGCAGGTTGCCGAGCCGGGGCAGTTCTTCACGTGCTGGGCGGGTGAGCTGCCGATCGTCGTCGTCCGCGGTCGCGACGGTGAGTTGAGAGCCTTCGCGAACGTCTGCCGTCACCGCGGGCACCTCGTCGCCACCGGGTGCGGCAAGCGCGAAACGCTGCAGTGTCCCTACCACGCGTGGACGTACGACCTCGATGGTTCGTTGCGCAGCGCGCCGCGTTCCGACCGGGAGCCCAACTTCGACCGTGGGGACTGGGCGCTCAGCCCGGCCGCGGTCTCCACGTGGGGGCCGCTCGTCTTCGTCAACCCCGACGCCGGTGCGGCGCCGTTCGCCGAGACGGTCGGCGAGTTGCCGGCCGCGCTCGCCGGCACCGGCATCGATCCGTCGACGCTCCAGTTCCGCGGTCGCACGCGCGAGTGGGTCGTTCAGGCGAACTGGAAGATCGTGGTCGAGAACTACCTCGAGTGCTACCACTGCCCGGCCGCCCATCCCAGCTTCAGCCGGCTGATCGACGTCGACCCGGACGCCTACCGCCTGACCACGCAGCGCTTCACGTCGAGCCAGTTCGGGCCCCGGCAGGAGCGCTCGGGGAACGGCAAGGCGCCGCCGTACGAGCCCGTCGGACAGGTCGACGCGGGCCAGTTCCACTACGTGTGGCCGAACTGGACGATCAACGTCTTCCCCGGGCCGACGAACATGCGCCTGCTCGTCTTCCGGCCGGACGGCCCTGACCGCACGGCGACGTACGTGGATGGGTTCTGGGCGCCCGGGACGCCCGACGCAGTGATCGACGAGATCACCGAGTTCGCAAACATCGTCGGGCAGGAGGACAACGCGCTCGTCGAGTCCGTCCACGCCGGCCTCGCAACGGGCCTGGTCGAGCAGGGGCGGCTGCTGCTCGACAGCGAGCACCTGATCCAGCACTTCCAGCTGCTCGTGCACGACGCCCTGGCCGGATCGACGGGAGCGTCAGCCGCCGGGGTCAGACCCCTTGGGGTCTGACCCCGAGGCCAGCGTGGCGGCGTCGACAGCCCGGACGAGAGCTATGACGCGCTCGCTGCCCGCCGCGCGACCGGCTGCGACGACGTAGCCGACCGCGTTCCCGCGGCGCCAGACAGCGAGTTGCGTCGGCAGCTGCTTCTTGCACGTCGGGCACGGCTCGAGCGTGAACAGCAACCCGTCCTCCCCGACGGCGAGCGTCGCGGGCGGGAGCACCGGCCCTGCCAACTCATGGGTGTGGGCTGCGACCCAGGAGACGTACTCCCCGGCGCCGGCGGCCGACTCGAAGCGCAGCGTCCGCGCCACGACCCGGTCGAACGTGTCCGTGTGCCCGGTGAACTCGCGCTCTCGACCGCCTACGTAACGGCTGCCGGAGAGCAGCTGCTCCAGCGCATCACGGTCGAACGAATCCTAGGCGAGCACATTGCGCTCGAGGTCGCGCTCCCGGTAGTCGAGGTCCGGGAGCGCCGTCGCCGCCAAGGGTTCGGGTAGTCGCGGCGACGCGGTGTCGCTGCCGCAGCCGGCGGCCCCCACTGCGAGAACGAGGAGAACGACCGGCCGCACATCCGCACCGTACCGCCAGACGTCGCGAAGCGAGTCCGGATCAGCGCGCCGTCCGCGCCGGAACGCACGCTCCCACTCTGAAGCCCGAGCAGCTTCCACGTTCTGCCCCCCAGAGGAGCGTGAACACGAGCGAGGGCACACAGATCCCCGTTGCGGCGACGAAGATCCCCGTCGCGCCGATGATCCCCGCGAGGATCAAACCGACGGTTGCCGCCCCGGCGGCGAAGGCGAGCGCGGCCCCTCCGAGGAAGGTGATTCCGAGCACGCAGCCGAGCTTGTGTGCGGCACGGTTGGCGGGCAGCGTCGGCCAGCTCAGTCGCCTGGCCGTCGCGTTGTAGACGACCTCGAACGGATGATGATCAGCGTGGGCGCCGATCACCGCAGTCGCGGCAAAGAACGCAAGAACTTCGGGCGAGCTCAGAGCCCCGCCGACGATCGCGCCCACCGCACAGAGTGCGGGAGCAAGGCGCTGCGCCGATTGCGCCGCGGCTGCCTGCGCTGCGTCGCGTCCCCTCCATCCCTGGAGACGAGCGAGGCGCTCACCCCACGCGTACTGGTCGTCCGTCAGCATGGACACCAGGTCGCGGGCCCCTCTGGGCATCGTGATCCGAGTCGTCTTCATGAGCGTTCCTTTCGTTGCGTTCGGGTTCTGTCGGGTCTGCCAGGCGGCAGACCCTCTGAGATCTGACGCCTCGCAAACGCGGCCCAGGGCCGTGGCTCAACCTGGGGTCTGACCCCATGGGGTCAGACCCCGGCGCAAGCAATGGCGGCCCCGAGTGGCGGCTTGGCTCAAACCGGGGTCAGACCCCAGGGGTCTGACCCCGGTGCTGACCGCTCTTCGTTCAGGCGGGCTTGTAGGCCTTCACCGTGGCACCGTTGGCACCGAATTTCAGCGCCTTCTGCCTCGTGTCCTCGAACTTCGACCGCATGTACGTGGCGACGAGGTTGCCGTGCTCGACCCGCTCGAAGCCGTGCCGCTCGAGGAGTGCTGCGTACTCTCCGTCCAGGAGAGCCCCGGCAATTCAGCCAGTCCAGAGGTCGATGTTGCGCCGGCCCTCTTCGCTCACCGGCTTCTGGATGGTGACGTCGGCGAACTGGATCCGGCCGCCGGGCCGCAGCACACGGAAGATCTCCGAGAAGACAGCGTCCTTGTCGGGAATCAGGTCGATCACGCCGTTGGAGATGACGACGTCGAACGTCCCGTCCGCGAAGGGCAGCTGCTCTACCTCGCCCTCGACGAAGTCGACGTGCGTGACACCCAGCTCGGCCGCGGCTCCGCGCGCCTTCGCCAGCATCTCAGGGGTCATGTCGATGCCAACGACGCGCCCTTCCGGCCCCACCATCAGGGCGGCGACGAGCGAGTCCATGCCCGCCCCGCTCCCCAGGTCGAGCACGTGCTCGCCCGGTGACAGCTCGCCGAGCGAGTACGGGTTGGCAACACCGGCGAACGACTCGACAGCACTCTCGGGAAGCTGCTCGAGGAGTGCGGCGGGGTACTCGAGATCCTCGGCCCAGCCGCGGCCGGTGGGAAACATGTAGTCCTTCTCGGGCTGCTGCGACACGTCCGCGTACGTCTTGCGGATCTCGCTCTTCAAGAGCCCAACGTCGATGTCCACCTCAACTGCCATGGTCGTCCTCCTGTCTGGCGGTGTCAGGGGAAGGCCGGGCTGCCGCCGAGGCGGCAGCCCGGATCCACTTCCTCAGCCCGCCACCTCGATCGTCGTGCGGACGGGAACGCCGTTCGCGAGCACGTCGCGCACCGGCGACGTGTCCTGGACGTAGGTGCAGAGCTCCTGGAGCTGCTCCTCGGTCGCGTTCGGCGACTTGACGTGGGCCGTCGCCCTGATCTCGGTGAACCCGGCACGGACGTCGTTGCCGAGGCCGAGAAACGCATGCAGGTCGATGTCGCCCTCGATCTCGTACGACATCTCCTCGAGCTCGATCCCGCGGGCCGCGGCGTTGGCGACGTAGCCCACGGAGTAGCAGAAGCCGAGAGCCGCGAGCAGGAGCTCCACCGCGTTCGGGCCCTTGTCCTCGCCGAGCAGGACGGGCGGCTCGTCGCCCTGGAGCGTGAACCCGGAGAGGCGCGACTCGTCCTCGGCGCCCGCGTGCTGGAAGGAGCCGATCTTCGCCGTCGAGTGGGTCCCGCTCTGCCACGCGGTCGACGCCTTGAACGTGAACTGCGCCAGCTCGGGCTGGTCGTTGATCGCGTCGATCGTGCCGAGCAGCGCCGGGACGTCGATGCCGTTGGAAACCGTGATCGTGCTCATGCTTGCCTCCATTCGTCGTTGATGTCTGGAAGACGCTCCCCGGGGACTGCGGTATTGCACATCGAGGCGAATGCAATAACACCGGCCCCCCGAGCGTCCTACAAGGGACGGTATGGTGCGCCCATCGACTCGCCCAGCGCAGACAAGCCCCCGATCGCAGGGGACTTCCGGACACTCGCCGAGCAGGAGTTGCCTCGCCTGTACCGCCTGGCGCGAAGGCTCGTCGGGGACGACGCCGAGGATGTCGTGCAGGAGGCGTTGCTCAAGGCTTTCCGCAGCTACGACCGGCTCGACGATCGGGCAGCAGGGCCGGCCTGGCTCGGCACCATCGTCGTCAACTGCTGCCGCGACCACGGCCGTGCACGCGCGCGGCGGCCGCAGGAGGTCGAGCTCGACGAGGTCGACGAGTTCTCCCTCTACCGCAAGATCGCAGACGAGGATCCTTTCCCGTACTCCGACTCGCTGCACCTCGACTTCCTTCACCAGTTCGGCGTCGAGGACGTGCGCGACCTGTTGAGCGAGATGCCGGAGATGTACCGCGAGCCGCTGGTCCTCGTCTACTCCGAGGGCTACCACGTGAAGGAGGTCGCGTACTCGCTGCAGGTGCCGCTCGGCACGATGCTCGCGCGACTCCACCGCGGCCGGAAGCTGTTCGAGCGTCGGCTCTGGGAGTACGCCGAGCAGCACGATCTGCTCAAGGAGGGGGCGCGCGCGTGATCGCCTGCTCGGAGGCCGTGAAGCAGCTGTGGGAGTACCTCGACGGGGTCGTCGACGAGTCGGAACGTGCCGCGATCGACGAGCACCTGAGCTTCTGCCGCCGATGCTGTGGCGAGCTCGAGTTCGCCGAGGAGCTCCGCCGCTTCCTCGTCGAGGGCGACTCCGACGAGATCCCGGACGACGTCAAGACACGACTGACGACGGCGCTCGACGACCTCGAGGCAAAGACGTGACGCGCGACCTCATGCACTCGGCCGAGCTCAAGGACATCGTGCGAGGCGCGTACGGCGGCATCGACACCTCGACCGAGGCCATCGCCCGCAAGCTCTACAGCCCCGAGGAGCTCGCTCAGGTGCCGCAGGCGGCTCTCGAGCGGGCGGTCGGCGTCGCCAACCACCTGCGCTTCGCCGTGATCGAGCCGGGCGAGACGCTGCTCGACCTCGGCTGCGGCGGCGGCATCGACGCGATTCTCGCCGCACGTCGCACGGGGCCGGACGGTCGCGTGTACGGGCTCGACTTCCTCCCCGAGATGCTCGAGCGGATGACTGACGCTGCCGCCGAGGCGGAGCTTGACAACGTCGTGGCGCTCGAGGGAGACATGGAGGCGATCCCGCTTCCCGACGCGAGCGTCGACCACGTCATCTCGAACGGTGTCGTCAACCTCGCCCCGCGGAAGGCGCGGGTGCTCGCCGAATGCGCGCGCGTGCTTCGCCCCGGCGGGAAGTTCACCGTTTCCGATCTCACGGTTGCCGAGGAGGAGCTCCCCCCGGAGATCCTGATGCACCCGGCCACCTGGGCCGGGTGAGTGGCCGGCGCCCTGACGGAGCGTGACTTCGTCGCCAAGCTCGAGCGCGCCGGCTTCGTGGAGATCGAGGTGCTCCAACGCAAGCCGATGACGGTCGACGACTGCGAGCTCTACCCGCTGTTCACCGTCGAGGTGCTCGAGCTGATGCGAAACCTGCTCCCGCCCGAGCGGCAGAGCGCCGTCGCCACGGCTGTGGTCATCCGCGCACGGCTCGCCCCCGGGGTCTGACCCCACGCGTAGCGCCGGGGGTCTGACCCCACGGGTCTGACCCCCGGGCACCGCGGCGACACGCGAGACCCCCGCGCCGGGGTCTGACCCCACGGGTCTGACCCCGACTATGTGGCCGACCCCGGCTACGTGGCCGGCGGTTCGACCGCGTCGGTGCCGGCTTCGAGGATCCCGAGCTCGGGGTCGATGCGCATCAGCGCCTTGCGGCCGTAGAAGCCGAGCTTCTGACGCGAGTCGGCGATGTCGAGCTCGCGCATCGTCAGCTGCCCGATGCGGTCGAGCGGCCCGAACGGCGCGTCCTCGACGCGCTCCATCGAGAGTCGGTGCGGCTGGTACGTCGCGTGCTCGCTCGACGTATCGACGATCGTGTAGTCGTCGCCGCGCCGGAGCTCGACGGTCACCTCGCCCGAGGCGGCATGTCCCACCCAACTCTGCAACGAGTGGCGAAGCATGAGGGCCTGTGGGTCGAACCACCGTCCCTCGTAGAGCAGCCGGCCCAGCGAGCGCCCCATCGTGCGGTAGTTGTCGATCGTCGGCTCGTTGTGGATCGCGTTCACGAGGCGCTCGTAGGCGAGCCAGAGGAGCGCCATCCCCGGCGCCTCGTAGACCCCTCGGCTCTTCGCCTCGATCACGCGGTTCTCGATCTGGTCCGACATGCCGAGCCCGTGGCGGCCGCCGATCGCATTCGCCTCGACCACGAGCGCGACCTGATCCTCGAACGTGATCCCGTTGAGTGCTACCGGCCACCCGTCCTCGAAGCGGACGCTCACGATCTCCGGCGCGATCTCCAGGGACGAATCCCAGTGGCGCACCCCCATGATCGGCTCGACGATCGCGAGCGACCGATCGAGGTGCTCGAGCTCCTTGGCCTCATGCGTGGCGCCCCAGATGTTGGCGTCGGTGGAGTACGCCTTCTCGGCGCTCGTCCGGTAGGGCAGCCCGCGCTCCGCCAGCCACGCGGAGAGCTCGGCTCGTCCGCCCAGCTCATCGACGAACCGCTGATCGAGCCACGGCTTGTAGATGCGAAGCGCGTGGTTGACGAGCGACCCGTAGCGGAAGAAGCGCTCGATGTCGTTGCCCTTGTACGTCGAGCCGTCACCCCAGATGTCGATCCCGTGGCGGTGCATCACGTTGACGAGCATCGTTCCCGTCACGGCACGCCCGAGCGGCGTCGTGTTGAAGTACGTCTTCCCACCGGTGGAGATGTGGAACGCGCCGCACTGCAGCGCGACCAGGCCCTCGTGCACGAGCTGCGGGCGACAGTCGACTACGTGCGCCTCCTCTGCTCCGACGGCGAGCGCCCGCGCGGGGATTGCTGCGACGTCGTCTTCGTCGTACTGCCCGAGGTCGGCGGTGTACGCATACGGCGTGCCCCCGTGCTCGCGGATCCAGGCGACGGCGACGAGCGTGTCGAGCCCGCCCGAGAAGGCGATGCCGATGCGCTCGCCGACGGGAAGTGTTGTGAGGATGCGGGACACGCTGGCTGCTCCGTACGTCGCGGTGCCCGGCAGAGGATAGAGGTGCGCCCCGCAGCGGCGCGCGTCAGCCGACCGCGACGACGACCGCTGCGACGAAGAGCGCACCGGTGAGCGCGTACGCGGCGGCGGCGGCGAACCCTCTCCCGCGCGACGAGACGAGTGCCACCGCGGCTGCGATCCCACACACCGCTCCGCACAGCACGCCGAGCGCAACGACGACTGCCGTCACGACTGCCGCGTCGAAGACGAGCGCGAGGCCGAGCAGCAGCACCCCGAGGGGGAGCAGCCGGACGAGATCACGCCGGACGCGATCCGCAGAGAGCGCTCCGTCGACCGAGCCGAAGGCCGTGGACATGCCTCGGAGTACGCCGCACGGCACGGGACCCCTGCGCGAGATACTGGCGGGATGACGATGCGCTCTGACGACGCGTTCGCCCGGATCGCCGAGACGGTCGCCGGCGGCGAGTCGAGCTACGCCCGCCTGCGGGCCGGAGGGCAGCTCGTGATGGAGCACGCGGCCGGCTCGCGCATCCGCGACGTGAACGGCAGGACGTACCTCGACTACTGCGGCGGCTACGGCGTCAACCTCTTCGGCCATGCCCCGCGGTTCCTCCTCGACGCCGTCTGCGAGACGATCGAGCGCATCGGCGTCCACGTCGCCTACCCGCATCGCCTGGCCGGCGAGGTGGGAGAGCTCGTGACCGCCCTCGTCCCCGGCGTCGAGCAGCTCCGCTACGCGGCCTCGGGCACGGAGGCGACGCAGGCGGCAGTGCGCCTCGTCCGCGCAGCGACCGGCCGCGACCTGATCCTCAAGTTCGAAGGGCACTACCACGGTTGGGCCGACCACCTGTGCACGGGCTGGTCGGCCGGGAGTGCGGCGCGGCCCGGGACCGGCGACTCGGCTGGAGTGCCCGATGCGGCCCTTGCCTCGGTGTGGGTGCTGCCGCTCAACGACCCCGACGCCCTGCGAGAGGTGCTGGCGACCGCGGGTGACCGGGTCGCGGGGGTCATCTTCGAGCCCGTCGCCGGCTCGGGTGGCCTCGTTCGCCCGACCGACACGTTCCTCACGACGCTCCTGGACGAGGTGCGGGAGGCCGGCGGTCTCGTCATCCTCGACGAGGTGATGACCGGGTTCCGGCTGGCGCCCGGCGGAGCGCAGGAGCTGCTCGGCATCACACCGGACGTGACGGTGCTGGGGAAGATCATCGGCGGTGGCTTCGGTCTCGCCGCGTTCGGCGGCTCGCGCGACCTGATGCGGCTGGAGGCCGAGAACCGGGTCGTGCACGGCGGGACGACGACGGGCTCGCCGGTGGCGCTCGCGGCGGCGCGCGCCGTCCTCGGCCGACTACACGGCGAGCCGGAGCTCTACGCGCAGCTCGAGACGACGTCGTCACGCCTCGCCGACGGCCTCGAGCAGGCGTTCGCGGAGAACGGCCTTGCCGGTCACGTGCGGCGCGCCGGCTCGATGCTGCAGCCGTTCTTCTCCCCGCGTCCAGTCGACGAGCCCGTCTCGCTCGCCGAGGCGACAGCGCTCCAGGACGCCGCTGCGTTCGCCGTCTTCTGCGACGCGCTCGAGGAGCGGGGCGTGCTCGGGCACCGCTACGCGCTCGGGCGCTGGTTCGTCTCGCTCGCGCACACACCGGAAGACGTCGACGAGACGCTCGTGGCAGTGCAGGGCGCGTTGGCGCGCATGGCCGAGCAGCGCCCGCCGAACTGACGCCCGTCTACGCCGCGTCGGTGAGCGCGCCGTGGAGGCGACGCTGGAAGTGGCCGATCAGGCGCTCGCTCTCGCCGAACAGCCGTCCTTGCGGCACCGCTCCGGAGTCGAGCCCCGCCTGCACGGACTCGACCAGCGACTGGTCCTCCATGCCGACCTGCTGACTGAAGGCGATGATCTCTGCGATCTCGTCCTCCGTCACGTCCGACCCGAAGAAGTAGTCCGTATGACCGGTGGAGCGGCCCGGCGCTGTGGGAAGCCAGACATCCATGCCGACGTTGGGGCGACCGGCCTCGATGTTGATCGTCGTGTTGGGCCAGAGGTGGTGGTACTGGGCGCTCTCGATCCCTTCACCCGGGCGATAGGGCGCGTTCGTCGTGCCCTCGCGGACACCCGCACGGATACGGCCGTACTGGCTGGTCGACAGTGGCCGCTCCACGACCTCGTAGGCGTCGGGATTCACGTCGACCACCTTGGAGAGCCCGGGGTGCGCCACCGAGCAGTGGTAGCACTCGAGGTAGTTCTCGAGGGCCGTCTTCCAGTTGACGGGAGCGTCCCACTCCACGCGCTGCCGGAAGACGAGGTCGTCGAGATCGAGGCCGCTCGACTCCACGACGTCGCGGACACCGTCGAGCAGGAGGTCGAAGGACGGAGCCTCGGCGTCGGGATTGGCGAACACCCACGGTCCCCAGGTCGCCACGGAGATCGGGAGCAGCGAGAAGGCACCGGGGTCGAAGTCCGGCTCGCGCTCGCTGCGAGGCGCCTTGAGCAGAGTGCCGTCCAGGCCGTACGTCCAGGCGTGGTACGGGCACTGGAGCGTGGCCCGGCAGCCCGCGCCGTCCGCCACGAGGTGACCACGGTGCCGGCAGACGTTGACGTACCCGCGGAGAACACCTTCCGCGTCGCGCACGACGACGATCGGCACGTGCGCCACGCTCGAAGCGAAGAAGGAGCCCGCCTCGGCGAGCTGGTCGGCGCGTCCCACGTACTGCCAGGCGCGGGAGAAGATGCGGTCGAGCTCCAGCGTGTGGACAACGCTCGACGAATACCAGGACGCGGGGAGCGTCCACCCGTCCTCGAGGGGATGCTCGACGGGCGGCAGCGCCGTTGTCGTGGTCGTCTCGTGTGCCGCCATCCCGAAGCCTTCCTGCCGATCTTGACTGTCCGGTCAGTCAGGATAGTGTGAACGGCTTGAATCGGTCAAGATACGACGCTCCGTGACCAGCGCTCCCCCCACACAGAACTCCGGGCGCGTCGTCACCATCCTCGAGGCGGCCTGCCGGGTCGTGATTCGCGAGGGCGCGCACGGGTTGAGGATCGCCAGCGTCGCGAAGGAGGCCGGTGTCTCGAAGGCGCTCGTTCACTACTACTTCCCGACGCGGCAGGATCTGCTCAGGGCTGCGTTCGCGTTCTCCGAGGCGCGCTGGGAAGAGATCGTGGCCGGCGAGGTGGATGCGTTCGACACGGGACGTGAGCGTGTCACCCGGAGCCTCACCGCATGCATCGACACGGCCCCGCCCCACGGCGAGTACCGCGCGCTATGGACCGCCATGTGGACCGGGCTGCACGGCGACGAGGAGTTGCGACCGGTCGTTCGCGCCCACTACCGAGCCTGGGTCGCCCTGCTCGCAGCGCGCATACGTGAGGGCCAAGCTGACGGCTCGATCGCGACGAGCGTCGAGCCGGCAGGCGTTGCTTTCCGCCTGGCCGCGCTGACGGACGGGCTCGACTCGATGCTCTACCTCGGGCTCACGGAGCCCGACGACGCGCGGGCGTCGCTGGAGGCCGCGGTCTCGCTGGAGCTCGCACCATGACCGGCCGTGCGTCACAGGGCGTCGCGCTCGAGGGCGTGACGAAGCGGTTCGACGAGGTCGCGGCGGTCGACGACGTCACGCTGGAGGTCGAGAACGGGGAGTTCTTCTCCCTCCTCGGCCCGTCCGGCTGCGGCAAGACGACGAGCCTGCGGATGATCGCCGGTTTCGAGCGTCCCGATGCAGGACGCATCCGGATCGGCGACAGCGACGTGACCGAGACGCCGCCGCACAAGCGGCCGGTGAACACGGTCTTCCAGAGCTACGCCCTCTTCCCGCACCTCACCGTCGGCGACAATGTCGCCTTCGGCTTGCGGTTCTCCAACGTCCGCAAGGCCGAGCGTGGCCAACTGGTGGGCGAGGTGCTCGAGCTGGTCAGGTTGTCAGGGTACGAGCAGCGGAAGCCGCACCAGCTGTCGGGCGGCCAGCAGCAGAGGGTGGCACTCGCGCGCGCCTTGATCCTGAACCCGTCGGTGCTGCTGCTCGACGAGCCGCTCGGCGCCCTCGACGCGAAGCTTCGCCGCGAGCTGCAGATCGAGTTGAAGAGCCTGCAGCGCGAGGTCGGCGTCACGTTCGTCTACGTGACGCACGACCAGGAGGAAGCCTTGACGATGTCCGATCGCCTCGCGGTGATGGTGAAAGGGCGCATCGAGCAGATTGGGGCGCCGCGCGACGTGTACGAGCGGCCGGCCACTACCTTCGTCGCCGACTTCCTCGGCGTCTCGAACCTGATGCGGGCTCATTCCACCGGGGGCGGCCTTGTCGACGTCGGTGGCGTCACGCTCGCCGCGGCCGAGGGTGCGACGACCGAGCGGGGCATCGTCCGAGTCACGATCCGCCCCGAGCGCGTCCGCATCGAGCCTGCCGGCGGTACGGGTGAGAACCGCATCGCCGCAACGATCGAGCGCTTCGTCTACCTGGGCTCGACGATCCAGGTCTTCGTGACGCTCCCGGGCGGCGAGCGTGTCCAGGCTCTCGTGGCGAACTCCGGCGACGTCGAGGAGTACGACGTCGGCTCACCGGTCACGGCGCACCTGCCGGCCGATGCGCTGCGCGTCCTCGCCGACGACACCCCGTAGCGCCGGGAGCGGGCGTAGAGGCCCCGACGGCCGGGCTCTCAGCCCGCTGTGCGCGCGAGGGTCACGCGACCAAGGGCGACGGGGCGCTCCGGCTCGTCGATCGACGCGATCTCCACGTCGGCCACGGCCAGTCGGCGCCCGGCCCGACGCACGGTCGCCGTCAGGCGATGCGGCTGCGCCCGCGCGAGCCTCAGGAAGTCGACCCGCAGATCGACGACGAGCCAATCGTCACCGTGCGCGGACGCGACCGCGGCCCACGCGGCCGTGTCGACGATCGTGGCGAGGACACCGCCGTGGAGGAACGGCGGGTCGCCGTCGACGACGGCGAGCGCTGTCGGCTCGAGACGGAAGACGGCCCGGCCGGCCGCAGCCTCCTCGGACACGAGCCCGATCGCGGCGTCGAGGCGTTCGACATCGCCCGCCATCGCCTACGCGTCCAGTCTCGCGAGCTCGTCCATGCCCGAGCGTCTGTCGCCCTGCCCGCGTCGGATGACCGCCCACACCGCGAACATCGCAGCGCCGAGGAGGACGGTCGCGAAGAGCGTCACGCTCGCCAAGGCATTGAGCGCAGGGGTCGGTGCGCCACGCGCGTTGGAGTAGATCTTCACGGGCACGGTGTCCGTGCCGGCGCTCGACGACAGGTAGGCGCTGATCACGAAGTCGTCCATCGAGATCGCGAAGACGACGATCGCGCTGGCGACAATCGCGGGGACGAGGAGTGGAAGCAGCGCGAGGCGCAGCGCGCCGAGGGGGGACGCACCGAGGTCCATCGCCGCCTCCTCGTAGTCCTTGCCGATCGAGAGCAGCCGGCCGCGCACGATGATCACGACGAACGTGATCGAGAACGTCACGTGGCCGATCACCTGAGCCGTCGTGCCGAGGCTGATCGTCGTGAAGACGTTGGTGAAGACGAGGAAGAGCGCGACCCCCATCACGATCTCCGGCGTGACGAGCGGGAAGAGCGTGACGAACCGCGCCGAGCCGGCACCGCGGCCACGCCAACGGGTGAGGCCTATCGACAGGGCGACGCCGAGCGGCACGGCGATCAGAATCGCGAACGCCGCCAGCTTGAGGCTCTGCTGGAGGGCGTGATAGAGGGCAGGGTTGTGGGCGACGGACAGCTCCGGGTCGCCCCAATACCAGCGCATCGACCAGCCCTGCGCCGTCGAGCGCGAGCGGCCCTCGTTGAACGAGAAGCGGATCGCGATCAGGATCGGGACGATCGACCAGATCAGATACGCCCCGGTGATCAACCACAGGAAGCGCGGCTTGCCCCACGGGTTCGCGAGCCACGCTCGCATGCGTGTCACGCGTCCCCGTAGCGCCGCAGCGAGCGGGCGGTCACGAACAGGTAGTAGCCCATCAGGATCCCGAGCATGAGCATCAGCATGCAGACGAGCGCAGCCCCGACCGGGATCTGCTGCCCCCCACGGATGTAGAGGTTGATCTGGTTGCCGATCAGCGAGGTCTTCGGCGACGCTGAGAGAAGATCCGGCGTGTAGTAGTCGCCGAACATGGGCAGTGCGATGATCACCACGCCGGCGAGCATCGCCGGCAGCGACAGCGGGAGCGTGACCATCCGAAACGCCTGCGACGGACTGGCACCGAGGTCGCGGGCCGCCTCGAGCAGTCGCTTGTCGATGCGGTCGAGGAACGCGTACAGCGGCAGGATCATGAACGGCACGTACCCGTAGACGAGCCCGAAGACGACCGACGAGGCCCGACCGTCCAGCCAGTTCACGGGCGTGTCCACGAGGCGGAGCCAGAGGAGGACGTCGTTGACCCAGCCGTCGTCCTGGAGCAGATTGATCCAGGCGAGCATGCGCATCAGGTAGCTGATGAAGAACGGCGCGACGATGCCCGCCAGGAGCAGCCCTTTGTAGCGCCCGCCGTGCCGGGCGATGAGATACGCGACGGGGTAGGCGATGAGGAGTGAGCCCACGACCGCGATCACGACGTAGACGATCGTGCGCACGAACACGGTCTGGAACGTGCCGCCGCCGAAGAGGCCGTCCAACACGAACGAGAACGCCTTCGTATCCCACGTCAGCGGGTTCCAGGCAGGACGTGGCGTCTGGAAGATGGGGTCGACGGACCCCATTGCCACGGCCAGGATCGCGTAGAACGGGAGCACGAAGAACGCGACGAGCCAGGCGACGCCCGGCACCGCCGCGCCTGGCCAGAACCAGCGCGGATACCTCATCTCACCGAGTCGTTCTCTACGCTAGCCCGCCTGGAACTCCGCCCACGCGTTCTGCCACAGCACCTGACCGTCCGGGCTCAGCTCGAGCTCCTGGTAACCGTTGTCGAAGTCCGACTCGCGCACCACGGCGGAGGCGAGGTTCGGCGGGACGACCTCGTCGGCGACCAGTCGGTCCGGGTTGATCGCGTTCAGGGGCGGCTGGTAGCCGACGAACTGCGCGAAGTTGTCGTACGAGTTCGTCTCGTCGAGCATGAAGTCGAGGAAGTGGTGGGCGAGCACGGGATTCTTCGCGCTCTTCAGCACGGCCATCTGGTCGACACCGATCGGGCCGCCGCCGTCCTCCGGATACCAGTAGGAGAGCACCTCTGGCCCAACGCCCTTCGGGAGGTAGTACTGCGCCGAGACCATGCTGCCCGCCCATGCCTGGTGGATCCACGCCGAGCCCTCCGGGAGCTTCGTGTAGTCCTCGGTCGAGACCTTGACGTTGACCGCCTTCGTGAGGTCGAGGAGGTGCTGCTTCGCCGCCTCGATCTGATCGGGATCTTCGGTGTTCAGATCGGTGATCCCGTCGCGAAGGAGCATCGCCGAGATCGCCTCACGGGAGTCGTCCAGCAGCCAGACCTTGCCCTTGGCCGACGTGTTCCAGAAGAAGTCGTACGGGTTGTCGAGGTCGTCGGGCGTGCCCTCGACCTTGTCGTTCCGGTAGCCGATGCCCGTCGTGTAGATCGTGTAGGGGACGGTGTACTGCGCGCCCAAGTCGTAGAACGGGTCCTGAAACGCGGGCCACATGTTCGTGAGGTTCGGGATGTAGTCCTTGTTGAGCGGCTGGAGCACCTGCCCCAACGCGAGCCGGGAAAGCCGGTCTGGTGTCGGGAAGAAGACGTCGAAGTCCGTGGCGCCGCTCGAGAGCTTCGCGATCGCCTCGTCCATCGTCGCGAAGGTCGTGAGCTCGACCTTCACGCCGTACTTCGCGCCGAACTCCTTCATCTTCTTCGCCCAGAGGTACTCGACCCAGTTGTAGATCTTCAGCGTGCCCTGCTCGGGATCGAGACCCGACTCGATCATCGGGTTGTCGTCGAAGATGGGCAGCGTGACCGGGTTGTCCGGGCGGGCGAGCTGCAACTCTGTAGTGCTGTCACCCGAGTCGCCGCCGCAGGCGGCGAGCAGCGTGCTCAGGCTCGACAGGCCGACGAGGCCGACGGCCGAGCGACCGAGAAACTCCCGGCGGTGAAACCCACGCGGTTCACGGGGATGGAACGTGGTCATCGACGACCTCCTTGTCGCGCTGCAACGCCCCTGCCATGCGAAACGAAACCAGGTCCTGACCGTGGGGTCAAACCGTGCGGGTCGTGCTCCCGGTCGAGGAGACGACGATGAGCGCGTCGACGGCAACCGCTCCGCCCGCGCTCAACACGAGCGGATTGACATCGACCGATTCGACTTCCGGATGCTTGAGCGCAAGCCGTCCCAGCGCCACGAGCGTGGTGGCGACGACGTCGCCGACGTCCTCCACACCGGCCTCGGCGACGACCTCCCGGGCCGTTTCGAGATCGAGCGGGGCGAGCGTGAGCGTGAGGCGGTTCAGCTCCTCGACGGCGACACCCCCCGGCCCGACGGCCAGCACCGGGCCGTAGTCGGGGTCGCGCGTCATGCCGCAGATCGCCTCGTCGGCGGGGTCGACCTGGCGGGCGACCAGCACACGGTCGCCGAGGCGTCTCGCCTCCTCGGCTGCCTGAAGCGCGGTGGACACGCCGAGCACCACGCCTCCCTCGCGGGCTTTGTGCGCCTTCCCGTCCGTCTTGATCACGACGGGGAACCCGAGCTCGACGGCCGCGACGGCAGCCTCGTCCGGCGTCTCGGCCCGCCGGTGAGGTGTGAACGGAACGCCGTACCGCTCGAGCACGAGCGCCGACTCGTGCTCGGGGAGCACTCCCGGGCTGAGCAGGTCGCTGACGTCCGGTGCGTCGCCGTCGTCGCCGGCGACCCGCGCGGGACGCCAGTGGGCCACCGACGCAATCGCCCGCACCGCGTCGCGCGGACCACGTAGGAGAGGCAGGTCGAGGTCGCGCGACAGCTCCTGGAAGCGCCGCGGAGGATCGCCGTTGTGAACCGATACGCCGGCGACGAAGAGGCCCGCGTGCTCGGCGGCCAGGTGCGCGAGGGTGCGCAGCGTCAGCTCGCACCAGGCTTCGTTCCCCCGGTCCCGGAACTGCGACAGATCGGCGAGCGCAAGCAGGCCGTCGAAGGCGCCCGAGTCCGCCATCAGCTCGAGCGAGCGCGGGAAGACGAGCTCCTCGTCCGCCACGGCCCAGGCGTCGAGTGGGTTGCCCGGACGGACGTAGTTGGGAAACTCGGCGCTGAGCGCTGCAGCGAGATCGGCGGGAAGCGGCGTGAACGGGATACCCGCTGCCTCGGCCTGATCGGCGAGCAGCGCGCACTCCCCACCCGACTCCGAGATCGCGCCGAGCCGTGTCCCACGCGGCCAGCGCGATCCGCCGAGGATCTCGAGCGTCTCCACGAGCTCGTGGAAATCGTCCACCTCGATTGCGCCGTAGCGGTGCAGCATCGCCGAGAAGGCCTCCACGGAGCCTACGAGAGCACCGGTGTGAGAAAGCGCTGCGTGCGCGGCCGCCTCGGACCGGCCGACCTTGAGGCACACGACGGGCTTCTCCATCGCGGCGCACCGCGCGAGCGCTGCAGCGAATGCAGCCGGCCGACGGACCGCTTCGAGGAAGAGCCCGATCGCGCGCGTGCCGTCGTCGCCGGCGAAGAAGTCGAGGTAGTCGGCGGCGTCGGTCGCGGCCTCCCCTCCGGTGGAGACGATGCACCGCATGCCGATCCGTCCACCGAGCGAGAGGAACGCGTCGGCGATCGACCCGGACTGGCAGAGGACGGCGACGTGACCGGACGCCGTGGTTCCCGTCGGCTCGCCGATCCACGTCGACGCGCCGTCGGGGACGAACACGCCCATGCAGTTCGGACCGACCATCGCCGCGCCGGCGTCACGGACAGCGACGCCCAGCCGCTCGGCGACGTCGCGGGCCGCGGCGCCGGCCTCGGCGCCGACTCCCGGCACGACGAAGCCGCGGACGCCGGCTGCAAGCGCGTCACGCACCGCTTCCTCCACCCGCTCGTGCCCGACGAGAACGAAGGCAACGTCCGGGATCTCCGGCAGGTCGGCGATGCTCGGGTAGCAGCGCAGGTCACCGACCGCGTCGCGCCCGGGGTTCACGCCCCATGCGCGGACACCGCTGCGCAGCGTCGTCTCGATCGACTCTGCCCGCCGCGGTGAGGCGCCGACGATAGCGACCGATCGTGGGAAGAGCAGATGGGTGAGGTCGCTCACGCGCGCATTCTTGCCTGACCGCGCGGTCAGTGTCGTAGCATCCGACTCCCATGGCCCAGGAGAAGACGATCGAGATCCGCTGGCGAGACCTCGACGCGTACAACCACGTCAACAACGCCGTGTACGCCACGTACCTGGAGGAGTGCCGGGACGAGTGGATGACCCGTGTGCTCGAGGGCGCCGGCGACCCCTGGGACTGGGTGCTGGCGCGGGTGGCAATCGACTATCGGCGCGAGTTGACGCAGGACGACGACATCGTCGTCGTCAGCTGCCGCGTGACGCGGATCGGGAACTCGAGCGTCACCCTGCACGAGGAGGTCCGGACACAGAACGGGGAGCTGAGCGCCGAGGCCGAGGCAGTGCTCGTGGCACGCGACCGCGTAGGCGGACGATCGCGGCCGATGGGCGATGCAGAGCGCGCCGCGCTCGAGCGCGAGCTGGCGTCCGAGACACCCCGGGGTCAGACCCCGGGGTCTGACCCCGGGGTCTGACCCCTCGTGAACGCGCTGTTTCAGCGCTTGCAGGTGGGGCCCGTCGAGCTGCCGAACCGGATCGTCTCGACCGCGCATCAGACCACCCTCGTCCACGAGCACCTGCCGACCGACGACTTCGTCGCCTACCACGAGGCGCGCGCCCGCGGCGGCGCCGGGTTGATCGTGCTGGAGGCGACAGCGCCGCACCCGACAGGCATCCTCACGCCGCACGAGCTCGCCGGCTACCTGCCCGAGATGGAGGAGGCGTACGCGCGGCTCGCGGCCGCCGTCCACCCACACGGCACGCGGCTCTTCGTGCAGCTGCTGCACGGCGGCCGGGAGCAGATCTCCGGGCCTCCGCGCGCGCCGGCCCTGGCGCCATCGGCGGTGCCCAGCCAGCGCTTTCGCGTCGCCCCCAGGGCCCTGCGTTCCGCGGAGATCGAAGACATCGTCGAGGGCTTTCGTCTCTCGGCCGCGCGCGCCGCAGCCGGAGGACTCGACGGCATCGAGGTCTCTGGCGCCCACGCGTACCTCGTTGCGCAGTTCTTCGACCCGGAGCTGAACCGGCGCGACGACGAGTGGGGCGAGCCGACCCGCTTTCTCCTCGCCGTGGTGCGCGCCGTTCGCGAGGGCGCACCCGGCCTGGCGGTCGGCGTGCGGCTCTCGGCCGACTCGATTCCGGCGCAGCGCGCGATCCCGGCGCTCGAGGGCAAGGTCGACTACGTGTCACTCGCGCTCGGCGAGTCGTCGAGCTATCTCGGGTCGACCTACATCGTGCCGCCCCCTCCCACGCCCGAGAACGCGATCGACCGCCACGTCGGCCCGTTCCGCATCGGTGTCCCGCTGATGGCAACCTCGCGCGTCGTCGATCCCGCTGCCGCCGATCGCCTGATCGCATCGGGCGTCGCCGACGCGGTCGGGATGACGCGCGCGCTGATCACGGACCCCGAGCTCCCCGCGAAGGCGCGCACCGGCCGGATGGACGAGATCGTGCAATGCATCGCGTGCCAGGCGTGCATCGCCCACTACCACGCGGGCGAGGCGATCCGTTGCGCGGTCAACCCGCGGACCGGGCGCGAGCTCACATGGGCGCCGACGACGAGGGCGACCGAGTCGCGCCAACTGATCGTGATCGGCGCCGGACCGGCGGGACTCGCGGCCGCCGCGGAGGCACGCGCGATGGGACACGCGGTGACCATGCTCGAACGCACCGAGGTGATCGGCGGCCAGCAGTCGCTCGCTGCCGCGTCACCGGGTGGGGCCGCGATCGCAGACGGCCTCCTTCGCAACGTCCGCCGAACGATCGCCGAGGTCGACGTCCGGCTCGGCGCCGAGGCAACGTCGAGCATGCTGCGGGAACTGCGCGCGGACGCGATCGTCGTCACGACCGGCGCGCGCCCCTTCGAGCCGGAGCTGCCACTCGACGGCATGGCGGTCGCCCAGGCCTGGGACGCCCTGGCCGCGCCCGGCTCGTTCGCGGGACGGGTCGTGATCGCCGACTGGGGCGGCGACCCGGCCGGCGTGAACGCGGCCGAGACGCTGGTCGCGGCGGGCGCCCGCGTCACGCTCTGTGTCTCCTCCGCGGCGTTCGGCGAGAGCGTGCACCAGTACCGGCGCAACCTCTACCTGCAGCGGCTCTACCGGGCCGGCGTGGAGATCCGGATGCACCTCGTGCTCGGCGGGGTCGCCGACGGGGTGGCGTGCTTCGGCAACGCGTTCGCGCCGGAGCTCGAGACGACCATCGATGCCGACTGGCTGATCCTCGCGCTCGGGCGTGTGCCGAACGACACGCTCGCTCCCGAGCTCGCAGCGGCAGGGATGACGGTCGAGGAGGCTGGCGACTGCCTCTCACCCCGCTCCCTGGAGGAGGCGGTGCTCGAGGGAACGCTCGCGGTCAGACGTCTGTTCGCGTAGTCTCCCGAGACCCTGACCCGCCGGTCAGGGGTACCGTCGAGACCGTCATGATCGTCCCAGAACTCTCCTCCGAGATCCGTGAGCTGAAGGAGCGCATCGGTCGCTTCGTCGAGGCTGAGGTGTTCCCGCTCGAGGAGCGCATCGCCGCGCGCGGCTCGATCGACCACGGTGAGGTCGACACACTCCGCGCCAAGGCCCGGGCCGAGGGCTTCTCGATGCTGAACATGCCGACGGAGCTCGGCGGCAGCGACCTCCCCATGCTCGGCCAGGTGGCGGTGGAGGAGGAGTCAGGGAAGGCGACGAACGGGCTCGGCTTCGCCGTCGTCGATCGTGGCCCGCGCGAGCTGTACGAGATCGCCACGCCCGACCAGGTCGAGCGGTACGTGCTGCCGATCGTGCGCGGCGACTACCGCGAGGCATGGGCACTGACGGAGCCCGGCGCCGGGTCCGACCTCGCGAACATCGAGGCAACCGCGGTGCGCGACGGCGACGAGTGGGTCATCGACGGCGAGAAGTGGTTCGTCACGAGCGAGGGCCAGCCGGGGTTCTACATCGTGCTGGCGGTCGCCGACGGCGAGCAGACGCTGTTCCTCGTCGAGCCCGACACGCCGGGTCTCGAGGTGAAGCGGACGCCGGGGTTCCTCCACGATCCGTACCTCGACCACCATCCCGAGCTGGTCTTCCGCGGCTGTCGCGTCCCCGAGGCGAACCGCGTGCCGGCGAGCGGTGACGCGGGCGCAAAGGAGTGGATCCTCGTGGAGCGTCTCTTCATCGCCGCGCGTTGCTGCGGGGCGGCGCAGAGGCTCCTCGAGCTCGCCGCGACCCACGCGCAGGAGCGGGTCGCCTTCGGCTCGCCGATCGCCGACCACCAGGGGGTCTCGTTCCAGCTCGCCGACTCGCTGACGGAGCTCCACGCGGCGCGGCTGCTCACGTACCACGCCGCTCACGCCTTCGACGCGCTCGCCGACCGGAGCGTCGTCCACGGCAAGGTCTCGATGGCGAAGCTCTTCGCCTCCGAGATGGCGGGACGCGTGGCGGACCGCACCGTGCAGGTGCTCGGGGGTCGCGGTTACATGGTCGAGAGCCCGGCGGCGCGCTTCTACCGCGAGCTTCGGGTCGACCGCATCTGGGAGGGGACGAGCGAGATCCAGCGTCTCGTGATCGCCCGTGGGCTGTTCAAGCGCGGCGCCGCCCCGTACCTCGGCTGGAATTGACCAGGGAAAGGAGCGATGACGTGACGACGACACCACACGTGGAGATCGAGCGGGAGCGGATAGCGGAGCTGACCGAGCGCGAGGCGCACATCCTCGACCAGCGCACGCGCGGCTCACGGGAGATGTACGAGTGGGCACGCCAAACGCTGTCCGGCGGCGTCGCGTCCTCCTACCAGGTGCGCGACCCCTGGCCGATCTACCTCTCCCACGGGAAGGGCGCGCGCGTCTGGGACGTGGACGGCAACGAGATGCTCGACTTCCACAACGGCTTCGGCTCGATGGTCCAGGGTCACGCGCACCCGGCCATCACACGCGCAGTGAACGAGCGGATCGAGCTCGGCACCCACTTCGCTGCGCCGACCGAGGATGCGATCGTCGTCGGCGAGGAGCTCTCCCGGCGCTGGGGGCTGCCGCGCTGGCGCTACGTCAACTCCGGCTCCGAGGCGACGATGGACGCGATCCGCATCGCCCGCGGGCTGACCGGGCGGGACACGATCGTCAAGATCGCCGGCTCGTACCACGGCCATCACGACAGCGTCATGGTCGCGATCGGATCGGTCCCTGCCGAGTTGGGTGATCGCGAGAACTACGCCTCGGTCCCCTACGGCGCGGGGATTCCGAAGGCGGTCTCCGACATGACGATCGCCGTGCCGTTCAACGACGCCGGCGCGATGGAGCGCCGGATCGAGCGCCTTGCGGCCGAAGGCCGCGCCCCGGCGTGCGTGATCATGGAGGCGGCGATGATGAACCTCGGGGTCGTGCTTCCCGAGCCCGGCTACCTCGAGGCAGTGCGCGAGCTCACGCGCAAGCACGGGATCGTCCTCATCTTCGACGAGGTCAAGACGGGTCTCTGCATCGCCGCGGGCGGCGCCACCGAACGGTTCGGTGTCACCCCTGACCTGGTCACGCTGGCCAAGGCCCTCGGCGGCGGGCTTCCCTCCGGGGCCATCGGTGGCACGGAAGAGGCGTTCGCGGTCGTCGAGAACGGCAGCGTCTACCAGGTGGGCACCTACAACGGGAACCCGCTCTCGATGGCCGCCGCGCGCGCCAACCTGCTCGAAGTGATGACCCCAGAGGCGTATGCGCACCTCGACGCGCTCAACGACCACCTCGTGCGGGGCTGCGAAGGCGTGATCGAGCGCTTCGGATTCCCCGGGTACGCGATCGGCGTCGGCTCCAAGGGCTGCGTCACGTTCTCGCCGAACCACATCGTCGACTACGAGTCGTTCAAGCAGAACCAGGACGCCGGTCTCGCAGATCTTGCGTGGCTGTACAACATGAATCGCGGCGTCTTCATGACACCGGGACGCGAGGAGGAGTGGACGCTGTCGGTCGCCCACACGACCGCGGATTGTGACGCGTTCGTCGCCTCCTTCGCAGAGATGGCGGCGGACCTCACCGCGTAGACCTGCCCCTCGCCGCCCCCGTGTCCGACTGACGTCGGACACGGGTTCCCGCGGGACAGGCCGTAGACGCAGCCCGCTCGGTCTCCGAAGCGGCGCGCGGGACGGGCGCCAACCGCCACCAACCCGCAGGTGCGGAATCCGCACAGCGGCCTGGGGCTCCGGTACGGGGCGCGGACCGTGTCCGACTTCAGTCGGACACGGCTTCCTCGCAGGGCCCCTGAAGAAGGCGTCCGCTACGCGGCCGCAACGCCCCCTACACCGGCGGCATCTGATCGACCGGCCACGGCTTCCCGCCGACGCCAACCCACCCCGCAGGTGAGGAACCCGCACAGCGGATCCCCCACCGCGACAACCCCTGAAGGCGTCCGCTACGCGGCCGCAACGCCCCCTACACCGGCGGCATCTGATCGACCGGCCACGGCTTCCCGCCGACGCCAACCCACCCCGCAGGTGAGGAACCCGCACAGCGGATCCCCCACCGCGACAACCCCTGAAGGCGTCCGCTACGCGGCCGCAACGCCCCCTACACCGGCGGCATCTGATCGACCGGCCACGGCTTCCCGCCGACGCCAACCCACCCCGCAGGTGAGGAACCCGCACAGCGGATCCCCCACCGCGACAACCCCTGAAGGCGTCCGCTACGCGGCCGCAACGCCCCCTACACCGGCGGCATCTGATCGACCGGCCACGGCTTCCCGCCGACGCCAACCCACCCCGCAGGTGAGGAACCCGCACAGCGGATCCCCCACCGCGACAACCCCTGAAGGCGTCCGCTACGCGGCCGCAACGCCCCCTACACCGGCGGCATCTGATCGACCGGCCACGGCTTCCCGCCGACGCCCCAGTTCTTGGCGTCGTGACCCTCGACGATGACCCAGGTGTGGTCGCGCAGTCCCTCGGCAGTCGCCGCGCAGAGCGCGTCCGTCATCCCTGCAATGAGCTTCTCGCTCGTCTCGGGGTTGACGCGAAAGTCGAACAACTCCACTCGAATCAGCGGCACGGTGCGCTCCTTTCTCGAGGACGGACGCCCCGACCGTAGCGCGCGAGCTCAACCGCCGGTATGTCGTGCGCGGTAGCGGCGGACCTTGGCCCGGTTCCCGCAGACGCCCATCGCGCACCAGTGGCGCGACCTGTTGCGCGAGCGGTCGATGAACGCCCACCGGCAATCCTCGGCCCGACACGCCTTCAAGGAGCCCCAGGAGCCATCGGCCATCGCCGCCGCCGCGTCTGCCAGCAGCACGCCCAACGCACCATCGACGCCCACCGCGGTGGGGCGCAGCTCGCCACCGCGCGCGGCAAAGCCGAGGCGCACGCCCGAGCGCGCCGCCTGACGGTCGAGGGTCGCGATCGCATCGTCGGCGAGCGCGGCGCCGTTGTTCGCGAGCAGGTGCGCGCGCAACCCCTCGCGGAGCCGTGCGGCCCTGACGACGTCGGCGCCGACCGCTCGCGGCGCCCCGAGCCGTTGCGTCGAGAGCCATTCGGTGAGTGCGGCCGGCGACGCGATCTCGTCTCTCCCGTGCTCGGCGTCGTACGTGTTCACGAAGTCCCGGAGGCGCTCGAGAGGATCGTCGGACATGACACGAATCGTAACTGACAAAAATTGGTAACTGGTTACCGTAACTGGTAAGATGTGAACAACGGTTACGAGAGGAGGACGTCGATGCCCCTTCACCCATTTGTCGCCGAGGAGCTCGTGCGTGATCGTGCCCGGGCGCTCGTCGCGCCAACGTCGAAGACAAACGCGCCGGCTCCCAGCCACAGCGGCCGCACGCGGCGGGCCTTCCTGACGGGGCTGCGCTTCCGCCTCGCGGGTCTGCCCGTGCCACCGTGCCCCGAGGGCTGCTGAGTGGTCCCCGGTGCGACAGAGCTCGCCTCCGGGCTCCACCGCTGGGTGACCTACTACCCCGGCTGGGGTCATGACGTGGCCTCGGTCGCGATCGAGCACGAGGGCGGCGTCGTGCTCGTCGACCCGCTCGCCCCGGCCGAGCTCCGCGAAGCCCGCGCGTTCTGGCGAGCGCTCGACGCGCAGGCCCGCACGGCCGCGGCTGTCGACGTCGTCGTCACGCTCCACTACCACCGGCGGAGCGCACCCGACGTCGCGCAGCGCTACGACGCTCCTCTGTGGGCCCCCGAGGGCAGCGTTCAGCGACTCCGCGTACCCGTGAATCGACCGTTCGTCCCGGGGGACGCGCTGCCGGCGGGGCTGGTCGCCTTGGCCAGCGGCCGCGACGACGAGGTCGTCCTGTGGCACCCGGGCTCGAGCGCGCTCATCAGCGGCGACGTCCTGCTCGGCGGTATCCGCAAGCCCTACCGCGTGTGCCCGCCGAGCTGGCTGCCCGACGGCGTGGGACGGGCGGCTGTGGCGCGGGCGCTCGCTCCGCTGCTCGAGCTCCCCGTCGAGCTGCTCGTCCCGCTGCACGGCCCGCCGGTCACGACCGGGGCCGGCGAAGCACTCTCGGCCGCGCTGGCCGAGGCTCGAGCGGCCTGACCGCGAGCTCTTGCCTCAGATCACGACCGCGAAGCGGCCACCACCAAGGATCTCACAGGAACGGGGTGGCGCGGAGCTCGCGGCCGCGAAGCGGACGCCTTCAGGGATCTTGCGCGGTGGGGATCGGCGGGAGCGGATCCCCACGGCGCTACAAGAACAACGTCGCGCGGAGCGCGTCGCCCTCCTGCGGCAGCCGATCGGCGAGGCGCGCGTACTCGGGCACCTGCTCTCTTGGAATCGTGGAGGCATCGCGGTGGTCGAGCTCCACGAGGTTGCCGGCAGGATCGCGGACATACAGCTGGATGCCACCGTCGGGCAGCTCGTACATCGCGTTGCCGAACGTCTCGTGGTCGAGCGCCCCGTGCTCCTTCACGCGCCGGTACACGCCCATGAAGTCGTCGATCTCGAGCGCGAAGTGCGCGTGCGAGGGAGAGCCGCCGGGCCGCTCGAAGAGGTGCACCTGACGGTCGCCGACACGGAGCCACTGGACGGGGAAACCGAAGTTCGGTGTCGGGATCGGCTCGAGGCCGAGCACGTCGACGTAGAAGCGCACGGACTCCTCGAGGTCGTGCGCGATCACGCTGACGTGGTTGAGGGAGACTGCATGGCCGCTCACACCCTGATCCTCCGTGTCGACGAGTTGGCGTGCAACTCGCTACCGCCGTGCTGGCGCGGCACGCTCGCGTGCGAGACGCGACGGCCACCAGGTCCGCCGGCCGAGGTCGAAGGTCGCCGCCGGGACGAGGAGCGAGCGGACGACCAGCGTGTCGAGCAGCACGCCGACGCCGACGGTGATCCCGAGTTGGGTGAGCGCGACGAGAGGAAGGACGGCCAGGATCGCGAAGGTGCCGGCGAGCACGATCCCGGCCGACGTGATCACCCCGCCCGTGACGGCGAGCGCCTTGAGCATCGCGTCGCCGGTGGACATCGCGGTGGCCTCTTCGCGGGCGCGTGCCATGAGGAAGATGCTGTAGTCGACGCCGAGCGCGACCAGGAAGATGAACGCGTAGAGCGCGTAGCTCGGGTCTTCGCCGGGGAAGTCCGCGAAGAGCCAGAAGCCGGTGAGGCTGAGCCCCACGGCCGCGAAGAACGAGAGCACCGTCGCTGCCAGCAGCACGAGTGGAATGACGATCGCGCGCAACAGAACGACCAGGATCGCGAGCACGACAAGGAGGACGAGGGGGACGATCACGCGCGTGTCGCGCTCGTTGGCGGCGCGGACGTCGGCCTCCTCCGCCGTCGGTCCACCCACGAGCACGGCCTCCCCCGAAACCGCCCGGAGGTCGTCGCGGAGCGGTGCGATGGCGTCGAAGCCGTCCTTCGAGAACGGATCGGCCGCGAGCGTGACACTGAAACGCGTTCCGGGCTGTCCCTGCTCGGGCACGCCGACGGCCGCGACGAGCGGCGAGGCCGCCGCGGCCGCGCGGGCGGCCTCGACGTCACCACCCGGGAGTACGAGCACCGTCGAGGGAGCACTCGCGCCCGCAGGGAACGACTGCTGCAGGATCTCCTGCCCCTGCACGGCCTCGACCGAGCCACGGAACCCGTTCGAGCTCGTCAGCTCGTCATCGAGCTGGACTGCACCGAGGGCCATCACGCCGAGCGCCAGTGCGGTCAGGCTCCAGACGCGGCGTCGGCGGGGCTCGATCCACTCGCCCAGACGGCGCCACGTCCCCTCAGCCGCCCGGTCGTCCGAGCCGAACCGAGGCGCGAACGGCCAGAAGGCCCGACGCCCGCCGACGAGCAGGAGTACGGGGAGCACGGTCAGCATCGCGACGGCGGCAACGGCGATGCCCATTGCCCCGACGGGGCCCAGGCCGGCCGTCGTGTTCACCTCCGCGACGGTGAGGCACAGCAGCGCGGCGACCACGGTGCCCGCGGAGGCGAGGATCGCCGGGCTGGCGCGCCGTACCGCGATGCGCATCGCCTCGTGCGTGTCCTCGACGCGGCGGAGCTCCTCGCGATAGCGCGCCGTGAGCAGGAGCGCGTAGTCGGTTCCCGCGCCGAAGACGAGGATGAGCAGGATGCCGCCCACCTGCCCGTTGATCACGATCCCGGCGTCGGCGAGGAGGTAGCCGAGCCCGCGCACGACGCTCTCCGCGAACAGCACGGAGAGCAACGGCAGGATCCAGAAGATCGGGCTGCGGTAGATGATCACGAGCAGCACGAAGACGAGCCCCGCAGCCGCGAGCAGGAGCGTGGAGTTGATGCCCTCGAAGACCCTGGAGGCGTCGGCGGAGAAGCCGGCAGGCCCTGTCACCTTGGCTTCGAGGGAGGCGGGTACGGCTCTGTCGACGACGTCCCGGATGCTGTCAACGCCGGCAACGATCACGTCGATGTCGTCGTCGGCGTCGATCGGGACGTTGACGAGAAGGGCGTTGCCATCCTGCGACGGGATCGCCGCCGAGGGGGCGCCGACGCCCGTCGAGCTGCCGGCCGCGATCTCCGAGCGGACCTGCTCGACGGCCGCCCTGTCGCCCGGCGTCAACCCACCGTCGTTGCGGAAGACGACGGCGGCGATCGTGGGGTCACCGTCGACGAATCCCGCTTCCGCCTCCAGCACGCGCACCGACTCGGCGTCGGCGGGCAGGAAGCTTGCGGGGTCGTTCTGCTGTGCGCTCTCGAACTTCCCGGCAAGTGGGCCGAGCCCTGCGAGGACGACGGCCCACACGACGAGCACGAGCCATTTCGAGCGGCGTCCGGAGACGATGCGGGCAAGCGAGGTCAAGAAAGAGGCTCCCAGAATAGACTAGACATAACTTGGACAATACCAGGAGTGTGGGGAGCGGTCAGCCGAGCCCGGCGGTGATCTCCGCCGCGTATGCGTCGGCCGAGAGCGGCGCACCGGTCACTCGCTCGACGAGGTGATCCCAGCGCACCGATTCGCCCGGACCGAACAGGCGGCGACTGAGCACGGCGCCGACCTCGGGCCGGTCGACGATCCCTCCGAGCTCGCGATCCAGAGCCGCAGACAGTTGCGTGGCGATCAGGTGCCCGTAGAGATACGTGTGGTAGTAGACAGGCGCGCAGGCGATGTGGATCTTGGCGGCCCAGTCGGGAGCTGCTCGCCCGGCGGGGGGCGTCACACCCTGGTAGCGGCGGACGAGCTCCCACCAGACTCTGTCGAGATCCTGCTCCGGGTCGGCGTAGAGCTGACGCTCGAAGTTCGTCATCACGAGCACCCAGCGCGCGAAGAGGACGATCTCGGCCGCCTGCGCGCGGCGGAGGGCGTCACCCAGCCGCACCGCTTCGGCGGCCGTGACCCCGGCGACCCGCTCGAGCCAGACCGCGTCTCTCGACAGACGGCCGGCGAAGATCGCCATGCCCTCTGTGGTCGTCAGGTGCGCGTCGCGCAGCAGCCACGGCTGCGACCGCTCGTGGCCGGAGGAGAAGACTGCGTGGCCGAGCTCGTGCAGCATCGTTTCCATCCAGTGCGTTCCGGGGACGACGTTGCAGAGGACGCGCACGTCGCCTTCGCGATCGACGTCGAGGGAGAATGCGTGCTGGCTCTTGCGGTCACGCGGATAGAGGTCGCTGCGCTCGATGACCGCGCCGGTCTCGAGACCGAGGCCGTCGAACGTCCGACGCGCCAGCTCGACGGAGTCCTGTCGCTCGAAGACGTGATCGAGGTCGACGCCACCGGCGGCGGGCACGTCCTGGAAGAACGGATCGGCGTAGTGCCAGGGTCGGAGATCGGCCTCACCGCAGCCGAAACGCTCTGCAAGCGCGCCGTCGAGAGACGCCTTCCAACGTAGGAACGGCTCGGAGGTCGCACGATCGGTCTCGGCGAGCGTCGTGAGCAGCCGGCCCTCGTCTAGCTCGGAGGCGGCGACGGCGAGCGCGAACCAGTCGCGGTAGCCGTGAGCGCGGGCGGCATCGTTGCGAAGTCGTGCGAGCTCTCGGACATCACCGGCGACCGCCGCACCGATCGTCTTCGACGCCTCCCACGCGTCACGACGCTCCTCGACGTCGTCGCTCGTCTGGAGGATGCCCTTGATCTCGTTGTCGTCGACCTCCGTCCCGCCGATGACGCCACGGTGGCGCACGAATCGGGATTCCACGGACGCCTCCAGCTCGATCGTCTGGCGCCGGAGCGCCGCCGGCACCTGCTCCGGCATCAGCGCGTTGTAGAGGAGGTCGAGCTGCCGACCGGTCACAGCGTCGGGACGTTCGGCCCGCGCCGCCTCGACGGCGGCGAACGCATCGCCGTCGGCGAGCACGTCGGAGAGCGCAAGAGACGTCTCGACGCGGCGCGACGCGGTCTTCTCGGTCGCCTCGACGTTCGCCTCCCAGCCTGCGAGATTGGCGGCCACGAACAGGGGTCGAAGACGCTCCACGAGCTCGCTGACGACGTCGGCCGGCGCGGGCATCGCCGGAGCGTAGCGACCTCCGCGCCCCACCGGTCGCCGTGGGCGGGAGCGTCGCGCCGGCGCGCGCTACGCCGCGCTCGCCTCGCTGTACGCGACCGGTGTCGTCCCGGCGTGGAAGCCGCCGAACGACTGCATCCACGTGAGTCCCGGCCACCGGTACTCGGCACGGCCATCACGGACGTGGAAGGCGACCGTGTAGAGCGTGCCGATGCCACGGGCGTATTCGCGGGAGTGAAGGGGCGGGCGCAGGAACGACGAGACGAACTGGTCGACGGTTGTCGACTCGTCGACGAGGAGGTCGGCGAGGCACTGTTCGCGCTCGACCGTACGCGTGGCGGCAGCGTGCTCGGCCCACTCGACGCGGTGCTGGTGGTTCGTCGCCACGACCGCAGCCGAGAGCACGGCGCCCCGGTCCGGCGACAGGTACGCGGTACAGACGTCGCCGTCGGCGTCCACGATCGTCAGCGTGTGGGCCAGGTGGAAGGGAAGACGTCGCAGCGTCAGCCGGGCGGCCTCGGTCGACGAGCACGTCTCGAGGAGATACCGAACGACGAGCGGCACACCGAACCCCGGCCCCACGACCTTCCGTCCGCCGAACGCCAGCGAGACCGCGAGCCCCGCGTCGTTCACACCGTCGAGCAGGCCCCAGACGCAGTCGGTCGTCCCGATCACGCTGTGTGCACCCCAGCGCGTGTGCATGATCGCGCCCTCGAGACGCGCCGGAGCGTAGTCGTAGTTGCGCGCAAGCACGGGGTCGCCGCGGCGCAGCACCGCCTGCGAGCAGCCGGTGAGGTACGAGGGCGGCTCCCACATGGCGAGAAAGCGGGACTCGAGGTCGCCGCTACCGGTCAGCTCGCAGACGGCCTCGTACACCGACACGAGCTCCGGCATGTGCTCCCGAAGCGCTCTCAGCGACTCCGCGTACGAGGTCCGCGCCGCCTCGCCCTCGCTCAGGAACCACTCGCGGTACCGCGGCCAGTGCCGGTGGAAGTGCTCGGCGAGTTGCGGCCCCGGCTCGGGCTGCTCGAACGCCTCGAAGGTGAACGCCAGCGTCATCGCTCCGGGGTCGGGGTCAGACCCCTGGACATGTCCAGGGGTCTGACCCCACGGTTGGTTGCGCCGCGACGTGCCACTCAGAGCATCTTGAACGAGAACGGCTCGGGGTCGGCCACGGGTGCCGGTTCGTGCGGCGGTATCGGCGCCGTGCCGAACTGCCGCTTGATCCCGTCGATCCAGGTTCGAGCGCGATCGGTGAGCTCGTGGTCGTCGGTCTGCAAGCGGCCCCGCGTGACGAGGATGCCGATGTCCGCCCCGGGATATCGGTAGCCCCCCTCCTGCGCGACGCGCAGGTAGAACGCCTCGTCCTCGTCCGTGACCGTGTGCCAGTCGGTGGCGCGGCGCACGAAGCGAAGGCCGCCGTGCGCGCGCGGGTCGAGGCGCCAGATGCCGGACTTGGGTGCGGCGGTGATCAGCTCGGTCTTGTGGGCAGTGTCCTTGAGGATGAACTGGCTCCATTCGTCGACCGCGCCCGGCTGAGCCCAGCCCGCGTTGAGCTCGTCGACGTCGATCTCGTACTCGACGTCCATGAACTCCAGAAGGTGGAAGAGGAAGAGCGGCATGTCGCCGTAGGCGACGGCGGTGACGTTGGTCATCGAGCTCGCGCCGGTGACGCGCGGGTTGAGCTCCCCGAGCCACATCTCGCCCGAGTCCATGTCGGCGAGGAAGTCGAGCTCGAAGTAGCCACGGTAGCCCTCCCGACGCAGGCGCTCGCCCATCAGCTGCGTGTACCGCCGGGCGAGTGAGCGGTGCCGGTCGGTGAGCGCGGTCGCAAAGACGTCGTTCCCGCACCAGCCGCCGCCGTACGGGGTCAGCTCGGGGAAGCCCGTGAGCTCTGTCATCAGGGGCCCGACGAGTGTCCCGTGACGCGTGATCACGCCCTCGATCGCGGCCTCCCGGCACCGGATCCTGCGCATCACCTTCACCTCTTCGCCGACGATCTGCTCCGCGTGCTCGGCCCACTCGCTCTCCGACTCCACGAAGAACGTCGTCTGCCCGGAATCGCCGTACGGGGTCTGGATCACGAGCTCGGCTCCCAGTCCGGCAGCGTCGGCGAGCGTGCGGAGCTCGCCGTAGCTCGACGCGCGGCCGAGCACGTTCGGCACGCTCGGCACTCCTGCGGCGTCCCCCAACCGGGTCGTCTCGATCTTCGAGTCGAGACGGTGACGGAGCTCCGCTCGAGGGAAAGCGACCTCGAGTCCCGCCTCGGCCGCGAGTCGCTCGGTCTCCTCGTCGAACATGAGGAAGAGCGCCTTGCCGCCGCGAGGCCGTACGCGGTCGACGACCTCCTTGTGACTCAGCAGGTAGTTGCAGATCTCCTCGATCGAGCCAAACGTGGGCGGCGCGAGTTGCTTCGGCACGAATACGCGCGGGTGATGACCGTCGAACGAGTCGTAGTAGTTGAGGAACCCGAAGCCACGCACCCACCGGTCCATCCCGAGCAGGTTGAACGCCGTGGCCGAAACGAACCAGACCGGAGTCGAGTTCGTCCGGAAGAACCGGCGGATCGCCGAGACACCCCGCAACACGCCGTCATCGCGGGGCCGACCCGTCCGCTCGTCGACCTCGACCACGTCCCAGCCCGACGGGAGATCGTCTGTCAGGGCCGGTGGAGTCGAAAGCGGTGTCTGACTGAAGTCAGACACCGGCGCTGGCACCTTCGACGGCGTCGCGGCCGGGTGACGGGCCCGGGTACGCGCCCAACCGACGAGCGCAGCCAGCGCACCGAGAAACGCGAGCGTCCGCAGCCTCACGACGCCACCCCGCACCAGTCGCGCACGAGAATCGCGAGCACCTGGGCCGTCTCGACCACCGACGGCAGGTGGACTCGCTCGTCGATGCCGTGGATGCGCTCTGCGCGCGGGCCGAAGCAGACGGCCGGGATGCCCGAGCCGACGAACACGCGCGCATCCGTGGTCGCCGTGGTCGCGACGCGCTCGGGCGCAATCCCGGTCACGCGCTCGTGGGCGGCGGCCACGGCCTCGACGATGGGCGCGTCCTGCGGCACGGACACGCCCTCGCCTGCAAAGCCGTCGTAGCGCACCCGCGGTGGGTGCGTGGCGAGGTAGGCGTGCGCCTGCGCGGCGCGGTCGACGGCAGCCTCGACCCGCGCCTTGAGCTCTGTCACCGATTGCCCCGGGAACAGCGCCAGACGGCACGAGAGAGAGCATTCGGCTGCGACGGTCGAGGGCCAGTCACCGCCGGTGATCACACCGATGTTGAGGTTGAGCGGATGCTCGAACGCGTGGTAGGGGGGCGGTGGGTCGACATTCAGCTCCGCCTCGAGCACGCGCAGCTCGGCGACGACGGGGAACGCCGCCTCGATCGCGTTGACCCCCACCCCGGCCTCGCCGACGTGGACCGGAATGCCCGCGATGTCGACGTGGAACCAGAGCACCCCGACCTGTGACGTCGTCACCGCGGCCGGAAACGGCTCGGTGATCACGACGGCATCCGCTCGATGGCCCGCCAGGATGCACTGGAGCGCGCCGTTTCCACCGCACTCCTCCTCCACCACCGACTGCACGAGCAGGTCGCCGAGCGGCGCGACCCCCAGGCCACGGAGAGCGCGCACCGCGCCGACGATCGCGACGAGGCCCGCCTTCATGTCGCCGGCGCCGCACCCGAGCAACCAGTCGCCGTCGCGACGGGCCGCGAACGGCGGACCGCTCCACAGGCTCTCGGCCGCCGGTGGCACGACGTCCACGTGCCCGTTCAGAACGAGCGAATGCCCGTCCCCGGCCCCCGCCCACGTGGCGACGACGTTCGACTTGCCCTCGACGCTCCAGCTGAACGGCGCTGCGAGTTCGTGCTCACGCAGCGCCTCGGCGTCCAGGGGGACGCGGTACGGCTCGAGCCCTGCGTCACGCAACGCCGCTTCCATGAGCACCTGGCCCGGCTCCTCGTTGCCGAGCGTGGTCGGTGTCTCGACGAGGCGGACGAGGAGGTCCTCCATCGCCTCGCTCTCGGCCGCAACGGCCCGCGCCAACTCGTCGTCGCCGACTCCGGCCGGAAGCGCCGCTGGCTTCGACATCGGGGCGAGGGTACCAGTGCACGACAGCGGCTCAGCGCACCCTCGACGAGGTCGCTTCCGGAGGAGGCGTCACGGTACCCTGCACGCATGGCCGCGACCGCGACGACGACGATCCCGTTCGACTGGTATGCGGACCCCTCGGTACTGCGGCTGGAGCAGGAGCGGATCTTCGCGCGGTCCTGGCAGTACGTGGCGCGGGCCGACCAAGTGGCCGAGCCCGGTCGGTTCGCCGCGGTGCGCGTCGGCCACATCCCCGCCGTCCTCGTGCGCGGCCGCGACGGCGAGCTGCGGGGGTTCGTCAACGTCTGTCGCCATCGCGGGTTCGTGCTCTGCGAGGGAGACGGCAAGCGAGAGACCATCCAGTGCCCGTACCACGCATGGACGTACGACCTCGACGGGTCGCTCCGCTCGGCGCCACGCAGCGACCGGGAGCCCGGTTTCGCGCGGGACGAGCTGGGACTGCTGCCCGTCTCCGTCGCGACGTGGGGGCCGTTCGTGTTCGCAAACCCGGATCCCGAGGCGCCGCCGCTCGAGGAGACCCTCGGTGAGCTACCGGAGCTGCTCGCGGCCGGAGGGGTGGACCTCGATGTACTGGCGTTCCGGTTCCGGGCAGACATCGATCCCTACGAGGCCAACTGGAAAGTGATCGTCGAGAACTTCCTCGAGTGCTACCACTGCTCGGTGGCGCACCCGACGCTGTCGAAGGCGATCGACGTCAGCGTCGATTCGTACCGCCTCGAGACACGGCCGACGTTCTCCAGCCAGCTCGCGCAGCCGCGAGACGGCGGCGGCGGCGTGTACGACGCCGCCGGAGAGCTCGACCAGGGGCAGTTCCACTTCCTCTTCCCCGGCACGGTGATCAACGTCATGCCGGGGCGCCCGAATCTGTCGATCGGGCCGGTTCTCCCCGACGCCACCGAGCGCACGACACGGTTCCTCGACTACTTCTTCGCGCCCGATGCCGACCAGGCGTGGATCGACGACTACCTCGCGCTCGACGATCTCGTCGGTGTCGAGGACCGCGTGCTCGTCGAGCGCGTGCAGGCCGGAGTGCGCACCGGCGCCGTGCCCAACGGGCAGCTCCTCGCCGAGTCGGAGCAGCTGATCGCGCACTTCCAGGCTCTCGTGGTCGAGGCCCTTGGCGCCGATGAGGGGTAGATGATGCCGACGCGCACCGAGCTGCCCCCCGCACGCCTGATCAACAGGGAGCTCTCCTGGCTCGACTCGAGCGAGCACCTGCTCGAGCTCGCTGCGGACGAGTCGCTGCCGCTGCTCGAGCGCGTGAAGTTCTGCGCAATCTTCTCGGCGATCCTCGACGAGTTCTTCATGGTGCGGGTCGCCGGCCTCGTGGAGCAGGAGGCGTCGGGCCTCGCCGTCCTCTCCGCCGACGGCCTCACGCCGTCGCAGGCACTCGAGGCGATCCGGGCGCGAGTCGCAGGGCTGACGCAACACCAGGGACGCCTGTGGAAGAAGAAGCTGCAGCCCGCACTCGAGGAGAATGGGATCGTGGTCGTCTCCATCGGCGACTGCACGGAAAAGGACCTCGTGAACCTCGAGCGGTACTTCGAGCGCGAGATCTACCCGGTGTTGACACCGCTCGCGGTCGGGCAGGGACAGCCCTTCCCGTACATCTCGGGCCTCTCGCTCTCGCTCGGCGTGATCGCGACCCACCCGGAGCGGAGCGACGAGCGGTTCGCCCGGGTCAAGGTCCCCGAAGGGCTCGCCCGCTTCGTCCCCGTCGACGGCAAGCTGGTTCCGCTCGAGGCCGTGATCGGGCACTTCCTGCCGGCGCTCTTCCCGGGGATGGAGGTCACCGAGCGCGCGGTCTTCCGGGTCACACGCGACGCCGACTTCGAGGTCTCCGACGAGGCCGACGACCTGCTCGAGGCGATCGAGTCGGAGCTGCGGCGGCGGCGCTTCGGTGACGTCGTCAGGCTCGAGGTGTCGGCGTCCGCGTCGAGCCGGATGGTCGACCGGCTCGTCGCCGGTCTCGACATCGAGCGTGGGCAGGTCATCGAGATCGAAGGTCCGCTCGACCTCTCCGAGCTGATGGAGCTCTACGCGATCGACCGCCCCGACCTGCGCGACGAGCCGTGGGCACCCGTGACGCCGCCGCGGTTCGGACCGGCACGCGACCCGCAGCGCCTGTTCGAGGAGATCCGGCGTGGCGACGTCCTCTCACAGCAGCCGTACGAGTCCTTCCGCGCGACGTTCGAGGCGTTCGCGCAGGCGGCGGCCGAGGACCCTGACGTGATCGCCATGAAGACCACCGTGTACCGAACGAGTGACGACTCCACTCTCGTCTCGGCCTTGATCGACGCAGCCGAGCAGGGCAAGCAGTCGGTGTGCCTGGTGGAGCTCAAGGCGCGCTTCGACGAGGGACGCAACATCGGCTGGTCGCGCGCGATGGAGCAGGCGGGGGTGCACGTCGTGCACGGGTTTCACGACCTCAAGGTTCACGCCAAGATGACGCTCGTCGTCCGGCGCGAGCCCGGTGGCCTGCGCCGCTACGTCCACATCGGCACCGGGAACTACAACGCGGCGACCGCTCGACTCTACGAGGACGTCGGCATCTTCACGGCTGACGAGGAGATCGCGGCCGACGTGGCAGAGCTCTTCAACCACCTCACCGGTTTTGGCGAGCCGCAGCGCTTCCGCAGGCTCGTGGTCGCCCCTGTCGCCATGCGCGCGCGTCTCCTCGAGGAGATCCGACGGGTCACCGCCGCGGCCGAGGCCGGGGAGCATGCGCGCATCCGCATGAAGATGAACCAGCTCGTCGACCCGACGATCATCGACGAGCTGTACGCGGCGTCGCAGGCGGGCGTGCCGATCGAGATCTGCGCCCGTGCCATCTGCATGCTCCGACCCGGCGTCGAGGGTCTCTCCCCGACGATCTCGGTCCGCTGCATCTTCGGGAGGAACCTCGAGCACAGCCGCATCTACTCGTTCGAGGCCGGTGAGCAGGCGACGATGCTGATCGGCAGCGCCGACCTGATGCCGCGGAACCTCGACCGCCGTGTCGAGGTGCTGATGCCGGTCGAGAGCACTCGTGCTCGAACCGAGCTGAACGCGGTGCTCGACAGCGTGTTCGCCGACAACGTGTTCGCGTGGGAGCTCGCCGCCGACGGCACGTGGAGCAGGTGCGCACCCGACAAACGGGGAAAGAGGCATGCCCACCAGGCCGCGATGCACCGTCGGGCGAAGGCGCGCACGAAGCGCGCACGCGACGTGCAGCGCCGTTCCTAGCGAGGCCGCGTAAGGGGCTTGTAGCGGATCCGGTGCGGTTCGAGCGCCTCTGGGCCTCGTGTCTCGACCGCCCAGGCCGCGTACTCGGCCCAGGTGCCCTCGAACCACGTGACCTGCGATTCGCCTTCGAAGACCAGCATGTGCGTCGCCACGCGGTCGAGGAACCACCGATCGTGCGAGATCACGACGGCGCAGCCGGCGAAGTCGTTGAGCGCATCCTCGAGCGCCCGCAGCGTGTCCACGTCGAGGTCGTTCGTCGGCTCGTCGAGCAGCAGCAGGTTCCCCCCCGAGCGCAGGAGCTTGGCGAGGTGGACCCGGTTCCGCTCTCCTCCGGAGAGTTGCTTGACCGGCTTCTGCTGGTCACCGCCGCGGAAGTTGAACCACGAGACGTACTGGCGGGAGTTCACCTCGCGCCGTCCGAGCTGGATCGTGTCGTGGCCCCCGGAGATCTCCTTCCACACGGTGTTGTCGGGCGCGAGGTCGGCCCGTGCCTGGTCGACGTACGCGAGCTCGACCGTGTCGCCGAGCCGCAGCACGCCGTCGTCCGGCTGCTCCTCGCCGGCGATCATGCGGAACAGCGTCGTCTTGCCCGCCCCGTTCGGGCCGACCACGCCGACGATGCCACCCGGCGGCAGCGAGAAGGAGAGGTCGTCGATCAACAGTTGGTCGCCGAAGCCCTTGCGCAGCTCCTCCGCCTGCACGACGACGTCGCCGAGCCGGGGCCCGGCGGGGATGTGGATCTCGACGGTGTCGAGCCGCACGCTCTGCTCCTCGGCGAACAGGCGCTCGTAGTTGGCCAGCCTCGCCTTCGACTTGGCATGCCGAGCCGTCGGGCTCATGCGCACCCACTCGAGCTCGTGCTGCAGGGTGCGCCTGCGAGCTTCCGAGCGCTTCTCCTCGACGGCGAGGCGTGCCTCCTTCTGCTCGAGCCAGGACGTGTAATTGCCCTGGAAGGGGATGCCTCGGCCACGGTCGAGCTCGAGGATCCAGCCGGCGACGTTGTCGAGGAAGTAGCGATCGTGCGTGATCGCGATCACGGTGCCGCGGTAGTCGGCGAGGAACCGCTCGAGCCACGCGACCGACTCGGCGTCGAGGTGGTTCGTCGGCTCGTCGAGCAGCAGCAGGTCCGGCGAGGAGAGCAGTAGCCGGCAGAGCGCGACGCGGCGCCGCTCGCCGCCCGAGAGCGTCGTGACATCCCGGTCGCCCTCCGGGACGCGAAGCGCGTCCATCGCCCGATCGAGCGCCTGGTCGAGGCTCCATGCGTCGTGGCGGTCGATCTGCTCCTGCACCGTCGCCTGCTCCGCCAGCAGCGCGTCGAAGTCGGCGTCGGGCTCCGCGAACGCCGCAGAGACCTCGTTGAAGCGGTCGAGCAGGTCGCGCAGCGGTCGCACGCCGTCCTCGACGTTGCCGCGGACGTCCTTGGCGGGATCGAGATCGGGCTCCTGCGGAAGCAGTCCGACCGACGTACCGGGCGCGAGCTGGGCAATCCCGGACGACGGCTCCTCCAGCCCGGCCATGATCCGCAGCAACGTCGACTTCCCGGCGCCGTTCGGGCCGAGCACGCCGATCTTCGCACCGTGGAGGAACGACAGCGAGATGTTCGCCAGCACCTGCCGCTCGGGCCCATAGAACTTGTCGGCGCGATGCATCGTGTACACGATCTCCGCGCCCATCGCGATGAGCCTACCCGCAGGTGTCGGACTTCAGTCCGACACCGTCGTCGGCGCGAACCGCCACCCCCTGGTGTCGGACTTCAGTCCGACACCGCTGTCTGACGCGAACAGCCGTGTCCGACTGAAGTCGGACACGGGCGACTCTCTACACGCCCAGCGCGACACAACGCCGTCGACCATGAGGACTGAGCCCGGACTGCAGTCCGACACCGCCGTCGGCGCGAACCGCCACCCCCTGGTGTCGGACTTCAGTCCGACACCGCTGTCTGACGCGAACAGCCGTGTCCGACTGAAGTCGGACACGGGCGACTCTCTACACGCCCAGCGCGACGCGGATGTCGTGGACGAGCGCGTCGACGGTGAGGTCTGCGCCGGAGTGGAGCGTGGCGAGCCACTCACCGTCGCGGTCGTAGATGCGAACGGGCGCCGAGTGGAGATCGTCGTCACCGGAGACGACGACCGAGAGCACGCCGAAGTCGCGCCACACCCGGGCCAGCTCGTCCTCGGCACCGACGAGGTAGGCGAGCCGCCCCTGTGCACGGTGGCGGACGAGGAAGGCGTCGACCTCGGACGGGGTGTCCTCGGCCGGGTCGACCGAGATGCCGACGACCGCAACCCGGGCACGTTCGTCCGGCTCCAGCCGATCGACGGCGCGGGCTGCGACCTCGCCGATCACGGGACACGCCTCCGTGCACTGCGCATCGAGGAACGTGACCACGGCGACGCGTCCCCGCAGGCTCTCGTCGGTCACCGTCTCACCGGATTCGTCGGTGAGTGCGAAGGCGGGCAACTCGATCCCGGCTGGCGGGACGCTGCCGACGAAGGGCGAGGCAGCGGGCGCCGCAACGTCATCCGACCCTCCGAACTGCGAGGAGACGAGCAGAATCCCGATTGCCAACGCCAGGGCGCCGGCGGCGAGTACGAGCAGCAGCCGCATGGAGTGTGAGCGTAGACAGGCGCAGCTCAGACGCGCCGCAGCAGCTCGAGGTCGCGCTCGTACGTGATCAGTGCGGCCGCCTCGTCGAGGCTCACCCAGCGGGCCTCGTCGATCTCAGGGGGCGGTGGCTCGAGCTCACCGGAGACGACGCGCAGGCGCCACCACCTGACACGCTTCGGCCGCCCATGCCCATCCGTGTACCACGTCGTCGGCAGCTCCTCTTCGAGGGCGCAGGTGAGGCCGGTCTCCTCCGCCACCTCGCGCAGGGCGCATTGCTCGTCGTCCTCGCCCGGCTCTCGCTTGCCCTTGGGGAACGTCCAGTCGCCGTAGCGGCGACGGTGGACGAGGAGCACCTCGACACCACCGACGCCCGCGCGCACCGGGATGCCACCGGCGGCGAGGACCGGCTCGCTCACGCTACCGCGCGACCAGCCCGCCGCTCGAAGCGCCTCCAGGCGTGGCGCCACACGGAACGGCCGTGTGCTCTGCGGCTGCGCTCACGCTCGACGATCCGACCGGCAGCGAAGGCGGCCTCGGGGTGGAGTGCGACCAGGGCACGGATGCGTGTCTCGGCGACGACGGCGTCTTGGTGGTCGCCGAGGACGTCCTGG
Source organism: uncultured Actinomycetes bacterium (assembly GCA_963823385.1). Taxonomy (GTDB): domain Bacteria; phylum Actinomycetota; class Thermoleophilia; order Gaiellales; family Gaiellaceae; genus Gaiella. The sequence continues at coordinate 137,097 of CAWGLI010000005.1, forward strand.
AGCTTCTTCGCGGCGTCGACGGCCCGCGCGCCGCGTGTGCCGACCTCGTGTGCGGCGAGCTCGAGCGCGTAGCGAACGCGCTTCACCCGGATACGGAGGGCATGGAGCTCGTCGTCGGCGGGATCCTGGCCGAGGCGTGCGGCAGCACGCCGTGCGCGACGCAGCTCGTCTGCGGCCAGCGCTGCGAGCGAGGCATCCTCGCCTCCGGCAGGGATCGGGGACACGTCGACCGTCTCGAGCCGATCGAGCAGTGCGAAGTACCGCTCGCTCGAGAGCGCGGCGACCGCGGTCGCGCGCGCGGCCGCGCGCTCTGCCTCGAGGTGCGCGACCAGCGGCTGTGCCACCCAGGCGTCGTCGTCCAGCGCGGCGACCTCACCGGTGAGCCGAGCGAGCATGACGTCGAGGTCGCGCGCAGGGCCGAGCAACGAGCCGAGCCACGCGAGCTCCACACGGAGCTCCGCCGCCCACGACGCGTCGACGATCGGGCGAGCGACGCGTAGGTACGCGCGCAGGCGCCGCGTCGCCACGCGAAGCTGGTGGAGGTCCTCCGCGTCTCTGCCGAGCCGCGTGCCAGGATCGTGGATCAGGAGGCGCCGCGCCTGCTCGCGCATCTCGATCGCGAGCGCGTCGCGGGGCGGCGAGCCGGGCGGGACGGTGAACGGCCCGAGCGGCCCCGGCAGGTCGAGCGCGCGATACAGCTTTGCCAGCGACCCTGCAGACGTCGCACCGGCCGCGCGCAGGATCTGCTCGATCCGCTGGAGCGCACCCCCGTCTCCAACCGAGCGCTCGATCTCGATCTCGTGGAAACGCATTCGGACGCGGAGCCCGTCCAGTACGGAGACGGCGTCGTCGTGAACCTCGGCTCCGTCCGAGCGTTGCACCTCACGCCGCGTGCGCATGCGCGCCACGGGCTCGAGCTCCCGCCCACGGGTCAGCGCCAGCAGCAGAGCGCACAGTTCGCCGGGAGGGTGCGCCGGCGCGCCCGCGACTTCCAGCTCGAGCCGTGAGGCGCCGTGCGGGAGCTTGAGTTGCCAGAGTCCGGTGCCGCCGGCGATCCGGTGGCGAAGTGTGATCCCGTGTTGCGCGAGCCGCACGTCCGCCGTGTCGTGGTACGTGGAGACGAGGATGCGCGGAGGCAGGGGCACACCCACGGTGGGCATGACGAAGCCCTCGCCGGCGGTCATCTTGATCTCGGTCTCGACGAACTGGCGCACCGCACTCAGCGTACTGTCGTTCCCCCGAACGCGACAGCGCCCATTCCACTAGTGTCCTGCCCGCTCATGCGCTTCTCGCTGACGCCACGCACCAACGAGTTCTTCGTCCTCTATGCGAAGGCCGGAGAGAACGCTCTCGAGGCAGCGCGCCTGGTGGAACGCCGCTTCCGAGAGCACCCCAACTCGGGGGTCACGCAGGAGCAGGTGAAGGCCGCCGAGACCGCCGGTGACGGTCTCACGCGCGACCTGATCCAACTGCTCAACACCCAGTACGTGACGCCGTTCGACCGCGACGACATCTACCTGCTCGCAACAGAGATCGACGACGTCGTCGACTTCCTGGAGGAGGCGTCGGACCTGCTCGGCCTGTACGGCGTGGAGATGCCGACGCGCCATGCCGTCGAGCAGTGCGCGATCATCGTCCAGGCCGTCGATCACCTGGCGACGGCGTGCGACAACCTGAAGGGGATGCGCGGCGTGTCGGAGGCTCTCGTAGAGATGAAGTCGCTCGAGGACCAGGGCGACCGGCTGCTGCGCGACGCGCTGGCCTCGCTCTTCCACGACGACGGCATCGACCCCCTGATCGTGATCCGGTGGAAGGACATCTACGAGGCCCTGGAGCGCGCCCTCGACGCCTGCGAGACGGCGGCGAACGTGATCGCGAACATCGTGGTCAAGAACGCCTGAGCATGAACGAGACGCTCGTCGCGGTCGTTCTCGTCGCGCTCTTCTTCGACTTCACCAACGGCTTTCACGACACCGCCAACGCGGTGGCCACGTCGATCTCGACGAAGGCGATGTCCCCGCGCAACGCGGTGGCGATGGCGGCCGTGCTCAACTTCGCCGGCGCGTTCATCTCCTTCAAGGTGGCGGCAACGATCGCGAAGGGCATCGTCGACCCGGCCGCGATCACGCTCGACATCGTGCTCGCCGGCCTCGTCGGGGCGATCACGTGGAACTTGGTCACCTGGTTCTTCGGGCTGCCGTCGAGCTCCAGCCACGCCCTGATCGGCGGTGTGCTCGGAGCCGCCATCGCCGCCGCCGGCTGGGACGTCGTCCAGTGGCAGGGGATCAAGGAGAAGGTGCTCGTCCCCTCGCTACTCGCCCCGCTCTTCGGCTTCGCCGCCGCCTTCTTGCTCATCCTCGCGATCGTCTGGACGGTCGCACGACGCCGGCCGGATCGGATCAACCGGTTCTTCCGGCGCGGCCAGCTCCTCTCCGGCGGCTTCGTCGCGTTGACGCACGGCACGAACGACGCGCAGAAGACAATGGGCATCATTGCGCTCGCACTCGTCGCGAGCGGGAACCTGGACGCCGACTTCTCGAGGCCGCCGACGTGGGTGATCGTGTCGGCGGCGCTCGCGATGGCGCTCGGGACGTACGCGGGTGGCTGGCGCATCATCCGCACGATGGGGACGCGGATCGCGAGGATCGACCCACCCCAGGGGTTTGCGGCGCAGACCGGCTGTGCCACCGTCCTCTGGTCGGCTGCGCACTACGGCTTCCCGGTCTCCACGACGCACACGATCACCGGTTCCGTGATGGGCGCAGGCTCTGTTCGTGGCCTCTCCGCCGTACGCTGGGGCGTGGCCGGCAACATCCTCACGGCGTGGGTGATGACGATCCCCATGGCGGCTCTGGTCGGTGGGCTCATGGAGGCGCTGACGCGGCTCCCGGGAGGCACCCTGATCGTGTTCGCGCTCGCGATCGCGATCGCGATCGCGGCGTTCCTCGCCCGACGGTGGGAGACCCGGCGGCTCGCGCCGCCGGCGGTCGCACCGGCGACGAGCTGAGGAGTCGTCGGAGGCGCGTGGCGGCCGGGAGTCGCGATGGCGTCCCGACCGCCACGCGCGTTGGGCTCGACGACTACGAGCGCCGTGCGGCCTTGACGGCGAGGTCGAACGTGATCCGCGCCTTCTTCAGCTGCTTCGCGGTGAGGGGCACGAAGTCAGCCCGCGTCGCGATCGCCTTCTCGTTGGCGAAGACGTAGGCCAGAAAGGCCTGCACCTCCTTCCGCTTGAACGATGAGCCCTTCGCGTAGATGAACAGCGGGCGCGCGAGCGGCTTGTACGCACCGCTCTGCGCCGTGGCCACGGACGGAGCGACGCACTTCCCGGTCTTCGGGTTCTCGATGGAGAGCGCCTTCAGCCTGTCCTTGTTCTCCTCGAAGTACGAGTAGCCGAAGTACCCCATACCGCCTTTCGTGCCGGCGACGCCCTGGACGAGCACGTTGTCGTCCTCCGATGCCGAGAAGTCGGAGCGGGACGCCCGTGACTTGCCGTTGACGACCTCGGTGAAGTAGTCGAACGTCCCGGAGTCCGTACCGGGCCCGAACAGCTTGAGCGGCTCGTCCGGGAACCCCGCCCGCACGTCCTGCCAGCTGTTCACCTTGGAGCCCGGCTCCCAGATCTTCTTCAGCTCCGCCGTCGTGAGACAGGTCGCCCACGTGTTCGAGCGGTTGACGACGACGGAGAGCGCGTCGTTGGCCACCGTGAACGCGCGCCAGCCGCCAACGCTCTGATCCTTGCACTTCTGAGCCTCGCTGATCTTCATCGGCCGCGATGCGTCCGACAGGTCGGTCTCACCCTTGCAGAAGCGCTCGAAGCCGCCGCCGGTGCCGGAGATCCCGACGGTGACGTTGACCTTCGACGCGCCCGCCTTCCGGAACAACTCGGCAGCAGCCTGCGTGTACGGCCCGACGGTTGACGACCCGTCGGCGGTGATCGTGCCGCGAAGCTTCCCCAGCGACTGCTTGTCGAGCGGGATCTTCGTCACGGCAAGCGCCGTCGAGGCGAGCAGTGCCACGAGCGCCACAGCCCCTGCGCTGGCGACAAGACGCCGGTGAAGTCCTGACCCCTGCTTCATCTCCACTCCTTCTTTTGATTGCGCGTGCTCTCGGGAGGGAGCGTGCCGCCCACCAGCCGCGGCATGGGGTACTCGAAGGTGAAGGATCCGTGTCGATCCGGTTACCGACCCGGCGGACGGCACGGAGCCGCGAGGCTCCGTGCCGATCAGTGACTCGCGTCGCTGTACTCGTGGAACTCGCCGGTGACGATGAACTCGGTTTGCTCACCGATGTCGACGGCGTTGTCGCCGATCCGCTCGATGCAGCGCCCGACGACGATCATGCGCATTCCCCACTCGACCGACTCGGGGGTGAGCGTCTGCCCGAGCACGGTGTCGACGATCTGCCGGTTGGTGCGGTCGATCAGCTCGTCGAGCTCGACGAGGCTCCGCGCCATCTGCACGTCGCGGGCGGCGAGCGACTCCAGGGAGACCCTGACCATCTCCTCGGCCCGCTCGCCCATCTCGTTCAGCCCTTCGGCGAGCTCACGCCGCGGTGCGAGCGACGCCGAGAGCTTCGTCAGCTTGGCGATGGTCACGGACTGGTCGCCGATTCGCTCCAGGTGGATCGCGTCGTGCAGGATTGCGAGCACGAGCCGGAGGTCGGTCGCGACCGGGGTCTCCAGCGCGAGCGTCTCGGCGATCAGCACCTCGATCCGCTTGTAGCGGGCGTCGATCTCATCGTCGAACGCGATCACCTCGTCGCAGAGCTCGACATCCTGGGCTCGCAGAGCATCGACGGCGCCACGCACGGCGCGGATCGCCACTTCGCCCATCTCCTGCACGCTCGCCTCGAGCGTGTCGAGCCGTTGCTGGAACTCGAGCCTCATCCGAATCGCCCTGTCACGTAGTCCTCCGTCCGCTTGTCGGCCGGGGAGGTGAAGATCTTCGTCGTCTGGTCGTACTCCACGAGTATGCCGTGGCGTCCCGTGCCGTCCTCGTGCACCTCGACGCTGAAGAACGCCGTCATGTCGGCGACCCGGGCTGCCTGCTGCATGTTGTGCGTGACGACGACGATCGTGTACTCGCGCTTCAGGTCGTGCATCAGGTCCTCGATCCGCGCGGTGGCGATCGGGTCGAGTGCGGAGGCGGGCTCGTCCATGAGCAGGACGTCGGGCTCGGTGGCGAGCGCCCTTGCGATGCAGAGCCGCTGCTGCTGCCCGCCCGAGAGCCCCAGCGCGCCCTCTTTGAGCCGGTCCTTGACCTCGTCCCAGAGCGCCGCCTGATGGAGACAGCGCTCGACGCGCTCGTCCATGTCCTTCTTCATTCCCAGCGCACGCGGCCCGAAGGCGACGTTGTCGTAGATCGACTTCGGGAACGGATTCGGCTTCTGGAACACCATCCCGATGCGACGGCGCACCTCGACCGGATCGACCGACCGCTCGTAGAGGTCGGTTCCGTGGTAGAGGACGGCGCCGTCGACCTTCGCGCCGACGATGAGGTCGTTCATCCGGTTGAAGCAACGGATGAACGTCGACTTCCCGCACCCGGACGGGCCGATGAAGGCAGTGACCGTGTTCTCGAAGACGTCGAGCGAGACGTCCGCAAGCGCGACTGCGCCGCTGTAGGAGACACCGAGCTGGTTGACGGTGAACACCTTCTCCCGCTCCTCGATGTCCTCGCGGGTGATGCCGACGCTCACCTCGGCGATACGCGAGCTGTCGATCGACGGCCCTTGCGGAGTGGTGCGACTGTGGGTCTGCGGATGTGGGGGGCGTTCGTGTTCCATTTGCGTCATTCAAGCCTCACCAGTTCTGTCGGAAACGGTTGCGGAGGACGATGGCAATGGCGTTCATGCTGAGCACGATCGCGAGCAGGACGATGATCGCCGCCGCCGCGAGCGTCTGGAAGGCGGGGTCGGGCAGCTTGACCCAGGTGTAGATCTGCACGGGGAGCGCCGTGAAGGCGCCGAGGATCGTCGGGTCGAAGGCGACGTACTGGAGCGCGCCGATCAGGAGCAGCGGCGCCGTCTCGCCGATCGCCCGCGAGAGCGCCAGGATCGAGCCGGTGGCGATCCCGGGGACCGAGGCGGGCAGCACCTGCCGCGAGACGACCCGCCACTTCGTGGCGCCGAGCGCATAGCCACCCTGGCGGATCGAATCGGGCACGGCACGGATCGCCTCGCGCGAGGAGATGATCACGGTCGGCAGCACGACGAGGGTCAGGATGATCGCGCCCGCGAGCAGAACGCGGCCGATGCCGACGGGCCCGCGCACGATGAAGGCGAGCCCGAGGATCCCGTACACGATCGCCGGCACGGCAGCGAGGTTCTGGATGTTCAGCTCGAGCAGCCGGTTGTACCAGCGCTCCTTGCGGGCGTACTCCTCGAGGTAGAGGGCGGTGGCGACGCCGATCGGCACGGTCATCGCGAGTAGCAGCAGCGCGATGTAGATCGTGGCGAGGATCGCTGGTCGGGCACCCGCCTCCTCGGGGACGGTCGACGGCGGGTTGCTGAACAGCTTCCCCTCGAGCCCCGGCCAGCCCTTGATGAACGTGTCGATCAACAGCCAGGCGAGCGTTCCGAACGACACGGCGAGGCAGAGCACCATGAACGCCCCGAACAACCGGCTCTTGAAGCGGCGCGACATCAGTCGTAGACCTCGCGGTACTTGCGGACGAGCCGGATCGAGATCACGTTCATGATCAGTGTCATCACGAACAGCGTGAGGCCGACGGCAAAGATCGTCTTGTACTCGAGCGACCCGGTCGGGAGGTCGCCGTTGCCGGTGGCGCCGATGAATGCCGTGAGCGTCTCGGCCGTCGCGCGCGGGTCGAACGTGAGCTGCGGAAGCTGACCCACGGCGATCAGGACGATCATCGTCTCGCCGACGGCGCGCGAGACGGCGAGCACGAAGGAGGCGATGATGCCCGAGATCGCAGCGGGCACGACGACCCTCAGTGACACCTGCAGGCGGTCGGCGCCGAGCCCGTAGGCGCCGTCCCGGAGCGCCTGCGGCACCGCCGCCATCGCGTCCTCGGAGAGTGAGGCCACGGTCGGGATCAGCATCACGCCGACGACGATCCCGCCGGCGAGGACGTTGAAGATGTCGACCTCGATCCCGATGTCGCGCAGCAGCGGCGTGACCGCGGTGAGCGCGAAGTAGCCGTAGACCACGGTCGGGATCCCCGCCAGGATCTCGAGCACCGGCTTCAGCGCACCGCGCGTGCGTGGGCTCGCGTACTCGCTGAGGTAGATCGCCGACCCGAGCCCGGCCGGGATCGCGATCAGCAGCGCCCAGAAAGTGACCGAGAACGTGCCGACGATCAGGGGCACGACCCCGAAGTGGGCGGGCTCGAAGAGCGGAGCCCAGTTCGTCCCGGTGAAGAACTCCCACGGGCTGATCTCGCGGAAGAACTCGAGCGCGGGCAAGAGCAGCGAGATCACGATGCCGACCGTGGTCAGCAGCGAGACGAGCGCGGCCAGGCCGAGGATGGCCTTGATCAGCAGCTCGCCGTAGCGGTGGCTCGACGCGCTGAGGTCGACTCCGGCCGAGGCCGGGGTCGGGACTGCCGCCTCGTGGGTCGTCACGACCGGCCGCTACCCCACGGCCTCGTCGAGCTTCCCGAGATTCTCGTCGATCTGGTCCTCGTTCAGCGGAACGAACTGCGCCTGCTCTGCGATCGCCGTCTCGTTCTCGAGCATGTAGCGGAGGAAGTCCTCGACCTCCTGGCGCTGCAGCGCGTCGGTCTTCACGTAGACGAACAGGGGCCGCGAGAGCGGCGTGTACTCGCCGGCCTGCGCTGTCTCGACGCTCGGCGCGACACAGCCCGCGCCGCCATCGACCTCGACCGCCTTCAGCGTGCCCTGGTTCTCCTCGTAGTACGAGAACCCGAAATACCCGAGCCCGCCGTCGGTGCCTGCGACGCCCTGCACGACCACGTTGTCGTCCTCGCTCGCCGAGAAGTCGGTACGACTTGCGCCCTCCTCGCCGACGATCTCGTCGGTGAAGTAGTCGAACGTGCCCGAGTCCGTGCCCGGCCCGAACAACTTCAGTGCGTTGTCGGGAAAGCCGTCGCGCACCTGCTTCCAGCTCGAGACCTTGGAGCCGGGCTCCCAGATCTTCTTCAGCTCGTCGGTCGTGAGGCAGTCTGCCCAGTCGTTGCCCTTGTTGACGACGACCGTGAGCGCATCGTTCGCGACCTGGAGCTCGATGTACTCGACCCCGTTGGAGGCGCAGATCTCCGCCTCCTCGTCCTTGATCTCGCGCGACGCGTTGGAGAGATCGGTCTCGCCGCGGCAGAAGCGCTCGAAGCCGCCGCCCGAGCCGGAGATGCCAACGGTGATGTTGACGCCGTCGCTCTCCTTCTGGAAGTTCTCGGCGGCCGCCGTTACGTACGGGCCGACCGTGCTCGAGCCGTCGGCGCTGATGGTGGACGACGAGCCGCCGCCACCGCCGCATCCGGCGGCGACGAGCGCGAGCGCTGCGGTCGTGACGGCGATCGAGATGCGAAGCGGTGACATCGGTGGTCTCTCCCCTGGTTGCATGGCGTAGGGCGGCGTGACAGGGCCGGTGTGGCCCGCGGTCAGTGTCCTGGAACGCGGAGGCGCGATGGGGTGACGCCTGGTGAACGTCTGGTGAAGAACCGGTGAAACGCCGGGTCAGCCGGAGCGCGGGAACGTGCAGCGCACCTCGAGCCCCGCACCGAGCCCGCCCACAGCGTCGACGCGACCGCCTGCCTGAGTGACGATGTGCTTGACGATCGCCAGGCCGAGCCCGGTGCCGCGCGACGCGCGCGACCGGTCCGAGCGGAAGAAGCGCTCGAACAGACGGGGCAGTTCCGACTCCGGGACGCCGATGCCGTCGTCGGTGCCGCGCACGACGACACCCTCGGGGTGGCGCTCCACCGCGAGCGTGAACGCGGAGCCCGGCCCTGCATAACGGATCGCGTTCTCGGCGAGGTTCTGCGCGATCACGCGGAGCAGGCGCGGCCGCATCTCGATCTCGATGCCGGGGTCACCGATGACGGACATCGAGACGCCCGCCCGCCTCGCGCGCTCGGCGAGCTCGGCAGCCGCGCCCTCGAGCTCCGGGAGCACCGGCACGGCACCGAGCGCGACGACGCGGGCGCCCGACTCGAGCTCGCTGAGAAACAGCACCTCGTCGATCAGCTCGCGGATGTGCTCGACCTCGGCGCGCGCCTGGTCGACGAGCTGACCGACGTCCTCGCCTGGGAGCATCGCCGTCTCGAGCAGCGACAGCAACCGCGCGAGCGGCGTGCGCAGCTCGTGCGAGACGGCCGCCGTGAAGCCGGCGCGAAGCTCTTCATAAGCGGTCAAGTCGCCGACCTGACTCAGGTAGACGAGCCGTTCACGGCGCCCGCCCACCTCGATCGGGACGATCAGAGGCACGATCCCGGCGTCGCCGGAGAGCAGGCCCGGCGGAAGCGGCTCGCCTTCCCGCAGGCCGTCGATCGTTTGCCGGGCCCGCCGGCTCGCGAGCAGTACGCGGTCCGCATCGTCGAGCACGACGACTGCCTCCCGGCTCTCCTCGATCAGCATCCTCCCGCGCGACGCATCCCCGTTCACTCCGGCGTTGTACCAGGGCGCCGGTGCGCCCCGGCGCCGGCGGCGCCTCGGCCCCGAGCTGTTCACCACCTGTTCACCGGTCGGTGACCACCTGACCGCCCCGGTGGTCGGGGGCGGTCGTCATCATTCCCGAGGATGGCGAAGGTGCTGATCATCGAGGACGACACCGTGATCGCCGAGGGGATGGCACGCCACCTGCAGTCGGCCGGATTCGACGCCGTTGGCGTCTCGAACGGAGAGACGGGGATGGCCCGCCTGCGCTTCGAGCAGCCCGACGTGTGCGTGCTCGACCTCATGCTCCCCGGGCTCGACGGCTGGAAGGTGATCGAGCAGGCTCGCGGTGAGGGGATCGGCACGCCGATCGTCGTCGTCTCCGCCCGCGGCACCGAGCACGATCGCGTGCACGCGCTCGAGATCGGCGCCGACGACTACCTGGTGAAGCCGTTCTCGATGAAGGAGCTCGTAGCACGCGTCGGGGCCGCCGCCCGGCGCGGCGCGCGCGCACAGGAGCCCGAGCGCGGCGCGGAGATCGTGATCGAGGAGCTCCGCCTCGACCCGAAGAACGTGCAGGCGTACGTGAACGGCGAGTCGGCGGACCTCACTCCGACCGAGTTCCGGCTTCTCTACGCGCTCGCGCTGGAGGAGGGGCGGGTGCTGACGCGCGACGAGCTGCTCCAGCGCGTATGGGGCCGCCGCGCCACGCACCGCGACCGCACCGTCGACGTCTTCGTGCGCAAGCTGCGCGAGAAGATCGACGCCCGCGCGTCGCAGCACACGTTCCTGCAGACACGCTACGGCGTCGGTTACAAGCTCGAGCCCGAGCCGAAATAGCGTGGGGGAACCCATGGTTCCCCCAGCGAGCCCCCTCCTCCGGCGCGACACAGCACGACGCACCAGGCCTCCCGGCCGGCGAAGCCGGCCTCCGGCCACGAACGGCCACGCTCCGACCGGCCGAACGCCGACGATAGGTTTCATCCGTGCCCGAGCGCGCCGAGGAGATCCACGCGCGAGCCGTCGCTGCAGCGAACGCCGACGGCCGACTGGCGATGCCTCCTGTGCACGAGTGGGAGACCTTCCCCTTCGACGGCGAGATGACGACACGCCCGCTGGCACCTCCGGTCGCGGTAGAGCGGTCCAGGGCCGGCGAGAACGGCGTGGCCTGCTGGCGCTGCGAGCACGGGCTCGAGAACGCTATCTGGCACGACGAGCACTGGCTCGTGGCGCCGCTGGAGCATCCGAGCGGCCTGCCGGTGATCGTGATCCTGTTCCCACAGGCGCACCACGACCTCGACGACCTGCCGCCGGAGCTGGCCCAGGAGCTCGGTCCGATGCTGCTACGCGTCGAGGCGGCGGTGCGCTCCGTCGGCGAGATCGGACGCGTGCACGTCTGCCGCTGGGGTGACGGCAGCGCGCACCTGCACTGGTGGTTCATGGGGCGCCCGGCACGGCTACCGCAGCTGATCGGGAGCTTCGCGGCGATCTGGGACGACATCCTGCCGCCGACGCCCGAGCCGGTCTGGCGAGAGAACCTCGCCGTCGTCGCGCGGACGCTCGCCGCGTCCGGCGGCACGGCGCACGTCTGACCCCGCACGCGAACGCTCTCACCCGCCGAGCGCAACGGTCTGCGCGGTGCGACTTGACAAACCCATTCCACGTGCAGTATTGTCCAGGAAATGTCCTGGTTCTAGAGGACGTCTCACGGAGGGGAGGACTGTCATGAAGAAGGCAATCACCATCGTCGCGGCCGCCGCCGCGCTCGCGATTCCGGCGACAGCAGCGGCTGGGAACGGTTACGGCAAGGCCGTCCAGGACTGCTTCGGCACGAGCTATGGTCAGGCGAAGAACGCTGCGTGGGAGGCGGGCCACGCCACGAAGCCTGCACTCGGCGCGAAGCTCACCGCAATCGCGCACGGCTGCGTCGCTCAGTAGTCCGTCGACGTACCGAGCCGAGGGCGCCCTTTCGGGCGCCCTCGCTCGTTCCGGGGTCGCGGTAAGGTCAGCCGATGACGGGCGGCGGCGGCGAGACTCCTCCGAGGCGCAGCCGCTGGTGGAAGCGGGCCGGCTTCACGACGGCCGGCCTCGTCATCGTCGTCGCCACGTTCGTCTTCATCCTCCCGCAGGTCGCCGACTACCGCGACGTCTGGGACGTTCTCACCGACCTGTCGACGCCGTGGATCGCCGCGCTGGTCGTCGCCACGCTCCTCAACCTGTCCACCTTCCCGCCACCGTGGATGGTCGCACTCCCGGGCCTCGCGTACCGCAACGCGTTCGTGATGACCCAGGCGTCGACGGCGCTGTCGCTGGTCGTGCCCGGGGGCGCCGCCGTGGGTATGGCCGGCTCGTACGGGATGCTGCGCTCGTGGGGTCTGCAGCCGGCCAGTGTGGCCCGCGCGGTGACGCTGACCGGTGTCTGGAACCAGCTCGCCACGTTCTTCTTCCCCGTGCTCGGCGTCGCGCTGCTGGCCGGCAAGACGACAACACAGCCGCTGCTCGGGCTGATGGCACTCGTCGGAGCCGGTGTGTTCGGAGTCCTCGTCGCCGGGCTCGGGCTGATCCTGTGGCGCGATCGACTGGCGCGGGACCTGGGTGACGTCGCAGCTCGCGTCGTCTCGTGGGTCAAGCGCAAGGTGCGACGAGACCCGGTCGCCTGGGGTGGCGCGGCGTTCGTCCGCTTCCGACACGACACCGCCGGGCTCTTGAGGCGGCGCTGGCACTGGCTCACGCTCGCCACGCTGGCGGGGCACCTGACGGTGTTCCTCGTACTCGTCGTATCGCTGCGCGCGCTCGGAGTCGACGCCGACGCGGTGTCGCTGCGCGAAGCATTCGCCGCGTGGTCACTCGTCCGCGTTCTCGGCGCCCTCCCGCTCACGCCGGGTGGCGTCGGTGTCGTCGAGCTCGGGCTCACCGGGCTGCTCGTCGGCTTCGGCGGCCCGAACGCCGCCGTCGTCGCCGCGGTGCTCCTCTACCGCTTCCTCACCGTCGTGCCCACGCTCCTGCTCGGGTTGCTCGGCGTCGCCACGTGGCGGCATCACCGCCCCGCCGTGAGGTAGCACCGGCTTTGCCGGGGGTGCTCTCAGAAGGACGCGCGCGCGGGCTGGTCAGACCCGCCGGGCGCCACCGAGTGCCACCGCACCGTTCGTCTCGCCCTCGCCGCAGCTCGGGTCCGCCACATCCACCCCATCAGAGGAGCCGTGTCCCCTTCCGCTCCAACGGCGCTGTCCCCTGATCGAGGGTTCGACCTCGCCGCTTCATCGCCCGATGCTGATCGGGAGGCTCGTTCGCCTCGAGACATTCGGATGACCACCAACGACGGACACACGTTCGAGCTACCGCGGCTCCCCGAGCCGAGCCCTCTGTCCACGGACCGGTGGCCTGGCGATCCCGGACTCGCAGACGAGATCCCCGCAGACGTCGAGGAACCCGCGGAGCCGCCGTGGGCGCACGCGCCCGAGATCCGCCGTGTCGTCCTCCGCGTTCACGGAGCCGAGGAGATCGAGCTGGGTCGCGCGGAGGGCAGGGAGCCTGCGGTGAGGCTGGCGCGCGAGATGATCGGTGCCATCGAGGAGGCGCAGACCCGCGGGGAGTGGCCGCTCGTCGAAGACCGCTTCATCCGCCCCGGCGCAATCGTCTCGGTCGACGTGCAGCGCGCCGCCTGAGATACCCCCGTCCGAGGGACGTCGGCGCGGCTCGGATACGGCGATACACCCCGCACATGGGGTCCTGCGGCGCCCCTCGTGCCAACGGAGGAGGCCGTGACCGTGGGCGAACAGCACACCAACGATCTCCGAGCCCGCAGCGCCGACTGGCGGCCATCGGAGCTGCGTCGAGTCGTGGTCCGGCTCAACGACGGCGACGTCGTCCAGGTCGGTACCGCACCGAACCGGGACAGCGCCCTCGTGCTCGCACGCAGCGTGATTTCGGAGATCGACGAGCCGACAGGTGAGTGGCCCCGCGTCGGCGACCGTCTCGTGCGGCCCGGGTCCATCGTCTCGGTGGACGTGCTCGAGGTGAGCTAGCGATCTCACCGAGCAGTCCGGTGATTCGCCGGCAAGAACCGAGCAGGCCTGGAACACAGTGAGCCCTGGTACCAGAAGGCATCGGGGCAGGACGACGGCATGCGAAGGGTTTGCGGCCGCGCGAAGCATGGCGGGACACCTCGGTAGCGACCACTCGACGATCGATGCGGGGTTAGGGGTGCGCTCGGGCAAGACCTGCACCAAGGAGCATGGTCGGCTCGGACGGTGGCGAGGCAGGATGCCCTGCCGCCGGACGTGACGGCCACGATCCGTCGTGCGCAGATCCCATCCAAGCGTGCTTCTGAGCCCCATCAAGCCTCTGGGTCTAGATCCCGAGGACGGCAAGGAGCCGTGCTGTGTCCGGCTCGGCGCCGCCGGCGTCGTCGACGGCGCGATCGAGCGCCTGTTCGATTGCGGCGCCGGCGACGGGGAACGCTGCAAGCCGGGCAACGTCGAGCTCGGCGAGAGGATGGGCACGCCAGGCGAGGCGGCGCCACAACTCGGCGCGTGCTTCTTCTCCCGGGAACGGGATGTCGACGCGCGGCAGGCCGGCTGTGCTTCGAAGCAGCTCAGGCGCTCGGGTCTCGAGCACGGTGGGCGGCAGCCGTCGCCGCGCGAGCTCCACGAGTCGGGTCCCAGCCTCCCCCGCCGCCGGCTCGAAGAGCCACTCGGCGTCGTGGAAGAGCACGACCGCATGCGGGCGCTCCGCGACGGACAGGACGTCCGGGAGCGACGCCGGGGTCGACTCGCCGTGGAGCTCGACCAGGAGGCGACAGTCGACGAGCCAGGTGTCGAGTCGGAGCTGCTCGGCAAGGGCTCTGACGGCGATCGTCTTCCCGACACCCCGTGGGCCGGCGACGACGACGGCGAGCCCTCCCCCCGTGGCGAGCGAGCCGAGTGCCCGAAGCTCGGTGATCGTGTCGTCGGGGAGAACGAGGTCGAGCCAGGTCAGTTCCCGGACGCGGAGGAAGGTGAGCGGATCGGCGTCCGCCGCAGCCATCAGACCGGAGCGTGCTCGAGGATCCAGACGGGGCCGTCCGCGGCGTCCATGCGCACCGCGTCCGGGTCGGCCGGGTCGTCGAGGCGTGTTGCGAGCACCTTGACCAGCTCGCCGTCGATCGTCGTCAACGGGCCAGTGAGCTCGTCGCTGAACATCCACTGCCAGGCCCGGACCTGACGATCGACCTCGATGGCCGGCAGTGACAGGTCGAGCTCGAGGTAGTCCTCGCCGAACGCCGGCGCCCATGAAGCCCCCACCTCCGTCTGGGGGTCCCCGACCTCGCCGGCGAGGAGTCGCTCGATCGCCCGCGTGAGGAGCTCGGCGGACAGATCCCGCAAGGTCGGCACGAGCCCGTCGAACGACGTGTCGGCCGGCATCGGACGCGATCCTTGCGCCAGGATCGGCCCCGTGTCGTACTCCGCGTCCATCAAGTGGTAGGTGAGACCGAGCTCCTCCTCCGCTTCGCGGATGGCCCAAGCGAACGGGTATGGGCCCCGATGTCGAGGTAGGAGCGACGGGTGCCCGTTGACGATCCCGAGACGTGGGATCGACAGCACCGCTGCCGGCAGCTTCCACGGGTATCCGGTACAGAGACCCAGGTCCGGCGCGCACGCGCGCGTCAGGGCTTCGACGCTTGCGAGCTCGTGCGCATACAGCACGTCCAGGTCTGCGGGCGAGCCCGTGAGGATGGCGGCGGCACGACCGACACGTGCCTCGTCTCCGCCCTTCGGACGCGGCGTGATCACGGCGACGGGCTCGAGCCCGCAGCTGCGCGCGATCGCGTCGAGCCCACTGAGGGCAGGCAGGATCGAGGAGTAGATCACGACCCGCACGCTCGAATCCTACGCCGCGCGACAAGGCTCCACCGGTTCGAGCGGCGGCGTGAGCCGTGGGGTCAGACCCGTGGGGTCAGACCCCTACCGGATCTCTGCTCGAGCCGTGGGAGCGGTGGGAGCGGTGGGGTCAGACCCGTGGGGTCTGACCCCACCGCGACCCCACCGCGACCCCACTGCCGGGGCTCTACTCGATCTCCCAGGTGTCGCCACTCGTGAGCAGCGACGCGAGGTCGCCCTCGCCCTTCTCGCCCACAGCCGCCTGCAGCTGGGCGTGCACACCGTCGTCGTAGACGCCCCGGCGCACTGAGCGGAACACGCCGAGCGGTACGGCGCCGATCGTCTCCCAGGTCAGTCGCGCGAGCTGGAAGGCGAGCCCTGGGTCCTCGCGCGCCGGGTCGTGGACGAGCAGATCGCCGTCCTCGGCGGGCACGACCTCGAGCGTGCCGTCGGAGCGCATGCGGATGCCCTGCTCGCCCCAACGCACTTCCTCGCCCTCGGTCAGATAGAGACGGTTCTCCTTGTGCTCGCGCACGCCGTCGAAGGCGCCGTCGTTGTAGATGTTGCAGTTCTGCAGGATCTCCACGAAGGCCGAGCCGCGGTGGGCGGCGGCGGCGCGCAGGACGTCGACCAACCCTTTCTTGTCGGTGTCGATCGCTCGGGCGACGAAGCTCGCCTCGGCGCCGATCGCGACCGAGAGCGGGTTGAAGGGGTGGTCGAGCGAGCCGAGCGGCGTCGACTTCGTCACCATCCCTCGCTCGGATGTGGGCGAGTACTGCCCCTTCGTCAGCCCGTAGATGCGGTTGTTGAACAGCAGGATGGTGATGTCGACGTTGCGACGCAGGGCGTGGATCAGGTGGTTCCCCCCAATCGAGAGCGCGTCGCCGTCCCCGGTGACGACCCACACCGAGAGGTCCGGGCGCGAGACCGAGAGGCCCGTCGCGATCGCCGGGGCTCGACCGTGGATCGAGTGCATCCCGTACGTCTGCATGTAGTACGGGAACCGCGCGGCGCAGCCGATCCCGGAGATGAACACGAGGTTCTCGCGCGGGATCCCGAGCTCGGGCATGAAGCCCTGAAGCGCAGCGAGGATCGCGTAGTCCCCACACCCAGGGCACCAGCGCACCTCTTGGTCGCTCTTGAAGTCCTTCGTCGTGAGCTGGATCAGCCCACCGTCGCCGTTGCCGCCGTCGCTCACAGCATCGCTCCGATCGCGTCGACGAGCTCCGCCGACTGGAAAGGCTGACCGCTGACCTTCGTGTACGAGACGACGTCGACGAGGTAGCGCGCGCGAAGCAGCAGCGCGAGCTGACCGAGGTTCATCTCCGGGACGAGGACCTTGTCGTAGCGCCGCAGCACGTCCCCTGTGTTGGCCGGGAAGGGGTTCAGGTGGTGGAGATGAGCCCGCGCGACCTTCTTGCCCTCACGGCGCAGCCGTCGCACGGCGGCGACGATCGGCCCGTACGTCGAGCCCCAGCCGAGCACGAGCACGGTGGCGTCTCCGTCCGGGTCGTCGAGCTCGAGCTCGGCGATGTCGGCCGCGATGCCCGCGATCTTGCGATCCCGGAGGCGCACCATCACATCGTGGTTGTCCGGGTCGTAGGAGACGTTCCCCGTCCGGTCCTCCTTCTCCAGCCCGCCGATACGGTGCTCGAGCCCCGGTGTCCCTGGCAGCGCCCATGCACGGGCAAGCGTTCCCGGGTCGCGATCGTACGGCAGGTATGGCGTGCCGTCGCCCGGGTCGCTCGCGAAGGTGGTCGAGATGTCGGGGAGGCTCTCCACGTCGGGGATCAGCCACGGCTCGGAGCCGTTCGCGAGGTAGGCGTTGGAGAGCAGGTACACGGGGGTCCGATACTTGAGCGCGATGCGCGTCGCCTCGATGGCGGCGAAGAAGCACTGCGACGGCGTGGCGGCCGCGACGACCGGGACCGGGCTCTCCGAGTTGCGACCGAAGAGCACCATCAGCAGGTCGGCCTGCTCGGGCTTCGTCGGCATCCCGGTGGACGGGCCCGCACGCTGGACGTCGACGATGACGAGAGGCAGCTCGAGGGCCACGGCGAGACCAACCGTCTCGGCCTTGAGCACGATTCCCGGACCCGCCGAGGCGGTGACGCCGAGAGAGCCGCCGAACGAGGCTCCCAGCGCCGCGCCGACCGCGGCGATCTCGTCCTCGGCCTGGAACGTGAGCACGCCGAACTCCTTCATCCCGGCGAGCTCTTCCAGGATCGACGACGCCGGCGTGATCGGATAGGCGCCGAGGAAGAGCTGGAGCCCCGAGAGCTTCGCGGCGGCGACCAGCCCGTAGGAGAGGGCGGTGTTGCCGTTGATCTGCCGGTAGCGCCCGGGCGTGAGCTTCGCGGGGGCGATCTCGTACGAGACGGCGAAGTCCTCCGAGGTCTCGCCGTAGTTCCAGCCGGCACGGAGCGCCCGCGTGTTCGCCTCGGCGATCTCGGGCCGCCTGCCGAACTTCGCCTCGATGAACGCGAGTGTCGGGTCGATCGGGCGGTGGTAGAGCCACGACATCAGGCCCAGGGCGAAGAAGTTCTTCGAGCGCTCTGCCTCGCGCGACGTGACCCCGTCGACGTCGCGCAGCGCCTCGACCGTCATCGATGAGAGTGCGACCTCGTGCACGTGGTAGTCGGCGAGCGACCCGTCCTCGAGCGGGTTGGACGAGTACGCCGCCTTCTGCAGGTTGCGGTCGTTGAAGGCGTCGGTGTTGAGGATGATCGTGCTGCCCTTGGCGAGGTCCTTGATGTTTGCCTTGAGCGCCGCCGGGTTCATCGCCACGAGCACGTCGGGACGGTCACCCGGCGTGAGGATGTCGTGGTCGGCGAAGTGCACCTGGAACCCGGACACCCCAGGCAGTGACCCGGCCGGAGCACGGATCTCGGCGGGGAAATCGGGGAGCGTGGCGAGATCGTTGCCGAGGAGCGCCGTCTCGCTCGTGAACCGGTCGCCGGTGAGTTGCATCCCGTCACCGGAGTCACCGGCGAACCGGATGATTACGCGGTCGAGATGCTCGACTCGCTTCCCCATCCCCCTCAGCCTAGCGATTCCGCACGTGACATGTCACCGATTCCCCGACGTGTTCTCACGCAAGCTTCACGGGAGGATCGGACGCACTGCCTCGGGGCGCCCGTAGGGACGCCCCGAGGCTCGGTCGCTACGCCTTCGTGATCTCGATCGTGCGTGGCTTCGCCTGCTCGATCTTGGGGACGTGCACTTCGAGCACGCCCTTGCCGAAGACCGCCTTCACGTGCTCGAGGTCGGTCTCCGACGGCATCGTGAAGCGGCGCTCGAAGTGCTTCTCGAGCCGCTCGTGGAGATGGAACATCTTGTCCTTCTGCTCCTTCTCCTCCATCCGCTCGCCCTTGACGACGAGCGTGTGGTCCGAGACCTCGATCTCGAGCTCCTTCTCCTCGAAGCCCGGGACGTCGATGGAGACGACGACCTCGCTCGGGGTCTCGTAGAGATCAGCGGCCGGAAGCGGCTCCGGCGCCACACCGACGTCTTCGAGCAGCCGACGCATCCGCCGCTCGATCACGTCGAGATCCTGGAAGGGCGACCACCTGACGAGCGTGGTCATGACCTCCCTCCTTTCCTACGCCTCCAGGATCGCTCGGTCGCAGCGCTGTCGCATCGGGCCGAACCCGGATCTTCGTCAGCAGATGTGCGCAGCTCGCGAGCTCAGCCGCGGCGCACGACCTGTATCCCCCAGGCAGCACCGGTCGCGAACAGCTCGTCGGCGTCCACCTCGTCGGCCCAGCCGAGGAAGTGGCGATCGGGGTCGTCGGGTGTCGCTCCGTACACGGCGAGCCTTCTCTCTGTGCGGGTTTCGGGCGCTCTCCCCTCTGCGAGCTCCTCGCGCCTCCGCTCGGCCTCTTCCGCCGCCGGGCCTTCGGCGTACCCCTTGGCCATCTAGCGGTCTCGCCGCCGCGCGTCGAGCTCGAGGCCGGGCTCGGCGATCGTGTAGACGAGGGCGTAGGCGACGGTGAGGAACCCGGTCAGCACGGCGGTCACTGCAGCGAAGCGAACGGCGCCGAGCGGGTCGTCGAGCCGGTCCACGAACGGCGAGAGCACCCGACCGGGGTCGGCCAGCGCATCCCAGCTGTTGACACCGACGAAACGCCCCAGGTACACCCCGACGCTCGCCAGCGCGAGTGCCGCGAAGCTCGCTGCCCAGCCTGCGACTGCTCCGCGGGCGGCGGTCACCACCGCCTGCACGAGGAACAACGAGCCGAGGCCGAGCACGAGTCCCGTGCCGGCGAAGGCCACGACGGTCGCCGCGTCGTACCAGAGCGGCGCTGCTCCCTCGTCGCGCAGGTGGACGACGTCGGTGAGGATGTACGGGGCGTTGGGCAGGAAGAGCAGCCACAGCGTCCCCCACGCAAGCACGTACGCACGACCTCGCCCGCGCCGGTAGCCGTCGTAGAGGAGCAGCGCGAACGCGAACGGGAGCCACGCGAGAAAGAGGTTCCAGACGAGGAACCGGTACTCCAGCGTCCCGGTTCTCTCGATCCGCACCGCGACGAGGGCAAGACAGAGCACGGTCGCCACGGCGAGCAACACGAGGGTGAGTAGCCGGCGGGTGCTGGCGGAGGTCACGTGCCAATGGTACGGGTCGCCGGGATTCACCCGACGGCGGCCTCGGCGAGCAGCGCGTCGAGGTCGAGCGGGGCGTTCACCATCGTCAGGGAGCGGTCGTCCGAGCGGGGCATCTCGCCACAGCGTCCGCGCGCGAGTGCCGCGCGGGACGCGCGTTTACGCGGCGCGTTCGGGCTCGGGTTGCGGCTCTGGTTCGGCTAGCAGCGAATCGAGATCCAACGGCGCCGTGAACATCACCAGTTCCCCATCGTCGCCGCGTGGCCACTGCCCGCGCGGACGGTCGCAGTACAACTCCACCCCGTTCTGATCCGGATCTCGCAGATACAGGGCTTCGCTGACTCCGTGGTCGGAGGCGCCGTCCAACCGGATCCCCGCGGCGGCCAGCCGCCGCAGCGCATCCGCGAGTGCAGCACGGGTCGGGTAACGGATCGCGGTATGGAACAGCCCTGTCGAGCCGGGCGGTGGTGGCGAGCCGCCGCGTGACTCCCACGTGTTGAGGCCGATGTGGTGGTGGTAGCCGCCGGCGGAGATGAAGGCAGCCTGCTCACCCATCCGCGCCACCAACTTGAAACCCAACACACCGCAGTAGAAGCCGAGTGCCCGGTCGAGATCAGCCACCTTCAAATGCACATGACCGATATCCACCCGCGGGTCGATCGAACCGCCACCAGGGTCGACGGTGCCCATCGAGGCAGGCTAACGCACGACAGCGGCGGCGCCGACGGCGCGGGGGCGTCATGCTGAGAGTCGGAGTCGCGTCATGCGGAGGCGCGGGCCAGGCAACAGCGGGGTAGGTGTGAAAGAACGCGCGGCAGCAGGCGGGACGCTTGTGCTCGGTGGCGGGTTTGCCGGGGCGTACGTGGCGCGCCTGCTGGGTAGGAGAGGGGCGACGATCGTTTCTCCGCAGAACTCGATGCTGTACACGCCGCTACTGGCCGAGGCTGCATCGGGCACGATCGAGCCGCGACACGTTGTGGTGCCGCTTCGCCAGATGTGCCCGCATGCCGATCTCGTCCTCGGGCACGCCACGGCGATCGACACGGGTGCGCGCATGGTTTCGGCTGAGACGATCGCGGGGCCGACCATGATCTCGTACCAGCGGCTCGTGGTGGCGTTGGGCGCCGTGAACAAGGTCTTCCCGGTACCAGGCTTGGTCGAGCACGGGCGGGGCTTCAAGGACTTGGCTGACGCGATCGCGTTGCGCAACCACGTGCTGGAGCGGCTCGATGCTGCCGCCGCGGGCGGCCCGGCGTCCGAGCTCGGCTTCGTGTTCATCGGGGCGGGTTACGCAGGCGTCGAGGCGCTGGGGGAGCTCAACGACCTCGCCCACGCCGCCCTTCGCTACTACCCGTCTCTACGAGGAGCCAGGCAACGCTGGGTGCTCGTCGATGCTTCACCGACGATCCTCAGCGACGTCCCGTCGCGCCTCGGAAACTACGCCGCCCGGCAGCTCCGACGACGCGGGGTCGAGATCAGCGTCAGCGACTCGCTTGCCTCCTATGACGGGGAGACGGTCGTCCTCGCCAGCGGAGCAACCGTGCCGGCACGCACGCTCGTGTGGGCGGCGGGAGTCAAGGCCTCGCCGTTGCTCAGCGAGCTCGGGCTCCCGTTGGACGAACGCGGCCGCGTGCGTGTCGATCCGACACTCAGAGTCGAGGGCCTGGACGAGGTATGGGCGCTCGGTGACTGCGCCGCCGTGCCCAACGCACACACTGGCCAGACCGATCCTCCCACCTGCCAGCACGCGCTACGGCAGGCTCGGCGGCTGGCAAAGAACCTCGTCGGGGAGCCACGACCGTACGGGTACCGAATGCTCGGGCAGGTCGCCACACTCGGGCGCTACAAGGGCATTGCGGATGTGCTCGGCATCAAGCTCTCGGGCTTCCCTGCATGGTTCGTCGCCCGCACCTACCACCTCTACGCGCTGCCGCTCGTCAGCCGCAAGCTCCGAGTCGTCACCGATTGGACAACCTCGCTCTTCTTCCGCCGAGACATCGCCGGACTCTCCAGCCTCGGCCACCCAAAGGGGCTCGAGCCATGAGTTCGCCCTGCGGCTAGGAACGCCGCTCCGTTCCCTTGCTGCTTCACCTCGAAGCCGAGCACGCCGCTCCAGAACACGAGAGCGTGCGCGAAATCTGCGAGACCTCGAGGTGGACGTGACCGATGCAGACGCGCGGATCGATCGCCATTGCCAATGGGAGAGCACCGACCTGCGCGTGCCCCCATCCGGGCCCGACCGCGGCAGCGACCGACGTGCGAGACTGACAGCGTGATGTGGGCGCTGATCGTTGTCGGCATCGTCGTTGCGCTGCTGCTCGTCGCCGTCTTCCTCTTCAACCGGCTCGTGCGTCTCCGGAACGAGGTCGACACGGGATGGGCGAACATCGACGTGCAGCTCAAGCGTCGGAACGACCTGATCCCCAACCTCGTCGAGGCCGTGAAGGGCTACGCCGCACACGAGCGCGGCGTCTTCGAGGAAGTGACCGAAGCGCGCGCGGCGGTCATGCGAGCGGCGACGCCGGCCGACGCAGGTCCCGCGGACGCGGTCCTCGGCCAGGCGCTCGGCCGCCTCCTGGCCGTCGCCGAGGCCTACCCGGAGCTGCAGGCGTCGCAGAACTTCTCCGAGCTCCAATCGGAGCTCACGGACACGGAGGACAAGATCGCCGCGGCCCGGCGCTACTACAACGCGACCGTCCTCGCCTACAACACGTCCATCCAAACGTTCCCGTCACTCGTCGTTGCGCGCTCCTTCGGCTTCCGCGCACGGGAGTTCTTCGCTGCGGGTGACGACGAGCGCGACGTCGTCGCCGTCGACTTGCCGTAGCCGCCCGACGGCCGTGACGCTGCAGCAGCAGATCCGCGCGAACAGGCTGCGCACGGCGTACGTCGTCGTCGCGTTCCTCGTCCTCGTGATCGTGGTCGCAGCGGCGTCGGCGTCGTTCCTGGGGCGAGCCCCCGCCGTGTTCCTGCTCGGCGGCGGAGTCGCCTACGCCATCTTCGCCTGGTGGAACGCCGGCCGCATGGTCGGCGGGCTCACGCACGCGCGTCCGCTGGAGAAGCGGGACGACCCCGACCTGTACCGGCTGGTGGAGAACGTGTCGATCGCAGCGGGGCTGCCCGCGACGCCACCTGTCTACCTGGTCGAAGATCCCGCCCCGAATGCGTTCGCGGCCGGCGTACGCCCGTCGTCGGTCTACGTGGGCGTCACGAGTGGGCTCCGGCGGCTGATGCCGCCGCGCGAGCTCGAGGCGGTGCTGGCCCACGAGATCTCGCACATC
The DNA here is from genome assembly GCA_963823385.1 of uncultured Actinomycetes bacterium. Taxonomy (GTDB): domain Bacteria; phylum Actinomycetota; class Thermoleophilia; order Gaiellales; family Gaiellaceae; genus Gaiella. The sequence goes on from CAWGLI010000005.1 coordinate 160,414, forward strand.
CGAAACCGCGACGTGCGCTTGATGACGCTCGCCGCTGTCCTCGTCGGGGTCGTGGCGATGATCAGCGACATCGCCTTCCGCATGGCTTTCTTCGGAGGCCGCGGGCAGAACCGCAACCCGTTGCAGATCGTCTCGGCGGTCGTCGCCCTGCTGCTCGCGCCGCTCGCCGGGATGCTGCTGCAGCTGGCGCTCAGCCGCCGTCGCGAGTTCCTCGCCGATGCGAGCGCGGGCGCGATCCTCAACGATCCCGAGGCGATGGCGCTCGCCCTGCGGCGGCTCCAGCTCGACCCCACCGAGGTCGCGTACGCCGACCGCGCCACTGCGCACCTGTTCATCGAGAGCCCCACGCGCGCCGTTCGGGGCCCGGGCGGCTTCCTCGCAGGTCTCTTCCAGACCCATCCGCCGCTCGAGGCACGCATCCGCGCGCTGGAGGAGGCGGGTGGCTTCAGGCTGCCGCCGCCGAGCCCGTCTCCGGCCGGGTGAGCGCAGCCCCGGCGAGGGCGAAGACGACGACCGCGATCCAGTGCACGCCGATCACGTCGGTCTGCACGCCGATCACCGCGACGGCGGAGACCGACGCGGCGAGCCAGCTCGACCGCCGCCACAGGACGGCGATGAGCGCGGCGAGCCACGCGACGAAGAGCAACGCGCCCGCGAGCCCGGTGTCGACCCCGAGCTCGGTGTACGTCGACTCCCCGGCCTTGATCTCTGTGCCCGTTCGTTTTGCCGACACGCCCGCGTTGCCGAGCCCGTAGCCCCAGGGGTGACGGAGCACCGTCTCGATCCCGTCCCGCAGGGCCTCCAGGTGGCTCTCGGTCGACGCCTCACCCCCCGAGAGCGCGCCGTCGGTGCCTCCTTCGACGGCCGCGTTGGCCCGCAGGCAGGCGAGCTCGGTCGCGGTGTACGACGTCGACGGGCCGATCGACGGGTACGCGACGAGGAAGAGGGCGGCGGTGACGACGGTGCCGGCAGCGAGCAACGCCGGGGCGCGGCGGCGCTGTGCGGCGGCGAGCACCACGAGCCCGACCACGAGCGCGACGAGCGCCGACCGGGTGTGCGTCCAGAGAAGACCCGCGTACGCCACGGCTCCGGCCGCGACCACGAGTGCGCTCGGGCGACGCCGCGCGGCGAGATAGAGGAGCGAGACGACGAGCAGGTACCCGCTCGCCAGCGGGCTGGTGAACGTGGACACGAGTCGCCGCAGCGGGTTGGTCTCGTCGCCGGTGTTGAAGATCCAGTTCTCCGGGAGCCCGGACAGGCATTCGTAGGCAAGACCGAGCTGCTCTCCGTACCAGCCGGGGACACCGGAGTCGCGCCACCACTGCAGCGGCACCGCGTAGGCGTCGACGAGGCCCCAGGTCGCGACGCCCACGGCGACGACCACGAGGAGCACTCCGATCCGCCGCCAACGGGGTGCGGAAAGCGCCAGCAGCCGGCCGAGCAGGTATGCGCCCACCGGGAGGAGGTGGTGCCGCAGCGCGTAGAGCTCACCCCGAGCCGTTGCGTCTCCTCCGAGCCACGACTGCGGGATGAGCCAGTAGAGGACGACAAGTGCCGCGTAGCCGAGCGCCAGACGATCCGCCCAGTGGTCGAGGGGAATGCGGCGCGCGCCCCACAGCGCAGCCGCGACCGCGAGCAGGAGCAGCGCGTCCTTCCACGCCGCTGCGACGTCGAGCGCGGCTCCCCGGAGCCCCACATCGAAGAGCAGTGCCATCACGAGGTTGTGCAGCGCCAGCCCGACGGTGAGGACGAGCAGCGCGAGCCAGGGCAGCCGGCGGATCATGCGATGGCCACCAGTGTGAGACCGAGGTTGACGATGCGGACGGGCGCCGGGAACAGGGCTCGGAGCTCTGCGGCGGTGAGCAGGTGGTTCTCCTTCGCCCAGCCCTTGCCGGCGAGGTCGTAGGCGCGGTGGGCGAGACGTTCGGGCAGCCAGTGCACGAAGGGCAGACGTGTGTGCAGCTCGACCGGGAAGCGCCGGTTCGGGGTGGTCACGAAGACCCGCCGCCCCACCCGCAGCGCCTCCTCGACGAACAGCCGTTGCCGGCCACGGTCGCCGACGTGCTCGATCACCGCGTTCGAGTGGACGATGTCGAACGCGCCGTCCTCGAACGGGAGCGAGCAGCCGTCGCCCTGGACATAGGGAATCGCCGGGTAGGCGGCGCGGAAGCCGGCGCCGTCGTGCAACCCGAGCGCCGTGATCCGCTCCGGCCACGGATAGAGCTCCTCGAAGGCGTTGTGCGTGCCACAGCCTGCCTCGCCGCCCTCGCCGCCGAAGCCGACTTCGTCGACGCCCACGTCGAGCACGGTCGTCTCCGAGGTCGGTCGAAGCTCGTCGACGAGCAGGAGGATCTTGCGCTTTCGCGAGCGGAGCGAAACGGCGTCGACGAGCCGCACGGGCCGACGGTACCCGTCGAAGGCGACGGTCGCAGGACACACGAGACCGTGGTGTCGGTCGTCTAGATGGTTGATCGGCAATTCCGGCACTCGCGACTGGCGGCCGTGACGCGGCGCATCGCGGCACGCTCGACCGTGACACGTACCAGCAGGTACGCGCCACGACCGATCGCACCACGCTGCTTGGTCACACCCGTCCTCGACGGGCACCCCAATTACCGATCAACCATCTAGTCTCGGTGCGTGCTCGAGGACGTCGTCACGCCGCGGGGGCCGTACCGGCTGACGCTCGTCGCGAAGAGAGCCCACTGGCAGGCACCTGTCGTCAACGGAGACGCATCCGCCTGGCAGCGCCCGGACGGTCGAGTCGTCGTCCGGGCGCCCGACGAGGAAGCGCTCGAGTGCGCCCGTTTCATGCTCGCGCTCGACGACGACACGGCCGAGTTCCACCGGCTGTTCAATCGAGACCCGCTGCTCGGCCCGTCGGCGCGCGCCCTGATGGGCTACCGGCCGCTCCGCACCGCAACCGTCTCGCACGCAACGCTGCGCGCCTTCTGCGGGCAACTGATCGAGTCCCGCCGGGCGCGGGCGATCGAGCGAGCCGTCCTGCGGTCGCTCGGCGCGCGTGTCGCGACGAGAGAGGCCCTCCGCCGACTCTCACCGCTCGAGCTCCGCCGCTGCGGGCTCGCCCAGCAGCGGGCCACGAGCCTGCACCGCGTGGCTCGCACCTTGGACCTCGAGCGGCTCCGCGATCTCCCACCCGAGGCGGTCGACACACGACTGCTTCGTGAGCCGGGGATCGGCCCATGGTCGCTCGGCGTGATCGCCGGCGAAGGCCTCGGCCGCTTCGATCGCGGGCTCGTCGGCGACCTCGGCTTGCTGAAGCTCGCGGCCGCCCTCTGGGGTCGCTGGCCCGAGGCGGCGGAGACCGCTGATCTGCTCGCCCCGTACGGGGCGTGGCAGGGCCTTGCGGGCGACTTCCTCATGCTCGGCTGGGGGAAGGGCCTCGTCCCCGGGGCAGACGCCGACCGCGGTCGGGCCACTCGCCTGCGCGCGCGACGCGCCGCCTGAGCTCGACGTCCAGATGACTCGTCCCACGATCTCGTGGCTCCGGCTGCACGACCTGGAGCGTCTGGGCCGATCCCGCTCCGCGGCGGCCGGCTCGTGCCCCGGCAGAGACGATCCGGTGGGGATGCTCGTCTAGACTGCGCGTGCGATGACGGTCGATCGACGCAGGATCGCGGTGCTCGGCGCCGGCAAGATCGGGGAGGCCCTGATCTCCGGCCTGCTGTCGTCCGGCTGGCGCACACCCGAGGAGATCGTCGCCTCCGGTCGACGTGACGAGCGCATCGCCGCACTCGCCGAACGCCACGGAATCGAGACGACGTTGTCGAACGCCGACGCGGTGCGCGGTGCGGCACTCGTCGTGCTCGCCGTGAAGCCACAGGACATCGATGCCCTGCTCGGCGAAGTCGGGCCTGTGATCTCGGACGAGCAGACGGTTCTCTCGGTAGCAGCGGCGATCCCGACCACGGCCATCGAACGGCATCTGTCGCCACGCGTTCCCGTCGCCCGCGCCATGCCCAACACACCGTCGACGGTGCACGAGGGCATCGCCGGACTGTGCGCCGGCGCTCACGCGGACGACGCGCACGTAACGCTCGCCGAGGAGGCGCTCGCGCACCTGGGCGCTGTCGTGCGCGTGCCGGAGAGCGCCATGGACGCGGTGACGGCCGTGTCCGGCTCAGGGCCCGCCTACTTCGCGCTGCTCGCGGAGGCGATGATCGAGGCGGGAATCCTGCTCGGGCTCTCGCGCGAGATCTCCACCCAGCTCGTCGTGCAGACGATGCTGGGCACCGCGAAGCAGCTGCGGGACGAGAAGATGCACCCGGTCGAGCTGCGGGAGATGGTGACGTCGCCCGGTGGCACGACCATCGCGGCGATCCGCGAGCTGGAGAGGGCCGGCGTGCGCGCGGCGTTCCTCAACGCCATCCAGGCCGCAATGGATCGTTCGCGAGAGCTCGCCGCCGGCCAGCAATAGGCGGGTCGTCTCGGCTCGAACCGCGGTCGACGCCGATTGATCGACCGGTCAGTCAATGGCTATTCTCGCGTGGTGACACGCGCTCTCCGCGAGGTCGTCTACGTGGACGGTGTCCGCACGGCGTTCGGCAAGGCCGGCGCGGGCGGGTGGTTCTGGAAGACACGGGCGGACGACATGGCCGTCAAGACCGTCCGCGAGGTGCTGCGACGCACCGGTGCCCCACCCGAGCGCGTCGGCGACGTCGTGCTCGCGGCCACAGCTCAGGTCGGAGATCAGGGCCTCACGTTGGGGCGCGACGTGGCGCTGCTCGCCGGGCTGCCGCACGGCGTGCCGGGCTTCGCGGTGGACCGGATGTGCGCCGGTGCCTTGACGGCGGTCACGTGCGCGGCCGGCGAGATCGCGATGGGCGCTGCCGACCTGGTGATCGCGGGAGGTGTCGAGCACATGGGACACCACCCGATGGGGGAGGAGGTCGACTTCAATCCCCGCTTCATCGCCGAGCGGCTGATCGACGAGAGCGCCGCCGTGATGGGACAGACCGCCGAGAACCTCCACGACGAGCTGCCGCAGCTCACGAAGGAGGACGCCGATCGCTTCGCCGTCGCCTCGCAGCAGAGGGCCGCCGCCGCATGGGCCGACACGGACGGTGTCTACGCGCACACCGTCGTCCCCATGAGCGTGTTCACCGACGAGGGCTGGGCGGTCGCCGATCGCGACCAGTTCCTTCGGCCGGACACGACCGTTGACGGCCTCCAGGGGTTGCGAACGCCGTTCCGGGCGGGGGGACGCGTCACCGCAGGGAACGCGGCCGGCCTCACGGACGGCGCCACCGCGTGCCTGCTGGCGGCAGAGGACACGGCTGTCGAGTTGGGGCTCGACCCCACGATGCGGCTCGTCGCGTTTGCCTTCGCCGGCGTCGAGCCGCACCTGATGGGGCTCGGCCCGATCCCAGCCACGGAGCGCGTGCTCGCCCAGGCCGGGATCACGCTCGACGACGTCGGGCTCTTCGAGCTGAACGAGCCGTTCGCCGTGCAGGTTCTCTCCTGGTGCGACGCGATGGGGGTCGACCCCAGCGACGAGCGCCTGAACCCGTACGGCGGCGCAATCGCGTGTGGGCATCCACTCGCTGCGACCGGCGTACGACTGATGGCCCAGCTCGCCTACGGGCTCGAGCGCCGCCCCGACGCCCGGTACGGGATCACTGCTCTCTGCATCGGCATGGGCATGGGTGCCGCCGTCCTCTGGGAGAACCTGCGTCATGGCTAGGCGGTAGGCGTGAGCGACCCCGTCACCGGTTTTCACGTGCAGGAGGTGGGCACCCGCGTTGGACGTGTCGCGCTCGTGACGATCGACAACGGCGCCGACTGGCGCAAACCGAACACGTTCGGCCGAGAGGCGCTCGAGTCGCTCGATCGCGCGCTGGAGCGGCTCGAGGGCGAGGAGTGGAGCGGCGCCGTGCTCACGGGCAAGCCGCTCGTCTTCGCGGCCGGCGCCGACATCACGGCGTTCCCACAGATCACACCGGAGCTCGCCCGGCTCGGCGGCCGAGCCGGGCACGACCTCTTCGCACGCCTTCGCGCGCTGCCCTACCGGACACTGGCGGCGGTCAACGGAGCCGCCCTCGGCGGCGGTGTCGAGATCGCGCTCCACTGCGACGAGCGCACGCTCGCATCGGCGACGCGTCACATCGCGTTTCCCGAGGTCTTCCTCGGGCTGATCCCGGGGTGGGGTGGGACGCAGCTCACACCCCGGCTGATCGGAGCCGAGGCAGCGGTGCGCATGATCGTGGAGAACCCTCTTCGCCAGAACCGGATGCTCACCGCGCCGCAGGCACTCGAGCTCGGCATCGTCGACGCAGTGCTCGACCCCGTCGAGTTCCTCGACGAGTCCCTCGAGCTGCTGGTGCGGCGGGTCGAGGACGGAGTCGGCAAGCGCGCTCTCGACGCCGACCTCTCCGATGCCGCAGAGGTGTGCGCGCGGGCACGTGCTCGGGTCGACGACCAGGTGCACGGAGCCGCTCCCGCTCCCTACCGCGCGCTCGACCTGATCGAGGGCGCTGCGACCTGGACCGTCGAGGAGGGGTACCGGGCCGAGGAGGACGCGCTGGCGGATCTGCTGCCCGGGCCGGAGGCGCAGGCCTCGATCTACGCGTTCGACGTCGTCGAGCGGCGTGCGAAGCGCGGCATCGGCGTCCCCGACGCCAAGCCGCGGCCGATACGGCGGGTTGGACTCGTCGGGGCCGGGCTGATGGCGACCCAGCTGGCAACCCTGTTCCTGCGCCGGCTGGAGGTCCCCGTCGTCCTCACCGACGTCGACGCCGACCGCGTCGAGCAGGCCGTGGTCAGCGTCCGCGGCGACCTGGAGTCTCTCGCCGCGAAGGGACGGTTGGCCGAGAGCAAGGCCCGCTTCCTCGGCTCGCTCGTCTCGGGCGGCGCAGACATGGACACGTACGCCGGCTGTGATCTCGTGCTCGAGGCCGTGTTCGAGGAGATGCCCGCGAAGAAGCAGGTCTTCGCGGCGCTGGAGTCGGTCGTCGCGCCCGAGTGCATCCTGGCCACGAACACGTCGTCGCTGTCGGTCGCGGAGATGGCGGCGGAGCTCGCCCACCCCGAGCGCGTTGTCGGCCTCCACTTCTTCAACCCGGTCGCGGTGCTGCCGCTCGTGGAGATCGTACGAACGCCGTCGACCGACGACGTGTCGGTGGCGACGGCCTGGGACGTCGTGCTCAAGCTCCGAAAGCGGGGGATGCTCGTCGCGGATGCCCCGGGGTTCGTCGTCAACCGTCTGCTCACGCGGCAATCCTCTGTGCTCTTTGCGGCGGTCGAGAACGGCAACACGTTCGAGGAGACGGACGAGGCCGCGCTGCGGCTCGGATTGCCGATGGCGCCCTCGGCGCTGCTCGCGATGGTCGGCCCCAAGGTCGCGAATCACGTGCGTCACACACTTCATGCCGCGTTCCCGGATCGGTTCCCGCTGTCGCCGACGCTCGCCAACCTCGCCGCGGGCGAGATGGACGTCGTCCGCACGGGCGATGCCCGAAAGACGGTGGGCGAGATCCACGAGGAGCTGCTCGAGGCGTTCGCCGACGAGTCGCGCCACCTCCTGGAGGAACGTGTCGTCGGCTCGGCCGCCGAGATCGACGCGTGCCTGATCCTCGGCGCAGGCTTCCCTTTCTTCCGAGGCGGGATCACGAGGTACCTCGATCAGGCAGGCGTTTCCCAGCGTGTCGTTGGACGGCCGCTCGCCGAGCTCGGAGCGTCGGCCGGCTGATCGTCTGGCACCCGCGGAACGGGTGCGCTACGCTTCGAGAAGCAGTTCCGCTCGACGCCTCACGGAGCGCGGGCGAGCAGAGCTGACTCCTTCGGCTATGCGGCACGAGACATGTGCTGCGCCTATGCAGGAAGCGATACTCCAGACGCAAACCACAACGGCGTCCGCCGAGGCTCTCGCCGCGGCGGCCACGCAGGCCGCGGCGTGGGCCGGCGATCCGTTCCTGCACTCGGGCGAGGACGCCGATTCTGCCCTCGCCCCCGGGACCGCACGGCGGGCCGCGCTGGACGATGCGCAGGTCGAGATGGACGAGGGCCGACGGTCGCCTTCCGCGGCGTGGAGAGTCCGGTACGGACTGATGCTCGGGCTCGAGCGTGTGCTCGCTGCAGAAGCGCCGAAGACCGCGTCCGGGACGGGCCTGCGGCGCCACCAGATCGACGCGCTCGCCGGCATGCTCACAGAGCTGATCGCAGCGACGCAGCGCGAGGCCGAGGAGAACGGCAACGGTCACGCGGTCGTCGAGGCAGAGGACGGCGAGCAGGAGATCGACGACGAGGACGACCTCGACGCGGAGTTCGTCGAGGACGAGGAGCCGACCGACGAACAGCCGGACCCCGGCGCCGTGCGCCGGTACCGCTTCCGCCACCCGACCGCGTCGGGCAAGACGATCGCCGCGGCCGGCTTCGTCGAAGGTGCCGCGCGCCTCGGTGTGCTCATCCTCACGCACCGGCGGCTACTCGTCGACCAGTTCCGCCGGGACCTGACCACGGAGGGCTACGGCGACCGGCTCGTGCCGGCGATCGAGACCGGCAAGGAGCCGCTGCGGGACGATCCGATCACGATCCAGACCTATGCCTGGTTCGCACGCCACAGCAACGAGCTGTCGCGCGAGGCGTACCAGCTCGTGATCTGCGACGAGGCCCACACGGCGCTCGGGGAGAAGACGTCGGCTGCGATCCGGTCGTTCCCGGAGCCGCTGTTCATCGGCATGACCGCCACCGAGCAGCTGATCGCCAAGCAGGTGTCCGACGTCTTTCCCGCCTCCGTGGACGATCTGCCGCTCGCCGACGCCGCCCGTCGCGGGCTGATCGCCCCGCTCCGCTGCCTGCGGGTCCCCCCCGTTGCCGCGGTCAACTCCGTCCCCATCGTCGGCGGCGACTTCGAGGAGCGCGCCCTGGCCGATGCCCTCGATCACCAGGCCCTGAACCAGGCAGCGGCGAGCCTGTACCGCGACCGGTTCGGCTCGACCCCGGGCATCGTCTACGCCGCCGGCGTCGAGCACGCCTACCACCTGGCTCAGGAGTTCCGCGCCGCCGGTCTGAAGGCGACGGCGGTGTCGGGTCGTACTCCACCGCGCGAGCTCGCCGAGACGCTCGCCGCCTACGAGCGCGGCGAGATCAACGTCCTCGTCAACGCGCAGCTGCTGGCGGAAGGTTGGAACTCGCCGCGTGCGACGGTGTGCATGCACCTTGCACCGACCGCGTCGCGCCGCGTCTACCAGCAGCGGATCGGGCGGATCATGCGCACCCACGCGCGCAAGGAGGCTGGGATCGTCGTCGACTTCGTGCCCAAGGGAGCGACGCACAACGAGCGCGTGATCTCGCTGCACTCGTTGCTCGACTCGGACTTCTATCGAGAGGGCGCCCGAGTGACGCCGGCCCCGCGGCGTCGGTCGTCACGACGGTCGCGCCGGCGCCTCTCTCCCGCGCCCTGGCTGGTCCCGGTCACGCCGGACGTGCGACGGCGCCTCACGGTCATTCAGCGGGAGTGGCAGCGCATCGACCCGAAGTTCCTGGACGACGACGAGCAGCGGTTCTGGGCGACGATCGCCGGGCGCCAGATCCGGTTCGACCAGCGGGCCGAGTTCGCACGGAAGTTCGCGGAGGGCCGGGCTGGCAAGGGAGCGCTGGAGACGTTCCTCTCCACATGCGCGGCCGAGAACCCGAACCGTCGACTGCGCATGACTGCGCTCGCCGACCGTGTCGGGGCGCCCGTCGAGCGCGCGGACTTCGACGACCTCGTGACCCTCGTGACGCAGGCGCCGCCGTGGGACAAGGACCGGGCGGCCGGGGCCCGCATCCTGCTCCGAGCGATCGGCGACGGCAAGGCAAACGCCCCGGAGCAGATCCTTGCTCGCTGGACCTGGAAGCTGGCCCGTTCCGTCCGCAAGGTGCTCGATCGCAAGGCGAGTCAGGAGTTTCCCGAGGCGAAGCGCGTCCTGGGCGCGGTCGCCAACTCACGCGGATACCGGCACGAGGAGAACGTGCGCCAGCTCGTGACGATCGCGAAGGCGCTGCCGCATCAGGTCGCCGCGGCGCTTCTGGCCTCGTCGGAGGGTTACACGCCTCGCGCCAACGCCGCGCTCGAGCGGGCGCGCGAGGAGCTCGGCGAGATCACGCAGGTCGCAGGGGCGCTCGCCGACGATCTGCCGGCCCCGAAGGTGCCGACGCGGAAATCGCGTCGTCGTCGCAAGAGGCGCAAGGGGGCGCAGCCAACCGATCAGGGAACATCGACGGCCGCGTCATCGGCCGACGGTGCGGCTGCCGCCGCTGCGCAGGAGCCCCCTTCGACCCCGAGTACGGACGGCGAAGGGCCGGCGGGCCGCGGTGAGCAACCGCGGCGGCCCGCAGAGCCCGAAGCCGAGGCGGCACTGCCGCGCGGGGAGAGCTCGATCTAGACCGCGATCGGGAGTTGCCTGCCCTGCGGACGACCGGCTCGCACATCTCGAGTCGCACCCAGGAACTGTCGCCGCGCCGGAGACGGCGACGGGTTGATCCTCCCGCCACGAGCCAGTCGTCTTCGTGTCCGCTCCGATCCGCGTGACCGCGGAGCGCGGGTACGCGGAACCACCGATGATCGACGCCGTCACCGGTGCGACCATGGCCGGGAGAGGAGGACACATGAGCCTCGAGATGCGCGTGGTCGGCGAGCCCGGGTTGGGCAACTCTGTTGCGTCCGCGGCTCCGCTCGTCCGCCTCACCGACGTATGGAAGGTCTACCGGGCCGGCAAGGTCGAGTTCCCCGCGCTGCGCGGCGTCGACCTGGCGGTCCAGCCGGGCGAGATGCTCGCGATCGTCGGCCCCAGCGGCAGCGGCAAGTCGACGATCCTCAACGTGATAACCGGCATCGACCGCGCGACGAAGGGCGACGTCACGGTCACCGGGCGCGACCTGGGGGAGATGAGCGAGAACGAGCTGGCCAGCTGGCGTGGTGAGACCGTGGGCATCGTGTTCCAGTTCTTCCAGCTCCTGCCGACGTTGACGGCACTGGAGAACGTGATGCTGCCGCTCGACTTCGCCGGTCGCGGGCGCGTCGCGGAGCGCACCGAACACGCCCGCGAGCGTCTGGCGCTCGTGGGGCTCGACGACAAAGCCGACCGATTCCCGAGTGAGCTCTCGGGCGGCGAGCAGCAGCGGACTGCGGTCGCGCGGGCACTCGCCTGCGACCCCGCCCTCCTCATTGCGGACGAGCCGACCGGCAACCTCGACACGGCGACGGCAGCCGAGACGCTCGCGGTGATCGAGCGCGTCCGGCAGGCCGGGACGACGGTCGTGTTCGTGACGCACGACAGAGCCCTGAGCGCCCGGGCCGACCGCGTCGTCGAGATCCGAGACGGCATCGTCGAAACGGGCCCATGAGCTCGGCACTCACCCGTCGCTCGTGGCGCGAGCTCACTCGCCGGCGGGCACGCGCGGTGCTCAGCGTCGCCACCCTCGCCGCGGCGATCGCGGGGCTCTGGCTGTTCGCGACGCCATCGCTGATCGACTCTGCGATCGCCGACCGGGTCGCGACCGACCGCGCCCACGAGGTACTGCTCAAGCCAGGTGGAATCGGGATCAGCGACTCTGAGCTCGAACGTCTGCGCTCGCTCCCGAACATCGCCGGCCTCGACGGCCGGGCGACATTCTGGACGGACCTGAGGATCGGCGATCGGCTCCGACGGGTGTGGGTGGTCGGTGTCGCCGACTTCGCCGACCAGCAAGTCAACGTCGTCTCCGTCACGGCGGGCGACGCGCCGCGTGCGGACACGGCGAAGCTCGAGGCGCTGACCGAGACCCAGAACGACCGCACGGGAAGCATGCGCGCCGCCGCCGGGGACACGGTCGAGATCCGCGCCGCCGACGAGTCGTGGCGTCCGGTGCTCATCACCGGTCGCGGCCAGACGCTCGAGTTCGGCAGCACCGTCGCAGGCGGCGACCCGGTGCTCTACGTCCCCAGCTCGGCGGTCAACGAGCTGGCCGGGTTCGCCGGCTTCACCCGCATCGAGGCACAGCTGATCGATCACCGACCCAGCGTGCTCGCCACGACGGTCGACTCGGTGCGGGCGGCCCTGGCCGAGATCGACCCGGCCGTCTTCTACAACGACATCGCTGAGTTCCGCTCTCCGGACGAATGGCCCGGAAAGGAGGACTTCGACCGCTGGGTGTCCCTCTTCTGGGTGATCGCTGCAGTGTCGCTGCTCTCCGCGGTCGTCCTCGTCGCCACGACGATGACAACGCTCGTCCGCGACCAGACCCGCGAGATCGGGATCATGAAGGCCGTCGGTGGACGGGGACGTGCCATCGCCCGGACGTTCCTCACGACCGCGCTCCTGCTGGGCGGGGCGGCGACGTTGGCGGGGATGGTCGTCGGCGTCGCCCTCGCGAACCTGCTCGTCGCGTACCTCGGTGGTCGGTTCTTCGGCGTCGACCCCGGCTGGCAGGTCAGCCCGCTCGCGATCGGGCTCAGCGTGGCCGTGGGCCTCGGAGTCACTGCGCTCGCGTCCCTCCCGGCGCTGTGGCGGGCGGCGCGGGTGCCGGTGCGCGAGGCGCTCGAGACGGCGGGCATCGAGGCCCGCTACGGGACGGCCCGGCTCGACCGAGCGGTCGCCCGGGCGCGCTTTCTCCCCCGCCTGGCGCGCTTCGGCGTGCGGAACGCCACGCGCCGCAAGGGTCGGAGCGTCTCGACGGCCGTGCTGATCGCCTTCGCGGTCGGCACGGTCGTCGCGTTCGGTGCCGTCAGCCTGACGTTCGTCACGATCTCGGAGCAGACCGAAGCGCTCGAGGGGGGCGACATCGTGGTCTACGGCATCACGTCCTCGGGAGACCGGCTGCCGCTCGACGCGGGAGCCGGCGAGCTGATGCAGCGCGTCGACGGCGTCGACGAGGTTCAGCCCTTCGTCCAGAGCCACGTCGGCGTCGACGGCATCGACACGTGGGCGTGGGGGCTCCCGGCCGACACGATCTACGATCACGCGCTGCTGCGTGGCCGCTGGTTCACGGACGCCGAGGTATCCGCCAAGGCACGCGTTGCGGTGATCGGCAAGGCCCTCGCGTCCCAGACAGGCCTCGACGTCGGTGACACGACGACGGTCGAAGGGCGCACAGGCCTCGTGCGCTACGAGGTGATCGGGGTCGACGACCGGATGGTCAACGAGGGCGAAGGCCTCTTCACGCCCATAGACACGCTGCTCGAGGTGAATCGCTGGGGCGACCCAAGCGTCTACTGGGTCACGGGCGACTCGCTCGACGAGTCCGCCATCGAGCGGCTGAACGGTCGGCTCGTGGACGCGCTGACCGCCGGGGGGTACAGCGTCGGCACCGGGCTGCGCCACGTCCAGCGGGCTGCCGAGCGCGAGGAGGCACGCACCATCGTCGCCGTGATCATGGCTCTGGGTCTTCCGCTCGTCGCCGTCGGCATGATCGGCCTCGCCGGTGCGTTGACGACGAACGTGCTCGAGCGGCGTCGCGAGATCGCGATCCTGCGGAGCCTGGGGGCGAGCTCACGGCAGATTCGTCGCATGTTTCGCGCCGAGGGTCTCGTGCTGGCGCTGCTCGGCTGGTTCGGTGGGATCGGTGTCGGCTACGCCCTCGGTCGCGTCGTGCTCCACTTCATCGGCGACGCGTTCCACACGAGCTTCGCGCTCAGGTTCCCCGTATGGCCACTCGCGGTTGCGCTGGTGATGACCGTGGTCGTCGCGCTGCTCGTGCTGCACTTCCCGCTGCGGCGCGCCTGTCGCCTCCAGCCCGGTGATGCGCTGCGCTACGAATAGCGCACATCCCCATCCCGACGTGCTTCGGACCCACCTCGAGCCTCTAAGAACTCGTCTCAGAATGACGCTTCGTCGGCGGGGCGGGATGGGCGGGTGCGATGCAAGGACGCAGGGAGCCCCAATACGAGACGTATTGGGGCGACCGAGGACGCAGCAGCGTGCCCGCACAGCACGGCGCGACGGCTCAAGGCTTCATTCTGAAACGAGTTCTAGGCCGCAGGCTCGTCGTCTTCGTTGCGTCGGTCGCGCTCTTTCAGGAACTGCGTCAATTCCGCCGCCAGCGCGTCACCCGACGGCAGCGGCGACTCCTCGGTGAAGAGATCGATCGTGTCGGCCCGCTGCTCGAGATCCTCGACGTAGGCGCTCGTCTCCTCGTCTTCGGAAACGGCCTCGGTGATCTGGTCGGCGTACGTGCGCTCGGCTTCGGCCAGCTCGGTCACGTCGATCTCGCAGCGGAGCAGATCGCCGAGGCGCTCGCAGAGCGCGCGGGCGGCGCGCGGGCTCGGTGCGAGTGATACGTAGTGAGGAACCGCCGACCAGAGGCTGACAGAGCGGAGCCCCGCGCCCCGGCAGGCGTCGAGGAGGACGCCGACGATGCCGGTCGGGCCCTCGTAGCGTGAGAGCTGCAACCCGAGCTCTTCGACGAGCGCCGGGTCAGTGGCCGCTCCGGTCACCGGGGCGGGACGCGTATGAGGGACGTCGGCGAGCAGCGCACCGAGCGTGACCACCAGGTCGACGTCGAACTCCCGGGCAAGACCGACGACGAGCTCCGTGAAGGTGCGCCACCGGTAGCTGGGCTCGACGCCGAGCAGAATGATCGCGTCGCGGTCGGTACCGGGGATCGACCCGTGGAAGAACGCGTTCTCGGGCCAGTTGATGCGGCGCGTCAGCCCTTCGTCGAGCGAGACGTGAGGCCGTACCGTCTGGAAGTCGACGAAGCCCTCGGGGTCGATGTCGGCGAAACGCTCGGCCTGCCACAGGCGCGAGAGGTAGCCCGCGGCGAGCGTCGCGCCCTGGCCCCCGTCGTTCCAGCCCTTGAACGCGGCGATCAGCACCGGGTTGCGCAGTTGGGGACGGTCGGCGTACCGAAGCTCAGAGGTCACGCTGCAAGCCTACTGGCCGCGCCGTGCAGTGCCGCGCCGCGCCGCACGCTGCGCTCCCAGGGCCAGTAGCCCGGTTGACGACCGTGGAGTGGGGTCAGACCCCTGGGGTCTGACCCCACGGGTCTGACCCCACGCGCAAGGACGAGCGAGCGCGCCGCGTCACGGCCGCCAGTCGCAGGTGCCGGAATTGCCGACCAATCAGCTAGGGCTCGTGCACCGACCCGCCCGTCGGCGCAAGCCGCTCTCTGGAGCCCACGAGCAACGGGGCGGGCGGACGAAACAGCATGTGCACGAGGACGACGGTGAGTGTCCAGATCGTGGCGGCGAGCAGCACGTGCAGGAGGACGAGACCCCATGGCAACGCGTTGCGGTACTGGATCTCGCCGAGGAGCATCTGCAGCCCGAGGACGGCGAGCAGCGCCAGCCCGAGTCGCGCGACGCCGGGCACGGTGCGGCGGTGCGCGACGACCCAGAGGCCGACGAGCGCAAGGCCGATGCCGTACACGGCAGTCGCACGGACGTGCACGTAGACGGCGTCCGTGACGGCGATGCCGAGCCGCCGGATGTCCTCTCCGCCGGAGTGGGGCCCCGCTGCGGTCGCCACGGCGCCGGTGACCACGAGCGCCAGGCACGCCGGAACGCAAACGACAGCGAGCAGGCGCCACCAGCGTGGACCGATGGCCTCTCCGCGCCCCCGGAGGTGACTCCATGCTTCGACGCTGACATCAGCGGCGAGCCCGACCACGACGAGCGCCAGCAGGAAATGTGACATCACCGCGATCGGATGGAGCTCGAGGATGACCGTCACGCCGCCGAGCGGTATCTGGGCGACGCTGCCGACGAAGGCCCCGAGGGCCGCCAAGCGCACACCGCGCGGGAGCCCCTCGACGCGCCGCGAGGCGAGCCACGCGACGAGAACGAGCACGATCCCGACGAGGGCGACGATGCGATTACCGAACTCGACGAACGCGTGAGACCCCTGCTCGGGGAACGGCTTGTCGCCGCACCGCGGCCAGTTGTCGCATCCCAACCCTGACGCCGTCAACCGGACGAAGGCTCCGGACGTGACCACGAAGAAGAGGGCGGCGGTGGCGGCGACAGAGATCTGCACGAACCGCCGAGGCGAAACCTCCCTTTTGTCGTGACGACGAAGCACGGGCACGCCGCGAGTCTACGCAGGCCCGAGCAGTGCCACCCCCGAGCCCTGAACGACGCGGCCGATCCGCCACAGGGGCAGGCCGCGAGCCGCGAACGTGGCCTCGACGACCGGGCACGTGTCTGCAGGCACCGTGACGAGGAGCCCGCCGGCTGTCTGCGGGTCGTACCCGAGCGCCTCGGCAACCTCATCACCGTCACTCTCGACGCAAGCGGCCGCGTAGTCGCGGTTCCGGTGGTCGCCGCCGGTGCGCACACCTGCCTCGGCGAGCGCTGCCGCGCCCGGTAGCGACGGCAGCGCCTCTCGGTCGAGGTGCACGCGAACGCCGCTGCGCACCGCGACCTCGTGCGCATGGCCGAGCAGTCCGAAGCCGGTGACGTCGGTGACCGCGGTCGGCTCGAACGGTCGCAGCGCGTCGGCCGCGTCGCGCACGAGCGAGGTCATCACCTCGACCGCGGCAGCGACGTCCTCGGCGGCCGCTCTGCCCTCTCGCCTCGCCTGCAGCACCAGACCCGTGCCGAGAGGCTTCGTGAGCAGGACGGCATCACCCGGTTGCGCGCCGCTCTTCGTCCAGATCCCGTCCGGGTGCACGGTGCCGACGACTGCAAGGCCGTACTTCGGCTCGGTGTCGCGGATCGTGTGCCCACCTGCCAGGATCGCGCCGGCGTCCCTGACCGCCTCCTCGGCGCCGGCGAGGATCTCGCCGAGGAACTCGACCGGAAGCTCCTCGGGGAACGCGGCCACGGAGAGCGCAAGCAGGGGTGTCCCGCCCATCGCGAACACGTCGTTCAGCGCGTTCACGGCAGCGACTGCACCGAACGTCCGGGGATCGTCGACGACGGGCGGGAAGAAGTCCACCGTGAACACGAGCGCACGGTCGTCGTCGAGGCGATACACGGCTGCATCGTCGGATCGCTCCAGCCCGACGAGCAGGTTTGCGTCGTCGGCGGGAACGATGCCGCGGAGAAGCGACTCGAGGCGGGCCGCCGGGTACTTGGCAGCGCAACCGCCGGCTTGGGCGAGCGATGTCAGGGACGGCGAGGCCACGCTTCGAGTGTACGCGCGTGGTGAAGGAACGTCCGACCGGGGCGCGAACATGGGTCGCAACCGACGGAGAGACTCTTCCCCCTCTCCTCTCCTGACCCCCGAAGGCCGCCATCCAGTGGCGGCCTTCGGCGTTCGTGTGGGAGGATCGAGGGCATGCCCTCGGCACTCGTCACCGGAGGATCGTCGGGTATCGGCCTCGGGATCGGGCGCATGCTGCGCGACGAGGGCTACGCCTTGACGCTCGTGGCGCGCACGCCGAAACGCCTCGACGCCGCGGCCGCCGATCTCGGTGCGCTCGCCGTGCGCGCGAACATGCTCGACGAAGACGACTGCGCGCGTGCAGTCGCCACTCACGTCGAGCACCACGACGGCCTGGACGTGCTCGTCAACTCGGCCGGGGTCGGCTTCGCCGGTACCGTCGCCGACACGTCGACGAAGCGGTTCGACATCCAGCTCGGGGTGAACGTCAGGGGTGCGTTCCTCGTCACGCGAGAGGCGCTACCTCATCTGCGGGCGTCCCGCGGCTACGTCGTCAATCTCGCGTCGATCGCGGGCACGATCCCGACGCCGGGCCTCGCGACGTACGGGGCCTCGAAGGCGGCGCTCATCTCGCTGACGCGCTCGCTCGTGCGCGAGGAGGCCGAAAGCGGCGTCCGCGCGACCGCCCTCTGCCCCGCATTCGTGGACACGCCGATGACCGAATGGACCGGCTTGGCCGCCGAGGAGATGATCCAGCCCGAGGATTGCGCGGAGATCATCCGTGGACTACTGCGCCTGTCGCCCGCGGCGCGGGTACCGGTCGTGGTAGTGGAGCGCGTCGGCGACGCCGTCTGACATCGATCGGACTCCTCTCCCTCGAGCCTCACCTCTCGATCGGGGCGTCGACGAGGTTCCCCCACTCGGTCCACGAGCCGTCGTAGTTGCGCACATGCGGATAGCCGAGCAGCTCGTGCAGCACGAACCACGTGTGCGCCGATCGCTCGCCGATCCTGCAGTAGGCGATCACGTCCTTTCCGGCGGCGACGCCCTTGCCGGCATAGATCTCGCGGAGCTCGTCAGCCGACTTGAACGTTCCGTCGTGCGCGACGGCCGTGCCCCACGGGATCGACAGTGCACCCGGGATGTGGCCCATCCTCGAGGCCCCCTCCTGCTCGTAACCGGGCGGCGCCATCAGCTCGCCGGCGTACTCCTGCGGGCTGCGCACATCGACGAGCACGACGTCCTTGCTGCCGAGGTTGGCCAGCACCTCGTCGCGGCGCACCCGGATCGTCTCGTCGCGGGTGTCTGCCACGTAACGCGCGGCAGACCTGGCCGCCGAATCTGTCGTCAGCTCGCGGCCCTCCTCGATCCACTTCTGGCGGCCACCGTCCAGCAATCGCACGTCGGGGTGCCGGTAGACCTTGAGGATCCAGTAGCCGTACGCGGCGAACCAGTTGTTCTTGTCGCCGTAGAGGACGACCGTCGTGTCGTTGTCGATCCCCCGTGACCCCAGCAGTTGCTCGAACGCCTCGCGCGACAGGACGTCACGGACGAGGGCGTCGGAGAGATCGTCTCGCCAGTGCAGCCGCACCGCACCGGCGATGTGCCCCTCCTCGTAGAGATCGACGTTCTCGTCGACCTCGGCCACGACGAGGCCATCGGCGCCGAGGCGCTCGGCCAGCCAGTCCGTGGTCACCAGTACGTCGTTGGCATACCCATCCACGTGGCACCTCCCTGCCGTCGTCGACCGAGACTACTGCGTCGCCGCAGGCAGGTCGGCGATCCCTCCCGGAGTCAGTAGAGGACGGCGGCGACATCCTCGCGCAGCTCGCGGGATCGTTCCCGCGTAGATCTCGCCGTCACGAAGCGGGCACCGCGCCCCCGCACACTCCTTCCGCACCGCCTCCATGACGTCGACCACAGGGCGCAGGTGCGCGTCTGGCAGTACAGCGGCGTGGAGCACGACACCACGAAGGGCACGCCTGCGGCGAGCGCGTCGGCGCGGCAGCGTCGACGCCCTGCCCGCCGGAACTGCCGCAACCGGCGAGCAGGACGCACGCGAAGGCGGTGGGGAAGGCCGCAGCAGAGCGCATCAGCGCCCGGCTCTAGCCGCCGACCCGCGTCGCCCTACCAGCCGTTCCCGTCGGACCAGGAGCCCGCGAGCGCCGCGATGATCGCAGCGTTGACTGCGAGCAGCATGAGCCGTGCCTTCATCTCGTCCTCCTCTCGTCAGAAGCGGATGTCCCGGAGCGCCTCCGCGGCGTTCCGGTACTGACGCGCTGCCTCGCGGTCGTCTCCCCGACGAGCCGCGAGATCGCCTAGCGCGACCCACGCCCCCGCCCGGTGCCCGACAGACGCGTACTGCTCGAACGTCGCGTCTGCGGCCCGGAAGCACTCCTCAGCCTCGTCGAGCAGCCCCTGCGCCATCAGCGCCTCACCGAGCGTGAGCCGGGACTGTCCTACCTCGTCGAGGAAGTCGTCTCGCCCTGCGAGCAGGTCGAGTGCCTTACGTGCGTTCTCCTCGGCCGCCGAGAAGTCACGGAGACGCAGGTGGACCGCCGCCAGGCCCCCCAAGGCCTGCGCAGCGTCCGGTTGCGACCCCGCCTCGACGGCGAGTGCGAACGACGAGCTGAGGTGCTCGATCGCCTCCTCGGGGTTCCCGAGGAGGAGGTGGAGGCCGCCCAGGTTGAGCATCAGGCGGCCGACGTTCTGCTCGTCCTCGAGCTCGGTGTACAACGCCTTCGCCTGACGCGCGTAGTTCCGCGCCAGTACGAGGTGACCGAGCCGTTCTGCGACGAGTGACGCCTGGAAGAAGCTGTTGGCCTGCATCCGCCGGTCGGTGGTCGACCGCGCGAGCTCGAGCGCGCGCTCCACGTCCTCGCGCGCAGCTTCGAAATCGCGTTGGCGCCGCCGACACCGCGACCGCCACTGCAGGATGTCGGCGCGCAGGAGGTCGCACGGCATGCCGGAGCGCTCGGCGAGGCTCAGCGCCTCGTCGAAGAGCGCCACAGCGGTGGCGATGCTGGAGAGCGTGTAGCGGCAGATGCCGAGGCGGAACACCACGTCGGCACGGTCGACGTCTGAGAAGCTCGACCCCTCCGCGATCCCACGGGCTGCCTGCAGGAAGTCGAGTGCCGAGCGCGCGTCGCCACTGCGAACAGCGGCCTGTGCGCTGCCGACGAGCGTGCGGAGCGCGAGCTCGGCCGACCCGGTCACCTCGTTCTCGGCGCGGAGGTCGGCGAACGCCGCAAGCGCCTCGTCGATGTCGTTGGCGACCGTTAGCGCCTCGGCCCGAGCGAGCGCAGCCTCGACGCGATCTCGGGTGTCTGTCGACATGCCGGTCGCGAGGTACGCGGGATCGACACCGAGGCGGGCGGCGAGCCAGTCGACCGTGTCGCCGGTGGGACGCGTCTTACCGCGCTCGATCTGGCTCACGTACTCCTTCGAGAAGCGGTCGCCGGCGAGCTGGGTCTGTGTCAGCCCGGCCGAGCGCCGCAACGCCCGCACGCGGTCGCCGAGCCCGGAGACGGGCACGGGTGGTGAGGGGCGCGTGACAGCGTCGGTCATCCGCTTCTCACTCAACGTCCGGCTCTCCAGCACGGGCACCCCCCGAAAGGGGGATCTCAGCGGCGGGACATGCGTCAACCACGGTGAAGTAGAGAATACTTCAAATCACTTGACCTAGCTACTTGACTTTTCGGGACATGTCTCGTACAGTCCCTCCACAGCACGGCATCGACCCAGACGCCAGGGCCGATGCCGGGGCGCACCGAACGGACACGGTGACGACTGTGAAGCGCGTGCCTGAGCCGCAGAGCCACGCACTTTCCACCGTCACCCCAGGAGGGGACGCCTCATCCGAAACGCCCCCGGAGCCGCAGCCGGGGGCGTTTCTTGTGGGGGAACCACATGGTTCCCCCACATGCCCCCTCCTTCACCGCTCGACATAGCGGAGCCGCTGCTGGCCTCCGGCCGGCCAAGCCGGCCTCCGGCACACGACGTGGGGGAACCCATGGTTCCCCCACGAACCCCCTCCTCCACCGCTCGACATAGCGGAGCCGCTGCTGGCCTCCCGGCCGGCCAAGCCGGCCTCCGGCCCCGGGGCGCGTCCCTTCGGCCAACCGACGATGGGCGGGCTGAGATGGAATCGCCAGCCCCCCTCGGTCTCGGTAGGGGGAACGGTTTCGGCGATGCTGCCCGGCATGAGATCGAGCGGCGCTTTCCTGCGCGGCTTCCGGGCGATGATCCCGCTGTGGCTCGGGGTCGTCCCGTTCGGGCTGGCGTACGCGGTCGTTGCGCGCGGCGCCGGGCTCTCCCCGCTCGAGACGCAGGCGCTGTCGCTGCTCGTGTTCGCCGGCAGCGCCCAGTTCAGCGCCGCCGGGCTGTTCGGGCGCGGTGCGGCCGGGGCCGAGATCGTGCTCACGACCTTCCTGCTCAACGTGCGGCACGTGCTCTACGGCGTGACGCTCTCGCGAGAGCTGCGCCTGCCGTGGCGGCGCCGGCTCCCGGCCGCCTTCTTTCTCACCGATGAGGCGTTCGGCATCGTCGCGGCGGGCCGCGAGCGCTCCTTCTCGTACCTGCTTGGCGCCGAGCTCAGCCTCTTCGCCACCTGGAACCTGGCCACGGCCGCCGGCGTCGTGCTCGGCGAGCGGATCGCCGATCCCGCCGAGCTCGGCGTCGACCTCGTGTTCCCGCTGGCCTTCCTGGCCCTGCTCGTCCCCCTCGTCCGCACGCGCGTCGAGCTCGCCGTGGCCGTCGGCGCGGGTGTCGCCGCGTGGGTCGTGTCGCGGGTCGAGCCGGGCGGCATCCCGATCGTCGTCGCCGGCGTGACGGGGGCCGCGCTCGGCGCGATGCTGACGCGCCACGACCCACCCCCGCCCGCCATCGACCCCGATGACGCGATCAGAGAGGTGGCATGAGTCATTGCACGAACCGCGTGTTGCCGCACGCTACGGCGCGCCGACTCGCCGGCAACATCGCGCCTGGCCGCGGCACAGCCGCGGCCGCTTCAGGGATCTTCGCGAGCCGGGATCCGCGCGAGCGGATCGCGGCTCTGCGGGCAAGGACGTGGCTGGCATGAGCTTCTGGCTGACCGTCGCGGGGATGGTTGCCGTCACCTTCGGCTCACGGCTGGCGGGGCTCAGCCTCCACCGCCCTCTCCCGGAGGCGGCACGGCGCTTTCTCCACTTCGTGCCCATCGCAGTGTTCGCCGCGCTCGTCACGCCGTCGGTGACGGGTGAGCAGGGCGAGGCCGAGATCAGGATCGTGGCGGCGATGCTGTGCGCGCTCGCTGCGTGGCGGACACGCCGGCTGTGGCTCGCGCTCTCCGTGGGCATGGTCGCGTTCTGGCTGCTGCGCGTACCGTTCCCGTAGGGGCGAGGCTTGCCTCGCCCGACGCGCCTACCGTCCGCTGAGCCACCTCACGCGCTCGGCGCGGATGCGCTCGATGTCCGTCCGCCCGAGCAGGCCACCGACCCGTGCGGTCAGGGTATGAAGGAGCAGGCTGGAGACGACGATCCATGCCTCCGCGTTCGTGTCGCGATCCGGGCTCACGACGCCGTCGCTCTGCGCGTCGTCGAGCGCGTCGGCGACGACGTCGTGCACGTCGGCAATCACGCGGCGCACCGCGTCCCGGATCTCCTCGTCGTCGCCTGCTTCCGCGAACGCCTGCATCCACAGGGTCGGGGGTAGCACGGTGCCTCCGTGGGAGAGCTCGATCGTCGCGTTGGAGACGGCCACGAGCCGCGCACCCGGCTCGGCCGTCTCCCGCGCAGCCTGCCAGGCCGCGCGCAGCCGTTGCCACGACTCGTCGAGGCAGGCGACGTACAGCTCCTTCTTCGACGGAAAGTGCCGGTAGAGGATGGGCTCCGACACACCGGCGGCGCGGGCGATCGCCGCCGTCGTCGCCGAGGCGTAGCTCGACTCGGCGAAGACGCCCAGCGCCGCGTCGACGATCGACGCGCGCCGCTCGCTCGCCGGGAGGCGCGCTGCGTGACGCGCCTTGCCGCGACGCGTGACACCGCGGGCACGACTGCTCACGACGCCTCCACGGCACCCGCCGAAGGCAGCGCATCGGTCTCGTGACCGTCTCGCGCGTGCGAGCGGACGAGCACGGCGGACACGACGGCCCCGACGATCGCGATGCCCGCGGCGACGAGAAGGGCGTGCTCGAAGCCGCGCATGAAGGCATCGACCGAGCGCACGCCACCGGCCGAGGCGGCGACGATGGCGCCCATCACGGCGATCCCGAGCGAGCCGCCGACCTGACGGAAGGCGTTGAGCACGGCGGCTCCGACACCGGCCTTGTCGACCGGGACGGCACGCGTCGCCGCGGCGGCGCTCGGCGTCATCGTCAGCGCCATGCCCACGCCGCCGAGCAGCAACGCGGGGAGCAGGGTCCAGAACGTCGCTTCCGTGCCGAGGCGGGAGAACAGGATCAGCTGCGCCGAGACGAGCACCATCCCCGTCGTCATCAGCCAGCGCGACCCGACGCGATCGGAGATGCGCCCCGCGAACGGCGCGACGAGGATGATCAGGATCGTCATCGGCAGGAACGCCGCACCTGCCTGCACAGGCGAGTAGCCGAGGATGTTCTGCATGTACAGCGAGACGAAGAAGAAGACGCCGAACATCGCGAGCGCCACGAGCAGCACGACGACGTTCGCGCCGACGTACGTCCGGTTCCGGAACAGGGTGAGATCGAGCATCGGTGCCCGCTGTCGACGCTCGAGCGCGACGAAGCCGAGCAGTGCGACTGCTGCGACGGTGAACGAGCCGAGAATCCTGGGCCGAGCCCCAGCCGTACTGGTTGGCCTCGATCAGGCCGTACGTCAGCGCAAACAACCCGAGCGCAGAGGTCGCCAGTCCCGGGAGGTCGAGACGGACGTGCGTCTCGTCGCGCGACTCGTCGATCATGAGGTAGCTCGCGGCGATCCCGAGGATGCCGACGGGGATGTTCACGAAGAAGATCCAGTTCCACGACAGGTGCTCGGTGAGCAGCCCGCCGACGAGCGGCCCGATCGCCAGCGCCAGGGCAGAGACGCCGGCCCAGATGCCGATCGCCGTGCCGCGCTGCCGCGCCGGGAAGGTCGCAGCGATGATCGACAGCGTGGCGGGGTTCATCAGTGCACCGCCTGCGCCCTGGATCACGCGCGCCGCGATCAGTTGCCCGCCCGTGTCGGCGAGCCCACACGCGAGCGAGGCGACGGTGAAGACGACGATGCCGATCACGAAGACGCGACGGCGGCCGTAGGCGTCGGCGAGCTTGCCGCCGACCAGCATCAACGCAGCGAAGGAGAGCGCGTAGCCGGCGACGATCCACTGCAGCTCTGAGAGCCCGACGCCGAGCTCGCGCTGGATCGACGGCAAGGCGACGTTCACGACGGTGTTGTCGAGCATGATCATGAACAGGCCGAAGCTGACGGCGGCGAGCGTCCACCACTTGCGACGCTCACCCTGGAACAAGGCTGGAGACATGGACGGCTTCCCTCGAAGTTAGTGAACGCTAGGTTAGCGGGCGCTAATCTAGCAGACGGACTGAGCGCCGCTGCGAGAAGGTTGCGTTCCGGCGGCGGTCAGCCGGCTACGTGCCGCGCACGGAGCGCTTCGCCGAATGCCTCGAACCACGCCAGCGCCTCCGGGTTCTGCAGTGACTCGCGGCTCGCGGTCGTCTCCGGCGACGCACCCATCAGGATCCGCTTCACCGGGAGCTCGAGCGCCTTTCCGGAGAGCGTCCGCGGCACCGACTCGATCTGGTGCACTGCATCGGGCACATGTCGCGGCGAGCAGTCCTCGCGGATCCGCGCCCTGATCGCGCGCACGAGCGCGTCGCTGAGCTCGCTGCCCGGGCCGAGCACCACGAAGAGCGGCATGTAGCCGTCGGTGCCCTCGAGTGGGAGATCGACGACGAGTGCGTCGACGACGTCGTCGAGGGCGAGCACGGCCCGGTAGATCTCCGACGTCCCCATGCGGACGCCACCGCGGTTGATGGTCGAGTCGGAGCGACCGCTGATGATGGCCGTCCCCCGATCGGTGATCTCGATCCAGTCGCCGTGACGCCAGACGCCGGGGTACACGGAGAAGTAGCTCTCCCGATAGCGGCTCCCGTCGCCGTCCCCCCAGAAGCGGAGCGGCATCGACGGCATCGGCTCCGTGATCACGAGCTCGCCCACCTCACCCACGAGCGGCTGACCACGCTCGTCCCACACCTCGATCTTCGCACCGAGCGCGCGCGCCTGCAGCTCGCCGCGCGTGACCGGTAGCGTCGGCACGCCACCCACGAACGCCGTGCAGACGTCCGTGCCGCCCGACGTGGAGAAGAGCCAGACGTCGGGCCCGAGGTGCTCGTACACCCAGTCGAAGCCCTCCGGCGACAGCGGCGAACCGGTCGAGCCGACGGCGGCCAGCCGGGAGAGGTCGCGATCGTGACCGGGTCGCAGACCATCTTTCTGGCACGCACTGATGTACGCCGCACTGGCTCCGAAGCACGTGATCTTCGCCCGCTCCGCCAGGTCCCACAGCACCCCGAGGTCGGGCGCGGCAGGGCTGCCGTCGTAGAGGACGATCGCGGCCGTCGTCGTCAGCCCGCCGACGAGGAAGTTCCACATCATCCAGCCGGTCGTCGTGAACCAGAACACGCGGTCGCCGGCCTGCGCGTCGACGTGCAAGTGCATCATCTTCAGCGTCTCGAGCAGGATCCCGCCGTGCCCGTGCACGATCGCCTTCGGCAACCCGGTGGTACCCGAGCTGTAGAGCACCCAGAGCGGATGGTCGAAGGGAACGGAGGAGAACGCGAGCTCCGCGCCCGTGCCGCGCCGGTCGAGCTCGTCCCACGATATCGCGCCGTCGAGTCGTCCCAGGTCGGGGGCAGGGTCGAGGTACCCGAGCACGACTGTCGTCTCGAGGGTCGGGATCTCCGCCTGCAGCGCTGCGATCACGTCGCGCCGGTCGAAGTCGCGGCCGCCGTAGCGGTAGCCGTCGACCGCGAGCAGCACCTTGGGCTCGATCTGCGAGAAGCGGTCGACGACGCTCCGTACGCCGAAGTCGGGGGAGCAGCTCGACCACACCGCGCCGAGTGACGCGCACGCGAGGAAGCCGGCCACGGCCTCGGGGATGTTCGGCAGGTACGCGACGACGCGGTCGCCCGCGACGACACCTTGGGCCCGCAGGCCGCCGGCGATGCGGGCCGTGCTCGCGGCCAACTCCGCCCAGGTGACCTCGCCGAGCGGCCTGAGCTCCGAGGCGTGCGACGATGGCGAGCTCGTGCGGCTCGTGATCTCGGAAGGTGTGCTCCGCGTAGTTCAGCGTGGCGCCCGGGAACCAGCGCGCGCCGGGCATCTCGTGCGAGGCGAGCACGCACCCGTACGGTGTCTCGGAGCGCACCTCGCAGTACTCCCAGAGAGCGCCCCAGAACGCCTCCACGTCCTCCACCGACCAGCGCCAGAGCGCGTGGTAGCCCTCGAGATCGAGCCCGCGCGTCTCGTGGAGCCAGCGCCCGAACCGCGTGAGATTCGCCCGCTCGACGCGATCGTCGCTCGGTCGCCAGAGGATTGGGGGGGCGCCCACGTCGAGGATCATGCCTGCGAGAGCCTGTAGTCTCGCCGGCATGGACGACATGCTGAGCGGGGTGGCGCTCGTCACCGGCGGTGGTCGCGGCATCGGCGCCTCGATCGCGCGCGAGTTGAGAGCCGCGGGGATGCGCGTAGCCGTCACGGGTCGCACGGCGGAGCAGGTCGAGGCGCTCGCCGCGGAGGTCGAGGGTATGGCGCTCGTCGGCGACGTCGCCGAGCGGCGGTGGATGGCGGACGCGGTCGAGCGCGTCGAGGCCGAGCTCGGGCCTGTCGACCTGCTCGTCGCGAACGCAGGCATCGGCGGGCCGAGCGAGCCGTTGCCCGAAGCCGACCCGGACGCATGGTGGCGCACCTTCGAGGTCAACGTGCTCGGAGTGATGCTGAGCTGCCGCGCATGCCTGCCCGGCATGAGCGCGCGCGGGCGAGGGCGCATCGTGGTCGTCGGCAGCGGCGCCTCCTACCTTCCGATGCGCGGTGGCAGCACCGCATACGGCTCGAGCAAGGCGGCTGTCGGTCGCTTCGCCGAGCTCCTCGCGGGCGAGACCGAGGACCTGGGTGTCCACGTCTTCCTCATCAGCCCGGGCATGGTCCGCACCGAGATGACCTCGTCCTTCCCGGAAGACGCGCCGTGGACGCCACCCGAGCTCGCGCCGCGGCTCGTACGCGTGCTCGCCTCGGGCCGCGCGGACGCGCTCGCGGGCCGCTACCTCCACGCCGAGCACGACGACATCGAGGGGCTGATCGTGCGCGCCGACGAGATCGTGGCCGAGGATCTCAACTCGATCCGGCTGCGGCGTTAACCGGGGCCGAATGGTGCGCCTGCCTACAGTGTGGGCGTGCCGGTCTACATCTGCCCCAACTGCAAGGAGCGCTCGATCGACCTCGACGGCCGAGAGGGCTTCTCCGACCACGCCCCGCAGTGCCGCAGCTGCAACTTCGGCTTCCTCTTCGAGCTGCTCGAGGACTACTACCCGGCGCCGACCACCGGGCTCGTGGTCGGCCGATCGTGACGCGCGCGTGCTGGCCGCCGGGCGTGGCGTGTTCGAGCTCACCGG
Organism: uncultured Actinomycetes bacterium; assembly: GCA_963823385.1. Classification (GTDB taxonomy): domain Bacteria; phylum Actinomycetota; class Thermoleophilia; order Gaiellales; family Gaiellaceae; genus Gaiella. Next base: position 188,062 of record CAWGLI010000005.1, read on the forward strand.
CTTCCAGGAGAGGGAGCTGATGGGCCGCGACCTCGCAGACGTGCTCTCGCTGTCGGACACGGAGGCGCTCGGCCTCGTCCGTGAGTGGGGCGTGCGACAGCTGGGTCGGAAGCTGACCCTGCGGACACGGGCCGGGAGCGAGAAGCCCGTCACGGTCGACGCGTTTCCCGCATACGACGAAGACGGCGGCATGCTCGTGGCGCTCACGCCGCGGGTCTGATCCACGTCTGGCGGGCGATCGCGATCAGGTCACCGCTCTCGCCGAAGAGCGCCGTGCCGGCGAAGAGCTTGCGTCCGTCCTCGCCGAGCGGCCAGCCGACCACGACGCACCGTTCGCCCTCGGCCGGCAGCCGCTCGAGGCTGGCCGTGATTCGGCCCAGAACGGGCTCGCCGCGGCCCGAGCGAACGACGGCGTAGGCGCCCGGGCAGTCGATCGAGGCCCAGACGACCTCGGGCGTGACGTCGTGTGCCACCCACGTCGCGGCGACGAGGCCATCCCGCCCAGAGACCGGCCCGGCGTGGATCTCGAGCCCGTCGCGCTCCGGCCGCGTCCCACAGACGAAGCACTCGGCGAACTCCGGGCTGTCGAAGTTGCCGGCTCCCTCGGACGCTGCCACGGCCTCCTCCCACGTCGGCGGGGTCGGAGCCTCCAGCTCCGGGTCGGCCAGGCGCGCCTCTGCCACGAGCGCGTCTCCGTCGAGCAGCAGGACGCGGTCACGATCGCGGCGCAGTTCGAGCTCCCTCTGGATCGGTGGCGGCAGGCGAAGCGTGACCTCCGCCGGACCGTCGACGGCGCTCGCAACGACACCGGCGGCGTAGCCGCCGTTGGCGGAGTCGAGCGGGCCGCGGAAGCGACGTGCGATCACGATCGTGGACGGTGGCATCACCCCGTAGACTGACGTTTGTGATCGTGAGGCGAAAACTGCGCGAGAATCTCACTCCGCCACCGTCCGCAAGGATGGGCGCATGAGGCTTGCGCTCGGACAGGTGAACGCCGTGGTCGGCGACCTGATGGGCAATCGCGACCGGATCGTGGAGCGCGTCGTGGAGGCCCGCGCTGCGGGCGCCGACCTCGTCGTCTTTCCCGAGCTGGCGGTCACGGGCTACCCACCCGAGGATCTCCTGCTCCGCCCCGGCTTCGTCAGAGCAGCACGTGCCGCGCTCGACGAGGTGGCGGCGGCGTGCGACGGGATCACGGCACTCGTCGGTTGCCCCGTCTTCGATCACGACCTCGCGAACGCGTGCGCCGTGTGCACGGACGGTCGCGTGGCCGCCGTGTACCGCAAGCACTTCCTCCCCAACTACGGCGTCTTCGACGAGCACCGGTACTTCGCGGCGGGACGCGAGCTCTTGCTCCTGCGGCTCGGCGACGTGCTGGTCGCACCGACGATCTGCGAGGACGTCTGGCAGCCCGGCCCGCCGGCGACCGATCTCGCGCTGGCCGGGGCGCAGCTCATCGTCAACCTGTCCGCGTCGCCGTTTCACGTCGGCAAGGCCGAGGATCGCGAGGAGATGCTGGTCACCCGCGCCCGTGACAACGCGTCGTACGTCGCGTTCTGCAACCTCGTCGGGGGCCAGGACGAGCTCGTGTTCGACGGGCACTCCGTCGTGCTCGACGACGAAGGCGAGGTGATCGCGCGCGCGCCGGGGTTCGAGGAGGCGCTGCTCGTGGTCGACCTCGATCCGACCGAGGCGATCGGCCGTCGCCTGCGGGACGTGCGGCGCCGCGAGCTCGAGCGATCGCGGGAGACGCGACCGTCGGTCGCGGTCGTCGAGCTCGCCCCACCGGCTCTGCCAGGCTCCCCGGTCGACGCGGTGGCGGTGCCCTTCGAGCCCGAGCTCGAACAGATGAGGCGCGCGCTCGTGACGGGGCTCCGCGACTACGTCGACAAGAACGGCTTCGGCGAGGTCGTCGTGGGTGTCTCGGGTGGGATCGACTCGGCGCTCACCGCAGCCTTGTGCGCCGACGCGCTTGGCCCGGCCCGCGTACACGCGGTCTCGATGCCATCGCAGTACTCCTCGGAGGGAACACGAGTGGACGCCCGCTCGCTCGCCGACAGCCTCGCGCTCGACTTCCGCGAGATCGCGATCGAGTCGATCGTGGCGTCGTTCCACGAGGCTCTCGACGGGCTCGACGGGCTGGCAGCCGAGAACCTCCAGGCGCGCATCCGCGGGACGATGCTCATGGCGCTCTCGAACACTCACGGGTGGCTCGTGGTGGCCACCGGCAACAAGTCCGAGATGGCGGTCGGCTACGCGACGCTGTACGGGGACATGGTCGGCGGCTTCGCACTGCTCAAGGACGTGTTCAAGACCGACGTCTTCCGGCTCGCGCGGTACCTCAATGAGCGTGCCGGCCGCGAGCTGATCCCCGTCACCACGATCGAGCGGCCCCCCACGGCGGAGCTCCGCGCAGACCAGCGCGACGACCAGTCCCTGCCACCGTACGAAGAGCTCGACCCCGTTCTCGAGGCCTACGTCGAGCTCGACCGCTCCCGCGAGGAGCTGCTCGCCGCGTTCGACGCGGCGACCGTGGAGCGCACGCTCGCACTCGTCGACCGCGCCGAGTACAAGCGCCGCCAGGCGCCCCCAGGGGTGAAGCTCAGACCCCGGGCCTTCGGTCGCGACTGGCGACCTCCGATCACGAACCGCTGGCACGGCTGAAGCACTCCGCCCGGCCGGACAGGACATGACCCGGTGTCTGCGCCGGCCCTCCCGAAGCGCCGAAGCCGCGTACGTACTTGACAGACCATAGGTAAGTGGTAACTTACGGTTAGTGGCGACTTACGAAGCAGCGCTCGAGGCCCTCGGTGACCCGACGCGCCGGAGGATCTTCGACCTCCTACGGTCGCAGCCGCGGTCGGTGGCGACGCTGGCTGCCGAGCTCCCGGTGAGTCGGCCCGCGGTGTCGCAGCACCTCCGCGTACTGGGGGACGCCGGTCTCGTCAAGCACCGGGTCGAGGGCACGCGCCATGTGTACGAGGTCACCCCCGAGGGTCTCGACGACCTCCGCGGGTGGCTCGACGGGTTCTGGGACGACGCGCTCTACCGCTTCGCACGGAAGGCGGAGCAGAAAGGACGGGCAGGATGAGCGAGACGACCGCATTCGCGCCGATCACCAAGTCGCTGAGCGTGACGTGCGACACGGAGACGGCATTCCGCCTCTTCACCCACGAGATCGGGACGTGGTGGCCGGTTGACACCCACGCACGGAACGCCGGCGAGGTGGCCGAGGTCGTGTGGGAGGAGCACGAGGGCGGTGAGGTCTACGAGATCTCGCTGACGGGCGAACGTTGCCGGTGGGCGACGGTGCTGACCTGGGAACCGCCGCATCGCCTGGTGATCGCGTGGCAGGTCAACCCCGACCGGCTCGGCACTGAGGTCGAGGTGCGCTTCACACCCGATGGTGGCGGCACCCGTGTCGACCTCGAACATCGCGGCTGGGAGCGCCTCACCGCTGCGACAGACGACCATGCGGGTTACGACACCGGTTGGGACGAGGTGCTCGGCCGATTCACGGCTCGACTCTCCTAGGCGGCCAGAGACCCGTCTCCGGCGAGGCCATCGCGCGTCGGCACTAGACACCGACGTCGAAGGGCTCGGCGGGCGGCCCGTTCCGGATCAGAGCCCGCAGCAACGACGGAAGACGCCTGGGCGCGAAGTCGACGTCCGGTGCCGCCCGGAGCTCGTCCTGCGTCCACCAGCGGATCTCGGTGACCCCCTCGGCGCGAAGTCGCTCCCACCCCAGAGAAGGCCGCACCTCGAAGGCATCCACGCGCTGCAGGTGGTAGCGCTCGGTCTGACCGTCCCACGATCCGATGGGCACGACGTGCGTCCTCGTCCAGACGAGCGGGCCGACCGCGTCCGCCGGCACCACGAGGCCCAGCTCTTCGTCGAGCTCGCGTACCAGAGCCGATCTGTCGTCCTCTCCGCTCTCGATGCCGCCGCCCGGGGTCGTCCAGAAGACGCGACCCGGGAAGCCGAAGCGAACGAGCACGACACGGTCCTCTCGATCCAGGACGATCGCGCGCACCGCCGAGCGCAAGCGAGGAACGCTCACCCGACCAGCTCGGACAGCGTCGCGAACCAGCGCAGGCGCTCGTCCCAGTGCACGGCGGCGTTCGCGGGAGACGTCGACGGCAGCACGAAGAGGCGCGTCGAGCCGAGCTGTCGTGTCTGCAGACCATGCTCGGGACGCTCGACGAACGGGCCCCGGTACGCCTCCTTGCCGACGAAGGCGATCATCCGCGGCAGCAGCTCACGCGCGATCGCTTCGAGGCGTTGCGCCGACCCCGCGAAGTCGGCCCTGCGGAGGTCGCCCGAGCCTTTCGTCGTGCGGAAGGCGGCGTTCGTGAGCCCGATCCCCAGCGACAGCAGCTCGAACTGCTCTTCGGGCGCGTACAGTCGTGGCGTGAAGCCCGCCTCGTGCAGCAGCCGCCAGAAGTCGTTCCGCGGGTTCGCGAAGTGGGCGCGTGCCTCTGCCGACACGCGGCCCGGGTTGATCCCGCAGAAGACGACGTCGAGGTCGGGCGCGAGGACGTCAGGGACGGCGCTCGGCGTCAGGCCGCCTCGGCCTCCGCACGGCTGATCCGCCGCTCGTACGCGCGCCGCATCCGATCGGCGAGGATCCGCGCGCCCTCGTCAGCGCCGTCGGTACGCGGATCGAGAACGCGGACTGCGTCGTCGGTGCTGCCCACCCAGCCGTAGCAGCGGAGGTAGCACTCCTCCTCGCTGAGGGGCCGCAGCCGCTGCATGGCGGCACGGTAGGCGACGGTCCGGACGGTATGGTGCGGCGGTGGCCACCGTCCGTGCACGCTCTTTCGAATACGCCGTCTCGCTCGACGCCAGCTGGGACGCCACGAGCGATCGCGGCGGCGAGCCGATCCCGCACGACGGCCGGGCATGGACTCCCGAGCACCTGCTCCTCGTCGGGCTCGCACGCTGCTCGTTGACGGCCCTCGAGTACCACGCACGGCGGGCCGGGCTCACCGTGACCTCCGAGGCCAACGCCGACGGAACCGTCACGCGACGTGACGACGACGGGCGCTTCGCCTTCGTCGAGATCGGCGTCGAGGCCCGGCTCACCATGCCGGAGCCGCCGGAGACCGAAGCGCTCCGCGAGATCGTTGCCAAGGCCGAGCGCGACTGCTTCGTCGGGGCGTCGCTGACCGTCAAGCCGCGGTACGCATGGCTCGTCAACGGCGAGCTCGTCAACGGCGAGCCCACGGCATGAGACATCGGGCGTCGACACGTCGTGCGCCGGCCGCCGAGGGCCGCGACAGCGGCCCCTTCAGGGATCGTCGCGAGCACGGAGCTGCTTCTGCAGATCCGTGCTCTGCGGGGAGAACTGCGTGAGCGCGACGCTCCTCGACGTCGAGCGAGTTCGCGCCGGGTACACGTCGCTGCAGCGTCCGCTCGCGTTCCTCGATGCGCCTGGCGGCACGCAGTGCCCCGACGTCGTGATCGACGCCATCTCCGGCTACATGCGGTGCGACAACGCGAACGTCGGCGCCCCGTACGAGACCTCTCGCAACACGAGTGCGTTGGTGGGCAAGGCGCACGAGCGGGCCGCGGAGTTCCTCGGCTGCGCCGCGGGCGAGGTGGCGTTCGGCGAGAGCATGACGGCGCTCAACTTCCTGCTCACGCGCACTCTCGCGCGGGAGCTCTCGGCCGGCGACGAGATCCTCGTGACGCGACTCGACCACGACGCCAACGTCGCTCCGTGGCTCGCGCTCCAGGACGACCTCGGGGTCGTCGTCCGCTTCGTCGACGTGCATGACGACCTGTCCCTCGATCTCGACGACCTGACCGCGAAGCTCTCGTCCCGCACCCGGGTTGTCGCCTTCCCCGTCGCCGCCAACTCCGTGGGGACGACACCGGACGTCCGAGCGATCGTCGAGCTTGCACACGAGGCGGGCGCGCTCGCCTGGGCCGACGCGGTGCACTACGGGCCGCACGGGCCGATCGACGTCACGGCGTGGGACCTCGACGTGCTGCTGTGCTCGCCGTACAAGTTCTTCGGCCCGCACATGGGGATGGCCTTCGGCAAGGACGCTCTGCTCCGCTCGTGGCGCCCGTACAAGGTGCGACCGTCGGCCGACGAGCCGGTCGGGAGCCGCTTCGAGCTGGGCACGCTGCAGCACGAGCTGCTCGCGGGGCTCGTCGCCGGGATCGACTACGTCCACGACCTCGGCTGGGACGCGATCACGATGCACGAGCGGATGCTCGGCGAGCGGTTCCTCGCCGGGCTGCCCGAGGCAGCCGTGCTGCACGGCCTGCCCACGATGGAGGGCCGCGTGCCGACGTTCTGCTTCTCGGTCCCCGGTCGGGGGCCTCAGGAGGTGGCGACCCACCTCGCCGACCGCCACGACGTGGCCGTGTGGTGGGGCAACTACTACGCGCTGGAGACGATGCGGCACCTCGGCCTCGACGAGGAGACCGGTGCGGTGCGCGCGGGCTTCGTGCACTACAACACATCCGACGAGGTCGACCGGCTCCTGACGGGCATCGCCGACCTGCTGTGAACGTCCTCCTGCTCGGCGGCCCGAAGTTCCTCGGGCGGGCGGTGATCGACGCGGCGCTCGAGCGCGGCGACGAGTTGACGCTGTTCAACCGGGGGACGACCAATCCCGATCTCTACACGGACGTCGAGCGACTCACGGGTGATCGCGACGGTGACCTCGACGCCCTGCGCGGCCGTACCTGGGACGTCGTCGTCGACACGGGCGGCTACGTGCCCCGCGTCGTCCGGCAGTCCGCCGAGCTGCTCGCAGACGCGGCGGAGCGCTACGTGTTCGTGTCGAGCATCTCCGTGTACGCGTCGTTCGCCGGGCCGATGACGGAGGACAGCCCGGTCGCCACGCTCGCCGACCCGTCCACCGAAGAGGTTGGTGAGGGGACGTACGGCGCGCTCAAGGCCGCGTGCGAGGCCGTCGTCGAGGAGTCGTTCCCGGGCAGCGCGCTGCACGTGCGCGCCGGCCTGATCGTCGGCCCGCACGACCCGACAGGCCGCTTCACGTACTGGCCGCATCGCATCGCCCGCGGTGGCGACGTGCTCGTCCCAGGGTCGCTCGATCGCCAGGTACAGCTCGTCGACGTGCGCGATCTCGCCACGTGGATGCTCGACACGTCGGCGGTCGGCCCGGTCAACGTCACCGCGACGCACACGATGCGTGATGTCTTCGACGCGTGCGTCGCCGTGACCGGCGGCGACGCGACGCCGGTCGAGGTGGACGAGGAGCTCCTCGTCGAGCGGGAGGTCGGTCAGTGGATGGAGCTGCCGCTCTGGGTGGACACGGCCGACGACGAGTGGGGAGCGCTGATGCGGGTCGACACGTCCCGTGCGCAGGCCGCGGCGTTCGCCGCGCGCCCGCTCGAGGACACCGTGCGCGTCACGCTGGAGCGCGCCGCGCTCGTGGACGGGGTCGGCCTGACCGCTGACCGCGAGGCCGAGCTACTCGCCGCCTGGGCGTCGACCCGGGCGGACATGTCCCGGGGTCAGACCCCGGGGGAGGGGCGTAGCCTGCGGCGCGGATCGCCGCCGCCGCGAGCGCCTCGTCCTCCGGTCCCGGGAGCCCGCTGACGCCAACCGCGCCGGCCCGTCGCTCACCGTCGAAGGCCCCGAGCCCGCCGCGGAAGAACGAGAACTGCAGGTCGAAGCTCGCGAGCTCCGTCGGCTGATTGCGCACCTTGTCGCCAAGCGCGCCGCTCGAGGGGACGTCGCTGCGGGCGGCCGTGTACGCCTTGCGTCGCGCGTTCTCGTAGGTGTCACGCGCCGCGCCGTCCATGTGCAGCGAGGCGACGACCTCACCGTGCGTGTCGACCACGACGACCGAGACCGGCGCCGGAGCCTCGGCGAGCACGGCCCGGATCGCCTGGAGTGCACGTTCGTGCGTCACCTCTCCATCCTTGCAGGCAATGCAGGCACGCGCGGCTAGGATGGCGCGATGGCCGTCTTCGAGCTGACCCGGTTGGCAAACGGCACGCGCGTGGTGACGGCGCCGATGCCGCACGCGCAGTCGGTGACGTGCGTCGTGATGTACGCGGCCGGGTCGCGCTACGAGACGGCCGACGCGAGCGGCATCGCGCACTTTGCCGAGCACATGTTCTTCAAGGGCACCGAGCGGCGTCCCACCGCGCGCGACATCTCCACCGAGATCGACGCGATCGGCGGCGAGTTCAACGCGTTCACGGGGAAGGAGGTGACGGCGTACTACGTCAAGTGCGCCGCCGAGAGCCGCGACATCGCCCTCGACGTGCTCGCCGACATGCTCCACCACTCCCTGTTCGACGCCGACGAGATCGAGCGCGAGAAGGGTGTGATCGTCGAGGAGATGAACATGTACCTCGACACGCCGCGCAGCTACATCGGATCGGTGTACGAGCAGCTGCTGTACGGCGATCAGCCGCTCGGCTGGGACATCATCGGCAACAAGGACACGGTGGGCGCCGCGAGCCGCGAAACCTTCGCCACGTTCATGAACCGGTGGTACCGCCCGGAGCGGACGATCATCGGCATCGGCGGTCAGCTGGGAGACGACCTGCCGGCGCGCCTGGAGGAGCTGTTCGGCACCGCCGCCGCGGACGAGACCGGAGCGGCGGCGCCGGCTGCGATCTCGGAGAACGGTGGCGTACGCGTGCACACGAAGCAGTCAGATCAGGCGCACCTCATCCTCGGCGCAAGGGGCTACCCCACTGGCCATCCCGATCGCTACGTTGCGCAGCTCGTCTCCACGATCCTCGGCGGCGGCATGTCCTCGCGGCTGTTCACCGAGGTGCGAGAGCGGCGCGGGCTCGCCTATTACTGCTACGCGACGTCGAGCACCTACGCCGACGCCGGGTCGATGTCGGCGCAGGCAGGCGTCGACATCAAGAGGATCGACGACGCCGTCACGACGATCGCCGCCGAGCTGCGCCGCATGGCGACCGAGCCCGTCCCGACGGAGGAGCTCGAGAAGGCGCGCAACTTCGCCAAGGGCCGCTTCGTGCTCGGGCTCGAGAGCCCGCACGGCACGGTCATGTTCGGCGTCCGTCGCACGGCGCTCGAGGGAGAGCCGCGCGAGCCGGCAGAGTTGCTCGCAGCTCTCGACGCGGTCACGCTCGACGACATCCAGCGCGTGGCGCAGGACATCCTCGGCAACAAGCTGTACCTCGCCGTGATCGGGCCGTTCGACGACCCGGCCCGTTTCGAACGTCTGATCGCCGCGTAACGGTGCTCAGCCGAGCCCGACGATCGGGAGCCCGTCGCGGGACGCCGCGCGAGCCCGACGACGACTGTCGCTCAGTCTGCCCTGACCATTACGTGCTTCCCGTGGACAACGGGTCGAAGCTACTCTCGCTCGCATGGGGCGACTCCTGGCATCGGCGATCACACTCCTCGTGCTCGCAGGCGCCTGCGGAGGCGACGACGACTCGGCGCCGCGCGATCCGGCGCTCGACGCCGAGCTGATCCAAGCGGCGGCGCGCGGCGACGCCGAGGAAGTGCGGTCGCTGCTCGAGCGCGGCGCGTCGGTGGACGCCACCGACGAGACGGGCGCCACGGCGCTCGTCGCCGCAGCGTACGGGAACCACGTCGAGCTCGCCGAAGCGTTGATCGACGCCGGCGCCGACGTCAACGTCCAGGACGACTCTCAGCAGAGCGCCTTCCTGATCGCCACGAGCGAGGTCGGACCCGATCCGGCGCTGCTGGAGCTGACGCTCGGCGCCGGCGCCGACGTCGACGCGAAGGACAGCTTCAACGGCACCGGGCTGATCCGCGCCGCCGACCGCGGCTACGTCGAGATCGTGAAACGGCTGCTCGAGACTGACATCGACGCCGACCACGTCAACCGGCTCGGCTGGACGGCCCTGCTCGAGGCAATCATCCTCGGCGACGGCGACGCCGAGCACACCGAGGTCGTGCGCGTCCTCGTGGATGGAGGCGTTGACGTCAACCTCGCAGACGGCGAGGGCGTGACCCCGCTCGCACACGCCGAGCGCAACGGCTACGACGAGATCGCGGCCATCCTGCGGGCGGCCGGCGCCCGCCGCTGAGAGCGGAAGTGATCGTATCGCCGAGCAATCGGGCTAGTCGCCCGGCTGCAACGGCGCCTTCTGCGGCGAGGTCGAGCCCGCCGGAGACGCCGACGCTCTTCGCGGTCTTTTTCTTCGCCGCCTTCTTCTTCGCCGTCTGCTTCGCGAGCGGCTTCGCGGGAGCGGTGATGCCTACCCGCCCGCCGTCGTCGTTCGGAGGTGCGACGTAGGCATTCGCGGTGCCGGCGACCGCGAGCGCGCCCGCGCCGAGCACGACGGCGATGCCCTCCTTGAGGCCGTGGGCCTCGAAGTCGTCGTCGGCAGGATCGATGTCGGGTTGGGTCACGTCGTCGGACACGGTGCCCTCCTTTGGCTCGTGATCTCGATCACAAGACGGTCGCGCAGCCCGGAATCTTCCACATCTCCGATTGCCGTCCATCCACGGAAACAGCCATGTCGGACTGAAGTCCGACACCAAGCGCAGCGGATGCACGCTCATGCGCACAGCGGTGTCGGACTGGAGTCCGACACCGAAGGGAGGGAGCCATGTGTCGGACTTCAGTCCGACACATGGCGTGGCGCGGGCTGTCAGTCCTCGGACGGCGCCTCGGCGGCGCGGTCGGCGATCTCGGAGACCACCGCCGGGTCGGCGAGCGTCGTCGTGTCGCCGAGCGGCCGGTTCTCGGCCACGTCGCGCAGCAGGCGGCGCATGATCTTCCCGGAGCGCGTCTTCGGCAGCTCCGGCGTGAAGACGACGTTCGCCGGCTTCGCGATCGGGCCGATCTTCGCCGCCACGTGGTTGCGCAGCTCGGCCAACAGCTCGACCGTCGGGTCGACCCCGCTCTTCACCGTCACGTAGGCGACGATCGCCTGTCCGGTGGTGGCATCGGCGCGCCCGCAGACGGCCGCCTCGGCCACCTTCGGGTGGTCGACGAGCGCCGACTCGACCTCGATCGTGGAGATGCGGTGCCCGGAGACGTTCATCACGTCGTCGACGCGGCCGAGGAGCCAGTAGTCGCCGTCACGGTCGATCCGTACTCCGTCACCGGCGAAGTAGAGACCCGGCGCCCGTCTCCAGTACGTCTCGCGGAAGCGCTCGTCGTCGCCGTAGATGCCACGGGTCATCGCCGGCCATGGGCTCTTGATCACGAGGTAGCCCCCACCGCCCGGGCCGACCTCGTTCCCGGCCTCGTCGATCACGCCGACGGCGACCGTGGGAAACGGCTTCGTCGCCGAGCCGGGCTTCAGCGTCGTGATGCCCGGCAGCGGCGTGATCAGCACCATCCCCGTCTCGGTCTGCCACCACGTGTCCACCACCGGGCAGCGGCCGCCGCCGATGTGCTCGTGGTACCAGACCCAGGCCTCCGGGTTGATCGGCTCGCCGACCGACCCGAGTAGCCGCAACGAGGAGAGGTCGTGGCGCTCCGCGTACTCCGGCCCCCACTTCATGTGTGAGCGGATCGCCGTCGGCGCCGTGTACAGGATCGTCGCCCCGTAGCGCTCGACGACGTCCCACCAGCGATCCTTGTCCGGGTAGTCCGGTGTGCCCTCGAAGAGCACGCTCGTGGCGGCGTTCGCGAGCGGGCCGTAGACGATGTAGCTGTGCCCGGTGATCCAGCCGATGTCGGCGGAGCACCAGAAGACATCGGTCTCGGGCTTCAGGTCGAAGATGTACGAATGGCTGGCGGCGACGCCGACAAGGTAGCCCCCCGTCGTGTGCATGATCCCCTTCGGCTTCGCGGTCGTCCCGGACGTGTACATGAGGAACAGCAGGTCCTCGCTGTCCATCGGCTCGCACGGACACGTGGCCGGGTCGTCGGAGACGTCGAGGTCGTGGTACCAGGTGTCGCGCCCCTCGACCATCTGCACGTCGCCGCCCGTACGCCGCACGACGAGGCAGCGCTCCACGCCCGGGGCGTCAGTCATCGCGTCGTCGGCGATCCGCTTCAACGGCACGGTGCTGCCACGGCGCCAGCCCTCGTCCTGCGTCACGAGCACGGTCGCGCCGAAGTCGTTCATGCGGTCGGAGAGCGACTCGGCGGAGAAGCCGCCGAAGACCACCGTGTGCGCCGCCCCGATCCGCGTGCACGCGAGCATCGCGATCGCGAGCTCCGGGACCATCCCCAGGTAGAGGGCGACGTGCGAGCCCTTCTCAACGCCAAGCTCCTTCAGCGCGTTCGCGAAGCGGACGACCTCGCGCTGCATGCCCGCATACGTGAGGGTACGGCGGTCGCCCTCGGGCTCACCCTCCCAGAAGAACGCGACGCGCTCGCCGAGCCCCGCCTCGACGTGCCGGTCGACGCAGTTGAAGCAGACGTTGAGCTTGCCGCCCGTGAACCACTTGGCATACGGCAGCTCCCACTCGAGCACGGTGTCGAACGGCTCGAACCACGTCACGCGCTCACGCGCCTCGCGGGCCCAGAACTCCTCCAGCGGGACGTCGTAGATCTCGGGCTGCGCGTTCGCCTGCGCGGCGAACTCCTCGGGCGGCGGATACCGGCGCTCCTCGAGCAACAGCGTGTCGATGGCCCGATCGCTCATTCGCCTCACACCTCCAGGTCGTACGGGAAGTCGGTCAGCACCTCGCAGCCGTCATCGGTGACGAGCACGAGGTCCTCCAGGCGCACGCCGCCGACGCCGCTCTCGTAGACACCCGGCTCCAGCGTGATCACGTCGCCGGCGACGAGCTCGCCGCCGGGGAGCAGCCCCATGTACGGCAGCTCGTGCACCTCGAGCCCGACACCGTGGCCGAGGCCGTGGAAGAAGCCGTCGGCGAGAACCTCGCCGTCGCGCTTCGTGCGCATCGTCGGCACCCCGGCGTCCTCCATCACGTCGCACACGGCATCGAACACCGCGCGACACTCCACCCCGGGCCGGATCATCGCGGTCGAGACCGCGAGCGTCTCGCGCGCCAGGCGGTGCCACTCGCGCACCTGCTCGCTCACCTCGCCGACGACGAGCGTGCGCGTCATGTCGGCAAAGCACGCCGACTCCCGGTCGCGCGGCCACAGGTCGATCACGACCGGATCGCCCGGACGGATCGGCCCGGATCCCATCTCGTGACCCATCGCACCCTGCGCCGCCGGCGCGACGATGAAGTCGTCGGCGACGCAGCTGTGCTCGTCGAACACCCGCGCAACGGCCTCCTTCACGCGCTCGACGGTCAGCTCCTCGCCGTCGAGTAGCAAGCCGCCGTTGTGTGCCGTCGTCGCCGCCAACATGTCGGCGGCAGCGCGCATCCCCGCCTCCGCCGCCACCTGGGCGCGCCGCACGCCGGCTAGCTCGTGTCCCGCCTTCACGCGCCGTCGGTCGTCGAAATGCCTCTGCTCCACCCGGAGCTCGATCCCCTCGCGCCGAATCCGATCGAGGTGACCTGCCGGGAACCCGTGCGGAACGAGCGCCTCACGCAGGCCCGCGTGCACGCACGCCCGAGCAGCCCATTCCAGCCCGATCGCGCGCAGGTCGAGACCCTGCGCCCGAAGCTCGTCGATCCCGACCTCCTCGAGCGTGTGAACGTGAACGTCGAGCCCGAGCCCGGCGATGCGAGACGCCTCCATGGAGCCGACGTACACGTGGCGTGAACCACCCGCCTCGAGGTAGACGAACGGGTCTGGGACGCCCAGCGGGATCTCGTGCCGGAGCTCCGGGCACCTGAACGTGTCGCCGATGACCAAGACGTCGCTCATGCCTCGATCCTATGCCGCGGCGCGCCTCAGGGGCGCAGGTCGTACGAGACGTTCGTCAGCAGCTCGTAGCCGTCCTCGGTCACGAGCACGAGATCCTCGATCCGCACGCCTCCGTAGCCGTGCCGGTACAGGCCCGGCTCGAGCGCGATCACGTCGCCCGCCACGAGCGGGTGCCCGACGAGACCGAGCGACGGCGGCTCGTGCACGCGCAGTCCGACACCGTGCCCCAACCCGTGGAAGAAGCCGTCGCGCAGCGTCTCGCCGTCCGGGGCCGAGAGCCGCGTCGCGTAGCCCCGCTCTTCGAAGAACCGGGACACGGTCTCGTGCAGCGCCCGACCGTCGACTCCAGGGCGCACCATCCCGAGCGCGAGCTCGAGGGCTCCGAGGCAGTCGGCATGCCAGCGAACGACCTCGTCGTCGACCTCTCCGACCGCGTAGGTGCGCGTCGTATCGCTGAAACAGGCGCTCTCGACGTGCTGGGGGAAGAAGTCACACAGCACGACATCGTCGTTTGCGATCCGGCCCGACCCCGGGTCGTGACCGTCGGCCGCCTGCGACCCGTGCGCCACGACCAGGTCGTCGCCGCGACAACCGTGCTCGCCGAACACGCGCATGGCGACACCTTTCAGCGCCTCGCAGGTGAGCGGCGCGCCATCGACTGTCCGCCCGCCGTCGCCGGCGACCGACCGACGGAGCACGTCGGCGATCTCGGTCAGCGCCGCATCGACCGCCCCCTGGGCCACCCGTACGCCGGCTAGCTCGGGGGCGCTCTTCACGCGACGCCGGTCGGCGAAGTGCTCCGGGTCGACGACGAGCTCGACACCGTCGGCACGCAGTGCGTCTGCGATCAGCGTGGGAAACGTCGACGGCACGAGCGCTCGACGGAGACCGAGCGAGCGCACATAGCGCGCGCACGCGGCAGGCCACGCCTGGTAAGGGTCACCGTCGATCTCCGACAGCAGCTCCTTGAGCGGGAAGGACTCGGTCGGGACGATCTCGATCGTCGGGTCGACCTTGGCGATCCGGTCGCCCTCGATGCTCCAGACCACGGCGACGCGGCGGCCGTCGACCTCCGCGTAGACGAACGGGTCGCCGATGGCGACGGGTACCTCGTGCCGCAACTCCGCGCTGCGCTCCGTGTCGCCGACGATGAGCACGTCGTCCATTGGTTCCGAGCGTAGTCGTCGCCGCGGGTAGGGTGCGGCACGTGGGCACCGCGCTCAAGGATCTTCGGCAGCGGCTCGCCGAGGTCTCGGATCTCGGCCGGACCGCCGGTGTCCTCGGCTGGGATCAACGCGTGACGATGCCCGTCAAGGGCACGGAGGCTCGCGCTGACCAGCTCGCAACGCTCACCCGCATCTCACACGAGAAGTTCACCGGCCCGGAGATCGGGCGCCTGCTCGACGAGCTCGAGCCTCATACGAGCTCACTGCCTTACGACTCCGACGACGCGAGCCTCGTGCGCGTGACGCGCCGCGACTGGGAAAAGGCGCGTCGTGTCCCGGTGGAGCTGCGCGAGCAGATGACGCGCTCGGCCGCGCGCGGCCATCACGCCTGGGTCGACGCACGGGCCCGTTCGGACTTCGCCGCCTTCCTCCCCTACCTCCGCGAGAACCTCGAGCTGCGACGCCGCTACGCGGAGTGCTTCGAGCCAGAGGACGCCCTCTACACCGCGCTTCTCGACGACTTCGAGCCGGGCATGACCACGACGGAGGTGGCGGACGTGTTCGCCGTGCTGACGCCCGCGCTCGCAGACCTCGTCGCCACGGCACCGGAGGTCGACGCCCACTTCCTGCACCAGCCGTTCGACGCCGACGCCCAGCGCGCGTTCGCCGAGCGCATCCTCCCCACGCTCGGCCTCGAGGACGGCGCGTGGAGGCTGGACCCCACGGCGCACCCGTTCTGCACGTCCTTCTCGAACCGCGACGTCCGCCTCACCACGCGCTACAACGACCGCGATCTCGAGTCGGTGTGGTCGACGCTGCACGAGGCGGGTCACGGGCTCTACGCCCACGGGATCGCCGATTCGCTGCAGCGGTCCCCGCTCGCCGGCGCACCCTCGCTCGGGCTCAACGAGTCGCAGAGCCGCACGTGGGAGAACCTCGTCGGCCGTGGCCGGCCCTTCTGGACGCACTGGTACGGCGCTTTGCAGGAGACGTTCCCGCAACTCGGCGACGTCGACCTCGACGCGTTCGTCCGTGCGATCAACCGCGCCGAGCCGGGGTTGATCCGCGTCGACGCCGACGAGACGACCTACTCGCTCCACATCATCCTCCGCTTCGAGCTCGAGCAGGCGATGCTCACCGAGACGCTCGCGCTGGAGGACCTCCCCGAGGCCTGGAACGCCCGTATGCATGACCTGCTCGGTGTGACCGTCCCCGACCACGGGCGCGGCGTGCTCCAGGACGTGCACTGGTCCGGAGGCGGCTTCGGCTATTTCCCCACCTACGCGCTCGGCAACGTGATCTCGCTGCAGATCTGGGCGGTCGTGCAGGATGCGATCCCCGACCTCGACGAGCAGCTCGCCGCCGGAGACCTCCTCCAGCTGTCCGCATGGCTGCGCGACAACCTCTACTCGCTCGGCCGCAAGCTGACACCGAAGGAGACCCTGGAGCGGGTCACGGGATCGGACGAGATCGACCCGGCGCCCTATCTCGCGTACCTCGGCGCGAAGCTCGACGCACTGCGTTGACCCCCTTGCTGGGCGACCGAGATCGCGACGCGATCCGCGAGCTGTGGCAGTCGCTCGAGCAGGACGTCGACCTGCGCCTCGACCTCGGCCCCGCCGCGACACCGGTCGCGCTCCTCGCAGCGGGGGGACGGGAGATCGACACGGTCACCGACGCCCGGACGCTCGTCGAGGAGCTGTGCACGCTCTCGGATCGCATCCACCTCGAGGTCGCGGAGCACGAGGCGCCTGGCACGTACCCGACGCTCACGATCGGACCGGGGTTGCGCTACGTGGGGCTGCCGTGGGGGTATGAGCTCGCGACCGTCGTCCACGGCGTGCTCGAAGCCGGCCGGACGACCAGCTCGCTCGCCCGAGAGTCGGTCGACCGGCTCGCCACCCTCGGCCGGCCGGTTGCGATCGATGTGTTCGTGACGCCCACCTGACCGCATTGCCCGCCGGCCGTGCTGCTGGCGTACCGATGCGCGCTCGCCTCTCCTTCCGTCACCGCAACCGCCGTGGAGGCCTCGGAGTTCCCGAGCTGGGCCGACCGGCACGGCGTGATGGGAGTCCCGGCGATCGTCGTCGACGACCGCGCCGCGTGGGCCGGGTCGGTGCCGGAGCCCCTCTTCGTCGAGCGACTGCTCGCTGCAGTCGCAGTGACGTAGGGAGGCGTCCTGGCCCACCGCCCGACACCGACAGATCCCTGCGCTGGTCAGCGGCGTCCGTAGACTTGAAGCTCATGGACCCCATCGAGCAGGCCGACGCGATCCTTGCCGAGTACTCCGCGCTGACACTTGCCGAGTTGCCGGTCGGAGCCGACGTGATCGACGTGCACACGCACCTCGGTCTCGACATCGACGGCATGGTCGGAGACCTCGACGAGCTGCTCGCGAACCAGCGGGCCCACTCCATCTCGCGGTCGTTCATGTTCTGTCTGGACGAGCCCGACCGCCACCCCGGATTCACGGCGGCGAACGATCGAACGCTCGACTTCGCGGCCCGAGCCGAGGGCGCACTCGTCCCGTTCGCCCGCCTCGACCTCACCGAAGGACCGATCGAGGAGGCCATCCGCTGCCTCGACCTCGGCGCCAAGGGCATCAAGCTCCACCCGCGCGCACAGCGCTTCCTGGCCGACGATCCCCGCCTCGAGCCCGTGTTCGAGCTCGCCGCCGACCGGCGCGTGCCGATCCTGATCCACGGCGGACGCGGCCTGCCACCGATCGCCGACGGATTGGCCCGCCTGATCGATCGCCACCACGCGACGCTGATCATCGCCCACGCGGGCATCGTCGACCTCGCCCACCTCGCCGAGCGCTTCGCCCGTCACCCGAACGTCTACTTCGACACCTCCGTGTGGAGCCCGCTCGACCTCATCGACCTGTACCGCCTCGTCTCCCCCCAGCAGATCCTGTACGCCTCCGACTATCCGTACGGCCGGCAGCCGAACTCACTGCTGATGGTGCTGCGGACGGCGCGGCAGTCCGGGCTCGACGCCGACAGCGTCCGCGCCATTCTCGGCGGCAGTGCTGCACGGATCGTCGACGGCCTCGACCCGCTGCCACTCTCACCGCCGCGGGGCATCGACGAGGTCACGCACCCGGTCACGTTCGCGCGTATCCACCAGTACCTGTCGATGGCCGCGACGTCGCTCTGGCTACGCCAGCCGCGCGATACGTTCGGCGTGCTCGGGCTCGCTCTCAACGCCTGCGACGAGCGGTCGAACGGGCACCGCGAGGAGACCGAGCGCATCCGGCAGGTCCTGCTCGCGACCCAGGAGCTCTGGACGCTGGGTGGCGATTCCGACGACGAGGAGTTCCAGCGTCGAGCCACCCGCGGCGCGTTCAGGCTTCTCCACCTCGCGAACATCCTGGCGGTGACGAATGTCTGACCGCCACCGCCTCCTGCCGCTCGTGGTCGCCGCCTCGGTGCTGCTGCTGGTGCCGGCCGGATGCGGCGGCTCCAACGCGACCGAGGAGCCCGTGGCGACTCCCACTACGACCGAGACCCCTTCGAGCGCGCCGGGGTCGACGTTCTGCGATCCGGTGGCGGTCCCGGCGCCACGTACGGTGGCGGCCGAGGCCCCGTCGGACGACCTCGACGAGGACACCACCTATGCGCTCGCGTTCTCGACCAACTGTGGCTCGTTCACGATCACGCTCGACCAGGCGGCGGCGCCCGAGACGTCGGCGTCGCTCGTGCAGCTCGCTCGCGACGGCTACTTCGACGACACGATCTTCCACCGGATCGTCCCCGGCTTCGTGATCCAGGGCGGCGATCCGACGCAGACCGGTGCGGGCGGGCCCGGGTACAGCACAGTGGACGTGCCGGCCGCAGATGCGCGCTACGTCAAGGGGGTCGTGGCCATGGCGAAGACGAGCGCCGAGCCCCCGGGAACCGCGGGCAGCCAGTTCTTCGTCGTCACCAGCGCCGATGTCGGCCTACCCCCCGAGTACGCGATCGTCGGTGAGGTGACGAGCGGACTCGACACGGTCGAGCTGATCAGCGAGCTCGGCGATCCCGACTCCGAGCTGCCGCTCGAGCCCGTCGTGATCGTGTCCGTCACCGTCGACGAGAGCTGATGGCCCCGGTCGCGGCGGTCGTGCTGGCGGCAGGAGAGGCGTCGCGCTTCGGCGCACCGAAGCAACAGCTGCTCCTCCCCGGCATCCTCGACCGTCTGACCGCCGCGCCGATCGACGAGATCGTCGTCGTCGAGGGCGCCCATCCGCTCGAGCCTTGTGGAGATCAGTTGCACGGCTCGACTCCCTGTCGGGTCGTGCGGTGCGACGCGTGGGCACGCGGGCCCGGCGCGTCGCTGCGCTGCGGGCTCGCACGGCTCGCGCCGGAGGTCGAGGCGGCCGTGGTGATTCTCGCCGACGGGCCGCGTCTGGCGCCGGAGGCCGTCGAACGCGTGGTGGCGGCGTGGCGCCAGGGTGTCGCCCCGGTCGTCGCCGCTTCCTACGACGGTGTGCGCGGCCATCCGCTCGTCGTCGCCCGCTCCGCGTGGGACGACGTTCCCGACGAGGGTCTCCGCGTGCGAGACCCCGTGCTCGTCCCCTGCGACGACCTGGGCGCGCCGGGCGACGTGGACCTGCCCGAGGATCTCCCGCTCGACCAGCGCGCGACGCGAGGTTCGAGTGCCTAGGGGGCGCCGAGGCTGCGGAGCTCGCTGAGCTTCTGCATGAGGCCGGGCGGCATGCGCTCCGCCGCACTCGTCCGGACGTACATCCTGAGGTTGCTCTCGAAGCGGTACCGGCGGCGGCAGTACTCGCAGGCGTCCAGGTGCAGCTCGGCCTCGGCCATCTCCGGGGCGCTGAGTTGCCGGTCGAGGTAGTCCTGGAGCAGTTCCTCGCACTTGTCGCAGGGCGCGTTGCTCATCCGATCGCCTCCTCCGCGAGCCGCTGCTTCAGCTGTCGGCGCCCGCGATGCAGACGGGACATGACCGTGCCGATCGGAACGTCGAGGATCTGTGCCGCGTCCGCGTAGCTGAACTCGCCGATGTCCACGAGCACGACGACGTCCCGGAAGTCGTGCGACAGGGAAGAGAGGGCGTCGACCACCGAGTCCTGGGACAGCCGCTCGACGACACGGTCTTGCTCGAGCACGTCCTCGCCGGACGACGACGCGAGCTTGTTGGCGAGGTAGTAGTCGCCTTCCTCGAGCGGGGACTGGTCGGGTGTTCGCTGCGCCTTGCGCCCCCGATCGACGTTCAGGTTCGTGAGGATCCGCAACAGCCACGCGCGCATGTTCGTCCCCGGCGTGTAGGAGTGCCAGCTTCGGAACGCCCTCGCATACGTGTCCTGCACCAGGTCCTCAGCCTCCTCGCGCGATCGGACGAAACGACGCGCCACTCGATAGACCTGGTCGGCCAACGCCAGCGCCTCCTCCTCGAAACGAACCCTGTCCCGCGCTTCCGTTGCGAGACGCCGGGCGTCGGTGTCGGGTGCGGCGTCGCCCACGCGGCTACCGTAGCAGCGTCCTACGAGAAGCCTGAACGAGCGCGCCGGGAACGGTATTCCCCGTTCAGACGGGTGCGAGCTCGTGGAACCCGGCGCGTGAGAGGACGTCGACGATGGCCTCGCGGCTCGTGAGACCGTCGTCGTAGCCGAGCACGACCTGCCCCATCAGGTTCGCGTTCGCAGACTCGATGCCGTCGTGGTCGCGAAGCGCACTGGCCAGCCGCATCACGCACCGCTCGCACCGCACACCACTCACGTGGAGCGTCTCGGTCACCGTCGCCACAGGCAGGATCGTACCGGGCACGTGGCCGGCTGCCGTCAGCGGGTGCTGGCGGACTTGCCGCGAATCCCGTGAACAGGCCGTCCTGCGGCCTCCCACGCGTAGTACGAGGCGCTCGGTCCAAACGACGGCTCGTAGGCGACGATGCGCGGGTTGCGGCCGACCTCCTTCGCGCGCTGTGCGTGCCACAGGAGGTTCGGGTCGTCACGTTCCTGCCACACGAGCACGAGGTGAGCGGCGGTCATGTACTCGGCGACGAACATGCAACCCTCCGCCGGGCACGGGAAGGGATCGGTGCGAACGCACCACCAGCCCGAGTAGTCTCCGCCGTCGTCGTCGCTCCACAGCGACTCGTCCTCCAGCAGTTCCCCGTCGGGAAGGACGATCGAGCCCGTGCCGTACTGCTCCTGGTTCACACCGCCACAATAGAAGAGGCATGGGGGACACGCGCAACGTCGCCCTCGTTCTCTCCGGCGGCGGCATGAACGGGATCCTGCTCGAGGTGGGGTTCCTGAAGCGGCTGCGTGCGGAGGAGGCGCTGTGGCGACGCGTCGGCTGGATCTACGGGACCTCGGCGGGCGCCCTCGCCGGCGTGATGGCCGCACTCGACCGGCTCGACGAGCTGGAGACCTTCCTCGCCGGCCTCCGCCCCGAGGAGGCGTTCCGACCCAACCGCCTCTGGCAGCTCCCCCTCACCGGGCTCCACGAGTACCGGCTGCCTGAGACGATCGCGGCTCGCCTCGCGCCACCGGACGAGCTCGTCCGCGGGCTCCACGATGCGCCCGTCGAGCTCGTGGTGTGCGTCACGGACGTCAGCGACAAGGCCGACGAGGGAGAGGAGCATGCGTTCGAGCGCACGTACTCGTCGCGCACGACACCGCCCGAGCTGATGGGAAGCGCGATCCTCGCCTCCGCGGCGATCAGCGCGCTCGTGCTCCCGGTCACCGTGGGCGAGACCGTGGGCACCGACGGCGGCTGGGTGCGGAACTTCCCGCTCGGCCACGCCTACGACAACCCCGACGTGGACGAGATCGTTGCTTTCCGCTACCGGGCGAGCTACCCGCGCTCGACCGGCGAGAACCTCGCGAGGTTCCGGCGTCGGCTGGAGCGCTTCCGCGCCGTACCGCCGATACGAGCGCTGATCGGCGAGCTGCACGCGGCAGAGGAGCGGCGCGAGCGGGGCGAGCCGGCGCACCTTCCCGACATGCTCCTCCGGCTGATGCGCGTCACGATCTCGCGCAACACGGCACTCGAGGAGCGAAGCGCAGCCGAGAAGGACGACTCCGTACGGGAGCTCGCGGCCCTGCGCGCCGACGCGGCGGTGATCGCCCGTCGGTACGCCGTTCCCTGGCGCCGCCGCCACGTGGCAGCGGAGATCGACGCGCGCTTCGACGCGGCACGGTTTCCCTTCCGCCACAACCGCCGGCTTCCGGTCACGCTCGTCCACGGCGATGCCGGAGAGCTCGCTCTCGACCCGAGCTTCCGCACGGGGCTCGGCTGGCCCGAGGAGCGAAAGAACGCGTTGATCGCCCGCGGGTGGAGCCTCGCAGACGAGGCGCTCGCGGCGGCGCACGCAGCGAGAGAGGAGCCGGAGCCGGTGCTCTCGTGAGGCCGGGCGTCTCTCTCACTGCGGACGGGCGGGTGGGAGGTGACCCGCCCGCGGGCGGCTATCCCGTGGGGGAGTCGGGTTGTCGCCCGAGGGTGACGGTGACGGTCTTCTCGTCGTTGCCGCGGTAGATGCGAAGCTCGACCGTGTCACCCGGCTCGAGCTCGGCGAGCACGTCGCGCAGCTCGCCGATGGTCGCTACACGCTTCCCGGCGGCGGCCACGATCACGTCACCACCGACCGTGTAGCTGATCCCGGCCACGACGACCGGCTCGTCTCCGCCCCGGAGGCCGGCTTTCGCCGCGCCGCTGCCGGGGGAGACGGTCTCGACGAGGAGGCCCGAATCGACCGGGAGGTCGAATGTCCGTGCGAGCTCCTGGTCGATCTCCCGTCCGCTGACACCGAGGAACGCGCGGTCGACCTGACCCTTCTCGAGGATCTGCGCGACGACCGAGCTGACAGTGTTCGCGGGAACGGCGAAGCCGATGCCGACGTTGCCGCTGCCGCCGGCGGTCTGGATCTGGGAGTTGACGCCGATCACGTCGCCGGTGGCGTCGAAGAGCGGGCCTCCGGAGTTGCCGGAGTTGATGGGTGCATCGGTCTGGATCACATGATCGATGGTGATGCCGTTGGGGGCGGTGACGTTCCGCTGCAGTGCGGAGACGATCCCTGCCGTGACGGTGCGCTCGAGCCCGAAGGGGTTGCCGATCGCAACGACCGGATCGCCCACGGTGACGTCGTCGGAGTCGCCGAGCGTGACAGGGGTGAGCGCAACGGCGCTCGCATCGACCTTGAGCACTGCGAGGTCGGTCGACGGGTCGACACCGACGACTTCGGCGGAGAGCGTGTCCTGGTTCGAGAAGCTGACCTCGATCGAGTCGGCACCGTCGACGACGTGAAAGTTGGTGACGATGTGCCCCTCGTCATCGATCACGAAGCCCGAGCCGAGAGCCGCCTGGCCGCCGAAGCCGGATCCGCTCTGGCCCCCGTCGACCTTCGACGTGATCTGGACGACCGCGGGCGCATTGCGCCTGTAGATCTCCTGGATGGAGACGGCGCCGGCCTCAGCGGCCGCGGCACTCGTCGGCGCCTCCACCGTGCGGGTCACGACCGTGGTCGTGGACTCGTCCAGTGCCCCCGTCGCCCATGCGCCGCCGAGTGCAGCGCCGCCGCCGAGGAGGGCGGCGGCGGCGAGCGCTGCGAACGAACGGGCACCGGAGGGACGACCGCTCGACGAAGTGACGGGCGGTGACGTTTCCGGCCCTGTCGGGGAAGACGACGAAGGGTCGGGGCTCGCAGGGACGGCGGGAGGCTGTACCGGTGTGAAGGTCATGGCCCTCTTGTAGCGCCCGCGAGGTGAACGGCGGGTTACCGGGCGTTAAGTGCGGGTTGTGGGCTCCTGAGAGCAAGCTGAGCGCGAATCTGTCCGTCGGGCCCGCTCCGTAGCCTTGGCCCCATGGCCGACGCCTCCGCAGACAGGACGCCTGCCGTTCTCCGGAGAGACAACGGTTTCACGATCGTGATCGTCCTGATCGCGGCTACGTTCGTCTGGGGCATGGCCGTGCCAGACGGGGCGCTCGGTACGTTCGGGCTCGTTGCCCTCGGAGCCGCGACGCTGTTTGCAGCTGCCTGGTTCTCGGACACCGGCACGCGAATGCTGATCCTGTGGGGAGGTGTTGGCTTCGCCGCGACGCTCGGCAGCGGGATCGCACTGCTGACCGACCGGGAGGCGTCACAGTCGGCCGTGAGCGTCGTGTTCGTCGCGCTCTCCGTCGTCGCTCCGGTGGCGATCGCGCGGTCGCTCATCCGACATCCCGCCGTCGACCGAAAGACGATCGGGGGGACGGTCTCCGTCTACCTGCTCTTCGGCATCTTCTTCGCCTCGCTCTACGCGGCCATGGGCGCGATCGACGATCAGCCGTTCTTCACGACGCTCGAGAACGCGGACTTCTCGGACTACCTCTACTTCAGCTACGTCACGCAGACGACCGTCGGCTTCGGCGACCTCGTGGCCGACATCGATGCCGGCCGCGCCGCTGCGGTCGTGCAGGCGCTCACGGGCCAGCTGTACCTCGTGACCGTGATCGCGCTCGTCGTCAGCAACTTCGGGCGTCGCCGCACGGTACGCGACGACGCGTGACGGCCCGGCGCGTCGCGGTTACGCGGTGACGGCGACCGTCTTCACCACGCGGTCTCGCTCGGCCCCGAGCGCCGCCGCGAGCTTCGCCTCGAGCTCGCCCGAGGCGAAGAGCTCCTCGGTGATGTCGGCGCCGCCGATCAGCTCGCCTTTGACGAACACCTGCGGGATCGTCGGCCAGTCGCTCAAGGCCGACAGCTCCTGACGGATCTGCGGATCGGGGAGGATGTCGACCGCCGTGATCGGCGCGCCCGCCGACCAGAGCGCCTGCAGCGCTCGCATCGAGTTGCCGCAGGCTGGCATCTCCGGCGTTCCCTTCATGAAGATGGCAACGGGCTCGTCGTCGATCACCTGCTGGATCTGGTCGCGCAGTGTCATCTCGTCCCTTTCGTCGTGATGCGGAGCTCGTGGATGGTGCCGTCGGCGAGCGGCGCCGCGAGGGCGCGGTTGACGAGCCGGTGCTGCTCGACGAGCGAGAGGTCGTCGAACACGCTCGACGTCACGGTGACCTGAAAGTGATCGCCGCCGCCGGTGCGGTCGACGATCTGGACGTCCGCGCCTGGAAACGCCGCGTGCAACAGCGTGTGCATCGTGTCGGCGGCCATCCGCGATCATGCTAGCGATGCATGCTCGCCTGACCTACGTCTTGTCCCTGCCGGAGCGTCTGGTGCGCACGATCGGCGCAACGCTGGGCGGAACCGTGCACGAGACGGCCGAGCTGGTGCTGCCGCGCCTCGTGCGACGTTCGCGGCTCTACGAGGCTACGGCGAAGAACCTCCTCCGTGTGACGATCGAGCTCGTCGGCGGGGTCGAGACAACGGGCACGCAGGACGAGTTCGAGCCAGACCCGAGGAAGCTTGCGGTTCGCAAGACAGCCGGGAACGTCGTCGAGCTCGGGTCGATCGCGGCCTTCGGCTTCTCGCCTCTCTGGCTCCTCGCTGCCGCGGCCGACGTGACGCACGGCTCACGCGTCTACCTCGACGTGCTCGCCTCGGAGCTGAAGACCGCGGGGGTGCTGGCCGCCGACGTGGAGCTCGGTAGCGTCGACGAGCTGCTGGCGGCCCTCCAGGGCGCCAGCGGCACGGCCGCGCGGCTCATCGACATCCCGCCACTCGAGCTCGAGGCGCTACGGCGATCGCTCTCCGACCTGCGCGCCGACGCCGATGGGCTGCCCACCGCCGGGGAGCTGGCAGTGGCGTACGACGGGCTCGTCGCGGAGGCGACCCGTGAGGGTCGGAGCCTGCTCGAGGTGTCCGTCGGGGTCGGGCTCGCGTTCTTCAACGCGGCGCGCCACGTCGGTCGCCAGCACGTGCTCGACCCGTACACGGCCGATCTCCGGCCGGTTCGGGACGAGGGCTTCGGCGCATACGCAACGAGAGTATCTCGCCCCTACGCGGCGGCGGTGGCACGGCACTGGGCCCCCGGGACGCAGACGCTCACGCAGCGCGGCTTGTCGACGATGGGCCGGACGATCGCTCTGCGAGAATCACGCGATGCGGCTGCCGACGAACGTCCGGATACATGATCTGACGCCTCACGCCGATGACCGCGGGGTCTTCACGGAGCTCTTTCGGGCCTCGTGGGAGCTGGGGATCGAGCCAGTCCAGTGGAACGCCGTCCGCTCGCGCGCGAACGTCCTCCGAGGCGTTCACGTGCACTGGCGACACGCCGACTACCTGACGGTCGTCCAGGGCCGCGCCACGATCGGGCTCTACGACCTCCGCCCCGACTCGCCCACCGAAGGGCTGGCGGCAACGGTCACCCTCGCGGCCGACGAGCCGCAGGCGCTCACGCTACCGCCAGGGGTGGCGCACGGCTTCTACTTCCACGAGCCGACGATCCACGTCTACTCCGTCACCCACGACTGGGACCTGGCCGACGAGCTCGGCTGTCGCTGGGACGACCCCGAGCTCGAGATCGCCTGGCCCTGCACCGAGCCGCTGATTTCCGAGCGCGACCACGCACTCGGCACGCTCGCGACGCTGAAGACGGCGTGGCGACGGGCACACGCGGCGGCCTGACGCTCACGCGATTCCGGCACGTTCACGGAGCTCGGCGACCGCACTGACGATCGCCGCGCCGTCGGCGGCGCTCGACCTTGGCGGCGGGCCACCGGCCAGATGCTCAACGAAGGCGCGCAACTCCGCGATCAGGGGCAGCTCGCCGGGCGTCTCGATCCGCTCTTCGACGAGACCCGCTTCGCCGGGACGATGCAGGGTGACGTGGTCGTCCCATCCGCCGCCGAGCGTCGCCGCCCCCTCCTCGCACTGCAGCCGAACGACACGACGCCGCTCGGGCGAGCGCTCCGAGATCTCGAGCACGTGCGGCACGGAGCCTGCCTCGAGCAAACCGTGGATGACCGTCCCGCCTTCCAGCGAGAACCCCGACGCGGCGACGGGGCGCGGCACCTCACCCAGGATCTCCAGCGCGATCGAGAGGTCGTGCGGGGCGAGGATCCAGGCTCCGTCGACGTCGGCGTGTGGCCTCTCCCAGCCGACGCGGATCGTGTGCAGGCACAGGATCTCGCCGAGGGCTCGCTCACGGGCGATGCGCGCGAGCTCGAGAACACCGGCGTGATAGCGCCATTTGTCCATCACGAACACCGTGTCGGGCGCGCGTGTCGCGAGCTCGTGCGCCGCGGCAGGATCGTTCGTAAACGGCTTCTCGACGAACACGGGGACGCCGAGGGCGAGCGCCTCCTCCACGACAGCCGCGTGCGTGCTCGTCGGCGTCGCGACAACGACGCCATCGACGTCTCCGATGTCGGCGAAGTCGTCCACGATCGCGCTGGCACCCCCGTCGCGGGCCCGGACCACGCTGTCGGAGGTCCGTGCCAGCACCGTCACCTCGCAGCCCAGGACGAGGAGATCGCGCAGGATGTGCCTGCCCCACCGCCCACAGCCGACGAGCCCGACGCGCACGCAGCGATCCTAGATGAGTAGTTCCGCGGGATCGTCTCTGCCGGGGCACGAGATCGTGGAACTACTCATCCAGAGGCGGCACGAGCGCAGACGACGTCGACCGTCTGGCGATTCGTAGACTGGCGGCGTGGCTGGGACGACGACACGCGGCACGCGCAACCCGATCGGCCGCGCGTTCACGATCCTCTCGTGGATGGCGGCTCGCGAGGACGGACCGTGGGGCGTGCGCGAGATCGCCAAGGGAGTCGGCATGAACGCGAGTACCGTCCACCGGCTGCTCGGGCTGCTGGAGGACGAAGGACTGATCCGGCAGGATGATCCGGGTGGCGGCTACGGGCTCGGTACGGAGCTCCTGCGCCTGGCCTGGACTGCGACGGGAACCCATCCGGTGCGAACCGCGGCGCTGCCCCACATGCGCAAGCTGGTCGACGCGAGCGGCGAGACGGCGACGCTGGGGCTCTACGACCCGGTTCGGCAACAGACCTGCGTCGTCGCGGTGGTGGAGAGCGACGAGCCGTTTCGGTACGTGTCCACGCTGCACGAGTGGCGCGATCTGCACACGGGGGCCAGCGGTCGCGCGGTGATGGCGTTCCTGCCCCAGCCCGAGCGCCGGGAGGTCGTCGAGCGCACGCGGCTCGCGCCGGTCACCGAGTACACGATCACGGACGCAGACGCGCTGGAGGACGTGCTCGCCGGCGTGCGTGAGCGGGGGTACGCGTTCAGCCAGGAGGAGCGTCGACTCGGTGGCGTTGGGATCGCCTCACCGGTGTTCGGCCCGCGTCGGCAGGTCGTCGGGGAGGTCGGTCTGAGCGTTCCCGCCCAGCGGTTCTCGCCCGACGACGAACCGCGGCTCGCGGGTCTCGTGATCTCGTGTGCGGCGCAGATCACGAAAGCGCTCGGGGGCTGACTGCTCCGAGCACATCAGCTATTCTTACAGAGAGACATATGTTCATCTGAAAGAAACGGTAGGGATCGCCATGGCTCACCCGGACTCCTTCGGCGCACGCTCGACTCTCACCGTGGGCGACGCGTCCCACGAGATCTTTCGACTCGACGCGCTGCAGTCGCGCTTCGACGTGTTCCGCCTCCCCTACACGCTGCGCATCCTGCTCGAGAACGTCTTGCGGCGGGAGGACGGCATCACCGTCACCGGCACCGATGTGGAGGCGGTGGCGGCGTGGGCTGCCAGTGCGAGCCCGTCCCGCGAGATCACCTTCGGCCCCGCCCGTGTGCTCCTGCAGGACTTCACGGGTGTCCCGGCGATCGTCGACCTCGCTGCGATGCGAGCGGCGATGGCAGAGCTCGGTGCCGATCCGCGGCTGATCAACCCGCTGATCCCGGCCGAGCTCGTGATCGACCACTCCGTGCAGGTCGACGACTTCGCCAACCGCCTCGCGATCACGCGCAACGCCGAACTGGAGTTCCAGCGCAACCGCGAGCGCTACGCATTCCTCCGCTGGGGCCAGACGGCGTTCGACAACTTCTCCGTGGTGCCGCCGAACACGGGCATCGTGCACCAGGTCAACCTCGAGTACCTCGCGCGCGTGATCGAGAGCCGCAACGGGCAGGCGTTCCCGGACACGCTCGTCGGCACCGACTCACACACGACGATGGTCAACGGGCTCGGCGTGCTCGGCTGGGGCGTCGGCGGCATCGAGGCGGAGGCGGCCATGCTCGGCGAGGCCATCTCGATGCTCGTGCCGCAGGTCGTCGGTCTCCGGCTCAGCGGCGAGCTCCCGAACGGCACGACCGCGACCGATCTCGTGCTCACCGTCACTCAGGTCCTCCGCGAGACGGGCGTCGTGGGCAAGTTCGTCGAGTACTTCGGCCACGGTGTCGCCGCACTCCCCCTCGCCGACCGCGCCACGCTCGGGAACATGTCACCGGAATACGGGGCCACCTGCGGGTTCTTCCCGGTCGACGACGAGACGCTCCGCTACCTCCAGCTCACCGGCCGCTCGGCCGAGCGTATCGCGCTGGTGGAGGCCTACTGCAAGGAGAACGGGCTTTGGCACGACGCCGACGAGCCGGCCGTCTACAGCCAGGTCGTCGAGCTCGACCTGTCCACCGTCGAGCCGTCCCTGGCGGGCCCGCGCCGCCCGCAGGACCGAGTGCCGCTGCGCGAGGCCAAGCACGCGTTCCTCTCCGCTCTACCGTCTTTCGGCATCGAGCCGAACGGTGGTCTCGACGAGGCGGTCGCCGAGTCGATGGTGGCGAGCGACCAACCTGCCGTGACCGTGCACGAGGCGAGAACCGTGTCCGTCGAGATCGATGGGGAGACGTCAGAGCTCGAACACGGCGCCGTCGTGATCGCAGCCATCACGTCCTGCACGAACACGTCCAACCCGGCCGTGATGGTCGCCGCGGGCCTACTCGCGAAGAACGCAGTCGAGCGAGGCCTCCAGCGCAAGCCGTGGGTGAAGTCCAGCCTCGCCCCCGGGTCGAAGGTCGTCACCGAGTACTACGACCGCGCCGGGCTCACGCCGTACCTCGAGCAGCTCGGCTTTCACACCGTCGGCTACGGCTGCACCACGTGCATCGGCAACTCCGGCCCGCTTCCGGGCGCGGTCTCGGATGCGATCGCCGAGGGAGACCTCGTAGCCTGCGCGGTGCTCTCCGGCAACAGGAACTTCGAGGCTCGTGTCCATGCCGAGGTGAAGGCGAACTACCTGGCCAGCCCGCCGCTCGTGGTCGCGTATGCCCTGGCAGGGCGCATGGACCTCGATCTCGTCACGGAGCCGCTCGGTGTGGGCGAAGACGGGGCCGCTGTGTACCTCGCCGACATCTGGCCGACCGCGCACGACGTGCAGGAGACGGTGCGGACTGCGCTCGGCGAGGACATGTTCCGGGAGGCGTATGGGCACGTCTACGAGGGCGACCCAGCCTGGCGAGAGCTGCCGATCCCCGAGGGGGAGCTGTACACCTGGGACTCAGCCTCGACCTATGTTCGCCGCCCGCCCTACTTCGACGGGATGAGCGCCGAGCCCGGCATGGTCGAGGACATCGTCGGCGCGCGCTGCCTCGTCTCGATCGGGGACTCCGTCACCACGGATCACATCTCACCGGCCGGCGCGATCAAGTCGGACTCGCCCGCCGGTCGCTACCTCGTCGAGCACGGTGTCGAGCGGGCCCACTTCAACTCGTACGGCTCGCGGCGCGGCAACCACGAGGTGATGGTGCGCGGCACGTTCGCGAACGTGCGGTTGCGCAACCTCATCGTCCCCGGCTCGGAGGGCACCTGGACAGCACACCTGCCGTCGGGCGAGGAGACGACCATCTTCGAGGCCTCGGAGCGGTACCTCGCCGAAAGCGTGCCGACGATCGTGCTCGCGGGCAAGGAGTACGGGTCGGGTTCGTCACGCGACTGGGCCGCGAAGGGCCCTCTGCTGCTCGGCGTCAGAGCCGTGATCGCGGAGAGCTACGAGCGCATCCATCGCTCGAACCTGCTGATGATGGGGATCCTGCCGCTGCAGTTCCTCCCTGGCGAGACCCGCGAGTCGCTCGGCATCACGGGGCGCGAGGAGTTCGCGATCACGGGCGTGGAGGACGGCGAGGCGACCGAGGTGACCGTGCGCGCCGACGGCGTCGAGTTCGGGGCCGTGGTGCGACTCGACACCCCACGCGAGCGCGAGTACCTCCGCCACGGCGGCATCCTGCCCTACGTGCTGCGCCGCCTCGCCACCCTGCCAGCCGTATCTCAGTGATCGCCCGCACGGGCGAGCCCGCCAGGTGTCAGACACCTGGTTACCGTCAACCCCTAGGTGTCGAGCTTCTGCGCCAGCGTTTCCACAAGGTCCGGCTCCTCGACGAAGTCGCTGAACGCGATCAGCGCCGCCGGCACGGACGCCGCGAAGTGGGCCAGAACCTCGGACACGCGCAGGAACGGGGGCGCAGGTACGAGCATCGCCGTCGGGCGATAGCTCGTCCACCGCGCCGCCTCGACGGTGGGGCTCAGCCCAGCCGCGACGGGGTTGCGGAGAACGTACCGCAACGTCCAGAGGAACTGATCCTCGCTCTTCTGAGCGACGGCGCCGAACCGGTTCCTGAACACATGGGCAGTGCGGCCGCGGCGGCGGTTGAACCGCAGCGAGTACCGCTGATTGAGCACCTTGACGACGTGCGACAGGCCGCCTGGCGGACAACGCACAATCGCGTGCCAGTGGTTGGGCATGAACGCCCACGCGAAGCAGTCGATGCCGTGCTTCGAGATCGCTGTCGCGAAGATCCGCGAGAACTCGAAGTAGTCGGCTTGGTCGAGGAAGATCCGCTCGCGGTTGCTCCCGCGCGAATACAGGTGGTAGATCTCGCCCTCGCTCCACACTCGCGGCCTCCGGGCCATCTCTCGACGATAGAGGCACTCAGAGCGGAGATGCCCCGTGTGGACGAAGTGGTTCAAAATCGGCACAGAGGGACTTGACACGCCCCAAGGTGTCTGACACCTCGGGGGCTCGACCGCGCGACCGACACGTGTAGGCTGGGCCGGTCGTGACGCCCATGTCGGAGGGAGACGGGCGAGACATCCGTCCCGTGCCGGAGCGGCTGCGTGTGCTCGGGGCGCTCGACCTCGGGCTGTTGTGGGGCAACCTCGGCGTCTCGCTCCTCGTGATCGTCGCCGGGACAGTCCTCGTCCCCGCGCTTTCGCTCCCCGACGCACTGGTCGCGATCCTCGCCGGCTGCGTCGTCGGGAACCTCATGCTGGGCGCCGCAGGCGCAATCGGCGCGCAGGCGCGCGTCCCGGCGATGGCGCTGATGCGCGCGCCGCTCGGCTCACGCGGCTCCTACGTGCCGACCACGATCAACCTCGTCCAGTGCATCGGCTGGACGGTGTTCGAGCTGCTCGTCATCTCCGCAGCGGCTGCAGCGCTCTCCGACCGCCTGTTCGGCTTTCGCGGCCAGTGGCTGTGGACACTCGTCTTCGGTGCGCTCGCGCTCGCGCTCGGTCTGCTCGGGCCGATCGGAGTCGTCCGCCGCGTCGTGCGGACGGTCGCCGTCTGGGCCGTCCCGCTGGCCCTCGCATACCTCGTGTGGTGGACGTTCGACGGCGCTGACCTGGGCGCGATCTGGAGCCGTCCCGGTGAGGGAGGGCTCTCCGTCTGGCAGGGCGCCGACATCGTCGTGGCCGTGACCGTCTCGTGGATCCCGCTCGCGGCCGACTACACGCGCTTCGCGAAGAGCCCCCGGGCGGCGTTCTGGGGTACGAGCGTCGGCTACTTCATCCCCGACGCCCTCCTGCTCTCGCTCGGCGCGATCCTGCTGTTCACACGCGACATCTCCGATGCCGCCGCGCTGCCGGCGGCGGTCGCAGCGGGCGGAGGTGCCGCCGTCCTGGCGCTGCTCGCGCTCACCGTGGCCGAGACCGACGAGGCATTCGCGAACGCCTACTCCGGCGCGGTCTCCAGTCAGAACCTCTTCCCCTGGCTCCCGCAGCGGGGGCTCGTCGTCGCCACGACATCGCTCGGGGTCGTCGGCGCGCTCGTGATCGATCTCCTCTCGTACCAGGCGTTCCTGTTCCTGCTCGGCTCGGTCTTCGTGCCGCTCTTCGCCGTGCTCCTCGCCGACTGGCTGATCGCCGGTCGCCGCTACGACGCGATCGAGGTGTTCGGTGCTCCGCCGTGGCGACCCGGCCTGCTCGCCGCCTGGGTCCTCGGCTTCCTCCTCTACCAGTGGCTGGCGCCGACCGGCCCCACGTGGTGGGTCGAGCAGGTCGAGCGCCTCGACCCACCGGCCTGGGGTATCGGTGCGACGGTGCCGAGCTTCCTCGCCGCCTTCTGCGTTGCGGTCGTGGTCGCCGCCGTGTCACGGCGTCAGCTGCCGGGGATGGCGCGCGCGTGAGCGCGATCAGCCTCATCGGCAGCCTCACCGTCGACCGCGTCGACGGCGGCCCTCCGCGTGTCGGCGGTGCCGTCTACTACGCAGCGCGGGCGGCCGCCCGCGTCGGCGCCGACGCAGTGATCGCCGCCCGCTGCGCCGCAGGAGACCGCGACTCGCTCGTCTCCCAACTCGAGAGCTTCGGGCTCCCGGTGACCTGGTCGCCGGGAGAGACAACCACCTCGTTCACGTTCCGCTACGACGGCGACCACCGCGAGATGACCGTCGACGCCGTCGGTGACCCGTGGACGGTCGCCGACGTGGAAGGGTGGGCAGGCACGGCGCTCGCGACGAGGTGGATCCACGTCGGAGCGCTCCTACGCAGTGACTTCCCAACCGAGACGCTGGCCGCGCTCGCTCGCGGCGGCCGACGCGTGCTCGTGGACGCGCAGGGCCTGGTGCGCATCGGAGCGGAGGGACCGCTTCGACGTGACGGCGAGATCGACCGCGACGCCCTCCGTCATATCGCCGTGCTGAAGCTGAGCGAGGACGAGGCCGAGATCCTCGCCGGGAGCGTGGAGCCGGACGCGTTGCGCGCGCTCGGCGTGCCCGAGATCGTCGTCACGCTCGGCTCGACGGGATCGCTCGTCGTCGCGGGCGATACCGTGGAGCGAATCGAGATCAGCCCGCTGACCACGATCGCCGACCCCACCGGAGCGGGCGACACGTACTCGCTCGCGTACCTCAACGCGCGTGCGCGCGGCAGCGCACCGGCCGACGCGGCCCGGGCTGCAAGCTCGGTGGTCTCGGCGATCCTCGCCGGGCTGTGAGCCGCGCGCTCGTCGCGTGTGCGCTCGGGGTGGCGCTCGTCGACCTCGACGACGAGAGCACGACGCTGCTCGACGATGTGGCGCTGCCCCCGCAACCGCAGCCCGAGACCGGTCTGCCGTTGGTGCTCGCCTCGCACGCAAACGGCGCGACGATCGTCGCCGTCGTCGACCGAAAACCACCTCTCGT
The DNA here is from genome assembly GCA_963823385.1 of uncultured Actinomycetes bacterium. GTDB lineage: Bacteria > Actinomycetota > Thermoleophilia > Gaiellales > Gaiellaceae > Gaiella. The sequence continues at coordinate 222,155 of CAWGLI010000005.1, forward strand.
CATCTCGTACGACGCTGGCTCGACGTGGTCGGAGGCGGGCGGCGGGCTTCCCGCCGGTGTCGCGGTCGCAATCTCCCCGGAACACCCTGACCGAATGATCTACGCGAGCGAGGAGCGGCTCTTCGTCTCGGAGGACGGAGGTCGCTTCTGGCGCTCGCTCGCCGTGGAGCTGCCCGGAATCACCGCGGTCGTCTGGGACTGATCCGAGGCCCGCGCCTCAGAGGCGGAACTCGCCGCGCGCGACGATCACGGCCGCGCCGCCGACCTCGACTGCGTGGATCAACCCGTCCCGCCCTTCGGCGCGTGCGACGAGGGTCGATGGGCGACCGATCTCGGCGCCCTGCGTGACGACGATCTCCCGCCCCCACTCGATGCGTCCGTGCCGTGCCAGATGACATGCGAGCGGCCCTGCCGCAGATCCGGTCGCGGCATCCTCGCCGACACCGTCGAGCGGCGAGAACATCCTTGTCTTCCAGTGCAGCTCCGCTACCTGCGAAGCAGTTCACGCCGGCGACACCGAAGCGCTCGAGAGCACGGAGGTCGGGACGCAGCCCCGCAACAGCCTCCTCGGACTGCAGCGCCACGAACAGGTGCTCGGCGCCGTTGTCGTAGCGCTCGACCGGCAGCTCGGAGCCGGCGACCCCGAGCGCCGCGAACAGCGGCTCCGTGTTCGCAAACGGCGCCACCTCGGGGACGGGCTGCACCATCCGACCGAAGACGATGCGGCCGCTGTCGTCGCGCTCGAGCGTCACGGGCACGTCGCCACGGGCGGTCTCGATCGTGATCGTGCTTCGTTGCAGCGGCCCGCCGAGCACGAATGCGGTACCGAGCGTCGGGTGACCTGCGAACGGCAGCTCGTTGCGTGGCGTGAAGATGCGGATGCGCACGTCGCCGTCCCCCTCGGGCGGCAGCACGAACACCGTCTCGGAGAAGCCGACCTCGAGAGCGAGCGCCTGCATGATCTCGGTGTCGAGTGTGCGGCCGTCGGTGAACACGGCGAGCTGGTTGCCCGCGAGCGGGACGTCGGTGAAGACGTCCGCGACCACGTAGCGGAGTGCTGTCACAGGTGGCCAGCGCTCACGGTCTCACCTCGACCTCGGCGATCTGTACCCCGCTGTCCTCGAGCTCGACCTCGAAGCGGCCCGGAATGGTCGCCGTGAACGGAAGCCTCGCGGGGCGACCGGGCGCGACATCGACCATCTTGTCGTAGCCGTGCAGGTGCACGTGGTCGGCGACGTCTACCGTGACCACGAGCGTCAGCTTCTGACCTTTCTTCACTCGGGGCCGCACGATGCCGCCGACTGCCCGACCGTCGTTGACGACGATCTTCACGGTGACCACGGCTGGCTGCTCGGGTTTCGGCTTCGGCTGTGGATCAGGCGTTGGCTCCGGCGTCGCCGCGGTCGTCTCCACCGGCTCCGTCGCGGTCGACACCGTGTTCGAGCCATCGTCGCCGCCGCAGCCGGCGATCACGGCGAGCGCACATGCCACGAGGCCGGTTGCAGCGAACCGTCGCGTCCGGGACACCGACACCATGGCCTGAGCCTAGTCACGCAGCCGCGGACGCAGCGCAGCTCAGTCGGGGTGCTCGCGCTCCGCGGCCACCCACTTCGCGTGGTGCCGCTCCGCCCAGTCCTCACGAACGTCACCGCGAACCATCCCGCGGAGCGCGTGCCGTGTCGTCGGATGGATAACGGCCAGGTAGAGGTGGCCGGCGACGAGCACGATCGACGCGTACGTCACCGCATCGTGCACGGTGCCGGCGCCGTCGAGCAGGAACGTGTGATCGCGCTCGCCGAGCCAGAGGAAGAAACCGGAGACCGTGAACACGACGGCGAACGCGGCGGTGACGAGCACGTTCACCTTCTGCCCCGCGTTGAACTTGCCCTGGGGCGCTCGCCGGCCGCGCAGCCAGCGGCGGTCGTCGCCGTCGATCGTCTCGACCTCGCGCCAGTCGGCCGCGAGCCGGCGCCGATCGCCGACGACGACGATCGCAACGAGGATCACGGCCCAGGCGACGGCGGTGAAGATGTGGATGTTCTTGACGAGGTTGCGGCGCGCGACGAGCACGGCGAGATCGGGGACGAGCAGGATCAGCCCGGTGGCGAGGAGCGCGAGGAACGCGACCGCGTGCACCCAGTGGACGGCGCGCTCCGTGCGCCCGAAGCGCGCGATCATCCGCCGGTCAGAGGCCGTTGGAGTCGCCGACCCAGGCGTCGGAGTCGTAGCCACGCTGCTCCCAGTAGCCGGGGGTGAACTCGCGCCGCACCTCGATGCGGGTCACCCACTTGACGCTCTTGTAGCCGTACATCTGCGGCATCACGATCCGCGCCGGTGCGCCATGCTCACGCCGAAGCGGCACCCCGTCCATGTCGAGAGCGAGCATCACGTCGGGGAGGAAGGCCTGGTCGAGCGTGAGGATGTCGTCGTACGGCACCTCGTCGGAGACGAACCGCAGCCACGCGGCGCCCTCGAGGGGCCTCGCCTCCTCGAGCAGGCGCTGCAGGCGCAGCCCGCGCCAGTTGACGTCGTACACCGACCACCCGGTCACGCAGTGGAAGTCGGAGACCTGCTCGACGAGCCCCAGATCCCGGAGGTCGTCGAGCGAGTACGTGACGGGTCGCTCGACGAGGCCGTCGATGCGCAGCCGAAACGCGGCAGGATCGATGTCGGGGAGCGACGACCCGATCGAGTAGATGCGCCACCCGCTCGATGGGACGATCGAGGCGACACGGTCGGGAACGAGCCGGCCGAGCGCGCCGACCGCGTCTCGACCGACGAAGAGTCCAGCGAGCCCTGCCCCGACGATGCCGAGGAAGGCAGCACGACCGATGGTGCGCTCGCCCATGACATCAGTCTGCCGGACGTTCCTTACCGGGGTCTTACGGTTGACGCCCCGGACTATGCTCGGGCGCGTGCGTCTGTACCTCTGCCGTCACGCCCACGCCGCACCCGGCGATCCCGACGACCTGCGGGAGCTGACCGAGCAGGGACGGGTTGAAGCACGGCACCTCGCCGACATCCTGGCCGACCAGCAACCGCCGCCCGAGATCGTGCTCACGAGCCCGCTCGTCCGGGCCAGGCAGACGGCGGAGGCGATCGCCGAGGCGCTCGGTGCCGAGCTGCGTGTCCGATGCCCGGCTCTCCCCCGGGGCGACCGCGACGAGCCTGCTGGCAGCCGTGGGAGACATCGACGCCGATGCCGCGGCCCTGGTTGGGCACCAGCCCGACTGCTCCGAGATCGCGGTCGTCCTCGCCGGTCGTGATCCCGGGTTCCCACCCGGCGGCATGCTGGCGCTCGACGTGGAGCCGTGAGCATGTCCCCGGCGATCAGCGTCAGCGGGCTGCGCAAGGCGTACGACGGTGTCGAGGCCGTGCGCGGCATCGAGTTCGAGGTGGAGACCGGGGAGATCTTCGGTCTGCTTGGCCCGAACGGAGCCGGCAAGACGACGACGGTCGAAGTGCTCGAGGGCTATCGGGCGCGAGACGCGGGCACCGTCCAGGTGCTCGGCTTCGACCCGGGCACGGCCGGACGAGCTTTCCGCGAGCGGATCGGCGTCGTGCTGCAGCAGGCGGAGCTGTGGCCGATGCTGACCGTGCGCGAGGTGCTGCACGCGTTCTCCGGGTACTTCCGTCATCCGCGGAACGTCGACGAGGTCGTCGAGCTCGTCGGTCTCGGCGCGAAGGCGGGCGCGCGGGTGAAGACGCTGTCAGGAGGGCAGAAGAGGCGTCTCGATCTCGGCGTCGCGCTCGTCGGCGATCCCGACCTCGTGTTCCTCGACGAGCCGACGACCGGCTTCGACCCGGCCGCACGCCGTGCCGCCTGGGAGCTCGTACGAGCGCTGCGGCTGCTCGGGAAGACGATCCTGCTCACGACCCACTACCTGGACGAGGCGCAACAGCTGGCCGACAGGGTCGCGGTGATCGTGGACGGGCAGATCATCGAGTCGGGTCGGCCGAGAGACCTCGTGGAGCGCGCCGCGCGGACCGAGGTGCGCTTCCGCCGCAACGGCGAGGAGCACGTGATCACGACCACGGAGCCCACGCGCGTCGTCCACGAGCTCACGGGTGAAGCCATCGCCCGCGGTGCGGAGGTCGAGCACCTGGAGGTACGCCGGCCGACGCTCGAGGACGTCTATCTCGATCTCGTCGACGGCGAAGCGACGGACGCGGCATGACCGACGCGGCCGCCGCCACGGAGCGCGGTCAGGAGCCGCTCCACCGGAGCACCGGGCGCCTGTTCCTGCACCAACTCCGCACGGAGCAGCTGACGTTCTGGCGCAGCCGCGAGTCGGCGGTGTTCGTCTTCGTGTTCCCGCTGCTGCTGTACGTCCTTCTCGGCGCGGTCTACGACGACACGATCGACGGCATACCCGCCGCGGATGTGCTGCTCGCGGGGCTGATCGGGTACGGGTGCGCGAACACGGCCTTCGCCGGTCTCGCGATCACGCTCGTGATCAGGCGCGAGAGCGGTGTCCTGAAGCGTCTACGGGCGACCCCCCTGCCCGCGCCCACGTACCTGTCCGCCGTGCTCACCTCGGCCCTGGCCACGTTCGCGCTGCAGGTCGTCGCGCTCGTCGCGCTCGGCTCCGTCCTGTACGGCGCGTCGCTTCCCGAGCGGCCCATCTCGCTCGTAGGCGCCGTGCTCGCCGGAACCGCCGCCTTCGCCGGTCTGGGTCTCGCGGCAGCCGCACTGATCCGCTCCGCAGAGGGATCGTCCGCCGTCGTCAACGTGATCGTGCTCCCAATGGCGTTCCTCTCCGGTGCCTTCGGGCCGACCCGGGACTTCCCGCGGTGGTTGCAGGCGATCGCGGACGTGCTGCCGCTCAAGTACTTCATCGAGATCGTGGAGGGCGTGCTGCTCCTCGGCGAGCCCGTATGGGCCGACCTTGGCGCGCTCGCCGTGCTCGCTGCCTGGGGGGCGGGCGGCGTGCTCGTGGCCTGGTTCCGCTTCGGCTGGGAGCCGCGCGAGCGGTAGATCACATGACCGGTGCGAGCGGGGCCTTGCCGTATCCGTTTTCGTGATTGCGATCGCGCCGAAACGTGCGTGACACGCCAGCGCTTTCGTGTCGATCGCCGATCGTGGCCGTCCGTACCGTCGGTCGAGTGGCGGGGGCGGCAACCGTCGTCGAGGTCGAGGCGCCTCGCGTGGTGGCGGTGTCCCGAGTCGGGTGAGAGACGACCTCGAGAGTCGGTAGGCTGACCGCGTGCCAGCCGGACCAGCGGACGGGCAACGGGGCGAACGGCACAGTGCGATCGCGTCTCGTGCTTCCGAGACACGAGGATCGTCGAGGCTCGTCGAGCACGCACCGCGCGATCAGGACGCCGCATGACGCGCGAGCTCTTCCGCGACGCCTTCGAGCGCGCCACAACCGGGATCGCGATCGTCGATCCGGACGGGGTATGCGTGATGGCAAACGACGCGCTGTGCACGCTCTCCGGATACGACGCGGAGGAGCTCGCCGGGAGCGCCATGTTCGATCTCGCCGTGCCCGCGGCCCGAGTCGAGCTCGAAGGGATCCGATGCGCTCTGCTCGCCGGCGAGGCGGAGACGGCGAGCGGCGAGTCGTTGCTGCGGCGCAAGGACGGCTCGAAGCGTTGGGTACGACTCGCTGCCACGCTCGTGCGGGACACGAAGGAGGCTCCGCTGCACTTCGTGGTCAGCCTGGTCGACATCGGCGCCTTGCGTGCGAGCCAGGAGCGGCTGAGCCGCTCGCAGAGCATCGCGCGGCTCGGAAGCTGGGAGTGGGACATCGCCGCGGACGAGGTCACGTGGTCGGACGAGCTGTATCGCCTCTCCGGCGTCGATCCAGCCGAGCATGACACGACGTACGCCGGGTTCCTGGCGCTCGTCCACGAGGAGGACCGCCCGCGGATCGAGCAGGCGATGACGGCCGCCCTGGACGGGACCGACCGATACCGCGTGGAGATCCGGCTCGTGCGTCCCGACGGGACGATCTGTGCTGTCGAGGCGATAGGGCAGACCGATCGTGACGAGACGGGGCGTCCCGTTCGCCTCGTCGGCGTGGCGCGGGACATCACGGCCGAGCGCGAGGCCGCAGGCGAGCTCGCACGCCTCCGGGGCGAGCTGACCGAGGCGCAGCGGCTCGAGGCGATCGGACGTCTCGCGGGTGGCATCGCCCACGAGATCAACAACGCACTGACCGCGATCGGCGGCTACGCCGAGCTGGTCTTGTCGGAGCTGGAGCCGGCGAGCCCAGCGAGACGGGATGTCGAGGCCCTGCGCCGCGTCGCGGGCGACGCGGCGGCGCTGCCGCGGCAGCTGCTCGCGTTTGCGCGCCGGCAGTCGCTCCGCCCTCGCGAAGTGGACATCGAAGCGTCGGTCGTCGAGGCAGAGCCGCTGCTCCGCCACGTGCTCGCGCCGGACTGCACGCTGAAGCGTGTCGCGACGCCAACCGGGGTGCGGGCGACCTTCGACCCCGGCCAGCTCCAGGTCGTGCTCGTGAACCTCGCACTCAACGCGAAGGAGGCGATGCTGAAGGGTGGCGTGCTCACCATCGAGACCGACCGGAGGGCAGTCTCTCGAGACGACGCGCGCCGGCACGGCATCGAGCCAGGCATGTACGCCGTCCTCTCGGTGTCGGACACGGGCACGGGGATGGACGAGGAGACGAGGCGGCGGGCGGTCGAGCCGTTCTTCTCGACGAAGCCTGGGGAGGACGGCGCCGGGCTCGGCCTGGCCACCGTCTACGGCGTGGTCACCCAGTCGGGCGGAGCCGTCGTGATCGACAGCGACCCCGGCAGCGGAACACGCATCGACGTGCTCATCCCTGCGGTGACCGTCGAGGTCGTGCAGGGCGGACGGGCCGGGCCGGCGACTCCCGCCGAGACGACCGTCCTCGTGGTCGAAGACCAGCCCGCCGTCCTCGACATCGCGGTGCGTGCTCTGCGCACGGCCGGTTACATGGTCGTGGCGGCCGCGTCGGCGGTGGAGGGGCGCGCGCTGGCGCAGGAGCACGACGTCGATCTCCTGGTCTCGGACGTCCGGCTCGCCGACGGCTCGAGCGGCATCGAGCTCGCGCGGGGGCTGCGAGAACAACAATCTGCCCTGCCCGTCGTATTGATCTCCGGCTACGCCGACGTGGAGCTGGAGCCGGGCGACCACTTCTTCCTTCCCAAGCCCTTCTCCCCCAGCGACCTGCGTGCCATGGCCGCCGCGGCGCTCGGCGGGAGCCAGGCTTCGCCTAGCTGAGGCACCAGGTGGCCGGAGGCTCGCGGCCCACCGAGAGCGGAGGATCGCCGGCTACGAGATGAGCGACTGGCGCAGCGCGGTCGCGACCGCCTGCGTCCGTGTGGTCGAGCCGAGCTTGGCCATCGCCTTGCGCACGTGCGCCCGCACCGTGTCGGGGGCGATGTGGAGCGCCGTGGCGATCGACTCGTTCGAGTTCCCGTCGGAAAGGAGGCGCAGGACCTCGAGCTCGCGCGTGGTCAGCCCGGCCGCGAAGCCGCTGCCCTGCAGCAGCGCCGAGGCGAGCGACGCGTCCACGTAGCTTCGGCCCGCTGCGACGAGTCGCACCGCCCGGACGAGCTCGAGCATCGAGGCGTCCTTCTCGATCACACCGTTTGCGCCGGCGTCGAGGGCGTCGCCGATGGTCGCGTGGTCGATCAGGCCCGTGTAGACGAGGATGGCGGTGTCGGGTGCAGCTGCGCGGGCGTGGCGGATGATCTCCCCGCCCGAGAACCCGGGCATGCGGAGGTCGACGATCGCGACGCGGGGACGATGGCGTTCGATATCGCGGAGCGCGTCCTCACCGTCCGCGGCGGTGCTGAGCACCTCGATCCCCTGGTGCTCGAGGAAGCGCGAGACGGCGTCCAGCACCGCGGGGTGGTCGTCCGCGATCGTGACCGTGACCGAACCGACGGTGCGTCTCTCGGCACCGACCACGAGCGACACGCTCTCGGTTGTTCGTTCCACGATTCCCTCCGGGTGAGGCGATGACGCTCCGAGGTTCGCTACCCCGGATCGTCCACCCGCTGACAGCTCTTGCCGACGATACCGCGTCGGCGTCCTCCGAACAAGACGCTGCGTCATTCGCGTTCAACGGTCTCACCTCTGCGGGATAGCGCCCGTCAAGGCTCTGCGTCGAGAGCGAGCGGAGCCCGGGGCCGCCGCGTGACCCTGAAGATCAGCACGATCGGGACGACGGCGAGGAACGCGGCTCCGAAGGCGAGCGCCGTGACACCGAGCTCGTTGAGAGCGACACCGCCGAGCAGCGCGAGCGCGGCGGCGCTCATCGCCGACAGGAACTCGCTGAACCCGAGCAGCTTGCCGCGCTCGATGGGGCGCGTGCGGTCGACGAGCTCTGCGCTGGCGGCGACGAAGGAGAGGTTCCAGCCGACACCGAGCCCGAACAGCAGCACAGCGGTTCCCCACACGCTGTCGACCGCGAACAGGGCCGCGCACGAGGCGCCCATCACGAGCAGGCCTCCCACGAGGGCAGGAGGACGGCCGATGCGGTCGATGAGCGTCCCCACGACGAGCACGAGCGCGTACATCCCGAGCACGTGGGCGCCGATGATCGGGAACACGTCGCGCTGCTCGTGGTGGTGGTGATCGACGACGACGAACCCGGTGAGGTTCATCACCGACGCCATCACCGCGAAGCTGGCGACGGCCGCGAGCAGCGCGGCGAGCACCCCGGGACGCCTGATCAGCTCACTCAGCGGCGCCGCCCGCTCGGTGGGAGCGTCTTCGGCAAGCGGAGGCGCCATCATCTTCGCGATCTGCAGCGGGTCGGGTCGGACGGCGAGCACGAGCACGAGCCCGACGAGCATCAGCCCGCCTGCGGCGAGCCACGGCACCATCAGCTCCTCGGGGGCGAGGTGCCGGCCCGCGAAGATGGGGCCGAAGACAGCAGGGCCGAGCACTGCCCCGAAGACGGCGCCGCTCAGGACGTAGGCGATGCCGCGGGCCCGCTTCTCCGGCGGGTACATGTCGCCGCCGGCCGTGCGCACGAGCGTCACTGCGCCGGCGCCCGCGCCGACGAGCACGAAGCCCGCGATCACGGCGGCGGTGGAGACGGTGCGCGCCCCGAGCGCCGTCACCGCTGCGCCGGCTGCGCCGACGACGAATCCGGCGGCGATCACCGGGCGCCGACCGAAGCGGTCCATCATCCGGCCGGCGCCCTGCGCCGACAGCCCCGAGCTGGCGAGAAAGATGGCCGGCCCAAGCCCGAGCAGCCCGGCGATGCCGCTGACGAGCACGAATGTCAGCGAGGCGACCGCGGCGACGAGCTGGAGCGACGCCGACAGCACGGACATCGCCCCCGCGAGCAGGATCGTGTTGCGCCGGATGGGAAGGTTGGCGATGTCGGCAGGTGTGCTCACCGAGCCGTCAGGCTACTCGCGCCGACACGTCCGCAGGGGCCATCCTGCGGAGGAGCCGCGGCGTCGGCACTCTGGATGCGTGGACGACGAGCGGGGCATCTACCGCGTCGAGGTGCTGGCGATGATGGGGGCGGTGCCGACGTCACGTCGTGGCGCACCGGATCCTGGACCTACTGGAGGGCGAGGACGATGAAGAGGAAGAGGCGGAAGAGGACGCCTGAGGAGCGCGCGGCGTGGAACGCCCGCTTCGAGGCGCGACAGCGCGAGCTCAGAGGTCACATCGAGCGCATCACGGCTGAGATCACGGCCCACAAGAAGCCGGCCTGACCTCCGAGCAGCCGCGGCCGGTGCGCGGCGGCTCCGCCGAGCCGCCGAGATCCGAGGATCCACCGATGCGAGTGCCCGGCGTGCGCGCGACGATGGTGGCGAGCAGAAGAAGGAGGTGATTCTGATGCTCACGTACGTTGGGCTGATCAAGCTCACGCCCGAGGGCAGGGAGCACTTGCCCGAGGCGCCCAAGTACCTCGAGAAGATCCAGAAGATCATCGAGGAGGAGGGCGGCGCACTCGAGGACGTCTACGCGATGATGGGTCCCTGGGACTTCTTCGCGATCGTGAAGTACCCCGATAACGAGACCGCGTTCCGCGTGCTCGCGAAGATCGGGATGCTGGAGATCGTGAAGACCGAGACGTTCCCCGCGGAGAAGGTCGACGTGTTCTTCAAGACGCTGGTCTGATCGCGCGCTGCGCGACCACCACACGGGGGAAGATGGGGCCGGCGACGGCCCCATCGCCACAGGGGCCGAGGCCGCGTCAGTGGCGGACGACGACGAGCCGGTCGGTGCCCGACTCCGCACCCCAGACCTCGCCGGGTCGGCCGAGGAGCTGCCGAACATTCGCCCCCGCGCGCAGCTTGACGCGCGTGAAGCGGCTGTTCGCGGGCGTGAAGCGCCAGAGCCCGCTGCGCCCGAAGTCGGTCAGCCAGACGGCGTCCTTCTCGTCCACGTAGACGGCGTACGGCTGGGCGGGGCCGGGAACGCGCCACTCGCGCCAGCGGTTCTTCCTGGCGGCGGGATCGAAGCGCGCCACCTTGCCGGCGTTCCACTCGCTGACCCAGAGGCGGCCCTTCGAGTCCGACCACACGCGACGCGCCCCCTGACCCTTCGTCGGCGGCCTGAACACCGTCGCCTGGCCGGTGGCGAGGTTGACCCGCGCGATGTGGCTCCCCGCTAGCGACGCGTACCAGACCTGCCCCTTCGGCGTGGTCGCGATCCCGTACGGCCCCGACCCTCCCGGCGAGCGGAAGACGCGCAGCGCGCCGGTGGCCGGGACGAGGCGCCCGTAGAAGCCGCTCTGCCCCGTGAACCAGAGCACGCCGCGGCGGTCGAAGGTGGCCGTGTTGAGGTTGGCCCATCCGGTCGACGCCGGGAGCGGGTACGTCGTCACCGCGAGGGTGTCGTGGTCGACGCGGACGATCGCGTTGAGCCCGCCGTCCGTGACCCACGCGGCCCCGTCGGGCCCGACGATCACGCCGTGCGGCGCGGAGCCCTCGCCGAGCGGGATCTCGGTCACCTTCCCGGTCGCCGGGTCGAGCCGGCCGAGCTTCCCCGAGCCCTGCGCCGTGTACCAGACCGTGCCGTCGGGGGCCGGCGCGACGTCGTGCGGGGCCGACCCGGCGGGTACGCGATACTCCTGGACACGGAGCGCTGCCGTCGAGGACGGCGCGCGCTCGGCGGCCATTGCGGCGGTGGCGAGGCCGACGGCGAGCGCAGCGGCTGCCGCGGCGGCGAGTGCCCGCGGGACGTGCACGACGTCTTCACCGTAGCCGCCGTCGCGAGTGCCGCGCCAGGTCATGCTCGGCTGCGATGATCCCGTCGATGGGTGAGCGGCACCACATCCGCATCGAGTACTGCGCTCCCTGAGGCGCGCAGCCGAACGCCGCCGGTCTGGCGGCGACGCTGCTCGAGGAGCTCGACCACCGGATCTCCACCCTCGAGGTCGTGCCGGGCACCGGCGGCATCTTCGACGTCCACGTCGACGGCGAGCTCGTCTTCACGAAGTCGATGCTCGGCCGCTACCCGGACCCGGGCGACGTGCTTCCGCTCGTCGGCGCCGCCATCGGCGACGCGTAGGCCACACGCACCCCCGCACGCGGCCCGCCGGTCAGCGGATCGACAGCCGGGATCATCAGTGTGATGCCCACGGCGACGGATTCCTCTTGACATCAAGTAGTTCGACGTCAAGAATGTTGCCAGCAAGGAACCTGCTGGGGACGGACCGAACGGACGAGGCCCCACTCAGGGAGAGAGGATCCGCGCGTCGCAGCGCTGACCGGTTAGGAGGAGTCGATGTCCACTGCAATCGAGAAGGGGTACGTCTTCGCGAGGCTCGACGAGCTCGAGCCCGCGCCAATCCTCGCCCCCGGGGCAGAGGACGACGGGAGGCAGCGCTTCGATGTGCGCCGCCGCTTCGATATCACCTCGTTCGGAGTCCAGGCGTTTCGCGCGCCGAGCGGCGTAGACGTCGTCCGAGAGCACGCCGAGATCACGCTGGGCGAGGCCGGCCAGGAAGAGCTCTACATCGTGTTGAACGGGGCGGCGACCTTCGAGATCGACGGTGAGTCCATCGAGGCACCGGCAGGTTCCCTCGTCCACGTGCAGCCGACCGCGAAGCGAAAGGCGACGGCAACAGACGCGACGACGACGATCGTGGTCATAGGCGGCACTCCGGGCAAGGCATACGAGCCCGCACCGGCGGAAGCCGCCGAGGCGTTCGCCGCCTACAACGCAGCCGACTACGAGACCGCGGTCGCCAAGCAACGCGTCGTCGTCGAGAGACGGCCTGGCGATCCGTTGGCGCACTTCAACGCCGGGTGCTTCGCAGCACGGGCAGGACACGCCGACGAGGCGATCGAGCACCTCCGACGAGCCGTCGAGATCAACGAGCGCATCAAGGAGCTCGTGGCGACCGATGACGACCTGGACTCCATCCGCGATGATCAGCGCTTCGGGGAGCTCACCGGGTAGGCGTCTGGGTCGTCAGCCCGACGAGCCCACGGATGACGTGCGAGCGCCTGGGTGAGGGTCGATCCCAGCTTCTCGAGCTCGGCCTGCTGTGTGGACGACGTCGCGGAGGTCGGTGGATCCTGCTGAGGTGGGCACTGCCCCCTACCGGCTACGGCTCCGCCACGGTGCGCGGCAAGACCCCAATCGCGTGAGGGGAGTCATAGCGGCGAGGATCGCCCGGCCACCGCTGCGTCTACGAGTACTGGCAGTCGGCCTGGCGCGCCGGCGCCGTCCACTCGGCGCCCTCGTCTTCGCCGGCCCCTCGTCCTCGCTCGTCCACTCGCACGCGAGGCTGGCGGCGCGCGATCAGCAAGGGCCCCCTCGTCCCTTCGCGCTTGCGCCCCCGTAGCTCAGTGGATAGAGCAGCGGTTTCCTAGCTCTGGCTGAGGCGGTGAGTCCTCGCGGACAGAGATCTGCCGGCACGCGCGATCCGGACCCTGCTCGTGTGTGGTCGTGCGCAAGTCGTTCTTCGTGGTGCGTGGGTGGGATCGTGGTCGGCGTGATCGTCCGTGAGCGAGGTGTCTTCGGAGATCGGCTCGCCGTGCCGTGTGGGAGCAGTGTCCCCGTGCGTCGTGATCGCGCTGATCCTTCGCTTCGCCTCGTCGCTCGCGGCTCTCGGCCTCGCGTACCCGCTGGCTCGCGAGCACTACACGGATCTCGAGCCGCGGAGCGGTTTCGGCAGCGGGATCGGTCGGGCCCTCGATCGGCTCCAGGTGGCGCGGGCGTTCCGCTCGCTGCGCTGGACACACCACGTGCGTGCACTCGCCCTCGGGCGTCTCGGGCGGAGAGGCCTCCTCGTGTCTCGCCTCGACCCGATCCTCGACATCGCCAACATCGGGCTCTTCGTCGTCGCGATCGTCGTCGTCGGGCTGGTCGGTGCAGACTCCGGCTGATGAAGCGAGAGCTCGTCCTGGAGGCTTGCTGGCTGGGCTCCCGCGGCACCGGAGACCGGCGAGTACCCTGTCGCTCGATGGCACGCGCGCAGAGGTTCGAGTGCAGGCCGTCGGTTGCCTGTCGGCCACGCAGGTGGCGACCGTAGTCCTGTGGGCGACGGGTCTAGCGTGCGTCTGACCACGGTCGGGACAATCCTCCGGTCTCTACGCGAGGGCGTCAGCGCACCGCCCTCGGACGAGGCGACGGAGGCTGTGGAGGAGCTCCTTCCCGAGGGCGACGAGTTCTTCGGGTACCTGTCGCGATTCACGATGCTGATGATCCTCTCTGCCGGCATTGCCGCGTTCGGGCTGCTCGCGAACTCGTCTGCCGTCGTGATCGGGGCGATGCTCGTGGCCCCGCTGATGACGCCGATCATGGCCGCGGCTGCTGCGACCGTGATGGCGCGGAACGTGCGGCTCGTGCGCAGCATGCTCGTGATCACATTCGGCACGGCGGCCGGGATCGCGGTGGGATACCTGACTGCACTTCTCGCGGGCACCGACGTCGCCGCCGTCACCGACCTGCCTGCCGAGGTGACGGCGCGGACGTTTCCGGGGCTCCTCGACCTCGGAGTGGCCGTGACAGCGGGCGCAGCGGCCGGCTACATCTTGCCGCGGAGGTCCGCGCTGTCTGCGCTGCCCGGGGTCGGCATCGCCGTCGCACTCGTGCCGCCTCTCGCAGTCGTTGGCATCACCCTCCAGGTCGGTGCAGGGGAGGAGGCGGCCAACGCCTTCCTGCTGTTCGTCACCAACCTCGCCGCGATCGTCTTCGCCGCCTCGGTGATGCTGATCCTGTCGGGGTTCCGCCCGGCCGCCGCCGGAGTCGGCTCACTGACGCGGCGTCTCGTGATCACCCTCGCCGCCGTGCTCATCGTCGCGATCCCGCTCACGCTTCACACGAGGGCGGCCGTCCGCGACACCTCTCTGCAGCGCTCCGTGACCAGCGCCCTCGTCGCGTGGGACGAGAGCGTGCGCGTGGTCGAGCTCACCGCCGAAGTCGTCGGCTCACGGGCGACGGTCGATCTGCTCGTGTCCGGCCCCAACGAGCCTCGGCCCGCTTGGCAGCTCGCGTCGGAGATCGAGCGCCGCTTCGACGGGCCGGTCGACCTCCGCCTCCAGTACCAGCAGGACGAGCTGTTCCAGGTGAGCGTGCGATGAGGGTGCTCGTTGGAGCGACAGCGGTGATCGTCTGCATGGGGTTCGCGGGCTGTGTCGGCCCGGGGACGCCGAAGGAGCCCTCGGAGCGGACGATCGAGATCTTCGGCCCGTACCGCGGCGTCGAGGCAGACCGCTTCCGTGAGACGCTCCAGCCGTTCGTGGACGACAGCGACGTGGAGATCACGTACATCGGCAGCGTCGACTTCGTCGAGGATCTCCGACGACGCGTCGAGGAGGCCAACGACCCACCGGACGTCGCCGTCGTCCCTCAACCGGGCTTGATCCGGCAGCTCGCCGCCGAAGGGGCGATCGTGCCGCCGTCCGACGACGTGGCCGATGCCGTCGCGGCGAACTACACGTCGGCTACAGCCGAGCTGGGACGGATCGACGGCGAGCTCCTGGGAGTCCCGTTCCGCCTCGCCGTGAAGAGCCTGGTCTGGTATCGACCCGACGTGTTCGAGATGTACGGTTGGATGCCGCCACGGACGCGTGCGGAGCTCTACCGTCTCGTCACCCGCATCCAGGCCGAGACCGACCTCGCTCCCTGGTGCTTCACGCTGGCCGCGGGTACCGCGACGGGCTGGGCAGCGACCGACTGGGTCGAGGACCTCGTTCTCCGATCCGCCGGCCCCGACGTGTACCGGCGGTGGGTCGCGGGTGACGTCCGCTTCGCCGACCCGGTGATCGCGACCGCGTTCGCCGAGTTCCGGCAGCTCGTGCTCGCGGACGGACGCGTCGCGGGTGGCATCGAAGGCGTCGTCGAGACGCCGGTCGACGAGGTTATGGAGCCCCTGCTCGGGAACCCGCCGGGCTGCGCGATGGCCAAGCAGGCGGATTTCGCGGCCTCCTGGCTGCCCGACGGCACGACGATCGGGCCGAACGGGGACATCGACTGGTTCGTCTTGCCGGGAGTCGCCGCCGATGCTCCCCCCATCCTCGTCGGCGGCGATCAGATCGTGCAGTTCCGACGCCACCCGGACGTCGACGCACTGATCGCGTACCTGGCCGGCCCCGTGGCGGGCGAGAGCTGGGCGAGGAAGGGCGGGTTCCTCAGCCCGAAGACTTCCATTCCCGACGACGTCTACCCGAGGGACTACCTCGGCGAGCTCGTCGCGACGCTTCAGAAGGCGTCGACGCTCGCATTCGATGCCTCGGATCAGATGCCCCCAGACGTCGGCTCAGACCTCCTGTGGACGAGCATCACGCAATGGGTGGCCGGCGCCGACGACTACGAAACGTTCGCCGAGACGGTCGACAGCGCCAGAGCGGCGGAGACCACGGCGGCGGGCGAGCCAGCGCCCTGAGACGACGCCGCCGAGCTCCGCCCGCAAGAGCGTCGCTTCTCTCCGAAGCCACCATCGTCTCGATGGACGACCCTGCGGGTACAGGGCTATGCCCGGTCGGAGCATGGAATGCTGCCAGTCCTCACTCAAAGTCAGCCGAAATCCGACCCGATAGCTCTCTCGTCGGCGCTGCGCATGCGACGGCGTGGCGAGCTCCGGTCGGGGCGCCGGCTACAGGCCCGATGCCAGAACGAGGGTGATCCGGCCCGACTTGGCGCCGCGCCGTACGACGTACCGCGTCACGAGCTCCTCGTAGGCGGGGTGGGTCACGGCGATGTGGATGTGCGGCTGCCTCCCGTAGGACGCGGGGACGGGGCCTTCGAAGCGGAACCTGCCGGAGCGGTCGGTGACGACGCTGGCACGGCCGCGCGGTCCGTAGCCGTTCTTCCCTGCCTGCCAGAGGACGACGCGGATGCCAGCGAGCGGCTTGCAGTCTGGCGCTCTCAAGACGCGCCCCAACAAGACGTGGCCCGTACCGATCTTGGCGCGTAGCGGAGCGGTCACGCGACCGTACTGGAAGGCGCCTGCTCCTGCACCTTCGGTGGGCGGGCAGGTGCGAGCCCCCGATCCGGTCGGGGCGAGCCCGACCGCGCCGGCGGCCACGATCGCAACGCAGGCAAGTGCCCGCAGCATCGACTCCAGGATGGCCGCTCGCGCCTCCGCACGTCAAGGTCCGGCCTTCCCGGACCTGTGCGCGGTTCGCGGCGGGAAGCGGTCGGGCCAGGATCGGGAGAAGCCCGGACGGTGACTCGGGGATTGCCCTGATGCACGCCGAGAGGGCGCCGTTCACGGTTGAGGGTGGCCCCGTGTTCGCCGGGGCAGGAGGTCGGCGTCGTGGAGCGTTCAAGCGACCGTGTGACCGAGCTGGAGCTGCGGCTCGAGGCGCTGGACCAGGAGCTCGCGGAGCTTCGTGTGGCCCTCCTGGATCTCCGTTCCGAGCAGGAGGGCGAGGCTGCGCAGGCACGGGCGACACCGGTGACGCCAACGGCGCCCGCGTCTGCGGAGACTGTCGCCCCACGGCCCATACCGGCGTCCGCCGGCCCACCGCGGCGGATCGTTCGAAAGCCCGCCCCGCTCGTCAGCCCCGCCGGGGCTCAGATGCCCTGGATCGCCGACATCGAGCAGGCGGAAGCGTCCGGGAAAGGTCCAAATGTGTGGCTCGGCATCCTGGCTCGGTACGTATCGGTGGCGAAAGAGGACGGCCGGGACGACGTGCTGGCTCTCCTGGCAGCCGACGCAAACCGGATCGGCATCGAGCACCCGTCCTGTCGCAAGCAGGCCGACAAGCTCGCCCGAGCAGCGCTGGAGGACCTCGAGCTCGTCGCGCCGCCCGCCCCGGCGCCGGCTGGCCCGCCGAAACGGGTCGTCCGCCAGCCCGCCAGGCCGTACGGCCCCCCGGCGCGTGAGCGGGCGCCGACGCTCGCTCCATTCGAGCGGAAGGTCCCGAGGCCGAAGCCCGAGCCCGTGGCGTCGAGCGGACCGGCCGAGCCTGCAGCGCCGGCGCGGGCCGCAGCGGCGCCACAACCCCCGCGGCCGCCGAAACCGCCCAGGCCGACCGCGCGCGAGTGGCTCGGGCGCTACGACCTGTTGGGGGCGCGCGGCCTCGCCCTGGTGGGCGGGACGGTGATGCTGCTCGGCGTCGTGTTCCTCTTCGTGCTCGCCGTGAACCGCGGGTGGGTCGGCCCCTCCGCGCGGATCACCATCGGCGCCCTGGTGAGCGCGCTGCTCGTGGGCGTAGGGCTCGCGCTCAAGCGGCGATTCGGCCTGCTCGACGCCGCGGTGGCGGCGGTCGCGACCGGGGTCGCCGGTGGCTACGCGACGCTCGCCGCTGCGGCCATGCTCTACGACCTGGTGCCGACGTGGGGAGCGCTGATCGTCGCCGTGGGCATCGCCGCAGCCGCGTCCGCGATCGCAATTGCGTGGAAGGCGGAGTTGATCGGGATCCTCGGGTTGCTGGGCGCATTGAGCGCGCCCGCACTCGTCGCGATCGATGAGGGGCTGACGGCCGAGGGCAGCGCCTTCGCATTGCTCGTCTTCGCCGCCGCCGCGTCGGTCGCCTGTTGGATGAAGTGGCGGTGGCTGCTCGTGCTCGCCGCGATCGACGTGTTCGCGCAGATGCTCGTGCTCGCCGGGGGGAGCGAGCAGGGCACCGTCGCCGCCATCGTCGTCGCGTACGCCACCGCGGCGGTACTCGCCGCCGCCGCCATCGGCTGGCAGGTGGTGCTGCGGAAGACACCGTTGGACTGGCTCGCGGCTGTCCTGGTGGCGATGGCGACGGTGGTGACGGCCGTGACCGTACGGCTCTTCGAGTCCGATCTGCGTGCGGGCACGGTCATGCTCGTCGCTGCGATCGTCGCGACCGCGCTCGCCACGGGCATTGCGCGCTGGCTCGGCGAGCTCGGCGAGGTCGTCGCCCTGTCCGCGATCGCCCTCGTCGCCGTGGGCGTCGGCGCCTGGTGGGTCGGGGAGGTCGACGCGGGCGACGCGACATCGATCGCCGTCACTCAGGTGGCTGCGCTGGTGCTGCTCGGCGGCTCCGTTGGCTGGCAGCTCCTTCGCGCCCGAGGCCCGCTCGACCGGGCCGCTGCGGCGCTCGTGGCGACGGCTGCCGTGCTCGTGATCGCATCGAGCCCGATCCTCTACGAGGTCGATCGCAACCGGGGTATCGCCCTCCTCGTGGCGGCGATCGTCGCGACGGTGGTGTCAACCGTCCTCGCCTGGCGGCTGCCTTCGCTCGGCGAGCTGACCGGCCTGGCGGGCGTCGTGCTCGCCGCGGCGGGCGTCGTCAGTTGGAGTGTGGGAGACGTGGCCCCTGGAGACGCGACGGCGATCGTCGTCGCGGCGGCGACGGGGCTCGTGCTGCTGGGCGGGTCGATCGGATGGCAGCTGCGGAGGGCAACCGACACGCTCGACCGCGTGGCTGCGACGTTCGTGCCGGCCGCCACCGCGTTGGTCATCGCCTCGAGCCGGCTTCTGTTCTCGCTCGACCGCGATCGTGGTCTAGCACTCCTGGTCGCGGCCGCGGTGGCCGCCGTGGCAGCGGCGGCGGTCCTGCGACGTGCGGTCGAGCTGACGCGCGTCCTCGGTGGCATGGCCCTCGTGCTCGTTGCAGTCGCCACGGCTGATCTCGTCTCGGGTCGCAACCTCGCGATCGCGTGGTCGGCACAGGCGGTAGCGCTGGTCGTTGTTGCATACGCGATGCGCAATCTCCGCTACGAGCTGGCTGCGCTCGGCTACCTGGGTCTCGCGTTCGCTCACGTGCTCGTCGTCGATCTCGCCGCCTCAGACGTCGCCGGCCGTGAGGAGCTTCTGGCGGACGCCGCGGCGCCGCTGTTCGCCGTCGCCACGGCCGCGCTCCTCGTCGGCTTGCTCGCACCCCGTAGCCGCGCCGATTCGCCGAGCACGGGCCTTCTGGCGCCGCTCGAGCCGCTGTGGAGCGGCCTGTTGAGCTCGCGGATCGTGCTGCGGGCCTCGCTCGTGTCGTTTGCCTTCGCGCTCGCGGTCCTCGCCACCGACGGCGTCGCTTCCGGCCGGACGCTGACGTTCGTGTGGGCGTTGCAGACGGTTGCGCTCGCCGTCGCCGCGCTGCTCACGCGGGAGATCCGCCTGCAGCCGTTCGCGCTGGTGTCGCTCGTGCTTGCGGCGGGGCACGCGCTCGCCATCGAGGCACCGCTGAGGACGCTGTTCGAGCCGGTCGGCTTCGACTTCCTCGCCGCCGTCCCCAGCGTCGTCGTGGTGCTCGTCGCGACGTCCGTGACGGCTGCCACGGCGGTGGTCCGGGGGCCGGGCATCGCCTGGCTCGGCCCGCTGGAAGGAATCGAGCTCGGCTTGCGGATCGTGCGGCGGGTGCAGCTGCAGCTTCGGGCGTGGCTCGCGGTCGCATCGGTTGCGTTCGCGTTGTTCGCCGTCGGCCTTCTCCTCGTGGCCGCCGACTACACGGCCGGCCAGGTGGCGACGACCGTCGTCTGGGCTCTGGTCGCGCTGGCGGTCGTCACTGCCTGCGCGCACTTCGGATTCTTCGGGCAGCTGGCGGCCGGCTGGGCGCTCCTCGCCATCGCGGTGGCGAAGAGCGTCGCGTTCGACTCGACGGAGCTCTCCGTGATCGCGGGCGGCTGGTCGCTGCTGCTGGTTGCCGTACCGCTCGTCCTGGCCGGCCTCGCGACCCGGTGGTTGGTGACTGCGACGGCCGAGCCGCTGGAGGTGATTCCGGCAGTCGCCGGCGTAGCCTCGCTCGTGCTCGCCTGGTGGGGGCTCGAGCGGCTCACCCCGTCGGATCGCGCGCTCGGGCTCACGCTTCTCGCCGTCGCCGGCGGCTACGGCGTACTCGCGTCGGTTCCGTACCTGCGGTGGAGACACGGTGACGACGCCACGCGCCCGTGGCTCAGGCAGCTGACCACTGCCTACTGGCTGATCGCTCTCGCGCCGCTGCTCGCCGGGGAGGTGCTCGTGATCGACAGCCGACCCGGGATCGCGACAGCGTTTGCTGCCACCGCTGCGGCGTTCGTCGTCGCCGCTCCGCCGCTGCGAGAGCCCTGGTTGGCGCTCGCCGGTGTCGTCCTGCTCGCCGTGACCACAGTCCTGGCCCTCGCCGTGGTGACACCGCCAGACCGATTCATTACCGCCTCCGAGCATCCCGGTGCCTCGCTCTGGGCACTGGCGGCGATCACCATGGCATGGCTCGTCGTCACGCTCTGGCATGGCACCGAGCCCATCGCCGCGAGCCGCTGGTCGGGTCTTGTGACAGGCGCGCTCTCCCTCTACCTGCTTTCGCTCGGGATCCTCGAGCTCGCCCAGCGCGTCTCGGGAGGGTCGGTCACGACGGACTTCCAGCGGGGGCACACCGCGGTCAGCATCGCCTGGGCGGCTATCGCGCTCACGCTCTTCGGCTTCGGCCTCGCCTCCGGGCGTGCCTGGATGCGCTGGGCTGGTCTCGCGCTGTTCGGCATCGCGCTCGCGAAGCTGTTCGTGTACGACCTGAGGACGCTGAGCTCCATGACCCGCGCGCTCTCGTTCCTATTCGTCGGCGCGCTGCTCCTCACTGCCGCGTTCTTCGCACAGCGCCTGACGCGGGGCGACGGGGACTCCTGGCTGCACGGGCCGCCGCGGGCGCCCGCCGGCTGATCGGAGCGGTGCATGTCTGTCTCCGCACCGTCTGGTCAAGGGGGCAGCGAGCTGGTCGAATACGTGTGCCCGCGCTGCGAGAAGACGCTGGCAGCCGAGGACGCGGTGTGTCCGCACTGCGGTCAGGAGCTCGACCTCCTCGGTGATGCGGTGGCGGCCCCTGCCGCGCTCGCCGGTTGGGTCTACGCCGGTTGGTGGCGGCGACTCTCCGCATGGCTGCTCGACTGGATCATCCTGATGACCCTCGCCTCGGTGGTCTCGGTGCCGCTCGCGATCACGGTCGGCGAGACCAGCGGGGACACGGTGGTCAGCTTCCTGCTGTTGCCCTTCTACTTCGCGTACTTCGCTCTCCTGAACGGGCGCGGCCAGACCCTGGGCAAGCGCGCGCTCGGCATCCGGGTGGTCGACGCGAAGACCGGCGAGCCGATCGGCGGCGGCAGAGGCGCGGCCCGCGAGGCGATCCGGCTGGCGTGTAGCGCACTCCTGCTCGTCCCGTTCATGATCGACGGGCTGCGACCGTTGTGGAACGGACGGCATCAGAGTTGGCACGACTCGGCGGCACGAAGCATCGTCGTTCGCGACCGCTAGATGGTTGATCGGTAATTGGGGTGCCCGCCGAGGACGGGTGTGACCAAGCAGCGTGGTGCGATCGGCCGTGACGCGTACCGGCCGGTACGTGTCACGGGCGAGCGTGCCGCGATGCGCCGTGTCACAGCCGCCAGTCGCGGGTGCCTGAATTGCCGATCAACCATCTAGGAGCCGCCGGACTCTGGCGTGCCTCCTATCGCCGGGCGTCGGGTGATGCGTCCCGTGGAGGGACAGCGTCGTGTCGCTCATGCACTGTCATGCCCAGCCACCAGAGGGCCGCCGTGACGAGGAGCATCGCGGCCCACGCGGGCGTGACCGCAGGATGGAGGACGCTCGGCAGATCCGTCTGGCTCCACCCGCGCTTCACGAACTGCTCGTTCCAACCATCCTGGAGCGCGTTGGCAAGCCCGTAGACGAGCTCGAGCGCGACGAGGAACGTTGCAAGAGAGCGGAGTCGCGACGGTCGCATCGACGCGACTGCCGGCCACATCACGATCGCGGCGATGGCGAGTACCACGCCGTCCAGGCCGTGATGGTGACCGAGATGAACAGCCTGCTCCGTGGCGTTGAAGACCTCGTTCGCCAGCGGCACGCGGCCGAGCGAGAGCCCGACGTCCGCGGCGATCCACGGCAGCCCCGCAAGAGCCAGCACGACGACGGCGGCGGCCGTGGTTCGCCGATAGGACCGCTCGAGGTGACCGACGCCGGTGCGGCGTACGACATGCCACGTCAGACCGATCGCGAGCAGCACGCCGATCGCAGCCGCCGCGTTGGCCGGGCTGACGTCCAGGTCGCTCTGGTCGACGGACACGGCGACCGTGGCGCAGAGCGCCGCCGATACGACGGTCAGCGTCCCGACCACTGTGCGCTCCCGGGCCGCGACGCCGTGCGCACGCCTGAGCCGGTCTGCGATGACGGGGAGAACGGGAAGCGCGAGGACGGCGATCGGGAAGCAGAGGAGGACGATCGCTCGGCTCACGCCGCCTTCGAGCCCCTCGCCGGTCACGTGGTAGAGGCGTTGCGGAGACACCGTGCTGTAGGTGACGAAGACCGCGCCCGCCATGAGCGCTGCGAGCGCCCACACGACCAGCACAGGCCCCAGCGCAGGCAATCGGTGGCGATCGGAGCCGGGCAGGGCCGCTCTAGGTTGCGACGGGCTCCCGCTCAGCCGTGGCCGAATCCACTGTGGCACCGGGCTTCCCTTCCTCGGCGAGCGCGCGGAAGTCGACCTTGCCGAGACGGGTCAGCGGCAGCTCGGTCCTGAACTCCACCTCCCGTGGGCACGACCACTTGATCAGGCGCTCCCGGCAGTACTCGATGAGCTCGGCTGCAAGCGCATCTCCAGGGGCCGCGTGATCGCTCGCTACGACGTACGCCTTCACGCGCTCGCCTTGCTTCTCGTCCGGCACGCCGACGACGCAGCTCTCGCGGACGGCGGCGTGCCCATCCAGTACGGCCTCGACCTGAGCCGGATAGACGTTGAACCCGGACGACTTGATCATGCGCTTCAGCCTGCAGCCGAAGGTGAAGAAGCCGTCCTCGTCCATCCGCCCGAGGTCGCCGGTGTGGAGCCACGTGCGACCGTCGCGGTGCGCCTTGAGCGCCTCTGCCGTCGCGTCGGGGTCGTCGAGGTAGCCGAGCATCACCGCCGGGCTCGAGATGCAGATCTCGCCCTCCTCTCCCAGTGCCAGCTCGAGGTCGGTTCCCGGCGCGCAGATCTTGGCGAGCGTGTCGGGAAAGGGAATCCCGATGGTTCCTTGCCTCGGAGCCCCGAGGGGCGTGCACAGGACCGCCGTCACCGCCTCGGTGAGACCGTAGCCTTCGAGCAGCCGCACGTTGCCGCCCCGCTCTGCGACGAGCCGCTCGAAGCCGTCGCGTACGCTCTCGCGAAGTGTGTCCGCGCCGGAGAAAGCGGCGCGCAGGCTCGAGAGGTCGGCTCGCTGCAGGGCCCGATGTCGTGTCAAGGCCTCGTACAGCGTCGGCACGCCCGCCATCATCGTCGGGTGCTTGCCGCGCATCAGCTTGGCGACGATCTCGGGGCTGAACTGCGGCACCATGACGAGCCTGGCTCCGGTCTGCAACCCGGCATGGACGAGCGCCCCCAGACCGAAGCCGTGGAAGATGGGGAGCACAGCGAGGATCACGTCGCGCTCGGACAGCCCGACCCAGGTCGCCACCTGCATGCTCTCGCTGACGACGTTGTGGTGCGAGAGCATGATCCCCTTCGGTGCACCGGTCGTGCCGCCCGAGTACAAGATCGTGCCGAGCTCGTGATCGTCGGTGACCGGCTGCGGGATGTCCGGGTACGACCCGCCGAGCAGGTCGGACCACCAGACGACGTCGGCGTCGGCCGGGACGCGAGGAATCTTCCTGCCACGCGTCGCCCAGAAGCCGAGGCGCTTGACCGCGGACAGCTCGTCGGAGATCCGGGCGAGCACGAGTCGCTCGAGGGGAGTCCTGGACCGTATCTCCGCGAATCGCGGATAGAACGCATCGAGGGTGAGCGCGAACCGCGAGCCGCTGAGCGTGAGGTAGTGGGCAATCTCGTCGGGCGTCGAGAGGGGGTGGATCATCGATGAGACGGCGCCCACCCGGGAGGCTGCGTAGAACGCGATGACCCCCTGAGGTGAGGTCGGCATCGAGATCGTGATGCGATCGTGGGGGCGCAGGCCGAGCGCGACCAGACCCCGTGCGCACTGCTCGATCGCCGCGCTCAGCTCGCCGTAGGTCGCCTGGTGGCCGAGGAAGTCGTACGCGACGGCGTCGGGAATGCGGGCAGCGGTGCGCGTCACCGCCTCGTCGAGGCGGTGCGCGGGATAGTCGAGGCTCTCCGGGACATCGCCGTAGAACTGCAACCAGGGTCTCGTCTCGTACACGGGAATCACTCTCCTTCGACCGTGACACCAGGGGCCGCCGCAGCCTCGAACGCCGCGGGGTCCTCCAGGTACGCGCGTGCGCTGCGCACCAACCTGCCCGCGTGCGAGCCGTCGACGTAGCGGTGGTCGAGCGTCGCGGTCACCGTGAGCAGCGGGCGTGCCACGACCTCACCGTCGACGACGGCCGGCTTGTCGCGCACTTCGGACACGAGCGCGAGCACCGGCACCCGGTACCAGGGGTTCAGTGGACCGTAGGCGTGCTCGGCTCCGAATGCGGAGACCGAGCTCACGATCGCGCTACCGAAGGCGTCGCTGGGAAGCCCGAGTCGTTCCAGCCTGAAGCCACGATCGGCGACGAGCCACGTCGCGGCGCGCAGGCTGGGGCGAAGCAGCCAGACCGGAGTACGCCCGAGGACACGCTTCGAACGCCCGAGCTCGGTGTCCCCCGCGGCGCGAAGGTGCTGGACGCGCTCCGAGAGCTCCCGAGCGATCTCTGCGGCGGACTTGCGGTCTGCTCCCACGATCTTTGCTCCCGACAGCTCCCGTCCCTCGCTGAGCGCGGCCACGAAGAAGACGTCGACGCTGTCACGCCGAACGAAATGTCCGCGGCAAAGACGCACGTTCACGTCGGGGTTCTCGGCGAGCGCGTGCGCAAGCGCCTTCCCCACCAAATGCGTAACGGTGACGTGCGCTCCGGATCGGCGGCGCTCCGTCTCGATGAAGGACAACAGTGCTCCCGCATCGACCTCGATGTCGCCGTAGATCTGCGGATCCACAGGGCGACTCCACGAAACAGCGGCGATCTTCCGCCAGTCGTCGATGGCAGCCATCCGCGCGCCCCTCTCGAGTCGACGATGTAATGCTCTCCCGCCCACCCACGACGCGCATCCGCGTACACGCTGATCTTGATCCGGACCGAACCACTCCATCCACTCCGGCGTCCAGCATGCCTCCGGAGCATGAGAGGCCGAGCGGTGATGCGTGGGCGGGCCATCCGGTTCGTCGCTGACGATGGTGGCCGTGCCGCGGCCGGCTATCGCGGCGGCGCGGGCGACTGTGTGACGCGGGCGATCGCGATCGCCACGGGCATGTCGTACAGGGAGGCGTACGACCTGGTGAACGAGGCCGGTCGTGCGGAGCGCCATCGTGAGGGGGCGCGGCGTAGCGCTGCCCGGACGGGTGTTCAGAAGCCGACGACGCGGCGCGTGATGGAGCACCTCGGTCTGGCGTGGACGCCGACGATGCAGATCGGCTCCGGCTGCCGGGTGCATCTTCGCGCTGACGAGTTGCCGTCGGGACGGCTGATCGTGCGGCTCTCCAAGCACGTGGCAGCCGTCATCGACGGCACCTTGTACGACACACACGACTGCTCCCGCGGTGGCACCCGCTGCGTCTACGGGTACTGGCAGGCGGCCTAGCGAGCCGGAAACCGCCGGCGCCGGTGCGGTCCGGGCGCCTCAGCCCTGGACGGTCGAGGACACGACGAACGTGTCGCCTTCGACTGCTCCCAGCAGGCTGACCGGAGCTCCGCTCGTCTCCGACCCGGCGCCCGTGAGGGACAGCGACGGCTCCAGGCAGGGCTCGGCCGCGTCGGCGTCGTATCCGGAGCAGAGCCGGGTGTCGCCGCCGGACGCGACGATCCAGCCGGCGACTGCGAGGGGTGGCTCGGCATCGGTCGCGATGGCCTCTTCGACAGTCAGCCCGCCGCCGGGAAGCACCGCACCGGAGGAAGACGGCGGTGCCGTGGCAACCGGGGATGCGTCGTCTCCGCAACCCGCGACGATGAGCACCGCCGAGGCGGCGACCACGAACAAGGGGGCTCTTCCTCTCACACCCGTCATACGCCGCAGCTTCTCGAGGCGTCACACACGGGCCGAAGCGTACGCCACCGACGGCGGGTCTCGATGCCTGCGAACGTCGGCGGGGGCACGTGGCGCCTCGCCTCGGAGCGTGCGTTTCGAGTTGCGTGAAGGGCCCGCGGTGCGGGCCCTTCACGACGTCGAGGCTTGATGCGAGGTCGGCTAGTCGCCGAACGGTGTCCAGAAGACGTGTGTGACGCGGGTCACGCGGCCGGGCAGGTGGTCGACGTAGACCGCACCGTTCGCACGGCTCGCCTGTGAGAACGGAGGTGCGTTGCCGACCCCGTTGCCCGAGCAGTGCGGGTTCTTCTTCGGGCAGTTGCCGCCGGTGTCGCCGCTGCTCGATCCGCCACCGTCCAGGTGCGAGTAGATCGCCTCGAGCTGCTGGTAGTCGTGCTGGTTCGGATGCTGGTTCGACGTCGGGTCGTTCGTGTAGTCCATGCACGTGCCGAGGTTCGCGTTCGAGAAGTCCTCGTCCTGGTGGTCGAGCCCGAAGTCGTGCCCGATCTCCTGGCACATGACGAGCTGCCGCCACGCGGGGGTGTTGTACGGCGACGTGTTGAAGTAGGTGTCGTTGACCTTGGTGATCGCCTGCGTGATGTGGTCGCCGGAGGCCCAGATCTGCGCGATCCCGAGCCAGCCGTTGTTGCCGTAGGTCCCGTTGCAGACCTCGATCCGGCCCGCGGTCGCCTTGCAGTTCTTCCGCGCCTGGCCCGTGACCTTCGCCAGGCTCAGGACGCTCGACTTGTTCCAGTCGGAGATCGCCGTGTTCAGGTGGCCGCCCCAGGTCGAGTTCACGTTGTCGCCGACTTGGAGCTCGACCGGGTTCGACGTGTGGGCCCAGTGGTAGTTGCCCCACGAGTGGTTCGCCGCTGCCGTGCCGACGAAGAGCATCATCAGCCCGAGAATCACCCCGGCTGGAAGTAACGTCTTTCGCATTCGCGTTCCTCTCCTCGGATCAGAGATGCGCGCCTGAGCGTCGTCTCAGTGTGGGGATCGCGGCGAGATGCGTCAAGCTCACCCGAACGACGCCGAGCTGCCGGCGACCGACCGGTCTTCGAGACAGTAGGCCGATCTGCGGCTTCTGGCACGACGAACGCCCTGTGCGGTGCGCGTCACCGACGGCCGCCGGACGTGTGACCCCTCCGGTTCCTGGATCCGCGCAGGGCGACCGAGTATCGTCGGTCACGGCCACGAGATGTGCGACTTTCACGACGATCACGATCTCACCCCGCTCGCTTCCGACGAGTGGGTGCTCGACACACCGCTGGTCCGCCGTTTCATCGGCGGCGTTCGTGCAGCGGTGCGGCAGGCGGCCTCGCCCGCGGAGGCCTGCCGGGTGGTCGAGCCGGGATTCGCCGACTTGCTCGCAGGCCCGGATTGGCTGCCGACGCGGTTCCAGGAGGACGCGCCGGAGAGCGGCATGGGCGGCGGCATCGGCCAGTGGCTGCTGTTTCGCGCGGCCGACCGCTCGCTCTGCCTGTTCAGCCTCGTGGTGCCGCCGGGATCCATGACACCCGTCCACGATCACCTCGCCTGGGGGCTCGTGGGGCTCTATCGAGGGAACCAGGACGAGGAGTTCTACGAGCCGGGCGGTGGCACGTTGGCGCTCCTGCGCCGGCGGCCGCTCGAGCCGGGCGACTTCTACGCGCTCCTCCCTCCCCGAGACGACGTCCATCGTGTTCGGACCACCTCGGACGTCACGTCGGTGTCGATCCATCTCCTGGCCAACGACACGGGTTGCGTGCTGCGGCACACCTACGACGAGCACACCGGCGAGGCGCGGCCGTTCCGGTCCGGGTACGTGAACGCGGCGTGCGAGGAGGCCGTGCGATGAGCGCCGGTCGAGCGGAGCCCACCGTGCTGATCGACAACGAGCGCGTCCGCGTGACCCGCTGGCAGTTCGCACCTGCCGCCGCCACAGGGTGGCACCGGCACGAGCACGACTACGTCGTCGTGCCGTTGGTCGACGGCGTGCTCGAGCTCGTCGAGCCGGACGGCAACCGCTCGTCCGAGCTGACGGCGGGGGTCCCGTACTTCCGAGAGGCCGGCGTCGAGCACGACGTCGTCAACGCGAACGACTACGAGTTCGCGTTCATCGAGGTCGAGACGAAACGCTGAAGACAGCGGCCGTCGCTGAGCGCTCGCCCTGTCGCGCGCCCGGGGACGGCCGCTACTCGTACAGGAGCGCTTCGATGATGTTGGTCTTCGACGCTCTCCGGGCGGGGGCGATGGCTGCGGCGACGCCCGCAACCGCTGCGAGGAGCAACAGGGTCACGATCAGCGGGTAGGGGATCGAGAGGACGAGGCCCTCGCTCGAGAGCGCCTGCACGGAGACGATGGCGAGGACGAGCCCGATGACGGCGCCGATGACGGCCCCGATCATCGCGGTGATCACCGACTCGTAGCGGATCATGCGCCGCACCTGGCGCTTCGAGGTTCCGATTGCCCGCAGCATGCCGATCTCTCGCGTCCGTTCGTGGATCGTGAGGATCAGCGTGTTCACGACGCCGAAGATCGCGATCAGGATCGAGAGCGCGAGCAGGGCGTAGATGAGAACGAGGATCTGGTTGAGTTGCTGGCGGTTGTCGGCTTCGAGCTCCGCTTGCGAGCGCGACTCCACGGTCGGGAAGGCTGCAGCGAGCTCGCCGTCGATGCGGGCTTTCACCTCGTCCGGGTTCGCGGCCTCGATGAAGCCGACGAGTGTGTAGCTGTCGCCGTCGACGCCGAAGTTGCGCAGGAGGCTGTCCCGCGAGACGGCAAAGGTGCTGAGCAGGAGACCCGCCTTGTCGCGGACGCTGCCGCGCACCGTGTAGCTGGCGTCCCTGCCGGTCGGCGTCGTGAGGAGAATCACGTCGCCGACGGCGACGCTGTTGTCCTTGCCCCAGTCGGCCTCGATGATGGCGCCGGTGTCACCGAGCTCGGCGAGCGTGGCGTCGGAGCCCTCGCGCCAGTCGAGGTTGTAGACGGAGACCACGCTCTCCGGGTCGAGGCCGCTCACGGCCTGGGTGCCCGAGACGCCCTGGACTCGGGCGTTGCCGTGCGCGACCGGGGAGACGACCGCGACGCCCTCGATGCCGCGTACTGCCTCCGCCGTCTGGGTGGGGATTCTCGTGAACTGGTCGCTGTTGCTGAGGATGAGGTCGCTGGAGAACTGTCGGTCGAGGGCCTCGGTCAGGGACTTGTTCAGCGCCGACGCAAAGGTGGCGACGAAGACGACGAGCGCGAGGCCGATCATCAGGGCGGCAGCGGTCGTTGCCGTCCTGCTCTTGTTGCGCTGCGTGTTCTCGCGTGCGAGTTGCCCCGGGACTCCACCGAGGCGCTCGAGCGGCCAGCCGATCAGCCCCGACAGCGGGCCGACCAGGCGGCCGCTCAGGAGCGCGACTCCAAGGAAGAGCAGCAGGATGCCGGGCCCCAGGAAGATGAAGGCGGAGCCGACGTTGTCGGTGCCGAACATACCCCAGGCGATCGCGAGCACCGCGAGGACGAGGAGCACGACGGCCACCGTTGTGCGTCGCCGCGAGGGTCGGTGGCTCCCTCCGGGCTCGCGCAGCGCCTCGAGCGGCGTCACCCGGGTGGCCCGACGTGCCGGCGCCAGCGAGGCGGCGATCGTCACCAGCACACCGACGAGGAGCGCGATCGAGACGGTGCGCGGAGAGATGACGAGCCCGCTCGAGGGGATGTCCAACCCGAAAGACTGGAACAACGCGATGATGCCGGCGACGAACCCGATCCCGCCGAGGATGCCGAGCGCCGACGCGACGAGCCCGATGATCGCCGCCTCGAGCAGCACCGCACCGAGCACCTGGCGACGATGAGCGCCGAGCGTCCGCAGCATCCCGAACTCCCTCGTGCGCTGGGCGACGGTGATCGAGAACGTGTTGAAGATGATGAAGCCTCCGACGAACAGGGCGATGACGCCGAAGGCGAGCAGCGAGTTGGAGATGATGCCGAAGCCCTCCTTGAACTCCTGGGACTCCCCGGCAGCGTTCTCCTCGCCGGTCAGGGCCTCGAGCGAGGCAGGGATCGCTCGCTGGACGGCGACCTTCAGCTCCTCGGGCGAGACACCCTCATCGGCTGCGACGGCGATCTCGTCGAACTTCGCCTGCTTGCCGGTCAGCCGTTGGGCCTCGGGCAGCGTCAAGATCGCGAGGCTGGCGCCGAGCAACTCGACACCGGAGCCCCAGCGGGCAACCCCGGAGATCGTGTATTGCCCGGACGTGCCCGTCCCAGCGACGCTCGCCGTGTCACCGACCGCCCAGCCCTCCCGCTCGGCCGTGAAGTTGTCGATCGCCATCTCGTCGGCGCTCCCGGGTGGGCGACCCTCCGCGTAGTTCCAGGGGCTGAAGCGATCGGGCACGACCGAGACGGCGAAATGGGGCGGGCCGACGATGCCGACCCGCTCCCCCTGCTCGTCGAGGACGGACACGGTCGGGTCGAAGATGCCTCCGGACGCCTCCGCGACCCCGTCCACGGCCAGCACGCTCTCGAGCACCCCTGCGGCGAAGGCCGGCGGGGGAGCCCCGCGAGAGTCCTCGATCGTCTCCTTCGTCTTGATGCTGACGTCGACCGCGCTATTCGATTCCGAGAAGATGTCGTCGAATGAGTTGTTGACCGAGTCGGTCAGCATCAGCGTGCCCGCGATCATGGCGACGCCGAAGAAGACCGCGAGGGCCGTCAGGAATCCGCGCGTCTTGCGCGCAACGACGCCGCGTACGGTCAGAGCGAACATCGCCTACTCGATCTGCATCAGGGCGAGCACCTCGTCGGCCGACTGCACGCGACCGTCGTGGGTGACGACGCCGTCAGCGAGGACGATCACCCGGTCGGCGTAGGAGGCGATCCGCGGGTCGTGCGTGACCATCACCACCGTCTGCTCGAACTCGTCGACGGCCTGTCGCAGCAGCCCGAGCACGTCGGCGCCCGACTTGGAGTCGAGGTTCCCCGTCGGCTCGTCGGCGAACACGACCGCCGGCCGCGTCACGAGCGCGCGCGCGATCGACACCCGCTGCTGCTGGCCGCCCGAGAGCTCCGAAGGCCGGTGCGTACGCCGGTCGGTCATGCCGACGGTCTCGAGCAGGCTCTCGACCCAGTCCCCGTCGGGACGCTTGCCCGCGATCTTCACCGGCAAGACGAGATTGTCCTCCGCATCCAGCACGGGGACGAGGTTGAAGAACTGGAAGACGAAACCGAGCTTGTCGCGTCGCAGATCGGTCAGCTCGCGATCGTCGAGGGCGGTGATCTCGATCCCGTCGATCCAGACCGACCCGCCCGTGGGATGGTCGAGCCCGGCAAGGATGTGCAAGAGGGTCGACTTTCCCGAGCCCGAGGGCCCGACGATCGCCGTCAGCTCTCCCTTCGGGAACTCCAGCGAGACCCCCGCCAGCGCATCGACGGCTGCCCCTCCCTCGCCGAAACGACGGCGCAGGTCGGAGCACGAGACCATCGGGCTGCTCGTGCTCGAGCTGTGGCGTTCGTCGTGAATCATGCCGCCATCCGGCGATCCAGTGGTCTTTCCGTCCCTCCCGGCAACGCGCAGATCTCCCGCGCTTCCGGAATGTGTGATCCCTGGCTCCAGGGACTCGACGTGACGATTGTCGCCGTCGCCCGGCAGGGGGTTCATCGGGGTATCTCCGAGCCGGCCCCGTGGCTTTCTACGTACCCATGTACCCGAGTAGCGAGGTCATCCCCCAGCGCCCCGGCCTGACCGAACCTGCGCGCGGTGACGGAGACCACCGCGCCCGTGATTTCGGTGACGCAGAACCTCGCGGACGTCGATGGAGTTCGAGCGCCTCCGCCCCTGTCTTCGGCGAAGAGTCAGGTCACGCGTTCGCCTCGTGCGCCGCAGCAGCGACCATCATCGCCTCGAGCATGCCGAGCTTCGGGACGTCTGGGCGCCGGTATGCCTTGCGGCTGTGGCTCAGGCCCAGGCCGATCAGCATCTCGGCTACCTTGTAGCTGAGCGGGCCGGGGTTGATCACCGGCACGGGGAGCTCCTCGCGCAGGTACGGGACGGCCTGGTGCATGGTCGTCGAGCCGATGCAGATCACCTCCGCCCCGTCCTCCTCGATACACCGCATGCCCAGGTCGCGGAGCTTCGGGAAGATGACCTCCTCCTTGCCGCCAAGGAGGTTCTCGGGGTCGGGCATCGCGTTGATCGACCGGATCGACACGCACTTGTCAGCGAGCCCGTACTCCGCCAGCCCTTTCCTGTAGAGCCCGATCCACCCGTCCCATTGGGTGAGAACCGAGAACGTCGACCCGAGCATCAGTGCGGTGAGGTACGAGGCACGTCCGGGGCCGATGACGGGGATGTCGAGCACCGAGCGGAGCGCATTGACCCCCGAGTCGCTCATGGTGTCGATGCAGACCGCGTCGTAGCCGTCTTCCTCGGCCGTCCTACCGGCCTCGAACATCGCCACGTCTGCGAGTGCCCAGTCATGGTGGCTGTCGTAGAGCGCGGGACCGGCCTTGACGCCACGGAAGTCGACAACGATCTCCGGACTCAGGTGGACGTCGTTCATCTGGGCCGCGCGATTCCCGATGCCCTCCTCGCCGAAGGCGAACGGCACGATCACGAGCACTTTGGACATGACCACTCCTTCCCGATGCCAGACACCCCACGGTTCTAGAGTCTGCGGGCGACGCTGTCAACGGCCGCCGATCAGGAGCTCCGTTGCTCGACGGAGCGAAGGATGCGTTGGTACGAACGGTCTCGAGCTCGGACGCAGCGCGGCGAGCCCCCAAGTGTCGATGACGCACGGCCCTGCCGGGGCCTCCTGCGGGTCGCCGACGAAGGTGTCACGGAGTCGGCGACCGTGTAGTTTCAGTGACCGGAGCGACGGTGAGCTGGACAACCCGTTCGAGAGGAGACGCCATGAACTCCGAAGAGATCCGTTCGATGCTCGACAAGATCTTCGCTGCCGACTCCGGCATCTATCAGGGGCGCGGGTTCCAGCGCCGAGTGGGGTTCGGCGAGCGTCCCGCGATCATCCACATCGACCTGGCGAACGCATGGACGCGGCCGGGCCACGCCTTCTCGTGCGACGGGATGGAAACGATCATCCCCGCGGCCCAGGCGCTCAACGAGGCCGGCAGGGCGAAAGGAGTCCCGATCGTCTACACCACGACCGCGTACGAAGTCGTTGCGGGACCGAACTCGGACATGGGTCTGTGGGTCAACAAGATCCCGGTCGAGCTGCTCAAGGTAGGAACACCTGAGGTTCAGATCGACGACCGTCTTGGCCCAGCGCCAGGAGAGTTGGTGATTACGAAGAGGCGAGCCAGCGGCTTCCACGGCACGAACCTCTCCAGCTTCCTCAGCGCTCACCGCGTCGACACCGTCATCCTGACCGGCGTCACGATGGCGGGTTGCGTCCGCCACACGTGCGAGGACGCGATCTCCGAGGGGTTTCGCCCGATCGTCGTACGCGAAGCGGTCGGTGATCGAGTGCCGGGTGTCGTCGAATGGAACCTGTTCGACATCGACGCGAAGTTCGGAGACGTCGAGCCACTCGAGCGGGTTCTCGAATACCTACACGGCATCGAGAGCTTCACGCAGTCAACCTCGGGAGTGCCCGCAGAGATCCATTCATGAGAGGCGCTTCCTACGACGCGGTGATCGTTGGCGCAGGCGTGATCGGCGCTGCTACTGCGTTCGAGCTGAGCAAGCGTGGCTGGAGGACGCTCAATGTCGACAAGGCGCATGCCAGCGGCGTGGGGCCTACCGCCGCCTCGTGCGCGATCGTGCGCGCCCACTACTCCACCTGGGACGGCGTGGCCATGGCGTTCGAGAACTTCCATTACTGGGAGGACTGGGCCGACTACCTCGAGTTCGAGGACGAGCTCGGCTTGGCCAGGTATCACCGGTCGGGCACCGTGCTGTTCAAGGGTGCGGACCGGCACTTCGAGAAGGTCGTCGAGCAGTTCGACGCGATCGGTGTCCCCTACGAAGACTGGGATACCACGATGCTTCGGGAGCGGATCCCGCAGTATTCGACGAGCGCATTCTGGCCGCCGTCTCGACCGGAGGACGATGACTCCTGGGGTCAGCCGAGCGGAGACCTGCAGGGCGCGATCTACACGCCCGGTTCGGGATACGTCAGCGACCCGCAGCTCGCAACGCACAACCTCCAACGGGCGGCCGAGCACAAAGGCGGCGAGTTTCGGTTCAACGACGAGGTCGTCGAGATCCGACGTGCCAGAGGCGCCGTCACCGGCGTCGCTCTCAAGGGCGGAGACGAGATCGATGCCCCGGTCGTCGTCAACGTCGCGGGACCATGGTCGTTCCTCATCAACCGCATGGCGGGTGTCGAGGAGACGATGAAGATCAAGACCCGGGCACTCCGGCACGAGGTTCACCACCTCCCCGCACCCGAGGGGTTCGACTACGAGCACGCGGGGATGCATACCTCCGACGGTGACCAAGCCATCTACTTTCGGCCGGAGGTCGGCAACCACATCCTCGTCGGAAGCGAAGACCCGGAATGCGACCCGCAGGTCTGGGTCGACGACCCGGACAACTTCGACCGCGAGGTCAGCGAAGCGCAATGGAAGGCCCAGGTCTACCGCGTCGCCCGGCGGATTCCCGACCTCAAGATCCCGCACGATCGCAAAGGCGTCGTCGACCTGTATGACGTCTCGGACGACTGGATCCCGATCTACGACCGGTCGGACCTCGACGGCTTCTACATGGCCATCGGAACATCCGGCAACCAGTTCAAGAACGCCGGCGGCGTGGGTCACCTGATGGCAGAACTCATCACGGCGTGCCAGAACGGCCACGACCACGACTCCAACCCGGTCAGAGTGACCGCGCGCTACACCGGACTCGAACTGAACGCGGGCTTCTACTCGCGCAACAGAGAGATCAACCCCGACTCGAGCTTCTCCGTCAACGGGTAGTAGGTAGACCACGCATCGCACCCGAGTCGCGGCCCTCGACGTAGCGCCGGCCCGAGCCGGTCCGCGGTCAGGAGAGGAGGCGTTCCCCGGCCGGATCGAGCAGCGGCTGCTCGGAGACGACCGCGCGGCGTCGTTCTCCGAGGATGCCGATCGTCAGTTCCGTGCCCATCGCGGAATGCTCGACCGGAAGGTAGGAGAGAGCGATCGACTTCTCGATCGTGTGTCCGTAGCCGCCCGAGGAAACGTAGGCGATCGGGTACTCGCCGCCAGCATAGACGGGCTCGAGCCCGTGGGCGTCGACGCTGTCGGTGTCGACCACGAGGCAGGAGAGCAGGTGCGTCGAACCCTGCTCGCGCTCGCGCAGTAGCGCATCGCGGCCAGTGAAATCGCCCTTGTCGAAGGCGACAAACCGGTCCAGACCGGCCTGCAGCGGCGTCCAGTCGGCAGACATGTCGGAGCCCCAGAGTCGGTAGCACTTCTCGAACCGCATCGACTCGAGGGCCCGGTAGCCGAAGTCGACGAGCCCGAGGTCCTCGCCGGCCTCGAACAGCAGGCCGTAGAGGTGGCGCTGCACCTCGAGCGGGTGGTGCAGCTCCCAGCCGAGCTCGCCGACGTACGAGACACGTACGGCGAGCGCCTGTGCCCGGCCGACGCCGACGGTGCGGGCACGGAAGAACGGAAAGCCGGCGTTCGTGAAGTCGTCGGTGGACACGCGCTGGAGCAGCTCGCGAGACTTCGGCCCGGCGATCGTGAGCACGCCGAAGCGTGCCGTCACGTTGTCGATCACGACCGAGCCGTCGTCGGGAGCATTCATCTGGAGCCAGGCGAGGTCATGCGTCTCGGTTGCCGCGGCGGAGACGACGTAGTAGCGGCCGGGAGCGACGAGTGCGACGGTGACGTCGGCTTCGATCCCTCCACGCTCGGTGAGCATCTGCGTCAGCGACATGCGGCCGACCTCGCGGGGAAGCCGGTTAGCGCACACGCGATCGAGGAACGCCTCTGCGCCATCGCCACTGATCTCGAACTTCGCGAAGCTCGTCTGATCGAGTACGCCCACGGCGTCGCGCACTGCGCGGCACTCCTCGCCGACAGTGTCGAACCAGTTGCCGCGCCCGAAGCGGTACTCGTCGCGGGCGGGGCCACTCCGCGTGAACCAGAGCGGTCGCTCCCAGCCGGCGCGGACGCCCATCACGGCGCCCTTGGCGAGCAGCGTCTCGTGGAGCGGGTCCGTCTTGAGCGGGCGGCCCGCGGGGCGCTCCTCTTCCGGGAAGTGGATCTTGTACTCGTCCTCGAACACCTCCGAGGCCCGCTCGACGATGTACGAGGTGGACTGCGCGTACTCGCCGAAGCGTCGGACGTCGAGCTCCCACATGTTGTCGCTCGGTTGGCCCTCGACGAGCCACTCTGCGGCGTACCGGCCGGCGCCGCCTCCGAAGACGATCCCGAAGATCGAGAACCCCGCGAGCACGTGGAGCCCGCGCTGCCCGGGGACGGGCCCCATCAGGCACTTGCCGTCGGGCGTGTACCCGTCCGGCCCGTTGATCACGGTCTTGATCCCCACCTCGCCGAAGCGGGGGATGCGGTCGGCGGCCGCGGCGAGACACTCTTCGATCTGCTCGAGGCGCGGCGGCAGCAGCTGGCCGTGGAATCCGTCGGGGATCCCGTCGAGCGCCCACGTCAGCGGCTTGCGCTCGAACGGCCCCACGATCAGGCCGTCGCCCTCCTGGCGTGCGTAGAAGGAGTTGTCCGGGTCGCGGAAGACCGGCAGCTCGACGGCCCGTGACTCGATCTCCGGCAGCGGGCTGGTCATGACGTAGTGGTGCTGCAGCGGCACGATCGGGAGCTCGACTCCCGCGAGACGGGCGACCTGGCGCGACCACTGCCCGGCCGCGATGACGACGTGCTCGGCCCTGATCTCGCCGCCGGACGTGGTCACCGACCAACCACCTCGCTCTCGCACGAGGGCCGTGACCGGCAGGTGGCGGAGGACAGTCGCTCCGCGGTCCGTCGCGCCCTTCGCGAGCGCGTTCGTCAGGCTCGTCGGATCGACGTGGCCGTCGGTCGGGAGGTGGGCGGCGGCGAGCACGCCGTCGGAGGTTGCGAGCGGGAACAGCTCGTGCGCCCGCTCGGGCGAGACGATCTCGAAGGGCACGCCGACGCTCGCGGCGATCCCGCCGACGTGCTCGAACTGGTGCAGACGGTCGCGGGTCGTGCCGATCCGGACGCTGCCGCACTGGTGGAAGTCGACCGGGAGGCCCGTCTCCTGCTCGAGCGCGCCGTACAGCTCCACCGATGTGCGGAGAAGCTGCATCAGGTTGTAGCTCTGGATGAACTGTGTGCAGAGCCCGGCCGCGTGCCACGTTGACCCGCTCGTCAGCTCGTTGGCCTCGACGAGCACGACGTCGGATTCGCCGAGCAGGGTGAGGTGGTAGAGCATCGAGACGCCAGCGACTCCGCCACCCACGATCACCACCCGCGCCTCGCGGGGCAGGGGGTCGGCTGCACGGTCGGGCCGGCTCACGGACTCTCGTCCTTGCGCGCCGCGATCACGTCACGGAACCGTTGCCAGGCGCGGCGCAGAAGCTCGATCGCGTCGTCGCGCCGGTCGTCTTCGAGTGCGACGACGAGGTCGTGCCGGTACGACGTGGCGACCTCCAAGATCGACTCCGTGTACCAGAGGTAGAGCACGCGGTCGAAGCGGGGACCGATCGCCGCGATCATGCGCTCGAACTCAGGGTTGCCGGTCGCCGTATAGACGACGCCATGCATCGCGTGCACCCTCTCCAGGGCGGCGGTCAGGTCCCCCTCCGCCGCGTTCCTCGCAGCCTCGTCGAGGGCGGAACGCATCGCTGCGACCTCGCGCTCGTCGAGCGCCGGTACGCCGATCTCGTACGCCCGGATCATCAACGTGCCCACGATCTCGAGAACGTTGAGCGCCGATTCTCGCGTCAGCGGCGCCACCCGGTGGGCCCGGCGCGGCAGCTCCTCCACGAGCCCATCGGCCACGAGACGCTTGACCGCCTCGCGCACGGGCATCGAGCTCAGCTCGAGCGACGCTGCGAGATCGTCGATCACGATCGGGGCGCCCGGCGGGAGGACCCCGGCCACGATCGCCTGCCGGAGGCGCTGGAAGGCCTGGTCGCGCAGGTAGGGGGTTGCGATCGGGGAGAGTGGCGTCATCGGAGGCGGCGAAGCGTGTTGAGGATCACGCGTGGACCATATACGGTCTCAGATCTGAGATCTCAGATCTAGGAGGCAGTGCCTGTGACCGAGATGCACTACTTCGACCCGGAGGCGTGGCGGCTCGTTCCCGGTCGGACCGTGCACGTCGTGGTCGACGATCAGAACGACTTCCTCCACCCCGACGGCTGGTACGGGACGCACGACATCGACATCTCGCACATGCGGCGGGTGATCGAGCCGACGAAGCTGCTGAACGCCGAGTGCCGTCGCCGCGGCGTCCCGATCGTGTGGACGCGCCACGGGACACGCGGCGTCGAGGACGGCGGGCCGTTCATGGCCAAGCGCGTGATTCTTCTCGAGGGCGGGCTCCGGCGCGACACCTGGGGCTACGAGCTCCTCGACGAGCTGGCGCCCGATCCCGACGACTGGTACGTGGAGAAGACGCGGCTGTCGGCGTTCTTCGAGACCAACCTCGACTCCGTCCTTCGCGCCCTGCGCGCCGAGACGGTGCTCATCACAGGCGTCCTCACGAACCAGTGCATCGGCGCGACCACCAAGGATGCGCTCTTTCGCGACTACAAGCCCGTTGTCGTCGAGGAATGCGTCGGGACGGCGACGCCGCACCTCCACGATCCGGCAATCGAGATGATCCGCGTGGGCTGGGGCCAGGTGAACACGCTCGAGCAGACGCTCGCCGAGCTGCGCGCCTTCCCGGCCCTCGACGCATAGGGGAAGGAGACCAGGTGGGAACGATCGGCTCCCAGTTCATGTGTGAGGGCTTCGAGGAGTGCATCGCGTCGGTGCAGAAGGCGGAGGAGGCGGGCTACAGCCACGCCTGGTTCATCGACTCGCAGATCCTCTGGCAGGACTGCTTCGTCTACATGACGAGCGCGCTCGCGGCGACGAGCAGCATCGTCGTCGGCACCGCGGTCACGAACCCCTACACGCGGCATGTGACGACCACGGCGAGCGCCTTCGCAACGCTGGCGGAGCTGCATCCGGGCCGTCTCGAGCTCGGCATCGGGCGGGGCGACAGCGCCGTGCGGACGATGGGCCTGAACCCAGTGAAGACGGCGTTCCTGAAGGAATCGGTCCCCGTCCTCCGCGACCTCATGGCCGGACGGCACGTCACCGTCAACGGCGCCGACGTGTATTTCCGCTGGCTCGACGGCGACGCCGGCGTGCCGATCATGATGTCCGCCACCGGGCCGAAGAACCTTCGGCTCGCGGGGTCGCTCGCCGACCGGGTGATGCTGTACGTCGGCGTCAACCCGACCGCGGTGCGGTGGGCGATGGCACACGTGCGCGCCGGCGCGGAAGCGGCGGGGCGAGACCCGGCCGCGGTGAAGTTCTCGGTCCTCACCGCGATGTGGGTCGGGGACGACCAGCAGGCGGCCTGGGATGCCTGCCGCTGGGCCCCGGCCGCGTGCGCCAACCACATCGCAGACACGATGAAGCGCAACCCCGCGCACGACATGCCGGACGAGATGACCCGCCTGCCGCAGAGTCGCGAGGAGTACGACTACTACGCCGGGCACCTCTCGTCGGAGGCGGATCACACGGCGTACCTGACCGGCGAGCTGATCGACGACTTCGCGATCGCCGGCCCGGCGGAGAAGGTTCGCGCCAAGGTGCAGGAGCTGTTCGAGCTCGGCGTCGACGAGATCTCGTGCGCGTACCACAACGGGAACTTCGACCAGATGGACACGGTCGGCCGCGAGGTCATCTCGGCCGTCGCGACCACGAAGGGCTAGGGAGGGCGATCGAGCGATGAAGCGCATCGGAGTCGATGTCGGCGGGACGTTCACTGACCTGACCCTGGTCGACGAAGAGTCGGGCCGGATCACGGTCGACAAGGTCCCGTCGACGCCCGACGACCCTGCCCGCGGCGTCGTCGACGGCATCCGCCGGCTGTGCGACAAGGCGAGCGTCGAACTGTCAGAGATCGACAACCTGCTCCACGGCACGACGGTGGCGACGAACATCGCGCTCACGCACTCGGGTGCAGAGGTCGGGATGATCACGACCGAGGGGATGCGCGACATCCTCCACATCGCGCGCCACAAGAAGCCGCTCAACTTCTCGCTCCAGCAGGAGCTGCCATGGCAGTCGCGCCCCCTCGTCAAGAGGCGCCATCGGTTGACGGTGGCGGAGCGCGTGACCGTGCCCCACGGAGAGGTGCTGACGCCGCTCGACGACGACGAGGTGCGCGAGCGCGTGCGCTCGCTGAAGGCCGCGGGCGTCGAGGCAGTCGCGGTCTGCTTCCTCCACAGCTACCTCAACCCGGCACACGAGCAGCGGGTGAGGGAGATCCTGCTCGAGGAGTTTCCCGAGGCCTATCTCTCGATCTCCCACGAGGTGCTTCCCCTCTACCGGGAGTTCGAGCGGTTCTCGACGGTCGCCCTCAACGCGTACGTCGGGCCGAAGGTGTCACGCTACGTCGAGCGGTTCGCCGCCGCGATGAGCGAGGCCGGCTTCTCCCACGGCGTCCAGCTGATGCAGTCGTCAGGCGGGATGACGACCGCCGAGTCGGCCTCCACCCGCCCGGTGAACCTCCTCATGTCGGGCCCGGTCGCCGGGCTGATCGGCGGCATCTGGGCCGGCCGCGTCGCCGGCTTCGACAACGTCGTCACGCTCGACATCGGCGGCACCTCGGCCGACATCGGTGTCGCGGCGGGCGGTGCGCTCCGCATGCGCCATCTGCTCGACACGAAGATCGGCGACTACCAGGCGATGGTGCCGATGGTCGACATCGACACGATCGGCGCCGGAGGCGGCTCGATCGCCTACGTCGACCAGGGCGGCGTCTTCCGCGTCGGCCCGCAGTCGGCGGGCGCCGACCCGGGACCGGCCTGCTACGGGCGGGGCGGCACTCTGCCGACCTCGACCGACGCGCAGCTTGTCCTCGGCCGGCTCCGCGATGACCGGGGGCTGCTCGGAGGAGGCATGCAGCTCGACCGCGAGCTCGCAGAGAAAGCGATCGGCACCGTCGCAGACGAGCTCGGCATGAGCCTCGAGGAGGCCGCGCTAGGCGCTCTCCAGGTCCAGAAGTACGGGATGACGCAGGCGATCGAGCTCAACTCGGTGCGTCGCGGATACGACCCCCGCGAGTTCACGCTGGTCGCCGCCGGCGGGGCAGGCCCTCTCTTCGCGTGCGACATCGCACTCGAGTTGGAGATCGCACGCGTGCTCGTGCCGCCGCACCCCGGGATCATCGCCGCGACCGGCCTTCTCGCCACCGACCTCCAGCACGAGTTCGTCGCCACCGAGCGACACGCGCTCAAGGCGCTCGACCGGGCACAGCTGTCCGCACGGTTCGACGGGCTCGTCGAGCAGGCGGTCGCGCAACTCGACGCCGACGCCGTGCCCGCC
Organism: uncultured Actinomycetes bacterium; assembly: GCA_963823385.1. Taxonomy (GTDB): domain Bacteria; phylum Actinomycetota; class Thermoleophilia; order Gaiellales; family Gaiellaceae; genus Gaiella. Next base: position 263,903 of record CAWGLI010000005.1, read on the forward strand.
GACCGCCGCCTCGTTCGGCGCCTCGCCGACTGCCGGTACTCGGGCCAGGGCTACGAAGTGCGCACCGAGGTGCCCGCCGGCCCGGTCGACGAGGCGTGGGTCGAGGAGCTGAAGGAGCGCTTCCACGTCGCGCACGAGCACGAGTACGGGCATCGCTTCGAGGCGCCGATCGAGATCATCAACATCCGCACCGTCGGCATCGGCCGGGTCGACGATCTCGAGGCCCCGACGGCGGCCGCGGGGAACGGCGACCCGTCGGGCGCCAAGACGCTCGAGCGCGAGGTCGTCTTCGACGTCGACGGCATGGTCGAGCGCCACCTCACGCCGTTCTACGAGCGCGAGCTCCTCCGTGCCGGCGACCGCATCGAGGGCCCGGCGATCGTGGAGCAGTACGACACGACGACCGTGATCCCGCCCGGCCTGACCGCGGAGATCGACGCCCACGGCAACATCGTCGTCGACTGCACCAAGCGCCCGCGCTCCGACGCCGCCCGCGGCGCGTCGCTGTCGACCCCGATCCTGATGCGCGTCGTCGGCGGAGCGTTCGCTGCCATCGCGAAGGAGATGGCGGGCGTCCTCTACCGCATGTCCTACTCCTCGATCATCCGCGAGTCCGAGGATCTCGGCGCCGGCATCTTCGACAAGCACGGCAACAACCTCGCCGAATCAGACTCGACGCCGATGTTCATGGGCGCGATGCCGAAGATCGTGAAGAACGTGATCCGCATCCTCGGGGACGACATCCACGACGGCGACATCGTCCTGCACAACGACCCCTACGGTGGGGCGACTCACTCGCCGGACGTCGCGATCGTCGTCCCGATCTTCCACGAAGGCGCGCTCGTCGGGTTCTCCGGCGCGTCCGCGCACGTCCTCGACATCGGCGGCGCCTACCCGGGCCTTGCGATCGACCTCGTCGACAACTGGTCGGAGGGGAACATCTACCGGGCCGTCAAGCTGCAGGAGAAGGGCGTCTGGCAGGACGGCCTCTGGAAGCACATCCTCGAGAACGTGCGCACCCCGAGCTTCAACAACGGGGACATCCGGGCCATGATCGCGGCGTGCGAGCTGGCACGCACTCGCTACGCAGAGCTCTTGGGGCGATACGGCGAGGACACCGTCCTCGAGATCGCGAAGGCATGGCTCGAGTACTCCGAGCAGATGCTGCGCCAGGAGATCGCAAAGGTCCCCGACGGGCGGTACGAGACGGAGGTCGGCTGGCTCGACGACGACGGTGTCAGCCGCGGGGTGAAGCTGCCCGTCAAGGTCGCCGTCGAGATCGCGGGCGACGAGATCACCTTCGATCTCACCGGCTCGAGCGACGAGGTGCCGACGGGCTACAACTGCCCGTACGAGGGAACGACCGTGTCGGCGATGACGTTCATCACGCGGATGATCTTCCTCGACGAGGACACCTACCCGGTGTTCGTCCCGCAGAACGAGGGCATGCTCGCCCCGGTCAACGTCGTCGCGCCGAAGGGGTCGATCTTCAACCCGAACTACCCGCGGGCGTGCTTTGCCCGCTTCTGCCAGGTGCAGCGCGCCGTCGACCTCGCGCTCCGCGCGCTCGCGCCGGTGATCCCAAAACAGGTCACCGCGGGCAACTCGGCCCACCTCGGCTTCCTCGCCTACTCCGGCTTCGACGAGGAGGAGGGGGAGTACTGGGTGTACCTCGAGGTCGACGAGGGCTCCTACGGAGGGCGCTCGGGACGCGACGGTCTCGACGCAGTCGACTGCCTGATCGCCAACACGCGCAACAACCCGATCGAGGAGCTCGAGTGGCGCTTCCCGATGCGCACCGAGCGCTACGAGCTACGTGACGACCCGTGCGCTGCGGGCAAGTGGCGCGGAGGAATCGGGATGATCCGCGTCAACCGGTTCCTCGTCGACACCATCGTCTCGTGCGAGGGAGACCGCTACGAATCGGATCCGCCGTGGGGCATCTTCGGCGGACAGGACGGCACGCTTGCGCACGGCAAGGTCACCGAGCCCGACGGGACGGTCGAGATGTGGCCGGCCAAGTTCACCGGCAAGATGCTGAAGGCGGGATCGACGATCGAGCTCGCGGTTCCGAACTCGGGCGGTTACGGCGACCCGCTCGAGCGCGATCCTGCCGCGGTGGTCTCGGACGTTCTCGATGGGTTCACGACGGTGGAGCTCGCCGAGCGCGATTACGGTGTGGTGATAGACGCGACCACACGTTCGGTCGACGGCGACGCGACCACACGGCTCCGCTCCGAGCGCGCGTGAACCGCTGATCGGGCCCGATTGGCCACTTCACCGAACGACGAGGCTCGAACCTCCGGAACCGCGCTCCTTCGCATCACTGAACGGTGGCGATCGTTCCGAGCGCGCGATCACCTCTAGATGAGGCCCAACTCGACGATGACGGGGGCATGGTCCGACAGCCCCGACTCGACCCACTTCTCGATCGATCCGACGTCGACCGTCTGCAACCGGGTGGCGAGCCCGGAGGAGAGGAACACGAAGTCGCAGTGGTACAGGTGCGCCCGGCGGCCCGGGCCGATCCAGCGGAGCGTCATCGCCTGCTCCGCGCCGTGGGCGACGCGATGGAGGTGGTGGTAGGCGGAGTGGAGGCCGAGCGCGGCGAGGCGCTCGACGCTGAAGCCGCTCGGCGTCGGCGACCGCCCCTCGACCGACGCGTTGAAGTCTCCCGCGAGGACGAGTGGGAGCGTCGCGGCGGCGTCGTCGAGCGCGTCGATCACGGCCGCGGCCTGCGCGGCATAGCTCGGGCGTCCCCTGCCCGCGACCGTCCAGACCGCGACGAGTCGCAGCCGCACGCGACCCGAGGGATCCGCGACCGTCACCGGCAGCGTCCACGGGAGCGCCGCCGGCCCCTCGACCGGAGTCACGGTCCAGCCGCCGAAGCCGATCACGGCAAGGCCCTTCCGCTCGTGATCGCCCCTCCAGGCGAACGACACGCCAGGCTCCTGCGCGAGCGCGGGGTCACGTTCGCACTCCGGGATCACGACGACGTCCGCACCGAGACCCTCGATCGCCTCGCGCTTGCGATCGACGGCCATCCGGCAGTTCCACGTGGCAAGCCTCACCGGCTACCGCCCCACGCAATCGAGAGGCGGGGCAGGCTCGGCGAGGCGGCGGACGGTGTCCACGGGCTCGTATTGTCCCCGCCATGGGCCGACGTCGCACGGATCGAGCGAGGGGAGGGGCACGATCCGTCTCCGACCTGGTACGCGCGATCGCCGCCGGCGACGCCTCCGTCGAGTCCGTGGCGCGGGAGTGCCTCGAGCGAACCGCGGCCGACGAGCCGCGGGTTCGGGCCTGGGCGCATCTCGATCCGGAGCTCGCACTCGCCCGCGCCCGCGAGCTCGACGCGGTGGCCCCGAGCGCGCGGGCGGCTCTCCACGGGGTCCCACTCGGTGTGAAGGACATCATCGACACGCACGACCTGCCGACGGAGTACGGCTCGCCGATCTACGCCGGTCACCGTCCACGCACCGACGCGGCCAGCGTCACGCTCGCCCGTCAGCGCGGCATGCTCGTCGTCGGGAAGCTCGTGACCACGGAGTTCGCCGCCTGGCAGCCCGGGCCGACGACGAACCCACACGACGAGACGCGGACGCCGGGTGGGTCGTCCTCCGGGCCGGCCGCAGCCGTCGCCGCCGGGATGGTCCCCGCCGCCTTCGCCACACAGACGACCGGCTCGATCATCCGGCCGGCGGCGTTCTGCGGGGTCGTGGGCTACAAGCCGACGCACGGCACCCTCCCCTGCGTCGGCGTGAAGGCGATCTCGGAGAGCTTCGACACCGTCGGCGTCATCACCCGCACGGTCGAGGACGCGGCCCTCGTCGTCGGCGCCCTCGCCGGCCGCGCGCTCGGGCCTCCGCCCGACCTACCCGTACCGCGGCTCGGCATCTGCCTCACGCCCCAGTGGGACGCGGCGCTTCCCGAGACCGTCGCGCTCTTCGACGAGCTGCCCGACACGCTCTCCCGTGCAGGCGGACACATCGAGCACGTGACCCTGCCAGAGTCGTTCGCCGGCCTCGTCGACGCCCAGCACACCGTCTGGACATTCGAGATCGCGCGCTGCCTCGCCGACGAGCACGACCGTCACGCCGAGCAGATCAGCGATCGGCTGCGGATCATGCTCGAGCAGGGCTCGGCGATGCCGGTCGCGGAGTACGAGGTGGCGCTTCGCCACGTGCGCGCATGCCACGCCCAGCTACCCGCCGTGCTCGACGGGCTCGACGCGCTCGTCACGCCGTCCGCACCGGGAGAGGCGCCGGCCATCGCAACGACGGGCGACCCGGTCTTCAACCGCGCCTGGTCGGCGCTCGGCACGCCCGTCGTCAACGTCCCTGCAGGCGCAGGCCCGACCGGGCTGCCGCTCGGTGTCCAGGTCGCGGGGCTGCCAGGAGCAGACGCGCTTACGCTCGGCGCTGCCGCCTGGGTGGAGAGAGCGCTCGGGGAGGGCTTCGTCCGCGACGGCTGAGTCGTTACCGTTGCTAATCTCTAACGAGGTTGACGACTAGTCACGTTTCCGATCGAACTCTCGAAATCGCCGGCTCGTTGCGCCCGGCGGTGCTTCGGCTCGCTCGCGAGCTCCGCCGCGAGACGGAGCAGTTCGGCGTCACGAGCCGCCAGGCGACGCTCCTCGCGCTCGTCAGGGCGCTCCCGGACGCGAGCCTGAGTGACCTCGCCGCGGAGGAGGGCATCTCGACCGCCGCGCTCTCAGGGCACGTCGACCGCCTCGTGCGGCGCGGGCTCGTCGAGCGTCGCCGCTCCGACGTCGACCGCCGGCGCGTCGGCCTGGAGCTCACCGACGACGGAGCACGGGTGCTGCGCAGCGTGCGCGAGCGGCGCACGGCCTGGCTGGCGCAACGCCTCGGCCGACTCGACCGCGGCGAGCTCGTTGCGATCGAACGCTCACTGCCCGCGCTCCTCGACCTCGCCGGCGAGCACCGCGCATGAGTCGACCGAGCCTGCCGCTGCGGGGACAGACGTTCCGAAGCCTTCGCCGCCATCGCAACTACCGCATCTTCTTCGCCGGGCAGGTGGTGTCGCTGGCGGGGTCGTGGATGCAGAACGTCGCCCTCGCGTGGCTCGTGCTGTCGCTCTCTCGCTCGCCGCTCGCAATCGCAGCGCTCCTGTTCTGCCGCTTCGCCCCGTACACCGTGCTCGGGTTGTTCGCCGGCACCATCGTCGACCGCGTCGACACGCGACGGCTCGTGATCGCGGCACAAACCGCCGCGATGGCAGTGTCGATCGCCCTCGCGGTCGTCACGCTCGCCGGGCTCGCGTCGCTCCCGCTCGTGTACCTGCTCGCCGCCCTCGGCGGCCTCGCGCTCGTCGTCGACGCGCCCGCACGCCAGGCGCTCACATACGAGCTCGTCGGGCCGCGCGAGCTCGCGAACGCGGTGGCGCTCAACTCCGGCTTGCTGAATGCGTCCCGGGTGATCGGGCCGGCCCTGGCGGGAATCGTGATCGCCTCCGCCGGGACGGGCGTGTGCTTCGTCGTCAACGCCGTCAGCTTCCTCGCTGTGCTCATCGCGCTGCTGATGCTGCGGAGGGATGCACTCCATCCGGTCGCTCGCGGACCGGCCGTGTCGCTGGCCACGGGCACGCGCGAAGGCATGCACTTCGCCTGGACGACCATCGAAGTGCGCTCCGTCCTCATCGTCGTCGTGCTCGTCGGTCTCGTCGGCTTCAACTTCAACACCCTCGTGCCGCTGCTCGCCTCCGACACGCTCGAGGTAGGGGCGGGCGCGTTCGGGCTCCTGTCCGCCGCCCTCGGCGCCGGAGCACTCGTCGGCGCCCTCGCCTCGGCGAGCCTCCGGCATGCCACCTGGAAGACGTTCCTCACCGGAACGACCGGCTTCAGCGTCCTCCTGCTCCTGCTCGCCCCCGTGCACGACGCCTGGCTCGCCGGCGTCCTGCTCGTCGGCATCGGAGCCAGCTTCTCGCTGTTCGGGACGAACGCCAACGCCCTCGTGCAGCTCGCAGCGCCCGACGCTCTCCGAGGCCGGCTGATCGGGCTCTACCTCTTCGCCTTCGTCGGCCTGGCGCCGATCGGCGCGCTGCTCGCCGGATGGCTCGTGAAGATCGGGGGTACCGAGCTGGCGTTCGCCGTGGCGGGGGTCACCGGCCTGGTCGCGGTCGCGGTCGCCTCGCGGATACGCGCCGAGCCAGACCCGACGGCGGTCCCGGCCTGACGGCCGGCGCCCGCGTCACGCAAAGCACCTACGCCACGTCGGCGGCCCAGTCGCCGTAGAGGCGCGTGTACAGGCCGCGCGCCGCGATCAGCTCGTCGTGGGTGCCCTGCTCGACGACCGCGCCGTGCTCCAGCACGACGATCAGGTCGGCGTCACGGATCGTGGAGAGCCGGTGCGCGATCACGAACGCAGTGCGGCCGGACAACAGCTGCCGCAGGGCGCGTTCGATCTGCCGCTCGGTGCCGATGTCGACGGACGACGTCGCCTCGTCCAGGATCAGGATCCGCGGGTCGGCGAGCAGAGCGCGCGCGAACGCGACGAGCTGGCGCTGACCGAGCGAGAGCCGGGTTCCGCGCTCGCCGAGGTGCGTCTCGTAGCCGTCCTCGAGCCCGGCGACGAAGTCGTGTGCCCCCACCGCACGTGCCGCCGCTTCGATCTCGTCGCGTGACGCGTCCGGCCGGCCGAAAGCGATGTTCTCGGCGACGGTGCCACCGAAGAGAAAGCCCTCCTGCGGCACGATCCCGAGCTGCCGGCGCAGCGAGTGCTGCGTGACGGTGGTGAGGTCGTGACCGTCGATCGTGACCGTGCCCTGCGATGGGTCGTAGAAGCGGGCAAGCAGCTTTGCGATCGTCGACTTGCCCGCGCCCGTGTGCCCGACGAGCGCAACCGTCGTGCCGGCGGGAACGTCGAGCTCGAGCCCGTGCAGTACCTCTGGGAGCTCCGGCCCGTAGCCGAAACGGACGTCCTCGAAGCGGACGTGGCCGTCGATCCTCGGCAGCTCGAGCGCGTCCGCGACGTCCGTGACCTGCGGCGTCTCGTCGAGAACTCCGACGATCTTGTCGAGCGCGGCGATCGCGGACAAGAACGTGTTGTAGAGCTGCGACAGCTGCTGCACCGGGTCGAAGAAGTTCGACACGTACAGCGCGAACGCGAACAGGGTGCCCGCGCTCATGTCGCCGTGGTAGACGAGCCAACCGCCGTAGCCGAAGACGATCGCCATCGCCGCCGACGAGAGCAGGTCGACCGTCGGGAAGTAGATCGCGTTGAGAACGACCGTCTCCTGGTTCGCTGCGCGGTACCGGTCGTTGACACCGCGGAACGCCCGCTCCTGGACGGGCTCGCGGGTGAACGACTGGACGACGCGCATGCCGGCGATGTCCTCGGCCAGCGTCCCCGTGACCAGCCCGAGCCGCTCGCGGACGTCGCGATACGCGCGGTTCGAGCGGCGACGGAACCACGCCGTCGTGATCGCCATCAGCGGCAGCACCGTCAGCGTCGCGAGCGCGAGCCGCCAGTCGAGGAAGAAGAGGACGACGGCGCTCCCCACGAGCAACAGCGTGTTCTGTACGAGGCTCGTGACGCCGTCGGTGACGAGCTGGTCGAGAGCCTCGACGTCGTTGGTGATCCGGCTGATGATCACGCCGGCGCGGTTGCGCTCGTAGAACCCCATCGAGAGACGCTCGAGGTGCCGGAACAGCTTGTTGCGGAGGTCGGCGAGTATCCGCTCTCCGACCCACCCGGTCAGGTACGTGTTCGCGGAGGAGAGGGCGAGCGCGGCGACGGCAGCTACGACGAAGACGGCCACGATCTCCGTCAGCCGGCCGAGATCTCCGTCGGCGATCCCCTGGTCGATCGCCAGCTTCGCCAGGTACGGAGGGGCGAGCGCGACGAGCGTGTACGCGAGCAGCGTTGCGATCGCGAGCGCCGTGCGACCGCGGTAGGGGAGCGTCAGCCGCGCGAGCAACGCGACTCGGCGACGTGTGCGCCGCCACGACCAGTCCCGTACTTCGCCGCCGCGCTCGTCGGAGAGGTGGCCGCCGGGCTGCCAGACCTTCACGCCGTCTCCTCCAGGAGCCCGTCGATCAGGCCGTGCGCGTGGAGCTCGCGGTACACGGCGCTCGTCGCCAGGAGCTCCGACTCGGTGCCGCGCGTGGTGATTCGCCCCTGCTCGAGCACGACGACCTCGTCGGCGAGTGAGATCGTGGAGAGCCGGTGCGCGATGATGATGGTCGTGCGGTCGAGCATCGCCTCGGCGAGCCCGGCGCGGATCCGCGCCTCCGTCGTCGCGTCGACCGATGCGGTCGCATCGTCGAGGATCAGGATGCGCGGGTCGATCACGAGCGCGCGGGCGATCGCCAGCCGCTGCCGCTGGCCGCCGGAGAGCGTGATTCCCCGCTCGCCGATCACCGTCTCGTAGCCCTGCGGCAGCGCCTCGATGAACTCGTGCGCCTGCGCTGCGCGCGCAGCCGCCTCGACCTGCTCCGCCGACGCGTCGAGCACACCGAACGCGATGTTCTCGCGGACGGTGGCGGAGAAGAGGAACGGATCCTGCGAGATCACGCCGATCTCGCGGCGCAGGGAGCGACGGGTGACGTCGCGGATGTCGACGCCGTCGACGAGGATGCGGCCGTCGGTGGCGTCGTAGAAGCGCGGCACGAGCGCGGCCAGCGTCGTCTTGCCGGAACCTGTGTGCCCGATCAGGGCGACGGTCGTGCCGGCGGCGACCTCGAGGTCGATCTCCTCCAAGACCGGCCGGTCGGGCGTGTACCCGAACGAGACATGCTCGAAGCGGATCGCGCCGGGACCGGCAGGCAAGGACTGCGCCCCCGGGCGGTCGTCGACTCCCTCGGGCTCGTCGAGCACCTCGAAGATCCGCTCGCCCGCGGCGGTCGCCCGCTGCGCCTGACCGATCCACATGCCGAGGCTCCGCAGCGGCACGACCAGCATCGCGAGCAGCAGGTTGAAGAGGAAGAACTGACCGAGCGTGAGCGAGCCCGAGACGACCATCCGTCCGGCCACGAGCAGCACCGCCGCCTGGGCGAGCAGCGGCAGGAAGGAGAGCAACGGCACGTAGAGCGCGCGCTGCCTGAACGCCCGCACGGTGGCTGCGAAGACGCCGTCCGACGCGCGGTCGAAGGCCGCCTGCCGGCGCTCCTCCTGTGCGAACGCCTTGACCACGTGGACGCCGACGATCGACTCCTCCGCCACAGTCGCCACCTCACCGAGCCGCTGCTGCACGTCGCGCAGCACCGGGTGCGAGACGTGGCTGTAGCGGTACGCGACGACCACGATCACCGGCGTGATCGCCAGTGCGATCAAGGCGAGGTGCCACTCGACGAACAACAGGACGATGGTCACCGAGAGGACCGTGATCGCGTGCTGGAAGAAGAAGATCAGGCCGAAGCCGAGGAAGAAGCGGACCGACTGGAGGTCGACGGTCGCGCGCGACATCAGCTGTCCGGTCTGATGGCGGTCGTAGAAGCCGAACGAGAGCCCGAGCAGCCGGCCGTAGAGCCCCTCGCGCATGTCCTTCTCGATCCCGAGCGCCTGCCACCCGGAGATGAGGCGGCGACCGGCCATCAGCGCGGCCTTCGCGATGCCGACGACGAAGATCGCGGCGACGGTCCACGCGAGCGTCTCCGTCCCGCGGCGCTCGTCGATGCCGTCGATCGTCTCCCCGATCAGCACGACGATCGCGATCGCCGCCACCTGCGAGAGGACGGCGAGGATGGTGGAGACCGCGAGCGACGCCTTGTACGGTCGCAGGAAGCCGAGGAGTCGGACGAACGTCCGGCGATAGGGCACGTCACTCATCTCGCCGAGGGTATCCATGCGCCCAGGGATCGACCGTAGAGTGGGTGCGTGAGCGAAGCCGCCGAACACACTCCACCGCATCCCGGAGACGATCTGCCCTTCGGCGCCGCCGAGATCGTCGCCGCAGTCGCCGGCGCGCAGCGGGTGCTCGACGCCGGCTGCGGCAGCGGGCGCCTCACGGTGGCGCTCGCACGAGCGGGAGTCGAGGTGACCGGCATCGACACCAGTAGCGCACGGCTCGAGCAGGCTCGCCGACGCGCCGACCAGGCGGCCGGCACGCTTCGGCTCCTCGAGGCCGACTTCAACGAGCCTCTGCCGTTCGCGGACGACTCGTTCGACGCCGTCACGAGCCGCCTGGCGTTGATGGCGGCCGACGACCCGCTCGCGACGCTGCGAGAGCTGCAACGCGTTCTCGAGCCGGACGGCCGGCTCGTGACCGTCGTCTGGGCGTCGATCGACGAAAACCCCTGGTTCGGGGCTCCGCGCGAGGCGATCGCGGCGGCGCTCGGCGGCGAGCGCGCGAACTTCGCCCGCGCGTTCGGCAAGCTCGGAGATCCCGACGAGGCCGCTGCCGTGCATCGCGCGGCGGGTCTCCGCGAGGTCGAAGCCTCTCGCCTGCACGAGCTGCGTACGGCGCCGGACGCTGCCGCGTACTGGCACGACCTCGCGAACGAGAACGGTCACTTTCGGAGAATCGCCGCCGCTCTGAGCGATAGCGAGCGCGACGCGCTCGCCGACGAGGTCGAGGCGCGACTTGCCCCGTACCGAGTCGGAGACCAGCTCGCCCTACCCCGCACGCTCGTGCTCGTCAGCGCACGACGGTAGACGGCTAGGGTGCCGCCACACCACCCAGGGAGCCTGCCTTGACAGCGACCAGACCGCAGATCGACAAGCCCGAGGGCGACATCCCGTTCGACCTCGGCATCGAGGACATCGTCGTCGGCGATGGTGAGGAGGCGACGGCGGGACGGAAGGTCACCGTCCACTACGTCGGCGTTGCGTTCTCCACCGGGGAGGAGTTCGACGCGTCGTGGAACCGCGGTCAGCCCTTCGAGTTCAAGCTCGGCAAGGGTCAGGTGATCGCCGGCTGGGACGCCGGTGTCGCGGGTATGAGGGTCGGCGGACGTCGACAGCTCACGATCCCGTCGGCGATGGCGTACGGCGCGCGCGGCGCAGGCGGCGTGATCGAGCCGCACGAGCCGCTGGTGTTCGTCGTCGATCTACTCGCCGTGAGCTGAGCGCGGACCGAGGGCCTCTGAGTTGAACAGCGGTGTCCGACTGAAGTCGGACACCAGGGCGGCGATCTCCGACTGAAGTCGGACACCGGGCCGCCGGCGGAGTAGGCTCTCCGAGTGGCGACGGTGCTCAGAGGCGGCTGCGTGTGCGGCGGGGTGCGGTACGAGATCACCGATGCGCTCGGGATCGCCGGCTACTGCCACTGCACCCGGTGCCAGCGACGCACCGGCACGGCCTCGTCGGCGCAGGCGATGATCGCGCCCGGTTCGTTGCGGATCGTGTCGGGCGACGAGCTGATCGGCTCCTTCGACCCGCCCGAAGGCTTCTCGAAGCTCTACTGCACCGCGTGCGGCTCGGCGCTCTTCGTCCGGCCGCCCGGCGGCGAGATCGCGGGCGTCCGCCTCGGCACGTTCGACGGCGATCCCGGCGTACGACCGAGCTACCGGCAGTTCACCGCGTACGCGCCCGCGTGGGAGCCCATTCCCGACGACGGGCTGCCGCGCTACCCGGAGCGACGCCCGCCCGACGCCTGAGCGGCCGGGCCGTCCGACCGCCGACCGCGAGCGTCCCCGCGATGGAGAGCACCCGACTCGGCGAGCTGCAGGTGCCCCGCGTCGGGCTCGGGTGCAACAACTTCGGCAGCCGGCTCGACCTCGAAGCGACACGTGCCGTCGTCGACGCCGCGATCGACGCCGGGGTCACGTTCCTCGACACGGCCGATATCTACGGAGGGCGTGGCGGCAGCGAGCGACAGCTCGGCGAGATCCTCCGAGGCCGCCGCGACGAAGTCGTGCTGGCGACGAAGTTCGGGATGGACATGGGCGACGGCACGACCGCCCGCGGCGCTCCTTCCTACGTCCGCAGCGCAGTCGGGTCCTCGCTCGCCCGCCTCCAGGTCGACCACGTGGACCTCCTCTACTACCACCGGCCCGACGGCGTCACCCCGATCGCCGAGACGCTCGGCGCGATGGACGAGCTCGTGCGCGAAGGCAAGACCCGCGCCATCGGCTGCTCGAACCTCACGCTCGAGCAGCTCGACGAGGCGACCCGGGCCGTGTCCGAGCACGGCCTCGCACCGCTCGCTGCGCTGCAGAACGAGTACAGCCTGCTGCGACGCTCCGCCGAGAGCGACGTCCTGCCGCGCTGTCACGAGCTCGGCATCGGCTTCGTCCCCTACTTCCCGCTCGCGAGCGGCCTTCTCACCGGCAAGTACCACCGCGACGAGCCGGCACCGCCGGGGAGCCGGCTCGAGGGTCGGCTCGACGCGTACTCGGACGAGGACTTCGACGCGGTCGAGGCGCTCACGACGTTCGCACGCGAGCGCGGCCACAGCCTGCTCGAGCTTGCGATCTCGGCGCTCGCCTCCCGACCCGGCGTGTCGTCCGTGATCGCGGGGGCGACGAGCGCCGAGCAGGTCCGCGCGAACGCCGCCGCCGGCGCGTGGCAGCTCGACCCGGCCACGTTGCGGCAGCTCGACACCGTCGGGCGCTGAGCCGGCCGCAACCGCCCATGCGCCCTCTGCCACCGCGGGCGGGGTGCGTCATGAGCGGCGCGTGAAGCGCCGGGCGCACGTCGCGATCACCTGCGCAGCGCGCAAGGGCGTGTACCGGGCGGGGGCGATCCTCGTCGTCTACCCGGCGCCGCCTGTCACCGGCACCGTCGTCCGCCTGCTCACGCACGCGGACGTCCGGGTCACGTCGCTCGAGACGGCGGGATCACCCGGCGGCGAGCGCTTCGAAAACCTCGTCGGTTCGCCACACCTGGCCGAAGACACGTGCGAAGCCGGAGAGGGCAGCGCGGTGGTGGTGCTCGAAGAACGTCGCGGTCGCGTCTTCGACGACGATCACGTCGAAGCCGCGGTCGGCGGCGTCGCGGGCAGTCGTCTCGACGCACATGTCGGTCGCCATGCCGACCACGACCAGGGCCTCGACCCCCATGTTCCGCAGCAACCACTCGATGCCGGTCGAGTTGAACGCGCTCGACGTGTTCTTGTCGACGACGAGGTCGCCGTCTGCCGGCTGCAGCGCGGCGAGCAACTCGTGCTCGAAGGTGCCGCGGTGCCAGAGCGTCGGCACGTCGGTCCGCTCGACCGCATCCTCGTCGCGGCGCCGGCGCCGCGCGATCAGGTCCCGCCCGTCCGCGAGCAGCGGCCCGTGACGGGTGAAGACGACCTGCCGCCCGGCACCGCGGAACGCGGCGAGCAGTCGCTCCACGTTCGGGATCACGGTTTGCTCGAGGCGTGGCAGGTAGTACCCGGCGATCTCGGGATGCTGTCGGTCGATCAGCTTCCCGATCCCGGCGTGCCTATTGCAGCCGTAGTTCTGCAGGTCGACCACGAGGAGCGCCGCCCGCTTCCAGTCCACCTCGAAGGCGGGCCAGGGGAAGTGCCAGCCGGGGAGCGTCTCGGGCGAGTCGATCGGCGCGGGCTCGACCACGAGGGCAGTATGCGCCGCGCTCGCTCCTCTCGCGCTGGCAGCGGCCCGTCGCGCATGATGCATCCGTGGAGGACCTCGCCACCGCCGACGTCGCCCAGGCCGCAGCCGGTGCCGCCTCGGTGCTCGCAGGGATCACCGCCGTCTGGCCAGAGGCGTCGGCGGCCGGCCCGGCGTACCCCTGCGCGTGCGAGCCGGGCGACAACCTCGCGCTGCACCGGGCGCTGACGCAGGCACCTCCGGGCAGCGTCGTCGTGTGCGACGCGGGCGGCGACGCGTCGTGCGCGTATGCCGGAGAGCTGATGGCGCTCGAGGCGCAGGCCCGCGGGCTCGCAGGGCTCGTCGTCGACGGTGCCGTGCGTGACACGTCCGTGTTGCGCGACGTCGGGCTCCCGGTGTTCGCCGCCGGCGCCTGCCCTCTCTCGCCGGCGAAGGCGGCGGCCCGCACGGTCGGCGAGGAGATCGTCGTGCGCGGCGTGCCCATCCGGCCGGGAGACCTCGTCGTCGCCGACCGCGACGGGGTGCTCGTGCTCGCCGACGCCGACGGCATCGAGGCACAGGTCGCAGCCGTCCGCGAGCGGGAACGGGGGATCCGCGAGGCGATGACCAGCGGCGAGCCCCTGGCGCGGCTGCTCGGCGTCGACGGCGACCTCTAGTCGCCGCGCAGCACCTTGCCCGGGTTCATGATCCCGTGCGGGTCGAACAGCCGCTTGAGCCCGGCGTAGAGCGGCAGCAGGTCGCCGTGCTCCCGCTCGAGCGCCGCGATCTTGCCGAGCCCGATGCCGTGCTCGCCCGTGCACGTGCCACCGCGCGCGAGCGCATCCGCGACGAGGCTCTGCGCCGAGCTCGGCTGCGAGCGCCAGCTCGTCGGGGTCGTCCGCGTCGACGAAGAGGGCGACGTGGACGTTGCCGTCGCCGACGTGCCCGAGGATCGGGGCACGGAGACCGAGCCGTGCGAGCTCGGACTGCGCGAACGCGACCGCGGCGGCGAGCTCGCCGATCGGCACGCACGTGTCCGTCGACCACTCCCGGCGGCCAGGGGCGGCGGCGGCCATCGCGGACGTGACGTCGTGCCTGGCGCACCAGAGCCGCGCGCGGGCGTCCGGCTCCCACTCCTGATGGAGCTCCAGCGCACCCTCCTGCGACGCCAGCGCGCCGATCAGCTCGAGGTCGCCCGCGATGCCGGCCTCCGAGCCCTCGACCTCGACGAGCAGGCAGGGGCCGACCGGGAGCTCGTAGCCGAGGTGCGTGTCCAGCGCCTCGATCGCGGCGGCGTCGAGCAGCTCGAGTCGCGTCACGCCGAGCCCGGCACCCACCGCCGCGGCCGCGACGCGGCAGGCCGCCACGACCGTGGGGAACATCACCCGCAGCGCCGCTGCGTGCTCGGGGATGCCGTGGAGGCGGACGGTGAGCTCGGTGATCACGCCGAGCGTGCCCTCCGACCCGACGAGGACACCCGTGAGGTCGTAGCCGGCAGACGTCTTCGGCGCGCGGCTGCCGGTGCGCACGACCTCGCCGCCCGGTAGCACGGCCTCGAGCGCGAGCACCTGCGCGCGCATCTTCCCGTAGCGCGGGGTGGTCGTGCCGGCCGCGTCGGTCGCGGCCATGCCGCCGAGCGTCGCGTCCGCGCCCGGATCGACCGGGAAGCGCAGACCGTGCGGGCCGGCGGCTGCTGCGAGCGCGGACCGGCGGACACCCGCCTCCACCGTCGCGGTGAGGTCGTGGGGAGACACGTCGACGATCCTGTCCATCCGCGAGAGGTCGAGGCTGATGCCGCCCCTGACCGGGATCACCTGGCCCTCGAGGCTCGAGCCGGCGCCGTACGGGGTGACGGGGACACGCAGGTCGTGGGCGAGCCGGAGCACGGCGGAGACCTCGGCCGACGAGGTCGCGTAGACGACCAGGTCGGGGCGGCTCGCGCGGTGGAAGCTCGCGTCGACGGCGTGCAGGTCGCGGTCGGAGTCGCCGGAGGTGACGCGCGTCCCGTCGCCGCCGACCGCCGCGACGAGCGCCGCGCCCAGCTCGCTCACGGAGGGGCGTCCTCGCCATCGAGCTCCGTCTCGGTCGGCAGCGACGCCGCCACGCGCTCGAGCGCCCAGCGGATGCTGTCCTGCACCGCCTGCTCGGCCGCTGCGCCGTCACGCGCCTCGCACGCGGCGAGCACCGAGTGGTAGCGCGCGACCGACTCGTTGAAGCGCTCCGCCGTGGAGAGCACGATCCGGTTGTACCGCTCCGAGCGCCGGAAGAGGCGCTCGACCTCCTCGACGAGCCGGCGCCTGCCGCTCGCGCGGTAGCAGGTGGCGTGGAACTCCCAGCGCAGCCGCAGGTACCCGTCGACCTCCTGCCGCGCCGCGAGCGCATGCAGGTCGTCGAGCAGCTTCCGCATGCGGCCGATCTCCTGCGACCCGACGGCCTCGGCGCCGCGCCGTGCAGCGAGCCCCTCCAGACCGAGCCGAGCCGCGTAGATCTCCTCGAAGTCCTCGCGGGTGAGCCGGCTCACCGTGGAGCGGCCGTTCGGCCCGACGACGACGAACCCCTCCCGCTCGAGCCGGCCGAGACCGGTCCGCACCGGCGTCTGCGACACCGCGAGCAGCCGGGCGAGGTCGCGCTGGACGAGCGGCGTCCCCTCCGCGAGCCGGCCGCGGACGATCAGGTCTCGCAGCGCCTCGGTGACCCGGTCCTCGACGGACGGCTGGCCCTCGAGCGGGGCGATGGGGAGGCCGTCGATCGGTGTCGCCGCCTCTTGCATCGGCACGCAGTATCACCTACGCTCGTGGCTCTTTGCAATATGAGATTTCAAACTTCAAGACGGGAACGGATGTGAGCGCGCGGGTCGGGGTCGACGTCGGCGGCACCTTCACCGACGTCGTGCTCCGCGAGGACGACGGCGGCACCTCGATCCGGAAGCTCCTCTCCACCCCGCCGAGCTACGACGACGCGGTGGTGACGGCCGTCGCGGAGCTCGCGCCCGCCGACGGCGACCTGACCGAGATCGTCCACGGGACGACCGTCGCCACCAACGCGGTGCTCGAGCGCCGAGGCAGCATCACCGCGCTCGTCACCACCGCCGGCTTCCGCGACGTGCTCGAGCTGCGCCGGCTGCGCATCCCCCACATGTACGACCTCTTCTGGCGCAAGCCGCCGCCGCTCGTCGAGCGGCGGCTCCGCTTCGAGATCGCGAGCGGGTCGCCGCCGACGGCACCACGCTGCGCCCCCTCGACGACGACGAGGCCCGCACGCTCGCCCGCCGGCTCCGCGAGCTCGAGATCGAGTCGGTCGCCGTCTGCTTCCTGCACGCGTATCTCTACCCCGACCACGAGGAGCGCTTCGGCCGCATCCTCGCCGACGAGCACCCGCGCGCCACGGTGTCGCTCTCGAGCGAGATCCTGCGCGAGCAGCGCGAGTACGAGCGCTCGGCGACGACCGTCGTCAACGCGTACGTCCGGCCGCTGATGGCCTCGTACCTCGACCGGATCCGGCAGCGGCTCGACGGGCTCGGCGTCCACGCGCCCCTGCAGATCATGCAGTCGTCCGGCGGCGTGATGACGTCGGACGACGCGAAGCTCCGCCCGGTGTTCGCGCTCGAGTCGGGGCCGGCCGCGGGCGTGGTCGCGGCGCTCGGTATGAGCCGCCTGCTCGACGAGCCGAACGTGATCGCCTTCGACATGGGCGGCACCACGGCCAAGGCGTCGCTGATCGAGGACGGGGCGATCTCCCGGGGACGTGAGTACGAGGCCGGCGGCTCGATCTCGGCGGGCAGCCGTCTCATCCGTGGCTCCGGTGAGCTGCTCAGGATCCCCACCATCGACATCGCGGAGGTCGGCGCGGGAGGCGGCTCGATCGCCTGGCTCGACCCGGCGGGAGGGCTCCAGGTCGGCCCGCGCAGCGCCGGCGCCGACCCCGGCCCTGCCTGCTACGGGCTCGGCGGCGTCGAGCCGACCGTGACCGACGCGAACGTCGTGCTCGGCACGATGCCCTCCGGGCCGGTCGCAGACGGGCAGATCACGGTCTCGCGTGCGCTCGCCGAGTCGGCGGTGCGCCGCGTCGCCGAGCCGCTCGGCCTGACGCTGCTCGAGGCCGCAGACGGGATCCGGCGCATCGCGAACGCGCGCATGACACGGGCGTTGCGCGCCGTCTCGTCGGAGAAGGGGCGCGACCCGCGTGAGTTCGCGATCGTCGCGTACGGCGGCGCCGGGCCGATCCACGCTGCGGCGCTCGCCGAGGAGCTCGGCGTGCGCACGGTGCTCGTCCCGCCCGTCGCCGGGCTCTTCAGCGCCGTCGGGCTGCTGTTCGCACGCCCCGAGTTCCACGACGTGCGCACCTGCCAGCTCGACGTCGACGCCGTCGAACCGGCGACGGTCGCCGGCCTGCTCGCCGAGATGGAGGAGCGGCTGTCCGCTGCGCTCGCCGGCGCGGCACGCATCGACTGGATCCGCACGGCCGACCTCCGCTACCACGGGCAGAGCTGGGAGGTCGAGGTCGCGCTCGACGACGGCGCCATCGACCTCGCCGTGCTCCGCAGCCGCTTCGAGGAGGAGCACGAGCGGCTCTACGGCGTCCGCGGGCAGCCCGGAGCTCCGGTCGAGGTCAGAGCGGTGCGGCTGGCCGCGCTCGGGCCTGCCCCTTCCACCGACACGTTCACCTTCAGGCAGCGACGACGGGTCGACCGGGCGGAGCCCGACCGGCACGCGGAGCGCGTATCTCGCCGGCGCCGACGTCGACGTCCCCGTCGTCACGCGATCCGCCGTCGGGCTCGCGCCGACGCTCGGGACCGCTCATCGTCGACGAGTACGACACCACGGTCGTCGTGGCGCCGGGGTGGAGCGTCGCGCTCGACCCGCGGACGCGGACGCTCGTGCTCGAGCACGGGAGGGCCGATGGCTAGCGCGCCCGAGCGGGCCCGCGTCGATCCGGTGACGCTGCAGGTGGCCGCCAACGCGTTCGCGACCATCGCCGACGAGATGGCGACCACGATCTTCCGCACCGCGCACTCGACCGTCGTCCGCGACGGCATGGACTTCTCCGCCGCGCTGCTGTCGCCCGTCGGCGAGACGGTCGCGCAGGCGGTCAGCGTCCCCTTCCACCTCGGCTCGATCCCCGTCGCCATGGAGCGGCTGCTCGAGCGCTTCGGCGACGACATGCAGCCCGGCGACGTCTATCCTCATGAACGACCCGTTCGACGGCGGCATCCACCTGCAGGACCTGTTCGTGTTCAAGCCGGTGCACGCCGGACGGTGAGCTGATCGGCTTCACCGCCACCACGGCGCATCACGGCGACGTGGGCGGGCGGCTGCCGGGGTCGAGCGCGTGCGACAACACGGAGATCTTCCAGGAAGGGATCCGGATGCCCTGGCTTGCGCCTCTACGCGGCGGGCGAGCCGGTCGACGACGTCTTCCGCATCATCGAGGCGAACGTCCGCATCCCGCGCATGACGCTCGGCGACCTCGGGGCGCAGGTCGCAGCGTGCACCGTCGCCGAGCGGGCGCTGCTCGCGCTCGCCGAACGACACGGCACCAGTCGGCTGCGGCGCGCTGATGGAGGCGCTCGTCGACCACACAGAGCGGCTCGTACGCAGCGAGATCGCCTCGTGGCCCGACGGCACGGCGACGCTTCACCGACTACCTCGACTCGGACGGCATCGAGCGGCGTGACGTCCCGATCGTGGCCACGGTCACGATCGCCGGCGACGAAGTCACGGCCGACCTCACGGAGTCGGCGCCGATGGTGCGCGGCTCGCTCAACAGCACGCGCTCGTTCGTGCAGGCGTGCGTCTACCAGGCGGTGCGCGCGGCCCTCACCGTCGACGTCCCGAACACGTCGGGCGCGTTCCGCCCGATCCACGTGCTCACCCGGCCCGGCACGGTGGCCGAGGTCGTGATGCCCGGGGCGTCCTCGATGCGCGGCGTCACGGGCTTCCGCGTCCTCGACGCCGTCAACGGCGCGCTCGCCCAACTGATCCCGGACCGCGTCGCCGCCGCCGGCGAGGGGGGCAACACGCTCGCCATCTTCGGAGCGCAGCGCCCCGACGGCGACCGCTTCGTCTTCTACGAGCTCGTCGTCGGCACGTGGGGTGCGACACCCGAGGGCGACGGCAACGACGGCCTCACGAACCCGGCGAGCCTCGCCGCGAACATCCCGGTCGAGGTGGCGGAGTCGGAGTTCCCGATCGTCGATCGAGCGCTACGGCCTCGTGCCCGACTCGGGCGGCGCGGGAGCGCACCGTGGCGGGCTCGCCGTGGAACGGGTCTGGCGCTGCCTGACGCCCGTCGACATCTCTGATCGTGCGCTCCGACCGCGGCGCCCACCCGCCGTACGGTCTCGCCGGGGGCGAGCCAGGCGCAACCGCCACCAACGTCCTGCACCGGGTCGGCGAGGCGCCCGAGGAGCTGCCCGGCATGTTCTCGATCGTGATCGAGGAACGGCGACGTCTACGAGCACCGCACCGCCGGCGGTGGAGGCTTCGGAAGCCCGCTCGACCGCGACCCGGTGCTCGTCGCAGCGGACGTGGCCGACGAGAAGGTGAGCGCCGCGGCGGCGCGCGAGCGTTACGGCGTCGTGCTTCGCCGACGACGGCACGGTGGACGAGATGCGAGACGAACGGCCTGCGGGCCGAGAGGAGGCCTGCATGATCGACAAGGCCGACGCGGTCGTGATCGGGGGCGGGATCATCGGCGCGAGCGTCGCCCACTTCCTGACGAAGCTCGGTTTCGGGGAGGTCGCGCTCGTCGAGAAGTCGCGGATCTGCGGCGGCTCCACCCAGTACTCCGCGGCACACGTGCGCCAGCACTACACGAATGAAGTGGCAATCCGGCTCGCGGTGCGTGCAGCCGCGATGTTCGCGAACGCCGAGCGAGAAACTCGGCGGCGACGTCGGCTTCGTCCAGGACGGGTACATGGTAGTCGCGCCGGAGGACGAGGCGCAGGCGCTGCGCGAGATCGTCCCCTACCAGCGCGAGCTCGGCGTGCAGACGGAGCTGCTCGCGCCGGACGAGGTGGCCGAGCGCTGGCCCGAGCTCGCGCTCGACGCGGTCGCGCTCGCGTGCTTCGAGGAGACGTCCGGGTACGCCGACCCCGTGCGCACGGTGCACGCACTCGTCGGTTCGGCCCGCGAGCGAGGGCTCCACGTCTACGAGGGCTGCCGCGTGGTCGGGCGTCGTGACGGCCGGCGGGCGCGTCGGCGGTGTCGTCACGGGCGACGGCGAGATCGCCACCGACGTCGTCGTCAACGCCACCGGCCCGTGGGGCAACACGATCGGCGGCATGGTCGGCATCGAGTACCCGCTCCGCTTCTCACGCGAGCACGAGGCGATCTTCGAGGCACCACCGGGGTTCGGGAGGATCCCCGTGATGTCGGACGTGACGCAGCGGCTGTACTTCCGCAACGTCGGGCGCGACCGCGTGCTCGTCGGCGAGGGCTGGCCGAAGGAGCCCGAGCCCGCCGATCCCGAGACGTACGACGACGGCACCGACGATGCGCACCTGGCGCGGATGGTGCCGAAGCTCGTCCGCCGCCTGCCCGCGCTCGCCCCCACCCTCACGCAGCCCGGCTTCGGGGGGGCGTTCGTCACCGGGTACTCCGGCGTCTACGACATCACCGAGGACTGGTACCCGATCGTCGGCGAGGAGGAGCTCGCGCGGGTACTGGTCGGCGTTCGGCGGCAGCGGGCACTGCTTCAAGATCGGCCCCACGATCGGCGAGTCGCTCGCGCACCTGATCGCCGGCGCTCGAGCCGCCGATCGACATCGCGAGCCTCTCCGGCGAGCGCTTCTCGACCGGCCGAACGTTCACGTCCGTCTGGGGCCCCGGGAACCGCGCATGATCGTCACCCGCGTCACCGCGACGCCGCTCGCAGTCCCGCTCGTGCGGCCGTTCCACTGGCGCTCGGGGGCGCAGCGCGGGGCGAACCTCGTGCTCTTCGCAGTCGACACCGACGCGGGCGTCACCGGGTACGGCGAGTCGATCTGCGAGGACCCCGCGGCAGTGATCGCCTACGGGCGGCTGCTGGCCGAGGCGTTCGTCGGACGCTCGCCCGGCGACGTCGAGGCGGTGCTCGGCGAGCTCTGGCGGGAGGGCCGGTGGCGCTTCACGCCGCACTGGTCGCTGCAGGTGCTCGCCGGAATCGAGGTCGCCTGCTGGGACGCGCTCGGCAAAGGGCTCGGCGTCGCCGTCTCGACGTTCCTCGGCGGCCGTGTCCGTGACGACGTCGACCTGATGGCGTTCCCGCAGGGCGACACCGCCGCCGACCTCGCCGCCGACGCTGCCGCGCTCGCCGCCGACGGCCACGGCGTCGTCTACGTCAAGGTCGGGCGCGCCGGACGCGACGACGAGGAGATCGTCGCCGCCGTCCGCGAGGCGATCGGTCCGCAGCGGCTGCTCCGCGTCGACGCGAACGAGGCGTGGGACGTGCCGACCGCGATCGACGCCATCCGACGCCTGGCGCGCTACGAGCTCGACTGGGTCGAGCAGCCGGTGGCGGCGGGCAACGTCACGGGGCTCGCCTACGTGCGACGCTCCGTCGACGTGAAGATCGCGGCCGACCAGGCAGTGCACACCGCGACCGAGCTGCGGACCGTCCTCGAGCACGAGGCCGCCGACGCGGTCGTCCTCGGCCATCACGAGACCGGCGGGCTGTGGCGCCTGCGGCAGGCCGCCGCGCAGGCCGAGGCACACGGGATCCCGCTCAACCGCCACGCCTGCGTCGAGAGCGCGATCTCGACGTTCGCCGCCCTGCAGGTGGCCGGCTGCGTGCCGAACCTCACGCTCGGCAACCAGGTGATGCACCAGCTGCTCGCCGACCCGCTCGTGACGACCCCGCTGCCGCTGCCGGGCGGCCGCGCCGCCGTGCCCGACGGGCCGGGTCTCGGGTTCGAGCTCGACCACGACGCCGTCGAGCGGGCCGGGAGCGCCACGCCGCCGACGGGCCGTACCGCACGCTCGAGCCGTCGGTCGGAGGCGGCGCGTGAGCGCTCCGGCGACGCTCGACCCGATCACGTTCGAGGTGGTGCGCAACGCCCTCGTGGCCGCCACCGACGAGATGGTCGTCACGCTCAAGCGCAGCGCCTACTCGACGAACATCAAGACCCGCGCCGACTTCTCCTGCGCGTTCTTCGACGCAGAGCTGCGCGCCGTCGCGCAGGGCTTCACGCAGCCGGTGCACCTCGGCTCGATGGTCGAGCAGACGCCGCGGGCGATCCTCGACTACGGGCGCGAGAGCCTCGGCCCGGCGACGTGATCGTCACCAACGACCCGTACCCGAGCGGCGTTCACCTGAACGACGTCACCCTCGTCTCACCGGTGCACGTCGACGGCGAGATCCTCGGCTACGTCGCCAACCTCGCACACCACGTCGACGTCGGCGGCGGCGCGCCCGGCGTCGATCGGCGCTTTCCGCGAGGTCTTCCAAGAGGGCGTGATCATCCCGCCCGTGAAGATCGTGACGGCGGGCAAGATCGTCCCCGACGTCTTCAAGCTGATCCTGGCGCAGATCCGCTCGAAGCGCGAGACCGCCGGCGACCTGCGAGCACAGGTGGCGGCCAACGCGACCGGCGTGCGGCGGATCCAGGCGCTCGCAGCGCGGCACGGCCGGGCGACCGTGGCCCGCGCGATGGAGGAGCTGCTCTCCTACACGGAGCGCCGGGCCCGGGCCGAGCTCGCCGAGCTCCCCCACGGCACGTACGAGGCCGAAGGTCAGGTCGACAGCGACGGCTACACCGGCGAGCCGGTGCGGCTGCGCGCGCGTGTCACCGTCTCGGCGGACAGCGTCGGCTTCGACCTGGAGGGCTGCGACCCGCAGCGCCGCGCACCCGTCAACTCGACGTACGCGCAGACGTTCTCGGCCTGCGCCTTCGCGCTCAAGTGCCTGATCGACCCGGACCTGCCGGTCAACGACGGCTTCTACCGGCTCCTCTCCGTGGCCGCCCCGGTGGGCACGGTGGCGAACTGCACGTGGCCGAGCCCGGTCGTCGGCGGCTGGGAGACGCAGACACGGCTCGTGGACGTGATCTTCAGCGCGCTGCTGCCGGCACTGCCCGACCGGCTGCCCGCGGGCACGAAGGCGATGATGTGCCACGCCGGGTTCGGCGGGGTCGACCCGGAGACCGGCGAGTACACCTGCTTCCTGGAGACGTTCGGCGGCGGCTACGGTGCCCGCTCCGCGAGCGACGGCCCGGACGCCGTTCAGACGCACGGCCAGAACACCGAGAACGCACCGATCGAGGAGACCGAGCTGAACTACCCCGTGCGCGTGACCCGCCTCTCGCTCGTCGAGGACTCCGAGGGGCCCGGCCGCTTCCGCGGCGGGCTCGGGCTGCGCAAGGACTTCCTCTTCGACCGGCCGACGACGTTCACCGTGCTCGCCGACCGCACCAAGCGCGGGCCGTGGGGGGTCTTCGGCGGGGAGGCCGGGCAGACGGCGCGCTTCCTGCTCGTCCGCGACGGAGCAGAGCACGCGCTCGAGCCCAAGAGCACCGTCGACGTCGTCCCCGGTGACGTCGTCAGCTACCGCACGTGCGGAGGTGGCGGCTACGGGCCGCCGCACGAGCGCGAGCCTGCCCGCGTGCTGCGCGACGTGCTCGAGGGAAAGGTCAGCGCGGCGCGCGCGAGAGACGTGTACCGCGTCTCGGTGGCCGACGGCCGCGTGGACGAGGACGTGACCGCGGAGCTCCGCTCGTGACGGTCGACCCGATCACCTTCGAGGTGGTGCGCAACGCTCTCGTCGCCGCCACCGACGAGATGGTGCTCGCCCTCAAGCGCAGCGCGTACTCGACCAACATCAAGACGCGCTCGGACTTCTCCTGCGCGTTCTTCGACGCCGAGCTGCGCGCGGTCGCCCAGGGCTTCGCCCAGCCGGTGCATCTCGGCTCGATGGTCGAGCAGACGCCGCGCGCGATCCTCGCCTATGGCCCCGAGAACCTCGGACCCGGCGACGTGATCGTCACCAACGACCCTCACGCCGGCGGCGTCCACCTGAACGACGTCACGCTCGTCTCACCGGTGCGCGTCGACGGCGAGATCCTCGGCTACGTCGCCAACCTCGCGCACCACGTCGACGTCGGCGGCGGCGCTCCCGCCAGTCGATCGGCGCGTTCCGGGAGGTCTTCCAGGAGGGCGTGATCATCCCGCCGGTGAAGATCGTCGACGGCCGGCACGATCGTCCCCGACGTCTTCACGCTGATCCTCGCGCAGATCCGCTCGAAGCACGAGACCGGCGGAGACTTCCGCGCCCAGATCGCGGCCAACACGACCGGCGTGCGGCGGATCCAGGCGCTGGTGACGCGCCATGGGCTCGCCACGATCCGCGCCACGATGGACGAGGTGCTCGCGTACACGGAGCGGCGGGTGCGCGGCCGAGATCGCCGGTCTGCCCCACGGCACGTACGAGGCGGAGGGACTCGTCGACAACGACGGCTACACCGACGAGCCCGTGCGGCTGACAGGCCCGGGTCGTGATCGGCGACGACGGCGTGCGCTTCGACACGACCGGGTCCGACCCGCAGCGGCGCGCACCGGTCAACTCGACGTACGCGATGACGTTCTCGGCGTGCGCGTACGCGCTCAAGTGCCTGATCGATCCCGATCTTCCCGTCAACGACGGCTTCTACCGTCATCTCTCGGTGCACGCGCCCGAGGGCACGGTGACGAACGGCACCTGGCCTGCACCCGTGGTCGGCGGGTGGGAGACGCACTCCCGCCTCGTCGAGGTGATCATCCGCGCGCTGCTCCCGGCCTTCCCGGACCGGCTGCCCGCGGGGACGAAAGGGATGATGTGCCAGGCGGGCTTCGGATCCCTCGACCTCGAGGCGGGCAAGTACACGTGCTTCTACGACACGTTCGCCGGCGGCTACGGCGGACGCTCCTCGAGCGACGGCCCCGACGCGGTGCAGGCACACGGCCAGAACACCGAGAACGCGCCGATCGAGGAGACCGAGCTGAACTACCCGGTACGCATCGACGGCCTGTCGCTCGTCGAGGACTCCGAAGGCCCCGGCCGCTTCCGCGGTGGCCTCGGACTGCGCAAGGACTACCGCTTCGACCTGCACACGACGTTCACCATGCTCGCCGACCGCGACCGCTTCGGGCCGTGGGGCGCGTTCGGGGGGCACGACGGGCGCATCGCCGAGTACGTGCACGTCCGCGACGGCGTCGAGACACGGCTCTCGTCCAAGACGACCCTCGACCTCGTTCCCGGTGACGTGATCAGCGTGCGGACGTGCGGCGGCGGTGGCTACGGTCCGCCCGAGGAGCGTGAGCCCGAGCGCGTGCTGCGCGACGTGCTGGAGGGCAAGGTGAGCGCCGAGCGGGCGCGCGACATCTATCGCGTCGCGGTCGTCGACCGACGGCTCGACGAGACGGCGACCGCCGACCTCAGGAGGAGCGCATGAGGAGGAGCGCAGCAGATGCAGCACCGTGCCGCCGTGGTGCGAGAGCGACCGGCCGCGGCGACGGCCGCTTCAGGGATCGTCACGATCCCGGATCTGCGGGGGATGCATGATCCGGCTGGCAATCGACATCGGCGGCACGTTCACCGACGCGACGCTCATCGACGAGGAGAACGGGAGCGTCGCCATCGCGAAGGTGCTGTCGACGCCGGCGGATCCGTCGCTCGGGTTCATGGAGGCCGTCGAGCGCGCCCTCGCTGCCGGTGACGCCGACGCGCGCGCCGTGGGGTTCGTCGTGCACGCGACGACCGTCGCCACCAACGCAATCATCGAGGGCACGATCGCCCGCAGCGGGTTCGTCACCACCGAGGGCTTCCGCGACCTGCTCGAGATCGCCCGGCAGGTGCGGCCGACGCTCTACGACACGCTGTTCGAGAAGACGCCACCGCTCGTCCCGCGCGACCGCGCCGTCACCGTGCGCGAGCGCCTCGGCCCCGCGGGAGAGGTGCTGACCCCGCTCGACGACGGCTCCGTGAGGGATGCCGCCGCGATCCTCCGCCGCGAGCAGGTCGAGTCGGTTGCGGTCTGCCTCCTGCACGCGTACGTCAACCCCGCGCACGAGCGGCGCGTGGGCGCGATCCTCGCCGAGGAGCTGCCGGGCATCCCGATCTCGCTCTCGGCCGAGGTCGCTCCCGAGTTCCGCGAGTACCTGCGCGCTTCGACGACGGTGATCAACGCGGTGATCCGGCCCGTGGTGGAGCGCTACCTGGAGCGGATCGAGGCGCGGCTCGCCGACGCCGGGGTCGAGGCGAAGCTGCTCGTGATGCAGTCGAGCGGCGGTGTCTTCAGCTCTGAGGCGGCACGGTCGAGGCCCGTCTTCATGGTCGAGTCGGGCCCGGCCGCGGGCGTGATCGCGTCGGCCTACCTCGGTGAGACGCTCGGCCGCCCCGACCTGCTCTCGTTCGACATGGGTGGGACGACGGCAAAGGTGGGGCTCATCCAGGGGGGACGGCCGTCGGTGACCAAGGACTACAACGTAGGGGGCCACGCGAGCGCCGGCATCGGCGGCCTGTCGCTCTCTGGCTACCCGGTGCGCACGCCGGTCGTCGACCTCGTCGAGATCGGCGCCGGCGGCGGCTCGATCGCGTGGGTCGACTCTGGCGGGCTGCTCCGCGTCGGCCCGAGGAGCGCGGGCGCCGACCCCGGCCCGGTCTGCTATCGGCGGGGTGGCACCGAGCCCACCGTGACCGACGCGAACGTCGTCCTCGGCCGGCTGAACCCCGCATACTTCCTCGGCGGCGAGATCGGCCTCGATGTCGACGGCGCACGGGCCGCGATCGAGGAGCGCTGCGCGAAGCCGCTCGGGCTGGACGTGACGGAGGCGGCGAACGGGATCGTCGAGATCGCCAACGCCGCGATGGTGAACGCGCTCCACCTGATCTCGGTGCAGCGCGGCTACGACCCACGCGAGTTCGTGCTGGTCGGCTTCGGCGGCGCAGGTCCCGTCCACGCCAACGCGCTGATGCGCGACGCGGAGATGCCGACGCTCGTGATCCCGCGCAGCCCGGGCATCTTCTCGGCGACGGGGCTGCTGACCACCGACATCAAACGTGACGCCGCTGTCACGATCGTACAGCGGCTCGACGCACTCGACCCGGCCGAGGCCGAGTCGACGTTCGCGGCCCTCGAGGACGCGGGCCGGCTCGAGCTCGAGCGCGAGGGTCTCACCGGCGAGGCGATCGAGTTCTCCCGTCAGGTCGACCTGCGCTACGTGGGCCAGAGCTTCGAGCTCACGATCCCGGCGGGCGAGGGGCTCGCTGAGCGCTTCCATGCCGAGCACGACCGGACGTACGGCTTCGCCGCGCCCGACGAGCCGATCGAGGCGGTGAGCCTGCGGCTGACGAGTGTCGGCAGGATCGCGAAGCCCCC